>OZ241874.1:0-3817500 GCA_965203305.1 Rhodothermales bacterium | reverse complement strand
GAGTATGCATGGCTGCAGGAATACTCCTTTGCCTGTGTTCGCCACACACTGAAACGGCTGTCGCAGGCATTCGAGAACTGTTTTGCCGACCGGGCCGGCAAGCCCCGGTTTAAGTCCAGAGATCGCACACGCCCCTCCTGTACGATTCCGCAGGATGTCAAGATCAGGGACGGGAAGATTTGGATCCCGAAACGGGGGTATATGCAAATTCGCAGACGAGGAGGGAATCCCTATCCCGAAGGTGTGCCAAAGTCCGCGACGATCTTCAAGGAAAGAGGCAGGTGGTATGTTACGGTTCTGTATGAGATCGCTGCCCCTGTGATTCCAGACAACGGAGTGGTTGCCGGGATTGACCGGAACGCCAACGGCATGATCGCCGTGGCCTACAGCGACGGCAGGGAACCCGAGGTGCTGGAGAGCGAAGCGGACAAGCGGGGGCGGGTGCGGAAACGCAGGTATGAGCGGAAACTGGCAAGGCAGAAGGCCCGGCAGAAAGCAGACGGTCGGAAAGAGATGTCGAACCGGGCCAGGAAGACCCAGTCCAAGGTACAGAAGTGCAGCACCTATCTGGCAAACTTCGGTCATAACCGCAATCACCAGAACAGTGCGAAAATCTCGAAGGAAGCTCCTGTCGTGGTGGTGGAGAACCTGAAGGTGAAAAGCATGACCGCCTCGGCCCGTGGGACGGCAGAGAATCCTGGCAAGAATGTCAAAGCAAAAGCAGGGATGAACCGGGTTCTGCTGGAAGGTGCGCCGGGACAGCTGGTGCACATGTTCGGCTACAAGTGTCTGGCGGTTCTGTGTGTGGTGGCCGCGTACACGAGCCAGGACTGTAGCAGGTGCGGACACAGGGACGCGGGCAATCGTGCCTCCCTGCGCAAATTCAGGTGTATGTCCTGTGGACATGCGGAACACGCGGATCTGAATGCTGCCGCGAACATCTTGGCCTCGGGGACTGGGGCTTCTGGACGTGCGAGGGGTGAACCGCTGGGTTCCCCGATGACCCGTCAAATGACAGAAAGGAGTCCGGCCGCATGAGGTTTCTGCGTACAGTTTCCTTTATAAGTCCCTTTTATTCGGTAAGGTAGACCGAAAGTCCTTCTTCCGCACTGACCTCCACGCGTTCACGGTGCTTGGTCTGTAATTTGCGTCCGACATAGTCGGGATGGAGCGGCATCTCGCGATGTCCCCGATCTATAAGGACCATCAGCTGTATTTGATTTGGGGATCCCATTTCGGACACTGCCGTGACCGCACGGTGCGCTGTTCGTCCTGTGTAGAGGACATCATCCACGATCACGGCCACCTTCCCAGACACATTCTCCTCTCTCTGTATTGATCCCTCCAGGTTCAGCGGCACGGGCGTCACAGTGCGTCCGGCAACCTTGCTGATGTGTCTGGCCAAGGCCTGAGCAACATGGATGCCCTGGGGCAGGATTCCGAACAGAACCAGCCCCTCCGTGCCCTGGTTTCGCTCGTCAACTTCGCAGGCGAGACGCGCCAGTGTTCGTTCAATCCGTTGCGAGTCCAGAATCAATGTGCGCATAAAGAGTGCACACTAATTCTGGAACATTGCCTTGATGCTGCCCCAGCTCCGTGGAATCGCAGTCGGCGTATAGTTCACCTTGCGCTCCGCGATCTGCTGCCTCAACCCGTTGTGCAGAACAACCCCTAGCCGGTAATCAACAATCGCCCCCGAAGACTTGTACACCCTGTCATCCCGCACAACATAGGGGGTGTTTACTCCGTGAACGGCAACCTCGGCAATCCGGGAAAACTCATCCGCTGCCCCGGACCTGCGGTAAAGCTCATACACTTTGACATCTGGTTCAGACTCCGCTTCCCAGGTCAGTGTAATCACCCCCGCATCGTATTCCGTATTAAAATAACGAAGCCGTACTGCCAGGAAGCTGGACGCAGCCAGAAAAAGAGCCAGCAGGAACAAAATCGAAATTCGCATGTGATGTACAATCTCTCAGGAAGTGAGTCGTTCCCTTTACGCAGGAACCCTGCCGCTGTATATACACAAGAAAGATGCCAAATGATCAACTTCCAACAGGCAATATACGATATACCGCGCAAAAAGGGAGAACCTGGGAGCTTCCATCATCTCAACAAATGCCGTCCGGCGATTATTTTTTCCTGTGCTATGCTGTGCGCTTGTCTCTCTCAATGATGGAGATACATGGTGCACTGGCATCTGCAGGTCCTGAATGCTGTGAACAACATCTCTGGTCTTCGGTTTCTTCATTTCTCCTGAAAGAATTCGTATCTTTTGCCTAGAACAGACTTCCGCCAATCCCCTTCAGAATTTGCCATGTCACGGTTACATTCTTCCCTTTTGCCTTTTGCTGGTGTTTTCACACTTTTGCTTGCTGGCTGCAACCCAAGAGCCGTCAACACCCTGATGGTGGAAGCTCCTGCGTCTCTTGAGGAAAATCAGAGTGGTGACTTCTCCGCCACGGCAAATGAGGATGCCCGCCCTCCTGTCAGCTATTCCTGGGATTTTGGGGACGGGAAAACTGCCGATGGCACAGAAGTCTCTCATGCATTCACGGAGGCCGGAAACTACGACATCATTGTAACGGCAAGCAATCGCGATGGTCGCTACTCTGTCTCGGACACGACCCGTGTCATGGTTGTGCTCCCGCCTGTTCCCGCACAGGCACTGGCAATCTTGCCCAGCTCCAGTAGCGTAGACACAGGAACGCCTGTTGAATTCAGTGCAAATGTCCGCGGAGATGCCCCGCTGTCCTATAGCTGGAGTTTCGGAGACGGGGCTTCCTCCTCCTCTCCCAGACCACAGCATACGTACATGACGGAAGGAGACTACGCTGTGTCGCTTGAACTCTCCAATGCATATGGACGGGATGTACGTACAGCAACAATTACGGTGACTCAGACGGAGCCATCCTACTGCGCAGATATCGTGGAAATGAGTGCTGTCCCTTTTGCGCGGAATTCCAGCATTCTCTCCGGCGATGCAAGGGACATTCTTGAGGACCATCTTGAGATTCTGGGAGAATGCCTGAACCTGAATGTTCGTGTGGAGGGACTAGCCAGTCCTCTGGAACGCCCCGGACAAGAATTGTCTGAAGACCGGGCCCGTGCTGTGATGGACTACTATGTTTCGAACGGGATCGGGGTCGCACGAGTCACAATGCGTGGACTGGGAAGCGCAACCGGAACCTCCAAGAAAAGCGGTGCCGACATGTTCCAGCGTGCCGACTCCATTATCCTTCGCTAGACCTGGAAATCCTCATTTTCCTGCCGTTGCAGGAATACTCGGGACCTTCTCAGGGAAATACTGCCCACGGCAAGAGGGTGATTGTCACCTCACTCCCGCTGTCTGGATTGACGGCCTCCTCTTCCAGATGGATCAGGCAGTTCGCTTGTTGCAGAGAGGAGTACAAGTTTGATCCCTGCGGTCCGGTTGGAGACACGATAAACTCCCCTGATCCCCGCTGGCCTGCAATTCCACGGACAAAGTGGTGCAGTCCTGCTTCTTTCTTTACAGAGGATCCAAGCCTTGCTGTCATCCTGGGCGGGTGCACTTCGGCAGCTCCCATCAGCCTGAGCAGGGCAGGGCGTACATACTGCTGAAAACATACGGCTGACGAGACCGGGTTTCCGGGGAGTCCAAAAATCAGTTGGGTGTTCCGTACTCCGAACAGCATCGGTCCTCCGGGACGCTGGCGGACACGCCAGAAACGCTCCTCAAATCCCATTCGGGCAAGGACATCTCGCACCAGATCATGTTTGCCTACAGACACCCCCCCGCTAATTACAAGAACATCGGCATCCTTGCTGTTTTCTATTGCTTCCGTCAAACTCTCCACATTGTCTCGCGCCACCAGCGGGCCTGCAAAACTTCCGTTCACCTCAAGCACCTGTGCAGCAAGTCCGGGACCATTTGCATCCCGAATCTTCGCCGGAGGCAAAGAACGGGCTGTTTCCATGTGCAATTCATCCCCGGTCACCACCAGTGCAACCGATGGAATTCTGGAAACCCTGACCCTCTGATGTTCAGTGGCAGCGATCATTCCAAGAACGGGCGGCGTAATGCGTGCCCCCTTTTTTGCGACCGCTGTGCCCTGAAAAACATCTTCTGCCGCCCGCCGGATATATGCTCCTTTTTCCGGTTTTCGATGAATCCGAATGGTATCTGAACGAACTTCTGTGGTCCATTCCTGCGGAACTACAGCCTCTGTTCCGTGAGGAATCTGCGCTCCCGTCATGATGCGTATGCATGTCGCGGGAGCAACCCCTGTTAAAGGCACTTGTCCAGCGAAAATTTCCCCCTTCAAATACAAGTCTGCGGGAATCTCTGCCATATCCTGCATCCGAAGCGCATATCCATCCATTGCCGAGCTGTCAAAAGGCGGAATAGACTCCCGGGCAACAATATCCTCACGCAACACTCGTCCCAAGGCGGAAAGCAGAGGAATCTCCTCCACTGGCAGAGGATTGATTTCCTGATCTATCTTCTGGAAAGCTTCTTTCGGGGTCATGCATTCAGAAATGATTGCCCTGAAGAACACCTGCCTGCACAGGGATTCCATTTGTACTTGTGGGGTATAAATCCGTTTGGAGGAATACGGATACGACTCCATGATTCGCCACGCTCTTCAACCTCCAGCAGTGAATGTTTCCGAGAAGTTTTTGCGCGGGATAACATGGTGAAGAATGTGTGAATTGTCCTGAACAAGTTTTCTGCACCTGAACGTTTCCGTTGGTCTTGTGAATATGCAATCAGTTACACACACGAATTTAACATCCTTGATCAAGGTGGAACATCTTCACAAGAGCCTGTAAATCTCGCACTGCATGATGTATGCAGAGCCTGTAAAAGATTTCCCCAGCATGTTGTCCACAAATCCACAGACTCAACGAATATTAATTTTTTCTATTTTAAAACCCAATAGATATAGAAGTATGTATTCTGTGGAAATCCTGAAAATCAAGGGCATTGCTACTGCTGAATCGGTCGAATATTCATGACCTACCCGCCCCGTCGCAGTGCACGTCATGCGGTTTTACAGGCACTCTACGCATATATGCTCGGCGGAGATTCGCCATCGCATGTGTACCGTACAGTCCTTCATCCAAGACTGCCGGAGCAGGATGGGGCCAGGAAGCTCGGAATCCGTCTGTTCGAGAAGGTGATTGCTGAACAGGACGGGATTGACCAGATTATAGCGGATCATGCCAGGAACTGGGACCTTGGCCGCATCCTGAAAATGGACCTGATCATTCTTCGGATTGCAATCTGCGAATTTTTGCACTTTGAACAGATTCCGCCAAAGTCAACCATGAACGAGGCCATTGAGATGGCAAAAATCTTCAGCACGGAGGAGAGCAAGGACTTTGTGAACGGGGTGCTGGACACGATTGCGTTCAGACTGAGAGAGGAGGGAAAGCTTGTCAAAAGCGGGGGAGGAATGCAGGGATGGGACGAGATGGTGAACAGGCAGAAGAACCAGCGGACCAGCTAGTTGTACAGATTGCGATCATGGGAATCCATCAGAGAGAAATCCACAGGCCAAGCCGCAAGGATGGTCGCTGTGATCCGATTTCAATAAAGCCTGTGTACTGTCCAAGTGGACGGACATATCGCAGGAAAGGATCCAGGAATAGACTGAACTGACGGTTCTTTTCCTGGCGCGTTGGCTTCTGCAAAAAAGTTAGTGCAGGACCGAATCGTAATCCCAGATAAATGTCATCGGAATAGTCTGCCCTGCCAATCACCCGCAGGATTCCAACAGGGCGCAGGGCAGCTCCAACCCCCGCCGAGAGGTATGCGGGAGTCCGCTTTTTCCAGGGTTCTGTATCAACCGAGACCATCACCTCCAGCGAATAGGTGCTATGGGACTGAACATGTACAAACTGTACTCCCACTCCGGTCCATGCGCCCAGTCCGGCCTGAAATTGCGAAGACTGTGCAAACACCGGACTTCCGTGAAGCACCAGAATCAGGCACAGACAGCAAATCCTGCGATACCGTTTCAGCAAGCCCCCGGAGTTCTCTGACTGTCTTTTGCCATGATTTGCACACAAGGCAAAGGGAGTGACTGTATTTGCATGTTCCATGAGGCAATATATCAAGTTTCTGTCATACTGTTGATCAAATCACAGGTGTTCCGATGTGAACAGGCCGGTTGCGTGGCAGTATTCGCTCTGTGAAGACCTGTCCATAAGGATTTGCGGGTTCTGGTTTACCGGACTCTTGACAGTCAGAGAATGGAGAAATCCGGTATTGGGTACCCCATGCATGATGATCCAGAGTTGGTGCAATTTGTTCAGAAAGCAGTTTGGAATATAGGGGGCGCAGGACTTCATCTGGCACACTTTCTGTTTTACTGCGTTCAATAGCCATACTGCGATAGAACTAGACATAGATACAATTAGTTATGAACGAGGTTGATCAGCTGCGCCGTGTTGCGAACCAGGGAGATGCCGAGGCACAGCATCTTCTGGCGGTTGCATATGTTTCAGGAGATGGTGTGCCGGAAAACATTGACAATGCAGCCAAGTGGTTTCGCCGTGCTGCCGAGCAGAAGCATGCCGAAGCGGAGTATTACCTGGGGTGCTTGTACTCGGAAGGCGAAGGAGTGCCACAAGACGACTATGAGGCTCTGAAATGGCTGCGGCGTGCCGCTGTTCGGGGACTTGTCAAGGCACAGTGGATGTTGGGGTACATGTACCTTATGGGCGAAGGTGTACCCGAGAAATCCCGGCAAGCAGCCAAGTGGTTTCGCCGTGCCGCAAAGCAGGGAGATGTGCAGTCTCAATACACTCTGGCTCGTTTTTACTGGATCGGAGAAGGAGTCCGCAAGAATCCTCGCAAGGCGGTCAAGTGGTTTCGCCTTGCGGCCGAACAGGGATTCGCTGGGGCGCAGTACTTTTTAGGAGTCATGTATTGCCTCGGAGAGGGAGTGAAGAAAGATGTGGTAGAAGGCTATGCGTGGATCAGTCTTTCTGCACTGGAGGGAGAGGAGAAAGCAATCAGGGAAAGAGAGGAAATGGATGGCACGCTGACTCCTGACCAAATCGTCCAGTCCCGGAAGAGGGAGACGGAGATATTCCTTCATATTGAATCGTTAAAATCGCAGCAATAGGTCTGGGCACCAGACGCTGTCCTGCTTCATGGGTTCTGGTGGCTTGTGGCACAGAGAATATTTGCGTGAAGGACTGTCTCTCTTGGAAGAGGATTCAGACATCGCAGAAAGGAAACATGGAGTGGATTCCTTGAGAAACTTGCAAGGGGAGTTCTGTAGTTCTGACAGCACCGGAACCGTGAAGCTCTTTTCTGGAATCCATGCAGAGTGAGAACAATGCCCTCCAAAGGAAGAAAGTCATTCCGCAATGTCCCTGAACTGCGGTATAATCGGACTGCCCAATATTGGAAAATCCACCCTTTTCAATGCGCTCAGCGGTGCTGGGGCGGTGGCCGCGAATTACCCGTTCTGCACCATTGATCCCAATCGCGGGGTTGTCCCTGTTCCAGATCAGAGGCTGGACAGGCTGGTTGCAGTTTCCCCGTCCGGGCGAATCGTTCCGACAGCAATCGAATTTGTAGATATTGCAGGACTGGTTGCTGGAGCATCCCGGGGGGAGGGACTGGGGAATGCCTTTTTGGGACATATTCGCCAGGTGGACGCTCTGTTGCATGTGGTTCGCTGTTTTGATTCCTCAGACATCTCGCATGTTGCCGGAGAGGTGAACCCGGAGCGGGATATGGCAATCATCCAGACAGAGCTTTTGCTAAAAGATCTGGAGACAGCAGAGCGTTTCACCGAAAAATGGGAGAAGGCGGCGAAGGGAGGAGACCCTGAAGCCACTGCAAAAGCAGAGCTGGGAATGCGACTGGTCTCTCACCTGTCAGAGGGAAGTCCTGCACGACTTTTGAAAGAGATTTCCACTGAAGAGCAGCACTCTGTCAAAGAATTGTTTCTGCTCACCAGCAGGCCCGTTCTTTATGTGGCAAATGTCGGAGAGCCAGATCTTCCTCACGGGAATGGCTGGTCCAGGAAAGTTCAGGAAACTGCTGTCAGCGAGCAGGCAGAGTGTCTCATCCTGAGTGCAGAGTTTGAGGCACAGCTGTCCGAACTGGAAGAGGAAGAAAGGGCACTGTTCCTGCAAAGCGAGGGGCTGTCCACGGGAGGATTGCAGCGATTAATCCATGCAGCATACAAATTGCTGAACCTCATTACGTTCTTTACCCATGGACCAAAAGAAACGCGTGCATGGACGGTTACAAGAGGAACTCATGCTCCACAGGCAGGAGGACAGATTCACAGCGACTTTGAGCGCGGATTTATTCGCGCTGATACGATTCATGTGGACAAGCTCATCCAGGCAGGCTCAGAAGCAGCAGCTCGCGCCTCCGGGATCATGCGTTCGGAAGGAAAAGAGTATATTGTTCAGGATGGAGATGTGATCCTTTTCCGATTTAATGTTTAACTTGCCATGAATGCACTCAGGACAGTCGGGCTACCCGTGTTTGCCTTGCTGATTGCGACAGCCAGCCAGGCACAGCAAGACCCCGTGGCGGATTCTCTTGCCCGCAGGGTAATGGATGCCGCCGGAGGTGCGGAAGCATGGTCCAAGGCATCCTATGTCCTTTTCAGCCAGGCTACAGAAATTAACCGTATCCCCAACCGGGTGGTACGCCATCTGTGGAACAGGAAGACCAATCAATACCGGATGGAGCTTCCTGGTCCAGCCGGAGAACCCTATGTGGTTTTGTTTGACATTGATACCCGACAGGGGACAGTTTACTGGGATTCGGTGGAATTGGACGCTGCCGAGGCAGCCGTCCGCATTGAAGAGGCCCATGACCGGTTTGTGAATGATTCGTTCTGGCTTTTGGCACCGCTCATGCTGTTTGATGCAGGGGTGGAACGAACATTTTTCCCCGATTCATCGGATGAATCCACAGACATGCTGCATCTTCGGTTTACCCTCCCGGATCGTGCACCGGCTGAGGAGTTTTACCTTCGGATTGATCGCACGTCTGGACAGATCAGGCAGTGGAAGTATCGGGGGTCTGCAGATGACCCGGAAGGTCCGTTCCGAATTTTTGAATGGAGAGAGTACGAAAGCCACCCAGTGCCAGGAGACTCTCTGATCCTGTCCACGCGCAAGCGGTCCCTTGGAAAACCCCACGAGGTTGTCACAAGGGCAATCCGGTTTCCTTCCGAGGTTCCTGATTTCTGGTTTACCGATGGAGATGTGAGGCTGACTCCAGCGTCAGAGTGATGGATTACAGGCTGTTCATCGCACGGCGATACTTGCACAGCAGGCAGCGAATTCCCCTGGTCACAATTATGTCGGGGATTTCGATGGCAGGGATTGCCACGGGAGTTGCCGCCCTGATTGTGGTCCTGTCGGTCATGAACGGATTTTACGATGTTGTGCGTGATCTTCTTGTGTCTATAGATCCGCATGTCCGCATTGTTGCAGAGGGTGGAGGGGGACTTCCCCGGGCGGAGGCAAATGAGATCGTCAAAGAGGCGTTGCAGCTTCCCCGTGTTCGGAGTGCAGATCCGTATGTTGAGGGAAAAGCACTTCTGGTTACTGCAGTCCAGCCAGATGTGAATCGTGTTGTGATCGTGCGGGGAGTCTCCACAGACACGATGAAGACAGCAATGGTGTCAGGAGAATTTGACATCAGTGAACAGGGCATGGTCATGGGTGCGGGACTGGGACAGCAGCTGAGGCTTTTTCCGGGATCTGGCAACAGCGGGGCAATGCTGTTTTCTGCTCAGGGACTGGCCCAGATGCTTACACGAGTCTTTTCTCCGCCACCCGTGAGGCAGTTTGATGTGCGGGGGCTGTACAAGCTGGAGGAGTCCTACGACAATACGCATGTGTTTATTGGAATCCGGGAGGCCCAGAACCTGTTCCATCTGAAAAACACGGTCACAGGAGTTGACCTGCGA
This sequence comes from Rhodothermales bacterium, assembly GCA_965203305.1. Lineage (GTDB taxonomy): Bacteria > Bacteroidota > Rhodothermia > Rhodothermales > Bin80 > Bin80. The sequence continues at coordinate 3,807,556 of OZ241874.1, read as the reverse complement.
CTTGTGAATCTGGAACATGCCGAAGAAATCCGGGAAGCCATGAAGGAGCGGTATCCCGAGGGATTACAGGTTCAAACCTGGTACGAGCTTCAGCAGTCCCTGTATGATGTGATGCAGCTGGAAAAATGGGGGGCCTCGCTGATTCTGATTCTGATCTGTGTCATTGCAGCGTTCAACATTGTGGGATCACTTACAATGGTTGTTGTTGAAAAGCGGCGGGACATTGGCGTTCTGCAGGCAATGGGGGCAACGGCGCGGGATATCCAGAGGATTTTTTTGACTCAGGGAGGATTGATTGGACTGATTGGTGTCGGGTCCGGATTTGCCATCGGGCTGGGAATTCTTTGGGCCCAGAAACAGTTTGCACTGATTCCCATCCTGGGAGCAGAGGCTTTCGTGATCGAGGCTTATCCCGTTTCAATTCAGACACTGGACCTGCTTCTCATTGGCCCAGCGTCATTTGGCCTGTGCATCCTTGCCTCTTTATATCCGGCCTGGCGAGCAGCACGGGGAGAACCCAGTCGTGCAATTGCTGGAAATATTTAGGCGTGGGAACCCATAGACGAACAACCTCATACAAGCGGGCTACCCAAAACTAGGAAAGGGAATTATCTATGGCACGCAAAGACCAATTGACGGGAAAAGGCCCCATGTCAGGCAATCATGTCTCACATGCGAACAACAAAACGCGTCGTCGTTTTGGGGTCAATCTGCAGACGAAGCGGTTTTATTTGCCCGAGCAGAAGCGGTGGGTGAAGCTCAGGGTTTCTGCCAAGACCATCAAGACTATTAACAAAAAAGGAGTAGAAGCGGTGTTGCGTGAAGCGCGCAAGCAGGGTATCTCCATATAAATACAAGAATATGGCACGCAAAGGAAAAGATGTAAGGGGCAAGATCATCCTTGAATGTACGGAGGCGCCGGGCACAAGCCGGTACTCCACGATCAAGAACCGGCGCAATACGGCGGGTCGACTTGAGCTAAAGAAGTACAACGCGACCCTTCGCAAACATACACTGCATAGAGAGATCAAGTAAAATGGCCAAGAAACAGTCTTTTGGAGACAAGGTCCTGAAGCGCAGGCAGGAGCGCAAGGTGATGGCGAAGCTGATCATTGCGGAGAAGAAGTCTAACGGCAGCTTCCGTTTCAGGGAGAAGATGGTTCCGCAACAGGATGTACAGGCGGAGCTGAAGGCGGCGAGATAGGCTCTCTGAATCGGGGCGTAGCTCAGCCCGGTAGAGCACTGCGTTTGGGACGCAGAAGTCGTCGGTTCAAATCCGGCCGCCCCGACGTTCCACAGTTCTGTAACATGTTATGCGCCCGTAGCTCAACTGGATAGAGCAGCGGACTTCTGCAACAAGCGGGCCGCTGGCTGGAAACGGCCAGCGTGTAAGTGGTCAAATTCGGGGAAGCCTACGGAATAAAGTTCACGGTAATCCCGAGCCAAGCCCCTTTGCGGGGAAGGTGTAGAGACTAGACGGCCACCCCTTCCTTCGGTCAGGTACTGAAGAAGGTGAAGAGATAGTCCAGGGAGTCGGGAAACCGGCACAAACCTGAATCCGCAGGTTGCAGGTTCGAGTCCTGCCGGGCGTGCCAAAAGGTGACGTGGCCGAGTGGCTAGGCAGAGGCCTGCAAAGCCTTGTACGGCGGTTCGAATCCGCCCGTCACCTCTTTTTCTGACTTGGGCTTTGGCAAAACCAGGGGGAGGATAACCGGTTCCGTCACACCGGGTTTGGCTGCTCTGGTGCGAAATGCGCAGAGTAGCTGTAATCAATCAGAAAAAAGGAACGTATAGCAAAAACTGCAAGAGATATGTGTTGCCCGTGGAGGGGTCTGGAGCAGATGCTCCTGCCAGGAAGAGAGCGAAAATTCCACGGAATCCGTGGCCCAGATCAAGCGGAATCGGCAGCGATCTGCCTCTTGACGGATATGTTCCCGTTCCGGGCTTAGCTTAGCGCAGTTTCCTTTACAACTCCCCATCCCTGAGCAGAAAGTGGGTGCGGAATGAGCCGCATGGGGTTCGTCAAGATGATCTACGATAAGCTCACCAAAGAAACCCGTTTCCTAGGATGCGATGAGCATGGAACGGCAAGTGAGGCAGTGGCGTATGCGGGAACATTTGGGCGGGTTCCTGGTAGGGTATTTCAGTTCCGATATCGCCAGTACACATGTATCCCCTGTGGAAACACTTGCGTCCCTCCCCGCCATCAGGCAAAATAGCGGACCCGTCAGAGAACCCTGTCGCCAAATATTTTCACGGGAGAACCAAGCACTTGGATACATTCCAGATATGGATGGATCGGGCGAAAAAAAAGAACGGGGGGACCAGCTTCTTGGTGCAGGGGCCTCCGGGTGCCGGGAAAACAGCCCTGCTCTACGAATACAGGAAGTTGGCCCATGCGGACGGGTGGATCACCGCAATCATTTCTACGAATGCACTGTGGAATACGGGAATACTCCGTCACGATATGGGGAAAACGGCGGGGGTGGAACTTACAGAGGTGTTTGGGGAGCTGGGACTTGAGGTAGCCGGGATAAGGGGTTCTTTGAGGGGAGGAGGAAGGCTCAAAGAAAAAGACATCTCCACCAAACAGATAGTGGCGAGTGCAAAAGTTCCTCTTCTTCTGATACTGGATGAAGCACAGACACTGGGAGTTCCCGGTGTCCACCCTGAGGCACAGAGAGAGATATCAGTCCCCCTGCTTACGGGCATTCATCAGGGTACGATGGGTATCCCCGTCATACTTGCTGTTGCTGGACTCGGCATGACTGCGAATATCCTTGATGATCTGGGCATATCCAGACACAAGGATAATTGTCTGATAGAACTCCATGCACTTAAGGAAGAAAATGAACGAGCTGTACTCACAGATTATCTCGTGAAGGAAGGGAACGCCAAGGGAGATGTTACGCCTTGGGTAGAGCGGATCACACAGGAAACCCATGGATGGGGCCAACACATCAATGCCTACAAAAATGCCGCATTGGCTCATCTGGCGAAAACAGAAGGAAACATGTCTCCCGAGGAGCTTGAACTTGTCATGCAAGAAGGAAGAGAACTCAAAAGGCAGTATTACAAGGCGCGCACAGACAAGATTGATGATAACACCTTTAATGGTCTGGCGGAACTCTTTCAAAACGCGTCCTTGGAGAGAGGATTCAAGAAAGAACAGATTATAACCGCAGTGGGTGAAAAGGGGTTTGAGCAGGCCTTGGCGAAAGGGGTTCTGTATCAGGCGGAGAACAGGTCGTACTCTATTCCCATCCCCTCGTTACGGGATTATATGGTGAGGGAGTGGATGAGAGAAAGGGAGGAGGAAGTTGCACAGGAAGAACAGGAAAAGAGAAGAATTCGTGGACAGGACGCGAGCAGAGAGGCTGATTCAGAGATGGATATGGAGCGGTAAGATCTCGCGGTTCCGGGATGTGCGGAGCGGGAAAAAGAAACAGATTGCTCCCCCTCCAGTCCCGCGGCCCGCACTACCATGAGTACTGTCCTGCCCGTTGCAGGTCCGCAGACCACCAGATGCTGCCCCCGAATTGGTGCGACACAAGGTTATGCCTTGATCCTTTGCCATATCTTGTGCACCGGGAAATACCTGCCAGCCTCCCATAGCACGTTCACAGGGAACCAGAAAGGCTTGTATACTCGCGCAGATGACTTGATTCGGAGAACTTGACAGGAAAGCACTCCACAACAGGGAAGACCATGTGGAGGTGTGTAGTGTTCGGTCCGCTGTTCAGAACGGAGAGCTAGAGGAAGGCTCTCGTTCCGGCTGACGGTAAGGGTCAAGATTTGCAAAACGGGCATACTGATTGTGGAACTGGAGTTTCACAGTTCCAGTCGGCCCGTTGCGGTGCTTGCCGATGATGATTTCCGCAAGCCCCTCTGTGGACTCCTTAAGCTCGTCATCGGTGTACTGGATTCCGTAATACGAGGGACGGTAGATAAACGCAACAACATCGGCATCCTGCTCAATTGCCCCGCTCTCTCGCAAGTCTGCCAGCTGTGGCCGCTTGTCCTTTCGATCTTCGGCGTTTCGGTTCAACTGACTGAGTGCGATGACCGGAATGTCCAGCTCTTTTGCCAGTGCTTTGAGAGACCTTGATATGTTTGCAATCTCCTGTTCCCGGTTATCCGAGGATCGCCCCTGCATCAGTTGCAGGTAATCAACCAGGACCAGTCCAATATCTTTTTCGGACTTTAGCCTGCGGCATTTCGCCCGCAATTCCAGAACTCCCAGCCCGGCCGTATCATCAATGAATATCTGGGCCCTGTGCAGCTTGGCTCCTGCACTCGTGAGCGAATTAAACTCCTCCTGTGAAAGATTGCCAGTACGCGCTGCCTGTGCATTTACTCTGGCTTCTGAGGTCAACAGACGCTGCCCCAGCTGTCGGGAACTCATTTCCAGCGAGAAGATTGCGCAACTTACAGGGTTGCCGCCCTCAATCGCTGCGTTGCGAGCACAGGTGAGAGCGAACGCTGTGTTGTGGACACAGACATCAGAGGCCACAAAGTTGTGTGTCTCGTCAATTGTCAGATCATATACAGGCCGAGGTCCCAGGCTGTCAATCCGTACAATCTCGTCAAACAGAATCTGCGAGCCATTGCATCCCGGTTGGCGGTTCTGCTCCTTGGGGGTTACCGTCCATCCGTCAAGATTTTTTTGAACCTGGCAAAGAATGCCGAATCGGAGACAGAGGTGAGCCAGCTGTTGGGAAAGGAGACGGGAAGATACTCTGAGTCTCTGTTTGCCAGCAAAAATCTGATCCAGAAAAGTTTTCAGGCAGCCGGGGGCAAGAGAAAAAGTCCAGCGGGGAAGCACCTGAAGCCCGCGGGATTTGACAGCCGTTCCTCGTGTACCCGGCATCAGCCGGATCAACCTCTCCGGGTGCCGAATGGAGCTGGCAAGCTGTCTCGTTACCGAATCATCAACGGCAAGTGTTCCAAATACAGGCAATTCACGGGGGACGGCAATGGGGGTTCCAGGCGCGAGTTCTCCCAGAGGCTGCCAGCCTTCGGGCGTAAGGAACGGGTGGGTCAGTGTCGTGCTCACGGTTCGCCCCAGCCGGGTTGTAACCCGGTAGACGGGCTTGATTCCGTCATAGATGTACGCAGAGGGCTTCGTAACAGAAAACCGATCATCCTCTCCCAAAGTCAGCAGGCGGGCATTCTGCCGATCACAGAGATCCGCGATTCGGACCAGTTGACCATCAGATTGCAGTATCGGGGTATCAGCATCAACACATTTTCCCATTGCCGGCCGGCCGGCGATAATGATCAGGTCCGAATTCTGCCACCCCCCCGTCAACCTGTCAAGATCCGTAAAGCCACTGGTAACCCCTGAAAGGTCTCCTGTACGGTCTGTGAGATTCTGGATGTGGAGGACAGTTTCATGAAGGACATCTTTCAGGTCTTTTGCAGATTTCCGCACCTGACTTTCGGAGATCTGAAACAGATCCGTCTCGGTTTGATCAAGAAGCTCAAAGGCATCTGTGCCAGGGTCATAGGCCTCGGTGATGCGCTTGCCCATCGCTTCAATCATCTTGCGCAAGAGTGCCTTCTCAATCACAATACGTGCATGGTGCTCGGTATTTGCGGAAGAGACAATTTCATCTGCGAGATCATCCAGATAGGGTTTCCCTCCGACGGAATCCAGTTCCTTTGTTGAGCGCAGATGTTCCGCCACGGTATAGATATCTGTTGGCTGTCCCTTGCTGAACAGCTCACAAAGAGCCCGGTAAATTCTGGCATGCTTTGGCAAATAGAATGCGTCTGCGGGCAGGATGGCAGATGCAATGCTCACTGCTTCCCCATCCAGTAACATGGCAGACAGAATGGATCGCTCCATGTCAACGGCCTGTGGTGGGACTCGCCCTGAGTGGTCCTGCAAATTTTGAACGAGGACGGGTCCCCGGAAAGCGGGTTCGTTTTGCATGATCACACAGGCTGTTTCGCCAGACGGCGCAGAAGCTTCAGGTCTTCCCATGCAGGCCGCTTCCATTTTGGACTCCGCAAAAGAGCGGCGGGATGGTAGGTAACAATCAGAGTTGCTCCATGATACGGCTGTGCCTGTCCGCGAAGTTTGCCCAGCGGAGCAGTGGTATTCAGCAATGTCTGTCCGGCAATGCGTCCCAGACACAGGATAAACCGGGGCTGAATCAGGGACATCTGCCGGTAAAGAACAGGCAAATGAGATGCAATCTCATCCGGCTGGGGGTTCCGGTTCTGGGGCGGGCGTGTTTTCAGAATGTTTCCAATGAAGATAGCAGCTCGGGACAATTGAATCGCCCCAAGCATCTTGTCCAGCAACTGTCCAGCTCGGCCAACAAAAGGCTTCCCGGTCCGATCTTCTTCTGCCCCGGGGGCTTCTCCAATCAGCATGATGTCGGCCTGCGGATTTCCCTCGCCAAAGACGGCATTTGTACGGTGTGCATCAATGGGGGTGAGTATAGAAGAACTTGTGTAGTCTCGAAGTGCATCCAAAGACATGATTGCATGTACCGCATTTCTGGCATCAACCAAAGACATAATCCTCTCTGCGAATGCATTCACAGGCTCCATTACAGGTTCCAGAGGAACAACAGGGCCATGCATCCCTGCCTCTGCAGAAAGACAGTCCTGAAGAGCGCGAAGGTCTTCGGTCATTTGAGTAAAATCATCACCCGTTAACTTTCCAGATACAGAAATGTACGAACAAAACAGATCGGGTTACTCACGAGAAATCAAGATTTTATGCACAATCTTTCAAGATTCGATCCAGGAGTGCATGGGCCACCTTCTGTTTCGGCATAATTTCCAGAGGGAAGCAGCTGCCGTTCTGTCCGATCAGGGTAACGCGATTTGTTTTCGTGCCAAACCCGGCTCCCTCTTCGCGCAAGTCATTGAGGACGATCCAGTCCAGATTCTTTTTCTCAAGCTTTTTCCTGGCATTTTCAAGGGCATCGTCTGTCTCCATGGCAAACCCGACTAAAACCTGATCCTTGTGCCGCATTGATCCGAGTTTTGCAAGGATATCGGGGGTATGCTTCAAACGGAGTACAAGATCGTCTTCCGTCTTTTTGATCTTTGAGGAGAGCGTCTCAATCGGAGTATAGTCTGCTACTGCTGCGGCCATAAAGACAAAATCAGCATCCCTCCGGGCGAGCACAGAGTCAAGCATCTGTGCGCTTGTTGTAACATCAACCCTGTACACTCCCTTCGGAGTGTCCAGCAGTGTGGGACCTGTTACCAGAGTTACATCTGCACCACGCCGGGCGAGTTCCTGTGCGAGTGCAAATCCCATGGTGCCAGTAGAATGGTTGGTCAGAACCCGAACTGGGTCAATCGGCTCACGCGTGGGTCCGGCTGTGACCAGGGCGAATTTTCCCCGCAGTTCTTCGGGCAGAAGTGTTCCAAGGTACTGAAGAATATCCTCTGTATCCGGTAGCCGTCCGTACCCAACCAGTCCACTGGCAAGCTCTCCGTGATCCGGTGGCAGGACATGATACCCGAGTTCCTGAACCTGCTCCAGGTTTGCGCGGACAGCGGGATGCATGTACATGTCATGATCCATGGCAGGACATACCAGAACAGGGCATCGGGCTGCGAGTGCCGTGGCAGTCAGCATGCTGTCCGCGAATCCATGAGTCAGCTTTGCCAGTGTCTGTGCCGTGGCAGGCGCAATTACGAAGATGTCTGCCCAGTGCCCCAGGGTGATGTGCTGAGTCCAGGTCTCTTCATCTCCTCCGTCAAAGAGACTTGTGAGAACATTTCGTCCAGACAGAGTTGCCAGGGTCGTGGAAGGAATAAACCGGAAGGCATTCTCTGTTGCCAGAACCTGCACTTCGGCACCAGCCTTGCGCACCTGTCGGATCAACTCTGCAGCCTTGTAGGCAGCGATGCTTCCGGTTACGCCAAGAAGAATCTTTTTTCCGTGCAGAAAACCTTTGAACTTGCCAGAATTCTCACTCATGGGCCAGATACGCTTGAACCAGGGAAATGACCTCTTCTGCAGCCCTGTCAAAAGAATCATTGATCACGACAGCATCAAACCTGTCAGCATAGGTGAGCTCATCCTTCGCCCGATGCAATCGTAACTCCAGCGTTTCTGCAGATTCTGTACCCCGTTTGCGCAGGCGCACCTCAAGATCTTCCGCAGAGGGGGGGGCGATAAAGATAAAAAGACCGCCATGGGCAGAGTGCACACGGACCGCTCCCTTGACATCAATATCAAGCAGAAGAGGAGTGTCAGATTCCGTGAGAGCCGAGAGGGGGGTCCCGTAGAAGCGGCCGGGATAGACCTCCTCGTATTCCAGAAGGGCATCTTCAGCAATCAGACGCTCAAACTCGGGTCCAGAAACAAAATAGTACTCTCTGCCATGCTGTTCATAGTCCCTGGGAGGTCTCGTCGTTACAGAGACAGACAGTCGCATAGACGGCAATTCCTCCAGAACCCGTTTGGCGAGGCTGGATTTTCCGGCACCACTTGGTGCAGTGAGTCCCACCAGTTTCCGGTTATTCATTGGCAGAGGGAGATGGGGAATACTTGTCATCAAGGGCCGCAAAGGATCACGAGAATGGAAACCAGGGGTAGCCCGTGAAGCCTGGCGATTCGGATTCATCCGGGGCAAGAGCGGAGAGGGAGGGATTCGAACCCTCGGTACCCCGATAAGAGTACACTCGCTTTCCAGGCGAGCCCGTTAGACCGCTCCGGCACCTCTCCCTGTCTACACTTCCATAATGTCTGCTTCTTTCTGATGCAGAACCGTCTCAATCGCAGCCACGAAACGATCCGTTTCTTTTTGCAGCAGCTCTTCAGCATAATACCGCATGTCTTCAGAAAGATTTTCTGCCTCCTGAGTTGATTTCAACTCTTCCTTCGTATTACGCCTGATGTTACGAATAGATACCTTCGCTTGCTCCCCGACTTGCCGGGCTCGTTTGCACAGGGCAATTCTTCGCTCTTCGGTTAGTTGAGGTATTGGTACTCTGACCAGTGTCCCGTCATTTGACGGGTTTAGCCCCAGATTTGCCAGCTGGATTGCTTTTTCAATGGCATCAATTGCCGATTTGTCCCAGGGGGTTATCACCAGGAGGTCCGGCTGTGGGGCACTTACCGTGGAAATCTGGTTCAGGGGAGAGACACTTCCATAGAAGTCAACCCGAACATTTTCGAGCATGGCAGGTGTCGCCCTTCCGGCCCGAATAGAGGACAGTTCCCTGCTCAGATGATTCAGCGAACGTTCCATCTGATCCGCACTTTCCAAAAGAATTAGTTCCAGAAGTTCATCAAGCATGGCGACAGCGAGAATGTCTAGTCCCAATGTACGTAAGATCCCACTTTTTCGCCGGAGACAATTCTCTGAAGATTCCCTGGCTCATTCATGTTGCAGACAATGATCGGCATCTTTGACTCCTCACACAGAGTGAAGGCAGTCTTGTCCATGATTCGCAATCCTCTGCGGATGACATCTTCCCCAGATATGTGCGCCAGGTGTTCAGCCTGCTCATGCAGTTCCGGGTCGGCGGAGTAGATTCCATCCACACGTGTTGCCTTGACCAGTACCTCGGCATCAATTTCCAGAGCACGAAGTGCAGCAGCGGTATCTGTGGTAAAGTAGGGATTTCCAGTTCCTCCGCCAAAGATGACGACACGTTTTTTTTCGAGGTGCCGAATGGCCCTTCGCCGAATAAAGGACTCTGCAATTTCTTCCATTTTGATGCTGGAGAGCAGTCTGGTTTGCAGTCCCAGCTTTTCCAGAGCATCCTGGAGTGCCATTGCGTTGATCATGGTTGCGAGCATCCCCATGTAATCGGCATGCGCTCGCGTCATTCCCCGGGAGGTGGTCTGCACCCCCCGGAAAATATTGCCTCCCCCGATCACAATGGCCAACTCCACCCCGCTGTCCACGACAGCCTGCAGATCCTTTGCCCATGCACTCAGCACCATGGAATCAATCCCGAACGTTTGACTCCCCAGGAGGGATTCTCCGCTCAGTTTTACCAGGATACGTTTATAGACAGGGTTTGGGGATTGTGCTGTTTGCATGGGATGAGAGTGGTGCGTACCGGATCATTCTCCCAGTGCACACCGGACAAATTCTTCTATGTCTGCCCCGGATTTTTTGAGGACATCCCGAACCCGGAGGGAGGCATCTTTGACAAATTGCTGTTCCACCAGAACGTTATCCCTGAAGAACCTCTCCAGTTTGCCTTTTGCAATTCTGTCCAGAATCTGCTCCGGTTTCCCTTCCAGCCGTGCTGCTTCCCTGCCGATCTCGAGCTCCTTGTCCTGAGTCTCCTGAGGCACATCCGTGCGGTGCACAGCTACAGGATTCATGGCGGCCACCTGCATGGCAACATCTCTGCCTGTCTCTGTGAGGTCGCCACTTCCCCTCAATGCAATGAGAACCCCCAAGCGGTCTCCTGGGTGTACGTAATTGATCACCTGCCCTTCCTTGGAAGACAGTATGAAGAATCGTCGGATGCCGAGCTTTTCCCCGATCTTGCCCGTGAGGTCCGTCTGTGCTTCCCCGACCGTACGCCCCCTACCCAGAGGCAGTGAGAGCAACTCGTCCAGGTCTGCGGGGCGTGAGGACAGGATCATATCTGCCACGGAATTCGCAAATGACACAAACTCGTCATTTCGGGCAACGAAGTCTGTTTCGGAGTTTACTTCAACGAGAATGCCGGTGCGTCCAGATTCATCCAGGCGTGACAGGACAAGTCCCTGAAGAGCTTCCCGGTCTGCCCGCTTGGCGGCGACACGCTGTCCTTTTTTCCGCAACAGGTCAATGGCAGCTTCCAGATCGCCATTCGCTTCATGGAGGGCCCGTTTGCAGTCCATCATTCCCGCGCCGGTCTGGTCGCGGAGCTTCTTTACGTCTTTTGCTGAAATAGATGCTGTAGTCATTGGAGTTATACTGTTTTTCAGGAGCCAGGAATAATGAATGCCAGGCACCAGATGTTCACCATTGCTGTCGTGATCTATCGCCTTTTTTCTTCTTCGATCTTCTCTTTCTCGGATTTTTTGGTCGCTTTTTCAATTTCGGCAGCTTTCCGTCCTTCATTTACCGCCTGTGCAATAGTCCGGGCGATAATCTGGATAGACTTGAAGGCATCATCATTGCAGGGGATGACATAGTTCACCAGATCTGGGTCACAGTTGGAATCAACCATCGCAATGATTGGAATTCCGAGTTTTCTCGCTTCGTTGACGGCAATCCGTTCCCTGCGAATATCCACAACAAACAGGCACCCCGGTGTTCGGGGCATGGAGGCGATCCCTCCCAAGTTCCTCTGCAGCTTGTCAAGCTCCCGGGACTTCATCAGACGCTCTTTCTTTTTGAGTTGATCCAGTGTCCCGTCTTTCCCCATTTTCGCCAGATTCTCCATGCGACGGATACTGTTCCGGATGGTCTGGAAGTTGGTCAGCGTCCCTCCAAGCCATCTCTCGACCACATAGGGTGCCCCGCAGGACTCTGCGGCTTCCCGCACAGTTCCTCTCGCCTGTTTTTTCGTCCCGACAAACAGCACCGTTTTTCCCTGTCGGGCAAAGCGGGCCGCAGCGGCAGAAGCTTGCGAGAGCATTTTCTGGGTTTGCACAAGATCAATGATATGAATCCCGTTGCGCTGCATGAAAATGTAGCTGCGCATTTTCGGGTTCCACCGACTGGTCAGGTGACCGAAGTGTGTACCGGCTTTCAGGAGATCTTCTATCTGGACATCCTGCCGGGAAGAGTCCAGGGCAGAGGGAGAGGTTGTCATAATTTAAGTAAACGGGTTAAACTTCCAGGACAGTCACTTGCAAAGGCCAACCGCAGGGGCACCCGGCCGCGCATCAAGTCCTGTGTGAGATGATGGTTTATCGTTTGGAGAATTGGAATCGCTTGCGTGCTTTGGGCTGTCCATACTTTTTGCGTTCTACCATTCGGGGGTCCCGCGTCAGGAATCCGGCATCCCGCAGGGGCTTGCGGCGCTCTTCATCTGCCTGTACCAGTGCTCGGGATGCTCCGAGTCGAATTGCCTCAGACTGACCGGTCAGTCCCCCTCCCTTCACATTCACCACCAAGTCATACATCCCGGTCGTGCCCGTTACTTCAAATGGAGACAGCAGGGCCTGTCGCCGGGTTTCCAGCCTGAAATATTCTTCCAGAGGGCGGCGGTTAACGACCACCTCACCGGTGCCGGGGCGAAGATAAACACGGGCCGTTGAGGTTTTGCGGCGTCCGACTGCAATAAATTCTGTAGGGTTTGCCATCAGCGGGGCAGGATAAGTCTGATTGTGTTCAGGAATGGATGGAGAGTTCTTCGGGCTGCTGCGCACCGTGCGGGTGCTCGGCACTGGCATAGACCTTGAGCTTGGTCAGCATTTGTCGGCCAAGTGGTCCTTTGGGCAGCATGCCCTTTACCGCATGACGAACCAGATGCTCCGGCTTCCTCTCGCGCATGACCCGTGCCGTGCGAGACTTCAGCCCTCCGGGATAGCCACTGTAACTGTAGTACAGCTTGTCATCCTCTTTATTTCCGGTAAAGCGAACCTTGTCCGCATTCACGATGATAACATAGTCGCCTGTATCCACATGAGGAGTGAACGAGGGCTTGTGCTTGCCCCGCAGAATGGATGCAACCTGTGAGGCTAGCCGGCCAACCACAGCCTGTTCCGCATCAACCACGAACCACTTCCGCTGAACCTCGGAAGATTTCGCACTGCGGGTCTTGTAACTTTGAATGTCCATTTTGACAATGCAGGATGGAAAATTTACAAAATAGCCCGCTGATACGCAAAGGCTGGTGAAGAGGTTCAAACATAGAACGGCAGGAGCACAAAAACCAGCAGATTTTGCCTCGCACGGTATCGCATAAAAAATATTTCCCCAAGAACAGGGATAATATAGTATGCTTCTTGATGCTTTTCTGCTTCTTTTGATGAAAACATGCAACAATCGTCTCGCACCATGCCTTTTTGTTTTGTCGTTTGTCGTTTTTTTTGACAGTTTCCAATTTCGGTTTGGGGCCTTCAACAAATTTAGTGAAGGCAACCTAAAACTGGCTGGTGGTTTAAATGGGTTTCGGATCCGTTGGTTGCTGTCTTTCGCCTGACGGTTCTGTACGCATTCCTATCCATTCAGACATCCATTACAGTCGTATGAAAGTAGACATCAAGCACATGAACAAGATCTGTGGAGTGGACGCTCCATGGACGATTTTTCGGATCATCTCCAAGGAGAGCGAGAAGGAGGTGGAGGTTCACGTAGAGTGTGCGGAGGAGGAGTCCCTGCCCTGCCCCACCTGTGGACAGTCGTGTCCCGTGTATGATCGTCGTCCTCGTCGGTGGCGACATCTGGACATGATCAAGTACCGTGCGTATGTGGTGGCGGATGTTCCGCGTGTATCGTGTCCAGAGCATGGAGTGCGCACGGTGTCGGTTCCGTGGGCCTCTCGGAGTGCCCGGGTGACGCATGCGTTTGAGGTGCAGGTGATTGACTGGCTGCAGGAGACCACGATCTCTGCGGTGTCGCGCCGGCTTGGGATGAGCTGGACGGCTGTGGACGGGATCATGCAACGCGCGGTAGATCGCGGGCTTGCCCGGAGAGAGCAGAATGTCGTGAAGCATATTGGGGTGGATGAGACCTCCTACAAGAAGCGACACAATTACATCACGGTCGTGATTGATGCGAAGACAGGCAAGGTGCTGTATGTGGGGGAAGGACGCACGAAAGAGGCACTTGGCGCCTGGTATGAGAGCCTTTGTCCAGAGCAACTGGAGGGGATAGAGAGTGTCAGTATGGACATGTGGCCTGCGTTTATCAAGACGACAGAGGAGTACCTGCCGGAGGCCAAAGAGAAGATTGCCTTTGACAAGTTCCATGTCGTGAAGTACATTGCCGATGGCGTAGATACGGTTCGCAAACAGGAGCACAGGGCGTTGAGGAAGGAAGGGCGGGATGATCTGACAGGAACCAAGTATGACTGGCTGACCAATGAAGAGAATATGTCGGAGAAGCAGAAAGCCCGGTTTGAGGGGCTGCGCCAGAGTACGCTGAAAACAGCCGAAGCATGGGCGTTCAAGGAAGCCGCCAAATACCTGTGGCAACATTCAGACCGTACCCATGCCCGCAAGGACTGGGAATACTGGCTGGCATGGGTGATGCGGTCTCATCTGGAACCCATGAAAAAAGCCGCCAAAACGATTCGGGAGCACCTGTGGGGCATTATCAATGCGATCCTGCTACGAGTCACCAATGGTCCCTCCGAAAGCATGAACAGCCGCATCAAAACAATCAAAGTGCGAGCACGGGGATTCCGAAATCACGAACGCCTGAAAACCGCCATTTACTTCTATCTCGGAGGTCTGAATCTGTATCCCTGAAGCGTCCAAAAACAACCACCTCCACTAAAAGTAATGAAGAGCCTCGGTTTGTAGTGTCATCACCCCATGCCTGATTTTTTAGCTGGTGACATCCCAAATTGACTGCTCCCAAACGCAACTCAGACACGGTCTGAATCTGCGGGATTTCGGAAGGAAATGGACAGGCGAAATCTGGACAGTTTCGCCAAAATCAGGATACGCGTTGACTGCGTTCAGGAAGAACACAGTCAGGGAAGGTTGCTGGCAGTCAGAACAGGGAAGGACATACTGTTTGGATGGCTTCCCTTGCTCCCGTCATGTCAAACTCATAAATCAGCATGCCGTATTCGCGTGTGGGAAGGATGATCTTGAATGTGCTTGCCATTGCCAGCCATTTAGAAACCTGTTCCGCTCTGGCACTTGCCTTGGATTCGGAAAAATTGCCGTATCTGTCTGCAGGAAGATCATCCTTTGAACCTGAAGATAAACCTGTAAAATTGACAGGATCACCTCCCACAAATCCAGATGCCATTTGTTCGATTCCATTTACTTGCATGGGGATGTTGATACCTCCGTTCCTGTCTCCAGATACAAGAAACAGGTTTATAGGGGTTCGGTCTGCCATATCTGCACTTGAAAAGCACCCACTAGATGTTTCAGTTACCCGCAAGGACACTTGTTTTCCCGTGCCATTCACGGAACGGGTATCTTCCGAAACTGCTAACTGTTCTCCCTCATTCTTCCCCCCCCCCCCCCATTGATCATAGGAATCAACTACCCTCCATTGTGCCTGTGCATCAATCCCCAGTGTGACAGTGAGCAGGAACAGTGCTATGGACAGGAAATGCTTCATTTCAGGCCTGGACATATCGTCTGGATGGCTTCCCTTGCTCCCGTCATGTCAAACTTGTAAATCAGATCACTATATGTCCCATCTTCGCGTGTTGGCAGGATAATCTTGACTGTATTTGCCTTCGCTAGTTTGATGGTCATTTTTTGGATTTGACTCGGTTTGGTGTATACATGGCCGTAATCACTTCGTGGGAGGTCATGAAACGAACCTGCATATAAAAGAACATGTGCACCGAATGAATAGATTTCTCCATATGCTGCCATTTCTGTGCCATTTACCCGCATGGGAAGGTTGATAATAAAATTTCGACTTGTACCATAACTAGATGACTGTATATCTGTGCTAAAGCTCTTATCATCATCAATATCGGCTGTGTTTGTGATGTAACTGGAGCAGTCCGAGTCTACTTTTAAAAACAACTTTTCTCCATTTCGATTTATAGAACTTGTTAATTTAGAAACTGCGTATTGTCTTATAATTTTGTCTCCCCAGTTATTATAGATAGGTATCACTTTCCATGATTTATTATTACAACTCATTAGTATTGTCATTGTCAGCAACCCTGCCAGTGCGAACGGAACACGCAGTAATATCTGTTTCATTTGCTGATTGATCGAAGGAACTTCCAGATCACTTTCATTGCATCCTGTGTCTTTTCTGACGGCAATTCATGCCACAGTTCAGACTTCCCCAGCTGAAGCTCATTGTGTTGAATCTGCCATCCGTATTCGGAATCATGCTGACAGATCAAACGCGTTGTAAGACTTGGGAAATACTGCAGAACTTGTGATTGCCATGAATCCTCTTTAGCAATAGATCTTTGATCTTCACTGCTTTTGCGTTCAATCGTAATCAATACAGGAAGCATTCAGAAAAGCGAAATAACAGGCTATTTTGGATGGATCCATACTCTGGTTGGTTTTCCTTCCAGACGCTTTAATTTACTCTTATACCCAACCAGTTCCAATGCCTCTGCAAACCGCATTTGCTCAGCTAGCTCATGGGTTTGGAACTATGCTCCATCATTCCACAGATAACCGCAGGTTATGTTATGCTTCCCTCCATTCATACCCCCATAGGATCGCATAACTTGTTGTTAATCGTTTCTGAAAGCCATCAGCTCATTTTTCAATTTTGTTGAGCATGATCGGCATGATCAGGTACGTCACATCCTCTAGTTCGCCCTGTGGTACAGGTCTGAGGAGGGCAGCACGGCTGGAGATCCCCATGGACATGGAAATTTCCTCAGCCGGGAGATGCCGGAGCAGCTCCTGAAGATACTGTGCATTGAATCCGATCTGCGTAGGTTCGCCGCGATACTCACAGAGTACCGTTTCCTCCCCTTTGCTGGAACGCTCCAGATCCCGCGCATTGATCCTGATCTGGTCCTCCATGCAGTCCAGCACGATGTGATTGGAGCTCTGGGAAGCAAAGAAGTTCACCCGGCGCACGCTATTGGAAATTTCTTCCCGGTTCACATGCAGAATCTTGTCGTTCTCGTCCGGGATTGCACGCTCGTAGTTGGGGAATGATGTGTTGATCAGCGTACCGATCACAAGAGTAGCACCGAAATCATAGGCTATGTGATTCTCGGTGACATGAACCGTGCACTCATCGGTCCCTTCAATCCGTGTCGCTTGCTGAAAAGCCTTCAGGGGGACCAGCGCACGGAGATCCAGTTTCCCCTCATAGTTCTTGAAAATGCATCGCGCAAGCCGGTGGCCATCTGTAGCAACAACACGGGCCGATCCTCCGGCAATCTCAAAAAGAACGCCCATCATTCCGGGACGGGATATATCTTTTGCGACGGTAAATTCAACCAGGTTAAATCCAGACCTCAGCCGGCCTCGGTTAAACTTGACGGACTGGGCATTTTCGATCACAGGAAGCGGGGGAAACTCCTCTCCACTGAACCCTCTCCAGTTGTAGCTGCCATCATCGTGGGACAGGATGATGTTATAGTTTGATTCAACTTCCAGAGTGATGGGGACATCTGGAAGTGCCCGGCAGGTTTCCAGAAACTGCTTGGCTGGAACAGCAACGACTTCATGTGTCAGATTCTCCCTGTCCGAAAATGTTACAGGAACCCGGTGCTGGATTGCCACCTCGAGGTCTGTAGCGCGAAGCTCAAGAAGATTTCCTTTCTTCTCCATGAGGATGCAATTCAGAATTTCCTTGTCCGCTTTGGACGCAAGGGCACCGCTCACTGTATCCAGCGCCCTGTAAAGATCTGTGCTTAAAGTCGAAAATTTCATGAAAATGAGATTGGTTCAGTCAGACATAAAGTGGACTTTTTGCCGGATTTCATCAACCCGGTTGCGGTAGTTGCCATCTGTTTCAATAAGGTTGTTCACACTCCTGACTGCGTGAACCACGGTGGAGTGGTCCCGCCCGCCAAACTGGAGTCCAATCGCCTTGTGGGTATAATCCAGCTCCCGGCAGAAGTACATCGCCAGCTGGCGTACTTGTACGATCTCCCGTTTTTTTGTTTTTTCATGGAGCCGGTTCTGATCAATTCCGAAATAGTCACACACAAGTTTCTGGACCCGGTCAATGGAGAGTATGGCATGAGGACGCTGCACCAGATCCTTCAGCGTATGCTTTGCCAGATCTAGTGTAATCTCCTGTTTGGCATAGGTTGCATGGGCCAGGAGACGAACCAGAGCTCCTTCCAGCTCCCGAACATTCCTGGTAATATTGTACGCAATATAATCAATCACATTGACGGGAAGGGTGAGCCCCATTTCCTTTGCCTTGCGGAGCAGAATTGCGGTTCGGGTTTCAAGATCCGGCGGCTGCAGGTCTGCCTGCAGTCCCCAGCAGAAACGCGAGAGCAGCCGTTCCTCAATCCCGCTGATTGCTTTCGGGGGACGATCCGCACTCAGCACAATCTGGTTTCCATTCTGCTGAAGTTCATTGAAGATGCAGAAAAATTCCTCCTGTGTTTTCTCTTTTCCTCCAAAGAACTGCACATCGTCAATAATCAGGAGGTCAATCTTCCGGTATGTTCCTGAAAACTCCTGGGCCCGTTTTTCCTGAATTGCCCGCACAAAATTATTTGTGAACCGCTCGCTTGAAACATAGCGAACACGCTTGTCTGGACTCCATTCCCGGACATGGTTTCCAATCGCTTGCATCAGGTGTGTTTTCCCCAGTCCTACTCCGCCATAGATCAGGAAAGGGTTGTATGCGGTGCCGCCCGGAGACTCGGCAATGGCCTTGGAAGCACTGTATGCCAAATTGTTACAGTCCCCCACGATAAACTTGTCAAATGTGTAGCTTTCCATCAGATTGCTTTTTGTCTGATGGCTGCTGTTTTTTTGCGGCAGGGCGGCTTTAGAACCTTGTCCTGTTGACGCAGGCACCTGATAAGATGTTCGTGTACTTTCGGGCTCAGGGTCCTGGACCACCACCACCTCATAGTAGAACTGGCTCTTCTCGCCAAGAACCCGGGTCAGAGTGGAGCGAAGGAGCAGATTATACTGCCCCTCCAGGTATTCGTAGTGAAATGGAGCGGGCACCCGGATTGTCAGCTTTGATACGCCATCGTTTTCGGTCAAGTCTATAGGGTCAAGTTTTTTGAACCAGGTCTGAAAACATTGGGAGGAGACATTGTCCCGAATTATTTCGAGGCATGCACTCCAGACAGATTCCGCGGTATGAGCCATGAAGAGAAAGAAACGAACTGGTTGGCTTGCGCCTGAGATTCAGAGGTGAGAAGAAGTTACGATGAGCTGTAAATATAATGATTGAAGACTCTCTGAAAAAACATGTTGCAGAAGTTATTCACAACTTGTCCACAAAAATTGCCGAAATCACCAGAAAGATGTATTTTCAAATTACGGCAAATATGCCAACTATGGTGGGCTTTGTGGAACAGAATTTGCCAAAAATGCAATATATCCACCCAGATTTGCCTTCCAAAGCGTACAAATGCAACTCGAAGCTGCGAAAGACAGGGCTCAGAGAAATGTTGTTCACAATTTATTCACAATCAAAAAAATGCCTGTTAAAGTTTGACAGGGAAAATCCGAGGGGCAGGATTTCACGCAAGGCCAGGTGCGGTACAGGTTGTCGGAGTGGCAGATTTTGGGATCTCTGGGTGCTTGATATGGAGGTCTCCTGAAAATTGCAGCAACCAATTCTGGCGGTGGATGCATGCCCTGGCCAAAATACCAGGAAGAGAAGCTGTCGCAGCATGACTGTATGACAATCAGGGTGCTCTCTCCCTATCTTGTCCACCCCTGCTGCCTGCCATGGAGCAGTTATCACCTGTTGCCACTGATGGCAAACGATCTTGGCGGACATTTCCGCGGCCTGGCCAACCATATTTTCCTGTCCAGAATTTGCGGAAGATTCGGCCATGCCGTCATCTTGCCCTACAGGCAAAAAGCACTATCCCCGCCATTTGCGTACAGATCCCTTCCCAATGGGATGAGGAATGAACTCCGCATGCGAAAGCAGATGCCAGAGCAGGCAGGCCTGCCGACAGGAAACCTGGGGCACAGGCACAGTGTATACCTCTGCTATCTCGTCAGAAAAGTGTACAAATGTTCAAGGTAGATCTGTCCGCACCTCAGGATAGCAGCTTTGAAGCCTCTGCTTCGGATTTGGGGTTGAGTAACACGAAATTCTCAAATATTCGGGTTGCCCTCAGGGCAGAACAGTCTGGCGAGGGAATGCGAGTTTTGCTGGATGTTCACGCGGAGGTTCGCCTTGCATGTGATCGTACACTGCGCGAATTTACAGCCCCTGTGTCCAACGCCCATAAAATCCTTCTCCTGCGCCCGGGTCAGGAGACTGCAGAAGACGATATGACAGAGCCTGTTGAACTTGATCACGGACAGCGGATATATGATCTGACGGATGTCATTCGGGATCTGCTGCTGCTGGCAATTCCCGTCCGAAAAGTGGCACCGGATGCGGAGAATCTGCAAATTCAGACTGTTTTTGGTGCTCCTGGCCCGGATGCTGACCCGCGCTGGTCTGCCTTGCTTGCAGTGCGCGGGGAGCTCTCCCAATAATCAAACTTTTACCAAGATGGCAAACCCCAGAAGAAAACATTCCAAATCCCGTACACGCAAACGCAGAAGTGTATATTACGGTGGTCTTGCTAGTCCCGCCATTGTAGACTGCGGCTGTTCGCGACGGAATCTGAAATTGCGACATCGAGTCTGCCCCAGTTGCGGGATGTACCGGGGCCGTCAGATCGTTGAGCAGCAGGATGAAGACTAGGTCCACGAGTTTGCCCTGAATCTGGCGGAGGATCCATGGCAATACGAGTCGCAGTTGATGCAATGGGCGGGGACAATGCTCCCGCCGTCATTGTTGAAGGAGCCGTACATGCTGTGGAGTCTTCCAGGGGAAGAGTTCAGGTACAGCTCTGTGGCCCGGAAAATGTGATTCAGCCTGTACTGGACAGTTACGGGGCTCCGTCCGACATAGAAATCATCCATGCCCCGCAGGTGATCGGAATGGGAGATTCCCCGGTCGCAGCGGTCCGCTCCAAAGGCCAGTCGTCCATCCATGTCGGGCTGAAACGCCACAAGGAGAGCCATGCGGATGCCTTCTTGAGTGCAGGAAACACAGGAGCCATTGGGGCAGCCTCGATTTTTGTACTGGGACGGCTTCCAGGCGTGTTTCGACCTTCCATTCCCACGCCCTTTCCAACGACAACCGGGGTCTGCACGGTTCTGGATGTGGGATCCAATATGGACAGCCGCCCGGAGCATTTGCTTCAGTTCGCAAAAATGGGTTCCGCGTATGCCCGGATCATGATGGATATCGCACAGCCACGGATTGCGCTGCTGAGTGTGGGAGAAGAGCCCGCAAAGGGCAATGAGCTTGTACGAAGTGCGCACGAGCTGCTTGTGAATGCCATAGACTTGAATTTCATCGGGAATGTGGAGGGACGAGATATTTTTCACCAAAGAGCAGATGTCATTGTGTGTGACGGGTTTGTTGGCAATGTCGTCCTGAAACTGGCAGAAAGCCTCATGACAGCCGTGCCGGAAATGATCAAACAGGAGCTCGCAAAGCAGAAGCCGGAATCGTCCGAGGTGGACTTGTTCAAGAAAGTGCTTTCCGGGTTCGTGCAACGGTTTGATCCCGAGCATTATGGTGGAGGGTGTCCGCTGCTGGGGGTTGAGGGGGAAGTATTTGTTCTGCATGGATCTACAACAGCAGGGGCGGTGGAGCAGTGTATCAGCCTGGCTGCACGCGCTGCCAAAGCCGATCTGACCAGCGCGATCCAGCGTGCTCTGGCTCCCTGAACAATGTCTCGTGATCATGGGCCCTGAAGTGTGTGCAGCGATTACCGCCGTTGGCCATTATCTGCCAGAAACCCGGCTGACAAATGCAAGCCTGTGCGCAATGGTGGACACGACGGATGACTGGATTCGTTCAAGGACTGGCATAGAAGAGCGACGCATTCTCGCAGGCGAGCAGAAAGGTGCTTCGTACATGGCGGTGCGAGCTGCCAGGGAGATTGTACAAAAGCGAGGGATTTCTGCTGAGGAGATTGATGTTATTATTGTTGCCACGATCACGCCCGACATGGCCTTTCCCTCAACAGCCTGTCTGGTTCAGGCAGAGCTGGGAGCGACGGGCGCATGGGGATTTGATCTGTCGGCAGCATGCAGCGGATTCCTGTTTGCCCTCAATACCGGAGCTGGATTCATTGAGAGCGGCCGCGCAAAAAAAGTGCTGGTGATCGGATCAGACAAGATGAGCAGCATCACAGACTATACGGACCGGAAAACCTGTGTACTCTTTGGGGACGCAGCTGCGGGAGTCTTGCTGGAGGCAGATCATGATGGATACGGACTTGTAGATTCCGTGCTTCATGTGGATGGACAGGGCTGGGAGGCATTGTGCATGCTGGGCGGAGGCAGTCTGAATCCGGCCACGCACGATACAGTAGACCAAAAAATGCATTACATCCACCAGGAGGGACAGACCGTGTTCAAGGTTGCCGTCAAGGGCATGGCGGATGTTGCCGCAGAGATCATGGAACGCAATCAGTTGCGGGGAGAGGATATCCGTTACCTGGTTCCCCATCAGGCGAATCAGCGTATCATTGATGCCGTTGCGCGGCGCATGGATCTAGACCCGGAGCGTGTGATGCTGAACATTTCCAGGTACGGAAATACAACTGCAGCCACGATTCCCCTGTGCCTCCATGACTGGGAGAATGACCTTAAAAAAGGAGATAATCTCGTGATTGCCGCATTCGGCGGCGGGTTTACCTGGGGAGCAACATACCTGCGCTGGGCCTATGATCTGGAGCAGAAAATTTCCGCAGATGACAGACTGTAAACGCGTGCATTTTTATGGCTGAGAAGCAAATTGCAGCCTTGTTTCCAGGGCAGGGATCTCAGATTGCCGGAATGGGCAGGGACCTGTTTGACGAGATTCCCATGTCGCGGGCTATTTTTGAGGTGGCGGACGATGTTCTTCGTTTCCCGCTCACGGAGCTCTGTTTTCAGAGTGTTGAGGAGGATCCTCGTGCACTGGAAAAGCTGACCAACACCGCCATCTGCCAGCCTGCACTCTATACCCACTCAATTGCCGTCTTTGCAGCCCTGGAGCTGGCCCCTGATCTTGTTGCTGGCCACAGTGTGGGAGAGTACAGTGCGCTGCATGCGTGCGGGGCACTTTCGTTTGAAGACGGGTTGCGTCTGGTGCGTCGCCGGGGCGAGCTTATGGCCAGTGCAGGAAGGGGACGCTCTGCGGGAATGACAGCAGTGATCGGGTTGCCTGGAGAGGTGATCACCGCCGCCTGCAGGGAGGTGAGTTCCCCGGAACATGTTGTTGTATGTGCAAACTATAATGCGCCGGGTCAGGTTGTGATTTCCGGGGACACGGCTGCCCTCCGTGAAATAGAGGAGATATTGACGAGGGCAGGTGCAAAAAGGCTGATTCAGTTGCCGGTAAGCGGGGCATTCCATTCCCCGCTGGTATCCAGGGCTCGGGAAGAACTGGCCCAGGAGCTGGCGACCGTGACGCTCCGTCCTCCGGTTTGTCCGATTTACTTGAATGTGACAGCACAGCCGGCTCTGGATCCAGAACATATCCGGGCCAGAATGCTTGAGCAGCTAACGAGTCCTGTGCGCTGGTCCCAGTCGCTCCAGAATATGCCAGAAAATCTTAGATTTATTGAAGTGGGACCCGGTCGTGTGCTAAATGGTTTAGTTCGCAAGACACTGGGGAGGGGAGCGGATGTGATATCGGTTTCCACTGCAGAAGCGGTGAAAGAATTTCTAGCAGAGTGAAAGGAAGACATGAAGTTTAACGAATCCCGCATTCTGGTTACTGGCGGAACTCGCGGCATCGGACGGGCCATTGTAGAGGCATTTGCCCGTCAGGGGGCACGGATTGCCTTTACCTACAGAAGCAGTACAGCAGTTGCCGAAGAGTTGAAAGAGAAGACTGGCGGGCTTGCATTTCCGTGTGATGCTGCGGATTTTACGGCGGCGGAGCAGACGGTTCAGGAGATCGTGCAGGCCTGGGGCGGGGTGGATGTCCTGGTCAACAATGCCGGAATCACGCGGGACAACTTGCTCATGCGCATGAGCGAGTCCGAATGGGATGAGGTTATGAATGCAAACCTGAAAAGCGTGTTCAATTACAGCAGAGCGGTTTACAGGACGATGATGAGGCAGCGTTCCGGGCGAATTATCAATATCTCTTCCGTGCTTGCAGGCACTGGAAACAGGGGGCAGGCAAATTACGCCGCTTCCAAGTCGGGGATGATTGGTCTCACCAGAAGTCTGGCCAAAGAGCTGGCAGCACGCGGAATCACCGTAAATATAGTTGCTCCAGGATATGTGGAGACGGATATGACACAGGCAATGAACCCAAAAGCGAAAGAGGGATTGCTGAGAATGATTCCGGCTTCCCGGACTGCAACGCCTGAGGAAATAGCAGCTCCTGTGCTATTTCTGGCATCGGAGGAGGCATCCTATATTACAGGACAGGTTCTCGGTGTTGATGGCGGTTTATCTATGTGAAGCCTGTGAGCAAGCCGTTCAAGACACATCTGGATTTTTCATCACGGGCCCAGCAGGCCAGCAAGGAATCTGCGGCAGAGAGCAATTTTACGGCACTGGACCCGGGAATCAAACAGGCGACACCGGACACGCTTGGGCAGGGGGCATATGCTGCATTTGCAAAGAGCGGCTGGCCAGGTCTGATGCCCGTTCAGGCGCATTCCATTCCCTGTATGAAGTCAGGGCAGGACCTGATTGTACAATCCCGCACAGGCTCGGGCAAGACCGGGGCGTTTCTGCTCCCTCTGTTTGACAGCCTGGAACCCTCTGTGCGTGCGGCGCAGGCCCTTGTACTTACGCCAACCAGAGAGCTGGCTGGCCAGATTTATGACGAATTCAAGCGCATCAACCCGATGCCTGAAAAACTTCGGGGCGTTCTGGTCTACGGAGGAGTCAGTTATCGGAGGCAGTCGGAAGGACTGTCCAAGGGGGCACAGGTTGTGATTGGTACGCCAGGACGAATCCTAGATCATCTGGAACGCCGGACATTCACACTCAAGAAGCTGCGGTCATTTATTCTGGACGAGGCGGACGAGATGCTCTCTATGGGGTTCTATCCGGCGATGGCCGCCCTGAAGTCCTATCTTCCCGATGATCGCCAGTCCTGCATGTTCAGTGCAACCATGCCGCCAAAGGTGCGACTGCTAGGAAAAGAGTTTCTGAGTGATCCCCGATTTCTTGGGCTTAGTGCAGATGGAGTTGGTGTCGCGACAATAGATCACCGCTATTATGTCGTTCCAGATCCGATGGAACGCGCTCGCGAACTGTCCCGGCTGATAGAATTCGAGAATCCGGATTCCGCGATCATCTTTACCAATACGCGGCGGGAGGTATCCTTCCTAGGGGATTTTCTGCGAAATTATGGACTCAATATTGGTGCAATCAGTGGAGATTTTTCCCAGCGGGCACGGGAGCGAGTCATCCATCAGTTACGCCAGGGACGCATTTCTCTCCTTGTTGCCACGGATGTGGCAGCGCGCGGGATTGATATTTCGGAACTGAGTCATGTATTCCAGTATGAGGTACCACTGGAACCGGAGCTTTACATTCACCGAACGGGCCGAACTGCACGTGCGGGAAAGGCGGGGGTAGCGATCACGCTGGCTGCCTGGGAAGAAGAATCCAAACTCAAAGCCATTGCACACAGATTTGACATTCAGATGGAAAAACGACAATTGCCGAGTCCAGAAGAAGCTGCCGCTCGCACGGCACAGCGAATCACGGTTGTCTTGGAAGAGCAGCTGAGGGCTAAAACCAGTCTTGAGCGTGAGCGTCTCGCTCGTTTTGTACCGATGGTGAAGGAGCTGGCAGAGGAAGAGCCGGAGTTGATGGCAATGCTGATTGACGAGCTGAATCAGGCGCGAATGCGCCCCGACAGGCAACAGCACGAACAGAGGTCCAAGCCCAAATCTCGCAAAAAAGGCAGGCGGAGATAGCACGAAAATCACTTTCCGTGTTCATATTGCAGTGTAGCAGATTCTTCGAAGGACAGCCGGGATGCATGTGATTCTACTTGTTGCACACTGACTCAGCGATAAACTGTTCGCATAGGTACCAGGCACAATAACCTAGCAATTTCCCTATTCCTCAAACCCTTCCATGGATTCGTCTTTGGCTTGCAACTGTCCGCAAGATACGGGATGGAGCTATATTGGCTTATGCCTTTTCGGGCAGACACCAAACAAATGAGCCTCTTGCAAAAAGATTTTTGGGACTTTCGAATTCTGACCAGGTATGGGAGAGAACCTTGATTTTTCTGAATGATCTCCTTCTTTTGGCGGTTTGTGCGGGAAATTGTTCCAAATTCGTTCCCTGAAAAGGCTCTTCGGAACGGATCTTGTCCCTCATTCATATGAGTAGGATGCCCCTGTCCGATCACTTCGGTGGAAGCGAGTTTTTGAATCCCGAAAAACCTGATCCAGTTGCCTGGATCTACGCTGCCAAGCGGAGAGGAGAGTCCACAGTGAGCGCAAGCACGCCAAACATCATGTGGCACATCATCTTCTGGTATCCCCGAACTCGCAGATTCTGGAAGCCAAACTCATCCTTGAGCCGAGCAAAGGCGCGCTCCACCGTCGAACGCTCCCGGTACCGTATGCGCTCAGGTGGCGTAACTCCGGCAGCACGCCGCGCCCTGTTTTCCTGATCCCGCGCCGCTTTTCCGTTCCGCTGGGGATGGGAATCCGTGATCGAAACCTGCCCCAGTTCTCCCGTATGCACATGAATCTGTTTCGCATCATAGACACTGTCCATCAAAGCATACAGAACCGCCAGAACCCGATCTGCGGTCATCTCGGCCAAGGGAATGGCGACCTGGCTATATGCACGGAGGCGGAGATTCCGATACAACTGATCGGAATGCCCCCGTTCGCTACATCCATAGGAATCTTCCAACCCACCCGGACTGCCGCCGCCCTGGACATTTCGCTTGCATCCGCCATCTCGTTGACTCCCGCCATCTCTCGCTGTCTTTCCAGCATGGGGGAGCTTTCGGAGCTTTTTCTTCCTCCTCGTTCTCCTTCTTTTCACCGCCGCTTCCCGTGCCTCAATTGCCGTGGAATCCCGTGAAATATGCCCCACAACCTCATTCTCGTAGCAACTCCTGATCAGAGCCTCATGAATTCGGATCGGCAGTTCGCTCTCGGAAAATTCCTGGAACACCTGGGAAAAGGTAGACTCGCGGGACCACCCACACAAAGATCGAAGAGTGCGGTCCATCATCAGACGCTCTCGCAGGGCAGTGGTCGTGGAAATCTGGAAGATCATCCTGGCTAAAAACGCCTTCGCGATGGAAGTACGATGGGACAGGGGACGACCTCGGCTGCCGCGCGACTGGGGCGGCAGAAAGCCCTCCATATGCACCATCTTCAGGGCCAGCACAAAGAGTTGGTAGCGTCCGGGCAAAGGACCAAACGACGCATCCAACTCCGAGAAGATCTCCTCCTGACAGGCAAGCGTAAACTATTTGATTCGATCTAAAAGAAGCATACATACCTCCGTAAGTTCGTTGTCACTGTGAAACGCACTCTCCGAGAAAAGGCCTCCCGAGTCTGGCAAAAATCAAGGGAATCTGAGTCTCAGAAACGGTTTAAATAGTGTCTGTCCGAAAATTCAGAATATCGCCAATATATGCCGTTTAGAGAGCTTATGAGGGGTTTTTGGAGATATTTTGGTATTTTTCCTGATGAAGATGGAAGCCCTTTGGCGAATTGGAGCATGAAATCCCCGAACAGCATCCATAAACATGCAATCTTCGTGCAAGATTTCTCCGAATCTCTCATAGCGAACGAGCATCTGAATCGCACCATACATGACGCTGTGGGGCAAAATGCCTCTGGAATCCCCCGTATTGGGGGTTGCTGGGAATTTTCGGACAGACACTAAATACTTTAAATTGCTATTTTTGCAAGAAACTCAAATTAATTTGTCTTATCTTCAACCTCATATTCTCCATTTATTCTGAACTGAAATGATTAAGCCACAGTTTATTTTCACGGGATTGGTTCTCGTTTTTTCCTTGTGTATAGCAGGTTTCTCTGGATTGTACACACCAACTTCCACGCACAAGGATGTCGTTGGACAGCGTTTTCTGTCAGTGCCTCCTGATGTTTTGTCACCCATGCAATTTTTAATTACTTCGGTGCCAGTGTGTGTTCGCAGAGGGGGTGCTTCACGCAGAGAGAGAAAGGAGTTCGCTGATTGTATTGCGAAAACTGAGTGTGAAAACTGGAAAAGATACGAAGATGAACGCAACGGTAATGTTGCGATGATTTGTCAAGACTAAAATGTCTCCTATCTCAGTTCTGTGTCCCCAAGTATCTTTTTCAGCACTGCTGATACTTTTCTTTTCCACATCCGTTAGTGCTCAGCACGGGGAAATTCGTTACCGCCATAGTAGTCCCAGGCTGGTGCTTCCTACGGATCGAATAGATGAACTTCTGGGAGAGCCCTATGTTGATACTCCTACCCATGTAATCATTACAAGAACCTTAAATTTTGATGTCTTTCACTCCTTAATGCGCCCGTCTGATGAAGAATCTTATGTTCCCGGAGAGAATGAGCCGATGGATATCGGCTGGGAGTTCGCTGACTCTACATATGTCCGGTACAACAATTCTCATTTTGTAGAATCCAGAAAATTTTATGACGATACCTTTGTGGTGGAAGACGTGTTGCCCTTTTGGTCTTGGAAAATAGTTGGACCCGAACGTATTTATCTGGATTATCGTGTTGTAAAAGCAACATCTACCACTGGTCTAGGGAAAACCATTGAGGCTTGGTTTGCCCCCGAATTGCCTGTACCTGCCGGACCAGGATTGTACTACGGGCTGCCTGGTCTTATCTTAATGGTGACCAACAACGAGACCGGCGAGATATATTCTGCGGAAGAAATAGATGTTACGGTACAGCCAAAATCTATCGCTTCACCCGTCAAAGGCAAACGAGTAAGCCTCTCAGAGTATACACAGTTTGTAGACATGGTAGTAGCGGAACAGAAGCGAAATTGGGATAAAGTCCGCAACGCATTGAGAAACGTTGAGAGTGTCAGAAATATGGAAGATTGATGGAGCTTATCCCAATAAAAATGAGTTTCTCTTACAGATAAGGAGTACAGGCGGATCTCTGCGAAATTATTCTTGCCTCTCGTTTTATGCTTCCTGTAGGTGCTCTAATAGATGAAAATCATCCTCTGATTGAGAGGAGTGTTCCGCAAAAAATTTGGAAATTGGTGTCTGTCCGAAAATTCAGAATATCGCCAGTATATGTCGTTTAGAGAGCGTATGAAGGGTTTTGGGCGGATCTGGGTGTTGAATCCCTGGACAGGATCCATAGACACGCAATCTTCGGGCAGACACTAAACAAATTAATCTGTCTTATCCTCACCGTGTTTCAACCTCATATTCTCCATTCATTCTGAACTGAAATGATTAAGCCACAGTTTATTTTCACGGGATTGGTTCTCATTTTTTTCTTGTGTATGGCAGGTTTTTCTGGATTGTACACACCAACTTCCACGCATAAGGATGTCGTTGGACAGCGTCTTCTGTCAGTGCCTCCTGATGTCTTGTCACCCAATATGCAACTTTTAATTCCTTCGGTGCCAGTGTGTGTTCGCAGAGGGGGTGCTTCACGCAGAGAGAGAAAGGAGTTCGCTGATTGTATTGCGAAAACTGAGTGTGAAAACTGGAAAAGATACGAGGATGAACGCAACGGCAATGTTGCGATGATTTGCCAAGACTAAGGAGAATCTCGAGAGCGTTTTATTCCGTGGTGTGCGTAGGCGAGACTGATGCTGCGTGCATTATTTCACGGATACTAGCTGGGCTCGTCTGAATACCGCTTGTGCTCCTCTTGGTTTAGGTTTTTTCAAGGTCTTGTGGCTCGTTGATCCTTTGGAAGGGAAGTTTCATGAGGTGTTTTTTGGCATTCTCTCTGTTTCTGTGCGGTGTGGTAAATGGCCAAGATTTTACTGTAACGGGAGTCGTCACTGATTCGTCGGGTACGGTTTTGGCCGGTGCTTCAGTTATCGTGACTACACAAGCTGACTCCAGCTTGGTGGGATTCAGCACATCCAGAGAGGATGGCCGCTTTACAGTTGCCCGCCTGCAACCAGACTCCTATGTGTTGCAGGTTTCATTTGTTGGATTTGAAACCCTGATACGTGATTTTCAGATCCTGGATCAGGATGTTGATGCAGGCATCATAAGCCTATCAGCTCAAACCAGAATGTTGGAAGAGTTCGTCGTTCGTGCAGAACGTTTGCCCTTCGTCGTTCGGGGAGATACGATAGAGTATCATGCCCAGGCATTTTTGTTGCAGCCGCAAGATATGCTAGAGGACCTTCTGCGTCGACTGCCAGGCATTGATGTGGGGCGTGACGGCGCAATTACCGCCCAAGGGAAGGCTGTTGAGAATCTGCTAGTGGAAGGAAAAGAATTTTTTGGCGATGACCCGATGATCGCCACAAAAAATTTTCCTGCAGATGCAGTAGATCATGTACAAGTTTTTGATAAATCTTCGGATCTGGCGGAGCTGACGGGTATACCTGATGGTCAGGAAGAGAAAACCATTAACATAGGATTGACCGAGAAAGCAAAGCAGGGTTTCTTTGGACAGACAACTGTCGGGCTTGGAGGAGAACGGATGGATCTGGGACGTTATTTTGGGCGGGGAACACTGTTCAGATTTACTCCTCGCACTCAGTTTGCATTAATCGGAAGCGGAGAGAATATCAATCAGCCCGGGTTCAGTGGTCAACAACTCAAAGGATTCTCGGAAGTCGGAAGTTCGCGTGACATTAGAAGTGACGGCTACACTCAATCCTTAGGATTCGGGGTCAACATGAACCAAGAGTTCTCCACGCACACTACGATCAATGCAAGCTATCTTCTCGAAAATAAACAAAACCGCAAGGAAGATGTGGTGGTTCGACAGCAACTTTTTGGGGACACTCAGACCGCATTCGGCTATGAGTCAAACAATCGAAAAATCAATGATCTATCTCACCAAATCGGACTAAATGCCGAGGTAAATCTGGGAGAAGGACACGATTTAATTTTTCGAGGAAACTTCGCAAAATCTGCCCCTGCAACCAAAAATATCGGCATAGAAAGATTGCGTATCCATTCAGGCGCATTACAGAATTCGGCAAAAACTCTCTCGGATAACTCGTCTGAGAATTTGAGGGGAAAGATGCATCTGACTTGGCGAAAGCGGATCTCTGAAAGCGGACTTAGCCTAGTCCTTGAGACCACAGCCTCTATGCGGGATAGTGATGTAAATAGCGACCTGCACACAGACTTAATCCCGTATATGCCATACGAAATGACCTTTCAGGAAGAACATCATCAACTGCAGGAGAGCCGAAATAATTCATTTCGGCATTCCCAGCGTGTCCAATTGATCAAACCCCTGTCCTCAGGACGGCTATTGACCGTCTATGCTCAAAGACATTTCCGAACACAAGATAACGAGAGGCTATTTTTTGATCTTGCCGGCAAACAGCGAACATTGATCAAAAATCTTGGTGATGGCCTTACCGAGAATTATACTATCCTGAGCCCAGGGGTGAATTTCGGCTGGTACGCTGAAGATCACTCCTGGTTTGTTAGTGGCAATCTGGAAATACAACATTCCAGACGTAAGGGAGCCACGATTCTAAAGCCTGATCAAACGATCTTAAAGACCTACTCGCATGTTCTAACACATGTCCTCGCGAAGAAAAATTTAGGAAGGGATGGGATTTTGAATTTCTTCTACCGAGCGAGCACCCGTGAGCCCACAACACGCCAGTTGCAACCATTTGTGGATAACAGTATTGCTCTTCGTACTTATCAGGGCAATCATTTACTTACACCGGAATACCATCACGATCTGGATCTCGGGTATCGGCTATATCAAAGCTACTCTGGCCTGAATCTGAGCGTAGACACGGGGATCTCCTATGTACATAATAGCATTGTACATGCCCGCAACATAGATCAGAATTTACATCAGAATGTCCGAGAGGTCAATTCGAGGGGGGCTTGGTCTGGGGATGCAGGGATCCGATTTGGTAAGCTGGTTCGCAGCATAGGGATTGGGTATTCCTTGCGTGCAGCGACGGGATTTGAGCGGAAAATCGAATTGGTCAATGGTATGGAAAACACAGGAGATTTGCGGCGTAATAGTTTGGGGATAGACTTGGAGTATTACCGTGGTGACCTACTTGAGGTCTCTACAGATGGACGGGTCTATTGGAATGAGATCAAATACTCACTCAATAGTAAACTGAACCGGAATTATATGACTGGCAGAATCACATCCCGATTGAGAGGGTATGTTCACAATAGCTGGCTGATAGATTTGAATTTTCACTATAGAATTTTTGATCGTGACCTGTTTACGGGCAGTCAAAACACTATCCTGCTGGATGTATCTTTTTCCCGTCTTTTCCTGGGGGGGAGAGGAAATTTGAGATTCGAAATTAATGACTTGCTAAACCAGAGCAGGGGAATTACGCTTACCAGTGAAGCCACTTACATCCAGGAGATTCGTACAGAATCCTTGGGTCGCTACCTGATGCTGAAATTTGTTTACAAGCCAAAAATAATGTAAATAAAGGGAGTTATACAGGAAACTGTACCAAATACGGAACAGCGCGTCTGGTTTGTGGGTTCCAAGTGCTTCCAGCAATACCGGGGAATAGATGACAGGAACACGGAACGGGAAGGCGTATCGTGGCGTGCGCTACAGGCTGATTCCTGTTACGCGGGACAATGCCCTCTTCCTGTTTGCCATGTGCGGGGCGTGCCTATTCGTCTGGAATTTCTTCCTTGCCAGGAACCAGAAAGAATATGCGGAGTCGCAAGCGAACGGCACCCAGGCGCCATCCACGCAATGGCAGACCCTCTTCACGGAGTTCACCAAACTGCGGAACAGCCCGGAGTATGCATGGCTGCAGGAATACTCCTTTGCCTGTGTTCGCCACACGCTGAAACAGCTGTCGCAGGCTTTTAAGAACTGCTTTGACGACCGGGCCGACAAGCCCCGGTTTAAGTCCAGAGACCGCACACGTCCCTCCTGTACGATTCCGCAGGATGTCAAGATCAGGGACGGGAAGATTTGGATCCCGAAACGGGGGTATATGCAAATTCGCAGACGAGGAGGGAATCCGTATCCCGAAGGAGCGCCAAAGTCTGCGACGATCTTCAAGGAAAGAGGCAGGTGGTATGTTACGGTTCTGTATGAGATCGCTACGCCTGTGATTCCAGACAACGGCGTGGTTGCGGGGATTGACCGGAACGCCAACGGCATGATCGCCGTGGCCTACAGCGACGGCAGGGACTCCGAAGTGCTGGAGAGTGAGGCGGACAAGCGGGTGCGATTCCGGAAACGCAGGTATGAGCGGAAGCTGGCAAAGCAGATTGCCCGGCAGAAAGCAGACGGTCGGAAAAAGATGTCGAACCGGGCGAAGAAGACACAGGGCAAGATCCAGAAGTGCAGCACGTATCTGGCAAACTTCAGTCATAACCGCAATCACCAGAACAGTGCGAAAATCTCGAAGGAAGCTCCTGTAGTGGTGGTGGAGAACCTGAAGGTGAAAAGCATGACCGCCTCGGCCCGTGGGACGACAGAAAATCCGGGCAAGAATGTCAAAGCGAAAGCAGGGATGAACCGGGTTCTGCTGGAAGGTGCGCCGGGACAGCTGGTGCAGATGCTGGGGTACAAGTGCGTTCTCGTTCTCTCTGTGGTGGCCGCGTACACGAGCCAGGACTGCAGCAGGTGCGGACACAGGGACGCGGGCAATCGTGCTTCCCTGCGCAAATTCAGGTGTATGTCCTGTGGACATGCGGAACACGCGGACATCAACGCTGCCGCGAACATCTTGGCCTCGGGGACTGGGGCAACTGGACGTGCGAGGGGTGAACCGTTGGGTTCCCTGATGACCCGTCAAATGACAGAAAGGAGTCCGTCCGCATGAGGTTTCTGCGTACAGTTTCCTTTATAAGTCCCTGAATAAACATAAGTGTCTGTCCGAAAATTCGCAATAATCCCCAATATGCGCCTATTCCAATCAATTGGGCCGGCAAATCCAATCTTATTTGGCCACCTGTTCGGCATGTTTGGGGTGGTGTTCATGACTCGGCGGATCGGGTATGTGACGCTTGTTTTCCTTTGATCTTGCGCATGGATTCTCCAGTTAACTGAATTCGGCGTGCATTTTTGACGAGGCGATCCAGAATGGCATCCACCAAGGTGGGGACCTTCTATGGTTTCATGCCACTTTTTGACTGGATACTGACTGGTGACAATGGTGGAGTGCAGGGTGTAGCGATCTTCCAGAAGTTCCATCAGATCTCGTTTCTGTGCCTGTCCAATCCCATGCAATCCCCAGTCATTCAGCACTAGGACATCCATGCGGGCCAGTTGTTGGAGCTCGCGCAGACAGGTGCTCTCTTCACGGGCAGATGCCAGCAGTTCCACAAGACGTGCAACCGGTGATAGGACGGAGTTGATGGCAATGCTGATTGACGAGCTGCATCAGGCGCGAATGCGCCTCGACAAGAAGAAGCAGCACGAACAGGTGTCCAGGCTCAAATCTTGCAAAAAAGGCGGCGCGGATAATGCGGCAGGTACTGCAAAAGGCAACGGGAATGTTCGCGATTTTATCTGGTGCACACCGACCCGACGACAGGCTAGTCACCGGGGCCCAGGCACACATAGCCCGGCAATTGGCCCCATCTTTCAAGTTCCCCAATGGCCCTTTGCTGGCTTGGAGTCGGGTGATGAGGTGGATGCCATTCGGAGCATTCACACAGCATATAAGCCTTCTCGCAGGCAGAGCAGTCAGGCATGGACTTCATGAGAGAATAACTATGGTGGCAGAGGCAGTCCGGGTGGCATGATGGTAAATCCATTTCAAAAAAGTCTTGCGAAGTCAGAAGCAGGAACACTTCTCTGACCACAAAGTTCAAGGCAATTACTCTTCACTGGATGATGGGCACCTTCTTTGAGTTGGATGTCCACATCACCCCCGGAAACCCCGTTGTATTCCATCGGGGTTTTCTGCTTTTTTCGGGACATTTTCTGTGCATGCCTTGTGAGATGCATGCAATGGCAACATTGCGGCAGGGGTAACAGCTCGGCATTGCGTATATTATTTTGAGAGCAGAAATTGCGGGGCATACTTTTCCCAGAAACATGCTCCCCGAATTAACAATAGAGACACTTATGCGCTGAGGCAGCAACCTTTGCAAATCTGAAATCTTCCCATAACGAGCCAAGTCCTCATGGGGTTACTGATGGCAAAATGAACAGGTGAACAGGACTTGCACGCA
The DNA here is from genome assembly GCA_965203305.1 of Rhodothermales bacterium. GTDB lineage: Bacteria > Bacteroidota > Rhodothermia > Rhodothermales > Bin80 > Bin80. Next base: position 3,772,501 of record OZ241874.1, on the reverse strand, counting down.
CAAAATGACGAATCATGAACACCGAAAGAAACATGTCCGAGCGGCCCAGATCGAGCGGAATCCACGGCCCACTTGGGCGGAATACACAGGAGGGAACGACTTTCCTGGACTGAGTGTAAACACGAAGGTTACCAGCATCCGCCAACCTCAATCTTCATCTCTCTTCAGGTCAGCAAGCCAAAAGATTTATGGACTCGGATACTCTCTGTTGATCTTTGTGTACCAAAAGACAGCCACACTGGGTATTCTCCACACCGTTCTTGTGGATGTCTCACGCACTGTCAAGTACCAAATAACACGGGGGATTCTTGAAATCATAGAGCGCAATGGGAATACAGATGATCTTGCTGCATTCATGATGGATCGGAATCCTCCCGTTGACGATGTCGGGCGAATGCACTAGCTGAAGATTTATTGCGCAATCCTCCCGAATTGGGATATCTGACAATCTCTAACGCCCTTCAGTGGCGGTTACAATGTAGACGAATTATTCAACAGGCGGGTACTGTCAATGGTATTTTTCGAGTGCACTGATACATGTCCAGAAGGAAAAAAGACAGGCTGAGGTATGGGGATTTTCAAACTCCTGATATTCTGTACGAGAGAGTTTGCAGACTCGTCCGCAGTCTGAAGATATTCCCCAAATCAATTGTTGAGTCTACCTGTGGAGCAGGATCCTTTTTTCACGCATCCGCTGATACATTTCCCGAATGCGAAAGACTGCCGGGATTTGAGATAAGTCCGGATTATGTAAAGGTGTCCCAAACCGTCAAGGGCGCATCTGTCTATTGTGAATATTTCTTCAAAAAGGACTGGACAGCAACATGCAATCGCTTGAGTGAGCCAATCCTTGTTTTGGGCAATCCTCCGTGGGCAACGAATGCGACAATGAGAGCCTCGGGAGGAAAAAACTTGCCAGTCAAGTCAGATTCACAGGGACTCAACGGGATAGACGCGATTACAGGGAAGAGCAATTTTGACATCTCGGAATGGATGCTGTCACATCTCTATGAGCGGCTTTCCGGGCGGTCCGCTACAATCACAATGCTGTGCAAAACCACAGTGGCACGCAAGGTGCTGAAATACGCATGGACCAGGCATTCGCAAGTCGGGGAGTCAGCAATGTACTTGATTGATGCTCCGAAGCACTTCGGAGCATCCGTGGATGCCTGTCTGCTGATCTCCATTCTTGAACCTGGAAGCTATTCGCAGGAGTGCAAAGTGTACCGGAACCTTGAGGCAGATGTCCCGGAATCCACAGTTGCTTATCGCAGGGGACGATTGATGGCAAATCTCGCATCGTTCGAAGGATGTGAATCCTTCTATGGCCAATCTCCTGCAAAATGGCGTTCGGGGATCAGGCACGACTGCTCTCGGGGCACGGAACTGTTTCCCGACCAGAAGAGATTGAGAAATGGGTTTGGCAGGAGCATGAGTCTGGAGCCCGCTCTTCTATATCCTATGCTCAAAAGTTCAGAGCTGGTGAAGAAGGTCCCTTCGCCGTCTCGGTTTATGCTTGTTACCCAGACAAGAATCGGGGAAGACACCTCTCGAATCTCTCGCGAGTCGCCCCGGACATGGAGTTATCAGGAGGAGTATGGAAGTTATCTTGACGGGCGGTCAAGTTCGGTTTGCCGAAACAGGGCAAGAATTCCGATGTTTGGAGTTGGACCGTATGCTTTTGCACCGTGGAAGGTTGCGATTTCGGGATTTTACAAGGATATTCCATTTCGGGCCATTGGCCCCAGGGATGGCAAGCCTGTGGTATTTGATGACACATGTTACTTTCTGCCCTGCCAGACAGAGGGTGAGGCACGGGTATTGCCCGGAGTACTTGAATCAGAAATGGCAAGGGAGTTCTTTGGCACACTTGTCTTCCCGGATGCGAAGCGGTCCGTTACAGCAAGCATTCTGGGAAGCCTGAATCTGGATATATTGGCGGCAAAGCTGAATCTTTCCCTTGCCGAGCATTCCTGGAAGGTGCTGAACGAGAATAGGATGGCATACAGGGACTGGAAACAGTACCGAAAGTGGCGTTTTCATGCGAAGTGAGCGTACAGGAAAATCGTAAACATTGAAGATGGAAAACCTGCAGAATCTCATTGAGGATGCCATTGCGCACACCGAGGAAAAGTCCCGTCAGAAGACGGATGGGAAATGGCTGGAGGAGCTGACGATACGGATTGCTCCCTACATCAGGGAATGGGATATTGACAAGTGCTATTCCTGGGCGGATTGGCCGGAACGGACAGTTCATTTCCCGAACACGACAAGAGGTGATATCGGCATTGATGCCGTCGCCGTCCGCCGCAGTGATGGTTCGTACATTGCAATCCAGTGCAAGTCCAGGCAACTGGATGAATATGGACACGGGCAGGGAATCTACAAGGACGAACTGGACAAGTTCATTGCCGCGTCCGCTACCGGTTTCTGGGCGGATCGCTGGCTGGTTACCAACGGGGATGCTCCCGTCAGCTCCAATATTGCAAGAATTCCAGGGCTGGCGGACAAGCGCATCCTGCCGGTTAACATATACATAGACCTTCTGCTGGCACTGCGCTCAGAGCAGTCCCAGAACTCCACTGAAGGCCAGACCAAACAGAGCATGCAGGATGAGGCTGTCTATACGGCAGTGCGCATTCTCCGTGAACATGAGTTCGCGGAGAGCGGAGGTTTGCCAGTCGGGGAGGCAAGAGGCCGAATCATTTTGCCATGTGGCACAGGCAAGACCCGCATTTCTTTACGCATCATAGAAAGGCTTACGCCTGCAGGCAGCATATCCATTGTGCTCTGTCCATCCATTGCCCTAGTCGCCCAGATCAGGCGCGAATACCTGGACAATACGGTCAGGGGGATCAAAATACTGGCTGTATGCTCAGATGAAACAGCCGGATACGATCCCAGGAAAGAAGGAACGCTGGACATTTCCCAAGACCCTACTGCTGACAGCAGCTACGTCAGTGCATCTGCAATCAAGGGAGAAGTTACCACGAGTGCTGTCAAAATTGGCGAGTGGATTGCCACGGCCAAACAACAGCATTCCGGTATCGGTGTCGTCATCGGTACCTATCAGAGTGGACACCGAATCGCGGAGGCCTTGCAGTCCACGAAGACGACTGCTCGCGTGTTAATTTGTGACGAAGCTCACCGCACTGCAGGACTGCGCAAAGATGTAAAGCCGGGCATAAACCAAAAGTTGCGAAACTTCACGATCTGTCACGATAACGATTCGTTTCCAGCTATCTATCGGGTCTATCAGACGGCAACCCCTAGGGTGTACAGACAGGACAAAGTCAGGCGCAAGCCCGAGGATTGGCTTGTGCGCTCCATGGATGATGAGAGTGTATTTGGAGTAGAGCTGTTCCGTCGCAGTTACATGGATGCCGTGAACAATGGCTGGCTGGCAGATTACCGCATTATCGCTATCGGAATCAACTCTAGGGATACGTACGCGGCAGCCAATCAGCTCGCAAGGAACACAAGAAGCAGGGGCAGGCTCCCGCTTACTCCGCCCCACTTTATCCGCGGGCTCGCCCTCTCTCTGGCCATGAGCAATGCGATCAGGGAGTCCGATGGTGCGGAGCAGCTGGTGCCAATTCGCTCCTGTATCGCCTTTATGAATACGGTGGACAAGTCCAGGAATATGGTAAAGGACTTGCAGTCCGATGTTGCCAAAGAATGGATGCATGGATACCTGTCGGACAATCATCTTTATGCGAAGACATCACGTTTTTACATTGAGCATTTGGATGCTACATCCAATGTAGAACGGCGGGAGCAGGCCAAAGCCAACTTGGCTCGTGCTACGATCTCCCACCCCCATGCCATATTGAATGTGGGTATTTTCGGGGAAGGGACGGATACCCCTTCCCTGAGTGCAGTAGCATTTCTGGAACCCCGCAAAAGTCCTGTTGATGTGATCCAGGCGGTGGGGCGTGTCATGCGTACTTCCCCGGGAAAGGGAGTCGGGTATATTATCTGTCCGATTGAAATCCCGCTCAACAAGGATCCTGAGGCATGGCTGGAGTATGCTCATCCCGAAGACGGATGGAAAGAGCTTGGACAAATTCTGTTAGCCCTTCGTGCCCACGATACGCGGATTGAAGACAGGCTGTCCGAACTGATAAAATTTTCCTTCCCGTCAGAGCAGGGAGTAACGGTCACGGCTGTCAGTCTGGCTAGCCGGCAGTTTGGTGCTATTCGGCATTTCTATCATGTGGGACGCGGAGGGGAGGCCAGGAAGGCAGCTATCCAGGTCGTGAAGCAGAAGTCCAGTCCCGAGGATGCAGGATTGTATTCGCTGGATGAGCTGGAGGGGAAGACAAGAGATCCGTTCGCCAGCTTGAGTGTGGACAATGTTGCTCTCTCCGATATTGATGCCCTGCAAACGACACACCAGAATGCAGATGGTACCGTTGAAACCAGGACTGCAAGCCCTGATCTCAAAAAAAGGGGGAGAAGAAAGACTGGCACAGCGGCAGATATTCAGAGAATCAAATCCCAGGCTGCCGATATGATCAACAACAGAAAGGGCGAGCCATATGTATCCCGTGGCAAGAGGCCCTACGTTAGTCGGGAGGAGAGCATGTTGCGGCAGCTGTCACTGGTTGGACTTGATGAGATTCCTGGCCGCATCCAGATGAACCTGCTTGCCAAGTCTGGTCTGAAAGGGAACAAGGTTGCCCGCGACCTGAACATTCTGAGGGAATGCATAGAGGAAGCAAGCCGCCATCTGCGAGAGGATGGACTGCTATTAGTGCTGAACCGACACTTTCAAGTGGAACACCTGGGCGAGGACAAGGGAAATGACAGTTGCCAGGTCGCCGCCCTGCAGTTGCTAAACGCGGCCATGCTTCACCAGAGAATCGCAGTTGGTGGCTGGCTGGATATTTCCAATCTGTCGCAAGTCAAGAATGATGTCAATGTAGTGGAGCGGCTGTCCAGAGAGTGGGAGCACATCCTGAGCCAGGATTTTGAAGCAATCCTGGAGCCAGCTCTGGACATTCTGGAAGCGATTGAACATACGGGCAAAGTGGTTGGACTGGAGAGATGTCTGCGATATATCGCCCAGAGTGCCGAAGAAATCGCCGTTGCCTATGCTGACATGGGGACAGACCATGCTGGCCCCATCTTTAACGAGTTTATGGGCAACCAGGCCAGCGATGGTGCATTTTTCACTCGTCCTGTGGCAGCCTCCATCTCTGCCCGTCTGGCCCTTGATGTCTGCGGTGATCTGAACTGGAATGACGAGGAGGTATGGCAAGAGCATAAGATTGTTGATTTGGCTTGCGGGAGTGGTACACTTTTAGCAGCTATGCTCACTGACATGAAGCGACGCGCCAGGGAACGGGGAGCAGGCGATGATCGGATTGCCGAGTTGCAAAAGCTCGCAGTAGAGGACACCATCAAGGGGCTTGACATCACCGCAATTTCACTGCAACTGGCTGCTTCTCAACTTACTGCCAGCACAAAGAACATCCAATACAGGAGAATGGGACTGCATCTGATGCCATATGGTCCAAGGCCGTCTGCCTCTCCTCTGCGTGTTGACGCGGGAACCCTTGCACTTTTAGGCCAGAAAGAGGTGGTCAACAGAAGCCAGGATCTGGGCCCGGAGGACGAGAAAATTGCAAGCCAGAGCACTTGGGCTGCGGACGATGCGAAACTGGAAAATGTCATGGATGCAGTCAGAGACATTCGTATCGTCATCATGAATCCTCCGTACACGAGTCGTTCCAAGATGGGGAAAAAATTTGAGGGGAAAATACAGAAAGTGTTACGGGAGAGTACGGATGCCCTAGAGAAGATTTTGGTACGGGCTGATCCCGCAATGGAAGGATTTGTGGACAAGAATTCCATCGGCCCGCTGTTTGTCGCCTTGGCCGATCACATACTCAAACAGCCTGACGGGGTGGTTGCGATGATCAATCCCACGATCGCCCTGTCTACCCCTTCCGGCCTGAGGGAACGTGAACTGCTTGCAGGGCGATTTCATATCCATACGGTTCTTACCTGCCATCAACCGAAGAATTTTCACCTGAGTCAGAACACCAGCATCAATGAAAGTATCATCGTGATGCGCAGGCAGGGAAGTGACAGTCCCAAACCAGACACGCGTTTTGTTCATTTGGACAGGATGCCGATCCATGAGGGCGAAGTAGAGGAATTGCATCGCTGTCTTCTGGACTGTGACGAAGGTCTTATGTCAAATGGCTGGGGAGAAGTATCATACTGGACTTCCGGTCGGATGTCAGCGGGTGACTGGACCCCAGCCGTCTGGCGGTCTCCTGAACTGGCGGAGGCATCCTACAAGTACGCAAATCATCCGGATCTGGGCAGCATCCGGGAAGCTGATCTGCTGGTATGGGCGACCGGCCGGCTTCTTCGGGGATCTTTCGAGCGCACAGAGCCAGGCGTTCCGGGGAGCTTCCCGATCCTGAAGTCCAAGGGTGCAGACGCGCAAACGACCATACAAAGTCAGCCGGACGAGCACTGGATTCCCAAAAATCTGGATGAAGAGGTGCATCTGATAAATGATCTGTTGCACACGAGAACATCCAGAATTCTGGAAAAGGCGGGACATCTGTTGATCACTGCTGGACAGGATACAGGCACTGGACGGCTTACGGCAGTCGCAAGCGACCAAGAGTATGTTGGCAACGGCTGGATCCCGGTCACAGGGGTTTCGGTGCAGGAAGCAAAGGCACTCGCGGTGTTTATCAATTCAACGGCGGGACGGTTGCAGCTTATGCGAAACCCAGGCAAAAAGCTTCCCTTTCCCGCTTACAGTGTAGCGGAGGTTAAAAATCTCCGTATTCCAGACATCAAAGATGACCACATCCGGGAAACCTTGGCAAACTGCTGGGAGCACACCCGGGACATGCAAGTGCCTCAGTACCGGGATGGGGAATGCGAAGTACGTCAACTCTGGGACGATGCCGTAGCCGAAGCCATGGGGTGGGATGCCAGTGAGTTGGACTACCTGCGTGGCCTGCTCAATAGGGAACCTCATGTGCGAGGCATAGGCTATAACCAGTATATTTCAGGATAAAGAGCCAGGCTTTGACTTTACGCTGAAGTATGAAATGCTGCATGATAGCGGAATCTCTGGCTGGTATTTTTCATTCAGGAAACAGCACTCCGAAAAATGAGTTCGGGAGACTTTCTTGCGGGATAATCAGGACGAAAAAGGGTGCTATGCTCAATGTCTCATGGAAGTGCAGGGATTCGCGGCTGGCAGGAGATGCCTTGTGCGCAGTAGAATACACAAATACAATAACTGCTATACGACAACAATAAGGTGGGATACAACAAGACAAGCTCCTATAACGCATTCGTAAATACGCTAAGCAGGTGGAGGCGTGAAGCTGCAGAGTCTGGACATAATAAACAACGCATCAAGGGAACGGCGTTTGAAGAGGTGTGCAAAGTCTTTTTGACGCATGATCCAGAATACAGGCAGTACTACTCCTCTCCAATGACATGGAAGGAGTGGGCAGAGGGGCGGGAAGGTTTTGACAAGAGCGATGACGGAATTGATCTTGTAGCGAAGATCGCGGGTCAGGATGGATGGTGTGCAATTCAGTGCAAGTTCTATGATCAGGGGAAGAGATTGCAGTCGGCAGACCTCAAAAACTTCTGGGAGCTCTCAGGAAAGAATCCCTTCACTCACCGTCTGATCATAGACACTGCAGAAGACTGGAGCCGCAAAGTCAAGGATCTGATTGAGGGTCAGACGAAAAGTGTCAGCAGAATTTCCGCTGATGTTCTCGCGAGGAGCCAGATTGACTGGGAAAAGTATCTGATCAGGAAGGAGGTTGAAGTTGTTCGCACTCCCAAAACCCCGTATGACTACCAGCAGGATGCGATTCGAGATGTGGTTGCGGGGCTTCGCGAACAGGACACGCGAGGAAAGATGATCATGGCCTGCGGGACAGGCAAGACATACGTATCCTTGCAGATTGCCAAGGAATTAGTGGGAAAAGGTGGCAGGGTTCTGTACCTTGTTCCCAGTCTGGCACTCATGTCCCAGACCATACGGGAATGGCACATGGACAACCAGCAACTGATCCTTCGTTCTTACGCTGTATGCAGCGACAGCCAAGTTGGCAGGCGGAGACATTCGAATGCTGATCTGATTGATTTGCCTGCCAGCGACCTGGTGATTCCGCCTCATACGAATGCGGGGAGTTTGGCCATGCAGGCAAGCGGAGTGGACCGGAATGCAATGACTGTAATCTTTGCAACCTACCAGTCAATTGATGTGATCAAGGAGGCGCAGGCAGATCATCGTCTGCCTGACTTTGATTTGGCGATCTGTGATGAAGCTCATCGCACCGCGGTGGTAAGCCAGCGCAAAGGCAAAGACACCCTCTTCGCGAAGATTCACAAGCAGGAGAATGTCAGGACGCACCGAAGACTGTACATGACTGCGACTCCGCGAGTATACGCAGAATCTGTGCGAGACAGGGCAGGAAAGAAGAATGAGGACCTCTGCTCCATGGATAAAGAAGATCCCTTTGGCCCCGTCTTGTATGAATTCGGGTTTCCAGATGCCTTGGACAAAGGGGTTCTGGCCAACTTTGAGGTCGTTGTACTAACAATTCCGGAAGCCGGGGTTGCTCGCGCCATGGGGAGCAAAAAGTACAGCAACACACTCCCTCTGGATACCACGGGAAAGTTGATTGGTTGCTGGCAGGCACTGGCAAAGGCCGATGTGGGGGAGTTTCTGATGGATACTCGTCCTATGCGCAGTGCCATTGCTTACTGTCAGAACATTGAACTGTCAGAGGCCCTGGTTCGTGACTGGGAGCCTGCCGTGGAGGCATATCGCACAATGGCTGGAGCACCGGATAGTGAGTGGATGGAGCATAAACTTGAGCTGAAACATGTAGACGGCACATTCAGAGCGGATGAGCGGAACAAGTCACTGGCGTGGCTGGCAGAGCCTCCCGAAAATTTTTGTCATGTGCTCTCCAATGTACGCTGTCTGTCTGAGGGAGTGGATGTGCCAGCACTGGATGCCATACTATTCATGAATCCCCGTGAAAGCCAAATTGAAGTAGTACAGGCTGTGGGACGCGTTATGCGAAGATTTGAGGGGAAGAAGACAGGGTATGTCATTCTTCCTGTTGTTGCTCCGCAGGGGACTGACCCGGCATCCATTCTGGACAGGAACAAGAGGTACGAGGTTATTTGGAAAGTGATCAACGCCCTTCGCTCCCATGACAGCGGGCTTGATGCGGAGGTCAATCTCCTTGATACGGGGCAGGAGGGAAAACGCCTGCGCTTTGTATTTCTTTCGGACTGGAAGCCGGCAGGAGAGAGAACCGGGAATGGATCCGGTACTGGAAATGGTGAAGAGTGGTGGCAGGGAGAGATAAAATTTGAGTACGATTATATCCGTGCAAAGATTGTAGAGAAGTGTACAAATCGCAAGAGCTGGAGCGAGTGGGCAGGGAATGTGGCTGAGATCGCTCAAGCACATGTTGTTCGCATCACCGAGATGGTGGGCCGGCATGAAGCCGCTCGGGAAGTATTCGAGATTTTTCTGGCGGAGTTGCGGGATGATTTGAATGGGGGTATCACCAAGAAGGATGCCATTGAGATGCTGGCACAGCATATGGTGACAAGACCTGTCTTCGAAGCACTGCTGGGGAATGCGAGGTTTGTAGATCACAACCCGATCAGCAAGGGCATGCAAACGATGCTGGATGTACTGAGTCCAGAGGATTTTGAGGCAGAGTCCAGGGGACTTGAAGATTTTTACGAGGATGTTCGGCTCAGGGCAGCTCAGGCAGTGTCTGGGGCGGCGAAGCAGAGGGTAATCAAGAAGTTGTACGAAGAGTTCTTCACGGGAGCATTCAAGAAGACAGCAGCCAGGCTTGGAATCGTTTACACCCCCATAGAGCTTGTTGACTTTGTCTTGCATTCTGTGGATCAACTCTTGCGGGATGAGTTTGGAAAGTCATTCTCTTCGGAGGGAATCGGAATTTTGGATCCGTTCACAGGAACAGGTACCTTCATCACCCGCATGATCCAGAATGGATTGATTGACCCAGAACAGTTACCAAAGAAGTATCGCTCCGGGATTCATGCCAATGAAATTATGCTTCTGGCGTATTACATTGCTGCGGTCAACATTGAAGCGGCGTATCACGAGATGATCGAACCGGAGGAGTATGAGCGGTTTGCGGGGATTGTTCTGACGGACACATTTGACATGCAGTACAGGGAGGATGAGATTGCGGAACTGATGCAGGACAATTCGGAGCAGCGGAAGAGGCAGAAGGAGGCGAAGATCTGGGCGGTTGTGGGAAATCCCCCGTGGAGTAAAGGGCAGCGGAGTGAAAATGATGATGCCAGGAATCAGTCCTATCCAAAGCTGGATCAAAGAATTGACGACACATATGCCAGCTTTTCCGTTGCTACGAACAAGAACAGTTTGTACGACAGCTATATCCTGGCGATTCGGTGGGCATCGGATCGTATCGGGGAGCGTGGTGTGATCGGGTTTGTGACGAATGCTGGGTGACTGGAGGGGATTGCGATGGATGGGATGCGGAAGTGTCTGGTCCGGGAGTTTACGTCGGTCTATGTGCTGAACCTGCGGGGGCAAGCACGCACGCAGGGAGAGAGAAGACGCAGAGAAGGGGGAAATGTGTTTGGGTCGGGATCGCGGGCCCCGGTGTCGGTACTGCTTTTGGTGAAGAACCCGGAACGGACGGGGTGCACGATCCGGTATCACGACATTGGGGATTACCTGAGCCGGGAAGAAAAGCTCAAAAAAGTGAAGGAGTTTGGCGGGATTCAGGGGGTTGACTGGGAAGACATTATCCCCAATGATGATTACGACTGGCTGAACCAGCGGGATGCCGGCTTTGAAAGATTCATGGCACTGGGAGACAAGAGGAATCGGAATGCAGAGGTGATCTTCCAGAACTATTCAGGTGGAGTAAAGACGAATCGGGACGCATGGTGCTACAACTATTCGGAGATTGCCCTGCGGGAGAATATCCGTCGGATGATCCGGTTCTACCATGCGGAACGGGAGCGGATTATACAGGGGAACACAACGGGGAGCAACTTGACTCCGGCCGAAGTTACACGATTGGTGGATAACGATCCAACGAAAATCAGTTGGACAAGAGCCTTGAAGAACGACCTGAGGAGGAACAAAGAGTTGAATATGGAGGAGGGGCGAATCACCACTTCCCAATACAGGCCCTTCACTCCAGCAAAGCTTTACTATAGTCGGCAACTGAACGAAATGGTCTATCAGATGCCCCAGATCTTTCCGCATGCAGATGCCGAGAATTTGCTGATCTGCGTGACAGGGAAGGGAGCAACAGATGCATTCTCATGCCTGATGGTTCGAGAAATTCCTGATGTTGGCTGTATTAGCGCAGGTCAGTGTTTCCCCCGGTGGTTGTATCGTAAAGGAGAGGGAGATTCTGCCATTTTCGCTGATAAGTATGAGACAGATGCTCACGGATACGTGAAAGAAAGTGCAGTCACAGATGATTCGCTGCAGGTCTTCCAAGAAAAAATTGGGCAAAAACTCGTTGCAGAGGACCTGTTCTACTACATCTATGGTGTTCTGCATGTCCCCTCCTATCGGACAAAATATGCGGCCAACCTGCGCAAGGAGCTACCTAGGATCCCATTCTCAAAAGATGCAGCACAGTTCTGGATGCTGGTTGAAGCCGGGCGTGAACTCGGGGAATTACATGTTGGCTACGAAGAAGCCAACGAGTATCCCATCGGCTTTGAAAAAGGGAGCTGGGAGCCAGAGGACGGGATACCGCCAGAGGACTGGTTCCGGGTGGGAAACCGAAACATGCAACATCCCGGAAAGGCAAGAAACAAGGATCAGTCCCGCATCAAATACAACGATCATATCATAGTACAGGATATCCCCGTTGAAGCCTATGATTATATGGTCAATGGCAAATCTGCTATTGCATGGGTCATGGAGCGGCAACGCATGAAAACCGACAGGGACAGTCAAATCGTCAACGATGCCAACCAGTTTGCCATTGAAATGATGAAGGATCCGGCCTATCCGCTTCGGTTGCTGGCCAAAGTGATCAAGGTAAGCATGAATACAAACAAGATCGTTGACACCCTTCGTGATGTGGAATTTGCAGAATGAAAAGAAAGCAATGCGCCAACCGTCTGTCGCCAAAGGTGATTACCAGACTCAATTCAGGAAAAATCACTCCAGACACTGGCAATGACATGATGTCTGTGCATCCGGCCTCCCCAGAGGGCATCTCGGTACTTCATGCCCCTGGTACACTGCAGATCCTTTTTACTGCCGGAAGTTTCAGCGTGATTTCCATAAATTGCCCTGAGTACTCATCTCGTTGGAAATGACACAAGCCAGAAAGCTCATTCTTAGTGCAATGCTGGCTATACTAAGCACAGCAGATGTGGTAGCGCAGCGGGCAGAGTATATGGTTGAAGAACGAGTGGCTAGGTTTCAATTATTTACGGGATGCGCCAGGATGGGGTTAGTTGTTGAGGATCTTCCCCCGGGTGCAGGCCAGATTGGATTGACCAGAGGTGCAATCACTCGGGCAGTTGAATCAAGGCTTCGGAGTGCCCGTCTGTATACTTCGGATAGCGAGTATCCCTTCTATGTTCTGTACGTGAATGTTGGCGTACTGGACCTGGATCGAGGGGGGAGTCTCCCTTACGCTGTAGACATCTACTTCACGCAATGGTTATACAACCCTCGAGTAGACGAATATTATACAGCAAAGACATGGAATTCCGGAAGCTATGGACAAGGAGGCAGTCAGTTTATTCTGGGTTCCATCTCCGAGCATATGGACAGATTTCTGACCGAGTATCTCCGAGTCAACGAGGAAGCCTGCGATGCACGATAAACCCGAAGCAACAATTCATCCCGGGCTCCAGTGCAGTTTTCCAGGTCTGCATGACTCCCACTTCTCTCTGGGACACACTTTGCTGCGAATTGCCATTTCAAGTGGTACAAGCGGATGCAGTTCTCCTATTTTCACTTTGATCCGACTTTGATGGTCCAGATCTTCTTGCACAGGGGCACTGGAACGGGATGTTCGGGAAAATGGGTCCCTGTATCTGCTCTAGTCAGGTGAATTCTTTGAAGGAGATTGTGGGGTATGGTCAGCCCCCCGTAAACATCGCTTGTATTTGTCGGTCTTTCCTGCCATTTGATAGAGTGAAAATCCCTCCTTGGCGAGATGTGATCGGAATTAGAGGCTTATCTTCCATATCTTGATACAGATATAAAGGACTCCATGCCGCCGAGCCGGATGGGATTTGCCATTTCTAGGGGTATGGACGAAATCCAGCAGAAGGAAAACGCAATTTCGTTGAAAACCTTATCTTGTCCAAAATAAGCACGGAAACCCCGTAATGGCACCCAGTCATCATATCACCACATAATAGTAATGGTGGACTTGCATAGAGCACGATGACAAGAATCATTGCCTCTCTTCCTGCGATCCCTTAAAATTCCACAATGAGTTCAGGAGATATGCCCCTGTCTGTCTTTCCTGTTGCGGGGCAGAGGCTTTAGGGCAAGCAGATGTGTCTGATGAATTTACCCCCTATATCTTTTATGAACTACTAAATGGGGTAGTTTCCAGGTGTGGATGCAGGGGGCAGGAGAGTCCGGCGAATGCTGCTGTTTTGTTGGCGTTGGAAGGGGCGGTTGGATCGGTATCCATAACTTCCGTACGTTTCACTTTCTCACAGCGGATTAACTCCCCGGGAGTAACTAGTAGCCCCCAGCATCTTGAATGCCCGGGGGGGAGATGTACCCCGGAGAGTTGCTGTGACCGACATCCTGTGAAGAGTATGTGCCATTTGAGCACCCATATAGGGGCAGATGACGGTCACCGCTGATCCGCATTCTTTTTCACCTTCAGAACAAATATACGATGAATCCTGAAGTAAACTGCACTGCCTTTGCAGGCATTGACTGGGGGGATTCCTCCCATCAGGTCTGCGTTCTTGACTCCGAGGGCACCGTTCTTGGAGAGAAAGCCTTTGCCCACTCCGGGGAAGGGTTGCGTGATATGATCACTTGGCTTCTTGCTTGCGTCAGCTGTATCTCGGCCCAGATTGCTGTTGCTATTGAGCGTCCACACGGTGCCGTGGTGGACACGCTGCTGAATCGGGGCTTCCAGGTCGGCGCCATCAATCCCAAACAGTCGGATCGCTTTCGGGACCGGTTCTCCCCCGCAGGAGCCAAGGATGACCGCCGGGACGCACGCGTCCTCGCCAGTGCCATCCGAACCGACCCGCACTGCTTCCGAATGCTCTCCCCTCTGCCTGCCAAGCAGGTTGCTCTGCGCGAATGCTCCCGCATGACAGAGGATCTGACCGAGCAGAGAACCAAACTCACCAATCAGATCCGACAGCGACTCCATGAGTACTTCCCCCAATTCCTGGAACTGGGCGGAATGCTCTACACCCTGTGGCTGCTGGAACTCTGGAAACTCATCCCCACCCCAGAGCGGGCGAAGCGGGTACGGCTCAAAACAGTCGCCACATTGATGAAAAAGCATCGCATCCGTCGACTGACCCCGGAGCAGGTCCTGCAGATTTTACGAAGCCCGTCCGTCTATGTCGCTCCCGGTGTTCTGGATGCGTCCGTCCGGAATATCCGGCGCCTGTGTGCGCTGCTGCATGTGGTGAACGAACAGCTTCGCGAGGCAAAGCGTGAAACAGAAGCTCTCCTGGATGAGATGGATGCCGCCACACAGCCCGCCCCGGAAGAGGAATGCCCCGTGGCAGGGGAGAGGGGCACAGATGAATCCAGAAGCGAAGAAACAGCCACAGAGTCCGAATACCGACACAGCATCATTGCGATTCTCCGATCCATGCCCGGGATTGGAACTACGGTCTTGGCAACCCTGCTCTCGGAAGCCGGCGAACTGATCAGCAAACAGGACTATAGGGCCTTGCGATGTCTGTGCGGGGTGGCTCCCGTTACCAGACGATCTGGAAAAGCCCGGACCGTCGTCCGACGACTGGCAATGCACAAGCGCCTCAATAATGCAATCTACCACTGGGCCATGGTGGCCATGCAGCATGACCCCATCTCCAAAGCCAAGTACAGGGCCCTGCGGGCACGAGGACACTCCCATGGACGCGCGCTGCGAACCGTGGGAGATCGCCTCCTCGGAGTCGTATGTGCCATGCTCCGAAATGGAACCCTGTTTGATCCCGAAAGAATAAGCAGAGGTGCGCAGGCGTAGCCAGAAATCTTCCCCAAAACACACACAGAACCACACGCCGAAAGATCAGAACCTATGACGGCCAACCTCTCTTATATTGCCCGATTTTTGCCTTCTATAAATGGTGAAGAGTCCCCCCCTATTTTTTAGGTTCCACCCACCTGGTGGACATCACCGCGACCGGGTACGAGCTCACCTGCTGATCTTGAACCCGATGGCAGAAGCAGTTTACCCGGACAGATTTTTTTCTCTGGTGCCCCTGTCTGCGCACATGAGCTGTAGCGGATTCGCTACGGATTGTGTGGACAAGATGCTGTGCTGCTGCGACAGAGATGATATTCAGCCTCACCTCCGTGGTGGTTGCAGATTGACTCTCTTTCTGATGCAGGACAGTGCGTTCTTGACATTCCAGTACAGATGCACCTCTGGAATGAAGGTATACGCAGTGAACTGCCGGATTCGGCTAAAACACTCCAGAGATGCCGGTAAATGCATCGGAGTGTGGATGGAGAACAGCAAAGCGAGGGAAAGGCTATGCGCATGCTGACAGTTCTTCTCGTCCTGATGAGGGTTTCCGAGGTCGCGGCCGGGCAAAGCATAAACAACTGTTATGATGATGGTAAGATATGCGATATCACGGCCGTGCTTGAAATTGGAAAGACAAGTGCCTGTAGCTACGAGATTAGAGCAGTAAGCGATTTATCCTTCGGAGGCCTGTACAAGCCGAAACTAGGCTTGTCCGGGACCATGACGCTTAGCGCCCGTAGAGGGAGCACCAAAGATGTTACTGGTGTGACCCTTGATTCGGCAGATCCTCCTCAGCGTGGAGAATTCGTTGTTGTCGCCTCCGGTGATTGCCGACAGTGCAATTTATTTTCAAGGGGATGGTCAGACGCACTAAAGCACGAGGATAACCCAGAAGAGACGATAAACTATGAGAGCCAATGGTCTAACCAATTCTTCTCTCTTTCCTTGGATGGTTTCCCTACTCCACTTGAAGGCGAGCCATTTTATTCGCAGGGCATTTTCCCTGCGGGCGGGGAGTATAGGGCGACATACTGGTTCGGCGGGACGATCTCCGGGATCACCTCAGAGTCTCCGCTCGGCGAGTATACCGGCACTATATCATTCATGCTCCTCTGCAGTTAGAATATCCAATGGTGCTTGATGTGGCAAACGAGTAGTCTGGCAGTCCAGGCAGAAATGATTCCGCTCATGTTGCCAGGGTTTATTGTATCACCTCAGTTTGATTTCAGGCAGGTGAACGGGATGGACATGCATTTATTCCGCACGGAATGTCCTGGTATCTGTCCGAAAGTCCTGTGCTGTGCCCTTCCATTGATGCAGGCCTTGATCTGGAAATTGTGTCCGCCTGCAAGCAGATTGTATGCATGCGGTGGAGGAAGACAGGAAAACACGGCAACGAAGACGCAGACCAACCACCGGGAGGAGAAAGAAATTCCACAGCAAATGTCTCTCATTTCCAGCAGAGATGCATTTCCCCGTCGCAGATCTGGAAAATTGGAAAGGCACAAATCCTGGATACAAATTTGCCTGGATGGACAACGGAATAGACAGGTTTCGGGCAGACACAAATTATTGCACTCCTCCCTCAAGCGAATGTAGCCCTGATATTCCCGAAATACATCTCGTGCTTGATAATCACAACTGTATGTTCCATGCGATTCCCTCTGCTGTCCATCGCACTTATTGGTGTCTTGTCTGGGGCAAGGGCCCAGGAGCCCAAGGATACACCTCTGTTTCTGGGGGCGGGGGTCCGGGTGGAGCATCATCCGAATGATTTTCCCGAATACAAACTTTATGCACCCGAAACTTCAGAGGTCTGTGCTCCCGAAGATATGGGAAACTCGTGCGGGCGGGTGTGGTGGAACTCTCCTCAACAGCCAGTGCTGGGAAAGCGGTATGTTACGCAGATGCCTGCGATGATTCGTTTGCGCGGACCGGGCAGGGATATCTGGTGGCTCCCCTTTGCACATTGTATGGTAGACAATGAGGAGCGGAAGAAGCGAAGTGCCAGCCCACCCGGGGTGCAGTGCACAACAGTACTCAAACGGCCGGAGGAGCGTATGGAGTGGGCCATTGGAGGCACTGCGGAGGGCATTGACCATGCGGTTCCCGGTACCTACACCGGCATCATTCCGCTCACGGTTACCACTCATGGAAATCGCTGGGAGCTGGATATTCCTGTCACGTATACCCTCCATGAGATGCAGGATGATTGCAGGATAGGCTTTACAAGAGATGGGATCCCCAGCGAATTTAAGTTCAGCGAGGATGGAGTCCTTAAAAATTCCGTGCATCCAGTGACATATGACATAACCTTTGATGCCTGGTTATGCACCCGGCCCGGGAAAGGTGCAGTCAAAGAATTTCGGTGGGAAATCAGAGATCTTGGACCACCCGGGGATCAGCGAGGGAATCCCAGTTTTAAGGTTGACTTCAAACCCTTTGATACGGGTACCGGACAATCCTTTGAGGGCAGGCTGGAAAAAAGCAAGAGCGGGACAGGGTACACTTGGGATTGCACGCCTGCCTCCAGTGACAGAACCCCGGTCACCGTCACCGTTGAGGCATCTGGTTTCCAGGATCTTGAACCCGGAATATACAAGCGTAACTTGCGATTAATGTTTAGCTGCCTGTGATGTGCAGGGGACGCACACTCCCCGGTATTTGGTGTGTCTATGTGGCATGGCACGTTCGAATAGATGCAGGGAGTACATTCTTCGTACCCCGGCTTGGCAGTTTGCTGGTTCCCCGTTGTTCAGTCCGACGTGTCAACCGAGAAGTTCCTTGTCTACCCTGTCATACCGGATGGCTTAACCACAGCAGACTGCTGTAGAAAATCTGCTCAATCTGTTCGTCAGAGAATGGGAACTTCTGTGCCGGTTGAACTTGGAATACTCCTGACAGGAGAACGAGAGATCCAGTTTGGTCCAACGAAGAGCAGGGAATGTGGGCGATGAGGGATTCGAACCCCCGGCCTCCTGCTTGTAAGGCAGGCGCTCTGAACCAACTGAGCTAACCGCCCGGTGAGCGGGAAACGGGAATCGAACCCGCGACCTTCAGCTTGGGAAGCTGACGCTCTACCGATTGAGCTATTCCCGCAAAAAGGAAGCAAAATACCTGTATGGTGCGTAAAAGATCGAGCTTAAAGCCATTGAACGCACAGAAGGCAGTCTGGATCATCCAGAATACATCAGACTTGACTTCATTTATTCAGTACGACACAGCATACTTTTTATCATGAAACGCACTTACCAGCCCAGCCGCAGGAAGCGTCGCAACAAACACGGGTTTCGCTCAAGAATGGCCGACAAGGACGGTCGCAATGTACTGTCGAGACGGCGACGCAAGGGACGGAAGAGCCTGTCAGTCAGTGATCGCTACATTGGCAAATAGCTGATGACGGCAGTTGCGGAGCAGCGGTTCCCGCGTACAATGCGGCTGAAGCGTCGGCGGTTGATCCGTCCGCTGTTTGAGCGGTCCAATCCCGAAACCAGATCGGTGGCAGCAGGAAGCATCCGAATCCTGTACCGCTTCGTACCACGCAACAGTACAGGAACAGATACCCCTGTCCAGGCTGGATTTACACCCGGCCGATGCAGGAATGCCGTACAGCGGAATCGAATCCGTCGCCAAATGCGCGAAATCTGCCGCACACATCAGCATATTCTCCCGCTTCAGACGATTCCAGAAGCACAGACACTGACACTCATGGTGGTGGCTCGCGGCCCAGACCGTACCGAAGGACTTCGTACAGACCTCGTTCAGGCGATGCGTCTTCTTCGTCAAACAGTAACAAAAGAGGAGTAACACGTGGACCGCAATACGATTGTTGCAGTCGTCTTGATCACGGCCATCATGGTCGTGTGGGTGATGATGATGCCCTCCCCGCCGGTTCAGGAGTCGGCGGAAGAGATTACGGAACCGGCAACCGAGCAGCAGGCAACACCAGACACCACTGCTCCCCCTGCTTCAGTAGCTGAAGTTTCCGATGAGCCTCCTGTGCGCCCCGCTCGGGAGATTGTCGTAGAAACAGACCTGTACACCGCACGGCTTTCAGACAAGGGGGCAACCCTGACAGGGTTTGAGCTGAAAGACTATTTCAGGTATGATCAGGTAAGTCAGGTTCAACTGATTGACACTACCAGTCCAGGAGCCATTAGTCTTGGGTTTCAGTCGCCCGGTGCCAGAAACATAGACACGCGATCCATTCCGTTCGTGCAGCGCAATCCCACGGACATGGTAGAGGCAACACAAGATCCTGCCATTGTGGAATTTGAAGCTGTGATTGGCAGTGGAAGGTTGAGAATGACCTACACCTTTGTCCCAGGCGATTATGAAATCAAACTGGAGGTTGCCCATATCAATGCAGCAGGGTTCCAGACCGCAGAGGGATATGAAATGGTCTGGAACGGGGCCGTCCCGTTTAGTGAAGATGTGGACTACCGAAAAGAAGAAGTCAGCAAGGTCGGGGCATATGCGAGGAGCGGGAATGATGTAGATGGAATTACCCTTCAGGGAGATGAAGTGACAGACCGTACACTGCGGGGCAACATATCCTGGGTGGGAGTCAAAAACAAATACTTTGGTGCCGTGATCCTGGCGGATGATCCGGCAAGAGAGGCAGAGCTTTTTGGCGAACGAATCGGAGAGGCAGACGACCCGGAAGTGCAGGTTGATTTCAGGGCCAGCATGTTTGTAGGGGCACCGGACGGGTCCCCGGATACCTATCGGCTTTATCTCGGCCCCTTGGAATATCGCCAGATCCGCCGCTATGACGGAGTGTACGGCATGGTAGACTATGGCTGGGATGCCTTTGAATGGATGACTCGCCCCCTTGCCATTGCTGTGTTTATTCCAACATTTGGTTTCCTGAGCAGCGTGATTGACAATTATGGTCTGGTGATTATTCTCTTCTGTCTGCTGATCAAGATCGTCCTGCTCCCGCTGACACTCAGTTCCTACAAGAGCATGGCCAAGATGCGGGAACTTCAGCCCAAAATGCAGGAGATCAAGGAAAAGTATGCAGACAATCCGCAGAAGCAGCAGGAAGCCACCATCAAGATGTATCGCGAGTCAGGTACGAATCCATTGGGAGCCTGTTTGCCGATGCTGTTGCAATATCCGATTATCATTGCCCTGTGGCAGTTTTTGCAACAGTCCATCGAAATTCGGCAGCAGGGGTTTCTCTGGGCTCCCGACCTTTCGGCTCCAGATATCATTTTGAATCTGCCGTTTGAAATTCCATTTTATGGAGACTTCGTTGCCGGCTTTACGATTCTCATGGGCTTGTCCATGATTGTACAGATGCGTTTGCAGGCAACCCCCGCCTCCGGCCCGCAGGCAAAGATATTCATGTACATGATGCCAGCCATGATTTTCGTGATTTTCAACCGGCTGCCGTCAGGGCTGAGTCTGTATTATTTCTGTTACAATGTCTTTTCTGCCGTTCAGCAGCAGTTCATTAACAAGTCCATGAAGAAGAAAGCTGGTGAAGAAAAGAAAGCGGTGAAAAAGCCAGCCGGAGTCAAGCCGGCAAAAGGAGTGATAAGGAAGAAACACACAGGCAATAAAGGTCGCAGGTAACCCGCCATGCTCGCCCAGGATACGATTGCGGCGATTGCGACCGCACCGGGGCTTGCGGCGCTGTCCATTGTTCGCATTTCCGGACCCCAGGCCCGCCAGATTGCATCTGCCTGCTTTTCCGGGCGAAACCTGGAAGAAGCAGACTCCCATACGGCGCATGTGGGCACATGGACCGATTCTGACGGGGCAAAGATTGATCAGGTTGTTGCCACCGTATTCCAGGAACCCCGAACGGCAACAGGCGAGGATGTAGTGGAGATTACCTGCCATGGAGGGGGGTATGTCGCAGCACGGGTGCTGCGAAGTCTGGTGGAGAGGGGAGCACGACTGGCACAGCCAGGAGAGTTCACCCAGCGGGCATTCCTGTCGGGAAAAATGGACCTGGCGCAGGCGGAAGCTGTTGCGGACTTGATCCACGCCTCCAGTGAGCGGGCACACCGGGTCTCGCTCGCCGCCTATGAGGGAGAGTATTCGGAGGGGCTCGAAAAAATGCGGACGGCCATTCTTGAATTGTGCGCACTGGCTGAACTCGAAATTGACTTTACCGATGAGGATGTTGAATTTGCAGACCGAACCACACTGAAAACCCTCATTGAGAGCGCACAGGTGCAGCTGCATGATCTGCTTCAGACCACAAGGCTTGGTACTGCTGTGCGTGAAGGCGTTCGGGTTGTGATTGCTGGCCTCCCCAATGCCGGCAAATCTACCCTGCTCAACAGTCTTTCCGGCCGTGATCGGGCAATCGTAAGCGCACAGCCGGGAACGACCAGGGATATTCTGGAAGTGGATGCCGAATTTGGAGGGTTACGGTTTCGCTTTATGGATACTGCAGGATTACGGCAGAGCACAAACTCCATCGAGCAGGAAGGCGTGCAGCGCGCCCGCAGCATGATCCAGAGAGCCGACATTGTGGTCTATGTCTATGATCTTGCCCGCGGATTGACAGAAGAGGATCAGGATGCTTTGAACAGAATTGAAAAGATACCCGTGATCATCGTAGGCAACAAGGCAGATTTGGTCGCAGAGGGGAACCATAAGGGACTCTGCCTGAGCGCAAAAAACGGTCCGAAAGCGGTAGAATCCCTGATATCCAGATTACTGGAGCAGACCGCAGAATCATATGGAAATTCAGATGTATCCAGAACAGTAATCAATGAAAGACACGTATCTCATCTAAAGAAAGCATATCAATTTCTGTCCGATGCAGGGGAGGCACTGCGCAGCAATCAGCCGCCAGATATCTTCTCGCTGGATTTGCATGCTGCTGCCAGAGAACTGGGGATGATTACCGGTGTGATTACCAACGAAACGGTCCTAGGGGCAATCTTTTCAAGGTTTTGCATTGGCAAGTAGCAGATGATATTTTCCAGATTTGATGTAATTGTAGTAGGTGGCGGACATGCGGGGACAGAAGCCGCCGCCGCGGCGGCTCGTATGGGGGCCAAGACGCTTCTGATCACCATGAGCCTGGAAGCAATTGGCCGGATGTCATGCAATCCGGCAATCGGAGGAATTGGCAAGGGGCATATTGTTCGGGAGATTGATGCACTGGGCGGGATCATGGGATCCGCAGCGGATGCTGCAGGAATACAGTTCAGAATGCTGAACCGTCGCAAGGGACCAGCAGTGTGGGGGCCAAGGGCGCAGTCAGACCGGATTGAGTATGCAACATTTGTTCGGGAGGCCCTGGAAGCAACCCCGGGACTCTACATGCGGGCCGACATGGTCACGGCTCTCGAAATAGAAAAGGGGGAAATTCGCGGCGTGCATACTCGGCTGGGACGGATTTTCCATGCACCGGCGGTTATTCTTACAAATGGCACATTCATGAATGGACGGATTCATGTCGGAGAACAGCAGTTTGGCGGGGGGCGCATGGGCGAGCGTCAGAGCACGGGACTGACGGCACAGTTGCATGAGCTCGGCTTTGAAAGCGGCCGGCTGAAAACGGGGACACCTCCACGAGTTGATGGACGAACCATCAACTACGCCGCCGTCACGGAGCAGCCGGGAGATGAGCATCCCATGCCCTTCTCGTTTATGACGGATACACTGACCGAGGACCAACTCAGCTGTCACTTGACCTGGACCAGCCCGGAGGTGCATGCAGCATTGCGGCAGGGGTTTGAACAGAGTCCCATGTTCGCCGGACGAATTAAGGGAACGGGCCCGAGGTACTGTCCTTCCATAGAAGACAAGATTGACAGATTTGCGTCAAAAGAACGCCATCAGCTGTTTCTGGAGCCAGAAGGCCGAAGAACAACAGAGGTGTATGTAAACGGATTTTCAACAAGCCTGCCAGAAACGGTACAGGAAGAAGCGTTGCGTCTGGTGCCCGGACTGGAGCAGGTCCATATGCTGCGTCCGGGGTATGCCATAGAATACGATTACTTCCCGCCGCACCAGCTTCATTATTCACTGGAAACCAAGAATGTAGGCGGGCTCTTTTTTGCGGGGCAGATTAACGGAACAACCGGCTATGAGGAAGCAGGTGCACAGGGGCTAATGGCCGGCATCAATGCAGTTCGCAGGCAGGCAGGGGAAGCTCCCGTCATTCTGCGTCGGTCCGAAGCATACATCGGCGTTCTGATTGACGATTTGATTGCGAAGGGGACCGAAGAACCCTATCGCATGTTTACCTCTAGGGCAGAACACCGGATGCTCCTCCGGCAGGACAATGCAGATCAGCGACTCACACCTCTGGGGAACCGGCTCGGACTGGTATCCAGGGAACGCTATACGCGAATGCAGGAGAGGCAGGAAGCCGTGCAGGCAACCATTGCCAAACTGTCAGAACATGCCCTTTCCCCGAGTGCCTGTAATCCATACCTCCAGGAAGTAGGAACCGCCCCGATTAGCGAGCCCGTGAAAGCCGTTCAGATCGTGCGGCGCCCGGAAGTTACTCTTGAGGATCTCCTTGAAGCTGCAGGAGTCATGGACCAGATTGTGACTCCCGCCCCTGGAATGGAATCGGCCGGACATCTGGCGGAAATCTCCATAAAATATGCCGGCTATGTCGCCCGGCAGGAGGAAGAGGCAAAACGGATGCTAGCCATGGAAAACCGCGCGATTCCTCGGGGCTTCAAATTTTCGGAAGTCAAAAATATCACCATGGAGGCCCGCGAGAAGCTGGACAAAATTCAGCCAGAAACCATTGGACAGGCCTCCCGCATCAGTGGCGTAAGTCCCGCAGATATTGCCGTGTTAACCGTTCTTCTGGAGCGGTAAGATATCCAGGAGGATACAATGTTTCACGTGAAACATGTTGACACAGAACCCTGGCAGCGAAAAAAGCTTCGCACATATGCCGAGCTGCTGCAGAAATACAATCAGCAGGTCAATCTGCTTTCACGGCGCACCACACCAGAAGGGTTCATGGAGCATATTCAGGAGTGTCTGGCACTTGCAAGGTGCCAGTTTCCGGCAGGATCCGTGCTGGCAGACTGGGGTACCGGAGGAGGACTCCCCGCGATTCCTCTCGCCATCATGTTCCCGGAGGTAAAGATCCATGCTGTAGATGCGGTTCAGAAGAAGATTCTGGCTGTCAGGGCGTTCAAGAGAGAGCTGGATCTGCCGAATCTCTCCCCCTGGCATGGCCGGGCAGAAAAGTTTTCGTTCCCGATCCAGTACAGCGTGTCAAGGGGAACAGCCCCCTTATGCACCCTCTGGGAGTGGCACACGCGCGTCGCCACTCCGAAAGGTGCACTCTATTGCCTGAAAGGCGGTGATCTGAGAGCAGAACAGAAAGCACTGGAAACAGCCCATCCGATGGTCAAAATCACACTTCTGCCGGTTCCGGCAACGATTCGCATTGCGGTTCAGGTAAAGTCAGGCTAGCATGTAGCTGGCAAAGAAGGGAATGCGCGGCCTCTACGGTCGGAACCCCCTGCACGATCGCACGCATCTTTCCTGCCTTCGATTCCTTCAGTACATACGAGTGCGGAAATTCGTCCAGTGCCTGCAGGAATGGATCAAACAGTTCTGCATAGAACTGCTGATCTGCATCATGGTCCGGGAGTCGCAGAAACAGACGCTGATTCCGAAATGTGATTCGCGGCAGTCGCAGTGACTGCGCCAGAAGCCGCATCCGTGCTCCGAGGAACAGCTGGCATGCCGGTGCAGGGAGTGGACCAAAACGGTCGTGAAGCTCCTCCTCCAGTTCGTCCAGGGCAGGATGATCTGCAGCTTCCCCAATTCGGCGATACAGCGACAGGCGTTCAAGATCACTGGTTACATAGGCTTTGGGCAAAGAGGCGTTCACTTCAAGATCAACCGTGGTATCCTCGGTCCGGGGCAGTTCAACATCCTTGAAAATCTCGGAAAATTCTTCCTTTCTTAATTCGCGAACAGCCTCATCCAGCATCTGGTAATACGTACCTAGTCCAAGGTCCGCAATAAATCCGCTCTGCTCCCCGCCAAGAATATTTCCTGCGCCCCGGATATCCAGGTCTCGCATGGCAATATGGAATCCGCTCCCGAGGTCGCTGAACTGTTCCACAGCCTGCAACCGCTGGCGGGCATCCCGGCTCAGGGCATGAATGGAGGGGACCAGCAGGTAACAGAACGCCTTGCGGTCGCTGCGTCCCACTCGCCCGCGCAGCTGGTGGATTTCGGCCAGGCCAAACAGGTGGGCCCGGTCAATGATGATCGTGTTCGCATTGGCAATGTCAAGTCCATTTTCTACAATGGAAGTACACAGCAGAACGTCAAACTTGTGACTGACAAAATCGGTCATAACTCGCTCCAGTTCTGCGGGAGGCATCTGTCCATGACCGATGCGCAGGCGAACCCCGGGCACAAGGTCCTGCAGACGGGTGTGCAGGTCTTCAATAGAGGCGATCCGATTGTGAATAAAGAAAATCTGTCCTCCCCGGTTCACCTCATGCAGGATGGCATCACGTATGAGGGTCCAGTCCGAAGAATGGATCTGGGTATGAATGGGCTGTCGGTTCGGGGGAGGAGTGCCGATGATGGAAAGATCTCGGGCACCGATAAGCGAAAATTGCAGCGTACGGGGAATGGGGGTAGCTGTCAGAGTCAGCGTATCCACATTGACACGCAATTTGCGCAGCTTCTCCTTGATCCTGACCCCGAATCGCTGCTCCTCGTCCACAATCAGAAGTCCCAGATTCTGGAAGGAAACATCCCTGGAAACCAGACGCTGTGTACCGACCAGAATGTCTACCTTTCCCTGCTTCACTTCGGAGAGCAGGTTGCGAACATCGGCACCAGTAACACGCCGGGAAATCATCTCAACACGCACGGGGAAGTGCTCCAGGCGTTTGCGAAAGGTGAGATAGTGCTGCTGGGCCAGTACGGTGGTTGGCACCAAGATGGCAACCTGCCTGCCATCCTGAACCGCCTTGAACGCGGCGCGAACCGCCACCTCGGTTTTTCCGAAACCTACATCTCCGCACACCAGCCGGTCCATGGGAGCCGGAGATTCCATATCACGCTTGACCGCCTCCGCCGCTTCATATTGATCCGGGGTATCCTGCCACGGGAAGGAAGCCTCAAGCTCTTGCTGCCAGACCGAATCCGGTGCAAACGCATGTCCCTCGGAGGATTTGCGCTGTGCATAGAGGCTGATCAGGCTTCGTGCAATGTCCTTGATGCGACCCTTTGCCCGACTCTTTGCGCGTTCCCACTGTCCTGTACCCAGCCGGGTAAGGGAAGGGACCTGGCCGTCCTTGCCGGCATACTTGCTCAGCTTGTGGAGCGCATTCACATTGACAAACAGAACATCGTCATTGGCATAGATGAGCCGAACCGATTCCTGGTCACGTCCTTTGACCTGGATCGTTCTGAATCCTGCAAACTTGCCAATTCCATATTCCTTGTGCACCACAAAGTCTCCGGGTTTCAGGTTCTGGAGTTCCTGCAGGCGGATTCCACCGGTCCGGGCAATTTTTCGGGTCCGCCGTGGTCGAAAGTATCTCCCAAAGATTTCGTGATCAGTATATACTGCCAGACCTGTAGATGGCAGGGAAAATCCGCGGTGGAGCGAGGCAACGAGGAACGTCACCCTGCCAGTATCCCTGACCTCTTCCAGCAGGGACTTGACACGTTTTTGTTGTCCCGGGCTGTCACAAATGATGTATGTGTGCTGCCGTCCGGGTTCGGCCAGGTCAGATCGGACCACATCCATTTCTCCGCCAAATGGGGGCTGGGGGCGGCCGCCCACTTCAATGGTCTCAACGGGACGAGAAAGCGAGGCGTGCATATGCACTCTCGCTCTTGATGAACACATGCGGGAAAGCATCTCGGGAGAAAGGTATCTGGACTCTGGAGAGGGACACTCATGCCCGGACTGAACCTTCGCACCATACTTCTCCTGAATTTCTTCCCATATGGATTGCGCCTTCTCTTTCATTCGGGGCTCTTCAAAAAGAACCAGGAGAGAGTCGTCGGCAATGTGTTCCAGCAGGGAGATCCAGGGCATCTCTCGGGAGACATGGGCTGGCTGAGGGACCAGCCGTGCCGTTTCCAGTCGGCTGACGGACCGCTGGCTCACCGCATCAAATTCTCTGATGGACTCCAGTTCATTGCCAAAAAATTCAAGGCGCAGGGGAAGCCCGCCAGAAAACGGAAATACATCCACAATTCCTCCCCGCCATGCCAGTTCTCCTGCCTCCTGAACAAAGGGGACACGAACAAATCCCTTTTTCGCAAGCAGGTCAATGAGCTTTTCTGGCGAAATGCGCTCCTGTGTGCGTACCGTAACAGATTCTGCCAGCGTTTTTTCCGGGGCAGGCATTCGTTCCAGGACAGCCTGCAGTCCCGTAACGACAAGAGCTTGCGCACTGGCATCCAGTTGCTGAAGAATGTCATGCCGGCGAACCATGGGTACTGTGTCTTCCACCTGTTCGTCATCATAGGGGGAAGATCCGAACGGTGGATAGAGCAGGCTGGGAAGTCCCAGTTCTGTCAGATCGCCATGCAGCAGGCGGGCATCCTCCAGATCCGGAAGAACGCAGACCAGAGAGCGGCCGCTCTCCCAGGCACGCTGAAGCAGGAACGCCACCAGCGAGCCGGGTGTATCCTGCAGAAGGCACTCTTTTGTTCCCCGCGTCTCTTTGCACCAGGCATAAAACGCCTGGAAGGAAGGGGCCTGGCACAGGCCGGAGGACAGTTTTCGCAACGAAATTTCAGGCAAATCCAAAGCGCACAGTCAGATGTTTCATGTGAAACACTTCCGATTCAAACAGGCCCTGCTACTCCAGTGCACCACGCACAAATCCGCCGGAATGTTCCAGCCGGGTCAGGGCTTCCTGCTTTGAAACCCCTCCAAGGATCATAACCAGTGCAGTTTTGACATGTCCGTCGGCGGCTTCCAGTGCTCTGGTTGCCTCGTCATACCCCAGTCCGGTAACTGTCATTACGGTTCGGCGGGATCGCTGGGTCAGCTTTTCGGCAGTCATTTGCAGGTCCACCATCATATTCTGGTACACTTTGCCTAGCCGAATCATGGAGGCAGTAGTGATCATGTTGAGCACCAGCTTCTGGGCCGTTCCGCTTTTCATGCGTGTGGATCCCATGATCACTTCCGGCCCTACCACGACACAGATCGCCACATTCACCTCCAGATCAAAGGCAGAACGGGGGTTGCAGGTAACGAACAGCGTTTTGCATCCGATCTCACGGGCTTTGGCAATAGCCCCAACCACAAAAGGGGTGCGCCTGCTCGCCGCGATGCCGCAGACTACATCCTGTGCACATACACCAGCATTGACAAGCGCATCTGCCCCGTCCGAGGCGATATCCTCCGCCCCTTCCTGTGCACGGAAAACCGCTGCTTTCCCGCCGGCAATAATCCCCTGAATATCTTCGGGGGAAGATCCGAATGTGGGCGGACATTCCGACGCATCCAGGATTCCGAGTCGTCCGCTGGTTCCTGCTCCGACATAAAACAGACGGCCGCCGCCACGGAGTGCGTCTGTCACAATATCCACAGCCTCTGCAATGTATGGGAGCTCCTGTTTCACGGCATGAGGGACCCGTTGATCTTCCGTATTGATAATTGTGAGGATCTCTTCTACCGAAGCGTGATCAATGTTCAGTGAGTTCGGATTCCGCTGTTCCGTGACCAGATTCTGAAGCTCGGTAAACAGTGGTGGAGGCGCAGGCATGGACAGTGATGAATGAACAGCGCAGGTATACGCTTTACTTGCACAAATGAACCGCCTTGCGAACGAATACGGGAACCTTGCGTACGCATGGGCTGTCCTCTCCTCTCTTCCATGATCCTGCGCTCACTTCATCTGCGAAACACACGGGCGCATGCCAGCTCTGCCCTGGCACTGACACCGGGGATCAACCTGCTGTACGGATCAAACGGGGCGGGAAAAACCAATATTCTGGAAGCGGTTCACTATCTCTGCCTTTCCAAGAGCTTTCTGACCAATGTGGAACGTTATGTCCTTCAGCGGGGCAAAGATTTTTTTGAGATTGAAGGAAAATTTGAGGGGACACTGCGGCGCGAGGTGACCATACGGATCGCATTTGCTGCCCGCGAAGGGAAGCGAATGTTTCAGAACGGATCCCCTCTGGAACGACTGGCGGATATTGTCGGGGTTGTTCCTGTGGTTGTTTTTGCACCGGGAGATCAGAGTTTAACCTATGGAGGACCGGAAGAGCGGCGAAAATTCCTGAACAGCATGCTCAGCCAGGCCCGGCCTGCTCACCTGGAAGATCTCATTGAATATCGGCGCGCTCTGCGGCAGCGGAACGAATATCTTTCCACTCACCGGGGCCGCCCTGCAGACGAGAGAATGGTCGCCCCCCTGAATGCCGTGCTGGCCCGTTTTGGAGGGCGAATCATTGCCCGTCGTTCGGATTTTCTGGAGAAATTCGGCGAAGAACTGAGACGCGCATGGAAACGACTGGGAGAAGCCATTGAAGAGCCCGTGATTCGGTACCAGGCATCCGTTCCCAAAAAGAGCCACGTCTCGGCGGAAGAGGCAGAAGCCGCCCTTCTGTCCGCTCTTGAGAATGCAACCAGTCGTGACATGGAACTGGGACGGACTACCACAGGACCGCATCGGGATGAACTGGTTTTCAAGCTGGACGGACAGGAAGTTCGGCGATTTGCCTCCACCGGCCAGCACAGGTCATTTGCCATCGCACTAAAGCTGGCCCAGTATCAGTATCTGGATTCCCGTCTGGAGGAAAAACCCATTCTCCTTCTTGATGATGTGTTTGATTCCCTGGATCCGAGGCGGACAGAGGTCATTCTGGACTGGCTGCGAGACTCCTCTACGGGGCAGAGCCTCCTGACCGCTGCCGATTCTGAGCAGTTGCGCCCCCGAATTGCGGAGTGGGGAGCCCCCAACCAGTGTGTACAGATTCACGATGGAGAGGTTGTTGCAGCTACGATGGAGGAATGATGGTTGCTTCTCCGGCCAGCACCATTTTGTTGGCATCGTTGAACACATTTGTCTCTGCCTTTACATGACGCCGTTTTTTGAACTTTTCCGTGATCTTGACCGAAACCCGCACTTCCGAGTTTACGCGTACGGGACGCAGAAAGCGGCACGAAATGGAAACAGCCACACTCCCGGGGCCGGGAAAGTCGCGCCCAAGAACCTTGGAAATGAGCCCCAGAAGCAGTACACCATGGACGATGCGGTCTCCAAATCTGGTTTGTCTGGCATATTCGGAATCCACATGAAGGGGATTGTCATCTCCGGTCACCTGGGCAAATGTCAGAACATCATCCTCGCTGAGGTAGCGATGGAAGTCAAATGTATCTCCTATGTTCAGGGAATCAAAGGTATGACCGGAGTTTTGCTGGCTCATCTACGGATGTAATGACAGTACGGAATCACCAAAGATACGGAATGGCCCTTCATACTCGCAAAGCCTCCAGAAGGTCAAAATACTGATTCATGGGGATACGCGAGCGTCTGGTTCAGTTGAGGACTACGCAGCAGGGCAGGCGTATCCTGCGTGTGGCACGGGCAGTTTTCACGATCAGCATTATTCTGTTTCTGGTGTGGCAGTTGCGGGAGGTACAGTTCCGTGATGTGTTTTTGGGTTTGCCCCGGAATCCCGGTTTTTATGCCCTTCTGGTGCTTCTGTACTTTCTGCTGCCGGTCTGTCAGTTTCTGGCGTACCGGGTCGTGTGGGATTTTCGGCCGGGCCCTGCGTTTCGTGCATTTATCAAGAAGCGAATTCTGAACAAGGACGTTCTGGGATACTCGGGGGAGGTGTACATCTTTTCCTGGGCACAGGATCATGTCGCCCAGTCAAGTCGGTCTCTGCTGGAGTGTGTTCGCGACATGAACATTGTTTCTGCGGCTGCCTCAACATCCATAGCCATACTCCTTCTTCCGTTTTTCGCGCTGGAGGGCAAGGTCAACATACGGAATCTGATCCCAGACACACACATGATTGCCATAATTGGTGGGGTGGCGATCACGCTGATCCTGATTGTTCTCATTTTCAAGTGGCGTCGTCATCTTTTTTCCATGTCATGGAAAGTCACACGCATTATTTTCGGACTTCATGTCATGCGTCTGCTTCTGTGGCATACGCTGGAGATTTGTCTGTGGCATCTGGCCATGCCAGAGGTTCCATTGAAGGTATGGTTTACGTATGCTGCAATCTCTGTGATTATTGTCCGGATTCCATTCATTCCGAATCATGATTTGCTGACCATGGCCGTAGCTGTAGGCATGGCAGGAGCGATGGAGGTGTCCGAAGCCGACATTGCTGCGCTGTTTGGTGCCGTGGCACTGGTAAACCGGCTGATCAACCTGATCTTCTTCGTAACACTTTCCGTCCGCATGCCAGAGAACGGGGAAGACCCGAAATCAGTGACCAAATCCGCACTGAACGCGACATCAGAATCTGCATCTTCATGAGTACAGGCATGCGAGTGATCTGTTTTCTCTCCTTCCTTCTTCTTTCAGGGTCCTGTGTCCCGGATGCGCTAGCACAGCATTTGCGGGTGATTGAGGATTTTGAGGCGTACAATGCAGATGATCTTCCCTTCCTGTGGAAAATTCCTGACCGAAGATCAAAGAGCATGCGTCCCCTGCCACCGGATCATGCCAAATCCAACGATTTTGTGAACATTGTGGCAGAGGAGAGCGGAAAGGTTCTGCGTGCATATACACAGGGGGAGTCCGTACAGATTGCGTTGCCGCGAGGAGACGGGCTGGACTGGGATCTGGATTACTTCCCCCGCCTGCGCTGGCGATGGAGGGCAGACAGGCTTCCCGTCGGGGCAAGAGAAGATAAAAGGAAGCAGAATGATACAGGGGCTGCCCTGTATGTTGCCTTCGGATGCAATGACTGGCTCGGGCGACCGTGTACAATAAAGTATACATACAGCAGCACATTGCCCAGGGAGACGCAGTCGCGCTACGGGAAGCTCCATGTGCTTGTTGTCTCTACTGCTGCCGAGATCACAGGGGAGTGGATTGAAGTGGAACGAAATGTGCTTCAGGACTATGTGCGGCTGTTCGGAAAACCGCCGGCAGGGGATCCGCTTTACATTGTAATCTGGAATGACAGTGACAATACGAATACGGAGGCCGATGTATACTTTGACGACATCGTGGTCATCACGGAAGAATGACACTGCTGTTTAGCCGGTTGCAGGGCTGGATCCGCTTTGTTGTCCGGCATCCGGGTCTGGTTCTGGGGATTGCTTTTCTGATCTCTCTGGGAGCTGTTCTGCTCGCAGGGCGGCTCAAGATTGACCCGGATTTTGCCAGCCTGATTCCCCGGTCATACCCGAGCGTTCAGTCTCTGGAAAAGATCAAAGAGACGATAGGGGCGGGGGAGGTTTCTGTGGATCTCGCCATGGAAAGTCCCTCCTTTGCGGCGAATCTTGCGTTTGCCGAGGCTCTGGTTCCGCGTGCGATGGCACTCCGCGACTCTGCAACGAATGAGCCTCTCTTTGTGCGAGCGGAACTGAGAAGGGATACGGAATTCATGGCGGACAATGGTCTGTATTTTGCGACGGAAGAGGAGCTGAATACACTGCAAACATGGCTGGAAGATGAGATTACCGACGCGAAGCTCGCCGCAAATCCGTTCTTTTTCAGTCTGGATGATGAAGAGGAGCTGGAAGATGACCCGGATGTGGAATCTCTGGAAGAGATCTTTGACCAGATTATAGGGCCGGAGTATCTGGTTAGTGCGGACAGCACGATTTTGGTTGCCCGTTTCTTTGTGGCAGGCTCATCCTCGGATGTGGGGTACATTGAGGAAATCTACGGTGCACTGGAGCGTGTCATACAGGATGCGGATCCCAAATCCTATCAGGCGGAGATGGAAACCTATCTCGCCGGCCGGCTGTGGAGGCATCGCACTGAGGTACGGACAATTACGGATGATGTGAGGGGATCCTTTGGTGCGGGAGCATTGGCGGTGCTTCTGGTCTTGATGGGGTACTTCTTTGCGAAAGCGGTACAGCTTCGGGGCAGACGGGCCGTCTGGTCTGAACTTGCTCGTGCACCGGTTACTGCACTGCTGATTGGAATTCCTCTCCTGATGAGCCTGATCTGGACGGCAGCGATTGGTTTTCTGGTCTATGAGACACTGAATCTGTTCAGTTCAACCCTGGGGCTGGTTCTCTTTGGTCTGGGAATAGACTACGGAATACACTTTTATGCCCGCTACATGGAAGAACGCGGAAACGGGCGGAATGTGGAGGCTGCGGCGGAGAAGACATTCATGAGTACCGGGCAGGCGATTGCCGTGGGAGCATTCACGACCGCCGCCGCACTATATGTACTCATGGGAGCGGACTTCAAGGGGTTTAGCGAGTTCGGGTTTCTGGCGGGGACTGGTGTGCTGATTGCGCTTCTTTTGATGCTCCATGTTCTGCCGGCACTTCTGGTCCTGTGCGAGCGATGGAAGCTGCTGCATTTTGAGCGGAGTCAGACAGCAAAGTCATTTGTGCATGGACCTCTGGCGGGAGCCCGCGGACTTCTGGTCGGATGTATTGCCGTTACGGTCATCGCCCTGCTGATGGCCCCGCGGGTGGAATTTGAGTACAGGTTTTCGGTTCTGGAACCGGAATACGAGGACTGGATTGCCGTGAACTCGAAAGTAGCGAGGGCACACAGCGACTTCAATCGCAGAAATCCTGCCTACATTGTGGTCAATGACCCGGCAGAAACTCCTGCGGTAGCGGAGGCCTTGCGGGCCAGGATTGCGCAGGACACGGTACTGCATATAGTAGGTACGGACAGTTTTCGGACGACAATCCGGGGTGTGGAAACGCTTCAGGATCGTTTTCCGCTGGCCTCGGAGAGGCAGGTCGAGAAGATTGCACGGATTGCCCACATTCGGGATTCCTTGTTGTCCGATCCCGTGTTTGCGGGAAATACAGACCTGGACCGGGTTCGGAGGGCTGCGCAGACAAGAGTCCCCATACAGATTGCGGATGTGCCGGAGCTTCTCAGCAGGCGGTTCATGTCCAAGTCAGGGGAACTGGGCGGGTATATCATCATCCTGCCGGCAGTCGGACTCTCAGACGGGCGCAAGTCCATGGCATTTGCTGCAGATGTCTCCGGCATTACGACCGAAGATGGAAATATATATCATGCGGGATCTGCCTCCATTGTGGCTGCCGATGTTTTGCGGCTCATGCAGCGGGAGAGTCCGTACATGGTTTTGGCGACACTGGTTATCGTGACGCTCCTGATGTGGATTAATTTCGGGAAATTTCGGTGGGCACTTCTGGCGATGCTCCCTCTTGTGATCGGAATTTTCTGGATGATTTTGCTGATGCAGGTATTTGGCGTGCGGCTCAATTTTTACAACCTTCTCGTGATTCCTGCGATCATCGGGATTGGAAACGATGCAGGGGCTCATCTGGTGCACCGTTACCGGGAGGAGGGAGCGGGTGCTCTCTGGCGTATTCTGCGCACCACTGGAGAGCATGTGACCATGGGGGCGGTGACGACCATGGTCGGGTTTGGAGGACTCCTGTTGAGTTTCCACCCTGGACTGAACACGGTGGGAGGGCTGGCGGTTACCGGCATTGGGGCGACGCTTCTGGCTGCGCTGCTCTTCCTGCCTGCTCTGATTCAGGTACAGGAAAATCGGGGGATGCTGAAATAAGCGGTATTAGTGTTAGAAAGGGATCACCCCCTGACTATCCGCAGTTTTAGTCAAGTGAAAAGCAACCCCAACTAGCACCATGCCTACTGGTGAGTGTCGAAAGTCCAAGAAATACTGATGTGACAGTTATCATGGAAAATCGCCCATCCAGCCTCAAAGAAATCGCACTTCAGTATTTGCGGGACGCAGTTGACGATCCCAATGCTCAATTTCGTAATGGTCAATGGGAGAGCATTCAGGAGTTGATTAATGAGAACAGAGTCTTGGTGGTACAAGCGACGGGGTGGGGGAAGACCATGGTGTATATGATTGCCACTAAGATACTGCGGAGCAGAGGAAAGGGACTTTCTTTGATGGTTTCTCCGCTCCTAGCACTTATGCGTAATCAATGTGAAGCGGCAAAGACAGTGGGACTGAATGCGGTGATGCTTTCGGGAGATGTGGCCAAAAACTTGAATGAGCTACACGCACAGATTACGAAAAATCGGGTAGACATACTAATGGTTACGCCAGAACGTTTGGCCACGGTTGATTTTGAATATGAGACGCTTCCTGTGCTTGCAAAACATGCAATTGGAATGCTGATCATAGATGAAGCGCACTGCTTGTCTGACTGGGGGCATGACTTTCGCCCTGACTTTCAGCGCATCCGACGGATTCAAGAGCGCATTCCACGTAATTCTGCTATTGTGGCAACTACCGCTACCGCAAACGACAGGGTTGTCGGGGATGTGCGGGAGCAGTTGGGGCGCGACATTCAAATTCATCGAGGCAATCTGGTTCGCAAAAGCCTACTACTCTATCGAATTCCCGATATGCCAGGCTCTGCGGAGAGACTGGGCTGGATATATCAAGCCATTATACAAGGGCTGATTCAAGGCAGTGGGATCATCTATGCTCTGACTCACAAGGATGTTTCCCTGGTCGCAGACTGGCTAGTGCACAAGGGATTAAATGCAGCTGCTTATTACGGAAAGGAGGATCGCAAAATTGAACTGGAAACGGCCCTGCAAAATAACAATCTTGATGTATTGGTATCTACAGTGGCACTGGGGATGGGGTTTGACAAGCCGGATCTCTCCTTTGTCCTTCACTTCCAGAGGCCACCCTCCGTAGTCCATTATTACCAGCAGGTCGGTCGGGCTGGCAGGAGACTGGATGATGCCCACGGGATTTTATTACGCGGGGAGGAAGATGAACAGATCACTGACTTTTTCATGGACAATGCTTTTCCTGACCAGTCCGAAATTGATGCTGTGATGGAGTTGCTGGATGATGCCGAAGATGGGCTACGCCTCAAGGATATTCTAGCCCAGGTCAATCTACCCCAAGACTTGGTGAAGAAAATACTGAAACTGGCCTCGCTGGAATCTCCTGCTCCCGTTACACAAGAGAGGGATTGGAAATGGTATGCTCAGGCAGATATCCTTGACTTCAAGATACCACCAGAACGAATTGCCCGCATCAAGAATGCCCGACAGAGAGATCGTGTGCAGATGCAAGAATACATGAGGCACACGGACTGTCTCATGGAGTTTCTACAACGAGCACTGGACGATCCACATGCTAGGCCCTGCGGCAGGTGTCAGATATGCTTGGGGGCTTCGGTACCAGAGCCTCAAAGAGATTTAATCCGTGAGGCAGAGGTATTTATGGAAAAGCGAACCTTTCGAATTCCCGCCAAAAAGAGGTGGCCATACAACGAGATATCTTCTCACCCGATACACAACCTTCTCACTATCCCAACGGGATATATGCTGGAAACAGGTCTTGCCTTCCGGCAGGCCTTTGATGGAGGACAAGGAGATGATATATGGAACGCGAGGAAGTCAGCCTTGTATTTTCCCGATGTTGTGATTCAGGGTTTTGTGCATGCCTTGCATGATCAAGTTCGAGAGTATGGGGTTAAATATGTTACATTTGTTCCTCCTCATTCAGGAACCCGACATGTGCCCCATCTGGCAGAGAAAGTGGCATCTCTGCTGGGACTGCGTCTAGTGGAAGCGATTGGGCGGAACGGAACTGCGAAACCACAGAGAACGCGCCGCAACGCTATCCAGAGAGCGATGAATGTGGCGGAAGAGTTCAAGGTTATTGATCCCGTCTCCGAGCCCGTGCTTCTGCTGGATGGGTTGACGCATACCGGATGGACATTGCAAACGGCAGGTGCACTTCTGCGTTACCACGGCTGTCCACTCGTTTTTCCCGCGACCTTGCTGACAAGGAATCTGTATGCTTGGGGTGCGGAATGATAGATGGGAGTTTCAACTACCACAACTCTGGTTCATGTAACTTTATACAGCGTAAGGCTAACGACCTTGTATCTCTGAGTGTCCAGATGCTCGGTGCCGGTGATTGTTTTGCGAATGCTTGCAGTGTACGATACAGCGGATATGTGAGAATTTCGCCAGTGCCTCTTCATGCTTCCAAGCCCCTCTCTTTACAAATGCCCAGTTTCAGACCTTGATCCGTAACTGTCAGGACAGAACCTAAAACTCTTGGATTTGTATATTTGCTTTTCGGGGGAGCATAAAACTGGCGGATTCAGTTGGCCCCAGCGGTTGTCTGTTTTTTTGACGCATGCGTTTTCACGGCACAGTGCAACATAACTTTCGTCCAGAAAAAAAATGTGTACATGATGTTCGCGTTTCAGACGGGTTGAACCCACACTCATAAAATTCCAGCAGCCAGTATCCTGCGTGTAAAATTCAGGCGTTGTACAACATTATTCCGAGTACCATGAAACAGGCTCTTTTAATTATTGCACTCGTCTTTTCCGTACAGGCTGTAGTTCCTCAGAGTCAGGCACAACTCCGCAAGGCAAATCGTGCACTTGACCGAGGAGAATATGAGGAAGCAATGACTCTCGCACAGGAGTTGCTGGCAAAAAAGCCTGATGACCACAAGACCTGGGATCTCTTGGCCCGCATCCATGATTCACAGGCTTCACAGAGCCTGGCGGAGGGATATTTGATGCATGTACAGGAAATGGTGGAGGCATATAACAGGGTGGTGGAGCTTCGTCCCAGGGAAGGGGAGCAGGTGAACAACCGGATGCAGATCTTTTATAGGCAGACATTTTATCAGGGCATTGAAGAATTTGGCAATGCTCAGTCTGTGACTGATGATGACAGCCTGCAGGCGGAGCACTTTCGGAATTCGGCCAGGTATTTTCAGGCAAGTTCGATTGTATCTCCAGATTCGGCAGGAGCGTACATGAACTGGGCGTATGCCCTGATTGGAGCGGGGGATACCCAGGATGCCATCAAGCCTCTGAAATTGGCCATAGAGTATGGTGGACCCGATTATGAGGTGTACAGTTACCTGTCCCGAATTTATCTCACCACGCCTGGTCAGGTACAGGATGCCATACCCGTTCTGGAAGAGGCCAGCCGGATATATCCCGACAGTTCGGAATTGCAGGATTTTCTGCTGAATGCGTATGGGCAAACAGGGCAAAATGATCGTGCGCTTGAAAAGTACGCAGAGTCAGTTCAGAATTACCCGAAAAACAAAATTTACAGATACAACTATGGCTCCCTTCTCCTGCAAAATGAACAGTATGATGAGGCTATAGAGCAACTGGAGATGGCGGTACAGCTTGATCCAGAGTACACAGATGCCTTTTATAATTGGGGGGCAGCCTACATCAATAAAGCGAACTTGGTGCAGGCTCAGATTTCTGCCCTAGATGACGACATGCGTGCACGGAGAGATGATCTCTCAGAAGAGGAAGAGCAATTTATTCAGGATGAGATTGATTTGCTTATAGAAGAACGCAGGGGGCTGTATTGGGACTCAATTCTCCCACTTGAAGAGGCCAGAAATCTCGCAGAGATGGAAGAGGGACGCTCTGTGCAGGAGATTTGTGCAGCTCTGTTTCAGGCGTATGCCCAGACAGGCCAGGAAGACCTGGCAATGTCCGTGAGCGAGTGTGCCGAGATGGTCTTTTAGTCCATCCCGACTGACCTGATCTGGCTTCAAGGACAAGTTGCAAGAGTTCAGCGCAGGGGTATGGGAAGCTCCTTCGTTCCCGTTACATATTCAGGCGGAGTTGGCCGAGGCTATGGCGACGCGAAATCGGGGAGGGATAAAGCAGAGGTGGAGACTATTCTGAAGTCAGCCCGTCCCGGCAAATCCCGGATATTCGTGTCTCCGAGGGAAATCCCAGGATGAAAGTTCTGTGCTTTGCGCTACTTGTCGTGCTCTTGGCTGCCAAAGTTGTTGCACAAAGTGGCAGCGACTCCAGGATTGTTCCCGTGAGGATAAAACTCGTTCGTGTGGATCCCGAATGTACCTTGGGCGGAGTACAGGACCTGGATTACGGTACAGTGCAAGTGCCAGGATTGGGGGAGGGGACGAGAACGGCGAAGTGGGATCCTGTTCCTAACAATGGGAAATACTCGTATGTGGATGATGACGATAACGAGCTCGCCCCTGAAGGCAATCCAATGATTGGCAAACTGTCCCTGTCCTCACTCAATGCGGGGTACATTTTGATCAATGTTGGGTTTGTTGAGTCTGACAGCAATGGAAAATCAGATACAGACGGCAGCGATCTCAGATTTCGTCTGCGGTGGGCCTATTCCAAAGAATCGGGTGGGCCATTTACTCTGTTCGAAAGAGATTTTCGATTTACCCGGGAAGAGGGGGACACCGGGTCCAGACATTTTCAGTTTGGAGGGGATGTATTTATTCCAGAAGGGGCACGAGAGGGGGAATACGGGGGCAAAATACTTGTTACGGTCTCTTGCCCCTAGCACACACTCGTCATTTCGCAGTGGAGACCCGGGCGGAATATGCTCCGTACTGTGTCTCAGAGTTCATTGATCAGGCTGTGTGACTGTGCCCATACTTCGTACAGGGAGTTGCTACATCATGCCTCAGGCGTATGCAGGGGACAGATCAGGGAGACATGACAGTGTCAATCGGTAACAGTGCTACCCATGGGTTTGTAGATCATGAAGATGGCTGGCATAGAGTTCGGCAACGCTTGTCCAGCTGAATTTCTGGACTGTATGCTTGTGTGCTTGTTCGCGTACTTCCGGGGTTGTGGGGTAATTCAGAATCGCTTCCCTGAATTTTGCAGCATCCCCGCTCCGCACGAGTCTTCCATTGATTCCATCTGTAATCACATCCCGAATGCCTTCCAGATCTGCGGCAATCGCCGGGGTTCCCGATACGCCAGCTTCCAGCATGACGACCCCGAAGCCTTCCATATCTCCCCCAACAGGCAAATTCGGCATAATTAGAAGATCAGACTCGCTGTAGAGTTTCGTGAGATGCTCATCAGAGCAGCGGCCTAGCAGGTGTACACGCCCCGCAAGCCCGCGCGAGGCCACCGCCCTCTGAATTGCGTCATTCTCTGGTCCTGTGCCTGCAATACGATAATGGACATTGGAAGGGAGTCTGGGCATGACCTGATCCACAAACCAGGCAAACCCCTTCCGTTTGACCAGGCGACCAACGCTGAGCAGCTGCAAACCACTGTCCCGACTGCCGGACCCAAGCGTGTACCTTGAAATCATCACCCCATTCGGAATTACCTGAATGCGGGATGGAGGCATCCCCCGTTTGGCACATTCTTTCCCGGTAGCCCGACTGACGGGCAGAACACGGTCCAGAGCATTCAATGTGCGGCGAACTTGCAGGGTCTGGTACATTCCGGGAAGCGTTACATCGCGGCCATGTGCAATCGCGGCCAGTTTGATGTTTGCGTCCGTGCATGTGCTACGGATCAGTGTGGCCAGTGCTCCCGTAACCATTGACGAGAACAGCACGACATCCATTTCTTTGTTCGCAGCCATTCTGTGCAGGCGCATCGCTGTTGCCGCCAGCCAGGGGGCACACTGAATGTGATGCCACTTCCAGGAGCTGCGCAGGATCAGCTGCTGATAGCACAGATCATTTCTTTTGGCCAGTGCATCCGCAAGCTCCACGGCCACGCGCTGCATGCCCCCAATACTTTCGAGAGGATGATTCTCGGGAGGGAACGAGTGGGAAACAAACAGCAGGCGCACAGCTACGCAACGGCCTTCTGAATGCGCAGATTAGAGCCGGCAGAGGCGAGCCCGCTGCCATGATGCGCTGGATAGTGCTCCCAGATCTCCTGATAGTACCCGGCCAGATGTCCCATGATATTGTTCCACTCAAAGGATGCTGCCCGCTTGCGGGCTGCTTTTCCCAGATTCTCTCTCAGAGAGGAGTCTGTAATAAGTCTGCGTACATGTGCAAGGAACGCGGAAGAATCCTGCGGCGGTGCCAGATAGCCCGTCTTGCCATCAAGTACGAGAAGATCACTGCCCCCTGCATTGGCGCATACAGAAGGAAGCCCTGATGCCATTGCCTCCAGGGTTACATTGCCAAAGGTCTCCGTTTCGCTGGGAAACAGAAAGATGTCACTGGATGCATAGGCTGTGGCAAGTTCATCCCCGTGCAGAGGACCCGTGAACACGGTATTCGGGAGTCGCTCACGCAGTGCATCCCGTGCCGGGCCATCCCCAACCACCAGGCTTTTATGCGCAATGCCGAGTGCATTCAGCCTCTCAAGCACCTCCGCAAGAACAGAAAGGTTCTTTTCCCAGACCAGCCGCCCCACATAGGCAATCACCACATCCTCTTTGGCAAATCCGTATGATGAACGCCATGTTTGACTGCGATGTCCAGAAGAAAATCGTTTTGAATCTACTCCGCGGGCCCAGATTTTGAGACCATCCGCAATCCCCTGGGAACGCAATGTTTCCGCAATGCTGGGGGAAGGAACATAGATGTGCTTGACCTGGCTGTAAAACCAGCGTCCGTACCGCCAGGCAGTATTCTCAAGAATATCTGCACGATAGAGCGGATTGTAGGACGCAAAATACTTCAGGTAAGATGCAAAGTGCGTATGATAGGAAGAGACTGCGGGAATATTCCGGGATTTTGCCCATCGCAGTGCCTGTGCTCCGGCATAGTCCGGGGTCGCAATGTGCACGATGTCTGGCTCGAATGCCCCCAGACGCGACCAGCATTTTCTAGAGAGTCCAACCGTCAGGCGATAGTCACTGCGGCCCGGAAATGGCACGGACGGCACAGAGATCAGCGTACCGGCATGCTCAAGAGCAGGAGGCCTGCTTGTGGTCGGGGCAAAAATGAGCACCCTCGCTCCACGATGTTCCAGATAGCGAACCAGCCGGTTCAGCGTGAGCGCAACTCCGTCCG
Source organism: Rhodothermales bacterium (assembly GCA_965203305.1). GTDB lineage: Bacteria > Bacteroidota > Rhodothermia > Rhodothermales > Bin80 > Bin80. Next base: position 3,730,376 of record OZ241874.1, on the reverse strand, counting down.
AAATGTGATTGTAAGCCCCCGCGAATAGTGCAATCCGCCGGCCAGCAACCGGAGCGTGCATCGGCACATCAGTAAAGGGCGACATGCACAAGAGAAGGCAAGTGAGCGAAAAAAAATCGGGAACCGTTCAAGGGATGGCGCAGCCAGAAACAGGAAAGTAACAGAACAGGTGCTCAGGCGGCGTTCTTTTCCAGTGCCAGCAAGGAGGCCAGGAAACGGCCTGTATGGCTTTCCGGGACCTGGGCAATTTCTTCTGGAGTCCCGGAGGCTACAATACGCCCCCCATGTTCTCCTCCCTCCGGCCCCAGATCAATGATATGGTCCGCACACTTGAGGGTGTCCAGGTTGTGCTCTATGATGATGACCGTATGCTCTGCTTCCACCAGTTGATTGAATGCGTCAATGAGCTTTTCCACATCCACAAAATGCAGGCCAGTTGTCGGTTCGTCAAAGATGTAGACGACATGATAGCTTGGAGGCTGAGCAAGGCAGCCAGCCAGCTTGATTCGCTGCGCCTCCCCGCCGGACAGTGTCGGGGAAGGCTGTCCCAGCTTTAGGTATCCGAGTCCTATGGTCTTCAGTGGGGCAAGCAGATGGCACAGGCGCGGCTGGTCGCTGAAAAACTCCAGTGCCTCGTCCACAGACAGATTCAGCACATCGTGGATATTTTTTCCCTTGTACAAAACCTGCAGTATCTCTTCCTTGTACCGGGTCCCGTTACACTCGTCACAGGGGAGATAGAGATCGGCCAGAAACTGCATTTCCACCTTGATGACTCCTTCGCCACTGCATTCTTCACAGCGTCCCCCCGGGATATTGAAAGAAAAGAACCCCGGCTGGTATTCATACATTTTTGCCTGGTCTGTTCGGGCAAAGAGAAGGCGGATTGCATCAAATGCATTCACATAGGTCACCGGGTTTGACCGAGAGGATCGGCCGATGGGGGACTGGTCAACGATCCGAACATTGTCAATGCTTCTGTGCATGTTCAGAGACTGGTAGGGGGGGGTATCAGAAAAAGTCTGGGCTTCGGGGTCCAGCCGGTTCTTGAGCCCCTGATACAAAACCTCCTTGACCAGAGTTGATTTTCCTGATCCACTCACTCCGCTCACGCAAGTGATCAATCCCATGGGAAACCGAACATTCAGACTGTTCAGGTTGTGAATGGCTGCGCCATAGATGTCAATGGAACGTTTCCAGTCCGGCCTGCGCCGTTTTTTCGGGACCGGGATGGTGGTATGTCCGCTCAGATAGGAGCCGGTCCGGGAAGACCTGTCCTGGAGCAGCTGGTCAATGGGCCCCTCAAATGTTAACTCTCCGCCCCGGATACCTGACTCAGGGCCCAGATCAACAATGTGATCTGCATTGCGGATTACATCTGGATCATGCTCAACAACGATAACTGTATTGCCAAGGTCACGCATCTTTTTAAGAATCTCCACAAGCCGCAATGTGTCCCGCGGATGCAGTCCAATCGTGGGCTCGTCAAGCACATAGAGTGCTCCGACCAGAGCACTTCCCAGGGCCGTGGCAAGACGGATTCGCTGGCTCTCTCCGCCGCTGAGTGTCTCTGAAAGCCGGCCCAGATTGATATATTCAAGACCAACATCAATCAGAAAGCGCAACCGCTTGCGAATTTCCTGAATCAGGATTCCGGCTGCTTCCTGTTCATATTCGGTGAGCACGAGGCTGTCAAAAAAATCCTCGGCTTCCTGAATGGTCATCTCCGAAATCTTCCCGATATGTTTGCCGCCAATCTTGACATACAGGGCTTCCGGGCGAAGGCGGGCCCCGTTACATTTGATACAAACCCCGAAGCCCATAAACCGTGCATTGTAAAAGCGATATCCAGAGCGGGTAATATTCTCTTTCAGATACTCAAAGAAGCCAAATATTCCCTTATAGTCTCCGGTACCGTGCCACAGGATGTGCTTTTCCGCTTTGGACAGACTTTTATAGGGGACCTCCGTATTGATATTGTGGCTCCGTGCACAGGCAAGCATTTTTTCCTTGAATGTTGACCAGCTGTCTCCCTCAAAGGGCTTGATTGCTCCTTTGGAGAGGGACAGTTCGGGGGCGGGGATGACCAGCTCCCGGTCCAGTCCCTTGGACCGGCCATATCCATTGCAGGACTTGCAGGCACCGATGGGGCTGCTGAACGAAAAAAGCTTTGGTTGAGGTGCCATGAACTCCATTCCGTCGCGCTCCAGCCACCAGCTGAAATCCAGTCTGGATTCAAGATCATCTCTGGAAGCAGCAGAGGGAATGAGGATGGAGCAGTTCCCGTCTCCTTCCCGGTACGCTGTTTCCACGGAATCCGCAATCCTGCCGGTTGTCTTTTCATCATCTTTTCTGACCGCGAGACGGTCCAGCAGCACCATAGCAGAGCGCAAATCTCCCGGGAGGGATCTAACCGTATCCTCAAGCTCATACTCCTCCGCTTCGGTCAGGTCAACCAGATGCAGTTTTCCGTCCAAAACAAACAGGAGACGAGTATATCCTCTGTGCATAAGGATCTCGAGCGTCCACGCCCCGGATTCAGGCTGCAGTACAGGAAACGTCAGAAAGAATCTGGTTCCGTCTGGAAGGCTGGATTGCAGGGTATCCGCAATGGAACGGGGGGTATCTCTCGTGACCTCCTTCCCGCTGATGGGAGATATAATTTTGCCGATCTGGGCATACAGCAGACGCAGATGATCATAGATTTCGGTCTGGGTGGCTACCGTGGATCGCGGGTTTTTGGACAGTACGCGCTGTTCAATCGAAATTGCCGGGGCAAGCCCCGTGATCATGTCCACATCGGGCTTGTCCATGCGTTCCAGGAACTGGCGGGCATACGAGCTCAGACTCTCCATATACCGCCGCTGTCCCTCCGCAAAGATGGTGTCAAAGGCCAGGCTTGATTTTCCAGAACCGGACGGACCCGTCACAACTACCAGGTTGCGTTTGGGAAGGACCAGATCAAAGTTTTTCAGGTTATGCTGACGCGCTCCCCGAACGCTGATGTAATCACGAGGGCTGGGATGTGACATGAGGCAGAAAAATAAAGACGCTTTTACGCACAGAGGGCGAACTTGCTCTCGGAACCGGCAGACCGTATTTCTGTAGCAACGCAACGCTGTACAGCGTTCTCTTCCAACACATGATTTTTGTAAACCCGCTTGTCCTGATCGGACTGGTTGCAGCGGCCCTTCCCCTGCTCGTTCATCTGTTCAACTTTCGCCGGCCGAAGAGACTGGATTACAGTTCACTTGCTCTTTTGCAGTCCCTGCAGCGCACGACCATGCAGCGGGTTCGTATACGCAACTGGCTGCTTCTGCTTCTGAGAACACTGGCACTGTGTGCACTGATTTTTGTTTTTGCCCGCCCAACCCTGGTCGGATCTTCAGCTGCACAGTTTCTGGGGCGCACAAGTGTTTCCATAGTGCTGGTACTGGATGCTTCTCTGTCCATGATGCAGAGAGATGCAGAAGGAACGCGATTCTCCCAGGCAAAATCAGTTGCGCAGTCAATCATGGAGTCCACTGATCCGGGGGATGAGGTCTTTATTCTGCATGAAAACAGTCTTGCACCCGCACACAGAATGGAAGACCTGAATCTGACATACAGGACACAGTCTGCCGCTTCGGTTATACGCCAGGCAACAGAGCTTATTGTCCGGGAAGGCACTCATCCAGGCAAGGTTGTATACTATCTGGGAGATCTTCAGCAAGCAACATGGAGCGATTCTGTGCGGACAGGACTGGACGAGGCAGTACGCGTGGTACTGGTTCCTGTAGGAACGGCAGAAACGAGGCCGAATGTGGGCATTGCAGATGTGCGCGTCACAAGCCAGATCATGCAGCCGGGAACTCCTGCCACTGTTGAGGCAACCGTGATCAATCATGGTGAAACTTCTATTGAGGACTATGCAGTGAGTTTGTATCTGGAAGACAGACGGATGGCACAGGCGAGTGTCGCTCTTGAGCCGGATGTGCCGGCTCGTGTACGGCTCCAGGGAACGCCGCAGAACAGGGGATGGATTGCAGGATATGTGATGACAGAAGATGACGGGCTGGAGGAGGACAATCAGCGACACTTTTCGTTTCATGTGCCGGAGCGCAGAGACATCCTTCTGATTCACGGGACTGCTGCACAGACCATGCATGTAGAACTGGCCCTCTCTCTCGAAAATGAATCCAGTGGCCTGCGTACAACCCAAATTCCGCAACATGAACTGGCAGCTACGCCATTCAGCCCGTATTCTGCAATCTTTTTCGTCGGACCGGACGAGCTCAGTAGCGGCGAGGTGGTGAAGCTTGAGCAGTATGTCCAGAATGGGGGCGGACTGCAGATTTTTCCTGGTATGGACATGAATCCCGTAAATGCCCTCCTGTCGGCGTTTGATGCGGGAAAGGCCAGCATCCAGGAATCCGAAACTTCTGTCCTTTCGGCAGACTTTGAGCACCCGATGTTTGAAGGGGTTTTTACAGCTTCGGAGCGTGTGCAAAGGCTTGAGGATGTGCGCATTTATCGTTCTGCACGATATGTACCGGGAACCGGAGCGGAACAGACAGTGATCACGCTTTCGGGGGGCACGCCACTCTTGCAGGAGATTCAGCATGATCGTGGCCGGATACTCTTCATGGCGGTTGCTCCAGAGGCAGCATGGAGCGATCTGCCGGTTCGGGGCCTGTTTGTTCCCCTGATGTACCGTGCAGTGCAGTACCTCTCTGCGGGAGGATCCATACAGGGAGAGCAGTTTCTGGTCGGACAGGAAGGCACGGTCAGGATTCCGGCAACACAGGGACAGATTACCCTGGAAATGCCGGATGGCACGACACAGATTCCGGCCAGCCGTCAGATCTTTGGCGCGAGTCTGATTGAATTCGAGTCAGATTTGCCGGGAGTGGCCAGGGTGCTTGTGGACAATATGCCTGCAAGGCTGGTCACGGTTGATCTTGATCCAGATGAATCCCGCCTGTCCTATCTTTATCGAAAGGAGGCTGCAGACAGGCTGGCAGAAGATCTGGGCACACCTGTTGAAGTCATGGAGGTGAATTCCCATAGAGAGATTTCTGCCATGATGCGGCAGGCACGGACAGGGCTGGAGCTCTGGCGGCATTTTCTTGTCTTGGGGCTTCTGCTGCTGGCTGCCGAGATGCTGCTGGCTGCACGGTGGAGAGCCCGCTGAACATGAGTCGGAAGTTGCACATCACTGGCGAGCCTGAGAAGGAAACCATCCTTCTCGTCGGGACTGTCCATACGAAAGGCAGCAGGCAGGATTCCCTTGACGAACTGGAGCAGCTGGCAGAAACGGCAGGCGCATCCGTATCCGGCCGGATTACCCAGGCTTTACAGAGTCCCAATCCGGCAACCTACATCGGCTCCGGGAAAGTTCAGGAGATTGCGGAGGCTGTGCAAGCAGGAAAAATTGACACGGTTCTGTTTGATGATGAACTGAGTCCAAACCAGATCCGCAATCTGGAGCGATCTCTCGGGTGCAAACTCATTGACCGTCCGCAGCTGATTCTGGACATTTTTGCCAGGCGGGCGCAGACTGCCGTGGCGAAGACCCAGGTGGAGCTGGCACAGCTGGACTATCTGCGTACGCGGCTGACCAGACAGTGGACGCACCTTTCCAGGCAGCAGGGAGGGATTGGCACACGTGGACCGGGGGAGACCCAGATTGAGACAGACCGCAGGCTCATCAGCCAGCGCATGTCCACGCTTCGGGAGCGTTTGCAGCGGATAGATCGGCAGCGTACCACACAGCGGCGGCGCAGAGCCAGATACTGCCGGGTTGCACTGGTCGGATATACCAATGCAGGAAAATCCACACTCATGAATGCTCTGGCCCAGGGCGGGGTGCTGGCAGAGGATCGGCTCTTTGCAACGCTGGATGCCACCACGAGGCAGTGCACTCTCTCGTCAGCGACCACAGTACTTCTGTCGGATACAGTCGGGTTTATTCGGAAACTGCCGCACAAGCTGATTGAAAGCTTCAAGAGCACTCTGGATGAAGTCCGTCAAAGCGATGTATTGCTTCATGTGGTGAGTGCCGCGCATCCGCACTTTGAAGACCAGATGACGGTGGTTCGCCAGACACTGCATGAAATTGGTGCACTGGAAATTCCCACTCTGCTGGTTCTGAACAAGATTGATGCTCTTGCATCTCCTGCCGAAACCCTGTCTGCACTGCGGCTCGAGTATCCCGATGCGGTCCAGATTGCGGCACTCCGCGGAATCGGACTGAATACGCTGAAGAGTCAACTGGAGCAGATGGTTCGGGGGGCACAAATAGAAGGCTCTGTACTCATTCCAGTAACGGACGGGCGCACACTTGCAGCGGTGCAGCGGCTGGGGGAGGTTGTTGACCAGGAACTGGTCCAGGTCCAAAGGAATGGAACACCCGTCCGGGAGGATGCTCTTCGTGTACACTTCCGCATTACGCGTGATCAGTCAGGAGAGCTGGAACGCTTTCTGGCACCGCATAAAGGACTGGAGATGCTCTCAGGGACATAACTGCAGGGGATTCCCCTCCTCTGCCGCCATCATCTGCAGGAACTATTCCGGTGCTGAATGGTTGGTATAGCCTCAGTGAGCAATTGAGGAATTTTGCAGGTTGCAGATGCAGGTTCTGTAGTACAACACAGGAGATTCATGTGCCTGAAAGGCGGTTTTGATACAGAGTCTTGATGTCCGGTCAAATACGGGAAAGCGTGTTTCCAGCGAGTCTCTGGTGTGCATGTTCCTGTCCGGTTGTGCGGTGTTTTACGAACTTGCCAGATCACAACAGGATACTCGTCTTTAGCTGTCGTTTTAACAAAGTCTATGGCAAAGCCAGAATATAGTGCCGGAAATATCCAGGTCCTTGACGGACTGGAAGCAGTCCGCAAGCGTCCCGCAATGTACATCGGGGATGTGAATCTTCGAGGACTCCACCACCTCGTGTATGAAGTAGTAGATAATGCGATTGACGAGGCCCTGGCGGGGCACTGCGATCATATACAGGTTCGCATCTGTGAAGACGGGGCCGTTGAAGTCACTGACAATGGGCGGGGGATTCCGGTGGGGATGCATCCCGAGCAGCAGCGTCCGGCTCTGGAGGTTGTAATGACGGTGCTGCACGCCGGTGGCAAGTTTGATGACAAGACCTACAAGGTATCAGGAGGACTTCACGGTGTTGGTCTGTCCTGCGTGAATGCACTCTCAAGCCGACTGGAGGCAAGCGTATATCGGGACGGTTTTCTGTGGGAGCAGATCTACGAGTGTGGTGAGCCATCCCATGAGATGAAAAAAGTCCGTCCCATGAAACCGGAAGAGGGTACGGGCACCCGAATACGATTCTGGCCAGACGCAAGCATTTTTCTTGATTGTGACTTTCGGTTTGAGATCATCAGCAAGCGTCTCCGGGAGCTTGCCTACCTGAATGCCAAAGTAAAAATTGTTCTGGAAGATCTTCGTCCCGGCAGAGAGGAGAGTGAAGAGTACTACTTTGAGGGAGGCCTGCGTGAATTCGTAGAGTATCTGGACGAATCCCGTACACCGATCCATGATGAGGTGATCTGTTTCCGGGATGATGAGGGGACCGTAGAGATTGCCATGCGCTATAACTCGGGGTTCTCCTCCAACGTACTGTCCTTTGTCAACAACATCCATACGCATGAGGGCGGCACGCACATTTCGGGATTCAGGACAGCACTGACTCGTACCCTGAAGAGCAGTGCGGAGCGGAACAATCTGTTCAAGAATTTCAAGGGAGATCTGGCAGGAGATGATTTTCGTGAGGGGCTGACTGCGGTGGTTTCCGTGAAAGTGGCGGATCCGCAATTTGAGGGACAGACAAAAACCAAACTCGGCAATTCCGAGGTGATGGGGCAGGTGCAGAGTATTGTAGGGGAAAAGCTCGGCCACTGGCTGGAGGATCATCCGAAGCAGCTGAAATTAATTGTGGACAAGGTTGTGATTGCTGCCACGGCCCGCCAGGCTGCCCGGCAAGCCAGGGCACTTGTCCAGCGCAAGAATGCGTTTGCTTCTGGCGGACTTCCGGGGAAACTGGCGGACTGCTCTTCACGGAAGCCGGAAGAGTGCGAGCTGTATCTGGTGGAGGGAGATTCCGCAGGCGGATCAGCCAAACAGGCCCGGGACCGGCACTTTCAGGCGATCCTGCCTCTGCGCGGGAAGATTCTCAATGTTGAAAAGGCACGGCTGGATCGGGTACTGGAGAATGAAGAGATCCGGAATATCATTACGGCCCTGGGAACCGGGATTGCCATATCGGAAGAGGATTTTGATCCAGAGAAGCTGCGCTACCACAAGATCCTGCTCATGACAGATGCGGATGTGGATGGTGCCCATATCCGAACCCTGCTCCTTACCTTCTTTTATCGTCATCTGTGTCCGCTCATTGAAGACGGGAGGGTCTTTATTGCATTGCCGCCACTGTACAAGGCAAAGCAGGGAAAAAAGGAAACCTACTGCTGGTCAGATGAGGTGTTAAGAGAGACTGTGGAAGAGATGCAGGCAGGCAGTGCCGGCAAGGTGATCATCCAGCGGTACAAGGGTTTGGGGGAAATGAATCCAAGACAGCTCTGGGATACGACCATGGACCCGGATACACGTCAGCTGAAGCGGGTAACCATTGACGATGCTGTGGCTGCTGACAGGCTCTTCTCCACACTGATGGGAGATCAGGTGGAGCCGCGTCGCCGGTTCATTGAGCGCAATGCGCGCTATGCGACCCTGGACATCTAGCGGCTCATGCGCCCGGCTGTCGGCATCGTTGTTCCGGTCTTTGAGGAGGAGGCCTCTATTGCCATCCTTGCGGATGAGATACGAGACAGTTGCAGGGAGGCCGAACTAGACTTTGAAGTATGGTTCATTGACGACGGTTCACAGGACGATTCCTGGGCGGGAATCCTTCGCCGGTGCGAGGCAGACATGCGATTCAGGGGGATTCGATTCCGGCGCAATTATGGCAAGAGCGCAGCACTGGCGGCGGGGTTTGCGCATGTGGATGCCCGTGTTGTGATTACGATGGATGCGGATCTGCAGGATGATCCCCGAGAGATTCCGTCTCTTGTGGCGGCCATTGATGAGGGACGGGATCTGGTGAGTGGCTGGAAACAGGTTCGCAAAGATCCTTGGACCAAGACTTTTCCCAGCCGTTTTTTCAACCTGGTTACACGGATCGTGTCCGGCATTGCGCTGCACGATTTTAATTGTGGCTTGAAGGCTTATCGGCTTGAGGTAGTCAAATCTGTCAGGATTTATGGGGAGATGCACCGTTATCTTCCGCTGCTTGCGAAATGGGAGGGATTTACCCGTATTGGGGAGTGTCGGGTGAACCATCGGGAGCGGCAGTATGGCAGATCCAAGTTCGGGATTGAGCGCTATATTCGGGGGTGTCTGGATTTGCTGACGGTGAGTTTTCTGACCCGTTTTGGATCCAGGCCCATGCATTTTTTTGGGTCCATGGGGCTTTTGGCATTTCTGGGCGGTTTTGTGATCAGCCTGTGGATTACGATGGACAAGATTTTCTATAACAATCCGGTTGGAGACCGTCCGTCCCTCCTGCTGGGAGTACTGCTCATCATGGTTGGGGTGCAGTTCATGTGCACGGGATTTCTGGGAGATCTCATTTTGCGGGGTCGCATGAAGAACAGCTATCCGTATGAGATTACAGAGATTGTGCAGGGAGATATGACGAGGAGCGCAGCCGCAGCCCAGACGGGCGCGTTAGGCGGAGGGTAGCAACCAGCGAATTCAAGACCTGCAGGAACTGCCAGATTTCAGACTGTTTCTACTATATTTGTAGAAGGAACCTATTCTCAAAGACACTCCAAAGCGGATGCCAGAAAAAGATCGCTTAGGCAAGGATGCCCTAGCCATAGCCAGCCCATATGACGACTTTTCCCCGTTCATGGATGCCGCCAGGCACATGTTCTATCGGGACGATCTCAGGGACGTATCTATAACTCTGCCTGACTTGGACATGCAGGTAGTTGTGCTTGCCATTTCGACGAGGACAATTCTGACGATCCTGCGGTCCTATAAGATGAGGGCGACCTTTCGGGCGAGGCTCACCCATGATCGCATCACGCGGATCAAGATTGACTTTGGCACGATTAGTGAAAAAGAACTCTTGAGGGAGTATCCGTACATCGCACAGCACATTACGGATGAGCTTCTGCAGCGTACATGGGTGCAGGAAATTCTGAACAGGATACCAGACAGAGAGGTCACTGCTGAAATTCCTGCAGAGGTATCAGAGATCGTAAATCGATACATGAAGGAGGATCAGTCAAGCTGGACTGAGGTAAATGTCGTATACGAATCTTCCTGACGGCCAGCAACTCTGCTAACGATGGGATCTAAAAGCGTGGGCATGATCTTCGCATGCAGGTCCGGGAGTTGCTGATGCTGGTAACAGACGCTTCAAATATCCTCTGGATGAAGCTGGTGGGCTAAAGTGCAGTCCACATGACTTCTGCCTGCACCAATTGGTCCAGAAATCAGCACATTCTGCCGTATTCGGGATCCACGGATCGTACCTGACCACCTCTATACTTCCTTTGGAGACACTATTTAGTGTCCATCCGAAAATTGCCGATTTTCGGGAACTGGCAACAGGGGCGGGGCAGATCTCCTGTCATATTGGACGCAAAATGGACTGGAGTGGGGAGATTCTTCCCGTTTTGAGGGCGGATTTTGGGGGAATTGGTGTACATTTGTGCCTCCTTCGCAGGAATCGGACGTACCTCTGGCATTCACCTGAATTTGGCACCTCGTCAATCCGCAAGAAAGGGGGGATGCACGCCTATGCGGCGAGCTTTCGTCGTCGTTTCGCTTTCTTGATGATCTCCTGTTCCCGGAGCAGCCTCCCCAGTCGGTGGACATTGGCGGCCAGAATAGCGGTCGCTACGACTCGGGCAAAGCCTTCCCGGCTTGTTTCCCGCACCAGATTCCAGCCCCGATGATCCAGGTTGTTCAGCGCGGATTCCACGCCCGGATGGCGTTTCCTTGCGCGCTGGAAGGCAGGATCGCTTTGCCGCTCCTGCTCTTCCTTCGTCATCCTCCCTTTCTTCGGCATCGCATTCACATCCAGCATCTCATCCAACTTCTCCCGAACCTCCGGACTGTAAAAACCCCGATCATACGAACATTCACGCAGGGAAGGAAACTGCTCCTGCACGCTCCCCGTGAGCGAGACCGCCACATCCTTGTCCGTCCCCGTCCACAGAATCTCATGCCCCAGAATAAACGGGTACTGATCTTCTATAATCGCCACCGGAACCCCCAACTCGCACAGCACCCCTTCTTTCCCTTTCACGATCCAGCGGGTAAACGGCTTGGTGATCGAAAATATCTTCTCACGATGCGGAATCTTCTCTCCATGCAAGACCCGACGACGCACCTGATCGTGCAATACCGCCATATACCCCAGAAAAGAATAGATTCGCTGCATCGCACGGAGCACGGTGTTCAGCATCTTCTCTTCCGCCTTGGTGAGCGAACCCGTTGCCTGTTTCCGCTCCAGCTCTGTTTTCCTGTCATGCAGGTTCCGCAGAAAGTCCACTACTTTTCTGCCCCGCTTCCGACACAGACGCAAGAAATAGCGAACCTTGCCCGGACGGGATTTGTATTTCCTGGCGATACATACCGGCTTGTGGGCCTTCTCTACCGTCTTCATCAGATGCTGTATCTGCTGCCAGCCCGGTACATCCAGCGCATCCGCGGTTTTGGCACATTCCCGAAGTCCCCCGCAGACAGAATCCCGAAGAAGGCGCAGATCAGAGGGAAACTCCACATTGGTCTTGCACACCTTGGAATCGCACCGCCCCTGCAACACCTCCCCCTCCTGCTTTCCCGCCACCTTCTGTCCGCACTCTGCCACCATTTGAATGAATTCTGCCAGAATCTCGGAGGTCAGAAGAGAAAGATTGTCCTGCAAGGTCTGCGGACAGTAGACCGTATCGTCAAATTCGGAATGGAACAGAATCTGTCGCAAAACCTGCACTTCCGTGGCCAGCATGGCCAGTCTCTGATAGTCGCACCGAAGAACCTGCTTCAGCACCCCCAGCACGAAGATGCGCCATGCAAACATCCCCGGACGCCCCCGATCCGTCCGAACCCCCGCAGGAAAAATCTCCGCCAACCGGGAAAACAGACGCGCACGCAGCAAAACATCATGGTAAAGATGCAAAATGGCCGTCATGCACAGATAGAAATCATCCCGATTGTGAAGGGGCAGCGTGATCTCTTCCAGAGGCTTCCATCCAATCTCAAGTTGAGGTTCAATGACTTTTCTCATCTCAGCAAAAGGAAAAAGATGAACGGGTTTCAGGGCTTATACGATCATATCCCCCAAAAAGTGGACTTCTTTAGAAAAGAAATATCCCCAAAAATGCGCACAGGAACCAGCGCAAACCCATATATCCCGTGTTTTCGGACAGACACTATTTATTTGGGATTTATCCCGCAAAATCCGCAAGTGCGGGAACAGACTGTGCTCCGAAGGGTAGTCTTTTTTTGACCAGTTACGGCAGGAACCATGGACCCGCTTCGAAAATCCACAGACCGTGGAGCCACCCCCTACTTCCACGGGCGCACCCCCATACTGGACAGCTTTGAGAACAGGCTGCGGGACGACAAAAAAAATAACGAAGGGACCATCTTCCTTGTGCAAGGGCCGCCGGGGATCGGCAAGTCGGCCCTGCTGGCCGAATGCTGGAAGAAGGCAAAGAGAGAGAAGTGGGAGGTCCGAAAACTTGTCGTCACGGCCTTGTGGGATCCAGACTCGATGGCGGAGTGTCTGGGGATGAAGAAGAAAGAGATCACCACAGAAAAAACCACCGGGGGTGGCGGGAAAGTGGAATACTTTGGGGCATCCCTCGAAGGGGGGCTATCACGAACGACAAAAAAAGCCACCCCGAAGGTCACCCCCAAGAGCCTGATCCAGAAAATAAAGGACCCGCTCCTCTTGATTCTGGACGAGGCCCAGCGTATGGGAGAAAGCAAAAATATCAATGGACCGTACAAAGACGAGGTCAGCGATCTTCTGACGGAGATTCACAATGGAGAGTTGGGGAAGCCCGTGATACTCCTCGCTGGTGGACTGGGGATGACCGATGAGGCATTCAGATCACTGGGGATATCCCGGTTGGCTGCACGATGCAGGTTTGACATGCAACCCCTGAAAAAGGAAGAAGAAAGAGCCGTGATAGATGACTGGCTTGGGGCAGGGAAGGCAAAGGGAGACACCACCGCGTGGATTGATGCCATCACCCAAGAAACGTATCTGTGGCCCAGACATGTTGATTCCTATGCCCGGAATGCCGGACAGATACTTAAGGAAAACGGTGGGAGGATGACCCCGGAGTTGCTGCGTATCGTCATTGAGACTGGGCGGGAAGAACGCCTGGAATACTATGAAGCCCGGACGAAAGGGCTGAAAGATGATCATGTTCTCCGTCTGGAGGAGATGTTCCGCAGCCCTCGAGCGAGAAAGGGACTCAGCGAGGCGGGCATTATACGGTACCTGGGGAAAGCAGGGTTTGAGAAGGCGGTGTCGAAAGGCGTTCTCCACCGCTACAAGGACTCCTACACAATCCCCATCCCCTCCCTGTATGACTACCTGACAGAAAAAGCCGGTCGGATTCGGGAGGCCAGATTGCGCGATGAAGAGATCGGGAAACAGAGACAGGCAAGTCGCCACCCTACCAGAGATGTTTCCGGGCAACAGCCGGAGTCAAAAGACCAGTCTGAGGCGGAGGGTCCCCAAAAGGAAGCGGGAAACCATATTCCAGACAGTCCCTCTCCTGAAAAAGAGGAGGGAAAAGAACCCACGATCCGCAAATCGGAGAAAGACAATTCTGGTCAGGAACCTCCACCGGGCAGAGACCCTTCCAACAGTGATCGGGATACAGACATGGGGATGGAGAGATAACCTCTCTCCATTTTCCCGCCTTGCGGATTTTACTGGATAATTCCCATTTATTTTGGGCATACGATATGTTGCAACTTTATCACAAAGAGAGTATATAACATATATCATAAAACTTGATGGTATCATTTTCCATGCGGTTAGCGAATTTGCTATTCGCTGGAAATGGCATAAATTCCTGGACAGGTAGCCCATAACTACAGGGTACACCCCTTATCATGGCACTTTCAGCAGTAGATTTATTTTGTGGTGCGGGAGGGCTCAGTGCAGGATTTATAGATGGGGGAATTGATGTAGTTGGAGCATTTGATAATTGGCGGGATGCCATTAACACATATCGGAGGAACTTGTCAGATCATGTCGCGCAGATTGATCTTGCAGATACGGACACAGCTACCTTCCAAATAGTCTCTCTTTGTCCTGACATTATAGCGGGAGGTCCTCCCTGCCAAGACTTTTCCAGTGCTGGCAAAAGAGTTGAGGGATATCGGGCAAATCTGACCAATGCTTTTGGCGAGATCGTTACAAAATGTACTCCCCAGTTTTTTCTGATGGAAAATGTTCCTCAAGTTCGTCGGAGCGGAGCCTACACAGAAACAAAAGAGATCCTGATTGCAAGCGGGTACGAAATTGCCGAGATTATACTGGATGCATGTCACTATGGGGTTCCGCAGTCAAGAAAGCGTTTTTTTGCTTTTGGATCCCTCAGAAAGAATGTAGCGGCTAGGTTTGCTCAGTTTGTCAAAAAGAACATCTCCGAAAAAAGTCTGACCGTAAAGGAGTATTTCGGGAGAGATATTGAAATAGATTTTTACTATCGGCATCCCAGAAATTATTCGCGCAGATCTGTCTTCTCAGTATACGAGCCATCTCCCACAATTCGGGGAGTCAATCGCCCTGTGCCCCCGGGTTATCAAGGCAATCGTCTGGATAGTGCTCCTCCGTCCACGGTAAGAGCACTCACATCATTTGAGAGAAGTCGGATACAGACTTTTCCCAAGGAATGGGACTGGAAAGCAGACAACCGAAATACAAGCGTGGAGAAGCAGATCGGAAATGCTGTTCCTGTGAATCTGGCATGTGTTCTTGCAACCGGGATACGATATGCTGACAGAGCAGGATAAGTCTATTCTTCATTCGTGTAGTCAGTTACTGACATAGCACCATGCCTTCTGTGTAGTTCCCCTTAGAGAATTGACTATTGACTATGGCCAGCAAAAGTAAAGCCTCATTCGGTGGAAACTGGACTCGAGAAAAGCTTGAGATTCTCAGAAATTACCTCAATGCATATACAACTGCTCTCAAGGATAAACCGTTTGAGCTCCTGTATATTGATGCCTTTGCCGGCACTGGTATGGTTGAGTTGAAAAATCAGGATCCTGACCAAATTAAATTCATTGATGGATCTGCCAGGATAGCTCTGGACATTAAAGATAAGCACTTTGACGAGTTGATCTTCATTGAGCAAGATGAGGAGAGATGTTCAAAATTGAAGAGACTGTGTACAGAGAAGCCTGGCAGGAGAATCACTGTGAAGAGAGCTGATGCAAATGAATCTCTCCAGACCTTGAGGAGAGATTGGCGGAACAGTAGAGGAGTGCTTTTCCTTGATCCATTCGGGGCACAAGTTGACTGGAGTACTCTGAAGATAATTGCCGAGTATAAAGCACTTGATACCTAGATTCTTTTTCCTGCATCCACGGTTGCCCGAATGCTGCCCATGAATAGGACCCCAGAGGATATCTCCCCAAAGTTCGCTCAGACATTGACGAGGATTTATGGTAATGACAGTTGGAAAAACCTGTATCAGGAGATTCCTCAACTTTTTACTGGGGAGCATCGGTTTGAGCGAGTATCCGGCGTAAACAATCTGATTGGCATCTACAAGGGCAGACTCAGGGAATTGTTTGCCGAACGGTTTCTTGATCAGTCCAAGACACTCAGAAATTCGAGGAACTCACCTTTGTACGATCTTATATTTTGCGTGGGCAGTGACGCGCCGGCTGCCATTGGGGTTGCAAAGCGAATTGCCGAGCATCTTCTTGATCCAGTTAATGGGTTGTAGACATGTCAACACGATCAGGTATTGAGTGGACAGAAACGACCTGGAATCCGGTTACCGGATGCACCAAGATCAGTCACGGATGCAAATTCTGCTATGCAGAGCGCATGTCTGGCAGGTTGCAAGCTATGGGGGTAGAGAAGTACCACAACGGATTTGCGGTCACCATGCATCCGCAGACACTGGGAGACCCTCTCACATGGCGCAAGCCACGCCTGGTGTTCGTCAATTCCATGTCGGACCTC
This sequence comes from Rhodothermales bacterium, assembly GCA_965203305.1. Lineage (GTDB taxonomy): Bacteria > Bacteroidota > Rhodothermia > Rhodothermales > Bin80 > Bin80. The sequence goes on along the minus strand of OZ241874.1, from coordinate 3,714,142 downwards.
TTTCATGAAGAAGTTGACGAGTCGTTTATTCAGGCCGTTTTCAGGACGATGAATCAGGCATCACAACATACATTTCAGGTGCTGACCAAGAGGCCGAGTCGCGTTCTCGAGGTGGAAGAAAGCCTGAACTGGAGTCCGAATATCTGGCTTGGAACCAGTATTGAATCTCCGCGGTGGCAGTTCCGTCTGGAAGAACTCAAACAGACGAATGCACAGACCAAATTCCTGTCACTCGAGCCGCTACTTGCACCACTTCCAGACATTCCAGTGCGAGGGGTTGACTGGGTTATTGTGGGAGGAGAGTCTGGGCCGGGTGCCAGGCCAATGGAAAAAGAATGGGTGAGGGAAATCCGGGATATCTGTGTGCTGGAACAGGTGCCATTCTTTTTCAAGCAGTGGGGCGGCGTATTCAAGAAGCGGACGGGGCGCATACTGGATGGCCGGACATGGGATCAGATGCCTGCACATTGACAGCACACATCTGTGCTATTCGGTGAGATAATCCAATGCCTTTACGATCACTTCTATCGCTTCATCCAGAATGTCCTCGGGAATATTGAGTGGAGGGGCGATTCGGATCACGGTCCCCGAGTGAAGCGTCCATCCCAGAAGAACTCCATGATCAAGGCAGGTTTTCACAACCTGTTCGGCAGTTGATGTACTTGGCAGATCCATGCCCAGCATGGCCCCTCGCCCGCGCAAATCCTTTATCGCTGCGTGCTTGAGTTTTGATCGGACTCGTTCTCCTATCCAGACTGCCCGCTCTGCCAGATCTTCGTCCAGGATGACCTGCAATGCCGCGTCTGCCGCAGCACAGGATACAGGATGACCGCCAAACGTTGTGACATGGCTTAATGGTGGATCATCTCGCAGGGCTTTCATTTTTTCGGTACTGGACACAAATGCGCCGAGCGGCATCCCGCCTCCCATCGCCTTGGCAAGGGTGAGGATATCGGGAGTAATCCCTTCATGCTCAAAGGCAAACAGATGACCGGTTCGTCCAAAGCCAGTCTGGATCTCATCCAGAATCAGGAGACTTCCCGTGGAAGTACACCGGGAGCGCAAGGCCCGAAACCATCCCGCAGGAGGGACACGCATTCCTCCCTCTCCCTGAATGGGCTCCGCAATTACACATGCCACCCGATCATCAATGGCATCCAGTGCCTCAAAATCTCCAAACGGCAAAAAGGTTATGTCTGGCAAGAGTGGACGAAAGGAATCCTGATAAATACGCCTTCCCGTGACGCTCAGAGATCCATGAGTATCTCCATGATAAGATCGCTCAAAGGCGATCATGTGACTGCGCCTGGTGTATTTCTTGGCCAGTTTGAGCGAACCCTCATTCGCTTCGGTTCCTGACATCGTAAGATAGACGCAGTCAAGCGAAGCTGGCAGGACATCTGTCAGGTGCCTGCAAAACTGCACCTGCGGTGCCTGAATAAATTCTCCATAGACCATGACATGCAGGTGCCGGTCAAGCTGCGTACGAATTGCATGCAGAACACTTGGATGCCGATGTCCCACGGATGAGACCGCAATTCCGCTGATGAAGTCAATGAGACGCTTTCCGCCCGTCAAAAAGAGAAGTGATCCCTCCGCTCGCTCCACTTCAAAGCCAAGGGGATGATCACTTGTCCAAGCAAGATGCCGGGCAAAATCTGTTCTCAGGGATGTGCTGTCCATTCAAGAGCGAACAGGTATACAGAGCTAGAGTTCAAGAAATCAGTTCCAGACAGAGCTCACATGAATTTACGCAACAAAGTTGCTGTCGTCACCGGGGCCAGTAGCGGGCTTGGGAGCGAATTCTCTCGTCATCTGGTGGAGCATGGCAGCAGAGTCTATGGACTTGCACGGAGACTGAATCGCCTGAAAGCACTGGAGTCTGAACTAGGCTCGGGATTTCAGCCGGTTGCGTGTGATGTAACTGATTCAGCCTCAGTCAGGGATGCGTTTTCCAGCCTGGATCGTGTGGATATCCTGATCAATAATGCCGGACTTGGACGGTTCGCCCGGATTGATGACCAGACGAAAGAGGACTGGGACATACAGATAGATACAAATTTGACGGGAGTGTATCTGTGTACTCGTGCGGTGGTCCCGCTGATGAAAGCACAGAACAAGCAGGCAGGATTTGGAGGTCATATTGTTCATATCGCATCTGTTGCAGGTCTGGTTGGCAATGCGAACCTGAGTGCATACAACGCAACGAAATTCGGACTGCGAGGATTCAGTGAGGCAACCATGAAAGAGTTGCGGGGTGACGGAATCAAGGTTACCTGTGTCTGTCCAGGAAGCGTTGCCACCGAATTTGGGCAGGTTGCAGGCTCTTCGGGCGCGCCGAATCCCATGCAGGTACAAGATGTTGCAAGCACGGTGATTCATGTACTGCAGTCACCAGACAATTATTTGATTTCCGAGGTCGTCATGCGGCCTCTTCGCCCACGAGGATAACCCTTGGAATGAAACGCAGAAAATTTATCCGATCAGCTACTCTGGGTGCCGCGGCAGGAACTGTTCTTGCCGGATGCAGCACTCGGAATACCGATTCTCCCGCTGTCCAGACAGGCAACCCGACACTCCGATGGCAACTTGTATCAAGCTTTGCCCGCTCTCTGGATACGATTTACGGAGCAGCCGAGGTGATGAGCAATCGTGTCCGCCAATTGACAGACGGCAGATTTACCATCCGCGTCTATCCGGCCGGAGAGATCGTTCCGGCATTTGAAGTCCTGGACTCCGTGCAAAAGGGTACGGTCCAAATGGGGCACTCGGCTGGATATTATTACATCGGAAAGAATCAGGCATTTGCATTTGATACGACCGTTCCTTTTGGACTGACCGCACGTCAGTTCAACAGCTGGGTCTATGAGGGAGGCGGACAGTCAGTATTGCGGGAACTGTTCGCAGACTATGGTGTCCTCAACTATCCCGGAGGAAATACAGGCACGCAGATGGGAGGATGGTTCAACCGGGAAATCAACAGTGTGATAGACCTGAACGGACTTTCCATGCGCATTCCGGGCCTTGGAGGCGGAGTCATGGATCAGCTGGGGGTCACGGTACAGCAGATTCCCGGCGGAGAAATCTATACTTCCCTGGAGCGGGGGGCGATTGATGCAGCGGAATGGATCGGTCCCTATGATGACGAGAAGCTTGGATTTAATCAGATTGCCAGTTACTACTATTACCCCGGGTGGTGGGAGCCATCGGCGAACCTGTCCTTCTTTGTGAACAGGGATGCCATGCAGGGGCTTCCATCTGCATATCAGGCAGCCCTTGAGGTGGCAATGGCCGAAGCCAACCAGTATATGCTCGCGAGGTATGATGCCCTCAACCCGCCGGCATTTCAGAGGATTCTGGATTCTGATATTGAACTGCGTCCGTTTCCACGGGATGTCATGGATGCAGCGTACACGGCCGCGCAGGATCTTTTGCAGGAGAAACGCAGTGATCCCGAATTTGCTCGCGTACATGATTCTTTTCTGGCATGGCGGCGTGATTCAGATGCGTGGATCCACACCGCAGAACACGAGATGCTCTCGTACATGAATGCACGCATAAATCCCGGTTCCCAAGCAGGCTAGAGTGCCCAGAGAACTAGGTCTGGTACCAGGATCAGCAGAATCAGTCCGATCACCTGGATCGCAATAAAAGGGATTGTGCCGCGATAGATGGATTCAGTTTTCAGCTTCGGTGGAGCCACGCCCCGGAGATAAAAGAGAGCAAACCCGAACGGCGGGGTCAGGAAAGAGGTCTGAAGGTTCATCCCGACCATTACGCCAAACCAGACCAGTGCGGTACTTTCCGGTACCCCGAGCATCGGACTTAGCAGGTGGGCTGCGGGAAGGACCATGAGGGGGATAATAATGAATGCAATCTCAAAGAAGTCAATAAAGAACCCCAGAATGAAGATGGCGAGGTTTGCAAGAATCAGGAAACCAATCACTCCTCCGGGAAGATTGATCAGCAGGTCTTCAATCCAGATCCCGCCATCCAGCCCCCGGAAGACCAGTGCAAATGCAGTAGAGGCGATCAGGAGCATCATGACCATGGCCGTGAGTTTGGCGGTTTCTTCCATGGTTCGCAATAAAGCCTTTTTGTTCAGCCGCCTGTTCAGTGCTGCCAGTCCGATTGCTCCAACGGCTCCCAGTGCACCTGATTCGGTAGGGGTAGCAATCCCGACAAAAATGCTTCCCAGAACGACAAGAATGAGCAGGAGAGGGGGAAGCATGACCAGAAAGACTTTGCGCAGCAACTCTCCATGTTCATGATCCCGCACTGTCTGGGGAATGGCGGGGGCTGCAGATGGCTGGAAGATGGCAATTCCAGCCGTGTACAAGCCATACAGGACAGCAAGGAGAATGCCAGGAACCAGTGCACCAATGAAGAGGTCACCGACAGATACTCCCAGTTGATCGGCAAGTACAACCAGAACGACGCTAGGCGGGATGATCTGTCCCAGTGTTCCGGTTGCTGTGATCACGCCGGCAGACAGTTCCTTGGAATATCCATTCTTGAGCATTATGGGGAGAGAGATCATCCCCATGGCCACGACGCTTGCACCAACAATTCCTGTTGCTGCTGCAAGGAGTACGCCCACAAGAATGACAGCGATTGCCAGCCCTCCCCGAACAGGGCCAAAAAGAAGCCCGATGGTATGGAGCAGGTCCCGTGCAAGGTTGCTCTTCTCCAGCATGGTCCCCATGAAAATAAAAAACGGGACTGCCAGAAGCGTGTAATTTGACATGATGCCGAACAGGCGGTCCGGCAATGCAAGCATCAGATGCCAGTCAAAATAGCCGGTACTGATGCCAATAAAGGCAAAAATGAGAGAAGCTCCTCCAAGGGAAAAGGCTACCGGGTAGCCTGAGAAGATCAGAATCAGAGCCACCGCAAACATGAGCGGTGCCAGCCACTCAAGTCCCGGCATGTCTGGAATCAAAAAGGTGAAGTGCCTCGCGAGCCGCAATCGCCAGCCCCTGTGCCATCAGCACGATAAATGCCAGTGGCACAATCGTCAGCAGAGGGTAGCGGGGCAGGCCTCCCGGATCAGGCGAGCCTTCCAGTCGTGCCCATGAGTCCACAACAACAGGCAAAGCAGACCAGAGCATCAGTCCGCAAAACGGAAGGAGGAAGATCAGGGTGCCAGTGATGTTGATCCATGATTTTGTGGCCGAGGAGGTACGGTTGTAAAAGATGTCCACCCGTACATGTGCATCCGTTTTCAGTGCATATGCTGCTCCCAGGAGAAAAACGACGCTGAAGAGATACCACTGGAGCTCAATAAATGTGTTGGAGCTTCCCTGCCTGGCTATTTCTCCGATCCAATGGAGAACTTTCTCCGATGAACTGGCACTTTCTGGATCAATGTGTGCCCAGCCAGAGAGGGAGCGCACAATCGCATTATAGGCTCCTGTGATGACCATCAGGAGGATACAGTACCATGTCAGCTTTCCGAAGAAGTCCGTGATCTTCTCCATACGGCTGACAAGGGCAGTGAGTATCACAGGCATATCCATGGACAGTCCGAATCAGGACTCTTGAAAGGATCACAATCTGGTTTCGGGATGTTCTGTGGATCGCGCCATCAATTTTTCGGACAGGCAGGGCTATACGTCTACTCCATAAAATAAAGAAGGAACAGAAATGCCAGAAGACCGGCAAACAGCCCCAGTCCTCCCAGAGCCGTTAATTTTCGCGAGCGCAGTATCCAAAGGAGTGGGAGGGTCAGAATCACAGACGCAATAATTGAAATCATGGCCGAACCCGTTGTTGCAACCGGAAGCCGCCGGGTAATCAGTCCGCAAACAGCCATGATCAGAAACGCATCAAAGATATTTGACTGAAAGATATGCCCGACCAGGAGTTCATGTCGGCCGCGTCGCACAACATTGAGGGCAACGACAATGTCAGGAAGAGAGGTGCCAAGTGCCAGTGCACTGGCGGCAAGAATCCCTGAATTGATTCCCAGGTCCTCTGAGAGTTTCTCAAGAGATCCTACGACGGTTACACCGCTAAAGTACAAGACCGCAATGATGAAACCCAGCAGGGGAATGGCAATGGAGGGGTGTAACTTGGACACATTCGTATTCTCTGGCCCTCCCTTGCGTGTCAGCTCCGGGTGATAATCCCATATCTGAAATATGAATAATAAAATCAGCCCGACGATGAAGCACCCGAAGGCAATATCTCTCGCTGCGATATCACGCAATTCTTGCCATACATCAGGAAATAGAAGAGAAAGAAGCGCAATAGCCGAAATGCCGATCTCCAGGATGGCTCTGTTTTGCAGGATTCGCGGAGATTTCTTGGGATCAACTTTTCGCTTGGGGGGAGAGGCTACATGTTCATCCTGGTTCCGACTTCGATAGAATTCCCAGCCCATGAAGCCTGCATAAAGCATGGCAAACAGCAAGGCATCAGGGCGATCAAACTTCCCGTCAAGACAGAGTAGCAGGGTCAGTACGACCGAAAGAGCAGCAAGAATGACAGTGACCTTACTAATCTGGCTAAAATCCAGATACCCCGGAGAAAGCGCATGGGATCGGCTAAAGAAATACCATCGGTTGTCTTCCGCCCGTACAAAAAAGAACAGGACCAGAACCCCTAGCCCAAATCCTGCCCCGAGATTGGCAGTCACAGTCCCGAACACCGTCGGAACTACCAGCGCTGGGGAGCCTGAATACACTGCGGCAACAGAGGTAAAGAGCTCAGGCAGAGAGGTTCCGATTCCGATCAGGAAACTGCCGACAAAGTAGTCATTCAAGCGGGCCCTGCGCCCTATCCCGATGGCAGTACCCAAGAGAACATCACTCGATTTTATGATGACATAAATCGAGATGAATAGTATTAAGAGGTGGACGACGATTGGCAAGCTGCCTCGGAGAGATAGTGAATGAATGCGGGGAGAGAGAAGTAGCTACCCGGAAAGAAACCCCTTCATGTACGCTCGCCGCATACGGGCAATCCCTGCTACGGAAATTCCCTTTGGACAGACAGCCTCACATTCGGCATAATTGGAACAGTCCCCAAACCCTTCCGAATCCATCTGGTCTACCATGGCCATGACGCGCTCTGATGCTTCAACCTGTCCCTGCGGGAGCAGACCAAGGTGTGCAATCTTTGCCGCCGTAAAGAGCGATGCACTGCCATTCGGACATGCCGCAACACAGGCACCACAACCAATACAGGCTGCATAGTCCATCGCTTCGTCTGCCTCATCCTTTGGAATGGGAATGGCATTTGCGTCCGGTGCGGATCCGGTGGTGACGGAAACATACCCGTGCGCCGCAATGATGCGGTCAAATGCGCTCCGATCCACAACCAGATCCCGAATTACCGGAAATGCCCGTGCCCGGAAAGGCTCCACCGTAATCGTGTCCCCGTCCCTGAAACTCCGCATATGGAGCTGGCAGACTGCGGTACGTTTTTGGGGTCCGTGTGCAATGCCGGCCACCATCAGACCACAGGAGCCGCAAATTCCCTCACGGCAGTCGCTGTCAAACTCCACAGGCTCCTCTCCATTTGCCAGAAGCTGTTCGTTGAGCACATCCAGAAGCTCAAGGAACGACATGTGCGGGCTCGCTTCCGCGACCGTATAGTCTACAAGTTTTCCTTTGGAGTCCGGTCCCTCCTGTCTCCAGATGCGCAGGTGAATGATCATGGCACTATTTATAGCTGCGTTTGGATGGCTCCACATTTTCAAAGGCAAGCTCTTCACGATGCAGTACGGGATCCCCGCTTCCGTTATACTCCCATGCCGCGACATTTGCAAACTTCTCGTCATTCCGTGCTGCTTCTCCTTCGGGAGTCTGATACTCTTCACGAAAATGTCCCCCGCAGGATTCTTCCCGCCAGAGCGCATCTCGCGCCATCAGAGCACCCAGCTCAATAAAATCAGCGACACGTCCGGCAAATTCCAGGTTCTTGTTGTATCTGCTGGCGGATCCCGGTACGCGGACGCGTTCCCAGAATTCTTCTTTTAGATTTTCAATGGCACGGAGAGAGGATTCCAGTCCGCTACGATTTCGTGCCATTCCGATGTGGTCCCAGACCAGACGGCCCAGCTCACGGTGAAACTGGGTTGGCGACTTGTTTCCCCTGTTCGTGAGCATTCGGTCAATCCTTGCTCCGGCTTCCTCTTCTACAGCAGCAAAACTGTCGTGTGTTTCAGGAACCTGTTCCGACTGACTGGTCCCTGCCAGATAGGCTCCAAGCGTGTACGGGATTACAAAGTATCCATCCGCCAGTCCCTGCATCAGTGCACTCGCCCCCAGCCGGTTGGCCCCGTGATCGCTAAAGTTTGCCTCTCCAAGCACGAACAGTCCTGGCACTGTGCTCTGAAGCTCGTAATCTACCCACAGCCCGCCCATTGTGTAGTGTACTGCCGGGTAGATCCGCATGGGGGTCCTGTATGGATTATCGCCGGTGATGCGCTCGTACATCTCGAAGAGATTTCCATAGCGTTCCCGGATCGTCTGCTCCCCCAGACGCTGAATGGAATCCCGAAAATCAAGATAGACAGCAAGCCGTGTCTCCCCAACGCCCCGGCCGGCATCACATTCTTTCTTTGAGGCCCGTGAGGCCACATCTCTGGGGACGAGGTTGCCAAAGCTGGGATAGCGTCGTTCCAGATAGTAATCCCGTGCATCCTCCGGGATCAGTTCCGGTGCACGGGTGTCTTTCGGATCTTTTGGAACCCATACCCGGCCGTCATTCCGCAGGCTTTCGCTCATCAGTGTGAGCTTGGACTGATAGTCCCCCGAAACCGGGATACATGTTGGATGAATCTGGGTATAGCACGGATTGGCGAAAAATGCTCCCCGCCTGTGGCAGCGCCACGCTGCGGTCACGTTGGAATTTTTGGCATTCGTGGACAGATAGTACACATTGCCATACCCTCCGGTGCAGAGCAGGACAGCATCGCCTGCATACCGCTCCAGTTCGCCGGTAATCAGGTTCCGTATGATGACTCCGCTGGCACGGTCATTGGTTACAACCAGATCAACCATCTCTCTGCGAGGCAGCATTTTTACACGCCCTGCAGCAATCTGATGGCTGAGTGCCTGGTAGGCCCCGAGCAGGAGTTGTTGTCCTGTCTGGCCCCTTGCATAGAAGGTGCGCGAAACCTGTGCACCGCCAAAGGAACGATTGGAGAGGACTCCTCCATACTCGCGGGCGAAAGGAACCCCCTGGGCTACCGCCTGGTCAATAATATTGTTGGACACCTGAGCAAGCCGGTAGACATTTGCCTCTCTTGAGCGATAATCTCCTCCTTTTATGGTATCATAGAAGAGTCGCCAGACGGTGTCTCCGTCATTTGGATAGTTCTTTGCCGCATTGATTCCGCCCTGTGCTGCAATTGAGTGGGCCCTTCTAGCAGAGTCCTGAATACAGAAGCAGGTCACATTGTAGCCCAGCCCGGCAAGCGTGGCAGTGGCAGAGGCACCAGCCAGTCCAGATCCCACAACGAGAACATGGTGAGAACGCTTGTTGGCCGGACTCACTAGGGAGACGGCATTCTTGTAAATATCCCACTTCTCCTGAAGGTGACCGGATGGCACCCTGGAGTCCAGCTGGGGACTGTGTGATGATTCTGGCGGAGTTGTAATCATGCACATCTATCCCCCGAAGTAGATATACAGTGGAACAAACAGGAATCCCGTAGCCACCAGGAATCCCAATACAGCGGCAATCGCGTAGATGTAGGGAGAAAGCCTGCGGCTCATCGTCCCGAGAGATTGCAGGGCACTCCATACGCCATGTCGCATATGCATTCCAAGGAGGATCATGACAGCCGGGTATCCGAATGCATAGAGAGGCTCCTGGAATTTTTCAGTCATCAGGCGACGCAAGTCCCGCACCTCCCCGATTCCCTCAAGGGAGGCTGTGTATCCCTCGTTTATCCCGGGTCCGTACTTGAATGAGTTCAGATGCAGGATCAGGAATCCGAGAAGGATGATCCCGGTCAGGATCATGGAGCGGGCACTGTACCCGGACTTGCTGGGCTTGCCGGCACTCTTGTACATCTTGTATCCAACCGGACGTGATTTGCGCCGCCGCACCTGAATGGAGATTCCGACAACGGCATGCAGAAGAAAGCAGAGTGCCAGCAGAATCTCAATCGTGTAAAAAATCCCCCCCAGACTCAACAGCTTGTAGGCGTATTCATTGTACGTATCGGGATTGGGAGAGAGATAGGTCAGGTTCCCGATCATGTGTGCAATCACAAATGCCACCAGACCGATTCCCGTAACTCCGGTCAGAACCTTGCGGCCAACCGGAGACAGAAGGGCAGTCATTATCTTCATTGCGAGCAGGAATCCTCAGGTGAGCTGTATACCAGTCAGGTGCCCTTGTGTTCTCAGGATAATGACGCGTCTGCCGAGGCGGCATCGTTGAGCTTGAGTCCCATCGGTCCCATATATGCTGCCCGGGGGCGAATCAGACGATTATCTTCCCACTGTTCCAGGAGATGTGCTGTCCACCCGGTGATGCGCCCCATTACAAAGAGGGTTGTGTAAAAATCCGGCTCAATTCCCAGAAGGTGATAGATGGGCCCGCTGTAAAAATCTACATTGGCACGAATGCCTTTCTCTTCGTTCATGGTTCGGCTCAGCGAAGAGCACAGATCCACCCAGTATGTGCCTCCCCGCTCCCGTTCCAGTTCAATGAGCATTCGGCGCAAAACATCTGCTCGTGGATCCAGCGTCTTGTAGACGCGGTGTCCAAACCCCATAATGCGTTCTTTTGCGGCAAGTTTCCTTCGGACAAACTCTGCAGGATCTTCCCCGCTCTGGCGAAGCTCCAGGAGCATCAGCATGACGCGCGTATTTGCCCCCCCGTGCAGAGCACCCTTGAGTGCTGCGATTCCACCAGTAATGGCAGAGTACATGTCACTGAGCGTAGCTCCAATGACACGTGCTGCAAAGGTGGAAGCGTTGAGGCCGTGTTCTGCATGCAGAACCAGGGATGCATCCAGGGCCTCCGCAGCGCGAGAACCCGGCTCTTCCCCAGTGAGCATGTACAGAAAATTCTCCGCCGTATTGCCTGCCGTTCGCGGAGCGACGGGAGGCCTGCCATAACGGTGTCGCGCCAGAGCTGCCACCAGAACAGGAATCTGTGCCGTCAGACGGAGAGCCTTCTGGTAGTTGGCTTCGCGAGAGTTGTTGTTGGCTTCGGGATCGTAATGCGAGAGCAGAGAAATGCCGGTGCGCAGTGCCGCCATCGGATCAAAGCTGGACGGCAGTTCCCCAAGCAGTTTCAGAACCGCTTCCGGTACGGTGCGGAGGCTGGCAAGCTGTTCGTCCAGCCGCTCGTGTTCGGCGGGGAGGTGTCCGTGCCAGAGAAGATGGGCTACATCCGCGAAGTTGCTGTTTGCCGCCAGGTCTTCAATTGCGTATCCCCGGTACACCAGGGTTCCTTTCCCCCCGTCAATGTAACAGATAGACGAGTTCAGTGCAATTACCCCTTCAAGTCCCTTTACAAGACGATCCTGGCCGGTCGGTGCAATATTTGACGGATTCATTCTAAATGATTGCAGCAGAGAAGAGCTGGCCAGTTAATTTCCCCGTTTAACGTGACAACCCTTGTGATGTGCCTGATTTGGGCTAGCAGATTTAATAAACTGCAAAAATCACTTCGTTCTTCCGGTGAACATGACAGGACAGAAACTCTTGTTAATGAGCGGGCAGCCTCTTGATGTGAACAAAAGCCCTCTGCGTTTTGTATATTAGTGAAACAGAGGCATGGCATGCTCCCGTTTGCCCGGGCAGCGGACAGTATTGGCTGTCAGCAACAGAAACCCTCTGAAGCGTTTTGAATGTGGCTCAATAGTGCCACGCCTGTACGCAGCAGAAATCCTCTTTCGGGGAGAAGGGTATGTCAGGCTCCCACAATACTCCAAATCTGATTACATCAAGGTTGAAGGCGGGCCCTTATGTGGCACGAAGTTGATGTCCGGCATACGATGATTCCCTCGGCAATCCAGCCAGACCTTGCTTCACAGGCAAGAACAGCGGAATTCGTATCAATGGGTCCGCATGAGGCGCGTTCAAGTTACACCCATGTCAAAAGAAATTATTATTAATACCACTCCCAAGGAGACGAGGATTGCCATCGTTGAAGAGGGAAAGCTGGCCGAGTTTTACATTGAAAGTCCAGAGAACGAGCGAACCGTAGGAGACATCTTTCTGGGGCGCATTGAAGCATTCCGGTCAGGCCTTCGGGCTGCATTCGTGGATATCGGGGAAGGGCAGCATGGATTTTTGCATTTCTCCGACCTCGCCTCCAATCTGGAGCAGCAGCTTGCGTTTGTAAATGAGAACACCCCGCGTGTATCCAAAGTCATGGAGGCATGGGCATCAAAGCAGGAGAAGCCATCTTCGCAGCAGGACTCCTCCCGTCGCCGATGGGGCGATTCGAACCTCCTGAAATCCAGACAGAAGATTCTGGTCACGATCACCAAGGAACCCTACCACAGCAAGAGCCCCCGGCTCTCCACAGATATCTCGCTGGCTGGCCGCTTTCTTGTATTGATCCCCCTGGCAGACTATGGAGCCGTCTCAAGAAGAATCGCAAGCAGAGCGGAGCGGCAGCGCCTGCGTACAATCATCAAGAAAATCCGGCCTTCCGGATTTGGTCTTATCGCCCGCACGGTTGCCGAAGGCAGAGACGGGCAGTCACTGGAAACAGACTTGCAGTTTTTGATGGATCGCTGGGAGAAGGTGGAAAAATCCCTGCAGGGGAATCCCCAGCCGCCCGTAAAGCTGCATGAGGATGTGAATCTTGCCTCGTCCATTATTCGGGATTTGTTTTCTGACGATTTTTCCCGCATTCTGGTAGACAACTACCGCATGTATCGGGCTATCCGCGGATACATTCTTGCGGTTGCTCCGCACATGATTCAGGCCGTGAAGCAGCACAAGGGCCGCGAGTCTGTTTTTGCTGTTGCGGGAATCCAGGACCAGATTAATGAGGTGTTTGATACACAGGTCAGTCTGCCCTCTGGCGGGTCTCTGATCATTGAGGCAACCGAAGCCATGCATGTGATTGATGTGAATTCCGGGCGAACCCGCACAAGGCAGAATGCAGAGTCGCTGGCACTTCAGGTCAACCTTGAGGCGGTGGAGGTGATTGCCCGGCAAATTCGGTTGCGTGATTTAAGCGGGCTGATCGTGATTGATTTTATTGATCTGCGGCAGGGGGAGAATCGAAAAAAAGTGGATGAAGCTCTCGCAAAAGCCCTTGGCACGGACCGGGTGCAGACCGACAATCTTCCGATGAGCGAGCTCGGGATCGTCCAGATTTCACGCGAGCGCAAGCGAGTCAGTGTTACCTCCACACACCAGCTGGCGAAAAAATCCCGGATAAACCGCATTCCCCCTCCGGACCCGGAGTTTCTTGAAAAGAAAATCACGCAGTGGCTGGACAAGCATGATGGCGGGAGCCTGCATCTGCGGGTTCATCCGTTTACGGCCGCATGGATAGAAAAGGGCCGCTGGGGTCGCACTCTGAAATCAAAATGGCAGCGTCAGTACAAGCATCATATTACGGTTGTCGGAACGAAAACCATGTCCACGGACGAGTTCCGGTTTCTGGATGCTGTGAGTGAGCATGACATTACGGACTTGAGTCCCCGGATGGTCCGCATCAACAAGGCAAAGTCCCGGCAGGCTCCATCCAAAAAGCCCCCTTCTGCTCCGAAGCAGCGTACCCAGTCCGAAGATTCCCGGAAACAGTCCAGTCCGCGTCGCAGCAATAATGGTCAGGCATCCCGGAAGCGAGCACCCCGCCGACAAGAGGATGCGGCAACGGATGACTAGGAACCTGTGCAGGATTTTCATGTCACTCCCTGCTCTGATGCTGGTCAGCATGGATGTGGCAGTGGCGCAGGGAGATTTTATTCAGCGGAACAGGCATGCTGTGGCATTCAGTGTGGGGAGAATTGATCATGCGTATGCAGGTTCGGCAGGGGCAGGGATGCCATTCGAGTACAAGGGAATCGGGGTTGGACTTTCCTATGCTGGTCCGCAGGTTCGTGCGGCTGGACTCTTTGCCCGTCCTGAGGGGGACAGGACGCTGCTGGATCTATCTGCAATGGGCTGGATTCTGCCCGCTTTTGCGAAGAGCCAGCGTGCGAAAACAGTTATTGCCATGCCCATAGGTTTTCTGGTTGCATGGCGCAGGCTCACGGCAGGAAGTGATGATGTCATTCCTTTCCGAGCAAGTGCAATTATGCTCGGAGCAGGGGGAAGCCTGATGCACAATCTGAATCGCCGCATGGAGCTGGAACTGCGGGTCATGCCGCTCGCCGGGATCACTACCAGTCAGGTTGCGGATGCCGCAGGATTTTCCTGGGCCGCAGATGCAGAGGTGTGCCTTGGCATTGCCAGGATTCTCTCCAGTCTCGGACTCACAGTCGGGTATTCCTTTCGCTACCAGCTCTGGAATGTGAACGGCTCCAGAGTTTTTTCCGAGGCGGTGGATGAACTCTACGATCATGCCGGCACGGTACACACCATGTCCGCAGGAATCTGGTTCTGAGCATGGCAAAAGACACTTCCATTCTGCACACCATGGAGGATGTAGCCAAAAAATCCGGGTATACGGTTCGGTGGGACAAGGGACTGTTTCAGGGGGGATCCTGTATACTGGAGGGCAGCAAACTGATTATTCTGAACCGGCATCATCCCACGGAGGTGCATCTAGGGGTTCTGGCACGTATACTGAAGGAGGTGCAGCTGCAGGAGATTTCCATGCGAAAGGATGTCCGCAAGCGTGTGGAATCCATTATCCGACAGTACTCAGCCGAGTGAAAATGCATGCGCATCACATTACTGGGTACGGGTACGTCTGTGGGGGTTCCCATGATCGGGTGCGATTGCGAGACCTGTCATTCCACGGACCCGAGAGATCAGCGGTTGCGTACAGCCTGCCATGTGCAGGCGGGAAGCCTCAGCATTGTCATTGATACGGGGCCGGACTTTCGGGAGCAGATGCTGCGAGCCCGGATTCGGCGTGTGGATGCGGTCCTGTGGACTCATCATCATTATGACCATGTGATGGGGCTGGATGATATGCGGCCGTACTTTTTCGACTGCAAGGCCCCCATTCCATGTTTTGCTCACAGGGAGGGCATGGATGCTCTGGAGAGAATCTTCCCCTACATCTTTGGTACGTCCAGAGCTTATCCGGGAGTGCTGGATTTGATGGCTGCTGAGGCTCCATTTGAGATCCAGAGCCGGTATGGAGATTCTGGACGGGTCCATGTAATCCCGATTGAGCTGCTGCATGGAAGCATGCCCCTGAACGGATACAGGCTGGGGAATTTTGCGTATCTGACCGATGTGAGCCATATTCCCGAGACCGAGTATGACAAACTGGAAGAACTGGATCTGCTGGTGCTGGATGCACTTCGCCCGAAGAGGCATCCCCGGCATTTTTCTATTGCTGAATCCATAGGGACTGCTCGCAGGATTGGGGCCAAACAGACTGTATTCACACACATGGCACACCAGGTACTTCACAGGCGGGAGAGTGCCCAGCTTCCTGCGAACATGCGATTCGGCTATGACGGCATGATCCTTGAATCAAGTTGACTTGTGAGCTTTCCGCCAAAATATCTCTGAATTCCGGTTATGATGTATGCAGGCAGATACTGGCGGGTATGCGATCCTCCTCACAGCATTTCAGGAGGCTGGCGAATACGGATTTTATGGGAACCAGAGGGTTTCACGATGCACTAAGACAAGCGTCCAGGTTTCACCACATGAATCTGTTTATGGATCCTGATATCCTGACATAGACAACGGCTTATATTGCAACTGTGATTTTTGGCTTCCAGGTTGGAGGCATCATACAGTCCGAATGCAGAATGCAGTTGATCTACCGGAAAGAATTGGGATTTATCCAGCAAAATCCGCAAGAGAGGCTATCTCTCCATTCCCATGTCTGTGTCCCGATCACTGTTGGAAGAATCTCTGCCCGGTGGAGGTTCCTGACGAGGATTGCCTTCTTCCGATTTGAGTATCGTGGGTTCTTTTCCCTCCTCTTTTTCGGGGGAGGGACTGTCTGGAGTATGGTTTCCCGCTTCCTTTTGGGAACCCTCCGCCTCAGATTGATCTTTCGACTCCGGCTGTTGCCCGGAAACATCTCTTGTAAGGTGGCGACTTGCCTGTCTCTGTTTCTTGACCCGCTCGTAGCGCAATGTGGCCTCTCGAATTCGCAAGGCTCTTTCTGTCAGGTAATCATACAGGGACGGAATAGGAAGGGTGTACAAGGGGTTGCTATAATAAAGGACGCCCTTACAGACCGCCTGCTCAAACCCAGGTTCGCCTAGCTCTGCCACAAGATCTTGCTTCCGAAACCCTTCCTCCACGGGAGTATCACGAAACATCTCCACAAGCCGGACAATATGATCATCGTCAAGCCCCTCCGTTCTGCCTGTATAATATGCCCAGCGATTTGCCCGGTCCTGTTCCAGGACAGAAAGCAGCCCTTCTCTTGTCATCTCCCCGCCGTTTTCTCTGAGGTGGGCTACGGCTGGCACCGTGTATGCGATAATGTGCTGGGGCCACCTGTAGGTCTCTTTGGCAATCGCATCCACCCAATCTTTCATGTCTCCCTTCGCCTCCCCCTCTTCTTTTAGCCACTCTCTGATCACCGTCCGCTCCCCCTCTTCTTCCAGTGGACCCAAGTCTGTGATGGATTTGAGGGAAGATCGTGATATCCCCAGATTGTTCAATGCCCTGGATGTCATGCCCAGTCCACCAGATAACAGGATGACAGACTTCCCTAACTTCCCATTGTGAATCTGATCCAGAAGATCTCGGACATCGTCTTTGTACCCTCCGGTTATCCTGCTGTCTTCCCCCAGATGCTGGGCCTCGTCAAGAATAAGCAGAAGGGGGGTATCCTCTGTCTTGAGTATGTCTATTGGCGTGCGGGGGAGGTGATCAATCGTGACTTCTGCTTTGCCCTTCGCAACACAAATCTTCTCTATCCCTGCTTCGCCTTCTCCCCCGACAACCCTGATCTCCGGGCTGACGGCAAGTGTTTTTCGCAGGCGGTCGGGGTCCCACAGGTCCCTTGGGGTGATCTGGGCCACATCCCACCACTTCTTTTTTGCTTCTTCCCAACATTTTGCCAGCAGTGCCGTCTTCCCCACACCAGGCGGCCCCTGAATCAGAAGTATGGTTCCCCCTCTGGAGTTCTCTGCAATTTCCATCCGATGAGGCTCTTGCAAAAATGCCTCTGTCCTCGATCTGATATATGCCTGCAAGCACTCTCGTAGCGACATTTCTTCGTCGTTTTTACGGGAGCTCCAAGTGACCCAGCCTGGCAGCCGATCTGTAAGGCTGTTTCCCCAAACGCAAAGCACCCCGATACGCTGTCGTACCGGGGTGCTCCGTTTCAGTCTGAATCGCTTCGCGTGACTATTTCACCAGGGTCATGCGTCCGGTCTTCACATGCCGCTGCTCTGCGCCGGTCGCCATGATCCGGTACAGGTAGGTTCCGCTTGCCAGGCTGGCAGCATTCAGTTCCAGGCTCCGGTTCGCCCCTGCCTCCATCTCTTGCGCTGGCAGTGTGATCACCTCCCGCCCCAGCATGTCTACAATCTGGATCTGCACCTGCGCATTCTCCGGCAGGTCAAACTGGATCCGTGTGGACGGATTGAACGGGTTCGGATAGTTGCCGTGCAGGGCAAACTCTGTCGGAAGCTCTGCGCTCTCCTCCACTCCTGTCACCACCACTGTCGGAATGATCATCCCGTTCCTGTCCACGCCCAAGATCGTCAGATCATTCCGCATCCCGGACAGGTTCAGCACCAGCGTCTGGTTCGCATACCCGTACAGGTCCATCTCATAGGCCTGTGTCACCTCCTGATCTGTGGATTGTACCCGGAAAATCTGCTGCGAGGGAGCCAGTGAAGCGTATCGCCGCGTGGCATCGTCCAGCATCAGGTTTCCTGCCAGCGTCATGTTCACCGTCATGGGATCCACCGGGTCCAGCACCTCTACGCGCGCTGCTCCCAGATCTGCCGACCCGTGCACCAGCAGCACATCCACCTGGTTTGCAACCTGCGATGTCATCCGGGTTTCCAGCACCTTCAGCCTTGTGTCGTTCGGGCTTCCATGGGCGATCACCACATAGTTTTTGTTATGCGCCAGCACCAGGGTACTCGTGATCGCGTCCTCGGCCGGGGCCCCCACCTCCTGGATCTTCAGTTCATGGCTTCCTGCCCCCACGGGACGGTAGGCTGTGGCATGTCGGAACTGGATCCCGCTGCCAATCTGGATGTCTCCCAGATGCAGGTCTACCGAGGTTGGCAGGGGCACATTATGGATGAACTGCAGGTTTGCCCGTCCTCCGCTCAGATCGGCCTGGTCAATCGGGTTCTCAATCCCGTTCGCCGCAATCCCGAAGATCGCACAGCTCCCCAGCCCAATCCCCTCCTGCGTCAGGTTCACCACCCCGCTGAGATAGCCGTTCACCCCGAACGAACTCGCATCCGCTTGGGCCGGACGCCGGCCTGCCAGCTTCGGATTCTTCCACATGCAGTCCCACTGCACGATCCGCAGTCCGCTGGCATCTGCCACATTCTGGAGCCCCGACGCCGCGATCCGAAGGTTCGTATTCGTGGGCAGCGACTCCGTCCCCAGATCCACCTTCCAGAACAGATCCGCATGCACATCCAGGGTCAGGCTGCCGCCTGCCGTCGGAACCGTGAGGTTCTGCCATGCCGGCATGGCTCCGTCTGGTACCATCACTGGAGATACGGTCGCCGCCGTGGTATCAATCAGGTCGGAGGGCAACTGCAGGATCAGCGGACGGTAGTGCGACATGTTTCCCTTCTCCATTCCCACCGGGAACAGATACCCCCCGCTCGCAAAGCCTGCTCCTGCATTCCCCTGTGCTAGGTGACGGGCTACCGGGCCGCCAACATACGACTGGCGAGAGCCGCGCAGGATCGTGGCTTTGCACTCCTCGTCATTGTCCGCCCCGCACTTCTCTCCTTCCTGTGCCGAACTCCGCTCGCGGAGCTCCTGCTCCACCTGCACATTCTGCACGGTCCACATAAACATGCTGTCCATCGGCATGCTGTGAATCTTCCCCTGCCGGAGCGTCAGTGTGGCTGCCTTCTGCTGCATGACATGGCTTTTCAGCAGCAGTCCCTTTGCGTTGTTCACCGTGATACTGTGCAGGGCTGTCGTATCCCCGGTCATCACCTCCTGCGCCTCCTTGCCTGTAAACTCCACCGTCGCGTTCAGCTTCCCGTTCTTTGCAAAGTGGAAGCCCCCGTGCACCATCAGACTCGGCATATTGCCCGATACCATTTTCCCCTCGTACCGGGACGCATCCGCTGCCACCATCAGGTCGCCCATCACCGTCTTCGTCGTCATGGGATGCAGCTTCACCCCCGCATTATTCGAACTGGTATAGCTCCCCTTCGTTTGCGTGAAGTCCCCATGGATCATCACACTCCGCTTGTCACCGTCTTTATTGTGTTCCGTGTTCAGCCCGCCGGTTCCGCTGATCATGAGGTCCCCCATGAACTCTGTCGTTTCCGCGTATGGCCAGATCTTGGCGGAACTCAGGGACACCGCATCCATGATGACCACTTTCTTGTTGTGGGTTTCCACCGATCCCTTCATGGCGGACAGGCTGTCCACGGTGAGCATCTTTCCGTCCCCGGTGGCACCCTTCAGGTACAGCGTCCCGTCCCAGTTCCCGGTGCCCGGGGTCAGCGTGCCGTCAAAGACGACCGTCTGCAGCATCTTGTTGTCGGCACTCGCATCAATGGTGGTCTGCTTGCTCCCCTTCGGCACTTTGATCATGTCCGCGGTCAGGCTTCCCGTCAGGGTCAGCAACACATCTGGACGACTGTCTCCCTGCACATTGTTGCGCTTCTTTGTGTCTTCCGGCCCCAGCATCAGCGTCCCGGCTCCCAGGTCCACCATGGCATCCTTCGCAATGCTCACCTGCGCCGTGTTGTGGGTATACGCTCCACTCGTCACCGTACCCAGTACATGCAGGTCCCCACCACCGGTCACGAGTTTGCTCTTGCCATTGACGCTCACCTTTCCGTTCACCACCACATCCTGTCCCTCCGTCTGCAGGGTTCCCATTTTCGTGGCACTGCCAAGCACAATGCTGCCAGCATTCAGGCTGTCTTCCATCATCAGCATCCCGCTTGACACTTCCAGTTTCCCGGACACCGAACGATCATCGTTCACCATGATCTCCGCCTTCGCATGATCCACGACCACATCCTGCGGAGCAAACCATTCCAGCGCATCCGTCACCGTGCGCTTGCCCGGCGTGATGTATTTCAGAAGATAGCGATTCTTGTCCGTGGAAATGCTCCCGGGATCATTGGAATCTTTCTCCAGCATCCCGTTCTGGACCGTGATCTGCCCGGTCACATGCAGGGTGGAATCGGTCGTGCTCTCGGCATCTGCCAGCGACAGCGTGCCACTGCAGAGTCCCAGATTCTTTGTCTTGACCACCTCGTCCAGACGGAGCTCGCCGCTGCCTATATGGATGGCAAGTCCCTCCAGCATCGTATGCAGGGCGGCTTTCTTCACAACATCCGTATTCCGGTTGCCGTAGGTCAGCCGTTTGATCGTGGAGGCTTCATCCAGCTCCCCGCTCAGCTCTCCCTGAAGAATCAGGGATTCGGTCACCTTCACATCCTTGGTGGACATCAGTTCGGCGCGAGGTCCCACATGCAATGTCATCACCGTCAACGTTCCGCCCCGAACATCCAGATCCCCGTGCACCATCAGCGCATCCAGCATCAGTCCCGACCCCTGCCCGGAAATACTCTGCGCTTTCGGTCCCGTGAGCACGATATGATTCCCGAAGGCGAGTCCGGTATCCTTCCCCGTGCACATCCCGTCCGCATTGGAAGTGGCAGCAGAATCCATACCGATCACATTTCCCTTCGCAGACACTCCACCTCCGACACGCAGGTTGTGGGCCGTTTGCCGCATCGCCGCCCCTGTTCCGTGCATATCTGCATCCAGATGAATCCGCCCCTTTTTGTAAAAGCTTGCCGTATCGTCCACCGCCACATCCCCGGCAATGGAAGAGGTCAGCGCCCGCCCGGTCGCAGGAGTCGTGGCCGTCGCCTTCGGGGCCATAAACAGGACCCGTGGAGCACACGCCGGCGCACTGGCCTTGGCAGAATTGGGAGCCCCGTTCACAAGCGTGCCGGTACGGGCATGCAACTCCCCTTCAATCGTCACTGCCCCTTCAAACTGCACTCCCGGAATATGCGCTGCAGACGCTCCCGTGGTATAGGCACAGGTGTAGTTCCCCGATCCCCCGACCTGCACTCCCTTCCGGACACTGGTGGTGCGGCCCGACCCAAAGAATCCTGGCCAACCGTCAATGCCGTAGACATCCGTCCCTTCATTCACAATCACATCCCCCTTAATCGTTGCCGTCTTCTCAAACACAATCCGGGTATCATTCCATGCGTACACACTCCGGTCATTTGGAAGCACCTTCTCGCCTCCGATCACCACATCCCTGCGGAAGATAACATCCGTCGTAATCCGATCCTGCCCTTTAGCTGTATTTCTGGTGCCAGTTTCTGTAATACTTCCGATTGCACGCAACCCGCCTAGGTGCGACAGTTCATAACAGATATTGCCCCGAGTCATCACATAGATGTTCGTCGTGATCTTCCCCGTGCCGGTAATCCGGATGCAGTCCTTATGATCCACCCCGTCAGAAGGGTCGTATTCGTCATACGTATGGAAGAACTGATCCCCGGATCCCCCTCGGCGGGTCTCGTTATTTTGTACCCCAAAATTGAACGAAGCCCTGCCCGTAATTTCACCATGCACGGTAACCACCCCGCGTTTGTCTGTATTGCTGGTTCCTCGCCGTGGATCAACGAATATGTTATTCCTCAGGTTCAGGGTGGCTCCACGGTGAACGGTCAACTCATTTGTGAACAAGAGTAGTCCTCTGAAAGTAAAGCTTTCGGAAACATCCAGTTTGCTCAGCGGGGCATTGTTATTCTGAAAATTATTGATCAGCGTATCCGTGATCGCAATCCGCTCCTCGGATCCGCTCACGAAAAAGGACACGGAAGCCGCCGCGCTTGACCTCGTCAGATTCGTAAACCGGATGCGGGCCTTCGAATCTACAGCAACCTGCCCCGCAACACCGCCTGCAACACCGATGGTCAGGTTCCCTGTGAAGCGGATCGTCCCCGCCACCGCGGAAGCCCCTCCCTGTTCATAGGTCCCGAAGGTGATCTTTTTGGTCAACTGCGTTGTAGGGGCTGCCAACTCTACCGTCCCGCCCGCAAATCGGACCTGAATCAGGAAGGTCGCATTCTGTGTCTGATTATCCGCGTGAAAGGCGCGAGCCAGTGTGCATGGCCCGTTTGAGTCCGAAGGATCTGTACTGGTACAGTTCCCGTCCGTTTTGCCATTCACCGGGTCAATGTAGCGGGTGGTCTGGGCCAATGCCCCGGAGGTGGCAAGGAAAAGAAGCAGAAGAAGAAGGCATCCTGCCCCCCCCCCCCATTTTTGTATGGTTCTCATTAGACTGACTGGTTGGTTGATGAAAAGGTTTTGAGATGTGATCAGGCCACAACCGGCATGATCTTGCCCTAATATACACATGGAACAGTGGGTATGACTAATCTCCCTGCAATTTTTTTTCAGATTCTTTTTTCGGGAGAAAGGTTTGGCTTCCCGTTCATGTACTGATCAAACGGGGGAGGGGTTGTACCGCAGGGCAACAAGAGACATGCCTACCTGAAATTCCTGCAATGTTCCATCCCTCTCTACCATGACCGTGACAGAATACGCAAACTTGTCAAGAATCTCCTTCCGTCCGTGGAAGTATTTGGCTGCTCCTCTGTCAAGAAAGCCTGTAATCTCACTCATCGCTTCTTCTGGAAGCGGTTCGTTCCGGTCGGGAAGTTTTGTACGGAACATGGCAGAGACAGGAGATCGGTGGCAGAACTTTTATACTTGGACACCTATGACAGTACTTCAGCTTCCCTTATTCAGGGAATTGTCCAGCAAAATCCGCAACGGTGCGAACGCGGAACAGCCCCCGTTCTAGAGCGTACTTATCCCAAGATGGGTTTCTGGTGAAATAATAGGCAAAACTAAAGGCTTTCGGGACACAGACATGGGGATGGAGAGGTGACACTCCCTCCCTGCATTCATACGGATCTTACTGGATAATTCCCCAAGAATTTATGCACCCAGTCAAAAAGCGGGTCTGGAAACGGAGATGTTATTTGTATAGATGAGGGCAAAAAAAATACTTCCCGAAAAAGGGAGAGCAGCCTGCTGTTGTCAGAACTGGCCAGAGTGTCCCTCATGACTCCTCCAATTCTTATCCTGAACGGCCCAAACCTGAACCTACTGGGAGAGCGAGAGCCCGACCAGTATGGAGACACCTCTCTGGAAACCCTTGAGTCCAGCCTGCGATCTGAATTTTCTGATACGGAGCTGTTATTTCACCAGAGCAATCATGAAGGGGATCTGGTGGATCAGTTGCATCAGGCACATCACTCAGGATTTCATGGAATCGTCTTCAATCCGGGTGCCTATACGCATACCTCGGTGGCATTGCGGGATGCTGTGAAGGCAATCGCAACACCTGTGATTGAAGTTCATGTGAGCAACATTTATTCCAGAGAAGACTTTCGTCATCACTCCTATCTGGCCCCGGTCTGTGTTGGCCAAATCTCAGGTTTGGGTACCAGGGGGTACAGTCTGGCCGTACGCTGGCTGAAATCGAATCTCTAGCGTTGAGCCACAATCGGCTCTCTGCGCCCGCTCCCGAAAGCTTTCTCCCGAAGGCGAAGGACAGGAGCCGCCTGCTTGCGCTTGAATTCGGAAGAGTCAACCTTGAAGATGATGGATCGCACCAGCTCCTCAGAATAATCGCAGTCTTCTGCGATCTCAGCGGGGGATTTCAGTTCTTCTACATATTTCTTGAGGACTCTGTCCAGGATCGGATATGGCGGGAGACTGTCCAGATCTTTTTGCCCCGGTCGCAATTCTGCAGAAGGTGCCTTCGTAATGGAGTCCCTTGGAATCACGGTACCAGAGGCATTTAGCAGGCTGGCAAGCTCATAGACCTCGGTTTTGTACAAATCTCCCAGCACAGCAAGTCCGCCGTTCATGTCGCCGTAGAGTGTGGCATACCCCATTGCCAGCTCACTTTTATTTCCGGTAGCCAGAAGCATGCCAGAAAATTTGTTTGACAGGGCCATCAAGAGCGTTCCCCGTATGCGGGACTGGATATTTTCTTCGGCTGTAGTGTGCGGATGACCCTGAAACACATCTTTTAATACCGCATCAAATTCCTGAACCAGATCGTGAATCGGGATCTCATGGAGTTCTATTCCCAAGTTGACTGCCAGACCTTGTGCATCCCGAAGTGATCCTCCAGACGAGTATTTTGAGGGCATGGCTACTCCGATCACGCGTTCAGCTCCCAGTGCTCGCACAGCGAGTGCGGCAGTTACCGCAGAATCAATTCCGCCGCTCAGCCCGACATACACATTGTTAAAATGGCCGTTTTTCTGAACATAGTCCCGGATTCCCAATGTCAGTGCTTCCAGTATCTGCTCTACTGGGGATGCAGATACAGGGTCTGATTTTGGGGAATCTTCCGTGTCCCACACAAGCAGTGCCTCCTCAAAGGCAGGTGCCTCCAGGACATGTCCATTCTGCATTACACAGCTTCGTCCATCAAAAATCAAGTCGGTATTTGCTCCGACCAGGTTTGTAAAGGCATACGGGCGATCATATTTTTGGACCACGCTGTGGATCAGTGACAGGCGTTCACGGTGCTTGTCAATAGCAAATGGGGAGGCACACAGGTTGACGAAGATGTCCGGGGACTGACATGCCAGATGAGAGACAGGATCGGATGCATAAGGCTTTTGATCTATATCCCGCACATTCCAGAGGTCTTCACAGATATGGACTCCCAGACTTCTGTTACGCCAGTGCAGGACAGAGGGAGCATCTCCTGGCGCGAAATATCTCCGCTCGTCAAAAATGTCATATGTCGGGAGGAGATGCTTGTGGCAGATTCCGAGGCACTGTCCATCCTCGTACAGGTATGCCGCGTTGTGAAGGGGTTTTCCGTGTCCGGCGTTCCGGTCTAGTCCGCCGATGAGCATTCCTGTTCCTTGTGGAATCACCCCGGCCAGCTGTTCTCTTTTTTCATGTTCCCTTGCAACAAAATCACTGGACTCCAGCAAGTCCAGGGGAGGGTATCCCGTGAGTGTAAGTTCGGGCAATATGACTAGGTCTGCCCCCTTGGAATGTGCCCTTTGGCAGTACTGGAGGGCCTTTTCGGCGTTGCCTTCCAAGTCTCCCACGACAGTATTTATCTGTGCCAGTGCCAGCTTCATGTAGAGATCAGGTCATCATTGCGAATATTTCAGTGATACGAATAACAGAGATTCATTATCCATATGGAGCTACGAAAACGCGAATACGTGACAATCCTGCTTCGCATTTTGCAATCTTGCTCTCCATTGGGTTTCAAGCAAAACCCGGAGAGCTATCCTTTGCCTCAGCCTCAACTATTGTTGTTCCATGAGCAGACAAGGCCCTTTTTGACATCAAACAGAGATTTCCTGCCCCGAAACAACGCCGCTGGAGCTGGCAGGCTCTGTCCGGTTTTGCCTTTTGCAGAGGTGCTTTTCCAAGCACAAGTTCGAGAAGATATTCAAGAAATGGTAGATTCCGGTCTGGTATATGGTCAACACTGTGCATGGTACTATATAGTGCCTGTCCGAAAATTCAGAATATCGCCAATACATGCCGTTTAGAGAGCGTATGAGGAGTTTTTGGAGATATTTTTTGGTATTTTTCCTGACGAAGATGGTAGCCCTTTAGCGGATTGGAGCATGAAATCCCCGAACAGCATCCATAAACACGCAATCTTCGTGCAAGATTTCCCCGAATCTCTCATAGCGAACGAGCATCTGAACCGCTCCATACATGACGCTGTGGGGCAAAATGCCCCTGAAATCCCCCGTAATTGGGGTTGCTGTGAATTTTCGGACAGACACTATTTATCCCTGGTGGTGGTGGCCACGAGAGTACAGACATGGAACTGCATCTGCAGACCAAACCTGCCAACGCGGCAGGCACATCAAGCTAGGGCCGTTTCTTTGCGTCCGTTAATCTGCTACATGCGTCTGTGGCATTAAATCTTGTACATATCTCTCCAGTATGTCCTTGGAAACGATGCCTGTGTCGGGGAGTCACGAGATTTGTTTGGTGCTTTCAGGGAGTCCCTTCTGCCGCTTGGTACAGCGCACCAATTTTTTGCGTTCCTGTGTGACTGTCACAGGAACTAGCGTTTATCATGTTCAGTTGAAGGATACCGGATGGAGCGACGGGTTTTGACCGAAACAGACAAGCGGAATCAGCCGGAAATGCTTGACAGTGCTATGGAAGATAGTAGCAACAATTCCCATGTTCGGTTCAGGGGAGTCAGCAAGAGCTATGACGGTCGTACCAGGGTTGTCAAGGATTTTGATCTCAGCATACGCACTGGCGAGTTTGTGACCTTGCTGGGCCCATCGGGATCAGGAAAGACAACTGTCCTTATGATGCTCGCCGGTTTTCAGGCACCAACAGCGGGTACAATTCTTCTTGACGGGCAGCCTATTCAGAATCTGCCAGCACGCAAGCGGGGAATTGGGATGGTCTTCCAGAACTATGCGCTTTTCCCCCACATGACTGTGGGTGCCAATCTTTCCTTTCCACTGGAAGTGCGCCGTATGGATGCACAGAAGCGCGAAGAACGAGTGGAACGGGCACTGCGTATAGTCCGCATGGAGGGATTTGCTGACCGTCGCCCAGGCCAGCTTTCCGGTGGTCAGCAACAGAGGGTCGCAATTGCGAGAGCCCTGGTGTTTGAGCCTGCGCTGGTGCTTATGGATGAACCTCTGGGAGCACTTGATCGAAATCTGCGTGAAGAGATGCAGTATGAGATTCGACGCATCCATGATGCTTTGGGAGTAACGGTGGTGTATGTTACCCATGATCAGCAGGAAGCTATGGTTATGTCAGACCGTATTGCAGTGTTGCGTGATGGTATCGTGGAACAGATTGATGTGCCTGAAGGACTGTACGAAGCTCCCACAAGTGCCTTTGTTGCCCGATTCATTGGCGAAAGCAATCAGATACAGGGATGTGTTTCCGCAATGCTGGAAAAAGACAATGTCTGTGAGGTAGAAGCAGGCGGCGAGACCATTCGCGCACTGAAGGTAGAGCCGTGCAACATAGGGGATCATGTGACTCTCTCTGTTCGGCCCGAGCGCATCAAGATTAATCCAGGGGAAGGCCGGTATACGAACCAAATGAAGGCTACGGTAGAAGATTTGACCTTTCTGGGAGATCAGTTGCGCATACGCCTGTCAACATGTGGGCGAGAGGATTTCATTGCTACGATTCCAAATATTGTGGGGCATGGCGGATTGGTCAAGGGAGATTCTGTTCGCATCGGATGGACGACCGTTGACTGCCGGGCCCTTAACTATGAACCGTCTTAACAAAAAACAAAATTCATGAATCATTACATAAAATCAATTGCAGGAGCACTTTTGATTGCTCTGTGTGTCGCCGCATGCGGGACGGATGAGCCTCGCTCTGTCACTGCAGTATCCTGGGGAGGTTCGTTTGGAAAAGCTGTCCACGAGGGGGTAAATATTCCCTTTGCTGAGGAGACAGGTATTGAGGTCAGGGTAGAAGACTACAATGGAGGCCTTGCCGAGATCAAAGCACAAGCACAAACGGGGAACATATCTTGGGATGTGGTGGATTTGGAGATTGCTGATGCAGTGCGCGGTTGCGACGAGGGACTTCTGGAGCGAATAGATATTGATGCCTTTCCCCCTGCTCCAGATGGGACACCTGCAGCAGAGGATTTCCCCGAGGATGTTCGATCCGAGTGTGGAATCGCCCAGCTCTACTACTCCACCGTGTATGCCTACAATGATGCCAATATCTCTGGAATGAAACCCTCTACAATCGCTGATTTTTTCGATCTGGAGGCATTTCCCGGTCGCCGGGGAATGCGAAAATCCCCGCAGGCAAATCTTGAGTTCGCTCTGATGGCTGATGGCGTTTCACGAGATGAGGTCTATGCCACGATGGATACTCCTGAGGGACTTGATCGTGCCTATGCCAAACTCGAAACGATCAAGGAAGAGGTTGTCTGGTGGGAAACGGGAGCGCAACCGGCACAGATGCTGGCCGATGGGGAGGTAATTATGAGTACTGCCTGGAACGGACGCATCTTCAATGCACAGGTGCTTGAAAACCAGCCATTCGTGATCGTGTGGGACAGTCAGCTGCTTGATGTAGGTCAGGTTGGAATCGTCAAAGGTACGCCTCGACTGGAGGCTGCCCTGGAGTACGTCAAGTATGCAACCAGTGCGGAGGCCATGTCTCGGGTTTCCCGTCGAATTTCTTATTCCCCCGCCCGGAAATCAGGACTCGCACTTGTGACAACGCATGTGCAGGCCGGCGTAGAGATGGCACCACACCTGCCTTCCACCCCCGAAAATATGGCAACCGCATTGCGCTATGATGCGATCTGGTGGGCGGACAATCAGGATGAAATGAATGAGCGGTTTAGCGCATGGCTGGCCCGTTAAGGTCAACTGGGTATCGTGCACAACTCAGGGCACTTGGGCTTGTTGCCCCGCTGGTGCTTTTCATCGGGGTAACCTTTGTTGCGCCCTTGGGGACGATGCTGATCCGCAGCGTACACGATCCCGTGGTTGCTGATGCGTTTCCGAAGACATTAGCACTGCTTGAAGAGTGGGATGGAACCGGGCTTCCGCCAGAAGCTGTATATGAGGTGGTGGCGGAGGAAATTAAGCAGGCAGCAGAGGAGCGCACGATTGGCCAGGTGGCTGGCAGAATCAACAGGGTGCAGGGGGGACTTCGCAGTGCAATGACACGCACCGCACGCGAGTTGCGCGGTGTCCAAGAGGGCCCTTGGCGCAATGCAATGGCAGCAGTTGATTCTGCCTGGGCTGATGTCGCAATCTGGCATGCAATCCAGGTCTCAGGTGAACGCTTCACCATGCGCTATTACTTGAATGCCCTGGATATGCAACGCCTGCATGACGGGTCGGTGGTGGTGCAGCCCGAGGAGCGGCGCATCTATCTGCGGCTGTTCTGGCGGACTCTGACGGTTAGCGGTTTGATCACTCTACTCTGTCTGATCCTGGGATATCCGATTGCTCATCTGATTGCCTGCTCTTCACCCCGCCGTGCGAATCTATTGCTTGTTCTGGTACTGGTTCCATTCTGGACATCACTTCTGGTGCGTACAACTTCATGGATTGTGTTACTGCAGACCCAGGGTGTTCTAAACGATCTTTTCGTTAGCATTGGCCTGATTGGCGAAGACGGACGTCTCGCCATGATCTATAACATGACGGGAACCATTGTGGCCATGACCCATGTTCTGCTGCCGTTCATGGTTTTGCCACTCTACTCGGTGATGCGCGGGATCCCTGCGACTCACATGAATGCCGCAGCTTCTCTTGGTGCTACGCCCCTGCAGGCATTTTTGCGTGTTTACTGGCCGCAGTCCCTTCCCGGGGTGGGTGCAGGTGCTCTTCTTGTTTTTATCTTGGCAATCGGCTACTATATCACTCCGGCACTGGTAGGAGGCAGCGACGGGCAATTGATTTCCAATATGATTGCCTACCACATGCAGACTTCACTCAACTGGGGGCTGGCTGCTGCCCTGGGAGGAGTACTGCTTATTGGTGTACTTGTCCTGTATGCAGTGTACGACCGAATCATTGGGGTTGAACGAATAGGACTGAAATGACGGCAGGTGTCTCAAGATCAAGTTTTGGCCGAGTTCTCTATCTGACTCTCTGCACACTGATATTTGTGTTTCTGGTGGCTCCGATCATCGTGATCGTTCCCTTGAGTTTCAATGCCGAGCCCTACTTCACCTTCACAGAGGGAATGCTGCGTCTGGACCCGGATGCATGGTCACTGCGATGGTATCGCGAGATCATTCAAAGTGAGGTCTGGATAAGAAGCCTGGTCAACAGTATGGTGATCGGCATCAGTGCGACGGTACTGGCGACGGTTCTGGGTACTTTGGCGGCACTGGGACTCGCGAGTTCGTCAATTCCTGCCCGGCGAACCATCATGGGAGTGATTATTTCGCCGATGGTAACCCCCGTGATCATCGCGGCGGCCGGTATGTTTTTTTTCTACTCCGATCTTGGATTGGGGCAAACCCATGCGGGTATCATATTGGCCCATGCTGTGCTGGGGGTTCCCTTCGTTGTGGTCACGGTCACGGCGACGCTGGCCTCCTACGATTCGACCCTCAATAACGCGGCAGCGAGTTTGGGGGCAGGTCCGTGGACTGTTTTTCGCCGGGTGCAGTTTCCGCTGATTGCGCCGGGGGTGATTTCCGGGTCTCTGTTTGCGTTTGCGACTTCGTTTGACGAGGTGGTTGTGATCCTGTTCATGGGTGGAATTGAGCAGCGTACTGTTCCCCGCCAGATGTGGTCCGGGATCAGGGAGCAGATCAGTCCGGCGATCCTGGCGGTTGCGACTTTCCTGATCGTGTTTGCAATGCTTCTTCTCTTCACGGTAGGCTGGCTAAGGCGCAGGGAAGGAGCTAAGGCTTAATTTGACCGATCTAAGGATGGTGGGGGCAGTCCATTAGATCTCGTTGCTGTGTCTGTCCAATGTCATGCAGTCCCCAGTCTTCCAGGCATGCCTGGTGGGCCAAGGCGCAAGCTGCATAACTTTTGGGACTCATACACGTGAGTGCCCATAGCCTAATGGCTAATCGCCCAGTTTCGTTGACGGGGTCATAGGAGAACCCAACGCTTCACTTCTTGCACATCCAGAGTTAAAAGGAGCGGCTCCCTCCTTTTCTGCCTTAGGGTCTCAGGTGCAGCGTATATCCCCATCTTTGCTCTGTCTGTGAAACCCAAGTGTCTGCCCCAGTCTGTTTGTATCTCACAAGTCTATAGGACAAATTTCCACCTCTTTTTCTCTGACATTCCAACAGGAGTGCCGTCTTGCCCACCCCGGGTGGTCCTTGTACGATGAATATAGTTCCGCTCTTGGATTTCCTGGACGCAGCCAGCAGGTTCTCGAAGCTGTTCAGGACTGGTTTGCGCCTGTGAAAGTAGGGGGTGGCTCCCCGGTCTGAATTTTTCCTGCCTCATGCATTGTCTTACCCCGGATGTGTTTCGTATGCTTCGGGTCAGGTAGTAGCTACACCGCTCCAGCCCCATGTCCGGGTCTTGCTCTCTGTCAGAATCATTTTAGTCGTTCTCCTGCTTCTTAATCTCTTCGTCGCGCAACATGGCTTCGCGAATTCTCCCGGCTTTTTCTGTCAGGTAGTCATACAGGGACGGAATGGGGATCGTGTAGGAGTCGTTGTAGCGGTAGAGAACGCCTTGGGACACCGCCTTCTCAAACCCTGCTTTACCCAAGTGCCGTATAATCCCTACCTTGCTAAGCCCCTTTCTCGCCTGAGTGCTACGAAACATCTCCTCCAGGCGGAGAATATGATCATCTTCCAGACCTTCCATTCGGTCTTTGTAGTATCTCCAGCGGGCTTCCCGTCCTTTTTCCATGATAAACCGCAATCCCTCCTCTGTCATGTTCCCCCCGTTTTGCTTGACTACGCGTGCGGCACAGGTTGCGTAGGAATGAACATGTCTGGCCCAACGATACGTTTCTTGGGTGATCGCATCCACCCAAGGTGTGGTGTCTCCTTTCGCTTTCCCCTCTTTCGTGAGCCAGTCCTGGATCACCTTTCGTTCCTCTTCTACTTCCAAAGGTTGCATGTCAAACTTGAATTCATCAGACATCCTGGATATACCCAGTGCCTTGAATGCCGTATAGGTCATGCCTAACCCTCCAGCCAACAGGATGACTGGCTTCCCCACTTTGCCGTTGTGAATTCTGTATAGAAGATCGCTGACCTCATCTTTGTACGGTCCATTGATATTGTTGCTTTCTCCCAGACGCTGGGCCTCGTCCAGAATTAAAAGGAGTGGTTTCCTCGTTTTCTGTATCAGCCTCAGCGATGTAGCCATCGGGAGGTCTACTTTGGACGTTGCCTCGAATTGCGCCCCCAACTCACCTTTGCTACTCCCCAACTTCCCTACTCCCCCCAGGCTTTTCATGCGGGTTATTTTTTTCGTGGAAAGCCTAAGCGTTTGCCCCAGCTTGTCTGCGTTCCATAGGTCTACGAGATCAATCTCTGCCACCTGCCACCGCCTCTTCTTCGCCTTCTCCCAGCATTCTGCCAGAAGTGCCGTCTTGCCTATCCCTGGCGGTCCCTGCACTATGAATGTGGTTCCGCTTTTGGATTTCTTCGCTGCAACCAGCACATCTTCGAACCTGTTCAGTATTGTTTCGCGTCCGTGAAAGTAAGGGTTGCTCCCCGGTCTGAAATTTTTTGTAGCTCACTCATTGTTCTATCTCGGACATGTTTCGTGAAAGACTACGCACGTAAGGGCTTGCGGTTCCTGTGGACACCCAAGTTACAGTGTCTGTCCGAAAATTCACAGCAACCCCCAATACGGGGGATTCCAGAGGCATTTTGCCCCACAGCGTCATGTATGGCGCGATTCAGATGCTCGTTGGCTATGAGAGATTCGGGAAAATCTTGCACGAAGATTGCGTGTTTATGGACGCTGTTCGGAGATTTCATGCTCCAATCCGCCAAGGGGTTTCCATCTTCGTCAGGAAAAATACCCAGAAATATCTCCCCATGCCCCTCATACGCTCTCCAAACGGCATATATTGGCGATATTCTGAATTTTCGGACAGACACTATGTAGATGTGATGGGGCTTGCTGTGTATGAACCTCGCCATAGAAAGCAAGAAACCAAGTTTCTTACACCAAAGCAATCTATGACCGCAGAGAAGCAAGTGATCAGAGCGTGGCAGCAGCGTCCACATTCAAGCTCATGCTTCTGACCAGAAGTGGCAGTCTGACATACGAATTTAATATGGCTGGAGCAAAGGAAGCCATCAGGTATGTCCTGTCCTTCCTTAAACTCAGTCTCCGCGAAGTGACCGGAACAGTCAGTGAACAGGTGTTCCTTTGTACACTACTACTTGGCCATCATGCTTTATATCTTCACCAATTCACTCTGGACAGGTGCCAAAATTCGTGCATTGGGGCAGTGGCTCTGCAGCTCTTTGCGGAGCCACTGCTTTGCCTCCGTCTCTCCATGTACCAGAATGATTGTTTTGGGCTGAAGGTCAGACGCAATGGCAGTGAGCTCCCTGCGGTGAGCATGCCCGCTGAAACGAAACCGGTCCACCTCGCAAGCAATCGGCTGCATCCCGCGATCCGCACTGAGCAGAATTCCCTCCGCTCCATTCTGCGCCGCATGAAGAAGTCTTCCAGCAGGCAGGTCCTCCTTGCTGAATCCGACGAAGAAGATGGCATGCTTCTCGTGTTCAAGAATGTCTACGGCAACCTGGTGGGATAATGTTTGCTCAATCATCATCCCGCTGGTCAATACATAGATTCCCGGTTGGTTCAAGGCCCGGCGGCGAGCCTTGCGAGTCCGGGGAAGTCGTACCTGTCTCACAGAATACACCTCAAAATCAGGATCAATTCGCGGGGTATCCAGGCGATACTCATCATAGATGTGAGAAACCTCCCGCAAGCCGCCTGCGGTATAGATCGGTGTCTCCGGGTCTATCAGCTTCTGTGCCTTGAAGCGTCCAAGAAGGGCAAGGATCTCCTGTGCCCGTCCCAGCATGAATACAGGCAGAAGCACGGATCCTCCCCGATCCAGAACAGACTGGAGCCGCCTGGCAAATCGAGTCTCTTCCTCAGATCGGGTTACTGTTTCTGCGACCGGGTCTGCCCCCAGTGTGGATTCCATGATCAGCACATCAACCGGACCGGAGGGGTACTTCCCTCCAGGAATAATGGTTTGATGCTCCGAGCGGGTGTCACTTGTGTAAAAGATTCGCTGGTTGTCAGGAGTCTTGAGTAAAACCCCGGATGCTCCCAGCAAATGCCCGGAATAGTAGAGTTTTGCCTGTATCCGACCAGAATCCAGATGAATCCACTCGTTGTAGGCATGGGAACGGAATCCTTCAAACACACTGTCCAGATCATCTTCGTCAAATAATTCCGGGAACGGGGATGATCCCTCATCAAACCTGCGTCGCTGAAGCCTGGCAGACAGATAAAGCATAAGTTTGGTGAGCGTCTGCGTGGCATGGGTCAGATGCAGTCGGGCCATTGGCCACTTCATGTTCACGGCAGGAAGGCCGCCAACATGATCGTGATGGGCATGGGTGATGAACACATCATCCACGCTATGGCTATTTAGTGGAGAGAAGTCCGGCAGTGAGGCGGGGCCCTCCTCATTCGGGTCGGCACCTGCATCAAGCATAATCCCGCAACCGCCAATACGAAGGTGATGGCAGCTTGCTCCAATATCGTTGGCCCTGCCAAGTGAAATAAATTCCATAATACAGGGATTAGCCGGATTTCTCCTCAAATGTCTTCCAGTCCGCCATGAATTTCGCCAGCCCGCTGTCGGTGAGAGGGTGGGCAAGAAGTTTCTTGATCACACCAAGCGGCATTGTGGCAACATGAGCTCCCATAAGTGCGGATTCCAGGACATGCATCGGATGACGGATGGAAGCAGCAAGCACTTCGGTCCCGTATCCGTATGTTTCATAGATCGCAATGATTTCCTGTACGAGCTTCATGCCCTCGGACGAAATATCATCAATACGCCCGATGAACGGGCTGATGTACGCAGCACCGGCTTTGGCTGCCAGGAGAGCCTGTGTCGGGGAAAAGCAGAGTGTACAGTTGGACCGGATTCCCTCCCTTGCCAGTGCGTTGATTGCCTTGATTCCATCCAGTATCAGGGGAACCTTCACCACGACATTATTGCGGATCGCCGCAAGTGCACGGCCCTGCTCCATGATCCCGTCAAAATCAACGGCCGTCACCTCTGCCGAGACATCGCCCGGGACAAGATCACAAATTTTTGCGATGTGCTCATGGAAATCCAGAGGTTTTCCGGCACGTTCTGCTGCAATTTTCATGAGAGACGGGTTCGTGGTCACCCCGTCCAGAACTCCCATTTCGCCAGCCTCCTGAATTTCTGCCAGATCAGCTGTATCAATAAAAAATTTCATGGCATCAAGTTTAGGGTTAAAGAATTCTCAGTCTTGGCCTAAGCAGTGGCTTTTACGAGAATCAGCGTGCGATCATCGCTCAGCATTTCTACGGGGCCTGTGAATTTTTGAATATCGCTCTGAATCAGATCGGTGAGCTTGGATGCAGAACAGGCACGGTTTGCCAGAACAAGATTTAACAGACGTTCCTCGGTATATTCTTCCATGGTTTTTCCCATGGCTTCCGTGACTCCGTCAGTGTACATCACGATCAGGTCATTCGGTGCAAGCGCAATGTACCCCGAGTTGTAGGATGCATTTGGCAGGATGCCAAGAAGCGGTCCCCCGTCAGACAGACGCTCCACCTGACCATTCTCCCGAATCAGCAGAGGAGGCTCGTGGCCAGCGTTTACAAATACCATAGATCTGTCCGGGTAGCAGATCGCTGCAAACGCAGTCACGAACTTGTCAGAATCGGTATTCTCGTACAGGACACGATTGATGTGTTCAACAGCCTCTTCAAGCAACAGCTTCATGGGGATCATGACGTGCGTACAGGCATGAATGCTGGACATCAGCAGGGCTGCAGGTACACCTTTTCCGGTTACATCTGCAATCATAAGGAGAGTTCGATCCTCAATCAGGGGGACGATATCATAGTAATCCCCTCCCACTTCACGACTTGACAGCGCGAGCGCAGACACTTCAATTCCTGCAATTTCCGGGATGCTGTTCGGAAGCAGGCGGCGTTGAATATTGCGGGCCATGCGGAGCTCCTCTTTCATCTGCTGTCGGGCAATCCGCTCTTCAATCAGTTCAACGCTCTGGATTGCAGTTACGGCAAGACTGCCGAGTGCGTAGAGGAATTCAATGTCTTTTCGGTCGTAAGCGGAGCCTCCAGGCTTCTCTCCCAGGCAGAGTATGCCGTGAACGATTCCCTGCTGACGGATGGGCAGGGCAATGGCAATCCCGCTTTGTCCCAGTTGATTGTCCGGTGTCGCACGAACAAGATCTTCAATTTTCGCCAGAAAATCTGCAGGAAGCCCTCTCATACCAGATCCTTCGCCAGAGACAAGATCAAAGGTGCCGTCAGGCTGTCTCAGATAGAACAAATGGCTTTTTACAACCATGTTGCCCATGAGTGCAAATGAAAAGATCTTCAGCACATGAGCCCGGTCAACCGTCGTATTGAACTCTTTGGACAATTCAAAGAGAGTATTAAGCTGCTGTACCGTGCTGTCCAGATCCAGATTTGTTCGGCGCAACTCTTCCAGCATCATGGAATTGCGAACAGAGGTAGAGGACATGTTCACAAGAGACTGCACAAACTGGAGTTCCTCATTCAGGAATGCCTTTCCCGTGACCTTGCGGCCAAGAGCAATTGCACCAATCACGCACCGATCATCACGCACCGGCAGGAGCAGATGAATTCCTAGAGAGTGGAACTGAGACGGGAGTTCCTCGCCTGCAATCAGATTTCCCGATGTCAGTGGTGGCAATTCAAAATGGACCCCCTCTTCAATTTCGGGAACCCCCTTGACCACAATCACATGCCAGCGCAGGTGTTCGGCATCATGCAGGAGGGCAATCCCGCGAGAGACCAGGAACTTGCCCATGGCCGTCAGAAGCAGGTTGTTGAAGACCGAATAGAGTTCAAGCGAGCTGCTCAGCAGCTGGCTGGTCTGAAACAATGCCTGCAAGTCATGCCGTTGCGCCTGCTCTGCCCGTAAAGTTGCTTCCCGCATACACTTCTGTCAGAGATCAAGCTGTTCGCCCGGCGTTACGATGCGGGTGGCAAGGCCTTGCGCTTCCATGCGCTTTTGCCATGCATTCGTGTCCGCATGGATCGGAGGGAAGGTGTCATAGTGGATCGGGACGGTCAGCTTCGGCTTCAGCATGCGGGCGGCTCGCAGGGATCCTTCCAGTCCCATCGTAAACAGATCTCCAATCGGGAGCAGGGCGAGATCAATGCTGTGATCTTCCGCAATCCAGGACATTTCTGCAAAGGGGCTGGTATCCCCCGAATTGTAGACACAGATCCCTTCGGCAAAAAGAAGGTAGCCATTCGGATTTCCGCCATAGCTTCCATCTGGAAACGACGAGGAATGCCGGGCGTAGGTCATGGTCAGCTTTCCCCATTCAAAGGAGCAGGAGCCGCCTGTATTCATGGGCTGGACATTGTCATATCCGTTCTTGCTGGCATACTCAGTGATTTCGTGATTCCCGATGATCAGTGCTTTGCTTCGTTTTGCAATCTCCAGTGTGTCTCCCCAGTGATCAAAGTGCGCATGTGTCAGAAGGATGACATCCGGGGACAGAGACTCTGCTGAGGCTACCTTCTCTGCTGACGGATTTCCTGTTATGAAAGGATCGAACAGGAGCGTTGCAGAACCCGTTTCTATCTGCAGTGCCGAGTGTCCAAAAAAGGTGAGTTTCATGGCTGCTATTTTGCAAGTAAAATTTGCCGCGTCCGCATGATTCCGTCTTGTCCCTGAAGACGAACAAAGTATGTGCCGCTTGAAAGCTCCGTCCCGTCCCAGCTTGCCTCAAATACACCAGTCTCATGAAATCTGTCCACCAGATCGGCGACAACATGACCGGAAAGATTGATAATGGAGAGCCGAAGATGCTGAGGCTCACGGACCTCATAGCTGATCAGTGTCTGGGGATTAAATGGATTCGGATAATTTCCCAGAATTTCAATGGAAGCGGGGATGATTTCGGGGCCCAGTCCGAGTTTAATGATTCCGGTAACCCGAGGAGCCTGCCCCTGCAGTTCTTGAACCAGTCGGTAAAAAATGACAGGGGTGGGGGTTTCAGAATCCGTATAAGACCACTGCTCGTCCTCAAACGGCTGTTGTATGCGGGCAATCTCGTCAAACCGGATGCCATCCTCGGAACGTTCAATCCGAAACGAGGCAGACCGGGAATCTTCATTTTTCCAGGTGAGCATTACCCCCTGATCAAAAATAATTCCCCGGAAGTCGTATACGAGCGGATCAAACATTGGCCCGCCCCGTGCACGATATTTCATTGCCTCTGGCTCTTGAAAGTATCGGAAGCTTTCCGCAGATTCAAAGTCCAGGACAATCATGTCCGTACCCTTCACGGTTTGCTGCATCATTGCTCCGATCTGGGTAGCTGTACGGGCGGAGGGCCATATGCGCAGATCATCCAGTTTGCCCTTGAACGCGCTTGTGGATGGAGTTTTGCTGGAACCAGTGCGCCCTCCCAGGGCAATGGGGAGGGTTCTGTGCAGCTCTGTTCCCGCAGGATCCAGTAGCGAGTCCGCTATCTGTCCATTGAGATAGAGCTTCGTCCAGTATGTTTCAGCATTGTGAACCAGAGAAACATGCTGCCAGATCCCATTGGCCACAGGGGCACTGGTGGACAGTGTGACATGCTGGCCTGTCGTATTTCGATAGTATCGCATCCGTCCCCGAGCATCAACAACAAGCTCAATGTGGTATGGATTGCTTTCGGCACCATCCCAGGAAGACAGGACGACTGCGTTCAGTGCAGTCGTCTGGATCCAGAATTCTAGCGTATGACTGTGATGGAGAGCATCCAGCCACTGAGGATGGATATGCAATGATTTCTCATTTTCCCTGAACTCCAGAGCAGAACCGGATTCGGCATTCGGTTTTGCCCGCAGCTCGCCACGGCGCACATGCCCTTCATCCAGAACATAATTCGAGTTGATCATGGTTGCGGGCCCCACCGCAATTCTGTGGTTCTGAAGCACGCTGTTCTGGTCTGTCAGGATTTGCAGGATTAGATCACAGGGGCTTCGCAGCGGTTCCGGGGAAGACAGCAGGTACTGTCCCCCTGAAAGATTTACTGTTTCCAGGTGTATATGACGGTAAGCCTGGCGAACAACAGTTGCCGCAGTTACGGTCCATTCTGAAGGCAGCAGAACTACAAATCCCTCGTCCACAGGTGCCCCGCCATCCCACTGAAAAAACAGGTTGATTGCTGTACCAGGCTCGAATGTAGATGGGGTCCAGATATCTTCATCCTGTGCACAGTACCCGTCAGGCCGGGGCAGCATGCCAGCAGTCAACAACAAGGCACATATACATCGGAACATGCTCTCAAGCGCAAAGCCCCGAATTGCCAGGCAATGGCCCGGAATCACGAAACGGGGAGCAGGAACATATGGTCGCTCAGGTTATTCCCAGCTGGCGGCGTTCAGAAGCGTGATGTCTGGAATGTCTGATCCAATATAGTCGTCGGAATCTGGATCCCGAAGCAGATAGATGGCGACTCTGCCAGTATCATTCAAGGCATACTCGAATGCATTTCCTGTCCGGGGAGAGTAGATCAGAGAATCTACTGCAATATCCGCATCAAAAACATTTTGTGGATCAACCGCCATCAAGGAGTCGGAATGAAGCCACAGAATGAGCGAATCCAGCGAGACGGGGAAACGATCCTCTTCCCGTTCGTAGTAGGTTATAGCTGTTCGGACCTGAATCATCTGCTGCCGTGTTGACTGGGTCAGGGCCTGCTCGCGCTCGACGGCCTTCCATGGCTCCGTGATGGAGCGGTAGAGCCAGTATCCGAGAACCACAATCAGAACGGCCATCAAGGCCTGGATAGCAATTTTAACGTTATGATTGACCATTATCACAGAGAATCTGTTTAATGAAGCCTAATGTAATTACGAAATTGAGAAACGGGCAATAAAGACTTGAGTCAAATATAACTCATTACAGCGTGTTTGGTTGAATAAGGTATTTGAGGGTGCTGCAACGAGCAGATAAAAAATTCAACTGGCGGTAACTTTCGCCTGCTATTCTCGGTCGGACAGAGAGATTGACAGACAAGTCCATGCCAAATTTACTGATTAATATTGATCATGTCGCAACACTGCGTAATGCTCGGCGTGAAGAGTTTCCTGATCCGGTAGAGGCAGCGCGTGTATGTGAGGCATCTGGTGCAGACGGGATCGTCTTTCATTTGCGAGAAGACCGGCGGCATATCACCGACAAAGATGTATTCCGACTCAAGCGTGCCGTACACGGGAAGCTTGATTTTGAGCTCTCCACGAATCCCGAGATTGTGGACATTTGCTGTGAGACATGTCCAGATCTGGCAACGCTTGTGCCGGAGCGTCGAGAGGAGATCACTACTGAAGGGGGGCTGGATGTGATTCGTTATCAGGCTGAGCTGATGTGTACAGTCAGCACATTGAAGGAAGCTGGTATTTCCGAGACTGCTCTTTTTGTTGATCCCGATCTGGATCAGATTCGGGCTGCACGGGACACAGGTGCCTCCAGTATTGAACTGCATACGGGCGACTATGCCAATGCAGCAAAGCGGTACCCCCGAGAGCATAAAAATCCTCGTCGTATCTCCGATTCCGATGATGTCTGTGGTACTCCCCCTGCAGGAATAAAGTTGTATGGAGCAGAAGAAGTAAGCCGTTTGGCAGAAGCTGCACAGCTCGCGCACGAGTGCGAGCTGATCGTACATGCGGGGCACGGTCTTGACTATGACAACTACACTTTCTTCGCACAGTCGGTCCCCCACATCCGCGAGGTATCTATCGGATTTTCCGTGATTGCCCGTTCCATTTTTACAGGACTTGGCGGCGCAGTTGCGGAAATGGCCCGACTGGTCAAGGGAGAGAATGAGTCGTTCTGAAAACTTCAGGAGCGGGTATGTTGCCCTGATTGGAAAACCCAATGTGGGCAAAAGTACGCTGATGAATGCCCTGATCGGGCAGAAACTCTCCATTGTAACCCCCAAGGCGCAGACGACCCGCCATCGCGTATTGGGTATCCTGACTGAAGATACTGCGCAAGTCATCTTTCTGGATACTCCGGGAATCATGCGCCCCAGCACTGGTCTGGATCAGTCCATGATGCAAAAAGTGCGTGAGTCCGTGGCAGATGCTGATCTTGTTGTATTTATGGCAGATGCCCGCGCCATCAAACCGGATGAGCACATTCTGAAGATGATCACGGGTCAGGCTGCCATCCTGGTACTGAACAAAAGAGATCTGGTACGTCAGGAAGCAATGCTTCCCCTAGCCGAAGCATATGCCGATGTGTGCTCCTTTGAGGCTGTGGTTCCGATCAGTGCACTCAACGGAACGAATCTGGATCCCCTGATGAAAGAAATTCGAGCCCTGCTCCCGCCCGGACCGGCCCTCTATCCCCCCGAAATGATCAGCGAGCATCCCGAACGCTTCTTCGTTGCAGAAATCATCCGGGAGAAAGTGTTTCGGAAGTTTCGGCAGGAAGTCCCCTATTCATCTGCGGTAACGATTTCCAGCTTTGTTGAGCGTCCCGAAGGAAAAGATTTGATTGAGGCCGAAATCGTCGTTGAACGCTCAAGCCAGAAGGGAATCCTGGTTGGTGCCGGAGGACATGCCCTCAAGGCTGTCGGAATCGCTGCCCGCCGGGACATTGAAGCATTTCTGGGACGGGATGTGTACCTGAAGCTGTTTGTTCGCGTCCGAAAAGACTGGCGCAATCGGGATCATTTTCTGCGATCCTTCGGCTACACCTAACCGGTGCAAAGTCCATCCCGCACGGCTTGCAGGTGAGGCGCGGGAATTTCTGTAATTCTGTGCCTGTGAAAAGTGCGCCGCGGTGGATAGAAGCGGCGAAGCCGACGAAATGCCTGCGCCGTCTGATTCTGGTGTACAGCCAGGCTGCTTCGCATGCGCGCGTCGTCCGACTCTATGTCGTACAGGCGCTGTGCCACTGCGGCCAGCCAGTTCTTGGTCTCAGGGGGAATCGTGATCGGATCAGGCAAATTCTCCCGCAGCACCTGTTCATAATCCCATTGCGGCCGAATTCCAAAATGTTTTATCACAGCATTGTAAAGCATGATCGTTCCCCGCAGTTTTCCGTCCACGGAGTGGCCGGCGATGTGCGGGGTTCCCAGCGTGACTCTTTGCAGCAGTTCCAGATCGGGGGTTGGTTCATGTTCCCATACATCCAGAACAGCACTCTCCACACGGCCTGCTGTCAGTGCTCTTTTGAGAGCCTGACTGTCAATAACATTTCCCCTGGAGGTATTCAGAATCCATGCCCCCGGTTTCATGCA
Organism: Rhodothermales bacterium; assembly: GCA_965203305.1. Lineage (GTDB taxonomy): Bacteria > Bacteroidota > Rhodothermia > Rhodothermales > Bin80 > Bin80. The sequence continues at coordinate 3,671,890 of OZ241874.1, read as the reverse complement.
CCGGAGTTCTGTTTCCCCGACAAGATGACAGGTATCGGGTGCTTTGGGAACATGCAGTGTGACAATATCTGATTCGGTCAGGACCGTCTCCAGGTCTGTAAAGCCTGCTCTTCCCTGTTTTGCAAGTGGCGGATCATTTTTCAGAACATTCAATCCGAATGCAGGAGATCGTATCGCCAAACGCCCGCCGATATGGCCGCAGCCGACAATTCCCAGCGTAAGGCCTTCCAGGGAGCGTGTTTGCAGGGCACTCAGCTGGATCAGTGCGGTCAAAACATATTCCACGACAGAATCTGCATTTGCTCCGGGAGCATAAACAAACGGAATGCCCCGATTCTGCAGATACGGCTGATCAATATGGTCAACGCCTGCCGTCGCAGATCCGACGAACATAACCGGGCTATTTTTCAGAAGAGTTTCATTGACCTGTGTAACGCTTCGCACCAGAAGAACATCAACTCCCAAACATGTTTTTGGGGTGATTGATTCGGCATTCAGCAGGTTCACTTTCCCCGCGGATGCAAATGCTTCCTCTGCATATGGAATGTTGATATCTGCCAAAATGGAGAGCATTTAACTTTGTTCTGAAATTTCCGTATTACGCGTTCTGCACTCTACATGTGTATAGCATTACACGGGGGCACAAATCCCTGTGGAACGGAATATGCGAAGAAACATACAGAAATATTGTCTGGGTCTGCTGCTTGGGATTGCAGCGGTGTGCATGCTGCCGAGTTTGACGGTATTTGCACCTCCGACGGGTATCCAGGATCTCCAGGTACTTTCTCCTCCGCCCCTTCTCCTGCCTTCGGATCAGGAAACATCCGCTGTCCTGCGCAATCCATGGGGGACTCCGCCGGTGCATTTTGCGAACATTGACATGGAGACCTTGTGGCTTGCCCGTGCGATGTTTTCGGAAAGCAAGCGGCATGACGAGCAGGTCCTGATTGGCTGGACCGTGCGGAATCGGGTGGAGGCCGGATATCGCGGATGCACTTCGTATGAAGACTGCATACTGGATCCTTTTCAGTTCAGTGCATTTCTGCCAGGGCAACGGAAACTGGACTATTATGCCAGCCTGAATGAGACCTCCCAAGTCTCTGGCTGGCAAAGGACCTTGGCCCTTGCGTTCCATGTCCGCCATGCAGATGACCGGCACCGCCCGTTCGCTCGCAATGTACGTCATTTTTACAGCGAGCAGTCCATGCTGGGACCGGAACTGGCTCCCGAGTGGGCAGAAGGATTGACTCCGGTTGTTCCCTGGAACAATATTCGGCTGGAAGAACGCAGATTCCGCTTTTATGCAGGGGTGAGATAGGGATCTGGTTCCTCTGAGGTGAACCTCCCGTATCGCCCCAGTCCTGGGCAAGGCAACCTGCTCTACAGGCCGACGGACAGGCGAAGCAGGACCATGTTCAGTTTTTGCGGATCTCCCACCTGCAAGGCAATCGCCTGAAGAACGAGTTCATTCTCAATAAAACGGGTCAGCCCAAAGGTGTAGGCGATTTCGGGATAGAGGCTTATCGGTCCCATGCCAATTTTCAGGCCTCCTCCAACTTCTGCTGCGTAGGAGAGTGCTTTCAGGTCATTGCTGATCTGCTTGTCTGTCTTGGCCGGAACTCGAAACACGGGCCCTGCAAAGACAAACGGACTCACCACCTGCGAGGGAAGCCCCAGGGTCAGCAGTGCATGAAGCTCCACCAGGGATACATCAAAATTGTCCTGGAATCTTGGCTTTTCCTCTTGAATTCCCTCAAACAGTTTTCCGGCTGCCATATAGCGTCCGCCAATACGCAGAGATGCGGCTGGACCGAGCGGAAATCCAGCCCAAATTCCCACATGCCATCCGGTATGGCTCTTGAATTTCACTTCCACCTCGTCAAGCGTAATATCACTCAGCCGCTGAAAATTCGCGCCAGTACTCACGCCAAAGGTTTGTGCTTGTGCTGCGGGAAGGAGGGCAGGTCCAGCCAGAAACATGAAAAGAAGTCGATTCATCGCAATTCCAGAAGATACGACTGCAACCTTGTGCCTGCTATAAGTGTTTCCCCATGAGATCAGGCGGTTCATCATGCGAATAGGAATTACTTGCTATCCGGTTTACGGCGGAAGTGGTGTAGTGGCCACAGAACTTGGCAGAGCACTCGCCAGGCGGGGACACGAAATACATTTTATTGCCTATTCCCTTCCTTTTCGCTTGAGCACAGTTGCGGAGAATATATATTTTCATGAAGTGAGTGTAACCCGTTACCCGCTGTTTGATTTTCCACCGTATGCCCTCTCTCTGACAAGCAAGATGGTGGATGTTGCCCGGCATGAGGGGCTGGATGTGCTTCATGTGCACTATGCAATCCCGCATGCGACCAGTGCTGTTCTTGCCCGTGACATCCTCAGCAAGCAGAACTGTTCGGTTCCCGTTGTGACAACGCTGCATGGAACGGATATTACAATCGTTGGAAGAGACGCGTCCTATACCCCTGTTGTTACCTACTCCATTAATGCATCAGACGGAGTGACTGCGGTCTCCAATTTCTTGCGACAGGAGACGTATGATGCATTTGACATCCAGATCCCGATCAAGGTGATCCCGAATTTTATTGATACAGAGTCTTTCTACAGGCTGGACAAGGGGCACTTCAGGAACGCAGTTTGTGACGATAGTCAAAAGGTGATTGTGCATATTTCCAATTTCCGGCGTGTGAAGAATGTCTCTCATGTTGTCAGGGTTTTTCACCGGATTCTCCAGAAAGGGCTATCTGCCAAACTGCTTCTGATCGGGGATGGACCGGACCGTTCCAATGTGGAGCAGCTTACGCGTGATCTTGGAATCCGGGAGGCAGTGCGCTTTCTTGGAAAGCAGGATCCGATTCAGGAGTTCCTGTCCATTGCAGATCTGTTTCTGCTGACCAGCGGATCAGAATCGTTTGGGCTCGCTCCACTGGAAGCGATGGCATGCAGTGTGCCGGTTGTTTGCAGTGATGTTGGCGGGTTGCCGGAACTGGTTGAGGGAAGCGGAGCGGGATACCTGTGCCCTGTGGGAGACATTGATGCGTTTTCTGAGATCTCTGTCAAGATTCTGACAGATGATGCGTTACATGCGCAACTGGCCCGGAATGCCAGAGACTATGTGGTGAAGCACTACGATACACACTCCATCGTGTCTCAGTATGAGACATACTATGAGGAGATTGTTGGCAAAATGGCGACAGCCCAGAGGCCCGACCGGTGAGCTGATCGCATGGCATCAGCATCCTGTTCTGGCGTGAGGCTGAATTCGGTCGTACGTGACAAACGAAAATCCCTGGTGTGACTCTTCCCGCTTGAGGGAGAATTCTGTATCAATCAGGTGTTCATATTCAGGAAAAAAGGTGTCCCCCTCGTACGCTCCATCAATGAGAGTCAGCTCTAGCCGGTCGGCCAGTTTCAGGCCTTCTTCATACAATCTGGCACCGCCGGCAATAAATACTTTCTCGGCAGTTTTCACCTGTTCCAGTGCAGATTCCAGTGACGGACATTCCTGGACATCGGGGTGAATTTTAGTCTCGGGATTTCTGGTCAAGGCAATCAACTGCCGTCCGGGCAGCGGCCCCCCGAAGTCTCGGATCAGTCCCTCGCAGGTGACCCGTCCCATGATCATCGGGAACCCGTATGTGAGTCGCTTGAAGCGTTTCATATCCTCTGGTATATGCCAGGGGAGACGGGTATTCCGGCCAATACAGCGGTTTTTGCGAGCCAGTGCAGCGATCAGGATCATACGAGGCCCGGTTACATGTTCTCCCAATACTCTTCCGGCATGTCTTCCGCCAGACTCAGAGCACCTTCGGCACCACTGAACAGCGGATCTTCAATGGGAGTGATCGTGAACTGTCCATATTCGTCCAGAGCGGAACTGATTGCACTGGCAAGGCCATGAATCTGGCTTCCGCCGCCAGCCAGGTAGATGTTATGCCGTACACGTTCCTGGAGCATCGGCTCATAGCCGCTCAGCAAATCAATGAGCGTTTCCGCAATCGCAGGGACTAAAGAATCACAGGCTCGCCATACTTCCTGGGTCAGGTCATGGGTCTCGAACTTTCCCGCAACGGGTACGCTGACCTTGATTCGGTCAGATGCTCCCGAGACACTCCCGTACTTTTCCTTGAGTTCCCGCGCAAATGTCTGGCTGAACGGAGTGTGTACGAAACGATCCGACAGCAGATTGAACAGCTGCTCATCCACATGATCTCCTGCTGTACGAAGTGAACGCTGATCATCCTCCCCGGGCATCGTTCCGTGCATCACGCAGAAGTCAATCGTTCCTGCACCGATATCAATAATGCAGGTATTGTCCAGGGCCCCCAGTCTGTAGGCGACGGCGAAGGGCTCCGAGACCAGCATCAGTGTGTCTGCCCACTCCCCGATTGCATTGCGTATCGCAAGTTTGTTAACGCGCAGGGCTTCTGCCGGCACTCCTACGGCCGCATAAACTGACTGCCCCTCTTCTGGCTGTGCCAGTTCAACCAGATGACTGACCAGTTCCCGAACAGCCTTCTCGTCCTTGTCTGTCCCGTCCCGGATCACGCCGTATTCCAGCGGGCGGACGAGGTTGACCGAGTTTCGGTGTTCAATGGCATCTATGCCGACAAGAACATCCTGCTTCAGCATTCTGCGTGCGACAAAATCACGGGGCCAGCCCACATAACTGTGAACCCATCGCCTTCTGCCGTTGCTGGCAGCGATGGCACTGCGTGAAGTGCCCAAGTCAATCCCGATGCGCAGGATGTTGTTTGATGTATCCGAATTGTTTGACATACTGGCTAATCAGTGTTTGTTGTGTTCGTGCTCTCCTGACTGGAAATATACGAGAGAATTCCAGATTCAAGGCCAAGCACCAGCTGTTCACGGTACTCAGCACTCGTAAGGTGCTGCTCCTCTTCCGGCATGGAGATCACCGTTACTTCCGCCAGAATTGCGGGGACACCTGCATTCAGAAGTACCATAAAGGGGCCGGAGCGGATTCCCCAGTCAGCGAGTTTCGGGTTGACTTCGCTCATTCTGGCAACCATGGCACTCTGAACATGTGTTGCCAGTTTCCGGCTTTCTTCAATTTTCACAGTCTGCGCCAGCTCCTCCAGACTGTTTCGCCATTCTCCTATGCTGTAGCCGGCATTGAAATTTTCTCTGGCAGCCAGAGCTTCCACTCTCGCATCTCCGCGCGGGCTGAAGTAAAAGGTTTCAATGAAGGCAATGGTATCCACAGGCAGTGCGTTAATATGAATGGAAATAAAAAGGTCTGCGTCCCTCTCTTTTGCGAAGTCAACCCTTTTCTGAAGATCCATGCTGATGTCCTGGTTCCTGGTGAGAATTATATTGAATCCGTGTGCTTTCAGTCGTTTTTCAAGTCGCAGGGCAAGATCAAGATTGACTGTCTTTTCGGTTAATCCGGCCTGACCTACAGCTCCCGGGTCATGTCCTCCATGTCCAGGGTCAATGGCGATTGTTCGCACCCCAAGACCATAGATGCTGGACAGAAGAGGTTCTTCATCAGTGGTCTCTGGGTTGGGAATTTTTTCAAGGGAAGCACGGACCTTCTGGTCAGGAGAAAGGAATACTTCGGTGGAGCTGGCAGGATCTACGGACTTTGTTTCCTGCGATACGGCGAGAAACACTCCTCCCGTTGCAAGAGTCAGAAGCAGGACAGCAACAGACCAGCTCCGTCTCCTTTTGGGCGCAACAACATCGCGCCCAAGCAGTCTTTGATTGTCATGGTACAGATCCCGCAGTACTTCCTTTCGCTGTCCGCCAGATTTTCGTGATCTCATGGTTGAATAATGCTTCTGAAAGACATCAAACGGCTAGGGGTGCTTTGATCGCTGGATGATATTTGTACCCTTCAAGGGCAAAGTCATCGTACGCATAGTCAAAGAGTGTCTCGGGTTTTCTTGTGATCTGCAGCTGCGGAAGAGGGTACGCGCTCCGTGTCAACTGCTCGGCTACCTGATCCAGGTGATTCAGATAGATGTGTGCATCCCCAATGGTATAGACCAGGTCTCCCGGCTCAAGTCCCGTCTGATGTGCGGTCAGGTGAGTCAGCAGAGCATACTGGGCTATATTGAACGGTGCTCCCAGGAAGAGATCATTGGATCGGATGTAAAGCTGACAGGACAGCTGATTCCCGATCACGGCAAACTGAAAGAACATGTGACAGGGGGGAAGTGCCATCTGATCTATGGTTTTTGGATTCCATGCACTCACAACATGGCGACGGCTCCAGGGATTCTGCTTTAGGGATTCAATTACGGATGATATCTGATCCATGCCAGAGAAGGAGCGCCACTGTTTCCCGTATACGGGCCCGAGCTCTCCCCATCTGTCTGCAAATTTCTGGTCATCACGAATCCTGTCCTCAAACTCTTTCTGATACCGGGCCCACTCCTCCGAGTCGGATGCTGGTACTGCAAGGTTACAATACTGCAGGTAGTTCTTGAGTGGCCATGCCGTCCAGATGGAGATCCCCTGATCTACCAGAGGCTTGATGTTGGTAGAGCCGGACAGGAACCACAAGAGTTCACATGCCAGCCCCCGAAACCATACTCGCTTGGTTGTACAGATTGGAAACCCGTCCTGCAGTGGAAACCGCATCTGGTATCCAAAAACACTGACCGTTCCAGTCCCTGTGCGATCCTCGCGCTTCTGTCCGTTGTCCCGAACATGACGCAGCAGATCCAGGTAGTGTTGCATTGATCAGGACTTTTCGCAAGGGACCAGTTTTTACGAATCAGGCGCGGAATCGCTCCAGAGATTCTGACAAGATACGGGAAGGAAACACGATCTTTTTTCGAGGCAAGGTTCTTTTCCTGTCCAGGAAATGTACTGAAAAAATTTCTGTGGGCAGTTCTTTTCTTGATCTTCTTCGTAGAATCATGCGGAAACAAAGTACCGCAGGGGAATTTCCTGATGTTTCTGTCTGGCGCGAATCGCCGTTTATCTCAAGAACAGCTTTCTGCAAACTATTCCCTCATGGATCCAAATCTGCATCAAAAGCAGGGCATTACACACTTGAAAAAAGTTTTGCAATATGCTCCAATGGTTGCCACTGGCAACGAAGCAGTTGTTCATCTGACAATGGAAGACTGGCATGTGGTTGCGGATACGCTTTTCCAGATGAATACGCCGAAAGAATTTCTGCCGGAGAGCATAAAAGAGTTTCGCCTGCGCGACGACCATCGGGCGATTGAACTGGATACGGACGAACTGCAAATCAGTATTGAGATGTTCTAGTTATTATTCCTGGAAACGGCTCACAGAGCCGGCTCTGTCGGGATATAAATGAACTGCATTCGTGAATCGGATTCTGTCATTACCATGCGATTCCATAGTCATCACCATGATCACTGGCCCCGCCCCACATGGTGCTGTGTTTTCGGTCAAATTCAATTGCTGTGATCGGCCCACTCGTTCGTGATCCGAATGTCAGGCTATACCCCATGTTCCGAAGGTCACGCCGGATCCAGTCGGGAATCTGGTCATGAAGCAGAATTCGCCCGGGGCGAATTTCATGCTCGCCAAAAGATCCCCGCATTTGAAAGCTGTTGATGTTTGCTGCCTCCACGGCCTCCTGTACATTCATGTTAAATTCTACGATGTTCAGGAAAAACTGCAACAGGTTCTGATCCTGACTGTCCCCGCCCTGAACGGCAAAGGACAGATAGGGCAGGCCATCCTTGAGGGCCATCCCGGGAGTCAGGGTTGCGCGTGGCCGCTTGCCGGGCTCTGGCAGATTGTACGGATTTTCGGCAGGATCCAGTACAAAGCTCTGCATTCGCTGACTCAGCCCGACACCCGTATTCCCCGCAATCACTGCGGGGATCCAGCCTCCACTTGGCGTGACCGATACGACCCAGCCATCAGCATCTGCCGCCTGAATGGAGGTAGTCCCCCTATAAAAATCGGATTCATAAGTGATCACATCTCCGTACTCGCCTTCCTCCATTGACCAATCATCCAGATAGTGCAGATAGGGGTTCTCCTCCCCTTGGAACGGATACGGATCTCCCGGCTTGACCGTCGGGTCGTTCGCTTCCCAGTTTATTGTCTGCACCCGCGAGCGGGCGTATTCTTTGGACAGAAGCCCTTCCACCGGTTCCGCAGGCGGGAAGTACGGATCCCCGTAATAGAAATCCCGGTCCGCAAAGGCCAGATTCATAACTTGATAGAGTGCATGAATATATCGGGTGCTGTTGTATCCCATTTCCTTCAGATCCATGAGTTCAAGCATGTTCAGAGCCTGCAGCATGACGGGCCCCTGCACCCATGATGTGAGCTTGTATACCTGGATGCTCCTGTAGTCCGTCATCACAGGTTCTTCAATGTATACTTCCCACTGATCAAGGTCTTTCATGGTGATCAGCCCTCCCTGTTCTTGAGTGCTGCGTACAATCTCCTCGGCAATGTCGCCTCTGTAGAAGCGGTCATAGGCAGCATAGATGGCTTCCTTGCGCGACTTTCCTGCTTCAAGTGCTTCCGATTCTGCCTCAACCAGTTTGCGCAGGGTTACTGCAAGGTCAGTTTGCACGAAAAGCTGTCCTTCCCTCGGAGCTTGACTGTCACCGTCTGTATTTGGCAAATACACCGATTTTGAATACGGCCAGTCGGCAATCCGTTCCGCATGATTCTCAATAGAGCGAACGGCAGATCGCTCAATTGGATATCCCTCTGCCATCTGAATACTGGGTTCCAGAACATCTCGCAGGCTCAGAGTTCCGTACTCTGCCAGCATAACCATGAGCCCTCCGGGTGTGCCCGGAGTAACTGCTGCCAGCGGGCCATATTCAGGGGGATACCGGAGTTCCTGATTTTTGAAGAATTCAGTGGTTGCTCCGGTTGGGGCTGCGCCCAGAGCGTTGATGCCCAGAACCTTCCTCTGGTTAGGATCATAGATCAGAGCCTGCGTTTCTCCACCCCAGCTCAGTACATCCCACATTGTACTGGTTGCCCCGAGCATTGCACAGGCTGCATCAACGGCATTGCCTCCCCTGGCAAACATCATGGCTCCTGCAGTTGCTCCCAATGGTTTTCCTGTAATGGCAACCCAGTGACGGCCATGCAGAACTGGCTTGGCTGTGCGCTGTGCTTGTGCAGAAAGGGCAGACATGCAACAGAGCAGGAATAACAGCAGAATTTGGCGGGTAAACATGTGCATTTGGCTTATTGTAATGATCATGCGCTGAGGGAGAGTCCTAAAAACAAAGTCCCTTCATGCAGGGTTTCGCTGGCTGGTCTTTCTTCAACCATTGGCAAGGCTCTCCGGCAGATATAGGGGAGCATATTCATACTTTCCAGATCTGGTGCACAAGTTACTGGTTTTCCGCTTGGAAATACCATTCCGGGGCATGTGCAAAAAAGGCTGTATCCCCGGCAGTTTTGATTCCGAGGACGTTTTTCATTTGACAGAGTGGATTGTCAGGTGACCTTCGAGATACAGTAGTCGCTTGCAAACGCGAAGATTGACCGAAACATAAATCTTCAATCCCTGTCTGCGGTTTTCAATCCCGAATTTTCTGGGATTTATCTAGCAAAATCCGCAAGTCCGAAACAGGTAACTTCCAACCCTGGACATGAAACGTTCAGATTAGGATAGAAGTCCCTTATCCCAACCTTCTTTTCCCGCATGTACAAGCGGTTCCTTGTACCATACCTCCGCGCAATTTCTGCAATTCTCCCATGAATCAAACACTTCGCGTAACAGTCTCCGATCCCATTCCTTTCGCAGAGGATCCATATACATCGGGTGAGGGGACAGGATAATCCGCAATGTTGAATTAGGCCAAAGAAGGCGAACCATGAGGGATAACACTCCCTCCCTGCCTTCATGCGGATTTTGCTGGATAATTTCCTGATAGGGGGAACCTGAAGCAGTGTCTGGGTGTCCAAGCCTAAAATTTCTGCCAGCGTTCTCCTGTCGCCACCATGTTCCGTACAAAACTTCCCGACTAGGACAAGCCACTTCTGGAAGAAACGATGAGCAAGATTAAAGGTTTTCGAGACAGAGGAGCGGCGAAACACTTTCGCGGACGCGAAGCGATCCTCTCGAAGTTCCGGGAGGCACTTGAGGAGTTCAGCGAATCCAAGGGCGGAACTATATTTTTGGTACAGGGGCCTCCTGGCGTGGGGAAAACCGCTCTGCTGGCAAAATGCTGGGATATAGCAGAGGAGCAGGACTGGGAAGTGGCAGAGATTGACCCGAGAGATCTGTGGGATCCAGACAAGTTGCGGAAAACACTTGAGATCGGCCCCGAAATCAGGGTTACAGGCGGGGAAGGGGAAGCAGGGATAACGAAATTTTTGGTTGCGAAGGGCAAAGCAAAAATCACGGTGGATCACCACCCCCGCACCCCACAAGACATACTCAAGATAGGCGACACCCCCCTGCTGCTTATTCTGGACGAGGCCCAGCATTTGGGCGAAGACAGCAGGATAACGGGAGGGTACAAAGACGATGTCCGAGATCTCCTAAAGCGGATTCATAACAGCGGGCTGGGGAAGCCTGTCATCCTGTTAGCTGGCGGATTGGGCATGACATCCAGGGCATTTAACAATCTGGGGATATCACGATCTTCCCTCAAATCCATCACAGACCTGGGTCCACTGGAAGAAGAGGGGGAGCGGACGGTGATCAGAGAGTGGCTCAAAGAAGAGGGGGAGGCGAAGGGAGACATGAAAGATTGGGTGGATGCGATTGCCAAAGAGACCTACAGGTGGCCCCAGCACATTATTGCGTACACGGTGCCAGCCGCAGCCCATCTCAGAGAAAACGGCGGGGAGATGACAAAAGAAGGGCTGCTTTCTGTCCTGGAACAGGGCCAGGCAAATCGCTGGGCATATTATACAGGCAGAACGGAGGGGCTTGACGATGATCATATTGTCCGGCTTGTGGAGATGTTTCGTGATACTCCCGTGGAGGAAGGATTTCGGAAGCAAGATCTTGTGGCAGAACTAGGTGAACCAGGGTTTGAGAAGTCGGTCTCTAAGGGCGTTCTTTATTATAGCAACCCCTTGTATACCCTTCCCATTCCATCCCTGTATGATTACCTGACAGAAAGAGCCTTGCGAATTCGACAGGCCACATTGCGCTACGAGCGGGTCAAGAAACAGAGACAGGCAAGTCGCCACCTTACAAGAGATGTTTCTCAGCAACAGCCGGAGTCGAAAGATCAATCTGAGGCGGAGGGTCCCCAAAAGGAAGCGGGAAACCATACTTCAGACAGTCCCTCCCCCGAAAAAGAGGAGGGAAAAGAACCCACGATACTCAAATCGGAGAAAGGCAATCCTAGTCAGGAACCTCCTCAGGGCAGAGACCCTTCCAACCGTGATCGGGACACAGACATGGGGATGGAGAGGTAACCCCTCTTGCGGATTTTACTGGATAAATCCCCAATTTTTCCGTACTTTTCATCATCCTACATGAAAAATGTCTGACGATCTTGCCAGCCACCTGCTCGCTTGTGGAAAATTCCAATTTTCGGCTGGGCATGAGCCTGTCTGAGCAGAGACGTTCTGGCTATTCTTTCAGGATTATGGGAGCAAGCGGTGTCTTGGAACAGGGATCATTCATAACCTGCAGTCTGGGAGGGCCGAGCATCAAAGTGATGCTGTATGGACCAGAACTGCACCATACCAGTGTTCCCCATCACAGACACTTCCCCCTCTCCTGCGCATTCCCTTTTTCCCGCCGGGAGATGCCGGATGGGGTGTTGCATAAATTCTGAGTGCAGAGCTATCCGTGGCTACAAAATCTGAATAAAGCCTCACAGGCTGCCCAGACTGAACCTGCCCTTCTCCTCCCAGACGGAACAGCTGGATACAGATTGCCTGGGAGTTGAATGGCGATTCCAGGTAGATCAGATCAACAGACCGTTCATTCCAATTTCAGGACGGGTGACAGCAAGCGTATGAATCGCTTTCGATCCAAACTCCAGAATGGATACGGAGCTCCTGCATCAGAGCACTCGGGAAATCACCAGGCAGAATCTATCGGAGGTCAAAGCGGTCAAGATTCATCACTTTTGCCCAGGCATTCACAAACCTCTGTGCAAAGGATTCCTCCGCATCATCGGAAGCGAACACCTCCGCAATCGCACGAAGCTGCGAATTGGAACCGAAAATCAGATCCACAGAGGAGCCAGTCCACTTGACTTCCCCGGTGCTGTACTCTTTTCCTTCAAACACCCCGTCCGTTGAGGCAGAGAGAGACCATACCGTATTCAAATCCAGCAGATTCACGAAGAAGTCGCGGGTCAGAAGCCCCGGCCTGTCCGTAAATACACCCAGATCGGAACCGTCAAAATTTGCACCCAGAACACGCAGCCCTCCAAGCAGCACCGTCATCTCCACCGCAGTCAGGGTAAGCATGTGCGCCCGGTCAATCAGCAACTCTTCGGCAGACTGTGACAGGCCGGATTGCAGGTAATTGCGAAATCCGTCCGCAACAGGTTTCAGCACGGCAAAGGAATCTATATCCGTCATTTCCTGTGTCGTATCTGTGCGCCCGGGTGAAAAGGGCACTGTCACCTCTTTTCCCGCGCGTTTGGCCGCCTCTTCAATTGCTGCAGAGCCGCCCAGTACAATTACGTCCGCGAGAGATACTGTCTTGTCATGTTCCGCCCAGAAATCTTCCACGATATTCTCCAGAACGGGAATTACCTTCTGGAGCTCAGAAGGATTGTTGATTTCCCAGGTGTTTTGCGGGGCCAGACGAAGGCGCCCTCCGTTGGCTCCTCCGCGCTTGTCCGTCCCCCTGTAGGTGGATGCAGCAGCCCAAGCGGTACGAACCAGCTCCGCAGTCGAAAGGCCGGATGACAGAATACGCTCTTTCAGATCTTCAATATCCTGTGCATTGACTAGTTCGTGATTCACTTTCGGGACGGGATCCTGCCACAGGAGCGGCTCATCTGGAACCAGAGGACCAAGATAGCGGCTGACCGGTCCCATATCCCGGTGCGTGAGCTTGTACCATGCCCGTGCGAACGCATCGGCAAACTGGTCGGGATTGGCATAGAATCGTTTCGAGATTGAAGCATATGCCGGATCTTTGCGCAGTGCCATATCTGTTGTCAGCATCATTGGTGCATGACTTTTGAAAGCATCGTGTGCGTCTGGCACGGTTCCGTCTGCGGACGGGTCAACAGGAGCCCACTGCGCCGCTCCACCGGGACTTTCCATCAGTTTCCACTCATATCCGAACAGGTTTTCAAAGAAGTTGTTGTCCCACTGCGCAGGCCTTGTGGTCCAGGCACCTTCCAGTCCGCTTGTGATCGTGTCACTGCCCTTGCCATCTCCAAAACTGTTCTTCCATCCCAGCCCCTGTTCCTCAATGGGGGCACCCTCCGGCTCGGGTCCAACATATACGCTGTCCAGCGCGGCTCCATGGGCTTTTCCAAATGTGTGCCCGCCTGCAATGAGGGCAACCGTTTCTTCGTCATTCATAGCCATGCGGGCAAATGTTTCCCGGATGTCCACTGCTGCTGCGGCAGGATCTGGAGTGCCGTTGGGTCCTTCGGGATTCACATAAATCAGGCCCATCTGAACAGCTCCCAGCGGGTGCTCCAGATGGCGTCCGCCCGTGTATCGCTCATCGCCCAGCCAAGTGGTTTCTGATCCCCAATAGATGTCTTCTTCGGGTTCCCAGACATCTTCCCGGCCTCCAGCAAATCCATATGTTTTAAATCCCATGGATTCCAGGGCGCAGTTTCCTGTCAGAATCATAAGGTCAGCCCATGAGAGACTGCGTCCGTATTTCTGTTTGATGGGCCAGAGCAGCCGCCGTGCCTTGTCCAGGTTTGCATTGTCAGGCCAGCTGTTGAGGGGAGCAAAACGGAGTGTACCCGAGGATGCCCCTCCCCGTCCGTCCCCGATACGATAGGTTCCTGCGCTGTGCCATGCCATACGGATAAAGAAAGGACCATAGTGACCGTAGTCTGCCGGCCACCAGTCCTGTGACCGGGTCATCAGGGCATAAATGTCGCTCTTTACTTCGTCCAGATTCAGTTTGCTGAAGGCTTTGGCATAAGTGAAATCCTCTCCGAGCGGATTTAACTGGGGAGAATTCTGAGAGAGAATCTTCAGATTGATCTGGTTTGGCCACCAGTCCCGGTTTGAGTAACCTTTCTGGGTCACGGGAGTGTTCCCCTGCACGGGGCAGCTGTTTTCTGCACTCATTGGATTTCAGGTTGATTGATGATCACTGAATGTTTGAAGGAGTAAGACCTCACTGATTTTGACAGATTCTTGGGGCAAGGACAACGCGAAAATATACGGCTTTGTCCTGAGCGAAAACTGTGCCCGAACCGTGTATGAAACCGTCAAGATTGGGAATGGTGCGATGGGTACTGCTGATTGATACCAAGTGTACATCATTCCACTTTTTTGAGAGCAGGTTTCCCCGTCAATCACAGAAAATATTTCTATGTTGTAACTTTATACATAACAATCTTCCATAAGAATCCATGCATCTTCTCCGCAATATATTCATTCCTTTGTTCGCGCTGGTCCTGATGATCTCTGGCTGCTCCCTGATTCGCAAGTCTGCACCTGTCACGACGGACAAGCCTGCAGAATCTGGGGAGAAGGAGGGAGAGAGTTCCAAGAAATACAGTGATGTGATCACGGAGGATGCCGTCACGGACGAGGGGTTGTTCAAGGTGCACCGTGTTGAAGAAAAGCTGTATTTCGAGATTCCCGACTCTCTCCTGGATGTGGAGATGCTTCTGGTGACACGCATGGCAGCTACGATGAATAATATGGGATATGGGGGAATGAAGACCAGTACACGGGTGCTGCGCTGGCAGAAACAGTCCGGGAAGATTATGCTTCGCATTGTATCCTACGAGAATGTTGCGGACGAGAATGAACCCATTTACCGTGCAGTTCGCAATTCAAATTTTGAACCGATCCTGCATGCCTTTGAGACAGAGACATTGAATGATGACTCTACGGCAACCGTGATTGAAGTAACGGATCTGTTCACCTCCGATGTGCCCTCGCTCGGGCTGTCCTCTTCCCGACGGGAGCAGTATCGCGTACGCAGCCTGGATTCTGATCGCACCTACATTGTATCGGCAAAGAGTTATCCCCGAAATATTGAAATCCGGCATGTTTTGAGTTACGACGCGGCGGAGCCGCCGTCAAACTCTGCTATTGGAACCATTTCGGTGGAAATGAACCAGTCCATGATCCTGTTGCCAGAAGATCCGATGCAGCCGAGGCTTTGTGACCAGCGTGTAGGGTTTTTCAGCGTGACCATGACGGATTACGGCCGGGATGCACAGAAAGCAGAAGAGAGATGCTACATCACCCGCTGGAGACTTGAACCCAAAGATCCCGAAGCATACGCCCGCGGTGAGCTGACAGAACCCGTCAAGCCCATTGTCTACTACATTGATCCGGCCACCCCCATGAAGTGGCGGCCCTACTTGAAGCAGGGGGTAGAAGACTGGAATCGGGCTTTTGAGGCTGCCGGATTCAAGAACGCAATTATGGCAAAGGATCCGCCCTCGGAAGAAGAGGATCCGGAGTTCAGCCCCGAGGATGTCCGCTATTCTGTGATCCGCTACTTCTCGTCCAACATACAGAATGCATTCGGGCCGCATGTGCACGATCCGCGTACTGGCGAAATCCTGGAAAGTGATATCGGATGGTATCACAATGTGATGAACCTGTTGCGGAACTGGTTCTTTGTACAGACGGCTGCAGTCAATCCAGAAGCCCGCTCGGTCAAATTCAGGGAGGAGGTCATGGGGCGGCTGATTCGCTTTGTGTCTGCCCACGAAGTTGGGCATACGATTGGACTGCCGCATAACTGGGGGGCAAGTGCAGCCTTTCCGGTAGATTCTCTCCGTTCTCCGACCTTCACCGATGTCCATGGCACATCTCCCTCCATTATGGATTACGCCCGATTCAACTATGTTGCGCAACCGGGAGACGGAGTTACCAACCTCATGCCGGATGTGGGGACTTATGACAAGTGGTCCGTCCAATGGGGATATACTGTACTGCCAGATGCAAAATCACCCGATGAGGAACGCAAAACTCTGAATGCCTGGGTTGTTGAACGTGCGGAGGATCCTTTGTATTTCTATGGGCGACAGGGTCCGCGCGTAGACCCGCGTTCGCAGAACGAGGACTTGGGAGACGATGTCATCAAAGCCAGTGATTACGGCATTGCCAACCTGAGGATAATTCTGAATGGCCTCATTCGCTGGACTGCCGAGGATGCCAAGGACTACGGGGACCTGAATGAACTCTACGGACAGATTGCAATCCAGTGGAATCGGTATATCGGCCATGTGACGGCGAACATAGGGGGACATTATGAGAATTTCAAGACCTATGATCAGGAAGGAGTAGTCTATACGCCGGTTCCAGCCGAACTGCAGCGCAATGCCATGGAGTGGCTCTCACTGGAGGCGTTTGCCTCTCCAGACTGGATACTCAATCAGGATATCCTGCGCCGCATTGAGGGAGTCGGTGCGATGGACCGAATTCGGCGTTATCAGGTCGGAGCCGTGAACACACTCCTGAATCCGATCCGGATTGGACGGCTTCTGGAGACGGAGGCATTGGCGAACGGAGAGGATGTCTACACATTTTCGGAGCTTCTGGAAGATTTGCGCGAAGGGATCTGGACGGAATTGTCGAAGGGAGCGGTGATTGGGCCATTCCGTCGCAACTTGCAGAGGGGGCATCTGGAGCGGCTAGAATATCTGATGACCGAAGAGGCGCCTGCGGTTTCCTCTTTCCTCGTCAGTTACGGTATGGCTCCTGTTGATGTAAGTCAGTCAGATATTCGCGCCCATGTACTCGGGGAACTCAGATCATTACAAAGGGCGGTTGATCGGGCTCTCCTCTGGTCGCGTGACCGGATGACAAGACTGCATCTGGAGGATATCACTGTACGTATTGAGGACATACTGGATGGAGAGGACTGAGACGGTTCTGCTATGCTGAATTGTGGATAGAACCAGAAGTGGAACAAATTGGCAAGAGGTGCTCTCCACTTAATCTGGGGAATTATCCCGCAAAATCCGCAAGGGTGCGAAAGTGGAACAGGGGCTGTTCCCTGGGACATATCCCAAATGGAACGATGAGCAAGATTCAGGGGATTCGAGACAGGGGAGCAACCAAATACTTTCACGGACGCAAAACGATCCTGCTGGAGTTCCAGAAGGCACTTGCGGAGTCTATGGAATCCAAAGGCGGAACCACATTTCTAATTCAAGTACCTCCGGGTGTGGGCAAAACTGCGCTCCTGGCAAAATGCTGGGAGGAGGCAGAAGAGCGGGGTTGGGGAGTCGCAGAGATTGATCCAGGAGACTTGTGGAATTCAGACGAGTTGCGGAAAACGCTTGGTCTTCCCCCGCAAAGGGTGGGGAAAACAACGGGGTGGGGACTGGATAAAATCTTCAACTTCTTCCGGAAAACCGAGAAAGAGATCAATGCCCCTCTGGCCCCCCCGCAGATATTCTCAAGCTGAAAACAGCCCCTGTTTTGCTTGTCCTAGATGAGGCCCAGCATTTGGGGGAAGACGGCGGAGTCCCGGAAGAGCACCGCAAATCAGTACGTACTCTCCTCAAACGGATTCACAATGGCAGGTTAGGAAGGCCTGTCATCCTGCTGGCGGGCGAGCTAGGACTGACCGAAGAGGCTTTTGTGGCACTGGGCATATCCAGGACGGCAGAGAAATGCAAGTTTGATATGAAGCCACTAAAAAAAGAGGAGGAGCGAGCGGTGATCCATGCCTGGCTTACGAAGGAAGGGGAAGCCCGTGGCGACCTGACAGAATGGACAGATGCGATCTTCCAAGAGACGCATTGCTGGCCCCGGCATATTCATTCCTACGCAACCTGTGCCGCACACGTACTCAAGCAAAGCGGGGGAGAGATGACAGAGGAGGGGTTACGTATCGTCATGGAAAAGGGACTAGAGAATCGCTGGGCATATTATACAGGCAGAGCGGAGGGGCTTGACGATGATCATATTGTCCGGCTTGTGGAGATGTTTCGTGATACTCCCGTGGAGGAAGGGTTTCGGAAGCAAGATCTTGTGGCAGAACTAGGTGAACCAGGGTTTGAGAAGTCGGTCTCTAAGGGCGTTCTTTATTATAGCAACCCCTTGTACACCCTTCCCATTCCGTCCCTGTATGATTACCTGACAGAAAGAGCCTTGCGAATTCGAGAGGCCGCATTGCGCTACGAGCGGGTCAAGAAGCAGAGACAGGCAAGTCCCCACCCTACAAGAGATGTTTCCGGGCAACAGCCGGAGTCAAAAGACCAGTCTGAGGCGGAGGGTCCCCAAAAGGAAGCGGGAAACCATACTCCAGACAGTCCCTCCCCCGAAAAAGAGGAGGGAAAAGAACCCACGATACTCAAATCGGAGAAAGACAATCCACGTCAGGAACCTTCACCGGGCAGAGACCCTTCCAACAGTGATCGGGACACAGACATGGGGATGGAGAGGTAACCTCTCTTGCGGATTTTGCTGGATAAATTCCTAAATTTGTGGAAGGACCATCATTTATAACCAACTAAGCAGGGTATTTCCGTGTGTGGATGTGGAGGGCTGGAAGGGAAGGAGGAGGACAGTGCGCTTGGGAGCATTTGGGACTTACTCTTCAGGTGTCAGAACAAGGAGTTGCTGTTATTCTCCAAAAGATCGGCAAACACTTCGCGAACATATCCCTCTTCTTTGCATTTCTGGAGAAGGCTCCAGTTGTTTTTCCCTGATTCACTTTTCTGGATGAGATGCTCCTTTGCCCCAGCCACTCAATGAGCAATGTAGGAACGAAGTAGAAATCCGTCTTGTCGTCGCCATTCGTTTTCCGGCTTTGCACCCCGACAACAATGTCCGATGTGGCCGTGTTCTGTGTGTAGGTTTTGATCCCGCTCTTGTATTCGCGGTCTACTCCGCCCCGAGACCCGCCAACAAAGGAAATACTTCCTCCTTCGTTCACTGTTTTTGCCTGTATGCGGATGATCACACCACTGTCCAACTCCACAACAATGTCATAGAGAGAGTGAGGCAGATCTACTTTGGACGCATTAAAATCGCGATCTAGAAGAACTGCCAGCAGTCTGTTCTCATTGGCCGCCCCTTTTGCCGCAGCCTGTTTGCCAAGTTTTGACCTGTCTTTCTGTTTCATGGCTTCCTAAGCACGATAATGTGGTCGTCGTTAATTCGCTCTTGGCGAGGTACCTTGATGTAGTGGTTGATGATCTCGGAAATGAAATGGCACTCCACTTCATACCCCAGCTCGGGTGCATAGGACATGAGATAACGCCAGGTTTCGAACAGATGCCCGCGCATCACATTGTTTCCGATAACCAGAATGTAGGGGGATCCGGGCTTCAGGGTCCGGTAGACCTCCTGCAAATTCGTGAACATGTCCCACAAGTACTTTGTAGCGATGAAGGCTCTGCGGGGGTCCTTCTTGTAGATCTTGGCAATCACCTGATCCGCCTCTTTACATCCGGTGGCATGCAGATCCTTGTATTCTTTGTAAGCGTCCGAACAGCCCTGTCTTGCCCCTGTATTTTGGCATACGCCCCTGTCTAGGGTTGGTGCCTTCCTGCGGCATATTCTGTGAGGGGATCAGGGATTCCGAAGGCAGAGAGGTTCTGTGTGTTCCCGGGAGTTTCCGTTTGTGATTCTCGTCCCCTGTTCTGTGCGGGTCTGCCGGGTGCGTCCTACTTTTTCTGGCGGGAACCAAGCGATGGTTTTGGATCCCGTGTCGTTCCCGCGGGGAAGCGGGGGAGGCTATGCTGCCTTGGCGAGTGGCACTTGTTGTTCTTTCTGCCGGGTCGCCTTCCAGTGATGAGGCAGCAGCGTGTGGAGCTCTTCGTCAGGCGTGGTTTCCACGCGCCTCAGGATATCCATCAGCCACTCCTGCGGATGGACTTCATGGAGTTGGCAAGTACTGAGCAGAGAGTAGATCGTGGCGGCATTGGCGGCGGCCGCATGCGAGCCGGCAAACAGGTAGTTCTTGCGTCCCAGTGCAATGGGACGAACCCGGTTCTCCACGAGATTGTTGTCAATCTCCACGCGTCCATTGCGGGTGAAGCCGCTCAGGCGATCCCATAGCTTCAGGGTGTAGCGCACGGCTCTGAACCAGAAGGTGTCATTGTCCCCGGTGTGTTCTCGCAGGAGGGCTTCCAGCACCTGCAGGATGGGGACGGACTGCTCCTGGCGCACCCGCACCCGCTCCGCAGCGTCTGCCCCCTGCTCGCGGAGCTCGTCCTCCACTGCATACAGCTGCTGGATCAGCACCACAGCCTGTTCCGCCTGTGGGGAGTTCTCTCCCTCGGCACGCAGAGCATTCTTGAATTTCCGCCGGGCATGCGCCCAGCACGCGAACAGTTCAATCCCGTCTATTTTCCCAAACTGATGGTAGACCGCATAGCCGTCGGTCTGCAACTCTCCCCGGAACCCCTCCAGCATTTCCGTCGGCCCTGCCCGGGAACGCGTCGGCTGATAATCCACCAGGATCAGTCCAGAGATGGGACAGGTATAGAAAAAGTACCAGCCCCTGTGATAGGTGCCACCGGCCCTGCTTTTCGCCCGATCCTGCACCAGAATGCGGGTTTCGTCTGCCTGAATATAGCCATCTGCCAGCACTTCCATGCGCAGGGGATGGTTCAGGCGATCCAGCCGGGAGGCCACCAGGTGTACCCAGTCCGTTGCCGTGGATTTGGAAATCTGTACGCCAGATTCCAGATGCAGCTGCTTCACGATCCGCTCAATCGGGAGGTGATAGAGATACTTGGAGAGCACCAGATGGGTCAGCAGGCTCTCATCCGCCCGGCACTTGCGCAGTCCGCGGTCGGTGGGCAACGGCGCCTCGCACAGTTTCGTGCCGTCTTCCCTCGCAAAGACCGGATACAGTTCGCACTTGACATACAACTGTCCCGGTTTGCGAGCCAGCTTTTCTCTCTCCACATACCCGACGAGTTTGGCATCGGGGGGAAGGTTGTCCGGGGGATCCATGCGGACCGTTTCTACGGGCAGTCCTGCGTTCTTCCAGAATTCTTTCCCCATATAGACGCGCTTTTTCCCGGTCTTCTTCCGCCTCTCTTTCCGCTCCACCTCGTGCCAAGCGGCAGCAGAGACCTGATCTGGAAACATCTCATACTGGCTACGGTCATGCCGCTCGCTTTTCGGTCGATACTTCTGACTTCTCACGAAGGCAAGCTCCTGTTTGAGGGCGCGGATTTCTTTGCGCAAGTCTTGGATCTTTTTCTCTTGGGTCTCGCACTTTGCCCGCAGAGTCTTGCTCTCCCGGTCTTGGGTCTCGCACTTTGCTTCCAGGGTCTCAATCTCCCGGTCTCTGGCTTCGCACTTCGTTCGCAGGGTCTCGCATTCCCGGTCTAGGGTCTCAATCTTCTGGTCTCTGGCTTCGCACTTCGTTCGCAGGGTCTCGCATTCCCGGTCTAGGGTCTCAATCTTCTGGTCTCTGGCTTCGCACTTCGTTCGCAGGGTCTCGCATTCCCGGTCTAGGGTCTCAATCTTCTGGTCTCTGGCTTCGCACTTCGTTCGCAGGGTCTCGCACTCGGCGGTCTTCTTCCGAAGAGCTTCCAGAATCTCCTGGGGCGGGGCGTGCTCGGACAGGATGGGAGCGATGCGTTCCATGCTGGAAATATACAACATAAAATACTAAAAGTGCAAATTTATGCAACATAAATATAAATACTGTTCGTGAATCCATCCCCACCCAAGATCCCCTTCCAATACAGCTACTCCAGCTTCCAGGAAAAATCCCCGGCATGGAATCACGAAGAGACAACAGACTGCCAGAAGAACCCGCAGACCGATAACACGACCACCCCTCGGTCACAGAGTGGACTCAGGAAGGCACAAATCCACCATACCAACGTATCCCCCCTGACAGCTTATATGGAGGCTGTTCGGACGGATACTATTCTTTCGCGGTCACGGTTTCCGTCCCCACATGCTTCCTTTTGAGGGGCTGCAACGATCCATCCGCCAGTCCCAGCCAGTACAGTTCCAGTTGGTGTGTGCGGGGATAGTCTACCGCATTGGCATAGGGGGGCGAGGTGAGTGCCAGGTCTATCGTATCGTCTTGAATCATGGGCATCTTCCTGGCATCGCCTGCGTCAGGAATGGAGACAAGCCCACCACGCCATCCTTCCACAAAAGACTTCATGCCTGCCATGGCGTGTTCGGATTTGCGAAGAAAAAGGCGAATTCCCATTTCTGGGAGTACTTTTTTGTTCAGCTTCTTGCGAATGACTGTACGGGTGCAATTATTATCTGCTTCGGACACCTGCCGGATGATGGAAGAGAAGCATATTCGAAAGAAGTTCTTGACGGGTTCCCTGACATCCAGATTCTCAATTCCTGTTCTGATATGTGCCATTTCCTTGAGCATAAATGGCTGGAACCAGTTGTCCCGATACGGGAAATCAGGGACTCCTCGCATGTGTTTGGGCTCCGTATAGTCCTGAACATGGGACTGGACAATTTTCCATGCATATTGCAGTTCATCATCGGAAAGGGGGGTTGTTTTGACGCGGGCAAGCATACGGGAGAATGGGTCTACATCAATCCCGATACTTTCCCGCCCCAGTAGAGCCGTTTCTACATTGGTGGTTCCGCTCCCCATGAACGGATCAAGGATAATGTCTCCGCTTGAAGAATATCGCTCAATGAGCCACCGGGGGAGTTCCGGGAAGAATTTTGCGGGATACTTGTGAATTCCATGAGTAAATGCCCTTTGGTCACTGCTGATAAACAGAAATCTGTCCCCATTCTGGACTCGCAGGTCTGTGGGAATTTCTCCCGTCAATTCGAGAGTACCAGTTCTATGAGTAAGTGATGACATGGTGGGGCTTATATAGTGTCCGTCCGAAAATGCCAAATATAGCGATTTATGGGGTTCCAGAGGGGTTTTTGGAGATATTTTTTGGTATTTTTCCTGACGAAGATGGAAGCCCTTTAGCGCATTGGAGCATGAAATCCCCGAACAGCATCCATAAACATGCAATCTTCGTGCAAGATTTCCCCGAATCTCTCATAGCGAACGAGCATCTGAATCGCGCCATACATGACGCTGTGGGGCGATTATGGTATTCGTCAGCTATGGGAGATTCGGAACTTTCACGCCCAAGTCCTGAAGCTTTTGTATAAGTCTGCATTTTACAAGAAAACTTCTCAGCCCTCCTGCCAATTCCCACCGCAGAGTATGCATTGTCTCTCCATAGGGAGAAGCCAGTACCTTGAATTCCAGATATTCGTGCACCCATCGCTGAGGCGGGTTGACAGTAAACGGATTCCCCGCTAACTCCTCTGGGGAAACAAACTCCGTATCAGAAATCCCGTCCACGATGCTGTCATCCAGATATCCCAGTAGATCAGAGTCAGGAAAATGTGCTTTGGCAACCATTCCCGCTACGAATTGCTGTTTCCCCGCCATGTCTGCTCCCGTGATGCTAAGAACTAACTCTTCATCAGACAAGGACACCACCCTGCCCACCATAAGCTGAGACCATTCACCCTCATCTAACCTAAATTGTATAAGCCTCCATCCGGGCGGAGCAATGGCGGGAAAATCTCGGACCCACATTCGCAACCCTTTCTCACTGCATGTGAATTCCAACTGCACCCCTTGCGAATTCTTCAGTGAAGCGAAGCCCTGCTGCAACGAGTCTAGTCGCATCTCTACTGCCTCTACCTCTGAGGGAAGCATTGCTGACTGAAGAAATTCCAGAAACTTCGCCTCCCCTGCAAGGGAGAACCATTGATACGCTTCTGCAGGATCTTCCGTGACCCCCATCCCATACATGTACATCTGTCCGAGTTCTATTTGAGCCGGCCTCCAGCCTTGTTTTGCGGACAGATGATACCATCGGAACATCTCGAGACTATCCTGTTTCCCACCATTCCCACTGGAATATTTTGACCCCATTATAAATTGGGCTTCCGCATGCCCATGCTCTGCTGCTTGTCTGAACCATTCCCTAACTTGATCTCCGTCTGATATATTCCCCAACTGAAACATTGCTTCCGCATGCCTCTCTGCGGCGGCTCTTGCCAGCATCTTCACCCCCACCCGGAGATTCCCTCGCTTATACTCCGTCATCCCCACTTCAAAGATTGCTTCCACATGTCCCTGCTCCGCGGCTCTTTTATACCACCTCCGCGGCTTTATTCCCATCTCACCCAAATAGAATTGTGCATCTGCCAATCCCTGCTCCGCGGCCTTGGTAATCCACTCCACCCCCTCTTCTTGCAATCCATCTACCATCATCCTCTTCCCCAAGTCAAACTGGGCTTTTGGATTTCCTTTTTTGGCCTCTTCCAAGAATGGAATTTCCTGGGTAAAAGCGATTTGTGCAAGACAAAGACACAGAGCGGAAAATACTCCGAACAATCTTCTGGCACAGAGTTTTATCTGGGACTTATTTCCCGACCGTTCACTCCTCGCACTATGGCGATCCTCTATGCTCCGGTATGGTTTCTCTCTCTTCGTCATGTATCTGGGTACAGTACAGTGCAAAGTTATCCCCCTATCACTCATTGATGAATTTCTGCATATTTTCTGAATCTCTGGTATGCCAGAAAGAAGGATGCTGTGAATATGACTGCCATCAAAGGAACCGTTACAGACGCATTTGCTGGATTTCCAAAAAACAGAAGTAACGCCATACACATTGCTCCGATTGAAACCACCAGAAGTCTATGTTGGGGGTGAAGATTTCTTCCCCAGATACGATACCAAAGCCATGTCAAAACACCAATAGCAGTGATTGCTACAAGTCCGATAATGTGGTAGGGAGTCATTGGAAAGTTAGAATGAATATGTGATATTACTGCACTGTTGTCACTAAACCCGCGGGCTCGGACATGGTTCTGTTTGAGACAGGCAGAGGAGATGATCAGAGATTTCCGGCTCTATTCCCGTGTTCATGATTCCGAACAGAGTACTTGCGTACAAGTGAAAACAGGGCACGCTCAGCCGCCCAATTAGCCATCCTGCTCCAGGATCTTGTTCTTGTTCTGACGCAATTCTGATTCTTCAGCGTTAACTTGTGGACATCTGCTTTGATACCTCATGCTGCCTGTAGATCATATTGGTGTCGCTGTGCACGACGGCATGGCTATAGAGGGCCTGCTGTCAAGGCTTGCACATGCTGCACCTGCCCTGCCAGAGAATGTAGATCAACAGGGTATCCGTGTTCGGTTCTATGGCAGTGACACACATCTGGAAGTTCTCGAATCTCTGGATGCAAGTTCTGCCGTAGCACGGTATCTCTCAAAACATGGGGAAGGTCTTCATCACATTGCATTCAGGGTAGCCGATGCACAACTGCACCTTGAGCGCATGCAGGCAGCGGGGTTTCAGCCGCTGACCGAAACTCCCGTTCGCGGTGCTGGTGGAAACTCCATATTTTTCCTGCATCCAAAACAAACCTGCGGAATCCTGGTGGAATTCTGTCAGCCCAATAACCAGTATTCCGTCCAGTTTACGTCTTGTACGGAGTTAGAACAGATCATGCAAACAACTGGATACTGCATTTCCCCTGGCGAATCTCCTGGACATGTCGTAACAGGCGGTGCTCTGCCTCAGATATGCCAAAGCCTTGTGGTTCATAACACTTCTCGCCAACTGTCTCAAAAAGAGCTTGTCCCTCCCTCTGTACCAATTTTGATCAGCGAAATCAGCGCAGCATCCAAAGATGCATACGCACTGCAGGAGCAGTGGACCAGTGCTCAGCTGATTACCCTTCCAGAGAGTTCACAACTTAGATGCCTCCCGGCAGTTTTGCTGAATTTCTGGGCATCATTGGACAATGGGTAAATCTGCTAGCAGTCAGGAAGCTCTTCGGACGAAAGTATCCGAGTTGCCAACCTGTTGTGGAGTATACCAGTTTCTGGATCAGGACAAGAAACCTCTCTATATCGGCAAGGCCAAGAACCTGCGGAGTCGAGTTCGTTCCTATTTGCGCAAGGATGCACAGTTGCAGGGACGCATAAAGCTCCTAGTGGCAAAAGCGGTGGATGTACAGGTGATCGTGACGGATAACGAAGCAGAAGCCCTTATCCTTGAGAATAATCTGATCAAGGAACGAAAACCCCGCTACAACATCAATCTGCGGGACGACAAGACATACCCTTATATCTGCATCAAGAACGAACCATTTCCGCGAATTTTCACAACAAGGCGTATCCTGAAGGACGGCTCTAGATACTTTGGTCCCTACACAGATGTCCCGACAATGCGGCGGGCACTGGGAGTCATCCGGTCCGTCTTCAAACTTCGCACATGTTCGCTGGACCTGTCACCCGAACCAATCTCGCGAGGCAAATATCAGACCTGCCTGGAATTTCATATAAAAAAATGTGAGGGCCCTTGCGTAGGCTATCAGTCTTCCGAATCATATGAGGAGACTGTTTCCCAAGTGGAAATGCTCCTCAAGGGACATACAAGCGCACTGAGGCAGACGCTCCAGAAGATGATGGAAAAGGTCAGTGATGAGCAGCAGTATGAAGAGGCTGCTCGCCTTCGGAATCAGATTGATGCTATTGAAACCTATGCGCAACGCCAGAAAGTCGTCACCACAACTCTCGTAGACCGCGACCTGTTTGCCCTTGCCACCGCACGGGACGAAAATGCTGCCGTAGGAGTCTGCTTCAAAGTGCGAGAGGGAAAGATCATTGGACGCGAGCACAAGATTATGCGCCAGATTGACGGGCACGAGGATGAG
Source organism: Rhodothermales bacterium (assembly GCA_965203305.1). Classification (GTDB taxonomy): domain Bacteria; phylum Bacteroidota; class Rhodothermia; order Rhodothermales; family Bin80; genus Bin80. Next base: position 3,645,137 of record OZ241874.1, on the reverse strand, counting down.
GTGCTGATGCAACGCTACCTCGAAAACTACTATACCCAAGCCGCATTCTTCCCCGAAGAAGTCTTCCTGTGCACCTCAACTGCCGAGCCTGATACACTGACGGAATTTCTGAGCAGACAGCGGGGAAAGAAAGTTCTGCTTCATACCCCACAGCGTGGACAGAAAGCAGAACTCATGCGAATGGTCCAGGCAAATGCAGACCTGCTCCTCGGAGAATACAAACTTGAGCTGCTGAAGCGTGGAGAAGATCGTATTCCGTTTGCCGTAAAAACACTGAAAACCGATCTGCGACTGGAAAAATTGCCCCGAAGAATTGAATGCTTTGACATATCCCATCTGGGCGGAACCGGCACGGTAGCATCCTGCATTGTATTTCATAATGGCCGTCCCCGCAAGAGCGACTACCGCAGTTACAAAATTCGAAGCGTCCCTGATGGCAAGCCGGATGATTTTCTCTCCATGGAAGAGGCCGTTCGTCGTCGATTTCGCCGGATTCGGGATGAAGATGGTCCGTGGCCGGATCTGGTCGTTGTTGATGGCGGGAAAGGACAGCTCTCCAGTGCCATCAAAGCCCTGAAAGAAACAGACACCTATGGAAAATTCCCCGTGGTGGGGCTGTCCAAGCGTCTGGAAGAGGTCTATTTCCCAGATGACAAGGATCCGTATCACATTGCAAAGCAGAGTGCCTCCCTGCAACTGATCCAGCGAGTTCGGGACGAAGCACACCGGTTTGCCGTGAACATTCAGCGCAAACAGCGCAAAACCAGGCTGTTGCATTCGGAGCTGTTAAATATTCCCGGTGTCGGCCCCAAAACCGTACAGAAACTGATTCGTGCCTTCGGATCCGTTCGCAGAGTCCGGAATGCCGATGAAAAGGAAGTAAAGAACATTGTCGGCCCCTCTCTGGCAAAAGATATCCAGAAGTATTTTCAGGAACAGTCCAATGCGCAATGATCGTTATCCTTTCCTGAGGACAGCAGCCATTGGCAGTCTTGTTCAAGGGGAGACATTTCCGTTCTTTTTCAAGCCTGTGTGCCTATGCTAAACTATATCTGGGGCGGACTTATCGTCTTGAGTCTCGTATTCGCTCTTGCGAGCGATTTCCATGATTTTGCGCGAGATACCTACCGAAATGACAAGCCTCTTCCTGTAACCGTCATATTTGACTCTGGCTACAGCGCAGAAGCTCTCCGACAGCCAGTGAGCGTGCAGCTTCTGAGTGGAGATCTTGCAACCCATTACGGGGACAGCTCCATGACCGGGAGTACCTGGTCCGGTGTGCTGTTGCAGACCTCCGCGGGACGCGAACTTCGGTTTGCCGAGGAAGCCTCTCTTTCCGAACCTCTAAAAACTGTCTGTGATCAAACAGGGCAAAATGACTGCCGGGGCAGTGTAAGCGGAATGCCCGCTGATACGGAGTGGAGAACGACTGTCACATTCCGGCCCGTACGCTGGGTCAAGATGAATGCAATTGCCGCCGCTGCACTGGACTTTGCAGAAACGGCTGTGACGCTGGCTCTTGGACTGATCGGCGGGCTGGGACTCTGGATGGGACTCCTGAAGATCGCAGAAGCTTCTGGCATGCTACAGGCACTGGTCCGGTTCACCCAGCCTCTCATTCGGCCACTGTTTCCAAAAGTACCGAAAGATCATCCTGCACTCGGACTGATCGTGCTGAACCTGTCGGCAAACATGCTGGGGATGGGCAATGCTGCTACCCCGCTTGGCATCAAAGCCATGCAGGAACTCCAGACACTCAATGAAACCGAAGACACCGCGACCGATCCCATGGTGATGCTGCTTGCCATGAACACCGCCAGCGTACAGATCATGCCTCCAGTCACACTGGTTGCCATCATGGGACTGCAAATCAACCAGCTGTTCTTCTCTATCCTGATCACAACCGTGCTCTCCCTGACCGTAGGCATTACTGCCGTCAAACTTCTGGGCCGACTCAAACGCTACCGCGAGGTCACAACATGAGTATTCTGCAGGTATTTCTGGACTATGCATCTGCGCTGGTCCTGCCAGCGATCTTGGTAGGCTTTCCGCTCTATGGAATGATCCGCAAGGTGCGCATTTATGAAGTCTTCGTGGACGGAGCCAAAGAGGGCTTCCATGTGGCTGTGATGATCATCCCCTATGTGATTGCGATCCTGTTCGCAATCGGGATGTTTCGCGCAAGCGGGGCCATGGATTTCCTGACGGATCTCCTTCGCCCCGCTGTCGGATTGATCGGAATTCCTGCGGAAGTAATCCCGATGGGAATTGTGCGACCGCTCACAGGATCTGGATCTGTCGGAATCATTCTTGACATGATCAACCAGTTTGGCGAAGATTCCATCTTCGTCAAAATGGCGGCCACCATGTTCGGGTCCACCGAAACCACATTCTATGTGATCGCAGTATACTTTGGAGCCGTCAACATCCGAAAAACGCGGCACGCTGTGCCTGCAGGACTGATCGCAGACATTTTTGCCATGTTTGCGGCCGTCTATGTTGTCCTGTTTCTGTTCGGCTAGAGCGTCAGAACGCTGTTTTCCGAATAGTGCGGGTTGGGAGCTTGCGAGTCTGCCTGCGGCTCGTTCTGCCACTCGTGTCCGTCCACAAAATAGCGAAACTCTATATGGGTGCCCGGCTTGAAGGAGAGTGACTTTGTCCAGACTCCCCTGCAGTCATTGCGCTCCATGGGATGCTCTGCGGTATCCCAGTTATTAAAACTGCCAACAACACAGGCACTGTGTCGTGCCTGTTCCAGAGGGAGTTCAAATGTGACACGGACCGAGCGTCCTTTGGGGCTAGTTTTCTTGAGAATCATCAGATCAGAAAGTGAGATGGTTTGCTGGTCTACGTAAATTTTTTCCCATTGATTCAGTGCATTCTGGAAATTGACAGCATAAATGGTCGCTTCAGAATGGTAGCACCATATAGGCATGTATTTTGGGGGGGGGGGGGGGGGGACTCTCTACCATTTATGCAAGTAAAAAGTGGGCGGATTTCAGAAAAAAGTTGATACATATTTTATGAGCTGTTTTCTGTGCGATTCCGTTGTTGTTCGGGGGAAAAATTTCTTAGGTTTGCGTCCCTCTGCTTTGCCGGTTGGGGTCAAAGAGTGTTCCATTCCGTAGCATGGCACATGCGATTGCCAGGAGTCGATCTCCGATTGTTCGCAGTGCTCGTCCGTGTGAGTGTCCCCGTGCTCGGAGTGCCCGGTACTTGGCTTTACTGATGGGATCGTGTTGCAGGATTACATTGGCCCAGTGATAGATGGCATCGGACAGTCGGTGCTGGATGGCTTGTCGTCGCATTACGGAGATGGTTTTTCCAGATCGTCGGGTAACCGGGGCGACCCCGCCCAGACACCGCAAGGCTTTGTAGTTTCGTTCTTCCAGGAGATTTCCGCCTTCGGAGAGGAGGGTAGACAGGACTCGGATACCGACTCCCGGGATAGAGCGCAGGATGGTAATATCGTTGTGGTCGCGGTCTGGTTCGACCTGGTTGTTCCCGTCTGCAGAGGTCTCTGCGGATGCTTCGCTGGGGGCAGTGTTCTCGTCCAGAACGGTTGCCTCGCCTGCTTCCATCTTTTGGATGATCTCTTTCGTGACCTGATTCGCCCGGCGAAGCTGTTTGTTGACCACGGCCATCATCTCCACCAAATCCAGAATATGATCCACGGCAGCATCGGTAACCCCGATGGCCACATGGACGGAGGGACTGCGTAACATCTGGAGGACCTGTTCTGGGGTAATCCGGCGGATCCGATGCTTTTTCATCAGTGCGGCCACCGTGCCGAGGCGAACTCTCTTCGCCCTTTTCGGGGTACGGATGAGCTTCCAGAGTTCCAGAATCCATGCGTCGTAGAGATGTCCGCCCAAGTCCAGGAACTGGGGGAAGTACCCCCGGAGCTGTTGTCGAATCTGATGGGTGATCGCAGTTCGTTGCTTGATCAGTTGATCGGTCCTGCGGGAGCGTTCGCGCAACCTGACAGTATGCTCACTCAGCGGCTTCAGCCAGCGGAAGCACTTCGGGTCGGTCCGGATAGCACTGGCCGGTACCTGCGCATCCCTGCGGTCATCCTTGGCCCCTGCGGGGGAGAATCGGTCCCGAAAACGATCTGACTGCTTGGGATTGATGGTTCCGATCTGGAAGCCCCGGTCCATCAGGGTATCCACAACCGGACCATGCGGAATCTCAATGGCCACCGCAATGCGGGACGCATCACAGCCGGCGCGGTCCAGGATCCAGTCCACCATATCGCTTAGCCCTTTCCCGGAGTGGGCAAAGGCCTTCTCTCCGAGGAGGGTTCCCTCGGAGTCATGCACGCAGACATGATGGGATTCTGCCCCCCAGTCAATGCCTGCAAAGGTCGTGAAGTGTACTTCATTCATGGGTATTCTCGTAAGTTGAGATTGGATGTTTCTGCAGATCAACAGTGACAGTCATCACTCCCTGTATTGGTGGCTCCAGAAGGGCACGAACTCTCTACCGGATGTGGGTCACCGCACTCCCTGAGGCACATATCCCCCCCAGGTGTTCGTAACACAGGGGGCACTGGGCCACTCTCAGGGAGCCGATCTGCGGTGAGAAAAAAGAAAGGTACGAAAGCGATCCATACATCGGTACAGATCCTGGTTTCGGTCAACGAAATTTCGCGGATTCCCGGCCATGCCAGACTATGCTCATACTTCATCCTTACACGCGGACAATCTACCCTGTTTAGTACCTTATTAAAGATACAGGGGGGCATTTTGGAGTGTCCTCCTTCTTCACCGCCGCTTCCCGTGCCTCAATTGCCGTGGAATCCCGCAAAATATGCTCCACCACCTCATTCTCGTAGCAACTTCTGATCAGAGCCTCATGGATTCGGATCGGCAGTTCGCTCTCGGAAAATTCATGGAGCACCCATGAAAAGGTGGACTCGCTGGGCACATCGCACCCGCGGGGCCACCCACACAAAGACCGAAGAACGCGGTCCATCAGCAGACGCTCTCGCAGGGTAGTGGTCGTGGGAATCTGGAAGATCATCCTGGCTAGAATGCCTTCGCGATTGAAGTACGATGGCCATGGGACAACCTCGGCTGTCGCGCGACTGGGACGGCAGAAAGTCCTCCATAGGCACCATCTCCAGGGCCAGTATAAAGAGCTCGTAGCGTTTGGGCAAGGGACCAAACGACTCATCCAACTCCGAGAAGATCTCCTCTTGACAGGCCAGGGTAAATTGTTTGATTCGATCTGAAAGAAGCATACACACCTCCCTCCGCAGGTTCATTTTTCCATGATAAGCACCCTCAGAGAAAAAGCCTCTCGGTTCTGTACAAGAAAATCCGACGCAAACCGTCCTTGGCACGGATCAAAGAAACCTGAACCTGAGAAATGGATAAAATGCGCTGAACTGCTATTTTTGCAAGAAACTCCAATAAGAATAAAGGTATGGTGGCAGAATCGAAACATTTTTTAAGTGAATTTAGTCATACTGCCTGCCTGATGTGTACAGTAGGGGAAAAACCACATGAGTTGCAGTCTGGTTGCATATTAAACATTTTTCACCAATCAATAGACCTATGAAATTTAGGGCCTTCAAAAAAATGGGGGGGGGGGCAGGATTTATCCTTCTGTTTCTTCTCTTCACGGCTTCCAGTACGTTCGCACAGAGGACGTTTTACATAGACCCTGTTAATGGTAAGACAACAGGGAGATGCAACAAGATAGATCCTTCGAATGTGGACGGACCGTGCACGCTGGAACGCACCTTTGCGTTGTCAGACCCTACCAATTCTGATGTATTCCTGATCCGGGTTCGTCGGGAGGGAGGCAGAGTTACGCTGGCTGCTCCCACGGCCACTCTGGACAAGCAACTCAAGTTTGGAACCTATGTCCAGGGCAATACCACTCCTGTCAAGGGAACGATCCAGTTCACGGGCACCTTTACGATTGCCGCGGCGGGTGAGTTTCGTCTGGATCCGAGTGCAAGCGTTCAGTTCGAGGATGTTACATTGACGGGGACCAGGACTACCCCGTTTTTCTGGATTGCGAATAAAACAGAGGAACGGATTGCGATTATCGGCACGCTGACCATTCCCGATGGAGAGAGTGTTCGGCTTCCTGTACTGGTGGTCTCCCGGAATCTGACTCTGAAAGGAGGGACGACGAAGGCAGGAAAGACAAGCAGGCTTAGAGTGGGAGGTTCGGGATCAGAGGGGGGCAGTCCAACAGACAACTCATTGAGAGTCCATAGCGGGGCTACCCTTCGTGTAGACGGAGTGGATCTAGTAGTTCATGTTAAGCATGAGTTCACGGTGGATGGTACAATTGAAGATGTGACGAAAGGCACAAGTCATCCTCTCTGGATTGCATACCGGAATACTGCTACCGACCGGAGCTCTTTTTCATTCCTCCAAGGGAGGTTATATGCGCCTCTTGAGGACGGTTATGATCAAAATGATTGCAAACGCATTCGGGGCACGGGAACGATTCCGGCCGGAATCTTCGCAATAGCCGTGAGCAATCTTTGTGTGGACCTGAAGCGGGTGGGTCCGATCACAGCCTCGGGAAGTCTTGCAAACGATGTATTCACCTCGCATAAGGTAACGACGGACCTAATTTTCCCGGAGGATGTGATTGTGGAGGGGGATGTAGTGCAGTGGAACGATGCCCGGATTGTGTTTGCGAAGACGGCCACGATCCGGGGGGATGTGGTGTTGCGGGATGGCGGGACTCCCTACACCAATACGGCTGACTATGGCAAAGCAGGTACCGCTGCAGATGATGGGGTTCGAGTTGGGTGGGAAGTAAATGAGAGCAAGTTTACCTGTGAATACTCCAACGTATTACGGAGGGATATTGCTGATGAAGATGGCGGACTCAAGACGGATCATATTCCGGGGATTCATTTCGCAGGTGTAGCAACAATTGCAGGGGATCTGAATGTGTACTCCAACACGCTCACGGAGACGACCACAGCTACCACGGAGGACGCGACGCAGTGTGCGCCGCGAGTGCTGTTCATGGCCCCGCTGGTCCAGGATAATGCCAAGGCGGATCTCCATCTGGTGTCGTCTGTCGGCGGGAACCTGGTGATTGAAGATACGGTGAGTTTCGGCGGCAAGGGGCGGGTGTATCTGGATTCGGATGCAAAAACGGTCAGTGGTGCTACCCGCCGAACGGCACACAGCCTGCGGGTAGGTCTGGATCTGGCTGCCGGGGGCAAGAGTCTCGGGATGGAAGTTCCGGCCACCTCCAATGTGGACGGGATGTGTACGATAAAGGATACCTCGCTTACGTTCGGGAATCGTCTGGTGCTAACGGATGCCGGAGAGAGCGTTGTGATCGGCAATGCCACGCTGGGGCTCACGCTGGGGACCCTGGTGACGCATGGGGATCTGCGGGTGGAACCGGGCAAGGGTCCGCTCAAGGTGAAGACCTTGCATGTAGGGCCGGATGCGGAACTGACGGCGAACAAGGATGTGACGGTGGAGGAATCCCTGATTCTGCAGGGGGAACTCAGCGGGGAGCTGAATGAGACATCTGCAATCAAGAGATTGACTTACGGGAGCCGAAACACCGATCTGGTGAAGAAGGCGGCCCTGGTCAAGACGCTGGAGGTACTTTCCATTGATGTCGGAGATCGTGGCACTTTGCGTCTGGAGGAGGTGATCAAGACAAAGAACCTGGGGCTGTGCAGTGGCACACTGTCACTGGCGGATACCGAGAGCACAACGGATTCGACCCTGCATGTGACGGACCAGATCACCGTCCAGAACGGGATGCTGCGGAAGGATGCGAATGATCCGGGGAGCCTCTCTACGGACAGGATGACGGATCCCAATGTGGCGGATCGGTATATGTTGACCTACATCACCCCGGGTGTGCGGGAGGTGAAGGAGGGGGACCTGGAATGGTTCGACCCGCGGGATGTGACCGTGAATCATGCGAAGGCAGAGATCATGGTACCGAATGGCCGCTCGCTGCCCGGGAAGCTGATGATCACCAAAGGGAAGCTGACGGTGGACGGCATGCTGACCGTGGGGACCTCTACGCTGCATCGTACCGCGAGCCGTACAAATGCCCAAGATGCCCTCGCGCAGGTGAACAGGTACAGCGTGGAGGTGGCGGCAGGCGAGCTGCACACAGAGGATATGGTGGTGCATGGCAAGGTGACGGTGAATGGCAAGAGCAAACTGATGACCGGAGGCGGGGATCTGCATGTGCTGGGACGGGTAAGCAGTGGTGCCTATGCCCACAATACGGCCCAGGTGAGTATTGCGAAAGAGGCGATGGTGGATCTGGGAGACGGGACGCTGATGCTGGGACCGGAAGACACGAAGAAGCGGAATAATATGCGGGACGTGGACGGATACAACAAGGGGACAGACGGGAACGGGGCGAACTCCCGGCCAGATGTGAAGCTGACGCTGACGGGGAGTCTGAAGGCAGGCATGATCAACATTCCGAAGGGGAGCAAGGAAACGGTGCTGGACGCGAGTGCGGACAGCACGATGCTGGGGACCATTGTATTTGACGGGACGAGGACCCCGAAACTGAGTGGCACGACCGAGAACGACGATGGACTGCTGCGAATCCTGAGTGCCACTGCGGCCGGGAAGATGCTGACGATAGACAGTCTGTCGGCCATGCAGGGAGCGGTGGAGACCCACAACAAGAAGGCAGTAATCACCAAGGATGTCGCCCTGAGTTCCGCCACGATCTGGCCATACGCGGAAACGACAGAGTTCATGGGAGATCTTGTGATCAGCGGGACGGGCGGTCTGAACACGGAACACAATGGAGACAATGTCAAGCGGATTGTGAAGATCCATGGGGACTTTATGCAGAGCAAAGGGACGATCAGTGGAAACCTGGCGGGGGTGAAGCTGCATCCGAGTACGACGAAGACGGTGATGGGGGATCTGATGGTGGCAGCGGATGCGTCCCGGTACGAGGGGAAAACGGTATCTGACAAGATGCCGAGTCTGGTGGTGCATGGGGGCTTCCACTTTGCGAAGAAGGGGGATCTGGATGTGCAGGTGGAGTTCAAAGGGGACAAGGCACAGGAGGTGATGACCGGGGACATGACGGTGCTGGACAGTGTGGTGGTGAACAATGCCAAGGGACTGCTGCTGAAAAGCGATGTCATGCAGCAGAGGATGGCGAAGCTGACGCTCCGGCAGGGGAAGATTCACAGCATGCCGATGGACAGCATGTTTATGTGGACGGTGCAGAATGTGCAGGCAGAACAGGAGCTCCGTGGCCGGAGTTCAGCACAGACAGGGAGCAAGTGCGGGGCAGACAGTGACGAGGAGTGCAAGGGCACGATCCTTCGTGGCTCTCGGCAGTCGTATATCGGTGGTCCGGTCGCGCGGCACCTGTTACAGGGAACTGCAGGAGACGGCTTCAAGAGCGGGGGGTATCTGTTCCCGGTGGGAAGGGAAGAGGGGGATATGTCGTACTATCGTCCCTTGATTCTGCAGTTGCCTTCGGATCTGAATGACACGACCGCCGTGACCGTATCGCCGATCATGGTGCCAGAGGGAGCCATGCCGGCATGGGAGAACCTCACGGTTCCGACCGCGGGTGGCAGTCTGACGCTGGATGTGCATGCGGATCTGTTCTGGAAGGTGGATCTGGGGACGGAGTCCTTGCCCACGAATACGAACATCCGGCTGGCGGCGGCAGGACTGCGGAATGTGGCAGATGCCAGCGGACTCCGGATCGTGCAGTGGGATTGCAAGTGGGAAGAGAAGGCACAGCTGGCGGGACGGGTTCCCGCCCAGGCGGATGCGAGTTCATTTGCGATAAACGGCTATCTGAACGGAGTGGTGAATCTGACACAGGAAGGGATTGGCTTGGGGAGCTGTGCGATCTTCGGGGTTGCGGCGAACGGGATTGAGAATCCGATTGACCAGGCCGATCTGAGTGCGGGACGGGCGAACCTGCAGTTCATCCACAACCTGCCGCTGGCCAGCCCGGCAGAGGTGCATCTGGGAGAGGTGCGGATCCGCAGCAGCCTGCGGTTCCGGGAGGCGACGGCGTATCGTCCGGTGGGAGCCGGCAACCATGAACTGAAGATCCAGGCGGCGGGAGTGCCAACAGAGCAGGCGATCACGAGTACCCTGTCCCTGAATCCGAACACGAATACGGTGGTGATTGCCCACGGGAGTCTGGCAGAACCGAAGCTGAAGGTGCTGGACATGCGAATGACTTCTTCGGTGGCCACCAAAGCAGAAGTGCGGCTGGTGCACGGATCGGCGGATCTGGGAGCAGCGCAGGTGCAGGTGATGGATCCGACCGATCCCATGATGCCGGTGATGACCCTGGCGGGGAACCTGATGCAGGATGAGGACACCCGGCGATACGCCTCGCTGGATCCGTCGGTGCAGGTCATGCAGGTGAAGGCCACAGAGGGAGCTGTAGAAGAGTTCTACGAACTGGACCTGTACGGGTATGGAGGGCAGACGCTGGTGCTGAACCTGTCCGGGATGCGGAATGATCTGACGATCCTAGGCGTGGACCGGAACGGGGAGATCGTCCCGGTACAGACGGTGACCGGGGTAGAGGAGAGTGCAGAGCTTCCGAAGGAGTTTGCGCTGCACGGGAATTATCCGAACCCGTTCAATCCGAGTACAAGGATCCAGTTTGACCTGCCAGAGAATGCACAGGTGCAGATCCAGATTGTAGACATGCTGGGACGGGAGGTGATCACGCTGCCGGCGCAGGAATTTGAGGCAGGGACGAACCGGAGCGTAGAGATGAATGCAGGCAGTCTGGCAAGCGGGACATATCTGTACCGGATCATGGCGACCGGAGCGGAACACAGGCATGTGAAGACCGGACGCATGACGCTGGTGAAGTAGGGCAATAGCCGAAAAGGCTGTGCAGGAGTCTGGCGGAGCACCCCGGTACGGCAATGTATCGGGGTGCTTTGCATTGGAAGAACAGGCTTGCGGATCAATAGCAGGCGATCACCTGCGCCCCCGGCAAAAATCCCGTATGACGAAGAAATGTTGATCCGGGGTGCTTGCAGGCATATCGGATCGGGGACAGGGATATTTTTGCAAGAGCCTCTTTCGGGATCAAACAGGGTTCCATTTCGGAGCATGGCACATGCGACTCCGAGGAGGCGATCTCCCACGGTTCGCAGCGCACGTCCATGGGAGTGTCCTCGTGCCCGCAGGGCCCTTGTACTTGGCTTTGGAGATGGGGTCATGCTGCATGGCCACCATGGCCCAATGGTAGATTGTATTATTGAGGTGCCGGTGCATTGCCAGTCGTCGGACGACGATCCGGACTTTTCCAGATCGTTTGGTAACGGGAGCCACCCCGTACAGACATCTCAGGGCCTTATAGTCCTGTTTGCTGATCAGTTCGCCGGCTTCCTATGAGCAGGGTTGCCAAGACCGTACTTCCAATCCCGGGAATGGATCGTAGAATCGCAATGTGGCTGTTTCTTCGTTTCTGGATTCATCCGTGCCGGTCTCCCATGCCACGGGGCATTCCTCTTCCGGGGCGGGCTGTGTGGCGGCATCCACCTCATTCAGGAGAGCTTCTGCTTCGCGCTTTGCCTCGCGAAGCTGTTCGTTCACCACATGCAGCAGCGCACACAGGCACTGGATATTACGGACGGACGCATCCAGAACACCGGGAGCTACATAGTGTCTGTCCGAAAATTCAGAATATCGCCAATATATGCCGTTTAGAGAGCGTATGAGGGGTTTTTTGAGATATTTTCGGGTATTTTTCTTGACGAAGATGGAAGCCCCTTGGCGGATTGGAGCATGAAATCCCCGAACAGCGTCCATAAACATGCAATCTTCGTGCAAGATTTCTCCGAATCTCTCATAGCGAACGAGCATCTAAATCGCGCCATACATGACGCTGTGGGGCAAAATGCCTCTGAAATCCCCCGTATTGGGGGTTGCTGTGAATTTTCGGACAGACACTACATAGACGGACGGGCTTCGTAAACTCTGCAGGACCTGCTCCGGGGTCAGTCGACGAATGCGGTGCTTTTTCATCAATGTGGCGACCGTTTTGAGCCGTACCCGCTTCGCCCGCTCTGGGGTGGGGATGAGTTTCCAGAGTTCCAGCAGCCACAGGGTGTAGAGCATTCCGCCCAGTTCCAGGAATTGGGGGAAGTACTCATGGAGTCGCTGTCGGATCTGATTGGTGAGTTTGGTTCTCTGCTCGGTCAGATCCTCTGTCATGCGGGAGCATTCGCGCAGAGCAACCTGCCTGGCAGGCAGAGGGGAGAGCGTTCGGAAGCAGTGCGGGTCGGTTCGGATGGCACTGGCGAGGACGCGTGCGTCCCGGCGGTCATCCTTGGCTCCTGCGGGGGAGAACCGGTCCCGAAAGCGATCCGACTGCTTGGGATTGATGGCGCCGACCTGGAAGCCCCGATTCAGCAGCGTGTCCACCACGGCACCGTGCGGACGCTCAATGGCAACAGCAATCTGGGCCGAGATACAGCTGACGCAAGCAAGAAGCCAAGTGATCATGTCACGCAACCCTTCCCCGGAGTGGGCAAAGGCTTTCTCTCCAAGAACGGTGCCCTCGGAGTCAAGAACGCAGACCTGATGGGAGGAATCCCCCCAGTCAATGCCGGCAAAAGCAGTGCAGTTTACTTCAGGATTCATCGTATATTTGTTCTGAAGGTGAGTAGGAATGCGGATCAGCGGTGACCGTCATCTGCCCCTATATGGGTGCTCAAGTGGCACATACTCTTCACAGGATGTCGGTCACAGCAACTCCCCGGGGTACATCTCCCCCCCGGGCATTCAAGATGCTGGGGGCTACTAGTTACTCCCGGGGAGTTCATCCGCTGTGAGAAAGTGAAACTTACGGAAGTTATGGATACCGATCCAACCGTCCCCTCCAGCGCTAACAAAACAGCAGCATTCGCCGGACTCTCCTGCCCCCTGCATCCACACATGGAAACTACCCCATTTAGTAGTTTATAAAAGATATAGGGTATCCAGTAAAATCCGCATGCCCCTAGTGAACTTCTGGCAATGGGTAAAAGACTGTCATCTTCTAGCTCTCCGAAAAGATAGGGAAAGAGTATCCGTTGCGGACAGATCGGTTCGAATCCCTGCAGCGGGATATTCTGAATCAGGGGGAGCACATAGACAGTGCCTCAATCTTATAGACAGGCTCTTGCAAAAATATCCCTGTACCCCAATCTAATGTGCCTGCAAGCATTCCCCGAGCAATAGTTCCCACATACCTGCTTTCCCATGCCCATAAGCGTTTTCATAGCAATCACTGCCCGACTGGGGAGTTCTGCAGGAAACCTCCACATACGATCCATCAGAGCGTGCTGATCGCTCGGGTAGTAGCCTCTGGAGATGGCAAAATAACCCGAATCGGGATAGAACCAAAAAAGTCCCGAGCGACGGAGAAGTATTGCTCTGAGAGTGTTTAGGGGCACATCGTAACAGGCATGGCAGCATTTTTGCGAGAGCCTCAAACAATCTGAACATTTATCCTCTACGCGGGAAAGAGAGGTGCTTGTGAAAGTTGCCAAAATTATGGACTGTCAGACTCATGGAACAGAGATACAGCGTATAAAAGCCTACCATGAGCACAGGCGTAAAATCGGGTATCACCTCATCCAATGATCGCAGGGATGCTGTACGACAGTTGCATCGGATCGTACATGACGGAGCCTATCGCAGTCTGGTGGATCGCAATGCTCCCCCAAGAGTGGTCGCAATGGTTTCTGCGGTCACACGATGGAGAAGGTATCTAACGTTTTTGCTTCACCATTTTCTCAAGGACAATTCCCGACCTCTCCCGCTGGATCTGGAACAGCTTCTCCTGCTGGGAATCGCAGAAATCGTCCTGATGAATGAGCAGCCGCACATAGTGGTAAATGAACTCGTGAATTTGGCACGTTCTATGGGGTTTCATGCGGGGATGACGAACGGGATACTCCGTTCGGTGGTTCGTGCACAGGAGACATTGCCTGAACCCGATACCGGGGAAACGGTCCGTGATCTGGCGATCCGGTGGTCACATCCGACCTGGCTTGTTCGGAGATATGTGAAGCGGTTCGGCATGGATGAGGCCACCCTTCTTCTGCAGCACAACAATGAACCTCCGGTCTTTGGTATTCGCGTGAACAGCATGCATACAAATCCAGACCAGTTCGAAGCTGAGCTCAGGGATCGCAAGATTCAGGCAGATCGGTCTGATTTCCTGGAGGAGTATTTCCGGGTCAAGCCTGTGGGTTCTTTGATTCGGGAAGGCTATCTGGATCGCGGAGTCTGCTCTGTACATGATGAGAGTGCAGGTCTGGTGGTCGCATTGCTTGACCCGCAACCCGGTGAAACTGTCCTGGATACATGTTCGGCTCCAGGGGGCAAGGCACTGGCAATAGCCTGTCGCATGCAGGGGACTGGTCAATTGCATGCGTGGGATATTCATTTGAACCGGCTTGAGAAGCTGAAAGAATTTTCGCATGTGCAAGGGCTGAAGAATATTCACACAGAAGCTGTTGATCTTCTTCAGTTCGGTCCTGAAGTACAGGCGGATCGTGTGCTTCTGGATGTGCCATGCAGCGGAACCGGGGTCATGTGCAAGCGGGCGGACATGCGCTGGCGGCGAAGCAGGGAAGACCTCATGGAGATGATGAAACTGCAGAAAAATCTTCTGGATGCTGCCGCACATCATGTGCGATCAGGCGGATGTCTTGTTTACAGTACCTGTTCCATTGAACCGGAAGAGAATGAAGAGCAGGTCAGTTCCTTTCTGAGCCGACAGCCAGCATTCGTTCTGGAACATGCGGGTGATTTTCTTCCTGCTGAAACAGTAAGCCCGGAGGGATATATGGCCACACTTCCGCATCTTCACGGCATGGATGGTGCATTTGCTGCCCGCCTTCGTAAACGCGAATGAATACTCAGTATCACTCCATGCGGCTTCTGGCATAAAGTCCTCTGCTAGGAGATCAGCACTCCAAGCATACTTGCAAACACAGTGAAACTGGATTGTCACATGCAAGGGAGACATGTGCGAACACTGATCGTTCTCGTTTGTTAAGGCGGAACGTCAGTTTAACCAGCATGTACGGGCAGACGCAGAAGTGAGTGGAGATGATCCGGTTAAGATATTCTGTTCTGAAAGAAGCGGAAAAAGATGTTTTCGGCGGGTGTCAGGAGTGTCCGTCATAAAGCAGATGCAAGAAGAAATGGAGTCCGAGGCTAACCTGTCCCCACAGGAACTCGTCGCATATGCCATTGCCGAGATTGAAACGCAGTCTCCCCGCCATACGGACGGGAAATGGCTGGAAGAACTGACGGTAACTGTCGCTCCATACATCCAGAGCTGGGATATTCTCCGATGTCATTCATGGAGCGACTGGCCGGAGCGAGGGAAGTATTTTCCCGACACCACAAGGCAGGATGTCGGGATTGATGCGGTTGCGGTCCGAAGCGATGGCGAACACATTGCGATCCAGTGCAAAGCGAGGCAGCTGGATGAAGATGGACATGGCAATCCCATCACCAAGGACGAGATGAACTCGTTTCGCCTGTCCGCTGCCGATGATTTCTGGAAGGAACGCTGGGTGGTGACCAACGGAGATTCCCGCATAAGCCCGAATGTCTATGCTACACCGGGCGTGAAGGAACGGTCTCCCAAGTATGTTCACCTGCACAGGGATCTTCTGGGGCAACAGAGGGCACTGCTCTCCAAGCCTCTGCAAACCCGCCAGAGCATGCAGGACGAATGTGTGGAAGTATCTGTCCGGAAACTCCGTGAACACGAGAATGCGGAGAGCGGGGGGATTCCCCGGGGAGAGGCCAGAGGAAAGATTATCCTGCCCTGCGGTACAGGAAAGACCAGAATTTCCTTGCGGATCATGGAAGAGCTGACAAGGCCGGGCGATGTATCCATTGTGCTGTGTCCATCTATCGCCCTGGTTGCCCAGATACGGGAAGAGTACCTGCAATATGAGACAAGCGGAATTCAGGTCCTGGCGGTGTGTTCGGACGATACGGTTGCCCCAAGAGGAAAAGAGCGTGTACGGAATACAAATGTTGATCCCATGATAGACAATGGCCATGTCAGCGCACGGGATATCAAGGGCAAGGTTACCACGGACTCAGACGAGATTGCAGAGTGGATCCACAAGGCAAAAAGCCGGGAGGATGGGTTCGGGGTCATCATCGGAACCTACCAGAGTGGACACAGGATTGCGGAAGCTCTGCGAATGGCAGGTCCTGCCTGTGTACTGATCTGCGACGAAGCCCACCGAACCGCCGGGATCCACAAGAGACCGAAAGAGGAAGACAACGAGAAGCTGCGCAACTTCACGGTCTGCCATGACAGGGATCTGTTTCCCGTCACGTATCGCATCTACCAGACTGCCACCCCCAAAGGGTACGGGGAGCATTACAAGGAGAACAGGAACAGGAAGTGGATCGTCCGGGACATGGACGACGCGACCATTTTCGGGGTGGAGCTGTTCCGCAGGAGTTATGTGGATGCTGTCAAGAACGGATGGCTCTCCGACTATCGCATTCTTGCCGTTGGGGTCAATGATCATTATGCCTATGAGACCGCAAATTCCCTTGCCAGAAAGACACAGAGCAAGCGGAAACGGCTGACTGCAGATCATTACATTCGCGGACTGGCATTCGCCCTTGCCATGGGGAATGCCATCCGGTATGATGAAGGCACCCGACAACCTCCCGTGATCAAGTCCTGCATTGCCTTTATGAATACGGTGGACAAGTCCAAAAACATGACCCGGGACCTGGATTCCAGCGAAGTTCGTGCCTGGCTGCAGGGATACATGTCGGAGTATCTGAGTGACCGGGATGTCTCTGGCTATACGATTGAACATCTGGATGCCAGTGACAATGTCGGGAAGAGGAATCAGTCCAAAGTACACCTGGCAAAAGGGACCGCATCTTCCCCGCACTGCATTCTGAATGTTGGCATCTTCGGAGAAGGGACGGATGCCCCGTCTCTGAGTGCCGTCGCGTTCCTGGAACCCCGCAAAAGCCCGATTGATGTGATTCAGGCGGTCGGCCGGGTCATGCGAGTCAGCGAAGGCAAGGAAATGGGATACATTATTGCCCCGGTGGTTATCCCCCCGGATCAGGATGCAGAAATCTACCTGCAAACCCACGGAAAGGAAGAGGGCTGGCAGGAGCTGGGGCAGATTCTGCTAGCTCTGCGGGCCCATGACGAGCGGATTGAAGAAAGTCTGGGCGATCTCCTGCTCCCGTACCTGCCTAGGAATGAAGCACAGGCAAGGGCAACCATTCTGGGAATAAGCAATCGGAATAATCACAGAATTGGACTGTTCATCCATGTGGGCAAAGACGGGGAAGCCCAGAGAGTATCCGAGCAGGTGGTTGCCGGAGAATCCACTCCCAAAGATGCAGGTCTCGTTCCCGTTTCCCGAGTTCCTGACAGACCGGAACGGGAACCGGGGGAGGAACTGGCTCCCGCCAATGTATCGCTCGCTGATGCCTATATCCTTCAGACATCCCACATGAACGCAGATGGCTCTATTGAGTCTCGGCGCTGGTCCCCTGAGCGGAAGAAAAGAAAGGAGGGAGAGATGGTGTCAGAAATTGATCTCCCCAAAACACGGAAAAAAGCCAAACAAATGGTGAACGAGAGGAAGGGGCAGAAACTCCGAAAGCGTGGGAAACGATCTCCTTCTCCGTCTCCTCCCATGCTCCCCCCTGGCCTGTATACGGAATTTCTGGAGGAAAGCAGGAAGGCACTGCTGGTGAACCTGCTGGAAGGTTCGGGACTGCGTACGGGAAAAGTGGACAGCGACATCAACATACTCAGAGGCTGTGTCAAGGAAGCTGGCAGGTATCTGCGGGAGTCGGGATTACAGGGTGCCCTGGACAGGGAGCTCGGCATGGACAATCTGCCAGAGAAGAAAAGAGGTGACAGTTGCCATATCGCGGCCCTGATGCTCATGCATGCGGCCATGCTCCATCAGCGGATTACCGAAGGAGGCTGGTTACCTGATATTACTCCTCTTTCCGAGATCAAGAATGCAGCCGATATAGTGGATCAACTGTCCGCACAATGGAAATGGATCACAGAGGAGCATGACTTTATCCCCATACTAAAGCCCTGTGTTGATGTAATCAGTGCGATTGAAAATGCAGGAAAAACATCGGGGCTGGAGAATGCACTTGCGACGGTCTCCGCCACGGCCGAGCGGATCGCGACTACCTATGCCGAGATGGGATCCGACCATGCTGGTCCGATCTTCAACGAGTTTATGGGGAATCAGGCCAGCGATGGTGCTTTCTTCACCCGCCCGGTGGCAGCCTCCATCGCTGCCCGGCTGACACTGGATGCCTGTGATGATGTGGACTGGAGTAGCGAACAGGTGTGGAGAGACCACAAGACACTGGATCTGGCCTGCGGGAGCGGTACACTCCTGACCGCGATGCTCACTGACATGAAGCGTCGGGCTCGCGAAAAGGGTGCCAGTGAAGAGAAGATTGCTGATTTGCACAAGCTCGGCGTGGAAGAGACCATCAAGGGGATGGACATCAACTCCATATCGCTGCAGCTGGCGGCTTCGCAGCTGACCGCCAGCACAAGGAATGTCAAATACAGGAAGATGGGATTGCACTGGATGCCATACGGGCCACAGCCTTCACCCCATCAGGATCGTGTGGCAGCCGGGACACTGGAGCTCATCCTGCAGAACAAGATCGTGGACCGCAGGGATATGGGAATCGGGGATGGGGAGATTGCCTCCGAGGGGATCTGGAAGACAGAGGATACAGACATGGATAATGCCGTAGATGATATTCAGGGCACCAGGATTGTCATTATGAATCCGCCATTTACGAATCGGGAAAAGATGGGGGAGAAATTTGAGAAGCCGATTCGGAGTGCACTGCGGAATCGGACGGATGCTCTGGAAAAAATTCTGGTGAAAGCGGATCCTGGCTTGGAGGGCTCTGCAGACAAGAATTCCATTGCACCGCTCTTTGAAGCCCTTGCTGATCACATACAAAAGTCTTCCGGCGGGATAGTCACAATGATTCGTCCCACCGTTGCCCAGTCTGCCACATCCAGCCTAAACAAGCGCAAACTGTTTGCGGAGCGGTTTCACATCCATACGATTCTTACTTGCCACCAACCCAGAAAGATAAACCTGAGCCAAAATACTGCCATTAACGAAAGCATTCTCGTAATGCAACGGCATGAAGCAGGCAGTCCGAAGCCATCTACCAGGTTTATCTGTCTGGACAAGTTGCCCATTGACGAGAGTGAAGTTGAGGAGCTGCACAGGTGTTTGCTGGATTGTGACAGGGGACTAATATCAGACGGGTGGGGAGAGGTATCTTACTGGCCTTCTGAGCGTATGGCAAGGGGAGACTGGACCCCGGCAGTCTGGCGATCATCTGAATTAGCAGAGGCATCTTACAAATACGCAAATCACCCAGATCTGAGCAGCATCAAAGAAGCTGGCCTGTCGGTCTGGGCGACAGGCCAGCTTCTGCGAGGTTCTTTCGAGCGCACAGAAGACGGTGTCCCTGGGAGTTTTCCCATACTGAAATCCAAGGGAGCAGAGGCGCAAACAACAATACGGAGCCAGCCTGACGAGTACTGGATCCCCAGGAAACGGGATCAAGGCACGGATCTTTGGAACCGGGATATGCACCCGGTTACGGACAGAATTCTGGAGAAGGCAGGCCATCTTCTGATTACTGCAGGTCAGGATACAAGCACGGCGCGCCTCGTTGCCGTTGCTGACGAACACAAGTATGTCGGAAACGGCTGGATGCCCGTTGTCGGACCGTCCCTGCAATCAGCATATGCCATCGCTGTATTCCTGAACTCCACGCCAGGAAGACTGCAGCTTATGCGGCATCCGGGCAGAAAACTTGCGTTCCCCGTCTACAGTGTTGCCGAAGCTGACAACCTCTGTATTCCTGACATCAAAAATGACCGTATCACAGAGATCTTGGCGGATTGCTGGGAGCGGACAAAAGACATGGCTGTGCCCCAGTACCGGGACGGAGAGTGTGAAGTCCGCAGGCTCTGGGATGAGGCAGTGGCGGAAGCGATGGGATGGGATGGGAATGAGCTGCACCGGCTTCGGGGACTGCTCAACAACGAGCCCCATGTACGGGGAATAGGCTATAATCAGTACGATATTGCCGAGGACGACGAGGAAGATGATATGGAGTGGTTCACAGATGCTTCCCCCGAAATATAGCAAGCAATGAGGTCCTGTACTCTTTTCTGGCAAGCACGCCCGAAATAACATATTCTAGCTTTCAACCCGCAATCTGAATGGTCTTGCGACACACTGCTCTTTGCATACTGGCTGCACTGCTCTGCTGTGTGCCTGTATCGGCACAGCGAATTGCCAAGTATGGAGCAGATTTTCTGGCAGGAGGAGTAGATGCTAGGGCCCTGGCAATGGGAGGTGCAAATGTTGCACATACCCGGAATGTGAACAGTGTATACTGGAATCCGGCAGGTCTGGCACATACGGAATACCCTGAAGTTGCGTACATGCATGCGGAGCGTTTTGCAGGAATTGTATCCTTTGACTTTGCCGCTATTGCATACCCGGTGACCCGCAACTCCACTGTAGGACTCAGTTTCTTTCGAAGTGGAGTGAACGACATAAAGAACACGCTCAACGCATGGGATGCCGAGCGGAACCAGCCCAAAGCGAATGCGCAGTCATATATCACGAGCTTCTCCGCGGCGGACATGGCATTTCTGCTCAGTTATGCGAGAAGGATCAACTCGCGATTCAGCTTTGGTGCCTCGGGGAAAATCATCCGGCGGACCATCGGGGATTTTGCGGATGCATGGGGGTACAGCGTGGATGCGGGTGGCCAGTGGCATGGGGACAGGTTCATGGTCGGAGTGCAAGTTCAGGATCTGTCCACAATGCTCCAGAGCTGGAGTGTGAACGCATCCGCATTTTCCATTGACGGGACCAATCCAGACACCGGAAATCCGTATACATTCACGGAAGTATTTGATCAGGATCTGCCCGCGGGGGATACATTTCTGGTGTTGCCGGTTTTGCGACTGGGTTCGGGAATGATCATCCCGGTTGGTGCTGGAAGTGCCGTAAATATCGGACTGGATCTGGACATTGCCTTTGACGGGCAGCAGGCAGATGCATTTAATCTGGGGGAGTTGTCCTTTCATCCGAGAGCTGGGGCCGAATTCTCATTTCGGAATGTTGTTGCGCTGCGGGCGGGAATCAACCGCATTTCTCAGACGAAAAGTTACGGACTGGACATAGTCCCCTCTGCAGGGGCAGGGATACGCCTTGGTCCGTTATCCATTGATTACGGATTTGGGGATTTTGGAGGACTCGTCAGTGATCTGGGATATTCGCACAGGATTTCTGCCCACTTCACCTGGAAGCGTGAGAAGTTTCGCAGGCCATCGGAATAGACAGTGTTGCATGGACGGAATGGGGCCCTTTATTCTGCATCCCAGTTGTTCTTCCATGCCTCATATTCGGACAGCTGTACCTTGTAGAGTGCGAAGTTGCCCTCATGCATCCCAATGAGATCCTCTTCCACAATTTCAGCAAATGCGCTCTGATCATCCAGTCGGATCCTGTCCTCCGTCCACTGTGCAATTCTGGTTGCGACTTGGGCAACGCCAGCCTTTTCCCGAATTAATTTGGCGATGAGTTCACGCAGTTCTGGTTGATATTTTAGACGGAAAATTTCCGGTTTTTCCAGTTTCTGCTGGAGAGAGATGTATTTTTCGGATGACCATGTATAAGCTCCCAGAAAGACATCCCTGAGCAGTGAAACATCATTCAGTTCATACACTCCAAGGAGAGCTTCCACGTAGGTTTTCCTCCGAACATTCATGAAGGACAGCGGCGCAAGATTGTTGCGAACCAGGGGAATGTTCGCCGCCAGACGAGATACGCGCTTGTTCACATCCTCGAAAGGTTGCAGATAGGGGAGATGAACCAGTACGAAGAGAGCCTGCTCAAAGGCATCTTCAATTCTGGCTGCCTTGGACAGGATTTGTGCGAAACATTCTTCAATCAATTGGGGAATATCAAGCGGATAGAAGGCTGATTTCCCTATTTGAACGGCAATACTTCGCAAGCGTCCAGAAGCCCTGCGATCCTTTAGCAAGTTGTTTGAGAGCAGCGTATGCAGGTTCAGTATGAAGTATCGGTTAAAGCCAATCTTGTCGGTATTCACAGTCAGAAATTCAATAGCATCCTTGTGATTCAGGATCATCTGTGTCTCCGCATGATCTTGTCCCGCTGCCTCCATCCCCAGTTCAATGAGTTTTCTGGTATCAATCAGGGAGTATGTATTTCCTTCCAGCCGACTGGAATTCCAGGCAAGATCAAGAAGAAATCTGTTCAGCGTATGCCTGGCATAAGTGTCACCAGTAGCTGGTAATTCTCCGATTTCCTTAAGGTATTTCCGTTCCTGTTCTTCCAGATAGAAGGTTGTATTCGGTTGATATCGGTCTAGAAAATCGCGATTGTAGCCGACCGGTCTGCGTACAGAAACTTCCTGCCGTACGTAACCCTGCACCTTGCGTCCCTCATTAGAAAAGACAATAAACTCATTGCTTGCCTCCTTCTGTTGCTTTGGGTCAACCTCCTTCGGGACATCGGTTTTCACAGGGCGGTACTTTGTTCCCCGCCCCTTTCCTGTGATTTGCAGTTGTTCCTCGTTGACCAACTGTCTCAATCGTCGTTGAAGGGTTCGGTGGGGAATATCCTCAGATAACTCTTTCGCAATACCAGATATTGAAATACCATCTGGATGTGTTGCGACAATACTCAGTATGTCCCGGACTTCATTTTCGGGTATTTTTCTGGACATTACAGACTTATGTGTGCGCACAGGTGTATATGTAATCGTGCCACTGTTGTTCCTAATCGTGCCACTATTAGGACTAATTGTGCCCCATGCACCCCCGATAACGCCACTATAAAGGCGAATCGCGCCATATTCACCCCTAATCATGTCACTATAAAGATTGATTGCGCCATGACTGTTCTCAATTGTGTTGCCACCGAGTCTTGTTTGATTTGGTGTATTATTAAGGTACAGGGACTATTCTCGTGCAGAACCCGGGCAGTCTACTCCAGCCGTGATGGCGGAGACACCTGTCGCAAGCTCAAAGGACTGATCATTGGCAATTCGGGGCGATATTTGGAATCTGATGTGCCTGCGGGCATTTCCAGAGTATGCTGTCAACATGTTACGGCTACGGAAGATACCAGGATGGAAAGCTGGATCACCACTGGGTATTTGGCAGTTTCGTACCGAAGAAGGGATGTCCTGCCAACTTCCGACGCACTGCGGAGCAAGAGGGTGAGTAGTATGGCACAACTGGTACCTGGTGTCGTCTCCGTGGGCCACGGGTGCTACGGGGAACAATTTCTGCCTTTTGTTGTTTGGGATACAGGATGAACGAAAATATGGAGCAACCGAATTGCCTGACAGAATTTTCACGAGATGAGCAAAAGCACGAAATTCTCCGACCGTGGGGAAGCAAAATATTTTTATGGAAGGGAAGACATCCTGCACATGTTTCAGGAGACCCTCAAAGAGGCGATAGAGAAGGATGGGGGAACCATACTCGTGATACAGGCACCGCCAGGGGCGGGGAAGACAGCTCTCTTGTGTGAATGCAAGAGACTGGCACACTGGTGGCAGGTCGCGGATATAAAAAGGAGTGCGCTCTGGAACCCGAATGTGATGCGGAAAGCGATAGGTCTTGCTCCAGAAACAAGAAAAGTAGGAGGGACTGCAACAGGAGGCTGGGATCACGGAGTGAAAGCTGTTGGTACCCGAGAAACAGTCACGGACAGTTCTCCACGGACCACACTTGACATACTCAAGGCTGAGGAGAAGCCGTTGCTGCTTGTTCTGGATGAAGCCCAGAAGCTGGGAGCTGTGGATCGCCTGTCTCCAGACGCGAGAGAGGCACTGGAAGACACGCTTGATGACATACATAATGGCAATTTGGGCAAGCCAGTTGTGCTGCTTGCCGCGGGGCTGGGATTGACGACCAGAGCATTAGAGGCATTGGAAATATCCAGGATAGAAGGGGATTCACTAGTGGAATTGGGCGGGTTGACCAGATCCGAAGAGATGGCAGTAATGCAGGACTGGTTGAGAAAAGAAGGCAAGGCGAAAGGAGATGTCACTCCCTGGATCAACAGGATCATGCGGGAGACGCATGGATGGCCACAGCACATTATGGCGTACATGAAACCCGCCACAAGATATCTTCTCGCCCACGAGGGCAAGATCACCCCTGCGGGTCTGGATCATGTGCTATCGGAAGGCGAAACGAACAAAAACAGATATTATGAAGCTCGTGCGAAAGGGCTTGGCCCAGAGCATAGAAAAAGCATTGCAAAAATCTTTCTCAATACTCCCGGGGAACCAGGACTGTCAGAAAAAACAATCAAAGAGTCCCTTGCACGGGAATACGGAGAACATGAAGCGGATGTTGTATTTTATCGGGCACTTCGCAAGGGTGTTTTCTTTGAGCGCAAAGAATGCTTTTCCATCCCGATTCCTTCAATGTGGCACTGGTTTCAGGAAAATTTTCTGCCGTAGCATCTGATCCAGATCCTGAAAGATTTTCCCATTCGCCTATTTCAGTTAATCTGTCAGGTGAGCCACACCCAAACCAGCAAATTGCTCCATTTGGCTCTTATGCGAGATGTATGGGGCATGCGGATTTTGCTGAATAATTTTCTTGCTTTTCTATGCAATGATTCTTCTTCACATCGGTGCCTGTGAAGGAACACTGCTTCTCTGGGGGGAGGTTCCCGCAGAAGATCGCGATATCCCCGAGCCAGATTTGCCTTGGGCAGCACCGGCAAAACAGTTGCTGTCCGCCGCGGAAGTGGCAGGTCTTCGTCTCCAGGAAAAACAGGACAACCCCCTTTATGTATGGCTGCCCACGCGAAATGGTATCCCTCTGCCTTCCAGTCCTATGATTGCAGATGTTCCGCCTGACGAGGCGGAGCCGATCCTGAAGCCCTGGCGCATTTCAGCCATACCTCTGTCCACAGAGGATGCCATTCATTTTCTGGGTACCTGTTCCGACAGGGAAATGATTGCGCCGGGAATTCTCGTCACTCCCGATGTCCATTTCATGGTGAAATTGTTGCGCTTTGGCGGGGTGGTAGTGGCACGGGAGCAGTTTATTCCCAGCCTGTCCGAACAGGATGGCGCGTATCAGGCAGTGTGGGAGCCTGTGATCACGGGAAGTGATGCGGAAATACTCGCCACGCTTGCCAGTGCCATGCCGCATGTTTGCCGGGCACTGACACATGATTCCGAAGTGGAACCAGGGGAAGCCTCCATCGCAGTTGTCTCACGGATCACAGAGGCCTTTGTTGATTATCTGGTGCGATTGTCCTGGACTGACAAGCCAGAGTCCAGGGCAAAAAAAGCTGTCAAAAAATCATTCGCCAGTATGCATGATCAGTGGATCCATGCTCTTCGGACTTGGAACCCGGTCATTTCTGGCAATGATGAAGATATGGAATATCTGGCCGGGCAGATCAACGCCTGGCAGCGGTCCATATCAATTTCAACCAGAACACCGTTTCAGCTCAGCTTCCGTCTTGAGGAACCGCCAGAGGACGAGGATGCTTCAGCGCAATGGTATGTACGATATCTGTTGCACGCTGCTGACGATCCCAGTCTGGTCATTGAGGTAGCGGATGCCTGGGTTCCAGACAAGCAGACCAGGTCTGTTTTTGAGAAGTACCGGGAGAATATTCAGGAATATCTGCTCATATCACTGGGGCATGTCTCTGGCCTGCATCCCCTCCTGGAGGAGAGCCTGAAACAGCCCCGTCCGGGCGGTGCCAGTCTGAATACCGAAGGGGCATATATATTTCTGTCAGAAATAGCCTGGTTATTGCAACAGTCCGGGTACAGTGTCCAGCTTCCGGCGTGGTGGACTTCTTCCGGCTCACGGCGACTGTCCGTACGTGCCTCTGTCTCTTCCTCTAAAATGAAAATCCAGGGTACTCTTTCGCTGGAAAGTGTGATTGACTTCCAGTGGCAGCTGGCTATGGGTGACGAAACTCTCTCGCTGGAGGAAATAGAGACACTGACTCGGATGAAGATGCCCCTTGTAAAAGTTCGGGGGCAGTGGATGCAATTTGATGCCGGTGCAATCCAGGAGGCGATCAAATTCTGGAAAAAGACCGGCGAAGAAGACATCACGGCCCGCGAGGTTGTTCATATGTCACTTGGTACAGCACAGACACCGGGCACACTTCCCCTTGAAGGTGTTGAGGGCACAGGATGGGTTGGAGACCTGCTGGATACACTTGAGAATGGTGCGGATATAGAGGAGATTCCCGCTCCAGACGAGTTCGAGGGGACACTCCGTCCCTACCAGTCCCGTGGATATTCATGGCTGGCCTTTTTGCAGCAGTGGGGATTCGGTGCCTGTCTGGCGGATGATATGGGACTGGGCAAAACGCCGCAAACCCTTTCCCTGATTCAGCACAGCCAGAAACCGGATGATGTGCATCCCGTGCTGGTAGTCTGTCCGACATCCGTCATTGGCAACTGGCAAAAAGAGGCGGCGCATTTTACCCCACATTTGTCGGTTCATGTGCACCATGGTGCTAAACGCCTGCGGAAGCCGGAACTTTTCAAGGAGGAGGCTCTGAGGCAGGCAGTTGTGATTACAGGCTTCCCTCTTTTGCATCGCGATTTTGAGATCCTGAACCAGATCAGGTGGAGAGCAATTATTCTGGATGAAGCGCAGAATATCAAGAACTCGAGCACGAAGCAGTCCAAGGCAGCCCGAGCACTGGATGCAGATTTCCGTGTTGCGCTCACAGGGACACCCGTGGAGAACAATGTTGGCGAACTGTGGTCTATCATGGAGTTTCTCAATCCGGGCTTTCTCCATACCCAGGCGGAGTTCAAACGACGGTTCTTCGTGCCGATACAGGTGGAGAAGAACCCCGAGGCGATTCAGCGTCTGAAGCAAATTACAGGGCCGTTTATTCTTCGTCGTCTCAAGACAGACAAGAGTATCATTGATGATCTGCCGGAAAAGCAGGAAACAAATGTGTTCACAAAACTGACAAAAGAGCAGGGATCCCTGTATCGTGCTGTTGTCAAGGAGATCGCAGAAGCTCTGGAAAGTGCGGAAAGCATACAGCGCAAGGGGCTGATTCTGGCTACACTCATGAAACTCAAGCAGATCTGCAATCATCCTGCGCAGTTTCTGCATGATGCCTCTGCGATTGCAGGGCGTTCCGGCAAACTGATTCGGCTCACCGAAATGCTGGAAGAGGTCTTTGAAGCAGGAGACAGAGCACTTATTTTCACGCAGTTCACGGAAATGGGAAATATGCTCCAGCAGCACCTGCAGGAAACCTTTGGACGCGAGGTTCTGTTCTTGCATGGCGGAGTCTCCAAGAAACGGCGTGATCGCATGGTAGAACGGTTCCAGCAAGAACACAACGGCCCGCTCTTTTTCCTGTTATCCCTGAAGGCTGCCGGCACAGGACTCAATCTTACGCGAGCCAATCATGTATTCCATTATGACCGATGGTGGAATCCTGCGGTGGAAAACCAGGCGACAGACCGTGCATTTCGCATTGGGCAGACGAAGCATGTACAGGTGTACAAGTTCGTATGTACCGGCACGGTGGAGGAGCACATCAATGAAATGATTGAGCAGAAAAAGGAGATCGCAGACAGTGTTGTTGCCACGGGAGAAGGATGGATCACCGAAATGTCCACACGAGATCTCAAGAAAATCCTTCAGTTGCAGCAGGGAGCCGTTGACGCATAAGCGGCAAGGCAGAAAAACCAGCCTCCAAAGATCATGGCACCATATTACGATGACTATTACTACTTTCCGCCCAGCCAGCCGCGTACGGTAAAAGGCGGACTTAAGGCACAGTCCAAGAGAGGCGATTTTGGGAAGACCTGGTGGGGGATTCGGTGGATACGCACGCTGGAGAGTTCTCGCATCGGGGCCAGACTGGGACGAGGGAAATCCTATGCCCGTAGCGGGCAGGTACTGTTTATTGACATTGAAGCGGGAAAAATATTATCTGAAGTGCAGGGGTCAAGCAGATCGGCATATGAAGTGGATATCCGGCTGAAGCCCTACACGCCTTCGGCGTGGAAAAAGTTTATGCACTCTTTGCAAGAACAGCCATTCTATGCTGCCCGGCTTCTGGCCGGGGATATACCGCCAGAGTTTGCAGACATGCTGACGGAGGCGGGGCTTTCTCTTTTTCCAGAACGCGATGGGGATCTTGAGACCGAATGTGACTGCCCGGACTGGTCCAATCCGTGCAAACACATCGCTGCGGTCTGCTATCTTCTGGCAGAGGAGTTTGACCGCGATCCGTTTCTGTTATTTGAGTTGCGGGGAATGACTCGCGAGAGGATGCTGCATACCCTCACAGGTGGTGGTTTGGCAAAGGAGGAAAAGGAGGCAGAACTTGTGGAAGACAGACCCCGAGCAAAGGAGAGTGTCATGCCGGATGCACAATTCTGGACAGAGGGGGAGTTGCCGGATGATTTGTTTGGCGAAGTTCGCAGGCCGCCAACCCCTGCAGCATTGCCGAAACGGCTGGGGAAATTTCCTTTCTGGCGTGCTGAGGAAGCACTGTCAGATGTTATGGTACCTCTGTACAAAAAGGCCTCTGTACAGGGTCTGAAGCTGTACAGAGGAGAGACGGAGATCTGATTTGCGGGGTTACACAGGGAAGACAGGAGTTTTCCGGTTTCTGTATGATCCATGGTGTAAATCGGAGGATTTCACCGCCCATCTTGCTTGCAGGCAGCTGATCGCAAGGAAGACCAGAACTGTACACACATCACCATGAGAATTTTCAGCAACATGCAGACAATTAGTCCAAATGAACCAGAATAATGCGAGAGCTTCTGGAAGCTCAGAAAATCCTTTCAGGATTGCCATTGTCGGGGCGGGGCCGGCAGGGTTCTATGCAGCAGGGCATCTGCTGAAACAGAAAGATTATGCGGTCCATGTAGATATATTTGACAAACTGCCGGTTCCCTACGGACTTGTTCGCAGCGGGGTCGCTCCCGACCACCAGAAAATCAAAAACGTTACGCGGGTATATTCAAAGATTGCAGCACAGGAGGGATTCCGGTTTTTTGGCAATGTTGAATATGGCAAGCACATTGATCTGCAGGATCTGAGCAGACATTATCATCAGATTTATTTTTCTACAGGGGCACAGGTAGATCGCAAACTCAATATCCCCGGTGAGGACTTGCATCGCAGCTATTCTGCCACGGATTTTGTTGCCTGGTACAATGGACATCCTGATTATACCAATCTGCAGTTTGACCTGTCAAAATCCTGTGTAGCTGTTGTAGGGGTAGGAAATGTGGCTGTGGATGTCTGCCGTATCCTGTGTCGCACAG
Organism: Rhodothermales bacterium; assembly: GCA_965203305.1. GTDB lineage: Bacteria > Bacteroidota > Rhodothermia > Rhodothermales > Bin80 > Bin80. Next base: position 3,615,714 of record OZ241874.1, on the reverse strand, counting down.
TGGACGAGCTCAGGAAAACAGACATTGCCGACTATGCTCTGGAGGCACTGGCGGAAAGCCGCGTGCAAGAAGTGTATATGCTGGGCCGTCGGGGGCCCGCACAGGCAGCATTTACGCATCCCGAAGCCAAAGAACTTGGTGAACTGCCCGGAGCGGATATTCGCATTCTTGCATCAGAGGCGCAGCTTGACCCGGCCTCGGAGGCATGGATGTCAACGCACGGAGATCGGTTGACTGCCAGGAAAGTGGAACTGGTTCAGTCCCTCGCGAAGAAGGAAGGGAGCGGAAAATCCCGCCGTCTGACATTGCGATTCCTGGTTTCGCCGGAGATCTTGCATGATGACGGTTTAGGTGGAATTGGCCACATAACGCTCCGAAAGAATTCCCTCGCCCTTCAAGGAGACTGGCTACGCTCCCAGCCGACAGACATCACAGAGGATTTGCCTGCAGAGGTGGTGTTTCGGTCCGTCGGATACCGGGGTGTACCGCTTCCGGGGCTTCCATTCAGCGATGACAGGGCGGTCATTCCGAGTGATGGGGGCAGGGTCATTGGAGACGGAGTCAATCAGGGCATCTATGTAGGAGGGTGGATCAAACGTGGACCCTCAGGAGTCATTGGCACGAACAAGCCGGATGCTCTGGAGACAGTTCAGAGAATGCTGGAAGATTTAGGGGAAGGACGCTGTCTTCAGCCCGAGTCCAGCGATCCTGAGTCAACAGAGCGCATGTTGAGAGATCGGTGCGAGAATGTGTTTTCCTGGGATGACTGGGAGGCTCTGGATCGTCTTGAAACATCCGCCGGGGAGGCTAGGGGCTGTCCCCGTGTTAAATTTGTTTCCACAGACAGCATGCTTCAGGCACTCGGTCGGTGACTGTGGCAGTCAGGAGCTGGGACAGCACATTGCCTGATCAGAGAGTACCCGGATATCCCTGGAGGGGTGCTAGGACAACATGGAAAATCTCCGCGCACTCAGTCCATGATCTGGTATACGACAACCATTGGCCCCATGTCCCCTCCCTGCTCTATGCCATAGGCGTGGCCATCCTGAATCCTATAGAGACTCACAGAAACTGGCAATTCGACCTTGCCGACCAGTTGAGAGTCCTGATTCAGGATCAGCCATTCTGCCACAGTTGCTTGTTCCAGATTGCTCAGCTTCACCCATACATGTCCTGCCTCATCCACTGTAAAGGTCTGAAATGCCGGCTTCGTTTCATAGTGTCCGTATTCCGTCAGTGACTGTCGCCAGGCAGGATCCTCTTCCTCCTTTGCTTCGGCCATTTCTGCGGCCGTGATTGCTACGGGAATGTGCTTATAGCTGATGACCTCGCTATCGGATCCGTCAGCCGATACTGCCGTGATTTCAATGGACTCACTCCAGCCATAGTAGAGTCTGTCATCGGGTCCGACTGTTGTGGTGGATGATCGTCCGAAGGGAACAGCAATCATGCCGAATCCTCCGTCATACACAGACCGAATAAACTCCCCTGCAGGGAGGATGCCAATCGGATCCGTATTGTAGCTTCCGTCCAGATTGACCTTGATCAGTTCACGCTGCGGGTTATCATTTACAGTCATGGAACCGTCTTCTCCTGCCAGAAAGTCTGGCAGTCCAGTTTCCATAATCCATCCATCTTCAACAGCACCAACCAAGGGGTAAATCTGCTTCATGCCTTCCTCTTTGACCTCAACGCTACGCACATAGGAAAAGTCTGTGGGATCATAGATTGAAATCTGGTTCGGCCGTGATTCCCACAGATATACCGAATCTGCTTTTCCGATCACCGGCCCGGAAATGCCATACTCGTACTCACCCGGTCCCTGTCCCGGTCCTCCGATCTGGTTCAGGTAGGTGCCGTCTCTTCCGAACGCATAAATCATTGTTGGATAGTGCTCGGCTCTCACAAGTATGTCGCCTTGACTGTTGACGGCGATTTCACTGATTGATCCGAACAGGATTGTATCTCCTGCAGCCTCATCTCCCAGCCGAAGGATCTCCTCCAGTACGACCTGTCTCGTTTCGGTATTTTCCTGTTCAGAATCCGTGCTCGTACAGGAAGCCAGAAGGATAGCGCATGTCAGAGAGGTATGCAGAGTGGGACAGTTCATAGCTTCTGAAATCGGTGATGGAAAAGAATATGTTGGCAATCAGAAAGAAGCAAGTCTGCCAGAAGGAAAGTATCCCTGGCGCCTCCTGTAAAATTCCAGATAGTCAAGCAACATCGTTCTGAGAATGCATATGCGTACACCGGATCAGGTGTATGGAGATATTTTTGCAGAAACCTCAGGAATTTGTCCATTGCCAGTATTTGAGAGAGGAATTGTCGGCAGTCCCAGATCTCCAAGAAAAAGATTAAACCTGATTGCAGTCGAAAGCTGATTTTTCTCCATGCTCAGAAGTTCCTTGTCTAACTCCATCATGTCAATATTTAATCTGGAGCTGACCGTGTTGATGTAGCGAGAGATACGCAGGTTATAGTCATTCTCCGCAATTTCCTTTACAGACACGCGACGAGAGTATCTCTCTTCTTCTTTCCGGTACTGATAGGTTTCCACAATCTTGTCAACATCTTCGTTTCGCAGGCGGTTTTGCCGTATGCGTCGCTCAAAGTTCTCCTCGGAACTTGCATGTATAAAGAGTATGTCCTTTGATTTTCTGTTTTTCTTAAGGACAAGGACGCATACAGGGACACCTGATGAAAGGAATAAATTCCCAGGCAGGCCAATTACCGTATCAACATATCCGTACTGAACCAGCTTCTTGCGAATATGCGCCTCTGCACCATCACGGAATAAAACTCCATACGACAGAATAATTGCCATCACCCCATCGTCATTCAGAAAGTGAAGCCCGTGTAGCAGAAAGGCAAAGTCTACACAGTATTTGGGTACTCTTCCATAGTTTTTGAATCGAATGTCTTTATCTGGGTCCTTTTTCGGATTCCAGGTATATCCAAATGATGGGCTTGCGATTACAGCATCAAATTGCAGTTTCTCGGCAGAATCCATTTCATTGAGAATATCCCAGTCATTCCGTAATGAATCACCGTGAAATATATCAAACTGTGCATCTTCGACTCCGTGCAGAAGCATGTTCATGCGTGCCAGATTACATATTTTGGCATTCATCTCTTGCCCGTAGAGTTTACCAATATCCCCCTTACCCATTTGATTCCGAACATTGAGCAATAATGAACCTGAACCGCAGGCGAAATCCAGAACTCTGTTCAGTCTATTCCTTTTGCCGGTAGACGGACATTGAGTATTGAGTGTAACAATCCGGGAAAGAATGGTCGAAATCTGATGTGCAGTATAAAACTCCTCTGGATTTACGCCTCCATAAAGAACAAACTTTCCTAGCAAGTATTCACAGGCATCTCCCAGACTATTTCGGTCAGTGGAGAACTTTGCTATGCTCTCATCAATTTTTTGGATAATAAGACACAGCTTATCGTTGCGGTCTGCGTGTCTGTTGCCAAATTTTCGAGAATTGAGGTTAATCTCGGAAAATATTTTCCCAAGTGAGGTATTGCGGGACTCCTCCTCAATATTCGCGAAGCTTTTTTGTAAAGTATCGAGCAGATTCCCATCTTGTTTCTTTGCCATCTCGGCGATGCTTGTCCACAGGTATTCCGGTTTAATTACGTAATGAAGTCTGGCACGCATCTGCCGTTCAAAGAGGTGGATGTTTTCTGTGTTTTTATCGTACCAAGTTGATAAAAGCGAGGGACATTGATCATTTTTGGTTGTGCTGAGGCTATTAGGCTGCAGTGATTTATATGCAGCCTTTTCGTAGTTATCTGAGAGATAGAACAAGAGCAGAAATGACATCATGTAATCACGAAAGGGGGCAATGTCCCTGGAGTCATTCAACTCGTGTACAGTTTTCCACAGGGCTTCTCCCAGGCTCTGTTTGTTCATGGCGAGGCTACTGGGTCAGTTCTGGAACAGTTCATGATCAAACCAGCTATTTTTCGTAAAATTCTGCAGGATCTCTTTGAAGTATTGCTTATCTGATTCCGACATTTCGTGGGGCTCAAACAGGGAATAATCACCATGGTTTAACACATTAATCATGCGAGCATAAAAGTCACTTTCCTGGTCATGTTCACTGTGTTTAAGACACATGGAAAAATTGCTCAATCCATGAAAAGCGGCCGTCTTTTCCATAATACTGCGCAGAGTATTAAAGTGATAGTTATATAGTGTCTGTCCGAAAACACGGGATATATGGGTTTGCGCTGGTTCCTGTGCGCATTTTTGGGGATATTTCTTTTCTAAAGAAGTCCACTTTTTGGGGGATATGATCGTATAAGCCCTGAAACCCGTTCATCTTTTTCCTTTTGCTGAGATGAGAAAAGTCATTGAACCTCAACTTGAGATTGGATGGAAGCCTCTGGAAGAGATCACGCTGCCCCTTCACAATCGGGATGATTTCTATCTGTGCATGACGGCCATTTTGCATCTTTACCATGATGTTTTGCTGCGTGCGCGTCTGTTTTCCCGGTTGGCGGAGATTTTTCCTGCGGGGGTTCGGACGGATCGGGGGCGTCCGGGGATGTTTGCATGGCGCATCTTCGTGCTGGGGGTGCTGAAGCAGGTTCTTCGGTGCGACTATCAGAGACTGGCCATGCTGGCCACGGAAGTGCAGGTTTTGCGACAGATTCTGTTCCATTCCGAATTTGACGATACGGTCTACTGTCCGCAGACCTTGCAGGACAATCTTTCTCTTCTGACCTCCGAGATTCTGGCAGAATTCATTCAAATGGTGGCAGAGTGCGGACAGAAGGTGGCGGGAAAGCAGGAGGGGGAGGTGTTGCAGGGGCGGTGCGATTCCAAGGTGTGCAAGACCAATGTGGAGTTTCCCTCTGATCTGCGCCTTCTTCGGGATTCTGTCTGCGGGGGACTTCGGGAATGTGCCAAAACCGCGGATGCGCTGGATGTACCGGGCTGGCAGCAGATACAGCATCTGATGAAGACGGTAGAGAAGGCCCACAAGCCGGTATGTATCGCCAGGAAATACAAATCCCGTCCGGGCAAGGTTCGCTATTTCTTGCGTCTGTGTCGGAAGCGGGGCAGAAAAGTAGTGGACTTTCTGCGGAACCTGCATGACAGGAAAACAGAGCTGGAGCGGAAACAGGCAACGGGTTCGCTCACCAAGGCGGAAGAGAAGATGCTGCACACCGTGCTCCGTGCGATGCAGCGCATCTATTCTTTTCTGGGGTATATGGCGGTATTGCACGATCAGGTGCGTCGTCGGGTCTTGCATGGAGAGAAGATTCCGCATCGTGAGAAGATATTTTCGATCACCAAGCCGTTTACCCGCTGGATCGTGAAAGGGAAAGAAGGGGTGCTGTGCGAGTTGGGGGTTCCGGTGGCGATTATAGAAGATCAGTACCCGTTTATTCTGGGGCATGAGATTCTGTGGACGGGGACGGACAAGGATGTGGCGGTCTCGCTCACGGGGAGCGTGCAGGAGCAGTTTCCTTCCCTGCGTGAATGTTCGTATGATCGGGGTTTTTACAGTCCGGAGGTTCGGGAGAAGTTGGATGAGATGCTGGATGTGAATGCGATGCCGAAGAAAGGGAGGATGACGAAGGAAGAGCAGGAGCGGCAAAGCGATCCTGCCTTCCAGCGCGCAAGGAAACGCCATCCGGGCGTGGAATCCGCGCTGAACAACCTGGATCATCGGGGCTGGAATCTGGTGCGGGAAACAAGCCGGGAAGGCTTTGCCCGAGTCGTAGCGACCGCTATTCTGGCCGCCAATGTCCACCGACTGGGGAGGCTGCTCCGGGAACAGGAGATCATCAAGAAAGCGAAACGACGACGAAAGCTCGCCGCATAGGCGTGCATCCCCCCTTTCTTGCGGATTGACGAGGTGCCAAATTCAGGTGAATGCCAGAGGTACGTCCGATTCCTGCGAAGGAGGCACAAATGTACACCAATTCCCCCAAAATCCGCCCTCAAAACGGGAAGAATCTCCCCACTCCAGTCCATTTTGCGTCCAATATGACAGGAGATCTGCCCCGCCCCTGTTGCCAGTTCCCGAAAATCGGCAATTTTCGGATGGACACTACGTACCTGGTTCTGTGGGGAAATTGAAAGCCCTGAAGCTGACTTTTGCTTGTTGGGGCTCCAAGATTGCATATCCCAGCGATATGAGTGCGATTCCCCCTGTCGGGGATGATCTCAAGTTCAAAGGTGGGACCTGGTATGGTCGGACCAAGATCATCAATTTCCCATTTAAGATCATGCCCGCCACTCGAGATATGACAAATAGTAAGAGTCCGAGTTTTCGTGATCTCTGTTGCCCGCCCTCGTGGTTCACCCAAATCAATCAAATCGTAGTCGAACAGGCTGTATGATATGGCACAGTCGTCGTGTTCTTTATGGATAGTGTAGGTGACAGGGATGTTCAACTCCCAGCGAGTTTCGGGTCCGGTGACGGTGAGCGGGATGATGCCAGTATATGTGCCGGAAACAGCGAGATCAATGCCCTCAATAACACCCCCAATCGCCCATTCCATGCGCTCCTCTGGCCGCTTGAGTACCGTCACACACTGCACCCCGGGCGGGCTAGTACTTTGATGCTTCCTGTCTTCATCTTTCACCATACAGTGCACAAACGGAACCCACCAGGCATCCCTGCCCGGCCCTCGCAGACGGATCATCGCCGGCACCTGGGCTACATATCGCGTCCCCAGTGCTGGCTGCTGGCGAGAATTCCACCACACGCGCCCGCATGAATTTCCCATATCCTCCGGCGCACAGACTTCCGAAGTCCTGGGGGCATAGATCTCGTATTCGGGAAGCTCGTTCGGGTGGTCGTCCACATGTACCCCCGAGCCAAGAAACAGGGGCGTATCCTCGGGTTCCTGGGCTTGAATGCCGGGCAATATCAGGGGCATGATGCCAAAAATTACGACAGCAAACAGTAGTGAGCGCATGGAAAAGGCTGGAGTGGAGGGGCACGCAAGATTCCGCTTCTCTGCATCAAATTGGCATGTGCTTGAAGAAAACAGGGTACACAAAGGGAGACCTGAACAGATTGCGGGGCCAATATCATGTTTGATTTCTCAGAAACAGAAGCATCCTGTGCGAAGCTGTTCACGGCGAAAGAACATCAAGAAGATGAAGGGCTGATGCATACCATGGGGAATGTTCAACCGTGCGAAACTGCGTCCCATCAGGATCATCGCAGAAAACAGGAAGACAAGTCAACATGTTATCTCATGTATGCTTCCTGCACGATGATAATGGGTGTTCAGCCGCAGGTGAGAAGGACAGTGATCCTTCCTTCTTCTACACCATCCTCGTCCGGGACGGCAGTACTTTGAATGGTTACGGTTGCACCGACGGAAGCTCTGAGAGTGCGTGTATCTCCTGCTGCCGAAATGCTGTGATCGTCCAGTTTTTCAAAGAATACTCCAGGTCCCTGGAATTGGAATTCGGGTTCGACACTTGCGCCATATCCTATGGCCCCGTCGCAGTTCCTGTGGATTCCGAGAAGCCTCACGGCCTCAGGATCAGAGGGACTGATTGTCTTTTCTATTTCCCCCGTTGACGGAATCTGTACCTCGCCAAAATCAAGCCCTCTGTTACTCCCGTCAAAAGAGAGACTGCAGATACAGGCGGGCTCGTTAATGGTAAGTCTGACCTTGAAAAGATATTCCCGGTTGTTCCTCTCCAGCCCCTCAGATGAAGCCAAGGGCACTGCCTGCCCACTCGCAGTCTCTGAAATCCCCACCAATGCGACCAGAATTATCAGGATACGCATCACCTCTCTCGATCACCGTCTGCTGACAGAATCTTGAGTCCCCGCCCCCTGCTCCAGCTGCCTGCCTCAGGCTTTACCAGGGAGACGGTTAATGAGATGTTTCCATCTGTACTGGTCTCACCTTCTTCTTCAGTCCAAGTACAGATCGCCTTCATGGGAAAGAAGGCACAGAGAGGAGATTTACCCCCCCCCCCAAATTTTTGGATGCCCCGAGATTCAAGTACTTCACAAGACGCTTGTGATCGCTGACTGCTGCGTTCTGGAAATGAATTGCCGGCATCTGTCGCAGGGGCTGGAGCACTTGCTGTCGCAAGTTTGACATCCTGTCTGGCGAGAAGAAAATCAAGGGGATTCGTACAAGCAACGCCGTACCTGACGAGATTGAATAGATTGACTCTCGGTTTGTTTCAAAGTGGTTTTCCACACCTTGTTGGGCCGGCAGGATGCCATACACAAGGCAAATTCCGTCCGTGAAAGTTCGGAATTCTGGGTTCATCATGCCTATAGTCGTGCTGCGGAATTAATTTCCCTGTCTGGCACACGCATGGAGCCGAGGAAATGCTATCAGATTGGTCCAAACTGGGATACCTGTACAAACACAGATTCTGGCATTACAGCATCCGGGCGAGGGCCATTGCTCCGAGGACACCCGCCTGGCTTCCGAGAGCAGGGGGAACAATATAGTGGTCTATTCCATGGAGAATCTCCTCTGCCTGAATATACCCGTTCAGCCAGGACTGAACCCCCGAACGAATGGCAGGAAACAAATGCTCCTGCTGCATCACCCCTCCGCCCATGATGATCCGTTCCGGAGACAGGGTCAAGATCAGGTTGGTGACGGCAAGCGACAGGTAGTGCACTTCAAAGGACCATCCCGTGTGATCTGGCGGCAATTCCTCGGCAGGAACTCCCCAGCGAGCCTGAATGGCCGGCCCAGTGGCCATCCCCTCCAGACAACCCCCATGAAATGGACAATGCCCCTCATACTCGTCTCCCTCCGCCCGAGGCAGAAAAAGATGTCCCATCTCTGGGTGCACAAGCCCATGGAGGGGCTTTCCGTCAATCAAAGCTCCACCTCCAAAACCAGTGCCAACCGTCAGGTAAAGAAGATTTTTGATGCCTTGTCCGGCCCCCCACAGGTGTTCACCCATTGCAGCACCATTGACATCTGTATCAAAGGCGACAGGGCACTGTAATTCCCCCGCAATCACGCCGGCCAGATCTGTATTTGACCAGCCCGGTTTCGGGGTGCTGGTAATGAAGCCATAGGTGTCCGATCCAGGGTGAACATCAGCGGGGCCGAAGGCAGCAATCCCAATGGATTCCGGCAGCCGGGGCTGTGACCGAAAGAAATCAATCACCCGGGCAAGAGTCTCCTCCGGGGTGGTTGTAGGCAATCGTGCCGTAGCATGAATATCATCCGGCGGATCCCCGATGGCACAGACAAACTTGGTCCCTCCTGCTTCAATCCCTCCAAGAAGAGAGTTAACACTACGATACGGGTTCCGGGCTGCTGGTTGCATCTGTAAGGATGCGAGTCATGCGGGTGACAAACGAGGAGGGCTCCGAGAGATTCCCGTCCAGAAGAAGTGCGCCTTCGTAGACTTGCTCAATGGTGTCCTCAATCAGTGCATCCCGATTTGTATCAGAAGACTTGAGGACCAGGATATTTTTCATAAGTGGATGCTCAACATTCACTTCCAGCACCTTTTTAGCCCCCTCATACTCCGGGTTCATGGATTTCATCATCCGCTCCAGCTGAGGGTCAACCCCGTCTTTGGCAGCGACCAGTGTCGCGGCAGAGTCCACTAGACGACTGGACACAGCGACATCCTGTATTCGGTCTCCCAGCTGAATGCGAAACAGTGCGAGAAGCGTGTCAATCTCATCCCCGGGCAATGATTCAGATTCTGGAGTATCGTCACCCAGGTCAAGGTCAGTCCCGGTCGCACTGGTGAAGGTCTTCTCGGCAAACTTCGGCATGTTGGGGATCGTGAGCGCATCAATCGGATCCGGGAGGAGCAGGACCTCAATGCCTTTGCGGGCGAACACTTCAAGGTGCGGACTCCTGCGTGCAGCCTCAAGGGAATCAGCCAGCAGGTAGTAAATGGTTTCCTGGTCCTCCGGCATTCGCTCCACATACTCTTTGAGCGAGCTCAGACTCTCCCCCATTGTGGAAGGATACCGCATCAGCTCCAGGAGCTCGTCCCGACGGGACAGATCGCTCCACAGCCCGATTTTTAGCGATGGGCCAAAGTTTGAAAAGAACTTCTCGTATCGCTCCGCATCTTCGGTTGCCCACTCCTTTAGCAGGCCAAGGAGTTTGGCCGTCAATGTGGATCGGATGCGCTGGGCCACAGGACTGTTCTGGGTTACTTCCCGGGATACATTCAGGGGAAGATCATCCGTATCCACAACTCCCCGCACGAAGTGCAGATACTCGGGAAGCAATTCTTCCGCATCATCCCGCACGAATACCCCTGAGGAGTAGAGGTGAAGATCACTCCGCCGATCTTCCCGAAAAAATGATGCGGGAGCTTGGGAAGGAATGAAGAGCAGAGCTTCAAAGGAGAGCAGTCCCTCAATCTGCAGATGCAAATGCCCAAAAGGCTCTGCATAATCCCCCGTAATGAATTTGTAGAATTCCGTGCGCTCCTCCTCGGCAATCTCTTCCTTGCGTTTCTTCCAGAGTGCCTTGAGCGTATTCACCTGTTCCGAGCCGAGATGAATCGGAAAGTCCACGAAATTGGAATACTTTCGGATGATGGATCGGACCCTGGCTTCCTCCGAAAATTCCTTTGTCTCCTCCTTCAAGTGTAACGTAATCCTGGTCCCATGCTCTGTCCGTGTTCCCGAACCGATCTCGTACGATCCCGCTCCCTCACTTGTCCAGGTCAGGGCCTCTGCGCCTTCGCTGGCATGCAGGGTTTCCAGGACAATCTTGCCAGCGACCATGAACGCGGAATAGAATCCCACCCCAAACTGGCCAATCATGCCGGCATCAACGGGTTTGCCGGATTTCTTCTGCTCCTCAATGAAGGCCAGAGTCCCGCTGCTCGCGATGGTTCCCAGACGATCTGTGAGATCCTTGCGTGTCATCCCGATCCCCGTATCCTCCACGGTCAGGGTATTCGCGTCCTTGTCCAGGGTGATCGTAATCTGGAGATTCCCGTGGTCCCCTCCAGAATGATCGGTCAGGTGTTCAAATCGTACCTTGTTGAGCGCATCAGACGCATTCGAGATCAGCTCCCGCAGGAAGATTTCCTGATTGGTGTAGAGGGAATTGACAATGAGATGCAGCAACTGCTGCATCTCCGCCTTGAACTCAAACTGCTGGGTTGAGGGCGTTTCCGGCATGGAATGGATTCAGACTATTCGCTTTCGGCAAGCAGGGATTCCGGATCTGGAAATAACTGATCCAGTCGGCTCTCAAAGACCCGATAGGTAAACCTGCTGCCACTTGGAGCGAGTGCAACCCCGGATTCCGCCGGCATTGCCTGGATGGATACCGTTGTATTCATGCTGGTGGAGAGATCAACACGATAGCTGGCATCTGCCAGGATCTGCACGGGAAGGTCATCAAAGAACCCGTCTGCATTCAGCGGAGCAAATCGCCGGAGCCAGCTGGTGATCTGCAAACTGTCTCCTGGCTGCCCGTCCACCATCCAGGTACTGCCATCCAGCGAAACCTCATAAGACGCACCCTGACGCACTACGCGGGCAGAGATGATGGCACTTGGACTGGTACGTACCACCATTCGATTGCGCCATCGTTCCAGGTCCTGGTTTACGGTAACCCGCCTGTCCGTGGAATAAATATTGGGATCCTCTCCAATACGAACATATATGGAAGCATAGTCACGCCCCTGCCTCGAAATCACAATCTCTTCGGATCCGTCCGGCCAGGCCAGTGTGATGGTGGAGGCGGTAGAGTCAATTCCGTAAATCCCGTATCGGTCCGTATTGGCAGTAGCACGATTGCTCAGGGACAGGTTTCCCAGTTGGTCCAGGATTCGCTCAACCACTGCGGAGTCGGCCAGCATGTCCACAGGTTCGCGGATAAACCACTGCATGCCCTGTTTTTCCAGTTTCAGTGTGTCCTCTGGAAGCGCAACGGACATCTGCGTAATCTCATCCGTCGGAAGATCCAGCTCCGGTACGCGAATATTGCCTGGGTTCCGGTCAAACACATTCGCCAGCCAGGCAATGAGCAGGAGCACAGCCAGTGTGCCACCAAGCACGAAAGTTCGCTTTTGTCGCATGAGTCAGGTGATTACAGAACTACAATTTGTCGCGCTCGCCGCCTTCTCCAGCGTGCAAGTCCAAAAAGAACCACAATCAGGAGTGGCCCAAGCATCGTGGAGTACTTGATCACAGGTCGCATTCCTTCCGAGACATCCCGAAGCGTACGCGGCTCAATGGATTTCGAGCGAATGCTCAGGAGTGCCTCGTCCTGAACAAGCCAGTCTGCCAGGTTGAGCCCGAACTGTACGCTCTCTTCTGTTGCCGGGATAATGGATTCGTTGAGGAAGTCTCCATCACCGACAATCACCAGGCGAGTTGGCACCCCCGTTCGTCCGGGCGTATATGCACTTGGGAATGCACCCGTAAAGGCTGCGCCCAATAGAAATGGCCCTCCAGACAGTGTTGCTGAGGCCTCCATCGGTTGCAAAGTAAAAAATCCTTGCTGCAGGCCACTCTTTGAAGACGAGTAGATCAGGGGCTCCCGTGTCACATCGCTTGGCAGCACTGCACTCGTATCTATGGAGCTCACAAAGTAAAACGCAAGTCTCTGAAGCCGATTGACCATCTGATTGTCCATGTTGAATTGCGAGGCAACCGGAAAGAGAGGATAGTCTATCTGCTGGTTGATCGTGAAAAACCCCTGCTGCCGCTGCATCGTGACGAAGGAGCTCTGCTCGTCCATAATCAGGTTGGGAGAAAGTACAATCCCGTAGTTGGCAAGCATGGATTCCAGTCCGATGTTCAGCTCTGCAGCCTGTGCGGTTTGCAGATCGGCAGCGACACGGTTCAGCAAAAACCCGACTCGTCCACCGTTCATAATGTACTCGTCCAGTGCCTGGAGATGCGCTTCGGGAATCGTGTCTGTCGGGGCAATCACAAGCAGAACATCCGGCGAATCGTCCCCTTGCAAATCTGCTTCGGTCACGGTGCGGACCTCATAATTTGCGGAGAGTCCCCGTTGCAATGCCTGCATGCTCTGCATCGGGTTGGGCTCTCCATGGCCGGACCAGAAGGCTGCCACCGGCTTTTCGGTACGAGTCAACCGCCGGATTGCACTGGTCAGATCATATTCAAGTCTGGACAGATCCTGGATTACCGGAATCGTTTCCCGATTATTCTCATACTCCAGTGCCACGCCCATGTAGGCATTCTTCAGTTGCACATTGTCGCTCTCAATGACCTGAATCTGAATCGGAGGGATTCCCAGTCGGCCTGCCTCTCCGCGAAGCTCCTCATCCTCGCCCGGGTCAATGAACTGGTACTCAATGTTTTGCCCGCCATACGCACGGTAGTCATTCAGCTTGTCCCTCAGGAATCGCCGGTTTGTGGCAAACCGTGCCGGGAGATCCGCTGTAAAGAATGCCGTGATCGTGATCGGATCTTCCAGTTCCCGGACAAGATCTTTGGACGCATGCGAAAGGGAATACACGCGATCATCAGTCAGATCCAGTCGCCCGAAGATATTCAGTCCGATCAGATTCACCACGACCAGAATGGCAGCGGCGAGGAGCAGGGTGGTTTGGGTAGAAAAATCTCGTTTCATGGCGTGTCAGTCTATTCCGGTCGCTTGGACAGGCTATAGGTGGTCAGCAAAAACGCAAATCCCGTTACCGACAGGTAATACAGGATGTCACGGGTATCAATCACCCCGCGCAAAAGATTCTGGAAATGATAGTCCGCCCCCAGATACTGCAGGATCGCTCCAAGCTGTCCAGGCATGAACTCCGTGATCTTGTCCAGCAGGTACAGGAGGAATATGATGGCAAAGCCGAGAATGAAGGCAACAATCTGGTTGCGGGTCAGACTGCTGGCCCAGATTCCAATGGCTCCGTAGGTGATGCCCAGGAGGAAAAGTCCCAGATACCCCCCGATGGTTCCGCCCAGATCCAAATCTCCCAGAAATGCCAGCGTGATGGCATACACGAATGTGATGGCAATCGCCAGCAGCAAAAGAAGTGCTACAGACAGGAGTTTCCCCAGAATGACCTGCCAGTCACGCACAGGGAGGGTCAGGAGCAGTTCCAGTGTTCCTGCCCGGCGTTCTTCGGCAAAGGAAGCCATGGTCAGTGCCGGCATAAAGAACAGGAAGATAAAAGGAGCAATCGAAAATACAGAACGAAGAGAGGCAACGTTCTGCAAAAACAGAGCATTACTGAAAAACCATCCGGTGATAGCCAGGAACACGCACAAGACCACATACGCCGCCGGACCGTCAAAGTAGGCTCTCAGTTCACGCTTGGTAAGAGTCCATGTTTGATGCATAATTCTGAATCTGTTATTGTCTTGTCTGGGAGTCGTCGGTGGAACTGGTCAGCTGCCGGAACACATCTTCCAGATTTTTGCTCTTGCGATGCAGTCCCGTGAGTGTCCAGTTATGCTGGACAGCCAGCCGAAACAGGTCCGCACGAATATCATTCGCAGAGCTGAGCATGAAGCATGTCTCTCCATTGTCGTCCGTGCCGTGTTCGGTAACCTCGGCCAGCTCCCATGAACCAAGAATGTTTGCCACATCCTCCTCGCTGTCCAGAAGGGTGATCAAAACCTGCTCCCCGCCGGAAAGACTTGAGCGAAGCTCTTCGGGAGTGCCATCCGCAACCAGGTCTCCCTGATCAATGATGATCACGCGGTCACAGGAGGCCTGCACTTCCGACAGAATATGTGTGGACAGCACTACCGTACGCTCTCTTCCAATCTTCCGAATAAGATCGCGGATCTCCACAATCTGGTTTGGATCCAGTCCGCTTGTCGGTTCATCCAGAATCAGAATTGGGGGATCATGAATCATGGCCTGTGCAAGTCCAACTCGCTGCCGGTACCCCTTGGACAGAGCGTCTATGCGCTTTGAAAGTACATCGTGAAGGCCGCAGGCATTCGTCATTGCCCGGATCCGCCCGGCACGATCTCCCGCAGGAATGCCCCGCATGGAGGCAACAAACTCCAGATAGTCGTAGGTGACCATGTCTGGATACAGCGGCGTGCTTTCCGGCAGATAGCCGATTCGCTGACGGACAGGGAGCGCATCCTCGCGGATGTCCAGACCATCCACCAGAACCGTCCCCCCGTTCGGAGGCAGATAGCCGGTCATGAGTTTCATGGTTGTGGACTTTCCTGCCCCGTTCGGGCCCAGGAACCCCACAACCTCTCCCTGACTGACCTGAAAGGAAATAGAGCGTACAGCCTGCACAGGGCCATACGACTTGCTGAGATTTTGAACCTCAATCATAATGCAAAATGTAATTTAGCCCGCCTCTAACGCCGTGGCAAAGTTCTTGTGCCAGAAAACAGGGGAGAAAACGATCAAACCGCTGCATTTGGTATAAAGGCATGGACTTGCCCCTCCATGCCGGCATCATGCCTTCAGGTTCTCCACCAGTGCCTGTCCGAACTCGCTGCATCTCAGCAGGGTTGCCCTGTCCATCAGGCGGTGAAAGTCATAGGTAACCCGTTTCTGTTTGATGGTCGTTTCCACCGCACGGATCACAGCATCCGCGGCTTCGGTCCATCCCAGGTGCCGGAGCATCATTTCGCCGGAGAGCAGGACAGAGCTTGGATTGACCTTGTCAAGTCCGGCGTATTTGGGAGCTGTGCCGTGCGTGGCTTCAAACAGGGCCAGTCCGGTATCGTAATTGATGTTTGCCCCGGGAGCAATCCCGATTCCCCCAACCTGGGCCGCCAGGGCATCGGAGATATAGTCTCCGTTCAGGTTCATTGTTGCGATCACGCTGTACTCACTTGGCCGGGTCAGGATCTGCTGCAGGAATGCATCCGCAATGACATCCTTGATGAGTACTTCATGTCCGTTCTGGCGCACTACATGCCAGGGCCCGCCATCCAGCGGCTCTGCGCCAAACTGGTCGGCAGCAATCTTGTATCCCCAGTCCCGGAATGCCCCCTCGGTATACTTCATGATATTGCCCTTGTGGACGAGCGTGACACTGGGCTTGCGTTCGGCAATCGCGTATGTAATGGCAGCACGGACAATACGCTCTGTTCCCTCTTCCGAAACAGGCTTGATCCCGATCCCGCTGCTCTCGGGAAAACGGATCTTTGCGAAAGACTCCGGGAATGCCTCCCTGAGCAGATCCAGAAACTGCTCATTCTCTTTCGTCCCGTTTTCAAACTCAATCCCGGCATAGATATCTTCGGCATTTTCGCGGAAGATGATCATGTCCACAAGCTCGGGGCTCTGGACAGGGGAAGGGACTCCAGAAAAGTAGCGGGTAGGGCGGACACAGGCGTAGAGGTCAAGCTTTTGCCGGAGTGTGACATTCAGGCTCCGGATCCCGCCGCCGACGGGAGTGGTCAGGGGGCCTTTGATGGCAACCCGATAATCCCGAATGGCCTGCAGGGTGTCTTCTGGCAACCACTCGCTGTATGTGCGCTGTGCCTTGTCGCCAGCATAAATCTCAAACCAGTGGATCTTGCGTTCTGTCCCGTATGCGTGCAAAACAGCACGGTCCAGAACATGACTGGCTACAGCCCAGATATCCGGTCCGATGCCATCTCCCTCAATGAAAGGAATGACGGGATGGTCAGGGACCTGCAGTATTTTTTCAGAAAATTGAACTGGCTCGCCTGATGCAGGCGGGGTCAGATGTGTATAAGGCATAATCTCAGTTTTGTAAGAAGATCACGGTGAAAATTCCGTTCGGTGTCAGAGTTTTCCAAAAAGAGAACGTATACGCAGTTCCCAGACTTTGAATGCAGCTTCGCGAATAATGGCCCGGCTCATTTTGCTTTGCCCTTCTGTCCGTTCGGTGAAGGTAATCGGGATTTCAAGCAGGCGAAATCCCCTTTTCCATGTGCGATATTTCATTTCGATGAGGAAAGAATATCCGTTACTGCGGACTGCTGACAGGTTCACAGATTCCAGGACACGGCGATGGTAGGCCAAAAATCCGGCTGTTACGTCGCGAGCAGGAAGTCTTGTAACGAATCGTGTGTACATCCCGGCACCATAGCTGAGCAGCAGCCGACTGAGGGGCCAGTCTACAACGCGGACCCCGTCTACATATCTGGAGCCAATGGCAAGGTCGCACTGGTCCGCCTGCACTGCCTCAATCAGAGCTGGCAGGTCATCTGGATTGTGAGAAAGGTCCGCATCCATGCTGCAGATCACCGGATACCCTCGCCTGAGCGCGTAAGCAAATCCGTTGAGGTAGGCTGTCCCCAGCCCCAGTTTTCCCGAGCGTTCCAGAAGCTCAATCCGTCCTGGATAAGCTGACCGGGTATTACGGACAAGATCCGCCGTACCGTCTGGCGATCCGTCGTCTACAACCAGCACATCCAGTTCCATTGGCTGCTCCATCACCCGGTGCAGTGCAAGGGCAATATTTTCCGCTTCGTTATAGGTTGGGATGATGGCAATGGCGCGATTCATCGGTCTTGATTTGCAACCATTCGGGCTTCCGGGATCAGAAACGGCCTGTGACAGTACACACGGGCTGTACTTGACAGCAAACACATGAACAGTCGCTTTACGCTGGGAATATGGCAGTGAAAACGAAACGCGCAGTATCCAGGAACGGGCAGCCGAAAACCAGCTATGACACCATGGGGGCCAGCCTGAGCTTCCGGAGTTATCCAGGAGACAGGTTTACGCATTCAGATCTTGGATTGAGCGTGGAAGATGTGAAGGACATCTATCGGAGCATGCTCCTGCAGCGTCGCTTTGAGGAGCGGTCGGCACAAATGTATGGCAGGCAAAAGATTGGCGGATTTTTACACTTGTACATTGGTCAGGAAGCCATCTCTACGGGTTCTGTCTATGCTCTGAAGCCTGGGCTGGACTCCGTCATTACGGCATATCGTGACCATGGCGTTGCTCTGGCATTGGGTATGTCTTCCAACGAATGTATGGCCGAACTGTTCGGACGGGTAGACGGATGCTCCAGGGGCAAGGGTGGTTCCATGCACTTTTTCAGCAAGGAGAAAAGAATGTTCGGGGGGCACGGGATTGTCGGAGCACATATCCCGCTGGCGGCAGGCATTGCGTTTGCACATCAGTACAAGGGTGATGGAGGAGTCTGTGTATGTTATCTGGGGGATGGAGCCGTCTGGCAGGGTGCGTTTCATGAGGCACTGAATCTGGCATCTCTCTACAAGCTGCCCGTCATCTACGTGATTGAGAACAATCAGTATGCAATGGGAACGGCAGTGGATCGGGCCGCGGCCGAGACAGACCTGTTCAAGCAGGGGGTTTCCTATGCAATGCCGGGATCGCTGGTAGACGGGATGGATGTCTTTAGTGTCTGTCAGGCCATGCGAGACCACGCAGATCTTGCCCGACAGGGACAGTCCTCCCTGGTGGAAATCCGGACCTATCGCTATAGAGGACACTCCATGAGTGATCCCGGGAAGTATCGGACCAAAGAAGAACTGGAAGCAAAAAAGAACGAAGATCCCATCCTTCGTCTGAAGAGTTATGTGATTGAGAACAGTCTGATGAAGAATGAAGAGATGGACGCTCTGGATGCGGAGGTGAAAGCGGAAGTGGCTGCGTCCGTTACATTTGCGGATGAAAGCCCGTACCCTCCCCTGGAGGCAATTTATGAAGATGTATATACACAGAAAGATTATCCTTTCCTGACGCATTAGAAAAAAAATGGCAGAACTGCAGCTTCGAGAGGCCATACGTGCTGCGATGGTTGAAGAGATGGACCGGGATGAAGACATCTTCCTCATGGGGGAAGAGGTCGCCGAGTATAATGGTGCCTACAAGGTCAGCGAGGGCATGCGTGATCGCTACGGGGATCGGCGCGTGATTGACACGCCAATCAGCGAGAACGGTTTTGCGGGGCTGGGACTTGGTGCGGCCATGAACGGACTCCGGCCAATTATTGAGTTTATGACATGGAATTTTGCGTTCGTGGCCATTGACCAGATTATCAACAACGCTGCCAAGATCCGCTACATGTCCGGCGGGCAGTTTTCGTTCCCGATTGTTTTTCGCGGCCCGAACGGGGCTGCAGGACAGCTGGCCGCAACCCACAACACATCCGTGGAAGCTCTTTACAGCTGTTTTCCCGGACTGAAGGTGATTTCCATCTCAAATCCTGATGATGCGAAGGGGCTGCTCAAGTCCGCGATCCGGGACAATGATCCGGTGGTGTTTCTGGAGAGTGAATTCATGTATGGAATGCGCGGGGAGGTTTCTGATGCCGAGGATTATATTATCCCGATTGGACGAGCACGGATTGCCCGGGAAGGAGATGCGGTGACGATTATCGGACACAACAAGAGTTACTGGCGGGCCATGGAGGCTGCCGAAATGCTGGAAGCAGACGGATATGCCGCAGAGGTCATTGATCCCCGCACCATTCGTCCACTGGACTGGGATGCCGTGATTGCATCGGTCAGGAAAACCAACCGTTGCGTGGTTGTGGATGAGAGCAATCCATTTGCCAGTGTTGCCTCGGAGATTGCGTTCCAGATTCAGGCACGGGCCTTTGATGACCTGGATGCACCCGTACACCGTGTTACTGCCAAGGACACGCCTGCTCCCTATGCAAAAAACCTGATTGAATACTACATGCCGAGTGCAGAGGATGTGTATCGGGCCTGCCGCGAGGTTATGTATCTCGACTGAATTTTCCCGCTATCCAGATTGTGACCCATGCCGATTGCAATAGAAATGCCGAAAATGACGGACACCATGGAGGAGGGTGTCCTTGTAGAGTGGTCTGTGGAAGAGGGAGACAGTATTGCTGCGGGGGATGTGATTGCACAGGTGGAGACGGACAAGGCAACTATGGATGTAGAGGCCTATGACGATGGTGTACTTCTCAAGAAAGTTGCCCGTGCCGGCGAGCCGCTCCCGATTGGGGGATTGATTGCCGTTCTCGGGAATGCTGGCGAAGATGTGTCCGGGGTGATGGCAGAGTATGCATCCACCAACGGGGTTGCCCCGGTGCCAGCCGGGGACTCCCCTGCAGAGGCTCCTGCCGCGGCAGCACCACAGGCGGAAACGCTTGCTTCGTTACCCAGCCAGTCCTCATCCAGCAACGGGCGAACGAAAGCCTCCCCGCTGGCCAAGCGAATGGCAACGGATCATGGTCTTGATCTGGTCAGCATGGTCGGATCCGGTCCGGGTGGTCGCATTATCAAGCGAGATGTACAGGCAGAGATTGTCCGCCTGCCGGCTCCCTCCCAAGTTACCAGCTCCGCAGGATCTGTGGCCGCTGATCGGGGATTTGAGAGCATCCGCATCTCTCAGATGCGGAAGGCAATCGCACGGAGACTCGCGGAAAGCAAGTATACCTCTCCTCATTTCTATCTGAGTGCAGATGTGGATGTGGCTGCGTTAATTTCCCAGCGGCTTCTTCTGAATGACCATCTCGAAAAATTCGGTGGTCCCAAAGTCTCCTTCAATGATCTCGTGACGAAAGCCTGCGCCAGTGCTCTGATTCTGCACCCGGATGTGAACGTAACCTATGTGGCAGAGGAGGGGGTGATTCGGAAATACAATTATGTGGATGTCGGGATTGCCGTAGCCATGGAGGATGGGCTGGTGACTCCGGTTGTGCGAGATGCACACCAGAAGAGTGTTTCCGTCATTGCGCAGGAGATTCAGACACTGGCTGTGCGGGCACGAGAGAAGCGACTGACTCCTGAGGAGATGGAAGGGTCTACATTCACAACCAGCAACCTGGGGATGTTCGGGATTGAATCGTTTACGGCAATCATCAATCCGCCCAATGCCTGCATTCTTGCTATCGGTGCCATCCGGGACATACCAGTGGTGGAGAAGGGCGAGGTTGTGGCAGGAAAGCGGATGAACCTCACCCTCTCATGTGATCACAGGGCTGTGGACGGAGCCGTAGGGGCACGATTTATGGCAACGCTTAAAGAGCTCCTGGAACAGCCGGTACGTCTGCTCTTGTGAGATTGTGGGTATCTTGCGTTCCATCAAAGATGTCTCTCATGCACGATGCAAAGCTGGATTCCCTGAACACGAAGTGCACAGCCCTGATCTGGATGATTGGGATTCTAACCATAGTGCAGCTGCTTGTTTTTCTGGTTGACAGACCTCCTGCGGACAGAGCCGAATCGGTTCAGAACATCCTGCTCAAGCACAGACTAGCTGTTTGTGCGTCCCGAGATCAGAACAAAGACAAAATCAGCTACATGTTTCACGATAACGAAGCCTGTACCCAGTCTGCGATGCTTAAGTACAGGGGTGGGATGTAGAAACAAGCATGAAAGCGGAGTTTTCAGGGGAAGTTATCTCCTTCTGCTTATTGCAGATCTCAACAGTCTCAGGTAAAGCATGTCTGTTCTTATTCCGGCTCCAATTTTAAGGGATTTATCCAGCAAAATCCGCAAGGGCGGGAACAGACTGTGCCCCGAAGTGTAGTCTTTTTTGACCAGTTACGACAGGAAATGAGCGGGATACAAGGACTTGATGATCGGGGAGCCACCCCCTACTTCCACGGGCGGAAACCAATCCTGAAAAGATTCGAAGACTTGCTGGCCAAGTCCGGGGAGACCAGTGGGGGAAGCACATTCATCGTGCAAGGGCCGCCGGGGATCGGCAAAACAGCACTTCTGGCCGAATGCTGGATGAAGGCGGCGGAAGCTGGGTGGCATGTCGCAGAGATTGACCCGGATGATTTGTGGGATGCAGATAAACTGCAGGAAACGCTTGGTCTCCCGCCAGAAAAAAGAACCGTGTCGCACACCGTGGAAGGAGGGGGGACGCTGGATTTAAACCTGGTCAGGGGGGGAGCAAAACGCAGAAAAACATCCGTGGTCGATACATCCAGGGCTACCCCCCTGGGGCTGATAAAAAAAGCGGGGGAACCACTCCTTTTGATTCTGGACGAAGCCCAGCATCTGGGCGAAGACAGCAAAATAACAGGGGAGTACAAAGACGATGTCCGATATCTTCTGAAAAAGATTCACAATGGCGGGGTCGGGAAATCCGTCATCCTGCTGGCGGGCGGGCTGGGGATGACCTTCGAATCCTTTGCAGCACTGGGCATATCCCGCCCACTGCTTGGGTCCAAGTTCAACATGGAACCCTTGGAAAGGGAAGAAGAAAGGGCGGTGGTGGAAGACTGGCTCACAAAGGAAGGGGAAGCACAGGGAGACCCCACCGCGTGGATTGATGCGATCACCCAGGAAACATACGGATGGGCGCAACACATCATATCGTATACGGAACCCGCCGTCTCCTACCTGAAAAAATATGACAACAAGATGACAGCCGCGGGACTTGACTCCGTCATGGAAGAAGGACGGAAAAACCGCAGGGAATACTATGAACACCGTCTGAGTCCCTTCATAGCGGAAGAGCGTAGGAGCCTTGCCGGGATCATGTTAGCAAGTTCGAAAGAGGGAGCTATAGAGCAGACAGGGGCTGTGGAACAGCTGAGCAAAGAGTACGGGGCAGAAAAAGCCGAAGAGTTGTTCTTCCGTGCGGTACGCAAGGGGGTTCTCCACTTCAATACAGCATTGGGATCTTATTCTGTCCCGATCCCGTCCCTGCGAGAGTACATCATAAGGAATTTCCCTCCAAAAGAGCAGTCCCCGGACATGGGACTGGAGAGATAATACTCTCTCCCGGTTCCCGCGTGCAGATTTTGATGGATAATTCCCAATTTTAAGCAAAATTCTCCATGTTGCGTGAAGGTGTATCCCTCAGGGACTACGAAATTCGTTCGGTCATTGGACAGGGCGGATTCGGCATTGTGTACAGGGGAAGACATCAGGAACTGGATATTGATGTAGCCATCAAGGAGTACTTCCCGCAAGAACTGTCCGTGAGGCAAGGAGGGAGAATCCTTCCCAGCAAGCCTGCCTTGCAGGCTTCATTCGAGGATGGACTCACCCGTTTTCTGAATGAAGCAAAACAGCTGGAGCGGTTCCGTATGTGCCCAAACATCGTGACATGCCGGGATCTCTTTCGTGCCAATGGCACGGCATATACTGTGATGGAGTATATCACGGGTCTTCCGCTGTCAACACTCTTGGAAAAACGTGAATCTCGTGGAGAACCATTGACAGAGGAGGAACTGCTTGAGTTGATCCTGCCCTTGCTCAGAGGTCTGCAAACGGTTCACGAATCAGGGGTGTTTCATCGGGATATTAAACCCTCTAATATTCTGGTACGGCGAGATGATGCCTCTCCAATTTTGATTGACTTTGGTGCAGCCAAACATGAGATTAGCAAGCATACCAAATCTTTTGCTCCGTACACAGACGGGTATGCTGCTCTGGAGCAAGTCGGCGAAGGAGAAATTGGTCCCTGGACCGATGTATATGGTCTGGGAGCTGTCATGTGGAGAATTATTGCGGGTGGGAACCCGCCATTCATACCTCCGAATCCGCTGAATATCCAGAAAAGAGCTTTTGCGCTGATGAATGGACAGGCAGACCCGATGCCCTCTGCCCGCCAACTTGGCAAGGAAAGATTCTCAGAGAAGGTACTGGAGGCGGTTGATGAGTGTCTGGTCCCAAATGTAAATTCTCGTGTGCAGAATTGTGGGGAGCTTCTGGGAAGATTGGGAAACACCTCCACTGGTGGGCCCGAAGTCCTTAGACCACCTGCTGCGCTGGAAAACGAAGTTGAGCATAGCTCAAGTCTGCCTCTACATGGTCGGACCCCCCTTGCGGTGGAAAAATCTGAAGATGTTCAGAGGTGGGCACTCCCCCGTTTGCTTCTGGGAAAAAAAGATGCGATTGCCTTCTCGCCTGATTTGCAAATGATCGCAACAAGACTTGCTGCCAGTGGGGATATAACTGCCTGGGATGTCCATTCAGGTGAGCAAAAATTTCGGTTACAATGGGGAAGTGAGCGCGCTGCCGCAGTTGCATTTTCGGATGACGAAACCATGCTTGTTGCTGTGGGGAAACGCATGGCGAGAGTCTGGAACTTGTCCACCCAAAATACTGTTTGCGGGATATGGGCACTGAAAGGAGGCGGATTATCGGCAGCTTTTTCCCGAGACGGCTCTTTGATTGCCGTGGGCACTGGGAACGGGGATATTGTTGTGTGGGATGTGCAGTTGAATAACATGCGGTTACATATAAGGGGGCACAGGAAAGACTGGGGATGCAGAGGGGTAACAGCACTTGCCTTTTCCCCGGCTGGGGACAGACTGGTCTCGGGAACTTTTTCGGGAAACTTGCGGATTTGGAATGTGGAGACAGGAACTGAAATCGGAGAACTGGAACGCCATCAAAGCAGGTGCGTGGTAGATATTGTGTTTATGGACGATGCCAAGGTAGTGGTCGCCACTTCCGACAGAATCGTCCGCATGATGGATGTGGTGGGGGGCATGGCAGCCAGAAAAACCCATATCCCGGGAAAATGGCTTCTGGGATTGGTGAGGACTGGTTCCGAAGCGATGGCTATCTCTGCGACAGACAGACAGATTTCTGTCCGTGTACCCGGCGGGGAGGTTGCGTTTATTGGTTCTGTCGGAGGCATTACCCGGTCGCGCAGAATAGGATCTAGACCGAGCTGGCGAACGTTCTGGGCTTTTGAATTTCCGCCTTTATTCCTGGTTGTGCTTGGAGCGCTACTGTTTATACCTGTGCTGGCATTTGCAGTTTACTGGATATCTATTCGTCCAGGAAAAAATTCTTAGGCCAGGTATTATGAGTATAGGCTCTGCTCTACAAGAGATAATGATATCAACTCAATCCCTGAGACATACACAACTTTTCCGCAGGCTCATCTGGCCTTGTAACTGCCTTTCAGCCTTATCACACACAGGAAGCCTCTGAAGGTGCCATAGGAAGAAATCTGTCATGGTGTAGTGCATTGCCCGTTCAGGTATTCCAGCAGGCACCTCGCATTATCAAGCTGCCGGGCAATCGGGCGATAATGTGGTGTCGGATATAGTCATGTCCCTCCGAAAATTCAGCCTTCCCCTCGCACATGCGGGTTGCACATATTAGCGATCCACATTTTGGTCGAATTGCATCCGCACATGTGCAGGAAAATCTGATTGACAGTGTTCGCGCCTATACATGCGATGCCATTCTGGTCACAGGAGATCTGACCCAGCGGGCACGGAGATCGGAATTCAGGGCGGCCAAAGAATTTATAGAGGCCCTCCCGGAGCCGCAGCTTGTGATTCCAGGAAATCACGATGTGCACGCATGGTGGCATCGGCCAGATCTCCGGATTTTCAATCCGCTACGGCGATACAAAAGGAAGATTTCCGTGGAACTTGAACCGGAACTGGTACTCCCGGGGCTGGCCGTACTGGGACTCAATACGGCGCATGGACTCACGGTCAAGAGCGGGCGTTGCACTTCCCGACATCTTGCGCGAATCAGGAATTTTTTTGCCGGACAGCTCCCCGGGACACTCAAAATTCTGGCAGTTCATCACCCGCTGTCAGTCCCCAAGAGACTTCAGACGCTGGACATAGCTCACAATGGGGAACGGGTTCTGGCAACTGCCTCAGAAAACGGTGTGGATGTCATCTGTGCGGGACACTGGCATCTCGCCCACACAGAACACCACCATCTTTCAGGGTCTGGAGTATTGCTTTCGCTTGCAGGGACCGCGACATCGGATCGGTGGCGTGCTCCACAACTGGGAGTAAATTCATGGAATCTCATTGAAAAGACATCCCAGTGGACGGAGATAAGAGTATATGCCTATGACAGGGCATCCCGCGTTTTTCAGAGACATGCATGCACCCGGTATCACAAGAATGGCGAGGCAGAGATCATACCATAAGGTGCACGGGGCGAGGGCTGTGCTTCAGGCTATCTTTCTCTCTGGCATTCAGCCGAAACTCTGGAACACTTGAAGTCCGTGCGGCACCCTCAATTAATGCCGGTGAAGGGACACATTTCCAAAGCCGGCATCCATGACAATGGAAGCACTTCCACCGCCGTTGATCTCGCCTGAAAAAGAATGAGAGACAAGATTGTTTTTAGATATCTCAATTGGGAACTCGCAAGTTACGGTACCTACGCGTGCAGTTCCGCGAACCTCAGCACGGACATCCTCGGAGAGGGAGAGGGAGACATTGCCGGCTCCCGTACGCAACTTGCTCTTGCCTCGGGGCTGCCCCCGTATTTCCACGGATACATTCCCTGTACCTGTCATTGCATGCAGGGCATCCACTCGGGCATAGACAGACAGATTTCCTGCGCCAGTCACGACCTCTGCATCTTCCAAGTTCCCTGAAAGCTCAATATTTCCGGCCCCAGACTTTACATCCAGTTCTCCTTCAACATCCTCTAGCAGAATATTTCCGGCGCCGGTGCGCCCTGTAATTGTTCCGCTGACTTCAATAATTGTCACATTCCCGGCCCCTGTTTTGAAGGTAACATTATACTCCTCAGGGACTCGTACGCTGAGTTTGATTTTGACTGCCGGGCCTTTCCGCCATCGCATGTGTCCCCGACCTTCCTTTACCTGCGAATAAATGCTGACATCATCCCCGTTCCTGTCAAACTCGTAGCGATGTGCAGATTTCAATAGCTGCTCCGCTTCTTCTTGAGTTTCTGCGCGTGCGCGGCGCTCCAGTGCAATTTTCACCGAGTTTTCATTTGTTGTTTCAACTTCCACATTCCCCCGATCAAGCTCCAGTTCCAGAGTTCCTCCTAGATTCACCCGGTATTCTTTCTTGATCACATCCCGTGCAACGGGAATTGTCTTGAATGCTGCCAGTGCCAAAGCGGAGACAGCAACAAGCCCGACAATTTTGATGCGAGTAAATGAATTCCTCATGAGTCGTCACTCCTCTGGTTTCCATAAAGTTACGTATTTTTCCATGCGAGGGTTGCAGTATACATTCTTCGGAATCCTGATGGGGAGATGACAGTTGAACGAAAACTCTGACGGGAAACCCTGTCTCTATGGCGAAAGTTACTCTGCAACATCTGGATGACAAATTCCATTTCCTTGCTACAAACAGCGATGGAAACACGATGCACATGGACACCAGTCCCGAAGAAGGGGGGAGTGGACAGGGGGTTGGTCCCATGCAGGCAGTAGCGATGGCCCTGGGCGGGTGCAGCGGGATTGATATTGTTATCATCCTCAAAAAGCAGCGGCAAGAGCTCCAGAAATTCGACACAGTCATCACGTATGATCGCGCGGAACAGGAAACCCCGTCTCTGTTTACCAGACTGCATGTACACTATGAATTTGAAGGAAACCTTGATCAGAAGAAGGTTCGAAATGCTGTGGATCTGAGTATTAACAAATACTGTTCAGTCGCCAAAATTCTGGAAAAGACTGCACCGGTCACCGTGAGCTGGTCCATTAACGGCCAGCATTATTCCCTGGAATCTGAAACCTAAAATTATCCGATTACAATGAGTGTAAATCATGCCAATGCCTCCTGGAAAGGAGATCTCAAATCTGGAAGCGGGCACATCAAGACCGAACGAGGTTCTCTGGATGCTCCCTTTACCTTTCGGTCCCGCTTTGAGGGAGATCCCGGGGTAGGCCCTGAAGACCTGGTCGCGGCCGCGATTGCGGGATGCTTCTCCATGGCACTGTCCAACGAACTGGACGGTCGTGGTCATACCGTAACCCATGTAAGTACGCGTGCTTCTGTCACGCTTGGACCTGATCCAGCGGGCGGGTTCCATATTTCAAATATTGATCTGGTTGTCCGTGCCAATGTGCCTGGGGTTGACGAAAATACACTCCAGGAAGCTGCGGAAGCAACTCGGACAGGTTGTCCGGTTGCGAAGCTGTACGCCAGTGCGGAGATCAGTGCGGACGCACATCTCGTGAGTTGACCGGCTGGTATTCGGGCGGGCGAGTCTGTCCCAGGCGTTAGAAGTATGTGAGAGCCTCCTCTTCCCCAGGAAGGGGTTGATATTGGTCAGTCGCTGCCCGGAGATCTGATCCTTCCATCCGGCTGGCGGACTAGCTTTCCCTCACGGATCAGGGATCCGATCTGTGTGGCCACCTGTTCTCTGAAGCCCTCGCTGGTTGACCTGAATCCGAACATGCGGTTGGCCTCAATCGCACAATCGTTCTCACTGATCGCAAGACATCGCTCCACGGCACGCAGGATTGCAATCCGATACTCCTCGGGAGGAATTCTCTCCGGTTTCTTCATAAAAGAATCTTCCAGCTCGCTCCGGTCTCGCACATGTACTTCAGTTGAGGGCACTGTCAGAAAGCTCGGATCCAGAGTACATTTTTTTACCATACCCCTGCGTACAGAGAATTGGATTGCCTGATTGATTCTTTCTCTTATTATTCTCCCTGTCTGGTCATATCCCCATATCTCTCGAATCTTTCGGACAACAATATCCCTGTGAACGGGTCCCTCCACTGTAACAAGCTGTGCAATCACATCCGCAATTTTCCTGTCGGGGGTATCATGAATCTGATTGTAGGTCGGGTCTGAAGTTGCTCTACCTTTTCTGTACGTGAATTCTTTGTAAAAATTCTTTGGCTCCGGTGATGGCTCTTTATGCTCCTCTCTCTCCACTGGAGGCCTTCTTGTTTCCGTTTTCGGAGGAGACGTATCCTTTTTGATGCAGGCCCGGCGAACAGCTTCTACTGCTTCTCGGGTTTCGGTTTCGGGATTCCTGAACCAGTCTGTGCTCCATATGCGGTGGAAGGTCCAGCCCTTGCCTTCCAGGAGATGCTGCCGCATCCGGTCCCGCTCCCGTGCCCAGCGGGAGGAATGGTATCGTGCTCCATCGCATTCAATTGCCAGCACATACCCGCTTTCATTGTCTGGATTTCTGACGGCAAGATCAATCAGGAATCCATCGGAT
The DNA here is from genome assembly GCA_965203305.1 of Rhodothermales bacterium. Taxonomy (GTDB): domain Bacteria; phylum Bacteroidota; class Rhodothermia; order Rhodothermales; family Bin80; genus Bin80. The sequence continues at coordinate 3,586,972 of OZ241874.1, read as the reverse complement.
CCCACCTGATAATCCACCTTGTATCCATATCCCCGGATGGCATCCCCGACAGCCTCCTCAAATGCACTGTCCGGTTCCTTCCCGGCAATGACAGGCACATCCATTTCTCCGGTTTCTGCATATTTGAGAAATGTCCGGAGAACCAGCGGGCCTCTGTGCGTTGCCTGATCATGCCTGATATCCGTGTGCCGGATGGAGGCAAACACACGGCAACGCTTCTTTGCTCTGGTAAACAATACATTGAGCCGACGCTCTCCACCTTCGCTGGAAACCGGTCCAAAATTCTGAAAGAGCTGTCCTCCTTCCGTTCTCCCGTATCCAATGGAAATGAAGATTACATCCCGCTCGTCTCCCTGCACAGTTTCCAGGTTTTTGACAAAGAAGGGATTCTCCCTGTTCTTGCTGCAGAAGGAATCAAGCTCCGGGTGTATGGCCCGCATCCGTTCTGCTTCATTTTGAATCGTAACCTGTTGCGATGTGCTCATGGCCACCACGCCGAGAGATTCCCCCGGTCGCTGCCTCGCGTGTTCAAGGACGGCGTTCATCACCGCTTTGGCTTCCTCAGGGTTGTCACTTTTGCCTTTGCCCCGGCGGTATGTTCCGCCAACAAATTTGAAGGTCAGTCCCAGGTTGCTGCTCAAAGAGGCCGGACTGGGCGGGCAGACAAGCTCATTTCTGTAGAATTCCTTGTTGGAAACCGCAATCAGCGATTCATGCTGTGACCGATAATGCCACTTCAGCATGTAGTCAGGCATGCCGCGGCCCTCGCAGAGAGCAAGAATGCTTTCCATATCCTTGATCTGTCTTGCCATACGCTCCTCCGTTTCCTGTTCCTCTCCGTCCTCTTCCTCGCTGTTGACCAGTTTCTCGAAAAATGAGGTAGGGGGAAGCTGTTTCTGGTCTCCGACAATGATGGCACGTTTGGATCGCATCATGGCCCCAATGGCATCGGCAGGCCGCACCTGACTGGCTTCGTCAATCAGCAGGAGATCAAATTTCAGTCCGTCCGGGTCCAGATACCGGGCAACAGACTGCGGACTCATCAAAAAGACTGGCTTTAGCATCTGTACAGCATCTCCCGCTTCGGTCAGCAGCCTGCGCAGTGCCATATGGCGGGTTTTCTTTTGCGCCTCTCCGCGGAGCACTCCCATCTCCCCGCGAGTACCTTCGGGAATGGATTCATAATGCGCAGACATAACTTCCTGTGCACTGAGATCCAAAAGGGAGGCATCCAGTTTCCTGAACTTTTCCACAAGACCGGATCTGTTGCGTCCACTGATCTTTTCCAGGTCGGGGTTGAGTCTCGTGAGCCGGTGATAGACGGCTTCCGCGCGAACATAGTCATAGGTACCGCAGGCGTGCTTCGGTGCAAGGCTGCCATCCGCCAGTCTCCTTCGAATTTCTTCCAGCCCCCGATCAGCGACGGTATTTGCCATGTCATGCAGTCGAATCCAGTCAGCCTGTCCCTCGGGATCTCTTCTCCAGGCAGACATCCTCTCCATGATCGTGGTGAGTGGCACATTGCGAATGGACTCCTCATCGAATGCCAGCTGCAGGTTCAGGTCACAGACATCTGCAACCTTCTCCCACTTCTCCTCCGCTTCCCGGATGCAATTGTGGAGCCTGCTTGCCAGCGCACTTGCATCTGCAGTTTCGGGCCATTGATCTATCTGCTTCTTTAGTGCATCGGGCGATCCGAGCACTTCAATCTGCTCCTGGATCCACCGGACAGGTTCAAGCATGCCCGCAATATCTGTCTTCAGTCCACGCCACAAAGGACCAGCAACAAGTTCTCCCAGTGTCTGTCGCTCCCCTATTTCCTGTACCTGTGTTTTGTGATGAATGAGCGTACCCAGAAGCTTCAGTCGTTCTGTATTGGAATTGGGCGGGTCTTTGGCGACTGTCTTGATCTGCTTGATCGCGGCGCGATAGGAACCCCGGAACCACCGAAAGGGGGAAGATCTGTGTTTGGTGATTGCCTGGTGTTCGGAGGTCCAGTCCCTGTCAAGGGCACTGGAAATTACAGCCATATCCAGTTCAGACCGAACTCTCTGCTGCTCCTGAATATCCTCAAGCAATGTCCGCAGCTTCCTGGAGTGCTTGCCAACTCCCGATATATGCACCAGCCGGTCTGCATCAGATGGCCTGGCATCCATGGCTCGGGTCAGTTGCAGTACCTTGTCTGCAAATGCCAGTCCTCCCTCTGCATTCATGCTGAGTGCTCCGCACACCTCCCGGAGGCAGGAGTGGAGATCTTCCAGTGCATCTTGCAGATGTCCCAGCCTATTCTGGAGACGGCCGCGTTTCATTGGATCCAAGTATTGGTTCGCCCCCCTCCAGATATGTGATCCTTCCGGTCCGAACTCTTTCGTCAAGTCAGCGAGTCGTTCAATTTCTTCCCGCGCCTCGTCCGCCTGTTCACGGTTCCATGCAGCTGCTTTTTCCACATGATAGTCCGGTCTTGGCAGGTCTTCGTCTGCGATCAGTTTGGTCAGCAGTCCGATGGTCAGGTAAAATGTTTCTCCAGTCACCTCGTCAACAGCATGCAACTGATCCGAGAATTCGTTCAGTTGATCCCGCACGGATCTCAGGTGCTCATATTCAGACGGATTCCCTGCCAGTGGACGGCCCAGTTTCAGAGTTTCCCCCAGATCGGCATATACGGTTTTCTTTTGGCCCTTGGTGGAATGCATGTTCAGGCACAGGGGGGCAAGTCCGCATGATTTGAGCCGTTCGTACACGACATCAAGTGCTGCCTGTTTCTCTGCCACAAACAGTACTTTCTGGTTGTCACGAACCGATACGGCAATGATGTTGGCGATGGTTTGCGATTTTCCTGTTCCGGGCGGCCCCTGAACTACCATATTGCGGCCATCCCTCGCGGCAGCAATCACCCATGTCTGGGAGGCATCTGCTTCCATAATGTGGCCAAGGTCACGAGGGTCTGCATATCGGTAATCAAGCTCCTCGCTATCCGGCAAGGAAACATCATCAAACCCTTCAAACAGCTGCTCCAGAAGATCCGTAGGTTCTGCCTTGTCCAGATCTCGCGACATCAGAAACCTGCCGGACGAATAGAATCCCAGCTGCATGATGTTCGGGCATACCTCCCACCGTTCCCGGGTGCTGACCATTTCATTTACTTGTGCAAAATAGTCAGAAGGCACCCATTCATCTGTCTCTGGCCACGGCGGGAGGTTGAGGTCAAAGTCACTCTTGATCAGGGCATCAAATGAGTGATTGGGTTCCAGATCTTCATCTCGTAAAACTAGTCTGAAGTTTGATTTTACGCTTTCCCGGACAAGCTCAACGGGGAGAAGTACGAGAGGTGCGTGCCGTTCCAGTTCGGAAGAACTGCTCTCATACCAGCGCACGAAGCCCAGAACAAGGAATAGCGGGTTGAATCCCTGCTCCTCAATAGAGCTGTTTGAGTAACGATAGAGTTCCAGGAGTCGCTTGTGCAGTGCATCCTTGGTCAGGCGGGTCTGCAGCTTGAGATCTGTATGTCTGGCATCTGGAGGGTCTGGATCAGGGACAAAAAATGTCTCTGTGTTTTCCGGCTCGCTGTATGTCCCTGCGGAATGGGAGAACAGCATTCTCTTTCTGCGATGTACCAGCAGCCGGAAAACTTCATCGGAACGCTCCTCCACTATATCAAGGTATTTTCCCCGATCTCTGCCAATGGGGGAGTTAATCAGCCGATTCCGCTTGCTGGTATCAATGAGCTGCTCCTTCAGATACTTGATCGTCTTGTCCCAGCCCTTTGGGGGCGGGACACTTTCCGGCACCGGATCATTTTCAGGGGGAGTATCCTGAAAATCATGGAGATCTTCAGGCTGTGATTCAAGCATGGGAGCTTCTGGCAGAGGTGTCCCGCAGTGATGGAGGCTGTCGGTACGTTAGAATATACGGACAGACAGCGATCTCCCCAAACATTTGTCCATGGCGGAGGGAATTATAAAGGAAACTGTAATAAATACGAAATGATTAAGTTCATCAGATGGAGGCAATGTCGCTCACCACTGCTCTGGCAACGACAGACCAGTCATGTACGGCCCGCAGGTAGTGATATCTGGTCACGGGATTCCTGGATATCATACAGAATCTCAGTAAACGGGGGGACTTGATCCGTTCTGCCTCGTCAATACGGCCTATTGAGATGTATCCGTCAGGGAAATTTACATCTCACAGCATTTAGGGCAGAGGTGGATATTCTGTGATTTCCGTGACAAGTTCTACCGAAGGCTGGAGTGTTCCTCCCCAGTCTTCCAACCAGCAGGGAACCTCCGAGGGCTGTACACTGAACCATGCTGGGTACTAATATCTTCTGTTTTCCACCGATCCAGGATTTCAGGCTTTGGAATCACTCAACAATGAGCATCAAAAGGGCTAATGCCGAGGCAGAGGGGGCTTCTCTATACCTAGTATAGTAGGACGGCTCCAGCGGCAGAGCTTCACGGGGCGATATAGTGTCTGTCCGAAAATTCAGAATATCGCCAATATATGCCGTTTCGAGAGCGTATGAGGGGTTTTTGGAGATATTTTTTGGTATTTTTCCTGACGAAGATGGAAGCCCTTTGGCGGATTGGAGCATCAAATCCCCGAACGGCATCCATAAACACGAAATCTTCGCGCAAGATTTCCCCGAATCTCTCATAGCGAACGAGCATCTGAATCGCGCCATACATGACGCTGTGGGGCAAAATGCCTCTGGAATCCCCCGTATTGGGGGTTGCTGTGAATTTTCGGACAGACACTATATAGTGGCCGTCAGAAAATTCAGAATATTGCCAATATATGCCGTTTAGAGAGCGTATGAGGGGGTTTTGGGAGATATTTTTTGGTATTTTTCCTGACGAAGATGGAAGCCCTTTGGCGGATTGGAGCATCAAATCCCCAAACGGCGTCCATAAACACACAATCTTCGTGCGAAATTTCCCCGAATCCCCTCATAGCGAACGAGCATCTGAATCGCTCCATGCATGACCCTGTGGGGCAAAATGCCTCTGGAATCCCCCATATTTGGGGTTGCTGTGAATTTTCGGACAGACACTATATAGTGTCCATCCGAAAATTGCCGATTTTCGGGAACTGGCAACAGGGGCGGGGCAGATCTCCTGTCATATTGGACGCAAAATGGACTGGAGTGGGGAGATTCTTCCCGTTTTGAGGGCGGATTTTGGGGGAATTGGTGTACATTTGTGCCTCCTTCGCAGGAATCGGACGTACCTCTGGCATTCACCTGAATTTGGCACCTCGTCAATCCGCAAGAAAGGGGGGATGCACGCCTATGCGGCGAGCTTTCGTCGTCGTTTCGCTTTCTTGATGATCTCCTGTTCCCGGAGCAGCCTCCCCAGTCGGTGGACATTGGCGGCCAGAATAGCGGTCGCTACGACTCGGGCAAAGCCTTCCCGGCTTGTTTCCCGCACCAGATTCCAGCCCCGATGATCCAGGTTGTTCAGCGCGGATTCCACGCCCGGATGGCGTTTCCTTGCGCGCTGGAAGGCAGGATCGCTTTGCCGCTCCTGCTCTTCCTTCGTCATCCTCCCTTTCTTCGGCATCGCATTCACATCCAGCATCTCATCCAACTTCTCCCGAACCTCCGGACTGTAAAAACCCCGATCATACGAACATTCACGCAGGGAAGGAAACTGCTCCTGCACGCTCCCCGTGAGCGAGACCGCCACATCCTTGTCCGTCCCCGTCCACAGAATCTCATGCCCCAGAATAAACGGGTACTGATCTTCTATAATCGCCACCGGAACCCCCAACTCGCACAGCACCCCTTCTTTCCCTTTCACGATCCAGCGGGTAAACGGCTTGGTGATCGAAAATATCTTCTCACGATGCGGAATCTTCTCTCCATGCAAGACCCGACGACGCACCTGATCGTGCAATACCGCCATATACCCCAGAAAAGAATAGATTCGCTGCATCGCACGGAGCACGGTGTTCAGCATCTTCTCTTCCGCCTTGGTGAGCGAACCCGTTGCCTGTTTCCGCTCCAGCTCTGTTTTCCTGTCATGCAGGTTCCGCAGAAAGTCCACTACTTTTCTGCCCCGCTTCCGACACAGACGCAAGAAATAGCGAACCTTGCCCGGACGGGATTTGTATTTCCTGGCGATACATACCGGCTTGTGGGCCTTCTCTACCGTCTTCATCAGATGCTGTATCTGCTGCCAGCCCGGTACATCCAGCGCATCCGCGGTTTTGGCACATTCCCGAAGTCCCCCGCAGACAGAATCCCGAAGAAGGCGCAGATCAGAGGGAAACTCCACATTGGTCTTGCACACCTTGGAATCGCACCGCCCCTGCAACACCTCCCCCTCCTGCTTTCCCGCCACCTTCTGTCCGCACTCTGCCACCATTTGAATGAATTCTGCCAGAATCTCGGAGGTCAGAAGAGAAAGATTGTCCTGCAAGGTCTGCGGACAGTAGACCGTATCGTCAAATTCGGAATGGAACAGAATCTGTCGCAAAACCTGCACTTCCGTGGCCAGCATGGCCAGTCTCTGATAGTCGCACCGAAGAACCTGCTTCAGCACCCCCAGCACGAAGATGCGCCATGCAAACATCCCCGGACGCCCCCGATCCGTCCGAACCCCCGCAGGAAAAATCTCCGCCAACCGGGAAAACAGACGCGCACGCAGCAAAACATCATGGTAAAGATGCAAAATGGCCGTCATGCACAGATAGAAATCATCCCGATTGTGAAGGGGCAGCGTGATCTCTTCCAGAGGCTTCCATCCAATCTCAAGTTGAGGTTCAATGACTTTTCTCATCTCAGCAAAAGGAAAAAGATGAACGGGTTTCAGGGCTTATACGATCATATCCCCCAAAAAGTGGACTTCTTTAGAAAAGAAATATCCCCAAAAATGCGCACAGGAACCAGCGCAAACCCATATATCCCGTGTTTTCGGACAGACACTATATATGTTCAGGGGTTACATGAGGGATGTCAGGTTTGACCTGTGGAGAGGTGATCTGGCGGCTTCGACGGCTACATCATTCTGGTATTCGCGTGCTTGGCCCCGAAGGACTATACCGCATGGTTTCGGTTCGTACGGAGCTGCCACTATCTGAGAACGCGCATTCACCAGCCAAGGGCTGGCTATCGCAAGGTATAAACGTGGATCCTCCCACCGTGCCGATCACCCCTCCCTACGTCACGTTATCATGGTTCGTGTCAAGTTGTTTGAATCAGGGGATTCTTCAAGTGCAGGGCCGCCCAGAGGAACCCCACCCGTTCGCGGGCTACCGCGGTATTGGCGGTGCACCGCGACTTGGTTTCTGCCAGTGTACGAAAACGTTTGTACAGTCGGTGCTGTGCTTTCTGGGCCATCGCCACGATCTCTGCCGAGACCATGCTTTGGCGTTCCCGAAGTGTTGCACTGCCCCGTGGGGGATACGCATATTTCCATGCGACAGAGACCAGAGCTTTCCGAACATGCCCATTTCCCGTTTTGGTGATCCCACCCCGCCGGGTGTGTTCTCCCGAACTATGTTCGCTGGGAACCAGCCCCAGATAGCCCATCAACTGGCGAGGATGAGCGAACCGGCGAAGGCCGCCCAACTCTGCCACCAGCGTGAACGCGGTCACCAGACCAATGCCACGGAACGCCATGAGGGTCCGAACCTGTGTACAGTACAGGTCTGTGTCCGCCATCTCTGCCAGCTTGGCTTCCAACTGGAGCACTTGCTGTTCCAGTTGGGCAAGATGAAACCAGGAACTGTTGAGGGTGATCTGGTCTACTTCACTCATCGGCAATCCACAGACCCACGTCCGAAATGTCTTGGTCCAGTGGGTTCCTGTTCCATAGGCAAAGCCCCGGAGTTGGAGAAACGCCAGGATCTGTTGTTTGAGGCGGGGGATGCTGTCCACATGGGAGGCCCGACAACGCACCAGAGCGCGAAGCTCTTCCTGCTCCTTGCCCGGAACACAGATCGCCGTCAGAAGATCGCCCGCATACAGGGTCGCCAGTTTCCTGGCATCTCTGCGATCCGTCTTGATTCGATCCCCCGAACGACGAGGAATCGACGACGGCGCAATCACTTCGCAGGTGATGCCCTCCTCTCCCTGCAAATCACGGTACAAGCCGTAGCCGCAGGAAGAGGCTTCGTAACAGCACCGAAGCTCCGGCGAATGCTGCCGTATGCGATGAAGATGTTTCCGAACCTTCGGCAGATCGTGCGGCAACTCCCGCTCGTCAAACAGAACCCGCCTGTTGGGATCGTACACGCAGACCGCAATGGTCCTCTTGTGCACATCCATGCCAACAAAAAAGGGAGACTTTGCGTGATAAGATTTCATTTGACTTGATAAGATGGGGAAAGGGTGAAGGAGCCAAGGGAAGCCCTGCCATCTCATACAGCCGTCCTGCTATAGAATCTGAAGCGTCCAAAAACAACCCCCTCCACCAAAAAAATGAAGAGCCTTAAATTAATTCCACTGGTGTCGAACTTGCGTATGGATAATTTTGCGAGAGACTCCAATATTCATAACTTTTGTCAGAAAAATTTCGTACCATGGGAGCAGGAACTTTATTAAACAAAAAATATATTCTGTAAGTGCTTCCATAATATCAATTACCTTCTCGCTTGAAATTTCGGCTACTTCGTAGGAATAATTACAAAATATGCGAAAATTAACACCAACAAATGAGGTTAAACATGAATTTCAGACAGCTACAAGGTTTGGCTACACTGTTGCTACTGACTGTGCCAACAGTATTTGCACAGCAGGGCAAAATTTCGGGGATCGTCACAGATGCCGTCACAGGAGAGACAATTCCTGGCGCAAGTGTTGCTATAGAAGGCACGACCCAAGGAGCAGCCACACAGGTGGACGGCTATTTCTTCATCAATAATGTCCGACCAGGGATTTACACACTAGAGGTTTCCTTTGTCGGGTATATTACCCAGCGCGTTGAAGGTATTCGGGTGTCCACTGGGTTGACTACAGCCAGAGACATTCAGTTGACCGAAGAGACTGTTGGACTGGACGAGATGGTAGTTACGGGAGAGCGCCCAATTGTACAACTTGATGTTTCAGCAAATGTTGCCAGTTTAAACGCGGAGGATTTTGAAGACCTGCCTGTTGCTGGGTTAGATGAGGTTCTTGTTCTTCAAGCCGGCATTGAACCGGGACTCAATATACGAGGAGGAGGACGCAATGAGATTGCTTTCATGGTGGATGGGATGACCATGCGAACAGGACGTTCGGGACAACCATATCGCAACATCAGTTACACGGCACTGGAAGAAGTGCAGGTTCAGACGGGCGGGTTTAATGCGGAGTATGGGAATGTACGGAGTGGAATCATAAATATTACAACTAGGGATCCCTCTCGAACGCGATACACCGTAGATGCTCTCTATCGCTATCTGCCAGCCCAGCCCAAATCTCTTGAGAGTCTGGGAGGAGTCGCATTGAATGACTGCGACTATTCCGGTCCGGTAACCGGGGACTGTGATAGCTGGTATATTCGCCCATTTCTGGATCCGGCCGTTGCACTGGATGGCACGGATAACGGTGCATGGAATTCCTACACCAAGAACCAGTACAGGCCCTTTGAGGGGTGGAAAAAGCTGACCGAACGGTTGGTGAAAAATGAAGGGTTTGACGTGACCCCTCAGGATATGCAAGAATATTTCAAGCGTACACACCGAAAAGACAACAAGATTACCAAGCCAGATTACGAGGCGGACATCACAGTAGCTGGTCCCCTGATTCCCGGGCTGAGCAAAAAGTTAGGCAATCTCCGTTTTTCTGCTTCCTATAGAGGGACACAAACAGCATATATTTACCCGCAAACTCGTGATGCATTCAACGGCCGGACATTCCGGGGAAAGATTATCTCAGATATTGCGCCTGGGATGAAGCTCAGTTTCCAGGGAATGACGGGTGCTGAGCGCGGGATAAACACCGCCCTCGTTTCAGCAAGTGTTTCGCTATATAGTGGTTGGCTACCTGCATACCCTTGGTGGGGAACAGGGGCGCGATCAGTGGACAATTTTAGTGGTGATGGGCAAGCCCTGTTTACAGACTCTTGGCTTACAATGGTCAACATTGATCATTTGATGTATGGCATGACATTCACTCACACCCTCAGTCAGAGTACATTCTATGAAGTAAGTATCCAGAATCTTTCGACGAAGTATCGCAGCCATTTTCCCAACCTTCGTGATGGATCTTACCTCAGGGGTAATCAGTTTTTTTCGGTTCCGTATACGGACAATTTTGGTCGATTGACCCCTGAGGGTGAGAAGAACAGAGATAAGGTGACCTGTTTTGGTGGAAAGACGGATATTAACGGAGATGGAGTTCTGACACCTTACTGCACTGGAGAAGAGCCCTTCGGATATCTGGGGAGGGGGGGAAACTTGCTTGGCGGATCAGAAACTACCGGAGGGCACTGGAACCAGACAAGAGATACATCGGATGTAAGTGTTTTTACAGGCCGATTTGACTTGACCAGTCAGGTGACTCGTGTACTTCAGATCAAAACGGGCGCGGAGTTGATTATCAACGATTTTTCTCTCAACTACAAGAGAGTCAACCTGGCAATTGTTGGTCCAGAACCCGAAGAGGACTATCCCTTCTCACGCCAGTCAATTCAAGGAGCAGCCTATGCTCAGGGAAAGCTGGAATTCCAAGGTATGATCGCAAATGTGGGAGTACGTGCTGATTTCTTTGACGCAAACACTGCCTGGTGGGTCGCCGAAAATCCGTATGACCAAGCATTCCGATTTCGCGTGGATGGTTTGGATGAGCTTCTGGAAAAGAAGTCTCCAGCTACGCAGTTCTATCTCAGCCCCCGCGTTGGGATTTCTTTTCCCATTACGCAGAATAGCAAACTTTATTTCAATTACGGGCACTTCCGCGAGGTTCTGAGCCCGACTACTGCCTTTGGCATTCGGCAATCTCGGACTAGCGGGATTGATTACATCGGAAATCCCAATCATCCGATGATGCAGACCGTATCTTATGAACTGGGATTTGACCAGAACCTGCTTGACCAGTATCTGCTTCGTATCAGTGGATTTTACAAGGACATTCGTAATCAGCCAAGAGGAGTCACGTACAATGGTATTGGAGGTATTGTGAATTACAGTACTTCAGAGCCGTGGAATTATGCAGACAATCGTGGTGTAGAAATCACACTGAGCAAGGTGCGTGGCAAGTGGATTCGGGGATTTATGAATTATACCTTCCTCCAGAGAAAGGGAGGCAATTTTGGTTATGGTGTATTCCACGAAAACAAATTCCAGCAACAAAACTATCTGCGGACTTCTACAGACTATCGTCAGTCAGGAGCACTCGCAGAGCCGTTTGTTCGTGGAAATCTACTTCTCCTGACACCAGAAGGCTTCGTTCCATCTGCTCTTAACGGTGCACTACTTGGGGACTTACGCATCAGCCTCTTGGGTGAGTGGCGAAGGGGATCCCAATGGCGTTGGGCCGGTGGTGGTGGTGCACCGCCCGAATTGCAGGAGAATGTGCGTTATCGCAGCTATTTAAACTTTGATCTTCGGTTTACCAAGCATATTAACACTCGCTTCGGAGCTGCTCAGATGTTCGTGGATATTTCCAATGTGTTCAATCGCCGTCACCTTTATAACGCAACCGCCTTCATCAGTCAAAACCGGGATTTTGATCGCTATATGTGGTCTTTGCATTTGCCGGGAGACATATATGATCAAATGAATACGGTGGACGGGACCTTGCCCTATGCGGAAAAAGAGAATCTTCCCTATATCTGGGTTCCTGGAAATGACCGTCCAGGAGACTTTCGCAAGCCGGGTGTAAAATATCAGCCGATTGAAGCCACCAAATCGCTTACTGGGATCTCGGATCCGAATACTACCGCATGGTACTGGGCAGCTGACACGCAGACATACTCCCGGTGGAATGGATCCAGCTATGAAGAAGTCCCGAAGAACGAGGTAAAGAAGGTGCTTGATGACAAGGCGTATATTGATATGCCAAACCTTCGATTCAATACATTTTTGAACCCTCGACGGGTTACGCTGGGAATCCGTGTAATTTTGTAAGCCTGTGGTTATATCACCTCTTTCCTTTATGAATGGCGAATTCTGTTGGCCGAACCCATAAAATCAACTGAGAAAGCTCAAAATGAAGAGAAGAATTATTTACTATGCGAGACCACTGTTGGCAGGTGCCCTCTTTTTAATTTTTGCACCAGTTGCTGTTATGGCACAGTTTACCGCTCAGTGGCTAGATATTGGCACATTACACAGCCGATGGACCGAGTCAGGAGCGCAGCGAGAGGTTGCTGCTGCTGTTTCAAATCATGGAATGGAATGGCCTGCCAAGTTGCGCCAGTCCACTCACTTTATTGCTAGAGGACTCTGGCTGGGCACCAAAGACTGGACAGATGCAAATGGGATAAATCATCCATACTTTGTTGCCCGTATTGGTCTTAGGGAATCTGGTGCGGATGTTACCTTTCCCGTCCAGAATCTGCTGAAGAGCAGGACGAAGCCCACGGTCGTGGAGGTAGACGGGATAACATCATTCAAAAATGTTGCCGTTATAGATGAGATTGATCCTGCGCTTCCCGCGGACCGTATGATTCATAATATCCACAACACATATATCGGGATTACCGTGGATCGCAGGGCGTATGCGTACGTAAATCAGGCGCACGATGACTACAATGTAGTGGAATATATCTATACGAATACAGGAAATACTGACGAAGATGAAGACATTGAGCTGCCGGACCAGAATTTGAAGGAAACCTATCTCTTTCGTGTTCATCGCTGGAGAGGACGGGCACAAGGAGGCTGGACTTCCAGTCAGGCTCAGTCATGGGGCAAGTTCAATATGGTTGATGTTGTGGGAGACGGGCATGCGGATTATTCTACCTCCTTTACTGCCACATATGTCTGGCAGGGTATTGATCCGGAAGTTCAGGGAGAATATGATCGCTTTGGATCACCGCTATTCAGTCCACACTGGAGTGTTCCCGCTGGTGATACGATTGGACGTTTGGCGGGATATACTTATCAGGGACGGGCTACGATTCACGCTGACAATTCTCCCGTGGACGAAACCTACATCCGTTGTACCACAGCTACGATCAATACATGTCAGCCAAGAACCATAGGATATATGGACATGGATGAGGTCCTGGCAACAAGTGGCAGTTCTCACGAAGATTATTACGAATGGGGTATCAGGACGAGAGAAAACCCGGATCGTTTTGATGGTGGCTCTTCTCACATGTTTCCTCACTATGCAGACCGAATTGAACCAGGTGGACTCTTCTGGGAGCCCACGAATGACTCTTCTACTGGAAAGCAGGGTGGGCATTCCCCCACAATTGGATATGGTCCCTATGATTTTGGTCCAGGAGAAGATGTTCGGATTGTCGTAGTTGAGGGGATGGGCGGAATATCAGTTGATGCCACCATACGTATTGGGAGAGCATTCAAACTCGGGGGGGATGACAAGTCCGCAGACCTCATTCGCTATGATGCAAATGGGGACGGGAGGATTCAGACGGGTACCTTTGATTACAGCATCAACCCGATGGATGTAGACGGTGACGGCATGCTGGATACATTTGGTCACGGGCTGGAAGAGATGACCAAGAATCAGTGGGTGGTGACCGGACGAGATTCGATGTTTCAAATGATGCAACGGGGAATCAACCTGTATGCAGCCAGCAATCAGATGAGTGTCTATCCAGTTCCAGAGGCTCCGCACGCTCCGACCGAATTTACCATTGCGGGACGCCCGGACAAGGTTGAAATCAGATGGACTAATCCAGTCGGCGGACCGACCCGCACTGCGTGGCATTTGTATAGATCCTCCCAATTTGAAGATAACGTATACGAAAATTGTTTCAATCTCAATACCCAACAGTTCATTGACGGCTCAAATGCTATGGACCCGGCTGATCCAGCTTCAGAAGCGAGTCAGGAGCATTGTGACTATGAACTCATTGCAAGGCTTGAGGCGAGGGCCGAGTCTTACGATGATACCGATCTCAATAGAGGAACAGACTACTACTACTACTTGCAGGCAATCGGCTCCTCCCAGCCTAATGATCCAGACGGCATTACAGGAACTCCCGGTGGATTCCCGCTTCGCAGTTCCCGTTATTTGACACAAAGCTATCTGCCGGTGAACCTGAAACGCTCTGCGTACGGTGCAACTGGAACCGTGGCAGATGCGCGTATTGTTCCAAACCCTCTCAATCTTGGCTCAGATCCGACTGTACGTTTTAACCGTGAGGACCGTGTGGCATTCTTTAACATTCCGGGAAACTGTACGATCAGAATTTTCACCGAGATTGGAGAACTGGTGCACACTATTGAGCATACTGATGGAAGTGGGGATGAGCTCTGGAATTTGACCACCTCTTCGCGGCAGCTTCTGGTCAGTGGAATCTATATTGCGGTGATCACAGACAATGCAAATGGAGACGAGGCTGTCCAGAAGTTCGCAGTAATCCGGTAGATGCGGTTCATGTCCTGTATTGATTGCAAGGAAATACATCCCCAAAATAGAATCAGACAAATGAAGAGAAACATACTGCTCTCAATATTGATCATCGCAATGCCTGTTTTGACTGGTGTGTCAATGTCTTATGGACAAGCAGGGCTGACACCAGATACGGAGGTAGAGACAGAAAAACTGGGACAGACGGGCATGAAATTTTTAAGTACATCCGTAGATGCAAGATCTTCTGCTATCGGATCTGCCATGACGGCGGAACTGGATGGTTCTTCTGCATCCATGTTCTATAATCCTGCTAGCATGGGTTACATGACCGGGCGCATGCATGCAGCGGCAACGAATATGTCATTCATCACGGACATTGCGTATACGCAGGCAAGTATAGCATTTCGTCCAAGTTCAGTGAGAAATCTCGGAGTTGTTGGGCTCTCGCTGGTGTCCGTTGACTATGGGCAGTTTATTCGGACCGTTCGTGCAGGCAATGAAGACGGGTTTATTGAGACGGGTACCTACAGTCCGACCGCTATGGCAGTTGGACTCGGATATGCAAGATCCTTTGGAGACAGGTTCTCGGCTGGTGGAAATATCAAGCTCGTCTTCCAGGATTTCGGAACAGGGTTTGCGACCTCTCAGAATTTTGAGACAGGGGTTGTCCAAACGACTGAAGACTACAATATCCGTGCGGTCGCGTTTGATTTCGGGATGGTGTATGCAACCGGATTTAAAAGCCTTGTGATCGGGATGAGTGCCCGCAACTTTGCCGCAGAGCAGACATATGTACGGGAAAGATTCGAATTGCCCCTGACATTTCAAATCGGAATCTCCATGAATGTTGTTGATTTCACGGCGATTAACCCGGATATGCACAGTATCCAGTTACATGTAGATGCGCAACGTCCTAGGGACTTTGCTGAACACATTCGTTTTGGTGTGGAATACACCTTTATGGATGTTGTCTCTCTACGTGGAGGCTTTGAGCAGCTGGGTGTAAGCGAGGAGCAGGGGGTTAGTGCAGGTGCGGGACTACGATACGAATTCGGAAATCTTCGAGTTGGTGCAGACTATGCCTACACCGCTTTCGGAGTATTTGGTGCAGTCAATCGGATTGGACTTCAGATTGGCCTGTAAGACATGAATGGGAAAAGTGCTCGATAGTCATATTCTGGGATAGAAGATGGAGAACCGGGATCGCCCGATTTTTGCCCTTTCCACACGAGGCAGAGAATCTGGCTCGTTGTCTATCCAGATTTTTTTGCCCAGTTCCCGTTGATTCTGGATCACTGGAGCATGACTTTGAGCAGGCGGCAGTAATATTCTCCGGTGGAGGTACTGGAAGATTGCGATACCCTGCACATTGCCGTGGAGGGCGGGTATCTTGGGTGCGCAACTGTCATCGGAGACAGTGTCCGCACATCTGGACTGGATGCTCCTGATTTCCTGATGAGGTGTCAGCGTTCCTTCCCCTGTAGGAAAAAATCCAAACAATCGGCCATATCTGGCCGCAAAATCTAAACTGACCACTCAGAATTTGGTGTTGGTTCTGTGAACGAAACAGACTCAAGGGAATTAGCCGAGAATAAAGCCTTGGATATTGCATGGATTTTGAAATGCCCATGAATAAGGCAAGGTCCTGAACTCTGCATCTGAGACTTTTCACAGGACGTTGATCTATGAGCAGTAAATTTTTAATATGTGTGGGGCTTACTCTGACTGCTACAGGATGTGTGTGGGAGTCATCCAAAATGCCAGACAGGGGAGGCACTCTTTTTACAGATGTGACCGAAGAAGCCGGGCTAGGTGGTATCTTGCATAATAATGGCGGATTTGGAGAATATCTTGCACCAGAAATTATTGGTGGCGGGGGTGCATTTTTTGATTATAATCAGGATGGGTGGCAGGATATTCTTGTGGTTACAGGCGGTGCATTTGAAGGGGAGCCTTCACTTGGTGCCCATCCTGCACTCCGACTCTTTCGCAATCTTGGAAATGGACGGTTTAGTGAAGCGACACAGCTGGCTGGTCTGGCACTTCTGCGTAGTTATAGCGTGGGAGTTACTATTGGAGATTATGATAATGATGGAGATCAGGATATCTATATGACAGCTCTGGGGAGGGATATGCTATTGCGCAATAACGATGGTGTTTTTGAGGATGTGGGAAAAGCAGCAGGGGTGGGGCTAGTCAGCGAGTGGAGCACGAGTGCCATGTTCTTCGACGCAAATCGGGATGGATTTCTGGATATATACGTTGGCACTTATGTTCACTGGACCCCCAAGAATGATATCTACTGCGGTCATGGCGGGAATAAGGTATACTGCCCCCCTGACTTGTATGATGGAATTGCAAGTCGATACTATGAAAATCAAGGAGATGGAACTTTTCTGGACATCACGGGGAAGGCAGGGTTCCTGTCAGGGTTAGACGCAGAAAGAGACAAGACTTTGGGAGTTGCTGAGCTGGATGCAAATCAGGATGGATGGATTGATGTAGTCATTGCCAATGATACAGAGCGTGACATGCTCTTTGTAAATCAAGGTGGTGGCATGTTTGTGGAGAGGGGGGTGTCCAGCGGAATTGCATATGACCGACATGGAAAACCCCGTGCAGGGATGGGAATTGATATCGGAGTCGTGGACAGTTCTGGTGAGCCGTCTGTCTTCGTCGGAAATTTCTCAAATGAAATGGTTGGAGTTTACCGGCACAGAGGCGGGGGCATCTTTGATGACCGCGCAGCGGTGTCACGGATCGGACAACCTAGCCTGAATATGCTGACTTTTGGACTTGTACTCTTTGATTTTGACCTTGACACAGACCTGGATTTGTTGATTGCCAATGGTCACGTGCAGACGCACATTGCTCAGATCGTGGATGGAATCACATTCCGTCAGCGTCCCCAATTATTTTTGAATGATGGAACAGGTATGTTTACAGAGGTGACTCGGGATGGAGTCCTGGCAGAATCGTTTGTCGGTCGCGGGCTTGCTACGGGAGACTATGATCGTGACGGGGATCTGGATGTCCTTCTAATTGAGAATAATGGTCCTGCACACCTGTGGCGCAATAATCTGCAATCACGAATATGGATTCGAATCCAGCTGACAGGAACCACAAGCAACCGCAATGCATACGGAGCACAACTTCATCTCTGGAGCCGAGGGCAGATGCAGGTTCGACGCATCCGCACAGGGTCCAGTTATCTGTCTCACTCGGAGACTGCCGCTTTTTTTGGGCTTCATCAGCCGCCGGACAGTCTGTATGTGCGCTGGCCTAGTGGACGGGAATCAATGCATTATGATCTGCCAGTCAACACTACACTGCATCTTCTGGAAGATGAATCGCAAGGCTGAGTTTCTCTGGACAGCTCTGCTATTGGCACTTCTTGCAGGATGTACTCAGCCCGGTTCCAATCAGCAAGAGACCGAACCGGAGCGGCGAGAGGTGCCGATTGTGTTTTCTGATGTGACCGAACCTGCAGGCTTGGTGGATTTTCGACATGAGACCGGGGAATTTGGAGAGAAGTGGTTTCCAGAGACAATGGGGCCGGGGGAGGTTTCCTGGATTATGATGGAGATGAAATTCTTGGTATTATTCTGATCTCTGGGAATCTATTTCCATCAAGGGGAATAAGTAGTGGCCGTCCGAAAATTCAGAATATCGCCAATATACGCCGTTTAGAGAGCGTATGAAGGGGTTTTGGGAGATATTTTTTGGTATTTTTCCTGACGAAGATAGAAGCCCTTTGGCAGATTGAAGCATCAAATCCCCGAACAGCGTCCATAAACACGCAATCTTCGTGCAAGATTTCCCCGAATCTTTCATAGCGAACGAACATCTGAATCGCTCCATACATGACACTGTGGGGCAAAATGCTTCTGGAATCCCCCATATTTGGGGTTGCTGTGAATTTTCGGACAGACACTAGTTACTCCCGGGGAGTTAATCCGCTGTGAGAAAGTGAAACGTACGGAAGTTATGGATACCGATCCAACCGTCCCTTCCAACGCCAACAAAACAGCAGCATTCGCCGGACTCTCCTGCCCCTGCATCCACACCTGGAAACTACCCCATTGAGTAGTTCATAAAAGATATAGGGGATCGGCCATGAACAATCTGAATCACCGGGGGCTGGATTTGGTACGTGAACCCAGTGTGGAGGGGGATGAACGGGTGGTCGCCACTTCCATACTGGCCGCCAACATTCACCGGCTAGGGGCAATCATTCGCAAAAGGCAACACCGGAAAGAAAAGCGACGACAGCACAAGCTGGTGCCGTAACCGCACAGTGTCTCCCTTTTTTGCAAACAGGCAAGGAGCCAAATCATGGCGCATGCCAGAGGTATGCCTGAGTGGCACGAATTGACATGAATTGCCAGGAATTCTGCCCCTAAAACGGCTTCCAACACTGGCAAGCTGTCGCCAGTCACATCTATATTTCCGCAATATTTATCTCTATTTGTAACCCAAACCCCCGATCCAAAATCCGCGCAAGGTATTTTCTGACGGCCACGATTTAGTGTTCATCCGAAAGTTTGCGTGTTACGGTCAAATCGGCCGGTAATTCTGCCAAAAATCGGACACCTGTTTTGTGCGTGCAATTCCTGTTCGCCGTTCTTCTTGCGCATGGACCCTCCGGTTAACTGAATTCGGTGTGCATTGTTGACAAGACGATCCAGGATGGCATCCGCTAGGGTTGGGGGTTCCATCGTCTCATGCCACTTGTCTATCGGATACTGACTGGTGGCTATGGTGGAGTGCAGGGTATAGTGATCATCCAGAAGATGGACATGGTGCAAAATTCGGTTGCTCTTCATTCGGCTAAACTACGGACAGTCGGGGAGTGATCCCTTTCGGATGGATACGGCGGCCAGCATCTTCGCTGGTCTCTGCTACGTCATTTCAGCAAACTGATTCGGGATTTGACGCATACGGTGGAACTTCCTGTACATTCATCGCAGGATGCCCCCAGTCTGGAATCGGGCTCTGCCCTGAACCCGGGTACAGAGGAAGAATCGCATCCTGTTCCACCACCCGTCGTATGTGTGCTGTCTGAATACGGGGATGAAGCTGCGCTGCACGAAGTGCGGATGGAAACTCTGTGCATGAGTTTGAGTCGAGTTCTCTTACCCGTGAGCAGATCGTGGCTCTGTGGCTGGATATCGTGTCATTCTGAGGTTTGCCCTCTGCAAGAAATGGATGCCATGTAGCGCGGGCAGAGCGACGACTGAACAAGACCGTGTATCAGGGGTCCGTTGGATGCCCTGATAAAGCCCTCTGGAAACATGTATCCTATCCACAGAATACAACCGAGACAGGAGTGAAACATCTGGCGATAAAGCAATCGAAAACTAGCACCATGCCCCCGATTTATCCATCGGTGTGCAGATTCAGGACACTCAATGGTGGTTCTTGCAAAAATACCTCTATCCCCAACCTAATGTGCCTGCAAGTATTCCCAGAGCGATATTTATCCGTCATCCGGGAATTTTGCAAGAGGATCAATGGTATTTTACCGTCAATCCTTCTCTCATTTGTTCTGATATTAGGGTGTCGTGAATCAATTGAGATTGCGGAAAAGCAACGATTGACGCTTGCCCCGCTACCTGCCAGATACATGCTTGAGGCAGAAAAAGCATTTTCGCGCGGAGTGTATGGGCTGGCACTGGCCTACACGGACAGTGCAGAGGCCCATGCTCCCAGTCTGGCAGATCTTCATTTTTTACGAGGGAAGATATACACGCAACTCAACAGGTTGGAAGTGGCCCAGGCAGCTTATCAGGTTGTTCTGGAAATTGATCCGAAATACCCGGGGGCTCGATTCGAAATGGGTCTGAACAGTTTTCGGGCAAGCAAATTCCGAGATGCCGTGAGCTATTACCGGAAAGAAGAGTCCGAAGTTGGACCTGTGGTCGCACTCTACCACGAACTTGGTCGAGCTTATGCAAGGCTCGGAGAACAGGATAGCGCAAGGATAGCATATGAAACGGCCATTGCAATGGATCCAGAGCATACGACAACATACATGTGGCTTGGGCAGCTGCTAGAAGATACGGGAGACTTGGAGAGCGCACTGAAGATGTCTCTGAAAGGACTCGGACAACGCCCAGATGATTTGGATTATCAGTATGTCGTGGGGACGCAGTATCTGAGGCTTGATTCTGTGGATGCGGCCATGTCAAACTTGGAGAATGTAGCTAAAGCATGGCCTTGGCATCATGGTGCACACTTCAATCTTGGACAAGCCTATTTACGGCTTGGACTGGAGAAGGAGGCAGATACTTATTTTCTGAAAGCGGAGGAGGCACAGCAACGGGATCAGAACATCAATAAAGCCCAGAATGCGGTTAACACTGATCCAAGTTCACCAGCGAACTGGATTGAACTCGGGGACCAGCTTCGAGAATCGAAAAGATATGCCCGCGCAATTGAAGCCTACAAAAATGGACTAGCGATTAATCTTCCCCCAAACCTTGCGCTGTACATGCAAACGAACCTTGCCACGCTCTATATGGAGTGTGGAGAGTTCACAGAAGCCGTGCGCCGGTTTCAGGCAATCTTGCGTACGGATCCTGATTTAAGTACAGCTAGGCTAAACCTAGGTATTGCCTATGCACAATCTGGTGAGTTGGAAGAAGCACATGCAGTGTGGACAAAGCTTCTGGAAAGGGAACCTGAGCACTCAACTGCTCAAAACTATCTGAAAGTGCTAGAATCTATGGATCAAAATGGCGATGTGGAAGCAAGTACCGCTGATTGTCGTGATCTCCGCTAGTATTGTCTTCGGAGTTCGCTCCCAGACTATCCAAGAAGGGGAATGGTTTGGGGCCATTATGCACAGTAATGGTGCATATATGAATGTGAACTACAAAGTTAGAAGTATAGGAGACAGTCTGCAGATTGCAATTGAGGCGGGGAGTCGAGGTTCATTCCATTTCAGGAAGATCAGAGTTACATCAGATACCCTATTCTTCGTGTGGGACGATCCATTCAATCTGTCCTGTATGCTATCATTTCTTCCCGATGGAGTGTACCAGGGTGTATGCCAAAATCCATTAGGAGATATTGGAGGGATCATCATGGTACCCCCCGGGACGGATAGAAAAACACTGACTCTGGATCAGTCAATATTCCGGAGTATTGCAGGCATGGATTATGCAGATTCGGAAACAGAGGAATGGCTGCTTGGAGAATCCTATCCAAAGGGACGCATGATAGAGCTGGACGGGACAGCAATCAATTATGTTGATGCAGGAGATGGTCCGGCAGCGGTGGTTTTGATTGCCGGGCTGGGGGAGAATCTCTCCTCATGGGAGTTGCTTCAGCAGCGTCTGGCCCGGAATTTTCGGGTGATTGCGTATGATCGGCCTGGTCTGGGACTGTCAGAGGAGTCAGCGTTGCCACGCACGCCCCTGCAAATGGCGATGGAACTCCACGGTCTGCTTGAGAGGATTGATGCCCCGTTCCCCTGTCTGCTGGTAGCCCATGCGGAGGGTTCCCTGATTGTCCGCCAGTTTGCAGATATGTACGCAGAGAAGGTGCGTGGACTGGTACTCATTCATCCCCATCACGAAGAGCAGGGCAAATTATGGGAAACACTGGATGCAGAGGCATGGCACTCCTACTGGAGTCGCATGAAGAATTTCCAGTCTGCCTTGCCCGGCGGAATGGGACAGGAGTTTGGCGTTTATGCCAGCATTATTGACGGAGAGCTGGATGCAGAACTTTCGGAAACCCCATCTGTGCCGACTGTGGTACTGACGGCCAGCCGTACATCAGAGTTTCCCACATGGCTCGCGGATTCCCGGAAAGGGCAACGGGCATGGCGCGAGTTTCATGCTTCCTGGGTGGAGAATATGCCTTCAGGTACACACATGGTTCTGGAATCCGGCCACTTGATTCATCAGGAGTATCCCGGCAGGGTAGAGGAAGTGATTCATGCCTTGCTCTCTGACGAGTGATGAGACTTGTGCGTATGATCTGCTGCGAGAAACCCGGACGAATGTCAGAGACGGAATACTTCCCTGTTTGCATGTCAACAGCAAGACAGTAAAGGGTTCCTGCAAAAATACAACTATCCCCGACCCAATATGCCTGCAAGTACTCTCAGAGCAAGACTTCTCCATCATCCAAGAATTTTGCAAGAGGTTCAAATGTCAGCACATACATCCCGTACAGTGCCATTTCCCGCACATATGTCCACGCCATTTGCTCCTGCACTGTTTTCCATGCACCGGTGACAACTACAGCTGAGGGACGGTCAACATCACCTTCAGTTGTTGCCCAATTCGTATGATCAGGCGAGTAGAGTATTCTCCTGAGCGTGATATCCCCACTTTTGAAAACTGAACCCCCTTGGTCTCAATGGTCACGGGAGTGGGAGTATTTTGCAGATTGACCAGCTCCATTGCCTTCGCTGATGTGATTCAAGGAGATATGAGGATAACCAATCCTGGGACTATGCTATCATCAATGCAAGATATCCGAAGGTAAATGAACTTCCTTGTATTCGACGAGTGCTGACTGTCCGATGATGTCTATGATGGTGATGGACATTCCCATCCCGGAAGCATCCACAAGGTGCAAAGGATCGCCCAGCTGGAAAGGAACGGGCTGTTGTTTGCCTTCTTCAATAGCAATATTGTCGGCATAGAGAAAGGTCCGGTCGGAGTCATCACGTATCGGATTCAGCCGACCGTACAGTCCAGGGATTTGCCCCTCTGCATTTGGAAAAATGACAGATCCTCCACCTTTCCGCGGGATCATTTCCAGCAGTACTCCCCCTTCCAGTGGAACCCATTTGTGGATCAGTCCCGCACTGTATCCGGGAACTGCAGCATACACCGTCATCGGCAGATGCGTTGTATGCAGGTCAAACTTCGCTTCTCCGGCTTCATCCGTGAATCCCCTCTGCCAGGTTTTATTTGGAAACAGAACCAGAACTTCAGCACTAGCGAGCGGCTCGCCATCTGAATGCACAGTGACAGTGGCTTCCGACGGGATCAGTTCAAGTTTGGCTGCCGGGAGAATCAGGACCAGATTCGACTCATCCGCAAGTTTGTATTCCGGCTCAATTCCGGCAGTTTCCCGGGTCTCCCTGAAAATGATGGAAACACCATCTCCTCGTCGCTCCATCATATACCTGCGGTGTTCCGACCCCGGAATACTGCCTACGGAGAGTCTTCCAAATACAGAGGCCAGTACTTCATTTCGGGTTGACTGGCTATAATCCATGGCATCTATGGTCATCCCGTTGGGAAGTTGCCCGGGGGAATCAACTTCCAGACGATTTTTGAACATGGACAGTCGAATGCGTCTGGACGATATGGAGTAGTCCCGGTGGACTACAGCATTGACTATGGCTTCGAATACCGCCTTCTTGCTGTACTGGGGCATGTCTTCCCGTGCAGGTGTCTTGCGGGCAGCGACTCGCATATTTCGAGCTACGAACCTTACTGCATCAGCTATCTGAAGAGGGAGCGGTCCTTCAATCTCTTGTGCATCCAGTTGGCCGGATGCCCTGCCTCTCCCTCTGTACAAGGTTACCATGATTTTAGCCTGAGGTAGCCATTCATGAGGCGAATCCGTGCAAAGAAGGATACCTGCAACGGTTGCCCGAAGTACATTGAATTCATCCAAAGCCAGTAATCTGAGCCTCGTCAGAGCCTTTCGAGGGTCATCCGCTCCGGCAACACTTATAAGAGGCTTCCATAAATGTTCACTCAGAGTCCCCAATCCGGTTTGGGGGACAATCTGTTGATCAAACCACAGGTAGCGACCCTGAGCCCGCCTCTGTGCCAACCGTAACCGTTCATCCTCTGTAAGCCGGCGCTTGGCTGCACCAACCCGGATGAATGCGCGACCGTCCCGATTGTGTACGGAATCCCCTTTGGGCACATGTACCAGCATGAATTTTTTCTCGTCAAGCTCCCGATGATAGATTTCAGCATGAAGGGGCGGCTCTATGGCATCGTTACTGATTTCAACCAAAAGCCTGTCAAGTCTGGCGATCTGCTCTGAAGACATCCCCTGAAGTTGTCCATCATCGGATACCCCGCAAACAAGTATACCGCCATTTGAGTTGGCGAAAGCCGTCATCTCATCAGCCAGGTCGCTACGCTTGGGGCTGACTGGCTGATTCCCTTTGAATTCAATCCGCTTGAATTCCCATCGGTGGTCTTCTCTGAGCTGCAAGCGACTGCGGATAGCGGCATCAGTGATGTCCATGAAGCACCTCTGATTTTTGTAACTGGATATCCAGATGCATGTATTCAGTTCTCTATTGTCTCACGGCACAAAATATGGGGGATTATATGCAGGCGTGAATCAAGGAAAGGATATGCAACGATCCATAATCTGTTAAGTCTACCTTTCCAATCCGAACGAGTCCTTAAACCGAATCTGAGCTCTCACGGGCAGGTGATCCGATACGTATCTGCCATTTCTGACAGACACGACGGCTTCGTAGCTGGTGACAGCCCAGTGAGAGGATACAAGGATATAATCAATTCGGGGAGCTTCGTTCAGTTGATCGTGCTCTAGAAATCCACTAAATGTCCCCGTTGGCCCCTTTGGTGGTATGGTACTGACGGCATAGGCATCCTGCAACTCCCCCTCTCCCAGAAGTATCACAAACGCATCCGTATCTGGGGTGATATTCAAATCGCCAAGTAGCAGGTTCGGCCCTGTATATTTCTGAATGCGTTCAGACAGAAGCCTCGCACTCTGCAACCTGGCTTGCCTCCCGCGGTGATCAAAGTGAGTGTTGATCACCTGAAATTCAAGCTCTGTGTTGCGAACTTTCAGACGAACGGAGGTTGCAATTCGGGGAAGTGCAGCATCCCAGCCTGTACTGCCCGGCTCGTCCGGGGTCTCGGATAACCAGAATGTGGCAGATTCCAGCAGTTCAAATACGGATGTCTTGAAGAAAATTGGCGTGAATTCGCCACCTTCCTTTCCATCATTTCTTCCCGTTCCCACCCACTCATAGCCCGGGAGCTCTTCCGCCAGCTGCTCCACCTGATGGCTTAATGCCTCCTGCACCCCGATCAGTTCCGCCTGGGTCATCTCATTGGCAACCCGCTCCAGCCGGTGACTCCATGCATTCGCTCCATCGTCAGGATTGTCATAGCGAACATTGAACGACATTGCCGTGAACCCCGCAGGGGCGGGCTGAACAAGAAAGCAAACCAGCAGCAAGAGGAGCATGTTATCCTCCTATCGTAATCATGGGCCGGTTCCTGGAAGCTGCAATCATGTGCATGCCAGCATGTCTCGCATGTTTCGCCTTAACGCCTGCGCTGATGAGCTGAAGCAACTCCCTGTCACCAGCCCCATCGCGCATGGCATCCCGCAGGTTCACTTCGGCATGACCAAACAAGCACACCTTCAAATGACCGTCTGCTGTAATTCTGAGTCGATTGCATCCCTCGCAGAAATCATCCGTCATAGACGAAATAAACCCAATCCTGCCAACTGCCCCCGGAATCCCGTACAATTTTGCTGTCTCATGGGGGCCGCACTCCAGGGCTTCCATCGGATAGGCCCGTTCTATGACTTGAATCATTTCTTGACAGGAAACCAGTCGGCTTTCATCCCACCGATTCCCGTCAAACGGCATAAACTCCATAAAACGAACCTCTATTGGCCGGTCATATGCCAATTCGACAAGATTTAGAATCTCGTCTTCATTGATCCCTCTCATGACAACACAGTTGACCTTGAGAGGCGAGCAGCCAGATTTGATAGCAAACTCTATTGCCTCCAGCACAATATCCAAGCCGTCACGGCGAGTGATTTTTCTGAATCGCTCGGGCAGCAGTGTATCCAGACTTATATTGATCCGGCTTACTCCGGCCGACTGGAGACCGGGCAATTTGCGTTTCAGGAGCAGACCATTCGTTGTGATCGCAAGTGTCTGGAGACCGGGTAAGGATCCCATCTCGGCAGCAATATTTTCGATATTGGATCTAAGCAGCGGTTCTCCCCCGGTCAGACGAATTTTCGTTACTCCTTGCTCAACAAAGAGTCGGGCAAGCCGGATAATCTCCTGATCTGTAAGCAAGTTTTCGGGGGGAGTCCAGTCCAGTCCGTCTTCTGGCATGCAGTACCTGCATCGCAGGTTACAGTGCTCAACAAGCGAGATTCTGAGATAGTCGTGAAATCTGCCAAACCCGTCAGACAGAATACTTCCACGGCCCTCGGAACCTAAGCCGGATATTGGGAAATCCTTCCAGTCCTGCGGTGCAAATACGGTTTCTGGATCTGATAAAACTGTAAGTTTATATACCATTCCTGCACCCGGAATTATGCATGCGGTTCCTTTCAGCACTTGTGTATGGGACCGTCTCCATGCTCATTGGAATAGGAGAAATCAGGGGGCATTTCCTATTCGAGCAGATGACATTAATAGTATCAAATGGAGTTCTTTTCCCTGATCCGTGTGCAATAATGCAACCTGTCAGCTCTGTGTACAGGCTCGGATCCTCTCAATATACAAATCACCGCATTTTTTCGGGGATGATGCCAATGACTGTTTGGCGGGATCTATCTCCAATGGGTTCTGCATGGGCAAGATTGCTCTGGAGGTATCATAACAAAACTGGAATATTACTGCCCACTGGACTCATAGGCATTGATGATCGCCTTGACCAGTCTGTGGCGTACGACATCAATCTTGCTGAAATGCACAAAGCTGATCCCGTTGATATCTTTCAGAATAGATTGTGCCTCCAGAAGACCGCTTTGCTGAGGGTCCTGAATGTCAATCTGGGTGAGATCTCCCGTAATAATGGCACGGCTGCTGACCCCCAGACGTGTAAGAAACATCTTCATCTGCATTGCCGTCGCATTCTGGGCCTCGTCAAGAATAACATAGGAAGAATTTAGAGTACGCCCGCGCATGAAAGCAAGAGGGACAATCTCTATGGTATGATCCTCCATGTATGCCGAGAGCTTTTCAGCAGGCATAAACTCCTCCAGTGCATCGTAGAGAGGGCGCAGATACGGATCAATCTTGTCGCGAAAATCACCCGGCAGAAATCCAAGACGCTCTCCCGCTTCCACCGCAGGACGACAAAGAACAATCCGTTTCACTTGTCTGACTTTCAGGGCTGCTACTGCAAGTGCAACAGCTATGTAGGTCTTCCCCGTACCTGCCGGACCAATCGCAAAAACGACATCGTTCTTCCGCGTCTCCGCAAACAATCTCGCCTGTCCCGGGGTCTTGGTCTTGATCATGTTGCCCGCAGGTGTGTATAACACCACATTGCCAACTCCTTTGCTGGACAGTCTCGGGTCGGAGGTTGCCATGGCGAGGACAGTGTCAAGGTCCTCCGGGGTCACAGATCCGTTTCGGTCCGCAACGGATGCGAGTTCGGAAAAAGCATGTTTGATTGATTCAAGCGTACTGCCAAGGCCCCGAAGGTGAACCTGATTCCCTCTCGCAATGATCTGGATATCCGGGAAGGTTTCTTCAATTCGCTTCAGGTGCGCATCATGCGTACCGAACAGCAGAAGAGAGTCAGCGTGATCAAGCGTAAGTGTAGTTTCTGGCAATGGATATCTGCTTTCGATTCCAAAGATTAGTATTCAACCAGCCGGAGCGGTAAAAGTGTCTGAAATGAAACGTACACTCATCGTTGAATTTACGAAAATGAATGGTGCCGGGAATGACTTTATCGTGATAGACAACCGGTTCTATGAGTTTTCGGTTTCGGAGCTCTCCTCCCTCGCAAAAAAGGTGTGTCCAAGACGGACCGGCATCGGAGCAGATGGCATTCTGGCACTGGCGAACGCAGAATCGTCGGATACAGATTACCGCATGATCTACATAAACGCGGATGGCAGTGAAGGTACAATGTGCGGAAACGGGGCACGCTGTCTGGCCAGATTTGCCTGTGAAAGTGGAATTCCCAAGAGTACTGCATATATGCAGACGGCTTCAGGGACTTGCGAGGTGCTTGTTCCTGCAAGTGATCCTGTTCGTATCTATCTGGATGCACCTGTACAATACAATAATTCCGTCATCCTGTACTTTCCTCTTCCAGAAGAAATCAGCTCTGTGCATTACCTGTGGACGGGAACCTGGCATCTCGTATGTTTCACATCCAGTGTGAACCAACCGCAGATAGAGCATTGGGGACCTCTGCTCCGCAACGATCCAGCACTGGAACCCGAAGGAGCAAATGTTAACCTTGTGGCAGTAGATTCTGAGAGTGAATGTTTGCATGTTCGAACATTCGAGAAGGGAGTTGAAGCAGAAACCCTTGCCTGTGGAACGGGGGCAATCGCAAGTATGGTTGCCGCACGAAAAGCCAATCTCATCACAGCGGATGTGTGCAACGTACAAATGCCGGGGGGAATACTGACGGTTGGTCTGGAAGGAGATCGCATATATCTGGAGGGATCCACTGAAACCGTCTATCGCGGTTCCATGGAACTGGAAATTCCCCTGTGAAGAAACCACATTTGAACTGCTTGCGTAACCAAGAGTCAACGTCTCCAAAACTTCTCTCTCCCATGAAACGAATACTGCCAACCATAAACTGGTTCCTTGTGGTTTTACTCCTTGGGGCCGCGGGGGGCTGCGGAAGCAACCCGAATGTTAAAGGAGCACGGTTTGACTTGCGCAATAAAGACTACCAGCGTGCACTCGAAAATATCAATAAAGCTCTGGAAACGGAACCCGATAATGCCGAAGCACATGTCCTGAAAGGAGACATCCTGGCTGAACTGTTGTCCGAGACATCTTATGATGAGGAACGAACCGGATATGTGGGGGAGATGGTCGGTGCCTATACGCAAGCATTGATGCTGGACCCGGAAAATCTTTCGCATGTGACAAGGCAGCGCTCCAGACTGTACGGGAATGAGTTCGTTCTGGCCATGGAGGCATACAGAGATGCAGATCAGTCGGGAGGACGGGAGCGAGCAGACCGGTTCGTAACAGCTGCGCGTCATTTTCGAAATGCGTCCATGATCCTCCCGGATTCTGTGGATGCTCTCATCAATGAAGCTTATGCCTACTACAATGCCGGGGCCGCACAGGAAGCAGCAGATGCCTTTGAAGCCGCAATTGCCCTGGGAAATAAAGACCGGAAACTATTCATCTATCTGGCACAGACATATGATCTCATGGCAATGGAGCTGGCCGATTCCCAGACACGCCCGGCCTATTATCGTGAAATGATCCGAGTTCTTGAAATGGCACGAGAGCAGTACCCGAGTGACGAGGAAATCCGAAGGCTTCTGCTCAATGCGTACGCAGCATCCGACATGACGACAGAGGCAAAATCCTTCTATGAAGAAATTTTTCCAATGGAACAAGATGACCCGATCTATCTCTACAACTATGGCACCTTGCTGTTGCGACAGGAAGATCACGAGGGAGCAATCAGGATGCTGCAGAAAGCTGTTGTGCTGGACTCGTCCTATGTAAATGCACTGTTCAATCTGGGGGCAGCCTATGTAAATTACGGGGTAAGCGTTGACGGGCAGTACCGAACTGTGGAAAATTCTCTCCGAAACGGCGCGAGACGGCTCTCCTCACAGGAAACTGCCCGACTGGAAGATCAAAAAAATACCCTGGAGCAGTCTAAATCCAATCTGTTCCGACAAGCCATTGTACATCTGGAAGCTGCCAGAGAACTAATGGAAAGTGATCTGTCGGACACCAGTGGCGTGTGCGATGCCTTGTATCGGGCATATGCACAGACCAATCAGAGATCGCGTGCAGAGGAGGCCAGAGTCTGTGCCGGCCAATAAGAGATTCCACTAAATTTTCATTGATCAATCACTCAACAGCTATGCGTTTTGCAACACGGGCCGTGCATGCCGGACAAAGCCCGGATGAGACTACCGGTTCTGTCATGCCGCCAATCTATCAAACCTCTACATACAGGCAGCAGCCAGAGGGAAGTTCATCTGCATACGAGTATGGTCGGGCGACAAACCCGACCCGTACCATGCTGGAAAAGAACTTGGCCAGCCTGGAAAATGCCGTCCATGGAATCGCCTTTGCATCTGGAATGTCCGCAACCGATGGAATCCTGCGTGCATTGCGCCCTGGAGATCATATTGTTGCGTCCGAAGACATGTATGGAGGGAATTATCGCTATCTGAAGCAGGTACTGGCTCCCATAGGCATACAGGTAACCTTTACAAATCTTGCAGATGTTACTTCTCTGGCACAGGCACTAACACCTGCTACCAAAGTAGTCTGGGTTGAATCTCCGACAAACCCCTTGGCACAAGTCGTGGATATTGCAGCCATTGCGGACTGTGCCCATTCCGCAGATGCAACAGTTGTCGCAGACAATACATTTGCATCCCCCTATCTGCAGCAGCCGCTGGCTCTGGGGGCAGACCTGGTTCTTCACTCCACGACAAAATATCTTGGCGGTCATTCAGATCTGATTGGCGGTTTCGTGTGCACGAACAGTGATGAGTGGGCCGAACATCTGCGTCTGCAGATCAAGAACGTGGGTGCCATTCCCGGTCCGATGGACTGCTTTCTGGTTCTTCGAGGCACGAAAACACTTCATGTCCGGATGGACCTTCACTGTGCAAACGCACGAAAGATCGCAGCCTACCTGAACGATCATCCCAGGGTAGCTCATGTCAATTATCCCGGCTTGGAGTCAGATCCGGGACATGCCGTCGCCAAAAAACAAATGAAGGATTTCGGAGGCATGATGGCTGCCGTACTCAAGACATCTTCATCAGAGGAAACCAGAAGAGTTCTGCAGGCAATGAGGGTATTCATCTTTGCCGAGAGCCTTGGTGGCGTGGAGAGCCTGATCGGACATCCGGCAACGATGTCACACGGTGCTCTTACCCCCGAGGAGCGCACGAAAATGGGACTGAACGACAGCATGGTACGACTGTCAATCGGGATTGAAGACGCAGAGGACCTGATGGAAGACCTGGACCAGGCACTAGCCCGAATCCCGTGAGCGGGACAATCCGCGCAGGCAAGTGGAAGAACTTTGGGAGAGCGGAGAGAAGGAAGGTCAGTGTCGTAAATCCGGCTGCTGGCATGCGCCGGGGCTTTACTGCAACGGCAACAAGTCTGTCCGAAGATCCTCAATCTTTGCAGATTCACGCAGCGAATTGATCCAGTCCCGGCGAACAGCATCCTGCTGTTCTCTGGCAAGATTGCCTAATGCGGTCTCAAGTTCGTCTTCCAGGATTTCGTCAGGCTCAATGACTGAGGTGGTACGGATCACATAGGCTCCATTATCTCCAGCCAGAACGCCAGAATCCTCCCCTGCTTTCAGTGCCAGGACGGCACCAACAAACTGATAATCTCTTCCCAGCCCGCTGATGATCGGATTGTCAAATGATATGTCGGAAGCAATCTGTGGGGTAAAACCTAGTGCATCGGCAAGTCCGTCAAACCCGCCGGATGCATAGGCAGATTCCAGTCTGCTCACCTGGTGCTCACGCTTTTTCTGCAAAGTCGCAAGCTGCCTGACCTGGGTTTCAACGGTTTCGAGTGGCTCGTATCCAGCCGGATCAATCTCAATCACATGTACCACGAGAGCGACTTCATTCAACTCTATGACAGGGCTGATATCTCCGTTGCCGGCATCACGCAAAAACGCCTCAATCGCATAGCTCTGACCAAAGCCAGGAATGGATGTCTGCCCATCTTGAATCTGCAGTGATTCAATCGTAATACCGCGCCGTTCCGCTTCTCCTGTAAAATCTCCCTCTTCTTCGGCATAATAACGCAGGTCTTCCAGTGATTCCTGAAGGCTGTTGAGCGTAGCAACCGATACATTAATCATGTAGCCCAGCCGAGACAGTTGTACATCTACAGCGGCGCGGTGGGTAACTTCAATCAGATGGAATCCAAAGTCCGTTTCAACGGGGCCAACAAGTCTCCCGATGGCTGCTCCAAAAGCAGCATCTTCAAAGGGTTCCACCATTCGCCCCGGGCCAAACCACCCCAGATCTCCGCCATTGGAACCACTTCCTGTGTCATCACTCAATTCAATGGCCAGGGAAGCAAAGTCTTCGCCAGCCTGAATCCTGCGGCGGATATCCAGTATGGAAGAACGGGCAGAAGCAGGATCATCCTCATCAATATTCACCAGAATATGGCGTGCACGAACATGCGTTTCTTCGGCAGGGCGCGTATCTGCTACCTTGATCAGCTGTGCCTGTCCATTCACGACAACCGGGCCGATCATGTCTCCGGCCTGAGGAGATGTGCCCTGCTCAAAGAGTATTTCCAGTACCTCTGGAGACAGCGAAGAGGCACTGACAAAATTATCGGACCACTCTGTATCACTAGCAGACTGGGCAAGGAACAGGGAGTCACTGTCGGTTTCCGAAAATTCCTGACGCAACCGCTCAATCTCCTGCATGATTGCGAGTGTATCCTCTTGCGCAGGCAACCGTGAAAGCGATGCAATCTGAACAGAGTACAGTCTCTCCGTCGCATAATCGTCCCGATTTTCCGAGTAGTACCTGGACACATCACGTTCTGTCAAAGAGACCAGGGAGTCCGGTACATCAGCATACCTCAGGAAGAAGAATTCGGCATCGGCACTTGTCTCAAGGAGATTTCGCTCTGCTTTTGCATCAACCTCTGAGACACGTACAGAGGCTTCCAGAAGATGATTCAGCCGCTGTTCCCGGCGATCCAGCCGAATATACTCCTCTAGTTGAATGAGGGCCTGTGACTGCGCGGGATCATCTATTACATTCTGAATGAGGGCACGGTTAATTCCGCCCTGTCCGTCCGAGAATTGCTGTCTCACGATCCAGTGCGGATTGTCTCCAAGGATGAGTTCCCGAACCTCCGTGTCACTAACCGTGACACCGATCTCATCCATCACATGCTCTCGCAATTTGTTATCCACCAGCACATTGAATACTCGCTCGCGTTCCGCTTCCCGTCGCTGCGGCGGGACATTCCCATTGTTGATGCGCCGGACCTGTTCCAGCTGCGCTTCCAGTTGCCGACTGTAGACATCCCGAGTAATGGGGTCTCCATTCACGACGATCACTTTTCCAAGCGGATCTGTACCAATCGTGTCAAAAACACCGGAATCCTGAAGCACCCAGAGTCCTCCGAAAGAAATAACGAGAATCCACAGGACAACACCCGTGTTTTCCCGCATGCGATTCATTGTCCCCATTGGGTCGAATTACATGTCAGGGAGTGATGAAATAAGATGCTGGAGCACTTTTTGCCAGTCAGGCTGTCGCAACGGGATCAACATGAACGATCTTGCGATTCTTCCGCCCGTTTGCATATCGAACAGTGCCCTCCGCACGGGCATAGAGCGTGTCGTCTCCGCCCCGTCCAACATTCACACCAGGATGGATTCGGGTGCCTCTCTGGCGCACGATAATCCCGCCAGCCGAAATGTGCTGCCCTGCGTAAACCTTGACCCCGAGCATCTTGGGGTTGGAGTCCCGACCATTTCTGGTGGACCCCATTCCTTTCTTGTGTGCCATAGTAACTTCTCTGGTCTATTCTCCCGCGGAGAGTGATGAAATTCGAATTTGCGTATACCGCTGCCGATGGCCGCGCTTTACTTTGTACCGCTTGCGACGTTTTTTCTTGAACACAATGATCTTGTCCCCTCTGACATGCTGAATCACCTCACCAACTACCTGAGCACCGGCAACATGCGGATGTCCAACTTTCACATTCTCCTGATCGGCCACCAGGAGTACTTCCTGGAAGTGGAGTGTATCCCCCTCTTTGGCCTCTGCCTTATAGGGGATAAAAAGCGTATCTTTCTCTGCGACACGGTACTGCTTCCCGCTGATATTCACAACTGCAAACATGTGTACTGACAAAGCGTTTTTTGATGCACTGATTTTTCGGTAACCCACTCATATGCCTGGATACAGAACAGGTTCCCAAACTTGATTTCATGATTCTAACCGACCCGTCAACATCCGAACAGGTGCATGCAGGAAAAATTCTCTGCATCGGTCGCAATTATGCGCGGCACGCAGCAGAAATGAACACCAGGGTCCCAAAACAGCCCGTCGTGTTCCTAAAGCCATCCACTGCGATCATACGCACGCAGGAATCAGTTATGCTCCCGCCCATGTCCCCAAATGTACATCACGAAGTAGAACTGGTTGTCATGATTGGAAAGGATGGCAAGAATATCCCTGCAGGGAGCAGTCTTGAGCATGTAGCTGCCTATGCAATCGGACTTGACATGACGGCACGGGATTTACAGTCTGAAGCAAAGGAAAAGGGGAATCCGTGGAGCATTGCCAAAGGATTTGATACGTTTGCACCGCTCGGAGAGTTGATTCCCGCAGAAGAAATCAAAGACCCCCAAAACATAACACTGAAGCTCAAGGTGAATGATTTCATCACACAGAATGGACACACCGGAGACATGATCTTTTCTGTTGCATATTTGATCTCCTATTGCTCCCGAATATTCACACTGGAGCGGGGAGACCTGCTTTACACCGGTACTCCAGAGGGAGTTGGTCCAGTTGCGCCGGGTGACCGGCTGGTGGCCAGCAGCAATGCTTTGCCTTCGCTTGCGATTACCGTGAGTCAAGCACCCGGCTGACAGCCAGAATTGCTTCATCGATATCTGCAGTCTGAATATCTCTGTGTGTGACGGCTCGTATTGTTTTGGATCCAGTTGCAACCATGGCTACCCCGTGAGCTCGCAGGCGTTTCAAAAAAGCATCTGGCGTGATTGACTGTCCTTCCAGATGAATCAGAACGATATTGGTCTGCGGGGGCGGGACATACAAAGATAGAACCTGCTGCAGTCCCTGTGCCAGACGCTGGGCATGCGCGTGATCCTGCTCCAGATCAGCAAGATGATGCTCAATCGCATAAAGGCCTGCAGCAGCCAGAATCCCCGACTGGCGCATTCCTGATCCCAGTTCTTTTCGGCGGCGATGGGCCCGTCGAACAATTTCTTCACTTCCCGCAAAGACGGACCCCACTGGTGCTCCCAGTCCCTTGGAAACACACACCGTCACTGTATCAAAGGGAGCGGCATACTCCCTCACTGGAATACCAGTAGCAACTGAAGCATTCCAGAGTCTGGCACCGTCAAGGTGGCAGGACAGCCCGTGATCGCGGGCACAGTCGGTCAGTTCTTTCAGTTCTGTGAGTGGATACAGCAGTCCGCCCGCCGCATTAAGCGTATTTTCCAGACAGATCAGGGCAGAGCGGGATTCCCAGTAATTTCCGCGCCTCAGTGCATCCAGAAACTGCTCTCTGGTAAACCGCCCATCCTCTCCACTGATCACATGCAGCGTAACCCCAGACAAGCTGCCGGCGGATCCAGACTCATAGTTGAAGATGTGGCCCTTGCGCTCCACAATCACCTCATCACCGGGGCGAGTTTGCGTATAAATCCCCAGTTGATTCCCCATCATCCCCGAGGGAACGAAGAGGGCGGCTTCCTTGCCAAGCAAATCAGCAACCTTGTCCTGCAGTGCCTTGGTAGTCGGATCCTCTCCGAGCACATCATCTCCCACCTCGGCTTCCGCCATTGCGCGGCGCATCCCCGCAGAAGGGTGTGTCACCGTATCACTGCGCAGGTCAACCCTGAGCATTACGTGTAATTTCCAGAACCTTCACATGCAGTTCCCCCGCGGGAACCTGAATGATTGCTTCTTCTCCCACAGCTTTTCCAAGGAGTCCCTTGCCGATGGGGCTGGTAATCGGAATGCGTCCCTGAGATACATCTGCCTCCGGGGCAGAAACCAGAGTCACCACCTTGTCTACTCCGGTTTTGTTATTTCTGAAGCGCACGGTTGACAGAATACGCACCTTCGAGGCATCCACAGTATTTTCATCAAGAACTCGAGCCTCTGCAAGGGTATTCTCCATCTGGGCAATGTGAGCCTCAAGCTTCCCCTGAGCTTCTTTTGCAGCATCATATTCCGCATTTTCTGATAGATCGCCATGAGCGCGTGCTTCGGCGATCTCATTCGAGATGCGCTTGCGTTCCACCGTCCGGGCATGATGAATATCTGCCTTGAGTTTTTCAAGTGCTTTTTCGGTAAGGTATACAGGCATTCCAGTTTAGTCAATAGAGCCTTCTGCTAAAATACTTCGGTAAAGGACTCTGCGTACTTGTAAGCATTTTCGGGGCAACAAACCTCCTCCAGTTGATATTCCTGCAGAGCTTGTATAACTCATTGACATGTCTGTCAATCAATTCTCTCTATATCTCTTCCCAATCCCCAAGAAATACGATATGATCCATTTCACTGGGGAAGGGGCTAATATAGGCAGCTGCGCTTTTACTCCCAACATCTCGGCACATGGCAATTCTGACTGCAATGCGCTAGCATTTGCCTAAACTCTGAGGAGACGCATTGAATCGGTTTCCCTCTCCGAAGGAACCTAGGCAGTCATTGAGCACCTGGCTTATGCTTCAACCAGAGTATTGGAGTGTTTGATCTGTGGATCGGTCTTGCCATTCAGACGCTCGGACTGCTCACTAAAACGTCTGGTCAGATCCGCAAGAAGTTTGGCTTGCTCATCTTGATATCTGGTCAGATCCGCAAGGTCCCTAGCCTGTTCATCATAGCGTTTTTTCATGTCCTTGAGGTCCTTGGCCTTCTTGTCATAGCGCCTAGTCAAATCCGCGAGGTTCCTAGTCTGCTCGTCATAACGTCTGGTCAGATCCGCGAGGTGCTCGGATTGCGATTCAGCTTTCCTGGTTTGTGCATCATACGAAGCATCAATGCGCTTGTGGACTTCGCTAAAATTCCTTTGGACTTCTCGAAAGCCCTTTTGGACTTCTTGAAAGCCCTGGGTTTGCAATTCAATCACAGCATCAATGCGCTTGTGGACTTCGCTAAAATTCCTTTGGACTTCTCGAAAGCCCTTTTGGACTTCTTGAAAGCCCTGGGTTTGCAATTCAATCACAGCATCAATGCGCTTGTGGACTTCGCTAAAATTCCTTTGGACTTCTCGAAAGCCCTTTTGGACTTCTTGAAAGCCCTGGGTTTGCAATTCAATCACAGCATCAATGCGCTTATTTTGGGAAGCGTTCATGCGCCAGGATGCGATAATCAAAGTCACAGTAAGACCAAAAAGGGCCACGCTAATACTCACTAAGGCTATAACGGTGGACTGTTCTAGTTCCATGAGTTCTATTCAGGTTTGTTTTGAGATTTCCCCGTTGTAATATAACTACAAGGCATACAAACTGCCTAGCAATCTCTTATGCATTGCGCACGAGATTGTTCGCATATGGGATATGTTTGATCAGATGGTTCCTGGCATATTCCATACTTGCGTTCCTTATTCTGATCTCTTCTGAACCAGATAATATCATATACATGGTACAAAGTTCCATATGCACATGTTCCCAAATCTCTAGTCCGTGTTCTCCCGCTAAAATCACTCTGAAATCACTATGTGACCGTATGCACCTCCCGGGGGCTTGTTAAGAAAGGCACTGCAAAAACGAAATCCGCCCTAATAGAAATTGGCACATTTATCCTCCGAGCCTCTGGCAAAATTCTGGACATTGAGAGTAATCTTTCCTTGGGAGTACTTGCAGGCATACTGATTCGGCTATGAGGGTGTTTTGGCAGGAGACCCAACAAAGTGGGTTACCACCCTACCCGTCGCTTTGCCGGGCGGGATGGTGGATCTTCTGATGTCGTATTGGCATTGCCAGTAGTTGTCTCCGAAGGGTCTAGTGCCAGAACGCGTCGTCCGGCCCAGTAGGCCCCATTCCAGTAGGGATCATCCAAACGTGCAACAGATACCCCGTCATCTGGCCACGAATGCAAAAATTCCTGTGAGCCGAGATACACTCCCACATGTCTCGGCATACTTGTAGGACGGAAGAATATAATATCTCCCGGAGCAATTGAAATGCGCTCAACTTCCGTACCAAATGCCAGTTGCCTCGGTGTTGAATGTGGCAGGGAAAGTCCGAGTATCTGATCAGCGACAACCATAACAAGCCCCGGAGCATCTATTCCTGACCGGGAATCTCCCCCCTCCAGATACGGAACTCCTTGCCATGCAGAAGCGAAATTGCGCAACTCAGCCTCAATGGCAGGAGAAGAAACAGAGCTTCCTGCTGAAGAAAGTGCGGAAAGCGAGGTGGATGTGTCCAGTTGCCGGGACTGGGAGCAGCCAGCAAAGCAAGCTGTGCAGATCAGGAAGACATGCACATACAGTGTGCGAAAATTTGTGCTCATGATGGTACAACTGGCACCTCCCGGTTTTTACAGGATCATCTACAACCTTTAACTGGTACAAACAAAAGTTCCATTCGGTTCATTCAGTCTACTTCATTACCCATGCCTTACCCAGAACAGCTAGTGTCCCCCATGCGCCAAGAGCTCACCAGATTGGGAGTTGAGGAGTTGAGAACATCCGAGGATGTCTCGCAGGCATTTGCCATGGAGCCCAGTCAGACCATGCTCCTGGTGATCAATTCTGTATGTGGCTGCGCCGCGGCCATGGCACGCCCTGCGGTTGGACTGGCCATGCAAAATAAAACACAGCCCGACAGGATTGTGACTGTGTTTGCCGGACAGGATCTGGATGCAACGGTTTCTGCACGTAAATTTCTGGTTGGCATCCCGCCATCCTCTCCATTCATGGCCCTCATCAAGGGAGGAGATGTAGTCTATGTGATTGAACGCAGGCACATTGAGGGACGCACTGCAGAAGCAATTGCGGTGGACCTAGCTGGTGCATTTAATGAATTCTGTGGAACAGACAAAACAGCGGACGACGGCCCTGAGAGTCCAGACAGCCATGCCGAGAATCCCATCTCGCCATCCTTCCGATCAATCATACGCTAGCCTCAGTTGGCGATTCCCTGTATTTCAGGGGAGCATATGGTCGTGGCAGAGGTTGACATAACAGACAGGAATAGAGTGCCTTAAAAACAGATCTGTTTACTGTCCTTGTGGTGAGCTTCTGGGCTACAGAAGCTTGACATCCAAGTCATGCGGAGAAAACAAAGGGGCTTATATACGTGAGGGCCCATGAGGAGTGAACCATTGTATCGGCCCGCAGGTTGACAGGAAAATTCCATCGTCACCATGGCAAAGGCAGGCAAGACGTGCCGAAGGATCACCTACCGCATCCTGCCGGGATCGGGCACCAAAGCCCGGAAACTGGCGCGGCTGGCAGGGGTCTGGAGGAAGATGTGGAACGAAGGTCTCGCCATCACACTCCAGCGAAAACAAGAGGCCCGGCAGCGAGGGGAGAACGGACCGTCCACCACCTTCTTCAGTACCGGGAGCGAGTACATGCGGATCCTGAAGAAGAAGTATCCGTGGCTGAAACACTACCAGTATGGCACGGTCCGGTATGTATTCAAGTATCAGGCAGACGCATGGGGCAGGTACGACAAGGGACTTTC
This sequence comes from Rhodothermales bacterium, assembly GCA_965203305.1. Classification (GTDB taxonomy): domain Bacteria; phylum Bacteroidota; class Rhodothermia; order Rhodothermales; family Bin80; genus Bin80. The sequence continues at coordinate 3,547,123 of OZ241874.1, read as the reverse complement.
GGAGCCTCCCCGCTTTCACAGCAGAGACCGGACCAAGCCGTCTTTCACCATCCCGGACAAGACGGGGTACACGTTGCGGGGAAACCAGCTGACGATCAAGGGAAAGGAGATGTGCACGGTAACCCTTCGCAGGAAAGGGGGCAACCCGTACCCGGAGGGGATCACGAAAGACATCACGGTATACAGGAAAGGCGGGAAGTGGTGGGCCACCATCACGTACGAAATTGATGACCCGCTCATAGAAGATACCGGCGTGGTGGCGGGAGTTGACCGGAACGCCAGTGGCATGATCGCCGTGGCCTACAGCGACGGCAGGAACCCCGAAGTGCTGGAGAGTGAGGCAGACAAGCGGGTGCGATTCCGGAAACGCAGGTATGAGCGGAAGCTGGCAAAGCAGATTGCCCGGCAGAAAGCAGACGGTCGGAAAGGGATGTCGAACCGGGCGAAGAAGACACAGGGCAAGATCCAGAAGTGCAGCACCTATCTGGCAAACTTCAGTCATAACCGCAATCACCAGAACAGTGCGAAAATCGCGAAGGCAGCCCCTGTGGTGGTGGTGGAGAACCTGAAGGTGAAAAGCATGACCGCCTCGGCCCGTGGGACGACAGAGAATCCGGGCAAGAATGTCAAAGCGAAAGCAGGGATGAACCGGGTGCTGCTGGAAGGCGCGCCGGGACAGCTGGTGCAGATGCTGGGATACAAGTGCGTTCTCGTTCTCTCTGTGGTGGCCGCGTACACGAGCCAGGACTGTAGCAGGTGCGGACACAGGGACGCGGGCAATCGCGCCTCCTTGCGCAAATTCAGGTGTATGTCCTGTGGACATGCGGAACACGCGGACATCAACGCTGCCGCGAACATACTGGCCGCCGGGGTTGGGGCAACTGGACGTGCGAGGGGTGAACCGTTGGGTTCCCTGATGACCCGTCAACGAGACTGGGACCAAGACAAATAGTCATGGGCACTCAGGTATATAGTGTCCATCCGAAAATTGCCGATTTTCGGGAACTGGCAACAGGGGCGGGGCAGATCTCCTGTCATATTGGACGCAAAATGGACTGGAGTGGGGAGATTCTTCCCGTTTTGAGGGCGGATTTTGGGGGAATTGGTGTACATTTGTGCCTCCTTCGCAGGAATCGGACGTACCTCTGGCATTCACCTGAATTTGGCACCTCGTCAATCCGCAAGAAAGGGGGGATGCACGCCTATGCGGCGAGCTTTCGTCGTCGTTTCGCTTTCTTGATGATCTCCTGTTCCCGGAGCAGCCTCCCCAGTCGGTGGACATTGGCGGCCAGAATAGCGGTCGCTACGACTCGGGCAAAGCCTTCCCGGCTTGTTTCCCGCACCAGATTCCAGCCCCGATGATCCAGGTTGTTCAGCGCGGATTCCACGCCCGGATGGCGTTTCCTTGCGCGCTGGAAGGCAGGATCGCTTTGCCGCTCCTGCTCTTCCTTCGTCATCCTCCCTTTCTTCGGCATCGCATTCACATCCAGCATCTCATCCAACTTCTCCCGAACCTCCGGACTGTAAAAACCCCGATCATACGAACATTCACGCAGGGAAGGAAACTGCTCCTGCACGCTCCCCGTGAGCGAGACCGCCACATCCTTGTCCGTCCCCGTCCACAGAATCTCATGCCCCAGAATAAACGGGTACTGATCTTCTATAATCGCCACCGGAACCCCCAACTCGCACAGCACCCCTTCTTTCCCTTTCACGATCCAGCGGGTAAACGGCTTGGTGATCGAAAATATCTTCTCACGATGCGGAATCTTCTCTCCATGCAAGACCCGACGACGCACCTGATCGTGCAATACCGCCATATACCCCAGAAAAGAATAGATTCGCTGCATCGCACGGAGCACGGTGTTCAGCATCTTCTCTTCCGCCTTGGTGAGCGAACCCGTTGCCTGTTTCCGCTCCAGCTCTGTTTTCCTGTCATGCAGGTTCCGCAGAAAGTCCACTACTTTTCTGCCCCGCTTCCGACACAGACGCAAGAAATAGCGAACCTTGCCCGGACGGGATTTGTATTTCCTGGCGATACATACCGGCTTGTGGGCCTTCTCTACCGTCTTCATCAGATGCTGTATCTGCTGCCAGCCCGGTACATCCAGCGCATCCGCGGTTTTGGCACATTCCCGAAGTCCCCCGCAGACAGAATCCCGAAGAAGGCGCAGATCAGAGGGAAACTCCACATTGGTCTTGCACACCTTGGAATCGCACCGCCCCTGCAACACCTCCCCCTCCTGCTTTCCCGCCACCTTCTGTCCGCACTCTGCCACCATTTGAATGAATTCTGCCAGAATCTCGGAGGTCAGAAGAGAAAGATTGTCCTGCAAGGTCTGCGGACAGTAGACCGTATCGTCAAATTCGGAATGGAACAGAATCTGTCGCAAAACCTGCACTTCCGTGGCCAGCATGGCCAGTCTCTGATAGTCGCACCGAAGAACCTGCTTCAGCACCCCCAGCACGAAGATGCGCCATGCAAACATCCCCGGACGCCCCCGATCCGTCCGAACCCCCGCAGGAAAAATCTCCGCCAACCGGGAAAACAGACGCGCACGCAGCAAAACATCATGGTAAAGATGCAAAATGGCCGTCATGCACAGATAGAAATCATCCCGATTGTGAAGGGGCAGCGTGATCTCTTCCAGAGGCTTCCATCCAATCTCAAGTTGAGGTTCAATGACTTTTCTCATCTCAGCAAAAGGAAAAAGATGAACGGGTTTCAGGGCTTATACGATCATATCCCCCAAAAAGTGGACTTCTTTAGAAAAGAAATATCCCCAAAAATGCGCACAGGAACCAGCGCAAACCCATATATCCCGTGTTTTCGGACAGACACTATATAAGCCCCAAAATAAAGCTCTGCCGGGCGATGCGAGGAACCTTACAGAGACAGACAGTGTTATTCAAGCCGGGAACGCTCGCCTGACCGCCCCCCTCTCATGGGAGTCAATCTTCGAGGAATCTGCTTGAAATTCTGGCAGATGTAGTGTTCAGTTTTCGTGAAAATCGCCTTCCAGTGCCTCTGTACGCAAATTGACCGTCGAAGTCAGGTTGACAGACCTCCCCTGTGCAAGTCCGTACGATTCCTTTTGTTCCCAAACACCCCTCCCCAGCCTGCACACAATTCCGTCGTAACCAAACGGTGAGCTTGGAAACAAACCAGATCATAGATACAACCGGGGAAGTGAAATTCTCCAAGTAAACCCCGAAAAGTCTCCCGCATGGCTTCCTAAGACGACTCAGGATTGAAACGGATCAACATCCCAACCAGCCAGTTGACTGCTATTCAACTTGGAACAAGCGTGAAAATGTTGCTTAGAAGCGACCTTGAAATAGATAGTGGCACCGGATGTTGCACTACACTCACAACGTGGAAAGAATGATCTGGCTGGCAAGTATTACCCTAAACTGCGAACGACGGAACGCCATGGATGGATTTATAGATACTCCTGAAAGGGAGAACTTCGTTATGTGGTACCTTCCTTTCCCTCTGGTGACATCGCAGAGAAAAAAAATGGGGGGGGGCATTTTCCCAAGAGTGGATATGCCGTTGACACACCGTTTCGAGTGTATAATCGGGGACTAGTACCCCGAGTTGATCTTGCCAGTTACCAAAGCAGAGTTACTCGCCCGAGTGCGGGAGCTCATCTGCCCTGCTCCCGTGCATTATCCCGTTGGTGGACTTCTGCAAGCGGAGTTGCCAGCCTTCTCCTGACACTGGTTACTATCTCGTCTGCTCCTGCAGGCGAAAGGAATCTCCCCAGACCTCCAAGAGATAGCCGTTGTTGCTTGACATGGTCGGGCCGTGAGGCTAAGACTACTGTTGCGTTGACAGTGTCACGGATATCCCTCCTTCTCTACACAGTAGCCGGCTTGGAAAGCTGGGCTTGTTCTCCGTCAATGTACTCCAGAAATGATCTTTAATCTGTTCATGACATGCAAAAACATACTCAAATGACCCCCAAAAACTTTTCAAGTGCCAGATCCGCACCAGATATATCCGATCCCCGTAATCTGGATGTGCAGAGAGAATTGGACTGGCTCCAAAACCATCCAGATTCGGAAATCAGAACCGAAGATCTCAAAAAGATTGGACTCGAACGCGGCAAGGAGGCCAGCCTCAATCCTGACTATAAAGATGAGATTGATTCCACAGAAAAGACAATCAATTATGAATACAGTGATTTATACGAGAGGACAAAAACGAAGTATAGGGTACTGAAACACGATAAAACATCGGAGTTGGATGAACTTGATTCAAGAGTGTTTCTGAAAACATCGGAATCCGCAACTGGTGATGACAAGCCAGACGCAAGAAACCGTTCTATCGCAGATAGTGCGAAAGCAGACATGAGCACATTGACTCAGATGCACAAGGAGGAACTGGAGACGAAAAAAAGGGGTAAGGATGATGCAGTGGATGATTACGACAGGTTCATAGATCGGCATGGGATCACTAAAAGGGACGAGAAAAGATTGGAAAACATCTTTCTCAACAAGAAGGGAAAATTAGATGCAGACAAGCCAAAAAGGAAACGCTCAGAATCCCTTTGGATTTTGGCAGGGATGATTTTGCTGGAATCCGTTATGAACGGGCTCTTTTTCACTATGCAAGACGGAGGATTGATTGAATCAGTGTACACCGCGCTCCTTATCAGCATATTGAATGTTGTCTTTTTGGGTTATATAATAACGGTCTGTTGGCGATATTTGAACTTCAAATATCCCAAGGGTTCAGAGGATTCAAAAAAGAAAGTGTGGGCATCGTTTGGACTTGCCTTTTTCTGTCTTGTGGCACTTGCACTAAATCTATTCTCTGCACACTACAGAGATGCCGTTTCGCCTGACTTTCCAGTACGGGGTGCAGAGTGCTACAGGGAACTTGTTGAGGGAGATGGTTCAACTCCAGGAGGATTCGACGAGGCAGAAGATATTCCCAGTGCCGAGGCACTTTGTCTATTCTTGAATAACCATGTCATCCTGCATGGATTTATGGCGTATGTTTTTTGTCTATTGGGGATATTCTTCATCTTCCTGTCCGTATTCAAGTGGTCGGATATATTCCAAGGCAAGCCAGGACATAAGGAGGTTTTTATCCGCAAGAAAAAAGCTGAGGAGTCATGGAATTCGGCCTTTGATTCTGCAGAAGAGGATCTCAATGGAAAACATAATGAAGCTGACGAAAAGTTGATGCGGGTAATAGAGAAGGATTATAAAAAGGCTTGGTATCTGTACAATAGCATTGAAGGCAGGTACGGAGAGATGGTATCCGATACAGACAGAGTAAAAGAGGGTTGTAAGTATGCGTTTGATATCTACTTAGGAGCAAAGTGCAAGGGCTGGAACGATGATACTCAGGAACCTCCGGCTTCACGCTGGGAGGAGGCGTGGAAATGTGACTGGAAGGATATCCCAGCCAGAGACTGGAACAAGTATGAACCGATATCAGACAATGAATACGATGAGTTGATAGCGAATGCCGTTCGCTTGAGGAACGAAGAGCTAGAGCCCCATTACAGAAAATGCGTTGCCTTACTGAAAAGTTATGCAGGTAAACGCAAGTTCGCCATGATTCTTAAAAAATCCGATTTTCGCGGAAATTCTTCCCAATTTTGCCTTAGAAATTCCACTTATTTGCCTGTTTTGGTGTAATTACTTTCGTATTTGCCCTGTTTTCCCTTATTTATTACGGATTTGCTCTCCAGAACCCCGTTGTAGTATACCGTATTTTTTTCCGGGAACCTACCCCCGGATATGCGGTTTAAAATTTGGGATAAACCGCCACGGCATGTTCCTCTTCCGAGCCCCTTACCGCCTCAAGACAGGAGAGAAAGGATTCCGATTCTATCTGTCCTACTGCAAACGGGTCAACGGCATCCCCAAACGAAAAACGCTGTTTTGCCTCGGCAAAGATGTGGATCTGTCCGAGGAAGAGATCAAAGTCTTTGGGGCTCATGTGAAGGCACAAATGGACGGAGCACCTCGTCTGGACTTTGCGGAACAGCGCCCGTTCTTTCGGGATCTGGTTCAGCAGATTGCGCAAAACCTGGTGGAGCGTGGCTGTGAGGTGGGAACCCCTCGCACGCCGGCAGAGCGTGTGGTGAGTTTCCTTCGGATTTCGCATCCTGGTTCCGGTACGGTTGGGGGCGAGCGTCTGCTCCTGTCCCTGTTTCATCGGGTTGGCTTTGATTGCTTGTTGCTGGATTTGGGATGTACCGAAGAGCAGGTGAAGCTGATCTATGTGATGGTCATTGGCAAGATGCTGAGTCCGGGCAGCGAGCGGCACACCCATGACTGGCTCACCTCCACCTCTGCCATTCTGGAGCTTCTGAATCTTCCTGCCCCGAGTCTGAACACGCTGTACCGGACGGTGGATCTGCTGAACCGGCACCGGGACGAGATTCTCTCGTGGCTCTATGAGAGGGCACAGTCCACGCTTCCTTTCGGGGGAAAGATCATTCTGTATGATCTGACCAACACGCCGTATTACGGGAAGGAGAAGGGACAATACCTGCGGCACGGGCGGAGCAAGAACAAGCGGAACGATCTTCGGCAAACGTCTCTTTCGGTGTCCATGAGCGGGAACGGGATGCCCTGCGGGATGGAGATTCTGCCGGGGAATGTGAGCGAGCCGGGCACCTTGGCTGGTGTTCTGGAGAAGCTGGGGGACGAGGATTCGACGTTGGTCATGGATGCCGGGATCTGTACGGATGGGAATGTGGCCCTCATGCAGGAGAAGGGCTTTGACTGGGTCGGCATAGAGCGCAGCAGCACGCCGCCTGTTCCCACGGGACCTGCGGATGCCCGGTTTGAGACGGGGGGCGGAAGGCAGATCAAGGCGTGGGAGCTGTCCGAAGAGAATGGCGAACGACGCGTGTACATTTACAGTGAGGCAAAGGCAAAGACGGAGTTGCAGATCAAGCAGCGGCGGTGTGAGGCGTATGAGAAGGCGCTGGACAAATTGCGGGAGGGACTGTCCAAACCCGGGTGTGTCAAGAAATTTGCTCCGGTGCAGAGACGGGTGACGCGTCTGGAACGCGATCACCCGCACGTGGCATATCTCTACGATGTGGAGGTGATTCGCAACGAAGAGACCGACTATGCGGACACGATTCGGGTGACCCGTCTTCCGGCGCATGCGTCGTGGATGCAGGCCTGTGGCGGGTATGTGATCCGCACCAGTCATCTGGACTGGTCTCTCCGGGAGGTGGCCCAGACCTACTGGCGACAGTATGAGGTGGAGCATGTCTTTCGCTCCATGAAATCCGAGTTTGGACTGGGGCCCATTTATCACAGCAAGGACGAGCGGATTGAGGGGCATCTGTTTCTTGCGCTGCTGGGGGTCTGCTTTGCACAGATGATCCGAATCCCGCTCAAGGCCCGGGGCATCCCGTCCAGCTGGAGTACAATTCGGAAGCACCTCAACAAGATTCAGCGCATCATCACCAAATTCCACCAACTCCGACAGCGGTACCTGATCACGCGGATGGATCAGGATCTGACCCCGTTCGTGCAACAGATCTTTCGGATTCTGGGGATCCTGTATGATCCCGAGAAGACGAAGGGAGAGGAGCGGGGCCGGGATGGTCCCGAAGAGAAAGCACCAGCGAAAGAATGTACGCTGCTTCCCGAAGAGGAAAAGCCTCCTGATTCATGAAACAGGCAGGATTCTTGCCGAGAAAAAAACAGCACTCCGCAGGGAGCGGGGAGTGCTATGCCCATCCGCGATTCACCAGGCAGACTCTCGGCGTACTTTGCCGGAAAAACAGCGCAGAACGAAGAGAAAAGCCACCATGATCTGACCCGCGAAGTCGCTGAAACCTGTGGAATACGAAAAAATCATCCCAAAAAAGGGAACAGGGGAGATATGTCCGATTGTTGAACTACGCTGTGGCAAACTAGCGTAAAGGGCAGAAATGATACCACGTGTGCATTTTACAGGAAAATTCTGGACGGTACCTGTGGCACTTATCGCATTGATTGCCTTTCTGGGTTGCAGAGATACCTCGGGGCAGGCGACTGTTCGAGTACTGATTGACCATTCAGACTCAACACATCTCACACCAATTGACTTGGTAAAGGAAAGAATTCTCGAAGATGCAAGAGCTCTTGACAGGCGATCAGAGCACATGATTATTCTGGGCCGGGTCAGGGATACAGAAAATCCAGATGATGCAGATAGTACAGCCATCCCCTTACGCGTACCATCAAGGCATTGTCCGCTTCTGAAGCGGCCATGCCGCGAACTAAACAGGAAATGGAGACGATTCGAAGCACGTCTTGGTCACCATATTGCTACCCTGTTCAAGGGAGGTGTACAGCCCCGATCATATATTCTTCGTGCCACTGCTCTGCGGTGGCCCAAGGCTACATGTGACACAAACTGCCGTCTATGGATTGTTTCCGACATGCTGGAGAACTCAGGCTCAGGGGAAGAATCCTACAGAATCAATTTTTATGACATCCCTGTTCCCAGTTTTGATAGTCTTCGGACCGTGATTATGGATAAGTGGGGATTTCCTGAAAATTTGGGAGGTTCCAAAGTCATCATTCATCGCCTCAAGCGGTGCCCATCCAGTGGAGGCTTGCAGCAAGATCACGAGACATTCAAAATATTCTGGGATAACTATTTCAGAGATGTCACAAGGGGCATATTCCCCGAATGGAGTAACATTCCCATTGGAGGTGACTGCCCGAAAGAGCCATAAGAAACTCCCCCTGATGTTCCATTATTGTACCAGACATCACTAAACGATGGGGTAAAGTTGAAGCGAGATTACAGGTAATCCATTCCTGATCATGTTCTGAGTTGGCCTTAGCACATTCCTGAACTTGCCTCGCCGCCTCAGCCATGAATGTGAACAAACAGGCAACACTCCATCGGCACCGGTGGGATGCTATGCCCATTGAATCTGTCAGGGCTGGACCGGAAGGGGCATGATCATGCATATGTCTTGCAGGATTTATTAAAGTTTTAGTTGGGGGAGAATAGAGAGCAGGAAATCGCTTTTCATGAAGGATAGGTGCTAATCACACGGAATGGTGCCAGTGTCAGTTGGAAAAGGTATGATCTGAATGACGGCTGGTTAGGGGATTTTCTTTCCCTCTATCCACTTTCCCCGTACGATCATGTTCCAACGAGAATCCTTTCAGAATAAGGACTCCTAGATTGATACACCCCAGCAAGCGGAATCGCCTGTGATTAATTCGCCTATGGCAAAAAGGCGAATTGTATGGTAAGCGTCCGAACAGCCCTGTCTTGCCCCTGTATTTTGGCATACGCCCCTGTCTAGGGTTGGTGCCTTCCTGCGGCATATTCTGTGAGGGGATCAGGGATTCCGAAGGCAGAGAGGTTCTGTGTGTTCCCGGGAGTTTCCGTTTGTGATTCTCGTCCCCTGTTCTGTGCGGGTCTGCCGGGTGCGTCCTACTTTTTCTGGCGGGAACCAAGCGATGGTTTTGGATCCCGTGTCGTTCCCGCGGGGAAGCGGGGGAGGCTATGCTGCCTTGGCGAGTGGCACTTGTTGTTCTTTCTGCCGGGTCGCCTTCCAGTGATGAGGCAGCAGCGTGTGGAGCTCTTCGTCAGGCGTGGTTTCCACGCGCCTCAGGATATCCATCAGCCACTCCTGCGGATGGACTTCATGGAGTTGGCAAGTACTGAGCAGAGAGTAGATCGTGGCGGCATTGGCGGCGGCCGCATGCGAGCCGGCAAACAGGTAGTTCTTGCGTCCCAGTGCAATGGGACGAACCCGGTTCTCCACGAGATTGTTGTCAATCTCCACGCGTCCATTGCGGGTGAAGCCGCTCAGGCGATCCCATAGCTTCAGGGTGTAGCGCACGGCTCTGAACCAGAAGGTGTCATTGTCCCCGGTGTGTTCTCGCAGGAGGGCTTCCAGCACCTGCAGGATGGGGACGGACTGCTCCTGGCGCACCCGCACCCGCTCCGCAGCGTCTGCCCCCTGCTCGCGGAGCTCGTCCTCCACTGCATACAGCTGCTGGATCAGCACCACAGCCTGTTCCGCCTGTGGGGAGTTCTCTCCCTCGGCACGCAGAGCATTCTTGAATTTCCGCCGGGCATGCGCCCAGCACGCGAACAGTTCAATCCCGTCTATTTTCCCAAACTGATGGTAGACCGCATAGCCGTCGGTCTGCAACTCTCCCCGGAACCCCTCCAGCATTTCCGTCGGCCCTGCCCGGGAACGCGTCGGCTGATAATCCACCAGGATCAGTCCAGAGATGGGACAGGTATAGAAAAAGTACCAGCCCCTGTGATAGGTGCCACCGGCCCTGCTTTTCGCCCGATCCTGCACCAGAATGCGGGTTTCGTCTGCCTGAATATAGCCATCTGCCAGCACTTCCATGCGCAGGGGATGGTTCAGGCGATCCAGCCGGGAGGCCACCAGGTGTACCCAGTCCGTTGCCGTGGATTTGGAAATCTGTACGCCAGATTCCAGATGCAGCTGCTTCACGATCCGCTCAATCGGGAGGTGATAGAGATACTTGGAGAGCACCAGATGGGTCAGCAGGCTCTCATCCGCCCGGCACTTGCGCAGTCCGCGGTCGGTGGGCAACGGCGCCTCGCACAGTTTCGTGCCGTCTTCCCTCGCAAAGACCGGATACAGTTCGCACTTGACATACAACTGTCCCGGTTTGCGAGCCAGCTTTTCTCTCTCCACATACCCGACGAGTTTGGCATCGGGGGGAAGGTTGTCCGGGGGATCCATGCGGACCGTTTCTACGGGCAGTCCTGCGTTCTTCCAGAATTCTTTCCCCATATAGACGCGCTTTTTCCCGGTCTTCTTCCGCCTCTCTTTCCGCTCCACCTCGTGCCAAGCGGCAGCAGAGACCTGATCTGGAAACATCTCATACTGGCTACGGTCATGCCGCTCGCTTTTCGGTCGATACTTCTGACTTCTCACGAAGGCAAGCTCCTGTTTGAGGGCGCGGATTTCTTTGCGCAAGTCTTGGATCTTTTTCTCTTGGGTCTCGCACTTTGCCCGCAGAGTCTTGCTCTCCCGGTCTTGGGTCTCGCACTTTGCTTCCAGGGTCTCAATCTCCCGGTCTCTGGCTTCGCACTTCGTTCGCAGGGTCTCGCATTCCCGGTCTAGGGTCTCAATCTTCTGGTCTCTGGCTTCGCACTTCGTTCGCAGGGTCTCGCATTCCCGGTCTAGGGTCTCAATCTTCTGGTCTCTGGCTTCGCACTTCGTTCGCAGGGTCTCGCATTCCCGGTCTAGGGTCTCAATCTTCTGGTCTCTGGCTTCGCACTTCGTTCGCAGGGTCTCGCACTCGGCGGTCTTCTTCCGAAGAGCTTCCAGAATCTCCTGGGGCGGGGCGTGCTCGGACAGGATGGGAGCGATGCGTTCCATGCTGGAAATATACAACATAAAATACTAAAAGTGAAAATTTATGCAACATAAATATAAATACTGTTCCTGAATCCATCCCCACCCAAGATCCCCTTCCAATACAGCCACTCCAGCTTCCAGGAAAAATCCCCGGCATGGAATCACGAAGAGACAACAGACTGCCAGAAGAACCCGCAGACCGATAACACGACCACCCCTCGGTCACAGAGTGGACTCAGGAAGGCACAAATCCACCATACCAGCGTATCCCCCCTGACAGCTTATATGGAGGCTGTTCGGACGGATACCTCTATTGTGGGAGAACAATCCGTGTGTATCGGCAGGTGCCTTTTTGTAAGATATGGTAGGGTACGAGAGAGGCTTAGAGCCTCATGAAGAGGCAGGGTTTCAGAGAAGAACAGTCCTATTATGTGGGATAACGGATTGATAAAACTGGTTGCTTTTGTATCTCATACAAACCACTAAACAGGGTCGTTTGCAGGTATGGACTCATGGAACTAGCCAGGAGATTCCGTCAGGTGCTGATGTTCTATTGGAATTGAAAGGAGGTGTTACGGACGTAACAACAGCCAACTCTGGGGAAATACTTATCTCTCCAAGCATTGCCACTTTTCTTTAAATGCTATGAGTGTAAATATAGAACTGAGAAACTTCATTGAACTATTTGACACGACGACTGTGCAGTACGTGATCCCGAAATGGCAACGAAGATATAGCTGGGAAAAAGACACGATTGACCAGCTCATTTTGGACCTGAAATCCATTGCGAAAGATAAGGATGAAGAGGTAATGCACTTCGGAGGTACGCTCATCACACACTCAGAAGACAACACTTTAGTGGGTACTAGGGTGGCTAAGGTGGTAGATGGACAACAAAGACTTAGGGACTTATAAAGGAAACTGTACCGCGAGAATTCATGCGGACGGATTCCTTTCTGTCACTTGACGGGTCATCAGGGAACCCAACGGTTCACCCCTCGCACGTCCAGTTGCCCCAGTCCCCGAGGCCAAGATGTTCGCGGCAGCATTCAGATCCGCGTGTTCCGCATGTCCACAGGACATACACACAAACTTGCGCAGGGAGGCGCGATTGCCCGCGTCCCTGTGTCCGCACCTGCTACAATCCTGGCTCGTGTACGCGGCCACCACAGAGAGAACGAGAACGCACTTGTAGCCCAGCATCTGCACCAGCTGTCCCGGCGCGCCCTCCAGCAGCACCCGGTTCATCCCCGCTTTCGCCTTGACATTCTTGCCAGGATTCTCTGCGGTCCCCCGGGCCGAGGCGGTCATGCTTTTCACCTTCAGGTTCTCCACCACCACTACAGGGGCTTCCTTCGCGATCTTCGCACTGTTCTGGTGATTGCGGTTATGACTGAAGTTTGCCAGATAGGCGTTGCACTTCTGGATCTTGCCCTGTGTCTTCTTCGCCCGGTTCGACGTCTTTTTCCGACCGTCTGCTTTCTGCCGGGCAATCTGTTTCGCCAGCTTCCGCTCATACCTGCGTTTGCGCAATCGCACCCGCTTGTCCGCCTCACTCTCCAGCACTTCGGGGTCCCTGCCGTCACTGTAGGCCACGGCGATCATGCCGTTGGCGTTCCGGTCAATCCCGGCAACCACTCCGTTGTCTGGAATCACAGGCGCAGCGATCTCATACAGAACCGTAACATACCACCTGCCTCTTTCCTTGAAGATCGTCGCAGACTTTGGCACTCCTTCGGGATACGGATTCCCTCCTCGTCTGCGAATCCGCATATATCCCCGTTTCGGGATGTAGATATGTTCGTCCCTGATCTTGACATCCTGCGGAATCGTAAAGGAGGGCCGTGTGCGGGCTCTGGACTTAAACCGTGGCTTGCCGGCTCGTTCGGCAAAGCAGTTCTCGAAAGCCTGCGACAGCTGTTTCAGCGTGTGGCGAACACAGGCAAAGGAGTATTCCTGCAGCCATGCATACGCTGGATCATTTCGCAATTGTGTGAATTCCAGAAAGAGGGACCGCCAGTCGGTCGAAGGCTTGGCAGTGCCTTGCTCTTTCGCGGCGGCCACCTGCGCCTGATTCTTTGCAAGGAAGAAATTCCAGACGAATCGGCAGGCCCCGCACATGGCAAACAGGAAGAGGGCATTGTCCAGCGTAACAGGAATCAGCCTGTAGCGCACCCCACGATACGCCTTCCCGTTCCGTGTTTCTGTCATCTATTCCATCGGTGGAGCTGGAAGCACTTGGAACCCCGAGCCAGACGCGCTGTTCCGTGTTTGTTACAGTTTCCTTTATAGCTCCCAAGACTTACAACGATCAGCCTTTTGTTGATATGCATTGCAGAGGCAAAGAATGGGATACCGGAAGCCGATGACAGGTGGAGCTCACAGCAAATTCGGGGGCGTCTACTGGAAAACAGATTTAAGCCCCATAACAAACTCCGGCTCCAGGATGAAGATAATGAGGACTACAAGAACATCTTGCGAGGGAAAGCAAGAGGGAGTGGAAAGGTCACTGAGGCATATAGACATCTTCGGAAAGTCGTGGGGGAATCCGATCCTGATTTTCTTATGCAAGGATTGACGCGATTCAAAGTCATAACCTTTCCCTGTGCCTCGTCCCACGACCCGCAACAAATCTTTGAGAGTCTGAACTCAACAGGGGTTCCTTTGACGGAAGGCGAGAAGGTGAAAAACTGGATACTGATGGGGTTGAATGATGAGAGACAAGAGGCGATGTATGTGGAGCACTGGAGCCAGATTGAAAATGCATTAGATGCAGTGTCTGAACCCAAGCGGGTTGATGAGTTTTTGAAGGATTTTTGAGGTGGAAAACGGGAGAGAACAAAGGGGTAAAACATACCTATTCCAGTTTGCGCAGGTGGTTTAAGGAGTATCCGCACAATAAACCCTACCTATGCAGAGAGCTTGATAGACTCTCCGTCCTACTATACCAGGGGGTAACTTCAGACAGATGCCAGAAAACCAGGTCGGGGTGACAAGACGGAGCACATCCTGCAACACCTGAGACAACTCGGGATCAGTGTTTACCGTCCCTTGGCATTACGATTTCTGGATGATGCTACAAGACCGGAAGATACCGGCGCTTCCGAGGGGGGGTCTATCCCAATTAGTGTGGCTTTGTTATTTCCGTAGGCTTGCACATCTGAATGACCAGATGCTTGGTACAGGCGATCAGCGTGCTTTGCTGGATTCTCTGTGGAGCTTTCCGCAGGCATCCCCAGTCAGGGCAGTGATTGCTCTGAGAATGCCTGCGGGCATGATAAGGTGAATATGCGGGAAGTTCGCCAGAGCCTTCTCATGCCAGGCATGGTGCAGCAAAATGTGCTGTATAGTACTTCCAAACACCCTCTCTCTATAAAGCCCAGATTTGAATATCTATCCATAACTATCGGGATAGAACCCCGAGGGGGAGGTTATTAGGGCCTTAGAGACTCTCAGTATTTGGCTGACACGTCTCTGGGTGGCAGATAGAAAAACTAATGGGGTAAACAAGGCAATCACTGACCTTGCCTACAGAGGGAGACCACCTTCTCATGAATCCTATGCAGATTACTGGATTGGGAAAATCAGGCGTTTCAGGAATTCAGGCGTTTCCGTGCCAAACTCAGAGGAAATTCGGAAAGGAGTTCAAAGTCGGAAGGCTTATGGGGGGAAGGCATCGGATGCAGCGAGAACGATCCTGTGGGAAATCAATGCAAGACTCGTGCGGGATGTGTCGCCAAGTATTGAAGTATTGTCTCTCGAACATATTATGCCAGTAAAACTCTCCTCCGAGTGGCGGGCATATTTGGGGGACGATTGTGAGGAGCTGGAGCGGGTCTATGTAGTGTCTGTCCGAAAATTCACAGCAACCCTCAATACGGGGGATTCCAGAGGCATTTCGCCCCACAGCGTCATGTATGGCGCGATTCAGATGCTCGTTGGCTATA
This sequence comes from Rhodothermales bacterium, assembly GCA_965203305.1. Taxonomy (GTDB): domain Bacteria; phylum Bacteroidota; class Rhodothermia; order Rhodothermales; family Bin80; genus Bin80. Next base: position 3,531,828 of record OZ241874.1, on the reverse strand, counting down.
AGAGATTCGGGGAAATCTTGCACGAAGATTTCGTGTTTATGGACGCTGTTCGGAGATTTCATGCTCCAATCCGCCAAGGGGTTTCCATCTTCGTCAGAAAAAACACCAAAAAATATCTCCCAAAACCCCCTTGTATGCTCTCTAAATGGCATATGTTGGCGATATTCTGAATTTTCGGACAGACACTATGTAAACACGCTGGCGAACTTGACATTGGCGGGGGGTGAGTACAATTCGAAGATGGGTAATAGTCTTTATGCAAAAAAAAGGGAGATGTATGGGGAGAGTAGCGTCATTTTGACGCGAAAGTTAGCTGAGCAATATGATGAATGGAGGAAGAAAGAAATGGATATGCGTGCAGATGAACTTGCAGATTGGATCCTTGAGTTCTGGCCTTGGGAGGATACGATCTGGGAAAAGGCCCGGTGGCGCATTAATGGAGGAGAGTGGCAGAAAGAAAAAAAAGTATTCAGATATGTTCTTAAAGATCATTGCGGCATTGCTGGATACAGACCATGCGAGAAATAGTCATCAACTATTAGGAAGTCGGCCTAGCAGAGACATCTTTTATTCTGGGGAAGAGCCGATTAGCAGGGGCAGGCGCTTTCTACCAATTCCAGGTTATGACCAGTATGTCGTGAACATGAATTTTAATGGCAGAACTATGCTTAGGCTCTGCGGAGACATGAGCAAACGATGCAACACCAAAGTTGAAATAGAAATTCATGAAAAACAATATGAAGATCAGGAGGGTTGGAATAGAGTGGACCTGTGAAAGGAGACCAGATTCCAGATACCAAGCGGACAGTGCTTCACTGGCGGATTAATCAGGGTGGCTGGCGACAGGCGAAATCATACACAGATATGCTTTTAAGTGTCATTGCAGTACTGTTGGATACAGATCAGAGAAGAAATAGTGAGCAGCTATTGGGAAATAGGGCACATAAGGATATATTTCGATCTGGAGCTGAGCCACTTAGTCGAGGCAGGCGTTTTCGAGTAATACCTGGTCATCCTCAATATGTAGTGAATGTGAATCATAGTGGCAGAAGTATTGTGATTCTTTGTATAGAGATGGGGGAGCGATGTGGGGTTGAGGTTGGGGGCTTATATACGTGAGGGCCCACGAGGAGTGAACCATTTTGTGGGCCGCAGGTTCACGAAGGAATTCCATCGTCACCATGGCAAAGGCAGGCAAGACCTATCGCGGCATCACCTACCGTATGCTTCTCAATGAGGAGCAGGAACACCAGCTCCATGGGATGTGCGGGGCCTGCCGCTTCGTCTGGAATTTTTTCCTTGCCAGAAATCAGGCGCAGGTTGCCACCGCGAAAGAGAATGGCACTGCCATGCTTTCGACCGACTGGCGGACCCTCTTTACGGAATTCACACAATTGCGCAACGATCCGGAGTATGCATGGCTGCAGGAATACTCCTTTGCCTGTGTTCGCCACACGCTGAAACAGCTTTCCCAGGCTTTCAAGAACTTCTTTGATAGCCCGGCCGGCAAGCCCCGGTTTAAGGCCAAGCATAAAACGACTCCCTCCTTCACGATTCCCGATAAAGTCAGGATTGCGGCTGGGAAGATTCACATCCCCAGAGTCGGGAAGGTGCGGCTCCGTCGAAGGGGAGAGAATCCGTATCCCGATGGCATCCCGAAACAGGCCCGCGTCTACAAGCAGGGGAAGAACTGGTATCTCTCGGTAACCTACGAGATTGACGAGCCGATGCGGGTAGACAATGGAGTCACTGCGGGGATTGACCGGAACGCCAGTGGCATGATCGCGGTGGCCTACTCGGATGACACGCCGGACGAGGTGCTGGATCATCCTACCAACCCGGTCTATGAGACCAAGAGAAAGCGCAAGCAGCGGAAGCTGGCCCGGCAACTGGACCGGCAGGAGGAGGACGGCCGGGAAGAGACATCAAACCGGGCAAAGAAGACGCAACAGCAGATTGCCAGTCTCAGCAGAAAAGAGGCGAACTGCCGGCACAACCGCAATCACCAGAACAGTGCCAGGATTGCGGAGAAGGCATCCACGGTGAAGGTGGAGAAGCTGTCCATCAAGGGAATGACCAGATCTGCCGGGGGAACGATAGAAAATCCGGGCACGAATGTTCGGCAGAAAATGGGGCTGAACCGGGTTTTGCTGGAAGGAGCTCCTGCCCAGCTGGTACAGATGCTGGGGTACAAGTGCGTTTTCGTTCTCTATGTGGTGGCAGCGTACACCAGCCAGACCTGCAGTCTGTGCGGACATATAGACAGGAACAGCCGGGCCACATTGCGGAAGTTTGTGTGCCAGGGCTGTGGCTATGAAGAACACGCGGATCTGAATGCGGCCGCGAACATCTTGCGGGCCCCAGGGCATGGGGCATCTGGACGTGCGAGGGGCGTTCCCATTCGGGACCCCGATGACCCGTCAAGTGTACATGTACTGGTTCCATCTTAAGATAGGCCCTCACGTATATAAGCCCCTGAGGTTGACATAAAACATTCTGAGGAGCAAGATGAAAGATCAAGGAGAGTATGGGAAGAATCAACATCAGAGTATCTGGTACCCCGCTGGAGAATTGGGGATACCGACTGGAATGAAGAGCAATCCCATAAAGATGTCTTATTAAAAGTGACTTCTGCACTCTTGGACATAGATCCTGAGAGAAACTACTACAGGCTTTCAGGGGAAAGGATAACGAAGGATGTCTTTCCCGATTATGTTCATTCAGATGAGCGTGATTTTGGCCGAATCCCTGGCTATTCCCAGTATGTGATATACACAAATTTAACCCGATCCAAGATCATTAAAAAGTGCCGTGAATTAGGTAATCGATGTGGAATCTCGGTTGATGTTGAGTGAGTGAACTGTGCCTACCCGTCAACCAAGTTTCAGAACGAACTGCGTAGCAGGCCCGGGATTCCATGACGCTCGTTGCAATTGTGGGGCGGCCGAATGTAGGCAAGTCAACACTCTTTAACCGGTTGACCGAGTCCCGTCAGGCGATTGTTCATGATGCTCTAGGTGTGACGCGAGATCGTGTATACGGGCAAGTGCTGTGGAACGGGAGAGAATTTGCGCTTGTTGATACAGGCGGATATGTGCCCCGAAGCACAGACCGCTTTGAGCGTGCCATACGTGAACAGGTGCAGATTGCACTTGCCGAAGCCAATCTCATCCTGCTGGTCACAGATATCGTGGCAGGCGTGACGGATCTGGATGAAGAAATCGCAAGGATGCTCCGGCGAAGCCAGAAACCCGTCATTGTTGCTGCAAACAAAGCGGACAATCAGAAGCGTCGCTGGGAGGCTGCATCCATGTACAGCCTGGGACTGGGGGAGGTCTATCCGGTAAGTGCCACGAACGGCATGGGGACAGGTGACTTTCTGGATGCCGTGACGAATGCGCTGCCCGCTGAAGGGAAGGAGGAAGACAGCGAAGGGATTCGAGTTGCACTCATCGGCCGGCCGAATGTCGGGAAATCACAACTGACCAATACACTTCTCCGTGAAGAGCGGTCTATTGTCACAGAAATCAGCGGAACGACACGAGATGCTGTTGACGCAAGACTGATCCACAACGGACAGGAAGTAGTCCTTGTGGATACCGCAGGGCTGAGAAGACGGACCAGGGTTCACGAAAATGTTGAGTTCTATGCCACGCTCCGCACACAGCGTGCGATCCGAAGCTGTGATGTTGCCGTATTGATTCTGGATGCTGCCGCAGGACTAGAGGCGCAGGATATTCATGTCCTGAAGGAAGCAGAAGAGCTGAAGAAAGGACTCGTGATCGCTGTGAACAAGTGGGATCTTGTTGAAAAGGAAACCAATACTGCCAGAGATGTGGAACGGGCCATTCGGAAACGCCTGCAAACACTGGATTACATTCCGATCCTGTTCATCTCCGCACTCACAGGAAAGCGGGCCCATCGCGTACTGGATGTGTGTCTGAAGATTATGCAAAATGCTGCCATGCGCGTGCCGACATCCGAACTCAATCAGACCGTGCAGCAGGTGATTCAGCGGCATCATCCCCCCAGCTGGCGTGGCCGCCATGTAGAGATCAAGTATGTTTCCCAGGTGGGTGTGTCCCCGCCATTATTTGCTTTTTTCTGCAATCACCCGCAAGGGATTGGAACCGGGTATGCCCGCTATCTGGAAAACAGGCTCCGTGAAGCCTACGGGTTTGAAGGGGTTCCACTGACGCTGGCGTTTCGGCGCAAATCACAGAAAATCGAATAAGTGGAACAATCTCTGCCCGATGATATAATACCCGGTATCTGATCAGAAACCAACTCCATGCCCGGGATACCAAAGAATACCAAAACCGAAAACGAACGCAAGCTCAACTTCTGGGAGCGACTCTATCTGCCGGAAATCTTCAAAGGACTGGCGTACAGTTTCCGGAAGATGATCAAGGAACCAACCTACACGACCGAATATCCAGATGAGCTGTGGGAGCCACCAGATTCCTATCGGGGCCGTCCCGTGCTTGTAGAAGAAGACGGGAAGCCTCGCTGTGTGTCCTGTAATCTTTGTGCCAAGGCCTGTCCGCCGATGGCAATCTCCATGCAGTCACGCGAGGTGGATGATCCGAACAGCAGCAAAGAACGGGAACCCGCATGGTTTGAAATCAACATGCTTCGGTGCATTTATTGTGGATTCTGTGAGGAGGTGTGTCCAGAGGAAGCGATTGTAATGTCCAAGGAATATGATCTCACCTTCCACGGGCGAGATGAGGCAATCTTCGGACTTGATCGCTTGCTGGTTCCCTCAGAGCGACTCACGGATCGGCTGGAGTACCTGGAGGAGGCTCGTAACAAGCAGGAGAATGCCGAGCCATGGGAGCATCGCAAGGACAATAACTTGCACAGTCTGCGAGACCGGCATATTGTGCATGATCTGGCGGAGACGCAAATGCCGTCCCTGAAGAACACGCATCTCCGATCCGAAACCCCGATTGCATCGGAAAATACCTGGGAAGGTCGTCCTCCGTCAGACAATGTCTGAATCAAGTTCAGAGCAGTACCGTGCGGACTTGCTAGGCCAGCTTCGCTATCTGTTGGATGAAGTTGCCGCCCTGCAGCAGGTAACTGCGCTTATGCACGAAGCCCAAATTACAAATGTAGAGCGGGGGGCATCCGTCAAGCAGTGCTACGGTGCCATCATTATGCGGGATCGCAATGAACTTCTCCCGGCACTACAAAACTTGCTTGGTCGCAAAAAATCTGGAATGGCTCGCGAAAAAGACTGGAACGGTCTTTCCATAGAACAGATTCTGAAGGAAGTAGAAATGGCACGGCAGTCCGTTATTGAAGCCGCTGATGCTCTGGATGCAAAAGACTGGAATCAGGAGATAACGGATGGCGTGAATGTATACAGGCTTCTTTTGCATGCCTCTCACAAGGATACAGATACACTCAGGGAAGTTGCACAGAAACTGTATCGTGATCATTCATGACAGCAAAGAGGAACAAGCGTCAGACAGCACTTGACATCTTCAATAATCTTCAGAAGGATTTCCATGAGGGCCGGTTCAAGCCGATCTACCTCTTTTACGGGGAAGAATCATATCTGCCGGATCAGCTTCAGAAAATTCTGATTGACCGCGTACTCCCCCCCGAAGACAGGGACTTTAACCTTGATGTCGTTCACGGGAGTGAGATAACGGCACAGTCTGCCCTCACTATGTGCCAGACCGTTCCGATGCTTGTGGATCGCCGCGTCGTTGTCATACGCGGATTTGAACAGATAAAAAACAGCAAGTTGCTTGCCTCTCTTGCCAAGCATCCAAACCCTGGGGCCATCGTGCTTCTGATCTGTGAAAATCGCCCGAAATTCAATGCCGATCCATACAGAGCTCTGAAGAAGAATTCAGAAGCAGTGCGCGTGGCAGAGTTTGCTCCGCTCTGGCGCAATCAGGCCCCGCAGTTTGCACTGGGGTATGCAAGAGATTGCGGGTACAAACTCGAAGCCGGAGCAGGGCAGCTGCTGGTAGAGTTTCTTGGAACCGGGCTGGCACTGATTGCGCAGGAAATTGAGAAGCTGATCACCTATATCGGTGACAGAGAACCGAAAGTAATCACGAAACAGGATGTTTTGCAAGCCAGCGGACAGACACGGGAAATCAATGTATTTGAGCTGCAGGATGCAATTATGCAACGCAGGGCCGTGGATGCACACCGGATTGCCGAGCAACTGATCCTGGGGGCCTCCTCCAGAGCAGGAGAGGCACTGATGATCGTGGCTGTACTGACCAGCTGCTTTATTCGAATCTGGAAACTGCACGAAGCTCGTGCGAACGGCACCCCACAGGCGGGGCTTGCCAGGCAGCTGGGGGTTTCATCAGGCATGATGTACAAGTACAATGATGCGGTCAGAGTCTGGAAGCTGGCGGAAGTGAAGCGGGCTATGCAACTGCTCCTGAGCGCGGACAGTGAACTCAAAGGACTCTCAAAACGGAGTCCTCGTCTGGTCATGACACTCTTCATGACACAGTTATTGTCTGAACCTTTGCGGAAGCAGGTGCCTTGAGGGTTTTCAGGACAATCTGGAAACAAATTTGGAATTTTACAGAAAACATGGAAACATTCATGTTCAGCTTTCATAAGGACTCCTGCAGGCGGGTACTGGTGCGAATTTCAGAGCAAGACTGATTGTATGCCAAATAGCTACTTCCCTACATGTTGAACAGAGTCTTCTGTATGGACGAGTTCCTGTGCGAGTATGTGGATGATACCATGGACTGCTCGGTTCGCGTTGCATTTGAAGAGTGTGTGGAGTGTGACTCTCGGCTTGCACGGCAGGTCAGGCGTTTGCGAGGTACCCGGAGACTGCTTTGCGAATACCGCTCCCGGATTCCTGCGGGATTGCGATCCAGAGTTCGCAGACGCTTGTCCCGGTGTTTGCCATTTGCCTCGCCAGTGCGTCCCCCGCATGTCAGTATTCTGGTTGGAACTGCAACCGCAATCGCTCTGGCAGCAGCACTGGCGGCGGGAACCTCCCAGTACACACATGCTTCACTGTCCCGATTGCATGGCAGTGGCAGTGCAGCTTCAGTCACCCAAAATCAAACCAAGAACACTGGATCAATGAAAAGAGTTAACGCTGGAGCTTTAGGGAGGATCTCTTCCGACAAGGGCTCTTAGCTCAGTGGTTCAGAGCGCTCGCCTCACACGCGAGAGGTCACAGGTTCGAATCCCGTAGGGCCCACCATAAAATTTTTGCCTTGAATGTACAGAGTATCTGCTGCTTTATGTCTTGCTGTTTTCCTGTTCGCATCTGCGATGCCGGCAAACTCTCCTGAATCCATTGCCAGTTATGGCGGAGCGGTCGCGGTTGGCGATGGGTATTTGTTTGTTGCCGAACCCGGCGGGTTCAAAAACCCGGGAATGGTTCATGTATATTTGCGCGAAAAAGATCAATCATGGATTCTGAGAACTTCCCTGCAGGGCCCGAATGCGCAGGTTGGAGATGGATTCGGGAGCATGATTGCATACGGGGGCGGAGCCCTTGCCGTTGCGGGGCAATCCGCACTGTATGTGTTTGAACAGCAAAATGACCCCGGCAGTTTTGTGCAGACAGCGAAGTTGAATCCCGAGATGGAGGGCAAAATGTTTACTTCTGTCTCACTGGATGGCGAATGGCTTGCGCTGGGTATTGCAGTGCCCAGCGGGGATGACGGGCAGGTACATCTCTTCAGGCGAAATCTGGAGGGAGAATGGATCAGCAGTGCCATACTTGACGAACCCGGAGATGTGCAGCAGTCCATGTATGGAACTGCTCTTGCCATGAACCAGGGAAGGCTTGCGGTCGGTGCACCCATGGCTTCTGTTGTGTATCTGTATACGTACCGGGATGATGCGTGGGGGCTTGATACAACGCTCCTGTCTGGTGAACTGGGAGAAGAATCTGCCTACGGTGCTGCACTGGACTTGCAGGGAGATTTTCTCGCGGTAGGGGCACCCCGTCATAACTCCGGGGCAGGTGCGGTCAAGATTTGGCATGGCAGCCAGGCAGGATGGACTGAATCACAAGTTCTCTCTCCTCAGGAGAGTCGCCAGTTCTTTGGACTGCAGATCAAAATTCTGGACTCTCAATGGATTGTTGTCAGTGCACCGATGGCCAGAGATATGGCAGGTGAGGTACGAATTTATTCCATACAGGAAGACGGGACCGCAGATCCCGAGTACACCGGGATTCAGCGAGCCGGTCCCAGATTCGGATCCGTAGTTGCAGGAGATGATCTGACGATTGCAGTCGGAATTCCCGGAGCTGCATATGGGGAGGGCAGCACCCAGCTGATTGAATGGAAAGAGATGTGGGTAATGACGCAGGAACTCTTCAATGAAGGCGAATCCATGCCACGCAAAGCGCAGATGACATGTGACAGTGGACAGGCCTCAGGATTTGACTGCGAACTCGTGGACCTGGTTTCCTTCTTGCCAAATCAGGACATGGAAATGAGCCGGGGTGTACGCCTGAGTGATGTATGGGGATGGACAGACCCCGAAACAGGCATTGAGTACGGGCTGGTCGGACACCTGGAAGGAACCGTGTTCATAGATCTCAGCAATCCGTCCATGCCAAGGTACTTGGGAACTCTGCCCCGTACAGAGGGATCACCGGGAAGTACATGGAGAGATATCAAGGTGTACAAGGATCATGCATTTATTGTCGCGGACGGTGCCGGAGAACATGGAATGCAGGTATTTGATCTGACACAGCTGCGAGCTCTCTCGGAGATTCCAGTTGAGTTTGCGGCAACCGTACATTACGACCGGATTCACAGTGCGCACAACATTGTCATCAACGAAGAAACGGGATTTGCCTTTGCCGTCGGGGCTTCTGCCGGGGGAGAAACTTGTGGAGGCGGCCTGCACATGATTGATATCCGTGAACCTCAGTCTCCGGCTTTTGTCGGATGCTTTGCAGATGAGACCACCGGAAGGCGCAAGACGGGATATAGTCACGATGCGCAGTGCGTGATCTATAACGGACCGGATACGGAGTATGCCGGTCGGGAAATCTGTTTCGGAGCCAACGAAACGGCAATCAGCATATCTGATGTCACGGACAAGCAAAATCCGGTTGCGATTGGTACAGGCTCCTATCCTGATGCTGCTTATGTGCACCAGGGCTGGCTTACTGAAGATCATGCCTATTTTTTCCAGAACGATGAACTGGATGAGCTTGCTGGCAAAGTGGAAAAGACGCGTACACTCATCTGGGATGTAAGAGATCTGAGTGATCCAGTCATGATCCGCGAAATCTTTGGACCTACTTCCGCCACGGATCATAATCTGTATGTCCATGGTGATTTGATGTACCAGACCAACAATGCAAGCGGCCTGCGCATCATAGATGTATCTACGCCGGAGGATCCGGTGGAGATTGGATACTTTGACACGACCCCGTATGGTACGGATGAAGCAGGATTCAACGGAACATGGAGCAGCTATCCCTATTTCGAGAGCGGGATTATTGTTGTTACAAGTCGCAGGGAGGGGGTATTCATTCTCAGGAAGCAGCCCATAGATATTTAAGAGAAGGGCATTCAACACGGATCATTGACTGGAAAGTTGTGTAAACCTTTTCCTGATCCCGAACAGATCACACTATCTGAAGCACATTTACCGGAGTTACAAACATGTATATTCCACGCCGCCAGCGAATGCTGGACCAGTATCTGAAAGAGATTGGCCAGATTGATCTTGTAACTCCAGCCGAAGAGGCGGAGTTGGCCCGCCGGATCAAACAGGGAGATGAGGAGGCACTCCTGAAGCTGACCCGGGCCAATCTCCGCTTTGTTGTCTCGGTTGCCAAGAAATTTCAGGGACAGGGGCTTCATCTCACGGACCTGATCAATGAAGGAAATTATGGACTGATCAAGGCTGCCAAGCGCTTTGATGAGACACGGGGATTCAAGTTTATTTCCTATGCCGTGTGGTGGATTCGGCAGTCCATCCTGCAGGCACTGGCAGAACAGGGACGGGTTGTGCGTCTGCCCCTGAACCAGATTGGCACAATCAGCAAGATTCGCAAGAGCATTGCTAGGCTCTCCCAGGAGCACGAGCGTGATCCGAATCTGGAAGAGCTGTCGGAGGATATGAAGATTGACATTGAGAAGGTACGCAGTGCCATGCAGCGTACGGGTTGGCATCTGTCTATGGATGCTCCCTTTAGCGAAGAGGATGAGAACAGTCTCCTGGATGTGCTCCCCAGCAATGACTCCGCCCCGCCGGACGAACCGCTTCAGGGAGAGTCTCTGAAGATTGACATTGAAGTTGCACTCAGCAGCCTGTGCCCCCGGGAGGCAGAAATCACCCGGCTCTTTTTTGGGGTCGGACGAGAACACCCCCTGACACTGGAAGAGATTGGGCTTCGGTTTGACCTGACCCGGGAGCGGGTCCGCCAGATCAAGGAAAAGGCACTCCGGAAACTCCGGCAAAAGCATCGCCGGAAGACTCTGAGGCTTCACGCCAGGTAGTCCTCACAGCGGACTCCCTAGCACTGTGTGCGGAGCCGGAGGTGCAGATTCACGGCGCGATGTAACACCGCAGAAGGATTTCCGTACATCAGTTTGCTGGTGTGTTGCGAGGCCTTGACGCATGACATCAAAATTGTACATCCTGAACTCATCCACTTGCGCATTCATGACTATCTGGTTCAGAGGTTTCTGTGTGATCGCGATTTTCGCTCTGACCTCGCCTGCCCAGGCCCAGCAGACGATCACTTTCGGAGAAGCGGTGCGAATTGCACTGAACCAGAACCCGGGACTCCGGCAGCGTGTCAACCAGGTTCGGCTGAACGAGATTGATGTTCAGTCTGCACGGGCGGCATTTTTGCCCAGCATCAATTTGAGTACGGGCACGGGGACCAATTTCGGATTGTCCTTTGATACAAACACAGGGCAGTTGCGGACGACGGCGAATACGCGCTTCAACGCGAATGCATTTACTTCCCTGACTCTGTTTGACGGATTCCAGTCGCAGGCAACGCTTCGTCAGCGTCGCCTCAGTGTAAGTTCCAGCGATCTGAGTCTTGAGCGGCAAAGGCAGTTGATTGTGTTTCAGGTTGCCAACCAGTTTTTGGCATATATCCAGGCGACGGAACGAATTACCGTGCAGAGGGAAAATCTGATTGCTACGCAACAGCTCCTGTCCCAGATTGAGGAATTTGTACGCGTTGGCACACGCCCGATATCAGATTTGTATCAGCAGCAGGCAGCGGTGGAAAGTGCGGAGCTTGCGATACTGCAGGCGGAGCAACAGATCCAGATTGCGGAAGCAAACCTGCTTCAGATCCTGCGACTGGACCCTCTGGGAAGCTATGAATTTGTGGTTCCGGAACTTACGGAAGAGCTTCTGGCTCCCGAGGAGTTTGATCTCGCGGATCTCTTCACGCGTGCACAGCAGCAGCGGGGAGACTTGCGTTCCAGGGAGGTTGCTGTGGAGGCAGCAGCACAGGGATTGCGTGCCGCGAGAGGTGGCAGACTGCCCCAATTGAGTTTTTCTGCAGGGGCAGGTACGAGTTACAACAGCGGAATTGAGAGATATGATTTTGGTCAGCAGCTGGAAAGAAACAGTTCCCAATCCATCTCATTCTCCCTGAGTTTGCCAGTCTTCAACCGACTGCGCACTCGTTCGCAGGTGCAGCGGGCCAGGATTTCCTACGAGAATGCGAGGATTGATGTGGAATCCACACAGCAGCAGATCGGCGTGGAAGTGCGCCAGGCATATCTGGATTATCTGACAGCAGACAAGCAGCTAAAGGTCACCCAGAGGCAGCTGGAGTTTCGCGAGCAGGCACTGCAGTCAACTCGCGAGCGATACAATGTCGGTGCTGCGACACTGGTTGAACTTACTCAGGCTCAGTCCGAGTTTGTGCAGGCTTCACAGGATGCTGTAAGTGCACGATACACGATTTTTGTGCGCAAGCGTCTCATCCGCTACTACACCGGGGAGCTTGATCCGACTCTTCCACTATTTGAATAACAGAATCTGATGGCAAAGAAAAAGAATCGCACACGCACCATCCTGATTGTTGTCGGGGCCGCCGTAATTCTTCTTGTCATTCTTGGACTTGTGGGACAGAGGTTCAGGGGGCCCACCGCAACACGCGTTGAGATTGTTACTGCCGAAACCCGGACGGTGACTCAGACCGTAACGGCATCTGGACGCGTGCAGCCCGAAGTCGAAATTGTCATCAGCCCGGATGTCTCGGGCGAAATCGTACAGCTTCCCGTCGTGGAGGGCCAGCAGGTCCAGAGCGGAGAGCTCTTGGCGCGGATCAAATCCGATTTTTACGAGGCTCAGGTTGAGCAGGCACAGGCCCAGGTTGACCAGGCAAGGGCGAACCTGTCGCAACAGGAAGCCACGCTGCTGTTGCGAGAGCAGACAATGGACCGGCAGCGGCAGCTCTATGAGGCAAATGTGATTCCCCTTGATGAATACGAACAGAGCGACACGCAGTATAAAATTGCGCAGGCGAACTTGGATGCGGCAAAATTCAATGTGGCAAGTGCGGAGGCACGTCTGCGAGAGTTCAGAGAGCAGCTCCGAAAAACGGCACTCTATGCACCCATGTCTGGTACCATCAGTCAGCTGAATATTGAGCTGGGAGAGCGTGTGACCGGGAACGAGCTTCAGGCCGGTACATCGGTAATGACCGTTGCCCGTCTTGACCAGATGGAACTGGAAGTCGAGGTGAGCGAGAATGATGTCGTGAATGTGGCTCTGGGGGATACGGCATCTATTGAGGTGGATGCGTACCCTGATCGCCTGTTCAAGGGAATCGTTACGGAAATTGCAAACTCGGCCCGTCTCCAGGGCAGTACATTCCAGGAACAGGTTACGAACTTTCCTGTCAAAATCCGAATTCTTGATCCCCATAACGCCGAAGCGAGGGACATGGGGACGACGGATGCCGGACCCATCGGAGAGACGCTGTCCACAGAAGATTATCCGAGTTTTCGCCCGGGCATGAGTGGCACGGTGGATATTTTCACCAATACGGTTGCCGATGTGCTGACGGTTCCGATCCAGGCGGTGACGGTTCGCGACTTTTCAGAGATTGAACGGGCGAGAAAGAGAAGAGCCTCAGCCGAGGCAGAATCGGATTCCGCGGCAGTGGAGGAGTCCGATAAACCTGAAAAAGCAAGAGACGGAGAAGACCTGCGGCGAATCGTGTTTGTGGTGGGCGAAGATATGAAGGTAACAGCAATGGCCGTGGAGACTGGAATTTCGGATGATCGGTTCATTGAAATCAAGACGGGACTGGAAGAGGGAGACCGGGTCGTGAATGGTCCCTACAGTGCGGTCAGTCGTGAGCTCAGTGATGGCAATCTCGTAGAGGAGCGTACCAGCAGCCGTTCATTCTGAAATGGAGAACGGGCTGAATCATGAGCCGCTGATCCGGCTGACGGACGTAAAAAAGATCTACCCCATGGGGACAGAGGTGGTCCGTGCGCTTGATGGGGTGAGTGTGGAGGTGTCCCCGAACGAGTATGTGGCTGTCATGGGGCCGAGTGGCTCAGGCAAGTCTACGCTGATGAACATGATTGGCTGCCTGGATACTCCTTCGGATGGCAGCTATTTTCTCAGGGGTGAGAATGTGGGTGAAATGGCGGACGATGAGCTGGCCGAGATTCGGAATCGTGAAGTTGGCTTTGTATTCCAGACATTCAACCTCCTGCCCCGCGTGAACTGCCTCCAGAATGTGGAGCTTCCCCTGATTTACAGTGGAAAAACGAGGGGGCAGCGAAGACAGATGGCGGAGCGTGCACTGGACCAAGTCGGATTGTCAGATCGGGTAACTCACAAGCCAAACGAACTTTCCGGTGGACAGCGACAGCGGGTTGCCGTTGCCCGCGCACTGGTCAACAATCCTGCTCTGGTTCTGGCAGATGAGCCCACCGGAAACCTGGATACCAAGACCGGACGTGAAATCATGCTCCTGTTCGAAACCCTGTACCGAAGAGGAAATACGCTGATGGTTGTCACACACGAAGAAGAAGTTGCTCATCACGCCCGACGGATTATCCGCTTGCGGGATGGTCTGGTGGAAAGCGATGTGCGTGTGGAGAGTCCCCTCCTGGCACATCAGGATACGGCAACTGCCTGAGGACATCTGCCCCGCTCCTTGCGGCTGTTATCGTACCAGAAGCAGCCCGCGAAAGTTGGCGCGAGGCTTACATGCAGAAAAGGGCAGAATGAGCTTCCTTACGAAGAGGTGCAGTCAGCAGCTTCGGCAATCTGCACAAAACGCACAGGGGCAGTCGTTCGGGGAATCCGAATCGCCTCAAAGGGAAAGCCGGGAGCGAAGGCCGGGCGGCAGTCCTCGCCCGGCGAAAATAGCCTGTAGGTCGCGACAACGGTATCCCGGAGGCTCTCTACAAGTTCAAATCGCACATCATAGCCTCCCGAGTTCACCTCTACAGCAGCCAGAAGAACCGTTTCCAGTTCAAAATCCACGGGTGTAAAGGGAATGAGCGGTTGAAGAGAATCCGTATAGGCCGTCCAGATTTCTGGCTCCCGGATAATATGCGTAACACTCGTATCCAGAGATGCCTGCAGTCCGCGTCCGAGAGATGCGTAGGAGATCAGCTCTGCCAGATCCTCTTCTGTGAATTCAGGGGTATGATCCGCCTCGCAGCCTGCAAGGATTCCAAGCAAAAATATTGATCCCAAAAGGAAACCAAGTCTTTTCATCGGAGGTTAAAGTGCAGTTGTTGAATAAGTTCCACAAGTACAATGTCCATAAAAACCGTTGATGTAGACAAGCTGGTCGGTCAGACAGGAAATCTGTTTGAGACCGTTGCTATTCTCTCCAAGCGTTCCCGCCAGGTTGCAATCAAAATGAAATCTGAACTGAATACGCGCCTGGCATATTTTGAGGGATTTGATCCAGAGCTGGAGGATCCGCAGTTTCAGGAAGAACAGCGTCGTATATCTATTGAGCATGAGGTACGGCCCAAACCGACCGAGGTTGCCATAGAAGAGATGTTCAATTCCGAAGTCTACTTTCGGGATCCCGCCACGGAAATCCTGGGATAGAGCCGGAAGATTGGCCTGTCCATGGACGGTCCGCGTCACGCAGATACAGCTGAATATATCACCGTCAGGGGTGCACGGGTGCACAACCTGAAGGATATAGATGTGGACATCCCGCGAGATGCCCTTGTTGTGGTAACGGGACTCTCCGGTTCCGGGAAAAGTTCTCTGGCCTTTGATACGGTCTACTCGGAGGGCCAGCGTCGCTATCTGGAAAGCCTGAGTGCGTATGTGCGGCAGTTTATGAACATGCCGGAACGCGCCGATGTGGACCACATTGAGGGGCTTTCTCCCGTGATTGCGATTGACCAGAAAACAGTCTCTCGCAACCCGCGCTCCACAGTTGGCACCATTACGGAGGTGTATGATTTTTTACGCCTTCTGTATGCGCGTGCCGCAACTTCCTTCTCGTCCACCTCAGGCAAACCCCTGATCCGGCAGTCTACAAGTGAAATTGTAGAAACGGTCCAGTCCTATCCGGCGGGCTCCCGAATCTCAATTCTTGCCCCGGTCGTCAGGGAACGCAAGGGGCACTACGGAGAACTCTTTGAGAGGGTGTTTCGCCAGGGGTATGCGAAAGTCCGGGTGGATGGAAAGATTCGGAGTATTACGCCGGGCATGAAGGTGGCCAGATACAAGCTCCATACGATTGAGGTTGTGATTGATCGTCTGGTGATGGAAGAGGAAATGGAGGAGCGGATTGAGCAGTCTGTCAAAACGGCTCTGGAAATGGGGAACGGGGTTCTGACTGTTGCGGAGGGAGATAAAGAAGATCGCGTTCTTAGCCGGTACCTGTATGATCCTGATACGGGGCAGTCGTTTCAGGAGGCATCTCCCAAAACCTTCTCGTTTAACGCCCCCTCCGCTGCCTGCAGCCGCTGCGGCGGAATTGGCTCCCTTGAGATATGGGATGAAGAGATGCTGATCCCTGATCGTTCTCTGAGCATTGACGGGGGCGCAATTCCACTCTTTGATCGCCTTTCAACGGATGCGTATCTCTTTTTCGAGGGGACATGGGCAATTCTGCAAACGCATGGATACGGCAAGTTAACTCCCGTAAATAAAATTAGCAAGGCCGCATGGGATGAGGTTCTTTACGGGGTTCAGGGGGGGCTCATATTCGGCAAAACAGAGTTTGCATTTACCTTGGCCAGAGGGCTTTTTTATGAGCTGGATGACATATACGACAGGTTTGCAAAAAGAAAGGACAAGATGGAGATGGAGCCGTACAAGACAAGGCGGACCTGTTCTCTGTGCAATGGAGGCCGCCTGTCGCAAGAAGCACTCTCCTACAGAATTGCCGACAAGACGATTGCCGATCTGGTCCGGATGGATCTTATCAGTTTGCGCAAATTCCTGGATACCGTCAGCTTCGGCAGTCGGCAGGCGAAGATTGCGGCCCCCATTGTCAAGGAAGTACGGGAGCGGCTAACATTCATGATTGATGTCGGGGTTGGTTACCTGACGCTGGACCGCTCAGCGGTCACGCTGTCTGGCGGGGAGAGCCAGCGCATTCGTCTGGCAACTCAGATTGGTACGCAGCTTACCGGGGTTCTGTATGTGCTGGATGAACCGTCTATTGGACTGCATGCCAGAGACAATCGTCAGCTCATAGAGTCCCTGCGCCGGTTGCGGGATCTGGGGAACTCCGTGCTGGTTGTTGAGCATGATCGTGATATGATTGAGGCGGCAGATTATGTCATTGACCTGGGGCCTGGTGCAGGTGATCAGGGGGGAGAAGTAGTCTGCACGGGACCGCCAGATGCTTTGCAACAGAATGGCAGCGTGGGGAAGGGACTGACCCAGCCCTATCTCTCTGGAGAGCGACGAATCGAAATTCCTGAACAGCGTCGCAAGATCAAGAAGAGGGGGGGCATTGTACTTTCTGGAGCTACGGGAAACAACCTGAAAGATGTTACCCTCAACCTCCCGCTAGGGGTGTTTATCTGTGTGACGGGGGTCAGCGGTTCTGGAAAGAGCTCGCTGATCAACCAGACTCTGGTTCCGGCGGTGACATCCCTGCTTGATTCTCGCAGCAGCTCCAAAACCCTGCCCTACAAGGACCTGAAAGGGTTTGGATCTCTCAAAAAGGTGATTAACATTGACCAGAAGCCCATCGGGCGAACGCCCAGATCCAATCCGGCTACTTACATTACCCTGTTTACGGCAATTCGGGAGCTTTTTGCCGGCATGCCTCTGGCACAGGCGCGGGGGTACCTGCCGGGGCGGTTTTCCTTCAATGTTTCTGGCGGAAGATGTGAAACCTGTTCGGGGGCCGGCATTGATCGTCTGGAAATGAATTTCCTGTCGGATGTGTATGTGGAGTGCGAGACCTGCCAGGGAAAGAGATATAATCAGGACACGCTGGAGATCGTATACAAGGAGAAGAATATTTCGGAGGTTCTGAATATGCGTGTGACGGAGGCGGCAGCGTTCTTCGCGAATGTGCCCAAGATTGCACGCAAGCTGGACACTCTTCTCTCGGTCGGTCTGGGGTATATCCGGCTGGGACAGCCTTCAACGACAATTTCCGGCGGGGAAGCGCAGCGAATAAAACTGGCGAAGGAACTTTCGCGGATCGGGAGAGGCAACACGCTCTATCTGTTTGATGAACCGACCACGGGGCTGCATTTTGAGGATATTCGCCTGCTTCTGGATGTTTTGCAGAGACTCGTAGACAAGGGCAATACGGTACTTGTGATTGAGCATAATCCAGATGTGATCAAGGTTGCGGACTACATTGTGGATATGGGACCGGAAGGCGGGGATGAGGGAGGAGAAATTCTCTTTTCCGGTACCCCTGAAGAGATGAGTCGTCAGGAAACATACACAGGACATCTTCTCCACGAAATTCTCTCGGATGAATCTGCGGGCAAATCCGGGAAAGCTCGGGCATGATCTGCAGTTCACCGGATGATCCTTTTGGGAGGGGGCAATTCAGTGGAGGATTCGGTTCGGAATCGGGAAACTTTCCAGTGTGTTTTAGTATTTCCCATTAGAGGGTTGTAACGAGCTGTTACAATCTGCTACTGGGCGGTGAGTGGTTCCATTGTGTGTGTATTTGAAGATGATTGCCACGGACGCATGGAATTTCTGGGGGAACTTTGGTGATATTTGAATGGACAGCCGGACTTGTGGCCGGTTATTGAGACTCAGCAATCATGAGTGAATATTCGAAGCAGTTTCAAGAGTTTCTGGAGCTTGAAAATCACGACATCAGGAAATTGCGCAGGGAGGCAAAACGGGGGCATGCGCCGGCACAATTTGAGTTGGGGCGACGATATTACAAAGGGCGGGATGTACAGAAAAATGATCAGAAAGCTGTTCAGTGGACGCAATTAGCTGCGAGACAGGGACACGCAGGGGCACAGTATAATTTGGGGTGTTTGTATGCCTATGGCGAGGGTGTTGAGGAGAACAATCAGGAGGCGGTGAAATGGTACAGCCTAGCTGCGGAACAGGGTCTTGCAGACGCACAAGTCAATCTAGGGTATATGTACACTGATGGCCTCGGTGTACCACAGAGTGATGAGGAGGCGGTCAGATGGTATCAGCTAGCCGTTAAACAAGGGTTTGCAAGGGGGCAGTTTGTTCTGGGTGCTGCATACGAGGATGGCCTCGGCGTACCGCAGAGCAATGAGGAGGCCGTAAAATGGTACAGACTGGCCGCGGAGCAGGAATTTCCAGATGCACAATTCTCTCTGGGATTCGCGTATTCTACCGGGCAAGGTGTGCCAGAGAGTGCCGAGGAGGCGGTCAAATGGTATCAACTGGCAGCAGAGCAGGGGGATGCCCGGGGGCAGTGTTTTCTGGGACTTTCATACGCAACTGGTCGGGGTATATCGGAGGATGCCCGTGAGGCGGTCAAATGGTATCAACTGGCCGCAGAGCAGGGATTTCCCTATGCCCAATATCTTCTGGGACGTTCATACGAGACAGGCCAGGGGGTATCGGAAAATGCTCAAGAGGCGGTAAAATGGTATAGAGAAGCTGCCGAACAGGAAGATGCCAGCGCACAATATCATCTGGGTTTTATGTACTTCTCGGGTCAGGGTGTACCACAGAGTGATGAGGAGGCGGTGAAATGGTACCGACGATCTGCCGAACAGGGGTATGCCGATGCACAAGTTAATCTGGGATGGATGCACACCAAAGGTCGTGGAGTACAAGAAGATGCTCAAGAAGGGATTAAATGGTACCGATCAGCAGCGGAACAGGGACTTGCACGGGGACAGTTTGCTCTGGGATTCGCATACAATGAGGGGGTGGGTGTGCAGAAGGATGCTCGAGAAGCAGTTAGGTGGCTTCAACTGTCTGCCGAACAAGGACATGTTGATGCACAATTTCATCTGGGGTGGATATATACCAATGATCGCAGTTCTCCAGAGAATGCCCAAGAGGCGTTGAAATGGTACCAGCTGGCTGCCGAACAGGGAAACCCCTCAGCACAATTTATGATGGGTATTGCGTATTCCGATGGGGAGGGGGTGCCACAGAAGGATGATGAGGCAGTGAAATGGTATCAGCTGGCGGCGGAACAGGGGGATTCTTCGGCGCAATTTTATCTGGGCAGAGCATACTCTACGGGTCGGGGTGTATTAGAGGATGCAGAAGAGGCCGCGAAATGGTATCAGCTGGCAGCGGAACAGGGACATTCTTCGGCGCAATTTTATCTGGGCAGAGCATACTCTACGGGTCGGGGTGTATTAGAGGATGCAGAAGAGGCCGCGAAATGGTACCGGCTATCTGCCGAGCAGGGAGATTCCGATGCACAGTATTGCATGGGAGTTTCGTATGCCAACGGTCTGGGGGTATCGGAGAATGCCCAGGAAGCTGCGAAATGGTTTCATCTGGCTGCCGAGCAGGGAGATGCACAGGCCCAATTCAAACTGGGGATGATCCACGCTAATGGGTTGGGTGTACCAGAGAATTTTCAAGAGGCTGTCAAGTGGCATAAACTGTCCGCGGAACAGGGGCATGCCGGGGCACAATTTTATCTGGCACATGCGTATACTAATGGGTTGGGTGTACCAGAGAATTTTCAAGAGGCTGTCAAGTGGCATAAACTGTCTGCGGAACAGGGACATCCTGGAGCACAGTATCTGTTAAGCACGGCGTATTCCACTGGGCAAGGTGTACCAGAAAACCCCCTAGAGGCCTACAAATGGTGCAAACGATCTGCCGAACAAGGAGATGCTTTCGCACAATCAAGTCTGGGGACCATGTACGCTGCGGGGCGGGGAGTATCACAGAGTGATGAAGAGGCTGTAAAGTGGTATAAACGATCTGCCGAACAGGGACATGCTCCGGCGCAGTGCCTTCTGGGAATTGCATACTCTACTGGTCAAGGCATGCCGATCAATGACAGGGAGGCCTTCAAATGGTACAAGTTGTCTGCCGAGCAAGGATATGCTGATGGACAGGTTCAAGTGGGACTTGTTTATCTGACTGGTCGAGGGGTACAACTCAATTATCGGGAAGCTATCAAGTGGCATTTAATGGCAGCCGAACAAGGGCATGCTGAGGCACAGTCCATACTGGGATTCATTCATTTCAATGGTCAGGGGGTACCAATTAATTATCAAGAAGCGGTGAAATGGCTCCGAATCGCCGCGGAACAGGGGGATGGACGGGCACAATACTTTCTTGGGAATGCATATGCGAATGGGCTAGGGGTGTCAGAGGACACTCAGGAGGCGAAAAAATGGTACCGACTAGCTGCCGAACAGGGAGATGGACGGGCACAGGAGGCTTTGGGGAGTGAATACACCGTTGATCAGGATAATTCAGGAGATAATCAGGAAGTCATCAAAGAATTACGATTAGCTGCCGAACAGGGAGATGTGTGGGCACAATTTAACTTGGGTGCCAAGTATGCAGTGGGCAAAGGTGTGCCAGTGAATGCCCAAGAGGCTCTCAAATGGTATCGCTTGGCTGCCGAACAAGGGCATGCTGAAGCACAGTATTGTGTGGGACTCAAGTACTCCACCGGACAGGGCGTACCAGAGAATCATCAAGAGGCGGTGAGATGGTACCGACTGGCTGCCAAACAGGGGTACTCTTGTGCGCAATACTGCCTGGGATTTTCGTATGCCAATGGTCTTGGTGTGTCCGAGGACCTGGAAGAGGCGGTGAGATGGTATCAACTGGCTGCCAAACAGGGGTACTCTTGTGCGCAATACTGCCTGGGATTTTCGTATGCCAATGGTCTTGGTGTGTCCGAGGACCTGGAAGAGGCAGTGAGATGGTACCAACTGGCTGCCGAACAGGGAGACCCCGAGGCACAATACTGCCTGGGATTTTCGTATGCCAATGGTCTTGGTGTATCTGCAGATCTGCAAGAGTCCGTCAGATGGTACCGGATGGCTGCGGAGCAAGGAGAACCCGAGGCACAATACCGTCTGGGATTCGCGTACGCCAATGGTCTCGGCGTACAGGCAAATGATCAAGAGGCGGTCAAATGGTACCGACCAGCTGCCGAACGAGGACACCCCAAGGCGCAAGATGCCATAGGGGTCATGTATGCTTACGGGCAGGGTGTTCCAAGGAATGTTCAGGAAGCGGTGAAGTGGTACCGACTGGCTGCAGAGCAGGGGGATGCCGGGGCGCAAGCCAATTTAGCGGTCATGTATGTTTACGGAGAAGGCGTGCCTCAGGATAATCAGGAGGCAATCAGGCTGTATCAACTCTCCGCCGAACAGGGAAGTCCACAGGGACAGGTCGGTCTGGGGCTCATGCATCTAAATGGACAAGGCGTGCCCAGAGCCCCCCAAGAGGCGGTCAAGTGGTTTCGGCCGGCTGCGGAACAGGGAGATCCCCGGGGGCAGTACTTTCTGGGCAATGCGTATTCAAATGGGCAGGGAGTATCCCTAGACCATCAGAAAGCGGTCAAATGGTATCAACTGGCTGCGGAACAAGGACGAGCAGAGGCGCAACTTATTTTGGGTTATATATACTCCACTGGCCAAGGTGTGCCAAAGAATACGCAAGAGGCCACCAGATGGTATCAGCTGGCTACGGAGCAGGGAGATGCAAGGTTGCGGAGGGCTCTGATAAATGCGTATTACGGTAATGGTTCAAGCGGATCAAGGGATCCTGAGGAGTCCTTTAAGTTGTACCAGGTAGCTGCTGAACAAGGATATGCATGGGCACAGGTGTCTCTGGGAGACATGTATTCTGATGGCAAAGGTGTGCGGAAAAATGTCCGAAAAGCCGTCAAATGGTATCGTATGGCTGCCAAACAGGGGGATGCGTGGGCACAGTTTGCGCTGGGAAATATGCACTCTGCCGGTGATGGCATGCGGAAAAATGTCCAAAAAGCTGTCAGATGGTACCGCATGGCTGCCGAGCAAGGACTCACCGCCGCACAAGGTACTCTAGGGAACATGTATGCTAATGGAGAAGGCGTATCCAAAGACTTTCAGGAGGCCTTCAAATGGTATCAGCTTGCGGCGGAACAGGGAGATGCACACGCACAGATAATTCTGGGGAATGCGTACGCCGATGGTGAGAATGTCCCGCAGAATGCTGAAGAAGCTGTAAAATGGTATCAACTGGCAGCCAGCCAGGGACACCCCGGAGCACAGTTTCTTTTAGGGAGAGCATACGCTACTGGCGAGGGGGTGCCGAAAAATGCCGAAGAAGCGGTGAAATGGTTTCGAGTCGCTGCCGAACAAGGAGATGTGGAGGCACAGGGTGCTCTGGGGTATGCATACGCTAGTGGACACGGCGTGCAAAAGAATCTTCCAGAGGCCATGAAATGGCTTCAAATGGCAGCTGAGCAGGGGCACACTGAAGCACAGTTTATGACAGGCATTTTGTACTCTGATGATGAGGATGTCCCGCAGAATCCCGAAGAAGCTGTGAAATGGTTTCAGATAGCAGCCAGACGGGGGCATCCCGGGGCGCAGTTTCTTCTGGGAAGGGCATATGCCGATGGCAGGGGCGTACCAGAGAATCCCGAAAAGGCGGCGAGATGGTACCGATTGGCAGCCAGGCAGGGACACCCGGGAGCACAATTCAATCTGGGGTATGCATATGCAAGGGGGGAGGGTGTACCGGAAAACGTTCAGAAAGCGCTAGAGTGGTTTCGGCTGGCCGCCGAACAGGAACATCCGGGAGCACAGTTTACGGTGGGTCTTATGTATGCTGATGGGAAGGGCGGCGTACAGCAGAGTGCCGAAGAGGCGGCGAGATGGTACCGATTGGCAGCCAGGCAGGGACACCCGGGAGCACAATGTCTTTTAGGGAGGGCATACATCACCGGAACAGGTGTGATACAGAATGATCAAAAAGCTGTCAAATGGCTTCGCAGGGCAGCCGAACAGGGAGATGCACAGGCACAGGTAAGTCTGGGAGCTGTGTACTATACCAGTCAAAGTTTTTTAGCAGACACACAGGAGGCAGTCAAGTGGTTCCGCAGGGCAGCCGAACAGGGAGACGCAGGTGCACAACGTTTTCTGGGAGATGCGTATGCCAGCGGCGATTTGGGGGTACCCAAAAACAATCAGGAGGCTCTTAAATGGTATCTGCTGGCTTCCGAACAGGACGAAGAAAATGCCGAGATACAAGAATCCCTTGTGAAGCTCATGGAAGAGATAAGCAAAGAGTCTAATTCGCCGTCAAGCTAGCTCTCCGCATGGAAACAGGACTCTGAACGGATTTCATTTGGTAAGGGGAAGAAAACCCGTCATCAAGTTGCCGAACATGTTCAAGAGGATATTTCTGTACTTGCGGAGCCTGTCGGGGTGCATCTCACAGGTTCCGGCAAGAGCAGGTAGAACACGGAGCTTCTGGGACCAAGCATGTGTATTGTGGAACAGCTGTCACGAGTCCCCGACAGAAAGTAGATCCGCATCCTGTGGGATAGGTGTCAAGATCATTTTTCCGACTACAAAGCATCTCGCATACCTCAGAATCAGTGTAGTCCTTTGGATTCTGGCCTGCCTGATATCAGTTGGCTGTACTTCTCAATATCAGCAGAATAGCAGAGGTCTCAAGATCCAGGCAGTTACTCTTGATGCAAGGAATCAGCCATCAAAGGCAATGCTGCCAAAGCTCAGGGAACTCGGAATTACACATGTGACTCTCGTCCAGTTTGGATTTCAGCAAAGTGTTGAGCAGACCGAGATTCGTATGAACCCGGATGCATGGTGGTATAGCGAAAGTGATCGCGGTGCAAAAGAAATCGCTCAGAGTGCGGACAGCCTGGGAATGAAGATTATTCTGAAGCCACATCTGTGGCTCGGAGGCTATCATGCAGAAGGACAGCCCAGAAATGAAATCAAATATGCGGATGAAGAGAGCTGGACGGCATGGGAAGCAGACTATACAGGCTTCCTCATGCATTATGCACATCTGGCCGAAGAGGTTGGTGCAGAGATCCTTGTCATCGGGACAGAACTGGCCCGGAGTGCGCATGAGCGTCCGCAATACTGGCGAGGCCTGATTGAAAATATTCGGTCTGTATATCAGGGAAAGTTGACGTATGCGGCAAACTGGTGGGAGGAGTATGAACATATTGAATTCTGGGACATGCTGGATTATGTGGGGGTACAGGCATATTTTGAACTCTCCGATGATCCTGATCCAACTAGTATCATGCTGGCAGAGGGCTGGAATTCCCACAAGGAAGTGCTGTCCAGTCTCTCCGCACAGCTGAAACGCCCCGTTCTCTTCACCGAAATCGGCTACCGGAATGTTGCTGATGCAGCAGCCCAACCATGGCGCTGGCCCTCGCGAAACGAGGCTGACCAGGCGATGGCGGATGATGACCTGCAGGCACAGTTGTATACCGTATTCTTTGACGAGGTATGGAATGAATCCTGGTTCAGTGGCGCAATCCTGTGGAAATGACATGGAGATCGCGAGCAGCATCAAACGGCGGGGCTTGGCTTTACCCCGCAGGGGAAGCCCGCTGAAGACATTATTCGTCAATGGTTCACCTCCGGCAAGTAAGCAGGCCGCTTGTATGCAGCCTGTGGCTAATTCTGGCATTCCTTTCAGGGTGTGACTCCTCAAGCCCGGACCCTGGCGAGGAGGATCTGACATTTCGGGGAGATGTCATTCGCGTGGAGCAGATACAGAAGTATACCGCCAGAGAAATCCGTCAGATAGCCGAAAATTTTGGAGTTCCGTATGTAGCGAGATTTGATGTAACGATCCACAGGATAGAGTACACGACGGCAAATGCAGATGGAAAATTGATGATGGCCTCTGGAGCGATTGCTGTACCAGAACCTGTTACACGGCAGTTGCCAATGGTTTCATTCCAGGATGGAACCACGGTACATCGCTTGTCCGTTCCTTCAAGGGGCGGCATGGAAGAAATTCTGGCTGGTTTGCTGTTTTCTGCGGATGGGTATCTCTCGGTCATGACAGACCTGATCGGGCTGGGGTCTTCGGAGGGATTGCATCCCTATCTGGTTGCTGATGTATCCGCCTCTGCTGTGATTGACATGTTGCGAGCCGTGGTTCACTGGTCTGCAACGCATTCCTGGGACATCTCGCGCGAGGTATATCTGGCAGGATATTCTTCTGGGGGATACACAGCTATGGCAACGCACCGTGCTCTGGAAGCGGATTACGCGGATGAGTTTACGGTTGCTGCCTCCGCTCCCATGGCAGGGCCGTATGATCTGAGCGGGACCATGCTGGAACTGATGTTGCGCAAAGAACCTTACCCCCAGCCCTACTTCTTGCCGTACCTTTTGCTGAGTTACAACGAAGTGTATGATCTGTATGAAAGTCCATCTGACTTCCTGGCAAGTCCATACGATACTACTCTCCCTCCATTATTTGACGGGACGCACCGAAGCGCGGAGATCAATGCTGCCATGCCGCAGATCCCGATTCAGATTGTTCGGCAGGATATGCTTCGTGAACTAGAGGACAATCCTGGTCATCCATTAATTCGGCGTTTGCGGGAGAATGATCTGCTCAACTGGGCACCTCGTTCCCCGATGCGACTGTATCATTGCGATGCGGATGAGCTTGTTCCGGTCAAGAACTCCCAAGTTGCGGACAGGGAGCTTGGACCTCTTGCTACACTGGTGGATCCGAGTCCGAATAGCGGGCATGTGGCCTGTGCGTTCATTGCCATTGCAGGGGCACGAGCATGGTTCAATTCTATTGCTACAGCAAGCAGATAGCTCCATGCACATTTTCAGTGCATTCCTGGTGATGGCTCACTGCGTCAGAGCTCCGATCAAAAACACATCACCAGGCAGGAAACCACAATCTCTGCTAGGCAAGATTTCAGGCTGTTACTGAACAACCAGCATTCTGGAAGCAGTAGCTGTTCTGGTGTCCGTTTCTGCTGTGATCCGATACATGTATGACCCTGCTGGAAGGGTGCCCGTGGAAATCACAACCGACTGCCGAGCCTGTGCACTCATCGCTTGCGGAAATAATGCAGTGACCTGGCGGCCAGTCAAATCATGAACCTCTGTCATTACGGTTGCCGGTTCAGGCAGATCAAACACAATGTGTATGTCGCCAGAGGCAGGGTTGGGATAATGTCCGTGCAGAAAAAATCCAGGTATCGGATCGTCCGTCTCTATCCGGGACAGAGGTTCATGGACGGACAGCTCAAATTCCAGTGATCCCCGCAGTCCATTGGTATCCTCAGCGTGAAATGTAAATGTGGTTGCGTCCAAGAGTTCAGCAGGTGTTCCCGTCAGTGCGCGTGTGGAGGGGGCAAAGTACAGCCCTTCGGGAAGATCAGGAGACAGCGAGTAGGTGAATGAGCCAGATCCGCCCCGGGCAGCAGGCAGAATCGTAGTCGGGATGGGGACACTCCGGGGAAGCTGGATGGGTTCAATAAAAGACTCAAACCCCAGCGAGCCACCAGCCGCAGAGAACCTGTAGATTTTTCCGTCAATGGCAAGCATATAGATCTCCTCCTGATGGTCTGTGCCGAACGAGAGCGGAGACAGGAATGTGTCCAGCAGCAGTCTGGTTTCCAGTACCATCCCTCCATCATAGCGCAATCCCCAGAATCTTCCGTCCACATAATCTCCAAAAACATACCAGCCTGCAAGATCTGGAACCCCAGGTCCATGGTAGACATAGCCGCCTGTTACAGAGGCCGGACCATTGGAATGATCATACTCAAAAATGGGGAGAACGAGTCCGTTCTGGTTACAGTTGGTGCGTGGCCGAAAACATCGGGTCCCTTCCATGATCGGCCATCCATAATTCTTCCCTTTTTCAATGATGTTTACTTCTTCAATCTCATTCTGCCCCACATCTGCATTGTAGATGATCCCGGTTTTGGTGTCAAAGCTGAACCTCCATGGATTGCGCAAGCCCCATGCGAAGATTTCCGGGCGGCCGGTATTCGAGTCTGCAAACGGATTGTCTGGCGGGATGGTATAGGGAATTTCGTTGACATTAATCCTGGAGATGGTTCCCAGAAGTGACTGGGTATTCTGTCCATTACCGAACTGGTCATTTGCGCCGCCACCGTCTCCCAAACCAATGTACAGGTATCCGTCCGGCCCAAATGCAAGCTGCCCTCCATTGTGATTCCCGGCTGGCTGGTTCACCTCAAGGAGAATCCTCTCGCTGTCGGCATTCCCTTGATTCGGGTTACTGGCAAGACGCGTGAATCGGGAAACTACGCTGCGCCGCGGATTTGAAGCCGTATAGTACACAAGGAAGTGCCCGTTCCTGCCATAGTCTGGATGGAAGGCCAGTCCCAGCAAGCCCTCCTCATTGTTCACCGAACGGACACGATCCTGGATGTCCAGGAACAGATTCCGCTCTGCGACATCCTGCCGGTTCTTGAATGTCCAGATTTTTCCCTCCTGTTCAACGACGAAAAGATTGTCCCCAAAATGCTGCAAATCTACCGGACGACGGAAGGCTAAATTCGCAAAAGCATGTTCAAGCATAACCTGAGGCTGCCGACTCCAGGCAGAGGGTACCAGTAACACAATCAGCAATAGAAGACAAGGGCGCAGCATAAGAGTTCGTGTCAGTGCCTGGTGTTTGATGAGGAAATCAGACAGCCTGGTTCCGGCTTTGGCAAATGGCATCCAGATATGTCCTGAACATGAGCGAGATATTGCTGTGGGGATCACAGGCAGAAAAAAATGGATCAATATGATACACAAATCAGAATAAGGTTGTCCATTATTTCAACGTCGTAATCGAAAAAAGCCGGAAAATTACGTGGTCAGCCTGGTCCCAGGCTCGACAGCTGATGTGGAGGTATCGCAGAACCCTGGTGATCGGCTTCATTTTGATGGTCGTGAATCGCGTGAGCGGGTTTGTGTTGCCCGGGACCAGCAAGTGGTTGATCGACGAGGTGATCGGCAATGACCGAATGGATCTTCTGATCCCGCTTGCACTGATTGCTGCCGGGACAACGGTTGTGCAAGCAGGAACATCCTATCTCTTGTCAAATGTGATCGGGATTGCCGCCCAAAAAGCGATCATGGACATGCGGAGCAGGATCTACGATCATGTCATCCATCTGCCCGCCCGCTTTTTTGACAGGCACAAGAGCGGTGAACTGATCTCTCGAATAATGAGCGATGCAGAGGGAATACGGAATTTGATGGGAACAGGGATTCTGATGCTCGCCGGGGGAGTAGTTACGGCAGTTCTGGCACTGATCATTTTGTTTGTTCTCTACTGGCAACTGACACTGATCATTTGCGCGATTCTGATTGCGTTTGGGGGTTTTATGACATACGCATTCAGAGCTTTGCGTCCGGTTTACAGGAAACGGCAAAAGATTCGTTCCGAGGTAACAGGGTCTCTTGGAGAGGCTCTCGGAGGAATTCGACTGGTCAAGGCATCCAGTGCAGAGGATCGGGAACAGGAAAAGTTCGGGCAGGGAATCACCCGGCTGTTTGGTCTGATTGCCAAAACGATTCGGGGCACTTCTGCAACCGTAGCACTGGGAACCGTCATTGTCGGCATCATTGCCGCGCTGATGATCATTCTTGGGGGAAGGGCAATTGCAGACAATATGCTGACCCTGGGAGATTTCGTTATGTACCTGTTTGTAGTTGGAGTTATGGTTGCTCCGATCATACAGATGGCGATGGTCGGAACCCAGATTTCGGAAGCATTCGCGGGACTTGATCGCATCCGGGATCTCATGATGGAAACCCGGGAGGACAAGAATGAAGATCAGCGAAAAACGCTGCATGTTGTGCGCGGGGAGGTCATTCTGGAAGATGTGTACTTTCAGTATGACGAGGCGCTGCCGGTGATTCAGGGCGTTTCGCTTCAGGCACAGGAGGGAACTACGACGGCACTTGTTGGCCCAAGCGGTTCGGGCAAGAGCACACTGACAAGTCTGATCATGGGATTCAATCAGCCTGATCAGGGGCGTATTCTGATTGACGGACAGGATCTGGCAACACTGAAGATCAAAGATTACCGCAGATTTCTGGGGGTGGTGATGCAGGAAAACTTTCTGTTTGACGGGACGATTGCCGAGAATATTCGGTATGCTCGCCAGGAAGCCTCGTACGCTGACATGGAGCATGCAAGCCGCATCGCAAATGCCCACCAGTTTATTCAGAATTTTCCAGAGTCCTACGACACTGTTGTCGGCGAGGGGGGCATAAAGCTCAGTGGAGGACAGAGGCAGCGGATATCCATTGCACGGGCAGTCCTGGCAGATTCAAAAATTCTTGTTCTGGATGAAGCCACCTCCAGTCTTGATACCGAAAGTGAAGCTCTGATTCAGGAAGGGTTCAAAAATCTGCGACAGGGACGGACGACATTTGTGATTGCCCATCGATTGTCCACAATCCGGAATGCAGATCAGATTCTGGTTTTGGAAGAGGGCAGGATCATGGAGCGAGGGAGCCATGCGACTCTTTACGGTATGGGAGGCCGGTATCGGGAGTTGTATGATCAGCAGCACAGCTACGAACAGGACCTTTACGTAAACCCGGGGGAAGATTATCCCGAGAAAGCATTCGCAACCTGACGCTCTGCCCTCTCTGCAGGAGAGGACTGAATTTGTATCCAGATCTTGAACAGCTTCGGCAGACTATTGCCGATGACTGCCGTTAATGTGATGCCGTTCACGATTTGAGGATGACGGCATATCTTCAGCATACATCACAGGCGATAGCGAACAGTGGCCATTGCGGTCATCAAATTGAGTTTGCTGAAGGTATTCGTATTGGTCAGATTCTCCACCCTGTGCTCCAAATATTCTGCCTCGCTGCTGAACGACTGGAACAGGGCATAGCTAAACCGAATCCCCACAAGAAACTTGCTTGCAAGAGCATGTTCAAGTCCAGCATGGCCCTCAGTTATGAGTATAATGTCCTCCAGTTCTTCATCCTGGAGCACATCGTAACTTGACGGGTCTGCCAGAAAACATATTTCCTCACAGATATATCGTTCTTCATAATAAAAGTCCGTAATCGTTGCCCGCGAAACTCCGGTGCCGATGCCCAGATACGGATGGAGCGTACGATTCTTTGGCAATAAATCCATGAATGTATTGATTCGGAATGAGAAGACCTGCAAAGCTCCGATTTCTGTGTTTACGGTGATTTTGTATCCAGAAATATCCTGAAACTCGGGAGCGGGGGATCCGTCCAGCAGTGCTATTCGGTCAAAATTCTGTTCCAGATTTCGGGATGAGTACTGGACATTCAGGTCTATCCGCAGCCTTCCCTGTTCTCTTCCGATTCCGACTCGAAAGGCAGACCCCGGATCCGTCGGGATTGTATAGAACCACCGATAGCCTCTCCGTTGACTAATATTTTCGCAGACAAATCCAGGGTAACAGGTCGTATCAAAGTTAAATCCTTCTTGAGACAGAGTGCTGTGCCCCAAGGCAGGTCCTGCCCCCAGTTCAACATACCAGCTGCCCTCTTGCCCGGAAGCATCGGAGAGGAGTATGGTGCAGATCAGCAGTGAGAGAAGGATTCTCAACTTCATGGCAGGAAGGGGCAGGATGGCGTATCTTTGATATTGCAGGTAATTCAAGAAAATTGTCATGCACTTTCTGCATATACCGATTCTCCTTGTTTTTGTCTCATTGTGTGCTTGCAACTGGCCTGTTCGTGAGGTCTCTTTGGAAGTTGAAAAGCCTAATTTTGTGGTCATTTTTGCCGATGATCTGGGGTATGGAGATTTGGGAGTCTATGGACATCCAACCATTCGAACTCCGCATCTGGACCGTATGGCAGCGGAGGGAATGCGATTTACCCAGTTTTATACGGGCTCATCGGTCTGCACGCCTAGTCGTGCTGCTCTCTTGACCGGACGACTGGCTGTTCGAAGCGGGATGGCACATGATCATATCCGGGTTCTTTTCCCTCCAGGCAAGGGCGGACTTCCTGAAGCAGAGATCACAATTCCTGAAGCCCTGCAGTCCGCAGGCTATGTGAGTGCTGCGGTCGGGAAGTGGCATCTGGGGCATGTGCCCGGGCATTTGCCAACGGAGCACGGGTTTGATGAGTATTTCGGGATTCCGTACTCGAATGACATGACTCCCTCGGTCAGTTCGGGGGAGCGTGCGCAAACCTATCCTCCCCTCCCGCTGATGCGTGGTGTGGAAGTCATGGAAACGGAGCCGGATCAACATCTTTTGACGCGCCGGTATACGGAAGAGGCCCTTGCGTTTATTCGCAGAAACATGGACCGTCCATTTTTCCTGTACCTTCCCCATACCATGCCACACGTTCCTCTGTTTGCATCGGATGATTTTGCGGGAACAAGTACGCGTGGTCTGTACGGAGATGTGATTGAGGAACTGGACTGGAGTGTCGGGCAGATTCTGGATGTTTTGCGCGAGACGGGACTGGACCACAAAACCCTTGTCTTCTTCACAAGTGATAACGGGCCATGGCTTACCGTGGGCTTGGCAGGCGGGACGGCGGGGCTTTTGCGAGATGGGAAAGGAACCACATGGGAAGGAGGGATGCGGGTCCCTGCCATTGCCTGGTGGCCGGGAATGATTCCCTCCGGGCACACCACTCAGTCATTGGGAACCACCATGGATCTGATGCCAACTTTCCTGGAACTTGCCGGCATAGATGCCCCGACTACCCGCATCCTGGATGGCGTTGATTTGATGCCGGTTCTCTTGAATTCAGCAGCAGAGGTACGACAGGAAGTATATTATTATCGGGGAACTCAGCTCTGGGCTGTTCGAAGCGGACCATGGAAACTGCACTACATTACGCAAAGCGCATATGTGGGAGATCAGCCGGTGGTACAGGATCCGCCCCTTCTCTATCATCTGGATCGCGATCCGCGGGAGAGGTTCAATGTTGCCTTGGAAGAACCCGAGGTTATCTTGGCCATACAGTCCACGGTAGATCAGCATCTGGCGGAACTTGTCCGGCATCCCAGCCAACTAGATATTCCGGAATGGAACGACTGACAGGTATTGTTCTCGCGGGTTTGTTTCTGGCATCATGCAGTCAGGCACCACCCCCGGTACCGCCGTCTGGCATGGTCTACATTCCGGGTGGAACGACCCAGATTGGTTCGGAGAGAGGAATGCCGCATGAGAGGCCAGTTTTTCGGGCTCGCGTGAAGCCCTTTTTTATGGATATCTCCCCGGTTACGGTGCAGGCATTCCGAGAATTTGTTCAGGCAACAGGATATGTAACGCAGGCTGAATCGTTTGGTGATGCAGGAATCTTCAATGACTCCACCAAGCAGTGGGAACTCGTATCGGGTGCATACTGGGAGTGGCCACTCGGACCAGATCAATTCCTTGCCTTTGATAATCATCCCGTAACTCAAGTGTCATGGCATGATGCTGTTGCATTTGCAAGGTGGGCAGGCAAGCGACTTCCCACCGAGATTGAGTGGGAGCACGCTGCTCGCTTGGGGAGCAGTGGTCAGTATGCCTGGGGGGATGCTCTGGTGGAAAATGGAGAGTACAAGGCGAATGTGTGGAACGGGCGATTTCCATGGATGAATACCGGGGCAGATGGATATGCAGCGACTTCCCCGGTCGGGGCTTTCGGGGCCACTACTACCGGGCTGGTTGATATGGGAGGAAATGTATGGGAATGGACAGAGGACTGGTATCGGTCATATGCAGACCGGAAGGAGGACTTTCAACCGGATTCCAGCAGCCAGAAAGCGCAACGAGGAGGCAGTTTTTTGTGTGAACCGGGCTGGTGTCATGGTTACAGAGTATCTGGGAGAGGCCATTCCACCCCGGAAACTGCACTGTATCATGTGGGATTTCGCTTGGTGGAAGACATTCCCCCGAAGTAGCGTTTGATCGCACCATTCTATCCCCACGAGCTCTCAGGGAGGGGGTTTCGGATCGGCAAGAGCGGGCTGTTTTTTCGGCGTATTGCATGAAATTTGCCAACTTGGGAAGGATAGCATTTTCAGTCTCGTCATTGATTCTTCGCATAGCCACGGATATAGTGATCAACCGCCTTGACTGCGGTCTTCAGACGCTCGGCATGGGAGCCGCAGACAGGAATGGTATTCAGGGAATGTGCTCTTGCCTCCGTGCTCAGGAGCCTGTGTGAACGAAGGCGTGTCTCAGGACTCGCCCGCTGGCCCGGGTCTGAAACCCAGGGAATATCCGGTTCTGTGAACAGGTACAGTCCAGCCCGGTGCTCTCTGGCAGTGTGTTCAATATAGTCAGGACATTCATCAAAATACATCCGCTGGTACACGCAGGTAGTGAACAGATCCGTGTCCAGGAACAGGATTTTATTTGCCTTGGATCGCATTTTTGTAACAAGTTCCAGGTGACCTCTGGCTATCGCATGAACATCCTTTTCCTCGGGAAGCGATCCCTTTTCATCAACAAATATCCGAAGATATTCGGCAATCCAGACTGTTTTGTAGTGCTGTGCCAGAGCTTCTGCCAGTGTGGTTTTTCCAGTTGATTCAGCCCCCATCAGCACCACAGTGGGCAGGTTACCGTGATGATTTTGCTGGTCAGCAGGTTTCATTTTGCTGAAAGAATCACTTGGGTTTTCTGCAAAAATTCTGGATGGCAGAGAACTATCGCTCTGAGAGTACTTGCAGGCACACTAAGATCGGGCGTAAAGATATTTTTGCAGGAGCCTCAATCCTCCACGATTTTTCTTGTACATGCAGGAGATAATCCTCTCAAGGATCAGAGATATGAATACAGGTGGAATGAGTCACCAGACAGGCTGCGAAGAATCAGTTCAAACGGCGAAACAGATAATTGTGACCGTCTATGGAGTAGTTTTCAAATCCCATTTCACAGACAGTTTCGACTGCCTTCTGTGTGTCTGCGTATGTGTAACGCTCTACCGCATGATGATGGAACTCAACAAATATTTGCCTGAAAGGAAGTAACTCGTCTTTTGGAAGTGTTTTCAGAAGCCTGTATTCGGCTCCTTCTATGTCCAGCTTCAATATGTCAGCTGAATCAAGTCCAATGTGATCAAGGAGAGATCGCGGTGTCAGGCCCTTTACCGGGTACGAAATCGTTTCATCTGTCACCACATTCGTATGATCTGTCATAATGGATCCACTCTCATTGACTTTTGACTCAAAAAATTTGAGATCTCCATTATTCGCACATACGGCACGAGGGATATACGAAAAATCCAGATACCTGTATGCGAGATCCAGCAGTGCGCGCCTGTGTTTTTGTGTCGGATCTACTCCGAAACATTTCGCCCCATATTTGACGAGCATGTGAGTAGAGAATTCAGCCTCTGAACCACAACCTACATCTATCACCGTCATCTGCGAGCTGTTTTCTGCAGAGCAGAAGAAAATAAAATTGGGCGGGGCAAATCGTACGCCTTTTGTTCTGAGCCAGCCTCTTCTCCCAGCCGTTAAAAGCCTTCTCTGTATGGCTTGAGACACGCGGCGAGCCTGTTGCGAAATTCTGGGTATTGAGGATAATAGTCCACTGGGAGTGTTTAAGGGCATGCTGGTTCGGTTACAAAAGTATTTTTGAGGGAGACTCGCGGCGTGTATAAGGCATGTCAGTATGTGCATTCGTAACGGTCAGATGGAACTCCGATGGCATCGAAATGGTTCTCTGCGAGATTCGCTATACACGACCTTCATGATTCGGGCCTGCATGCAATCGGAAAAGGCTACTTTCCTGTTATTGAGAAACAGTCAGTGAAAGTTCCGATAAGCCCTGAGGATATGGACACAGACGACAACCCTATTGGACGCATACTTACCCGAAGAGAGGTGATGCAGATCTTCGGAGCAACCCTTATGGCAGGGGCTGGTCATTCTGCTGCAAGCCGGACTGCATCATCATCTGCGCCTCTGCCCTCTTGCATCGTGCACCCCGAGCAGACCGAGGGACCATTCTTCATGGATGTTGAACTTGACCGGTCTGACATTCGGATTGATCCTTCCACCAGAGAGGTTTCTGCCGGGTTGCCGCTTGAGATCACATTCCAGATTTTGCGGGTCAGTCGCGGAGAGTGCACTCCCCTGCCTGGTGCCAAAGTAGACCTATGGCAGTGCGATGCTGCGGGCAGATATTCGGGGTTCAGGGATCGCGGATCAGATTTGCGTGGAGAAAAGTTCTTGCGTGGCTATCAGCTGACAGACCAGGATGGAGTTGCCAAATTTACGACAGTATATCCCGGATGGTACAGGGGGCGAACGGTACACATCCATCTGAAGGTTCGTACAGAGACAGAGGAAGGGAAGGGGTATGAGTTTTCCACGCAACTGTACTTTGATGATGATCTGACGGATCAGGTATACGCCCGGTCGCCGTACAGCCAGCGCGGGAAGCGAACGACGCGGAATTCGAATGATGGAATCTACCGGCGCACAGGAAGGCAGCTGATGCTTGACCTCAAACCCGGTGATCCAGTCCAAGCGGTGTTTCCGATTGGACTGGATCTTCCTGGTACCAACTGAGAGACTGGAATGTGCACAGTTGAGCGAATGCCGTTGATTCAGAGGGCAGGAGAATACTCTGAATTGCTGGCTCACAGGTAACCTGTCCGCCATGGCAAACAGTGTATTCGCGGATGATGGTATCCGCTATTTTAAGGGGGTGGGAGAATCTCGTGCACAGGTACTTGCGCAAGCCGGTATCAAGACCTGTCTGGATC
Organism: Rhodothermales bacterium; assembly: GCA_965203305.1. Lineage (GTDB taxonomy): Bacteria > Bacteroidota > Rhodothermia > Rhodothermales > Bin80 > Bin80. The sequence continues at coordinate 3,495,739 of OZ241874.1, read as the reverse complement.
TGCTGCACTATTATCCCCGGCGTTATCTGGATCACTCAAATGTGACACGAATACTTGATCTGAGTGCCAGAGGTGAAACCGTAACGGTTATTGGAATCGTGCTCAGCGTCAATGTAGTGTCCGGTCGCAATCGCAAGCGTCTGGAGGTGACGATTCGTGACGACTCGAACGGGCACATGAAACTGATCTGGTTCCAGGGGGCCCAGTGGGTTCAAAAAGCATTTTCTCCGGGCTATCGGGTTGCATTTACGGGAGAGATTTCCAGGTATAACCATAGCTGGACAATGGTGCACCCAGACTTTGACAGGCTGGATGAGGGAGGCCCCCAGCTTTCCACAGGAAGGATTACTGCTCTCTACCCCGGAACTGCACGATTGCAGACAGTTGGGCTGAACAGCAAGGCCTTCCGTCGTATTATTTACGAACTCATCAAGGCTCGCGGGCTGCAGTTTCCAGAGGTTCTTCCTGAACTGGTACGGCAGAGATATAATCTGATGGATGGCCGGGTGGCTCTTCGCGCCATTCATTTTCCAAAGAGCCATGAAGAGCTTGAGCAGGCCAGGCATCGGCTTAAATTTGAAGAACTGTTCTTCCTCCAGTTGCTTCTGCGCTATACTCAGAAGAACCGTACGGAGCGCAAGGGGATTCGCCTGAACGGCCAGGGCCCCCGCTACAGGCAGTTCATTGACGAGGTGCTTCCATTTGAGTTAACAAAGGGGCAAACAGATGCCCTGGAAAGTATTGAGCGGGACCTGCTGAGCGGCTCCCCAATGTACCGGATGCTGCAGGGGGATGTTGGCTGTGGCAAAACCGTGGTTGCCGTTGCGGCCCTGATTCTGGTCGTGGACAGTCAGATGCAGGGTGTTTTCATGGCACCGACAGAGGTTCTGGCGGAGCAGCAGTACAATAGCCTGTGCAACTATCTTGAGCCGCTCGGCATGAATATTGGCCTCCTGATTGGAGGGCAGCGCAAGCGCGTACGGGAGCAGATCCTGGCACAGATTGAGAGCGGAACAGCGGACATTGTTGTGGGGACGCATGCGGTGTTTCAGGAGCATGTAAACTTCAAGAACCTGGCCCTTGCCGTGGTGGATGAGCAGCATCGCTTCGGCGTGGAACAGCGGGCCAGCCTGGTTGCCAAGGGCAATAATCCGCACATGCTCCTGATGAGTGCAACCCCCATTCCCCGCTCCCTCTCGCTGACCATGTATGGGGACCTCAGCATGACGACCATACGGGAACTCCCGAAGGGGCGAAAACCAATTATCACAAAACTGCTTCGGGAGAGCCGCCGCTCCGAAATGGAAGCAATGGTAATGGAGCAATTGCAGCAGGGAAGGCAGGCATATATTGTCTATCCGCAAGTAGAAGAAAGCGAAAAGAGTGATCTCAAGAATGCAGAGGCGGGGTATATGGCATGGCAACAGCTGTGTGGGAATTTCAAGGTCGGACTCGTGCACGGCAAAATGAAGAGTCAGGACAAGGAAGCTGTCATGGCAGAGTTCAAGTCAAGAGAGATACAGGTTCTGGTGGCAACGACCGTGATTGAGGTTGGTGTTGATGCGCCGGAGGCGACCATCATGGTCATTGAACATGCGGAGAGATTCGGATTAAGCCAGCTGCACCAGTTGCGCGGACGTGTCGGACGAGGCAGGCACCAGAGCTACTGCATACTCATGGCGGAGTGGCGGCAGTCGGCAGAATCCAGAGAGCGACTGAGAGTCATTGAGGGTACGACAGACGGTTTCAAGATTAGCGAAGCTGACCTGAGGCTTCGCGGAGCAGGAGACATGTTTGGGACGAGGCAGAGCGGGTTGCCGGAATTCAAGCTCGCAAATATTGTAGAGGATGCTCGCATTATAGAGAGTGCACAACAAGCAGTTGCCGACCTCTGGGAAAGAGATTCAGAACTGGATTTGCCAGAACATCAGTCCATGCGCAGCTACTTTGAAGCGTTCGTGCTGGCGCGTATGGAAGGATACGCCCGCACAGGCTGATGGACATGGAGAAGTACTGGAAAATATTTCTGAACGGTTACGAGTCCTATGCCGGCTATCTGTGGACTGAAATCACCACTCCGCACTGGCAGAACTATTTCTACTGGCTGATTGGGGTAAGCCTCTTTTTCTTTGTACTTGAACTCCTTGCACCATGGCGGAAGGAGCAAAGAAAGTTCAGGCATGATTTCTGGCTTGACCTGTTCTACATGTTTTTCAACTACTTCCTGTTCTCGCTTTTTATTTTCAATGCGGCGAGCATGGTGGTTGTCAACCTCTTTAATGACGCTCTGGCCAGTATCGGAATTCCCAACCTGGTGGCGATCCAGGTGGGGAATCTTCCCGGGTGGGCGCAACTGGTGATTTTGTTTGTGATTCGCGATTTTATTCACTGGAATGTGCACCGGCTGCTGCATCGTGTCCCGGCATTATGGGAATTTCACAAGGTGCATCACTCCGTGGAAGAGATGGGATTCGCGGCACATCTGCGATTTCACTGGATGGAGAATGTGGTCTACAACGGACTTCAGTACATCCCGCTGGCCATGATCGGATTCGGACTTGAAGAATACTTCATTGTCTATCTGATTACACTGGTGGTCGGACATGCGAATCACAGCAATATCTGGATTCCGCTGGGCCCTCTGAAATACATCATTAACAGCCCCCAGATGCATATCTGGCATCATGCCAAGCACTGGCCCGAGGGGCATCCGTATGGCATCAATTACGGGATCAGTCTCAGTCTTTGGGATTATTTGTTCAAGACCGCCTCCATCCCGCATAGCGGGCGGGATATTGAACTTGGCTTCAAAGACATTGAGAAGTTTCCCAGGACATTTCTCGGGCAGGTTCTGCACGGAATTGGTGCCAAAACAGACAGAAAGAGGGGAATCATATACATGAGCAAACACAGGAACCCTGAATCGCCCTAAACCCCTTTTCCTGTTTGTCCCACGTTTGCAGGAACACATACACAAACCGATACTTGCCACCAGCCCCTACGACTAAAAAAAAACGGAGAACCGGGTGACATTGGCCTCGTCCCGTTCTAACGGAACAGACCCCCGTCTATTCCGACTATTCGAGCCAGTAAATCCGAAGTTATGGGGGCTGCCTGCGAAATACGCAGTCTGCCAATTCCCGGGCGTTCTCTGCTCTTTTGCTGTATTTTTGCGGGACTCTGGATATATGCCCCGCTAGCAGCAACCCGTGCGCATAGACTGCCGAATCATGAAGACGATCACAAATCCGCTGAACAGGTGGCCGACTTGTAGCGGATTCACCGGCCGATTTGTCCGTAATACACAATCTGAAAATGCCGGGGTAAAGCAGTGCAATTCATTTTCACGACGGCTCCCTCTAATTTACCCTTGAACTTCCCACACAACAACGGTAGAATCTTTTGACAGATGGATTCTCTCATTCCGGTAAACAGCATCGCTGAATCGCCCCTTTTCTGGCAGGAGCATTGAGTACTGGTAATCACCTGTTCTTAGATCATAAACATCAATCACCACTTCGTCTGGCACCTCAGAAGGGCTAACTCCCGCGACAAAAATCTTGCCGTTTTCTATTGTGAGAGGGCCTGTATGAAAATATCGCCCGACATTTCTTGTGGCAGGCATTCCGCCAACTGTGAGTATTTCCATCTCAGGTTCCGTAAAATCACCATCATAACCTATTGTTGTTCTGGCATACACGAGTGTGCCATCTGGTGCGTACTGAAGGATTAAGGGGTACTGAGATAAACGAACGAGTATATTTTCATTATGTGTTTCTATCTCACTACCCAATCCCATTAAATCTGTTTCTCTTCCGTCTACAAGATCCGTGGAAGAAATGATCTCAGTATTTTCATCCGATCTGTATTGAAGCAGGGGAGGAACAGTCGCAAGCGTTATATATTCTCGTCCTGTACCAGTTTTTCTATATCTCTCTGGCTGGTGTTTCTCTCTATTCTGATACAAAAAATTGCCCTCAATGGAAAAGAAGACAACTTTTAGACCATAACTATCCACCACGTAAGCAGTGGTATCCCCTGCTATTCCAAAATCAGTGATACTGAGGAGTTCTCCGGGCCCCGTTCCATCGCCGCTATTGCCATAGGTGGTCATGTGTTCCCCGGAGGGGGAAAATTTTTGAACCTTATTAATCGCCCAGTCTGCTACATAGATATTTCCCTGACTGTCAACGAGTAGAATTCCTGGGTTATACAGAAAAATATCTGTCTTATCATCCGGGGAGGTGAACAATTTTTTATAAGAAATTTCGGGGAAATTTCTCTCTGAGACATTTTGTTCTGTTAATCTATCCAGATATAGTTGGCCAAAACGAACAGGTGCATTTTCATTTTCCACATGACATGAAGTCAGGAATGAAGCAATCAGCAATCCGAATCCAAGGAATAACCTGTGCATGTGCGTGGTATCTTCTCAATCAGTGTTCGGTCCCACCCTCAGCGTTCCACGCGAATTCCTCATCATAACATTTCACCTCAAAGATCGCTGGATCCCCAACTTTACACCCACCTGAATCTGTGTAACAACATTTTATTGTGAAACATTTCTTCGACCCACCTGAGCAGTAAGTACTACATTTAGCACTGCACAAGAGGGGCGTTGATGCTGTATGGGGGGAGAGCGACAGAGTAAAGGACAATGCCACGATTCCTGCTGCGCAGAAGAAGGATGTGGCAAGTCGAATCAGTCGGGATCGGTCAAAAAATCTGGTCATGTTTGAATTCTAAGTTTAGAACGAGCTTGCGGAAAGAAGATACCCAACAAATCCTGAGAGTCCCCTGCAAAAATATTCCCATATCCGATCTTGATATGCCTGCAAGCACTCTCAGATTGACACCTCTTCATCATACGGGATTTTTGCAAGAGATTCCTGAGTTAGATACCATGGAAAATAACAGACAGGGCATCTGATTCCCCTTCTTCGGATAGCATTCCTTCCCATATTTCACGTATCTTGCCGTGACTGTCAAGATAAATAATCATGGGTACAAAATGAATTTTAGACGAGTGAAAAGGGAGTGCAATCAAAGAGTCTGTATGCACACCAGCATCTTCCAGCAGAAGAGTCTGCAATTTTATGCTGCTACTTGTATCCACTGCTGCGATGATAGGCAAGGAAGATCGCTTCTGGTCACGCATTGCAATCAGAGTTTCATAGAATGGATAACTTTGTCTGCAGTAACGACAACCGGGGGAAAGTGCCAAAAGTATAAGCCCTGTCCGATTCGAAGGCATATACGAACTAATCCGAGGTAGCGAGTCACCTATTTCCAAAACGTCAACATCAGAGGAGGAGGGTGAAGAATGGACGGTAAAGGTGTAGATGACGATACAGGCGGTTGAGCTGATCAACAGAATATGAATCCAGGCTTCAATCCTGCCTGGCTTTGACAGCTTTCTTTGTTTCTGTCCTAATACTTGATCTGCCATACCGCTACTGTGGTATCTAGAGATTGATAAATTCTGCCATCCTGAATGTTCAGACTGTTATGACGATTCGGATCTCCGGGGATGCGCATTGAGTACAGATATTCACCAGTTTCTGCATCGTACGCGTCAATAGCATCTCCCGGGGGAAAAATTGAGTGCACAAAAAGGGTGTCTCCTGTTATTGAAAGAGAACGGCTCATCGCATAAACAGGCCCAATTAATCGCCCAATTGGTACACCTCCAACCGCTTGTGTCTCTAATTCAGGTTCTTCGAATTCACTGTTGTAATCTACTGTTGTTCTGGCATACACCTGTGTGCCATCTGGTGCGTATTGGATGAGTAATGGATACCGCTCTAATGTGTACACTAAATTCTCCTTGTAAGTAGTTATGGTGCCGCCAGTCCCCCAAGGCCCAGGATTTTTATTTCCCGCAAGGTCTGGTGTGAGATCAGAAAATCGAACAATTGGGTCTTTATCCTTTCCTAAACGAGTTTCTATCAGCGTTGGACGATTGACCGACAGAATATATTCTCGACCAGAGAACGTTCGTGTATAGTCATACATCTGATCACTATAGGATTCGGATTTTAGAAAAAGACCATCCATTGCATAAAACGAGATTTTGTAACCAGGTCCATCCACCATATAGACCATTGAATCTTCCACCACCCCAAAGTTACTAGCTCCAATAAGCTCACCAGGGGCTTCCCCATACCCATATCCGTATGACATCATGTATTCCCCTGAGGGAGAAAATTTATGGGTCTTGGAAACCATAGAATCAAGTACATATATGGCCCCATGCCGATCAGTAACTACAAAAACAGGCTCATAAAGATTGAATTCTGCCGTGGTTCCGAGTGTGAACAGCTTCTCATAGGAAACGTTGGCGAATCTTCTTTCAGAAGTGCTTTGATGCAACAGCTGGTCCAGAAAAAATCGACCAAATCGAATTCGGGTGTCTTCTTTGGGCCGACAGGAAGTCAGCAACAGAGCAACCAACAATCCCAAACAACAGAACAGTCTATACATGAAATATTTTCACTCAATTGACTAACAATTCTGCAGAGATTACAAGAAGAAAAACATTGGTCATTCTCCACGGGATCTGCATATGTGATATGAGGGATAACAAAAACTAAAGGGTAGCCATATTGGAAGATCACATTCTGCACATTCAACCGTAGCACATCTGACTTTGGATCCAAAATGGCAACCAACAGCAAGGCATACGCGATTGGACTCGCCACCACACTCTGGAGTTGTATCTGTGGCTTTAACTTGTGGAATTACCAACATCGTAATGGTTAAAGGCATAGCGAGAAGGAGATTCCGATTCGAATGTTTCTTGCCTTGTTTTTGTTCATGGGAGCAGATGTTTTAAGTCTTTGTTGATGTTGTGACATGACAATCTATATTCCTAACAAAAATAATGCCAAAGACATTCTGCACATCTCTCATGTCAGAATTCCCCGGATGCTTCCAACCCGAAGTATCTGTCCAAATATTCTCAATATAAGCTGTCAGGCGGGATATTCTTGTATCCTGAATTTGTATCTCACTAGGGTTCCCCACTCTGTGTTTGGGGAGTGGTTGTGTCATCTATCCATGAATTTTTCTGGGCTGCTTGGTTCCTCTGCCAGTCTGTTCCATCTTCGTGATCGTTTTTTCTGACGTATATTTTTCTTTGAGGGATTGAGAGTTTTGTATCTGAGGGTGGGGATAGGATGGTGCCGATCATTTGGTCCGGTACAAGTTCATCTGGACTTACTGTTACTTTGCACAGTGAGGAGGCGAATAGAATCCATGTCATGTCCGGGCACAGGGCACGCAAGCTGTTTTGTGTGCTTCTCCTGTCAGATCACTGCGGCCAGAGCCAGGCAAATATGCCGGCAGTCAGCAAAGCATACAGCAGTCCCTCAAATACACGTATCCAGGTAAGTTTCCAGCTGAATCCATGCCAGATCGCATTGGGGAAGTGACCGAATGAATGGCCAAGAAAGGTGGCCGCACCCACTACCTGAAATACTTCCAGATATTCTGCTCCGGGAGAAAGGCTGGCTGAACCCATATAGCCTGCCATGACTGATATGGCGAAAATAAACAGTGCATGAAAGATGAAGTGGCGGGACATGGAAGTTCCCGGAGGCATAACGAACAGAAATCCGACAGGACCTTGATTTGTTTTCTCAATCCATTCAGGAGTGGTACACTCTTCTCTGCTTTCAGCCCCGGGGAACATGTACTGTCCCAGTTTCACATCCTGGGTACGCAGGGCATCTATGACCGCGTCCTCGTCCGGGAGTTTTGCGAAATGTTTGGAGTGGAACGGGAGCACCATGTACAATACGATGCCCGTGATATAGACCAGCACAGAGGCAATCAGAATTGGAAGCCAGAGAGAAATGAGTGTGACCATCTGGTTTGGAGGTATTGCTGACGGATGTCAGGCTATATCATACAAAAAAATCTGCATTAAATGTCAATTCACCAGCCTCTGTAGAAATAGACAGCTCACCTCTGTGACTGCCAGAGTGCTCATTTCGTGACAGAGGTTGGGTTTGTAGGTTTCGCAGCTATTGGGCAAAGTTCCACTGTTCAATCCTGGAGGGACTGCGTGATTGCATGAGAGTGAGTAGATCCCTGGCAATTTCGGGGTGAGCATCTGCAAGATCAGTCAATTCTGCAGAATCGCTATCCAGATGATAGATCTGGACAGGAGCGGAGGGGTTGTCATGGCCTCCCAGCCGAACTCCCTTCCATGCACCAATTCTGGCTGCCTGTGCTCCACCCCATCCGCGGCCGTGATATTCCCAGTACATTTCGCTTGGTACAGGGGGTTCCTGTCCCATAAGCACAGGAAGAAAAGAGATTCCATTTACCCGAGTTGAGAGATCAATTTGCACAAGGTCGGCAAGAGTGGGCATCACATCCCAAAATGCAGAGACATGATCCGTGGAGGTTCCGGGAGCAATGGTTCCCGGCCAGGCTGCAATCATGGGTACACGGATCCCGCCTTCATAGACTTCTCCTTTCCCACCCCGTAATCCACCAGAGCTTTGAAATTGTTCTGTATCTACCCCTCCTACATATGTGGGTCCGTTGTCGCTGGAAAATATGATCAGGGTTTTCTCCTCAATTCCAATCTCCTGCAGGACCTCAATAATACGTCCAATGTGCCTGTCCATACGGGTGATCATGGCAGCATAGGCGGATTGGGGACGGATATGAGGAAGGTACCCGTTGCTTCCATCATAAGCAGATTCGGACAGAATACCGTCATAGAGTTCCAGCTCCTCGTCGGGCACCTGAAGAGCAAGATGAGGTACGGTATGCGAGAAGTACAGAAAGAAGGGTCCATCTGCATTCCGGCGGATGAAACTCTCGGCTTCTTGTGCCATCAGATCGGGGGCATAATCCACGCCCTTGTATCCACTGTAGGCGATGGGGTCATGCATATCCTCTCCCTCAAATCGCTGATGTGGATGGAAATAGCCATTCGCAAGCGTATCCCATTCGGTATTTCTCCAGAGATGGGACGGGTAATGATTGTGTGCCTGTTTCTGGTCCAGGTATCCGTAGAAGTAATCAAACCCCTGCTTGCCGGGAACTCCGCTGGAATTTGGTCCGCCCAGTCCCCATTTTCCAATGATGGCGGTTGTGTATCCGGCATCTTGCATCATATGCCCGAGCGTATAGGTTCCCTCTTCCAGGGGAAGCTGTCCGCGTTCCGTGCTGTCCGCAAAACCCCCGAGTTCATAGTTGTCACGAATTTGGCAATGCCCGGTATGCAGGCCAGTAAAGAGCGTGCATCGGCTGGGCGCACAAACAGGACTCCCGCTATAATGCTGCGTAAACCGCATCCCGTGGCTTGCCAATCGGTCCAGATTGGGGGTTTTGATCAGGGCTTGCCCGTAGCTTCCAAGTTCGCCGTAGCCCAGATCATCTGCAAGGATATAGATGACATTCGGGGGTTGCTGCTCTTCTGAGGCACATCCAGAGGCCACAATGATCAGGATCAGGAGGGGCCGAGCCATCATACAAGGAATCAGTTGGTCGTTGAATATTCAAGATACCGAGGCTCTCGCCAAAACATCTGCATACCTTATCCAGTGTGCCTGCAAATACTCTCAGAGCGATATTTCTCCTGATTTCTGGCACCTGGAAACAGGAGAAGGACTCATGTATCACACTCCACTGTTCTGCTCGCTGGCCGCCAATCTCACCTCCCCAGGTCTATCCTTGAAGCCGGCCCTGAAATCGCTTTCGGAGGAAAACTCTTCACCAGCCAGTCCCGCAGGGACGGAATTGGAACAGAATACGCTTCCGTCGCATTGTTGTAATAGAACAGTCCCTTCTGCAGAGCAAGAAAGAACAGCCTATGAGCTTCCTTGTTCCCGTACTCTTTTGCGAGTGCTTTGACAATCTCGTCCTGCTCTATGCTCCCCTCCTTCGGTATCCCCTCGACGATCCTGGCGAAGCTACGCCTTTCCTGTGCAATAAAGTTGACCATCCGACCTTCATAGTATTTTCTGCGGAGTTTCTCCCCCTGTTCCATGACAAACTCTAGCCCTTCTGAGGTTAGTTTCTTGCTGGTGTTCTCTAATTGGGAGATTGCGGGATCCACATAGGACATGATATGCTGGGGCCACCTGTGTGTTTTACAGGTGATTGCGTCAATCCATGAGGCAATGTCCCCCTTAGCCCCTGCTTCCTTCACAAGCCAGTCGGTGATCACTGCCTTCTCCTCCTCCTTGCGGAGTGCCTCCAGCTCTGCCTGGCACCTGTTCTTGAACCGGGATATCTCCAGTGTGTGAAACGCCTGTAGTGTGTTTCCCAGCCCTCCTGCCAAAAGCACCAGAGGTCTCTTCAGATATCCGTTATGAATATACTCAAGAAGAGAGGTCACCTCTTCAAACTTTCCATCAGGTATGAGGTTGGGATTTCCCAGACGCTGGGCCTCATCAAGGATGAGCAAGAGTGGGGGTTTCCTGCTCATAAGCGTCTGGAGGGGAGTGGACGCATGTTTATCAAAATCCAGTCCAACCTCCAAGGCGAAAGGCTCTGCCTTTGCCCCGATGCCGATATTCTTCAGCCTTTGCCTTGCTATTCCCAGACATTCCTTCAGGATCATGGTGTCCCAGAGCGCACCCGGGCGAATTCGTGCGGTGCTCCATCCGTTCTTTTCTGCCTGTTTCCGGCACTCTCCCAGCAGTGCGATCTTCCCCCCGCCAGGTGGTCCTTGTATTAGAAAGCTTGTCCCGCCTAGTTGTAACATGGAGCGGGACAGGATTTTCATGAAGTCTCCCAGCACCTCTTCGCGGCCGTGAAAATACTTCGTCTCGCCGCGATCATCTGGAACCTCTGAGGGAAGTGGATCATCTATATTGGGGGGGCGGCGGATAATACATTTCGGAGGAAGAGCATGGTTCCTTCCTTTGGATGCAGCAGGAGCATCCGATGTTCCCATGCAGGAAACGCATGTGAAAGACTGCTAGCCCTTCAAAGCGTCATAATTCATCCCCTGTGTTCTCCCTGTGCAGCACTCCATGCGATTTTCTCGTCCCGTAATCCGCCAGAGCTTTGTAATTGCGCTATATCCACCCCTCCCGCATACGTGGGTCCGTTGTCACTGGAAAATATGATCAGGGTTTTCTCCTCAATTCCAATCTCCTGCGGGACCGCAATAATGCGTCCAATGTGCCTGTTTCCGGTCCAGGTGTCCGTAAAATAATCAAACCCCTGCTTGCCAGGAAGTCCTTTGGAATTTGGTCTGCCCAGTCCCCATTTTCCAATGATGGCGGTTGTATATCCGGCATCGCATCTTGCATCATATGCTCAGGCGTATGGATTCCTTCTTCCAGGGAAGTTGTCTGCAAAGCCCCCGAGTTTATAGCTGTCACGAATTTGACAATGCCCGGTATGCAGTCCAGTAAGAAGTGTGCATCGGCTGGGCGCACAAACAGGACTCCCGCTATAATGCTGCATAAACCGCATCCCGTGGCTTGCCAATCGGTCCAGATTGGGGGTTTTGATCAGGGCTTGTCCGTAGCTTCCAAGTTCGCCGTAGCCCAGATCATCTGCAAGGGATATAGGTGACATTCGGAGATTGCATTTCTGGGGCACACCCAGCGTTCAGGATTGATCAGAATCAGGAGGAGGCGAGCCATCACACAGGGAGTCAGTTGGTCATTGAATACTCAAGGTACCGTATATTTCTGAACTTGGACCAGACTGGTATCACAATGAGTTCTCGGACACTGGCAATGAAGCTGGGGCTTGCAGAGGGCATGCGAGCCTATGTACTTGATCCGCCGTCCCATTACCATGCACTGATTGCGGATGCTCCGGTGATTCCAGAGCAGTCTTCAATGGATGAAGCAGACTTTGTTCATGTGTTTTCGGAAGATCAGGATCGTCTGATGGTCCTGCTCGGGATTGCGCTTCCTACCCTGGCGGAGAAGTCCATGCTGTGGATTTCCTGGCCGAAGAAGGCTTCGGGAAGAAAGACAAGCCTGTCAAGGAACATGATCCTGAGTATTGGGAAGGGGATCGGGATGGTGGATGTAAAGGTTTGCTCGGTGGACGAGACATGGTCTGCGATAAAGTTTGTCCGCAGAAAACAGTGAGCTTAGTCCCCTCAGGAATAACCCATTGCGGGTGTATTTCAAGGGCAGGATTCTCCCGGACACATTCCATATTGTCGCAGGGATTTTTACGGGAGCGAACGGTATCCATTTAGGACGAAGGGGCAAGATCAATAGTCTCTTGTCAGTGATGTGCTGAATCACAATCCTTATTGTTCCCTTTTGTATTGAGGCGATTCTGGTGAGTATAAAGCCCTCAGAATTTCGTCCCCTGCAGAACTTTTTGGACGGAGAATTGTTATCGTTGCAGGTTCTCTGTAAGTGTTTCTCCTTGCAGAAAGCAAGTGTACAATTTTTGTAAAAGTCCCGCCCAATAAGCCTCCGTTATTTGGGAGAGGATAGGGATATGAGGCGAATATTCCAATATGCCAAGTCAATCTGAATCATGCGAAACGAACGAGAAATTGAAAAGTGTCTGATCAGGAAATTGATAGACCTCAAATACATCTACCGTGATGACATCACAGACAGGGAGTCACTTGAGCGGAACTTCCGAGAAAAATTCGATGCACTGAACCATGTCAAGCTAACGGACAAGGAATTTTATCAGTTGCGTGAGGAGATTGTCTCCGATAATACTTTTCTCGCAGCACAGGCTTTAAGGGAGGTAAACACTTTTATTCGTGAAGACGGTACGCCATTACACTACACGCTTGTGAATATCAAAGACTGGTGCAAAAATGAGTTCGAAGTAGTCAATCAATTGCGGATCAATACCGATAACAGCCATCATCGTTATGATGTAATACTGCTGATCAACGGGGTTCCTGTGGCACAGATTGAGTTAAAAATGCTGCATATAACCCCGCGGAGAGCGATGGAACAGATCGTTCAATACAAGAATGATCCAGGTAACGGCTATACCAATACACTGCTTTGTTTTGTGCAACTGTTCATTATCAGCAATGAAAGTACCACGCTGTATTTTGCGAACAACAATGCGAAGCATTTCAGTTTTGATGCTGATGAACGTTTTCTGCCTGTCTATCGTCATGCAGACATGGAGAATGAGACTATTAATCATCTGCACAAGTTTGCTGAAGATTTTCTCCCAAAATGTGATTTGGGGAGAATGATCGGTCGTTATATGGTTCTGGTGGCAAGCGAGAAGCGGCTGCTGATTATGCGACCATACCAGATTTATGCAGTCAAGGCGATTGTAGACTGTATACAGCAGAACCGTGGGAACGGATATATCTGGCATACTACAGGCAGCGGGAAGACGCTTACATCCTTCAAGGCTGCCACACTTCTTAAAGATAATCCTGACATAGAAAAATGTCTGTTCGTTGTAGATCGCAAAGACCTTGACCGTCAGACACGCGAGGAGTTTAACCGGTTTCAGGAAGGTTGCGTGGAGCAGAATACGAATACGGAGACATTAGTGGAGCGTATGCTGTCTGAGGATTATGCAGATAAAGTCATTGTCACCACAATACAGAAGCTGGGACTTGCTCTCGGTGAGAACAACAGACAGGGTCAATCTGGGGAAAACAGAGACAGGCTTAGCTATAAGGAGCGGCTAAGACCGCTTCAGGACAAGCGTATTGTCTTTATTTTTGACGAGTGTCATCGTTCACAGTTCGGAGAGAATCACAGGGCAATCAGAGAATTCTTTCCAAAGGCACAGTTATTTGGCTTTACCGGGACACCGATATTTGAGAAGAATGCTCGCTACAGACAGAGCGAAGGGATTGAAGGCTCCCTGAAAACCACCAGAGATATTTTTGAGAAGGAACTGCACAAGTATACCATAACGAATGCAATTGAGGACCGTCATGTATTGCAGTTTCACATTGATTATTTCGGTCAGAGAGTCAACGCTAACAAGAAGGATGAAGAAGGACGGCCAACATCCCAATTACCGGAGCCAAAGGCTATCGTAGACGAGATACTGGAGAAGCACGATTCTGCCACCCACAAGCGTCGTTTTAATGCGATGCTGGCCACGGCTTCCATCAACGATGCGATTATATATTATGAGTTGTTCAAGAAAGCACAAACTGGGAAGTTGGCGGAAGACGAGAATTACAACCCCCTCAATATAGCCTGTGTATTTTCGCCTCCTGCTGAGGGAGATAAAGACATACAACAGATCCAGGAGGATCTGCCACAGGAAAAAGAAGACAACCAGCAAGAGCCAAACGTGAAGAAAGAGGCTCTTGCTTGCATCATTTCTGACTACAATGTACAGTATGGCACCAATTACGGGATCAGCGAATTTGACCCGTACTACCAAGACATCCAGAAACGTATCAAGGATCACGAATACACGATTGAGGTGCATCCACGCGAAAAGAGAATTGATATCGTGATCGTAGTGGATATGCTGCTGACAGGTTTTGATGCCCGCTATCTCAATACTCTGTATGTGGACAAGAATCTGAGGCATCATGGACTAATTCAGGCATTTTCACGAACCAACAGGGTACTCAATCGCACCAAGCCTTACGGCAACATTCTGGATTTTCGATATCAGGAAGAGGCTGTAAACGATGCCATAACGTTGTTTTCTGGCGAAGACTTGAGCAGAGCAAAGGAAGTATGGCTTGTTGATTCAGCTTCCAAAGTAGTTAAGAAATTTGAAAGGGCTGTGGCCGAGATCAGGACTTTTATGGAGTCCCATGGCCTTGACTTTGCGCCGTCACAGGTGACTAATCTCAGGGGAAGGGGTGCGCGCGTTGAGTTCATTAAACATTTCAAGAAGGTTCAGTACCTGAAAAATCAGCTAGATCAATACACTGATCTCGGAGATGACAGCAAAAAAAGGATAGCTCAAGTCATGTCCGTAGATGAGTTGCGCGGTTTCCGTGGAGTCTATCTGGAAACTGTGGAGTTGCTGAAAAAGGATTCAGTAGATAATGAGGGGGAGGTTTCAGAAACTGATTATGAGCTTGTGCTATTTGCATCTGTATTGATTGACTATGATTATATCATGCGTTTGCTCTCCAAGTACACGGACAAGAAGCCTAGCAGGGAAAAGATGACCCGTGATCAGATTATCCGTTTGATCTGTTCCGATTCCAAGTTGATGGAAGAGCGTGAAGACCTGAGGGACTATATCAAAAGCCTGCGTGTGGGAACTAAACTGAGTCCGGAGGACATTAGTGATGGTTACCAGAAATTCAGGGACAAGAAGTTTAAGAGTGACATCGTTGCGGTGGCAGAAGAACATGAAATAGATGGGGATGCCTTGCAGTCCTTTGTTGAAGCTGTCATGGATTTTATGGTACTTGACGGCGAGCGTCTCAGTGGTCTAGTATCTTTGCAGGGGGGAAACTGGAAGGAGCGCATTTATAAAGAGCGGGGCTTGATGAGTGACCTGATTCCCCTGTTGAAGAAACGAGCCAAGGGACACGAGATATCTGGACTGTCCGCCTATGAGTGAGGCAAAAAAGGGAGAGCTGGTGCCCAGATTGCGATTTCCCGAATTTCGGGATGCGGGTGAGTGGAAGGAGGATAATCTCATAAATTATTGTCAGATTTCTACAGGTGGTAAAAATTTGCAGGATGCAGAAAAGGATGGTTGTTATCCTTTTTTTGTACGCTCTCAGAAAATTGAGCGAATAAACTCATATTCGTATGATGGTGAGGCAATACTCATTCCTGGAGACGGTAAAGTCGGCGAAATCTACCATTACATAAATGGAAGGTTTGATTACCATCAACGAGTTTATAAACTCAGTAATTTTGAAGGTATCAAGGGGAAGTTTGTGTATTTCTATCTATCGGAATTTTTTAGGAAACAAGCCAAGACGCATTCTGCAAGAGCTACCGTAGATTCTCTGAGAATGTCGGTTTTCACGGAAATGAAGATACGGATGCCCTCCCTCAAAGAGCAGCAAAAAATCGCTGATTGTCTGTCTTCCTTTGATGAACTGATCTCTATACAGTCTCAGAAAGTGGAGCTCCTGAAAACCTACAAGAAGGGGCTAATGCAGCAGCTATTTCCCAAAGAAGGGGAAACGACACCTCAGTTGCGATTTCCAGAGTTTCGGGATGCAGGAGAATGGGAACAGAAGAAACTGGGAGATTTTCTGGACCACATCCAGCCAACCAAATACTTGGTTCAGGACACCAGATATCACGACAACTATGAAACCCCGGTTTTGACGGCAGGCAAGACCTTTATTCTGGGACACACGAATGAACAAGATGGGATATTTTCCGATAGCCTTCCGGTAATCATTTTCGATGATTTTACTACATCAACAAAGTATGTAGATTTTCCA
The DNA here is from genome assembly GCA_965203305.1 of Rhodothermales bacterium. Lineage (GTDB taxonomy): Bacteria > Bacteroidota > Rhodothermia > Rhodothermales > Bin80 > Bin80. The sequence goes on along the minus strand of OZ241874.1, from coordinate 3,479,409 downwards.
TTTAAGGTAAAGTCATCTGCACTGAAGATCTTGCTGGCCAAAGAAAACAGTAATAGCAAGTTTGTTTACGAATTGATGCAGATGATCAAATATGAAGTTGGTGTACATAAGAGGCATTGGCTTTCAGTTTTCTCAAAACTTGATGTTGTCGCGCCAAATCTTAAAGAGCAGCAAAAGATCGCTGACTGTCTGTCTTCCTTTGATGAGCTGATCTCTGTACAGTCACAGAAAGTGGAGCTCCTGAAAATCTACAAGAAAGGACTAATGCAGCAACTATTTCCGAGCCCAGACGGGGTATGCGTATGAGTAGTAATTCAATGGAAACCTATACCGATCTTAATAAAATCGCTGCCTCCCTCCGCGAAAAACTGGAAAGTAAAAAATGTATCCTTCTTTTTGCCCACAATCATGTCGGCAAAACCCGTCTCTCCATGGAGTTCAAGAACATAGGCGAAAAGGAAAACGGTACCCCAGACACGCTGTATTTTAATTCTTTCACTGAAGACCTGTTTAGTTGGCATGACGATCCAGACGGTGAAATGCATAGCGTGCTGCGCATAAATCGCAGATCATATTTCTATGAAAGTCTGAGGGACTTGTCACCTATGGAAGAACTCATCCGCGAGATGCTGGGTCGGCATGTCAGTTTCGAGTTTCTCATTGATTACAGGAATGCGGAAATAAGTTTTTCCAGAGGGAAAGATCCCACTCCGATTAAAGTGTCTCGTGGAGAGGAGAATATCTTTATCTGGTGCTTCTTTCTTGCCGTGATTCAGTTTGTCATTGACAGGAAATCCGATTATGACTGGGTAAAGTATGTGTACATTGACGATCCAATCTCATCGCTAGATGACGACAATACTATTGCCGTAGCCTGTCATCTGGCAAACTTCCTGGAAGAGGAGGGCTCCCAGTTTAAGATCATCGTATCAACTCATCATGCATTATTTTTCAATGTAATGTATCACGAAATGAAAGGCGGAAAAGAGAGTTATTTTCTCGCTCAGACCAAAGACGGAGAGTATTCATTGCGCGGAACGGGAGATAATCCCTCCTTCCACCATATAGCATTACTCCAGCAACTCTATGAAGCCGCAGAGAGCGGTAATCTGTATACCTATCACTTCAATTCTCTGCGCAGTATTATGGAAAAGACCGCCGCTTTTCATGGCTTCGCGAACTTCTCCGAGTGTATTCAACCAGAAGGCAATGGCATGGAGAGTGACATACATGCTCGCATGATGAATCTGCTGAGTCATGGGAAGCACTCTTTATTCGCCCCGCGTGAAATGAGTGAAGAGTATAAAGAATACTTCAAGAAAATATTGGACAGCTTCATAAAATCCCGCCAATTTAATCAAGACCTGATTAAAGCTACAACAAAGAAATCCTGAATGACACAGAAAAAAATAGGCCTGGGTAAAGCTCTCTGGGAAATTGCGAACGAGCTGCGCGGTTCAATGGACGCTGACGACTTTCGCGATTATATGCTGTCGTTCCTGTTCCTGCGCTACCTGTCAGACAACTACGAAAAAACAGCCAGACAGGTACTGGGACCAGACTACCCCGATGCTCTTGATAATGACAGGCTCTCGGCTTTATCAATCTGGTACCAAGGCAATGTTGAAGATATACCTCTGTTTGAAGAGCAGATGCGCATTAAAGTGCATTATGTGATTAAACCAGAATACCTGTGGACTAGCATAGCCGAGATGGCTAGAACCCAGGACGAAAACTTGCTTGACACCTTGCAAAAAGGCTTCAAACACATAGAAAATGAATCCTTTCAGACTACATTTCAGGGCTTGTTTTCCGAAATCAATCTCAGCTCTCAAAAACTGGGGAGGAAATACAAAGAACGCAATGATAAATTGTGTGTCATTATCCAGAAAATCGCAGAAGGCATTGCAGGCTTCTCAACTGACAGCGACACATTAGGTGATGCCTATGAGTATCTGATAGCGAAATTCGCTGCAGGTTCGGGCAGGAAAGCGGGGGAATTTTATACACCTCAGCAAATTTCCACCATTCTTTCCCGGATCGTTACGCTCGACAGTCAGGATCCCTCCACAGGCAAGAAGAAAAAGCTCAGTAGCATACTGGATTTTGCATGCGGTTCGGGGTCGTTATTGCTTAACGTTCACCATCAGATGGGCAGGGACGGGGTTGGGAAAATTTATGGTCAGGAAAAGAATATCACGACCTATAATCTGGCACGCATGAATATGCTTCTGCACGGGATTAAAGATTCAAAATTTGAAGTGTTTCATGGGGATACATTACTGAATGACTGGAGCCTCTTTAGCGAGGTGAATCCCAACAAGAAATTGAAATTCGATGCTGTAGTGGCAAATCCGCCGTTCAGCTACAGATGGAATCCGACCGAAGAATTAGGGGAAGATTTTCGATTTAAGGGCCATGGCCTGGCACCCAAATTTGCTGCAGACTTTGCGTTTTTACTGCATGGGCTTCACTTTCTGAGTGATGACGGAACGATGGCGATTATTATGCCTCACGGGGTTTTGTTTCGGGGGGGAGCAGAAGAGCGTATTCGAACGAAACTGCTCAAGGATGGAAATATAGACACGGTAATTGGCCTGCCGGACAAGCTGTTCTTCTCAACAGGGATCCCCGTATGTATTCTGGTGCTCAAGAAGTGCAAGAAACCAGACGATATTCTCTTTATAAATGCCAGCTCCGAGGAGAACTATGAAAAGAGTACACGTCAAAATCGTTTGCGTGATGTAGATGTTGAAAAGATTGTGGAAGTATACAAGTATCGCAGAGAAGAAGAAAGTTATTCTCGTTGCGTGTCCATGAAAGAGATTGAGAGGAGTGAATATAATCTGAACATCTCGCGATATGTATCTACCTCCAAGCCCGAGCCAAAGATAGATATACTGGAGGTAGACAAGGAACTTGCCGCCGCAGAACACACAGGATACTTGACCATGATCAGGTCTAATCTCTTTCTTGAGGAGCTTGGGCTACCAAAAATGTCTCTTCCAAATCCTGAAAAAATTGATTCTGTTGACAGTATGAGAGGCAATGCTGTACTCAGTGGCCATAAGAATTAGTGTTGCGCTTCAGAGGCAGAGGATTATGCCAGTTCCAGTCATCTAGTCATACAGAATATGTGGACGAATAACCACGGAATCGCCGGTTGACTTGTAGCGGAATCTACACTCTGGATGAATAGCAGGGGAGCATTGAGTCCACAACGCCTTTCCTCATACGAGAGGTCTGAGGATTTGGTCAGCGTTGCCGTGCGGGGATTCGGATGGCCTTGATCTGTGAGGCCTCGGCCAGGTGAGCACCGTCCTCCGTGTACCATGAGTGGCCCTGTCGCTGTCCAAGCACCCAGCGTGCATCATGAACCAGTTCAATCTCATACAGTACCTGTTCCACAGTGAGCGTTTCCAGTTCAGAAGCAGCTGCAGAAGGGGAAGGCTGTTCGTTGGTGCGATCAAATCGGTTCCGGAATCGGGCAGCAGCAGTCGGCATGAGTGCGTAGAAGGTTGTGATGATTTCCGTCACAATAATACTGTTTAACTGGATACCGAAAGTCAACAAATTGCACACAAGAAATGCACCGTTATTCACACAAGTGGAATCGCAGTCATAGTCACGATGGAGGCACAACACTTGGACACAGCATCCACTGTATCCCGTACCGCTTCCGGAGTGATGACAGAGGGGATGTGGAACAGGCTGCCTGATTCCAAGATTTGGAGAATCTGTATGACAACCTGCCGTTACCTGCTCAGAATCACCCGATAATACCATGAACGAACCTGCACTTTGGACAGATCTGACCGTTGATCAAGCGGAAAGTATCCGCGACTTTTATGCAGATGTGACGGGATGGGAGCCAGAACCGGTGGCGATGGACGGGTACGAAGATTATATGATGAAAGAGGAGGGAGAGCCCGTAGCGGGAATCTGTCATGCCCGGGGTATGAACACAGGGGTTCCGCCAGTCTGGATTCCCTATTTTCGGGTGCACTCCCTGGAAGATAGCCTCCAGACCTGCACCGACAGAGGAGGAACTGTGATCACTCCTGCCAGATCATTTTCAGGCAGCAAGAGCTATGCAATCATTCGGGATCCCTCTGGAGCTGTGTGTGCCATTTGGAGCGAAAAATGACGCATAGTTTCCCCGTAATCTCTTATCTTGTTTCATCCACAAACAAACCTCATTTCCGATGCACCTACCCGAATACTGGCTCCCGTTTGTCGTTGCTGTTTTACTTCCAATGGTTGTAGGTTCACTCTGGTATGGGCCGCTCTTTGGCAAGATCTGGATGGAGATGATGGATCTTACCGAGGAGAAAATCAGGGCAACGCTCAATCCACTCAAGTCCTACGGAGGCTCTTTCCTTGGCTCTGTGCTTACCGCCTATGTGTTTTCACTGCTCATTGCCCAGATGAATATGGGCACACTGGGGGGAGGATTGACGATTGGATTTGTAGCGTGGCTGGGATTTGCATTGCCCATGGGCTGGCAGAATGTTGCCTGGGAGGATAAAGGCTACGGGCTTTTCGTACTGAACCAGGCATATAACCTCCTCGTGTTTCTGCTCATGGCCGGACTGATTGGGGCCTGGCGGTAAGAATCGCATGGGGAGAAAAGTAGCAGACCGTGCCGCGGAGTTGCGTGCCTGTCTCAACCAGCATGCATACCGGTACTATGTACTGTCTCAGCCTTCCATTCCAGATGCAGAGTATGATCAACTCTTTCAGGAGTTGACCGCACTGGAAGAGGAGCATCCCGAACTGGCTACCCCCGACTCTCCCACCCGGAGAGTCGGGAGTGATCTGGATTCAGATTTCCAAAAGACAACCCATGTTCGTCCGGTTCTTAGCCTAGCCAATGCATTCAACGCAGAGGATCTCAAGGCCTGGGAAGTTCGCAATCAAAAACTGGCACCAGACGCAAAATTCAAATATGTTGTGGAACCCAAGTTTGACGGACTGACCCTGGTATTGCGGTATGAGCAGGGGGTTCTCGTGCAGGCAGCGACTCGCGGGAACGGAGAGGTTGGTGATCTTGTTACGGCAAATGCACGAACCATCAAGTCTGTGCCGCTACGGATTCCTGTGGTAGATGGGCCCGTGCCGCCGGATGTACTCATCGTACGATGTGAAGTGCTCTTTACCAAAGATGCATTCGCAAAATTGAATGCGCAACGGATCGCGGAGGATGAGCCGGTGTATGTCAATGCACGCAATACAGCCTCCGGCTCCCTCAAGCAAAAGGATGCACAACTCACCGCAAAGAGAGACCTGTCTGCGTATGCCTATGATGTAATGTATTCAGAAGGGGATACGCCCGAGGATCATTTTGAGCGTCTCAGCTGGTTGCGGGAGCTTGGGTTCCGCGTTCCTCCCGAAGTCCAGCTGCTGTCAACTCTGGACGAGGTCACAACTCGTGCAGGCTGGTGGCAGAAGGAACGAGATGCGCTTCCCTTCGAAATAGATGGCGTGGTCGTGAAAGTATCCGACTGTGCGCAGGCAGAACGGCTTGGCGTAGTCGGGAAAGATCCCCGCGGGGCGATTGCTGTCAAATTTCCGTCTGAGGAAGCAGTGACTGTACTCGAGTCCGTAAAACCCCAGATTGGAAGGACAGGACGGATCACCCCTACAGCCAATCTTGCGCCTGTGTTTGTGGGAGGAGTCACGGTCTCCAATGCAACGCTGCATAATTATGATCAGGTAGAGCAATTGGATCTGCGTATTGGAGATACGATCACGATCAAGCGGTCTGGAGATGTGATCCCGTATGTGGTTGGTCCTTTGAAAGAATCTCGCTCAGGAAAGGAAACCCCTGTTGTGCCGCCAGAACAATGTCCTGTTAGCGGAGACCCCCTGGTCCGAAAGAGAAACGGGGTGGATCTGTACTGTCCCAACTCGCAGTGTTCAGAGAGGGTTCTGCAACGGTTAATCTTTTTCGCGTCCAAAGAGGGGCTGGATATTGAGGGGCTTGGACCGAATACCATACATGCACTCATGGAGGCAGGCTTGATCGCGGGGGAAGCCGATCTTTTCACGCTCACGGAAGAGGTTCTGCTGCCTCTGGAAGGGTTTGCAGCCAGGAAGACATCCGAACTCATTGCTTCCATCCATCGGAGCCGCAGTCAGTCTCCCGAGAAGTTGCTGGTTGCACTCGGAGTCAATGGGATCGGAGCGATCACAGCACGGCTGTTGCTTGGACAGTTCTCCATAGAAGAACTCATGGACCTCGCTGTACAAGTTGGCACAATAGAAGACAGAGTGCCGGGTGATATACTGCAGGGAGGACAGAATCTCTCGGAGGTTCTCCTGGAGAAAATACACCTCAAAGATCCTGTTTCTGCCTGCCTGAAGCAACTGGACACGGAGAATGAGAAGGCAGCTTCCTGTCTGACGGAACTCCGCAGTGTCCTTCACCCCCTTTTAACGCTGGAAGGGATTGGTCCAACAATGGTGCAGGAAATCCTCAGCTGGTTCAAGGAAAACGAAAACCGGAAACTGATTGCAAGGCTGCAGGCCGAGGGGTTTTCCTTCCAGCCTCGAAAGAGGCTCTCCAATTCTCGGTCACTGGAAGGAAAAACCTTTGTGATCACCGGATCTCTGGAAGGAATGACACGGTCTGAAGCACGAACCTGGATTGAGTCTCACGGAGGCAAAGTTACAGGCAGTGTCAGCAAGAAAACGAACTATCTGCTGGCAGGGGAAAAGGCGGGAAGCAAACTGAACAAGGCCGTGACCCTAGGGGTCACAGTACTAGGACTGGAAGAATTGGAAGAACTCCTGAACGGGACAGAACAAACAGACCATGCAGAATAGCGGTGACCAATTGAAGATATTTCTCCTGGATGCCATGGCACTGGCATACCGTGCTCATTTCTCGTTCCTCAGCAGGCCACGGATTAATTCGCGAGGCGAAAATACCAGTGCACTGTACGGATTCAGTACTACGCTGATCAACCTGATTGAGGAGATGGGACTGGAGTATGCGGCAGTTGTCTTTGACGGGCCGGGGAAAACCTTCCGCAATGATCTGTACCCGGAATACAAGGCGAATCGGGATGCTCCGCCAGATGCCCTGATCGAAAATCTGCCACGGATCAAGGAAATGGCACAGGCACTTTCCATCCCGGTCCTGCAGGCGGATACATTTGAAGCAGATGACGTGATTGGTACACTGGCAAGGCGAGCAGATGCTTCTGGGGCACATGCTGTGATCGTTTCCCCGGACAAGGATTTTCAGCAGCTGCTTTCACCAGGAATAGAAATGCTCCGGCCGCGTAGCGGGGCCGGATTCGAGCGTCTGACAGAGGAAGTCTTCAGAGAAAAGTATCAGATCTCTCCCCGCAACTTTATTGACATGCTTGCCCTGATGGGAGACAGCAGTGATAATGTTCCGGGGGCACGGGGGATCGGCGAAAAAGGAGCTGCCAAACTGGTACAGCAGGATCAGACCATTGAAAATATCCTGAGCAGAGCTTCCACCTATACCAGCAAACGCTGGCGGACCGCACTGACCGAGAACCCGGATATGGTGCGACTCAGCAAGGATCTGGTAACGATACGAACAGACCTGGAGATAGATATAGACTGGGATTCCTGTCGTATCCGAAGTCCCAGAGCCGCAGAACCGATGGCATTCTTTCGCCGCTATGAGTTCAGTACCCTGGTGCGCCGCCTTTCTGCGGGAGCAGAACTCTTCCAGACTGCCGAAACATCCGCCGAAAATGCTCTGAAAAGCTATCAGCCGGATCAGGCGAACTACCGCATGATTCAAAGGGTTGACGAACTGAAAACTTTTGAGCAGTCCCTCAAAGAAATACGTCGCATAGGGCTGTCCGCTATTATGACACCCGGCTCCCCGGCTCGTGCCGACTGGCTCGGGCTGGCCGTTTCCTGGGATTCGGGGAGTGCTGTGTATATTCCCCTTCCACTACTGGATGGCACATCGGAGTCGGAAGTGATTCGGATTCTCGCCCCTGTCTTTTCCAACGGGCATGTGGAGAAGACAGGACATGATCTAAAGCCTCTGCTTGTGCGACTTCGGCAGCGTTCGGTGCCAGTGCGGGGGAAACTCTTTGATACCCAGATCGCACACTATCTCCTCTCCCCAGACCAGAATCATCGGTTCGGGATGGTTGCGAAGCAGCAGCTGAGGTACGAGCCCCAGGAGATGGAGCAGATTCTGGGCACGGGACGATTGCAAAGAAAGCTGCGCAATGTTGCTCCAGAGGAGTTCCGGGTTCTTGCCTGCGAGCGGGCGGCCTGTTCTCTCGCAATGCAGAAAAAATTGAGTCAGAAGCTTCAAGAGAATAATCTCCTGCAGGTGGCAGATGATATTGAGTTTCCACTCGTGTATGTGCTGGCTGACATGGAGGCCGCAGGGGTAAAACTGGATCGTTCCGTCCTTGAGAAGCTGGGCCCGAAAATACAGGAGAATCTGGATCGGTATGCCAGTGAAATCTACAAAGAGGCAGGCGAGCGGTTTAACATTGCTTCCTCCAAGCAGGTGGGGGAAATCCTCTTTGGAAAACTGGGATATCCAGTCAAGCGAAAAACACCCTCAGGAAAACCCTCTACAAAAGAGGAAGTCCTTCTGGACCTTGCAACCGAATACAGGGTGGCCGCACTCATCATGGACTGGCGCAAGGCGGCCAAATTGAAGGGGACCTATGTAGACAGCCTGGTGCGCATGATTGTGCCAGCAACCGAACGTGTTCATACCGTATTCAACCAGACTGCGGCAGCTACGGGACGATTGTCCTCCTCGGATCCCGCACTTCAGAATATTCCCGTCCGTGCTGAAACAGGCCGAAAGCTGCGCTGCGCATTTGTAGCTCCAGAAGGGGCATACATTCTGTCTGCAGACTATTCACAGATTGAACTGCGGATCCTCGCTCACATGAGCGGGGATGAGGGATTAAAAGAATTCTTTGCAACCGGGCGTGATCCTCATACAGAAACCGCAGCACTGATCTACAAAGTGGATGCCTCAGAGATTACACGAGAGCAGAGAAATAAAGCCAAGGCAGTGAATTACGGCATTCCATATGGTCTCTCTCCCTCTGGTCTGTCTCGTGGATTGCGGTGTACCCGCAAGGAAGCACAGGAGCTCATGAATGCCCATCAGGAGGCATTTCCAGGGGTCTGGCAATTTATGCGCAATCAGGTAGATCTGGCAAAAGAGCGCGGGTTTGCCTCTACGTTGATGGGGCGCCGCCGGTATCTGCCGGATTTGAATGCGCGCAATGGCGCAGTCCGTGCCGCAGCAGAGCGCATTGCCGTCAATATGCCGATCCAGGGGACACAGGCGGATATGATCAAGCTCGCAGCGATTGCCATTGACCGGAAATTGCAGCATACCGGCATGTGCTCGCGGGCAATTCTCCAGGTTCACGATGAGCTTGTATTTGAAGTGCCCGCACAGGAACTGGCAGAGGCCAAAGAGACCGTCCAGACCTGCATGATCCAGGCGATGAAGCTTGATGTCCCGATTGAGGTCAACCTGGGGAGCGGGACAAACTGGCTTCAGGCACACTAGATTCCTGAAACAGTCGCATCAGGACCGGGGCATGGTCGGAAGGACGGTCCATGTCTCGTTCTTCCACATCAACCCACGCGCTGGCACTCAGAGAGGCAATATGCGGTGTGGACAGAATATGGTCAATTCGAACCCCGTCATTCCACTCAAACCCCCGGGTACGAAAATCCCACCATGTATACACGCCAGGGCCAGGCGCATGCTTGCGAAGGAGGTCGGAGAGGGAAAATTTCTCCCTCAGCACATCCAGCTTCTCACATGCTTCCGGGTCGCACAGGACAGATTCTCTCCAGTTGTCTGGATGCGCAACATCCAGATCACTGAAAGCGACATTAAAATCCCCGGTCAGAATGAATTCCCTGTACTTTTCCTGCTCAATATCCAGAAATTCAGCCAATGCATCCAGCCATCGAAGTTTATAGGCATGCTTCGGTGTTCCGATGCTTCGTCCATTTGGTACATACACATTGATGACCCGCAGATCATGGATATTGCCAGCAATCACCCGGGCTTCGTTGTCCAGTCCGGTCCGTATGTCCTCAACAGACTCCCGGGTTAAGAATCCTACTCCATTGTAGGAGGGCTGCCCGTGAATCCAGGAGTGATATCCGACTTCCCTGATGGCATCAAATGGGAATGTCTCATGGGTGGCTTTGATCTCCTGCAGACAGACGATGTCTGGAGAATGTCGCTCAAGAAAATCAAGAATTCTGACGATCCGGGCACGCGCAGAGTTCACGTTCCATGTGACGAGGGTAACGGGATAAGGCATGGGAGATGGCATACAGTGAATGATAAGGGAGAGCGGATCGCTCTACCCGGAAATACTTCTCCGTGACTGCTCCATTGATTGCGCCCTCCACATATTTGCCAACTAGCAGCGCGGGATATTCCCGGACCGGGGTTCTGCATTCAGGGCGATTCCAGATGTGAAGGGATTCCTTACATGAATGATCACTTCAATTGTGCGTGTCTGACTTTCCAGGGCTGCTTCCACGCGATCCACAGTGCCGGTCCATGAATATTGCTGATCACCGTATCTGGCAGTCACGCGAGCCGGAATGTTTCGGTTGTCTGTGCCGGGTTTCAGACTCCAGAGTTCTGGAATCAGTGCCGCGCTTTCATCTGGAAGTGGAACGGAAACCGCAACAAGCTCTGTTCCATACAGATGTCCTACATTTTGGCCGGTTGCCACAAACTGCCCCATGGTTACGGATTCGCTGACCACCACCGCAGAGAATGGGCTGTAAATAGTGATGCGGGAAAGTCGCAATTCGGCTTCAGCGAGTTCGGACTGGTCCCGATCCAGGGCAGCCTGTGCGGCCGCAATCTGCGGTTCCCACAGGGCCAGTGGCGTGGGCCGGCTCGAGTTTCCCTCCTGTTCCCACTTGTCAAACTGTTCCTTTGCAATTCTGGACTCTGCTGTCGTTCGCATCAGCTCCACTTCCTGGGCGGCGACACTTGTGCGTGCCCGGTCTACCCTGCTCAGATACTCCGCATCGTCAATTCGGAACAGAATTTCGCCCGAGGATACGCAGCCTCCGCTCTGAAACGCGGGATTTACCCATACAATTCTTCCATGCACTTCTGTCGTTACATGTACCCCTGTGTGCGGTTGAACGGTACCTGCCCCGTAAATCGGGATTGCCCCCTCTCCTGTCATCACAGTGGCTGTTGTTACATATGGTGTATGCGGAGGGGGCTCCTGCCGGGCAGTTTCTGGTCTTGTGACAATGAGAATCGCTGCGACGGACACGCATACAACGAGGATGATGCCAGCAACCACAAAGCTGAGTTTTCGGCCCATTGGATATTCTGGGCTTTGGAGCCTATGGGGAAGATATGCACAAGAGTATGCAATGTATGACTGATCGGCACCAGATTACCTTCTTTGCACAGCCCTTGCAACGCAGATCCCCATTACTATGATCATGTGTTGACAGGGAATTTACCAAATTGTTTGGAAAGCGTTGATCTGTGTCGCGGGTGATGATCTGCAAAAGGCAGATTATGAGGGGGTGGCCATTCTTCGCAACGAGTGCCATAAGCCTGCAGAACAGGCATCTCCCTGTAATTCTCCAGATCAGACAGGTGTGGACGGGTCCCGGGAACTTCACCACATAAAAAGACCGACATTCCGAATGCGAAATGCCGGTCCTTGCAGTAGCGGGGGCGGGATTCGAACCCGCGACCTTCGGGTTATGCGTACCAGCTACGATTTTCATCGCCGGTCCCGAAAGACCGTTTGTGGTCTGGACTTTCTCTTCACCCTCGGCCGAACCGCTAGGGGCTTGTCATCAAGTCTCTACACCTTCCCGGTTACGGGCTTGGCTCGGGATTACCACGCGACAGGCTTCCCCGAATTTGACAAGAAATCACATGCCAGTTTCCTTTCGCATGCAGCCCAAAATCACTTTCGTCCGTATAAATGCCTGCAAATCGCGCATTCCACAAGCCAGACGAAAACAAAACCTGAGCCCGATGAGCTACCACTGCTCCACCCCGCGACAGGAAGTTGCTTAAATGATGGCATCTTTACATGGTTCCCGTTTTTTGCTGGCACAGCAAACTTTATTCTTTGTTGAAGATCCTGAACCTGTATTCCCGCTCCCTTTATCTCTGTAATCTGATTTTCTGGATCAAAAAAGATGGCTGTTATCAAGGCATTTGCCGCCCTTCGTCCTGTCCCTGATGCCGCCGAAAGGGTCGCATCCGTTCCCTATGATGTGATCAGCACGGTTGAAGCGCGTGAACTTGCAAAAGGCAACCCGGACAGTTTTCTTCATGTGATCCGTCCCGAGATTGATCTGGAACCCGGAATCAGCGAGTCCGACGATGCCGTGTACAGAAAGGGAGCCGAAAATTTGCGACGCTTTGCCTCGTCAAAGTACAGTTTTCAGGAAGCTGAACCGGCACTCTATGCGTATCGTCTGCGAATGGGCGAGCATGAACAGACCGGCATTTATGGATTGGTAGGTGTACGCGAATATGAGCAGGGAGCCATTCTCAAGCATGAAAATGTTCGCCCTCCCAAGGTGGCAGATCGGACCCGGCACATTCAGGCACAATCCGCACATGCAGAGCCCGTAAACCTGGTATTCAGGGATTATGCGCCTGTGGTCCGTCTTGCGGATGCATGCACCCGGACCGAGCCGCTGTTTGATTTTACGGCTGAGGACGGCGTTCAGCACACCGTGTGGAAATTCACTGATCCTGACCATCTTACAGAGGCATTTTCCGGCATCCAGTCCCTCTATATAGCTGATGGACACCACAGATGTGCGGCAGCATGCAAGGCATGGACGGATCAGAAGGTGCCTGGAAGTGACTATTTTCCTGCAGTCTGTTTTCCCGTAAGCCGTACCCGGATTCTGCCCTACAATCGTATCGTTCGTGTCACAGACCCGGCCAGACTTCTCCATGACATTGATTCCATCGGCGCACTCCACAGGGACACTGGCAAACCCGCGCCGTCTGCCCCGGGAGAGGTGTCTCTTTATACAAGTAGAGCTTGGCACACGGTAATGTTGCCTCCCTCAGAGCGCAGCGGGATCGCAGACCAGCTGGATGCAGCTCGTCTTGGAGAATGTATTCTGGAGCCTTTTCTCGGCATAACGGATCAGCGAACAGATCCAAACATCACATTTGTAGGGGGGATCAGGGGCACAGACGAGCTTGTCCAGCGCGTCCAGTCTGCCTCGGACAGGGTTGCCTTTTCCATGTATGCAACCAGTATGGATCAACTTCTGGATGTATCCGATGCCCATGAGCTTATGCCACCCAAATCAACCTGGTTTGAACCCAAGCTGCGGAGTGGTCTTCTGATCCACCTGTTCGGGGGCTGATGCGTGTACTCATTGCCGACAAGTTGCCAGAGAGCAGTGTCGCGTCATTAAGGAAAGCCGGACATGCTGTGGCAGTCGAAATCTGTTCGGGATACGAGTTGCAGGAGATGCTTAGTACACAGGATGTGGAATCGCTGATCGTGCGCTCAACAAGTGTAACCCGGAATATGATGGAGCATGCCCCGTCCCTTGAACTAATTGTGAGGGCCGGAGCCGGATATGACTCCATTGATACAAAAGCTGCTTCCGAGTTTGGTATTTTCGTTGCCAACTGTCCAGGAAAAAACGCCAGTGCAGTTGCGGAATTGACGATTGGCCTCATGATTTCGCTGGACCGCCGAATCCCGGACAATGTCTCAGATGCACGATCAGGAAAATGGCACAAGAGCATGTATGCCAAAGCCCGCGGGATAAGAGGCAGAGTCCTCGGAATTGTGGGACTGGGAAGGATTGGGCAGCTTGTCGCCCGGATGGCACAGGAGATGGGTCTTGAGGTGACTGCGTGGAGTCGTTCGCTGACTCCCGAGCGTGCAGCAGAACTTGGGATCAGGCATGCTGCCAGTCCGATGGAAGCTGCTTCCAGAGCGGATATCGTCTCATTGCATGTCGCTGCAGCGGAGGATACAGTGCAGCTGGCAAACGGAGATTTTTTTGCGGCCATGAAGCCGGGGGCATTCTTCATCAATACAGCCCGCGGAAGTGTGGTTGACGAGAACGCCCTGCTTGAAGCACTGGACGAGAAGGAGATTCGTGCTGCACTGGATGTGTTTGCGGATGAACCGCCTTACAAGACGGGTGCTCTCCAGACAAGACTGCGTGAGCATCCTTCAGTATACCTTACACATCACATTGGCGCATCCACAGCGCAAGCGCAGAAGGCCACAGGCAACGAAGCTGTACGCATTATCAATGCGTATGCAGAGAGTGGGATTGTGCCAAACTGTGTCAACATTGCGGCGCGGTCCCGTGCCACACATTTGCTGGCGATTCGCCATCTGGACAAGGTTGGCGTACTCGCCCGTGTTCTGGATGCAATACGCAAATGCGACCTGAATGTACAGGAGATGGAGAACCAGGTATTTGCAGGGACAGCACATGCTGCGGTTGCCCGAATTCGTGTGGTAGGGGTGCCTCCCAAGGAGCTTCGGAGGCTGCTTGAAGATATTCCAGACGTACTGGCTGTTTCCATGATCAAACTTTAAACACATGACCTTGATGCCATCTGGACGCTTGCACAATTTTTCCGCGGGCCCCGGGACCCTTCCCCTCCCGGTTCTTGAATCCGTACGCGAGGAGTTGCCTGTATATGCGGGAACAGGTGCCTCCGTGATGGAAATATCTCACAGATCTCCAGAATATATCCAGATTGAGACTTCCGCCCGGGAACGACTGCGGAGGCTTCTGGGACTCACGGATGACTGGCATATCCTCTTTCTTGGAGGAGGTGCCTCCATGCAGTTTCATCAGGTACCGTTAAACTTTTTGCCATCCGACGGACAGGCATCCTACCTGATCACAGGGGCATGGGCCAGGAAAGCTCATGCCGAAGCCATGCGAGTTGGCCATGGACGCATTGCTGCCTCCAGTGAGGATGCCGCATTCAAGTACATTCCAGCCCCATCCTCATGGGTTCTGGAATCAAGGGATGCATACCTGCACTATACATCCAACAATACGATTTACGGTACACAGTTTGAGTCTGTACCGAATGCAGGCTGTCCACTGGTCTGTGATGCGTCAAGCGACTTTCTAAGCCGTCCCATTGACCTGGACAGATATGGGCTGATTTATGCAGGTGCACAGAAAAATATCGGACCTGCCGGCGTTACGGTTGTCCTGGTTCGGGACAGTTTTTTGCAAACTCGCCGTACGCAACTGCCAGCCATGCTGGATTATGGTACGCATGCAGCCAAGTGTTTTAATACCCCTCCAGTACACGCAGTTTATGTTGTTGAAAAGGTGCTGTGCTGGCTTGAAGATCAGGGAGGAATTCCCGGAATCCAGGCGGTCAATGCCAGGAAGGCGGATCTTTTGTACCATACAATTGATGGTAGCGAGTTTTACAGAGGCACTGCAGAGCAGGAATCGCGTTCGCAGATGAATGTAACATTCCGACTGGCACAGGAAGAGCTGGAGCCTGTATTTATTGAACAGGCCAGTCAGCATGGACTGCTGGCACTGAAAGGACACCGGTCCGTTGGTGGGATGCGGGCATCCATCTATAATGCGTGTCCACTGTACTCTGTACAGGTGCTGGTTGAATTTATGAAAGATTTCGAGCAGCGCAACGGGTAGTCTGGAATCAGGTTTTGTTTCTGGACAGGGAAGGCTTACAGTCGTATCTTGTGCTCAAGCCATTGATCATTGATGACACTTGGAACAGTTCGTGCTTCGGATGTGAGGGAATCCCGCGTGGCACTGGTGCCCAAAGTTCTGTCTTCCCTGTCCCGGAAAGGGCTGGAGATCCTGGTGCAGAAAGATGCCGGGGAGGGGGCGGGGATCAGCGACGATGCATTTCGCGAAGCGGGGGCGCAGATTGTATCGGCGGCGGATGCATGGAAGTCAGATATGGTTGCCCTTGTGGGTTCTCCTTCGGATCAGGAGATGGGGCAACTTGGAGCCAGAGCTGTCCTGGTTGGATTTCTGCGGCCGCTGGATGCACCAGAGCGGATGGTCCAGTTCGCAGAACACGGAGTAACTGCCTTGGCCATGGAGCTTGTTCCCAGGATTTCCCGGGCACAGAAAATGGATGCGCTCAGTGCCATGGCCTCTCTGACAGGCTATAAGGCAGCTTTGATTGCAGCAAATCGTCTGCCCCGATTCTTCCCCCTGCTTACCACTGCAGCAGGCACGGTTCGTCCTGCCAATGTCACGGTTCTGGGAGCGGGTGTCGCCGGATTGCAGGCCATTGCCACGGCCCGCAGGCTGGGTGCCCGCGTGTGGGGCTATGATATTCGCGAGGCGGCCAGAGAGGAGGTCAAAAGCCTGGGAGCCCAGTTTGTGGAACTGGACCTCGAAATCGAAGATATGCAGGATGAAGGAGGGTATGCCAGGGCATTGATGGCTGCCAAGGCAGAAAAGCAGGTGGAGCTGCTTGTCCCGCATCTTGCCGCCTCGGATGTTGTCATCACGACCGCCCTGATTCCCGGACGCAAGGCCCCCACTCTGGTAAGCAGGGAAGCCGTGGAAGCCATGAAGCCGGGCAGTGTGATTGTTGACCTTACCGCCGGGAGTGGAGGGAACTGCACACTCACCGCAGCGGACGAAGTGATAACACACAATGGGGTCCAGATCCTTGGTCCGACCAACCTTCCCTCTGCTGTTCCTGCCGATGCCAGTTTTCTGTATGCACGTACGGTAGCAGCAATGATCAGCGAATTTGTACGGGACGGGGTATTTCAGCCAGACTTTGAAGACGAGATATTCAGGTCTGTCTGTGTCTGTCACGATGGACATGTTGTACATGAGCGTGTCCTCAGCATGCTTACATCATCCGAACTATGAATCCACTGACATTCTTTGTACTGGCCATGTTTATCGGGCGAGAGGTGTTAAGCAAGGTTCCGCAGACTCTGCACACTCCGCTCATGTCGGGATCCAATGCGATCAGCGGGATCACCATGATTGGTGCACTGATCTCGGCCGGCATGGTCGGAGGCATATGGGCAAAGTGGATTGGAGTCATTGCTCTGGTTGCTGCCACTATTAATGTAGTCGGCGGCTTTATGGTGACCGGCCGAATGCTGGACATGTTCAAAAAGAAACCTGTGGAGTAATGCCATCCGAGCTCATTAATGGCATTTATCTTCTGTCTGCGATACTCTTTATTGTGGGGCTGAAGAGACTGCAGTCTCCGGTCACAGCGCGGGCAGGGAATCGGATTGCAGCACTGGGAATGCTTCTGGCAGTGATCTCCACGCTCTTCTCACAGAAAATTCTCACTCCGGCAGAGATGATTGGCGGGCTGGCGGTTGGCGGGCTGATTGGTGCCGTGATGGCGAAGCGCGTCAAAATGACGGCGATGCCAGAGCTGGTTGCGGCATTTAACGGGTTTGGTGGACTGGCCTCGGCACTTGTCGCCGCGGCAGAAATACTTCGGGTAGTGCTGGAACAGAATGAGGTCATGGAAGCCTCCTCCCGTGCGTATCCCTATGTGAGCATCCTGGTCGGGATGGTCACCTTTTCCGGCAGTTTCATTGCATTCATGAAACTCAGTGGCAAGATGACCGGGAATCCTGTTCAGTTTCCCGGGAAGTATCTGGTCCTGTTCACCTGCGGGGCAGCCATGATTGCTTCCATTGTGTGGACTTTCTTTGGCGGAGACCTCATCCTCTGTCTTCTGATTCTTTCCGGGCTGGCCCTGCTCTTCGGCATTCTGATGGTCATTCCGGTTGGTGGTGCGGATATGCCGGTCATTGTGGCATTCCTGAATGCACTTTCCGGGCTGGCTGCCGCAGCTACAGGGTTTGTACTATCAAACACAGTTCTGATTATCAGTGGTGCTCTGGTAGGAGCTTCGGGAATCATGCTGACCAACACCATGTGTGTTGCCATGAACCGAAAATTCTGGCAGGTACTGGTTGGAGGCTTTGGAGGTGATTCTGATGAAGAAGGGACAGGGAAGCTGACGGACGGACGGACAATCACCTCCACCACACCGGACGATACGGCCATCATGCTCAGCTATGCCCGAAAAGTAATTATTGTGCCGGGGTACGGGCTTGCCGTAGCACAGGCACAGCATCAGGTGCGCGAACTGGCGGAGGTGCTGCTGGAACGGGGCGTGGAAGTCAAATATGCGGTGCATCCTGTAGCCGGGCGCATGCCCGGACACATGAATGTGCTTCTGGCCGAAGCGAATGTTCCCTATGACTCGCTGTTTGAAATGGACGAAATCAATCACGAATTCGAATCCACCGATGTGGCTCTTGTGATTGGGGCCAATGATGTCGTAAACCCTGCCGCCCGCCATGACACATCCAGTCCAATCTATGGCATGCCGATCCTGAATGTGGATCAGGCGGGAACGGTGATTTTCCTCAAGCGGAGCATGCGTCCCGGCTACTCGGGAGTGCAGAACCTGCTTTTCTTTGCACCAAATACGCGGATGCTTTTCGGGGATGCCAAGGATTCCGTATCCGAGCTGATTGCTGAAGTCAAGGCAGTGTAGGGTGAACAAGCAGCCGAACAGCAACAACTGCTTTGTGTGCGGGCGCAGCAATCCGCACGGTCTTTACATGTCATTCTATGATGACGGGAAAGACAGGGTTGAGTCGCATTACCGTGTTTCCAGATCTTTTGAGGGGTATCCTGGAATTGTTCACGGCGGGGTGCAGGCAGCGATTCTGGACGAGATCATAGGCCGTGTGTCCTTGATTGAAGACTTCCATGCATTTATGATGTCGGTTCGGCTGGATGTGAAGTACCGCCGCCCGGTTCCTGTGGAAGAGCCACTGCATATTGTTGCCAGGCGGGAGCATGTACACGGCCGGCATGCCCGGGCAACCGGGATGATTTATCTTGCAGATGGCACACTGGCGACCGAGGCATCCATGAGGCTGGTCCAGCTTCCAGAGAAGCTCCGTGCAGAGGGGAATCCAGACGAGGTACTTGGCTGGCGGGTGGATCCATGAAATTCTGGCAGTCACAGCCTCTGATTTTCTGCCACCAGAATTAAGGTATACGCCTCCATTGCGGCCAGATCCGGCAGGGGTGGCGAACAGGAATTTTGGCGACGCGGATCCCATCCCCGTGCCTGAACATTATCTGCGAAGAATAATACAACACAATCAGCGAATTATCGTACAGCGTAAAAAGCGAAAATTTGCACGATGGCTTCTCCTTCTGAAAAACTTGCTGATTCCCTTGCGGAGCTTCACAGGTTGCAGGAAACCGGACATATTGCCATCCGTTCCGCTGATCTTTCCAGGACACACAGAGAGCGTCTGGTCAGGAATGGATTTTTGGAAAAAATCCTCAAGGGCTGGTATATTCCCTCTCAGCCAGACGAGGAGAGGGGCAAGAGTACGGCATGGTACACTTCCTTCTGGCAGTTTTGTGCGGCATACCTGCGCCATCTCAAGGGCGACGACTGGTGCCTGTCTCCAGAGCAGTCCATCATGCTGTACGCCGAGAACTGGACTGTCCCCCGGCAACTGCTGGTTCGGTCCGTGAAATCTCGCAATCATGTGACTCTTCTGCCGCATGGCACATCGCTGCTGGATGTACGCGCAAGTCTTCCTCCAGGCAGGGACAGAACCGAAATACAGGGACTTCATGTCTTTACCGTTCCGGCAGCACTGGCAGCTTGTGGCCCGCAAATCTTTATCCAGAATCCAACGGACATCCGGGCCGCACTTTCCATGATCCGTGATGCGTCGGAGGTGCTGGAGGTATTGCTGAAAGGCGGGCACAGTACGGTTGCCGGGCGTTTGGCGGGAGCATTTCGGAGTACGGGTCGGGGGCAAATTGCAGATGATATCGTGGCGACAATGCGCAGCGCAGGATACGATGTCAGGGAGAGGGATCCATTTGACAGAGAGACAGCCATCAAATTCGAAAAGCATGAACCATCCCCTTATGTCACCCGCATTCGGCTGATGTGGCAGGAGATGCGCCGCAGCGTCATTCAGAATTTTCCAGAATCAAATCCTTTGCCCATTGATGTGGATGCGTACATGCAACATGTTGAGGATGTGTATGTGACGGACGCATATCACTCTCTCTCCATTGAAGGATATCAGGTTACACCGGAACTCATTGAGCGGGTGCGCTCCGGAAACTGGAACCCGGAGCAGAACAAAAATGACAGGGAGAGACTGAATGCTCTGGCCGCGAGAGGATACTGGCAGGCTTATCAGAGTGTTCAATCCAGCATCCGGCAGATCCTGTCAGGAAAAAATCCTGGAGAAACTGCAGAGAATGCGCACCGAATCTGGTACAGGGAGATGTTTGTCCCGGGCATGGCAGCAGGGATTCACAAGCCTGCGGACCTGGCCGGGTACCGGAACGGGCCGGTATTTATCCGCCATTCCATGCATGTGCCACCAGGAAAGGAGGCTGTCCGGGATGCTATGCCTGCTTTCTTCGAATTGCTTTCCAGGGAGGAGAACGCTGCGGTTCGCGTTGTCCTCGGACATTTTGTTTTCGTATACATTCACCCATATATGGATGGAAATGGCCGGATCGGCCGCTTTTTGATGAATGCCATGCTGGCCAGCGGCGGGTATCCATGGACAATTGTGCCACTGGAGAATCGTGATGCATATATGGGAGCACTTGAAGAAGCCAGCACAAGGCAGAACATCGGGCCGTTTGCCAAATTTCTGGGCAGACTTGTTGCAGCGGGAATGAAACTGGATGCTCCCGCGAAAGGACTTTGATGTGATGGATCTGGAGCTTGTATCTGGATGTTTTGCATATCCATCTTCGCTTTCTGCGATTCAGGGAGGACACACCGATTCCGGTTTCTGATCAGGTGGAAACTGGAACGCCTGCCCCGGCTCGCACTATTATTGCCAGCCGACGGGGCAGTTCACGGTGAGGATATACTGCCTCTGCGGTTCAGGGCTATTGTGCGATGCGTGTGCGGAGAAGGGGTTCCAGAGACTGCCATACATGATCTGCCATGATCCGCTGCCCTTCAGCGTTGGGATGAATTCCGTCCGGCTGATTCAATTCGGCGATTCCCCCAACCCCTTCCAGCAAAAACGGGATCAGGCCGGTCCCCATTTCATCGGCCACAGCGGGAAATACAGTGCGGAACTTCTCCTGGAACCTCGGTCCCATATTTGGAGGGATCTGCATTCCTGCGATCAGGATGCTGACATCGGAGTTTGCGGCCCTGGTCTGCTGAATGATCTGGACCAGATTATTCTGTGTGAGCGATGGAGAGAGTCCCCGCAGTCCGTCATTTCCGCCCAGGGCTATCATCAGGATATCGGGTGGAGGCTCCAGATGCCAGCCCAAGCGTCGTAACCCACCCGAGGAAGTGTCTCCGCTCACGCCCGCATTGACCATGATGACGGGCCATCCCAGCGAATCAGCATGCGCCTGCAAAAGCGCAGGATAAGACTCTCCGGCGGGCAATCCATAGCCTGCGGTCAGACTGTTCCCCAAAAACAGTACGCGTATGGTGGGATTCTCCGCACTCTGTGCAAGTCCTGTCTGAGCAGACAGAAGAACACAAAGGCATCCAATTGTGTATAGGGCGAAACCAGTCAGATCTGGACGAGAAAACACGGCAAAACGGAATGCTTGAAGTTACAGGGCTTACGAAAACGTATCAAAGCGGGTCCCGCCAGCTGACCGTGCTGGATAATGTTACGTTCGCCACAGATGCAGGCGATCTGTGTGCAGTTGTGGGGCCCTCGGGGAGCGGAAAAACAACTCTGCTGGGGTTATGTGCAGGACTTGATTCGCCCACCTCGGGCACAGTATGGCTTGCAGGGAGCAATCTCAGCGAATGCTCCGAGGGGGAACGGGCAGAAATTCGACGGACAACCGTCGGATTTGTCTTTCAGACATTCCAGCTAATTTCAACGCTCACTGCCTTGCAGAATGTGATGGTCCCGCTGGAACTCAGCGGAAAGGGAAGTGCTCGCAGGCGTGCGATGGAGCTGCTTCACGAGGTTGGACTCAAGGGACGAGAGCATCACTATCCGGTACAGATGAGCGGCGGCGAGCAGCAGCGTGTCGGGCTGGCCAGGGCATTCATTCATCAGCCAGCCATTCTTTTTGCAGACGAGCCCACCGGGAACCTGGATACCGCAACAGGCAACCGGATTGAAGAACTGCTCATGGATCTCAATCGCACTGCCGGCACATCCCTGATTGTTGTAACACATGATCTGAGATTTGCCCGGTCCTGTCACCGGATTCTTGAGCTTGAGGCAGGCCGCATTATTCGTGATTATCGAACCTCTCCAGAGATCCCCGAGGTGGCATGAGCACCGCCTGGGCTTTGCGTATGGCATGGAGAGAAAGTCGGGGAAGCCGCCGCAGGCTGCTGATATTTCTCTCCTCCATGGTGGCTGGAGTTGCCCTGCTTGTGGCACTGTCCTCCACATCCGCCAGTCTCCAGTACAGTGTTGACCAGCAGGCGCGTGAACTGCTGGGGGCAGACATGCGATTCGCAAGCAATCGTCCATTTGATGAGTCCACGCAGGCCGCAATTGATACCATCGGAACGGCAAAAGCGAAAAGAATCTCCACCCTCTCGGTGGCCTATTTCCCCGGGCAGAACAGGTCCCGCCTCGTTGGGCTCTATGCAGTGGAAGACGGGTATCCGCTGTACGGATCGCTGAAGTCCGATCCCGTTGAGGCTGCTGACGCATTCCAGGAAACATTGGGGGCACTGGTGGATCAGGGACTGATGCGAACTTTTGGGGTTCAAAAGGGCGATTCCGTGCAGATCGGCAGGTACACATATGCAATTGCCGGTTCGCTGGTGCGGGCTCCCAGCGAAACCGAGATCGGAATGTTCGTGATGCCCTCCGTCTATGTTCCAATGGAAACACTGGATACTCTTCTGACAGGGTTCGGGGCAATGGCAAATTATGAAGTCTATGTACGGCTTGATTCCGGCGAGGACCCGGAAGCTGTCCGCGAATCCCTCCTTGACAGTCCAGAAGAGTTTAACGCAAGCATTGACACGGTGGAGGAGCAGAAACAAAACTGGGAGGAGGCACTGGGATTCTTTAACCGGTTTCTGGGGCTGGCCGGTTTTGGTGCACTTGTCCTCGGGGGGCTGGGGGTTGGAGGGGCAATCCGGGCACATGTTCGACGCTGTCTGGACAATATGGCCGTGCTGCAATGTCTCGGGGCGGATGGTGGAAGTGTCTTTTCGATTTATTTTCTTCAGGCATGTGCACTCGGGTGCCTTGCCGGCGTGCTTGGATGTATTGGAGGTGCACTGTCACAATTGGCAATCCCTTACGCAATCAGTGCATTTCTGCCGTTTGAAGTCACATTTCGCATATCCTGGCCGAGTATGGCAATGGGATTCGGGGTCGGACTGCTGGTTACATTAATTTTCGCGATCCTGCCACTACAGGATGTACGCGGAGTCTCTCCTCTTCGTGCACTCCGTTCCGGTATAGAGCCGCTCGCGCCGGCCCGGGTTCGTTTTCTTGCGTATATCCTCATCACAGGCGGGCTGATCCTGATTGCCGCTGCCCAGTCTGGAAGCTGGCGTGCCAGCCTCTACTATGCATTGGCAATTGTCATTGCATTTGGCTCTCTGGTACTCACGGCAAAACTTCTTATGCTGCTTGCTCGCAGGGTGACAGGCAGGATTCCATATTATCCTGTTCGTCAGGGGTTTGCCAACCTGCATCGCCCGGGGAATCAGACCGTACTGGTGATGCTGGCCCTTGGACTGGGGACATTTATTGTGACGGTACTGCTTATTAGTGAAAGCACAATTGTTCAGCAGATGAAAAGCATGGATACAGAAGGGCGGCCGGACATGATCCTTTTTGATATTCAGGATGATCAGCTGAGCGGGGTGACGCAGCTGATTGAAGGACAGAACTGGCCCGTCATTGACAGCTCACCGATTGTGAACATGCGATTGCATGCGGTCGGCAATCAGACCGTGGAAGAACTCGTCAAGGACTCTGCCCGCGAGCTGTCATGGCCTCTGACACGCGAATACAGATCTACATACAGAGCAGAATTAACCGATGCTGAATCCCTTGCCGGAGGCATCTTTACAGGAAGGCATCATCCTGATTCTGCCCTTGTTCCGATTTCCATAGAAAATGATTTTGCGCGTGGAGAACTGGGAGTGGATATGGGAGATACACTCGTGTTTAATGTTCAGGGGAGACTGATCCCCACCAGGGTTACCAGTTTTCGTACGGTTGAATGGGAGCAGATGCGATCCAACTTCTATGTCGTATTTCCGTCCAATGTGCTGGAGGATGTCCCCCAGACACATATCATTACAAGTCGCAGACAGGGGAACATGTCTCCAGACTCGTTACAGTCAATCGTGGTGGCAAACTATCCGAACATAACCGTGCTCAGTCTTGAAGCGATCATTCAGATTGTCCGTGAAGTGCTGGACAGAATTCGTTTTGCCATTCAGTTCATGGCCTATTTTTGTTTTCTTGCAGGCATTCTGGTTCTGATCGGCTCTCTGTTCATTGGCCGGTTGCAGCGAATTGAGGAGAGCGGGTTACTGAAAACTTTGGGGGCTAGCAGGCGACAGCTTCTGATCATTGCCCTTGCCGAGTATTCGGTCCTGGGATTCTTGTCCAGTGCTACGGGTTTAATTCTGGCTTTGGCAGCAGGGTGGATTCTTTCCATGACCGTATTCGAATTACCTCTGGCAGTGAATGGGCTGTCCATTCTGGCTGTCATTACTGTAGTCATTGGGGTGACGGTAAGTACTGGATTCTTGAGCAATCGGAGCGTGTATGATCGTTCCGTGCTTGCCGTACTGCGTACAGAGACATAGAAAAGATCCAGAATGGAAAATCGGATTCTTGACAGACTGAATCGGGTCCAGGAAAACATTGTCGGAGCCTGCCGTCGTGCAGGGCGCAGCGAGAATGAAATCACGCTGGTTGCCGTGACGAAGACCTGGCCCCCTGAGGTAATCCGTGAAGCGTCCGAGGCCGGAATTAAAGATTTTGGAGAAAACAAAGTCCAGGAACTCACTGCAAAAGCTCCTCTTTTTCCAACAAAGAACTGGCACATGATCGGGCATCTGCAGCGGAACAAGGCACGCCAGGTCGTCACGCATGCGAAAGAATTTCATGCGCTTGACAGCATTCGGCTGGCCCGGGCGTTAAATCGCCATGCCGAAGAGGCAGGACGAACCCTGCCCTGTTTTGTACAGGTAAATGTGTCCGGGGAAGAGTCCAAGTTTGGAGTATCCCCTGCTCAGGTGGGAGATGTCCTGGCGGAGCTGGGGCAATTTTCGGCTATTCGTTTGGCGGGACTCATGACCCTGGCTTCGCCAGATGCACGAAAGGTGCGGGAGGAATTTCGCCTGCTTCAAAGTATACACGCCAAATATCAAAATCTGACGGGTCCAGGACTGTCTATGGGGATGAGCGGAGATTATGAGGTGGCAATTGAAGAAGGTGCCACACATGTCCGGGTAGGATCTGCTCTGTTTGGACCACGAAACTAGTCCAGCATTCGTACAATCAGATGGAACAAAATATTCCAGATGCAGCAACACAGCTTGCGCGTGTAGCTGAAGCAGCGGCTGCGGTCCGCAAGGTCACCGAATTAAAGCCAGAGGTTGGGATAATCCTGGGTACAGGACTGGGGCAACTGGCGCAAAACATTGATGTCCAGCACGCGATTCCGTATGAGACAATTTCTCATTTTCCCGTGTCCACGGTAGAGTCTCACGGGGGAGATCTGCTTCTGGGAACCTTGCAGGGGGCCGAAGTCGTGTGCATGAAGGGACGCATGCATGTATATGAGGGATACAGTGCCCGTGAAGCCACTTTTCCGGTTCGGGTAATGGCCAGTCTGGGGATCAAATATCTGCTGATTTCAACGGCTTGCGGGGGCATGAACCCGGATTATCGCAGGGGTGATCTCATGCTGCTCTCGGACCATATCAACCTGCAGGGAGTCAATCCGCTGGTAGGTCCGAATGTGGATGCCTGGGGACCACGCTTTCCAGATATGAGCGAGCCGTATGATGTTACGCTTCGCCAGGCTGCAGTGAAGGTTGCCAAGTCGCATTCCATCAAACTTCATGAGGGAGTGTATGTCTCTGTACTGGGTCCCAACCTGGAGACCAGGGCAGAATACAGGTTCTTGCGCACGATTGGTGCAGATGTCGTCGGCATGTCAACCACGCCGGAGGTTACGGTTGCCAGGCACATGAACTTGCGGGTAATGGCTATTGGCGTGATTACCGATGAGTGCTTCCCGGACACGCTTCAGCCGGTCACCCTGAAAGAGGTCCTGGCAGCAGCAGGCACTGCGGAACCAAACCTGACCGCGATTATGTCCGGTATCGTCAGGATACTTGGCTCAAGCATGGTCTGATGAGTAAAGGGGACAAGCGTTTTGCGGAAATTCGCCGCGAGGAGACATACGGCATTGAGCAGGGGATCCGTCAGTGGTGGGAGTCGCAAGATATTTTTGCAAAAAGTATCAAACTGCGGGAGGGAGCCCCCACCTATACTTTCTACGAAGGTCCGCCGACGGCAAATGGACATCCAGGAATTCATCATGTGATGGCTCGTACCATCAAGGATGTGTTTTGCCGCTATCATACCATGAAGGGATGTCGGGTTGAGCGGAAAGCAGGATGGGACACGCACGGGCTTCCCGTTGAGATTGAAGTGGAAAAGAGCCTGGGGCTTGACGGGCAGGAAGATATCCTTCGCTACGGCATGGAAAAATTTAACCGGAAATGCCGGGAAAGCGTGCTTGCCTATAAAGGGGAATGGGATGAACTGACACGCCAGATGGGATACTGGGTAGATCTGGACAACCCGTATGTAACCTTTGAAACCGAGTATATTGAAACCGAGTGGTGGCTGATCAAGCAGATTTACGAGAAGGGGCTGCTGTACAAAGGGCACAAGATCCACTGGTACAGTCCGGGGTCCGGCACGATTCTGAGCTCCCATGAGGTGAGTTTGGGCTACAGGGAGGTACAGGACCCAAGCGTGACGGTCCGATTCCGTTCACTGGAGCGGTCGGATACATATTTTCTGGCCTGGACGACGACCCCCTGGACTCTGGTTTCGAATGCCGCTCTGGCAGTAGGGCCGGAGATAGAGTATGTTTCAGTTCGCTGTGCCTCTCTGCCCGAAGCCAGCCTGATTCTGGCACGGGCCCGGCTGGAGATGCTCCGCGAGGAGTATGAAGTGACTGGCACAATGAGCGGAAAAGAGCTGGAGGGGGAGAAGTACGCGCCGGTATTTGATTTTTTCAGGGAGCAGGGGTACCGTGCCTGGCAGGTGGTTACAGCTGATTTTGTATCCACGGAAGATGGTACGGGAATTGTACATATTGCTCCCGCATTCGGGGCAGACGACTATGAGGTTGGGCGATCTGCGGGATTGCCAGTTCTGAATCCAATTGACCTGCGGGGGCGTTTTCTTTCGGATGTGCCCCAAGTCGGGGGGCTCTGGTTCAAGGATGCGGACCGCCTGCTGATTCGGGATTTGCGCACTCGCGGGCTGTTGCACCGGGACGACAGCTATGTCCACAACTATCCTCACGACTGGCGCAAGGGAACCCCGCTGATGAGCTATCCGGTGGAGAGCTGGTTCATTCGAACGACGGCAATCCGGGATCGGATGGCAGAGCTCAACGAGCAGATTATATGGCAGCCCGCATCAATCGGATCTGGTCGTTTCGGAGAGTGGCTGTCCAATAATGTGGACTGGGCTCTCAGCCGCCGCCGTTTCTGGGGGACGCCGCTTCCCGTCTGGGTTTCTGATCGGGACCCGGAGGTCATTGAAGTGATCGGCTCTATTGCGGAGCTTCGGGAACGCTGTGGGGAACAGTTGCCGGACAGAGACGAAGATGTTGATTTGCACCGTCCGTTTGTAGACGGGCTTACATGGCCTGCACCCGATGGAGGAACCATGCGGCGAGTACCCGAAACGATTGATGTCTGGTTTGACTCGGGAGCCATGCCATTTGCACAGTGGCATTACCCGTTTGAGAATCAGGAAGCCTTCCAGCAGAGCTTCCCCGCAGATTTTATTGCCGAAGGAGTAGACCAGACACGTGGATGGTTTTATACACTCCATGCGATTGCTGCACTGGTCATGGATGATATTTCGTTCCGAAATTGTGTGGTCGGCGGTCTTCTCCTGGATGCCAAGGGAGAGAAGATGTCCAAGACCAAAGGAAATGCACTGGATCCCTTTGCACTGATCAGGGAGCATGGAGCAGACCGGGTCAGATGGTACATGATGAGCAATTCTCCTCCATGGGAAGATCTCAAGTTCAATCCTGACGGGGTGAGGGAAGTTGAGCGAAAGCTGTTCAGCACCCTGACAAACAGTTACAGTTTCTTTGCAACCTATGCCAACATTGATGGCTATACGGGTGAGGAAGAGGCCCCTGCTGCTGCCGAGCGGCCGGAACTTGACAGATGGATTCTCAGCAGGCTGCAGTCCACAGTTGAACTGACGGATACAGCACTGGGAAGTTACCACCCGACGAAGGCGGCCCGTGCTATTGAGGAATTTGTGGAGGATCTTTCGAATTGGTACATCCGCAGATCCCGGCGGCGTTTCTGGAGTGCAAAAGCAGCTGGACCCTCCGAATCAAATCAGGACAAGTGGGCAGCCTACAGAACGGTTCACACATGTCTGGAGACCATCGCCCGCCTCATGGCACCGATTGCTCCCTACTACAGTGAGTGGTTGTACCGACATGTTACGGTCAATGCTAGGCATGCAGCCGAGTCCGTTCATCTGACCTGTTTTCCAGAGAAGGATCCCGTGCTGGTACATGCAGACCTGGAAGAACGCATGAACAGTGCGCAGGTCATCTCTTCCCTTGTTCTGGGACTTCGCAACAGGGCAAAACTGAACATTCGGCAGTCTGTGGGACGGATTCTGGTGGTGGTGGATGAGGTGTGTACACAGGAGATGATTTCACTGGTTGCTCCGATCATTCAGGATGAGATTAACGCCGGGAAGGTGGAATACATTGATGCTTCGCATGATATTGTTCGGCGAAGTGCACGCCCGAACTTTCGTCAACTGGGACGCAGAGCGGGCCGGAATATGCCAAAGGTCAAGGATGCCATCCTGGCTATGGATTCCTGTCAACTGGACGCATATGCTGCAGGGGAGCGGATTATTCTGAGCGGAGACGGGTTTGAACTGGAGTTGCAGCCGGGGGATATTGAGATTACAGCAGAAGGAGTGGAGGGCTGGCTGGTGGGACAGGAAGGCGGATATACGGTTGCCCTGGATACTGTGATTACAAAGGAGCTGCTTCACGAGGGGTTTGCCCGTGAAACGGTTAATCGGCTGCAGAACCTCCGCAAATCGGCAGGCTTTGACATTACGGACCGTATCCATGTGGAGTGCAACGCAACAGAAAATTTGCGCAGGGCACTGGAACATCACATGGACCGAATCAGAAACGAAACGCTTGCTCTTGCGTTCAACTTCGTTGATTCCCCAGATGGGGAGTGTGTGGAACGCTTTGACATTGGCGAGGAGCTGGTCACACTTGGTGTGAGTCGGCAAGTATAATCCGTACAGTGTCAGGCATAACAGCATGATAGCATGGCAGACCAAAAATCAACTCAGGAATTATCCGACTCTCAGGCAGGGGGGGCACAGACCCCATTTGACGATGAGACGCTGGCTCATTTTCGTTCTCTGATTCTTGACAAGCGCAGTCATGCACTGGAAGATGTGCGGAAGATGCAGGCCCAGATCAAGGATTCACGGGAGAGATCCGAGAGTGATTCCGCGTACAGTTTTCACATGGCGGATGCCGGGACAGATGCCATGGAACGGGAGAAGCTGTATCTGATGCTGGCCCGTCAGCAAAAGTATATTGGCTACCTGGAACGGGCCATTGAGCGCATTGACAACCGGACCTACGGGATATGCAAGGTGACGGGCAATCCGATTTCCCGGGAGCGGCTGGAAGCGGTGCCTCACACGGAAATTTCGATAGAGGCCAAACGCAAGCAGAAGCCCTAGACTCACGTATGCGACTGTTCTGGATTGCCGCCGGAATACTGGTCTTGGATCAGGTGACGAAGGTGATCGTGCGTCTCAACATGAATCAGGGGTACTTGGGTGCCATTGATCTTGTTGGGGACTGGCTCAAGTTTACCTACACAGAAAATCCCGGCATGGCCTTCGGGATTAATTTTGGTCCTCCGGGCCTGATTACGGGATTTTCGATTGTGGCTGCCGTCATGATAGGAATCTATCTGTTCCGTATCCGGGGTGGCTACATGCCATATACTGCAAGCCTGGCCTGTATTCTGGGCGGAGCCACCGGAAATATTGTGGACCGCCTGTTTTATGGAATGATCTTTGGCTACGGACCTTTCTTTCAGGGCCGGGTGGTAGACTTCATTCATTTCGATATCTGGTACGGACTTCTCCCTGCTTCCATTCCATTGATCGGGGGCAGCTACTTTTCGTTTTTCCCCATCTTCAATGTTGCAGATATCGCAATTGTGGGAGGTGTAGCGGGAATTCTTTTGTTTCAGAAAAGATTTCTTCACAGGCTGCACCCGGAACAGTCTGCAGAAATCCCTGAGGACTTCAACGAGCTTCCTGCTTCGGAGGAGGGACAGACAGTTGTATGCGAGCCGGAAGCAAAGCCTCAAATTTGAGCAGTACTTGCCTCAATTTCAGATCGGGGATGATTTCTTGGGGGCTTATATACGTGAGGGCCATGAGGAGTGAACCATTTTAGGGCCCTCAGGTTGACAGATAAGTTCCATCGTCACCATGGCAAAGGCAGGCAAGACCTACCGAAGGATCACCTACCGCATCCTGCCGGGATCGGGCACCAAAGCCCGGAAACTGGCACGGCTGGCAGGGGTCTGGAGGAAGATGTGGAATGAAGGTCTCGCCATCACCCTCCAGCGAAAACAGGAGGCCCGGCAGCGAGGGGAGAACGGACCGTCCACCACCTTCTTCAGTACCGGGAGCGAGTACATGCGGATCCTGAAGAAGAAGTATCCGTGGCTGAAACACTACCAGTATGCCACGGTCCGGTATGTGTTCAAGTTTCAGGCAGACGCATAGGGCAGGTACGACAAGGGACTTTCGGAGCCTCCCCGCTTTCACAGCAGAGACCGGACCAAGCCGTCTTTCACCATCCCGGACAAGAAGGGGTACACGTTGCGGGGAAACCAGCTGACCATCAAGGGAAAGGAGATGTGCACGGTAACCCTCCGCAGGAAAGGGGGCAACCCGTACCCGGAGGGGATCACGAAAGACATCACGGTATACAGGAAAGGCGGGAAGTGGTGGGCCACCATCACATACGAGATAGACGAGGCGCTCATAGAAGATACCGGCGTGGTTGCGGGGATTGACCGGAACGCCAGTGGCATGATCGCCGTGGCCTACAGCGATGGCAGGGACCCCGAAGTGCTGGAGAGTGAGGCGGACAAGCGGGTGCGATTACGGAAACGCAGGTATGAGCGGAAACTGGCAAAGCAGATTGCCCGGCAGAAAGCAGCCGGTCGGAAAAAGATGTCGAACCGGGCGAAGAAGACACAGGGCAAGATCCAGAAGTGCAGCACCTATCTGGCAAACTTCAGTCATAACCGCAATCACCAGAACAGTGCGAAAATCGCGAAGGCAGCCCCTGTGGTGGTGGTGGAGAACCTGAAGGTGAAAAGCATGACCGCCTCTGCCCGTGGGACGACAGAGAATCCGGGCAAGAATGTCAAAGCGAAAGCAGGGATGAACCGGGTGCTGCTGGAAGGCGCGCCGGGGCAACTGGTGCAGATGCTTGGCTACAAGTGTCTGGCTGTTCTGTGTGTGGTGGCCGCGTATACGAGCCAGGACTGTAGCAGGTGCGGACACAGGGACGCGGGCAATCGTGCTTCCCTGCGCAAATTCAGGTGTATGTCCTGTGGACATGCGGAACACGCGGACATCAACGCTGCCGCGAACATACTGGCCTCCGGGGTTGGGGCTTCTGGACGTGCGAGGGGTGAACCGTTGGGTTCCCTGATGACCCGTCAACGAAACTGGGACCAAGACAAATAGTCTATGGGCACTCACGTATATAGTGTCTGTCCGAAAATTCACAGCAACCCCAAATATGGGGGATTCCAGAAGCATTTTGCCCCACAGTGTCATGTATGGAGCGATTCAGATGTTCGTTCGCTATGAAAGATTCGGGGAAATCTTGCACGAAGATTGCGTGTTTATGGACGCTGTTCGGGGATTTGATGCTTCAATCTGCCAAAGGGCTTCTATCTTCGTCAGGAAAAATACCAAAAAATATCTCCCAAAACCCCTTCATACGCTCTCTAAACGGCGTATATTGGCGATATTCTGAATTTTCGGACGGCCACTATATAGTGTCCGTCCGAAAATTCACAGCAACCCCAAATACGGGGGATTCCAGAGGCATTTTGCCCCACAGCGTCATGTATGGCGCGATTCAGATGCTCGTTCGCTATGAGAGATTCGGGGAAATCTTACACGAAGATTGCGTGTTTATGGACGCTGTTCGGAGACTTCATGCTCCAATCCGCCAAGGGGCTTCCATCTTCGTCAAGAAAAATACTCCAAAATATCTCCAAAAACCCCTCATACGCTCTCTAAATGGCATATATTGGCGATATTCTGAATTTTCGGACAGACACTATATAAGCCCCGTTTCTTGATATTCATCTGTGCCTACATTACAGTTTTTTCAGGAGAAGATTGTCCACGCCTTTCTTTGTTCAGTATCTGAATCAGTTCTCCCGGTAGAAGAGCCGGGTTTCTGCGGTGCAACATTGAATGGCAGTTGGGGCAGACGGGTATGAGATCTTTTGCTGGATCAAGGATATAGCCACCTTCCATTTCTGAAATGGGAACGACATGATGCACATGAATAAATCCATCCCCTATTTCGCCATAGGAATTGCCGAAATTGAAGCTGCATATTTTGCAGCCGGTTCCATGAATTTCTATGCAGGTCGCCCGGTTGATTCGGCTTCTTTCATACTGTTTAACAACCCTAAGCGAGACAGCTCCTTCAGACTCGCACTCCGAAGGAGAATCTGTTCTCTCTTCAAGAGGAAGCAGGGAAACCGCAAGACCAAGAAATCCTGCTGCCCACGGGAAGACAGCATCAAAGTCATATCCGGCTGGTTGCTCAACAACTACCCCAACCTTTTTCATTGAGATGTGGATAGTCGTCCAGTCCTTGGGCCAAGATGCAGGTTCTGATGCATCAGCCAGATGATCATCAAAATTGAGCGATATTTTAGCTCCCTTTGATTCTAAAGAATCGGCAAAAACTGTAAATGCGGACCTTTGAGACTCGCTAGAGGATCTGATCCCGCTTACCAGCTCTGAGGCGTAATTGCCTGGAATGAACGAGGCTGTAATGGTTC
The DNA here is from genome assembly GCA_965203305.1 of Rhodothermales bacterium. GTDB lineage: Bacteria > Bacteroidota > Rhodothermia > Rhodothermales > Bin80 > Bin80. Next base: position 3,445,961 of record OZ241874.1, on the reverse strand, counting down.
GCCATCCTAGATGCAGTTCTACCCTGAAAGAAATGGTACTGCTTATTCCGTGAGGAATGATTTTGATCTCTTGTCCATCATTTACTGGGGATGAAGAAACATCAACCTCAAGGCCGAATCGCTCTGTCAAAGCCTTGGAAAGATGGAATGTGTCAATGTCAATCATTGGCACCACAAGGAGAGTACTATTGCACAGACATCTGTTACAGTCCTGCTCTGAATTCTTTATTCGGAAGTCTTACAGGAAGTTCATTGCTCGTCCAGGTCTGGTTCTGGGAGATCCTCAACCAGTTTTCTCAACAGTCGGGAAACTTCAAAACGCAACTCCTCAAAGTGATTTTTCGTTGCCTCATTGATTGTACCCAATTCCGACTCAATTAAGGCCCACAGGAGCGAGTCCATGCCCTGCACGGTTACACCTGAGGCCAGATTAGGTACATATACCTTGTGATAATAGGGATGTCCTGTGTTTATACGAACAGCATGATGTCCATCTATGATAGCCGGTTCCCACAACACTCCATCGTCAATACTTGCCACGGGCTGGACACAGACTTCACCGGGAGAGGAGGATTCTTCAATTTTCAGTTTTAAGCGCACCGTTCCCCACTTATTTTTCACATCAACAGCCCCCTTCTCTGGATCAATGACCGTAATCTCAGACTTCCGCAAATCTTGCTCCTTGTCAGAGATTGAGCGATTCGATCCTGCATGAGCCCCCTTTTTTGCTTTCTTTCCGACCTTTTCGCGTTGACTCGCCCGGTAACGTTCATTGGCTGCGTTTCTCGGAGCCGGTAAAAATTTCGTTGAGACCCAGTTGTACAAATCTTCATTCAGCAGAATTTGGGACTTTTTAATATCAACTTGGAAGGCTTCATCCAGATCATGGGCAAAGGAAAGTTCCACCCTCAACAATGTCAGATGAGGTTCTTTCGCGAACATGTCTAGCCAGTTGGCAGGGAGAAGAAGACGGTTCTCTCGGTAAATATAAATTCCCTGCATCCTGTTTGTCAGTTTGGCTGCCTTGACTGCACCAGGTGAAGAGAAGTCCTCCTTCCGGGGAAGTACATAAGCCCTGATACTGAACTCAGCACTACTCTCGTCAGGAAATTCTACCTTCTTGTGGTCTTCTTCTGCAACAAGTTCAGTTTCCTCTTCCTCTTCGCAGAAGGGATCCCATGCAGGAATAGGCTGTCCGTTCAGTGTCATATCAATGTTTCTCACGCGGTCATCTGCCCTGTCCAGAAAACGCTGGTAGACCATGGCTGCGTGGTCTTTAAAGTCAGCAATAACCTTGTCAAGTGCTTTTCGGGCATGTCTGCCTTCGGGCCTGGAATAATTTTTTATTACCCGATCTACATTGTCCCATGTTACCAGTGTGCCGGATGAATCTGAGGCAACCGCATCCAGGAGTTCCACCTCATATTCTGTCGGAGAATCAAGAAGCAACTCCCATTCGGAAGCCTGGACTACATGATCCAGGTCCCAGGTTGCCTTCATCAGATTTCCATCAGATGATGTCCTTGTGATCACAGACAGTCTTCTGCAGAATGCCGTGGATGCGGTTTTCAGCCCAAGGCCAAATTTCCCCAGCCTTTTGGGATCATCATGTTCCCTGGCTCCGTAAGTCATTCCATCCAGAAGAGTTTCTTCATCCATTCCGCATCCATTATCTGCTACGGAAACCAGGATATCGCCGTCAACATCCATGTTGATCTTGATGTCAATTTTTGTTGCATCCGCATCAACTGAATTGTCAACTATATCGGCCAGTGCGGTATTGAAATCATAGCCGGTATCTCTCAGCCCCTCTATGAGGCGCGCAGGGTTGGGTGGTAAAGTCTTTTTCGTGGCCATATTGTCTTGGTGTTTTATATTCTTACAACCTTCCAGGAATTGCCCAGCTTTAGCGTTCCATCGGGCCTTTCAGCCCCATCATTTTTGCTATGCTTCACCGTGTAAAATCCGCCATCTTCTCTTGACAAAACTATGGTATCTCCTGATTTAAGTCCATACGCCTTCATATACCGAGTCATACCCGTCAGTCGGTATTCATTACGTGTTCCGCCAAAGAACCTGTTATTGTAGTAAATGAATGAAAATGACCACTCTTCACCGAGATGATCGTGAAAAGCAATCTTAAGTCTCGGATTCTTTTCATCGCCGTCCAGTGCCGGAAAAAAGGAAAGAATTTCCTCTTTTTTAGGAATGAGAATCCCGGCCTGATGACCGCCAGTTTCACCTGTGTCATTACGACTAAGTACCTTCTGGATACTATTTGTTCTTTTATTCATTCGCTGTGTTTTTCAGAGTTGACAAGTGGTGAAAGGCTAATGGCCCTCATTACATCAGCAGCTTCTACCTCTGTTGCTTCAGTGCCGATCACTGCTGTTTCCGCTAATTCACGCTTACGATCAAGTCTGTCATTAATCACATCTTCCACCGTATCAGGATAGAACAGCCGATGAACGGTTACGGGCCGTGTTTGACCTTTGCGAAATACGCGTGCAGTTGCTTGGTCCTCCACAGCCGGATTCCACTCCAGTGTGTAGTGAATTACATGATTCGCGGCCGTGATATTCAGACCTGTACCCGCTGCTTTGGGGTTCAAAATCAAAACTGCAGTCCCGTTTATTTCTGAAAACCGATCAACTATCTTCTGTCTTTCTTCCACAGGAGTTCTTCCGTCTATCCGCAGAGATGGAACGCGAAAACGCGCTGATATGTCAGACAATAGCATGTCAGACATCGCAGTGAATGACGTAAAGACAATAACCTTCTCATGGCTGAGAGCAATTTCTTCCACAATCTCGACCAGTCTGCGATATTTGGAGCTTTTCAGGCATGGAGAGTTCTGCACTCTGGGGCTCTTCTCAAGAAGTGAGGGATGTGTACAATACTGACGAAGACGCAATAAAGATACGAAAGAGGCAGATTCTCCGTATTCATCAGCAATTTTTTGACGTATGACCTCGTAACCTTCTGCTTCATCATCACTCATGTTAACCAGTTGCGGAATTATGATTTTTTCTGGCAGATCTGTTGCGACATCTACAACTCTTCTTCTGAGCATGAGAGGTGATACTATTGTTTCAAGCCTTTCAGCACCTCGCTGATCATCTTCATAATTTTTCTCAAAAACCTTATAGGTGCCAAGCAATCCGGGGCAGGAAAAATCCATGATTGACTAAAGATCTGCAAGTTTGTTTTCCACAGGAGTTCCGGTAACGGCAATTCCTATTTTTCGAGTCAGTGCTTTTGCTGCCATTGCACGATGAGTCACGTGATTTTTGATCGCCTGGGCTTCGTCCAAAACGACGAAAGCCCATTCGACCATGCCAAAAAGTCCTTGATCTCTGACCACCGTATCGTATGAACTTAAAACGATGTCGTGTCTCCTCAGTTGAGAGGGAAAACCTGTTCGTTTGTTACCGGAGTGCACATGAACTGAGATTTCGGGAGAAAAACGGGCAAATTCCCTGCGCCAGTTTTCAAGAAGAGTTGAGGGGGCAATAATCAGTGATGGCTGCTTCCATTTGATCTTGAAATAACTCAGCAATGTAATGATCTGCAATGTTTTCCCGAGTCCCATTTCATCTGCAAGTATACACCCCAGTCCTTCTTCAGAAATACTTTTAAGCCAGAAAAAACCTTTCTTCTGGTATGGATACAGAGATGCCCGAAAACCATGTTCGGATAAAAGAGTCAGTACCTGTTCACAGCCAGTGTCTGCAGGGGATGAATCTGTCGGCATTGACGGAGCTGGGAAAACGGAAACTAGAGAGGAGTTTATCGTCAACAGATTTAGTGCCTGTCTGAGGCTAATCGCTCCGAACTCCGATACGCCACCTGTTTTCAGTACATTTCTGATTTCGATTATATTTTCTGGAGCAATGGAATACCATTCTTTCCCTCCAATAATAATCTGGTCAGATTCGGGGATACGATGAATCAGTTTTGACTGGCCATCGGAGATTGCTTGTAGTTCCAGGGACGGATGCTGTATCATGTCCGAGGGCATGTTCAGTTTGATTCTGAAATCGCAAGGAAATCGATTGAAGTGCAAGTCCGGGAAATGCTCAGATGGTCTTGTTTTGAGAGAAGTTCCGCAGACAGATGATTCCCCCTTAAATTCAATACGGACAATGTCAACTGCACTCAGGATGTGATCCCCACTGGACGATCTCATGCAAATTCTGTCGTCTGCAAGAGTCCAGTCTATGAAGCGATCATCCGTATTTTCGTCTGTTTTTACCGGCATTTTCTAGTAAACGGTCTTTTGCAACCTCAGGAGCCTTGTAGCCGATCACAGAGATATTAACATTGTTTCCGTCTGCCTGTGGTGCACAAGACATGCCCACTGGTTATATCCGACGAAGAGGCTGTTCTTTCAAAACCATTGCTTCACTGAGGCAATTTAGAACTTTCTGTTGTATAATTGCTTTCGTGATAAACGATACTGTCTATGCCCGGGGTCACCGAGTTCGCAATTTTGAGGAAAGAGGCAGGATTCTCAATTGATGAGGCGGCCTATCTCATTGGCGAAACTGCGGGTACTGTTCGCAGTTATGAGTCAAACGGAAAGTCAGGCACGGAAGCCCCTCCGCTTGTCATTGAAATTATAAAAAAAGCTATCAGCGAGAGGCATAGCGTTCAAGGCGGATCAGGCAATCCCTTCCGTTTCGTGGATGTTTTCGCGGGTATTGGTGGCATGCGTTTTCCGTTTGATGAAATTGGTGGCAAGTGCGTATTCACGGCTGAGTGGAACAAGTTTTCACGTCAGACCTACATCGCGAACTTTCCTGATGGAAAGGATCATGAACTGGTCGGAGATATCCGGCCATATGCAAAAGAACCTGAGCGTATACCGGCACACGACCTGCTCTTGGCCGGGTTTCCATGTCAGCCGTTTTCCATTGCTGGTGTTTCCAAGAAAAATGCCTTGGGAAAACCGCATGGATTTCTGTGCGATACCCAGGGTACATTATTCCATGATCTGGCCAAAATCATCAGGCATCATCGTCCTTCTGTTTTTCTTCTGGAGAATGTGAAGCACCTCCTCCGCCATAACAGCGGCCGGACATTCGAGACCATCATGCATGTCCTGCAGGAGGAACTCGGGTATGATGTCCACACCAGAGTCATCTGCTCCTCACCATGGGTGCCACAGAAGCGAGAGCGGATATTTATCGCGGGTTTTGAGAAACCAAGCCTCTTCAATTTTGATGATCTGAATATCCCTGTGGGGAAGGCACCAGTGCTTGGCGATATTCTGGAGCCCGAAGTAGATGCGAAGTACACTCTGACCGAACATCTCTGGAATTATTTGCAGGAATACAAAGAACGGCATCGGAAAGCTGGAAACGGATTTGGATATTCAACATTTGGACCGGAGGATGTGACACGGACAATGTCAGCCAGATACTACAAGGATGGCGCAGAGATTCTCGTATTGCAAAAGGATGATCGTCCCAGAAGACTGACTCCCCGTGAATGTTCACGCCTCATGGGCTTTGACAAGCCGAACGGGTCTGCATTCAAGATTCCCGTTTCTGATGCCCAGGCCTACCGACAGTTTGGGAATGCGGTGGTTGTCCCTTTGGTTCGAGCCATTGCAAACCACTTGAAGCCGCATCTGCTGGAGGCAATTGGAGTGCGTGACGGGCTACGAGCCCAGACAGAATCACGGGCGGCATGACTGACATTGTCAGTCGGAAGAAGCGAAGCCAGATGATGACTGGCATTCGCAGTACAGATACGAAACCCGAGTTGATATTGCGCCGCGGACTGCATCGCCGAGGGTTCCGGTATCGTCTTCATGACCGATCCCTCCCGGGATCTCCTGACATCGTGTTCCCCAGGCACAGGGCTGTTATTCTCGTCAATGGATGCTTCTGGCATGGGCATGAATGTCACCTGTTCAGATGGCCACAATCACGGGAGAGCTATTGGAGAGACAAGATTACAGGCAACATGGAGAGGGATCGCTGTAACAGAAGAAAGCTGCTGGAGCAGGGCTGGCGCATCTGCCGTGTATGGGAGTGTGCACTGAGGGGAAAGCAGTGCTTGCCTGTAGATAGTGTCCATCCGAAAATTGCCGATTTTCGGGAGCTGGCAACAGGGGCGGGGCAGATCTCCTGTCATATTGGACGCAAAATGGACTGGAGTGGGGAGATTCTTCCCGTTTTGAGGGCGGATTTTGGGGGAATTGGTGTACACTTGTGCCTTATTCGCAGGAATCGGACGTACCTCTGACATTCACCTGAATTTGGCACCTCGTCAATCCGCAAGAAAGGGGGGATGCACGCCTATGCGGCGAGCTTTCGTCGTCGTTTCGCTTTCTTGATGATCTCCTGTTCCCGGAGCAGCCTCCCCAGTCGGTGGACATTGGCGGCCAGAATAGCGGTCGCTACGACTCGGGCAAAGCCTTCCCGGCTTGTTTCCCGCACCAGATTCCAGCCCCGATGATCCAGGTTGTTCAGCGCGGATTCCACGCCCGGATGGCGTTTCCTTGCGCGCTGGAAGGCAGGATCGCTTTGCCGCTCCTGCTCTTCCTTCGTCATCCTCCCTTTCTTCGGCATCGCATTCACATCCAGCATCTCATCCAACTTCTCCCGAACCTCCGGACTGTAAAAACCCCGATCATACGAACATTCACGCAGGGAAGGAAACTGCTCCTGCACGCTCCCCGTGAGCGAGACCGCCACATCCTTGTCCGTCCCCGTCCACAGAATCTCATGCCCCAGAATAAACGGGTACTGATCTTCTATAATCGCCACCGGAACCCCCAACTCGCACAGCACCCCTTCTTTCCCTTTCACGATCCAGCGGGTAAACGGCTTGGTGATCGAAAATATCTTCTCACGATGCGGAATCTTCTCTCCATGCAAGACCCGACGACGCACCTGATCGTGCAATACCGCCATATACCCCAGAAAAGAATAGATTCGCTGCATCGCACGGAGCACGGTGTGCAGCATCTTCTCTTCCGCCTTGGTGAGCGAACCCGTTGCCTGTTTCCGCTCCAGCTCTGTTTTCCTGTCATGCAGGTTCCGCAGAAAGTCCACTACTTTTCTGCCCCGCTTCCGACACAGACGCAAGAAATAGCGAACCTTGCCCGGACGGGATTTGTATTTCCTGGCGATACATACCGGCTTGTGGGCCTTCTCTACCGTCTTCATCAGATGCTGTATCTGCTGCCAGCCCGGTACATCCAGCGCATCCGCGGTTTTGGCACATTCCCGAAGTCCCCCGCAGACAGAATCCCGAAGAAGGCGCAGATCAGAGGGAAACTCCACATTGGTCTTGCACACCTTGGAATCGCACCGCCCCTGCAACACCTCCCCCTCCTGCTTTCCCGCCACCTTCTGTCCGCACTCTGCCACCATTTGAATGAATTCTGCCAGAATCTCGGAGGTCAGAAGAGAAAGATTGTCCTGCAAGGTCTGCGGACAGTAGACCGTATCGTCAAATTCGGAATGGAACAGAATCTGTCGCAAAACCTGCACTTCCGTGGCCAGCATGGCCAGTCTCTGATAGTCGCACCGAAGAACCTGCTTCAGCACCCCCAGCACGAAGATGCGCCATGCAAACATCCCCGGACGCCCCCGATCCGTCCGAACCCCCGCAGGAAAAATCTCCGCCAACCGGGAAAACAGACGCGCACGCAGCAAAACATCATGGTAAAGATGCAAAATGGCCGTCATGCACAGATAGAAATCATCCCGATTGTGAAGGGGCAGCGTGATCTCTTCCAGAGGCTTCCATCCAATCTCAAGTTGAGGTTCAATGACTTTTCTCATCTCAGCAAAAGGAAAAAGATGAACGGGTTTCAGGGCTTATACGATCATATCCCCCAAAAAGTGGACTTCTTTAGAAAAGAAATATCCCCAAAAATGCGCACAGGAACCAGCGCAAACCCATATATCCCGTGTTTTCGGACAGACACTAGATATGGTGATTGACCAGTGCGCCGTATGGATAAGGTGTACAGAGCCGGAAATAGATATTTCAGGCAAATGACACGAGGCTCTCTCTCGGAATACTTTACTGGCGTGGGAATGAAACTCTTGTCCCCTTCTGACACCGCAGGGCAGTCCAGCTCAAACCAGCACGAAGTGGGAGATGCTCAGCGGAGCAGGGCTTTGAAGCGAGTTCTTGGCAATACCCCTCGTACGCTTGGAGGAGGCAACCCCTTTTCCGCTTCTTACATCTGGATGGGGGATGACCAGGAATTTATTCGCATGGACGGTGAGCTGTCCTGGTACGATACACGCGAAAGTAGACGGAGTCAAAGGGCCTCTGAGTGGAGATTGTACTATCAGACCAGCGAGGTGACAAGACTGATGGATGCAGGGGATCATTTATTCCTGGCCCGCAGGCCAGATGATACAATTCTCTTCATCGTGACAACGGCAGGAAGTACCATTGCCAGCCAGCTGAAATGGCTTTTTGGCATCAAAGATACAGACAGAGATCAGCTTGTGGCACGAGAGATTACAGGCAAAACGGATACGAATATTGATTTCCCTTGCGATTGATCCTTGAGGAGATCGGCATTGAATACGAAGATCCGCGTTCCGGTGATCTGGATCAGATCGTTGAGTGATTCGACAAGTTTCCGGCTGCAAGAGATTTTTCAGATCTTGCGCGCCGCACACACTCTTCCGTGAATCCAGGCAGTGATCCTGATGCAGCACTGATAGCATGGCTGGATCACGAGTATGCAATGTTCCTGCGGCTCGAGGAGAAGATTGTGGAGAAGGATATCCAGTGTTTATGGACAGAAAGAAGCAGCGGTATTGATGTTGACGCGCTCCTGAAATACTCGCTCAGTGTCCATAATCGTCGAAAAATCAGGATGGGGCTGTCCCTTGAATATCATCTGGAGGCCGTCTTCAAGGTGTGGAATATTCGCTATGACAGAAATGTTGCAACGGAAACTCGCAGAGCAGACTTCATATTTCCTGGCAGGACAGAGTACGCAGACGGAGAATTTCCCGTCAGTCGTTAAACCATGCTGGAAGCCAAGTCCTCCTGCAAAGAACGCTGGTCATAGATTCTGTCAGTTGCCGACCGAATTGAGAACAGGCATCTTGCAACTCTTGAGGCAGGTATTTCGACTGCCAAGATTGAAAGTATAAAGCAGGCAAAGGTCCAGCTGGTGATACCTGAGTGCATTCAGAAAAGCTATGAACCTGAACAGAGGGCGACGCTCATTTCAGTGCGGGATTTCGTGGAAATGGTAGCTCACAAGCAGAAAGTGAAGTAGTTCCCGGTTGACTGGAAGCCAGTAGCCTGGCAAAACTCAGAGGAGCACTGCTTGTCCGGCCTAGCCTAGTCAGACCAGGAGATCGCTCCCACAGACTCTGATCCTCATTCCAGGGCAAGCCCCGCTTTGCTGAGCAGTACACCGTGACGGGCATCCTCCTCACGTATAAAGGCATCCAGTGGACTTCCAGTCATGTACTGAAGCTGAAATCCCGACTGTTCAAAGGATTTCCTGAAGGCAGATTGTCTGGACAGATTCCAGACGGCAACGCGCAAAAGCTCCACTCGTGCATTCGGCAGATTTTCTGGGGCAGCAAGGGCAAACCAGCTGCCTGCAGAGGCATAATCAATTCCCAGCTCCTTGAGGGTGGGAGTATTGGGTGCCGAGGGAAGACGTTTATCCGCCATGACAGCCAGCGTTCGCACTTGGTCCGATCCGCGGAGCGAATCCGTTTCTGAAAGGGGTCCAATCACGATATCAACATTTCCTGCCACCAGCTCTTGCAGAGCAAGAGCGGGATCCGGGCTGGGGTCCCATGGCAGTACAGATGGGTCAAGTCCCGCCGCTTCAAGGAAGCCAACCCGGCTGAGATCCCATATGCCGCCAAAATAGGTGCCGCCCGCCACAAGGGATCCCGACTCTGCTTTTAGCGAGGCAATAAGACTGTCAATACTTTGCCAGGGAGCGTCACTTTTTACCGTAATTGCGGGAGGATTTGTGGCAATAAGCGCAATGGGGGAGAAGCGGTTGTAGTCAATGGATGTGATGCCCGTCCAGTGTGCCATCGTTACTTCCACGGCAAGTATTCCCAGTTTATATCCGTCAGGCGGAGACTGCGCCAGGTCTACATGGGCAACGACTCCATTCCCGCCGGGCAGGTTGACTGTCTCAACGGTTTGCCCCAGTTCATCAGCAAGGGCGGTTGCCAGGGCATGTGCGGCAACAGCTCCCTGCGACCCGATTCCCCAAGGTACGACGAAGCGCAGAGGCTGATCTGGATATGCCTGTTCAACACCAGAAGTCTGGCAGCCGCACAGTACGACTGCCAGAAGGCACACTCCAGCAATGCGGCTGTCAACCACCACTCCAGGGGGGAGCAACCCCGTTTGAGCGGGCATATGCGATCAACTGACCCAGATGCTCGTGCGTATGTCCGGTGATGATTCCCAGTGCACTGTAATGATCCATGGATCCGCCGAAGAGTGTAACAGTAGTGCTCAGGTCAGCTTCTTCTAGGGATTCCAGGAGTTCAAGCACATGGGACTGAGAGGCAGACAGACGTGCTGTTGCCCCCTCTTTGGTGTTGGTATTCGTACCCTCATACGTTGACTCATGTCCCAGTGCCGATGCAATTGCAAAATTGGCATCAGCCACATGATTGAGCACCCCCGCGACTGAGCGTACGCCCTCGGCAGGACTCCAGTCAAAGTGATCCTCTGGAATGGCTTCGGCAAGACTGTTCAGCTTTTCGGAAGCACTATTAAAATCCGCAGTAAGTGCTGTCAGATACGCACTGTTATCATGCTCCTGAGCGGTAGCTGGCAGTACAAGGGCAACTGCGAGCAGCAAAAAGGAAATATTTCGTAGCATGGGAAGTAGATCGGATGGTTGAATGTACAGGTATAACGGTGATCGTGCTTCTTGCGTTTCATGGAAGCGTTGGCATTTCTGCGATGAATGTCACATTTTCCGGGGATTGCATTTTAAGAGAATACAATCCCTGGCTGAGGACACACAAGACATGAATGTACGATAATGCAGAATTGTTCCGGGGGCAGTCTACATCTCGCCGAGGAGGCAGAAAAGATATTTCTTGCGGCTGTGGAAATCATTTGCACTCCCCAGCTGTCAGGGATGGCATGTGAAATACCAGACTCCGGCTTTTGCCGCGTTACAGGGGCGGGAAAGGCTTCCATGATCATGGCAGCTGCCCTGGAACAGAGCTTCCCCGACTGTACATTTGATGGTCAGGTCGTTGTACCGCATGGCTATATGTCTTCGTTTCCAGAAGGCAGACGGCCACCTGAGAAGATCATGGTCAGAGAAGGAGGACATCCTGTCCCTGACAGAGACAGTCAGCAGGCGGCCGAGGCTGCCTTGAAGATTGCAAAGGCCTGTGATCAGGGAGAGACACTGGTGGTCCTCCTTAGTGGCGGCGCATCCGCGTTATGGAGTCTTCCCTCTTCCGGCTTGACATTGCATGATATGCAGACAGTCAATCAACTGCTTTTGCAGAGTGGAGCAGACATTCACCAGATCAATACGGTTCGCAAGCACCTGTCAGCGATCAAAGGCGGACAGCTTGCGAATGCAGCATGGCCCGCACACACCGTGACACTCGCGATCTCGGATGTTGTAGGGAATGACGAATCCGTCATCGGGAGCGGTCCCACAGTCGCAGATCCGACCACGTGGATGGATGCAATGGATGTTGTCCGCCATTTTGATCTGCAAGTCCCGGAGGCAGTTCTGGAGCATATAAATCACGGAATTGAGGGGATGCTTTCAGATACGCCCAAGCCAGATTCGGAGCAGTTGCAGGGATCATGCTTTCAGCTTCTGGCTTCCAATACGGATGCCCTGAAGGCAGCAGAAGAGGCCGCTCGCACGCTGGGGTATGATGTCGCTGCCCTGGCGGAAAACATATCTGGAGAGGCGAGGGATGTTGGAACAGCAATGGCCCGTCGTACCCTGGAACTGTTTCCCGGGCAGTGTCTCATCTGGGGCGGGGAAACAACGGTCACCGTGCGGGGAAACGGAAAAGGGGGACGGAACCAGGAACTGGCACTTGCTGCAGCATGTGAACTTGACACAGCCCCTGATGATGTTGTTCTTCTTTCTGGTGGCACAGATGGTATTGATGGACCAACGGATGCCGCGGGAGGATGGGCAACTCCCTCCACGGTTGCAAAAATACGGTCTCTGGGAGTTGATCCGCATGCTGCTTTGGAAGCAAATGATGCCTATCATTGTCTAAGTGCTGTGAAGCAGCTTCTTGTCACTGGCCCCACGCACACAAACGTAATGGATATAGGCATTGGACTCAAAGCACATGAGTAATCGTCTGGCTTCCGAAAAAAGCCCCTATCTGCTACAGCACAAGAATAATCCTGTTGGCTGGTGGCCCTGGGGAGATGAGGCACTGGCACTTGCCTGTAAAATGGACAGGCCGATTCTTCTCTCTATCGGGTATGCTACCTGTCACTGGTGCCATGTCATGGAGAGGGAATCGTTCGAGGATCCAGATGTTGCCCGTTTAATGAATGAGGCATTTGTCAACATCAAGGTTGATCGGGAAGAACGACCTGACATCGATGCGATCTATATGGGGGCCTGTCAGGTTGCCACCGGGCGTGGTGGATGGCCACTCACCATATTCATGACACCGCAGATGCGTCCATTTTTCGCCGGGACATATTTGCCAAAAACTGCACGTTACGGGCAACCGGGACTGTTGCAGATCATTCCGAATGTTGCACAATTATGGCGGGAAAATCGTTCGCTACTGGAGGCACAGGCAGATGATTTTACGGATGCGATGAAAAAGTCTGCTGTCCCGGATCTTTCGGGAAAAGAGCTGTCAGAAGAGATACTCCACGAGGCATTCCGCCATCATGAGAGGAGCTACGACAGCATATATGGTGGATCTCGCGGAGTTCCCAAGTTTCCATCTCCAGAGAAGCTGCGATTTCTGCTGCGCTACTGGTATCGCACCGAGAATGCCAAGGTACTTGAGATGGTGGAGAATACACTTCAGAAAATGCGGCGGGGAGGAATCTATGATCAACTGGGAGGAGGATTTCACCGCTACAGTACGGATGAAGCATGGAAAGTCCCCCACTTCGAAAAGATGCTGTATGATCAGGCACTGCTGATCCTCACATATCTGGAAGCATTTCAGGTAACCGCCAATTCAGAATATCTGCAAACCGTCCAGGGCATCCTGAAATATGTCCATCGGGAGTTGCAAAATAATGAGGGTGCGTACAGTACCGGAGAAGATGCGGATTCCGAAGGAGTAGAGGGAAAGTACTATGTCTGGACCATGGAAGAACTGCGGAGTGTGCTCTCCCCGGAAGAGGCAGAGCTTGCCAGGACTGTATTCAACCTGGAAGAGGCAGGCAATTATCTGGATGAAGCTACTCGCAAGAAAACCGGACTCAACATCCTGTACTTGGGAGATGCACTCGCAGACCACAAGTTTATGTGCGGGATATCCCGGAAATTATTTGAACACCGCAGGCAGCGGATACGGCCACTTCTTGATGACAAGGTGCTGACGGACTGGAACGGGCTCATGATTACTGCCCTAGCCCGGTGCGGGATGGTATTGAAAGATTGCGACTTGATCCGGCGGGCGGAAAGATGTGTGCGATTTTTTGAGAAGTACATGATGCCGGCACCGGGAAAACTGCTGCATCGCTGGAGAGAGGGGGAAGCAGGGATTGCAGGTTTTCTGGACGACTATGCCTATGTGATCATGGGCCTTCTGGCATTATATGAAGCCACAGATCAGGAGAAATACGGTACGCTTGCCCTGTCGCTCACCAGGACCGTACTTGATGATTTTAGATCAGAGGATGGCGACTTTTTCATGGTTGCGCAGGATGGGGAATCTCTCCTGCTGCGTCCCAGGCAATTGTTTGACAGTGCAATTCCATCGGGCAGTGCAGTCATGATGATAAATCTGCTTCGCCTGGGCCGCATGACGGGGGATTCGGAGCTTGAAGCTGCGGGGCACCACTCCATTCAACGCTGTTCCAGAGGCCTGTCGGATTACCCTGAAGGGTTTAGTGCAACGCTGTCCGCACTTGATTACGCATTGGGTCCCTCCACAGAAATTATACTTTCCGGTTCCATGGATGCCAGCGAGACTCAAGCTGCCCGGGACACTCTCCGAAGTACATATGCTCCCAATGCAGTAATCCTTTCCCGTCCAGATTTTGGAGGTACAGGAGAGTTTGCAATACACATGTGTCATGGAAGTACATGTGAGCCTCCAACTCAGGATGCGGATGCGGTGATGGCCCGGATTACCAGATCGACAAAGGGTGGTCAGCAATGAAGGAAGTATTCATTTTGAGTGCTGTCCGCTCTCCCATAGGGCGTTTTGGCGGGGCACTTGCATCACTGGGACCGGCAGATCTCGCGGCTCCAGTTTTTTGGTCTGCTCTGGATCAGGCAGAGGTTTCCGGTCAGGCTCTGGATATGGTTATATTGGGGCATGTTCTGAGAGGTGGTCACGGGCAGCTTGTGGCACGTCAGGCAGCAAAGAAAGCAGGCATTCCAGATTCGGTGGATGCCGCCGGTATTGATATGGTCTGCTCCTCCGGGATGATGAGCCTGATGACAGGCGCAGCATTTATCCAGTCTGGTGCCGCGGGCCTGATTTTGACTGGAGGAACGGAATCCATGTCCCAGACCGGATTTGCACTCTCAAGCAGGGCCAGGTGGGGATACAAGTACCTGACGGGATCCCGGGAGACCATCGTTGATCTGCTCCATCGCGATGGACTTTCTGATCCGGTTACCGGAGAGTCAATGGGGATACAGGCGGAGCGTCTGGCACAAGAGCGGCAGGTGAGTCGGGAAGAGCTGGATGAGGTTGCCGCTGAATCTCATGCTCGTGCCCACCTGGCAACCACAGAGGGACAATTTTTGGCGGAGATCACCCCGATTTCTGCAACGAAGGGATCTCTGAGCCTGGATGAGGGGATTCGACCGGAAACAACCACCCGCACACTTTCTGCCCTGAAGCCGGTCTTTGCGAAAGACGGAGTACTGACGGCGGGGAACAGCAGTCAGATCAGTGATGGATCCGCAGCAATCCTGCTGGCCAGTGGGGATTTTGTACGGGATCAGGGACTGAAGCCAATTGCACGGGTACTGGGGTATGCCTGGGACGCAGGGCAATGGGATCGTTTTATAGAATCACCGATGGAGGCAACTCGTTGCGCATTGCGTTCTGTCGGAATGCGTTCGGAGGAGATTGATCTGTACGAGAATAACGAGGCATTCTCGCTCAGCAGTCTGCTGTTTGCCAGAGAGATGCGGATTGAGGTGGAAAAGCTGAATGTGAACGGAGGCGCAATTGCGCTTGGGCATCCCATTGGATGCTCGGGGGCCAGGATCATTGTTACACTGATTCATGCACTTCGATCCCATGGAAAATCACGCGGGCTTGCGACTATGTGCCACGGGACCGGCGGAAGCACCGCAATAGTACTGGAATGCCTTTAGTTGCCAGATGCGAAAGGCACGCCTTCGTTCCACGCATACAGGGTACCGCCTAGTCTTCCATGCTTCGCATGACCACATCGCCGTCGGATGTGCGCACACGAATCAAGGATCCTCCTCCGTTCAGATCTCCCTTGACCTTTGAGTTGTCAAGAGTTCCCGAGAAGTCAGAGAAGGAGTCCATTTCTACATCTCTAGCGGAAATGTCAAGTGTGGCAGAGAGATTCTGTGGCATCGTGAGGAGTGCATCACCGTCAGAAATAGATATGTTGATATTTTCGGGATCAATCAGTCCCAGTTCTACATCGCCGTCTCCAGTTCGGAGGGTCAGGCTCCCGGTCATTTTCCCGATTGTGATTTCGCCATCCGAGGTTCGTACCTCGGCACCGGATGAAATCATCTCCCCGATTACAAGATCGCCATCTGATGTTTTTGCATCCAATTTTCCTGTCACAGAATTGATCTGGATGTCTCCGTCCGAAGTTTGAATTCGCATGGAGTCTCCGGCAAGTGTTTCCAGCGTTACATCGCCATCACTGGTTTTTACAGAAACGGAGGATCCGTCCAGCCGGCCTGCGTCAATGTCTCCGTCCGAAGTCTGTATCGCGATGGTTTCCCCGAAAATCTCCTGAACAGCGATGTCTCCATCACTGGTTTTGATGGCGGCCCCCTCCGTCAGTTTGCCGATTTCCAGGTCCCCGTCAGAGGTCCGAATACTTGCGAAGACATCGGATGGCATGCGGATTGTCACATAAATGCTCGCGGGGTTATGCCAGTTGGAGGAGGTCCCATAGGACTTCTCTCTTTCCGAGCTCACGCGCAGGGTTGCATCCGCAAGGCTTACGCTAAAATTCTGCTCTTCATAATACTCCATTGCCTTGTCACGGTCATTGCCCTTCACAGTAATTCGAACATTGACGGCGGCTATGTCGGACGTATGTACCGTAACATCTGCATCTGCCACATTAACTGCCAGATCACGGATATCCTTGGCAGAGAAATTCTTGTCAATGGGCGTGAGGGTAACCTGTGCCAGAGCGGGAATGGAGAGCAGCATCATGCTCAGGGCGGCAGAGACGAGTCGCAGTTGTGTGCACATGGTTGCGGTTGGGATTGAGGAATAGGATGGTTTCTGCATTTTCTCTACGCAGGATGCTCGCGTCAGGTTACAGGCGGGAGGGACTTTCCTGCCGGCTTCTTTCAAAGGCACAAGATTCCCATCCTGAGCGTTCCACGGAATCTGAACTGTTCTTCCATGCCGAACCACAAGACGATTGCGCAAATCAGGGCAGAATTCCTGGAGTTTTTCCGCAAGAAGGGGCATACGATTGTTCCGAGTGCTTCTCTCATTCCTGCGGATGATCCGACGCTGCTGTTCATTAACTCGGGGATGGCCCAGTTTAAGGATATCTTCCTGGGGCAGGAAAGCCGGGAATATGTTCGGGCGGCAGATACGCAGAAATGTCTGCGAGTGTCCGGAAAGCACAATGATCTGGAAGAGGTGGGGCACGACACATATCATCACACCTTCTTCGAAATGCTGGGCAACTGGAGCTTTGGAGACTATTTCAAGGAGGAGGCGATTGACATGGCATGGGAGCTTCTGGTCGAGCACTGGAAACTCCCGCAGGACAGGCTATATGCGACCGTACATGCCGGAGATCCAGATCTGAATCTTCCGGCAGACGAAGAGGCTGCTGCCTTGTGGAAACGGCATCTTCCAGACAATCAGGTTCTGTATGGAAGCACCAAGGACAATTTCTGGATGATGGGGGAAACAGGCCCCTGTGGCCCCTGTTCGGAAATCCATATTGACTTGCGTCCTGATGACTTGCGTCATCAAGTTCCGGGGCACCAATGTGTTAATCGCGACCTCCCCACGGTGATTGAGCTGTGGAATCTGGTGTTTATTCAGTATGATGCCCAAAAAGACCAAAAGCTGGTTCCCCTGTCTGCCTGCCATGTAGATACAGGAATGGGGCTAGAGCGTCTTGCAGCCGTGATGCAGGGGAAAGTCAGCACCTATGATACGGATGCGTTCAGCAGGCTTTTCCGCAAGGTCACAGAGTTAAGTCCCGTTGAGGGAATTCGGGGGTACGACGAGATTGATTCTAGCCTGGAGGTAGACAAGATCCGCGTAGCCATGCGGGTGGTTGCGGATCACATTCGTGGCATAGTTGTGGCAATTTCCGATGGAGCGATCCCGGGGAATGTAGGGCAGGGGTATGTAATTCGCAGAATTTTACGACGGGCAGTCCGTTATGGATATACCACGCTTGGCATTAGAGATCCCTTCCTGTGCCATCTGGCTCCCACTGTGATTGAATCTCTCGGGGAGGTGTTTCCAGAACTGCGTGCCAGGGAAGCATTCATCACAGAAAATATCCGTGGGGAAGAGCATGCATTTTTGCGCACACTGGGGCGAGGAATTGTGTTATTTGACCGGGTTTTCACGTACATAGACGGGATTACCTCCGACAGGGGAGAGGATTTTGTGGAAACCCTGAAAACAGATACGGCGGCGCAGGATCTCCTGCGCAAGGCTTATGCGGGCGAAAAGAACGGGATGAAGTCTTTTGTTTCGGTGACACGCCTGAGCCAGGTTCCCGGGGAAATTGCATTCCTGCTGCATGATACCTATGGATTCCCGATAGACTTGACCCAGCTTATGGCACGAGAGCGGGGGCGGCAGGTAGATATGATGCGGTTTGAGGAACTGATGGCGGAACAGCGAAACCGGGCCCGAAGCGCAAAATCCGTGGAGATCATCAGCACCGGAACTGGCAGTGCGGCTCCTTCGTCAGAGTTCGTTGGCTATACACTGACTACTCTTGAGGGGGCACGGGTTGTTGCATCTGATGCAGGTGCAAACACCATCGTGCTGGATTGTACCCCCTTTTATGGAGAAAGGGGAGGACAGATTGGAGATACTGGCACACTCAGTTTTGACGGTGAGATTGTCCAGGTCACAGATACTCAGGCTGCAGGCGGGCAAATTACGCATACGGTGGACCGTTTTCCGTCTGCTCTTGATTGTCCAGTGACAGCTGCGGTGGATGTCAAGAGGCGGCAGCGAATCGCGAAACATCATACGGCAACTCACCTGATGCATGCAGCACTCAGGGAGGTTCTGGGCCCTGGAGTGGAGCAGAGAGGATCGCTAGTAGCAGCCGGGCACCTGCGGTTTGACTTTAGTCATTATGAGCGGGTCAGTTCCGAAGATCTGAAGCGTATTCAGAGTCGGGTCAATGGGCAGATACAGCGAAATATCGTTGCAGAAATTGACCAGAATGTCCCCTATAAAGAGGCACTGGCCCGAGGGGCAACAGCACTTTTTGGCGAGAAGTACGGAGACAGGGTCCGTGTCGTTACATTTGATCCGACATTTTCTGTGGAGTTATGTGGAGGAACCCATGTAGCAGCAACGGGCGAGATTGGACTGTTTATTCTCCAGTCTGAGGGATCCATTGCCACGGGAATTCGCAGGGTAGAGGCAATTGCAGGGACAGATGCTGTCAATCTGGTTACTCAGGAGCGAATTTCTCTGGAACATGTCAGGAGAGAATTTCAGGGATCAAAGCGTCCCGTAGAGGAGTCTGTGGCAGAGCTTCTGGAGACGAATCAGTCATTAAAAAAGGAACTGGAGAGGTTTCGGCATGCGAGGCTTGCAGCCCAGCTGGATCAGATTCTGAGCCATAAAATCAGCGTGGATAGCACGCATCTGATTGTTGGACGTATTGATGACACCGATATGGAGATGTTACGAGCGCAGGGAGAGGAGTTGAGGAAGCGGCTGGATGGTTCCAGTGTGGGGATATTGGGGGCAACTGATCCAGAAGGGCAGAAGGCGTATCTGGTGGTGGTTGTCACCGATGATTTGCTTCCCAGGGGTATGCAAGCAGGCACCATTGCAAGTCTTCTTGCGCGTCAGATAGGAGGTGGAGGTGGAGGTCGGCCGGAGCTTGCGACCGCAGGTGGTCGTCATCCTGAAAAACTTGATGCTCTGCTGAAAGATGCACCGAAGTTAATCCAGAGTATGCTCCCCGTTTAAGCCAAGTGGCAAAAAGACACGATTGTGGAAACAAACGCCATAGAGTGTGACCTTGCATAGCAGTGGTATGTGTACATCCTGACTCCTTCCTATTATCTTCGGTCATAGGTTGCAGGGTCTCCTTGCCGAAGCTCAGCCGGTGGAGCTGTGCTGCTGTGCCAGTCCCATAAAGATATGACTCCACAGGAACAAACCTGATAATTCTAAAGTAAACCCTGATAGTGCATGCATTGCTGGCGTACTGCACACGTCTCTTGTGTGTATATGTCTATGCATTTTGCCCCCCCTACGTCTTCGGTCGTAGGCCGCAGGGCCTCTTCGGAGGCCCTTGCTTTTTGCGTTAGTTGATGCGGACAATTGTATATGTAGACGGATTCAACCTTTATTACGGGGCTATCAAAGGTACCAGATTTAAGCGGCCTAGTTTGTTCGTTTCTGTCCCTTTGAGCGATAAGATTGATCCATGCGATTGCTTACCATCCTCACGAGAAAAAAAGTTGTGACTGCGGGAACAAACCTGGCAGGTCGAATGTAAATTCCAGTAATGCATGCGTTGCTTGCGTATACATGTGTATATGTCAATGCATACCTGACCCCCCCTACGCCTTCGCGCGTAGGCCGCAGGGCCTCTTCGGAGGCCCTTGCTACATTATGCCAGTTGATGCGGACGATTGTGTATGTAGACGGATTCAATCTTTATTACGGGGCTATCAAAGGTACCAGATTTAAGTGGCTTGATTTGCCGCTTTTATTTGAGAAAGTGCTCAAGCCTCACCACAATATTGAACTCGTCAGATATTTTACCGCCAAAGTGTCAAGTACGTCCAGCTCTCCGTACAAATCGCAGAATCAGGGTACCTACCTCCATGCACTGCGAAAATATAGCCCCAATGTAGAAATTCATCTCGGGCATTTCTTGCAACACACAGTTCGGTTACCTCTGGCACATCCAACTGCAAAGCACAGGAATGCTCTCGTAATAAAAATTGAGGAGAAGGGATCGGATGTCAACTTGGCCGTACATCTGTTGAACGATGCCCTGCATGGTGCATGTGACTGTGCTGTGGTCGTGACTAATGACAGCGACATTGCCGAAGCAATGCGCTTGGTAAAGCGATATACTACGGTTTGTGTTGGCTTGGTTACTCCCGGAAATCGACGAACATCAAACCAGCTCAGGAGACATGCAGATTTCGTTCGACATATTCGTGGTGGTGCACTTGCCCAATCGCAGCTGCCCAATCCCATTCCCAATACGGGTATCCACAAGCCCAAGAGCTGGTAGTATGGCTGCTCAATATTCACCAGTGGCTGTCCCGCCTTCCCTGAGGGATACCATGTGAGTGTTGCGGGGGCAGTGGACACGCAATGCCATCCCTGCATTAGATAAGGCACGATTATTGCCGGGATGAATTCGCATTTATCTCTAAAATTCTCTCTGTGCTAAATGATATGCTCTCAACTTGAAAAAATCATGGGAAGACCCGCGCTGGCCCTTGTCACTGTGCTGTTGATCTCATGCCAGTTTCTTCCCACGGCAGGTGCACAGGTCACGCCCCAGTACCAGTCTGGCAGGATTGTGGTTCAGTTTACAGCGGATACGCAGGTTGCAGGAAAATCCGGCAGAACTGGACTTGCGGATTTTGATGCTAGGGCCTCCCGTTACAATGTGTATTCCATTGAGCGGGTATATCCGTTCCTGGACAATGTAGTGCCAACCCCGAAAACGCGCAAAAATCTGCTGGCCCTGCGTCGTACCTATTATGTGTACTATCAGGCAGAAGCAGCTCCAGATATAGTGGCAGGAGATTTCTCCGGGATCTCTGGTGTAGTATATGCCGAACCGCTCCTTCGCAATCGGTTCTATACACCCACGAAAACTGCGGAAGCCGTGGATCCTGATGATCCTCGTTTCGGAGATCAGCCAGAATTGCGCCTGCTGAGGTTACCTGAAGCATGGGATGAAGTCAAGAGCGGAAGCAGGACACCCACGGTCGTGATCGCCATCATAGATGGAGGCGGAGAATGGAGACATGAGGACCTTCGCGCGAATGTGTGGACGAATAAAGACGAGATTCCAGATAATAATATAGATGACGATAATAATGGCCAAGTTGATGACATTCACGGGGTAAATTTTGGAAACAAGAACAGCAATGATCCAACAGGGACACTGAATGCGACTGGCCGTGGGCACGGTACTGCCGTGGCCGGATCAGCCAGTGCCGTATCGGATAATGGAGTCGGCATTGCCGGGGCAGCCTGGAATGCGGAACTCATGCACATCAACGCCAGTGACGAGAATGACGATGCCGTATATGGCTACCAGGCCATCCTGTATGCAGCCGCGAACGGAGCGGATATCATTAACACGAGTTGGGGGGCCACAGCAGATATGGCAGGAGGGATTGAGTTCGTGACGCAAACACTGAACACGGCCACCGACATGGGATCGCTTATCGTTGCCGCAGCAGGGAATGATGGCAGCAATTTTGATGTGTCCGCGGAATATCCTGCGCGGCATCCCAGAGTACTTTCCGTGGGCGCAACAGAGAAGACAACGAAGCGGCGTGCGAGTTTCTCGAATTATGGCAGACTGGTGAATGTATTTGCTCCAGGGCAAGAAATTCTCACGACCGGGGTGGATAATGGATACGTCAAGGAAGAAGGCACCTCATTTTCATCCCCTCTTGTGGCAGGGGTAGCTGCGCTGGTGAAGACAAAGTTCCCCGACATGTCACCGGACGCATTACGTGAGCACATCAGACTTTCCAGCACGAACATGGACCCGGAGAATCCGACCCATTCTGGAAATTTGGGGCGGGGTCTGGTCAATGCAGAAGCAGCCGTTCAAGCGCAGCTTGATTTGCCGGCTTTGCGTGTAAAGCA
The DNA here is from genome assembly GCA_965203305.1 of Rhodothermales bacterium. GTDB lineage: Bacteria > Bacteroidota > Rhodothermia > Rhodothermales > Bin80 > Bin80. Next base: position 3,423,513 of record OZ241874.1, on the reverse strand, counting down.
CTGGTCATGGACAGATTCTGACGGGGACGAGATGGTGGATTCTGGGGACGAGGTTCGGATTACCGCAATGCTTGTGAACTATCTCGCGGATGCCAGTCAGGTCAGGGTAAGCCTCATCAATCCTGAGTCGTACCCGTTCATCACCATGAACAGGGCAGGGACCGATGTTGCATCTCTGGCGAGTGGGGATTCTGTTGAGGTTGAGTTTGCATTTACGGTCGCCCCGAATGCTCCACTGAATCAGATGGTTCGCCTGTATACGCAAGTACAGGCTGGAAACCATCAGGATGTTGCAGACATGTTTGCGTTTCGTGTCAATCGGTCACTGGAGGACATACACAAGAACTTGAGTACATTTTACACGGCAACGGGAGGAGATCAGTGGACAAATAACGTCAATTGGGATATATCCAAGGTGCCGAGCGAAGAGGAACTGTCTACATGGCATGGAATCACGCTGGAAAATGGCTGGTTGACGGAGCTGGCTTTGAGTGATAACAATCTCACACAATCCCTTCCGCCCGAGATCGGGAATTTTCTGCATCTGAAAAATCTGGGCCTGTCGCAGAATACTCTGTCTGGAAGGATCCCGTCTCAACTTGGCAATGCCCGTCAGTTGAATAGCATAGATCTCCAAAGCAACAATCTGTCCGGGGAGATCCCCTCCGAACTCGGAAATCTATCGGGGCTGCAGGCTCTGTTGCTCAATGACAACGATCTGTCCGGCAGGATTCCACCTTCGCTCGGCAATTTTATGCAGATGTATTACTTTGATTTAAGCAGCAATCGTCTGTCTGGAGAGATTCCCGCCGAACTGGGAAATCTCTCATCGGTAGATTTCACATTTTCCCTGAGTGAAAACAATCTGTCTGGGGAGATTCCGTCTGAGCTTGGAAAGCTTTCGCAAGTACGGGCTTTGTTTCTGGATAACAACTCCTTGTCTGGGGAGATTCCGGCTGAGTTTGGAAACCTCTCGCGGGCACAGGGTCTATTGCTACAGAATAATAATCTGTCCGGGGAGATTCCGTCCGAGCTTGGAAATCTCTCACAATTAAGATCTTTGCTGCTGCAGAATAATAATCTGTCCGGGGAGATTCCGGCTGAACTTGGGAATCTCTCACAGCTTGAGACTCTGTTTCTGGAGAATAACTCCCTGTCGGGAACTCTTCCCAGGAGTTTCTTGCAACTTGACAGCCTGAAAATCCTTTCATTCGCAGGACAAAATCTCTGTGCACCAATGGATGAGGAGTTTCAGAAATGGCTCAAGGGCTTATCACAGGTGATGGGTCCTACTTGCGGGACACTGCGATTTACAGGACATGTACCTGATCAGTCCTACGTTCTCAACCAAACCATTTCCCCCCTGATCCTGCCCGAGGCCATTGAGGGATCTTCCCCATTCACGTATGCGCTATCTCCACTTCCCGAGGGGTTGAGTTTTGACTCGTCAACGCGGACGATCAGTGGAACGCCGACTGCAATTACATCGGGTCCAGAATCGCACGTATATGAAGCTACGGATGCCGCCGGGTCTCGTGTCAGCCTGCGATTCAGCATTGAGGTACGCCTTCCCGTATTCGTTGAGCAAGGGTCCTTGCCATTGACCTTTGAAGTTCTGGGCAACTATCCGAATCCTTTTCAGCAGACGACACATTTGTCGTTCAATCTTCCGTGGTCGGCAGAGATAGAAGTAGAGGTTTTGGATCTGCTGGGAAGGAGTGTCTTTACCAAACAGGAGCATTCGGATGCCGGATGGGAGCGGAGCATTGAAATTGATGGTGCCTCACTCTCTGCGGGGATTTACCTGTATCGTCTGACGGCCGACTCTCCCTCGGGTGACTCGGTGAAGACAGGAAATTTTGTGCGCCTTCGATGAACATATTCATATTGACCAGAATCTGCGACTGTGCTTGCAGAATATCAGAACGCAAGTTCGCCATGATTCTTAAAAAATCTGGTTTTCGCGGAAATTTCTCTCCATTTTGCCTTAGTAATTCCACTTATTTGCCTGTTTTGGTATAATTATTTTCGTATTTGCCCTGTTTTTCCTTATTTATTACGGGTTTGCTCTCCAGAACCCCGTTGTAGTATACCGTATTTTTTTTTCGGGAACCTCCCCCCGGATATGCGGTTTAAATTTGGGATAAACCGCCACGGCATGTTCCTCTTCCGAGCCCCTTACCGCCTCAAGACAGGAGAGAAAGGATTTCGATTCTATCTGTCCTACTGCAAACGGGTCAACGGCATCCCCAAACGAAAAACGCTGTTTTGCCTCGGCAAAGATGTGGATCTGTCCGAGGAAGAGATCCAAGCCTTTGGGGCTCATGTGAAGGCGCACATGGACGGAGCACCTCGGCTGGACTTTGCGGAACAGCGTCCGTTCTTTCGGGATCTGGTGCAGCAGATTGCGCAAAACCTGGTGGAGCGTGGCTGTGAGGTGGGAACCCCTCGCACGCCGGCAGAGCGTGTGGTGAGTTTCCTTCGGCTTTCGCATCCTGGTTCCGGCACGGTTGGGGGCGAGCGTCTGCTCCTGCTCCTGTCCCTGTTTCATCGGGTTGGCTTTGATTGCTTGTTGCTGGATTTGGGATGTACCGAAGAGCAGGTGAAGCTGATCTATGTGATGGTCATTGGCAAGATGCTGAGTCCGGGCAGCGAGCGGCACACCCATGACTGGCTCACCTCCACCTCTGCCATTCTGGAGCTTCTGAATCTTCCTGTACCGAGTCTGAACACCCTGTACCGGACGGTGGATCTGCTGAACCGGCACCGGGACGAGATTCTCTCGTGGCTCTATGAGAGGGCACAGTCCACGCTTCCTTTCGGGGGAAAGATCATTCTGTATGATCTGACCAACACGCCGTATTACGGGAAGGAGAAGGGACAATACCTGCGGCACGGGCGGAGCAAGAACAAGCGGAGCGATCTTCGGCAAACATCTCTTTCGGTGTCCATGAGCGGGAACGGGATGCCCTGCGGGATGGAGATTCTGCCGGGGAATGTGAGCGAGCCTGGCACCTTGGCTGGTGTTCTGGAGAAGCTGGGGGACGAGGATTCGACTTTGGTCATGGATGCCGGGATCTGCACGGATGGGAATGTGGTCCTCATGCAGGAGAAGGGGTTTGACTGGGTCGGCATAGAGCGCAGCAGCACGCCGCCTGTTCCCACGGGACCTGCGGATGCCCGGTTTGAGACGGGGGCGGAATGCAGATCAAGGCGTGGGAGCTGTCCGAAGAGAATGGCGAACGACGCGTGTACATTTACAGTGAGGCAAAGGCAAAGACGGAGTTGCAGATCAAGCAGCGGCGGTGTGAGGCGTATGAGAAGGCACTGGACAAATTGCGGGAGGGACTGTCCAAACCCGGGTGTCAAGAAATTTGCTCCGGTGCAGAGACGGGTGACGCGTCTGGAACGCGATCACCCGCACGTGGCATATCTCTACGATGTGGAGGTGATTCGCAACGAAGAGACCGACTATGCGGACACGATTCGGGTAACCCGTCTTCCGGCGCATGCGTCGTGGATGCGGGCCTGTGGCGGGTATGTGATCCGCACCAGTCATCTGGACTGGTCCCTCCGGGAGGTGGCCCAGACCTACTGGCGACAGTATGAGGTGGAGCATGTCTTCCGCTCCATGAAATCCGAGTTTGGACTGGGGCCCATTTATCACAGCAAGGACGAGCGGATTGAGGGGCATCTGTTTCTTGCGCTGCTGGGGGTCTGCTTTGCACAGATGATCCGAATCCCGCTCAAGGCCCAGGGCATCTCGTCCAGCTGGAGTACGATTCGGAAGCACCTCAACAAGATTCAGCGCATCATCACCAAATTCCACCAACTCCGACAGCGATACCTGATCACGCGAATGGATCAGGATCTGTCTCCGTTCGTGCAGCAGATCTTTCGGATTCTGGGGATCCTGTATGATCCCGAGAAGACGAAGGGAGAGGAGCGGGGGCGGGATGGTCCCGAAGAGAAAGCACCAGCGAAAGAATGTACGCTGCTTCCCGAAGAGGAAAAGCCTCCTGATTTATGAAACAGACAGGATTCTTGCCGAGAAAAAAACAGCACTCCGCAGGGAGCGGGGAGTGCTATGCCCATCCGCGATTCGCCAGGCAGACTCTCGGCGTACTTTGCCGGAAAAACGGCACAGAACGAAGAGAACAGCCACCATGATCTGACCTGCGAAGTTGATGGAACCTGTGGACTACGAAAAAATCATCCCAAAAAAGGGAACAGGGGAGCTGTGTCCGATTGTTGAACTACGCTGTGGCAAACTAGCGAGAAGAGCCGATGCCCGTTTGCCTCTTTGCTTGACTTGTATTTTCCGTCGCTTCTTTTGGCTCTCAGTCAGTTCTTGGGAAAAATCGTGAGCGATTTCATCATATTCGCTGTTTGATGTGTATAACAGGAAGTGGCGGCTTCGGCCAACAGAATTTTAATCATATACCGAAAACTTTTCATCAACGAACAAATCAACCTATGAAACACCTACAAAAAATGGGGGGGGGGCAGGATTCCTTCTTCTGCTTCTTCTCTTCACGGCTTCCAGTGCGTTCGCACAGAAGACGCGTCTAATAGACCCGATCAATGGCAGGACGGATGGGAACTGCGGTAATATAAATCCTGCGAATGACAATGGCCCGTGTACGCTGAAGCGTGCCTTTGAACTGTCAGACAACGAGGATGAGGATGTATTCCTGATCCGGGTTCGCCGGGCGGGGGGCAGCACTACGCTGGTTGCTCCCACGGCCACTCTGGACAAGCGATTCCGCTTCGGGACCTATGTACAGGGGAATACCACCCCCGTGAAGGGAACGATCCAGTTCACGGGCACCTTTACGATTGCCGCGGCGGGTGAGTTTCGACTGGATCCGAACGCAAGCGTTCAGTTTGAGAATATCACATTGAGTGCAGGGGCCAGGACCTTCCCGTTTTTCTGGATTTCGGACAAATCGGAGGAGCGGATCGCCATCGCCGGCACCCTGACCATTCCCAATGGAGAGAAGGTTCGGCTTCCTGCCCTGGTGGTCTCCAGCAGCTTTATCGTGAAGGGAGGGACGAAGAAAGAGAAAACCAGCGAGCTCCGAGTGGGAGATGCAGGAAGTGGGGCAAGCGATCCGTTGACCGTCCAGAGCGGAGCTACTCTGCGGATTGACGGGGTGGATCTCGTGGTTCACCTTCGGAAGGAGTTTTTTGTGGAGGGGGCGATTGAAGATGTGACAAAAGGAACAAGTCACCCCCTTCGGATTGCGTATCTGAATGTTGCCACGGGATCCGGCAGGCGGGGATCTGCCTCACTTCGTAATCGTGGTTCATACCTGCCCCTTTCTGGGGGGCTTGGTGACACAGATTGTCTGCGCATTCGAGGCAAGGGAACGATTTCTGCCGGGATCTATGCGATTGCCATGGGCAATGTCTGTGTGGAGCTGAAGCGGGTGGGGCCAGTCACGGTCTCGGGAAGCCTTAAGAATGACAGATTTAAGGGCTTTAAGGCTGCGACGGATCTCATTTTCCGGGAGAATGTGATCGTGGAGGGGGATGTGGAGCAGTGGAACGATGCCCGAATTTTATTTGAGAAAACGGCGACGATACAGGGGGATGTGATCTTGCGAGACGGGGAGACTCCCTACACCAACACGGCAGACTATGGAGAGGCGAATACCGCCGCAGATTCCGGGATTCGAGTTGGCTGGCAAGTGGGTAACAACAAGTGGACATGTGAATACTCGAATGCCGTAAGGAGAGATTTTGCTACAAAAGATGGAGGAGTGCGGACGGACCATATTCCGGGAGTTCATTTCGCAGGTGCAGCGACGATTGCAGGGGATCTGAATGTATACTCCAACACGCTCACCGAAACGACAACAGGTGCCACAGCGGATGCGACGCAGTGCGCCCCACGGGTGCTGTTCATGGCTCCTCTTGCAAAGACCAGTGGTACTGCCGAAATTTCGTTAACCTCGTCGGTTGGGGGGAGTCTGGTGATGGAGGATACGGTGAGTTTTGGCGGCAAAGGACGGGTGTACCTGGATACCGACTCTCTGAAAGCAAATGACAGGGTTGTACGCAAGACGGCCCACAATCTGCGGATAGGAGGGGATCTGGCTGCCGGAGGGAAGACTGTCGGGATGGGGTACCCGGCCGTGTCCAGGGTGGACGGAATGTGCACAGGGAACGATATCAAGCTCACTTTCGGGAATCATGTGATGCTGACGGATGCTGGCAATAGCGTTGTGATCGGGGATGCCACGAACGGACTCACGCTGGACGCACTGGTGACCCATGGGGGTCTGCGGGTGGAACCTGGGAAAGGTATGCTCAAGGTGAATACCCTGCATGTGGGTCCTCGCGCGGAACTGACGGCGGCCAAGGATGTCAGGGTGACGGAGTCGCTGATTCTTCAGGGAGAGCTGAGCGGGGAGCTGGACGAAGCCTCCACAATCAAGAAACTGACCTACAGCAGCCGAAACACAGATGTTGTGAAGAAGGCGGCTTTGGCCGACATGCTGGATGCCCTGTCTGTTCAGGTCGGGAGTGGAGAATTGCGTCTGGACGAGGTGTACAAGACCAAGAATCTGGGCCTGTGCAGTGGCACGCTGTCGCTGGTGGATGCCGAGAGCACAACCGACTCCACCCTGCATGTGACGGAGCATATCACGGTGCAGAACGGGATGCTGGAAAAGGATACCAATGATCCGGGGAGCATCTCCACGGACAAGGCAAAAACCGCCAATACAAATGATCGCTACATCCTGACCTATATCACGCCGGGCAAGCGCACAGTGACGGATGCGCTGGAATGGTTTGATCCGCGGGATGTGATCGTGAATCATGCCAGTGCCGAGATCACCACGAGTGGAGACCGCTCGATTGTGGGCAAACTGATGATCACCAAAGGGAAGCTGATGGTGGACGGGATGCTGACCGTAGGGACCTCTTCTCTGCATCGCACGGATGCCGATGCCACGAAGGTAGACAATTACAGCATAGTTGTGGCAGCAGGAGAACTGCACACGGAGGGACAGGATGTAGTGGTGCACGGGAAGGTGAGCGTCAATGGCAAGAGCAAGCTCATGACCGGAGGCGGGAACCTGCATGTGCTGGGACGGGTGAGTGGTGGAGCATATGTGGACAGCACAGCCTGGGTGACCGTTGCGAAGGATGCTATGGTGGTCCTCGGAGACGGCACGCTGATGCTGGGTCCGGAAGACACAAAGAAGCGGGATGGACTGGAAGATGATCAAACCACGGCTCAGGTACACCTGGTGCTCAAAGGGCAACTGTTGGCGGACACATTGTATGTCCCCAAAGGGAGCAAACGCACCCACATCGTCTCCGGGATGTCGGCAGCGGCCCACACCAATACGTTTGGGGTGGTCCGGTTTGATGGCAGGAAGACTCCGAATGACCGGCTCACCAACAACCGGGTTGGCTACCTGTACTTCAATTGGGCGGAAACGGATGTTGGTAATGGCAGGGATACGGGCACGACGACGGTGCTGGACAGTCTGGCAGTGATGGGGGAAGGAATCATAGAGTTCTATGGGAAGAAGGTAGAGATCAGGAAGGAGGTTCATCTGCGGTCTGGAAATATTTCCACGAAGCTGGAGGAAACCCTGGAATTCAAGGATCATGTGCAGCTCAGCGGGACCGGCAGAATGACCTTCAGCGGGACCGGCGATCCTGCCCGTGTGCTCGTAGATGGCAACTTCCTGCAGACCAATGACACGGGACAGGAAAACTGGAGAGACTGGCCGGGCATCAGCATGGGAGATCGGATCACGAAGACGGTGATGGGAGACTTGGTGGTGGAAGTGGATACGCGGTATATCACCCCCACCGCCTCGAATCTGATCGTGCATGGCGATCTCCTCTTCGACTATACCTATGATTTTGAACGCAATCGGTCAAGGGGCCAACTGAAGGCTTCCCTGGAGCTGAGGGGGACGGAGCCACAGGAAGTGCGTCTGTCCTCTGATCCGAGGGTAGAGCTGGGGAATGTGACGGTGAACAATCCCAAGGGGATCGTGCTGGCAAGCGAGGTGCGGCAGCGCAGGGAGTCCACGCTGACGCTTCGCCGGGGGAAGATCCGCAGCATGCCTGTGGACAGCATGCACAAGTGGGTGGTACGGAATGTGCAGGTGGAAGAGGAACTGCGGGGTCGGCTGTCGTCGCAGGAAGGGAATACATGTGGATCGGACCGTAAACAGAAGTGCAAGGCGAGTATTCTGCGGGGCTCCGGGCAGTCGTATTCGGCTACCCCGGTGGTGCGTGACCTGTTGCAGGGGTCCGCAGGCACGGGGGCAGAGAGTGGAGGATATCTGTTCCCGGTGGGGATGGAAGAGGGGGACATGTCCCACTATCGTCCGCTGATCCTGCAACTGCCCTCGGACCTGAATGACACGACTGCCGTGACCGTATCATCAGTTCTGGTGCCGGAAGGAGCCATGCCGGCGTGGCCCGCAGAGAACATCACGGTTCCGCATGCCGGAGGCAGCCTGACCCTGGATGTGCATGCGGATCTGTTCTGGAAGATTGATCTGGGAGCGGAGGAATTGCCGACAAATACGAACCTTCGGGTCGCGGCGGCGGGACTGCGAAATGTGGCGGATGCCAGCGGATTGCGGATCGTGCAGTGGGACTGCACGTGGAAGAATCCGAAGCTGGCGGGACGGGTTCCCGCACAGGCGGATGCGAGTTCATTTGCGATAAACGGATATCTCAATGGAGTGGTGAACCTGACGCAGGAAGGGATTGGCTTGGGGAGCTGTGCGATCTTCGGGGTTGCGGCGAACGGGATTGAGAATCCGATTGACCAGGCCGATCTGAGCGGGGGACGGGCGAACCTGCAGTTCATTCACAATCTGCCACTGACAAGCCCGATTGACCTGCATCTGGGGGACATCCGAATTGGCAGTGGAATGCAGTTCCGCAGTGCCACGGGCTATCGTCCGGTGGGAGCCGGCAGTCATGTGCTGAAGATCCAGGCGGCGGGAGTGCCAGCAGAGCAGGCGATCACGAGTACCCTGTCCCTGAATCCGAACACGAATACGGTGGTGATTGCGCACGGGAGTCTGGCAGATCCAAAGCTGAAGGTGCTGGACATGCGGATGACCTCGTCGGTGGCCACCAAAGCAGAGGTACGACTGGTACACGGATCGGCGGATCTGGGAGCAGCGCGGGTGCAGGTGATGGACCCGACCGATCCCGTGATGCCGGTAATGACCCTGGCGGGGAACCTGACGCTGGATGAGGAGACCCGGCGATATGCCTCGCTGGATCCGTCGGTGCAGGTCATGCAGGTGAAATCCACAGATGGAGCTGTAGAGGAGTTCTACGAACTGGACCTGTACGGGTATGCGGGGCAGACGCTGGTGCTGAACCTGTCCGGGATGCGGAATGATCTGACGATTCTGGGGGTGGACAGGAACGGGAAGATCGTCCCGGTACAGACAGTGACCGGGGTGGAGGAGAGTGCAGAGCTTCCGACGGAGTTTGCCTTGCATGGAAACTATCCGAACCCGTTCAATCCGAGCACAAGAATCCAGTTTGACCTGCCAGAGAGTGCGCAGGTGCAGATCCAGATTGTAGACATGCTGGGGCGGGAGGTGATCACGCTGCCGGCGCAGGAGCTGGAGGCAGGGGCGAACCGGAGCGTGGAACTGCAGGCAACCAGTCTGGCAAGCGGAACCTATCTGTACCGGCTGATTGCAACCGGAACCAAGCAGCGGCATGTGAAGACCGGACGCATGACCCTCGTGAAGTAAGGGTAAGAGTAATTGGAAGGTAAACGGAGCACCCCGGTACGGATCATGTATCGGGGTGCTTCAGGTTTAGAGAGCATGCTCATGGATCGGTGATGGACAGGATCACTTGCTCCATGTGAAAGCTCGAGAGACGGTTCCTTAGCAATTCGGGACAGGGAAAGAAATGGGGATGGCCTGTGCACGGAGGTGTACGAAAAACTGATCGTGACCCATGGAGATTGCAGTAGAACCGTATTTTCTGGCAGATATCAATTCGTTGGAGTCTCTACCCAAACGAACTGGAGAAGTGCCCATTTGAAATTCCCGGACTCTTCCTGCGGTTCTCAACTCTTACTCACACTTACCACAGCAGAAACTTATATCCCCGGATTTTTTGGGTCTGGTTCGGCAGATCAAATCTTTTGTTTTTGATGCTGCTCGCGAGATCTGGACGCACATTCCCCTTCGTTGGTGCCACATTGCGGGTGAAGATGTATACCTTGCCTGAAATCCCTGTATGTGTATGTAAGCCCCTTCAAAAGACTTCCCCGATGTGTCCTCAACGGTCAGTTTGAGCATACGGCATAACTGCATGAAACCAGACCTCGTGTGGTTCTCCAACAGGCTACGGAACCATAGAATTGCACGAAAGTACGTACTGAGTATATTCAATCAGTATAGTACTTTTATGTCTGTACCAGACTATGAACGTTCACATGTACGTCGTATCGTGGAACGAATCTCCGAGAATGTACACAAACGTATTGTTGCTATCACGGGGCCCCGGCAGACAGGCAAGACAACGATTGCCCTCCAGGTCCGTCAGCATCTGATCAAGTCACAGATTCCATGCTGGTACATCCCTGTGGATAACCCGAATAATGACGAATCCGACTGGCACGAAGTGCAACATACGGGTGACACCACAAGAATAGAGATCCTCCCCCATGAACAGATACTTGTTGACATATGGACGAGAGCCCGTCAGGCTTGTCTCAAGTCAAAGCAAGGACTGGTACTCATCCTGGATGAAGTCCAGCTCATTCCACGCTGGTCCAACATTATGAAGGGACTCTGGGATGACGATAAACGGAAGGGAGTCCCGTTACGCGTGGTAATTTTAGGTTCGGCTGCCTGGAAATTGCTGGTTGGGCGGAATGAGAGCCTCGCCGGTCGTTTTGATGCTCTGCCGGTCACGCACTGGACACTCCGGGAAATGAAGAAGGGATTCGGAATAAGTGTTGAGGAGTATCTGTTCTTTGGTGGCTACCCCAGCGGCTTGATACATACAGACCTTGCCGATTGGCAAAGCTATATCCTGGATTCGATTCTGACACCTGTCATTGACCGAGACATTGTTGGGCTTGAACGTATCCGTAAACCTGCTCTGATGCGCCAGCTAATGGACCTGGCCCCAGGCTATTCAGGTCAAATCATCACATATAACAAGCTCCTTGGTCAGCTTCAGGATGCAGGTAATGCGACAACGATTGCAGACTATCTGGAGATGCTATCCGGTGCAGGTTTGGTCGTGGCCCTGTCTCCGTACACAGTGGCACCACATTTGGGCAGAGCCAGGTCTCCCAAACTCATTGTATTGAATACGGCATTCATGACCGCCGCATCTGGATACTCATTCCAAGAGGCAAAGGCAGATCGTTCCTTCTGGGGTCATATCGTAGAGAGTGCGGTCGGGGCACACTTGTATAATACCCGGGCGACCGCGACAAAAATTCATTTCTGGCGTGATAAAAAAGGGCATGAGGTTGATTTTGTTATCCAGCGCGGCCCTCACCTGGTGGGAGTGGAAGTAAAAAGCGGGCGTATGCGATCCCGGAGTGGATTGGATGCATTCGAAGCCCGTTTTCCAGATGCCAGAACCATGGTTGCAGGTGCAGGCCAGAACGGCATTTCCCTCAACGAATTCTTTTCGCTGACTGCGGACGAGTGGATTGATGAACTGAAACAATGATTGTAGAGCGAACCGTCCGTCTCATGGAACCGGAGGAAGATGATCGCTTCGGGCAAGAGAACCTGTCATTGAGTGACTTCGAATCCGATCCGGGATATGTACTGATCGGGGAGCCGGGAATCGGAAAGACGACAGCTCTTGAAAAAGCTGCCAGAGCCGAGAACTCCACATTTGTCTCGGCACGACACTTTATCAGTCGGGACCTGACCTGTCACCCGGAATGGGAACACACAACCCTGTTCATTGACGGACTTGATGAGGTACGTATCGGCGGTGGAGATCCAAGAGCGGCGATGGACAAGATCATCGCTCGTCTTGAGGCACTGGGCAAGCCCAAGTTTCGCTTGTCCTGCCGCTCTGGCAGCTGGCTGGGGGAAGGAGATCTGCGAGAACTTTCCTCACTCATGGACTCGCAGGAGGTCCCGGTTCTGCAACTGAATCCACTGAATTACCATGAGGTACGAAGAATCGTATCCCAATGGGGCGGAACGGCTACCACATTCATTCCGCAGGCACTGGAGCATGGACTGGAAGCCTTTCTCGGAAATCCACAGCTGTTGAGTATCCTGTACAAGTCCGTAGCAGTCAATGGCTGGCCTGATAGTCCAGGCAAGACATTTGAGAGTGCCTGCAGGGAACTCGTCAAGGAACGGAATCCAGAACACCGTGATGCCCACTCATGTGGGCCACAACGACCTTCTGCGGAAGCAGTTTTGCACGCAGCCGGTCAACTCTTTGCACTCATGCTAATCGCAAACAAGTCTGGCTGGTCTGTAGAGGGCATGTCAGAAAATTCAGAGGTACTTTCCTTGCATGATGTACATAATCAGCCCCGGCTTGCTCTTCGTACAGCGTTTGATTCCAGTCTCTTCCAAGGGCCTTTGCACTGCAGATCCCCCATTCACAGACTGACAGCCGAGTTTCTTGCGGCAAAATATTTAGCCGAAATCATTCGGAATGGCTTACCCCCCCGGCGTGTACTGGCTCTCCTCATGGGATACGACGGGGTGCCTTTTTCTGATCTTCAGGGATTAACAGGTTGGCTAGCTGCCGTTGCATCGGAAACAAGGATGGACCTGATTCACGCAGACCCGTTTGCCGTGGCCTTCAACGGCGATGCAAGCAGTTTTCATCCTGAAGAGCGAAAAGTACTGCTCGAGAAACTTGAACAAAAGATTCATCTCGGGCACACTTGGCCATCTGCATTTTCCCTGGGGGCCCTGGCCGGTAAGCATGGATTGTCAGCTGTCAGGGAACTCACCAGTTCGCCTCTGCACTCAGACAACCGACAAACGCTGGTTTACTGGCTTCTTTGCGGTGTTTTACACACACAGCCCGATCCAGGCAAGAAATCTGATTCAGGAACGCAGATGGAAGCTGACCGTCGAAATTTGTGGGCGGTTATTTATAATTCTGGCTGGAAGTCAAATGTCCGATGCATAGCACTTCGTGTCCTGAGTCAAATAATCACCGATGCATCGGATCGCAGTGCTACCCTGCAGAGGGTTGTCAAGGATCTGGACGAAGGCCGTCTGCCAGACGAGAAGAGTGATCTGCGGGGTACAGTATTGGATCTCTTGTATCCCGGCGAGCTACAGACACCGGAAGTATGGAATTATCTTGTGACAGGGAATGCTGACTTCCAGTCCAGTGCTTATCGGAAATTCTGGAAATATCTTGTTGACCGATCAACTGACGAGCAAATCAAAGACCTGCTTGACTCTCTTTGTGAGCGTCCTTCCGAGGTCATCCCAAAACTGGCACATCACAAGCTCGCGAATATTGTTCTCCGACTCCTTGCGCGGGGGGTGGACTTGTATGGAGATCAACTGGATATTCCCAAGCTCTATCGCTGGTTCGAACTGGTTGAATGGGATGACCACTTTCTTGAACTGACCCCGGTACACAGCCCATTTCATTGGTATAGCAGAGATACCGAAGCAAGTACAGCAATTTATACCTGGTTGCGTGAACGAAAAAATATTTGGTATGCACTCATTGAACACGCATTGACTGCGCAGGAATCCATGATCCATGATCGTCATGCGACCGGTTTCAAGTTTGTAGGCAAAAATCCGCCAGCCGGATTTCGTTCCTGGTGTCTCATGCGTGCGGGAGAGCTCTGGAATGCATCTCCAAAGGCAGCGGAAGTACTCGCACAGTGGTCCGTCCGGGAACAGGAAGGCTGGGAACCTCCTCTGTCTGACAAAGAAATAGCTGAAGCCGTACAGGGTATCGCAGAACTGAGTCAGTGGAATACCAGCCGTTTGCGGTACAGGGCACTGCGGGAATGTGAAGAGAGGCAACAGAAAAAAAATCTAGAGGAAACTCGCCGTGCCTTCCAAGACAGGAAACAGGAGGAGCTCGCACAGATACGGTGTCAGGAACCGGAGCTGGCAGCGGGGAAGTGTGATCCTGCACTGCTGGATGACCTTGCCAGGATCTATTTTGATGGACTTGCGAGGCCAGGTGCTGCTCCAGGAGAGTATTTTCAATCCTGTCTGGGAGGGGACCAGACACTTCTGCGGGCGGCACTCGCGGGATTTCGCAGCATGCTGGATCGTGATGATCTGCCGGACCTAGACCAGATTGCCCAGCTGTACGAAGATGGCAGACGATCCCGTTTTGCGCGTCCTTTTCTGGCTGGCATGGAGGAGGAAGAACGCGAAACAGGGCAGGCATTCGACCGCCTGTCCGACGAAGAAAAGCGACGGGCAACAGGGTTTTTCCTCGTGACAGATCTACCCCGTCGGCATGTTCCCCTGACTAGTCGGAGAACCCATCCAGATCTTCCCGGGTGGCATCTTCAGTCATTGACTGCCCACCCGGAGGTCGTGGCCGACTCACTTGTTGCCATACACAATGCGACGGTTCGCCGCAAGACACTGCCGAGGGAACACTTGTTCAAAGTGGCATCTGACCCGGCATATGCTTCTGTGGCGGAGCTTGCTGTGAGCAGGATGTTCACGGTCTTTCCGACCAGATGCAGTGCGCCTCAGCTGGATTCTCTGCGTGTTGTGCTCTGGAGTGCTCTCTCGGCTCATGGCATGCCTGCCGGGGAATTGCGAAAAATCACCCTGAAACGGCTGAACCGCAAGCGCATGGATACCGGACAGCGAGCCCTGTGGCTTTGTACGGGATTGTTTGTTGCCAGGGATCACTGCCTGCCACGGTTGACAGAATTTCTCTCTGGTGGAAGCGAGGTCCGCTTGCGTCACATGATGGGTTTCCTCATTCGGGACAGTTATGGACAGTCCATCTTGCAAAATTTTGATGGCTGGTGCGCCAAAGACATTCTCCGGCTCATTCGGGTATTCGGAGAAAAGATTCGACCTCCTGTTTATCGAAAACATGCGGGTCTCCTGAGACCCGAGGAAGTCAGGAGTCATAAACCCTATACCCTTGTTGTTTCATGGCTTCATGCACTCGCAAAGCGTAGTGATGACCGTACTGCGTGCATATTCAGCGAGCTGGTATCTATTCCCGATTTGGCGGCATGGAAACATCAGACTTTGCAATACCAGGAAGTACAGGCGCGGCGACTCCGTGCGGAAAGACGAGGAGACCTCAGACTGGAACAAATTCAGGGAACATTTCGGAATGGCCCGCCCTCCGATGCTGCGGATCTTGTTGCCATAACCGTTGAGGTTCTGGAACGATTGGCAAACTGTATTCGCAACGGAGAAACCAATGACTGGCGCCAGTACTGGCATCGGGATCCCAACACTGGAACTCCCCCGAAGCCCCTGCATGAGAATGACTGTCGCGATGTATTCCTTTCGGATCTGCAAAAAATGCTCCGACAGTACCAGATTGATGCGCAGCCGGAAGGGCGATACGCAGAAGAAAAAAGGGCAGATATTCGCGTGTCGTACGGTTCGGATATAGCAGTTCCGATAGAAATCAAAAAGGACTCATACTCCGAAATTTGGCATGGGATATCAGAGCAGCTTGTCCCAAAATACACGCGTGACCCAAGAGCCGACAGCTATGGCATTTATCTGGTATTCTGGTTTGGACCAACATGTGGGAAAATAAAGTCGCCAGAGGGAGACATTCTGAACAAGCCGGAAGAATTAAAAATTCTGCTTGAAAAATACTCTGATCCGGAACGCAGAGGAAAAATCCGTATTGTCGTGATTGACGTAAGCCCAGTGGAGTGATCCCCTCTGTGATGCCGTAATCTGGAGTCTCTCTGCTCAGAACGCTTTCCTGGATCGGCCTGATGGTATTTCAGTTAACATACTGCGGGTGAGCAGGGATGGAATATTCAGGAATTTCGGGACCGTATTTTCCTGTTCTCCGGTGTGTCTGATCCTGTATCCCTGAGATATCCCCAAATCACTATTTCCACTAAAAATAATGAAGAGCCTAGAGGGGAAGTTTGCTCTATGATCTTGTCAGTCCGACCTGTCCTCGTCTTCCTGATGGTATTTTCCTATACTGCTTCTGTCGCAACTGCGCAGGTGGCAGTACGAGGCAAAGTAAGTGACGGCGACACATCTTCCCCTCTGCCGGGGGTTACCGTTACGGTTCGCGGAACGACACTTGGAACCACCACGAATACGGACGGCACTTGGGAAGTGGAAGTGCCGCACGCCGATGTAATCCTTGTATTCCGGTTTGTCGGATATCAAACACAGGAACTTGCCCTGCAGTCAAATGCAGAGTTCCTTGATATTATCCTGCGACCAGACATTCTGGCCCTGGATGATGTAGTGGTCGTGGGATCACGCCGCCAGCCCAGACTTCTGAAAGATTCTGCCGTACCGGTGGATGTACTGGGGATTTCAGATTTGCAGTCAATGGCGAGTTCGGATGTTGACCATGTCCTTCGGACACTCATACCATCCTACAATCTCCAGAGTTACTTTGGAGATGAGGCCTCCGTTGTACGCCCGGCTACTATGCGAGGATTGCCTACCGACAATATTGTTGTACTGATCAATGGCAAACGGCGTCACCGATCCAGTTCGATTGCACTTGCTGCAAGTTCCCTGAATGAAGGAGCGCAAGGACCGGATCTCAATATGATCCCTGCGATTGCCCTTCGCCAAATTGAAATTCTCCGCGATGGTGCAACAGCCCAGTACGGTGCAGATGCTGTAGCCGGTGTGTTCAACATGCAGCTTCGGGAAGATGCACAGGGAGTGCGGGCCCGTCTGAGAACAGGACAATACTCAAGAGGAGATGGACGTTACATCCACCTGGCAGCCAATGCAGGGTTTCCCCTGCCCCGGAATGGATTCCTCAATCTGAGCGCAGAGTACAGGGATGTACAGGCAACCAGACGGGCTGGACAGAGGGCCGATGCAAGCATTCTGGCTAACAGGGGATATCCGGTAAAGAATCCTGCCCAGAACTGGGGAAGTCCTGAAGTGCGAAACAGCATCATCGGATTCGTGAATGCCGCACTTGATCTTGCTCCCGATATAACTGCCTATACGTTTGGTGGTGGTGGGCGCAGGACCCAGGAATCCGTGTTCTATTTCCGTGCGCCTGGTACCCTGACGGCACGTAGCAGCGTATTTCGTTTCGGGGAGGAGCGTGCCGTGGCAGACCTGAACCCCCAAAATGAAGTGGAGTGCAAAAATCATAAAGAGCTCCCGGGGCTGGATGCATCACATAAGGAAATTCAAACCTTCATTGCTGCCTTTGAAGGCGAGTGCTTCCTGTTCAATCAGATGTTTCCGGGCGGATTTACTCCCCAATTCGGGGGAGATGTATATGATCTTAGTCTCACGACAGGTCTGCGGGGCGGAAGCCCTGGCAAATTGAACTGGGATGTCAGTGTGAGCGGGGCGCGCAGTCTGGTAGAGTTCTACCTGTACAATTCCATCAACGCTTCTTTCGGACCGGACACTCCCACCTCTTTCCGTCCGCGTTCCTATCTCCAGCAGGAAGCAGAGGTATCCGCTTCATTCTCCATTCCTCTGAAGGTGAGGCAATTTTCTTCTCCGGTGAACCTCGCCTGGGGGGTAGCCTGGCGAACGGAAATTTTTGAAAGTCGCGCAGGAGATCCGCTCTCCTGGAAGGCAGGCCCCTATGCGGAGCAGGGATTCAGTGTCGGATCAAACGGATACCAGGGCCTGAACCCTGTGTTTGCGGGAAGGTGGGCACGCCCCAATTTCGCAACTTACATGGATGCTGAAGCAGACCTTACCCAAAACCTGCTGGGAAATATTGCTGTACGATATGAGAATTTCACCACCGAGTTTGGAGGAACTCTCAACGGGAAAATAGCAGCCCTCTACCGGGTAGCGGACCAGGTTTCCCTGCGTGCTGCTACCAGCACAGGGTTCCGTGCACCAACCCCGGGGCAAGCGAACCTGAATGTGTTCCGAACCGCCGGCTTCTCCAAAGAAAAGGGCCTGATAGAGGTGGGAGTTCTGCCGTCTACACATCCGATTGCGGAGGCACTGGGAGGAAAGCCCCTGAAACCCGAACTAGCCCGCACAATATCCGCAGGCCTGATTGCGGAACTCCGTGAAGATCTCACGCTGACCGCGGACTTTTTCCGTATCAACATGGAAGACCGCCTTTCGCTCACGGGAAGCATTCCACTCACTGACGAAGTCGTACGGGTGATTGACGCAAAAAATCTTTTGGGTGGAATTACCAATATCCGGGAGGTCAGATTTTATTCCAACGATTTCAGTACGAGAACCAGCGGACTGGATGTTCTGCTGGCATGGGATCGGGAGTGGAGCCGAACACATGCCTCTCTGGGAAGCATCGCATGGAACTGGACAGCGACCTCTCTCACCCATTTCACACCTCCACGCCAGATTACAGACTTGCTGGGGGAATCACTCCTGGAACCTCTGAAACTCAGTTTGCTGACCCGACAGCGGCGGATTGAACTTGAACGGCTGAGTCCCAGAAATCGCGTAGTAGGGACATACCGGCAGGTGGTACACAGATGGTCTGCACTGCTGCGCGTGAGCTGGTTTGACAGTTGGCAGCAGTGCAGATTTGACAGTTCTACTTGTCGTGCGGACGGGATAGATGTTCTGGACGAGTTCCCCAGTTCCTGGATCGTGGATGCCGAAATCGGCTATTCTCTCCAGGATTCCTGGACGATCCTGTTCGGTGTAAACAATGTGTTTGATGTCACTCGCAGGGCACATATTGAGCAGACCGCCCGACTGGGGAATCTGGCTCCATCAACTTCCCCGATTGACTCGAACGGAATGGGTATGTATCTGCGAATCACGGCACAACTCTATTGAGTTTCTCTTCAGTGTTTGCCCGGAATCATGCCGGTAATGCGGTACATCCAGTTTTGTCGGTACTCTGCGGCTATTCTGTGGTTGAGATACCCAGAATGCGACAGGTTGTGGAGTACTTGGCAAAGCCCCCGTGACCCCCACATCAATCGGGCTAGAACCTAAGATTTTCCACATCTTGAACCGGAATTGTAATCCCGTTCGTTTGCGTGGTCTGGAGGGCAGACTCCACCGGTACTGTGACCTGTCGGGGATGCGAAACGATCTGATGATCCCGGGAATGGAGGAGAGCGCAGAGCTTCCGAAGGAGTTTGCGCTACATGGGGCAGCTATTTCAATCCGCTTCATCCGATTATCGCCATCCAGCCGGTTGGCATTGTATATACTTTCCTGAACAAGTCCCCCGCACAGTTCGTTAACACAAGCACGGAGGGGTGCCGGAGTGGTCGAACGGGGTGGTCTCGAAAACCATTGCAGGTACTGCCTGCCGGGGGTTCGAATCCCTCCCCCTCCGCACGATGTCAAAATTCCTTGTTGCTGCTTCACTTGGATTCCTCCTGCTGTCTGCGTCCGCTGAGGGACAGCAGAGGTTCTATGAACCGATTGTGCGACCGCCTGGAAGTCAATACCGGGTACACAGAACAAGGCACTTTGAGATCATCTTTGAGGAAGGCAGTGAGGCGGAAGCGTGGCAAACTGTCCTGATTCTGGAGAAGACACTCTCTCAGGCACAGGCTCTTTCCGGTGCCGCCCGGCCCATGTGGATGCCCGTCATTCTGAATAATTCCAGTGATCAGTCGAACGGATATGTTCACACGCATCCCTTTCGCCAGGAAATTGAAGTTCCACATATCAAGGGAAACCGGCTGGGCACGAGGTCCCGTTCATGGATTGAGACGGTTGCAATACATGAACTTGTCCATGCAGCACAGGCGCAGGCGGACGGGCCATGGGGACTGGGGAAAGTGCTGCACTGGTTTGCTCCCGATGCTGCCCGTACATTGAATCTGTCTCTGCCGCCGGGACTGAATGAAGGGGCTGCAGTATATTTCGAGAGTACAGGAACGAAGGGTGCCGGACGGCTGAATGATGCCCGTTTTCAGATGCACTACCGGGCGGCTGCTGCCTCTGAACGCCCGTGGAGTCTTTCGCAGCTTATGGAGAGTTCGCGGTATGGATTTCATGCGAACCGCCATTATGTCGGGGGTGCCAGCTTTTTTGCATGGCAGTATGCGCGGGATCAGGGCTTCTTCTTTGAAAGGATGCGGACTTTGAATTATCGGTATCCTTTCCGGTTAACGGGCCGTGATCTGCGCCATACCACAGGCAAATCCCTGTCCGAACTGCTTGCAGAATTTCGGCAGGAAACGACTCCACCCGTACATCAGCACTCGCAGCAGTCACATGTCATTACGGGGCAACGGGGTGTACGCCATCGCTGGCCGCAATGGCTGAATCCTTCCACGCTTGTTGTGTATCGGAGAGGACCGAGTGACACTCCAGGACTGTACAGTATTGATGTGAAGAGCGGGGCGGTCAGTCTGATTCGGACAGTACGGCTGCCCGAGGACGGATGGTTTCATGTTGCAGACAGTACCCTGCTGTATTCTCGCTATGTCCCAGGAAGATTTTCTACGTTGCGCTCCTCTGCCGATGTGTTCCGGTATGACATCGCCAGGAATCAGGAAACTCGCCTGACCCGCGGTGCCCGTGTGCACATGCCTGTACAGACATCTTCCGGCATATGGGCACTCCAGAATGATGGACAGCGCAATACCTGGATCAGGATTGATGAGCAGGGAAACATTCACAAGATACGAGAGCGAAGTCAGGCAGATCTTATTCAGGTCGAGCCAGCCGGAGATCTGACAGCAATTCTGATTCGACATAGCGGGATCCAGGGAGTCTATCTTGCCGACTCAGACGGTGTACTCCGTCCGTGGATTTTCGTGGATGACGGAACAATTCGCGAATTCTCGTGGAGTTCGGATGGGCGCTATTTTCTCTTTACGGCGGACAAGGATGGAATAACCAATGTGTACTGTCACGATTTGGATCTGGAGCGCACGGTTCAGCTCACGGATGTTCTGTACGGAGCTATGGACCCGATCCTTGCAGAAGATAACCAGACACTCGTATATGTTGATTATCAGCACGAACAGTATAATGTTGTATCTTCCAGATTTTCACCGGATGCGTCTCCGTCCGTCTCTCTCGTTTCCCCAGACGAGATACCGGATATTCCTTCCATGCTGCAGGTGCCGGAGGACTTTACGCATGAGCCATACAGGCTCGGGGGCAGACTGCAGCCTCGGATGATCCTTCCGACGGGATCCTGGTCAGACGAAGGTCCCGAGCGAAGATTGGGTGTTCGTGGCGGGCTGGGAATCTACGGGAGTGATCCCCTGCGGCGGATCACGTATGCGACGGAGGTAACGGTGCAGTCAAAAAGAGTTTGGGGGCGTGCGGAGGTTCGCTCTGCGCTAGGTCCCTTTCTGACAACTGTCAATGCGTACAATGAACCCGGGGCCCTCGTTGCCAGGTTTCGTGCGCAAGACAGAGTCATTCAGGATAT
Source organism: Rhodothermales bacterium (assembly GCA_965203305.1). Lineage (GTDB taxonomy): Bacteria > Bacteroidota > Rhodothermia > Rhodothermales > Bin80 > Bin80. The sequence continues at coordinate 3,401,994 of OZ241874.1, read as the reverse complement.
TACCTACGGGGAGCAGGCACTGGGAGTCGGGATGTCCATCGCCCTGCCGCTCAGGTTTGAGGAGAATGTTCGAAACAGCTATGCCAGAATTACCGCAGGAGTGCGAAGCGAATGGACGCGATGGTTCAGCCTGAACAAATCTCCCGTGCCGTACCGTACCAGTACCCGTCAGTCTCTTGCCGAGTGGGAACACAGTACATGGATGGATACAGAAATCCTGCTGGCGGCAGGATTGCAGCAAAACAGGCGAGATGTGTGGCCAAACAGGGGAACAGTTTTCGGAGCGTACACGCGCACGGACATGTACAGGGAAAATGGACCCGGACGGACTGGCCTGTACATGAAACTTGATCAGTACTGGTCGCCTTCCCGGCGATCCAATACGGGCATGCTGCTCGGAGCATCTCTGCTCACACAGAGCAGCAGTGGCGTATACAGCAACTCGCTGGTTCTTCCAAGAGGACAAGAAGCGTTTTTGAGTTCAGGGACTTACGTCAGAATGGAGGCAGAAATTCTGCAGCCACTCTGGTATATCCAGAATGGTTCTTTGAATGTACCGGCATACTTCAAGGTGCTTTACCTGTATGGATTTGGACAGCGAGTTCTGGCTGGCAATGAGCACCGGGGCAAGTGGACCACCGGGATAGGACTGGGGCTTCAGTTCCGGCTTCTGCATTATGTGGATCTGGAAGTGCGGGCATCTCTGAATCCATTTGACCCGAACCAGACCTTTCTGACGCTCATGTGACGCACAGTCCCTTTCAGGCTGAACATCACCGGTACAATGAACAAGCCGAGTCCAAAACTGTATGCCGGGATTCAGGGCAAAGCTCAGACCTGCTGTGTTATTCATGGTATGTGATCCAGGCCGCTCAGGGAAGTGAGACGGGCAGGGATTGCACCCAAAAACGTACGGCAGTTAACAAGTCATGCGACATACAGTATTCCTCTTCATTCTAGCCGGATTTGTATCCGTTTCTGTAGCGCGGGAGTTTCGGTGTACGGCCCAGATCAACTATCGCCAGCTGGAGGGGTCAGGATTTTCATTTCTTGATGACCTGGAAGAGCAGGTGGAAGAGTACATGAACAATAACAACTGGACCGAAGACCAGTTTGAGCTCCATGAACTGATTGACTGTTCCATCCAGATCGTGTTTCAGGAGAATTTTACGCTGACCTCCTTTCGTGCCCAGCTCATTCTGAACAGCACACGTCCCATTTACGGGACGGTGGCCAAAACCCCTCTGTTACAGATCAGCGACGAAGAGTGGAGCTTCAGCTATTCACAGGGAACACCGCTGGTGTTTGAAATTGAACGGTTTGACGGACTGACTTCTGTGCTGGACTATTATGCGTACCTCATGCTGGGGTATGACTATGATTCATTCAGTGAATATGGAGGGGAGCAGCATTTTCAGACCGCCAAGCGCATACAGCAGCTGGGGGTGGCCAGCAATGCCGCAGGATGGAGTACCATAGATGTAGATGGACGCGCCCGAATTGTAGACCAGATGACGAGTCCGCGCATGCGTCCGCTTCGCCAGGTTTACTATCAGTATCATATTGAGGCACTGGATCTGTTCACCCTGGATCAGGAGGCCGCAAGAGCAAAGGTGCTGGAAATTTTGCAGACCATGACCGATCTCTACGAGGATCAGTCCAGACAGTATGTATTTGACATTTTTTTCGGTACGAAGTACAAGGAACTGGTCGGGATCTTTCAGGATTCAGAGGAGAGTGGACAGGCATATGATTTTCTTGCCGATGCCGATCCCTCTCGCCTCTCCAGTTACAACACACTAATTGAGTGAACACATGAAACGGGCAATCTTCCTTCTGCTGGCAGGCATCAGCCTCTGTGCGGTTATAGCCGCTGCATTTATCTTGCGTCCAAACAGTCAGGGGCCGGAGATGGTTGTTTACAAGTCTCCCACTTGTGGCTGTTGTACCAAGTGGGTGGAGCACATGGAAAATGCCGGATTCAAGGTTGAATCACGCAATATGCAGGACATGAGTTCCATCAAGAAGCAACTGGGGGTTCCGCGTTCGGCCAGTTCCTGTCATACAGCGGTCGTAGACGGGTATGTCATTGAAGGTCATGTGCCCGTACTCTATGTGCAGAAACTTCTGGAAGAGAAGCCGGATATACCGGGAATTGCCGTGCCAGGGATGCCCATAGGATCACCTGGCATGGAGGGACCCAATCCAGAAGCCTACGAGGTCGTGACATTCAGTGAAGAGGCGATTACAGGAGTCTACGCCCGTGTTGAGCCATAGCACTCATGGCGGTACTTCCCATTCGTTTGTATGGTGATCCTGTCCTTCGCCAGCAAACAGTATCCGTTGAATCTGCTGGTACGGAACTGCAAAGACTGATCGCTGACATGATGGAGACAATGCACAACGCAGCGGGGATTGGACTTGCAGCCCCCCAGGTTGGACGACCAGAGCGCCTGTTTGTTGTAGATATTTCGCCGCTGATGGATGACCTGCCGGAAGATGTGAGAGACTCCCTGCCCGAACAGCCCATGGTACTGATCAATCCCGAGATTACAGCAGAGGCAGAGAAAGAGGAAGAGGTGGAAGAGGGATGTCTCTCCATTCCGAATGTTCGGGAGCCTGTGATCCGTCCAGAGTCAGTGGAAATCAGGTATCAGGACATAACGATGCAGGAGCATGTCTGTACTTTCGGAGGTATTCTTGCTCGTGTCGTGCAGCATGAGCATGATCATCTGGAGGGTACGCTGTTTACGGATCACATCAGTGCCTTCCGGCGTTCCCTGCTCAAGCGGAAGCTGGCAGAAATCTCTCGCGGGAATGTGCAGGCAGAGTATCCGGTACAGCCAGCGCAGATGAGCACTTGAGATTTGTCTTGTATGCAAGGGTGAAGAACAGCCTGTATTCGAAGAAAGCATTTCCAGATGGGAGTCTTTTCAGGAAAACAGCTTTTGCTCGGACTGGTCAGTTTGCTGGTCAGCGTGCCTCATGTCCTGTCTTTGCGGACTTATGCCCAGAGCGGCTCTTCCCAGGTTTCTTTGGTGCTGCCAACGGAGAATGATGCTCTGTTTCGGGGTGGAGGCAGCGAATTTTATATGGGAACCTATCGTCAGCCCAGGCGCAATGTGAATCCCGGCTGGACGGCGGGGAAGTACGGTTTTGTGCGGAATGTGCGGCATACCAGCGCGGGAACCGTCTATAGCCGCTTTCATGAAGGGATTGATGTCCGTCCACTCCGGCGCACGTCCAGAGGAGAGCCTCTGGATAAGATCTTGAGCATCGCCGACGGAGAGGTTGTCTATGTGAACGAGAGGGAGAAGCGGTCAAATTATGGACTCTATGTCGTCATTGAGCACTGGTGGGGAGATTCTCCATACTACAGCCTCTATGCCCACATGGGGGATATTGCTGTAGAAATTGGGGAGGAAGTCGCACAGGGGGGCGTGATTGGTACCATGGGGTACACAGGATCTGGAATCAACCGTGATCGGGCGCATCTGCATCTGGAAATCAATCTCATGCTGAGTGAAGCCTTTGATCACTGGTACAGGGATCATCCGCCATCATCAACCCCCAACTATCATGGACTCCATAACGGGCTCAACCTGTTGGGGATGGATGTGGCAGGGCTGTACACAAGCCTGCGAGAGAACCCGGATCTGACTATACCGGAGTTTCTGACGCAGGAGACGCATTCGTTTGAAGTTACAGTTCCGGCGGGGCCGACATTGCCAGATATTCTCTGGCGATATCCGTGGCTGTGCGATGAGCTGAAGGACTGGATTCCAGAATACGGACCTCCGGTAGAACTCGGCAGTTCCTGGAAGATCACCTTTGCGGCCTCCGGGTTGCCACTTAAATTTGAGCCATCCAGCGAAGTCGTCCATGCGCCGAAGTTGCATATGCTTGAACGCTCAACGATTCCGTATCAGTATCTCACGAATGGCCTGGTACGCGGCAAAGGAAATGAGTTCTCCCTTTCCCAGAGCGGCATGCGTCGCATAGATTTGATCACCCGCTCTGTCACGGACCTGCATAACATTGAATGGGAGTCAACAGGGCTGGAATAGTCCGGCCAAGCCTGACTTAGAAAGCAGATTTTTGCAGATAAATATCGGAGAGGGACATCTCATGCTCCAGGTGGACAGGGATATTTCTGCGGGAAATGATGCTCATCCTGTACACCATCCCCAGATTCGTTATATCGCCTCTGTGTTTCATTCTGATTATGCCGCCTTGGCAGATGAGAACAAGTCTGCGGGATTGAGGCGAAGAATGCGAAAGGGCAGGCAGTTATGGGGGCTTTTATCAGGCTTGGTGGCAATCTACAGTGCTGTTTTTGCCAGCCCGAATCCTGCTAGGGCGCAGCAGCCGTCCGTATTTACCGGCTCCGTGGTAGATTCAAGAACGACGACTCCAGTTGCAGGAGCGGTAGCCGTTCTGGCAGGGACTCTGCATGGCTCGCTGACGGATTCGGAAGGATACTTCGAATTTTCTGGTTTGAATCCGGGCAAATACAGCCTGATCGTGTCTGCGGAGGGATACATTGTTTTTCGGGATTCCGTTCAGATACAGGGTGACCTGCATCTGGAGATCCGTTTGGAGTCCAGGGCAGATCAACTACCGGATCAGCATACGTTTTTGGGTCCGAATGCCGGACTGGCTGACTGGATGTACAGTGGACTTTTGCCCCGAAGAGTGAATGCGATTGATGTGGAGTATACCCTGTATGAATCTCCGATTGATCCCAAATCACTTTATCTGGATGGCATCCGAATGATTGATCCTGCCATACCGATTCTTGCCTTTGCGGACATGGAACAGGCAGAAATCGTTCCCAGTCCCTATAATCCTGGCCTTGGGATGGATGCATCCATTCATTATCAAACCCGGGAGCTGCATTCAACAGGGGGCGAACTCGTGTACAGTTCAAGAAAAAGAGGTTTGCAATCAGGAGTGACTCTTCATCGCGACTGGACGCATGCCCAGGCAACACTCATGGGGAGTTATAATGGTGCGGACGGTTATTCAGATGGAGGCGGCACTCCGCAGCATGCCGGGATCCGTTCCGGGAATATTGCCGGGCGAGTAGGGATGCGCCTGGCTCCCTTTCACAGGATTTCCGGAAGTGGGGGATGGTCGCACGATGTGAACCAGAGTGGAGCAAAGATTCAGCAGCAGGCAGTGATGATGCAGTACAAATATGTGCAGAACGCCGGATTTCTGCAAGCGATTGCCGTTTCGGCATCTCATCAGCAAATGCGAGCCGGCAGCAGTATTGGGCAGCAGAGCGGGGCAGCTTCCTTGCATCTTTCCCCGGGGCCGAGTCTGCGATTGAAGATCGGTGCAGACTATTACCGTTACACAGAACAGGAGGCCTCCCCTCACGGCATCCGAAGAGACGACAAAGGCACAATCAGGGAAACCGGTCTGTATATTGAGGCAGTGCAACGGGTTTCCCCCCTGCTTATGGAAGGACAATTCAGGCTGAATCCCGTGAATCGTCAGTGGGGAGGGGCCACTTTGATGACCTGGCTGGTCAGCAGCGAATGGCAGCTGCTTGCGGCGGCAGGGCGTGTATATTCACCGGGAATGAATTCCTCTGTACGACAGGCGGATCTTGGGATGCGATGGAATGGATTTCAGAAATCAGTCAAGGTGACGACATTTATCCGTGGAGCGGAGGGAAGACATGCATATGGGATGACGGCAAGTGCTCACAGTTTATGGTGGGAGGCTTCTTTCTACACAGCGGTATCAGAGCCTGCCTCTCGGCCCTCGACCTGGGCCCGCATCCGTGCGACAGTTACGGGTCCGTTTGATCTGTTCATGGTGAGTTCCGATCTCTATGGTACGTTATCTCATTCTCCCGCATGGGTCAGCACAGACTTGTGGATGGAAAGCAGGGATGTGAGTGGTGTGTCTCTTCGAATTGGAATCCAGAACCTGTTTGATGGTACCTTCAGCTATCCCCATAGCGAATTTACAGAACCGGGACGGTCATTCCGGTTCGGGTTGAGCTACGGGAGCAAGTCGTAAAAATTGACATGACTGACCTAAAATATGTTCATGCAGTGTAGAGCCTTCGGAAGTATTGATCTGCCTGTTCCTTTTCGAGCGTCCCTGCTTGTGACAGACTTTGAACCTGTTCCGAACGAATCACGGGAGCCTCCTGCAAAAATTCCGAACGACAGAGAAAGATCGCTCTGGGAGTGCTTACAGGCACATCTGATCGGATCTCGGGCAGGAATATATTTTTACAAGAGTTTTATGGGAAAGGAGTGGAGAGGGTGAGGCAATTGGTCATATTCCCGTTATTTTGTGTGCATTAAGACGTGGACGCACTCACTGCAGTCGAATCCACATCGCAAGTTTTTCATTAAACGGGTTTGAGGGCTCCGAGTCTCTTGCAAAAAGATTTTTGGAACCGTCGAATTCTGACCAGGTACGGGAGGGAACCTTGATTTTTCTGGATGATCTCCTTCTTTTGGCGGTTTTTTTTAGAGAAATTCTTCTAAATTCGTTCCCTGAAAAGGCTCTTCGGAGCGAATTTTGTCCCTCATTTATATGGACAGGGCGCACCTGTCCCATCACTTCGGTAGAAGCGAATATTTGCATCCCGAAAAACCTGATCCAGCTTCATGGATCTGCGCTGCCAGGCGGAGAAGAGAGTCCACTGTGAGCGCAAGCACGCCAAACATCATTTTCTGGTACCCCCGAACCCGCAGATTCCAGAAGCCAAACTCATCCTTGAGCCGAGCAAAGGCACGCCCCACCGTCGGACGCTCCCGGTACCGGATGCGCTCAGGTGGCGTAAACCCGGCAGCACGCCGCGCCCTGTTTTCCTGATCCCGCGCCGCTTTTCCGTTTCGCCCGGGATGGGAATCCGTGATCGAAACCTGCCCCAGTTCTTCCGTATGCGCACGAATCTGTTTCGCATCATAGGCACTGTCCATCAAAGCATACAGAACCGCGAAGCCCGATCTGTGGTCATCTTGGACAAGGGAATGGCGACCTAGCTATCATGCACGGAGGCGGAGGTTCCGATACAACTGATGGGAACGCCCCCGTCCGCTACATTCATAGGAATCTTCCAGACTACCCAGGACTGCCGCCCCCCCCCCCCCGGGCATTCCGCTTGCATCCGACATTGCACTCCTTGGGGAGGGCATCCCCCATCTCGTCAACTCCTGCTATCTCTCGCTGTCGTTCCAGTATGGGGGGACCTTTTGGAGCCTTTTTTCCTCCTCGTTTTCCTCCTTCTTCACCGCCGCTTCCCGTGCCTCCATTGTCGTGGAATCCCGCAAAATATGCCCCACAACCTCATTCTCGTAGCAACTCCTGATCAGAGCCTCATGAATCCGGGTCGGCAGTTCGCTCTCGGCAAATTCCTTGAACACCCGTGAAAAGGTAGACGCGCCGGGCGCATCACACCCGCGGGACCACCCACACAACGACCGAAGAATGCGGTCCATCAGCAGTCGATTCCGCAGGGCAGTGGTCGTGGGAATCTGGAAGATCATCCTGGCCAAAAACGCCTTCGCGATGGAAGTACGATGGCGCAGTGGACGACCTCGGCTGCCGCGCGACTGGGGCACAGAAAGAGTTGGTAGCGTCCGGGCAAGGGAACAAACGACGCATCCAACTCCGAGAAAATCTCCTCTTGACAGGCCAAGGAAAATTGTTTGATTCGATCTAGAAGAAGCATGCACACCTCCATAAGTTTGTTGATCCGTGAAACGCACCCGCAGAAAAAAGCATTTCGGTTCTAAAAAAAAAAACGCGGACCCTGGAAAGAAGCAAGGGAACTTGAGCCTCAGAAATGGGTCAAACTCCCTAAATTGCTATTTTTGCAAGAGGCTCATGAGATAGCGAGGGATGGAATTCTTTGGGAATTTCAGATTGAAATGCCTCTCTGCGGTACGCCCCGTTTGATCATACACGAGCAGGAAGCCAAATCCTTCCCCCGAAAAAAGAATCTGAAAAAAATGCTAGGGGATTAGTCATATTCCCTGCCTGATGTGTACATTGGGATGTGATCCGCCAGCGATAGTCGGATCACATCCCAAATTTTTTCATTAATTCATACATCAACAAATGAAATTCCTACAAAAAATGGGGGGGGCAGGACTCGTATTCTTGGCTCTTTTTTTTGCAGTTACCCATGCATTTGCGCAGTCTGATACACGCTATGTAGATCTGGTGAATGGCGCGGATGACGATGCCTGCGACTGGAATCGTCCGTGCACTTTGTCTCGTGCTTGGGCTCAGCAGACCAATGATGACCAAATCTTCATTCGAGTTCGGAGGGCAGGAGGCACGGTGCAGATTCCGGCACCGGCCACCTCCCTGACCAAAAACGTCACCTTTGCTACCTATGTGCCGGGAGGGGTGAATGCGGTGGAGGGGACCCTGGAATTTACGGGGAACCTCAAGATTGCCTCAACGGGTCAGTTTATTCTTCACTCCAAAGCCAAGGTACAGTTTGAGGATATCACGCTGGAGTCAGGGGACAGGAGTAAAGCTGTTCTTGAGGAGAATCAGATAAAAGGGGGAATTGCGATCACGGGTACGCTGACCATTCCGGACGGAGAGACTGCATTGCTGATTAATGGCGATTTCACGGTCTCCCGGAGCTTCACCGTGAAGGGAGGGATGAAGGGTGGACAAGTGAGCCGGCTCCGAATTATTGTTTGGGCAGGAAAAGAGGCCTCCTTGACGGTCCAGCGTGGGGCGACCCTGCGGATGGACGGTGCGGATCTTGCGATTCATCTCCGGGGAGAGCTCATTGTAGATGGGGCGATTGAAGATGTCACGAAAGATACGAGACGCTCCATTTGGCTTGTGTTTCTGAATGCGAGTAGTGGGCAGGGCACTAGGGGGAGGTTTGGTGCCACCGAGTTCATCAAGAGTAGTCTGTACCGGCCCCGCAGTCGGGGGGTGGACCGTACAGATTGCAGGCGGGTTCTGGGGACAGGAGCGATCCATTCAGAGATTGTGGCGATTGCCATGGGGAATGTCTGTGTGGAGCTGAAGCGGGTGGGGCCGGTCACAGTGACAGGAAGTCTTAGCAATGATGCCAATACTGGAAATCCCACAACGGATCTGATCTTCCGGGAGGATGTAGTGGTCAACGGCGATGTGGCGCAGTGGAACGATTCCCGGATTGTGTTTGAGAAGACAGCGACAATCAAGGGGGATGTGCTGCTCCAGGACGGCGGGATCCCCTACACCAACACATCCGGCTACGGACAGGGGAATATTGGTGCAGATACCGGGGTCCGAGTTGGCTGGAAGGTGAAGGACAACGAGTATACCTGTGCATACTCCAGTAAAAAGAGAAGGGATGAATATGACTATGCAGGAGGAGCCTATCATATTCCCGGGGTACAGTTTGAAGGTACGGCAACCATTGAGGGAGATCTGAATGTGTATTCCAACACGCTTACCGAAACGACCACAGCCGCGACCAAAGCTGCCACGCGGTGCGCTCCGCGGGTGCTGTTTATGGCACCACTTGCGAAAACAAGTGGGGACGAGGAAATCGCGCTGACCTCATCGGTTGGGGGGAGTCTGGTGGTGGAGGATACGGTGAGTTTCGGGGGCAAGGGAAGAGTGTATCTGGATACAGACTCCCTGAAAACAGGCGCGATCACGCGCCGGACGGCCCACAATGTACAGGTAGGCGGTGATCTGGCTGCCGGGGGGAAGACCCTCGGGATGGCGTATCCAGCTATGTCCAGCATGGACGGGATGTGCACGGGGAAGGATACCTCGCTCCCCTTTGGGAATCGCCTTGTGCTCACGGATGCCACAGAAAGTGTCATCATCGGGGATGCGACGAATGGGCTCACGCTGGATGCCCTGGTGACGCTTGGGGATCTGCGGGTGGAATCCGGGAAAGGTCCGCTCACTGTCGCGACGCTCCATGTGGGTCCGGATGCCGAACTGACGGCGAACAAGGATGTGAAGGTGACGGAGTCTCTGATTCTTCAGGGAGAGCTGAGCGGAGAACTGGACGAAATGTCCACGATCAGGAAGCTGACCTATGGCAATCGAACTACCGATCTGGTGAAGAAGGCGGCTTTGGCCGACATGCTGGATGCCCTGTCCATTCAGGTCGGGAGCGGGGAAGTCCGGCTGGAGGAAGTACGCAAGGTAAAGAATCTGGGATTGTGCAGCGGCACGCTGTCGCTGGTAGATGTGGAGAGCACGACCGATTCGACCTTGCATGTGACGGGACAGATCACGGTGGAAAACGGGATGCTGAGGAAAGACTCCAATGATCCGGGGAGTATTTCCACGGACAAGGCAAAGACGGCCATGGCGGCGGATCGCTATCTTCTGAAGTACATCACCCCGGGCAAGCGGGAGGTGACGGAGGGGGACTTGGAATGGTTCGATCCGCGGGATGTGGTCGTGGAGCATGCGAAGGCGGAGATTATGGTGCCGAACGACCGTTCGCTACCCGGAAAACTGGAGGTATTGAAAGGAAAGCTGACCGTGGATGGAACCCTGACGGTTGGCACCTACCCTTTGGACCGCGCCAGTGCCGCGAAGGTAGACAGCTACAGTCTTGTGCTTACGGCGGGTGAATTGCAGACGGAGGGGCAGGATGTGGTGGTACATGGCAAGGTAACGGTGAGTGGGAAGAGCAAATTCATGACCGGAGGTGGGGACCTGCATGTGCTGGGTCGGGTAAGCAGTGGCAGATATATTGGGAACACGGCCCGGGTAACCGTGGAAAAGGAGGCGGTGATTGACTTGGGAGCAGGTACGCTGATGCTGGGACCGGAAGATACAGCTAAGCGGGATGGACTGGCTAGTGATCAAACCACGGCACAAGTGGATCTGGTGCTTACGGGGCAACTGCTGGCGGATACGCTGCATGTGCCCCCGGGAAGCAAGCGCACCCATATCGTCTCCAACATGTCGTCAAAGGTCCACACAAGTACGCTTCCCACGGTCCTGTTCAATGGAAGGAAGACTCCGAATGCCCGGCTCACCAATAATGTGAATGGCAAGCTGTTTTTTAATTGGGTGGAAGCAAGTGGTACAGATACGGGCACGACGACCGTGATTGACAGTCTGGCGGTGATGCATGGAGGATATGTGGGGTTCCACGGAAAAAAGGTAGAGATCATGAAAGATGTTCATCTGCGTTCCGGGCAAATCAATGTGGAAGGAGAAGCCCTTGAGTTCAAGGGGGATCTGGAGCTCCGCGGGACTAACGAACTGAATGTGAAGTGGGATAACGTAAGACGGAGTATGCTGATCCACGGAGATTTTACACAGGCCAATGCCCCGGGAACGGAAAATCCGTATGCTTTTCTGGGTATGGACCTGGGAAATATGACGACGAAGACCGTGATGGGAGACCTTGTGGTGGGACCGGATACCCGGTATCGCGGCTCCTCATCACAGTCGAATGTGATCGTGCATGGGGATGTCCGATATGCGTATGGTACAAGGACGTTAGAGCCAACGCTGGAGTTCAAAGGAGAAGCGTCCCAGATGGTGACCATGTCCGCGAATCCGAAGGTAGCGTTTGGTGATGTGATCGTGCACAACCCGAAGGGGATCCTGCTGGGAAGCGATGTGAGGCAGGGTACAGGTGCCACGCTGACGCTCCGTCAGGGGAAGGTGCACAGCACGCCCGTGGACAGCATGTATACCTGGACGGTGCAGAATGTACAGGTGGAAGAGGATCTCCGCGGTCGGCTGTCGGCGCAGGAAGGGAATACATGTGGATCGGACAGCAAGCAGACCTGCAAGGCAAGCATTTTGCGGGGTTCTCGGCAGTCGTATGCGGTCACGCCTGTGGTGCGTCACATATTACAGGGGACTGCAGGCACGGGGGGCGCGAGTGGGGGGTATCTGTTCCCGGTGGGAATGGAGCATAAAACGGATCAGGATACCCTGTCGTACTATCGTCCACTGATTCTGCAGCTGCCCTCGGACCTGAATGACACGACTGCGGTGACGGTGACTCCGGTCATGGTACCGGACGGGGAGATGCTGGCATGGCCCGCAGAGAACATCACAGTTCCGCATGCCGGAGGCAGCCTGACGCTGGATGTGCATGCCCCGATCTTCTGGAAGATTGATCTGGGGGAGGAGTTGTCAACGAATACGAATCTTCGGGTTGCTGCCGATGGGATCCGGAATGTGACGGACATCACAGGGCTGCGGATCGTGCAGTGGGACTGCGAATGGAAGCATCCGAAGCTGGCAGGGCGACTTCCCGCGCAGGCGGAGGCGAGTTCGTTCGCGGTGAACGGGTATATCAACGGGGTAGTGAATCTGACGCAGGAGGGGATTGGTCTGGGAAGCTGTGCCATCTTCGGGATTGCGGCGGACGGGAGTGAGAACCCGATTGACCAGGCAGATCTGAGCGGAGGACGGGCGATGGTCCAGTTCATTCACAATGTGCCTGCACCCGGATCGGCTCCGATGGAAATAGATCTGGGGGAGGTGCGCATCAGTAACAATCTGCGATTCCGGACAGCGACCGCCTATCGTCCCGTAGGAGCAGGAGAAACACAGGATGTGACGATCCAGCCGGTGGGAGCTCCGGCAGCACAGGCAATCACGGATACGGTATCGTTGACGCACGGCAGAAATTATGCCGTGATTGTACACGGAAGCCTGGCGGATCCAAAGCTGAAGGTGCTGGACATGCGGATGACTTCGTCGGTCGCCACCAAGGCAGAGGTGCGGCTGGTACACGGATCGGCGGATCTGGGAGCAGCACAGGTGCAGGTCATGGACTCGAACGATCCCATGATGTCAGTGATGACCTTGGCGGGGAACCTGATGCTGGATGAGGTCACCCGGAGATACATCGCACTGAATCCGTCGGTGCAGGTCATGCAGGTAAAGTCCGCAGATGGAGAGGTGGAGGAGTTCTACGAACTGGACCTGTACGGGTATGGAGGGCAGACGCTGGTGCTGAACCTGTCCGGGATGCGGAATGATCTGACGATTCTGGGAGTGGACAGGAACGGGGAGATCGTCCCGGTACAGACGGTGACCGGGGTGGAGGAGAGTGCAGAGCTTCCGAAGGAGTTCGCACTGCACGGGAATTACCCGAACCCGTTCAATCCGAGTACACGGATCCAGTTTGACCTGCCGGAGAATGCGCAGGTGCAGATCCAGATTGTAGACATGCTGGGGCGGGAGGTGATCACGCTGCCGGCGCAGGAATTTGAGGCAGGGGCGAACCGGAGCGTGGAGCTGCAGGCAACCAGTCTGGCAAGCGGAACCTACCTGTACCGGCTGATTGCAACCGGAGTGGAGCACCGGCATGTGAAGACTGGACGCATGACGCTGGTGAAATAGGGGAAGGAAACTGTTCAGAGTGAAACGGAGCACCCCGATATGACAGCGTATCGGGGTGCTTCGGGTTTTCGGGAAGTGGCAAGTTAACCGGAACCAACCCGCCCCGCTTGGAAGCATAAGAGACGGTTCCACAACGATTCAGAGGTTGGAAAAAAATGGAGTACCTAGTGTCTGTCCGAAAATTCACAGCAACCCTAAATACGAGGGATTCCAGACGCATTTTGCCACACAATGTCATGTATGGAGCGATTCAGATGCTCGGTTAGGCTATGAGAGATTCGGGGAAATCTTGCACGAAGATTGCGTGTTTATGGATGCTGTTCGGGGATTTCATGCTCCAATCCGCCAAAAGGCTTCCATCTTCGTCAGGGAAAATACCCAGAAATATCTCCAAAAACTCCTCATACGCTCTCTAAACGGCATATATTGGCGATATTCTGAATTTTCGGACAGACACTACCTGTGCTGCGGAGGGTGTACAGGAAACTGAATTACAATTCACAGGAATCGTAGCAGGACCGCATCTTCAAACGGGAAGGCCGTTGTATCAGAGTCAGAAATCTCTTCCCTGCGCAGTTCTGGAGGGCTAGGCCGCAGGAAGCGAATCAGCCATACGTTTGGCAGTTTCCGAAAAGGGGCGAAACGAACACCCAAGCTCATTGATCGCACGAAGATTTGAGTACGCGCGATGCCGGAAGACCTGCTTTGCAGTTAATCGCCCGAAATCAAATACCTGACCTGATACGGCACTCCACAGATCCACGAGTGCTCCTGATACAATTCCCATGTGGTATGACATGGGGATGCGCGGCGGAGAAACTCCCTCAGCTTCGGCCAGAATAGAGAGAATGGATTTCCATGTGAGGTTTTCACCGCCCAGAATATAGCGGGAGCCCGTAGTTCCATGCTTCAGTGCGGCAATATGTCCGGCTGCAACATCTGCTACATCTACAACATTGGTAGCTCCACTGGGATAGAACGGAATCTTTCCGGCACGGAGTCTGAGCGAATGATCATGACAAGTGTTCAGAGCTTTTCCCCCACTCCGATCCGGGCCCATGACTACACTCGGATTCACGATTACGGCATCCAGTCCCTCGGCGATACTGCGCTGGACTTCAAGTTCTGCCATGTGTTTGCTTTGGCCATACCGCCATATATGTGATTTGGGCTGCCATTCACTGGTCTCGTCTGCGATGCCTCCTGTAGAGTTTCCAATTGCCGCAATGCTGGACGTGTGAACCAGCCGTTCCACCCCGTTCTCTCTTGCGGCATCAACGACTGTTGCCGTCCCTTGAACATTGACCTGGTTGAGTGTCCTGGACCCTGCCTGAACATTTCCAGCCACATGAAACACCACCTGGATATTCTTCATCGCAGCGCGCAACGCATACGGGTCTGTGATATCTCCTATGCTGTGTTCAATCTGGTTTGTTACCGTACAAAGAAGATGCAGCTTGGAGGTTTCTCGTCGGAATATTCGGACATTATAGCCCTCTTCCAGGAGGAGGTGCACAAGATCGCCTCCCACGAAGCCAGTTGCCCCTGTTACTAGTACATTCATTCCCCAAATTTCATGACGAGAACCGCGTATTCCTCCATCACGTATGCCGTTCGGCTCGAACGGAATGGAGATACTCAAGTTCATATTTTGCAATCACTCTGGTGGCTGTGACCGTCGGGCTACGGGCTGTGGATGACTGGTCGCCTCCGGCACCAGACGGAGGCTGTCCCGTCATCGCGAGAACGAGAGTGGATGGCAACCCGGCTGGTCAGTGTCGTGAGCCCCATTGCAACGCAGCGAGATTATCATGGTTTGAGGAGAAAATGCTAGACAGCCATCGTATTCCAGCACCAAAACCAGGTTTTCTGTCACATGACACAGGCTGCTTGTGAAGCAGAGATGTTTTGAGCTTCATGAAATTGCCACCAGAGCCTCTTGCAAAAATCCCGCATAACGAACAAATATCGCTCTGAAAGTGCTTGCAGGCATATCAGATCAGGTATAGAGATATTTTTGCAAGAGCTTCACCTGCATGGAATTCCAGGCATAACACTCATCGCTGATGCAGTATTATCCGCCAGTAGGGGAGGATGAATCCAAGGAGGCGCAAGTATCAACCATGTTTGATGCAATTGCGACCCGCTACGATTTTCTGAATCGGATTTTGAGTTTCGGACTGGATCGTGCATGGCGCAATGCCGCGGTCCGTCAACTCGGCCAGCAAAAGGGCGGGCGAGTTCTGGATATTGCAACCGGCACGGGAGATGTAGCACTTTTGACACTCAAGTTGAATCCGAAAGAAGTGATAGGGGTGGACATTGCGGATGCGATGCTGCAGGTGGCGCGAAAAAAGACAGCTCGCAAATCCCTGCATGACAGAATTTCGTTTGTACAGGGTTCTGCGGAGCAGCTTCCCTTTGATGCGGACAGTTTTGATGCCGCAATCGTGGCGTTTGGGGTCCGAAATTTTGCAAACCTGGATACAGGCCTGTCTTCCATAGGTGGTGTACTCAAGCCGGGAGCCCCCCTGGTTGTCCTTGAGTTCAGCCAGCCAACCATGCAGCCTGTTCGAGTGCTTTATGAAGCATATTCCCGGTGGATACTTCCGGGCATCGGGCGCGCAATTTCGGGAGTCACAGGGCCGTACAAGTATTTGCCCGATTCGATTGCAGCCTTCCCGAGCGGGCAGGATTTTCTGACACGGCTTGAGCAGTGCGGTTTTGAGAGGACACGGGCCAAGCCTCTCACGTTTGGGATTGTGTCACTCTATACAGGCTACGCTACCGGACTTCATCATTCCGGAGAAACTTGATCAGTCTGATTTCATTACCCTCGCCCTCCGTACGATATTCCACCTCGTCCATGAGTCGACGGATAATATCTACGCCCAATCCGCCCGATTTTCGTTTTCGGGACAGTTCCACAACATTCGGCCTCCGGTAGGCTTTCTGGTCAAAGGGCTGTCCATGATCACGGATCCGCACAACTACACGATGCGGCTCAATTGTCATGCAGAGGTCTACCTCTTCCCCAGGATTCCCCCTGTAGGCATGCTCAATCACATTGGCACAGGCTTCGTCAACAGCCAGTCGCAGTGACTCAATATACTCTTCCCCCACCCCGGACTGGCGTGCATGTTTGACGACAAACCGGCGCACCTTCGCCAGGTAGCGTGTTTCACTGGGTACAATCAGAGTATGAGTAGTGGACATGCCGTCCATAGCGAAGCAAGCCTATACAGGTTGAATGCCCTTCTTAAAGAGAGACAGGGCTTCTTCTTCGGTTTCGACGATATGATAGATCAGTGGAAATCCCAGAAGGTCAAATACATTGAAAATTTTTGACGGGAGAGCACATATTTTGATGTCACCTCCCAAGGTGCGAATCTCTTCAATAAATGCCATAAATACCCCAAGTCCTGCACTGGAAATGTACTCAAGCTCGTTCCCGTTTACGATGAGTTTCGTCTTTCCCTCATCCCGGCACTTCTTGATGGCAGATTCCAGTTCCGGGGCTGTGTGGGCATCCAGCTCTCCGCAGACGGCCAGTATGGTTGCAGTGCCAGTATCCCGAAAGGCAACAGAAAAATTACTCATGGTCAGTTGTGATCAGTAGTGGGTGATGATCAAAGTTACGACAGGATACCTTGTTCAGTATCATGTACCACGGGTTCCTGTCCATGCCACTTGATTGCTAGCAGTGTCAGATCATCATCATAGTTTTTTTCCGGGCCCAGAAACCGGTCCACGGTATTGCGTACGGCATCATGCACCCCCTGTGCGCGTTCATACCTGGCGGTTCGGATACTTTGCAGCAGACGCTCGTACCCAAATTCCTCTCCGTCAGGATTTCGGCTCTCCACTACGCCATCGGTATACAGAACAATCAGGTCTCCTGGGGCAAACACCAGCTGTTCCACTTCCAGGGTTTCCGAAAAGAGTTCGCTGCGGTCAAGTCCGATTCCCAGTCCATCAGAGCGCAGCAGTTTTGCATTTCCGCCCACATCCACAAGGATAGCAGGGGAGTGGCCGGCGCGTGCAATGGACATATGACCGGAGTTGCAGTCAATGATTCCGTAGATGGCCGTTACGAATACATTCTTTTCCAGCGATTCTCCCAGTGCCCGATTTGCATGATACAGAAAATCGTTCGGTTCAGGGGAAATTCGGGTAACTGCCTGAAAGATTCCCTGCATCTCCGCCATATAGAACGCCGCAGAGATTCCCTTTCCAGAAACGTCTGCCACAATAAATGCCAGTTTTGCCTCGCCAAATTCGAGCAGATCATAATAATCGCCCCCAACCTCAAGGGCGGGGGTGCTGGACGCGGCGAGGCTCAGATTTGGCAGTTGGGGCATTGTCTGAGGCAGCAGGCGCTGCTGTACCTCGCGTGCAATCGCAAGCTCCCCTGCCAGGCGCTCACTCTCAATTTTCGCTTCCAGAAGGCGGGCATTTTCAAGCACAAGAGTGGCCTGTGATGCAAAAATTCCGACAGACTCAATATCATCCTTTTCAAAGGCCTGTGCGACTTCCCGCGTAACAAACAGCGTCCCGAGCACCTCGGAGCTGGTTACCAGCGGAATTGCCAGCAAACTCATAATGTCGCTGGACCTGCCTTTTTGGGTTCGGCGGTCAGCGGCAGTATTTTGAATATATACGAGTTTCCGGGTTCCTGAGGCCTGTTGGTGGATTTTCACCCAGTCACATGCCTCGTTCACGAGATCAGTACTGATATTGCAGGTTGCTGCAATTTGCGGTCTCAGAGAGCCAGTCTCAAGTCCCTGGACTGTCAGCCATGTTGACTTGCCACGTCCCGCATCAACCGGGGTGGAAACAATCCAGTGGTGCAGCCGCTGTGTGTCGGCAACTTCGCGTACCAGTACGGCAAGTGCCTGCATGGCTACCATTTCATCCGTGCTTCGCTGGTAGTCTCCAATCGTTGGCAAATGGAAAATCAGGGAAAGAACCGAAATCAGCGAATAGATGAAGCCAAAGGCCAGAAACAGAATGGTGACTCCCCAAAGCGGGAGACTGTAAAACAGAAGAAAATGACTCGGGTAGGACAGGTCCTGAGTAGCCCCCCAAACAACATCCGGTCTTAACAGGAGGAGCAGGGTGCCGGCCATCAGACAGGTCAGTATGATCCCGAGACCAATTGCAGCCATCTTTTGGCGAAAAGACAGACGGACAATCCAGCCCAGACGAACTGCATTCAAAAACAGGAAGACGATAACGGCAAGGGTTGCCAGTGCCATGATGCCGAAACTGATCAAGGCTCCTTCTGGAGAAGCAGAGTCCAGATTGAAATGATGGTGGAGCGGGGCAAAAGTCACGAATGCAAGACTGACAGACAGCATGAACAGGTGCCAGTTTCTCTCGCTTCGGCGGGTGCGCCGGAATCGGGCCAAATAGCCAAATCGTTGCGCCAGAATAAAGCCCAAGGCAGTGAACAGTGTCCCCAGGAGAGCACTTTTCACATGGACGATCTGCGCAGCAGGGACATTAAAATCTGAAAAGTTTCCCTGAATTTGGAAGACCAGAAATCCAAGAATCAGGGTAGCCAGAGTAGCTACAAGTACTTGCCAAAATACCTGTACAGGTGCAGGACTGGATCGCTGGATCGCACGGTCCAGTGTAATCCACAGGCAAAGGAAGCAGACAGCCAGTGCGGCATGATAGAGAATTTTTATCCCCAGTGCTGCTGATGCATCAAATCTGCCCAGAAAGGCATAGGTGGTTGTTCCCACGAGAAGGAAAACGAACGTAACAGGCGGGATCCAGTGCCATATACGCTTGAACGGTGCCACAAGCGAATCTCGTAACCGAATCTTGGGAAAACTGGTCTGGGACACTCCGACAACAGGATGCTTGGAACAAGTTGTTACCTGACTTGGAAAAATTTGTTACACTTCAGTAGGGATGGCAACTTTGTTATACAGGAAACCGTAATCAGAAACAGCATTCATATGTCAACAGAATGAGTCTTCTGAGTCGGTTGCAGATTGTCTTGCTGATCCTCTTGTGCTGCCTTGCAGTGGCAAGGCTCTTCTCCGGTCCTCCGTCTCCTCGCGGAGCCATCAAGCTCTCCGGTCTGGAGGCTCGTGAGCTGGCGCAGCAGTCCTTTCAGGTTTCGGGTCCGTTACAGGTTGCAGTGAGTGCAGTCGGCTCTCTTGACGAGCGTCAGGGAGCGAGAGGATTTGCGGCCTATCCCTGGATTATCCGAGATAATACGGGAGAGGTTGTGTGGTCCATGAATGTCTCAAACACGATTCTGAATGGTTCACTCGCCTATGTAGAGGGGGAGGAGCTTGTGATGGATTCAGGCACATATACCCTGTACTTTGCCACATATGGACAGCTCCAGCATTATTCAAGGTCAGTATTTCAGCGGGATCGCCAGATGTGGAATGCAGTCATTCACTCTCCAGATGGGAAAGACGCATTGCGACCGATAGTACGCACGCTGGAGGTCAGCTCCGACAATCTGATCTGGGAGGCTGCCTCCCTGGGTAAAAATGAGAAGAGGGAGCATTTCTTCGAAGTTCGTCGTCCGGCAGAACTCGAAATTTATGCGATTGGTGAATTGGGAAGCCAGGATGAGGTGCAGCCGGTAGATTATTCGCTCATTGAGGATGTGGTGAGCGGTCAGGTGATCTGGCAGCTGTCCCGGGACAACACCACATGGGCGGGAGGGGTGCAGGAAAATCGCATGTTCCGGGGGAACCACAGGATCAGCCTGGGTGTCTACCGTGCGACTGCGGCTACGAACAGCAGACATCATTACGACGGCTGGACAGGGAATCCCCCTTTCATTCCTGAAGACTGGGGGTTTCGCTTGAGCACATCAGATCGGGAGGCGGTGTCCACATTTGACCCGTGGATGCAGAGAAATCCCGTGATTGCGTTTGCACAGGTTGGAGACGACGAGGAGCATTCGAGGTCGTTCAGCGTACTTGATACGGCGACAGTCGTGCTCTATGCTCTGGGGGAGATTACAGGTCCTGATAACGGATATGATCTTGCACGACTCGAGCGTCTGGAGAGTTCTGGTGAGGCAATGACCTTGTGGGAGATGTCTTGGGAAGGGTCTGTTCATGCAGGCGGGGCCCGAAAGAATCGGAAAGAGACGGAATTTCTTCGCTTGGAGCCTGGCGAGTACAGACTGCACTACGAATCAGACGGCTCTCACTCTTATGAATCATGGAACTCGAGACCGCCCGACTACCCGGAGCGCTGGGGAGTCGCCATGTTTTCCGTGGAGAGTCAGGGATCTGCCATTGTACTGGATCTTCTGCCGGAGCCCCCGCCGGCTCCTCCGATTCCCGTCGAATAGTCAGGCTTGAGGTCTGGCACGTATCCGGGACCAGTTGGGTGTGCCTCATGTATTCCAGGAGTGACTTCGGGGACAGGTTTTGAGGCTTGCTGCGGTTGATATCGGGACCAATGCTGCCAAGATCCTGATTGCCGAGTGTGTATCCGGTGGCACATTGAAACCGCTCAGGGAGAGTCGGCGCATGATTCGCCTCGGGGAGGGAGTGGACAGGTGCGGTACTCTCACGAAGGGAGCCATTGAACGCCTGATAGAGGTACTGGAGGACTTCCAGAGTATGGCGGATGCATGGCATGTGGAGAAGTTTGTTGTTGTGGGAACCAGTGCCTCTCGTGATGTGGGAGATTCCGTTGTTAAACTTGTGAGGGAGCGTACAGGACTGGAGTACAGGATTCTTTCCGGCGAGCAGGAGGCGGACATCAGCTTTGAGGGAGCAATGGGCGGTCTTCCTCCCCTGGAAGGTCAGGTGACTGTCTGTGATATTGGCGGAGGCTCAACCGAGCTGGTCAAGGGTACATCGGATGGTTGCATTCTCAGGAGAGTGAGCCTGGACATTGGCTCCGTGCGCATTGCAGAGCGATACTTCTCCGATCAGCCCCCCAAACCCGATGAACTCAGGGCGGCCACAGACTTCATTCGGCACTCGCTGTCTGAGTCATTGTTTTCTGCGGGTGAGGGAACTCTTCTCATAGGGGCATCGGACACACACCGGCTCTGTCTGGAGCTGCAAAACGCACTGATCGCAGGGCAGCTTCCAGCAGTATCTGACGAACCTGATCCAAGCTGGGAAGATTTGCGGAGGACAGGAGTGGAGCAGGGGAAGATCTCCTATGCTCAGATAAAGTGCTGGACAGAATGCCTGCTTCGGATATCCATGGATCAAGTTCTGTCCCTGTGTCCAGAGAAGCTCCAGGGAAGAGCGGATGTATTTCCTGCAGCACTCCTGATTTGCCTGGAAGTAATGAACAGCTTGGAACAGGAATCAGTCATTGTAAGCCAGTGGGGATTGTGTCATGGTATTGCGAGAAGAATTTTCAGATCGGAACAGCTGTGAGTAAAACAGGAGAGATGTACCCTCTGCGGGAAGCCGGATTCGCTGTTTCAAGAGGCTCATGCCTTGTAGAAAAGAACAGCGGGACATCGGCTATGGCAGATCATCGTACCTGGGGCGTAAAATCTGCAATGCCGCGGACCTCGTTTTCAGAGATACTTGGTCCCGCGGCTGCATGAACCGAATTTCGTCAAGAGGCAGTGATCAAAAATTCATGTTGTATATTGAAGTGATCATTCATCCCAGAATATGCCTGTAGCAGGATTGAGATTTATCAGGATATGAGCAAAAAAGCAATCAGGAGAAAAGCAGTGTACCAGGCTTTGAGCAAGGTACAAGACCCGGACCGGGGACATGACATCATCCGGCTTGGTTCTGTGAGCAATGTGGTAATCAGGGATCAGTCCATTGCCTTCAAGCTCAGTATTGCACAACTTGGAACTGACTTTTCCAGAGATGTGGAACGGCTGTGCAGAGAGGCGGTGCAGTCCGAATTTGGAGATCATGTGGAAGTTCAGATTGATCTGGTTTCCCCGAAGGGACAGGTACCGGAATTGCAACTGGGAGCGCGGCACATGATTGCGATTGCGTCCGGCAAGGGAGGGGTTGGCAAGAGTACAATCGCAACAAATATTGCAGTAGCACTGGCGGCAGAAGGCTACCGGACCGGACTGGTAGATACAGATATCTATGGACCCAGTGTGCCCGTCATGTTCGGACTGGAGGGAGCGAAACCCCGTGTCAATGAAAAACGAAAGATTATCCCGATCGTCAAGCACGGAGTGCATCTGCTCTCCATGGGACTGCTGGTGAATGATTCTGAAGCCGTTATCTGGCGCGGGCCTATGGTTTCCGGTGCGGTGCGACAGTTCCTGAATGATGCAGAGTGGGGGGAACTTGATTTTTTGCTTCTGGATCTGCCTCCGGGAACGGGAGACATTCAGCTTACGATTGTGCAGACGGTCAGGCTTGCTGGTGCAGTTATTGTCTCAACACCTCAGAAAGTCGCACTTGCCGATGCCAGAAAAGGGCTGGTGATGTTTGAGAAGGTGAATGTCCCCGTTTTGGGGATTGTTGAGAATATGGCATGGTTCACTCCGCCAGATTTGCCGGAACGGAAGTATTTTCTTTTTGGAGAGGGAGGAGCTGAGAATCTTGCATCCGAAACAGGGATTCCGCTGCTTGGTAAGATTCCGCTAGAAGAGATCCTCCGGGCTTCGGGTGATGAGGGAGTTCCGATTGTATTATCTTCTCCTTCAAGTCCGGCAGCACAGGCTTTTCGCTCCATTGCAAATAAAATTGTCTTATCATTAGGTCAGAAAGGAGAGGCTCCATCCTCCCCGGTCATTGAGTATACTTAGGCATGACACATTTTGATGCCAGAATATAGCCCGAACACGGATACGGACCTTCGCAAGCGAATTGAGGATGGACTTGATTCCATACGTCCATACTTGGTTGCGGATGGTGGAGAGGTTCGTTTGCTAAGAATCACAGATGACATGGTTGTAGAGCTTGAACTGCTGGGGGCCTGCGGGACATGTCCAATGAGTGCCATGACAATGCGTGCGGGGATTGAGCAGGCACTGCGACACGCTGTGCCGCAAATTTCTCGTGTAGAGGCTATTTGACGTACATTTTGACTATCATTCATTGATACTTGTGAAATATGAATCAGACAAAAATTTTTGCGGGCATGATCGCACTCATCGGTTGCATTGCGCTTCCGGTTTCAAGTGTTTCTGCCCAGATGGAGTTCCAGTATCAGAGGGGGAGTCTGCTGAACCCGTTCGCGAGCTCCGCGGACGAATATCATGCGACAAATATTCTCACGTTTCAGAATGCCGGTTCCTGGAAGCTGGGGTCCAGTTTTTTCTTCATTGATTTTATGGATGACGCAAAGAACGACGGATTCAATTTCAATGACAAGGATTTTTACGGAGAGTGGTACCCCACTCTGAGCTTCTCAAAGCTCTCTGGACGGAGTTTCAACCTGGGGCTGGTCCGGGATATTTCGTTTGTCAGCGGCTTGAATTTTGGCGGAGAGGCGAATGTACTCAAGTACCTGCCAGGCATACAGCTCTCCTGGCAAGTTCCCGGGTTTATTTTCGTGAATACGGATATCACTGCAGTCCTGGATTATAGCGACGGGGGACGACATGATCCCGGTTTTATGTTTGACATCAGCTGGCTGAAGATCATGAGTTTTGGATCTCAGGTCTTTTCCTTCATGGGGCATGCCGAGTATATCAGTGCAGTTGATTTCAAGGATGGTTCGGGGAGTTCGGAGTGGTGGATCCTGGCACAGCCGCAACTGGTCTGGGATGTGGGCAATCTGTTTGATACTCCCAATGAGTTTCATGCAGGGATTGAGCTTCAGATATGGACAAACAAGCTGGGGGTCAAGAACCGGAGCGAATTTCGCCCGCAGCTTCTGGTTGTCTGGCGTTTGCAGTGAGACATCCTTTTTCAGGGCAATAGCTTTCCGGCAGTACAATTTGATCTTGTCACTGGCCGTCTGCATGAATGACCGCGATGACCGCGTACTTCCTTGGCTTGGGGCAATCGGTGGTTTCCCTCTTGTTATTCTTCTTCGCTTGCAGTTTTCAGGGAACAGGCGAGAGGTGGCACCCGTTGCCAAATACCGCCAGCAAGAGACAGGGAATGGGGGCATATAATCTATACAATATTTTGCGTTATATTTCGCAGTCGTATATTTCTAAATAGGTATATCCTTCCTGACAATGCAACCAGAAGTACAATTTGTTCTTAACACCTTCGCCTTTCTTATCTGGGGTGCTCTTGTAATGTGGATGGCAGCAGGCTTCACCATGCTGGAGTCTGGATCTGTTCGCACAAAGAATGCATCTGTAATCTGCCTGAAGAACCTCGGTTTATATGCGATTGCCGGGATAGCCTATTACATTATTGGATACAATCTGATGTATACGGATGTATCCGGGTTTATCGGCAGCTTTAAGCTGTTTTTCAATGCTACTCCAGAGGAAATGGCCCTGGTTGGTGGAAATGAAAGTGTGCAAGGGGCAGTCATTGACACCGGGCATTCCCAAATGTCGGGATGGTTTTTCCAGATGGTGTTTGTAGCCACGGCTGCCTCCATCGTATCCGGTGCGCTGGCAGAACGGATTCGGCTGTGGGCGTTTTTTACTTTTGTGATTGTTCTGACTGCGTTTGTCTATCCGATTATTGGTGCGTGGACATGGGGAGAGGGCTGGCTGAATGAACTGGGATTTTCGGATTTCGCCGGTTCTACCATTGTTCACGGAACGGGAGGATGGGCTGCACTTGCGGGAGCTATTGTACTGGGGCCACGTCTTGGAAAATTCAAGAAGGATGGCAGTGTCACCCCTACTCCCCCCTCTAGCGTTCCCATTGTCACCTTGGGCGTGTTTATCCTGTGGTTTGGCTGGTTTGGGTTCAATGGCGGGTCACAGCTGGCACTGGCAGGTGCCACAGATGCAATCAGCATTGCAGGAATCCTTGTAAATACAAATCTTGCAGGTGCTGCGGGAGCCTTCGCTGCCATTCTGGTCTCGCGTCTGATTTTGGGACACTTCGACATGTTTGCCATACTCAATGGTGCACTTGCTGGACTGGTCTCCATTACAGCTGCTCCCACCATGCATCATCATGGAATTGCCATTCTCATTGGCTTCGTCGGGGGCGTGATCTGTGTACTGTCCATCAAGCTTCTGGACAGGCTCAAGATAGATGATGTCGTTGGTGCCGTCCCCGTCCATCTCTTTGCGGGCATATGGGGAACCATCGCCGTTCCATTTACCGTGGAGGATGCAGGCTTTAGAGTGCAGCTAATCGGGATCGCCGTAATCGGAGCATCCGTCTTTTCCGTTTCGCTTGGTGTATGGAAGCTGATTGACATCTTCATTGGTGCCCGTGTGTCAAAATCTGTTGAGCGTATTGGGCAGGATACCGCAGAACTGGGAGTAGATGCATATCCCGAGTTCGTGCTGATGCCAGAAGAATATGATGATGAGGACGAGCAGTGAGCTTCACATCGGTATGAAGTGAGACTCTTTGGAATCCCAAGAGTGTCAATTTTCATGAAATGAAGTACCCCGGAACAGTATCGGGGTGCCTTTCACTCTTGGGTGTGGATCCCGAGTTATCTGTCGGGACATTGTTTAGGGATTTTTATCCAGCAAAATCCGCACGGTCTGGAACAGGCATGGAGAGGCTCTTGCAAAAATACTCCTGTCCCCGATCTGATTTGCCTGCAAGTACTCCCGGAGCGACTTTTCTTCGTCGTTTTTGCCTGAAGTTACCCCCTAGTTTTTTGAAGCCTCGAAAAACCGTAATAATTACGGTTATTTGATCCAAACATGCAAGAAATGACGGAAAAATGCCGAATTGTCCTTAATGATTTCAGGAGCTACATGGACACACACCTGAAAACTCAAACCGTAGAAAATATGGTTTTTTGGGAGAAATATTTCAAAAATCAAGAATTTTCTGCTACATTAGCTTAAAAATGTCAGGATCTGAACCTTTCTTCCCAATTTTTCATTGGCACTATTTTCGACTAGGGGGTAACTTCAGTTTTGCGAGAGATCCAATTGACCCAGCCTGCAACCGATCCTCAAGCCTGTTTCTCCACAAACCTGAAGCACCCCGATACGTGATTCGTACCGGGGTGCTTCGTTTCACTCTGAACCGCTCTGTATGACTACTTCACGAGTGTCATGCGTCCGGCCTTCACATGCCGATTTTCTGCTCCGGCTGCAATCAGCCGATAAAGATAAGTTCCGCTTGCCAGACTGCTTGCATTCATCTCTACGCTCCGGTTCGCTCCCGCCTCCAGCTCCTGCGCCGGCAATACCATCACCTCCCGTCCCAGCATGTCTACAATCTGGATCTGCACCTGCGCATTCTCCGGCAGGTCAAACTGGATTCTTGTGCTCGGATTGAACGGGTTCGGATAGTTCCCATGCAGCGCAAACTCCGTCGGAAGCTCTGCACTCTCCTCCACCCCGGTCACCGTCTGTACCGGGACGATCTCCCCATTCCTGTCCACTCCCAGGATCGTCAGATCGTTCCGCATCCCGGACAGGTTCAGCACCAGCGTCTGCCCTCCATACCCGTACAGGTCCAGTTCGTAGAACTCCTCTACATCTCCCTCTGTGGATTTCACACGCATGACCTGCACCGACGGATCCAGTGCGACATATCGCCGGGTCTCCTCATCCAGCATCAGGTTCCCCGCCAGGGTGCTCACCGGCATCATGGGATCGGTTGGATCCATCACCTGCACCTGCACTGCTCCCAGATCCGCCGATCCGTGCACCAGCCGCACCTCTGCCTTGGCAGCTACCGACGAGGTCATCCGCATGTCCAGCATCTTCAGCTTCGGTTCTGCCAGACTCCCGTGGGCAATCACCACCGTGTTCGTGTTCGGATTCAGGGACAGGGTGCTAGTGATCGCCTGCTCTGCTGGCACTCCCGCCGCCTGGATCTTCAGTTCATGACTGCCTGCCCCCACCGGACGGTAGGCCGTGGCACTGCGGAACTGCATTCCACTGCCAATTCGGATGTCCCCCAGATGCAGGTCTATCGGGCTTGTCAGTGGCAGGTTGTGGATGAACTGCAGGTTCGCCCGTCCCCCGCTCAGATCGGCCTGGTCAATCGGATTCGCAATCCCGTTCGCCGCAACCCCGAAGATCGCACAGCTCCCCAGACCAATCCCCTCCTGCGTCAGGTGCACCACTCCATTGAGGTATCCGTTCACGGCAAACGATTCCGCATCTGCCTGGGCGGGAACCCGTCCCGCCAGCTTCGGATCCTCCCAGTCGCAATCCCACTGCACGATCCGGAGTCCGCTGGCATCTGCCACATTCCGCAGTCCTGCCGCCGCCAGCCGGATGTTCGTATTCGTCGGCAATGACTCCGCCCCCAGATCCACCTTCCAGAACAGATCCGCATGCACATCCAGCTTTAGGCTGCCTCCGGCTGTTGGAACCGTGAGGCTCTGCCATGCCGGCATGGCTCCCTCTGGAACCATGATCGGAGACACGGTCACGGCGGTCGTGTCGTTCAGGTCCGAAGGCAGCTGCAGAATCAGTGGACGATAGTGTGACAGGGTATCCTGATCCGTTTTATGGTCCATTCCCACCGGGAACAGGTACCCCCCGCTCTTGAAGCCGTCTCCTGCCGTTCCCTGTAACAGGTGCCGCGCGACCGGACCACCGATATACGACTGCCGGGAACCTCGAAGGATCGTGCCCTTGCACGCCTCGTCATTGTCCGCCCCGCACTTCTCTCCTGTCTGTGCTGAATTCCGGCCACGCAATTCCTGTTCTGCCTCTACATTCTGTACCGTCCAAGTATACATGCTGTCCATTGGCATGCTGTGAATCTTCCCCTGCCGGAGCGTCAGCTTCGCCATCCTCTGCTGCTTGACATGGCTTTTCAGCAGCAGTCCCCTGGCGTTGTTCACCACCACACTGTCCAGCACCGTCATGTCCCCGGTCAGCACCTCCTGCACCTCCTCGCCCTTGAACTCCACCTGCACATCCAGATCCCCCTTCTTCGCAAAGTGGAAGCCCCCATGCACCACCAGACTCGGCATCTTGCCCGATGCCGTTTTCCCGATATAGCGGGACGCATCCGCCGCCACCATCAGGTCCCCCATCACCGTCTTCGTCGTCATGGGATGCAGCTTCACCCCCGCCAGGTCTCCACTGATCGTCCCTTTGCTCTGCGTAAAGTCCCCATGGATCTTCACAATCCGCTTGACATCATTCGCGTTGTGTTCCGTGTTCAGACCGCCGGTCCCGCTGATCACAAGATCCCCCATGAACTCTGTTGAGTCCGTGTACGGCCAGATCGTGGCCGAACGCAGGGTCACCGCATCCGTGATCACCACCTTCTTGTTGTGCGTTTCCACCGCCCCCTGCATGGCCGACAGACTGTCTATCGTCAGCATCTTCTTGTCCGCACTGGCACTCAGGATTCGCAGCAGTCCATCGTCGTTCTCGGTCGTGCCACTCAGTTTCGGGGTTCTCGCCCCGTCAAATACAATGGTCCCCAGCATCCTGCTGTCCGCGCTCGCGTCCAGCACCGTTTCCTTGCTCCCCTTCGGAATGTTGATCATGCCTGCCTTCAGACTCCCCGTCAGCGTCAGCTTCACATCTGGACGGGAATTGGCCCCGTTCCCGTCTGTCCCCTTGTTGTATCCGTTCAGATCCCGCACATTATTCCGCTTCTTCGTGTCTTGCGGTCCCAGCATCAGCGTCCCGTCTCCCAAGTCCACCATCGCGTCTTTCGCAATGGTCACCTGGGCGGTATTGTGGGCATACTCTCCCTGCAACACCCGTCCCAGCACATGCAGGTCCCCGCCCCCGGTCATCAGTTTGCTCTTGCCACTCACCGTCACCTTCCCGTGCACCATCACATCCTGCCCCTTCGTATGCAGTTCGCCTGCAGCCACCTCCACGCTGTACCTGTTCACCTGCGCGAGGGCATCTTGGGCATTTGTACCGCTCGCGGTACGATGCAGCGTAGAGGTCCCCACCGTCAGCATGCCGTCCACCGTCAGCTTCCCTTTGGTGACCATCAGCTTTCCAGGCAGCGAGCGGCCATTCGGTGCCATGATCTCCGCCTTCGCATGATTCACGGTCACATCCCGCGGGTCAAACCATTCCAGATCCCCCGCTTTCACCTCCCGCGCACCCGGGGTGATGTAGGTCAACATATACCGGTCCGCCACGTTGGCCGTCTTTGCCTTGTCCGTGGAGATACTCCCCGGATCATTCGCATCCTTCACCAGCATTCCGTTCTGCACGGTGATCTGCTCTGTCACATGCAGGGTGGAATCCGTCGTGCTCTCGGTATCCACCAATGACAGCGTGCCACTGCACAGCTCCAGCGTCTCTGTCTTCACCCTCTCATCCAGACGCAGGATGCCCCGATCCCCAACATCAACGGACAGAACCTCCATGGTCGTGGCCAAAGCCGCGTTCTTCACCAGATCGGTATTTCGGTTCCCGTAGGTCAGCCGCTTGATCGTGGACGACGCGTCCAGCTCCCCATCCAGCTCTCCCTGCAGGAGCAGGGACTCGGTCACCTTCACCTCCTTTGCCATCAGTTCTGCGCGGGGGCCCACATGCAGGGTCTTTACCGTCAGCGGACCCTTGCCGGGTTCCACCCGCAGATCCCCAAGCGTCACCAGGGCCCCCAGTGTGAGACCGTTCGTGGCATCCCCGATCACAACACTCTCGCCAGCATCCGTCAGCACGATCCGGTTCCCGAAGGTCAGCGATACATCCTTTGCCGTACACATCCCTTGACTCATGGAGGTGGAAGCATGCTTCATCCCAAGCGCCTTTCCCCGCGCCTCCAGATCTCCGCCCACAAGCAGGTTGTGCGCACTCCGCAGATTGGCGTTGCCGACCTTTCGCACATCGCCATCCAGGAACACACGACCTTGCCCTCCGAAACTCACCGTATCCTCAATCACCAGGTTTCCTCCCACAGAGGACAGCACCTGGAGATCTCTAGTCGCATCCCGCATCACTGCGGGAGCGATAAAGAGCACCCGAGGCGCACACGAGGTCGTATTATCCGAATTATCATCGTCACGCTCGGAAGACGTATTGGTGTCTTCTGTTACTTCAGGAATGGTGTTGGAATACACATTCAGATCCCCTGCAATCGTCACGAGACCCGCAAACTGGACCCCGGGAACATGGTGGGCGTTTTCCCTTAAAATTTTTTTTCGATTAATCGTATATTCGCAGGTATACTTCTGTCCTGGCCCTGCCAAAGTACCCGGAAACTGCCATGGAACATAACCACGTCGGGCACTGGCATCGGTGATCTGCTCCCCAAGGGTTCCATCATTTGCTCCGAAGGTGGCTGCGTGATCATAGGGAGTCCCCCCGTCCTGCATCGTCACATTTCCCCGGATCGTGGCTCTCTTCTCAAACAAAATCCGGGAATCGTTCCACTGCGCCACATCTCCGTCTATAATCACATCTTCCCGGAAAATGAGGTCCGTGGTCAACTTTCCGCTATGCGTGTTCGGATCATCAATTTCTTGCACATCGTTCTGAATCCCGCCGGTCACCGTGATGGGACCCACCTGCGTCAGCCCCTGCACGCACACATTGCCCATGGCAATCAGGTAGAGCCCTGCATTCAGTGTACCGCTCCCCTCGATGAAAAGGCAGTCAGCAACGGTGAGCCCCCGAACCAGAGGCTTATATTGAACATGAGTAACAAAGTCACCACTCCCTGCCCGGCCTTCGTACTCATCATCATTGTTCAGGCTCGCAAGCGTGATCGGATGACGGGATCCCTTGGTCACATCTTCTATGGCACCATCCAGGACGAATATTTCCCCAAATTTACTGCCTTCCTTGAGTGTTCTGGATCCCATGTGGAAATAGAGATCCACATTATCCAGCCGCAGGGTCGCCCCGCGCTTGACAATCAGTTTGCCCCAGACGCGAAACACGCCCGTCTCCGTCCCCGCAGACTTGACCGTCAAATTTTCGGAGACGATCAGTCCCTCCAGGGTGACTGTCGTCTCATCTGCGGGAATCGTCAGTGTGCCAGCCACAGTGACTCGCTCGTCGGAGCCATCCTTGTCGGAGAAAAAATGAAGTGCGTGCGCCCGGCTCCCGGATAAAAGCGTAACATCCGCAAACTGCGCCGACACCTCCTCTTCCAATCGCACACTCCCGGCCGACGCAATCTGGAAATTGCCCGTGAACTCAATCTTTCCCTTCACCTTGGCAGCACTTCCCTTCACATAGGTCCCGAACGTAATCTCTTCGGTCAGAGAAGAATTCGTGCCCGTGAGGGCAGCTAGCCGGACCATCCCCCCTGCCCGGCGAACCCGAATCCGCCAGATGTAATTGCGAGTTCTTCGGTTCTGCTTGTTCGCATACGCATACGCCAGCGTACACGGTTCAGTCTCGGTACACGCCGTCCCGGAACCATGGACCGGATCAATGTAGGTCTGTGCTAAAGTGTCGGGGATGGCCAGCAACAGGACCAGAAGGGAAAATACCCCCCCCCCCATTTTTTCGTGTGTTTCATAGGTTTATGTTGATTCGTTTAATGAAAAGTTTTGAGGTTGTGATCAGACCACAATCGGCTGGATCATTTCTTATGTAGTGTCTGTCCGAAAATTCAGAATATCGCCAATATATGCCGTTTAGAGAGCGTATGTGGAGTTTTTGGAGATATTTTCGGGTATTTTTTCTGACGAAGATGGAAGCCCCTTGGCGGATTGGAGCATGAAATCCCCGAACAGCATCCATAAACACGCAATCTTCGTGCAAGATTTCCCCGAATCTCTCATAGCCAACGAGCATC
This sequence comes from Rhodothermales bacterium, assembly GCA_965203305.1. GTDB lineage: Bacteria > Bacteroidota > Rhodothermia > Rhodothermales > Bin80 > Bin80. The sequence goes on along the minus strand of OZ241874.1, from coordinate 3,369,913 downwards.
TGAATCGCTCCATACATGACGCTGTGGGGCAAAATGCCTCTGGAATCCCCCGTATTGGGGGTTGCTGTGAATTTTCGGACAGACACTATGTATACACATCAACTTACACATATGATTAATCCTGCTGACATTTTTTTAGATTTTTTTTCGAGAGAAGGTTTCAAGAGCTGGCTTATACATTACAAGACTCTTGCAAAAATAGCAATCTAGGGAGTTTAACCCGTTTCTGAGGCTCAGGTTCTCTTGCTTCTTGCCAAGGTCCGCGTTTTTTCAGAACCGAGAGGCTTTTTCTCTGCGGGTGCGTTTCACGGGTCAACAAACTTATGGAGGTGTGGATGCTTCTTTCAGATCGAATCAAACAATTTGCCTTGGTCTGTCAAGAGGAGAGCTTTTCGGAGTTGGATGCGTCGTTTGGTCCCTTGCCCGGACGCTGCCAGCTCTTTGTGCTGGCTTTGGAGATGGTGCCTATGGAGGACTTTCTGCCGTCCCAGTCGCGCGGCAGCCGAGGTCGTCCCCTAGCCCATCGTACGTCCATCGCGAAGGCGTTTTTGGCCAGGATGATCTTCCAGATTCCCACGACCACTGCCCTGCGGGAGCGACTGCTGATAGACCGCATTCTTTGGTCTTTGTGTGGGTGGTCCCGCGGGTGTGATGCGCCCGGCGCGTCCACCCTTTCACGGGTGTTCCAGGAATTTGCCGAGAGCGAACTGCCGCCCCGGATTCATGAGGCTCTGATCAGGAGTTGCTACGAGAATGAGGTTGTGGGGCATATTTTGCGGGATTCCACGACAATGGAGGCACGGGAAGCGGCGGTGAAGAAGGAGGAAAACGAGGGGGAAGAAAAGGCTCCCAAAGGTCCCCCCATGCTGGAACGACAGCGAGAGATGGCGGATGCCCTCCCCAAGGAGTGCAGTGTCGGATGCAAGCGGAATGCCCGGGGGCGGCGGCAGTCCTGGGTAGGCTGGAAGATTCCTGTGGATGTAGCGGACGGGGGCGTTCCGATCAGTTGTATCGGAACCTCCGCCTCCGTGCATGATAGCCAGGTCGCCATTCCCCTGGCCGAGATGACCGCAGATCGGGTTCTGGCGGTTCTGTATGCATTGATGGACAGTGCCTGTGATGCGAAACAGATGCATGCGCATACGGAAGAACTGGGGCAGGTTTCGATCACGGATTCCCATCCCCGGCGGAACGGAAAAGCGGCGCGGGATCAGGAAAACAAGGCGCGGCGTGCTGCCGGGTTTACGCCACCTGAGCGCATCCGGTACCGAGAGCGTTCAACGGTGGAACGCGCCTTTGCTCGGCTGAAGGATGAGTTTGGCTTCCAGAATCTGCGGGTTCGGGGGTACCAGAAGATGATGTGCCACATGATGTTTGGCGTGCTTGCGCTCACAGTGGACTCCCTTCTTCGCCTGGCAGCGTAGATCCAGACAACTGGATCAGGCTTTTCGGGATGCAAACATTCGCTTCTACCGAAGTGATGGGACAGGTACGTCCTGCTCATATGAATGAGGGACAAAATCCGTTCCGAAGAGCCTTTTCAGGGAACAAATTGGGAACAAATTCCCGCACAAACCACCAAAAGAAGGAGAGCATTCAAAAAATCAAGGTTCCATCCCGTACCTGGTCAGAATTCGACGGTCCCCAAAATCTTTTTGCAAGAGGCTCATGGAGTATATTACAAACGAATATAAGACAGAGCTCCGATGACGAAGACCAAACGGAAAGTTGCCTGAGCAGGACACAGCCAAGTAGCGGTGTAGACAACCTCTTGTTCATGCGGACAAGAAGGGTTGGGATAAGGGCTTGGTTGTGTGATATCTCAGGATAGAGTATAACTGGAGGGAGGGAAATTGACGGGAGCACAGGTATCTGTTTTGCGTCCAAGTTTGAACAACTTCTACGTTTCCTTTATAACTCGCCTTTTGTTTTCGCCATGTTCCACCCCGAGCCTCCCAGAAAAGATGTAGTGCCTCCACATAATCCTGAGATTGCCGATGATCGCGGAGAGACAAAGTATTTCCATGGTCGGGAGAAGGAGGTCGGGGGATTCCTGAGGAAATTGTCCGAATCAAAGAACAGGCAAGCCGGGGCACTCTGGGACACAGACATTCTGCAGGAATGCCTTGGAATCGCCATGAAAAGGCTGAAGAACCTTACGGTTGGGGCAAGTGTCAGAGGAGTGGGGCTGGAGGTTGGGCTGGGTTTTGACGAGAATGCGTCTACTCCAATTCAGATACTCCAGAGCAAGACAGCCCCTCCCCAAAAAAGAGGAGGGGAAGAATCCACGACACCCAAATCCGGGAAAGGCAAACCTGATCTGGATACTCTAGAGAGCAGAGACACTTCCGGCAAGGATCAAGGCACAGACATAGGGATGGAGATGTAACCTCTCAATCCCCTCAACATTTCTATGTGAAGCAGGACACCTTCAGTGAGTATTGGGGGCGGCATGCGGATTTTGCTGGATAATTCCCGTTGTTTATGGGGTTGTATCGCCTGGCATGAACAGCATAGTCTGCTGGCACCATCTCCTGTGCCTCCTCGGTGAATTTCCTCATCCAAAGCTGTGATGCTTTCGGTGGAGGAGAAGCAGAAAGAACGGCACGCCGCAGAGTGCTGTGACAATTCCAACAGGGAGCTGGGCACCGGGCAGAAGGGCTCTGGCAGCGAGGTCTGCCCACAGGAGAAAAATGGCCCCGCCAATAAAACTTGCAGGCAGTACGCGTCTGTGCGTTACCCCGGTGAAGGAGCGTACGGCATGAGGAACAATCAGTCCCACGAACCCGATGGCTCCGCTTGCGGCAACAATGGATCCAGTCACCAGTGATGCCAGGACAATCAGAATTCGTTTCACGGACTCAACGGATACGCCCAGGGAGTGGGCTGCCTCATCCCCGGTCAGCATTCCGTCCAGAGGCCGTGCCAGGATCAGCAGTACGAAAAGTCCAATAGCAACCGCGATGGATGGCCAGATCAGGGCAGTCCATGTCGCCAGATGAAGGGAACCCAAAAGCCAGAACAACACTGATCTCATCCTGTCAGGATCTGGAGAAGACAGGGTAATAAATGACGAGAGTGCTCCCATGAGTGACGCCACAGCAACCCCGGCCAGCAGCAGTCGAGTTACGGAAATACGCCCCCGGCTGCCAGCAACACTGTACACAATAAGAATCGCACACAGTCCTCCAAGAAAGGCAGCAATCGGCATGGACAGTGCCCTGGAAATCAATGGGGGCAGAAACCCCAGATAGAAGAGAGAGGCTCCCGCCGTCGCACCACTCGAAATTCCCAGAATATAGGGTTCAGCCAGCGGATTGCGAACCAGCGTCTGCATGGACGCTCCAATCATGCCCAGTCCGCCCCCTACAATGAACGCAAGCAGTGCACGGGGAAGGCGGAGCTGCCAGACAATACGGTCAGCAATGGGATCAACAGTTGTCCCGTACCCGAATGTAAGATGATGCCACAGGACAGAGAGTGCCTCAAGGAAGGAGACCTCTCGCCCTGCGCTCACAGAGATCACCAGGCTGAAGAGTGCCAGAATTACCAGTCCTGCTATCCAGCGACTCATGGATATGTCACGATGTCGGGATGCAGAATCCCGGCAAGCTCCCAAGCCCCGTTTACGAGTCGCGGACCGGGGCCTAGATAAAAGTCAGGGGTTACTCTGTAGATCCGGCCGGACTGAACAGCAGGCAAAATATCCCAGGTTGGATGGTACTCAAGCAGACTGGAATCTTCAAATGGTTCCCCGAATGTGCAGGCAATGACATCTGGCTGTGCCTCCAGAACAAATTCGTCTGTCAGGACAGGGAACCGTGTAGCATGGGTGCCTGTGACACTGAATCCGCCTGCTAGATCAATCATGTTATGGATATAGCTTCCTTTCCCAAACGCATACAGGGTAGCATACTCAATCAAGAACAGCACCTCAGGCCTGTCGGTCAAATCTGCTGTGAGGGAAGAAAGCAGTGCTAGCGAGTCCTCTAGCTCCGTTGCCCGTTTCACCGCGATGTCAGAGGTGTCAAGCAGCTCGCCCAGAGTGCGGAGTGCCTTTGGTACATCTCCCAGTGCATGTACAGCAATGAAATAAACGGGGATTCCCAGGGCAGCAAATGTATCGGCATCTTTGGGGCTATTCACCTGTTCACTCGCAATAACCAGGTCTGGATCAAGTGCGACGATGGCTTCAAAGTCCATCGGAATCAAACTGTATTTGGGCAATGAGTCAACAGCGGGAGGAAAATCATCATGGAAGGATACGCCAACTACTTTTGGTCCGGCTCCCGAGGCAAATAAAAGTTCTGTAATACTTGGGGCAATCGGGGCAATTCTGTCTACCTGTGCTGGCAAATGTACGGTGCGTCCTGAATCGTCTTCAACGACATGTTCGCTGTTTACACTGGATGAGCAGCCGGCAAGAACAAGAAGAAGCAGACAGGCTGGACGCATAATGAGCGGGCAGATGGCACCGGCAGGCGAGTTAGACGTTACACTCATATGTATGTTTTTCGCATTTGACAAGTCATGAGCATGCATAGTGCGGACCATAGCACTCTGGAACTGAATGCGACTGAGCTTGCTCGCATGATTGATCATACCCGACTCGGGCCTGATACGATGATACGGGATATACGCGTTTTGTGTCAGGAAGCCTCGGAGTATGAGTTTGCCAGCGTGTGTGTTCCCCCATACTATGTGAGAGAAGCGAAAGCTATGCTACAGGATACCAAAGTGGCTGTCTGTACAGTATCAGGATTTCCGCACGGAAACAGCCGCGCCGGCACCAAGGCAATGGAAGCGTCCATTGCAGTTCAGGAAGGGGCAACAGAAATTGACATGGTGCTGGCTGTAGGCATGCTGAAAAGCGGCTTGTACAAGGATGTGGAAGAGGATATCAAGGAAACGGTGCGGATCTGTGAAGGTACTGCGCTGGTCAAAGTGATTCTTGAGTGCGCACTGCTTGCGGACGAAGAGAAGAAAACGGCATGCCTTCTGGCACGAGATGCAGGGGCAGATTTTGTAAAAACTTCTACTGGCTATGCACATGAAGGAGCGAAAGAGGAAGATGTTGCCCTGATGCGTGATGTGGTCGGACAGGATCTCGGAATCAAGGCATCGGGTGGAATACGAACAGCTGCGGATGCACTTGCGATGGTCCGGGCAGGTGCTACCAGGATTGGTGCCAGTGCTTCTTTAACCATCATTCAAGGTGTAGATTGATGTATACATTTGGGTACAGTCTCACTCTGGCTTTTCTGCTGCTTTTTGCGGTTGGCTGCTCTGGCCCCGCATCCAGTCCACTAGTGGATACGACTCCTGTAGATATTCCAGAAACATCCCGGATTAACTGGTCCGAACACGAGGATTTTGATGTTGACAAGTATGCAGAGCAACCGGATACGATGAAGAGATTCCACGATGTTCCCGATGAATTGCTTCTTGCGGACAGAGGTCCTGTGAGGGAACGGTCTGGTTTCCGGATTCAGATTTTGGCTACATTGGACAAGCAGGAAGCCGATCAGGCATTTGAAGATGCTCTGGTATGGTGGCAGGGATTCAAGGAGAGTGCTTCTTTCTCCGAGTCATACACGCAAGCAGAAGACGAGCCACCGGTCTATCAGGACTTTAAAGCTCCGTATTATTTTGTCCGAGTCGGAAATTTTACCAGCCGAGACGAAGCTGAGCATTTTCTGAGAGTGATCCCTCGGGAGTATGACCGTGCATTCGTGGTTCAGGGCGTGGTCAGAGTCAGATAGACTGGCGGAGTGCTGATTCCAGCTCTGTTGCAGCATCCGTCTGTGCATCCCTGTATTTGACGATCACTGGTGCATATGTGGCAATCCCGTGCTTGCGGGCAAAAGAGCCGGACCGACTGCAGCTTCCAGGAACGACAACAGCACCTGCCGGCACCTCGCCGGGTTCAAGAATCTGTCCGTAAACTAGGTCGCAGAGCCTTGTGGAATTTGTAAGGATGACACCGGGGGCCAGTACGGCTTCTTTGCGGATGATGCAGCCTTCATAAATTCCAGATCCTCCACCGAGGAAACAGTCATCTTCAACAATCACAGGTAATGCTCCCGGAGGCTCCAGTACCCCTCCAATCTGCACAGCAGCGGATATGTGGACCCGTTTTCCGACCTGGGCACAGCTGCCCACAAGGGCATGAGAATCTACCATGGTCCCTTCGTCTATATACGCTCCTGTATTGATATACATTGGTGGCATGCAGATCACCGTTGGGCTCACATAACAGCCTGTCCGGATGGCAGATCCGCCGGGGACCAGCCGGATGTTGTCTTCGGTTGTGACGGGCTTTAGCGGAAATGTATGCTTGTCAAAGAAAGGAGATGGTGCCGCTTCTATTTTTCTGAGATTGCCGGTACGGAACCCGTAGAGAATTCCTTCCTTGACCCAAGCGTTTGCTTTCCAGACATCATTCTCGTTACGGGAGGCAGCTCGCACTCTCCCGGCATTCAGTGCATCAATGAGATAATGAAACCCGGCCCTCTGCAGATTTTCATCCTCGGAGGCGAGATGTTGCTGAATGATTGCAGGGGACATACTCATTGTCCAGATTGTGTATAGGCAGCACGGGCAGCTCCAATGATGCCGGCTTCATTCTGAAAATGCGCCGCCAGCAACTGTGCTCTTGTCTTGAGCAGGTGGAAGTACTGCTCCGTGCGTTTTGGCCGGCTGATTCCGCCGCCGAGAATGATCAGGTCAGGGTCAAGCAGAAATTCAATGTAATTCAGGTATTTCTGAAGACGCTTTGCCCAGGTTTTCCAGGACAGACCATCTCGTTTCCGGACACTGTTGGCGGCCCAGTTTTCCGCAGTCATTCCAGACATGCGGAGATGTCCAAGCTCCAGGTTAGGGATCAGGGTTGATTCCATGAACAGACTGGATCCAATGCCGGTGCCCAGCGTCAGAACAAGTATTTTCCCATGTGCTCCCTTGCCTGCACCATAATGAACTTCGGCATACCCGGCTGCGTCCGCATCATTGAGTATGGTTACTTCTGATCCTATTCTGTCCGAAAAAAGTGCATTGACATCCATGCCGATCCAGGAATTGTCAACATTTGAGGCTGTGCAGGCAACCCCGTTACGTATACGCACAGGCATTGTGATTCCAATCTTTCCTCTCCACGAGAAGTGTTTGACGACGGCATGTACTGTCTTTGCAATCTCTTTCGGATGCCCTCCTGCCGGTGTGCAGAGACGGAAACGCTCTGAGGTGAGTTGCCCAGACTCAATGATAACGGGAGCCCCCTTGATACCAGACCCGCCTATGTCAATGCCCAGAATTTTCAAAACAGAATATATAAATCTGAACACAAAGATAGGAAATTCGGTACCTTAGTCAACCGGATGTGCGTATACTGGAGACAACAAAAAAATACTCATCATGACCAGAACCATTTTCATCATACTTCTTGCGGGACTTTTTTCTTTGAGCTCCTGCCAGTGTTCGGACAAGCCGGAGCAGTCTCCGGTTGAGGAAGTTCGCCGGTAGGGACTATGCAGATTCCAGAAAGTATTGTTGAACAGATCCGCGACAGTGTGGATATTGTGAGCATTGTACAGGATTATGTGCGGCTAAAAAAGGCAGGGCATAATTATATAGGACTGTGTCCGTTTCACGATGAAAAAACAGCATCCTTCAATGTGAGCCCTGTAAAGGGGTTTTTCAAGTGTTTCGGATGCGGAAAGGGCGGGAATGTGATCACATTTGTGATGGAGATTGAGCGGCTGGAATTTGTTGATGCAGTGCGGTGGCTGGCGGACCGGGAGGGGATTGAAATCCCTGTATTGAAATCGAATCAGGGGGCGTTCGAGAAAAAGAACATCATCTTCAGTACCCTTCGCTTTGCGGCGGAATACTATGCTCAGAAGCTCCATGAACCAAGTACAGGAGGATCAGATGCGCGCAACTATCTGGATTCGCGAGGATTGACGGCAAAGACGATCAAGCGTTTCAAGCTGGGGTATGCGCCGGATGGATGGGACGGACTGCTCAAGGCGGCAGAGCGCAGGCACATTGAAGCGGAGACTCTGGTCAAAGCCGGGCTGGTGGTCAAGAGGGAGGATGGCAAGGGGTACTATGACCGATTTCGAAACCGGATCCTATTTCCTGTCTGGTCTCATGTTGGGAGAATTATCGGGTTCGGCGGGCGAATTCTGGAAGATGCGCCGAATACTCCGAAGTATCTCAATTCCCCAGAAACTGAAGTCTATCACAAGAGCCAGGTACTGTACGGGTTGTTTCAGTCCAAAAGGGAAGCACGTCAGCAGGAGAGGATTCTTCTTGTGGAGGGCTATACGGATGTGCTGGCACTTGATCAGGCAGGAGTCGCCTCTGTTGCCTGTTGCGGGACAGCACTGACTCCCCCTCAGGTGAAGCTGCTGGGACGCTATGTGAGCGGGATCCGGCTGCTTTATGATGCAGACCGGGCGGGGATGACGGCAACGGAACGTGCCATAGACTGTGTTCTTCAGAATGGACTGGATGCGAGTGTTGTATTGTTGCCAGAGGGGGAAGACCCCGATTCATTCGTTCGCAATCAGGGAGCAGATCAGTTCAGGTCCTATCTCCAGAGTTCCACAAAAAGCTGGATGAAGGCTCTCTACACAATGGCAGAGAGAGAGAATCTGCTTGGCAGTCCCCTTGATATACGGCGCCAGATCACCAAAATAGCCGAGAGGCTTTCCTGGTTGCGGGATGATATCCTGAGGAAAATTTACATCAAGGAGGCAAGTCAGCTATTTGGCTTGCTGGAAGGAGACATAATCCGAGAAGTTGATGCACAGTTCCGGAAACGGAGATCCCCTGCGGGGACAGATCCCGCGCGAACTGATCCTTCGCCTGAAAGCACCCCCGGACTTGACATGATCATGGAGGCAGAGAAGATGCTTTTGAAACTTATGCTTGATGAGGGGGCACCGATGATTGAGTACATCTTGACAAGAATGAGTCTGGAAGAGTTTCAGGAAGGTCCTTCCAGGGATCTGGTGGATGCACTGATTGAACAGCACCAGAAAGACGAGGAGGGATCCAAAATTCAGCCACTGCATGCAATTCAGAATGGACAGTTTCAGGTCAGTCCGATGGTTGGGGGGCTGGTTTCCAGTCTGGTCGTGACTCTGCATGAAGTATCTGGGGGGTGGGAGGAGAAGAAGATTTTTGTCCCGAGGCTCAATGCGGACTCAAAGCGTGTCGCTCAGGATTGCATGCGTCATGTTAAAAAGAAGTTCACTCAAAAACAGAGCAAAGAGTTGCAGAAAAAAATTTTGAACGCGCACCCGGGCAGCGCGACGCAGCTCAGGTTACAGGAGCAGTATCGGCAGGCAAGACAATTTCTGATTGATCTGGACAGGCCGGGGATATTTGACGACTGAACTTCGGGTTGAGTCAGGGGAGGAACCGGCGATGACATGTTCCGAACAGGCCGGGGATATTTGACGACTGAACTTCGGGTTGAGTCAGGGGAGGAACCGGCGATGACATGTTCCGAACAGGATCACATGCTGCATACTCGGAACAGGTCGGCAAACTCAAAGCAGTTCGGATAAAAAATCTGGTGTGGTATTGCTGGAGCGGGAAGGTTGTAGATTCCGTTACAAGTCGGCCATCTGTTCTGTGTCTGCGCTTCCCCGTCAATAGTAACGCTCAAAACGATCAGAAGAGTTGGCATCGTACTTTTTGGGGATCCAGTAGGTACGGGCATCTGGATCAAGTTTGCGACAAAGCGGGTCTTTTCCAAGAATTCGCATCAGCAGGCCGATAGGGATAAACAGGAGCAGATAGATTCCACATAGCAGAATCCTGGTCATGATGAATCCGAGAATCAGTGCCAGGGTCATCCATGGTTTATAGAGCAGGCGCAAAAACTGTGGGACAGCTGCTGCGGTGATCAGAAAAAGAATCCCAATTCCTGCAATGAATGTGACTCCCGAAATATCACGCCAGTAAAGGATCCCCGCAATGATGTTAAGTGCAATACCGAGCGTAATGCCAAAGGAGCGAAGCTGCTGCTTTCCCGCATTCAGTGTCCGAATCTCTTCACGAAGCATGATCGCACTCCAGAGCCTGTTGCACGAGGTTTTGGAATAAAGGCTGGGACTCCATTCGCTCCGGGTGAAATTGTACGCCAATATGCAGTCCATCTGCGCTTTCAATGGCTTCAATCGCTCCGTCAGGACTCCGTGCACTCACGGCATAGCCCTTTCCCGGGTACTGCACAGCCTGGAAATGACGGGAATTCACCTCACGGATCTCTGGATTCCATATTTGTTCCAAGTGTGTGCAGGAAACAACCTCAACGGGATGATTACCTGCTCCTCGCTTTTCGCTATGAACGAGTGCCCCCGCAATCTGTCGTTCTACATCTGAATACAAAGCCCCTCCGGCCCGGACACAGAGCAGTTGCATTCCATAGCAGATTCCTAAAATCGGCAGTTTTTGTTCAATGGCTGCATCCAAAATCAAATTGTCTGATTTCCAGCGTTCTGAACTGACGGGGGCAAGTTGATCAGGGAGGTCTCCCGCGGCATTGAGCGTGATTCCAGGGCCGCCAGGAATAATCAGTCCCTGAATTTGCTTGCACAGACAGGCAGCCTCATCCGCAGAGACTGCAATCGGCAGCAAAACTGGCTGTCCATTCGCCATTCTGACGGCATTGACATAGGCATAATCCAGACGCTGCTGATCATCCTCAAACGATGTCGTAATGCCAATCAGTGGAGTCATCGGCGTGTGATCATACGCAGGGTGATGCGACCGGGAACATGACGGCCTCCAGTTTTACGCAGGGCAACAAGCATATATCCGTCAGATTTGAGCACATTACTCACATGCATGGTGAGCTGTCCGCTGTCAATCAGTTCCGTCAGTGCGGATTTAATTGTGCGTTTTCCGGGAGCTGAAGTGGACTTTCCGTGGATGAGTCGTACGGAGTCCCGACCGTAGCGATTGGCCTCAATAATCAGTCTCCGGGCAAGCTGTGATGCCTCATCTACAGAGCATCCATGCAAATCCAGTTCCGGGCGGCTACCGTCATCTGTGAGGCGTGGATTCATGATGGATGTGGATTGAAGTAGCTCCTCACCCAAGTCTGTATCTGATCTCTCACTCGTCGAAATGTCTCAGTCTTCTCTTCATCTGTGCCACTTGTGGCGCGCGGGTCTTCAAATCGACGGTGAATGTTGCTTCTGGCGGGAACGAAAGGGCAGTGTTCACGGGCAGAGTCACAGACTGTTACAACTGTATCCAGGTTCATGGACAGAAAATTACGTATATCCTTGGATGTATGATGCCGAATATCAATTCCGATCTCATCCATGGCGCGAATTGCAAATGGGCTTACTCCACCTGGTTCTGTCCCCGCACTGTATACTTCGTAGTGATCTCCGTACAGATGCCTTAGCAGTCCTTCTGCCATCTGTGAGCGGGACGAGTTGTGGGTACAAACAAAGAGTACAATGGCTCTACTCATGATTTTTCTGTTCTTTCCATTCAAGGCAGACCCTCTGATAGCCGAACACATTTTTCAAGGCCAGCATAAATTCTGAACTTGCGGTCACGCTGATTTCTTCACTGACCAGTCTGAATTCCTGATCTTCAGTTTTAATCTTGAAGAAGAGTTTCTTGTCTCCCGGATTATTTTTGCATGCCTTGATGAAATGGTTCAGATCCAGCTCTCCGTTTTCGAGATATTCAGAATCCAGGGTCACGACAATATTATCAAGGAGTTCATCTCGCAATGCACTAAGTGGAATCAGTCGGCGGACCAGGATTTTTCCGAGACCTCCAGTCTCTTCAATCTCTCCCGAGGCCATCACCAGCTCATTTTCCTTGAGTACTTCTTTTGCGTTAGTATGCACGGAAGGGAAGCAGATGAGTTCAGCTTGGCCGGTACGATCTTCCAGGGTTGCCGATGACATGGCTTCTCCCTTGCGGGTTTTTCGAAGTTTCACCTGTGTAATCACGCCGCAAGTGGTGCGGTAAGGCTTCTCTTCCTCGTTGGCCAGTGCGGGGATATCCGACAGGTTGATGTCAGCACAGGAGTGCTGTTCAATCTCCCAGCCATCCAGTGGATGCCCGGAAAAATAAAACCCGGCCAATTCCCGTTCACTTTCCAGTATTTTTGAATGTGGCCACTCTTCGCATTCTGAAAGTTCTGGTTCTGGCATGTCAGTGATTGAGTCATCTCCACCAAAAAGAAATCCTTGCCCTGCCTGCTCATCACGCTGGACACTTTCCGCGTAATGGACCGCTGAGTCCAGAGCATTAAAAACCTGTGCCCGGTGCCCAAATCTGTCCAGAGCCCCCACAAGCGCAAGAGACTCCAGGGATTTTTTGTTCAGAATTCGAGGATCCAGTCGCCTCACAAACTGGAAGAGGCTTTCTGCAGGTCCATGCTCATTCCGGATCGCTACAATGTGGTCAACTGCTGTTCGGGCAACTCCCTTGACAGAAGACAGTCCGAAGTGAATCGTCCCGTCTTTACTGACCGAAAAATTCTCCTTGCTGTGAGTCACCGAAGGAGGCCGGGGCGTGAGTCCCAGCCGTCGGGTTTCATCCAGAATAGAAATAAATTTCCTGGAGTCGCCGGACACATTGGACAGCACTGCTGCCATAAATTCGGCAGTATAATTCGCTTTCAGATATGCAGTCTGATAGGCAACGAGCGAGTAGGCGACACTGTGGCTGTTGTGTACAACGAATCCATTTGCCAGATAGTTATGGTCTTTCTCCACGGTCAGATCGTAGGTATGAGCATAGCCTGCCGGGATAATGTCAAGGATGCGATCCCAGATAACATGTACCTCCGTCTCCACTGCGCATATACCTGCCTCACCCTCATCAGCAAGAACAGGCAAGCCATCAGATTCGGTGATCGCCACTTCGTCACCTCGGTGAAGAGCCTCTAGACGCTCCCATCCTTCGTGGATACGGAACCTGTGCATGGATGTCGTACGAATGCGACGGCCATCTTGAGTGATCAACTCAAAAACCTTCTTGAATCCGTTATAATGAACAGCTTCTACATCTCGGGGAACCAGAATACCCTCCTTGGTGAGAGCATATACCTGAAACCCTTCCCATCCCTTTTCATGGAGCTGGCGGACAGTGACCTGCTCCCCCGTATGTGCATTTGCAATCAGGGTTGACTCCTCAATGCACTTGTTAAATCCGTACCCAGCAAACTTGTCCATCATGTCAAAGACATCGTTCGCGGTCTCTCTGGAAACCCCGCGTTCTCGTGCCCCTTCTATGAACCTCCTGCGCTGGGCCTTCATTACGGATTTATCCTTTTTCCCCATTGCCCGGCGTAAAACATCTGCTGCACCGAGAGAGTAGCCCCCCATAACCTGTGCCATTTGCATGACCTGTTCCTGGAAAACGGGGATTCCGTAGGTAGCCCTCAGTACGGGTTCCAGAGATTCATGTGGATACTTGACTTCTTCTTGCCCGTGTTTCCGACGAATATAATTTGGAATCAGGTCCATGGGCCCTGGCCGATAGAGGGCATTCATGGCAATCAAGTCGTCCAGCGAAGTAGGCTTTAGCTGGGACAGCCATTTTCGCATGCCGTCCGACTCAAACTGGAAAATTGCATTTGTATCTCCCCGCTGAAAGAGATCGAATGTAGCAGCATCGTCCAGAGGAAGTTCATCCATATTGGGAACACTGCCTGTTCGTTCCTGGATGATATTGCATGTATCGTTAATGATCGTCAGTGTTGAGAGCCCGAGAAAGTCCATTTTGAGCAGCCCGAAATCCTCCACCCAGTCTCCCGCATACTGGGTTGTGAGCACCTGCTCGTCTTTGTTTTTTGTAGTGGCAACCGGAATATAGTCACTGACAATGCCAGGTGCGATAATGACACCGGCAGCATGTACTCCAGTATGCCGGGCACATCCTTCCAGTGCCCGTGAGGCCCTGAGAAGTTTCTGAATATCTTCCCGATCAGATTTTACCAGTTCCTTCAGCTCATAAACAGAACCTAGTGCCTCGTCCAGACTGATCTTGCCATCAGGAATGGATTTGGCAATTTTATTGACTTCCTTGAGTGGAATCTTGAGAACACGTGCCACATCCCGGACAACTGTGCGTGCTCCCATCGTTCCGAATGTGACAATCTGGCTCACGTTCTGCCGTCCATATTTCTGGACCACATAATCAATTACTTTTGCCCGTCCATGATCATCGAAATCAATATCAATATCCGGCATGGACTTTCGCTCTGGATTCAGAAAGCGTTCAAACAGCAGGTCATATTTGAGCGGATCCACATTTGTGATTCCGAGGCAATACGCGACCGCACTGCCGGCTGCGGATCCCCGCCCGGGTCCGACGGACACCCCCATGCCGCGTGCAGCAGCGGTAAAGTCCTGTACAATCAGGAAATACCCGGCGTATTTCATTTCGCGAATGATGCCCAGCTCATGGAGCAGGCGATTCTGGACCGATTCTGAAAAGTCAGGGTATCGTTTTTTGCCGCGTTCAAATACCATGTGCTTTAGATACTTGTCTGCATTGCCTTCAAATTCTTCGGGGATTTTGAAGTGAGGCATAAGGAGTTTGCCCAGGGGAAGCTCAAACTGGCACTTGTCGGCAATCGCCAGACTGTTTTCCATCCATGCAACAGCTTCGGGTCTTTTCCCGAGACTGGCATGCATTTCGTCAGCGGACTTCAGGTAAAACTCTTTCTTGTCAAAGCGCAGGCGTTGCGGATCATCAATATCCTTCCCTGTCTGAAGGCAGAGGAGGATATCCTGTGCGAAGGCATCTTCTTTCTGGACATAATGGACATCATTTGTTGCAACAACATCCAGGTTGAATTCATCTGCCCATCCGAGGAGAGTTTCATTGATCAAGGCTTGCTCTTCAATTCCATGATCCTGAATTTCTACAAAGTAGTCCTCCGTGCCGAAGAGATCTATATATTTCTTGAGCAGGCTCCTCGCTTCGGACAGATTGCCATGTATAATGGCTTGCGGAACTTGTCCCTGCATGCAACAGGTGCTTGCCACGAGCCCTTCCCGATATTTTGCGAGGAGCTCGAAATCAATGCGGGGCTTGAAGTAAAATCCATCCAGGAATGACAGCGAGGAGAGTTTGATCAGGTTCCGGTATCCCGTTTCATTCTTGGCCCACAATATCTGGTGATACCGCACCCTGTCTGTCCGCTCGTTCATGGGGCTTGCACACAGATAGAACTCACAGCCAATGATGGGCTGGATCCCGTTTCTTTTCGCGATTGTATAGAATTCCGGTACACCATAGAGATTCCCGTGGTCGCTAATCCCGAGGGCATTCATTCCAAGATTTTTCGCCTGCCCTACCAGCGAATCAATTCGTGCGGCTCCGTCTAGCAGGGAATAGGATGTATGACAGTGCAGGTGGCAAAAATGGGACACGACTTATGTGATGCTTTCTATGTGTAGGGGGGAGAAGGGACAAGAAATAGCAGGTCAGTGAACGTGCGGATCATCTTGGCGGAGCACCATCAAATTGATCTTGATTTGGAGAGTAGTTAGTTTCTGTCCGAAAATTCACAGTAATTCCAAATGAGGGGGATTTCAGAGGCATTTTTCCCCACAGCGTCATGTATGGAGTGATTCAGGTGTTCAATAGCTATGAGAGATTCGGGGGAGTCTTGCACGAGAATTGCGTCTTTATGCCCACTGTTCCCGCCTTCTAAACTCACGGGTAGCATGTTCAATATTTCTTTGTTGGGTATGCCAAGTTCGCAAAAACCTCGAAATCTCAGGAATTATGCTCAGTGGCTTTTGTAAGAGAGGGAGTCCTATATTACGAGTCCCTTGCAAAATCCCAAGTGACGGAGAAGTATCGCTCCGGGGATGTTTACAGGCACATCATAACAGACAGGCATGGGAACATTTTTGCGGGAGACTCTCCCTATACTGTGGCTAATTTTTACATCTGATCAGCAATGACCACACATAACATGTCCCTACTTGCGCGGGTTAGTCATTGAATGCGTTTTCTTGATTCATGTTCCCTGAGGTGTATCCCCACTTGCGCGGGGCAGCCCTGGATCTAGAGGATGGGACTACTTTGTTACAAGGTGTATCCCCACTTGCGCGGGGCAGCCGTGTGTTTCATGAGCGCTGGAAAGGTGATCGGCGGTGTATCCCCACTTGCGCGGGGCAGCCATCCAAAGTCTGTTCCACATGAAGCCGAACATCGGTGTATCCCCACTTGCGCGGGGCAGCCTTCGCGGGAGCGGTTTTTCTTTTCGGAGAACGCGGTGTATCCCCACTTGCGCGGGGCAGCCTGCGCCCGCCCTAGCCAAGCAAGCCGCCACATCGGTGTATCCCCACTTGCGCGGGGCAGCCACAGTGAGATCATGAATACCGACATCCGACTGTGGTGTATCCCCACTTGCGCGGGGCAGCCTTCTTCCGCCCGAACACGGCATTCTTCGCGAAGGGTGTATCCCCACTTGCGCGGGGCAGCCGCTATCAGCGCAAAAAAGATGTTGAAAAAGACGGGTGTATCCCCACTTGCGCGGGGCAGCCCGACCGAGCAGCACGAAGCACTGAAAAAACTGGGGTGTATCCCCACTTGCGCGGGGCAGCCAGTGGCTGTCTGACATACTCGCTGAGATGCGTGGGTGTATCCCCACTTGCGCGGGGCAGCCTCTTCACATGTATATCGGATTGCATGTGTAGCAGGTGTATCCCCACTTGCGCGGGGCAGCCTTTACCTCATAATGTATCCTGCAATCACTCCCCGGTGTATCCCCACTTGCGCGGGGCAGCCCGCAGGAACCTTAATCCCGCGATCAAACAACCAGGTGTATCCCCACTTGCGCGGGGCAGCCGAATTAGGAAAGAAAATTCCAATCTTTCCCAACGGTGTATCCCCACTTGCGCGGGGCAGCCCACTACTGAGATGTTGAGTTCAGCGTTTGTACGGGTGTATCCCCACTTGCGCGGGGCAGCCATTCGTCCAGCTGAGTAAGCATCTGTCTGAAAGGGTGTATCCCCACTTGCGCGGGGCAGCCTTTTCTTCGCGGTGATGATGTGGTCAGAGGTGGGGTGTATCCCCACTTGCGCGGGGCAGCCCCGTGCGGTCCGTGTTGGACTGGTCAGCATAGCGGTGTATCCCCACTTGCGCGGGGCAGCCTAGCTGACCTTGAGAATCGCCAGAATAGAGAAAGGTGTATCCCCACTTGCGCGGGGCAGCCTGGTGGGTGCTTTGGGTGCCTATACAGTGCGATGGTGTATCCCCACTTGCGCGGGGTAGCCTTATGCAGCGGTCCCACAAAGTCCGCAGCGAGCGGTGTATCCCCACTTGCGCGGGGCAGCCGAATTGGAACAAACCTTAATAGTAAGTAATAAGGGTGTATCCCCACTTGCGCGGGGCAGCCCGCGATTTGCTGCCGATACCCAAGAACAAGCGCGGTGTATCCCCACTTGCGCGGGGCAGCCCCTTAGAAATCGCCACACAGTGAAACATAAAAAGGTGTATCCCCACTTGCGCGGGGCAGCCACATACGGCTCAATATCATAGTAATACGTACCGCGGTGTATCCCCACTTGCGCGGGGCAGCCTATGCCGAGCGCCCCCCTGAACTTCGTTATGACGGTGTATCCCCACTTGCGCGGGGCAGCCTGGCCGCACTCGGGGCGTTTGGCTTAGCAATCGGGTGTATCCCCACTTGCGCGGGGCAGCCCGCAAAGGAGACACGCGAAGTGGGCTCATACAGGGTGTATCCCCACTTGCGCGGGGCAGCCATGATGGCAGCTGGGAGTCCCGTCTGTCCCAGCGGTGTATCCCCACTTGCGCGGGGCAGCCCCCGTCTGTCCCAGCTTCGTGAAGAGTGCCGTGGGTGTATCCCCACTTGCGCGGGGCAGCCCTTGGCGGTCGCACTTTGGCATTCGGTGCCTGCGGTGTATCCCCACTTGCGCGGGGCAGCCAGCCAAGCAAGCCGCGACATCTTCCCCGAGCAGGGTGTATCCCCACCCTCGTGTACCGGTACACAAAACCCGGTAGGTGTATCCCCACTTGCGCGGGGCAGCCATATACTGTCCAAGTGAACCAGAGTCTGAACCGGGTGTATCCCCACTTGCGCGGGGCAGCCTTTCCAATTGGGAACCCCAAATCCATAGATCAAGGTGTATCCCCACTTGCGCGGGGCAGCCATGTGGAGCTAGGCTTTGATTTCGGCAGGTGCCGGTGTATCCCCACTTGCGCGGGGCAGCCTGTTTCAGACAGCCTTCCAATCTCCACTCCGCGGGTGTATCCCCACTTGCGCGGGGCAGCCCTCGTCGTCCTCGCGGCCCTCTTGGTCCTAGGGGGTGTATCCCCACTTGCGCGGGGCAGCCGTCTCCCGGCGTGTTCGGGTCGTAGTCTTCGAGGGTGTATCCCCACTTGCGCGGGGCAGCCCTGATACCAAATCGAGATTTCTGTGCCTTAAAGGTGTATCCCCTTGCGCGGGGCAGCCACTTACACGAAGGTGCGAGTAATTTTCGTGAACGGTGTATCCCCACTTGCGCGGGGCAGCCCGGCATAAAAGTGGCAGATTACATGCGCACGCGGGTGTATCCCCACTTGCGCGGGGCAGCCAACGTCGCTCCGTTATAGATGGCGGCCACATTGGGTGTATCCCCACTTGCGCGGGGCAGCCCTCCAGGTGGTCATACGCCCCCATCACGGCATCGGTGTATCCCCACTTGCGCGGGGCAGCCCATCCAAAGTCCGCGCCCGCCTGGTTCAGCCGGGGTGTATCCCCACTTGCGCGGGGCAGCCATTGACCGCCGCCGCCCGCCCGCCAAAACCGCAGGTGTATCCCCACTTGCGCGGGGCAGCCCGGCGCCGCACAACCAGACGGTAACAATGGCAAGGTGTATCCCCACTTGCGCGGGGCAGCCCAGTAAAAGTGCCTTTACTATAGAACATGAGAAGGTGTATCCCCACTTGCGCGGGGCAGCCTGTTTTGCCCTTTCGGGAACGGGACGTGCTTCGGGTGTATCCCCACTTGCGCGGGGCAGCCATATGAGTGCGTATAAGTAGGTAATTCAACTAAGGTGTATCCCCACTTGCGCGGGGCAGCCTGATACAGCGGGCTATATCTCGGGTTCCCGATCGGTGTATCCCCACTTGCGCGGGGCAGCCCGCGGGCGCATGTACGGCATTCGCAGGAGTGCCGGTGTATCCCCACTTGCGCGGGGCAGCCCTTAAATTGCCGTACTTCTCGCGCGCATGCGCGGGTGTATCCCCACTTGCGCGGGGCAGCCTATTTGCGCCGATTGCCCCCTGCCGTCGGCGGAGGTGTATCCCCACTTGCGCGGGGCAGCCCAGGTGATGTGAGTGTGCTAGTATAGGGACAGGGGTGTATCCCCACTTGCGCGGGGCAGCCTCAAACAGCCTTATGTCGGTACCCATGATCTCGGGTGTATCCCCACTTGCGCGGGGCAGCCTCAGCGAAGCCGACGAAAAGACATTGAAATTCGGGTGTATCCCCACTTGCGCGGGGCAGCCAGCTGATCGTTCAGGATCCCCTTCTCCTGAAACGGTGTATCCCCACTTGCGCGGGGCAGCCGCGGGAGTAACCCCCAAAACCCAGTCCTCGGGTGTATCCCCACTTGCGCGGGGCAGCCTTCTTCTGGAGTGCAGGCAAAGCCGGCATCTGGGGTGTATCCCCACTTGCGCGGGGCAGCCTGCTCGCGCGGAATGTGCCCCAAACTCGCAATCGGTGTATCCCCACTTGCGCGGGGCAGCCTCTCGGACTCGGAGCTTCGATACCAGTGTCCTCGGTGTATCCCCACTTGCGCGGGGCAGCCTTTTTGCGAACGATTGTGCCTGCGTCCTCCAGAGGTGTATCCCCACTTGCGCGGGGCAGCCGTCTGCTGAAAAAGCAGGCTCATGGCTTACAGAGGTGTATCCCCACTTGCGCGGGGCAGCCTGCATGCTTTCGTACAGAGCCATGCGGGACTGTGGTGTATCCCCACTTGCGCGGGGCAGCCGCCGTCATCGTAGCGCATTTTGAAGGAGGACCAGGTGTATCCCCACTTGCGCGGGGCAGCCGAGCGGGATTCCTAAGGTCGTGCATATGCGGTCGGTGTATCCCCACTTGCGCGGGGCAGCCTTCATCCTCGCCGGGAATCTGGTAAGCCCTGAAGGTGTATCCCCACTTGCGCGGGGCAGCCCCTCGCAGGTCTAGCATTGGACGCGCTTTGCGAGGTGTATCCCCACTTGCGCGGGGCAGCCCCGATTAGGGCCGATACCATATAGGCCCTAAAAGGTGTATCCCCACTTGCGCGGGGCAGCCGACGTGTGGTCACACGCGACATCTCTTACGGGGGGTGTATCCCCACTTGCGCGGGGCAGCCATTTAACCGCAACGAATACTCTTTTTCCGACGAGGTGTATCCCCACTTGCGCGGGGCAGCCGCAACCTGGCACGGACGGCGCAGGGGATACTGGGGTGTATCCCCACTTGCGCGGGGCAGCCACTAGAATTCCCTGCACGTCGTCCGACAGCGCGGGTGTATCCCCACTTGCGCGGGGCAGCCACCTCCCTGACGAACTTCATCTCTGCACTTGACGGTGTATCCCCACTTGCGCGGGGCAGCCTGCGTCTGGTCTCTCCATTTTTACGCCCAGGGCGGTGTATCCCCACTTGCGCGGGGCAGCCCGATCCGGCCCCGCTTGCCTGACGGGAACACGGGGTGTATCCCCACTTGCGCGGGGCAGCCTGCCACAACGAGTTTCAATGTCTTTTCGTCGGCGGTGTATCCCCACTTGCGCGGGGCAGCCTGCTCGCGATATTTCATAGTCCTCGGAAAATGCGGTGTATCCCCACTTGCGCGGGGCAGCCCGTTTCTGGGACGACAGCAAAGTGGAGGAGCGGGGTGTATCCCCACTTGCGCGGGGCAGCCATGACGGTAGCTGGGAGTCTCGGCTTTCTCAGCGGTGTATCCCCACTTGCGCGGGGCAGCCACTCTCCCCTACCTACCCTATATAAAGCAACAAGGTGTATCCCCACTTGCGCGGGGCAGCCGTCTCCCGGCGTGTTCGGGTCGGAATTTTCAAGGGTGTATCCCCACTTGCGCGGGGCAGCCGGGTGCTTCGGCGGTTCCTTTTCGGGTGCCTGCGGTGTATCCCCACTTGCGCGGGGCAGCCTTGGAAGGCTGTTTGAAGCAGCTGTCCAACCTGGGTGTATCCCCACTTGCGCGGGGCAGCCCGGTAGGCTTGATTTTCGCTTTTTTTGTCCTAAGGTGTATCCCCACTTGCGCGGGGCAGCCCAATGGGAACTAGTAAAAATAACGCAGTAACACGGTGTATCCCCACTTGCGCGGGGCAGCCCTAGTTCCCATTGGATAATAGCTGATAAAATGAGGTGTATCCCCACTTGCGCGGGGCAGCCGCCGCCCCATCTTCCATCAAGAAGTGTTCCGGGGGTGTATCCCCACTTGCGCGGGGCAGCCGCGTAATGTCCGAAATTCTGAAAATTCGCAAGGGGTGTATCCCCACTTGCGCGGGGCAGCCGGGAGAAAGGGATGGAGCCGGAGCATGTGTATGGGTGTATCCCCACTTGCGCGGGGCAGCCCATGGCAGAGCCGGACGTACTCGGTCGTGGAGAGGTGTATCCCCACTTGCGCGGGGCAGCCTTGCTGGCACTGTAGCAAGCTTTGTTCCTGGCAGGTGTATCCCCACTTGCGCGGGGCAGCCGTACGAGTCCGCAAGCAAAGACTAGGCACCGGGGGTGTATCCCCACTTGCGCGGGGCAGCCGGGGAGCCAGCTACGACGTAGAGCAGACGGAGCGGTGTATCCCCACTTGCGCGGGGCAGCCTGGATGACCTGATGGCTTTGAACGAGATCGTCCGGTGTATCCCCACTTGCGCGGGGCAGCCCGTTCATTTTCGGTCTTGACAAGAACAATCTCGGGTGTATCCCCACTTGCGCGGGGCAGCCATCGCCAAAATAGAAAGATTGTCGCCTTCAAAAGGTGTATCCCCACTTGCGCGGGGCAGCCAAGTTCATTAACGGTATCACCAGGTGCTCCCAGGGTGTATCCCCACTTGCGCGGGGCAGCCACAAGTCCATGGCTTATACAAACGTGCGGGTAAGGTGTATCCCCACTTGCGCGGGGCAGCCTGCTCGCGCGGGATATGTCCCAGACTCGCGATCGGTGTATCCCCACTTGCGCGGGGCAGCCTGCAGGGAGCTTTGAAGAAGCGAATCAAGCAGCGGTGTATCCCCACTTGCGCGGGGCAGCCTCTGTTTGAGCGCGCTGATGACTGCCACCGTGCGGTGTATCCCCACTTGCGCGGGGCAGCCTGACCGTCGCCTTGATTTGGTCAACCAGATCGGGGTGTATCCCCACTTGCGCGGGGCAGCCACTCTCTGACTCAACGGCAGCGTCCGAAGACTGGGTGTATCCCCACTTGCGCGGGGCAGCCTTTCGTAGGGCGTGATCTCGGCGATTTTGCGTGGGTGTATCCCCACTTGCGCGGGGCAGCCGTCTTCATGGAGATCCGGGTATGCGGTCAGAGCGGTGTATCCCCACTTGCGCGGGGCAGCCCGAAAACTACGCAAGCGGGGCAGCCGATACGCTACACGCCAGCGAGTCTGTCGAGCAGGGTGTATCCCCACTTGCGCGGGGCAGCCCGACGACTTTCCGGATGCGTATATGGGCAAGGAGGTGTATCCCCACTTGCGCGGGGCAGCCACATTCAACCGCGACGAATACTCGTTTACCGACGGTGTATCCCCACTTGCGCGGGGCAGCCAGACAGGATTGGGTTTGACAAAGACTTCATCAAGGTGTATCCCCACTTGCGCGGGGCAGCCACTTCGAGTATTTTTCCTGGGCTTTTCGGAACCGGTGTATCCCCACTTGCGCGGGGCAGCCGCGAGCTATATAGGAGCGTGCTGTTTTTTTTGGGGTGTATCCCCACTTGCGCGGGGCAGCCTTCCCGCACGGCCTCTTCGTGCAGGCGAATCACGGTGTATCCCCACTTGCGCGGGGCAGCCCGACTTTCCGTGCTTTTCGCGCAGTGCGTCAAGGGTGTATCCCCACTTGCGCGGGGCAGCCCGTCCCATTTTTTTCTAGGCTCGCGTCCCGGAAGGTGTATCCCCACTTGCGCGGGGCAGCCCGAAGAGGCCGTGCGGGAACGCCTGCTCAAAAAGGTGTATCCCCACTTGCGCGGGGCAGCCTACCCTATACTAAAGCAACAATTGTACCAAAGGGGTGTATCCCCACTTGCGCGGGGCAGCCCGTCCCCGATGAGGAAGGTAAACTGCTGGAGGCGGTGTATCCCCACTTGCGCGGGGCAGCCGGCGCGTGCTGCGCTTGGGTCTGCTCCCATGCGGGTGTATCCCCACTTGCGCGGGGCAGCCACGAAAGTCGTGTTTCCCGTTTTTGCTCTGGCAGGTGTATCCCCACTTGCGCGGGGCAGCCGATACGCTACACGCCAGCGAGTCTGTCGAGCAGGGTGTATCCCCACTTGCGCGGGGCAGCCGGTGACCGCAGGCATCAGATCGCCCTCCGCACTGGTGTATCCCCACTTGCGCGGGGCAGCCGTTCATGGGGTGCCCGGAGGCCCCGAACGCGGGGGTGTATCCCCACTTGCGCGGGGCAGCCCCTCGTATGAGTGCCGAGCGCGACTTTCCGTGCGGTGTATCCCCACTTGCGCGGGGCAGCCCGGCCTCCGGGTCTGGTATTCCTCCTTGACCAGGGTGTATCCCCACTTGCGCGGGGCAGCCTGAAAGATCGGGGTAAAGGTGATCTCCGGCCGGGGTGTATCCCCACTTGCGCGGGGCAGCCTTTCGTATATTTACGAAACAACCATAAAAATCAGGTGTATCCCCACTTGCGCGGGGCAGCCGACTCAAGAATGCGATATCGTCTTGCACCCAGCGGTGTATCCCCACTTGCGCGGGGCAGCCGTCGTGCGTGTCAGGGTCAAGGTGGAAGACTCCGGTGTATCCCCACTTGCGCGGGGCAGCCAACTAATTGCCTTGAAGGCACACTGCTAATGCGGGTGTATCCCCACTTGCGCGGGGCAGCCCAGAAGTTCCCAGACACGCCCCAATTTTCCAAAGGTGTATCCCCACTTGCGCGGGGCAGCCTGATGACCCGGATTTGCTTCTTGTTCGGAATAAGGTGTATCCCCACTTGCGCGGGGCAGCCGACCGAAGTCCACGGGTTGTTTTTCGCGAGAAAGGTGTATCCCCACTTGCGCGGGGCAGCCGCGTGATTCGAACGCTTTGAGATCTGTTTCCAGGGTGTATCCCCACTTGCGCGGGGCAGCCTTTTTTTAGAGATGTCACGGGGCGAGTGTCTGGGGTGTATCCCCACTTGCGCGGGGCAGCCTTTCTCGTTGCTCTTTCGGTGCGTGCAAGTAAGGGTGTATCCCCACTTGCGCGGGGCAGCCCGAACCGTCCGCACTGTATCCCAGCATCGTAAGGGTGTATCCCCACTTGCGCGGGGCAGCCCGAACCGTCCGCACTGTATCCCAGCATCGTAAGGGTGTATCCCCACTTGCGCGGGGCAGCCATGTCCTGACGGACGGCTTCGATTTGGAATCTGGGTGTATCCCCACTTGCGCGGGGCAGCCCTTTTCTAACAATTGCCCCCCCCCCTCTTGCATGGTGTATCCCCACTTGCGCGGGGCAGCCCACGTCCCGAAGCTCCAGCCTTCACGCGTAAAAGGTGTATCCCCACTTGCGCGGGGCAGCCATCCAAAGTCTCTTGGACATGAAGCCGAACATCGGTGTATCCCCACTTGCGCGGGGCAGCCAGGCTGGAGCTTCGGGACGTGGATTGATGCGGCGGTGTATCCCCACTTGCGCGGGGCAGCCGTACCGACGCGTCAATAAAATCGAAGTCAGCCAGGTGTATCCCCACTTGCGCGGGGCAGCCCCGCTAGGACATCAAAACAAAAACGCACAAAACGGTGTATCCCCACTTGCGCGGGGCAGCCTGTACGCAGGCGCATGTTCAGGCTTTGGTTCACGGTGTATCCCCACTTGCGCGGGGCAGCCAAAAGCCAGGCGGTTCTGGAAACGCCGGAGCCGGGTGTATCCCCACTTGCGCGGGGCAGCCAGACACCGCGCCCAGACATACAAAGAGTGCGCAGGTGTATCCCCACTTGCGCGGGGCAGCCTTGAGTTGGGGGGCGCACTCACTTCTGACGATGGGTGTATCCCCACTTGCGCGGGGCAGCCTGGAGTGAGGCAATTTCGGCGGCGGTCTTGATGGGTGTATCCCCACTTGCGCGGGGCAGCCCCATAGAACGCTTTTATATGCGTCTATTACATACTCAAGTTGTACTATTGTGAAATTAGCACATTGCTACGAAAGCATTTTGGGAGTTTACGAAATATTTATCAATAAGTCAAAGAATAAGAAAACTGAGGCATGGTGCCAAACTTGATTGCTTGGCCTCTTGCAAAATTTCAGATACCAAAATTATTATCAACCTGAGAGAGCTTGCGGGCACACCCGTTTGGGTAGAGGGGTATACTTACGAGAATCTCAAGCAACTAATAATAATGTCTGATTTCTGGAAAATAGCCATTTCAGAGTAATACTTTATTCATCTCTGTAAGTCAGTTCTTGATTCACATTCTTTCTGACCAGAAAATACCCTTCGTGATCGTAGATATCCTTTGGCGGAACTCCTGCCTGCTTAATCCCAATACCGTGTTCTTTGGAAGCATCCCTCCAGACCATTGTTATTGATCCATTATTTAATTCATCGTGCCATCCTCTCAAAATTTCCCAAACCCTAGTACGAGCACCGGAACTCAATGACGGTGATATATAAATCCCGGGAGCTACTTCGACCATTACCGAAGCCACCATCCCCCGATATCTTAACTCCACATCACGAGTAATAATCACGGTCATTAAAGAATACCTATCCCTGTCACAGTAGGCATGGAACTCTTGCTATTCTGGAGGATAGTGCCCCGCCTTTTCAGTTATTCCTAAAATCTGACTATGTTTGTTCACTCAACAACTCCTTTATATTCTCAATCATCTTAGGGATTATCTTTCGTTTGTAAAGTGCACGCCCACAATCCTTTCTAGTAGCTCTCTCCACGGACATCCTACCCTGTGACCGGAGAACCCTACCAGCAGCATGAAACGCAATCGGAATAGTAACAGATTCCCTGTAGAGATCAGCGATATCCAACACAAAAGCACTACCGGAACTCTCATGAATAAACCCCAGCTGGGGAATTGCAGATGTAGCTGTAACAGCAATCGCCGCCGCAGATTCCAATGCCGTAGCAGCATGATTGATCGCCTGATTTGGTACGTCCGCAAAGGACGGATTTTGCCGGTCATAACGCCTTCCATGCCATGCAATTCCTGCCTGCTTTGCGCACAATCGGTACGCCTCTCGAACTCTTGCCCCCTCCATCCCACGCAATTCTTCCAGATCATACCCCTCTATTGATATATTGCCCATTCGAATCTGATACATCTTGCGGGTCACGGACATTCTGTTATCTGCATCCGACCAGATTTTAACATGCTTTCTCGCGATATCAGACTGATCAGCCATGATTGGTGGCGCAGTATAACAACGTACCCCGTCTTCTCCCACTGCAACCAATGCTGTACCATGTCGAGCGAGCAACCGAAGAGCATCATGGCTAACCGTTGAGCCCGGACCCAAGAGAACCATGGACAAACCCTGGAAAGGTATTGCATATTCTCCAGAAGGCATGGGGGAAGGATCTTCTGATTCCTCCACGGTTACATTTCGTTCAAACGCCAAAGAACCAGATCGTGCAACTAAGTGGCCTCGTGACAACCAGATTAAACCATGCCTGTCTGCATGTGGGATACGGGCTTTTTCAAGTCCTAGTCTTCCTGGTAACATTCTATTCGACTTTCGCCGAATTATCTTGCAGGACGCAACAAGAGCATACCATATCCAAATGCACGGTGGCGACCAATACCATTTTGAAGTAGGTACCTAAACCGGTCACCATCTTGAACACTGAGTGTACCATGTAGGATGACATCTGGTCCCTCGTTAAGCCGAAACTGCCCCCGGATTACTTTGCTACGCTTGAAAGCATGTAGAGAACATTCCTCCAATTTTGCCGCTGAACCCATGCGCTCTGACAACCAATTTCGATAAACTCCTTCACGTGTGAGTTCCTGCTCCGATGCACTTGATTGAGCAGATGAGTCGGAATGGACGCGCTCCCATACATAAGAATCAATTTCAGAGCGTGATGATCTCCTGCCAGTTTGACTTCCTGTTACAGGATTTATCTCTAATCTTGATCTGCGAACGGGTCGGACTCTGATATCAAACCCTAATCGTTGATCACGCCGAAATTGAGATGGCATTTTCTTACAACGCAACTGATTGAGTTTGAGTATATCGGATACCTCTGGGAATGCGAACGACTGAGCTAAGTCCCGCAGTTCACCTCTATCAATGTTGCAGTATGCGTAGATAGCCCCCCTCCGTCCTCTCAGTGAGGCAAAGAGCCTGAAAGGTTGAAGGACACGCATACCGAATGATTCGGACAGGAGCTTGTGGAGTGCATACCCTTCATCAAAGATGCCCTTAACAACTAGCCCTCGCCCAGCCCCCCAGTGTCTGAGATGCCTGATATCACAGGGGATGTTCGCCAGAGAGAGGCTCATTCCTCAACCACTGCCCTGATTCTACCCTCACAAATCTGACGGGCACCCCCGTGGTGTCGGCTGAACCAGTCGCGCTGGTCTGTGATTGTAAGGACTCTTGTAGCTTCTTCTCTCATTTCACTTCCTGGCCAATAAGCCAGAAGGCCAGATTCATTTTTGGGAACAGATGCTCTCAGAGCACTGAATGCTGTCGGAAAATCGTTCAGTCTGCCTTGATAAATGGTATCAGACGGTAAACATGACTTCCGCCCTATAAATAGCGGTCTGGCGGGTTTTATTAGCGCCTCCGCCAACTCATCCAGAGTGGGTGATACATCGGGATACAGAACACTAATCACCAACGTCATGCTCAGATCACAATGGTAGTGTTGCCATCTCTGATGCGATCCTTCAAATGTTTTTGAACCCCCATCACGCCTTGCAATCCTGCCCATAGTTGTCCATGCCTTGTCACTCTTGGCGATTTTAGCCGTCTGATAGTCAACCATATAATCTCTTGGAGATTGAGACGATTCCCAAGCAGCCCCAAACACGACACGATCCTGAAGACTTTGGTGTTGATCTCTCATTGAACGAGTCCAACCTAAAGCATTGGCCAGTAAACCGGTAACCATTGACAAGGCCGGCACATCCCGTATAATACCATGAGCATCAATGGCTTCGCCGCCGAACGATGCAAGTGGTGCTGCAAAGTACAGACGGATCCATTGCATTATTTGTACCCGGAAGTCATGGTTTGTCCTGCCCAGTCAGCAAAAGATTGAAGAGAGGCTGTCTTCGTCGCTCTTGAGCAGGACAACTCATTGTTGACGCAAAAAAATCTGCGGGTCTCCCCCGATTGGTATGCCTCATCTACACTGGACAGGTGCCTGTCAATTCGCTGAACGGCATCCTTTACCCTTGCAGTACAAGGCTCTCTGTATGCTCCACAGAGACTACGAGGCTGCCAATTACCTGCTTCTACCATCATCCAGTCTGCATAACCGTAGGGAGATGTTGATCCCAACTTGGCACCGGGCGATGTCGTAGCGATCAAGTTCACCAAGTTCGAGACTATTTTCCCTGCCAGTTGAGAGTCTCCTCCCAGATTGTCTAGGAGTATACCTCTGTCAATTACTACATAACCATAGAATAGAGCAGAGTTGAGCTCAGTTTCACCAATATGACTTGCACCGGCATCTTCGTCAGATTGCAAATCATCCACTACCGTAAAATAATCAAACTCAGTCTCCTCCGCATGTACTGTGATTGAATGAGCTACGTGAATTGCTGCATCTATATTGGCGGCAGGATCGGATGTGACCATCCTTCCGAATAGTGCAGAGGCTATGCCACCCGGCAGCCTTGTACTTTCACGAAGTGCACTCATATTTGCCCTTGAGTTTTTCCTCCATTCAGCAACAGCCTCTTTTGCCCCCTCAATGTCGTGGGCATATCTCTGGGCAAGTTTTCGTGCTTCTTCCGCCAAATAATTGATTTCTGGCTCCCCCAGCAAAAGTGGCTGTCGACTTTTCTTCGCTCCTCCCTTCTCTCCGTATACAGAAACTTGGAATGTACTATCCAGCAATCCAAATACTTCGCGGTCAATATCCAAATCTTCAAGTGGTCCCATGACACGCCTTGTCACGATTTCGCGGGAACGTATAGCGGCCGTGGTATGATCAATTAATTGTAACGAGTGTACTCCCTCGCTCATTCTCCAGTGACGCTTAAGGCACTGAGATGATATCCTAGTACGCGGAACACCACCGTAAACCAGCCTCTTGGACAGGCCAGAGTCGTCCCGATTCAGAAGTACACCTGCATATCCATGCAAACTATGAATTTGTAAAAATTTTGCTTCATTCATCTTTATGATCCTCCAGGTTTAAGGTTTTCTTATACTCAGTTCTATAATAATCCCGGGCTATTCTTTCAGCAGTCCCATCTCTGTTGGAATAAAGAAAATGTGCTAGGGTTATCAAATCAAATTGTGCCTGCTCACTTCCAGAGAGCCTCCTGGAGATACGCACTGCAGAATCAGGTCGCATGGGTTTTGGGGTATCAAGAAACCTTGATAATCGTAATTCGGAAATACCTGCATTGCAAAGTGCTTGCCCCATTGGCACTTTCGGATTGTGAGCGGAAAAGAAGGGGCGTTCTCCGATGTTTCCCTTGGGAGTTAAAATTGCCACGATCTGCACAAGTTTTGGCATTATACGATCCGAGATCTCAAAGTCATACTCAGCAGCAATGCGCCAATAAGCGGCTACGCCCGCTCCGCTCGTCGGGCCACGTCGCAACTCTGCTGCAGGGCCTGATCCAAGCTTAGCCACGATTTTTGCAATTTCGGGGACGATTTGTTTCAGTGTGTTATTACGATTCCTCATAAGTGTAAGTATCAGGGGCTGTCTTCATCTTGGGCTCTTGTTGAGAAAATACCTCAGGATCATCGGAAAATGCTGATTTCCGCAGTTCAGCATTAAAGATCATTACAGCCAGTGCTTGGGCCCTGTAGCGCCAAAATATAGGGCATGGTGTTGAACGAATTGCAAACCGGAAAATTTCTCTTGCAATTGAAACTAAAAGAACACCGAACTCTCTCCGAACAAGTTTCTCGCCCTTCTCCTCAGCAACATAACGTCTATCCAGAAACGAGAAGAAAAATGAATCTACCTTCCGATGGAATCTTGCTATGTAAGGTGTAGATTTTTGCCAGTCTGGTTTTGCCAGTTCTTTTTTTCCACTCGCAGCCACTGCAATACCGGTTTTTAGTGCTTTTGCAATACCACCAACTTCATCCAGCTGTTTCCTGACTAGTGAAGCCAAATCTGAATCATCTTTCGGACGGAGGTAAGGCAGGACGGTCACTGTTTTTCCCGAGAATGCCAAGTCAGTGCGTTCGTAATATCCCTCAGTTTTCCCTTGACCACCCGCCAACCCCCTGATAACGAGCTTCCATGATCTTCCTCCACTGCCACTCACCTTCATTGCGTTAGGAAGAGAAAAAGTACCCCTAAACAAGAGCTCAGTTAGTTTCTCGTAATGAAAACGAGCAGCACTTAGGGATAGAGACCAGCCTCTTTCCCTATCAACCGGTGTCCAATGATCCCCCAGATCTCCATTAGCATCCTTTGCATTAATGCGGGGTTTTGAGGAGGTTGCCCTCTTGGCAATGACCTGTGTACCATCAAGACAGAGGCGGACTCTGCGGCACACCTCAATATAATAGGGGTCCAGCCTGCCAAGACTTAATGAAGTAGCTCCGTCCCAAGGTTCTAGCCAGAGTAGTGACAGGCCTCCCTCTTCCTGGTAGTAGTCTGGGTACCTCTCCAAAACCTCGCTACGACAATTAATCATATGACCAATGTCGTGAAAGAGGTGAGTCCCCATCTTGCCGTCTCCTGGCTTTAATCCCAAACATGGTCTGGAAGAATAGCCGCCCTTCATTCGGGAAATACCATAGTTGCCGCTCCCTGAAAAGGGTGCCATTGTCTGCAAGCTGACCAAAGCATAAACCCAGTCGTCCAAAGAGTGCCAGATTGCTATGTTCTGCTTTACTTCATGATTCTTTGCTGTCACTAATACATCCAAGTCATCAGGTGAAAAAACATACTTTTTGTACTCTGCAAGCCCCTTTGGACTTGGAGGTTGCATGAAAGCGGGGCGAGTCGGGTCATTCGCAACAACTTGCCAAGGCTCATCATTCTCATACCTTGCGGTTAATCCTCGCAGAGCATCATACCAGTCCACTGCATCCAATTCATGAAGAGATTCATTTCCCATTTTCTCATGCAACGCGATCACTGCCAACTGGGACAAAAACGCATGCCAAGCGTGCCTTTGATGGGGTCTTAAACCCGTAAATGCATCTACTCGGTCAAGCGAGAGTGCCTCATAAACTTCTGGTAACGAAAGTTCCTCTATCGCGCCCCGCCCGTCTAATTCGACGCGAATGAGTTTGTCATCAAGAAGATTGTGCATTTGTGCGTGCAGAGAGCGAGTATAAAGTCTAATGCCGTCCCATGTAACGTATCCCTGAAGTCTTATCCGTACTTGATATTGTCTACCATCAGAAGCAGAGCGGTGATGAAAATCCGAATATAAGATAATTTTCTAGAATTATATACATGCGAGCTCTTGCAAAAATATCCCTATTACCAATCTGATATGCCTGCAAGCACTTTCAGAGCGATACTTCGTTCGTCAGACGGAATTCTTGCAAGAGGCCCAAATGAGCAATCATGCCGTGGTTTCTTGGCCCAGAGCCGTGGTGCAAAGCAAAAGAGTAGTCATAGTGAACGCGGGAATTTCCCTATGGTTATTCATGTATATAACTCCCTGATTTTGCTGATTGAACTCACCGTAAGGCACCATTTTGAAGAAACAACAGACTATTCTCTGCACCATTCCCCGAGTACTGTTGTCCAAAACTGCACCATGCCTCCAAAATCAAGCTTTCTGAATTATCTTTCTCCTTCTGGCGTAATTCAGAATCCAAAGTGGCACGCTCTATGATTTTGTGTAATACGGCCGAACTAGTACTCAAAATCACCAAGTCTGTAAACCAATTTACCAGCAAATGTACAATTCGAACCCTATATAATTATGGATGACTCATACGCCTGGGGGAAATTCAGTGAAAAGACTTCCGAATTTCATCGCCTTGAATATCATTGTGCTGATGTAGCTGCCTGCTTTCTGGAGCTATTAGCTGATCCGATTCTGGAGAACCGGGTCGCTACCGCCAGTGGGATGGCTCAATTGGATTCTGTAACTCGTGCACGTCTTGCCTACATCGCCTACCTGCATGACTATGGAAAAGTCAATGCAGGTTTTCAGTTCAAAGTCAAACGCCATTCCCCAGATTCAAGAAAAAAACCTGCAAAAGCTGGGCATATTAAAGAATCTCTATTTTTTCTGCATAACCTTCAGATGTGTGAAGCACTAAACTTGAAGGCTTTGTTAGATTGGGGAGACGGATCTATTCCGCTTTTGTACGCCGCCTTGGCACATCATGGCAGGCCTGTGAGCTTGTCCAATCAGACAGGTTCTTCTGGTCCTCCAGAATTATGGGAATCTGCTGGTGGCTATGATCCAGTTTCTGCTACAAAAATCCTGGAAAAATGTGGGCGAAAATGGTTCGCTGAAGCATTTGAAAGTACCGGCCCCTCATTGCCAGAAAAAGTTGAACTCGCTCACTTGTTTTGCGGCCTGGTTACTCTTGCTGATCAGATTGGATCTGATTCAGACTGCTTTCCTTTCGAGCCTGCGGTTAACCCAGATTACTGGACCATTGCACGTACGAACGCCGCGGAAGCTGTGAGGAAAAAGGGCTTTGCCAGACGATTCTGGCTAACAGGTAAGTCCCCCGGTGACACAGGAGTCCAAAATCTTTTTGGGTATACTTCTCCAAGAGCTGCCCAAAAGGCAGTTCAAGAAGCTCCGCTTGATTCCAAGTTATTAATTCTTGAAAGCGAGACAGGATCGGGTAAAACGGAAGCTGCGATTCTGAGGTTTGCAGCCTTGTGGGAGGCCGGGATTGTTGATGGTCTGTACTTCGCACTTCCCACCCGTGCAGCAGCGAAGCAGTTGCACAAGCGCGTATCTGATGCCATGATGCGTCTTCTCCCCGAGCGCGACAGATTCGAAACCGTTCTTGCCATTCCAGGCTATTTGAAGGCTGGTGAGCATGGTGGTCAATACGGTCACAATGATAAATTCACTGTCCACTGGGATGACGATCCAGATGATGAACTCCGTCTTGCCCGCTGGGCGGCAGAGAGCCCCCGGAAATTTCTCAGTGCGCCAGTTGCGGTTGGAACCGTGGATCAAATTTTACTTGCCGGACTGCGGATCAAGTGGGCGCATTTTAGGGCTGCATCTGTCTCAAGGAGTTTACTGGTAATTGATGAAGTCCATGCCAGTAGCCAATACATGTCTACACTCCTGCGCAATATTCTTCATGCACATCTGAAAACTGGTGGGTACGCGCTTGTCATGTCCGCTACACTTGGGGCAACTGCCCGGGATAAGTTTCTGCATAAGTCTGAACGGGTTACTACAGACTACAACAATGCTCAAGCTTACCCATACCCTGTACTCACACTATCCGAGAATGTAGCAAAAGATCCTGAATGCATACCCATCAATTCTTGTGATGTACCCAAAAACATTATGGTAAATACAGACAAGCATCTTGAGAACCCTGATGCCATTGCTGAAATTGCCGTACGGGCTGCACAAGCAGGTGCGAAAGTTCTGGTCATTCGTAACACCGTTGGTAGCGCACAATCCGTGTTCAATGCCATACTCACCAGCGGGAAGCAGAATTTTATACTTCATGTAGCTGACCAGCCCACTCTGCATCATAGCAGGTTCTCGGTTGAGGACCGTCAACTGCTTGACCGTGCAGTGGAGGAAAGTCTCGGCAAGAAATCCACACGGGAAGATGGGCTGATTGTTATTGGAACACAGACTCTGGAGCAGTCTCTGGATATTGATGCCGATTTTCTGATCACGGATCTGTGTCCTATGGATGTCCTACTCCAGCGCATTGGCCGTCTCCATAGGCACCCTCGGGCGAATCGGCCACCCGTCCACCGTGATCCAGAATGCCTGGTCCTTGTGCCAGAATCTGGTCTCGAAAAGGGACTTGAAGGAGGCTTGCGCCAATATGGCATGGGAACATCACGGTCAGGCGGCATTTACGAGAATATCGTCGGACTTGAGTCTACAAGATGTGCAATTGAAGACTTAAGCCCATGGATAGTCCCCTCCATGTGCAGAGAACTGGTGGAGAAAGCCACCCATTTAGGATTTCTCCGAGAACTTGCGACTGATCTTGGTCCAGAATGGAAAAATCATCTCAATGATCTCACAGGAAAAGGATCTGCAGAATCTCAAATTGCCCGACTTCATTCACTAACCAGAACGGAACCCTTTGACATAGATTTCTCCTTCGGAAAAATGAAAAACGAAACTCGCCTCAGGACTCGACTTGGCGACGATGGATTCCGCGTAAAACTGACATCCCCAAGCCCCGGTCCTTTCAGGAAAGATGTGACAACATTCAATTTGCCAGCACATATGTTTCGATCATCTAAATCCATAGAGCTGGGCAAGGAAACGCTGGAATCAGCGAGACTGGAAAGTATTGGTGGCAATAATGAGTTTTGTTTAACTGTTGGTGATTTTCAGTTCAACTATGGCTCTTGTGGCATTGAACGTCAAGATTCTCCAAAATCATAGCTGTTCTTGCCTCATTCAATATCCCTCCGTCATCCATTAAGCTCGAACTTTGAGAGCATTGAAATCAGACGAACCTCTTGCAAAATTCCCGTATGACAGGGAAATATCGCTCTGAGAGTACTTTCAGGCACATTTGGTCGGGTATAGTGGTATTTTTGCAAGAGCCTCAGGCACATATCTGGGAAAGAGTTCAGAGATTGTAGTGAACCACCTGTACTTGTTAGATCAAATGTGACTGCTTTCACCGAAACATCTGATTTTTGACTTGACTCAGCCCAACAGGAAACATTACCAATGCTGCTATCGTTACCTATCTGCAAGTCTACTGTATACAGAACTAAAAACTGAAATCATGGTATGAGCCTCAAAACATATAACCTGTTTATCAGTCATTCTTGGAATTATGGGCAACATTACGATGGACTCTGCAGACTGCTTGAAGAGACGAGTTACTTCAATTTTAAAAACTACTCGGTCTCTCGGGATGATCCGGTTCATACTAATGGTACGGAAGAGGATTTGTACTTTGCCATCCGTAATCAAATGGCCCGGTGTAGTGTTATTCTGGTCATTGCGGGAGTTTATTCCTCATACAGTGAGTGGATTCACACTGAAATACATCTGGCAAATCGGGGATTTCAAAATCCCAAGCCTATTATAGCCGTCAGACCATGGAGAAGCATTAGAATCTCGTCAATTGTAAGAGATGCGGCTGTAGAAGTGGTTCACTGGAACTCCAAAAGTATCGTCGGCGCAATCAGGAGATATTCAAGAAGGAAGAATCGAAAATCATGCAGAAAGAGAGATTAGTTGAACTCTATGGGCTCCATGCTGAACTGCCGGGCAGGGTGAGTCAACGGAGAGAAGGGGGCAAATCAACTATATGCAACGCTTCTGAATGGACTTTGGTGGCTGTTGTGGCTATGGTGATAAAAGGAATTTCTATTTTCGTCAAATAGTGATATTTTCCCACCTTGTGTATTTCTAGAGTCAGTCATGGTTGTCATAGTCGAAATTCGAGGAAATCACAATCCCAATAATAATTCAATACACATTGGAATCTGGGCAGGACTTCGTCCATGTGGGAAGAGCGTCCCTCATAGCCCCAGTTGCCCTCGTAATTAAATTCAGTCAGTTCATTGCAGTTGAGGTTACAATTCTCCGACATCAAGTTACCGAACAAAAGGAAGGGGGTGTACTGATCTGAGATTTTTACAACAACATCCTTATACCTTACCCAATGTGCCTTTAAGCACTATTAGGCTATCAGGGTGGTATTTCTTTGCTATCTGGGATTTTTGCAAGGAGCTTACTGTAAAGGTTGTCCCGCTGCGGACAACTTGACTATGCTCAATATTTTCGTAGCACCATGCTCCGAGAAAATGTTAGGGGTTGCTGATCATAACTCATGCCATGAGTTCGTAGTTAGTGTCTGTCCGAAAATTCAGAATATCGCCAATATATGCCGTTTAGAGAGCGTATGAGGAGTTTTTGGAGATATTTTTTGGTATTTTTCCTGACGAAGATGGAAGCCCTTTAGCGGACTGGGGCATGAAATCTCCGAACAGCGTCCATAAACACGCAATCTTCGTGCAAGATTTCCCCGAATCTCTCATAGCGAACGAGCATCTGAATCGCGCCACACATGACGCTGTGGGGCAAAATGCCTCTGGAATCCCCCGTATTTGAGATTGCTGTGAATTTTCGGACAGACACTAGTTATCTGTCCAGCTTGTCTGCAACCACCGTGCTTGGATGGAATGTGATAAGAGTGGGATAAAATTCATATCTTTCTACTCTTGGATCTCTGACCTAATCAAGCTGATGCTTCGAATACTTGCTATATTTTTGATGTTATCTCCATTCGCAGGATATGTGTCTTGGGGGCAGAACCTTTCCCGGTATGTGTCCGGCGTAGTTGTTGTTCAGTTTGCACCTGAGGTCAATTACAAGACAGGTCTCCATACTGGACTTCAAGAATTTGATCATAAAACTGCGAGGTACGAGGTTTATTCCATAGAGCGCGCCTACCCGTTCCTGGATCATGTGGCTCCCACTCCTAAAACTCGTCAGAACCTGCTGGCACTCCGCCGGACATATTATGTGCGCTACCATTCGGATGCAGTACCCGAACAGGTTGCGGTTGGACTGGAATCCACGCAAGGTGTTGTCTACGCCGAACCCTTGGAGATCAATCGTGCGCATCCTCTCCAGTTCAATGCAGTTCCCAATGATCAGTTTTACAATGAGCAGAAACATTTGCAACAACTGAGGTTGCCACAGGCGTGGGACATCGTCAAGGCGGAAAATGGATCCCCCCGGGTGGTCGTTGCGGTTGTGGGGAGCGGAGGTGAATGGCAACACGAAGACCTGCAGGCGAATGTATGGACAAATTCCGACGAGGTCGCAGGGAACGGCATAGATGATGATGCGAACGGGTTCATAGATGATGTATACGGAGTCAATTTTGCACGAGATGACAGTAACGATCCTGCAGAGGGAGTTTCTCCAAATGACCATAGCGGAACGGCCGCGGCGGGGATTATGGGTGCGGTTACGGATAACGGAGTGGGAATGGCTGGGGCGGCGTGGAATCCATATGTGATGCATATCAATGCGGGATGTGCGCAGGGGCAGGGAGATGGTGCCACTATCTGCTCTGGCTATGATGGTATTATTTACGCGGCTACCAACGGGGCGGACATCATACACATAGGCTGGAGTAATGTCGGTACCGCTGATTCTGAGACATCTCGCCTCGTGAATCAAATTTTGAACTTGGCTACGGACTCGGGAGCACTCATCGTGGCATCAGCAGCCTCCAGAGGCAGCAGTCCGGACCAGGATGTTCGCTACCCTGCACGGCATCCGAGGGTATTGGCTGTGGGGGCAACCGAAGAGCTTTCGCGCCGGCTTACAGATTTCTCAAATTATGGGCAACTGGTCAGCATCTATGCTCCCGGTGTAAAGATATTGGCAACTGCCCGCGAAAACGGGTATGGCTATGTTCGAGGATCTACTGCTCCAACTTCACTGGTAGCTGGTGTAGCGGCATTGGTAAAAACGAAGTTCCCCGACATATCTCCCGATGAGTTACACGAGCGTATTCGGAATACTAGTGAAAACATGGACGCAGAAAATCCGAACTATGAAGGGGAGTTGGGAGGTGGCTTTGTCAATGCACTGGCTGCCGTAGAAAGTTCGAGACTGACGTTTTCCGGAGGCATTGGCAATCAATCGTATCCCCGTACACAACCGATTACGCCGCTGACTCTCCCCGAAGCTGTTGGCGGGGCTGCTCCGATTACATACACACTCACTCCTTCTCTGCCTGCGGGACTGAGTTTTGATCCGTCTGCACGTACGCTGAGCGGGACCCCCACAGAATTGATCCCGCCGACCCCCTTTATCTACGCGGCAACCGATGCGGACAATGTTCGGGGCACTCTGAGATTCACGATTGAGGTACACTCTCCAGTCTCGACGGAGCAGGATGTTTTGCCCACAGAATTCACCGTGTATGCCAGTTACCCGAATCCGTTCAGACATGTGACCAGCATCCGTATGGATCTTCCCTGGTCTGCCCGTGTGGAGATAGAAGTACTGGATGTTACGGGACGGCGCATGCTTGTGCAGCCACCAGCTGATCTGCCTGCGGGTTCGGGACAGGAGATTGTCTTGCAAGGGATGGAACTTCCCTCAGGGGCATATCTGTATCGCTTGACGGCCGACTCTGTTGAAGGACGTTCCGTACATGTGGGACACTTCGTACGAATCCGGTGAGGAATGCCAAGTTGGTCCCGGGATCTCTTTGGCGTGGTAGCAGCCCGTTTGACGAGCATGATCACTTCAGAGTGTTGTGTCTTTCGTTTCGGTTGGGTGATGAAGTGAGAAATCTGATCTTCTTGTTTGCCAGATTTAGTGGAGATCCTAATCCTAATTGTTACGGTTCTTTGAAGCCTCAAGAAAACCAGGGTTAACTTCAGCCATATGCACCATCCTGGAGGCCCCACCACTGGGAGCTGTCAGCGTTTGGGCAAGCAAGACCAAACGACTCCTCCAACCTCCGAGAAGATCTCCTCTTCGCAGGCCGAGACAAAATGTTTTGATTCAATCTGGAAGAAGCATACACACCTTCACAGGTTCGTTCTCCCGTGAAGCATACCCTCGGAGAAGAAGTTTCTCGGTTCTGCAAAAATCGGTTCTATCTCAATAGTTACGGATAGATATTTAAATCTGGGCTTTACAGAGAGAGGGTGCTTGGAAGGTATCCGTCCGAACAGCCTCCATATAAGCTGTCAGGGGGGATACGCTGGTATGGTGGATTTGTGCCTTCCTGAGTCCACTCTGTGACCGAGGGGTGGTCGTGTTATCGGTCTGCGGGTTCTTCTGGCAGTCTGTTGTCTCTTCGTGATTCCATGCCGGGGATTTTTCCTGGAAGCTGGAGTGGCTGTATTGGAAGGGGATCTTGGGTGGGGATGGATTCAGGAACAGTATTTATATTTATGTTACATAAATTTTCACTTTTAGTATTTTATGTTGTATATTTCCAGCATGGAACGCATCGCTCCCATCCTGTCCGAGCACGCCCCGCCCCAGGAGATTCTGGAAGCTCTTCGGAAGAAGACCGCCGAGTGCGAGACCCTGCGAACGAAGTGCGAAGCCAGAGACCAGAAGATTGAGACCCTAGACCGGGAATGCGAGACCCTGCGAACGAAGTGCGAAGCCAGAGACCAGAAGATTGAGACCCTAGACCGGGAATGCGAGACCCTGCGAACGAAGTGCGAAGCCAGAGACCAGAAGATTGAGACCCTAGACCGGGAATGCGAGACCCTGCGAACGAAGTGCGAAGCCAGAGACCGGGAGATTGAGACCCTGGAAGCAAAGTGCGAGACCCAAGACCGGGAGAGCAAGACTCTGCGGGCAAAGTGCGAGACCCAAGAGAAAAAGATCCAAGACTTGCGCAAAGAAATCCGCGCCCTCAAACAGGAGCTTGCCTTCGTGAGAAGTCAGAAGTATCGACCGAAAAGCGAGCGGCATGACCGTAGCCAGT
This sequence comes from Rhodothermales bacterium, assembly GCA_965203305.1. GTDB lineage: Bacteria > Bacteroidota > Rhodothermia > Rhodothermales > Bin80 > Bin80. The sequence continues at coordinate 3,329,959 of OZ241874.1, read as the reverse complement.
ATGAGATGTTTCCAGATCAGGTCTCTGCTGCCGCTTGGCACGAGGTGGAGCGGAAAGAGAGGCGGAAGAAGACCGGGAAAAAGCGCGTCTATATGGGGAAAGAATTCTGGAAGAACGCAGGACTGCCCGTAGAAACGGTCCGCATGGATCCCCCGGACAACCTTCCCCCCGATGCCAAACTCGTCGGGTATGTGGAGAGAGAAAAGCTGGCTCGCAAACCGGGACAGTTGTATGTCAAGTGCGAACTGTATCCGGTCTTTGCGAGGGAAGACGGCACGAAACTGTGCGAGGCGCCGTTGCCCACCGACCGCGGACTGCGCAAGTGCCGGGCGGATGAGAGCCTGCTGACCCATCTGGTGCTCTCCAAGTATCTCTATCACCTCCCGATTGAGCGGATCGTGAAGCAGCTGCATCTGGAATCTGGCGTACAGATTTCCAAATCCACGGCAACGGACTGGGTACACCTGGTGGCCTCCCGGCTGGATCGCCTGAACCATCCCCTGCGCATGGAAGTGCTGGCAGATGGCTATATTCAGGCAGACGAAACCCGCATTCTGGTGCAGGATCGGGCGAAAAGCAGGGCCGGTGGCACCTATCACAGGGGCTGGTACTTTTTCTATACCTGTCCCATCTCTGGACTGATCCTGGTGGATTATCAGCCGACGCGTTCCCGGGCAGGGCCGACGGAAATGCTGGAGGGGTTCCGGGGAGAGTTGCAGACCGACGGCTATGCGGTCTACCATCAGTTTGGGAAAATAGACGGGATTGAACTGTTCGCGTGCTGGGCGCATGCCCGGCGGAAATTCAAGAATGCTCTGCGTGCCGAGGGAGAGAACTCCCCACAGGCGGAACAGGCTGTGGTGCTGATCCAGCAGCTGTATGCAGTGGAGGACGAGCTCCGCGAGCAGGGGGCAGACGCTGCGGAGCGGGTGCGGGTGCGCCAGGAGCAGTCCGTCCCCATCCTGCAGGTGCTGGAAGCCCTCCTGCGAGAACACACCGGGGACAATGACACCTTCTGGTTCAGAGCCGTGCGCTACACCCTGAAGCTATGGGATCGCCTGAGCGGCTTCACCCGCAATGGACGCGTGGAGATTGACAACAATCTCGTGGAGAACCGGGTTCGTCCCATTGCACTGGGACGCAAGAACTACCTGTTTGCCGGCTCGCATGCGGCCGCCGCCAATGCCGCCACGATCTACTCTCTGCTCAGTACTTGCCAACTCCATGAAGTCCATCCGCAGGAGTGGCTGATGGATATCCTGAGGCGCGTGGAAACCACGCCTGACGAAGAGCTCCACACGCTGCTGCCTCATCACTGGAAGGCGACCCGGCAGAAAGAACAACAAGTGCCACTCGCCAAGGCAGCATAGCCTCCCCCGCTTCCCCGCGGGAACGACACGGGATCCAAAACCATCGCTTGGTTCCCGCCAGAAAAAGTAGGACGCACCCGGCAGACCCGCACAGAACAGGGGACGAGAATCACAAACGGAAACTCCCGGGAACACACAGAACCTCTCTGCCTTCGGAATCCCTGATCCCCTCACAGAATATGCCGCAGGAAGGCACCAACCCTAGACAGGGGCGTATGCCAAAATACAGGGGCAAGACAGGGCTGTTCGGACGCTTACCTGCCACCTTCCTGTAGACACCGTTTCAGCCAGAATATAGAAGTTGTGTCCGCATCCGGATATCCCCATGTATTTTCTATGCAGGGATCAAGTTCAGGGAAATTGGGAATATTCGTGTAGGTGTTTAGTCGCATATTGCACAGAGTGGAGTTTTCCAGAAGGTCGGAAATCACCCAGAGCGGACAGTCCTTTTCACATACATTGTCCTCCCATGGCATGTTCAGGGAGCGCAGAATGTAGGAGCGGTCTGTACTTCCTTGTAATATCACATTATCTGCGGTTACGTCTAGCGAGTCCAAGAATTTGGCCCAATCCTGTTTTCCCGTGTTGTTCCACCACCTTTGTCCACAGTTCGGTATGTTAAGAGGCCGGCATATGATCTCTCGTCGGGGGACAGTGAGTGTGGAAATCCCGGCTGAAGCCGCTGATGGGGTTTCTGTTCCCTTCACGGGAGAAAATAGCAGGGTGTGAGGCCAATTCCTGTCAAGGGTCTGAATTTTTTCTCGCACCTTCCGTTTTAATGTTTCAGACTGAAACGCATCCAGACTGTCGGAGTGATCAATCAGGATACGTACTGTGATTGGTACTCCTGTCGGCTCTGTAAGAATATGCCACACAGAAAGTCCGACTAGAACGGGCACAAAAACCCATACGAACCTCATGGATGCTGTGCTCTTGTTTCGTTCAATTTGACAATGTTGTCTACCACGTCCATGTGGAATCTGTACATTTCCCCCAGTTTCTTTTTCGCTTCCTCAGTGGCTTCGATGTACTTGGGAGGCAATCCTTCATCCCAAATTAGGGGGTTGATCGGCTGTCCTTCCCTGTCTGTCTCCCCCGTTCCTGTTTCTGGACAGCCTTCTATTTTTGGAGGCTCCCATGCACAGTCCCATGGCTTGCCCCAGCGTTCTGGGCAGGGAATGGGATCGGGATGGGTTCGCCATCCTTCCAGCAGCCCCCCATGGTACTCTCTCATCATTTGCTCACAGTGACTGCTTGTCTCGGGGTAGACTTTCTGCCACTCTATGCATTCTGTTACCAGTTCTGCCCCCAGCTCTCGCAATCGGGTGGCTTTCTTGTCAGTCTCCAAGGTCAGTAAGGCAAAGTACTTGACGTATATTTTTTCCAAGGCTTCTTTGGCTTTCTCTTCTGCAGCTTCCAAATTCGGACCAGATTCTTCTTTTTTCAGCCATACTGGCTTGAACTTGGGGTAGCCGGGGATGAGGTTTTCCCATTTTGTGACGGAAAATGCGACAACCCAAATTCCTATGAGCAGGAACAGGTAGGAGATTAGTCCGTGTAGAGCGAGAAAGTTGTGAGGGAGAAGGCACTGGAACGCTGCTTCGGCTGCCATCTCAAGCGAGACGATGTTCGTTACACCATCGGGGATCATGATCGAGCCGCATTCTGCCCTGAGGCGATTCGCCCCCATTTCAAGAGCATCCCGAAAATGTGCTGCCCCCAGATTGATCACAAAGGCAACCAGGCAGAGCAGCAGGGTGGCAATTGCCCATGACGATTGTGTCCCTGTGGAGTATTTATTGTATCGCCATGTGAGCCATATCCCTAGTCCAAACCCGAAAATATTCACCAGGCTGAGGATGATGGCGTATCCCCAAGAGTCTATGGCAGTTTGTCCTGTCAAGGTAAATGCGATCCCGTTGACCACGGATTCTGCCAGCAATGTCCAGAGCAGATAATTCCATGCTTTTTTTCTTGTTGCCTGTTCTTTTTCCTTTGTATAGGGGTATCCGCCCAGCAGTTCTGTGAGGTCGTTTTCATGGTCGGGTGTGATGGGGTTTGCGTCAATGAATTTTTCTAAATCTGTTTCGGTTTCTGCGACGCGGTCTACGGATTCTTCCAGCCCCTTCTTCCTTCGTGCAACCTCATTTTTCATCTCCTCCCCGGCATTATCAATTTTCTGGAACGGCTCTTTAAATTCTCCGTCTTTTCCCGAATTTAGTATTTGTCTGAAGTGGTGTAGCAGAAGGTCCAGCTTTTTCCTGATTTCTCGGGTACTCTTCTGGTAGTACGAGGTCCCCCGCTCGTACACATCCCTGTGTTTTCGGTCAATCGTGTTGGACAGTCTGTCCGTTTCCTGAATCCGCTCCGGGTTGTTGCGATATTCCTGCCCCTCTGTTTTTCCTTCCTGCCGGATTCTGGTAAACCCGATTCGGGGGTCTTTTGCAATGGCAGACAGCTCCTCCCGCAAATTAAACTTGCTTCTTGTGTCAGGTGGTGCTTCACTTCCCTGCGCTGTGCTTGCTGTGGATTTCTGTCCGGGAGAGAAGAATAGGTTTCTGAAGAACTGTCTAATCATTTCGATAATCTGTTTCATACCTAGATGAGGATGTCGTGATCGTAGCAAATTCGGGTGGTCATAGATGAGTGTCAAGTTACATGGAAGGAGTCTTTCTGTCCGCTCCACGACTCTGTACTCTGGAAAAACTTTGTTGCGAGCAGAGGATATCCGCAATCCATGGACCACTTGGGCGGAATACGCAGTGTGTAGCCTAGCCTGTTTGGACGAATCCAGCGAGTTAGTATCGCAGAGGATAAGAAGAGGGTGTATCCCCCGCAATCAGGCTTATGCCTGATCGTTTTATATGAGTTAAGAAAGCCAGATTGGGAGGCTAACTCCCGCTCACAGTACACCCAACACGGTTTATTGTTGACAGGTGCATTTTCAGGAAAATGCCCCCCCCCATTTTTTTTCTGAATAGTATCATAGTGGAGGAGAACTTAGACATGTCTTGGGATGGAGAGCTCGCACCGCACAAAAACCCGAATCCACCCGTGCAGAAACCTGGTAGATTAGAACTCTTGCTGAAACTGACAACGTTTTTTTTCTCATGGCACTCTTCTTTCAGCTAGAAAGCAGCACTTGTATTCGGAACAATCAGCCTGTGTTCCGAAGCTCTTGCAAAAATACCTCTATACCTGACCTAATGCGCCTGAAAGCACTCTCAGAGCGATATTTCTGCAAGAATTTTTCAGCGACTATTAAAGAAACACCACAAGGAATCAGACAACCTTGCGGAGGAGGAGCAAGGCTAAGGAGATCGGTTGGAGTTTCTGGGGATGGTTATTTGAAGGTAGTTTCAGCCATGACTCACGGAGTTTCCCGAAACTTGCCAATGAATTTCTTCTTGATTGCCTCCAGTTCACCGTTGGTTTAAAATTTCTGGTTCTCTACCTCACACTAGAACTCCTTTCTGGACTCCTCCAGTTTACCGTCAGGCCTCTCCTCGGTAGCTTCCAACTTGCTAGGGATTTCACTTTGGATACTGGTCTCCAATCTTTTGAGGGTTTTGTCCAACTCGTCAAGGACTTCACTTCGGAGCTGGTCCAATTTATCGTTGGTTTTGTCCCTCATTTTCAAGAAAATAACAATAAAATCATCCATGCGCTTATTATTCATAGTGTCTATGCACATAAGAACGGTCACCAAGGTATATGGGTAAAAGCAATACCCGCCAAGATGTATGCTGTGTCTGGGCTCATAATTAATCCCTAGATGTCAATTATTTAAGGGTATGCGAAGTATAAACACAAGGTTTCACAGCCTCTTGATATATAATCCGAGAAAATACAACTCCCCTGCCTTTTTGTGAAGTCCAGATCATATAGTGGACAAGGGGGACACTCCGTGATTTACAGTCTCGGCACCATCCCGACACATGCTATGGTTTGGCTCTGGGGAGGTATTGCTCTCGGCTCTGTCCGCTTGTACCCGAAATCTTCAGTTGATCTGGAATACAGGCAATATCTGATTGCCATTCCGGGAGAGTACTCTCTCAACAGGACAGGCATCTTAATTCATCAGTAGCGATCTGGAACTGCATCAGTCACGCTACAGAGAATGTGACCAGCGAGCTCGGTTCTGGAGTCTGACAGTTGAATACTTGAATACTGTCAGGGGTGGACAGCTTCAGACTCCTTGCGGAGTTTCTTTTTCGGTTCCCGCGAGCCTTTCAGTAAACTTCTTTTTGACTGCATCCAGCTCACCGTTGAATTTTATTTTCGCTTTTTCTATTTCATCCGAGAACTCTTTTTTGGCTTCTTCCAGTTCACCACTGAACTCATCTTTGGTATCGTCTACCTTTTCTCTGGTCTTATCCAACCTGCCAAGGAATTCATCTCTGATCTTGTCCATCTTGCCAAGGAATTCATCTCTGATCTTGTCCATCTTGTTAAGGAGTTCATCTCTGGTCTTGTCCATCTTGTTAAGGAGTTCATCTCTGGTCTTGTCCATCATGCCCAAGAAAAGTGTGATGAAGTTATCCGTGCGCTTGTTTTGCACAACATTCAGCCGTATGAGCAGACCAAATATAGATATGAGGGTAAAAGCGAGACCTGCAAGAGTGTATATTGTATCCGGGCTCATAAGTTAAACTGCTCAAGTATTGGAGAGTGAGTATCAGGGCAACCACCAGCCTCATACCACCAGGAAAGATTCAAGGTTCCAAGCCCTCTTGGAGATGATACGAGGGGAATACGCAATGCGTCAGTCAATATCAATGCACAACAAGATAGCCAAGAACTGAATTGATAAAAATAAGCTCCCCTCGGTAATGCACAGATTCGTATTGTATGGGCCCATATGAAGAGGCGGGAAGCCCCCTTCGCCCATCATTCAAACTTGAGTTTCCCACCTCTTATCAGAGTATTAATGCACTCCTTGTAGGCGAATATCTGATTCCGGGCTTTTCCAGTAACCTCTTTGACAATATCCAGATCCACAAGATTCTGGATCGCTTTTCTTGCTGTGGGTGCCGATAGTTCGGTACGCTTTGCCACATCTGGTGCTGCGAGAAAATTTCGTTCCTGGAATATCCTATATACCCGCAGTGCAGAAGACGCAGGTGCTCCCAGATTTCCAATCGGTCCTGATCCTGGTCAAACACAGCTCCTGCGGTGCCACGGCTGTTCTGGTTGCATGTCCAGCACTCTCATAGATTCCATCCAGAAAGTATTCAAGCCATGATTCCCAGTATCCGTGCGTACGCATTCGATTCAGGAAGCTGTAGTACAATGGTCTGTGAGTCATGATAAAAAACTGAGGTACAGGAGAGTCTCTTTCAACAGGCCATGCTCATGAAGCAGGAGTGTGATCAGCAGTCTTTCGATGCGACGATTGCCATCCAGAAAAGGGTGAATAGATTCAAACTGGACATGAATCAACCCTGCTTGTAGAAGGATCGGAATCGCCGACTATCCTCATGGATAAATTTCTCCAGGTTGCTCATAAGGTCCGGGACATATCCAGCGGGTGGAGGGACATATTGGGCGTATTCCGGGCTTGGTCCTCCAATCCAGTTCTGAACATGGCGATATTCTCCGGGACACTTGTTGGTCTTAGGTCCTGAAGAGAACAGGATTTCACGCATTTCATGCATCAAACGCTGGCAAAGTGGAAATCTCCTGTTCATTCTTGTCAAGCCATGTGTCAATGCTGCCACACAGTTTGACGCTTCCCGAACATCATCCAGAGGTGCATCCGGTATACCTCCAGCCTCCATGAGCAGCACTTCAGACAGGGATGACTGAATCCCTTCTATCCGGGACGACTGAACTGCCTCTTGTCTGATATAGGCATGCAAGAATATGGGGGTGCCCGGTAAAAATTCGTGGTCGCGTTTAGTTGACCAACTGCACAGGCAATGCGCTCAAGTCTGGACATCAGCCTGCCAAGATCAATTGGGGGATCAGGAGGCAAAGGTGGAGGCAGGTATGCCTGTGCCTTTCTTCCTGCAACAGCTATCTCCCTCGTTGTTCCCGATATACTGTGGAAATTTTCGCGTGCACATACTGTTGGTTGGGGAAAAGTCAGGCATGAGCGAGGGACTCTCTTTTTGTTCCTGTTGATGGCATGGTGCTAAGGAAAGAAACGTTCTTAACGGAGTTCTTAGGAAAGGAAAGTGCCATATCCTTTCTTAATCCTGCACTCCGAGGAGCAAAAACTCTTTCAAGTCCACATCACAGGCGATCCTGGTGAAGCTGCCACTACTCCATTTCCGCCAAAAGAGTTTCGTGTACTGCTTCCAGTGCAGCTTTCACTTCCAGGATTCCCTCTACCTCACGGCCCGCAGGACTATGCTCAATTCCGCAGTACCCGCTATAGCCTGCTGCCAGAACAATCCGCATCATGCGCTCATAGTCCAGAGGACTGGAATTTCCCTCATCGTCAAACACCGTGGTTTTCACGCTCACCCCGGTTGCATACGGCATGAGCTCTTCTACCCCCCGGTACGAATCATAGGTCGTTTCTGCATCAATACGGAAATTCCCGAAGTCAGGAAGTGTCCCGGCTCGCGGATGATCTGCCATTTCAATTGTGCCGGCAAGCCACTTTCCATTGCTGGAGAAGCCGCCATGGTTTTCAATGATGATGTGCAAACCATGCTCTTCACCAAACTCGCAGAGCTGATGCAGTCCGTCCGCCACCAGCTTCATCTGCTCATCATAGCTTCCCTCACTGTACCCGTTCACGCGAATTGAGTGGCATCCCAGATGCTTGGCCGCCGTGACCCACTTGAAATGCCTCTCTACGGACTCGCGCCGCAATGCAGCATCAGGATCTCCCAGATTCCCTTCCCGGTCACACATGATCAGAATACTCGTTGCCCCCACATCATCCGCACGTTCCTTCATCTCGTTCAGATACTCTGTGTCTTCGGCCTTGTCCTTGAAGAACTGATTCACATATTCCAGTCCCAGAATTCCATTCTCGGCAGCAACGGAAGCAAACTCCAGATTGTCCATCTTTCCGTCAAAGATGGGGCGGTGCAGGGACCACTGAGCCAGCGAAATCTTGAACAGCTCCTCTGGGGGCACGCCCCAAGCTCTGGTGGACAAGGGGAGTGCCGCAACAGCCAAAGCACTCGTTTTCAGAAAATCTCGGCGAGATGTACGCATGGGTTTATTGGTTTGTCGTAAATGGATTAGTAGGCAAGACCGGGGCCCTTAAATGATATCCAGTCAAGCTCCATGGCTGCGTCTTCTTCCGCAGACACAAAGGTAAGCATTAGCGTCATAGTAATTTCACTGGCAGGAATCGGAATTGACAGTTCACGCCAGCTGTCATAGGCTCCTTCAGCGAGGGATTCCATGCCCGGAAAGTCAGCCGGAATCCCAGCCACATACTCTGCCTGAGATAACGTGACAGGATCTCCTGTGTCGGGAGTGATCTTGATGCTTGCAAACATGGAATCGCTGTGAGAGGCTGCAAACTGAAGAGTGCCGGATCCGGTTGCACGGAAACGTACTGTCATGCTGTCAATGCCCTGAAGATTCACCGGAGCATACGACAGCTGAGATCCATTTTCGAGGGACATTGTGCTGAGTGCCGAACGTCTCCAGTGTTTGCTCGCAGGGTGCGCAGAATAGGCGTTGCGAGTGGCATTGATGGCATCGGATACATGCTCTGCTTCTTTCAGGCGAGGCTGGAGCTTTACATGATCACAGGATGTCCCCAGACATGCCCTGACAAGAGCGAACCGGTCTACAAAATGGACTTCTGGGGCCTGTGTGTACTCCCTCGTAATGGAAAACTCTCCTCTTGTCCCGGAATAGAATGCCAGAGGAATCGGGGAAGTATCTACTCCCGTGTAGATATGCACCGACGTTTCAGGGGCGATTGCCTGATCATGCACCGCAACACGATAACTGTAGGTTGAATCAAAGTTAAAGATTGCCCCGTCAGGTGGCCAGTCTATACGGAGAGGCAGTGCCGGGACGGATTCCTCAGCGACAGGGTCTGGAGGCCCGGAAGAACCGTGGTAATCCAGCCGGACCAGTTTTGCGTTCGCATTGCTGCCCCAGAACATGTCTCCCCATTCTATAATATACAGTCTGCCGCGCGGACCTACTTCAATATCCATGGGGCGGATATAGTCAGTGCCCGGAAGAAACGGATCAATCTCCAGAATGCGCCCATTGCCATCAATTGTGATGATCTGTACCCAGTTCCGCATCCACTCATAGATCATGACCTTCCCGCTGTAATAGGGGGGAATCGCAGCAGGCAGTGCATTCGCCTGGTCATACCGAAAGGCAGGCCCGGCCATTGGATTGAGTCCGCCAGCACCGAGTTCAGGGTATTCATCACTTGGACCGTAGTAATAGCGAATCCATGCCGGAAGTGCCGGTGGGAGTTCGCGTGCTCCCGTATTGTACTTGGATTCATTGACAAGACTGTCAGGGTTTGGAACTGCATGCTCCTGCCCTGCCAGGTGATAGTGGGGGTACGGATCATTGTACCCCGTAAAATAGGGCCACCCGTAATTCCCCGGCATCTTTGCCTGATTGAATTCATCCCAGCTGTCTGTCAGACCCGGTCCGATATCCCCCCAGTATACCCAGCCAGTGGAGTCATCAATGGAGAGCCGGAACGGATTGCGATGCCCCATGGAGAAGATCTCTCCACGATGCAGAGAATCTGCCTGGAACAGATTGCCCTCTGGAATGGAGTAGGTTCCGTCAGGTTCGGGCTTGATCCTGATGATCTTGCCGCGCAGATCATTGGTATTCGCGGCAGTTCGCCCCTGGTCTGACATCCGCCGTAAATCCGGGTCAGGTGAATTTCGGTCGCCCCCGGTGTTGTCTCCCGTAGACAGGTACAGCAGCCCGTCCCTGTCAAACTGGAGCGAGCCGCCGGAATGGCAGCACTTGACACGCTGGACAGGGATTTCCAGCAGCGGAATTTCGCTGTCCATGTCCAGCATGTGGCCATCGTATACGAATCTGGACAGACGGTTCACATTCGTCTCTTCGGAGAGTACCGCATAGTAGATATAGACCCATGAATTCTCGTCAAAGTTCGGATCTAGAGCCAGTCCCAGAAGACCATCCTCAATCTTCTTGTCCACGGGCAGCCATCCGATTACCCGCATGTCTCCGGTATCAGGCTCCCAGATTTTGACGGTTCCGGCCCATTCAATCACAAAGACGCGGCCATCGGAGGTGATGTCAATCTCCATGGGATCGGTCAGTTCGCTCGTGAGCAGAACTTCATGATAGGCAGATGCCAGGGTTGCCGTGACATCTGCATCTGCTACGCCTGCCGCCCATTCAATCCCTCCCAGAAGATGAGAGCGCATGTGCGGGTCGTCATAACTTTCCACTGTATGTCCAAGCCCTGTATACCAGGAGCGGCCGCCATCATAGTGATGTGCCCAGGCAATCGGATGGTCATCTCCCATGGTTCCACCCTCGTACGAAGACTCCTTTATCACCGCCAGTACATGCACATTGGCTCTGGGATTGACCGTATAGTTGTACCATTCATCCGTGTGTGTCCAGATCAGGGGCAAGTCCTTGGTTGACGGATGGAGCCGGTCCGTCACAACAATATCTGCAGGCTGCACATCGGGGTGAGAGGCAAAGTAAGCCCCAACAAGACCGCCATACCACTCCCAGTCATATTCGGTATCTGCAGCGGCATGAACACCAGCCCATCCTCCTCCTGCCTGGATATACCCCTTCAGTGCCTTCTGCTGACCGGAGTCAAGAACATCCAGGGTTGTATTCAAGAATACAATCGCCTGATAGCGCTGCAGGGAGTCTGCATGGAAGTATGCGGCATGTTCTGTTGCAAGAACTCCAAAGCCGTTCTCTGCTCCAAGCTCCCGGATTGTCTTCACACCCGCCTCAATGGAGCTGTGCCGAAACCCTTCGGTCTTGGAAAAGACCAGAACCTCGTAGCGATTTTGCCCTGACACCTCCGCAACACCGAGTACAAGGACTACAACTGCAATGAACCTTGCAAGACCTTTCTGAAAAATATTCTGCATTCTTGATCAAGTCTCTTTCTGCGAATCCTTCTTTGATACATGAACCGGTACAATCCCGATCTTTGATGAGCACAGGGGGGGTGTCCCCAAGTCCATATTTGTCATTTCTCTTCTCATGTGAAAGGAGTACTCGGTCATCCGGCTACGGGTGAATCTCGTCTGTATGAGAATCGGATGTATTTTCGGATAGAGAGTCCGATGTTGAGCCAGAGGTCCGATTCAGTTTTGATAGGGCTTCCTTTGCTAGGGCCAGTTCCTCTTTTATGAGTTCTCGTTCCATACCATCTGGATCCGAGGTATCTCTCTCAATCACCAGTTTATACCACCTGGCAGCTTCCTGATCATGCCTTGCCACTCCTTTACCACTGGCATACATTCTCCCCAGAAAGTACTGTCCCCGGGGATCACCCTGTTCCGCAACGAACCGGTACCATCTGGCTGCCTCCTGATGGTTTTTCAGATCATCTGGGCCTAATTCGTATGTAAATCCCAGAGCATTCTGTGCTAAAACCTCTCCCCGTTCTGTAGCCATTCGCAGCCATTTGATGGCCGTCCTGTGGTTCTGTACCACGCCATCTCCAGAACTGTAACAGAGGCCCGGAGCACACTGTGCGTCTGCCGATCCTTTTTTCGTTACCCGCCGGAACCATTTGGCCGCCTCTTGGGCATTCTTGCGCACCCCCTCCCCGATAGCATACGCGACCCCCAGTTCATATTGCGCTTTTATATCTCCTTGTACTGCGGCCATTCGGTACCATTTGACTGCTTTCTGCCTGTTTTGGGGTACTCCCCGACCAGCAGCATATGCGCGACCCACATCAAACTGCCCTCCGTGGAATCCCTGTTCGGCAGCCCGCTGGTACCACTCGAATGCCTTCTCATAGTCTTGGGGGACACCCGTGCCTTTTTCATACATGTATCCTAGGAAATCCTGTGCGATGTGGAATCCCTTTTCCGCAGCCATTTGACAGCCTCCCCGTGATTTTCTGGAAGTCCACCTAGGCCGTGATGGTGCATATATCCGATGGTGGCTTGAGCATACAGGTGTTTCTGTTTCGCGGCCAGCCGAAACCATTTGAGAGCCTCGTGATCATTCTGTGTTATGCCATCTCCCTGTTCTGCTTCCTGGAGCAATTGTCCGAGGATCATGTATGGATCTCAGTGTGGTTTAAAGTTCAAAGTGTATGTAGTGTCTGCCCGAAAATTCAGAATATCGCCAATATATGTCGTTCGGAGAGCGTATGAGGAGTTTTTGGAGATATTTTTGGGTATTCTTCCTAACGAAGATGGAAGCCCTTTGGCGGATTGGAGCATGAAATCTCCGAACAGCGTCCATAAACACGCAATCTTCGTGCAAGATTCCCCCGAATCTCTCATAGCGAACGAGCATCTCTGAATCGCTCCATACATGACGCTGTGGGGCAAAATGCCTCTGGAATCCCCCGTATTTGGGGTTGCTGTGAATTTTCGGACAGACACTATGTACTCGCAGATTCTTGTAGAAACAGGCCTCTGACAGGCATATCGGATGCCATTCAGGGCTTGCAGGCAATTTGAATGGAAATCGGCTCAGTTTGTTGCCCATGCTCAGCCCGACTTGCGCATTCCATTTGCCGGGTGTCGTGGACACAGGAGGACTTTTTCGGCACAGCTGACAGCGAACATGATGGTCGTCAGTCCGGTTTGCCGATCTCAATACCAGCCAGATGTTCCAGTGCCATGATGAGTGCATGGTTGCCTTTGTGTCCAAGCCCCCGCTCCTGCAGGCTGCGATAGAGCTGAAAAATCTGGCTGGTCATCGGAAGGGGAGCTCCCAGCGCATCTGCTGTATCCAGGACCAGACGCAAGTCTTTTTGCTGGAGGTCAATGGTGAACCCGGGCCTGAAATCCCTGACAATCGCCTGCGTTCCCCGGTTGCTGAGCATCCAGCTGCCAGCAGCTCCATGTTCAACAGCTTCCAGTGTTTTGGCCAGATCCAGTCCGCCCTTGTGTGCAAACAGGAGGGCTTCGCTGATCGCCTGCATGGTTCCAGCCACAAGGATCTGATTTGCAAGTTTCACCATCTGCCCTGCTCCGATTCCTCCCACATGCGTAATGCGACTTGCGATTGCTTCCAGAACTCCCATGGCACGCGCAACATCCGCCTCGTCCCCACCAGCCATAATACTGAGCGTCCCGTTTTTCGCCCCTTCGCTCCCGCCGCTGACGGGGGCATCCAGCATTCGGAGCCCTGCAGAGCGCAGTCGGTTTTCGATGCTGACGGTTTCCCGTGGACTGACTGTGCTTGTATCAATAATCAGTGAACCGGGGCGGGCTCCCTGCACAACTCCGTTTTCCCCGAACAGCACCTCTTCCACATCTTGGGCTTCGCTCACGCAGAGAATGATCAGATCAGAGTGCGCGGCTACCCCCACTGCATCAGGTGCTCCATGCGCGCCAGCCTCTACAAGAGGTGCCATGCGGGATGCCGTCCGGTTCCACACATGTACCTCAAAACCGGCTTTCACGAGGTTGAGGGCCATTCCTCTGCCCATCACGCCGAGGCCAATAAATCCGACGGATTCATTCATATGCAGGAGTGAATATACTTTGATTCTGGAGACTTTTCACAGACTTGATTCCATTTCCAAGTGTACGGGGCCTGCGATATCTGTTCCAGCTTTCAGGTGATCTGATGAGCATACTCCATTTGGCAGGACAATGCAGGTTCATTCTGAGTGGAGCTTGTACAGATGTTCTCCGGCCCTAGGCACATACATACAGTCGGGATCTGTACAGTTCTCCCACCAGTCAAGATCAATGGACTCCGGGTCACAGTACTTCAGTCCGGCTTTTTCGCAGCGTTCTCTGGAAATTTGGCTTGCCAGTGTCAGGTGTATGCGGGGAGTTTCCACGCCGTTCACACAGGTTGCCGTGCCACGCACATGCGCAGAATGCGCCAGGACAGCCCACGGATAATGACGATATGCTTCCCAGTTTTCCCGGAAATAATCGGTGCCATGAAAGCCGATGCGGTCAAGGATCTGGCCATGAGTATGCGAGAATTCAGAGATATGTGGAGCAAAGAGGATGATTTCGCCGCCATCTGCAATCACAGGCTCCAGTTTGTACACTCCTTTTGCGCCCGTCCACAGGTCCTCGTACATGGGTGGAATCACGGCCAAGGCTCTCCGGACGGGTCTGGAAATCCGGGTGATGTGCAGCTTGGCAGAATGGTGCGCAGCATCCAGCCATGAACTGCTCTTGCTGTCTCCCACATACAATCCGGCCAGTTCGTCTCCCTGAACAACCATGTTAACGTACAGACGGGAGCAGGGGATTTCGCGGGAAGCCCGGTCAATCAGCCGGCGAACTGGGGTGTCACAGGTGCCAATCACTGCGCAGCTGGACAGAAGAGCACCTGCCCAGTGGGTAAAGTCAATCATTTCCGGTCCACTGATACCGGGGAAGAAGTACTTGTTGCCTCCAGAGAATCCGGCTACCTCGTGGGGGAAAACCGGACCGCACACCAGAGCTGTATCATAGTCAAGAACCTTTCGATTGATTGTTACGGGAAGGGGAAGTTTGATGAGTCCCCCGGTGATAGCAAACACTTCCTCGGCAGAAATGGTGGTCAGTGAAACGAGAGAGGCAGGATCGTTCCATGCATGATTGAACAGATGGATGTCGGAATAGTGTTTCTTCTTTTCTGCAGAGGAGATTCCCGCGTGGGACAGGAGGGCCTTCTCGCTCATCGGCGGATGGGTTCCGAGAGCAACCAGAAAGTCCAGGGTTGCTACCCGTTCCAGCAAAAGGTCACAGATGTGTCGGAAGATTGCCGGAACTGGTGCTGTGCGTGTGGCATCCGGAATGATCACCAGAACCCGGTCATTACGCATATATTTCCCCCGCAAGCCCTCCTCAAGAATTTGGGAGATATCTTCTTGTGCAAGTGAGGATGCCTGTGTTCCTTGATCCATCAAAAGCTGTCTTCACAGGCGGGGAGCAGGATATGCATCAGGGAAAACATCAGACTTTTCCTGATACGGAATTCAGGAAAATCCGTTTGAACAGGATGATTCGGTCCGTATGAGGCTATTGCAAAGATATCCTCGTGCATGATCTGACATGCCTGCAAGAGTACTCCCCGGGCGACAGCTCTTCGTTATGCGGGATGTTTTTGCGAGAGCTTCAAGTGATCCAGCCTGCATCCGATCCGCCGCCTGTTTTCCCCAGCGCAGAGCACCCCGGATACGTTGCCGTACCGGGGTGCTCTCGGTTTCACCTTGAGCCGCTCTGGGCGGCTATTTCTTTACTTCACCAGGGTCATGCGTCCGGTCTTCACATGCCGTTGTTCGGCTCCGGTTGCGATCAGCCGGTACAGGTAGGTTCCGCTGGCCAGACTGGTGGCATTCAGTTCGATGCTCCGGTTCGCACCTGCTTCCATCTCCTGCGCTGGCAGCGTGATCACCTCCCGTCCCAGCATGTCTACAATCTGGACCTGCACCTGCGCATTTTCCGGCAGGTCAAACTGGATTCTTGTGCTCGGATTGAACGGGTTCGGATAGTTGCCATGCAGGGCAAACTCGGTCGGAAGCTCTGCACTCTCCTCCACTCCTGTCACCCCCATCGTCGGGACCATCATTCCATTCCTGTCTATGCCCAGGATCGTCAGATCATTCCGCATCCCGGACAGGTTCAGCACCAGCGTCTGGTTCTTATACCCAAACAGGTTCATCTCATAGAACTCCGTCACCTCTCCATCCGTGGATTTCACCTGGAAGACCTGCTGGGACGGATTCAGCGAGGTGTATCTTGTTGCCTCGTCCAGCATCAGGTTTCCTGCCAGCGTCCGTTCCA
Organism: Rhodothermales bacterium; assembly: GCA_965203305.1. GTDB lineage: Bacteria > Bacteroidota > Rhodothermia > Rhodothermales > Bin80 > Bin80. The sequence goes on along the minus strand of OZ241874.1, from coordinate 3,313,698 downwards.
CGGTCATGGGATCCACCGGATCCATCACATCTGCGCGCGCCGCCCCCAGATCTGCCGACCCGTGCACCAGCAGTACCTCCACCTGGTTTGCAACCCGCGATGTCATCCGGGTTTCCAGCACCTTCAGCATGGGTTCTTCCAGGCTTCCATGGGCGATCACCACATAGTTTTTATTATGCGCCAGGGAAAGCGTCTGGGTGATCGCCTGCTCGGCCGGTGCGCCAGCGGGCTGGATCTTCAGGTCATGGCTTCCTGCCCCTACCGGACGGTAGGCTGTGGCACTGCGGAACTGCATTCCGCTGCCAATCTGGATGTCTCCCAGATGCAGGTTGATCGGGGTCGGCAGGGGTACATTGTGGATGAACTGCAGGTTCGCCCGTCCTCCGCTCAGATCGGCCTGGTCAATCGGATTCTCAATCCCGTTCGCCGCAATCCCGAAGATCGCACAGCTGCCCAGCCCAATCCCCTCCTGCGTCAGGTGCAGCACCCCGCTGAGATACCCGTTCACCGCAAAGGAACCTGCCTCCATCTGGGCAGGACGCCGGCCCGCCAGCTTCGGATTCTTCCACATGCAGTCCCACTGCACGATCCGCAGTCCGCTGGCATCTGCCACATTCTGGATCCCCTCCGCCGCGATTCGAAGGTTCGTATTCGTGGGCAGCGACTCCGTCCCCAGATCCACCTTCCAGAACAGATCCGCATGCACATCCAGCGTCAGACTGCCCCCCGCCATCGGAACCGTGAGGTTCTGCCATGCCGGCATGGCTCCCTCTGGAACCATCACTGGAGACACGGTCGCCGCCGTGGTATCGGTCAGGTCCGAGGGCAGCTGCAGGATCAGCGGACGGTAGTGGGACATGTCTCCCTTCTCCATTCCCACCGGGAACAGATACCCCCCGCTCGCAAAGCCTGCGCCTGCCGTCCCCTGTGCCAAATGCCGCACCACCGGGGTGGCCGCATACGACTGCCGGGAACCGCGCAGGATCGTGGCCTTGCATGCTTCATTGTTTTTGTCTCCGCACTTGCTCCCTTCCTGTGCCGTACTCCGCCCGCGGAGCTCCTGCTCCACCTGCACATTCTGCACCGTCCACATAAACATGCTGTCCATCGGCATGCTGTGAATCTTCCCCTGCCGGAGCGTCAGTGTGGCCATCTTCTGCTGCATGACATGGCTTTTCAGCAGCAGTCCCTTGGCGTTGTTCACCGTGACACTGTGCAGGGCTGTCGTGTCTCCCGTCATCACCTCCTGCGCCTCCTTGCCCGTAAACTCCACCGTCGCGTTCAGATCCCCGTTCTTTGCAAAGTGGAAGCCCCCGTGCAGGATCAGTTTGGAACCTGCTTCCGCCACATACCGCACCGTATCCGAATCCACCACATACATCCCCATCACCGTCTTTGTTGTCGTGGAATCCAGCTTCACGCCCGCCAAATCTCCACTGGTGGTTCCTTTCCGTTGTGTGAAGTCCCCGTGGATCAGCACCGAACGAGCTTTCGTATCCGTGTTCATATCGGCGTTCAGCCCGCCAGTCCCGCTGAGCATAAGATCTCCCATGAACTCTGTCATTTCCGCGCGTGGCCAGATCGTGGCCGAGCTCAGAGCGACATCCTTGGTGATGACTGCCTTCTTGCTGCCGTCTGTGATTTCCACCGATCCCTTCATGGCGAACAGGCTGTCCACGGTAAGCATCTTGCCGTCCCCGGTGGCACCCTTCAGGTACAGCGTCCCGTCCCAGTTCCCGGTCCCCGGGGTCATCGTGCCGTCAAGGACGACTGTCTGCAGCATCTTGCTGTCGGCACTCGCATCAATGGTGGTCTGCTTGCTTCCCTTCGGGACTTTGATCCTGTCCGCGGTCAGGCTTCCCGTCAGGGTCAGCAGCACATCGGGACGAGTGTCTCCCTGCACATTGTTTCGCTTCTGCGTGTCTTCCGGCCCCAGCATCAGGGTCCCGTCTCCCAGGTTGATCATGGCATCTTTTTCCACGGTTACCTGGGCCGTGTTCCCAATATACTTGCCTTGACTCACCCGTCCCAGCACATGCAGGTCGCCGCCTCCGGTCATCAGTTTGCTCTTGCCATTCACGCTCACCTTCCCGTGCACCCTCACATCCTGTCCCTCCGTGTGCAGTTCTCCTGCTGCCACAACTATGCTGTAATTGTCTACCTTCGTGGCATCCGCATCCGTGCGATGCAGCGTAGAGGTCCCTACGGTCAGCATTCCGTCCACCATCAGCTTCCCTTTGGTGATCATCAGTTTGCCCATAATGGAGCGGTCTCCGCTCGTGGTGATCTCGGCACTGGCATGATTCACGATCACATCCCGCGGGTCAAACCATTCCAGCGCATCGGTCACTGTGCGCTTGCCCGGCGTGATATAGGTCAGGATGTAGCGATCATTTGTATTGGCGGTTTTTGCCTTGTCCGTGGAGATGCTCCCCGGATCATTGGTATCCTTTTCCAGCATCCCGTTCTGCACCGTGATATGCTCCGTCACATGCAGGGTGGAGTCGGTTGTGCTCTCGGCATTCACTAGTGACAGCGTGCCACTGCACAGCCCCAGGTTCTTGGTCTTGACCACCTCGTCCAGCCGGATCTCCCTGCTGCCCGCATGGATCGCAAGGGCATCCAGCAGATCTGCCAGGGCGGCCTTCTTGACCAGATCAGTCTTTCGGCTGCCATAGGTCAGTTTTTTGATTGTGGAGGCTTCGTCCAGCTCCCCGCTCAGCTCTCCCAGGAGGAGCAGAGATTCGGTCACCTTGACATCCTTGTTCACCGTCAGTTCGGCACCAGATCCCACATGGAGGGTCTTCACCGTGAGGGGGCCTCTTTCCACATCCGTATCCCCGAGTACCACCAGGGCATCCAGCATCAAGGCGGATCCCCGCCCGGTCACGACCTGGCGGCTGGTTCCCGTGAGTTCCACATGATTCCCGAAGGTAAGCCGGGTGTCATTCCCCAGGCACATCCCGCCAATGCTGGAGGTGGCGGCATGTCCCATTCCGATGGTATTCCCTTTGGCAGAAATTATACCTCCTACACGTACATTGTGCGCCGTTCGGCGCATGTCTGTACCGGTTTTCAGCATGTCTGAATCCAGATGCACCCGCCCCTTGTCGCTGAAGTCCTCGTCATCGTGAATGATCAGTTTGCCCTTGATCTCCGAAACCCGTGCAATTTCTGCGCTTCCCCTGTCCAGGGCGACGGGGGCCATAAACAGAACCCGGGGAGCACACGCCGTGCTGGACTGGGTGGCATGGGAGGCCGTTTCCGTGAGGCTGTTGGACGCTACATCCAGATGTCCCGTAATCATGGCCGCACCTTCAAACTGCACTCCTGGAATGTGTGCTGCCCGCGGCTTCTTGTCTGTTCTTCGGGTTACATAGGCACACTTGTAGTCTCCGCTACTGCCATCCTGCACCCCCTTGCGGGCACTGGTGCTGCGGGGAGTTCCAGCGTAGCCGTTGTACAGACCCGATTTTCTGCCGTCCGTCAAAATCACATTCCCACGTATGGTTGATGTTTTTTCAAAGACAATCCGGGCATCTCCCCATTGCTCAATGTTTCCCTCCACAATGACATCATTGCGGAAAATCAGATCTGTACTGATGTTTTTGGCCTGCCGCGTGGCATCCCCCTCATCAATGCTTCCTGCCACATTGATCCTTCCAACCTTCTTCAGGTCCACACAGACAGTTCCCATTGCGTCGTACAAGGTAGAGGCGGTTATCTCCCCGCTACCTGTGATGCGGAGACAATCGGTGTGTCCCACCCCGTCAGAAGGATCATACGAGCTAATCGGGATGAACTTGCTTCCATCTCCCCGGTATACACTTGCAAAGAGATTCGTCAGAAACAGATTGCCAGTCCCGGCGATTGTGCCATCCACAGTGAGAACCCGCTCCGTGCCATCTTCATCCCCCTGATTCCGCAATTCGGCAAAGATATCAGCCTCTATGGTCAGGGTCGCCCCGCGCTTGACGGTCAGTCCATTGTTAATGACAAAGACAGATCCACCGGCTGGAGTATTTTTGATCGTGAAGTCTTTGGAGACGATCAGTCTGTCCAGATAGGTCTGGGTGGCGTTCTCCTTAATCAGAAAATCCGTGATGGAATACCGCTCTTCTGATTTTGCTGGCTCCCAGCCCAGAGGATACTGATTCGCGACCGTGAGCCCCGCAAATTCCACCATGACTTTCTCGTGGAAGCTGAATCGACCGCCGGCCCCAATCTTGAAATTCCCCGTGAACACTATCGTTCCTCTCACCGCCGCTGCGTCCCCCTCCAAAAAGGTACCAAAGAGGATCCGCTTGTTCAGTGCGGTAGGAGGCGCACCAACCGTAACTGTATCCCCTGACGCGAGAACCTGAATCAGAAAGGTGTTGCCATCCCACTGCCTGGTCCTGAAGGCGTAATCCAGCTTGCACGGCCCATTTGTATCCGTGGGATCAGAGCTCCTGCAGGTACCACTCTCTTTGCCATGTTTCGTGTCTATGTAGTGGGTATTCTGTGCAAATGCACTGGAAGCAGTGAGGAGAAGAAACAAAAATGCCCCCCCCCCCATTTTTGCAAATGTTTCATAGGTTTATGTGTTAGTTTATGAAAAGGTTTTATGATGTGATCAGACCAGTATTCGTATAAGATTCTTCCGTTATACACATCAAACAGTATATATGATCAATCTCTTTACAATTTTTCAGATCTTTTTTTCGGAAGAAGGATTTGTCTTCCTGTTCGTGTATGATCAAACGGGGCATACCACAGAGAAAAATCGCTCCGAGAGTGCGTGCAGGCATATCAGGGCGGGCCTGTCTGATCGCCTTTTTGGGAGATACCCAGAGACCGGAACGAATCAGTCATTATGCAGTTATCTTCTTCTGTCTGGTTCCGATTTGGATGTCCGATTCTTAGCGATGTGATAAGAGCCCAAGCGAGGCAGAGTGATATATGTGTCAAAAAATACTGTCTCATGATGAGCTCCGTCCCCGATCCAACGGACATGAATTTTCAGAAATCACTCCTGGAATTTTTGCTCTGACTCCATGATTCAGTCAGGCGTACAGGGAGAGACTGCCACAGATGTATCCGTTTTATCCCATACAAGTAGATCCCCACTCCGATATCCAGGGGGCAAGAGCCGGGCCGTATCTGTTCTGCGAGACTATATACCGGATGGTACAGAGCGACTAGTATCTCCGTTTCTTGGCGGGGGAAGTCTTGAATTGTCCTGTGCGGCAGATGGGATTGCTGTACATGCAGCGGATGCCTTTGCTCTCCTCATAAATTTTTGGGAATACGCAAAGAATGAACCCCATGTTCTCTCAGACAGGGTTGCGATGTACTATCCGTTAAAGCGTGAACAGTTCTATTCCCTGCAAAAGCAGATTACGGGGATGGAAGACGATCTTGAGCGGGCAGCCGTCTTTTTCGTCCTGAATCGTGCATCATTTTCAGGAATCACATTGTCTGGAGGGATGTCGCCCGGGCACCCTCGTTTCACGAAAACGGCGATCCAGCGTTTGCGAGACTTCCATGCACCGAACCTTCATGTTGCCTGCGCGGATTTCAAAGATACACTGGCAGCATACCCCAACGATTTCCTCTACCTTGATCCTCCGTATGCCAATGGAGAACGCCTCTATGGAATGCAGGGAGATATGCATGATGGATTTGACCATGAAGGGCTGTCAGACCTGTTACGCACTCGAGCAGGGTGGATACTGTCCTACAACGACCATCCAGACATACGTAAAATGTATGCCGGGTTTGATCTGCGTACCCCAGACTGGCAATACGGAATGTCCAGCAACAAGACTTCCAACGAGTTGCTGATTCTGAATGTCTGACATTTCGCAAGCGGAAAGCGGCAAGGCATGGGAATATGGACTCGCCCATGCTTTTGCAGACTGCATCAAGGGAGACAGGCCACTCATCGTGAACAGCCCGGAAAGACGAGCACTGAAATCGTATGAGAAGTTATCCCGGGCAGAGCGTGACCGGATAGATCAGGCTGCACTTCAGGCCACGAAGTTTTTGCATGAACATGACTGCCGGTTCGGACAAGCCAGGCAAGTTTCCATGCCAAGTGATATGGAAGGGAAACGGGGGGATGTGCGCGACATTCTGATTGACACTCTATACGGCAATATTGGTATATCTGCCAAACACCGACACAAGGCCATCAAACACTCTCGCCTGTCAAGTACAATAGATTTTGGGAAGGACTGGTACGGTGTTCCCTGCTCTTTGATGTATTGGGATTCCGTCAATCCCGTATTCAGAGAATTGGCGGATCTTGAGAAGAAAGGGGTACTCTTCAGGGATATAAAAAACAAGCATCTGCGATTTTACAGACCCGTTCTGGATGCCTTCATTAAGGAGACAGAACTTCATGCCCGACCAGCAAAGATGATGAAATATCTGTTTGGCCGATACGATTTCTACAAAATTGTCAAGGAGAACGGTACCCTCTCCATACAGTCCTTCAACCTGCATGGCACACTGAAGTGGGGAAAAGGCTTCCTGTTCCCCGAGAGATCATACGAGTCAAAATGAAGCCAAGGTCCACAACCACTGTTCTTGCAGTCTTCGACGGAGGATGGCAGCTGTCTTTTCGTACTCACAGTGCAAGATCCAAGGCAGAGCCTTCCCTCAAGTTTGATGTACAATTGGTTGGTGTTCCACAGACCTTGTCCAGCCACGAAATCATCTATGTTCATCACCAGTCTGTATAGATTCCACATTTATCCCCTGCGAGGTATGAGAAAAATATCGGTACAGTTATTCCTGTCTTTTCTGAGTCTGTGTCCAGTGATCCTGTCAGCCCAGAATGTTGATACATTGGATGTGGTGAGTATGGAGGAATTGGTTATTGCCGCAGACCGGTATGAGTCCATACGCTCTCAGTCTACCGGAGCGGTGAGTGTGCTGAAAGGGGAGTCAATTGCGCAACTGGCGGGGGTTCAGAATTTGGGGGGTGTACTGCGTCAAGTGCCCGGGTTTGCCGTGTTGCAGTTGGATGGACTCGGCTATGATGTGCAACCGATTGTGCGGGGATTCTACGGTGGTGGAGAAGCTGAATATGTCTTGGTAATGGTGGATGGACAACCGGTCAATGCATTGGAGACAGGACTCGTAAACTGGGACCAGATTCCTCTGGCAGCCATCAAATCCGTCGAAATTCTTCGAGGAGGAGCTTCCTCGCTGTACGGAGATGCTGCCATTGGCGGAGTCATTCATATCATAACCGATTCTGAGGCCTCCTCAAGCTATGAACTGGCTGTGTCTGGAGGTTCATTCGGCAGATGGAGGATGAGCGGGACAGCCCAGACATCATTTGGTGCCAGAAAAGTTTCCGCCTATGGAAATTATGAATCATCCCAGGGATACCGGGAGCATGCGAATCGAACGCTGGGAGGGCTGGGAGTCGGGATTGACCTGTTGCATTCTGACCGGGCAGTTATTGCATTTTCTGGATCCGCTCACATGCGAAACTACGATGTTCCAGGATTTCTGACCGCAGAACAGATCGCTCAGGATCGTACACAGGGTTCTCCATTCTTTCGGTTTGACGGCAATGAAGAGCGTACGCTGCGGTTTGCACTGCAGGGCAAGGTGAATTTCGGGGAAAAGTCTGAACTGCGTACATCACTTGTGGGTAACCGGCGCAGCCTGGCAGGTGCACGCACCCTGCCGCTAGGTGTAAACTTTGCAGATGCAAAATGGAGAGAGTTTGATGCATCCCGTTTGTTTGCAAGTGCACAGTGGGTGCATTCAAGGTTATTTGCGACGGATCACTGGACGATTGGTGCGGATGTACAAATCGGGGATCTGGATGTGACATGGTTTGATATGGTTACAGGTGAAGCAGAGAAGTTTGAGGGATTTGACGGAACCATTGGTGACCTGTCCAGCAAAGGAAATGCTGATCGTCGTGCACTGGCAGCATACATGCAGTATGACCTTGTGCCGATCTCCCGACTGCGAGTATCTGCCGGAATTCGCTATGATCAAATTAATGATACCCACTCGTCTGTGCAGGATGCTGTTCATACGGCATGGAGCCCAAAATTCGGAGTGAATATTCGTTATCTGTCCAGTGCCCGACATGTGGGGAACTGGTATATCAATTTGTCCCGATCATTCAAGACGGCGACGCTGGATCAACTCTTTGGGCAGAGAGCGATTCCCATACTCGGCAGATCTATTTCCAACTCCGAACTCAAGCCCCAGCGTGGAACTAGCATTGAAACAGGATTCTATCACCGCATGGTGCTAATTCCTGAAAACTTGAGCGGTGAGCTCACATTGAGCGTCTACCAGATGGACATGGAGGACGAGCTGGATTTTCAGGTTGAGACCTTTCGATACGCAAACATTGCCAGCAGCCGTCACCGGGGGGTAGAAATGGGATTGCACCTGAACAGGAGGAATCTTGCCTCCTTCCGATTCAACTACACGCTCCAGAACGTAACTTATCGTACCGGAGAGCATGAGGGGAACTTTGTCAAGGCAATCCCGCGGGACTTTCTGTCAGCAGCGATCAGCATACCCATTCTTGACAGAGTCCAGGCGATGGCTTCCGTGCAGAGTACTCGTCGGATTTGGCTGGATGATGCAAACACGGCAAAAATGGACAATTTCTCCTCAGTGGACTTCAAACTGGCGTACACCGCAGGCTGGTTCTCCGCAGAGCTTGAGGCCACGAATCTGATGAACAGCCTCTTCAGCACAACGGGATTCTTGGATCCTGACGGGTCCGGTACAGAGTTTTTGTATCCGGCTGCCGAGCGTGCCCTGCAGACCGGTATTCAGATCAAGTGGTGACGGAGGTGAAAAGTGAGAATACTGTTCACGGTACTCACACTCGGAGGGGTACTTTTCTTTGCTCTGTGCGCGTATTGGCAGTTCAATGACCCTGATTCATTGCGCTGGTTTTTTGTCTATGGTATAGCTTCACTGACGGGGCTCGCGGCGATCCTCAACCGGATTCCGTGGCAAATCCCGGCAGGGTTTGCACTGGTGACACTTGGTCTCAGTTTCTACTATGTCTGGATCGTGACCAGCCAGGGGCTCCACTATTTTGAGGATGAAGTCGGCCGCGAAATGGCGGGGCTTGTCCTGATATGCCTGTATATGATCTTTCTGGTCTTCCGTATCCGGGTGCGTCGGGGTTACTGCTCTTTCTGATACAGGACTGTGCCTCCGACAATCGTGTACAGTATCTCGGTGGAGAGAATTTCTTCATCAGGGATGGTCAGGATATCCTTCGAAAGGATGGTGATGTCTGCCAGCTTGCCGGGTGCAAGCGATCCCTTGATCTCTTCTTCAAACGCGGCATATGCATTGTTGAGTGTGTAGGATTGCAGTGCCTGTTCACGCGAGAGACGTTCTTCGGGGTAAAAGACGGAACTGTCCGCCAGCATGCGAGTCACGATTGCATAATAGTTTGCAATGGGATCAATGGATTCTACGGGGGCATCGGTTCCATTTGTGACCAGTGCTCCTGTTTGCCAGAGTGTCTGCCAGGGGTATGCACCACTCTTGGCTCTTTCTTCGCCCAGGCGGCGATATACCCACGGGGCATCACTAGTAGCGTGGATACCCTGCACGGATGCGATGACTCCCAGATCTCCAAATCGAGGGATATCCTCTGGATGAAGATGCTGGGCATGCTCAATCCTCCAGCGCAAGTCCTGATCTCCAGATCCATAAAACGACTCGAAAATGTCCAGAACGACACGGTTGGCCCGATCTCCAATGGCATGAATATTGACTTGAAAACCATGAGATTTTGCGATCTCTGCGGTCGCCTGAATTTCCTCCACAGAGGTTGTTTCCAGTCCTTGTGATTCAGGCATATCTGCATACGGTTCGAGAAGCCAGGCACCGTGGGCCCCCAGAGCTCCGTCAATGGAGCGTTTCACACTTCGTACGCTCAGGTGGTGATTCCCGTAGCCAATGATCCGGTAAGATGCCAACCGTTCCGACAGTGCCGTACTATTTGCACGGATCATCACATAAAGGCGAACCGGAAGGTTGCCTTCGTCTGCCAGTGTTCGGTAGAAGTCCACTATATCAAAGTCCACCCCGGCATCATGAAATGAGGTGATTCCGTGAGACAGAGCCTCCTCGGCAGCCAAGCGCGCCATGGTACGCCGCTCTTCATCCAGTTCTGCGGCACTTATGCTCCCTCTTGCCTTTTCCAGTGCGGCACTTACGAGGTATTGGGCGGTTTCCCGCAGGAGTCCGGTTAACTCTCCTCGCACGTCACGTACAAGTTCTCCTCCTGCGGGATTCGGAGTTTCTGGGCTGATCCCGGCCGCACTCATCGCGGCCCTGTTTGCGAATGCGGCATGTCCACTGGCATGCCGAAGAAAGACAGGGTTGTCCTGCGATACTTCACTGAGTCCGTGATGAGTTGGCACGCCTTCAACGGTAGCGGGCGGGGTGGATTCCCATTTCTCCTGGTGCCATCCGCGCCCGGTAATCCATTCGCCCGGTTCTGCTTCCGAGACTGCGGAGTCAACCATGGCAACGATCTCCTCCCAGCTTTTGGCTCTCGTCAGATCCAGAATCATCTTTGCCTCTCCAATGCCGAGAAAATGTCCATGCCCCTCTATCAAACCCGGGATTGCCAGTTTTCCGTCCAGATCAATGACTTGTGTCTCTGTCCCGATGTATGCCGCAATTTCTTCGGAGGTGCCAAGAGCGACAATCGTATCCCCTTTTACAGCCAGAGCTTCTGCCTCCGGCTGGGATGAGCTGACGGTTACAATCTTCCCATTTGTTATAACAAGTCGTGCGGATTCTTCATCAGAGCAGCCAAACAGCAAAAGGGCAGATACCAGAAGAATACTGATGTTCGGGGAGCGAAAATTCATGGAATCAGGATGTTTTGGAAGAGTAGTGGCAGGGATAAAGCAGTGTCTGCCAAGAGCAACATGAATGATATGGCAGATCAATTCACCCAAATCGCGCAAAAAGTCTCATCGTCACATATTAACGGAAGGGCAACAAGCCAGATGGATATTCGTTCCGCATTCCTTGCAGGATCCCCTGTATTTTTTAGCCTGCCTCGAATAACGTGCCCGAAATGACGCAACAGATCCCAGCGAAGATGCTGTCCCGTCTCGCCAGTTTTGCGGAGGGTCTGATCCAGTTCCAGAGTGTGTACAGATGAGTGCATGTTACCATTCGTTGATCAGGCAGACAGAAAGGGATCACTCCCTGAATGTCCGCAGTTTCAGAGATGAAAGGCAACCAAAACTAGCACCATGCCGGAAGCGTAGCGGACAGATAGACTGCGCACGCATTTTGGAGCGGATCACAGACAGATAATCCAGAGACAGCATGTCGGCTTTGAAATTTCTTCTTCCCGGGGAAATTCCCCAGGAAGAATTTGATGCCATTAAAATTGAGGTGTATGATGTTGCCCCTGGAATCCTGATGCTAACGGGACTGGGAGGCAATGTTGGAGTTTCCTATGGAGAGGATTTGACATTTATGATCGACGGACAGTTTGGTCCGCTCGTTGAAAAGATCATGGCGGCCATCGCAACGAGAACGAATCATCCCGTTCAATATCTTTTGAACACGCACTGGCATTTGGACCATGTAGCAGCCAATGAGGAACTGGCCAAGCGAGGGATTATGATCATGGCACACGACAATGTTCGGGTACGCCTGAGTGCAGATCAACCTTTGCCCGCATTTGGACTGACTGTGCCTGCTGCTGCCGAGAAGGCACTTCCCGCAGTTACCTTCCCGAAAAATCTAGCCCTGTACTGGAATCAGGATAGGATAGAGATATTTCACATCCCGGATGCACACACAGATGGAGATGTGATGGTGCATTTCCAGAAAGGGAATGTAATCCACATGAGCGATATCTACTTCAACGGAATGTACCCGCTCATTGACACAGACTGTGGAGGATCCATTGACGGAATGATCAGGGCGGTGGATGAGGTGCTTGCCCGCTCTGACGAGAATACGAAGATTATTCCCGGGCATGGACCGCTCTCGGGCCGTTCCGAATTGCAGGATTACCGGGACATGCTGGCAGTCACGCGGGATGCAGTATCCATTCTGGTTGGTCAGGGAAAATCCAGGAAGGATGTGATCGCCGCAAAACCAACGGCAGCTATGGATGCGGTATGGGGCGGGGGAGTCTTGCAACCGGACGCATATGCGGGGCTGGTATACGACTCGCTCGCCAAAATCTAGTGATCAATAAGTCCTGCCCCCCGTGCCGCATGGCGGAGGGTGTCCAGATCTGCCTGTTTTAGAGGAAGGATTTCGAGATCTACCAGGAGGTCACCAGTCCGTCTGGTTTCTGATCGGACTCCACACCCCTTCAGCCTCAGCCGGGTTCCAGGAGCAGAGTTGGGGGGCACATCAATCATGATCTGCTCCCCATAGGGGTCCAAGATGGAGTGTATGCATCCCAGCAGGGCCTCCAGTCCGTTTACAGACAGCTTCATTTGCAACGAGCTCCCTCTTCGGGTAAAGATGGGGTGCGGGAGAACCTGGAATGTGAAAATCCGCGCAGCGGGGTCATCAGAGGCACGAATTCGGAATTTGTTCTTTACCCCCTGCGGCAGTACAATCCGGGTCAGAGAACCGTCTTTTCCCCGAACCAGGACAGGACCGCCTCGAAGAGCACGCTCAAAAGAGATCGTTACGGTATTCCCTCTGCCAAACAATTCTTCAAAGAACTCGCCAATACTGGAGAATAAATCATCTATAAATGCAGGGGAAGGATCGGGACTTGTGGCAATCCGCAGTTGATCATACGCGTCTCGCCGGCCCGGATCCGAAAGAATGCTGTATGCCTGTTGCAGCCGCTTGAATCGTTCCTCCGCCTGATCATCACCCGGGTTCCGGTCGGGATGATGCAGGTGAGCGAGTCGTCGGTAGGCAGTCTTGATTTCTTCCGCAGAGGCGGTGTGCGGAATTTCCATCACAGCATACAGATCATCGGAGATAGTCAAACGAGGCATGCGTCAATCACAAACTTGTTTAATAGAGAATGAGTGGAATCTTTGGATATAGTGTAGAGTGCCAAAATTACTGAAAAGACATCAGCAACAGACAGAATAGACACAAACCGATTCGCAATGGTTCAAAGGGACTGGCGGGAAAGATTCAGAAAGATCATCTGAGCAAGTGAAAAGCATCAAGAAGATACTGGTTGCGAATCGGGGCGAAATTGCGTTGCGCATAATGCGTACCTGCAGAGTACTTGGTATACGCTCGGTTGCAATTTTTAGTGAAGCAGACCGAAAAAGTGCACATGTTGTGTACGCAGATGAAGCCTGCAGCGTAGGTCCCGCCAGAGCCACGGACTCATATTTGAATCTGGAACGCATTATGGCAGCTGTGGAGAAGAGTGGAGCCGATGCAGTTCATCCAGGGTATGGGTTCCTGTCTGAACGTTCCGGGCTCGCACAGCAATGTGCGGAGCGGGGGATTGTTTTCATTGGTCCTCCCGCGCAGGCAATTAGCGATATGGGAGACAAGATGCTGGCCCGGGAACTCATGCAGGCGCATGATGTGCCCACTGTCCCAGGGACAAGAGGTGCAGTCAGCAGTCTTGATGAAGCTCTTAACGTTGCGGCCAAAATCGGATACCCCGTACTGGCAAAAGCAGCAGCGGGAGGTGGGGGGAAAGGGATGCGAAAAGTGTACAGCTCACAGGAAATGGAACAGGCACTGAGTCTCGCACAGGGAGAGGCAGGTTCCGCATTTGGAGATGCCCGCATCTTTATTGAAAAGTACCTGGAAACCCCGCGTCACATAGAATTTCAGATTCTGGCGGATGCCTATGGCAGCTGCATCCATCTGTTTGAGCGGGAATGCTCTATTCAGCGGCGGCATCAGAAGCTTATTGAAGAAGCCCCGGCCGCACACATGACCGAAGAATTGAGAGATCAAATGGGGGCAGCGGCAGTTCGTGCTGCACAGGCTTGCAGGTATGTCGGCGCAGGAACCGTAGAATTTTTGCTTGATCAGGAGGACAGCTTCTACTTCATGGAAATGAATACACGTCTGCAGGTTGAGCATCCTGTCACGGAATATATTACAGGGCTGGACCTTGTAGCGGAACAGATCAGGATCGCAGAGGGGCACCCCATTCCCTGTATGCAAGACCAGATGTCCATTCGCGGACACGCGATCGAGTGTCGTATTTATGCAGAGGATCCATCCTCCAATTTCCTGCCAGACCCGGGCACGGTCACATTCCATCAGCTCCCTGCTGGAGTCGGCGTTCGTGTGGATGCCGGCATAGAGGGTTGTGGGGAGGTTCCGATCCACTATGATCCGATGATCTCAAAAGTGATCACCTGGGGGCGCACACGCGATGAGGCCACCCATCGAATGATTGCTGCTCTGCGAGATTATCAGATTGCAGGTGTGAGAACAACTCGCGCATTTTGCTCCCGGGTCATGAAGAGTGCGGCATGGCAGGAAGCCTGCCTGAGTACGCATTTTGTGGAGGATCATCCAGAACTTTTGGAAGAAAGCAGTGAAGTTCCAGAGGATGTCGCAGCTGTAGCCACTGTGATGCTTCAGCCAGACGGGCATTCCAGTATGCCGGTATCGGAAACATGGCGGAATCGGCGATACGACTGATTTACACACAATCTGGATGTAGACTTTGCTGCTGCAGCTATGACGGAGTACAGGGACTTTTCACTTGTATTGCTACCATATGGAGATTCAAAACCTGTCGTTGTTTTTAAGATGAAAACCATCCTCCGCCCACTCTCTCTGCACATCGGTTTCTTTTGGGGCTTATATACCTGAGTGCCCATGACTATTTGTCTTGGTCCCAGTCTCGTTGACGGGTCATCAGGGAACCCAACGGTTCACCCCTCGCACGTCCAGTTGCCCCAACCCCGGCGGCCAGTATGTTCGCGGCAGCGTTGATGTCCGCGTGTTCCGCATGTCCACAGGACATACACCTGAATTTGCGCAAGGAGGCGCGATTGCCCGCGTCCCTGTGTCCGCACCTGCTACAGTCCTGGCTCGTGTACGCGGCCACCACAGAGAGAACGAGAACGCACTTGTATCCCAGCATCTGCACCAGCTGTCCCGGCGCGCCTTCCAGCAGCACCCGGTTCATCCCTGCTTTCGCTTTGACATTCTTGCCCGGATTCTCTGTCGTCCCACGGGCCGAGGCGGTCATGCTTTTCACCTTCAGGTTCTCCACCACCACCACAGGGGCTGCCTTCGCGATTTTCGCACTGTTCTGGTGATTGCGGTTATGACTGAAGTTTGCCAGATAGGTGCTGCACTTCTGGATCTTGCCCTGTGTCTTCTTCGCCCGGTTCGACATCCCTTTCCGACCGTCTGCTTTCTGCCGGGCAATCTGCTTTGCCAGCTTCCGCTCATACCTGCGTTTCCGGAATCGCACCCGCTTGTCTGCCTCACTCTCCAGCACTTCGGGGTTCCTGCCGTCGCTGTAGGCCACGGCGATCATGCCACTGGCGTTCCGGTCAACTCCCGCCACCACGCCGGTATCTTCTATGAGCGGGTCATCAATTTCGTACGTGATGGTGGCCCACCACTTCCCGCCTTTCCTGTATACCGTGATGTCTTTCGTGATCCCCTCCGGGTACGGGTTGCCCCCTTTCCTGCGGAGGGTTACCGTGCACATCTCCTTTCCCTTGATCGTCAGCTGGTTTCCCCGCAACGTGTACCCCGTCTTGTCCGGGATGGTGAAGGACGGCTTGGTCCGGTCTCTGCTGTGAAAGCGGGGAGGCTCCGAAAGTCCCCTGTCGTACCTTTTCCATGCGTCTGCCTGATACTTGAACACATACCGGACCGTGCCATACTGGTAGTGTTTCAGCCACGGATACTTCTTCTTCAGGATCCGCATGTACTCGCTCCCTGTTCCGAAGAAGGAGGTGTCTGGACCTTTCTCGCCTCGCTCTCGTGCCTCCTGTTTTCGCTGGAGGGTAATGGCGAGACCTTCGTTCCACATCTTCCTCCAGACCCCTGCCAGCCGCGCCAGTTTCCGGGCTTTGGTGCCCGATCCCGGCAGGATGCGGTAGGTGATCCTTCGGTAGGTCTTGCCTGCCTGTGCCATGGTGATGATGGAATTTCTCTGTCAACCTGAGGGCCCTAAAATGGTTCACTCCTCATGGGCCCTCAGGTATATAAGCCCCTTTCTTTTCTGGAAGCCAGAACACGCAGGCATGTGTTCTGGCTGGCTCTGGTGGGAGCCCCCGTCTCATAGGAGATCTTTTTATTTCTCTAAGGTTCTTGCAAAAATACTCCTGTCTCCGACCTGATGTGCCTTCAAGCACTCTCAGAGCAGTACCTCCCCTTCATCCGGGAATTTTGCGAGAGGGCTCCAGTACAGAAATGATGATTGTCAAGAAATGGGGCTTATATGCGTGAGGGACCATCTCAAGATGGAACCGGTACACATACACTTGACGGGTTGACGGGGTCCCGAATGGGAACGCCTCTGCGCCGTCCCGATGCCCCATGCCTTGGGGCCCGTAAGATGTTCGCGGCCGCATTCAGATCCGCGTGTTCTTCATAGCCACAACCCAGGCACACAAACTTGCGCAATATGGCCCGGCTGTTCCTGTCGGCATGTCCGCACTGACTGCAGGTCTGGCTGATGTGCGCTGCCACCACATAGAGAACGAGAAGGCATTTGTATCCCAGCATCTGGACCAGCTGGGCGGGTGCTCCTTCCAGCAAAATCCGGTTCAGCCCCGCTTTCTAGCCCCGAGAAAAATCAAACTCCTTGATTGTGCACCTGAACCTCTTGCAAAAACGGCAATCTAGGGGGTTTGAGCCGGTATTGTAACGGTTCTTGTTTTCAAGAACAAAGTTGAATTCTGTTCGTTTGGGGAAGGAAAGTAAGCCCCGAAAATACCACACCCATGAAATGGCCCCCGTGGAAATCATCGAATCCCCCGCCTCCCAAGGATGACGGACCTACATTGCCTGATGATCGTGGGCCCGCAGAGTATTTTCACGGGAGGGAAGAGGAACTGGCACAGTTCGAGATGAAGCTGAAGAATGCGGCACGGAAAGCTCGGGGAGCTGTGTTTGTAATTCAGGCACCACCTGGTGCCGGCAAAACGGCCCTTGCCTATGAGTGTATGCGGCGGGCGGAAGAGTCTGGGTGGACCACAGCCGAGATTGACGCAAAAGCTCTCTGGGACGGAAATGTCTACAGAGAAAATATGGGAATAAAAAGAGGGTTCCCCGAGTTTCTGAAAAGACGAGGAGGGAAGTGGGGAGCCTTTCTTGATTTTGTGGGAGAGATATGGGAAAAGGGGAGAGGCCTTTCCGTGATGGAGATGCTCAAGAAACAGAAAAAACCTCTCCTGCTTTTTGTAGACGAAGCTCAGTCCCTGAGGAAAGCTCATGAGCTGGGCAAGGAGCAGAAGGACGAGCTGGAAAGAGTGCTAAAAAACATCAACAACATGACGCTGGACACCCCTGTCATTCTTCTGTGTGCGGGTCTCGGGAGGACGCGAGCAGCCCTGGAAGCCCTGGATGTGTCCAGAATACAGGGAGATGCCCGGATTGAACTGCGGGGACTTCCCAGGGAGGTGGAAGAGGCAATTGTGTCCGACTGGATCGTCAAGGAGTGTGGCGTGAAGGGAAACCCGAAGGAGTGGGTGGATGCCATTGTGAAAGAGACATACGGATGGCCTCACCATCTCATTTCTTTTATCCGTCCCATGATTGTCCAGCTGATTGCAGACAAGGGAGAGATGACCCGGGAAGGGCTGGAGCAGGTTCTGGCGAACGGGAAAGTGGCACGTGATCTGTACGCAAGTTCGCCATGATTCTTTAGAAATCCGGTTTTCGCGGAAATTCCTCGCCATTTTGCCTTAGTAATTCCACTTATTTGCCTGTTTTGGTTTCATTACTTTCGTATTTGCCCCGTTTTCCCTTATTTATTACGGGTTTGCTCTCCAGAACCCCGTTGTAGTATACCGTATTTTTTTCCGGGAACCTCCCCCCGGATATGCGGTTTAAATTTGGGATCAACCACCACGGCATGTTCCTCTTCCGAGCCCCCTACCGCCTCAAGACAGGAGAGAAAGGATTCCGATTCTATCTGTCCTACTGCAAACGGGTCAACGGCATCCCCAAACGAAAAACGCTGTTTTGCCTCGGCAAGGATGTGGATCTGTCCGAGGAAGAGATCCAAGCCTTTGGGGCTCATGTGAAGGCGCACATGGACGGAGCACTTCGGCTGGACTTTGTGGAACAGCGTCCGTTCTTTCGGGATCTGGTGCAGCAGATTGCGCAAAACCTGGTGGAGCGTGGCTGTGAGGTGGGAACCCCTCGCACGCCGGCAGAGCGTGTGGTGAGTTTCCTTCGGCTTTCGCATCCCGGTTCCGGCACGGTTGGGGGCGAGCGTCTGCTCCTGTCCCTGTTTCATCGGGTTGGCTTTGATTGCTTTTTGCTGGATCTGGGATGTACCGAAGAGCAGGTGAAGCTGATCTATGTGATGGTCATTGGCAAGATGCTGAGTCCGGGCAGCGAGCGGCACACCCATGACTGGCTCACCTCCACCTCTGCCATTCTGGAGCTTCTGAATCTTCCTGCCCCGAGCCTGAACACGCTGTACCGGACGGTGGATCTGCTGAACCGGCACCGGGACGAGATTCTCACGTGGCTCTATGAGAGGGCACAGTCCACGCTTCCTTTCGGGGGAAAGATCATTCTGTATGATCTGACCAACACGCAGTATTATGGGAAGGAGAAGGGACAATACCTGCGGCACGGGCGGAGCAAGAACAAGCGGAGCGATCTTCGGCAAACATCTCTTTCGGTGTCCATGAGCGGGAACGGGATGCCCTGCGGGATGGAGATTCTGCCGGGGAATGTGAGCGAGCCCGGCACCTTGGCTGGTGTTCTGGAGAAGCTGGGGGACGAGGATTCGACTTTGGTCATGGATGCCGGGATCTGCACGGATGGGAATGTGGCTCTCATGCAGGAGAAGGGCTTTGACTGGGTCGGCATAGAGCGCAGCAGCACGCCGCCTGTTCCCACGGGACCTGCGGATGCCCGGTTTGAGACGGGGGGCGGAAGGCAGATCAAGGCGTGGGATCTGTCCGAAGAGAATGGCGAACGACGCGTGTACATTTACAGTGAGGCGAAGGCAAAGACGGAGTTGCAGATCAAGCAGCGGCGGTGTGAGGCGTATGAGAAGGCACTGGACAAATTGCGGGAGGGACTGTCCCAACCCGGGTGTGTCAAGAAATTTGCTCCGGTGCAGAGACGGGTGACGCGTCTGGAACGCGATCATCCGCGCGTGGCGCATCTCTACGATGTGGAGGTGATTCGCAACGAAGAGACCGACTATGCGGACACGATTCGGGTGACCCGTCTTCCGGCGCATGCGTCGTGGATGCAGGCCTGTGGCGGGTATGTGATCCGCACCAGTCATCTGGACTGGTCCCTCCGGGAGGTGGCCCAGACCTACTGGCGACAGTATGAGGTGGAGCATGTCTTCCGCTCCATGAAATCCGAGTTTGGACTGGGGCCCATTTATCACAGCAAGGACGAGCGGATTGAGGGGCATCTGTTTCTTGCGCTGCTGGGGGTCTGCTTTGCACAGATGATCCGAATCCCGCTCAAGGCCCAGGGCATCTCGTCCAGCTGGAGTACGATTCGGAAGCACCTCAACAAGATTCAGCGCATCATCACCAAATTCCACCAACTCCGACAGCGGTACCTGATCACACGGATGGATCAGGATCTGACCCCGTTCGTGCAGCAGATCTTTCGGATTCTGGGGATCCTGTATGATCCCGAGAAGACGAAGGGAGAGGAGCGGGGGCGGGATGGTCCCGAAGAGAAAGCACCAGCGAAAGAACGTACGCTGCTCCCCGAAGAGGAAAAGCCTCCTGATTCATGAAACAGGGAGGATTCTTGCCGAGAAAAAAACAGCACTCCGCAGGGAGCGGGGAGTGCTATGCCCATCCGCCATTCGCCAGGCAGACTCTCGGCGTACTTTGCCGGAAAAACGGCACAGAACGAAGAGAACAGCCACCATGATCTGACCTGCGAAGTCGCTGGAACCTGTGGACTACGAAAAAATCATCCCCAAAAAAGGGAACAGGGGAGCTGTGTCCGATTGTTGAACTACGCTGTGGCAAACTAGCGTGTATTATGCAGAAAGGGCGAGTGGGATCGGAAAAAAGGAGTGTCGCAGCTTTGCAGACCTGTTCAGGGATGTTCCCGTGGATGGGGGGCTTGACATGGATGAGATTGTGGATTTTCTTGTGGCACGACATGGGGAAGCCAGAGGCAGGCATTTGTATGATCTGTCCATCCGAAAGGGAGTGTTGCATCCGAACAAACAGGGACACAACATCCTGATTGCTTCCATATGGAACTGGTTTGATCAAAAATCCTGCCCTGAGCAGGAAACATCAGGACCAACTCATGAAGAGGTTGTAAGGAAGCAGGAAAAGACCGAATGAGGCTGATCCGAATAAGAACACCGCCGCCGATTCCGAGCGCGCCTCTGACTGGGATACAGGTTTAGGGCGTTGACCGCATTCGGGCAGAAGCTCAGTATACAGGCCCCTCACAAAATCCCCAGAATCGCACGAAACCAGCCTCTTATGCTCCCGGCTGAGGACAAACCTGCGCAACAGATGCACCCTGTGCCCGCCGCGGAAACACAGGGAATGGGAGCTTCCCTAACCTGCGACTAACTTGTGAACTGCTCGCGACGGACCAGCCTGTTCGCCTGTCTCAGTGGCTCTAGAGCCCTGGATCGGGTTTTTCGGGATTCGGGGGCTCGTTTCAGCTGGAGCGTTGGGGATACCAGAAGATGATGTGCCACATGATGTTTGGCGTGCTTGCGCTCACAGTGGACTCCCTTCTTCGCCTCGCAGCGTAGATCCAGACAACTGGATCAGGTTTTCGGGATGCAAAAACTCGCTTCCACCGAAGTTATCGGACAGGTGCGTCCTGCTCGTATGAATGAGGAATAAAATCCGTTCCATAGAGCCTTTTTAGTGAACAAGTTGAGAACAATTTCCCGCACAAACCGCCAAAAGAAGGAGATCATCCGGAAAAATCAAGGTTCTATCCTGTAACTGTTCAGAATTCGAAAGTCCCAAAAATCTTTTTGCAAGAGGCTCCACCTATCCCCGGCATACTCAGAAGGGCTCACAGTTTTTGGGCCAAGGTCAGGCCATCTCCGATAGGAACCAGTGTGAGATGTATTCTGGGATCCCGGTGGAGTTTTCTATTCAGAGCCTGAATGGATTGTGTGGCAGCACTCTCGGCTGCCGGGTTGGCAGCATCACCGCCGCGCAAAACATTATCAATCATGATCACCCCGCCGGGTCGTATCAGTTCCAGTGAACGCTCAAAGTAGAGATCATAGCTCTCCTTGTCTGCGTCAATGAATGCCGCATCAAAGGTATCTCCCTGTCCGTTTTCAAGGAGTGTGCTCAGGGTGTCGGATGCAGGGGCAAGATGCAATGCAATTCTGTCTGCAACACCAGCTTCATCCCAGTATCGGCGGGCGATATTTGTATAGGATTCACTGACATCGCAGGCTACCAGATGACCATCTGGGGGAAGGGCCAGCACCATAACCAGTGAGGAATAGCCGGTGAATGTGCCAATTTCCAAGACCGACCGTGCCTGGATCAAGCGCAGGATGGTTGCCATGAACTGCCCCTGGTCTGGGGAAATCTGCATTTTCGCATCCGGGAGGAGTGCCGTTTCTTTCCGAAGAGCTTTCAGGAGCGGATGCTCTCGCAGGGAGATATCCATGATATATTCGCGCAGTTCATTTGTAAGCGCAAGCGTAGATCGGGACATAAGGGAAGAGGGTCTTTTAGTAAAAGGTTTCAGACAGCGTCAGGTCTTGCTGTACAAGCCAGTGAGTGACCGCTTTCACGGCTTCACGGGTCCCACGCGTTGCAATGGGTTTACCAAAATTCAGAATGCCCAGGAAAAGATCGGCACCTGCTTTTTCCGCTGGGCGAAGCTGCAAAAACAGCTCCTGCACCAGTTCAGGTTCATGCGAACGGGCAACAAATACCATTCCTTCCCGGCCAATCATGTACATGGCATCCAGAACCACAACATGTCCGTTCGGAAAGTGATGAACCACTTTCTCAAATTCCTTGATCATGGGAATGGATCCATTCAAAAGAGCGTGATGCATGCCGTCTTCTTTCTGAACATCGGGAGGAAATTTCAGATTACACCGGGTCTGTTTTTGCAGATGTGCATGGTATACATTGCGGCCAGCCTTGTGCCATTTACCTGCATATTTTGTCTGGAGAACAGCAGGAGGAGGGGCTTTCTCGGTTACCTGGTAATGCCC
Source organism: Rhodothermales bacterium (assembly GCA_965203305.1). Lineage (GTDB taxonomy): Bacteria > Bacteroidota > Rhodothermia > Rhodothermales > Bin80 > Bin80. The sequence continues at coordinate 3,291,356 of OZ241874.1, read as the reverse complement.
CGAGTCACGGGCAAGTGTTACCGTCTGCTCAAAGTATGGCGCATCATCTGTGGTAAAGAGCAGCGTACCATTCACTTCCAGTCGGGTAGCAAGCAAGTCAAAGAATACGGGCTGAAACAGCCTCCGGCCGGCATGCCGCTTTTTTCGCCATGGATCGGGAAAGTTTACATATACCCGGAAGAGACTTTCATCACACAGGAGGTTGCGCAGTAGAAACAGCCCGCTTCCATGATAAAGCCGAACATTTGATGCTCTGGAACGCTGCAACCGCCTGAATGCCCGCGCAACGGATCCGCGGGCAATATCTGCGCCCAGAAAATTCCACTCGGGATGAGATTTGGCAGTATGATGCAGGAACCCGCCATCTCCGAATCCGATCTCCAGCACCAGCGGTGCATCACGCCTGAAAATCTTGCCATTCGTTGCAGGGAAAGGAAGACTGGACAAATCCAGAAGCATGCGAACCTCAGGCAAAGAGATAGGTCACATCTATATGTCTGGCCCCGTTCTGATCGGCAACTGCCATCTGCCCTGGCCCCCGAATCCTCGCTCCTGCAACCTCGCCGGCTTTGTTCAGCGCATAAAACGACACATTAAAAGCTGGCTCTCCTGCTTCATTTTGCAGGCGGGCCAGATGTGTATTGCGGGCAATTCGCTCACACGCGTACAGACATGCATCTTCTGGACTGTCTCCCATGCGCATGCGTTCAACAATCAGAAAGCTGCAGCAATTCTCCAGATTGGCCTCTCCTCTTCCAGTGGATCCGGCTGCCCCAACCCCATTGTCACAGTACAGCCCTGCACCAATGATCGGGGAGTCACCGACACGGCCGGGAATTTTGAATGCTAGCCCACTGGTTGTAGTGACACTGCTGATGTTTCCCTTCAGGTCAATCGCAGAGCAGTGAACTGTCCCCCAATGGTCATGATTGCGTTGTATGGCTTCTCCCAAGTCTCTGTCATCCGGTGTGTGCGGGGGCAGATAGTCATCCTGGTTGGACAGGTTTTCTCGCCAGCGAACCCAGGTTTCCCGGGCCTCGTCGGTCAGCAGATTCTCAATCGGAAACCCATGCATGCGGGCGAATCTTTGTGCCCCCTCTGCCACGAGTAATACATGGTCGGTTCGCTCCAGAACGTACTTTGCAACCAGCGAGGGATATTTTACCCCCTGAAGCGAGGCGACTGCCCCGGCGCGGCCTGTTGGACCATGCATGACGGCAGAATCCAGTTCAACTACTCCCTCTGCATTTGGAAGCCCCCCATAGCCCACAGTCATGTCATCTGGGTCTTCTTCTACCAGATTTACTCCGGCAATGACGGCATCCAGCGCATCTGCTCCGGTATTGATTTCTTTCACTGCATGTTCTACTGCTGCGAGTCCATTTTTGCTTGCAATTGCAATTGGGCTGGCAGGGGAGTGTATCTTTGGACGAAGAAGTGTGGCCGCACCGGCCACTGTGCTGTTTTGTAGAAAGCTGCGGCGAGAGATCAGCTGTTTTTGCATCGTATCGTGATGTTTGAAGTAGGCAGATAAAAAGACACAGTTACTGGCCCAGGGCCAGTTGTACAAGCTCTTCGGCTGTATTGACTTCAGGGTGTGTTCTCATGACTTTTCGCAACAGTTGTTCAGCTTTTGCACGGGAGAGTCCTAGGGTTTCCAGGGCAGCAAGTGCATCGGCTCTGGCGATGGCGACTCCAGACTCCTCTGTCTGTGCCAGATCCAAGTCTTGTATGCGATCAAACAGCTCTACCACCAGCCGTTCGGCTGTTTTGCGGCCAACTCCGCTAATGCGTTGCAACATGACAGGCTGTCTCAGCGTGATATACTTCACCAAATCTTCGGGTGACAGAGTTGAAAGAGCTGCAACAGCAATTCTGGGACCTACTCCAGATACGCCAAGAAACAGCTCAAAGATTGCCCGTTCACCAGAGGTAAAGAATCCGAACAGATGCTCGCGGTCTTCCCGCGTATAATGATGAGTGAGCAGACGTACCTTCTTTCCTGTATCAGGCAACTTGTCCGAGGTAGACATGGGAATATAGATGCGATATCCAATCCCCTGCACATCAATGACAGCATGGGCCGGACCTTTACTGCTGAGAATCCCTTCAATGTATTCAATCATGGACTTGGGGTACATGGATTACGGGAAAGATACCACGAGTATGCAAACACGGAGACAGCATGACTGATCCTTCAAGGAATCCTGCGGGCAATCGGGCTTCTGTCGTAGCACTGGGAATCCTCGCAAGTCGCATACTTGGTCTGATTCGATGGAGTATCATGGCCCGTTATTTTGGCAGCGGAGCACATGCAGATGTACTCAGAGCGGCATTCCAGGCTCCGAATGCTCTGCAGAATCTGCTTGGTGAAGGCACAATGTCGGCAGCATTCATTCCTGTATACAGCAAAATGCTTGCGGAAGGAAAGCCTGAGGAAGCCGGACGATTTGCAGGCAGCATCCTGGGGCTTCTGACTGCCGTGGTCTGTACTGGAGTACTTGTCGGAATATGGCTGGCCCATCCGATCTGTTCGGTCTTGATGCGAGGATTTGTGGCAGATGCTGCTGAGGTCGCTGCAGGGGTACGAGAGATTGACAGGCTCTTGCTGGCTGTTGATATGGTTCGTCTAGCATTTCCAATGGCAGGCATTCTGGTTCTGTCTTCGTGGGCACTGGGTATCCTCAACAGTCATCGCCGCTTTTTGATGCCCTATTTTGCACCAATCCTGTGGAATATCACGATAATCGGGGCATTATTGGGGGCTGGAAGCATGGCGGGATATATTCCGGGAGGCATGGAGAGCACCATATTGCCAGAAACTCTCACCAGGCTGTTACACGCAGTTTTTGTCGGCGGCGTGATTGGCGGGCTGTTGCAGTTTCTGGTTCAGCTGCCATCGGTGTTTCGGGTGATCAAGGGCTTCCGCCTGAGTCTCTCTGCACGCATCACTGGCGTTCGGGAAGCACTTTCTGCTGTAGGGCCTGCCCTGGCTGGTCGGGGCATTGCCCAGCTCTCGGCATATTTGGACATATTGCTTGCAACCCTTCTTGTTGAGGGTGCTGTGGCGAGCATCGGATACGCACAGGTCCTGTACATCCTTCCGATCTCCCTGTTCGGACTTTCTGTTGCCGCAGCGGAGTTGCCAGAGCTGACACGCATTGGGGCAGACAGTCCTCCGCGCATGGCGGAGCGGATACGAGCCGGATTGCGGCAGGGGCTGTTTTTGGCCATTCCAACGGCCCTTGGATATATTGCACTGGGGTATGTGATCATCGGAGCCATTTATCGTGGTGGATTATTTGGGGCGGATGACAACTGGCTCGCCTATGTCATACTGGCGGCCTACAGTCTCGGGCTTATGGCAACGGTCAGCAGCCGTCTGTTGCAGAACGGGTTCTGGGCACTCGGTGACACGCGCACCCCGGCCCGCATGGCAGGAGTACGAGCAGTCATCGCGCTTGTCGTTGCGATTCCTGCAATGTTTGCACTGGATCAGGTGAGCGTGTCTTTGATCCCGGGGACCGGCCCGTCTGCCCTGTACTTTGGTGCGGTTGGACTGGCAGCCGGTAGCGCGGTGGCAGCCTGGGTGGAATGGTGGTTTCTCCGAAGGGCACTCAAGTTTCGACTGCAAACGGGTTTTATTCCATGGGATGCTGTAGGTACCATGGTACTTTTGGCAGTGGCTGCACTGATTCCTTCCTGTACCCTCTGGTATGTCACGCAAGACTGGAATCCGGTCTGGAATGGAATTGCGGTCATCGCTATTTTTGCCGGAACCTACCTGATTCTTGCAAAATTAACCAAGCGTCCAGAGTTCGGGGACTGGATCGGAAGGTTGAAATAGAGAGAACGAATCATCAGGACCGGATGTCTCTGCAAATTTTTTGAAAAGATCATGCGTTACAGGTATGCTCAGAAGAGAGGTTCTGCTCCCCCCGAGATGTGAGATCACCCCCGCAGATTTCCGTATCTTCAAGGAAAGGGAATAGATCAGGCAGTGATTGTATGGGACGGATTATTCGTACAGGTGATACGCCGGCCAAGGAGCGCAACGCGCAGATTCGGACTTGTGCGGAGATCCTCCGTTTGCTGGCCGAGAGAGATCATTTTGACGACGAGGCAAAGGACATGACCGCTCTGTTTGTGCTTTCGCTTCGCGGGATTTATGCAACCATTGAACGCAGTGCAGATGTGTGGGATGAACGGAACTACTGGAAGAAAGCGGAAGCTCTCCGGAACGACTGGCTCTGGAGCAGGAAAGCTGCCGATGCGCTGGAAGCTCTGATCCGTCAAGAGGACTGGGAAGAGGTTCCGGGAATGATGATGGAGCTGTTTCTGAGATTTCAGCATGTCAACGTGCTCACGATCACCCGGAATGCAGATCACTGGTGCGGGGCCCTGAAAGCCCTGATTGCCTCCGAAGAATGACGGAACAAAGACACGGAACGGTTACGCCGGGTGATTTTTTGATCGGTCCCCCCACCCGGCCCGGAGATGTGTTTCACCGAACGGTTGTCCTGTTATGTTCTCATGATGCCAGTGGAAGCATGGGACTGGTGATCAACTGTCCCACAAGCCTGACACTGGACCATCTGCTAGAAAAGAACCTTCCCTCACATGTGGTCTGTTATGGCGGTCCGGTAGCCCAGAATTACATGCTCTGCCTGCACCGCTGTGGAGAGTACATCAGGGAATCTGAACCAGTCGTGGATGGCATCTCCCTTTGCGGGGATGTTGATGATATAATGGAAGTGGCAGAATACGATTCTATCACATCAGAGCAGATACGCTTCTTTGTCGGGTATTCCGGCTGGGCACCGGGGCAACTGGAGGGTGAACTGGAAAGGGACTACTGGATTGTAACCCGCGGAAGCGCAGAACTGGTATTTGAGCATGACCCGGGCGAGCTGTGGAGCTCTCTTCTCCGAAGGATGGGTGGAGAGTACGCAATCCTGGCGAACTTCCCGCATGACCCGAGGCTGAACTGAATCAGAGGTTGCCGGAGTCTACCAGACGCATGAATTCCGCTCTCGCGGTCCCTTCTGCCAGAAATGCACCGCTCATGGCACTGGTTGCTGTGATGGCATTCTGTTTCTGAACACCTCGCATGGACATGCACATGTGCGTAGCTTCAATCACGACCGCAGTTCCGACGGGGTGGAGCACTTCATCAATGGCATCCCTGATCTGAACGGTCAGTCGTTCCTGCACCTGCAGGCGGCGAGCATACGCGTCTACCACCCGGGGGATTTTGCTTAATCCGACGATGTGATTCTGTGCGATATAAGCCACATGGGCTTTGCCGACAAAGGGAAGCATGTGGTGTTCACAAAGGCTGAATACATCAATGTCACGGACCAGGATCATCTCATCATACTTCTCCTCAAAGATCGCGGATCTCAGGATTTCTTTTGCATCAATATGATATCCCTGTGTAAGGAATGAGAGGGATTTGGCGACACGATGGGGGGTTTTCAGCAGTCCCTCCCGGTTGGGGTCTTCCCCGAGCAGGCGCAGGATTGCGAGCACGTGATCATTGAGGCTTTCACTCTGGTTTTCTGATTCAGGTGATGAATTTGACATATTTGGGGGATTGTCTCAGGGGTATTCTGATTCTATTGCGATAACTTTGATCAAGCCTTCAAGTCCGTTGTGATGGCATCTCCCTTTTCGATTTCATTTTCCGCGGGGCGGCGCGATGCAGGAGAACTTCCAGCATCTTCGGCAGGTCAACTGCTCAGAGATAGCCGCTATTTCCACCGTTTTGAGAGTTGGTGCAGGCACCCCCAGATTTCGGAGATGGCCAGATCAGTATTCATATAGAAATCCCAAGCATTCTGTTTTACCCGGACTGATCCAGTTGTACAGACTTTCCAGTAGCTCTCTCAATCAACTTAATCAAACTGTTTTTGCGGCCGAAATAAAATGCCCGGAAGTCATCAGACCGGAGAGAGTCCGAAGGAATCCCGTGAGTTCCCAGGATGCGATTCATTTCCTCCTCTGCAAGGCCAACCTTATGTTGCAGTGAGGTCAGATACCTGGATGGAGCTTTTCCTCCAATCGTTTTGTTGGCTTTTGCGGAAATTGGAGTTCGGTTTACAACGGAATCATACACGGATCGCTTAATGCTGTTTTTTTGACACCACGCTCTGGGAAAGATATGGTGGATGTCAAGTGCCATGTCTTCAAAGTTCAGTGCCTGGATTGTTTCTTTCCAGAAAAAATCTTCCGCACCTTCTCGCAATACAAGGACATTCAATCCTTTGTATGCTGCGCTGGCGCGAGATCGTAGAGTGTCCAGGCAGCTCTCCTGAAAGGAGGAGTCACGAATTGTACGGGGTAGCCAAGTTGAGGTATCGTCTGCAGAGTCGATGGGCCCCAATTCCAGCCAACGCATGAGGTCTTCGAAGTCGTTTGCGATGCGTGTTTCCACGGCACCACCATAGAGCTCACCGAGTACACCGCACCAAAACCATTGGGACAGACGCTTGAGAATATGTGGTTCTCGCCAGCGGTCTTTGAATCTTGAAAGGACGGCAGCCAAGGGGACGATTTGTGTCCGATAGGGAAGTTCCCTTGCGGCGAAGAAACGCTGATTACGTAAGAATTGGGCTACTAATAGGAAGCCCCGTTCAACAGCTGGTGCCCACTCTTTATATGCATCCAGTTTCAGACCCAGTACGGCTGTGCGTTTGGCACTGATTGCGGAGACCATCTTTCCCTTTTTTCCCGCAGCGATATCCGCTTGCCTCTGCTCATAGGTTTGGAGAATAGACACCGCCTGCAAAAAATCTGTGGGTTCGACTCCACCGAGTATCGGCTCTTTGTCAAGACGTTCACGTATTCCTTCAATCTCGTTCCGTTCGCTTCCAAACCAGTTGTCGCGGAGATTAAAATTCTCGGCAGCAAATGTTGCTGTAACCAGTTCAAATACGGAAAGTGGTACCCCACCAGTATTCACCTTCTCAAAGACGAGGCACACAGCCTCTTTTGTTGTCGCTTTTCCCAAGGCAATCACAGGCAGTTGGTAGCTACGGAATGCATTCAAAATTTCTCTGCGGAAATTCTTGTAGCGTTTGAACTGTTTGATGTCGTCGTACTTGAGCAGTTCATCCTCCCAGTCGTCTGAGTCCAGTATCTGCGAGCATGGAAAATGAAAATTTTTCACCTCCAGTTCGCGACTTGAGAGATCCAGGACGATATCCCGATTGAAATTGGTTTTAATCTTTCGGTCTTTGGGAACGGAAACGAAAGCCTCCTCCAGTCGCCCCTCCAATGCCATCTCAATGTCTATGTAATAATAGCGGAGGATTTCGCCTCCCTTGTGGTCGAATGTGCTAACGGGGTTTTCCAAGGAAAGTACCTGTGTCAATGATGTGAGCCGCTGTTGTCCGTCCAGGATGAGGTGCTCAGGTTCTGGCGATTCTCTGTCAAACTTAACACCCTCAAAGGGGCGCACTTGGAATCTGATCTCCCCGCCTGTATCAAGCATCATCACTGCACCAACCGGAAATGATTGGGCGATACTGACCAGCAAAGATTTTATGTGTTCGTCGTTCCAAACCCAGCCTCGCTGGAAATCGGGGAGTTGAGTCTTGCCAGTCGTGATGTCGACAAGAATCTGTTGTAGGAGAAGCTTTGTGCTGTCAAATGTGCTCATGTGAATATTTCCGGTTTCATCTATGTATCTGAGCCCATCCTATCAATTCAGTCTCTGCAAGATACGGGTGCTGTCTCCATTTCTACAGGGAAGCCTGCAAGGAGAATTCTGGTTCTCTATCAATTTCTGCGTCACATCAAGGAGGGATGCCTTGTACACATACCAGCCCTGAAAGGTTTTTTCACAGGTAATCGGATGGCAAAAAAATCCGCCAGGAACACGCTTCAAGTTCCTGATCACCAGCGAAAAAAGATCTGTTCCCTGAAAACTCCCCTGTGTGAGAAGGCCTGTCTAGTTCTCGCAGACCATGCTGATACCACCTGAAATCTCCTCTTCATGCCTCTTCCAGTGCTCACACCTGGTCTTCGCGACGCATTCACCGAACTCGAATCTTTCCTCTTCTGATGCTTCTCCTTCAAGAGCACACCGATCAGCGGGCATTTCAATATTCTGACAGATCATCGCGATGTTGCCAGTATTCTCGTCTTCATACCTGTGCCATTCGGTGCACTCAGATTTTGCAACGCACTCATCAAATTCCCTTCTCTGTTCTTCTGATGCTTGTCCCAGGAGAACGCACACATCAGCGGTCGGAGGAGCAAGAGCCTGTATATGTGGACTGGAAAATCCTGCCGTGCCCAAGAGCACAAGTCCCGCAAGAACAAATTTTGGACTGAACATATCTCGTGAAGTGGTTGATTACAGTGATTTCAAGATAAGAAGAGAGTTGCATGCCTTGCAGCAGAAATTCTAGGGTTATTCATTTGGTCCAAAGTACTCAACTGAGTTTCTGGGGGTTTCATAAAGCCGGATGCAGTAGAGTTCTCCGGCAGGCAGGGCATCCTCCAGCTGATCCCAGATTGCAACTACAAGATTTTCCGTTGATGGCATGATTCCCTCCAGAAAAGGCACATCCATGTTCAGGTTCTTGTGATCCAGGTGCTGGATGACACGCTCCTGAATGATTTGTTTCAATATCCCCAAGTCAATCACATAGCCCGTGTCTGGATCAGGTATCCCCGCAACGGTTACCTGCAGAATGTAATTGTGTCCATGCCAGTTCGGACTGTTACAGGGCCCGAAAACCGAACGATTCCACTCCTCTGGCCTAGAAGGGTTATGCAGGCGGTGTGCCGCGCTGAAGTGGGTCTCCCGAGTGATGTACACCGTTGGCATGTGAAGGGATATTCTGGATTTGGACAGGAACGAAGAGGCAGTCATATTGTTCAGGGTGTAGCACATTCTGGATACTCTCATGCCCACACTTTTTGAGCGCATTATTAACGGAGAAATTCCCTCTGACAAGGTCTATGAGGATGAAGTCTGTATCGCATTCAGAGACATAGATCCACAGGCCCCCACACATGTACTGGTGGTTCCTAGAAAACCTGTCCGAGCTCTTGATGACAGTCTGGATGCTGCCCTTGCTGGACATCTTCTGGTGGTTGCAAACAAGGTTGCCAAACAACAGGGACTTTCGGGTGGGTATCGTGTCGTGGTCAACTGCGGGGCTGATGGAGGACAGTCAGTGGATCATCTCCACTTTCATGTACTCGGTGGCCGTTCACTCAAGTGGCCGCCCGGCTAAGCCTGCATAACAATGCAGCGGGTTGATTGCAGGCAAAGGCTTCTGGCAGTCATTGTACTTGTGACCGGGTTCTGTGGCAACTGCTCCATGGCACAGTCTTCGCTCCAGCAGAAGACAGAATTTGCCCGTGAAGTCAACCGGTACCGATGGAGTTCCGAGACAGGATGGAATGCAGATGTTGGCCGATGGAAAGTAAACATGACCAATCGGTTCCAGTCAGATGCCTACCTCCAGTTTGATAACCGGCTTCGTTTCAGGGATGAGGATCGGCTGGATATCGCAGCAATACGCCCGGTTGGGCAATCCATTGATGCAAGCATTCGCGGAGGACTTGACTGGTTCGGATCCGGCCGTGCATCATCCCAGCTTCTCCTGCTTGGAGTTCAGATGAGGCCAGCTGCTACCCTAAAGATTGAAACCTCAGGGGGAATCGCATCCGACCGGCGTCCCGGTATTGTACAGGGAGAGCAGGGAGCACCTTTGCGAATTGACACAGGTCCCGCAGTTGCTCTGTCTGCTACACTGGAACCCCGTGAAACCCAGGGCTATCAGGTCTCGCTTTATTCGGACGCTATGTGGCAGCGCATTTCCCCGCGCCGGATCCGGGACATGGCACTGGGGGCTACCGCTGCCCGCTCATTTGGACTGGCCAGACTAGAGTCAGGCGTGAGTTTTTCCAGTCGTCGCAGAGATATCTATCAGGCCGCATCGTTTCTGAATCGGGGACAGGTGCGTGATCCGGAATCCATTGAAGCCACGACCAGCGATACGCTGGATGTAAACTTTCTGGTTCAGGCACCAGTCGCACAGGGGCTCCGTGTCGTTGCCCAGGCAGATATTCGCCTGAATCAGAGGCGAATCCGCACGCCGAAGGTTCCTGAGGAGTCAATCACATTCGAGACCAATTTTGCGCGTCAGGCCCTCGCGGGGCAGGTCAGTCTCCACTACAAGCAGGAGCGGATGGATGCGCAGCTGCGTGCCGAATACGGTGCAACAAATGAACGGCGGGTGCTCAGCAATCGGGAAGAACTGCCCCCGTCAGAAGCTGCGCAGAAACAAGTACTTCTGGAACAGGCGGATTATGATGAAGGCGTATTTGCGCTGAGTGGAAGTATTCGAGGGGCGGTCATGCCTGCACTCACAGTACTCTTCACTGGAAGTTCACGTATCGTGCGCCATGATACTCCGCTGGTCAACCTGGATGATCGGGACGAGGTATATCACACGGGAACACTTGCTCTTAGCCATCGCCGAAGCCGTTCCTTGAGGGTAGAACTCCGGCTGTTTGGCTCGTATCATCATACGGTATTTCTGAATGCCGAGCGTTCGGCAGAAAACAGTCTCCAGCGAACACTTCGACTGCGTCCGTCCATGGAATGGACCCCCGGGAGTTTCACAAGCATTCGTTTGGCCAGCGAAGTACGAGCTACATATACGACAGAGGATTTTGTACTTCCCGGGCGCAAATCATCAGATCAGTCCGCACGCGAAATGCGCCTCGAGTCAGAGATGGAGCACCGTATCTTTGCGGATACAGATCTGGGATTGAACGCGAGTTTTTCTGACTTGCGCCTAGGGCGGCTCCAGTGGGAGTCTTTCACGGAGATTCCCTTTGATACACTCCGAACATACAGCGCGTGGTTACGAGTGCAGACGGGGCGGCGATTGCGCGGTGAGATCGGATGGCGCACCTTTTTGCGCAGCGATTACGACAGGGCAATCACAGTAAAATATCAGTTGCCAAACAGCGAGAATGTACCCACCCAAGGGAGTATTACCAGATCAGGAAAGCGATGGGTGATACAGACAGGACCATCCAGTGCCGTGAACTGGATACGGGGGAAAACAACACTGCGACTGGATGCATGGGTAAACTGGCAACGATTGCGATACCGGCTTTACGGGCAAATTCCTGCTGCGGATGAACCAGTGATTCGACAAGCTGCCCGGCGGGGGACCCGCAGGCTGATACCACTCGTCTCTCTCAGCGTATCCTGGAGAATGTAATGCAAAAGCTCTGAATCAATGGGGATACGGACACTGGGGATTACAGGAGGAATAGGAAGCGGGAAATCAGCGGTATGTACCTGTTTGAAGGATCTGGGAGCAGTTGTGTTTGAGGCAGATCTGGAGGCACGGAAACTCATGGAGTCCAGCGCACAGATGCGCAAGGAGATCGTCCGAACCTTTGGCTCCGCCAGCTACACAGCAGATGGATCCCTGAACAGGACCTGGCTGGCAGATCAGGTTTTCGGGGATGAGGACAGCTTGGCCAAACTGAATGCAATCGTTCATCCTGGAGTTGGTGATGCGTTTGATACTCTGAAGGAGCGGCTACAGAATGGGCTGCTCATCCATGAAGCCGCACTCATCTATGAGGCAGGGCTGGAAGATCGTCTGGATGCGGTCTGTGTGGTAAGTGCCCCGGAGGATGTGCGAATCAGGCGGGTAAAGAATCGCGATGGTTTGACGGATCAGGCAATACGCCTCAGAATGCAAAAGCAGCTCCCGTCAGAAGAAAAGGAGCGCAGAGCGGATGTGGTCCTAGTGAATGCGGGCGACAGGAAACAGCTGCAGCACAAGACACGGAGAATCTACGAACTGGCAATGAGTGGGGCAGTGCTCACCCCGGAGACATTTCGGTCTTTTCGCCGACTGTAGCAAGGGTAAATCCGAAGGTAGAACCACTGCCTGGCAGGCTTTCAATCATGAGCTGGCTTCCATGTGCACTGAGGATATGTTTCACAATCGCCAGCCCCAGGCCTGTCCCGCCCAGCTTTGATGACCTGCTGTGTTCCACTCGGAAAAATCGTTCTGTAAGGCGCGGGATGTACTCGGGGGTAATCCCGACTCCATTGTCAACGACGGATACCTTGAGGGTTCTCTCATGCAGCGGACGTGCGATCACCTCAACCCGTCCGCCATCTTTGCCATACTTGATACCATTCTCTACCAGATTGCTAAGTACCTGACTGATGTGATTGCGGTCGGCGACCACCTCGGGCAAGTCTGCAGGCATGGAAAGGCGTAGCGAAATCTGTCTGTCTGATGCCATGGATTCCAGAGATTCCAGAACCTCTCTTCCCAGCTCAATCAGATCAAGCGGTTGCAGATCCATGGAGAGTTCTCCCATTTCTATTCGGGCAACCGACGAGAGATCTTCGGCAAGATTGCCGAGGCGATTCGCATTGCGGAGCACTTTCTTGACGAACGAGCGACGGACCCGTTCATCATCCAGTGCTCCTCCCAGGAGAGTCTCTGCAAAGCCTCGAATCGCAAAAATGGGGGTTTTGAGTTCATGGGACACATTCCCCAAAAACTCCTGCCGGTAATTCTCCATGCGCTCCAGTTCCTGCATTTGACTGGCAACACGCTGATCAGCTTCGCGGGCAAGATTGATTAGCAGCGTCAGTTCATCACGGGGCAGTGAAGGGGAGCCATTTTGAGGGGAAACCACGTTGTCCTCTCCAATTCCTGCAAGTGTGGACTTCAGGGCAGCAATCCTCTGCGAGATCATCCAGCACACCCACAGAAATGTACCGGTGCCAACAAATATGCTGACAGATACAGCGGCCCACCAAGGCATCCGGAAGCCGATCAGAGATGCCAGAAAGAGTGTGATGAGTACAAACAGGCTCACGCGCCAGGATACCCGAAAGGCAAGCAGTCCTCCAGGAAATCGTAGTACAGAGTTCATGTACCGCGCATTCCCTTTTATCTGGATTCCAGAAAGCGATATCCGACTCCCTTGACGGACTGGATATACTCTGCTCCCCGGTATTTGCCAAGTTTTTTGTTGAGCTTGCTCACATGCACGTCAACGGTTCGCTCCCCTACTTCCACCTTCACCCCCCAGACCTTTTTGATCAGGGTTCGTCGCGTAAAGACAACTCCGGGAGAATTGGCCAGAAAGTACAGGAGATCAAATTCCCTGCGGGTAAAGCGAATCGGAGTGCGCTCTTCTTTGTTTCCCCGGAAAATCAGGTATCGGTCCCGATCAATGCTCAGGTCATGGATGCTCAATATTGAGGCACCTGGGATGATGCGCTGGGTTCCTCGCAGGAGTGCCCTGATCTGGGAGACAACCACATCAATGCCGAATGTCTTGGGGAGGTAGCTGTCCGCACCAACATCCAGTCCCTGAATATGATCTTCTTCTTCGGAACGTGCAGTGAGGAATAAAATCGGTACGGTTTTCAGTCTGGAGTATTTCCGGATATGCTGGCAGACCTCCAGTCCGTTCATCCGGGGCATCATGATGTCCAGCACGATCAGGTCAAGGTCTCTTTTTTCAACGATTTCCAGAGCCTCTACACCATTTCTTGCTGTAATGGTCTTCATTCCCAGCCGCTCGAGGTTGTAGCGAAGCAGGTCAAGAATATCATCCTCATCGTCAACAATCAAGACCGTACTGGAATCCTGAGACTCCGTAATTGGCGAAAGTTTTGGCATAGGAACAGCAATGGCAGGTGGATCAGCGCGACTGATTTCCAGAAATTACGGACTTTTTTCGCAGAGAGAGCAGGATCTGTCAGAGAACCATTCCTCCTGATCAGAGGGAAGGAACAGGCCAATCTTAGTCTTCGTATATTGCACATGTACTGTAATGACTGCAAAACGATATGTTCAGATATTAGCAGTGTCTTCTCCATTTGAAAAATAATCATGACCATGGATCAGACAATCCTCTTTTCCATAATTCTCGTTGCTTCTCTCGCACTATTTGGGCATCGCCAGCATTGGGGCTGGGAGGAGAAATTTCATCCCCGAACCAGGAATCGGATAACTTTTGGTGGAATGGTGTGCATGATTGCGCTGTTCCTGTTCGGCAATCCCGCGAATGCATCCGCTGCGATTCCCCTGATGGCCGTCATATTTGCGATGGCACTCGTCTTGAGGTATCTGGAGTTCAAGAATCCGCATAACGTACAGGAGGCTGCCCAGGAGTAGTTTGCGGCAAGGAAGTTCTGGTAAACAAGGGAAATCGTCAATCCTCAATGGGAAGGAGCACACAAGAAATTCCCAATGATAAATGATATCAGTTGCGTTCCTGTGCAGATCTTATTGCTTTTCCAAGATTGTCTGATTGTACCGAGTAGGGTCTGAAGTCGGTTAGGTTATCTTGCCTGATGTGTAACTGACCCTCTCCAGTATTCCCTCGGTGTTGTCTATCCGAATAATGCTGGCTATGCTCCATTTCTTTTGATGAAAGCACCCAGTACTGAATTATGTCTCTCCACACTGAAACCAGGACGAACACATCGCAACATGCTGGCTTGATTTGCTGGAAGTTCATCAGAAAATCCTTTTCCGTATCAGAGGATAGAGCCCTTGCATACAGCGGCCCCTGCATAGCTGCATCCACTGCACGGGAAGCCTTCACTTCAACGCGAATACCATCCAGGTAAAGATCATACTGCCCAGAATACATGGAATCCAGTTTTCTGGATGGCTTTCTCAGAGAGGAAACAAGTCCCTTTATATGTCCTTGTGCCCATGATTCACCAAAAGTTCTGGGAGCACTAATTTCGAAGATGTACAGGAACTGGTTTCTCTTGATGTAACTGTCTCGCAACTCAATGTATTCATCAAGAGTGAGAACTCCCGCTGAGAGCAGATGAGAGATGATATATTCGTATTCATTGAAGGGGTGCACAGAGATTAAATTATCCAGTGTTTCGCGTAATTCGGATTTGTCTGACAGCTTCTCTATCAAGAGATTAAGCTCCTGACCTAAACGCTCCATGCAATTAAAGAGGCATCCGATGAGTGGGACAGTTCGGACAATTCATGCTCAAACGGGTTGCTGTTTTGCCAACCGGTGAGATGTTTTCTACGAAGTCTTTCCAGTCTTCGTACAGTGATTTCGGCATATATCGGATCACAATCTATCGAAAAACATGTCCTGCCGAGCATCTCTGCCGCAATCAGGGTTGTTCCTGAATGCGAAAAAAAATCAAGGACCAGATCATTTTTTGATGAACTTGCCCGGACAATCCTGTCAATACACTTGATGGGCTTTTGGGCATAGCACCCGGAGACATTCTCTTCCATGCGATAAAAAACCTGCTGGATATCTATCCAGACATTCCCAGCCCGGATACAGTCAGACCGGCTTCGTTCCATGTTTTCGGTCATTTGCCCGTTCACTTTTTTATAATATCCCTTCAAGACCTTTGGTATATCTGTATACGCTGCATCAATATTGAAGCGGGGGGTGCCTTTATTATAGTACAGCAATTCCTGCCGGATGGCCATCCAGTTTTTCTGAGTACCGTATCCCCGTTGATTTCGCATGGTTATCATGCTTCGGGGCGTGAACGGTTTCTGGCGCATCATGCTTATAAAGTCAGGAAGCGGCTGAAAACCATTATTCTGGTCCGCCCCAAGCCATATATAAAGAGAAGAGTCAGGAAGCAGCGAATTGTATGTGTTATCAATCCATTTATGGCACCATTCAATGTATTCATGTATGGAGCGTCTCTCAAATACGGCAAGATTATAGGGTGGATCATGTATGGCAAGTTGTGCCCGGTGATCTCCCATCAGCAGATCTATATGCTCTGAGGATGCTGCGTCCATACAGCCTACCTTATGTCCACTAACGGGGTCTGTCCAGACCTCTCCATACTGCAATCTGCAATGGGGGAGCAGTCTGTCTCTTATTTCGGGGTTAGTGTCCAGCCGTGGAAGAGGGTTGTTCTTCATAGTGAATTTGTTAGCTCCCTGTTTATCTCAGATATTCAGGATATGGAGATCAGCTTGTCCAAGATAGTGAGCCCGTCCAGGTGAGGCTTCCGGTGCCTGTTCAGTTGCATCCGCATATGTATTCCCGCTTTCTGTCATCCCTTGCTTGGAACTGTCTTTCGGGGGAATTTTGTATTGTTTGACAGTGGAGGGATAGAATTCGTCCTCCAGTTCTTCATCTGTCATGTTCTCAGGCAGAGGCCAGGTCAGGCCCGAAACCTGGCCCCGTTTCAGCATTCTGGATACAGAATCTCGTCCAACATGCATACATCCAGCAATTGCGCGAATTGAGAATTCGTGTACGAAATGCATCTCCAAAATGCGCCTGATCCTGTTTATCCCCAGTCGTCTTCCCGGCATTGTTTCGCTGTTTTTGGAATCCTTCTTTTTGAGGCACTTCAGCGGGTTCTTCGGAGTCTATTCGTCTATCTGGGCATATTATGTTTTTGGGACGCGACTTAGAACAGGCAGGGACCAGATCGGTTCACCCAGACGGCTGTACCAGATGTGTCCCCATTCCCTTCCAGATGATCGGAACGGGCAGTTACCTGTTGTGGCCGCTGGCAAATTCATCCCTGTCTCTGCACGGTGAAAAACTGGATGCATCAAACTATTGCCACTGAAATCGTAAATTTCCCGAGGGATGGCTCAGGATGTGCAGGGGCATATGACTGTCCTGATGTCTCTTTGCAGTCCACTGTGAGTTGAACAGGGCACTAAATCATTTCAGGAAAATTCACTGTCACAGAAGTCAGGCCAATGATGGACAACCTTACAAGGCGAGTGTTTTTGCAACGGATGTCTGTATTTGGAGTCATGGGGACAGTTGTACTGGGTTGCGGGGATCAAAACGATAATGGATCATCCCCTGAAATCACCAGGACTCCAGGCACAGAATCTCCCGAGAAGTCCATGGAGCAGTTTCGTTGTATGAATGTGGAGGGACTGACAGATTCGGAAATTGCGTCCCGAACGACCTTCCAGTATACGGATATGTCCACGGAAGCAGGGAAGAATTGTGCAAACTGCACACTTTACCGTGCACCAGAAACAGGGGCGGGCTGTGGCACCTGTATAACGGTAAAGGGACCCATTCATCCGAAAGGATACTGTACAATCTGGGCAGCCCGGACGGGCTGAGGCAGCCTTTCTGCGGACAGAATTCAACAGGTAAACAAGACAACCGCCGCTACGCATGCCGATAAAGTCTCAGGGATACGGATTTGGAACATTGCCTGTATTTCTCGCCGGGATCAGCACGATTCTCGGGGCGATCATGTTCCTGCGCTTTGGGTATGCCGTGGCACATACGGGACTCCTTGGGACCATTGGCATCATTCTTCTCGGTCATCTTGTGACGGTCCCGACTGCACTGGCACTGGCAGAAATTGCAACCAATCGAAAGGTAGAAGGAGGCGGGGAGTACTTTATTATCTCCCGGTCATTCGGGACTACAATTGGCGGAGTGATCGGAATCTGCCTGTACCTGTCTCAGGCGATTTCTGTCGCATTTTACATGATCGCATTTGCAGAGGCGTTCACATGGCTGGGTCCATTTCTTGAGGAGAGATTCGGGATCGGGTTTAATCCGCGTTTTATTTCAATTCCAGCCCTGATCGCGCTGTTGACTTTGGTGATCATGAAGGGGGCAGATTTGGGCGTGAAGGTGCTCTATGCTGTGGCTGCCACCCTTTTCGTTACGCTGCTTCTGTTTTTTCTGGGCTCTCCTCTGGAAGGATTTGATGCAGAGTCCGTCACATGGGTGGCAAAGATTGATCAGTCCGATCCATTCATTTTTGTGTTTGCGATTGTGTTTCCGGCATTCACAGGCATGACAGCAGGTGTCGGACTGTCGGGGGACTTGCGCAATCCCCGCGAGTCTCTGCCGAAGGGAACATTGTGGGCCACGATAGTGGGGATGATTGTTTATATCGGTCTCGTATACAAACTTCATATCAGTGCATCTCCAGAGGCGATGGCAGGCGATCAGCTGATCATGTCCCAGGTTGCTGTATGGGGCCCCGCGATTCTGATCGGGTTGTGCTGTGCCACATTGAGCAGTGCCATCGGATCGGTACTCGTTGCCCCCCGAACACTCCAGGCACTGGGAGCAGACAACACATTGCCGGGCAGGAAACTGAATGAGTGGATGTCAAGAGGCGTGGGGACCGCCAACGATCCGCGGCATGCGACCGTCATCACGGGGATACTGGCTCTTGGGGTTGTTATTGCGGGGAATGTGAACATGGTGGCGACATTGATTTCGATGTTCTTTATGGTCACCTACGGGTCTCTCTGTGCCATCAGTTTTCTGGAGCATTTTGCCGCCCGCCCCAGCTATCGTCCCAGTTTCCGTTCCCGCTGGTATGTCAGCCTTTTTGGGGCAGTCATCTGTTTCCTTTTGATGTTTCAGATCAATTTTGGCTTTGCAGCGATTGCCATCATTGTGATCGTGGCCCTGTATCAGGCACTGCGTATAGGCAAGCAGGGAGAGGGAGATCTGGCCTCGCTGTTTCAGAATGCAATCACCCAGGCCACGCGCTATATGCAGATTCGCCTGCAGCAGCGCCGCGCAGATTCCGGCAAAGATGAGTGGAGACCCAGTGTGATTATGGTGAATGATCGCACATTTGACCGGAGCAGCCCCCTGATCATGTTGCGGTGGCTCTGTCACCGGTACGGATTTGGAACCTATGTGCATTTTATCAAGGGGAGGCTGTCGGAAACCACATTCTTTGAGAGCAGAGCGGTCAAAGAGCGTCTCCTGACCATGGCCAAGAAACAGCACAGTGCAGTTTATATGGATACGGTGATAAGCCCGTCCATCACCTCGGCATTGGCCCAGACATTGCAGGTTCCCGGTGTTTCGGGGATGTCCAACAACTCAATCCTGTTTGAATTTACCCAGCAGGATTCCAAAGATGTGGTTCGAAGCATTGTAGATCAGTGCGAGTTTGCAGCGAACACGGACATGACGCTCATGGTGCTTCGTCACTGCGAAACGCACTTTGGCAACAGGAACTCCATTCATGTTTGGCTGACATGGAATGACAAGGCGAATGCAAACACGATGATTCTCTTGAGTTACATAATCCTGGGGCATCCAGACTGGATGAAAGCACAGGTGCAAGTCTTTGTTGCATTGCCGGGAGCAGAGGTGGAGAAGACCAAGAAAGAATTTTCGCAGCTGATCAATGAGGGGAGGCTTCCGATCTCGGAGAAGAACATCGAATACATCGTAACGGAGAATACGGAGGCATTTCGCCGGCTGGTTTACGAGAGATCTGGCGAAGCGGATCTTACAGTGGTCGGTTTCAATATGCAGGGGCTTGAAGAGCGAGGACCGGAGGTCTTCACGAACCATGCAAAGCTCCATGATGTACTGTTCGTACGCGCTCCCCGGCAGATCAAAATTGACTAAATTCGCTTGTTCAAAGAGAACGGCATGTCAGTCAGCAGGCAGAGCATGTGATCCGAACGGGCTGTTCATGAATCCGCAGTTGAAACAGAGCATATGATTTCCTCTCAGGCTGACTGAATCCTGCCATGAATGTGACGATCCTGACGAATGAATACCCACCCAACATATATGGTGGTGCAGGCGTGCATGTCAAGTATCTGGTGAGAGAGCTTGCCATCCAGCACCGGGTACAGGTTTATGCGTTCGGAGATCAGAGGCAGAGCACTGAGAGCCTGTCGGTTGAGGGGATTTCGGACAAGGGAGCTCCTGTGGGAGTTGATGACCGATTCAGCAGGCTTTTCAGCACACTCCAGCGCAATTTGGCAATGGCTGCCTCGGTTGAAAAGGCAGACATTATTCACTGTCATACATGGTACTCTCACTGGGCCGGCATTCTGGCCAAGCAGCTGACCGGTGGCAAACTGGTTCTGACTACCCACAGCCTGGAGCCGCACAGGCCATGGAAAATAGAGCAGCTGGGACAGGCCTATCATGTGAGTTCCTGGATTGAAAAGACGGCATATCAAGAGGCGGATGCTGTCATTGCTGTATCGCCGCAGATGAAGGCGGATGTTCTCTCTCTTTATGATGTTCATCCTGATGCAGTTCATGTTATCCCCAACGGGATAGATCTGGATGAGTACCAGCCAACATACAATGAATCTGTGCTGCGAAGCTATGGAGTGAATCCCGAGATTCCATATATTCTGTTTGTAGGAAGGGTTACACGCCAGAAGGGAATCATTCATCTGTTGCGTGCCATTGCTCATCTTGATCCCGGGATACAGGCAGTTTTGGCCGCCGGGGAACCGGATACGCCAGAGATTGAGGCAGACATGATTCAGGAGGTCGGCAGGCTCAAGAAAAGAGGCGATCATCACATTGTCTGGATCCGCGAAATGATGCCTCCCTCCGAATTGATCGTGTTGTACTCCCATGCTCAAGTCTTTGTATGTCCATCCGTGTATGAACCATTTGGAATCATCAATCTTGAAGCCATGGCTTGTGAAACAGCGGTCGTGGCATCTGATGTCGGGGGGATCCCCATGGTCGTGATGGATGGGGAAACCGGCCTTCTGGTGGCACTGGAAGGAGACGGGTTTTCAGAGCGACTGGCAGAAAAGATTAATCTGCTGATGCGGGATTCCGAACGCTGTCAGGCAATGGGATCCTCAGGGCGTGCCCGCGTGGAAGCCAAATTCAGCTGGGGAGCCATAGCCAGGAAAACATCCGAGCTGTACCAGAGTCTGGTATAGCACCTGTGCGGAATCATTCCAGAATTTGGTGCAGAGAACAGGCTGTTCTTGCCCGGAACGGAAGTTCTGTTATCTTGACGTAAGATTAGGATACTTAAAGACTCAATCTTGAGTTATCCTGATTTTCAGCGGCAGATGCAGTTTTTAGTTGTTTTTCATTCGACTAAAACTGTGGCTAGTCAGGAGCAGTACTTTTCAGTCTGCGCACTCAACGAACAGAAACATGCACTTGTCTGCACACACTCTGGATTTGGATCAACCCCCTCCGCGAAGCTTCCGAGACGGGGCAGTATCTTCGCTGGCCTCTGCTATGTCATTTCAGCGAACTGATTCAGGATTTGACGCATATAGCTGGAACTGCCTGTACACTTGTCCTGACTTTGACGGTTACCCCTGCAGCAGCGGTAACCGTCAAGGTCAGGAGGCGCATTGTGATAGTCTACCCACTTGAGCAGAGAATAGATATTACCAATCTGTTCCTGTAGTCTCCGGCAGGTATTCCCGCAGGAATGGAGATTTCGCCTCCAAATTGGAAGTGTATGGTGACAGGATCCGCACTTCTAAGTTCAAGTGTCCAGTCTGAATTAGTTCTGGGTTTCCATATACCCCCAGACATAGAAGTTGACCATGTATATTCCATTGAGTAGGGGATTTGGCACCTGCCATCTGCATCAAATTCGCCTTCGCATCCTGTACGCTGTAGATGGTATGTGGGAGAGATCAAAAGAATAGCCCCCTCCGCATTGGACCCGGTTAAATCCAGTTTGCCAGTGGTCGGGATGCCGCTGGATCCAAGGGAAGTTCCAGAACCGTCCTCATATGAAAAGTTTTCGTCATCAACGGTAAGATCAAACGATGCCTTCCCCCCGGATGCAGGGATTTCCAGGACCCCATAATCAAGATTCTTCCTATGGGTCAATACGCAACTGGGTGCCTCCAGCAGATTAATCTTCACTGGATATGAAATAGTGCCCGTATCTTGCGCAAAGCTGTTTGCTACGAAAAGTATCACAGGCAAAATGAACCTGACTTCGACGGTCAATTTGCGCACAGAGGCACTGGAGGGCGATTTTCACGAAAACTGAACACTACATCTGCCAGAATTTCAGGCAGATTCTTCGAAGATTGACCGCAAGGAGAGGGGGGCGATCAGGCGGGTTTTCCCGGCTTGAACAATACCGTCTGTCTCTGCAAGGTCTCTCCCACCGCCCGGTAGAGCTTGATCCCCTCCGGGGTCGGTTTGGAGGGAATCAGGTATTCGGCTTCGGTTCCCCCGTCACGGATAATGGAGGCTTCCACATTGGCGAGTTCGGTCAGAATTCGTTCCTCGCTCAATCGCTCTTTGGCCCCAAACATCGTATTGTACCGGTAGCGCAGAATACGGAGTAACGCAAAAGCGACAAAGCAGATCGCAATGTGGACTTGTACCCGGCGTTCCACCCAGTGAAAGATCGGGCGTATGGCCATGGTATGCTTCAATACGCGGAAGCCCTCCTCAATCCGCCATAACTCTCCGTACTGGGCATATACCGAGGCGGCCTTCATGTCCGGCAAACTGGTCCACACCCCATGCAGACCGTCATACTGGGCATCCCGCGCAATTGCCTCCTCATGCAGGCTGACTCCCGATGGATCTACTTTCAGGAAACGCCCGCCACGCCCTTTTCCCTTCACTCCGCTTGTCAGTTCTTTCTTTACCTTTGCTATCGCCTCCTCCCGCTTGTGGACATCTCGTTTGGCCTTCTCCGGGCAGTAGCGCAGAATGAGTCGTCGCCCGCCCAGCACATGCTCGGTGATCTTCTTGCCCGTGCGCAGTCGCTTCCAGGACTGCTTCCCCGTAATGATTGTGGTCTGTGCTTTATTCAGAGACCGCAGACGCGCGGCAACCACATAGTCACACCCAAGACTGCGCAACATGGCCAGATTCTTCTCGCTCAACAGTCCCGCATCCGCCACGACAATGACACGGTCCAGGGCAAATCGTTCCTTAAGGTGCTCCAGAACGGGTTCCAGCGTCTTCACATCTGTCGTATTTCCCGGAAACAGTTCATAGGTGACCGGCAGTCCCTCTTGGGTCTGCACCAGTGCCAATACCACCTGAACCCGATGCGGCTTCCCGTCTTTGCTGAATCCCTTCCGACGAAGCTCATCTTCCACCTCGCTGGCAAAACTGAGAGAGGTTACATCAAAAAACAGCACATTCATGCTCCCGCCAAGCATCCCCACAGTCTCCTCACACACCAGTTGCTTGATTCTGGCAATCTCCTTCTCGCTTACGGCATCCATCATCCGGTAAAACTTTTCCACCGGCACCTCCACTCCCTCCTCTTTGGACAGCAGCCGGGAATAGCCCAGTTTGCTGCCCCCCGGCGAAGCCAGACGCAACAGCACGGCCTGCTTGAAGAGCCGCCGTGCCATCTTCCGCCGAGAATCAATGATTCTGTCAAATCCCATCTGGTCATATAAGGTACCGAACGCCTCATGGAATCCCATACAGATTCGGGAGACTTCTTCCAGCTTCCGGGCATCGGCAATGGGCAAAGCCTCACTTCCCTGCGGAGCTTTCCTTGCCTGGACGATGTGTTGGGCACGGGATTCATTCGGGTAGAGAGAGGGGCGTTTCTTCTCCTGCAAGCGGACAATCTCCCGTTCCGCCAGTCGAACCAGATTTTGCACCATGGGTCCGGGAGGGACACTTCCCACGGTTCGGACGACGCGCTGTCGGGAGTTTCCTTTCCTGTCGCGGTAATTCTGGATGATCTGGACACACACATTCCTGGTGGTCTTTCGGACGAGCTTTCGAACCCACATGATGGAAACAGAGCGGAGGATGAACAGAAAACACAATATACGAAAAAAAATTTCAAGGAACCAAAAAATCGCCAGAACTGAACACTACAATTCAGAAATCGAAAAACCCCGCCCGTAACGCACGGAAATACAGGTTTCTACCGAAATGTCAAACCAAAACCGTCGAAGTCAGGAAAAGTATCACAGGCAAAATGAAGATGCATCTCATTTTACATGTGCTAATGGCTAGATAGTGTCTGTCCGAAAATTCAGAATATCGCCAATATATGCCGTTTAGAGAGCGTATGAGGGGTTTTTGGAGATATTTCTGGGTATTTTTCCTGACGAAGATGGAAGCCCCTTGGCGAATTGGAGCATGAAATCTCCGAACAGCGTCCATAAACACGCAATCTTTGTGCAAGATTTCCCCGAATCTCTCATAGCGAACGAGCATCTGAATCGCGCCATACATGACGCTGTGGGGTAAAATGCCCCTGAAAATCCCCCGTATTGGGGCTTGCTGTGAATTTTCGGACGGACACTAGATATGTTCATAGACCTTGTCTACTAGTCGGAGCAGGAGATCATGAATGTTATCTCGCCTTCCTGTGGCCCCGGCTCGGCATCGCTTGTGATTTCTGCCTGAACGCCAAAGCTGTATGTTAGAGTACCTTCTGTCGTTCCGTCCCCTACTATGGTTGGTCGTCCTATGAAATCAAAGGAAACTCCACTATCGCCGGGAAAATCCGAGCGGTTCTGCTCACGATAAAACACTCCACAATTCCTAAATTCCACAACAATCTGCACATTTTTCTGATCATCACGGCCTATTTTAACGAGCTTTGGGGAAGCATCGGGGGACGGGATCTGCACATCACCGAAATCAAGCTCTTGAGGGCCGGAAGGAATGGAGACACTGCAGGTACAAGAGGAAGCATGAACAGTGTAGACCACGGGGATGTCCAGCTCCCAGCGAGTTCCAGGTCCGGTGACCGTGAACGGGATGGTGCCTGTATAGGTGCCGGGGACGGTGTGATCAATATTTTCGGCAACACCCCCAACAGACCACTCTATGTGCTCCTCTGAGCTCTTGATTACGGTCATGCACTGCGTTCCAGGTGGGCTGGTACTGCGACGCTTCCCGTCTGCCCGCTTTATCATACAATGCGCAAGGGGAGACCACCAGACATCCTCGCCAGGTCCCTTCAGGTGGACCATCGCTGGAACCTGCGCCACATACTGCTTCGCCAAAATCGGATGTTGAGGAGAGTTCCACCACACCCGTCCACACGAATTTTTCATGTTTTCGGGTGTACAGTCTTCGGAAGTCTCAGGAGCATAGAGTTTATATTCGGGAAAATCTTGCGGATGATAATCCACTCGAACCTCCGATCCCAGAAGCAGGGGCGTGTCCTCAGGCTCCTGTGCTTGAACCACAGGCAACATTGTGCCGAGAAGCAGGACGGTGAACAGAAGAAAGCATATGCAACATCTCCAAGGCCAGCGACAGGGGTTAATGGCGTTTGGGCAAGGGATCAAACGACTCATCTTACGTCGAGAAGATCCCCTCTTGTACATTACGGTCAAATCGGCCGGTGAGGCCGCTACAAGCCGGCCACCTGTTCGGTGTGTTTGTGATCGTCTTCATGATTTGGCAGTTTGTGCGTACAATTCCCCTGTTCGCCTTCAATCTTTTGCATGGATTTTTCCCGGTTAACTGAGTTCGGCGGGCATTGTTGATAAGGCGAACCTGAATTCATTGAACGAGGAGTGCAATGTTTCGGGCTCATGCCCCCTATAACCCGGAGTACCCCGATATGTCATTGCATACCGGGGTACTCCATTTCACTCTGAACAACTTTCCTTACTTCACCAGCGTCATGCGTCCGGTCTTCACATGCCGTTGCTCTGCACCGGTTGCGATCAGCCGGTACAGGTAGGTCCCGCTCGCCAGACTGGTTGCCTGCAGTTCAATGCCCCGGTTTGCCCCTGCCTCAAAGTCCTGCGCTGGCAGCGTGATCACCTCCCGCCCCAGCATGTCTACAATCTGGATCTGCACCTGCGCATTCTCTGGCAGATCAAACTGGATTCTTGTACTCGGATTGAACGGGTTCGGATAATTCCCGTGCAGCGCAAACTCCTTCGGAAGCTCTGTACTCTCCTCTACCCCGGTCACCGTCTGTACCGGGACGATCTCCCCGTTCCGGTCCACTCCCAGGATCGTCAGATCATTCCGCATCCCGGACAGGTTCAGCACCAGCGTCTGCCCTCCGTACCCGTACAGGTCCAGCTCGTAGAACTCCTCGGTATCTCCACCTGCGGATTTCACACGCATGACCTGCACCGACGGAGCCAGTGCAGCGTATCGCCGGGTGACCTCATCCAGCATCAGGTTCCCCGCTAGGGTCATTACCGGCATCATGGGGTCGGTCGGATCCATCACCTGCACCTGCGCTGCTCCGAGATCTGCCGATCCGTGCACCAGCCGCACCTCTGCCTTGGTGGCCACCGACGAAGTCATTCGCATGTCCAGCATCTTCAGCTTTGGTTCCGCCAGACTCCCGTGGGCAATCACCACCGTGTTCGTGTTCGGATTCAGGGACAGGGTACTCGTGATCGCCTGCTCTGCTGGCACTCCCGCTGCCTGGATCTTCAGCACATGACTGCCTGCCCCTACCGGACGATAGGCCGTGGCACTGCGGAACTGCATTCCACTGCCAATTCGGATGTCCCCCAGATGCAGGTCTATCGGGCTTGTCAGTGGCAGGTTGTGGATGAACTGCAGGTTCGCCCGTCCTCCGCTCAGATCGGCCTGGTCAATCGGATTCTCAATCCCGTTCGCCGCAATCCCGAAGATCGCACAGCTCCCCAAGCCAATTCCCTCCTGCGTCAGGTTCACCACTCCGTTCAGGTATCCGTTCACGGCAAACGATTCCGCATCTGCCTGGGCGGGAACCCGTCCCGCCAGCTGTGCCTTCTCTTCCCACTCACAATCCCACTGCACGATCCGGAGTCCGCTGGCATCTGCCACATTCCGCAGTCCTGCCGCCGCCAGCCGTATATTCGTATTCGTGGGCAATGACTCCGCCCCCAGATCCACCTTCCAGAACAGATCCGCATGCACATCCAGCGTCAGACTGCCACCCGCCGTCGGAACCGTGAGGTTCTCCCATTTTGGCATGTCTCCCTCTGGGAGCATGACTGGAGTCACGGTCACCGCGGTCGTGTCATTCAGGTCGGAGGGCAGCTGCAGAATGAGCGGACGGTAGTACGACAGGGTATCCTGATCCGTTTTATGCTCCCTTCCCACCGGGAACAGATACCCCCCGCTCTTGAAGCCGTCTCCTGCCGTTCCCTGTAACAGGTGCCGCGCGACCGGACCGCCGATATACGACTGCCGGGAGCCACGCAGAATGCTGGCCTTGCACTCCTCGTCATTGTCCGCACCGCACTTGCTCCCTGTCTGTGCTGAACTCCGGCCACGGAGCTCCTGTTCTGTCTGCACATTCTGCACCGTCCACATAAACATGCTGTCCATCGGCATGCTGTGAATCTTTCCCTGCCGGAGCGTCAGCGTGGCCATCTTCTGCTGCTTGACACCGCTTTTCAGCAGCAGTCCCTTTGCGTTGTTCACCGTGACACTGTGCAACGCCGTCGTATCCCCGATCATTACCTCCTGCACCTCCTCGCCTTTGAACTCCACCTGCACATCCAGATTCCCCTTTTTCGCAAAGTGGAAGTCCCCGTGCACCACCAGAACCGGAATCTTGATGCTTCCGAAGGTAGACCTCTTGTACCGGGACGCATCCGATGCCACCATAAAGTCCCCCATCACCGTCTTCGTCGTCATGGGATGCAAGGTGACCCCCGACAAAACCGTGTCCGCACTCACCAGACTCCCCCTGCGCTGCGTGAAGTTTCCCTTGATCAGCACAGTTCGCCGGACATCATCGCTACTCCATTGCAGGCTCAGACCGCCCGTATCACCGAGAGTCAGATTCCCCTGGAAGGTAAGACTGTCGGTAGTGTACGGAAACAGTGTCGCCGAACGAAGTTCGACATCCTTCGTGATCGTCACCTTCTTGCCCCCCGTATCCACATACCCCTGCATCGCCGACAGACTGTCCAGCACCAGGGTCTGCTCCGTATCTTTGGTCAACAGACGCACGATGCCATCCTGGTTCCCGGTTCCAGGGGTCTTCGTCCCGTCAAACATCACCGTGCCGAGTTTGCTGGCGGGACCAATACGGGTTTCCTTGCTCCCTTTCGGAACCATGATCTTTCCCGTCAGGCTCCCGTGCAACTCCAGCTTGACATCCGGGCGAGCAGTACCTTTCAAATTCTTCCCTGCCGTGGTGGCCGGTCCCAGCATCAGCGTACCATCTCCCAGATTGATCATGGCATCTTTTGCAATACTCACCTGTGCCGTATTGTGGGCATAGGCTCCACTGCTTACCCGTCCCAGCACATGCAGATCCCCGCCTCCGGTCATCAGTTTGCTCTTGCCATTGACGGTCACCTTCCCGTGCACCATCACATCCTGCCCCCTGGTGTGCAGTTCGCCCGCCGCCACCTCCACACTGTACCGGTTCACCTGCGCGAGGGCATCTTGGGCATTTGTACCGCTCGCGGTACGATGCAGCGTAGAGGTCCCCACCGTCAGCATACCATCCACCGTCAGCTTCCCCTTGGTGACCATCAGCTTTCCAGGCAGCAAGCGGTCGCCCGGTGCCATGATCTCCGCCTTCGCATGATTCACGGTCACATCCCGCGGGTCGAACCATTCCAGGTCCCCCTCCTTCACCTCCCGCGCACCCGGGGTGATGTAGGTCAACATATACCGGTCCGCCACATTGGGCTTCGCCATCCTGTCCGTAGAGAGGCTCCCCGGATCATTCGCATCCTTCCGCAGCATCCCGTTCTGGACCGTGATCTGCTCCGTCACATGCAGGGTCGAATCCGTTGTGCTCTCGGCATCCACCAGCGACAGCGTGCCACTGCACAGCCCCAGATTTTTTGTCTTGATCACCTCCTCCAGACGCAAAGTGCCACGATCTCCGACATCAATGGAAAGTACCTCCAGCGTCTTGACCAGGGCAGCCTTCTTTACCAGATCGGTGTTTCGGCTCCCGTAGGTCAGCCTCTTGATTGTGGAGGCTTCGGCCAGCTCCCCGCTGAGTTCCCCCTGCAGAATCAGGGATTCCTCCACCGTCACATCCTTGTTCGCCGTCAGTTCCGCATCCGGCCCCACATGCAGGGTCTTCACCGTCAACGGACCCTTACCCGGTTCCACCCGCAGATCCCCAAGCGTCACCAGGGCCCCCAGTGTGAGCCCAAGCGTGGCATTGCCGATCACAACGCTTTCTCCGGCATCCGTCAGCTCAATACGATTCCCGAACGTAGGCGAGGTATCCTTTATCGTACACATCCCGTCCACATTGGAAGTAGCCGGATACGCCATCCCGAGACTCTTGCCCCCGGCAGCCAGATCCAGACCCACCCGCAGGCTGTGCGCCGTTCGGCGGGTCGCACCACTGACCGTCTTTGCGTCCGAATCCAGATACACCCGCCCCTTGCCTCCAAAACTCACCGTATCTTCAATCACCAAGTTGCCTCCAACCGACGATACCAGATGGAGATCCGCCCTGGCATCATCCTGGACCAGCGGAGCCATGAACAGCACCCGAGGGGCACACTGCGTTTTTTTCGCCTTGTTCCCGGTGGTCGTCTCCGTGAGTGTATTGGAGTATACGTTCAGATCTCCTGTGATCGTTGCCTTACCTGCGAAATGAATCCCCGGAATATGATCCGTCTTGAGTCCGCCATCTTCATCAGCACTATCCCTCCGTAATACGTTGGAGTATTCACAGGTAAACTTGCTATCAGTCACTTCCCACCCAACTCGAACCCCATCATCTGCAGCGGTACCTGCTTTGCCATAGTCAGCTGTATTGGTGTAGGGAGTCCCGCCATCCCGCAACACCACATCCCCCCGGATCGTGGCCGTCTTCGCAAACACAATCCGGGCATCGTTCCACTGCACTACATCCCCGTCCACCACAACATCCTCCCGGAAAATCAGGTCGGTCGAAAGATCTTCTTGAGAATCATCACTGTTATTTTTAAGGCTTCCTGCCACCGTGACCGGCCCCACCCGCTTCAGCTCCACACAGACATTCCCCATGGCAACCGCAAAAATTCCAGCAGGAATCGCTCCCTTGCCTCGAATGCGAAAGCAGTCCTTATGGTCAAAGCCGTCCTCAAGAGGCAGATAGAAAGTCCTGCCGACAAAAATAGGACCAATTGACCGGTCGTCCTGCCCTCCTCCACCATTCAGGAAGGCAATCCAGAGGGGGTGTCTTGTCCCTTTCGTTACATCTTCAATCGTGCCGTCCACAAGGAGTTCCTTCCAGAAATGAGCCACAACGTTCACCCCGTCAATCCGCAGGGTGGCTCCGCTCTGGATCGTCAAGGGGCTACCATCTCCTCCATCCTTTTCAGTGGGTAAATCACCTCCCACTCTCAGCTCACTCACCTTTTCTGCCTTCCTCCCTCCTTTCACAGTAAAACTCCTGGAGACCACCAGTGCAGGAAGCCGAACGCTCTCTCCACTGGGAATGGTCAGGGTACCGGTGATGGCAATCCGCTCCTCCGATTTGTTCGCAATGTAGAAAAACGGGCGACGCCTGCTCCCCGCACTTAAGGTGACATCCGCAAACTGAACGCTTGCGTTCGGGTCCAGTCGAAATTCACCCTTTGCTGCAATCGTAAAGGTGCCCGTGAACTGGATCGTTCCTTTCACAGGAGCAGTATCCCCCTGCACATAAGTCCCGAATCTGAATCGCTTGTCCAGAGTGGCCGCGGGAGCGGCCAGCGTAACCCTGCCCCCTGCCCGGCGAATCCGGATCAGGAATACATCATTATTGGCATTGTCCGACAAAGCAAAGGCCCGCTCCAGCGTACACGGCCCGTTCGCATTCGCAGGATTTATATTCGTGCAATTACTCCCCATAGTCTTGCCATTGACCGGGTCTACGTAACGCTTCTTTTGTGCGAATACACTGGAAGTTGTGAGGAGAAGCAAAAAGACGATTCCTGCCCCCCCCCATTTTTGTAGATGTTTCATAGGTTTATGCGGATTTTTATTTTTTTAATGAAGATTTGGTTCTATCCCGATAGTTATGGATATAGGCTCAGATTTCCATGATAGAAGAGGACGGAAACTCGGAAATGTTGGAAGCTTCGGAAGCCTCTTGCGATGGTAATGACCTGTTGAATTTTCCCATTGATGCGTTCTGCTCTGGCATTGGACTGTTCGCAGTACAGGGCATTACAGACACCGTCAAGATGTTTTTCAAAGGTGTTTGCCACGCGATCTGCCTGCTGGATGCCCGTTTCTCTGGCACGGGCAAGCCAGAGCTTGAGATAGGTCATGGCCTCGGCAGGGGAGGAGCATCGGAAGATCGCCTTGAAGCTCTCCCGCAGTTGCCAGAGTATGCCAACCTTGAGGGTGGAATCCATGATTGCCTGGAAGATCACTTCCTGCTTCTCGGTGCGATTCTCCGGGTTTTTGAGGAGTGCATACCGGCTGCCTTTCAGCAGGTTCGGATTCTGGTTTACTTCCCGTTTGCGCAGGTCGTTCAGGGCTCGATTCAGAAGCTGAACCAGATGAAAGCGATCATGAATCAGGAGGGCTTTCGAGAGCAGGTTTCGGTGGAGCCGAATATAGGCCCAGCCCAGATCCGTGGTCATGGTCTCAATCCTGTCTCGCACCTCTTTGGGGAAGAGACGCTCTACGAGTGCGCTGGCACTCTTTTCGTCCCTTCCTTCGGTCAGATCAAGTACATGCCCCCGCTCTCCATCACTGACCACAGTGGCGTATTTGTTCCATCCTTTCCCGAAGGATTTGTCATCCATGCACAGGTGAGTGGGAGCGGGCTTCCCTCCCTGCTCTGCTTCCCTCGCCTCTCCACGGGCAACCGCACGGGACAGAATGCGATAGACAACATTCGGTCCACACCGCAACTGCTCGGCAGTCTGTGCCTGGTTCTGGCTTCTTTTCAGAAGATCAATCGTCCAGCACTCAAACTGGTAGGTGTACCGATTGGAGAACTTTGCCCAAGGCACCGCAATCGTTCGGATCCCTGCCGAAGACTTGACCCGGGGAACCCGGCAGTGGATATAAAACTTGCACTGTGCCAAGTCCATATGGCGCCAACGACGGGGCCTGCGGCAGTCGTACCGCTCGCCCTTCTCCCCCGTCTCTGGACAGACCAGCTCCCCGCCTGCATGCGAAACATAGAGCGTATATTCCTTCGTGTCCTCATCGTACACGAACTCGTCAATCACCCAGTCATCGTTCAAATTAAATGAATTCCGAAAACCAACTTTGTAATCCTTGTTCATAAGAGTACGCTGGAATTTGTGAATGGGTTAGAAAGTAGGGAAGATAACAAAATCATACGAATCGGGATAGAACCGAAGATTTTTGGTATGTGATAAAACTCTGTTGACCAGAACCTTACCTCCCGTTATACACATCAAACAGAGAATATGACTAAGCTCTCATGCAAGTTTTGCAAAAAAACCATGCACAGGGATCCTCTTCCAGTCAGAATTTGACAGACCCAAAAATCTTTTTGCAAGAGGCTCTCCCATCTCAAACACACAGAACAGGTGTCCGAATAACTCTGGATCCACTGGCGAATTGGGCGGAACAACCCCCTTGTTCCACAAGGAACAAATTCAGCATCTGAGAGTAACCAGACAAATGCAGTGCAACTCTAATTCTCTCCATGTTACCCTATCTCCCATGACCCCCGCAGACCTTCCCAATGAACGGGGAAGTGCAAAATACTTCCATGGCCGAGAAGAGATTATTACCAGCCTTGACCGTCAACTTGAAATAGCAGTCAGGGAAGAATACGGTGGGGGGACCATCTTCGTTGTGCAGGGCCCTCCAGGAGCAGGAAAAACTGCTTTGCTGGACCACTGTCGCAAACGGGCAGCACTGCGTAAGTGGCAGACCGCCAACATCGGCGTAACGGCTCTCTCTAAAACCGAAGAGATGAAAGAGAGACTGGGAAGGAAGTGGTATGAAGCCATGAAAGGGATCAGGGTGGGTGGTGAGATATTGTCACTTCCTGCAACACTGCTGAGAGTAGACTTTAACCAAAATGCCCACTCCCCTCTCCAGGCGATCCGGGGAAGCAGGAAACCGCTTCTGCTCATCCTGGACGAAGCCCAGAGACTGTGGGAAGAAAATGCAATTCCCAAAGACCTGAAAGGAGAGGCCATGGACCTGCTGGAATGCATACACAATGGCAAAACCGGCAGACCCGTCGTTCTTCTTGTCGCAGGACTCGGAATGACCAGGCTGGGACTCAAAAAACTCGGCATCTCCAGATACGAAGACGGATGTTTCTTTGAGATGGGCGGACTAAGCCAAGAGGAAGAACTGGCTGTGATCTGTGACTGGCTTTTCAACGAAGGCAGATTGTCTATCAACGAAATTCCTCCTTGGGCGGACGCGATTACCCAAGAAACCCATGGATGGCCCCAACACATCATGGCCTACGTGAAGTCTGCCTTGGTGCAAATTGACGGGGGAAACAGAGAACTAAAAAGCGCAGGACTGAAAGCCATGCTATCGGAGGGACGGAAGCGAAGAGAATTTTACTATAAATCAAGGGCGGCCGGGCTAGGGGACAATGAGCGAATTTCCCTCGCAAGAATTATTGCAGAAGCCCCTTTAGGGAGGAAATTGATACAAAAGGACATTCTCCAGAAACTGTCTGCGGAATACGGGCGCGAAAAAGCGGAGGAACTATTCCAAATCGCGTGTGCGGACGGAATATTCTATGAAGAAGATGGGGGCTTTACGGTTCCTGTCCCGTCAATGTCTGACTGGTTTCTGAACAACTATTTCCCTGACAGGGGAGACGATCCTGGACTGGAACGATAGATACAAAGAGAAGAGCATGCGTACAAGATTCCAATTATGTCGGAATTCCCAAAACATAGGCAATCAGAAAAACTTGCCCTGTCCATACCTCATATATACCCGGATAGACACTATGCAAATGGGAGTTATCCAGTTAAATCCGTATCGGTCCGAAACTGGAACAGACCCCGTTCTATACGTACTTGTACCCAAGCACATTCCAAATGAAACGACGAGATTACAGGCTTTCTTGACAAAGGTGCAGCCAAATACTTCCACGGACGGATACCCTCAAGAAGGTATCCGTCCGAACAGCCTCCATGTAAGCTGTCAGGGGGGATACCAAAATATTTCTGTGAATCCCTGTCGTTTGAAATGGACAGGAACCGGTTGATTGAGCTGATGATGGGCAGGGTAATCTGTGAAGTTCCTGAGCTGTCAGGATTTCACGGGAAGGATTTATCAGACCTGAAATCTTTTGTAACCCAGATCTCAGACAGCTACCGAAAACCGTACGCAAGGAACGTGTTTGACATTCTCCGTACCACCATCATCATTGGAACTGCAGACAGGAAGGATGGCATTATCCCCAGTGATACGGCAGGAAACCGCAGATGGCCAGTTCTGGATTTGCCATGCAGGAATAACCTGACCAGACAGGACAGAATGCTGTTTCTGGAAACGAACAGGAAGCAATTATGGGCAGAGGGGAAGGAACTGTTCCTTGCAGGGGAAGAACTATGGTGGACAGATGAATTGCAAGGCAAGTATGGGGCAGATCACAGGCAGTATGAACGCAGGGATGACCTTACAGAAACGATCAGGGACAAGTTATGTGATCATTTGGGAGTATGGAAGGAGGGAAGCATGACAAGCCTTGCGGTTGCCTGTGGAATGATGGAAAATGAAGATTCCAAACCCATGACCAGAGCAGAGCA
The DNA here is from genome assembly GCA_965203305.1 of Rhodothermales bacterium. Lineage (GTDB taxonomy): Bacteria > Bacteroidota > Rhodothermia > Rhodothermales > Bin80 > Bin80. The sequence continues at coordinate 3,256,971 of OZ241874.1, read as the reverse complement.
AATGCGGTTTGCAGAGGCATTGAAACTGGTTGGATATCAGAGCAAAGTAAAGCGTTTGGAGGGAAAACTAACCTGAGTAACGTTATTCCTGAACAGGGTGCATGGCAATCACAAGTTCTGGGAGTATTTCCCGTGCATTACAACCCGTTTATTCTGTCAGTATGATTCCGAACACGGATGGAAGATTAAGCACAATGAGATTGAGCCGGGGAAGGAAATACAATGGCATAAATTGCCGTCAGAAAAGACACAGGATGCAATGAAAGTGATCCGGAAAATGTTAAGAATCCTAATCATGTGAAACGGCATGGTTGCAAAAGTACTTCCATATTACTTATTTTTTGCCAATTGCCAACCTCTAGCTTTCATGAAATTCAGTTCTTTTGTTGTCTGCCTTTTATTAGTGTTATTTACTTTGACTGGGTGCTCAGAGGATGCCATTGTTGACAGTAGTCAGGAGCAAGAAAATGCCTCAATTCAAAATTACATACAGCCAGTTGAAACAACTGATCAAACCAAACCTGACACTCTGTCTACGGTTGATGATTATATAACTGCAATTATGCGTGTTGCCGGAAATATTTCGGACATTTCGAATTGCATGGTTATTGGTCCTCACGAATTGCGACACGAGGTAGAGATTGTTCAAAGAAAATTGGATGTTGCCGTATCCAATGGAGATGTTGATGCAATAAATTTGCTCAATGATGAAGCAAAGGCTCTATTTGATAGAGCCAGTCAAAATTGCAATGGATTGAAGACAATAGAGAAGATTTCAGCAAAAATGTTTGCCAAATTTCCAGAGTTGAGACAACTTGAAAAATCTGAATTACACGAGTTGCTTCTCGGAAAATCTATTAAAAATAAGACAGGCAAGTGTCAAGAAAAATGCGCAGCTGCCGCGGTAGCCGAGACTGCGGCAATTCATATTGCCGCATCTTTTGGGTTGGCGGCTTGTGTTTCATCGACAGTCGGTTTTCCTGTCTGTGCCGCAGGTGTGATGTCAGTAAAATATCTTGCACTCACCGCAGTGATGTTACATTTGTCAAGCTGTATGGATAGTTGTCCAAAGGGGGAAAACTAGCTCATGGAAAATATGTCTGATCAGGAAACAAAAATCCTGATACTTCTTGTGTATAGACGGGCTTGGCAATTAATAAAGGGTGGGAAAATATGCTTGCTAGTTACAGTGGTTCTTTTTGGGTGGCAGATGAGTTTCCTTTTCGCATGGGAAATGTTTTCTTTTTGGAGTGGATTGATTTCTCTAATCATTTTAACACAAATCATCCTTGGAGCCATAGTTTTCTTTAAATTTCCACACAGATTTTTGAGTGTTCCTTTGCAGAAACGTAACGTATCAATACCTGATGAAGAAGGTGACATAAAGAAATTGTACGATCAGTGTATTCGATCACTAAAATTGGATTTTCCGCTGGTTGATCCCAAAACCGGGAAGCTGACTGCCAGCAGCCTTCCCTGACTGCGTTCTTCCGGAACGCAGTCAGCGCGTCCCCTGATTTGGCGAAACTGTCCAGATTTCGCCTGTCCATTTCCTTTCGAAGTCCCGCAGATTCAGACCGTGTCTGAGTTGCGTTTGGGAGCAGCCAATTTTGGGTGTTACGACCTCAAAAAACGACAAACGACAACGCAAAAAATCTTGAAAATGATCAAAACTGCAGAATATTACAATGATGCCAAGCACAAACTGTGGTTCTTCATTATTTTTAGTGGAAATAGCGATTTGGGGACCTCTCAGGGATACAGGCTCAGACCTCCGAGATAGAAGTAAATGGTGTTGCTAAATCGCTGTGTATTTCGGAATCCCCGTGCCCGGACTTTGATCATTTTGATTCGGCTGTTCATGCCTTCGGAGGGACCGTTGGTTACTCGCAGCAGGATGGCATTGATGATTCCCCACAGATGTTTTCGGATCATATCTGCGGCCTTGATCATGGGTTCCATTCCAGCCAGAATTCCCATTCCTTGCGGGCATAGTCGCGATCCGAGCAGTTCCACAGGTGTTTCGCGGTTTCCTTGATCGCCCATGCTCTGCCCGTTTTCAGTTGGCGGTCACGCAGGGACTCGAACCGTTCCCGCTGCTTGTCTGACAGATTCTCCTCCTTGGTCAGCCAGATATACTTGGTTCCGGTCAGATCCTCCCGCCCTTCCTTTTTCAGGGCCCGGTGCTCCTGTTTGCGAACCGTGTCCACGCCTTCCCCGATGTACTTCACAACGTGAAACCTGTCAAAGGCGGTGCTCTCTTTTGCATTCGGAAACCAGTTGCCCGTCTCGCCAATATACGCCGGCCACATGTCCCTGCTGATACTCTCCATTGCGTTTCGCTGCTCGGGGCTAAGCCCCTTGTAATACGCTCCCAGGGACTCTCTCTTGCGTCCTTCTCCCACATACTCCACCGTCCCCTTCTTTGCGTCAGTGACCACTGTGATGTAATTGTGTCCCCCGTTCAATGGAGGTCTCATCCACGCCAATGTCCTTGACGGTCTCCTTCTTTTTCCGGGACTGCCTGCGCTCTACCGCCCGCTGCATGATCCCGTCCACGGCCGTCCAGCTGAGCCCAAATTTGCGGGAAACCGCAGAGACCGTCGTTTCCAGCAGCCAGTCAATCACCAGTGTCTCCAGTTCATAGGTTACCCGCGCACTCCGGTCTGCCCACGGAATGGCTATCGTCCGCACTCCCCCGCGCACGCTACATGAATGTCCATGTTCCCCGAATCATCCTCCGCAATGCGGGAAATCTCCCACTTCCGTGGCTACCCCCTAGATCTCATACAGAAGGGAAAGAAAGCACTCCTTTTGATTCTGGACGAGGCCCAGCATCTGGGGGAAGATAGCAGAGTAACAGGGGAATACAAAGACGATGTCCGAAATATCCTGAATCAGATTCACAATGGGAATCTGGGGAAACCCGTCATCTTGTTAGCTGGAGGGTTAGGCATGACATACATGGCATTGGACAACTTGGGGTCTCTCGCGGCTCCTTAGAATACATCACGAACTTGGGTCCTCTAGAAGAGGAGGAACGGCAGTCAATCAAGGGCTGGCTGGAAAACGAGGGGGAGACACGACAGAGTGGGTGAATGCGATTGCTAGCGAGACCTACAGGTGGCCTCAGCATATGATCGCATACACGGTGCCAGTCGCGGCCCATCTCAAGGAAAACGGCGGGGAGATGACCAGGGAAGGCCTCCGATCTGTCCTGGAACAGGGGCGTAACCATCGCAGAGAATACTATCTAGTGTCTGTCCGAAAATTCACAGCAACTCCCAATACGGGGGATTTCAGGGGCATTTTGCCCCACAGCGTAATGTATGGCGCGATTCAGATGCTCGTTCGCTATGAGAGATTCGGGGAAATCTTGCATGAAGATTGCGTGTTTATGGACGCTGTTCGGGGATTTCATGCTCCAATCCGCCAAGGGGCTTCCATCCTCGTCAGGAGAAATACCCAAAAATATCTCCAAAAACTCCTCATACGCTCTCGAAACGGCATATATTGACGATATTCTGAATTTTCGGACAGACACTATTTAGGGCGGATGGTGAAATTTAATTTTGAAGAAAGAACAAGTTTCGCTCAGATCACAGGAGGGGCCCAAAGACAGGAACCTGAAAAAGACCGAGATTCTCCACATCTCACAAGAGAGTATGGAGAGGAGAAGGCAAAGGAGATGTTTTTCTGTCTGTGCAGAAGGGCGTGTTTTACTACAATGAGGAGGGGGATTATTCTGTCCCGATCCCATCCATGCGGGACTGACTAGTAGAGAATTATTTTCCGAAAGAAATTTCCAAGCGGAGTCCAAAGACCAGTCTGAGCCGGAACAGCTGCCGGAGATGGGGAGTTCTCCGAAGGAACTGAAAAATCACACAATAGACTGCTCCTCCGCAGAGAAAGAACCCACGACACCCAAGTCCGGGAAAAGCAACCCCGATCAGGATACAGACATGAGAATGAAGAGGTAACCTCTCTCCTTTCCCCTGCATTCGTGCGGATTTTGCCGGATAATTCCCATACAAGTCCCAGAATGGGATTTTGGTCAGTTCGCACCTGACGCAAGCAGGTATATGGCAGCCATCCGAATCGCAACACCATTCGTGACCTGATCCAGGATCACGGCACGATCATGCTCTGCAACTTCGTCATCCAGTTCAACGCCACGATTCACAGGTCCCGGATGCAACACAATCATGTTCGGGTTCCGCTCCATATGACTTGCCTTCAGCCCGTACAAGGCATTGTACTCCCGCAAGGATGGGATCAGGCTTGCCCCAAATCTTTCGCGCTGTATACGCAATGCTATCACCGCCTGGCAATCCTGCAATGCATCCTCTAGATGATGCGTGACGGTTACCCCCAATTTTTCGATGTGCACCGGCATGAGTGTTTGCGGTCCACAAACCGTAACATGCGCTCCCAGTTTCGTGAGCGCGAAAATATTTGACCGCGCAACCCGGCTGTGTGCAATGTCCCCTATGATGGAGACGCGCAAACCGGAAAAGGAGTCGTAATGCTCCGAGATTGTCAGCAAGTCAAGAAGTGCCTGAGTAGGGTGCTCGTGGGCCCCGTCTCCCGCATTGATAACACATCCCTTGATACAGCGGGTCAGAAAATGAGCCGCACCGGGTGAGGTGTGACGGATCACTGCCATATCCACCTTCATCGCCTCAATATTCTGAGCGGTGTCCCGCAGGGTTTCCCCCTTGGACAGGCTTGAGCCGGATCCGCCAAAGTTGATCAGATCCGCAGACAGTCGTTTGGCAGCCAGCTCAAACGATATGCGTGTCCGTGTGGAAGGCTCGAAGAACAGATTTACAATCGTGAATCCTCGCAGTGTCGGAACACGCTTGATGGGACGCTCCAGGATCTGCCGAAATTCCTGTGCGGTCTCCAGAATGAGCGAAATTTCTTCGGCACTGTATGTTGAGAGACCAAGCAGGTGCCTGTGCTGCAGAGCCTGCAAGCTCTTTTGCGGAGTTGTCTTTTCCATCAGTCCTCCCCCCGTTCAACCAGCCAGACACCATCACGGTCATCAATTTCACGAAATTGTACACGCACCTCTTCCTTCGAAATCGTGGGAACTGTACGTCCAACCATGTCGGCACGAATGGGAAGTTCATGGTGCTCCCGATCAATGAGCGTCAGAAACTGCATGCGTGCCGGCCGCCCCAGGTCTGTGACAGCATCCATCGCTGCCCGTATGGTACGTCCCGTGTACAGCACATCATCCACCAGAACCAGATGCCGATTGTTTACGTCAAATGGAATATCCGTTGTTCGCATCCGGGTTTTGCGGGGATTCTGGCGAAAGTCATCCCGATACATGGTCACATCAAGTGTCCCGGTGGGGATCGCTATATTTTCCAGTTCCTGAATGAGTGACTGCAATCTGCATCCGAGATATACGCCACGCCGGTGCAAGCCGACAATGGCTGCCTCATCTCCCGGCTCCAGGGATTCAATGACTTGCCTGGCCAGACGAGTTATCGTTCGTCGCACATCCTGCGCGTCCATGAGCCGCGCCTTGATGACATCTGAAGGTTTCATACGTATAATCTAAGCACTGAAGCGTATTTTTCAACGCATTCCTCCCATGGGAAATCCTGATTCTGCAAGTCCGCTCCGATACCTGGATCCTGTAACGGTTTCCCGGCTCAAAAATATGGAGATGCGGGCACGCCTGGTTGTAGAAGGATTCATCACAGGGTTGCACAGAAGCCCGTACCACGGATTCTCTGTGGAGTTCGCGGAACACCGTCTTTATAACCCGGGAGATGCTCTAAGGCATGTTGACTGGAAAGTCTACGCAAAAACAGACCGGTACTATGTGAAACAGTACGAGGAGGAAACAAATCTGCACCACTATATCGTTCTGGATACATCAACCTCCATGCAGTACCGCCATGCGGGTCAGTTATCAAAACTGGAGTACGGTGCTTACCTGGCTGCAGCATTGCATTTTCTGATGATCCAGCAACGAGATGCAACCGGCCTTCTGTCCTTTGATTCAGAAATTCAGACATTTCTCCGACCACGAAGTACGATGCGTTACCTGCGGGAGATCCTGTTGCATCTAGAGCACCTGGAAAAGACTGTCAGCACTGAAACATATACGGGGACAGCCCGTGCACTTCATCAGGTTGCGGAAAGAATACGACGAAGATCCTTGATTGTTGTGATTTCCGATCTGCTTGAGGAATCTGATGCGCAAGAACAAATTATTCGTGCCCTGCGGCACCTTCGCCATAGAGGACATGAAGTTCTTATCTTTCGCATACTTGAGAGGGAAACGGAAAAGCTGTTCCAGCTCCCCGACCATCCTGTGATCCTGCGAGACATGGAGTCTGGTGCTGAGCTCTCTCTTCATCCGGGGCAGTTACGCAAAGCATACACAGAACGCATGCGTGAACTCACTGCGACACTCAAGCGTCAGTGCCTGAAACATTCCATTGATTATGTTGAACTGGATACAGGCGTGACGTATGACAAGGCACTTGCAGCATACCTGAACAAGCGGAAGACACTTCACTAGACCGGATGGACCAGGAAATTCACAATACCGTCAAGCGGATTGCCGAGTCTATCCAGCCGCAGGTGATTCGTATACGAAGAGCGATTCATCAGAATCCCGAGCTGGCATTTGAGGAGCATGCTACATCGGCTCTGATTTGCCAGAAGCTTGAGAGTGCAGGGATCCAGTACTCGGACGGCCTTGCAGGAGGGACTGGGGTGATTGCACATATTCAGGGATCGGTACCCGGTCCGACAATCCTCCTGCGGGCAGATATTGACGCACTCCCGATCCATGAACAGACTGGGCTGCCTTTTGCGTCAAAGCATGCAGGAGTTATGCATGCCTGCGGGCATGACATGCATACCGCATCTCTTCTTGGGTGTGCATTCATTCTGCAAGAGTTGCGTACCCAGTTTGCCGGAAGGATTCGGCTGATCTTTCAGCCTGCAGAGGAAAAGCTGCCCGGAGGAGCACTGTCCATGATTCGTGAAGGTGCTCTTCGTTCTGACGAGAATGGACCAGCCCCATCCTGCTGCATTGCACAGCATGTGCTGCCCTCTCTAAAAGCTGGCATACTTGGTTTCCGCCCTGGAACCTTTATGGCCAGTGCCGATGAACTCTATATTGACATCACCGCGGATGGTGGACATGCAGCCGCCCCCCAGCGGTTGAATGGTGATGCTGTGCTGGCAGCCGCCCATGTGATCGTGGCCCTCCAGAGCATCGTCAGCCGGAATAACCCGACTGACATTCCGGGGGTTCTTTCCATCGGACTTGTTGAAGCCAGGGGAGCGACCAATGTAATTCCGTCCAGCGTTCATCTTGAGGGGACATTTCGCACGATGAACGAAGACTGGCGGGAATCTGCACATCAGCGTATTCGGCAGGTGGTCACAAATACGGCCCTGGCTTATGGAGCACAGGCAAATGTCGAAATACGCAAGGGATATCCCATGCTCGTAAATGACAGTTCCCTGGCTGGTATTGCACGAGACGCGGCACTTTTCTATGCTGGAGGGCCCAACGTTAAGGAAATTTCCGTTTGGATGGCAGGCGAAGATTTTGCATATTTTTCCCAAAAATGCAAAAGCCTGTTCTACATCCTGGGGGCAGGACCATCACCAGATCTTCATACATCTGGTTTTTGCCCTGATGAATCAGCATTGGAGACGGGATCCGGGTTCATGGCATTTCTTGCGCTGAAAATCCTCAAGCAGCTGTCGGCATCCACCGAATCACAGCAAACGGCACTTCAGACAGATTAGAGGACCTGGATCATGCTCCTCCCTCTATGTATAAGAAAGTGTGTCTGTCCGAGTGCCTGCTTTTCATGGGCAGGATAGAGGACATCCAAACTCGAAAACTTTGCCTAGTTAAGAAGACAGACAATCTGTGCCCAAGGCAATATTCTACAGGCTCTGGTAGAAATATCAAATGGAAGGGGGCAGTTGCCTCAGATACCTCCGATGCATGTTTTGTGCAGTGTCACTAATCGCAGAGACGAAATTCAGTGGAAGAACACACATACAAACAATTGAAATGCAAACACTGTCACCAGCACCGAATACAATCAGCAATCCCGGTCCGTTTATTCTTCTCCCAAATTTTCCAGAACATCAGCTGCCTGAACAGAGTTCGGCTGTGTTTGGTTTATTATTTTTTCTCTAAATTATATTTCGTGGCTTGCCAAAGTGTCATGCCGAGCATGAAACGAGTTTTTTGTTCTGTAACCGAAGCTGAGACTTGAGTGACTTCATGGGGACTGAATCCAGAAACCTGCCAAACTTCACGAAGCTGCTCAGTCGGACTTTTCGAAGGTTTACTCCCCGGGTGAAGCGGCTTGCGACGATAATATTTCTTGCCAATGTGGGATTGATTGTAATCTGTGCATTGACCATATCCGTCACACAGATTTCCAACTGGATGATTGGAACGCGAGAGCAGGCGCAGGCAACCGCAATGAGTACGGCAACCCAGATTTCTGAAATTTTTGCAGACATTGGCGAGATCTCCATTGCAAGTGTAGCACGCACGGCGGATGCGTCGCTGAATGCACCGATGACTGCCCAGGCATTCGCTGCTGCCTTTCTTGTCAAGGCAGCTTCCGAGGCCAATTATGACACCTCCGATGTGGTTCAGATCCTGACATCCATCACACAGGAAACTGTACTTGACGAATTCTGGATTACGGACAGTACCGGTCTTTCCTACCTTACGAATGTCCGTGGGCCGGATGGTGAACTGATCCCCTTTCAGTTCAAGATGAATCCGAGTGAACAACCGCAGGCATACAAATTTTTCCGCCTGCTGAATGTGCCATCCGATTCATTTGATGTGGTTACGCAGCCTGCCCAGGTGCGTGAGGTAGACCGGGATGTCTACAAGTATGTCGGAACCAATGGTGTAGACAGACATCGTATTGTACAGGTAGGCAACCGAATGGATTTTGGCGACAGCGAACTGCTCAGCCAAACACACGCAGACGCAACAGCGGATGTATCGGCCGTCATTGAAGGAAATCTGTCTGCCAATATGCGAGTGGTTGGAGTGATTCTTGATCACTTCGTGGCAGCCTCTGAAAGTGCAAGAAACAGTGCAGAGGAAATTGAAGCTGATCTGAGCCAGATTATTGAACACACGGCCGTTGGCGAAATCACGATATCTGACCGTGAAAGCCGGGTGCTGCATTCGGTCAACTCCTCTGGCGGTGCCCAATTGAATTCTCTGATCTATCAGGATGAGCTGGATGAGCTGCTGATCAATGAGTGGGTAGATCACAGCGGTGTCAGATCCCATCGCGGAGACTCGTCTGCGTACAAATATGTCACGGTTGCCCGACCAAACAGTGCATACATTCTTCAGATCGGACTCCCTCTTGTCCGAGGAAACAGTGCAAGCATTCTGAATACGGTCTATCAGGAACAGGCAGATGTACTTGTAAGCAGGGGCTATCCCGAAGTACTGTGGTTTATTGATGCGGACGGGAGTGTTGCTGCAGCTGCTGAGTATTCCAGAGCGGGCAATCTCACAGAAATGGAGAATGCCTGGCGAAACCCGTATGAACGGAGAGATTCAACCACAACTCGTGATGTGATCCAGAATGCAACGGAAAGCAACAGCAGCAAAAGCAGTGATGTCCGTTTCGGACTGCTGAATCATCTGATGGACCGTTTCGGAGCATCAAATCAGTACAAAAGCGGATTATGGGTTGCCTCTCCCGTTGCCATTGAGGATAACCGGATCGGCACCGTCCTGGCCTTCATCAACTTAAATGACACGGCAGATCAAATTCTGGATGGCATGATTCTGACGCTGCTTCTCTCACTGGCACTTTTGGCATTCACCGGATTTGCCACATTTGTCGGAGCCCGGCTGCTTACGCGTCCCATTGAGAGAATCGCAGAAGCGGCACGCTCTGTCGAAAATGGGGAACAGCCGGATGACGATCTCATTGGCCCGGTTCTGGACCGTGCGGACGAGATCGGATCCCTTGCACGAGTTTTCCAAGACATGACAATCCAGGTGTTCAGTCGAGAGGAAGTTCTGGAAACCCTGGTATCCGAGCGTACTTCGGAGCTTGTCGCTGCCAATAATGAACTTCGCCTGGCGCAGGATGCCATCACCAAAGACCTGGAAATGGCCATGGCAGTGCAGGCAGCACTGGTGCGGGATGGAGCAGCAGACCTGAACACATTCACGGCATGTGCACGAATGGAGCCTGCTCTGCAAGTAGGGGGAGACTTCGTTGATTTCTTTGAAGATGGAAATTCACTAATTTGCGTCATTGGGGATGTGTCAGGAAAAGGAGTCGCAGCTGCGCTTTTCATGGCAGCTTCACTGGCCGCGATTCGCTTCGCAGCCAATGAAAGCAGTGATGTAGCCGAAATTTGCAAAAATGCGAATGACCGGATCTGTCGCCAAAATCCAATGGGACTCTTTGTTACTGTCTTCGTTGCCAGAGTAGATCTGGACACTGGAGAAGTGACGTATGTTTCCGCAGGACATGAACCACCTTACATGCTTTGCAATGGACAGCGTGCCATCGTCTCTGGTACCGGCGGGGTTGCCATGGGGGTACTGGAGGAGTTTGACTATACGAAAAGTATTACCCGGATGCAGAATGGCGAGGTCCTGTTCTGCTATACGGATGGTTTGACAGACATGGTGAACTTGGGTGGCGAGATTTACGGAAAAGCCAGACTGGAGCAGGCTCTGGATGATGCCCCGGATGCTAACCCGACACGGATACTTGCCTCTGTATGGGAAAATATCAGTACTTTCTCGCGTGGAGCCGCAGCGGCAGATGATCGTACATGTCTGGTACTTCACAGAAAAGATTCCTCTTCTGAAGCAGAGATAGCATGATTACTGGCAACTTTAATGTCCAAATCTCCGCGCGTGTGTCTGAGTTGCATGACCTCGCTGCGATGGTGGAAACCTTTGGGGAGCAACATGGACTCCCGAACAGGACCAACTTTATTATTAATCTTGCCCTGGAAGAACTAGTGACCAATACGCTAGTCCACGGCACGTTTGAAGATGGCGTTGAGCCAGAGATTGAAATAACCCTGAGCCTCAAAGACAATCGCGTCGTTGTAGTGATTGAGTCAAATGGGGGCAGGTTTGATCCAACACAGGACAGTAACCCGGATATCACCAGTGAACTGGAAAGCAGGCCAATTGGGGGATTGGGGCTGCATCTCGTCAAAACCCAGGCCGACGGATTTTCCTATGAGTTTGAGGATGGCACCAATCGTTTGACATTGGAATATAACCTGCCGTAGCAGGTTTCGTGCAAAGCCTGCCGGATTTCGGAAAGAACTTTTATACAGACTAACCAAACATTTACGGAGGAACCCAAAAATGGCCAGCCAAATTGAAGTGCTCCAGGAGCGCGTAGGCGAGGATATACTCGTACTGGTCCCTGTGGGACGTATTGACAGCTCAAATGCCCCGGCATTTGAGCGCATGGTGAAGGATCATATTGACGACGGGGAAACAAAAATCGTTGTTGACTTTACCAAGCTGTCTTTCATCAGCAGTTCCGGCATGCGCGTACTGTTGATTGGAGCCAAGAATATCAAGTCAAATCAGGGCGAGCTAGTTCTCTGCAGCATGCGTGACAGCATCCGCGAGATCTTCAGTATCAGCGGTTTTGATACAATCATCCCGGTGGTCAGAGACCGGGCTGATGCCATTAATCATGGCCAGTGAGGCATGCTCCGCCGATACGGGTCGCTCTGACTCGGATGCGTGCGAGATGTTCCTGTCACTCTGCCCTGTCCGCTTTCAGATCATCGTGAAGTCATACTCCCGAGTGTGGCAGACGAGTTGGTGCTTTTGCGGGGGACAAGACTTGATGAACCGGTTCACCAGCGTGTCTGTGACAAATGGTACCCCCCGGTACCCTGTTTACTGCGATCCGAGATTGCGTATCACGATGTGCAAGAGGCTTCGCACTGCAGAGCGGAGAGTGAAGAACACCACGCATGACGAGGAAACTTCCCCGCAGGGGATGGTACAAGGGGCACCTGGACGGCAGCCAATCCAGCGGACTGTTAGAAACTCTCAGGGATAACCTGAACATAGCATCTGTCCGTGCCTGAGTAGGGCGGGAACAAATACTGGCAGGTTGGGGAAAAGCTCTCCTGTATCCCGGCAACGAGAATGAACCGACTGCCAGTCAAACCTGCATATCCTGTACGACGAGCCGGGAGCATCTCCACATACCACACAGAGTGAGGATTCCCGTACCCTGAGATTCGAAACTGAACACTGTCATCGTGTTCATCGTTCACGGTGATTCTGTTATCAGGTCAGTCTGGATGACCAAAAATCAGAGGGAATCTGCCATCTCAATACGAGACTTTCAGTCCGTCGCAGATAACGACCTCAAAGAATTTTCCCGTCAGTTCAAGGAGGCAGTGCGTGTAGAACACGGACTGTTGAATCTTGTGATCCGGTATTTTCTGCGTCAGAAAGGCAAACGGATACGACCGCTTCTGGTGCTGTTGACGGCCAAAACCTGCGGGGGTATCCAGGAACGCAGTCACCGCGCCGCTACTCTGGTGGAACTCCTTCACACCGCCACACTGGTGCATGACGATGTTGTTGACGAATCCGAAAAACGGCGGGGAGCATTCTCAATCAACGCACTCTGGGGCAATAAAGTGGCCGTTCTGCTTGGTGACTACTTCCTGAGTCGCGGACTGCTTCTGGCTCTGGAGCATGATGACCATGATTTCCTCCAGGTACTTAGTGATGCCGTGAAACGCATGAGTGAAGGGGAGCTTCGTCAAGTACAGCGGACACGAAGCATGGATGTGGACGAGGAATCCTATTATACAATTATTTCGGACAAGACAGCCTCGCTTATTTCTGCGTGCACCCGTTGCGGTGCACTGAGTGCAGATGCGGACCAGGACAGTCTGCAATCCATGTCAGAATTTGGAGAACAGCTCGGGCTGGCATTCCAGATACGGGATGACCTGTTTGATTTTGGAACACAGGAAGTCGGAAAGCCTGTGGGAGCAGACATTCAGAAAAAACTGGTGACTCTTCCGCTCATCCATGCCCTTGAAGTTGCTGGTCAGCCCGAACGCAGAAGAATCCTGAAAATCATACGTACCGGCAGAAAAACGAAACAGAACCGACAGGCGATCTTCGAATTTGTTGAATCCACCGGAGGATTGAGATATGCACAGCAACGCATGGAGTCCCATGTACAGAAAGCACAATCTTTGCTGAGATCATTTCCAGAATCCGAAGCTCGCGAGGCGATGCGTGCGCTTAGCCAATATGTGATCACACGAAAAAAATGATCCGATCACAAATACTCCCGGCTCTGCTGCTCTCTTCCCTCTCTCTGGACTGACTCTGAATATATGCGCGAGAATCGCAATAACGGATTCGCTCCATGGTGCCAGATACACATTGCCAGGTACCCTACTTGACAGACAGGAGTCTTTCAGCCACTGCAGTTCTTCCAGTTGCCAGATCTTCCACCTCTGCCTCCAGCAGGTACTCTCCAGGCACCGCTTCGCCAAGATCAAGGGATACGTACGAGATTTCCATCCCCTGCGCTCCTCTCTGTTCGCTCGTTTGCAATGTGACCGCACCCGGTTCTCCCCTGTACTTCGGGGTCAGTGAATATGCGATGCGATACCTGGTTCTGCCATCCGGCTCTCGTTCCAGGTTGTAGATCTCGAAATACACAACCGGAGCTGCATTTCTCTGGAATTTTCCAGATGGATTGACATACAAAATCACCTCATCCCTCAACTTTGCATCAGGCAGGGCATCCACGCTGTCCGCCAGAAGTATGTCGCTCAACTGCAGTCCCGTACTGGTAAATTCGGGCACCGCATACTCGAAACGGATGGATTGCACATGCACTCCGTCAAGTACCCGGGCATGCAGAGCAAGGTTAAACCGCCTGGCAGGCAAATCAATCTGGAATCGGTCTACAAGTGCAGGGGATCCCCGAAGATGACGCTTCTGCTCTCGTATGTGATTGGTGCGCACCCAGTCTGTCGTATGAACCGCAAATCCAGTTTCAACAAGTACAGAGTCAGGGCCGGAGACATGTGCCGTTTCGTGCAGAGGAATCTCGTAGTACACCTCCAGCAGCGTTCGTCCATCAATCCCGCGAAAAGCTCCCGTGACATGAGGAATGTCCCAGTGACGAACATCCGATGACCACTGATGCCGATCCGTGCTCAGCCCCTTGGCTATAAACTCTATACTGATTCGCTCCGCATCCAGTGGATCCAGCCCCACAATAGAGGGCGGGAAGGTTGGCCCCTCTGGTACAGGCACGAAGTGATCCGTCACACTGCAAATCTGAGCAATACATGTCGGAGCAAAATGAAATACAAGCAGGGAATTCTGATAGTGCCACGAGTTGGCCTCCCCCACAGTGTAGTCATCCGGTTCTCCATGACGCAGAAAGACGACTCCCCGATCCGTAAAATCAGAACTGAGTGCATACGCAGGCGGGAAATTCCCCTCTTGATACGTAAACGCACTGCGGAACCATGACCGGAATCCATGCAACAGATACTCCTGTTCCGCAATCCGCAAACGGCGATAATGCTCGGCCATGCGGGCATTGTATGGAGCGGCAGGCATCGGATCCCTGCTACTCCAGAAGATGCGGAAAAACTCCCGATACCTCTGTATTTCTTCAATCTTCGCAAATGCAGCCAGCTCTGCGGGACGGACAATTGTCTTGATCTCTTCAAAGAGTACGAGGGCATCGGCTTTGCTGTTCAGACGGGTGATTGCCTGCTGAATTGCCCGCGTCCCCTCCTCTCTTTGCATCCTGGCAAACTCCAGTCTTGCCCTTGCCAGAAGGGGAACGGTTTTGCCCGCCCCCTCGCTCTCGCGGTAAATGCGCTCTGCCATCCCGTACATTCCCTGTCGTTCATACGTTCGTCCAACAAAGAGGCGGGCCAGATATCCTGGCTGAGTTCGCAGCCATGCTCTTGCCTCATCGGGTTCACGGGTTACCACATAACGCCAGTAGAATGACAGGAGGTGAGGCAGTACATGCTGCAGATCTGGACGGTATCGCATCTGCATCTCCCCCAGCAAAATAGCCTGCTGCAGATCATTCTGATACCGCTTGAGGATCGCATACTGAAGAAGAACATCCTGATATGCCGAGTCCTGTGCAATAACAAGCTCAAAATCCTCTGCACTGCGAGCCAGGAGACGCTGCAAACGAGTTTGCAGGGTTGGATTTCGCCCCCGTTCGCGCAGGGATACTCCGCGAAGATAATGTGCCTCTGCATGACCGGCATCCGACCGAATGACAGAGTCCAGAAGCCGAACTGCCTCCCCGTACTCGCGAGCTTCCACTGCTTCACGAGCCTGACTCAAGTCCAGGGAAGTGACCTGCCAGAACAGCAAGATGAGAAGGAAACCGTCCATCGCAGATTTGTGCGAACCTGCGGACCAAGCCCCTGCGGAACGATCAGATGATCGCACTGATCTTCTGAAAGATCTCGTCTCGCGGCTCGCCGGTCTTGTCGTGGATGAGCTGAACCATTTTGCGCATATTGCCACGCGCCTTCTTCATTTCCTTGTCGTCAAACTCAACCTCGTTCCAAATAGACACAATTTGACGACATACCTGCCGCCAGCTTTCATTCATACGTTCAGTCGCCATCAATCTGAATTGGATTCACGAATACAAAAGGGAGCAGATTCGGAATATCTCTCCTGCTACCTGCTGGTGTACGCCTATGGCATCGACCTGTTCCAGAGCATGAGAACCAGAAGGATCACCCAGATCAGATGCCCGATTCCCGCAAACATCGAAATCTTGCGGGCATGCGCGGATGCTGGACCTCTCTTGATCTCTGCCCCGTCCTGTTTGTGTGCCGTCGCAACGGCAGTATGCAGACTGTTCCAGACAGGAATCAGAAATACAAACTGAACCACTAGAAGGACAACAATCAGGATGGAGGCGATATGGTATTGAATCTGCCCGGGATATCCACCGCCTGTCATGAGCAGCACCATGGAGAATACAAAGGTAGCAAGCAGCATGATCCCCATGAGGAAAAGAGTGCGTTTTCCATCCTCGGAAACCGCATGCTGCCCCGTGGCAGCAAGTTTTGCCTGACTGCCCAGCCGCAAACTCAGCCCAAACCAGGCGGATGCCGTCAGAATGTGAAGAAATATGAACAGTGTGTGTACGGACATGGCTAGCTCGTGCTTGTGGACGCATGGTGCCGCAGATAGGAGTCCTCATCAAAATCATCCACTTGCACTGCCTCCCACGCAACTTTGGCGGTTTCCTGAATTTGTGCCAACTCCTCCCTGGAAATAATTCCTGCTCCAAGGGCCCTCTCGAATCGGGTATTCCTGGGCTTTCTTGCCAGTGTTCCAGAGCGGACAGCTTTTGAGACTTTTGCCTCAATTGGAGCAGAAAGAGCTGCCAGATGGAGTGCGTGTTCCAAGCGGTATAATCCGCGTGTGCAGTCATCTCCCAGATAAACTCCCGCCGCGATTCGGCTGCGCTGCGGGCCATGCGTTTGCATCAGCCGTGCCACCTCATGCCCCAGCTGATCCGAGGGCCCTCGCCCGAAACTGTTCAGCCTGTGCCAGAGCAGTGCCGGCCCCCGTACCCACCATGTAAGACCCGGCACCTTCATGTTCGCCAGCAGTCCCTCAAAGCCTTTTTGAATCTCGGCAAGGGCATACTCCATGGACCATTGAAAATACGGCAGATCCTCCTTGCGCATCCCCTCGGCTTCAAACCGCCGCAGGGTGGCCGAAGCCATATACAGCCACGAAAAGATGTCGGCAAATCGTCCCGTAATCTTCTCTCTTCTCTTCAATGCACCCCCCAGAGAACCCATAGCCACATCCGCCATGAATGCAAAGGAAGCGGAAATCCAGTTCAATCTTCGAATATATTTCCGCACCACTCCTCTGCCAGGCACCATTGCCGCATGCCCGCGGGTAATCCCCAGAATCAGGCAGCGGGCGGCATTGCGGAGAACATGTCCCACATGCCCGACGAAGGCGCAGTCAAAGCGATCCACATCCTTTTCGGCCAGTGCGACAATCTCCTTGTAGGCCCAGGGATGGCAGCGAAGTGCTCCCTGTCCAAACACAATGAGCGTTCTTGTCAATATGTTTGCCCCTTCCACCGTGATGGCGATAGGGTTGCCGATATAGTGGTGGGCCAGGATATTTCTGGGGCCAGAAGAGATGGCACTGCCCCCCATAATATCCATCCCGTCGTTAATCACCTTTCGGCCCAGCTCTGTCAGATTGTATTTGAGGATCGCAGTCACGATGGCAGGAACCTCTCCACTGTCAATGGCTCCAAGGGTATAGACACGGGCTGCATCCATGAGATATACAAATCCGCCAATCCGTGCCAGAGGTTCCTCAATTCCCTCAAATTTGCCAATGGGGAGCCCAAACTGCCGCCGAACCGCAGCGTAGGCAGAAGCTCCCAGATAGACCGCCTTGGCACCTCCTGCCGCACTTGCCGGCAGAGAGATTCCGCGTCCGGCCGCCAGAGACTCCATCAGCATCTTCCATCCGGCTCCCGCCCCCTTCTCCCCGCCAATCACTGCCGAAAGGGGCACGACTACATCGTGGCCCTCAAATGGAGCATTGACAAAGGGAACCCCCAGCGGATCATGCCTTCGCCCCCGCCTGATCCCGGGAGTGCTGGAAGGGATCAGTGCACATGTGATCCCGATATCCTCCCCCCGCCCCAGGATGTTTTCTGGATCTCTGAGCTTGAACGCAAGCCCCAAAACATCTGCTACAGCAGACAGTGTGATGTATCTCTTTTCCCATTTAAGACGGATATTCACATCCCCGGACTCGTCCCGAAACAGAACCCCCTCTGCCTGCATTGCTCCGGCATCGCTGCCTGCTCCCGTCTCTGTGAGTGCGAATGCCGGCAGAAATTCCCCTCCAGCCAGGCGTTCCAGGTAGTGATCCCGCTGTGCTTCTGTCCCGTAGTGAATCAGCAGTTCCGCGGGCCCCAGAGAATTGGGCACCATCACGGTCGTGGCAAGCGGCCCGCAATGAGACTGGAGTTTCATGACCACCGCACTGTTTGCCATGGCGGAAAATTCCAGCCCCCCGTACTTGGCGGGGATGATCATTCCGAACATCTTCTCCCGCCGCATCAGCTCCCACGCCTCATCTGGAAACTGCCGGTCTGCCCACACTTTCCAGTCGTCTGTCAGATCACAGAGCTCCTGAACGGGACCATCCAGAAACTCCTGCTCCTTCTGACTGAGCTGAGGATAGGATGCTCCACGAATGCGTTTCCAGTCCGGCTTCCCCGAGAATAACTCCCCCTCAACCCAGACCTTGCCTGCCTCCAGTGCCACCCGTTCGGTTTCCGAGATCGCCGGCATCAGCCCCGTTCGGTTGATAATTCGCAGCACAGGGCCTGTGAATAACACTCTGCGCAATGGTGTGATGACGAGGATCATCGCCAGTGCTGTGGTGACCAGCACAAGCCATTCTGGAGTGCCTGTGAGGTACACAAGAAGAATCACAGCAATCCCCCAGTACCAGATACGGGCACCAAAGTACGCCAAAAGCAGGAGACTGACGAGTCCCGCTCCGATTCCCTGCCAGAGCGTCAGGACATCATATCCGTACCATTCCATGAATTGCGAGCTTTTGCTGACAGTAAATCTTTACAAGGATATCTTCATATTTCGGGGCAGGCGGACTTGAGCCAGAGCATATACCCGCAAAATGGCAAATTGTCCAGAGAACCATGCAAATAACTGCGATCTGCTACTCTGATACGGAGGTTTTGCATCTGGCCGGAAGCGGTCTGTTACAGATTTTCGAAGACCGCTGCGGCCCCCATGCCTCCTCCAATACACATGGTACACAGTCCGTACCGGATATTCTGACGCTTCATTGCATGAAGCAGTGTGGCCGTCAGCTTTGCTCCGGTGCATCCCAGCGGGTGTCCCAGCGCAATCGCGCCTCCCTGAACATTCACGATGGATTCATCCAGGTCCGCCTCCCGAATGACTGCCAGGGCCTGTGCGGCAAATGCTTCATTGAGCTCAATCAGTCCAATCTCATCAAGACGGATTCCCGTCTGTTTCAGAACTTTCTGGATTGCCGGTACAGGACCGATCCCCATGAGTTCTGGAGCGACTCCAGCCACTGCGAATCCCGCCATGCGTGCCATTGGCTTGGCCCCCAGACGCTGCGCCATTGCCTCCGACATCACGACTGTCGCTGCCGCTCCATCGGACATTTGCGAAGAATTGCCCGCCGTCACACTGCCCCTGTTTCGGAACACCGGACGCAGTCTCCCAAGTGCTTCAAGGCTTGTATCTTTTCTTGGCCCCTCATCTGTGATGATGCGGCGAGAGACCGTTCGGAATGTTCCATCCGAGAAGTCTTTATGCTTTATGTCAAGGGGGACAATCTCTTCCCCAAACAGATCAGAGGACTGTGCCTTGAGTGCCCGCTCATGGGACCGAAGTGCGAACTGATCCTGATCCTCACGAGATATGCTGTACTTCTCTGCCAGATTCTCTGCTGTGTTTCCCATGGAAACATAGACCTCTGGACGCTGTTCCGCAAGTTCGGGATCCGGCTGAAAGTAATATCCGCTCATGGGGACCAGCGTCATGCTCTCTGCTCCGCCGGCGATGATACACTCGGCCTGTCCCATGCTGACAGACTGATTTGCCATGGCAATGGTCTGCAAGCCGGAAGAGCAGAATCGGTTGACGGTGGCACCCGGTACAGAGTCCGGCAACCCCGCCCGCCCTGCAATGATGCGCCCCATATTCATACCCTGCGGCCCCTCAGGAAAAGCACATCCGACAAGTACATCATCTATTTCCCCAGCACTCAGATTGGGAGTGCGCTCCAGAGCGGCCCGTACCACTTCTGCTCCGATGGCTTCCGGGCGCAGAAAGCGAAGTGCTCCCCGCTTGGCTTTCCCGACTGGGGTGCGCAGGCTGGTGACAATAACAGCGGAAGATGACATGTTCAAGATCTCGTCAGTTACGGACGGGTCGGTTGTGCTTCAGGATACCGGCAATGCGCTCCTGCGTCTTGGGCTCTCCCAGAAGACTGAGGAATACCTCCCGCTCCAGTTCTAGCAGGCTGGATTCCGTCACATCCTGCGCCCCGCTCAAGTCTCCGCCTGTAAAGACATGTGCCAGTTTCTTTGCCAGATGCAGATCATACTCACTGATGAATCTGCCCTGATACATCTGATAGACGGCCACATGCAGTGCTGCCGCGCCGGGTCGCCCGAGTACACGAACTTTTTCAGGGACAGGAGGACGATATCCTTGAGCGGAAAGCCGAAGCACTTCATGCTTTGCCGCATGAAAACGTGCCTGATCGTTCATCACAATGCAGGCATGCGAAGGCAGAAACCCCAGATCACGAGCTTCTTCTGCACTGGTGGAGACAGTAACCTTTGCCACCATCTCAAAGTATCGCATCACATCCAGTAGCAGATTGCTCTCATACCCCCGATTTGCTCTGCCGGCCTTCGCCGCCAGTCGCATGCTTCCTGTACCGGCTGGAATCAGGCCAACCCCCAATTCTACCAGACCGGCATAGGTCTCGGCAGCAGCAACCGGATGAGGAGAAGACATGACCAGTTCGCAGCCTCCCCCCAGAGCACGCTGATGAGCGGCGACCACCACAGGTTTTCGTGCATAATGTACCCGTTGCATGGCAGACTGAAAGCGGGCGATATACTGGTCAATCTCCTTAAATTTTCCAGACTGCACCGCTCCGGCCATTTCTGCCAGATTGGCTCCCACGGAAAAGTGCGTTCCCTCGTTGCCAATGACAAGCCCGCACAGATTCGGATTGTTTTCGACCTGATCAATGGCTTCCAGAAGTCCGCTGATTACCCGGAATCCCAGGGTGCAGGCTTTGGAACGAAATTCAAACAGTGCCACCCCGTCTCCGATATCCACCAGTCCAGACTCTTCATTTGACCACAGGTCCTTCCCTGCGTCCAGTTTGATGGATGCCAGAGATCGCTCGGAGTCAGGCACTTCCTGCTCTTCATATTCTTTCCGGGACGGAATGTAGACCTGTGCAGGATGTCCTGCATAGAAGGAGGCATCGGCGGACATGTTCATGACCCACTCGGGAAGCGCAATCTCTTCCTGAATCATGGCTTCTCTGACAGAAGCAAATCCGAGGGCATCCCATGTCTCAAATGGCCCCATCTCCCATCCGAACCCGGAACGAAGTGCCGCATCCACCCGTGCCGGACTGTCCGTAATTTCACCGATCCGCCTTGCGGCATATGCCATGAGATCCAGCATGGTTGTACGGAAGAAATAGCCTGCCCGTCCTTCATCCTCAAACAATGCAGACAGGCGGTGCTGGAGTGAGCCTGCTGATTTGATCCTGCGCAAATCTCCAAGATTCAGTTCCGCAGGGGACTCGTACTGCATGGAAGAGAGACGGAGCGACAGTATCTGACTGCCTTCTTTGCGGTAAAATCCGGCTCCTGATTTCGCTCCGAGTGCTCCCTTCCTGACCAGCTCTCCCAGCAGGTTCGGAGCCTTGAACCGCTCCCTGCTCTCGTCCTCGGGAACACTCTCATACAGATTGTCGCATACAAGCTGCATCACATCCAGTCCAACCAGATCTGCCGTCCTGAAGGTAGCTGACTTTGGCCGGCCGGCGACGGGTCCAGTGAGTGTATCAATCTCTTCAATCGTATAGTCTCCACTCAGATACAGCTGCATCGCGCCAGTCATGCCATACATCCCAATTCGGTTGGCAATGAAGTACGGGACATCATTTGCCTGCACAACATCCTTGCCCAGATGCACCCGTGCATACCACCGGATTCTCTCCAGAATCCCCGGATCCGTATCCGCATGCGGGATGAGCTCAAGCAGTCGCAGATATCGGGGAGGATTAAAGAAATGTGTTCCCAGAAAACGCTGCCGAAATGCAGGCGAGCATTCTGCGATGAGCAGACGTATCGGAATGCCACTGGTATTGGTGGAGACAATACTGTCCGGCCCTGCATAAGCCTCTATTTTTTTCAGGATGTCCTGTTTGATATCCAGCCGTTCAATGACAGCTTCCACCACCCATTCCACTCTTGCAATCTTTTCCAGATCATGCTCAATCGTGCCGAAACGAATGCGCTCCATGCCTGCCTTTGTGAAAAATGGACTGGGCTTCAGCTTTGAAGCGGCCTTAAGGTGCTTTTCGACCAGCGCACACGGCTCTTTCCCTTCCGGGGCTGCCAGATCCAGAAGCAGTACTTCTGCTCCGGCATTGGCGAGGTGTGCCGCAATCTGGGCTCCCATGGTCCCGGCCCCAATGACCGCTGCATGTCTGAAGGGCAAAAACTTGGAATGGCTCTCCATTTGATTTTTTCGCGTTCACGCTAAAAATTAGGGGTTTATCCCGCAAAATCCGCAGGGAGAGGTTACCTCTCCATCCCCATGTCTGTGTCCCGATCACTGTTGGAAGAATCTCTGCCCGGTGGAGGTTCCTGACGAGGATTGCCTTCTTCCGATTTGAGTATCGTGGGTTCTTTTCCCTCCTCTTTTTCAGGGGAGGGACTGTCTGGAGTATGGTTCCCCGCTTCCTTTTGAGAACCCTCCGCCTCAGACTGGTCTTTTGACTCCGGCTGTTGCCCGGAAACATCTCTTGTAGGGTGGCGACTTGCCTGTCTCTGCTTCTTGACCCGCTCGTAGCGCAATGCGGCCTCTCGAATTCGCGTGGCTCTTTCTGTCAGGCAGTCATACAGGGACGGAATGGGGAGTGTGTACAAGGGGTTGCTATAATAAAGAACACCCCTGGAGACCGCCTGCGCAAACCCTGGTTCGCCTAGCTCCGTTACAATATCTTGTTTCCGGAACCCTTCCTCCACAGGAGTATCACGAAACATCTCCACAAGCCGGACAATATGATCATCGTCAAGCCCCTCCGTTCTGCCTGTATAGTATGCCCAGCGTTTTTCCCGTCCTGTTTCCATAACGGAACGCAACAGGTCCGCCGTCATCTGCCCATGGTTGTCCTTGATTAGACGGGCGGCATTCCGTGCGTAGGAATCAACATGTCTGGGCCACTGGACTGTCTCTGTGGTGATCGTGTCTATCCAGTGCGTGACATCTCCTGTCGCTTCCCCCGCTTTCTTGAGCCAGTTCCGGATCACCGTCCGCTCTTCCTCTTTCTCCAGGGGTTCCATGTCAAACATGCAGTCTTCTGCCATCCGGGATATGCCCAGTGCTCTGAATGCATCTTCGGTCAACCCCAGTCCACCGGCCAGCAGGATCACGGGCTTGCCCAACTCTCCATTGTGAATCTCCGTCAGCAGGGCTTTGACCGCGTGGAGGTGTTCTTGGGGTGGACCTCCGTCTTCGCCCAGGTGCTGGGCCTCGTCCAGAATCAAAAGAAGAGGGTTCTTTATTTTCTGGATCAGGCTTCGCGGGGTGACCTTCGGGATGGATTTCTTTGTCGTTCCTGATACCGCCCCTTTGAACTTGGCTACACCAGCACTAATTTCCCCACCTCCCTCCACAGTTTTTTCTGTGGTGCTCTCTTTTTTCTTCAGCCCCAGGCATTCCGCCATTAAGTCCGGGTCCCACAGGGCGGGGACGACAAGTTTTCGGACCTCCCAGTTCTTATTCTTTGCCTTCTTGCGACATTCGTCCAGCAGAGCCGACTTGCCGATCCCCGGCGGGCCCTGTACGATAAAGATGGTCCCTTCGTCTTTTTTTCTGTATTTCACCAGGCTGTTCTCGAAGCTGGCCAGTATGGGGGTACGCCCGTGAAAGAAGGGGGTGGGACCACGGTCAGATGGTTTGTCAAGCGGGTTGTCCTTCATTTTCTGTCAGGAGTAGTCAAAAAGGGACTACGCTTCGGGGCACGGACTGTTCCCGCACTTGCGGATTTTGCTGGATAATTCCCAAAAATTACCTGTTTGATCCCTTTGCACTTCAATGGTTCCCTGCTGCCGGCAGAATATACCGGAATGTGGGACAAGTTCCCCTGAAAGAAGAAAAGATTTCAGAGTTCTTTGGCGAGAAATCCAGAATTTTCTTATATTGGGAATGAGGGACAGGGGAGCTTCCATTTTGGGGATTTTTTGTTTGGTGTTTGGTTGGTAGTTTCTTGCTTTTCTGGTTAGGTTTCGTTGTTAGGGTGACCAATCTGGAAGCTCCCGCCCTTCCCCTTTCAGGCTTGTTGTGCAACATGATCTGGAAACCCTGGACACTGGCTTCTCCGTGAGGAGCCAGGGCAGATGCCCGAAATCACCGGAACGCGAAACAGACATTTTGTTCTGGTGAATTTTCTTGGAGGCATGCATGTGGTTTCCCTGTCTTTCGTATGAATCTGAACTTGGACTCACATTTCCTGTGGCGAACCAGCAGAAGTGTCCGGTTTACATAACTTGTTACAGCCGAGAATCGGGAGGAAGGACATGCGTCAAATCTGTAGAATCCGGTTGAGCCTGGATTCCTGCCCTGCTCCGCTGTCCAGATTGCAAATCTTCCAAAGAACAGGGATTGCAACATGGATACATCAAACCATTCCCGGTCGGGGTGGCGGGATTTGAACCCACGACCTCTTCGTCCCGAACGAAGCGCGCTACCGGGCTGCGCCACACCCCGAGGTAACAGGGTCAACGCGCAGCTTGCCTGCCGGATCCAGTGCAGTGCCCCGCCAGCATGCAACAACTAAATCTGCCATCCTGCAACTGCGAGCTTCGCAACAGGAACGGGCGCAGTGTAATTCTGGATCCGATCCGGAAGCGTTTTGTACCGCTAACCCCCGAAGAATGGGTACGACAGCACTTTATTCAGTATCTCATCCAGCATCTGCATGTCCCCCCGGCTATGATTGCCGTGGAAGTGGCAATCCCGATACAGAACCGTCACTATCGTGCCGATATTGTCGTGTACGGACGACAGGTTGAGGCAATACTTATCGTTGAGTGCAAAGGATATTCTGTTAAACTTGGGCAGAATGTATTCAATCAGATTGGACTTTACAATGCCGCCGTGAAGGTGCCGTATCTGATCGTGACCAACGGGATGCAACATTACTGCTGCAAACTGGATTATGCAGATCGCACCTACGATTTTCTGGACGAGATTCCATCCTATCAATCCATGATTTTACCTTTCAGTCATGCCAGGTAATTCCTACGGCAAAGAACTTCAGATCGTGCGCGGAGCTCTGCAGGAAGCAGCTCAATTGTGCCTGGCTGTTCAGGATCATGTGGCAATCACAAAAAGAGATCGCAGTCCGGTGACCATTGCCGACTATGGAAGCCAGTCCCTGGTGTGCCGGGCCCTGCGCGAGGCTTTTCCTGATGACCCGATCATGGCAGAGGAAGACAGTATGCTCCTGCGAGCACAGGAACAGACAGAGCTTCGGAAGATTCTGGGACAGCATCTGGAAGCCATCCGTCCGGGTACCTCACTAGCCAGTGCAGTGAAGTGGATAGATTATGGCAATGCAGAGAAGTATTCCGACCGATTCTGGACACTTGACCCGATTGACGGCACAAAGGGGTTTTTGCGAAAAGGGCATTTTGCGGTGGCTCTGGCTCTCATTGAAGAAGGAGAGGCAGTTGTTGCCGGGCTGGCATGCCCGAAACTTGCCCCTGAAATTTTTCTGGCTGCAAAAGGGCATGGAGCCAAACAGGGGGAAACGCCTCTTCGCGTCAGCAAACTGGGAACGATTGCCCGGGCCCGGATCTGTCAGAGTGTAGAATCCGGTCACAGCGCACTGGGGGATGCACAGAGAGTTGTGGAGCACCTCGGAATCACTTCGGAACGCATCCGGCTGGACAGCCAGGCAAAATATGCTGTTGTTGCCCGCGGAGGGGCAGAAATCTACATGCGCCTGCCGACGCGCAAAAGCTATGTGGAGCGCATCTGGGATCATGCCGCAGGGGCCCTCCTGCTTGCTGAAGCAGGGGGAGAGGTGACCGACTGTGCGGGGAAGAGACTGGATTTCAGCTGTGGAAAAGGGCTGGAGCACAATCGCGGAATTATTGCGACGAATGGAAGAGTCCATGACGAGATCCTTGACTCACTGAGAGCTCTCGGGATTGGCCGCGAACCGAACCCCCTGTCCTGAAAACATGCGTGGTTACACCGCATAGATGCGGACTTTCCGCCTTTCCTTCAATCCAGATGCCGGGGGAATGCGTCTGTCATTGCGCAGTTACTTCCATCGGGCTGATTCCGGCATATGCCTCTGATCTTCGGGGGTGTGGCAGACTTGAACAGATCGGACTGAACAGAAGGCAGTCTTGTGTCCGGTCCCGCAGGTCTTGACGCGGCATGGTGGACACGAGGCTATTGCAACAATATCCCTATACCCAATCTGATACGCCTTCAAGCACTCCATGGGCGATATTTCTTCGTCGTACGGGATTTTTGCAGAAGGCTCACTTGTCAGTTTTGGGGATGTTTCTGAGGAAAAATTTCTGCCATGTATCTGGGATAGTGCCAGCAGCAGGCAGTCATCCCGCCCGATCATATCCGTACGAAAAAAGCCCTGTGGAAACATGCAGCCGCTTCACAGAATACAACTGGGACGGGCCAAAAACCTCTGGCGAGGAGCAACCAAAACAGGAACCATACCTGCCTCAGCGCACCTGGACATGAACAAACAGGCAACACTTCATCGGTGGGACGATATGCCCGTTGAACCTGTCAAAGGCGGACTAGGAAGGCGGATGATCACAGGGGAGCAGATGATGATCACGCATGTCTATCTTGAAAAGGAGTGTGTGGTGCCGTGGCACTCGCACGAGAATGAGCAGATCACATATGTCTTGCAGGGTTCATTAAAGTTTTGGCTGGGGGAGAATGGAGAACAGGAGATCATTGTGCACGAAGGAGAGGTACTGCTCATACCATCTCATCTTCCACACAAGGCAGTTGCGCTTGAGGATACACTTGATGTGGATATCTTTTGCCCTCCCCGTCAGGATTGGCTGGATGGTACAGACGCATATCTTCGGTAGTACCGTGTTCCTGCCCCTCCCCCGGTTTAACCAATGATGAGCACGATGAATTTTGAGTAACTCGCTTCTCGCCTGTTCCCCGTCCATCAGGGCGGATAAACCGCCTCCATCACTAGCATCATCAAACATCATAGAAAACCCCAATGAGTGATTTCCAACCAGGAGATAACCAGGATCATCAAGAAATTCGCCAGGAAGGTGATCCGGTATCGGAGCGCGCTCCGCTTCCAAAAGGCCTGCAAAAGACGATCCAGCACCTCAAGGAGCAGCTCATTGATATCAGCAAGCGAAATCGCCTGATTAACACACCCATTGGAAAGAAAAGGGGCAAACACCTTGATATAGTTGACGAACGATCCGATGAGGTCTTCAAGCTGCTGGTGCGCAAAAAGAAGAAAATGCAGTTTGCCCACACTGAGGGGAAAAAGAGTGATTCCAAAAGCACAGGGATGTCTGTTGCTCCGTATTCTGGTCCTCTAGATGCCAGATATACAGACCTCAAACTGCAGACCAGTCTGACAAGAAATGAACTGCAGAAGCGTCTTCTGCAGCTCTACCGGGATTCAAGAAGCTTCCTTGACGAACAGGGCTTCAATCCACTATTTCTGGCTCTGGGATTCGTGCAATGGCGGGAGGAGGAGGATTCCGAGACAAAGCGGTATGCGCCTCTCATACTTCTTCCCGTTGAGCTTGTCCGGGAGGGTGTAAAATCAAACTTCAAGCTGGGTGTACGGGATGAGGACCTGGAACCCAATCACTCATTTGATGCCCGAATTAACAACGACTTTGATCTGGAACTGCCGCCATGGCCGGAAGGAGATGAGTGGATCCCGTCTGACGAATATTTTAAGAAAGTGACGGATCTTGTCAGCAACCTTGAGGGCTGGGAAGTACAGGAGGACGTGATCCAGCTGGGCTTCTACTCGTCTGGCAAGTTTCTGATGTCACGAGATCTGGACAGGGCAAAATCCAGCGAACTCCTGGGGCAGCTCTGTAACGGGTTTCTCCCTGTTCCCGAGCTGTCAGACGAACCCCTTGATCAGCTGTATGCCAACCCCCGGGATCTCGGACACATCATGGGGGCGGATGCCTCCCAGACCAGGGTGATTGCTGCCGCACGAGATGGTCGCAGTATGGTGGTTCAGGGACCACCGGGAACAGGAAAATCCCAAACGATCGCCAATATCATTGCTGTGGCAGTTCGCGATAACCAGAAAATCCTGTTTGTGGCAGAGAAGCGGGCAGCACTTGATGTCGTGTACGAGCGGCTGAAATCACTTGGACTTGACCGCCTTTGCCTGAACATGCATTCCACCAAAGCCCAGAAGAAAGTCGTATATGACGACTTGGGAGAAACTCTGAGGCTGGGCCGTCCACTGGTGGGGGATCCGTCTGAATATGAGGAACTGAAAGAGGTACGGGACCAATTGAACGATCTCTCCAGTCAGATGCATGCCATGGATGAGGTGACAGGCGAAACGCCCTATCAAGTCATTGGGCAACTGACCAGACTGATGGCAGAAAAAGATCTCCCAAGGCCCAGTGATTACGATGCGAAAAGAACGGCTACCTGGGACCGCGAACAGGCGGACGAGGCACGTGAAGAAATCAGGCGGCTCGCCGCCTTGACAGAAGAGTACGGACCGGAGGGATCACATCCATGGAGGGGAGCAAACCAGAAAATGTCTCCGATGGTGCGAGGCCGACTCAACGACATGGTTCAGCAATTGCAAAAGACACTCGAAAACCTCAACTCCAGTCTTGGGCAGGCGTGTACAGCACTCGGGATCACGGCCGAGGGAGGACTGGGCTTTGCAGACAGTGTGCTGAAACGGATCCGGGCAATGGGAGCCAGACCCATTGCCACGGACCGCTTGATCCGCACAGAGGGAGTCATTGAAAACCGCGAGGATCTGCAAACGCTGTTTGGGGATATTCAGCGAGAGCAGGAAGTGCGTACGGAACTGGAAAAATCGGTCACCGCAAAAGCATTTGACCGGGACTGGAGCATTGAATACCGTGAGATTGCCGAACATCAGGCCTCTCTGTTTCGGTGATTTAGAGGTTCCTATCGGACTGCGATCAAACAGATCAGGTCCATCGCCAAAATTCCGCCCAGATCCAATGCGGAACGGCTAGAACTTCTGGATATGCTCATCCATCACAGGATACAGGTACAGGAGATAGAGGAGCGACGGGCACTAGGAGAGATTGCGGCTGGATCACTGTGGCGGGGACTGAAGACGAATGCTGCCGGGGTGCTTGCATCCATGCAATGGATTAATGAGCAAATGGAACTGCTCGGCTCCCCACATGTGCTCAAAAGACAGCTGGATCAATGGCCTGAAGATGCAGATCCAGATGATCTTGCACACCAGCTTGAGAATGGGGTAGATATGGCTGAGGAGAGGTGGAATGACATCATGCGCATCTGTAATCTGGACATGCAGCAGGCATTTTCTGAGGATTCTATCCGATGTGTACCGTTGACTGCAGTCATGTCCAGAATGTCCCACTGGGAGAAGGATCCAGATGGACAGGAAGACTGGATTCAGCTGTACGATGCGGCAAATACAGTCAGTGAGAGAGGTCTGAAGGAAATTCGGGAGAGGCTGGCAGATGGCAGACTTTCCTGTAAACATGCATGTGGCACATACGACTATATCCGTGCGGAGGCAATCTATGACCGCTTCCTTGCACTGAATCCCAATCTGGGAAAAATTAATGGAAGAGATCGGTCTGCTCTTGTTGAAAAGTTCAGAAAACTGGACGCGGATATTCTGCATCTTAGCGCACAGGAAGTTATGTCTGCACATTACGAAGGCATTCCAAAGGGAACTCGCGGAGAGATGGGACTGCTTCGCAACCAGACCAAGCTGAAGCGTCACAAGCCACTGCGCTGGCTACTAAAAGAAGCCGGAGATGCCGTACAGGCAGTCAAGCCTGTTTTCTTGATGAGTCCTCTGTCCGTCGCCCAGTACCTGGATCCAGATGATGGACCGAAGTTTGATCTCCTGCTGATTGATGAGGCCAGCCAAGTGCGTCCCGCGGATGCCTTTGGGGCAATCATGCGATCCAAACATGCCATCATTGTCGGAGACGAGAAACAGCTCCCGCCTTCCCCGTTTTTCAACAAACTGGTCATAAACGAAGAGGAGAGTGACAATGTGATTGAGCCACCACCCATAAAGGGAATGGAAAGCATTCTTACGCTCTGTGAAGCCCGAACGATGTATGAGAAGACGCTGAAATGGCATTACCGGTCAGAGCATGAATCACTCATTGCCGTTTCCAACAGGGAATTCTACAAGAACGATCTGGTCTGTCCACCCAGTCCGATCCCGCTAGGTGAAAGTTTGGGACTAGACCTTGAATTTGTTGGTGGAGTTTACCGCCGGGGCAAGGGAAAAAGTAACAATCCCGACGAGGCCAGAGCCGTGATGAATGCTGTTCTGGAGCACGCAAGGAAAACACCCCATGAGTCCCTCGGCGTGGTCGCAATGAGTGTGGCACAACAGGACACAATTCTGAATGAAGCAGAGCGGCTGCGGGCCAAACATCCAGAACTCAATGACTTTTGTGACGAAAACAAGCAAAACCCCTTCTTCGTCAAAAACCTGGAAACTGTACAGGGAGACGAGCGGGATGTGATCTTCATCTCCATTGGATATGGCAAAGACAAGAAGGGAAAGTTCTTTCAGAATTTTGGCCCCGTTTCGAACGAGGGAGGGGAGCGGCGGCTGAATGTGCTGTTTACCAGAGCAAAGAAACGCTGCCGCGTGTTCGCATCCGTTCTTTATGACGAGATCAAGGCTGATGAGGCAAAGCACGAAGGGCCGGAGGTGCTCAGGAAGTTTCTCCAGTATGCAGCAACCGGAAAAATGGATGTTCCTGAATACATAGAACGAGAGCCGGAAACCCTGTTTGAGGAAGCAGTCGGGAATGCCATCAGAGAATATGGGCACGAGGTTGATTACCGGGTTGGATCGGAAGGATTCCTGATTGACATTGCCGTCAAGGATCCTGACAGGAAAGGCGGGTATCTGCTGGCAATTGAATGTGACGGAGTGCGATACCATTCCTCTGAATGGGCACGAGAGCGAGACCGAATGCGCCAGAGCATCCTTGAGAGCAAGGGCTGGAGCATACACCGCGTATGGAGCACAGACTGGTTTAATAACCCCAGAGGTGAAGCCAGGAAAGTGGACGAGGCTATTCGCATGGCCCGGGAGAGGAAAAAATCTCAACCCGCAGTTGATCCCTCTCCTGCGAATGTCATCAAAAGAGAGGAGCCTGAATCGGAACCGCCTCTGGAATCACCGGATTTTTATGTGGAATTCAGGAAAGGACAGGGAAGCAAATACTCAAGGGGAACTCAGAGAGCAATTCAGGACGCACCAGAAAGGAAAGTGGCAGCCCTGATTACTGAAATTGTTACAGTCGAAGGGCCCGTGCACGAGGATATCGTCATTGAGAAAACGAAAATCGTATGGAGATACAAACAGATGGGAGATCAAATCAGCAAAACAATCCGAGAAGCCATCCAGCTTGCCCTGCGGGAAGGCATGATCGAGCGGTGTACACTGAATCGCAGCTTCCTGAAGCATTCCTCAAATGAGATACGCATACGTAACCGCAGCAAACTGAAAGGCTCTCCGCTCAGAAAACCCGACATGATCTCTCCTGAGGAATATCGGAGTGCAATTGTGGATGCTGTCAAGCGTTGCATTTCAATGAGTGATGAACATTGTGCCGTTGACTGTGCCCGCATGTTCGGATTCCAGCAAGCGATTCCGGCATTCAAGAAACAAGTGAAGACACAGATTGAGTCTCTGCTGGAGGAGGGTAAATTGGCCCGCAAGCCCAAGCCCAACGAATGGCTGCGAATCGGGGACAGCATTGCCTGATCTGTCGGAATTTTGATCTTGTCTGGACAGTTGTCTCCATGTCCAGGTCGTCCGCTATGGGAATTATAAAGGAAGCTGTAACAAATACGGAATGAGCCAGTTCAATCAGGGACATATACAACCAGCAGAGAGGGTGCCATGTCCAGAAAAGGTCCCGGGAAGTCCCATCGCGAGAGCATCGGAATCATGGACTTGTTTCTCCTGTTTCCTGACGAGCAGTCGGCTGTGAAATGGTTTGAAGGTGTGATCTGGAAGGGGGGACGGAAATGCCCGAAATGTGGCAAATCAGATACGTATGCCGTCAAGAGCAATAACAATGGAATGCCCTACCGTTGCCGGGATTGCATGCGCTACTTCTCGGTGAAAACAGGGACGGTGATGGCTTCCAGCAAGCCGTCTCTTCAACTGTGGGCGATTGCTCTCTGTCTGGAAATGTCCTCCCTGACAGGGGTGTCCAGTATGAAACTGCACCGGGATCTGGGGATCAGCCGGAATACTACCTGGCATCTGCTCCACAAGATTCAAACTGGTTTTCCCGAAGCCGACAAGGAGGTGTTCCAGTTTGCGGTAGAAGTGGATGAGATGTACATCGGCGGGAAAGAGAAGAACAAGCATCGGGACAAAAAACAGAACTCTGGGAGAGGTGCGGTGGGGAAGACTGTTGTCGTAGGAGCGAAGGATCGCGAGAGCGATCAGGTCCGTGCCAAGGTGGTGGAAAGCACCACCAAGCCCGTATTGCAGGATTTTGTAAATGATACACGTGGAGAAGATGTGCCGGTATTCACGGACGAACACAGGTCCTACCAAGGACTGAGCAATCATACGGTCGTCTGCCACAGTGCAGAAGAGTGGACGGTCCCCACGTTTATCTCGGAGATGGCCCATACGAACGGGATTGAATCGTTCTGGTCCATGCTGAAACGGGGCTACTACGGCATCTACTTCAAGATGTCTGCCTGGCACTTGCAACGGTATGTGAACGAATTCGCCGGCAGACGCAATTTGCGGGATCTGGATACGGATAAGCAGATGAAAGAGATTGCACGAGGGATGGTCGGACAACGGCTGACATACCAAATGCTTCGTATGAGCAATCCAATGAGAATTAGTGAAGGGGAGAAGAGTACATTGTACATTCAGACCTGACTGCAATCATTTAAAATGGATACAGCAATCCACCAACCCACCCACAGACTGTCCCAAAAGACTTCGAATGGCGAGAAATATAACAGACTGTTTGTTGCAGACTGCGTGGATTACATGGTTGAAATGGATGAGAATTCAGTTGATCTTACCATAACCTCTCCCCCGTATGACAACCTCCGGAACTATAACGGATATAGGTTTGACTTTGAAGCAATTGCGGATGGATTATACCGTGTAACCAAGATAGGTGGGGTTTTGGTGTGGGTTGTCGGAGACAGGATCAAGAAAGGACGCACCCTTTCAAGCTTCCGACAAGCTCTGTACTTCCAAGATATTGGCTTCCACATGCATGATGTGATGATTTATCGAAAAAAAAACACACCATTTATGCGGAGCAATGCCTACACGAATTGCTACGAGTTTATGTTTGTTCTTACTAAGGGGGTACCCAAAACCTTCAACCCACTGACCGAGCCTACAGTCAGAAACGGCATGGAGATGCTCGTCACAAACAAGGGACCTGATGCTGTCAACAAGAAGGTGCTCAAGGAACTTAAGAAGGAAAAAACCCGCACGAACATCTGGGCATACGCAGTTGGGTTGCATGGAACCACATCCGACAAAATCGCCTTCCAGCACCCCGCTGTATTTCCTGAGGGGCTAGCTGCGGATCACATCCAGTCTTGGTCTAATCCAAGAGACCTTGTGTTTGACCCAATGTGCGGATCAGGGACAACCTGCAAGATGGCCCTGATCCATGATCGAAACTATATCGGGGTGGACATCTCGGAAGAATATATAGAGATTGCCCGCGAACGTCTAAGTATTATACAGAAACAATTGCTATTCCATGACCAGTGCTACTGAATGGGTTGTACTGATCGCAGACGGACGGCTTGCGATAGTTGAAAAAAGGACGGACAGGGGAGTTCAGGTCAGATTTCCTCTGGGCGGAAGATCCCAAGTTCTGCCATTGAATGCAACGAGGTCTTTTGATCCCAAAGAATATCCAAGGCAGATTAGCGGACACAAGCGCAAACAAATCAAGGAACGCGGAGAAACTCCTGTGGACGAAATTGAGAAGGTATGCAACCAGTGCTTCACGCTGAAGCATGTGGATCAATTTGATCCGAATCAACACCGAAAAGACGGATCTATCATCTATCGCCCCACTTGTACGGACTGCAGAACAGGGATTGGCGGGGTCAAAAATCATGCAACCCGGGCGGACGGTTCTGTGCCTACGAGACCAAAAGTTGGGGCATTCTGGACATGTCCGATCTGTGAAAAATCTGGTATCGTTGAAGTGACCGTTAAAGTCGTTCTTGATCATGGACATCTGACAGGAAATGCCCGTGATTATATTTGTGATAGTTGCAACACGGGATTAGGACGCTTTAGGAACGGCAAGGATTTCCTGAAGAATGCTCTGAAATTTCTCGAGAAGTGGGAACCAGATTCGTAGGAACACATAGATTGGGCGTGTTCCCATGCCCCCTCAGATTCTATAGCAGGACGGCTGTATAAGATGGCAGGGCCTACCTTGGCTCCCTCAACCTTTCACCATCTTATCAAGTCGAATGAAATCTTATCACGCAAAGTCTCCCTTTTTTGTTGGCATGGATGTGCACAAGAGGACCATTGCGGTCTGTGTGTACGATCCCAACAGGCGGATTCTGTTTGACGAGCGGGAGTTGCCGCACGATTTGCCGAAAATTGGGAAACATCTTCATCGCATACGGCAGCATTCGCCGGAGCTTCGGTGCTGTTCCGAAGCCTCTTCCTGCGGCTACGGCTTGTACCGTGATTTGCAGGGAGAGGAAGGGATCTCGTGTGCAGTGATTGCGCCGTCGTCCATTCCTCGCCGTTCGGGAGATCGTGTGAAGACGGATCGCAGAGATGCCCGGAAACTGGCGACCTTGTATGCGGGTGATCTTCTGACGGCCATCTGTGTTCCGGGCAAGGAGCAGGAAGAACTTCGCGCTCTGGTGCGTTGTCGGGCCTCCCATGTGGACAGCATCCCCCGTCTCAAACAACAGATTCTGGCGTTTCTCCAGCTCCGGGGCTTTGCCTATGGAACAGGAACCCGCTGGAGCAAGAAATTTCGGACCTAGGTCTGTGGATTGCCGATGAGTGAAGTAGACCCGATCACTCTCAACAGTTCCTGGTTTCATCTTGCCCAACTGGAACAGCAAGTGCTCCAGTTGGAAACCAAGCTGGCAGAGATGGCGGACACAGACCTGTACCGTGCACAGGTTCGGACCCTCATGGCGTTCCGTGGCATTAGTCTGGTGACCGCGTGTCACGCTGGTGGCAGAGTTGGGCGATCTCCGTCGGTTTGCTCATCCTCGCCCGTTGATGGGCGATCTGGGGCTGATCCCCAGCGAACACAGTTCGGGAGAACACACCCGGCGGGGTGGGATCACCAAGACGGGAAATGGGCATGTTCGGAAAGCTCTGGTCTCTGTCGCATGGAAATATGCCTATCCCCCACGGTGCAGTGCAGCACTTCTGGAACGGCAACGTGTGGTCTCGGCAGAAGTAGTGGCAATTACCCAGAAGGCACAAAGCAGACTGTACAAACGTTTTCGTACATTGGCAGAAACCAAGTCGCGGTGCACCGCCAATACCGCGGTAGCCCGCGAACGGGTGGGGTTCCTCTGGGCGGCCCTGCACTTGAAGAATCCCCTGATTCAAACAACTTGACACGAACCATGATAACGTGACGTAGGGAGGGGTGATCGGCACGGTGGGAGGATCCACGTTTATACCTTGCGATAGCCAGCCCTTGGCTGGTGAATGCGCGTTCTCAGATAGTGGCAGCTCCGTACGAACCGAAACCATGCGGTATAGTCCTTCGGGGCCAAGCACGCGAATACCAGAATGATGTAGCCGTCGAAGCCGCCAGATCACCTCTCCACAGGTCAAACCTGACATCCCTCATGTAACCCCTGAACATATATAGTGTCTGTCCGAAAACACGGGATATATGGGTTTGCGCTGGTTCCTGTGCGCATTTTTGGGGATATTTCTTTTCTAAAGAAGTCCACTTTTTGGGGGATATGATCGTATAAGCCCTGAAACCCGTTCATCTTTTTCCTTTTGCTGAGATGAGAAAAGTCATTGAACCTCAACTTGAGATTGGATGGAAGCCTCTGGAAGAGATCACGCTGCCCCTTCACAATCGGGATGATTTCTATCTGTGCATGACGGCCATTTTGCATCTTTACCATGATGTTTTGCTGCGTGCGCGTCTGTTTTCCCGGTTGGCGGAGATTTTTCCTGCGGGGGTTCGGACGGATCGGGGGCGTCCGGGGATGTTTGCATGGCGCATCTTCGTGCTGGGGGTGCTGAAGCAGGTTCTTCGGTGCGACTATCAGAGACTGGCCATGCTGGCCACGGAAGTGCAGGTTTTGCGACAGATTCTGTTCCATTCCGAATTTGACGATACGGTCTACTGTCCGCAGACCTTGCAGGACAATCTTTCTCTTCTGACCTCCGAGATTCTGGCAGAATTCATTCAAATGGTGGCAGAGTGCGGACAGAAGGTGGCGGGAAAGCAGGAGGGGGAGGTGTTGCAGGGGCGGTGCGATTCCAAGGTGTGCAAGACCAATGTGGAGTTTCCCTCTGATCTGCGCCTTCTTCGGGATTCTGTCTGCGGGGGACTTCGGGAATGTGCCAAAACCGCGGATGCGCTGGATGTACCGGGCTGGCAGCAGATACAGCATCTGATGAAGACGGTAGAGAAGGCCCACAAGCCGGTATGTATCGCCAGGAAATACAAATCCCGTCCGGGCAAGGTTCGCTATTTCTTGCGTCTGTGTCGGAAGCGGGGCAGAAAAGTAGTGGACTTTCTGCGGAACCTGCATGACAGGAAAACAGAGCTGGAGCGGAAACAGGCAACGGGTTCGCTCACCAAGGCGGAAGAGAAGATGCTGAACACCGTGCTCCGTGCGATGCAGCGAATCTATTCTTTTCTGGGGTATATGGCGGTATTGCACGATCAGGTGCGTCGTCGGGTCTTGCATGGAGAGAAGATTCCGCATCGTGAGAAGATATTTTCGATCACCAAGCCGTTTACCCGCTGGATCGTGAAAGGGAAAGAAGGGGTGCTGTGCGAGTTGGGGGTTCCGGTGGCGATTATAGAAGATCAGTACCCGTTTATTCTGGGGCATGAGATTCTGTGGACGGGGACGGACAAGGATGTGGCGGTCTCGCTCACGGGGAGCGTGCAGGAGCAGTTTCCTTCCCTGCGTGAATGTTCGTATGATCGGGGTTTTTACAGTCCGGAGGTTCGGGAGAAGTTGGATGAGATGCTGGATGTGAATGCGATGCCGAAGAAAGGGAGGATGACGAAGGAAGAGCAGGAGCGGCAAAGCGATCCTGCCTTCCAGCGCGCAAGGAAACGCCATCCGGGCGTGGAATCCGCGCTGAACAACCTGGATCATCGGGGCTGGAATCTGGTGCGGGAAACAAGCCGGGAAGGCTTTGCCCGAGTCGTGGCGACCGCTATTCTGGCCGCCAATGTCCACCGACTGGGGAGGCTGCTCCGGGAACAGGAGATCATCAAGAAAGCGAAACGACGACGAAAGCTCGCCGCATAGGCGTGCATCCCCCCTTTCTTGCGGATTGACGAGGTGCCAAATTCAGGTGAATGTCAGAGGTACGTCCGATTCCTGCGAATAAGGCACAAGTGTACACCAATTCCCCCAAAATCCGCCCTCAAAACGGGAAGAATCTCCCCACTCCAGTCCATTTTGCGTCCAATATGACAGGAGATCTGCCCCGCCCCTGTTGCCAGTTCCCGAAAATCGGCAATTTTCGGATGGACACTACATAGCACCCTGTGAAACTCTGCCGGTGGAGCCGTCCTGCTATACCAGGGATATAGATTCAACCCTCCGAGATAGAAGTAAATGGCGTTTTTCAGGCGTTCGTGATTTCGGAATCCCCGTGCTCGCACTTTGATCGTTTTGATGCGGCTGTTCATGCACTCGGAAACCAGTCGTCTGTCTCACCAATATACGCCGGCCACATGTCCATGCTGACACTTTCAATTCCGTTTCGCTGTTCGGGGCTGAGCCCCTTGTAATACGCTCCCAGGGACTCTCTCTTGCGCCCTTCTCCCACATACTCCACCACCCCCTTCTTTGCGTCAATGACCACCGTGATGTAATTGTGCCCCAGTTTAATGGAGGTTTCGTCCACGCCAATATCCTTGACGGTCTCCTTCTTTTTCCGGGACTGCCCGCGCTCTACCGCCCGTTGCATGATCCCGTCCAACGGAGCCCAAGTTTGCGGGAAACCGCAGAGACCGTCGTTTCCAGCAGTCAGTCAATCGCCAGTGCCTCAAATTCATACGTTACCCGCGCACTCTGGTCTGCCCACGG
Source organism: Rhodothermales bacterium (assembly GCA_965203305.1). GTDB lineage: Bacteria > Bacteroidota > Rhodothermia > Rhodothermales > Bin80 > Bin80. The sequence goes on along the minus strand of OZ241874.1, from coordinate 3,218,487 downwards.
AATGGCTATCGTCCGCACTCCATGCGCTGGACACGATACACGGGGAAGATCTGTCGCCAGATACGTGCGGTACTTCCATACGTCCAGATGCCGCCACCGACGAGGACGGCGATCATAGACCGGACATGCCTTCCCGCACTTGGGACATGCAAACTCCGACACATCCTCGCACGCTACATGAATTTCCAGGTTCCCCGAATCATCCTCCGCAATGCGGGAAATCTCCCACTGCCCCAGCTTCTTTACGATCTTTTCAGCCTGCTTGATTTCTATGTTCATTCTGCTGATTATATGGTGAAATGATGAGGGATTGGGACGGGGCAACACGCCGGTTCGCGCAACATAATGACCCGATATCCATTAAAAACACCAGCAGATTTTAAGTTGCTCTCCACTAAATTTGTGGAAGACTCGGATTTTGAAGCCATCGCACAGGAATTGTACCGTATAATGAAGCCTGGCGGGGTTCTAGTGTGGGTGATTGGAGATCAGACAGTCAAGGGGAACGAGACTGGCACCAGCTTCCGACATGCGCTGTATTTCAGGGATATCGTGGGATTTAACCTGTTTGATACGATGATTTATCTGAAACCTCCACGAGGGGCCTTAGGCAATAATCGGACATACTGGCAATCATTTAGAAAGGGACTTATAAAGGAAACTGTACGCACAACCCTCATGCGGCAGTCCTCCTCTCTGTCATTTGACGGGTCGTCGGGATCCCTAGCGGGTCGCCCCTCGCACGTCCAGTTGCCCCAGTCCCCGAGGCCAAGATGTTCGCGGCAGCATTCAAGTCCGCATGTCCACAGGACATACACACAAACTTGCGCAGGGACGTACGGTTGTCCGCATCCCTGGTTCCGCACATACTACAGATTTGACTGGTATAGTGGGCAGGCATACAAATCACATCCAGGCACTTGTAGTACAGCATCGCCACCAGCAAGCCAGGTGCTCTTTCCAGCAGAACCCGGTGGAGTCCTGCTTTTTGCCGGACATTCTTGCCCGGCTTCTCGTTCGTGCCCCTGCCAGATTTCGTCATTCCCCGAACCGACAGGTTCTCCACCACGACCACAGATGCCTGATTCGCAACTTTGCGACTGTTCTGGTAGTTCCGGTCATGCCGGCAGTTTGCCTCTTTTCTGCTTAACATGGCAATCTGCGGTTGCGTCTTCTTTGCCCGGTTCGACATCTCTGTGCGTCCGTCCTTCTTCTGCCGTGCCAGTTGCCGGGCAAACTTCCTCTGCTTGCGCTTTTTCTTGATGGCATAGATGCCTTTGGTCGGCTTGTCAATCACCTCACCTGGTTGATCATCCGAATAGACCACGGCGATCATGCCGTTGGCGTTCCGGTCAATCCCGGCAACCACTCCGTTGTCTGGAATCACAGGGGCAGCGATCTCGTACAGAACCGTAACATACCACCTGTCTCTTTCCTTGAAGATCGTCAAGGAGGGGCATGTGCGATCTCTGGACTTAAACCGGGGCTTGCGGGCCCGTCCGGCAAAGGAGTTCCTGAAAGCTTGGGAAAGTTGTTTCAGCGTGTGCCGAACACATGCACAGGAGTATTCCTGCAGCCATGCATACGCAGGATCATTTCGCAATTGTGTGAATTCCGTAAAGAGGGTCCGCCAGTCGGTCGAAGGCGTGGCCGTGCCATGCTCTTTCGCGGCGGTCACCTGCGCCTGATTCTTTGCCAGGAAAAAATTCCAGACCATTCTGCACGCCCCACACATGGCAAACAGGAAGAGGGCATTGTCCAGCGTAACAGGAATCAGCCTGTATCGCACGCCACGATACGCCTTCCCGTTCCGTGTTTCTGGCATCTATTCCTCCGGTGTTGCTGGAAGCACTTGGAACCCCCCAAACCAGACGCGCTGTTCCGTATTTGTTACAGTTTTCTTTATAACTCCCTTTGAATACATGTTTGTGCTGTCAAAGGGCCTCCCCAAAACGATCAACCTGATTCGAGACAGAGAGAATAAGGAAACAAGAACTGGGGACAATGGTACCAAACGTCTCTGTAACGGCGCACGGCAAAATGTTGTGAGGAAGGGATACGGCCAACTGGGACGGAGATTGAATGTATGGCAATACGGTATCGGCAAGAACCAGTCTACCAAGGATACAGTCGCTTTTGAGCATCCAGCCATATTCCCTGAAAAATTGGCAGAAGACCATATCAAAAGTGGGCCTTCAACAAATTTAGTGGAGGCAACCTAAAACTGGCTGGTGGTTTCAATGAGTTTCGGATCCGTTGGTTGCTGTCTTTCGCCTGCCGGTTCTGTACGCATTTCTCTCCATTCAGACATCCATCACAGTCGTATGAAAGTAGACATCAAGCACATGAACAAGATCTGTGGAGTGGAAGCTCCGTGGACGATTTTTCGGATCATCTCCAGGGAGAGCGAGAAGGAGGTGGAGGTTCACGTAGAGTGTGCGGAGGAGGAGTCCCTGCCCTGCCCCACCTGTGGACAGTCGTGTCCCGTGTATGATCGTCGTCCTCGTCGGTGGCGACATCTGGACATGATCAAGTACCGTGCGTATGTGGTGGCGGATGTTCCGCGTGTATCGTGTCCGGAGCATGGAGTGCGCACGGTGTCGGTTCCGTGGGCCTCCCGGAGTGCCCGGGTGACGCATGCGTTTGCGGTGCAGGTGATTGACTGGCTGCAGGAGACCACGATCTCTGCGGTGTCGCGCCGGCTTGGGATGAGCTGGACGGCTGTGGACGGGATCATGCAACGCGCGGTAGATCGCGGGCTTGCCCGGCGAGAGCAGAAGGTCGTGAAGCATATTGGGGTGGATGAGACCTCCTACAAGAAGCGACACAATTACATCACGGTAGTGATTGATGCGAAGACAGGCAAGGTGCTGTATGTGGGGGAAGGACGCACGAAAGAGGCACTTGGAGCCTGGTATGAGAGTCTTTGCCCGGAGCAACTGGAGGGGATAGAGAGTGTCAGCATGGACATGTGGCCTGCGTTTATCAAGACGACAGAGGAGTACTTGCCGGCGGCCAAAGAGAAGATTGCCTTTGACAAGTTCCATGTCGTGAAGTACATTGCCGATGGCGTAGATACGGTTCGCAAACAGGAGCACAGGGCGTTGAGGAAGGAAGGGCGGGATGATCTGAAAGGAACGAAGTATGACTGGCTGACCAATGAAGAGAATCTGTCGGAGAAGCAGAAAGCCCGGTTCGAGGGGCTACGCCAGAGTACGCTGAAAACAGCCGAAGCATGGGCGTTCAAGGAAGCCGCCAAATACCTGTGGCAACATTCAGACCGCACCCATGCCCGCAAGGACTGGGAACGCTGGCTGGCATGGGTGACGCGGTCTCAGCTGGAACCCATGAAAAAAGCCGCCAAAACGATTCGGGAGCACCTGTGGGGCATTATCAATGCGATCCTGCTACGAGTCACCAATGGTCCCTCCGAAAGCATGAACAGCCGCATCAAAACAATCAAAGTGCGAGCACGGGGATTCCGAAATCACGAACGCCTGAAAACCGCCATTTACTTCTATCTCGGAGGGCTGAATCTGTATCCCTGAAGCGTCCAAAAACAACCCCCTCCACTAAAAGTAATGAAGAGCCTCAAAAGTTGGTCTAATGAGGGGAATATGGTGCACGATCCATTGATGGGGAACGGCACAACGGCAAAAATGGTCACACTGCACAAACGCCACTGGATCGGAAGCGAGATCAGTACCAAGTATTTGGAGATTGCCCGGAAAAGACTTCGGCATGTTATGTGACGAGTGCGGACAGCGAGACGCATCGCCAGAGGAAACAGTTTGCACGAGTTGTCAACTCCAGACAAAGGAATGCAGGGAATGCCGAAAGAAGAGGGAAGGAAAAAGTACACTCTGAAGCAGAAAAAAGAGTTTGAGAAGTCAAACCCTCGCCCGCAAATTGGGGAGCAGTTCAAATGTCCCATCTGCCTCGTCACATTCACGGTCAGAGCTGTGAATGATGTAAATCTTGATCACGACGAGGAGACGGGAGATATCCAGGGGTGGTTATGCGGAAGTGGTAATACTTCCATGAGCAGATTCCGAGACGATATTTCCATACTGGCACGGGCGATTATCTGGCTGAAAGAAAAGGGAAAGATGATGTTCTCATTCTTTATATTCCCCCGACTGTGCCATTTCAGCACGAAAACTTGCTCCTGTCCTTGCGCAACATGCACGGAAGGTAACGAGGTGGAATGGCTTCTCTATTGTCCCCCCTAAACGGAAGCCTGAAAGGACTCAAATGTCTGACCTTCCGGGACTGAGAGGTGCGGTATCAAGGCATTTTGAATAGAGGATACATCACACCTGCCTCTCTCTGCGGTCTGGAAATCCATCCCGGATCAGGCCATAGTCCAAGCTGGCAGCTTGCCTGTGCAGGGAGGACTCCCTCCTGCTTATACCTGCCGGCCTGAATCTTTCCCAAACCGTAACAAATTTGTTCAGAGTTAAAAGATTTATATGTATATTATTTATATATATAAAAATATCTGCCACCATTTCCATGAGTTTACTAAAAAGAACGGAAGCACGCATGTTGGGGCTGTTGTCTCTCCACGCAGTGGCTTGTCACCTTTCCGTATGCAGGTATGCGCTCTCGTGTTCCCTGCTTTCGAAATCTCGCAATACTCTAGGCGGACTTGAACATGTTCTTTCATTTCTGCCAAAGGTCATGTTCTCCCTCTCACAGGAGACTGACCGTAACGTTCCGATTTTCATCAAGATTACAAACCAGACCAGATGCTCATGACACAACAATCGCTCTCCAGCCTGTCTCACGACATGAAAACACCCCTCAATGCCATCGCGCTCTATAATGACCGATTGCGCACCATGGAACCGGATGACCCGGACCGCCAAGCCTGCCATGAAGTTATTGCAGATCAAATTGACCGCCTCGTGCACCTCACTCGCATTGTCCTTGAACACCGGGCACCATCGGCAGGATATGACGAGGTGGATCTCACAGCTTTGCTGGAGGATATGGTCCTGATCTACCGAGAGCTGCATCCAGCGTATACATTCACGCTGCATACAGAGACGGATCTGCCCGTCATCTGGGAAAACGGGCCTGCTCTGGGGCGTGTACTGACCAACCTGCTGGACAACTCTATCGCTTACAGTCAGCCCACTCAGATTATCCTTGCAGCAGAGCTGCAGTCCGATGGAATCCAGCTCCGAGTGCGGGATCGCGGGTTCGGGATTGCCCCCGCATGCCTGCCGCATATTTTCAAACCCCATTTTCGAGGAGAATCTACCATTCAGGGAAGCGGAATGGGACTTGCCATTGCACAGGACATTATCTGTGCACACGGCGGAAAAATAGAAGTGGCCAGTACCGTCGGGGTAGGAACCGTCATTCGCATCACTCTTCCACAAAGCATTTTTCTGATTCCCAATGATCTACAAGACCGCCCCTGAAATCCTGTCCCGGGTATTGATTGCCGAAGATGACGGCGCAACCGCCAGAGCCATTCGGCGTGTCTTTGAAAAAGAAGGAGTGCAGGTCACCATCACCGCAAACGGGGCAGATGCGGCAGCCTTGATCCAGTCCGAAGATCAGCTGGATGTTGCGATTGTTGATGTAACCATGCCCGGGCTGGATGGCCTTGCACTAGTCAGGCAGATTCGGAAGTTCGGCTGCAATACTCCCGTCATTATCGTATCTGGAAAAGATTCTGTCGGAGACCGTGTTCGCGGCCTGGAAGCCGGGGCAGATGACTATATGGGAAAGCCGTTCAATGCCCATGAACTTTTGACCCGGGCAAAGGCTGTCTGCCGGCGGGTTTATCGCGGAGACGATCAAAAGCCGAAACGGATTCAGATCGGCCGTACCCTCTGCAACTTTGAAACCCGTACTGCCGAGCGGAACGGGAAGCCTGTACACTTCACACCGCTAGAGTGGAAAGTCCTGCACCATATGGCGTTCCGCAAAGGACATGCCGTGTCAAGATCGGAGTTCAATGTATGGGTTCTGAAGGTCCCGCATGATCTCCCAACAAGAACGATTGATCGGCATGCCTATGCACTCCGGTGCAAACTGGATGAAGATCCGCTGCGTCCCAAGTACATTCTCAAGGTGCAGGGGATGGGCTATCGTCTGGGGGAGTTTACGATCATGGATGAATGAGCCTCCATGTGCCTTCCAAGCTGCTACTTGTGAGCAGTCTTGTCGTCTGCTTTCTCTGCCTGATAGCAGCTGGCATTCATCTGTTGCCAGCGGACAGGATCAGTCTGCCTTTGTTTCTGAATCGGTCTAGCTCGCTACCGCCCGGATTCTATCGTGTGATGAAAGTATCGGATCTTGAGCGCGGGGATGTCCTCCGCATGTGCTTGCCGGACACGCTCAGTCAAATCGCTCTTCGGCGAGGATACCTGCATCCGGGAAGCTGTCCAGGGGGAGTAGCCCGGATCGGAAAACCCGTCATTGCTCTGCAGGGAGATACCGTGCTGGTTTCGGACAAGCAGGTTCGGGTAAAAGGATACGGGAGCTTTCCTGCTCCCGTGCACGCACAGGATCAAAGAGGAAGACACTTGCCGAATGCCATCGGGGTCCATGTGCTTCATCCAGGGGAATGTTTCCTGCTCAGCACATACAGCCGTCTGAGCTATGACAGCAGATATTATGGTCCCGTTCCCTGCGGGGCTCCCCCATACTCCATTCTGACAGGTCATGGGTTCGGAGCGTCTTAGTGCCCTGATTCGTCAGTATCTGGGGGACGATGTTCTCACGCTGCTTCAAAATCCGAGAATTGAAGAGGTGTACATCAACCCGGATCTGCTTGTTCGTGCCATCACCTCAGCCGGAAAAAGAATCTCCACCTCCATCACGCTGCACCCTCGAAATGCGGAAGCCTTTCTTCGCACAATTTCTTCCATGACCTCAAATCGATTTGATTGGGAGCATCCCTCTCTGGCGGCTGCTGTCTCGCAAACAGAACTTGGAAAATGCAGAATTCAGGGATTTATTCCTCCGCTTGCACCCGGTCCTGCCTTTAACATTCGCAAACCATGCCGCCATGTGCCCGTACTCAATGACTATGTGAGAGCTTCCATGTTAACCTCAGAGGAGCATGCTGCACTCCTGTCTGCCATCCAGACGCGACAAAACATCCTCGTTGCCGGCCCGACGGGAAGCGGGAAAACAACCCTTTGCAATGCTATTCTGAAAACCATCATAGACACCTTCCCGGGGGAGCGGATGATCATTCTTGAGGACACTGCGGAGCTCATGGTTCAGGCGACAGATTCGCTCCAGCTTCAGACCACAGACATGATTGGAATGAAAGATCTGGTAAAATTCAGCCTGCGTTCAACGCCGAACCGGATCATTGTCGGGGAAGTACGCGACGGGGCCGCCAAAGATCTTCTGGACGCATGGATCACTGGGCATCCCGGAGGATGTGCGACGATCCATGGCGAGGATGCGGACAAGGCTCTGGAACGGTTGAGTGATCTGGCACGAGAAGGAGCACAGGGGATTGATCAGCGTCGCCTTGTACTTCGGGCTGTTCAGGTGGTCGTGGTGATTGCAGGCTTCGGGACTGCCCGACGGGTACGGGAGATCGTGAAGGTGAAGGGTTTGTCCCCCAGCGGTTTTGTCACGGAGTCTCTGTCAAAAATGCAAGAAGCCTAGGATAGTGTATAGCGGGGGGATGTTTATCTGCATTCTGCGAAAAAAAAAATCGTTTCTACCCTGCCCGTGCGGGATACGATTTGGACGCCGATTCCGCGACTGCAAACAAAACAATGGAGCCTGAGCCGAAGAAATGTGTACAATGCCTTGAGTTGCTGTTTTTGCCCTTGTAATTAGTGTCTGTCCGAAAATTCACAGCAACCCCCAATACGGGGGATTTCAGGGGCATTTTGCCCCACAGCGTCATGTATGGCGCGATTCAGATGCTCGTTCGCTATGAGAGATTCGGGGAAATCTTGCACGAAGATTGCGTGTTTATGGACGCTGTTCAGAGATTTCATGCTCCAATCCGCTAAAGGGTTTCCATCTTCGTCAGGAAAAATACAAAAAAATATCTCCAAAAACCCCCTCATACGCTCTCTAAACGGCATATATTGGCGATATTCTGAATTTTCGGACAGACACTAATTAGCTCAAGCAGGCAAAAAAATTTCGCAGATCAGTAAAAACCTAATCCTGTCACGCCGACACCATCCATATCCGAGATATCAAACGAATGTGGGAGGGCACAGAGACAATCAGGGGGGTGAGTGGATCGAAATCCGTATCTTTTTCAGGGCGAACAGCGAGACCTGTAATGACATCAATTTACCGTATCATTGCAAAATGGCAAAATTCCGAGAGGTGCACTTCTTGAGCGGATTGATTCCGCAGGTACTCCGAGACTTGGAGATAAACTGGTGGTATGAAGTGATCCAGGGAAAGTCGGGCACTGCGCTCTTGTATTCACATGTAAACCAGGATGCGTCTGCTACGATTGCTATGAATTGCGCAGATGCGGTTGAGTGTCATTATGCAAGAGAAGATTTTCTGCTTCAATTCATTCGTGATCAAGATATGGCTCTTCTAGAGACGTGGGGATGTGATCCCTTGCCCCTTCAGTATGGAGGTGTTCCTGAGGCTGCAAGTGAAATGAATTACCTGATCAAGGGAAATCATTTCCGGGATGCGGGCGATTGTGGGCAGAAGACGGCAAAATGAGAACAGTCATGCGCACCCTGATGTTCTGTCTTGTGTTGGCGGGGACTTCAAAAATTGCGAATGGAATGCAAACGCGTGCCCCATTACCCATTCAAGGGACAGCCGAGATCCTTATCAAACCTCCCTCCTGCAATTGCAAGCTTGAGGTTGATGGGAGTAGTAATACTGGCCTTGATTTTGGCACTGAACAGATTCCATCAACGGGGGACCCCGCTGTAACTAGGACAATCCATTTCGATGACCCTGATGCCGTAAGGCTTTTCGCAACCCGCAAAAACTGCGACGGAAACTGGGGCTATGACGCGACGATAAAGACTCAATTTCCAGGATCTGGGGTATCCTTCGAAGTGCTGGACCGTCATACCATTTCGGTAGCAAGAGACACTCTCAGAGCTTCTGTTGGTGCAAAAGTAACCATTGAGAGTACTGCCATCCCGGATGAGGATGGCATAGAAGAAGGGGAGATCAATGTAAACGTCACCTGCGGCTAAGGCTAAATACACATGAGGTGACCTGACGACTTGTCTTCCTGCTTTTTGTGATGATCCTGATGGGGCACAGCTTCGCACATCCTGGACCTTCCCCCTGGTATGAAACATCCCTTTATTTTCCCGATGTTCTTTGCCGTGAACGGCCTCATGCAGGATGCTCCTGTTTCTGACAAATCAAAAGTGATGTCAGCATCCGTGATCCGTTCAGGGCTACTCTTGTGCACTATTTCCCTTGGATGCATGCCAACTTGATGCGAAAATTTTGAATCTTGTGTGATCCTCATCTCCAACCCTTTCCATGCGCTCATTACTGTTTGCCGTCGTAGTTTTTGGTGCCATGCCCCCGGTATTGCCCGGCATCCAGGCCCAGGAACCTGAGGATACCCCCCTGTTTCTGGGCTCAAGGGTGCGTGTGGATGACCATCCGAACGATGTTTCCGAATACAAGCTCTATGCCCCTAGGACTTCGGAAATCTGTGCGCCGGAAAATATGGGAAATTCATGCGGGCGCGTGTGGTGGAATTCTCGCCAGCAGCCAGTGCTGGGGAAGCAGTATGTAACCCAAGTACCGGCGATGGTCCGTCTACGAGGGCCGGGCAAGGATGCCTGGTGGATTCCGTTTGTGCACTGTATGGTGGAAGACACAGACAGGAAACGGCGAAGTACCAGCCCGCCCGGAGCGCAGTGTGTGACCATGCTAAAACGGCAAGAGGAGCGCATGGAATGGGCGATTGGGGGTGTCGCTGAGGGGATTGATCTCGCTGTTCCCGGCACATATACTGGCATCATCCCACTCACCGTCACCGGACCCGGAACTCGCTGGGAGCTGGATATCCCTGTCACCTACACCGTACATATGAGGAGGAAATCATGTGGATTGAGATACAACACAGCTGAGAAAGATTTTGTTTTCGATGAGGAATTTCCCGGCTTCACGGGGGAAAAGACGAAGGTCTTTTCTTTCCAAATCAGATCATTATTGCCCCGTGACCCCATTTCATGGACCGTGACTGTCAACACCCCTGAATCGTCTGATGACAACTTCACACTCGCAGGGGTCGCTGCTCCAGCATCAGGGAGTGCCTCTGATGAGAGTGAAAATGTCACCGTCACCTTTACAGGCTCCGACTTTGAGAACCTCCCACCAGGCAGATATACTCGGAACTGGGAAATCCTGATTACGTGTTCACAATGAGCGGAGCTGGGGAAGATTCCTGTCTCCTGCACCTGTCAGTCACGCAGTACTTGCAGGCATGTCGCAACCAGGAAGCAGGAAAATCGGGATAACCGAATTTGGGCTACATCAAGGTTCCATCCCCGACCCAGTCAGAGTTCAACGACATCAAAAATCTTTCTGCAGGAAGCTCAGGTTGTCTTCAGCCTCAGTACCACTCGGGTCTGGTCCCATTCGATCACCATATACAGGCCGTCCTCGCTCTCTTCAAATTCAATTGTGAATGCTTCCCGAACTGCCTCCAGCCTGAAGACGGGAACCGTGATCCGAAGAGCATCCTCTTCTTCCCGGTACTGTGCGGTACCATTCTGGCCCAGCCCCCGATTGAAGATCAGTGTCCATTCTGTCTGATCGGGAATGCTGAACAGCGAATAGGTGCCTGCGGACAGAAGCTGATCCCCGATCTGTACCTCTTCGGTGAATGTGATCTCCGTTGCTTCATTTGCCGCGGTACGCCAAAGCTCCCCGTACGGAACTAGATCACCAAATATCTTTCGCCCCCGCCTGCGAGGCGAGCTGTAGTGCACTTTGACATAGCCATTCCCGAGCTCTGCACGAGCTAGCCGGAGCGGACTCAGTCGCGGTTCGCCGGCAGGAATATGGTCCGTATTCCAGTCCTCTTCATACAGGCTCTCGTCAATGGCAGGGATGACGCGAAGCGCATTCTTGTAGTAAATCTTTCGCAGTACCTCATCAGGCAAATCCAGCCCATACATTTTCCACCATGCGTGACGCTTCCGGTAATAGGGAAAGAATTCGTCTGCGGTCTCAAAGATGCGAAAGTATGTGTAATACTCGGATGCATTCCAGGAATCCTTGCCCATCAGGACCCGGTCCTGATAGTCAATAAGCCACTGTCGTGCCGTATGTGACTGCCGGCCGAGCTCTGCCACCACAGCCCCCAGTTCTGTGTAGACATTCGGATATTCGTCCATCCGCTCGCCAAGCAACTTGAGGTTGTTGCCCATCCAGCCAAGATGCGCATTGAGGAATATGGTCTCGGGATGCTTGCGGAAGATGTTCCACTGCTCTTCAATCATGACTTCCCAGGTCGGATCTCCGTCCTGCTTTCGTCCAGGGCGTTCCTTCAGCTCAAACCAGCGTTCATTGTACTGATCATGGGGAAGCCAGAATGGTGCCGGATCTGCCGTATGAATCAGAACGGGAATACCCAGTTCGCCACATTTGGCCCAAATCGAATCCAGCCGGGGGTCATCTGCGGGGACCCGAACTCCATTGGAGTCCACGACCGTCATGCCCAGATTCTTGAATATTTTCAGTCCTGCTGCCCCGTTTCGAACATCTGCCTCCAGTTGGGCAGCGGCAGACTCTCCGAATCCGGGCTCGTCAACCGATGAGAAGTCAATGTTGGCAAAATGTACAAACCTGCCGGGAGCATGCCGATTCGTATTTTCAACCTTCTGCAACAGCTCCTGCCCGCTGCCCCCGCTCAAATTGACCATGGTGATCAGATTCATGCGATCCATCTCCTGCACCAGTGCAAGAATTTCCTCTTCAGATGCCGTGCCAATTCGCCATTGATGTCCGTGTGCATCCACAAATCGGTATTTTGCTCTTGTCAGCAAATTCTCCTCAACCACAAGCGTAGAAACAGGCTCATAGTCTTCCCACTGAAGAGTCTGGCTGTTTGCCTGAGACACGGAAAAGACCAGTGCAGTACAGGCTAGAAAGCGATACAGTATCGTCATGGCAACGGACAGAGAAGAATTTGGGTGGTGACAATGATAACAATGTGCCAATGTCTTCGGTTCGCAGTTTAACGAGATAAAATCTGTTCAGTTAACCATCCCTGTGATGTCTTCTCTCCCGCTCTCCCAGCGTACATTCGAACTGTGTGCTCCATTTGAACCCTTTGGAGACCAGCCACATGCCATCAAATCTCTGACCGAGGGGGTGCTTGATGGGAAATCCCACCAAACCCTGCTTGGCGTGACAGGATCTGGAAAAACATTCACGATCAGCAATGTGATTCAGAATCTGGGAAAACCCACCCTCGTCATGAGTCACAACAAGACGCTGGCTGCCCAGCTGTATGCAGAGTTCCGACAGTTTTTCCCGAATAACGCTGTCGAATTTTTTATCTCCTATTATGACTACTACCAGCCCGAAGCGTATATCGTCAAGAGCGATACCTATATTGAAAAGGATCTCTCTATCAATGACCGGATTGACCGGCTGCGACTGCGAGCCACCAGTGCTCTGGTCTCTGGACGCTCGGATGTAATTGTCGTTGCCAGCGTTTCCTGCATTTATGGTCTGGGATCTCCCCAGGAGTACCAGTCCCAAATTGTTCAGATCTCCCCTGGCCAGCAGATTGACCGCAATGACCTGCTTCTGAAGCTCATCAATGTCTTTTATGTACGCAATGATACAGAACTGAAACCGGGGGCATTCCGGGTGCGCGGAGATACCGTTGACATTTATCCCACCTATTCGGAAGACATTGCCTATCGTATCCTGTTCTGGGGAGACGAGATTGAGGAGATCTCTGCCATCAGCCCGCTCACAGGGAGCGTAATTCAGCAGGAGAGTGTGGAGCTGACCCTCTATCCTGCCCGTCTTTTCGTGACTCCTCAGGACCAGATCAATCGCGCCGTGGAAGCGATTGAAGACGAGCTTCAGTGGCGGCTGGCTGTGCTCCGGCAAAACGAAAAGATGCTGGAGGCACAGCGACTGGAGCAGCGGACCCTGTTTGATCTTGAGATGATTCGCGAGCTCGGGTACTGTTCGGGAGTGGAAAATTATAGCCGTCACATGACCGGACTGGCGGAAGGGCAACGTCCGTACTGTCTTATGGACTATTTCCCAGATGACTTTCTCCTTGTCGTGGACGAGAGTCATGCCACAATTCCGCAAGTGCGGGCAATGTACAATGGAGACCGTGCACGCAAGCTCACGCTGGTGGAGCATGGATTCCGGCTGCCGTCTGCACTGGACAACCGTCCAATGACCTTTGACGAGTATGAAGAGAGACAGCGACATACCATCTACCTGAGTGCAACCCCAAGCGACTATGAACTGATGAAATCCGATGGCGAGTTCGTAGAGCAGGTCATTCGCCCTACCGGAATCCCCGACCCTCCTGTCCTCATACGGCCAAGTGAAAATCAGGTGGACGACCTTCTGGAAGAAATTCGAGTGGTCACCCGGCGGAATGAGCGAACCCTGGTTACGACACTCACCAAACGCATGGCGGAGGACCTGACGGACTATCTGGAGTCATTTGGAGTTCAGGCCCGATACCTCCATTCGGACATTGATGCACTCACGAGAGTGGAACTGTTGCGGGATCTTCGCCTGGGAGCATACGATGTGCTGGTCGGAGTCAACCTGCTCCGGGAAGGGCTTGATTTGCCAGAGGTCTCTCTGGTCGCCATCATAGATGCGGACAAGGAAGGATTCCTCCGAAGCGACCGTGCCCTGATCCAGACCGCCGGACGGGCAGCACGAAACATTCACAGCAAGATCATCCTGTATGCCGACAAGATAACCGGAAGCATGCAGCGGATGCTGGATGAGACAGACCGGCGGCGGACGAAACAGATTGCCTATAATGAGGAACATGGCATCATCCCGCATACCGTGCGCAAGGATCGCGACGATGTTCTGCGTGGAACTGTTGTTGCCGAGGAACGCGAACCGGGAGGTGAGACTCCTCTGGTACAGCCGGCAGAAACATCGCAAACCTCCACCATCCCGGATGATCCCCTGATTCAGATGCTCACAGACGATGAGAAACGGGACCTGATCAAACAGATGAACACCGAAATGCTGGAAGCCGCAGAAAAGATGGAATTTGAGAGAGCTGCCACGCTTCGGGATACCATCGCACACATGGAGAAACTGCTCGAAAATGGAACCATGAAGGAGTCTGATGATTAGATGCCTCGTCATGTAGCCATAGAATTTGCCAAATGAAAAAAGGAATCCACCCAGAGTACACCCCGCTCAAGGTTCGCCTGGCGGACGGCACCGAATTTGAGACACGCTCCACAATGGAGTCGGACCGGTATGTGTCCGATGTTGACAGCACAAATCATCCGTTTTACACGGGTCGTCGACAGTATGTAGATACAGCCGGCCGTGTTGAGAAATTCCAGCGCAGGTACGGGAAAAAAGAATCCGCTGAATAGCATCTTCCGCGTGGGATACTCCCTCTGGATCAGGGATGAGCCACCGGCTGATAGCGGTTCTTTTGGCCTCCTCAGACTGCCTGGCATTGCGTGTGTTGCAGGGTGGCTGGTTCCAGTGTGCGGAGTGCTCTGGAAAACACCAAACATGGACAGTGGTACGCTTCGGGGTATCATCTCCTCGCGATTTGCACACTCATGGATGCAGTCCACTTAATCAAAAAGAAGCGGGACGGACTGGAGCTGTCTGACAGTGAGATCCGGTTTCTGATTAAAGGATATACTGCACGGCGGATCCCTGACTACCAGATGTCTGCGTTTCTGATGGCGGCGCAATTGTGCGGAATGTCTGCGGAAGAAACCTTTGCCCTGACCCGGTGCATGCTTGATTCCGGTCGCATCCTGAATTTTCCTGGAGTCTCGGGGCCTGTTCTTGACAAGCACTCAACGGGCGGTGTCGGAGACAAGGTTTCGCTTGTGCTTGCTCCTCTTGCAGCTTCCTGCGGGGTGCGTCTGCCGATGATCTCAGGACGAGGCTTGGGACATACAGGCGGAACCCTGGACAAGCTGGAATCCATCCCGGGATTCCGTACGGACCTGAACTTCGCAGAAATATCCGAACAGGTTCGCAGGCTGGGGGTGGCAATGGTTGGAGCAACCAGAGAGATTGCGCCTGCGGATCAGCTGTTATACGCACTCCGGGATGTCACGGCAAATGTAGATTTTATTCCCTTCATTACTGCCTCTATCCTGAGCAAAAAACTGGCAGAAGGACTGCACGGACTGGTCCTTGACGTGAAGTCCGGTCGCGGCGCATTCATGAAAAGGGAGAAAGAGGCACGGAGTCTCGCAGAAGCACTGGTGGAGGTTGGAGAGCGTTCCGACATGCATACCATTGCCTGGCTTACCAACATGGATGTGCCCCTGGGAAGGGCAGTCGGGAACTGGCTGGAGGTGGAAGAGGCTGTGGAGTGCCTGCGCGGAGAGGGGCCCGAAGATTTGACAGAGCTGTCGCTGAAGCTGAGCGGGGAAATGATTGCACTCGGAGGACTGGCAGATTCCCCCGAAGAAGGGCAGGAAATTGCCAGAGAGGCTCTTGTCTCCGGCCGTGGACTGAACCTTTTTGCCAAAATTGCAGAGAGCCAGGGGGGCGACCCTGCGGTAATTCACGATCCTGCCCTTCGCATGCGCACAGTGGAACCCCACACCGTAACGGTCCCTCTTGATGTGAGCGGGTATGTCGCCGACATTGATGCGCTCGCGGTGGCCGAAATTGGAAATGCACTGGGAGTTGGCCGGCTGGTCATGGAGGACAAGACTGATCCCGAAGCGGGGATCATCCTTCATCTGCGCCCCGGTGAAAAGGCCCGCCCCGGTCATCCCCTCGCAAGCCTGTATACGCGCAAGTCTGATCAAATGGAACAGTTTGTGCGTAGGATCATGGATGCGTATGCATTCTCTTCCAGACAAGTGACCCGCCCCCGCATCCTGATTGACCGCCTTTCCGTAGACGGATGGCAATCCAGCCCGTAAAAAATGTGCTGCGGGTTTTACAGCTTTGGAAAATGCGTATCTTCAGATTTACTTCACTGAATTCTTTTCGCCATGTCTCTTTGGTCCAGATTTAAACGCGCCATTCGCTCCATTTTCGGGGGTGCCATCTCCACTCTGGAAAGCCCCAAACTGATTCTGGAGCAGAATATCCGGGAACTGAATGATCAGGTCCCGAAGATGAACGAGAATATTGCTACCGTAAAGGCCAATGTTATTCTCCTTCAGAAAGAAGAAAAACGCCTTCAGTCCCAGGTGGGAACCCTGCGGACAAAAATGAAGTCGGCCATTCAGGCAAATCGCGATGATATTGCCCAGCAGCATGCGATCCGGCTGGAAACCGCACAGGAGAATCTCACGAAAACCAATGAGCAGCTGGCACATGCTACGGCTGCTTATGACAAGGCACAGCAGGTCAAAAAAGCATTCATGCGCGAACGCCAGCGAAAGATAGACGCGGCACAGGAAGCCTTGCGGGCAAGCGAGCGGGCGAAATGGCAGTCCAATGTGGCCGATGCGCTGGAGAAGTTCGAAATCGGCGGGATTGACCAGACACACGATGAGATGATCCAGCGACTGGATGAGGAGACCGCCCGGAATGAAGCACGCATTGAAATTGCCCTGGACTCTGTGGACAGTGATGCCCTCCGCCTGGAAGAAGATGCAGAAAATATGCGCGCATCCGAACTGGTCCAGCAGATGAAACTGGAAATGGGATTGCTGGATGAACCTGGCTCGAAGCCTGACCTTACCTCTACAGAAGAGGCAGAGAAGGAGGACAAGACGATGGGACGCACACGCAATCGGGAGCAGTGACCATGCCGGAAAAGGAACGCGCACGTCTGAAAGAACAGTACGTCAAGGAGTTTCGGGAACGCAAGAAAATTCGGCGTACCCTTGAAAGTGCCCGACGAAGACAGTCCACGGACCGTGCACTTGGCAGCATGGTGGAGATCCTGAACAGCACCAGGGGCACCACAGATGAATGTACCATGCGCCTGGATGCAGAAACAGCTCTGAACGAAGCGCGTCTGGAAATTGCCCTAGAGAAGCAGGATGCTGCCCCAGAGGAGGATCCTGGCAGATCTGACAAGAAGCCAGCCGTGCCTGCCGAAGAGCCTCCGGTGAAGACAATCGGCCCCCAACTGAGAGCAGACATTCCTGACAGGGACGCATGAAAGACGGCGAGATTAACTATACCCGTGAGGTGTTCCTGCATCCGTGGAATCTTTCCTATCTCACGGTTGGACTTGGGGCTACGCTTGGGGTGGGATTTCTGGGATGGGGAGGAGAGATGGTCTTTCAGTCTATGCTGACGCTCACTCTTGCGGCCGAGCTCCTGATTCTGGGGTATATGCCCCGTCAGAAACGGTTCCGGAACCTTGTCCGTGCCAAACACGCTGCCATTGCGGCAAAGCCGCCTTCCCAGCGCGAGATGTACCGGCAGCTTAGCCGGGTGAACCAGCGACGCTATGTTCGGCTCCGGGATCTGGAGAAGGATTTGCAGGCCAACTACCGCAAGTTCAGTTTTGCTTCCCAGGGGATCCTGGAGAGTCATACCACCAAGATTGAAGGGCTGATGAATTCCTGCCTGAAACTCATGTTTCAGCAGGAACGCTACGCCGCGTTCAGTCAGCGGCAGCAGGAACAGGAACTGGTTACAGCGATTGCTGCCGTGGAAACAGAGCTAAAGCATGCCTCTGATCCGATCCGCAATATCAAGCTCAGGCGACTGAAGGTGCTGGAGCAGCGTCTGCATCGTTTCAAGCAAAGCAAGGAACAGCTGGAAATGATTGAGGCACAGGTGGCAACGATTGAGGATGTGGTCAAGTACATTCATGAGCAGTCCCTGACCCTGAATAACCCGGAAGAGATCACTTACCAGCTGGATGTGCTTCTCTCCGAGGTAGAGGAGACGGAGGCTTCTGTCTCCCAGATTGAATCCGTGTTCGGGCCAGAGGAGAGTGAGAACGACTGGAATACTCCATCCCTGCAGTCCCGCTCGCGCGTCTGACTGCCTCGTGCATGGCCCTTTCCATCATTATTACGACCCTCTTTCTGAGCGCGTTCTTTTCTGGTGCAGAGATCGCATTCGTTGCTGCAAACCGGCTGCGTGTTGAAATGCGGGCACGCCGAAGCGGGTTTCTGGGGCGGGCGGTCACCTTTTTCTTCAAATCACCTGCCAGACTGCTGACAACGACTCTGGTCGGCAACAACATTGCGCTGGTCATTTTTTCGACCATCATGGCCCTTGCGCTGGCCGAGCCACTGTCCCGTATCATAGATGGCGAGAGTCCCCAATTGATCGTCCAGACACTGATCGCAGCGATCATTGTCCTGCTGATCGGCGAAATTCTTCCGAAGACTTTCATGCGAGAAACGGCTACTCGTGCCGTTTTTTTTCTCGCTCTCCCTCTTGCCGCAACCTATGTCGTTCTGCTTCCCCTGATTCTGCTGGTCAGCTGGACCTCACAGCTGCTGCTTAGAAAGCTCGGAGGCACATCTGACGAATTCACTCGTTTCTCTCGCCGCGCCTTTGAGCAGATTATTGAAGAGAATGTGGAGCGCGGATCTCTGGATCTGGATGCCGAAGAAACAGAGCTGCTCACGAATGTCTTCGGACTGCATGCCAAACGGGCAAAAGTGTGCATGACCCCGCGAACAGAGATGGTCGCGATCTCCGAAGACACCTCGCTTGAGGAGTTTCGGCAAGTCTGCATGGAAACCGGCTATTCGAAGATTCCTGTCTACAGGGAAAATATTGATACCATTGCGGGGATTGCCTTTGCATACGATTTGTTTGACAGCCCGCAGACACTGCAGGATGTCGTACGACCTGCCAGGTTTGTACCGGAATCAAAACCTGCCAAAGAGCTTCTGCGAGAGTTCCGGGACAGTCACCGGTCTATCGTGATCGTGATTGACGAGTATGGCGGGACGGCGGGGCTCATTACTCGTGAAGACCTTCTGGAGGAACTCTTTGGAGATATTCAGGACGAATTTGATACGGAGGATGTGATCATGAACGAAGTTGCCCCCCGCACTTACCGGTTCAGTGGCAAGGCAGAGGTTGACGAGATCAACGAACGTTTTGGGCTGGACATTCCCTCTGGAGAATTTGAAACCATGGCAGGCTTCATCCTGGACCAGGTCGGCAAAATCCCCTCCGAGAGGGAGAAAATGGTCCTTGGCAGATTTCGGATTGAAATCCTCAAGTCCTCCCGTCACAGAATTGATCTCGTCCGGCTTTCCCTTGCGGACTGAGAGCAGACTGCTCAGGGCCCCTGGCTGTTCGAATCCTTCCCTGTTTCCCCTCCAATTGCAGAACGCATGTCCGTGTCTGCCTCAATATTGCGCAGGTTGTAGTAATCCATCACACCGAGCTGTCCATTGCGGAATGCTGCCGCAATGGCTTCGGGAACCATGGCCTCGGCTTCTACCACACGGGCACGGGCTTCCTGTACGCGGGCGACCATTTCCTGCTCCAGTGCGACCGCAGCAGCACGACGCTCTTCTGCTTTGGCACGTGCGACCTGCAAATCTGCCTCCGCCTGATCGGTCTGCAGCTTTGCACCAATATTCTCGCCTACATCTACATCCGCAATATCAATGGAGAGAATCTCAAATGCTGTTCCTGAATCCAGCCCCTTGGCCAGCACTGTCTTCGAAATAATATCCGGATTTTCCAGCACGGCAGCATGCGAGTCGGAGGATCCGATGGTAGAGACGATCCCCTCTCCAACTCGGGCAATGATGGTTTCTTCGCCTGCGCCGCCAACCAGCCGCTCAATATTCGCACGCACGGTTACACGGGCAATGGCCCGCAGCTGAATCCCATCCTTGGCAATGGCAGAAATGGGGGGAGTTTCAATGACTTTGGGGTTCACAGACACCTGAACCGCCTCAAACACATCCCGGCCGGCCAGATCAATCGCAGTTGCACGTTCGAAAGGCAGATCAATATCCGCCTTGTCTGCGGAAATCAGCGCATTGATCACCTGCTGCACATTCCCGCCCGCCAGAAAGTGTGCTTCCAGCTTGGGCGTTTCTGCGGGAATCCCGGCCTTGTGTGCCGTAATGAGCGGCTTTACAATACGGTCGGGAGGAACCCGGCGAAGTCGCATCCCGACAAGATCACGAAAGAGCTTCAGGCGAACTCCTGAAAAGATTGCCGTGATCCAGAGGCGTACCGGTACAAAGTACAGCAAAAGGATCACACCCAAAAAGATAAGCAGGATCACAATCCAGCTTCCGATACCAAATATATTGTCCATCTTTCAGTCTGCTGATGTTTGAGAGGTGTCGTGGACGGAGTACGAACCGTGTACGCCCCCCTCCTTGGAGAGAAGGCGTATGTCCGTGATACGTATTGCCTTCGAAATAGATTTGCACATGTCATACACGGTCAGAGAAGCGATGGATACAGCGGTCAGTACTTCCATCTCCACTCCGGTGCGCCCCCGGGAAGAAGCAGTTGCCTGAATCTTTACCGCATGCGCATGTTCATCAAACGAAAATGTAAGGTCTACGGCATCCAGCGCTACGGGATGACACATTGGGATCAGTCGGGAAGTCTCTTTTGCCCCCATGATCCCGGCCACTTGGGCTGCTGTCAGTATATCCCCTTTCCCGGCACGCTGTTCCACCAGTGCAAGGTATGCATCTGCCCCCAAATGTACGACCCCCTCCGCAACCGCAGAACGTACAGAGGACGGCTTTGCGGAGACATCCACCATGTGGACACCACCCTGCTCTCCCAGATGAGAAAATTTCGCCATAGGGCAAATCGCTCCGATTTAATTTATTCCCCGAATTTTCGTACAATATATAGCTTCTCCCGATGAATCCCATCATGCTGTAAAGTGTTTCCCGTGAGTTGCACCTCGCATGTAAAGAGTTTGCTATCACATCCTTCAAATTTATCTGTATAGATGTCTTCCATTTCCACCATCTGTGACCTCGTTAATTTTGGGCTGGACCATAATTCAGGAATTGTTTCTTCCACAAAACGGCAGGGAACATGGACTGATACGCCCGTTGCGGAATTTCGAGAGCACCTAGAAGCATGTGCTGCGGGTTTTTATCATCTTGGGGTTCGGAAAGGCGACCGGGTTGCGCTTCATTCGGAGAGCAGCACAGAATGGCTTCTGATTGATCAGGCACTGCTGTCTCTGGGAGCTGTCAGCGTACCGATCTATACCACCCAGCCCGCAATGCAAATCAGCCATATCGTTCACGACGCGGGCGTTTGCGGGTATGTAGTCTCATCCCAGGACTTGTATGATCGCTGTCATGGCGACCTGATGTCCGGTCAAGTTAAGTGGACCGTTGGAATCCTGGGAAAATATACTCCCGAGATGCATACGCTGGAAGAGTTGACTGAACGTGGAAAAGATCAGCTTTCCCGTGAGCCGGATCTGATCCATCAGACCAGGGCAGCGGTGAGCAGTAAAGATCTGGCCACGCTGTGCTATACCTCCGGCACTACCGGGCAGCCCAAAGGGGTTATGCTCACGCATGGCAATCTGACCACCAACGCCCTGTCGGTTGCCGAGCGATTGCCCTTTGAGGTTCCAGCGCGCGTGCTGTCCTTTCTCCCTCTGTCCCACTCACTGGAGCGTGTTGCCTCCATCTTCTACCTCTCCAAGTCCTGTCCGATCTATTTTATTGAGACCACGGATGAGCTCATGGAGGACATGCAGCATGTGCGGCCGGTGCATATGACAACCGTGCCTCGCCTGCTGGAAAAGGTCCACGCCGGTGTCATGGCCAAGGCCGTAGCACAAAAAGGACTGGCAGGCATCCTTGGCCGATGGGCCCTGGGAAGAGCGGAGCGTTTCAATCTGGAAAATCCAGGCTCAACTCTCCTGGACAAGATCGCAGACAAGCTGGTGTACCAAAAGGTGCGAAACAAGCTGTTTGGCGGGAAACTGGAGGCATTAACCAGCGGCGGTGCTGCCCTGTCCACACAGGTGCAGGCATTCATCAATGGACTGGGGATCTATTGCGGTCAGGGGTATGGCCTGACGGAAACCTCTCCTGTAATCACGCTCTACGAGGGACGAAAACTCCGTCCTCGCTCCGTTGGAACACCCATTCGGGATGTGGAAGTGAAGATCGCTGAGGACGGAGAGATTCTGACAAGAGGTCCGCATGTGATGAAGGGATACTATAACATGTCTGAAGAAACTGCAGAGACGATTTCGGAGGATGGATGGCTGCACACCGGCGATATTGGAGAGCTTGACCAGGATGGTCATCTGTACATCACGGATCGAAAAAAACAGCTTTTCAAGCTGTCTACCGGAAAATACATCGCCCCGGGGCCCATTGAGGTTGCACTTGCTTCGGACCCCCTGATTGAACACGCTGTGATTCTTGGCCCCGAACGCAAATTCTGTGCTGCTCTCATCATAGCAGATGCAGCGTATGCAGAAAAAGCATTTGGACCAGAACCGGACGAGAAGACTCTGAACAGCAAGATTCAGGCAGTCATTGACAGCGTCAATGAAAATCTTCCCGAATGGGAGAAGGTCAAGAAGTTTCATCTGACACTTGATCCGTTTACGATTGATGGAGGCGAGCTCACGCCCACCCTGAAAGTCCGGCGCAGGAATGTATTCCAGCGGTACAAGCAGGAAATTGACCACCTGTATTCGCAATAGACATTCTGCGAATACAGCACTCTGGCTTGCAACGGAAAGCGGGAGCGTTCGTAAGCCCCGATCTTTCACGTTTTCCTCCATCCCATGCTTGATCTGAGATCGTTTGGCATCGAGGTCAAGGATATTCGAAGAAATGTGGTTCCGGCTGTCCTCTATGAGGACGCACTGCGCAACGAACCGACAGCTGCCATCACGAACAGCGGTGCTCTTGCCATCACCAGCGGAAAAAAGACTGGACGAAGCCCTCATGACAAGCGAATTGCCAAAACGCCCCCCAGTTCCGGTGATATCTGGTGGGGGGCTGTGAATCTGCCGATTGACCAGCACACCTTTGAGATCAATCGGGAGCGTGCCCGCGACTACCTCAATACCCGCAGAAGACTCTACGTTGTTGATGGCTATGCAGGATGGAATCCCCGCTATCGCATTAAAGTACGTGTGATCTGTGAACGCGCCTATCACGCACTCTTTATGCGCAACATGCTGATTCGAATCAGCGACGAGGAGCTGGATGCTTTCGGAGAACCGGACTATGTTGTGTACAATGCAGGGATGTTTCCTGCCAATCGCCATACGACCTATATGTCCTCCAAGACCAGCATTGACCTGTCCTTTGAAGATCAGCAGATGGTCATTCTGGGTACAGAGTATGCCGGAGAGATGAAGAAGGGCGTTTTTACGATCATGAACTATCTCATGCCCCGCAAAAGTGTCCTGTCCATGCACTGTTCGGCCAATCAGGGAAAAGGGGGAGATGTTTCTCTCTTTTTCGGACTCTCGGGAACAGGGAAGACCACATTATCTGCTGATCCGATGCGTAAGCTGATCGGGGATGACGAGCATTGCTGGGCAGAGGACGGGGTGTTCAATATTGAAGGGGGCTGCTATGCCAAGGTCATTGACCTGTCCGCTGACCAGGAACCGGAGATTCTGAATGCCATCTGCTTCGGTACGGTTCTGGAAAATGTCGTGTTTGACCCGATTACACACAAGGTAGACTATACAGATACGAGCCTGACCGAGAATACCCGTGCCTGCTTCCCGATTGAATATATGCAGAATGCCCAGATCCCCTGTGTGGGAGGGCATCCGTCAAACATTATTTTCCTTACGTTTGACGCATTCGGAGTTCTCCCCCCCATTGCCAGGCTGACCCCCGCCCAGGCCATGTATCACTTTATCAGCGGATATACCGCCAAGGTGGCAGGAACTGAGGTGGGAGTAGACGAGCCTGCAGCGACTTTCTCGGCCTGTTTTGGGGCGGCATTTCTGGTATGGCATCCTGCCAGGTATGCCGAACTGCTGGCTGAAAACATTGAAAAATACAAAGTCCAAACCTGGTTGATCAACACGGGAATCGTTGGGGATGGCAGCAGGCGAATCAGGCTTCGGCATACCAGGGCGATCATTGATGCCATCCACAGTGGAGATCTGCTTGACATCCCCGCTGTACGCGAGCCTGTTTTTGGACTGGAGATTCCAACGAAATGCCCTAGTCTCCCGGACCATCTTCTGTTTCCGGAAACATCATGGTCTGACCCAGATGCTTACCGGGAGACAGCTCTGCGCCTTTCGATTCTGTTTGCGGACAATTTTGCGCAATACGCCAGCAGATGTTCTCCTGAGGTTCAGGCTGCAGGCCCCCAGAGCATCAGGGAACCGGAGGATCCTGTTCTGTAGGGATCGCGCCCGGAGACCAGTCTGAAAGCAGCTTTCCCGTCTTCTCCTGAACCTGGGGCATCCTGATACGCCGTCGTACCGGAAAGCCCCCACCAAAATCTTGAACTGTCTTTCTGGCTATATTTCCCTGCTTGGCCAGCATCATCCGTCCGGTCTTCACAGGCAGGCTCGGCATGGTGCTAGTTTGGGTTGCTTTTCGCCAGATGTTCCACGCCTGTGTGGGTTAAAGGTTTCGAGAGATGTACATGTTTCCAGAGGGCTTGTTTGAGGGCATCCAGCTGGTTCTGGTACGTGATCCTTTTCAGTCCTGGTTCAATGTCCAGCACAGACATGCCCGTCCACCGATGCATCTGACTGAAGTTGTTCCATCGCTTGATCCGCTTTACATCCTACTTGATCCGGCTGTTCATGTGCTCCATGTGGTTCGTTGTACGCAGCTTCTTGCGCAGTTCTTTTTCCACCCCAAGCCTGTTGCAGGGGCAGCGTCTCTTCCATCCCCTCTCGCAGGCTGTTAGCAGCCCGGTGGCATTCTTTGCTTTCCAAATCCGTACAGATGTCCAGCAGGGCGCGGTTCGCCTCCGCATGGGTATCCTGACCATAGGCTTCTCGCAAGGCACGACGAACCGCTTTCCGTCCCTGTTCATTTTCCACCTTCTTGAGTACATTCTCCTGCCTGTGCCAGGTGCACCGCTGGATCACGGCGTATCTCCCGAACTGCCTTGTGAATGCCCTTGGCCCCGTCCACGACAAACAGGAGCCCGTCCTCATACCGCAATTCCTGCGCAATCAGGCGATGCAGCAGTCCTTCTACGGCCGCAGCATTCTCCGTGGACACGGTCATCCCCAAAACATGCACCTCGCCATGCTCGGCAAATCTCAGGCAGATCATCCCACGGCATCCGTACATCCGGGTGCCGTCCAGAGACACTGCCACATACCGGTCCTGCGACAAGTCTCTGGATGCAAACTCTTCCAGAATCCGTGCACTCTCCTCCCGTGCGATCCGGCTGATGGAGGAGGCACTCAGACCGGGACCCCTGCATCTTTTATGAGCCATTGAACAGGGCAGTTTGCATCTGTGGATTCACTGGACCGAAGAGCAGTCAGGAATCTCTGACACAGTATCTGCTGCAAGAATTTAATGCGGAAAATGAATCGTTCTTGCTGGGAACAAAAGCTTTATTTTTGGATTCAAAAACTAAGATATCTGAAGATTCAATCTTGAGTTATCCTAATTTTTAGGGATATGATTCGGCGTGATATTATTGAAAGTCTGCAAAGAGTGGCCAGAGGCTTCCCTGTTATTACGATTACAGGTCCTCGACAAAGCGGCAAAACAACGCTGTGCAAGACCGTCTTTGAAAAGCACCCGTACGCCAATCTGGAAAATCCAGAGCAGCGAATCTTTGCTCTGGAAGATCCCATAGCCTTCCTGTCAGAGTTTCCGCAAGGAGCGGTTATAGACGAGGTACAGTGGGCACCAGACCTGCTTTCGTATTTGCAGGGTATCGTGGATGATGTGCCAGATGCGGGGAAGTGGATTCTTACAGGCTCCCAGAATCTTCTCCTGTCTAAGTCAGTCAGTCAGTCACTTGCAGGTCGAACCGCAATACTGAATTTGCTTCCTCTGGCATGGCCCGAGATTGAAAGATTTTCACAGCATCCCCAGACACTGGAAGAGGCATTGTTTGCAGGATCATATCCAGGAGTATTTGACTCAGAATTACATCTTGAGGACTGGTTCAGTGCCTATGTTCACACATACATTGAACGAGATGTACGGACGATCACCAATGTGGGAAATCTTGTGAAATTCCAGCGTTTCGTTGAGCTATGTGCCGGGAGAACCTCTCAGCTGCTCAACCTCTCTTCGTTGGCAGGGGACTGTGGCATATCACAACCGACTGTGGAGGCATGGATCAGTATTCTAGAAGCTACATTCATTATTTTTCGATTGAAGGGGTTTGGAGGGAACTTGCGAAAAAGGCTGACAAGGATGCCCAAACTCCATTTTTACGACACAGGTCTGGTTTGCTGGTTACTCGGCATTCGGTCTCCTGAACAGTTGCGCACTCATCCACTTCGTGGTGCGATCTTTGAGACTTGGGTTGTATCCGAGTATGTCAAGCGGTATGCCAATCAGGGGAAACCCATGAGGGCATTGTCTTTTTACCGGGACCAGAATGGTGCTGAAGTAGATCTCGTGATTCAGGATTCAATGCATCTCACGCTCATTGAAGCCAAATCAACCGCAACCCCCTACTCCAGCCTCCTGAATGGCATCCACCGGGTTCGCAAGCATTTTGATGGATCAGCCTATGAATGCTCTGCCGTGGCAGTTTATGGAGGAAATCAACTACAAACTAGAGGAGATGACCACATTGTCCCATGGAGAGAGTTGCATAACAGCCCGATTGGCTAGGACTTGAATGTGAGCGTTATGCTTTTGGGCCCCTCAAACCATTTAATTTTTCGAGGTTTCCGGTAAATGGCTTTGGACAGGATATGAATTACAGGGATCAGAAGAGCAAAATTTCTCAATTCTCGCGCCCAGGGTTCAGGGGAAATCCCGGAATCTAAAATGTGTCCAAGCATTGCAAGAAAGGAGATAAGCACCAGACCCAGCCACCATGCCAGACTGAGGACTTCAATGTATTTTGCCCTTGGGGCATACAAGAAGATGGATACAGCGAGAACGATTCCAACTGCCGGAATCATGATCCAGTCTTCAGCAGTGGCTACCCCATTGAGGCTATCGTAATATCCCCATACAATTACTGTCGGATATGCAACGGCTAATCCACACCTTAATGCAAATCTTTTCATCTTTTATTCTGGACGACTAGGCCTTTCTTCGCATCTCTCAATGCAAATTCTCGGGGGACGACTGGACAATTGGTTACCCCGTAATACTAATTGAATCAAGATTGTTCCATTCCATGGTTTGCACCCCTGCGTGTCCAGATGCCTCATATAGCTGATCAGCATGCTCTGCAGAGTTTTTCGCAGACATCCTCCAATCGGGGCAGTGATTGCTCTGAGAGTTCACAGGGGCATGGCAAGCGGATATGTGGGTGTGTTGCCCAGCCCTTCCGTGCCAAGATCAATCCACCGAAGTATGCTGAATAGTGCCTTGATGCACCCTCTCTCTGTGAAGTCCAGACTTAGACCTCTAGAGACTCCTGCAAAATCCCGGATGACGGAGAAATATCGCCCTGCGAAGCTCTGCCTGTGGAGCCTTCCTACTATATCATGGGGTAACTTCAGAGATAATGTTCGTGGCAGTACCGAATTTTCGAACAGACACTAACGATTCATTTCTGTAGGTAGTGTCCGTCCGGAAATTCATAATATCGCCAGTATATGGGGTTTAGAGAGCGTATACGGGAGTTCTGAAAATATTTTCCCTGACGAAGATGAAGGATTCCTGGCGGATTTGGGTGTTAAAACCCCGAATAGGGTCCATAACTAGTGTCTGTCCGAAAATTCAGAATATCGCCAATATATGCCATTTAGAGAGCGTATGAGGGGTTTTTGGAGATATTTCTGGGTATTTTTTCTGACGAAGATGGAAGCTCTTTGGCGGATTAGAGCATGAAATCCCCGAACAGCGTCCATAAACACGCAATCTTCGTGCAAGATTTCCCCGAATCTCTCATAGCGAACGAGCATCTGAATCGCTCCATACATGACACTGTGGGGCAAAATGCCTCTGGAATCCCCCGTATTGGGGGTTGCTGTGAATTTTCGGACAGACACTAACTACGAAATCCTCGTGCAAAATTTCCCCCAATCTCCCATATCTAAACAACACCAGAATCGCCCCATACATAGATGCTATGAGGCAAAATGCTTCCGAAATTCCCCGTATCTGGGATTGCTGTGAATTTTCGGACAGACACTAGGTAATCAAATCCGAAGTTCACCTGCTCTCTACACGGGTGGATCCACCTCGTCGGCAGACCGTGACACACGGGACAGGTTCGCGAAATTGCGGGTCAGATACATGGTTAGGGCCAAAAGCAGGAACAGACCAATACTGCCCGCCAGAAGTGCATAATCCTGTAATTGCAAGAGCATGAATATGAATGTGTACAGGAGTACAAGAATTCCCCCCGTCAAAAGTCCTATCCTGCGGGATCTGTAAATAGAACCGGCATACAACGCCGCTAGTCCAATGGTCGCAATTCCAGAAATCAGGTACGCATAATTAAAAGCCATGTGCTCCCCCAGTGAGAGAAGCATGAGAAAGAACAGGCAAAGATCCAGCCCCACCAGGATGTACTGGAATGGATGAGCTCTCAATCCAATTCTCAACTCAATCAGGAAAAAGGCAAGCAGGGTCAATCCGACCAGCAGAAACCCGTATCGGGTAGATCGTTGTGTTTTTCGGTACTGATCTACGGGCGGATATAGTGAGAGTCCAAACGCAGACTCCGTAAGGAGGAAACCATCATTCTCTCCGCGCCAGGATTGGCCGAAGGGACGATTCAGGTCCAGAACCTGCCAACTCGCAGAAAAGCCATCTTCCGAGATGCTTCGGTCATCTGGAAGAAAGGCACCAAGAAAGCTGGGGGAAGGCCATGATGAGGAGAGGTTGACTCGAGTCGTTTTGCCGGCAGGGATGAACATGAGCCTGTCATTCCCGTCCAGTTTCAGGCTAAAGCTGAACTCATTCGGCTCATTGGCCACAATTTGGGTGCTAACTCCCGCAGGTGCCAGTACATTTGCTCCCTGCATTCCTGATTCAAAGGCCAGCGTGGAGTCGGACCAGGTGAGCAGGACTTCCTCCTTGATCCCTCGCATATCCGTGATTCCATATGCCATGAATGCTTCCTGCCACCGAATATCTTCCTCACTCACAGACCATCCACTGAAATCCGCCTCGGGAAAAACGCCGCTGATGGTCAAATCGGCCGTGTACAGGATCGTCTGATAGATGCCTCGGTAGCGGATTTCCGGTTCAACGGTTCCGGTTATCGTCAGCGTATCGGGCAAAAAGAAAGCGTGTCTGACCGTAGCAAGAGGCTCTCCTGTTGTGCCGCTTACGTACTCCGAACTCGAATAGGGGACGACAATCACGGGTCCCAGCAAGGTTTGTGGTCCGCTCCATTCGTTCCCGATATTGGATACAGTTTCGTCCCGCGTTACACTTCGGTCATTGACCAACTCTCCAATGATTGCGAGGGGAATCATCAGAACCAGCGTAATGAGCACAGCCGCAATCAGCCGCAGCCCGACGGATTTTCCTGCGCGTTCAATGAATTCATTTGCCATGGTTTCAGGACGGGTACTCTTCTATTGGAGGGCATGAGCAGACCAGATTGCGATCCCCGTAGGCTTCATCAATCCGGCGAACCGTGGGCCAGAACTTGTGATCACGGGTCCAGGGTGCTGGAAATGCGGCCTGTGCTCTAGTATAGGGAAGATTATACTCGTCTGCACATACCAATGCTGCAGTATGCGGGGCCTGCTTCAAAAGGTTGCATTCCCGGTCCTGTTTTCCGTCCTCAATTTCTTTGATTTCTCCCCGAATCGCAATCATGGCTTCACAAAACCGGTCAAGCTCTGCTTTGGATTCACTTTCGGTGGGCTCAATCATCATGGTTCCGGCAACGGGCCAGGACATGGTTGGAGCATGATACCCATAATCCATCAGGCGTTTTGCGATATCTACGGCATCAATGCCTGCGGTACGTTTCAGCGGACGCACATCAAGGATAAATTCATGTGCTACATGGCCGCCGCTCCCTCGAAACAGGATATTATAATATTCGGACAGGCGGTGGGCCAGATAATTGGCATTCAGAATTGCGATTTCCGAGGATCGTCGCAATCCATTGGGGCCGAGGAGGGCAATATAGGCCCAGCTAATCAGCAATATGCTTGCGCTCCCGTACGGCGCGGCGGATACAGGTCCAATTCCCTGCTCCCCACCGGTTGGAATGACTGGGTGTCCCGGCAGAAACGGGGCAAGATGGTCTGCGACACAGATCGGCCCCACGCCCGGGCCGCCGCCGCCATGGGGGATGGCAAAGGTCTTGTGCAGGTTCAGATGACAGACATCAATCCCGAACTTTCCGGGCTTGCACAGTCCAACTTGCGCATTCATGTTGGCTCCATCCATGTACACCTGTCCACCGTGTGCATGAACAGAGGCACAGATATCACGAATCTGATCCTCAAATACCCCATAGGTTGTCGGGTATGTGATCATGAGTGCTGCCAGATTCTCGCTGTGCTGTGCCAGTCTCTTCTCCAGGTCTATGGAGTCAATATCCCCGTTGTCCAGTGTTTTAATGACAACAACTTTCATCCCTGCCATAACCGCACTGGCAGGATTGGTGCCATGTGCAGAATCGGGTACGAGACAGACATTCCGGCGGGACTCGCCTTTACTGGCGAGATAGGCACGAATAACCAGAAGTCCGGCATATTCACCACTGGCCCCAGAATTCGGTTGCAGTGATACAGCAGGGAATCCTGTCAGCTCTCCCAGCCACTTTGCCAGATTCCGAAAGATTTCCTGGTAGCCAACTGCCTGATCCAGAGGCACGAACGGATGCAGCCCGTTATAATCGGCCCAACTGATCGCAGCCAGCTGGACTGCTGCATTCAGCTTCATCGTACAGGATCCGAGCGGGATCATGCTTGTCGTAAGGGAAAGGTCACGGGACGCAAGGCGGTGCAGGTATCGCATTAATTCAGTTTCCGAGCGATACCGGTTGAAGATCGGATGTGTCAAATAAGGGGTGTCACGTGGCAGGATGCCTTCATAGGATGCTGGCACAGAGGCAATCAGGTCTCCGGCACTGGCCTTGTCTGGAATGAAGAGAGAAAGCAGGCTGTTTACTTCGGCTTCCGTGGTCGTTTCATTCAGCGAGATGCAGACAGCTCCATCGGGCAGATACCGGAGGTTGATCCCGTGCAATTCAGATCTTTCTTGAAGATCATCTGGCGGATTCTCAATGCAAAGGGTGTCAAAGAAATTCTCATGACGCAGGTGATACCCATACTTTTTCAATCCCTTCGCGAGTGCAAGGGCCCACATATGGACACATAGCGCAATGTTTCGGATTCCCTCCGGGCCATGATATACAGCATACGCCCCTGCCATGACCGCAAGCAAAACCTGTGCTGTACAAATATTGCTGGTTGCGCGTGCCCGCTTGATATGTTGCTCACGCATTTGCAGGGCCATGCGCAACGCAGGTTTGCCCTCCATATCTACGGTAACTCCGATCATTCGTCCAGGGATCTGGCGGCGGAATGTACTCCTTGTGGCAAAAAATGCAGCGTGAGGGCCTCCATATCCAAGTGGTACTCCAAATCGCTGCGAGTTTCCGATTACTGCATCCGCGCCAAAATTTCCGGGTGCATGGAGCAATGCCAGACTGAGCAGATCAGCAGCGACCGCCACACAGGCTTCGGACTGATGAGCTTCTTCACAGAGATGCGCATAATCTTCAACTACTCCATCAGATCCCGGGTACTGCACCAGAGCACCAAATACATCGGGTGTAAATTCGAATGATGTATGGTCAGCGACCACCAGTTCAATCTCCAGAGGAAGAGACCTGGCTTTTACCACGCTGATTGTTTGGGGATGGCAGTTGCTGGAGACCAGAAATTTTTTGCGTCCCCGCGCAAGCCGAAAAAACATCATCATCGCCTCGGCAGCAGCCGTTCCCTCGTCCAACAGGGATGCGTTGGCGATCTCCATGCCTGTCAGGTCAATCACAGCAGTCTGGAAGTTCAGAAGTGCTTCCAGGCGCCCCTGGGATATCTCGGCTTGGTACGGGGTATATTGCGTGTACCAGGAAGGATTTTCCAGTACTGCCCGCAAGATCGCCCGGGGAGTGATTGTGTCATGATACCCCATCCCGATGTAGGACCGAAAGAGCTTGTTCCGCCGCCCAATCGTCCGCAAATCAGAGATCACGACATGCTCGGGGCGAGCCTCTGGCACATCCAGGGGCTGATCATCCAGGATGGAGGCAGGAATCGTCTTTTCAATCAGCTCGTTCAGAGAGCGCAGTCCAAGTGTTTCTACCATATCCTGAACATCCATCTTTGACGGGCCAATATGACGGGCGGCAAAGCGATCTGCGTGTGGTACATGGAGGCTCATAAGTATTCTGATATATATTTGAGGAGATTAAAGAGTGAGATTCTATTGATTTTGAGCGGAGGATCCGCTGGCGGCAAGGGAGCTCAGTGCCTGCCGGGCAGCGTGCTGTTCCGCCTTCTTTTTACTGGGTGCTTTCCCTCTCCCCTTGCGCTTGCCATTGACATATACATCAATGGTGAACATGGAGTGATGGGGAGGTCCATCCACATCTGCTACGCAATATTCTGGCTGATCCCATTTTCTGGACTGCACAAGTTCCTGCAACCGGCTTTTATAGTTGTGATCACTGGCTACCAGTTCTGGCAAATCCACTCGCTCCAGTACCTTCTGGTGAATGAAATTGCGTGAGCTTGTTATACCACTATCCAAGTAAATTGCACCGATAACAGATTCCAGACAGTCAGCGAGAACCGAGCTGTTTTTGCGCACTCCCCGTGATTGCATGTTTGCATCCAGTTCAACAAATTTCCACAGTCCAATCTCGCGGGCTACCTGTGCGCAGGCTTCCCCGCTTACGAGTTTGGATCGCGTAGCGGACAGAAACCCTTCCAGTTCCTCGGGGAATTCACGATACAGATACTCTGCGATGACTGCCCCCAGGATTGCATCTCCCAGAAACTCGAGACGTTCATAGGATTCCAGCGGTCCTTGTTGCCGACTCTGCTCTGAGGAGGGGTGTCTGAGGGCTTTTTTGAACAAGGGGAAATTGTAGATCCGCAGACCGAGAACATCTTCCAGTTCCGCCCAGCCGGGATGATTTCTGCGGCGAAAAAATCGCTGGAGTGTTCGAACAAGGTTTCGAATCATGCAACCAGAGGATGAAAACATAGTATCCATGCTAATATCTGTTTCCAGAAAACTCTCACCGAAGTCATGACTTGGGCCATTATTCCGATCATTGCCATTGCGGCTCCTTTCTGCTATGCTGCCTACACAAAGTGGCTAAAGTTCCAGAAAATGAAAATGAATGCACCACTCACGGACGAGTATGTTGCCAGATTATCCGAAGCTGAAGATGAGCTGGCGGCTGCCCGGCGGCGCATTAAGAACCTAGAATCAATTGTAGTCAATCGTTTACTGGATGATCCTTCCGGGAAAGAGAAGATAGAGATTGAGGCATCCGAAGTGATTGCACGGAATACTTTGAAGTGAACTCATGATCATTCCCTTGATTTGGGGGGCATTTGCGGTAATTGCGATTGCAGGGCTGGTGTTGCTGTGGATCTTTCTGGATCGGAAGGTTACGCATAGAGGGCAGCCCGTGATTGAAGAACTGCGAACTCGCCTTGAAGCAGCAGAAAATGAAGTAATGGATCTTCGTCGCAGGGTTGAGGACCTGGAAACCATTGCGGCTAGCGAACCATAGTCGGCGCGGAATATCCTGTCATATTGCTGATAGCAACCCTGTTGTCCTTGCGAACTCCATGTGAGAACCTGCCCAGATCGGCTGGAAACCCCAACACTGGTCCATCTCCGCGGGTGATTCCCAAGGCTGTGTGCCATTTGAACTTTATCTCCGTTCGGGGTATTGTTGTTGCACCCTGATGTGTGTAATTGAGGGCTTGTATTTCTTCTTGGCGCATGTGGCTGTTGGAGGGGTGAGTTCGTTTGTGGAAGGCGCACTAGTGTAAGGCTGATTCGGCATAGTTGAAGCCAATTCTGTTTCATATAGCTTGGAACCAGACAGCGAACAAAGCAGTCTTCGCGTGGGTTCTATGCTTTGATTTGGGTACCAACACAAAGATGAGGGCATCAATCTGTTTCTTGATTCCTGGGATGGCTTTCGTTTTGGGGAAGCAGGCGAGCGGGCAATTTGTGGATCAGGATGGACTTGCTATGATAGATGAAATTGCCGTAAATGTTTCAATGAATCCAACCCCTGAAGCCAGTCGTTGCCTCCCTTTTGAGAGTACAATCAAGACAAGAATTGAACTAGCATTGCAACGGGCAGGGATTGGTGTGGTAGAAAAAGAAAGGGCAGCTGAAGTCCTGTTTTTTAGTGCTATTGCAACCTACTCGGGTGCATGCGCAGTGAGTCATAGCACCCAGATACTAGTCTGGATTTCCGGGTTTCCTATGCCTGGATTGGCTCTTGAAAACGGTGGGATATTTAGCGGATACACGGCAACACAAAGTACACAAGAAGTTCGCAAGTTGGCGGATGATGCAGTTGACATGGTTGTCAACGAAGTTCTGAAGGCTCGCCGTAGCCGCCAATAAGCGATAATTGAAGTACCGTATAGGGCTGAATGCAAAGGTGTCTTTTCCAGAAGACAACTTTTAGTAATCCTGCTGACTTCGCTCAGTGTTCCTTTCCGAGGTCTTCATGTCACTCCAAGTAATTGGCAAGGAACCAGTCATGAAAGGACGGGATCGGAACGGCATATGCGCCGTCATCGTGATGCAGTATTCCTTTGCGCAACATCATGTGAAACAGGTCCCGTGCCTTCTTGTCTCCATACTCTCGGGAGAGCGGACTGGGAATGTGATCCTCTTCCAGTACCTTGTCAGAGGGATTGTTCGCCAGGATTCTGGCAAAACTGTGACTCTCCTTGCGTTTTATTCCGTTTGCTCTTTACTCGTAGTACGCGGTGCGGAGTTTTCTGCCTTCCCTGAGAACGATTCGGAGTCCTTCTGCGGTCAGATTGCCCTCGTTGGCGGTCAGGTAGCTCACCGCGGGATCCGTGTATGACATGGTATGGTGGGGCCAGCAGTGCGTCTCCGCGGTGATAGCTTCTAGCCACGGAGAGACATCCTCCTTGTCGGCACCCCTGTCCTTCACCAGCCAGTCCTGCAGTATTTTCCGCTCTGACTCTTTGCTCAGGGGTTTCAGCTCAACCAGCCCCCCTCCCCGTGATCCTGGATATATCCAGGGACTCCAGTACCTGTGCGGTCCTCCCGAGGCCAGCGGTCAGGAGTACTACGGGTCGCCGAGTTTTCC
The DNA here is from genome assembly GCA_965203305.1 of Rhodothermales bacterium. GTDB lineage: Bacteria > Bacteroidota > Rhodothermia > Rhodothermales > Bin80 > Bin80. The sequence goes on along the minus strand of OZ241874.1, from coordinate 3,182,955 downwards.
GTTATGGATGCCATGCAACAGGCTGGCCATGGGGACTCTCAGACTAGCAGGAGGCGGGTGAGAACTTCCCAACCTTTGGGCTTCGTCCAATATTAGCAGGAGCGGCTCCTCCCCGTCCTCCAGAATATCCCGAGGGGGTAAGGGAGGAGTGGTCCACCGTAATCTCGCGTTTCATGGTGGCTGTGACATGGGAGGTCGCGCCCGCTTATTGCTTCTTTCCCGTAATCCGTTCCGACGGAGGCAATCCAAGATTTTTTCTGGAGTTTGTCTGGACTCCAAGGATGCTCGGGTTCAATCTCTGCGGTCTCCCACCCGTAGGCTTCGGCCTGTTTGCGGCACTGGTAGAGCAGGGCGGTCTTCCCTGCACCCGGAGAACCTTGGACTAGAAAAATCGTGCCTCCATTTGTATTGTCCACTCGTCCCAGCGTGGCCGCGAAATTGTAGAGTATTTCTTCTCGTCCATGGAAATACCTTGCCCTCCCTCGGTCATCAGGGGGCAGTATGGGATAGCTGATTTTTTCCTTTGTTCGGAACATCAAGGAAAGAGGATATGCACCCCACACCGAACGCAGGCAAGGTCATCGGGGTGCCCCAATGATCCGCTAAATGAAAGATAGGGTTATTCCAGGAGTGCATGTGGGATACAGTACTTCGTAATAAGTTTCCACCCATCAAAAACATCACTCGGGACACGCCACTTGGCAATGGCGGTATGGTTCTCGTTGAGCCTGCCCCCGATCAATACCTTCCTGTCCTGATTCCAGTGTTCTCCTTCCAATAATTCGTCCGCGCTTTTGGGGGTAGATTTTCTTAATTCTCCGCTACAATGAATCACCCACAATTTTTGGTCAAATAAGCACAACCAAACCCTGCGCCGCAGGATGGACGGCTTTCTTCTCTGACTGGGGCATCAGGCAAAGAAGGCATGTCCACCTCTGTGTCCCGTCCTGTCCCTAGTCAGAATATGTGACACGGTAGATGACGTTTGCATAATCATCACTGATGAGGATAGAGCCATCAGGGAGTGTTTCAATGTCTACTGGCCGCCCCCACTCTGACTCGCCATCCAGCCATCCTTCCGCAAAGACCTCCTGTCCAGCCGCCATTCCTGCTTCATCAAAATAGACCAGCTTGATCCGGTACCCGATCTTTTCCCGGCGATTCCACGATCCATGCTCTGCAATGAACGCCTGATTTTGATACTCCTCTGGAAACATGCTGCCCGTGTAGAAATCAATTCCCAGAGGGGCTACATGAGGGCCCAGTAAAATGGCAGGCGGAGTGAATTCATCTGCTGTGCGTCCCTCTCCAAACTCGGGATCGGGGGTGTCTCCCTGATGATAATACGGATAGCCAAAATGCAGTCCAGGCTTGGGCGCATGGTTTAGTTCGCAGGAAGGCAGGTTATCCGTGATCGCTGGATCAGGACTGATATTGTCACTTCCATTGTCGGTGATCCAAAGTTCACCGGTTACGGGATGCCAGTCAAAGCCAACAGAATTTCGTATGCCGCGGGCATACACTTCCCGGTCTGATCCATCCGCATTCATGCGCAGAACTGTGGCAAAGGGATCCGGTCGTTCACACACATTGCAAGGTGCACCTACGGGTACATATAACTTTCCGTCCGGCCCAAAAGCAATGAATTTCCATCCATGGTGACGCTCTGTTGGCAAGTCATCTACAACAATGACAGGCTCAGGGGGTGTCTGAAGTTGTGAGTCAATATCATCATACCGCAGAATCTGACTGACTGCAGCCACATAAAGCGAGCCTTCGTGATACGCCAGCCCGGTTGGCATCTCCAGATCTTCGGCAACCAGATACAGTCCGTCGGCTTTCATGTCGCCATCCGAGTCAGTGACTGCATGCACTGTGCCTTCCCGGCGCGAGCCGACATACAGGATCCCATTTGGTGACAATGCCATCTGTCGTGCATTCGGTACACTGTCAGCGTATACCTCAATCGTAAACCCTTCGGGAAGGCTGATCTTTTCCAGGGGGAGGTGGTCATCTGACCAGTAAATATGGGTAGCCGTGAGCAGCAAAACAGCAACCACCAGCAGTGAGATCTTTCGCATTAGACAAGTAGGGACAGTTGTGAATAGGCAGGGTGGAAAGAGGCTAATGGGTTCGGCAAGTTTTTCCAGTCAAGACAAGATTGGTCGCTAACCTCAGGAAAGCGGGCCTTGTCCAGAGAAGCCCGCACATTCTGTTCGGGGTTCTTGCTAGGATCATTTTTACCGAAAATCAGCGCACAGAATTTCATCCACAGTGAGAGATTCTGAGATGCAAGGCAAACGGTCAAAACAATGATCACGGGCAGATGGCCGGTATTCATGCTTTGGATTCCCCCAGTTCGGCAAGCAGCATTCGCACCACCTGATAGAGTTTCGGAAGATCATATGCAGCATAATCCCAGATGTGTTTGGGATCCACGGAGTCATAGGCGTGGACCAGCAGGTTTCGGAAGCCAGTGATGTCTCGCAGTTCAGGGATTCGTTCGGCAATCTCCGGGCAGGTTTTTCGCAAGTTGTTCGGTGCCTCGCCAATGATTACAAACTTGCGCTCAGCTACGGCTTGGATCTGACAATCATTAGCATAGACACTGTAGTCCATGCCTTCAGTATAACCCATAATCTCCTCGGCTGCATACCTCACATCTGCCAGAAGAACACGGGGATCAGCGTGACGGGGCATAGACAATTTCACGCGATTTATCAATGTGCATGCGCAAATAGGGATTCCTAATGACTCCTAGCTCAATCAGGTCAACGGGGTATCCGAGAATCTGGCGTAATGCCCGGGAAAAATCGAAGTACTGTTTTAGAGTTGCCCGGCCATCTGAGGGTTTAAACTTGACCAGAAAATCAACATCACTCGTTTCTGGATCAAAATCTGTACCTTCTTTTGCTGCTGATCCGAAAACTTCGAGGCACTCCACATCATACCGTCGGCAGACCTCGGCCAGTTCTTCTTTCTTTTCAGAGACAACAGCATGCATGGCTGTGAGGGTTTATGTCAGATCACAGATATGGATTGTGAATCCAGTAGTCCAGTGTTTCTGGTTTTTTCGGGCAGGATTACCAAGCCCAATCCGTTGCCTTTACGAGTATGAACATTACCAGGTTCCTGTGCATGGCTCTGCCGGATACTGTGAGGAGGCAGTACGGGCCAAATGTGCAACACACAGAGCGGTATAGAAACTCATGCCGTTCCCAAGCTCAGACGAGAGATATTGTGACGGGTGAACCTCTTGCAGAAAATTGCGGACGACAGAAAAATATCACTCCGGGAATGCTTACTGGCACATCGGATCAGGTATGAAGAGGTTTCAGAGAAGGGTTATCACACTGGCACAAGCTCACCATCGTTGAAATTTACGATTCCTGAAAGGCATTCTAAAATGGAAATGGGTGCCAGCCGCTTTTATCACCGCAAAACGGCGACCCCACATTATGACAGTTTACTCATCCGCAAATTACCCTGACAATTATTTTGGTTATACCATTATAGTCTCCGCTAGGCATCCCCGCAGGAATGGAGATTTCGCCTCCAAATCGAAAGTATACGGTGACGGATCCTCTCAGGAATTGATAATCCTCATTTTGAGACCATATGCCTCCCGACTCAGAAGTTGACCATGCTCGCTTATGCAAGTAAGGGATTCGGCAACTGCCAGCTGCATCTGTATAGCCCGTGCATCCTGTACGCTGGAGATAGCTGGGTTTTGTAACGTCAGGGGTGATTGACGACACATTGGATCCGGTTAACCTCATTTTGCCAATGGTCTGAACACCGCTGTATACAAGAGCGTTTCCAGAACCATCCTGGTAGGAGAAGCTCCCGTCATCAATGGAAAATGATGCCGTTCCTGTCCCGGAGACCGGGATTTCCAGATTGCCGTAATTCAAATCTTGTGTTTCGCCCAGACCACAAACGGGATCTGCACGGGCGAGTTCAACACTCACATTCAAACGTTTCGAGTCATTAGAATCTGTCCCCTGTCCGAAACTGTGATTTACCAGGATTATCGCAGGTAACATAAAGACAAGTCGGCATGTCGTTACGTAGCGGCCCGTCCGAAAATCCATAATGCTGCCAGTCTCTATGAGGTTTAGAGAACGTATGGGGGGGGGGGCAAAAATCGGACAATACAGGAGAGGTTGGCAGTCATAGGTTTTGATCTTTCGGCGTGTGGTTCTGTGTGTGTTTTGGGGAAGATTTCTGGCTATGCCTGCGCCCCTCTGCTTATTCTTTCTGGATCAAACAGGGTTCCATTTCGGAGCATGGCACATGCGACTCCGAGGAGGCGATCTCCCACGGTTCGCAGCGCGCGTCCATGGGAGTGTCCTCGTGCCCGCAGGGCCCTGTACTTGGCTTTGGAGATGGGGTCATGCTGCATGGCCACCATGGCCCAGTGGTAGATTGCATTATTGAGGCGTTTGTGCATTGCCAGTCGTCGGACGACGGTCCGGGCTTTTCCAGATCGTCTGGTAACGGGAGCCACCCCGCACAGACATCGCAAGGCCCTATAGTCCTGTTTGCTGATCAGTTCGCCGGCTTCCGAGAGCAGGGTTGCCAGGACCGTATTTCCAATCCCGGGCATGGATCGGAGAATCGCAATGATGCTGTGTCGGTATTCGGACTCTGTGGCTGTTTCTTCTCTTCTGGATTCATCTGTGCCCCTCTCCCCTGCCACGGGGCATTCCTCTTCCGGGGCGGGCTGTGTGGCGGCATCCATCTCATTCAGGAGAGTTTCTGTTTCGCGCTTTGCCTCGCGAAGCTGTTCGTTCACCACATGCAGCAGCGCACACAGGCGCTGGATATTCCGGACAGACGCATCCAGAACACCGGGAGCGACATAGACGGACGGGCTTCGTAAAATCTGCAGGACCTGCTCCGGGGTCAGTCGACGGATGCGGTGCTTTTTCATCAATGTGGCGACTGTTTTGAGCCGTACCCGCTTCGCCCGCTCTGGGGTGGGGATGAGTTTCCAGAGTTCCAGCAGCCACAGGGTGTAGAGCATTCCGCCCAGTTCCAGGAATTGGGGGAAGTACGCATGGAGTCGCTGTCGGATCTGATTGGCGAGTTTGGTTCTCTGCTCGGTCAGATCCTCTGTCATGCGGGAGCATTCGCGCAGAGCAATCTGCTTGGCAGGCAGAGGGGAGAGCATTCGGAAGCAGTGCGGGTCGGTTCGGATGGCACTGGCGAGGACGCGTGCGTCCCGGCGGTCATCCTTGGCTCCTGCGGGGGAGAACCGGTCCCGAAAGCGATCCGACTGCTTGGGATTGATGGCGCCGACCTGGAAGCCCCGATGCAGCAGCGTGTCCACCACGGCACCGTGCGGACGCTCAATGGCAACAGCAATCTGGGCCGAGATACAGTTGACGCAAGCAAGAAGCCAAGTGATCATATCACGCAACCCTTCCCCGGAGTGGGCAAAGGCTTTCTCTCCAAGGATGGTGCCCTCGGAGTCAAGAACGCAGACCTGATGGGAGGAATCCCCCCAGTCAATGCCTGCAAAGGCAGTGCGGTTTCCTTCAGGATTCATCGTATATTTGTTCTGAAGGTGAGTAAGAATGCGGATCAGCGGTGACCGTCATCTGCCCCTATATGGGTGCTCAAGTGGCACATACTCTTCACAGGATGTCGGTCACAGCAACTCCCCGGGGTACATCTCCCCCCCGGGCATTCAAGATGCTGGGGGCTACTAGGTACTCCCGGGGAGTTCATCCGCTGTGAGAACGTGAAACGTACGGAAGTTCTGGATACCGATCCAACCGTCCCTTCCAACGCCAACAAAACAGCAGCATTCGCCGGACTCTCCTGCCCCCTGCATCCACACCTGGAAACTACCCCATTTAGTAGTTCATAAAAGATATAGGGGGCACGCCTGACTGCGCTCGTGCTTCATCCATACACACAGGCAATCAACCCTGTTGATTACCTTGTAAAGGATACAGGGGATATTTTTCCTGACGAAGATGAAGGCTTCCTGGCAGATTTGGGCGGCAAATCCCCGAACGAGATCCATAAACATGCGAGCCTCCTGAAAAACATCAATGCGGGTATTTCACCACTTCTCAGGCTCAGGTTCCCACAACTCGTCCCAAGGATGGATTGAGAGAAGGCGGCGCCTGTTTCCAACGGGCAAGATGATACCAGATTTTTTCTTGTTGGACCTGGGAGTTTCCTCTCTGAGGGTCCAGATAAACGGGAAAACAAACCTGTGGAGGTGTGTATGCTTCTTTTGGATTGAATCAAACAGCTTGTCCTGACCTGTCAAGAGGAGATCATTCAGGAAAAATCAAGATTCCATCCCGGACCTGGTCAGGATTCGACGGTCCCCAAAATCTTTTTGCAAGAGGCTTAGACGATGTTCGGCAGTGTTGTGTACATTTATTCCAGAGGGCTTGATCTCTGCCTTGAAGAATGTGGCGATGGGACCTCCTGTACTAACGAGGAGGGGCGATGTAAGGATGAAGAGTTAACTTTATCACTGGAAATCACGACCCACTCATGAATCTTGGCTCAGACGGTACCATTCAGCTGTACGCTACGGATTTGCAGAGGTTTTCCGCATGCAAGCACGCAACACATCTGGATTTGCGGAGAGCACGAGGGGAAAAACTGGAAGCTGCACCAGAATCGGAAGACATGAAGCTGCTGGGCGAACTGGGGGATCAACATGAGCGGGCATATCTGCAATCTCTCCGGGAAGCTGGCAAGACGGTTATTTCCATTGAGCGGGGTCCTGAGGCGGTTAAGCAAACGGTCACTGCCCTTAAAAGCGGAGTTGATGTCGTGTATCAGGGAGCACTTGCGGGCCACAACTGGCGAGGATATGTGGATTTTCTTGAGCGTATGGAAACTCCTTCAGATCTGGGAGACTTTTCCTATGAGGTCGTTGATACAAAACTGAAACGCGTTCCCGATCCCAAACATATTCTCCAGCTGGTCATCTATTCGGACCTCCTGGCCGAAGTTCAGGGACTGCAGCCAGAATACGGGCATCTCCAGCTTGGACGAGGGGATCGCTCCACGCACAGACTCGCGGAGTGTGCAGACTATGTTCGTCAGCTTCGCGAGCGTTTGACAGAGTTTGTGCAAAATCCCGAAGATACGATCCCGAGACGGTGCCCGGAATGCGAGCTATGCAAATGGCGCACGAGATGCAATGATCAGTGGAGCAAAGAGGACAGTTTGTATATGGTTGCCGGCATCCGCGGGCAACAGGTTATGCGACTGGAAGCTGCCGGAATCACAACCATGGCAGGGCTGGCGGACCTCAGGGAGAAGGACAATGTGCCCAAAATGCCCCCCAAGACACTCCAGACTCTGCGCACCCAGGCGCAACTTCAGGTTGCAAGACGAAACGGCAGTGATCCCGCTGCGATTCTCCGTCCGCATGTGAAAGGAAAGGGATTTGACTTGTTGCCCGAACCTGATCCCGGTGATCTGTTCTATGACATAGAAGGCAATCCACACTATCGTGAAAATGGCGAAGAGCGTCTGGAGTATCTGCACGGGATCTGGTATCGTGACCGATTCAAGGCTCTCTGGGCCCACAATCATTCCGAAGAAGAGCAGGCACTCATTGAGCTGTTCGAGTTCTTTGAACAGCAAATTGTGCAATTCCCGGAGGCACACATCTACCACTATGCTCCGTACGAAATGACGGCTCTGCGCCGCCTGACTACCAAGTACAGTTTCGGAGAGGATAAACTGGACGGCTGGCAGCGGGAGAAGAGGTTTGTTGATCTCTATGCCGTCGTGCGCGGGGGGATCTTTGCATCGGAGGAGGATTATTCCCTCAAGAGTCTGGAAGCCTTCTATATGGAGAACCGGACAGGCAGTGTAAAGACCGCAGCCGATTCCATTATCGCATACAATAACTGGCGGCTTAAACGGGAGGCGGGAGATCCGACCGCTGCCGAAGAGCTTAGGGAGCTGGAAGAGTATAATCGAATTGATTGCGAATCCACAGAAAAGCTCCGTGACTGGGTGATCACATTGCGTCCAAGACAGGCAGAGTCCACTCCTGCACAACTGGGGACAGCACAAACCGAACGGTCAATTCATCGGGAGCAGGGCAATGAGGAGTTCAAGCAGGCGGTCAGGGATTCGGCTTTGCCTCCCGGGCTGGAAAAGGCACTGATTGATCTTGGACTCTTCCATTACAGGGAAATGAAACCCCAGGCATGGGCTGTCTTTGACGCATCCAAAAAGTCGTTTGAGGAGATGCTGGAAGATACAGACTGCCTGGCGGGGCTTGAGGCCGTCGGCAGAGGATATGCCGTCAAACGCTCCATGGAACGCGAGTACTCGTATCCACCGCAGTATACGAAGCTGGCCGCGGACAAGAGTGCCTGCATTGCGTCTGAAGATGAAAAGATTGTCACGGTCCGGATATCCGAGCTGAACTCCAAAACGCGCCGCATAAAGCTGAAGGCCGGAAGCTCTTCGGCAGGTTCTTTGCGTAGCAGTCTGGACCTGCTTCCGCCCATGCCGATTTCGACAGCGGTCATTGAAGATGCGATTCGCACTCTGGTCAGAAAGCTGTGCACAGGGAGTGCACCTCTGGCAGCCAGGGATCTCCTTGAGCGCAATGCGCCCAACTTGGAAGATATTTCTGTACTGAGCACTGACAGCCTCCCCTCCATCCCCCGCATGCAGCAGGCGGTACAGGGAATGCGCTCTACGGTGCTGACGGTTCAGGGCCCTCCCGGTACGGGCAAAACATATGTATCGGCCCGGGCCATCCTGTCACTTGTTCAGCAGGGATACCGCGTTGCTGTATCCTCCAACAGTCATGAAGCAATTCGAAATGTTCTGATTGGATGTGTGAACGCCGCCAAAGAAGGCAAGTATTTCCAGTCACCGACCATCATACACAAGGAGTCTGGCAGATCTGGTGATCGTACACATCCCGGGATTGCTGTCACTACGAGGAACGATGATCCGAACCTGTTCACCGCCGATATTGTCGGCGGGACTGCGTGGCTCTTTTGCCGAGAAGAGATGGCGGATACATTTGATTATCTTTTTGTGGACGAGGCTGGTCAGGTCTCTCTGGCCAATCTGCTGGGGATGTCCATGTGTGCAAGAAATATCGTCATGATTGGCGATCCATGCCAGCTTCCGCAAGTCATTCAGGCCAGTCATCCAGATCCGGCAAACCTTTCCTGTCTGGAGTGGATGCTTGGCGAAAATCGCCTGGTGCAGCCAGGCCGGGGAATCTTTCTGGAAGAAACATGGCGCATGCATCCCAAAGTGTGCGGGTATATTTCCGAGCAGTTTTATGAGGGGCGGGTTCATTCCAACCCCGGTACAGCTCACCAGTCCATCCATGCCCCTTCTCTCCCCGAGGCAGGAGCTTACTTCGTTCCAGTATCCCACGAGGAGCCCCGGATGCAGCAGTGTGAAGAAGAGGGCGAGGCAGTCCGGTCTGTCATCAGGGATCTGCTCAGGGGCTCATGGACAGATCGTCACAGGCAGAAGAAGCCCCTTGCTCCCAGGGATATCATTGTAGTGGCTCCGTTTAACGCTCAGGTAAATCTGCTTCGGGAAATGCTTCCCGATGATATCAAGGTAGGAACTGTGGACAAGTTTCAGGGACAGGAGGCGGCGGTCGCACTGGTCTCCATGACCTCCACCTCAGCGGAAGGGACTCCGAGGGGAATGGACTTTTTGCTGTCCAGGGAGCGGATCAATGTTGCCCTGAGTCGTGCAAAGGCATTGAGTCTGGCGTTTGCCTCTCCCCGGCTGCTGGCATCAAACTGCAAGACCGTCCGGCAGATTCGCCTGGTGAACGCCCTGTGCGCCCTGGATATTCTGGATATCAAGTTCTGACAGATCCTGTCGGAATATCGCGCATCCCGACCTGAGCGATTTTGCGGAAGAAAATACAAGGATTCCCTCCTTCAGCTACGCTGTGGCATGGATATGAGCACATAATCTCGGACACTGTCCAGAGGAAGATATTATTTGAATCCTGAGACACTCTCTCAGCTTTACCGTCCCCAGTCAGATGCCGTCAGGTCCAGTGGGTCGGACCAGTTCACGCTTTCCTGCGCGAGCAGTTCACGGAGATCGGCAAGTCTTGTGGCATGGGAAGAGTCGGATACCAGGTTCTCCGTTTCGTACGGATCCGTATTGAGGTCAAAGAGCTGTTCGGTATGGACTCCGTCCACATGATACTGAATATGCTTCCATCCGTCTGCCGTGCGCACTCCCCGCTGCACATCGCGATACGCATAAAAGACAGACTGCCTGCCAGGCAACTGTGAATCTTCAAGAATAGGTTTCAGGCTCTCGCCGCCGTCAACCGTTGCAGGCAAGTTCAGATTCAGATACTCCGCAATGGTCGGGAAAATGTCGAACAGGTACACCAGCTGATCGCGTCGTTCATTTGCGGGGATTCCGGGTCCTGCCATGATAAGCGGCACTCGCATGCTGTGCTCGTACAGATTCTGTTTGCCCAGCAGTCCGTGACTGCCAACTGCCAGTCCATTGTCTCCTGCCACGACGACAAGGGTATTGTCCAGGTGTCCGTTTTCTTCCAGTGCAGCCATAATGCGTCCAATCTGGGCATCCAGTTCACTGATCATCCCGTAATACAGGGCCAGCTCCTCCCGCACCATTGCTTCTGTGCGGGGATACTCCCGAAGCAACTCATCCCGAACCTTCATTTCGCCATTATCAAACGGATGTTCAGCCAAATAATTGGGTGGCAAAGCGGTAGAATCCGGGTGATACCAGCTGTCATACGGTGCAGGCGGGGTTCTCGGATCATGCGGTGAGGTGAAGGATACGTATGCAAAGAACGGGCGATCCATGGTACTTGCCTCAGCCAGAAAGCTGATGACAGCATCTGCGAAAAGTTCGCTGGAGTATCCCTCCACCTGTCGACGGGCACTGTAAGGATAGGCACCTGTGGAATCAAATTCAAAGAGTTCAGGAGCTTCATGCCCTCCTCGTTCCGGCAAATGCATCCCTCCCATGAAGATATTGTCTGCCGTCTGGAACGCTCTGGCAAAAGACGAGCGATCATTATGCCACTTGCCTGTCCCGAATGTGACATATCCTGTTTCCTTGAAGGTTTCCGGCATCATCGTATGACTTGGCGGGATACTGTCTCCTGTGGCATGCAAACGAAAGAGGGGGCGGCCGGTCATCAGCATTGCCCGGCTGGGAGAGCAGAGTGCTCCATGCAATCCTCCCATTGTGTGTGCGTGTGTAAAGGCGGTCCCTCGTTGCACTAGTGCATCAAAATTCGGTGTTTTGACTGCTTCGTTTCCCAGTGCATGGATCGTATTGAACCTCTGGTCATCTGTATATATAACCAGCACATTGATCGGTTTTTCTTGTGCCGGATTCTCTTGAGTGGTGTCACAGGCTGCAATAAGGAAGAGGATGGGGATTATTAGTCGGTGCATGATGGAGTGTGCAGGCTAAGTGAGGTGATGAAAGATACTAAATTGCCTAACTTTCTGTGCCGAGGCCGTTTTTTTGCCCCAAAATGGAACCATGTGTCCTTTTCAAGATATATACGAAAGTCCCGTGTGAGCCGTCACGGCAACCGTATCTCGCATGTTGTACCTGAGCAACCAAACCATTCTTTTGCGAACCATGCGATCTCTGTTTATTGTGTTCACTGGATTGTTCCTCGCAGGGTGTGGTGGGTCCCAGACTCCCTCCGCTCCACATATTGTCTTTGTAACGGGGGATGAAGAGTATCGTTCCGAGGAGTCTATGCCGATGCTGGCGAGGATTCTGAAACGGGACTACGGATTCAGGGTCAGCGTCAGTTATGCACTGAACGAAGAGGGCTTTATTGATCCGAATGTAACAGACAATATTGAGGGACTGGAGCGGCTGGAGGATGCGGACATGATGGTTCTGTTCATGCGGTTTCGTGCACTTCCCGACTCGCAGGCAAACTATGTCCTGGAGTTTGCAGAATCCGGCAAGCCCATGGCGGGCTTCCGTACCTCCACACATGCATTTCTGTACAAGGATGATGAGGCACGGGAGTATCGGAATAATGCGTGGCCTGCAAAAGTCTTCGGACAGCAGTGGATTACGCATCATGGACATTTTGATGATGGCAACACTCCGATGACTCGCGTAGAGCTTGCGGGCGGGATGGAGGATCATCCTGTTTTGCGCGGAGTCAAGGGATTTGATGCGTTTTCGTGGCTCTACCATGTAGATGGCGGGGAATGGGAGCTTCAGGGAGACAGTCAGGTGCTTTTGCGTGGTACGGCATTGCAGTCAAACCATGCCAATGAAGGCCGCCTGGATCAGTATCCGCTCACGAATCCGGTCGCATGGACGAAAACATATACGGGAGAGAGCGGCACTGCGGCCAGAGTCTTCTTTACTACATTGGGGCATCCATATGACTTCAAGGATGAATCCATGCGGAAGCTGGCCCTGAACGGCATCCTGTGGGCCCTAGGGGAGAATATTCCCGATGGGGGGGCACATGCGGAACCTGCAGCTGCGTACGAGCCGAACAATTCCGGCTTTGGGGACAAGTTCAAGCCGAACATGCGGCCAGCTGATTTGTAGAGGACAAGGGGCTGGTCTGAACTGGCTGTCAGATCGCAATGCAGGTTTGGACAGAACAGAGGTCAGCCATGTTTGACTGGATGTACATGGGACACGAAACGGGAAGGAGTGCGAAAACATACACTCTCTCCAATCTCCTGTCCATGGTGCATGTGGGTACTCTCGGGGTAGCAAACTCTCCGTTGAGCGAGAGTGCACCAGAGTAAATACTTTCCGGGTATGGTAACGGAATGATTGCGACGGGACTGCAGCCAGAAATGATTCGGAGCGAACTCACGGAAGTCGTGGGAGATTCGCATGTATCTACCGATGAGGCAGACCGGCTTGTGTATTCCACGGACTGGTTCTGGCTGCCCCAGATGTGGCTTGATCGCGGGGAGGTTCCCCGCAAGCCGGATTACATCGTCCGTCCAAAGAGTGCCGAGGAGGTTTCGGCAATCCTGAAAATTGCCAATAGCTATCGCATTCCCGTCGTTCCATGGGGAGGAGGATCTGGATCCCAGGGAGGTGCCCTGCCTGTATTCGGGGGAATCATTCTGGATACGAAGCGGATGGACCGGATTATTGAGATTGACGAGACATCACTCACGGTTACCGCAGAGGCTGGCATTAACGGCAAACAGCTGGAGTGGGCGGTGAACGAGAAGGGCCTCATGCTTCCACACTATCCTGCATCGGCAAATTGTGCAACGCTTGGAGGATACCTTGCTCCACGTGGCACAGGAACGATCAGCAACAAGTACGGGAAGGCAGAAGACCTCGTGTTGCGAATGCAAGTGGTCCTGCCGGATGGGCACATTTTGCGAACGCCGATTGTTCCACAGCACGCATCCGGGCCAGATTTTTATCGCCTGTTCCTCGGTTCCGAAGGCACTTTTGGCGTGATCACAGAAGCAACCATGCAGCTGGATTATCTGCCAGATTGTCGTCTGCTCCGCGCAGTCCTTTTTGATGACTTGACCAGGGCACTGGAGGCAGGCCGTCAAATTATGACACGACGGCTGGATCCCTTTGTGATCCGCCTGTATGATCCCCGCTCAACAGCATCCCGGGTCAAAAAAATTCTTGGCTATGAGCTGGAAGGAGCCTATATGGTCCTGGGCTTTGACGGAGACGAGGAGATCGCAGCGTTGCAAGAGAGCAAAGCAATGGAGATCATCAGCAAACTCGGGGCACAAGACCTCGGACGAGAACCCGGAGAGGCGTGGTGGAATCAGCGATATGATTTTTATTATCCGCCACAAAGCCTCAAGCTTCCCTGGATGTACGGGACCACGGAAACCGTGACAACCTATGACAGGATCGAAAAACTGTATTTTGCCGAAAAGAAAGCCGTAGAAGAGGGATACAGGGAATGGGATGTGGATTTTATCGGTCATTTTTCGCACTGGTTTCACTGGGGCGTGATGGTCTATTCACGGTTTATTATTCAGAACCCTCCCGAGGATGCCAGAGAAGCGGTCCGGCTGCATAACCGGGTATGGAATACGGCCATGACCGCAGTTCTGGAGAACGGCGGGATGGTGAATGAGCATCACGGGGTCGGGTTGAAGCTCTCCCGTTTTATGCGGCGGCAGTATGGCGATGCATGGCCGCTTCTGGAGCGGATCAAGAAAACACTGGACCCGAACGGGATCATGAATCCGGGCAAAGTAGGGTTCGGGCATCAGGAGTGTCGGCAGCCATGATCAGCACCATACATAATTGCCGTTTCTGTCTGATGTGCCGGCACATCGCTCCTGTGGGCCATGTGATGCAGAACGAGTCCGTTACGCCTCACGGGATCGCTCTGGTTGCTTCCATGCAACGCCGTGGACAAGTGACATGGAATGCCAGTACGCTGAACGTATTGTATGCAGAGCCTGATGGTGGCAACTGTCGGGCACATTGTGTGACGGACCAGCCACTCCCGGCTGCCATTGCTGCAATCCGGGCCGAAGTGGCGGCAGAAGGACTCGCTCCTCCGGCGATAACCGAGGTGCACGAGAGGATTCAGAGCAAACGCTCCGTGTTTGGAACGTATGAGCCTGCCACTTCAAAAGGGGAATGGGGCCTCTTTGTCGGGGATACGGGCTTCCATCTCTCCCCAGACACCAGCCGAGCAGTTCTGCAGCTGCTTGCCGCTTGTGGAGTCAAAGCGGTTCCGGTCGGACAGGGACTGGACAGTGGCTTCATTCCCTGTTCCATAGGGTATCCTGATACAGCACGGGTACAGGCGAAGATGTGCATAGAAGAAGCTCAGCGGGCGGGTGTGAAGAAGCTTCTCGTGCTTTCCCCGCAAGACCTCTTTGCATTCCGCCAGATGTGTGAAGAGCGGCTGGGGGTGAACTGGCCAAGCGAGATCATTCTGATGGACCCGATCCGTTTTTTGGCAGACCAGGTTCAGGAGAACCGTCTGAAGTTGACACCACTGGCAGGAATGACAGATCATCACACGGTTTATGCAGATCCGACACATGCCGTTCGTCTTCCAGACCGTTTTGATGCTGCACGGACACTTTGTGAAGCTGCTCTGGGAGCCGCTCCCCTGGAATTGTTCTGGCGCAGGGAGCGTGCCCATCCGGTCGGAAGTACAGCCATCCAGTTTACCCGCCCGGATATTGGGATTCGACTGACGGAATCACGGCTGGAGGATGCGCAGTCCCGCGGTGCACAGACAGTTCTCTGTGAGGATCCGGCAACGCTCCATGAACTTCGTCTCCGCAATCAGTCTTCTTTGCGAATCCAGGGCCTGTATGAACTGCTGCTGGAACGACTGGCCAGAGACTGACCATGGCGAAAACAGTCGCACTGATTGGAACGCTGGATACGAAGGGGCCAGAAATCGCCTACCTGCGGGATCGTCTTCAGGAACTCGGATTATCCACAATCGTGATTGATTCCGGCATTCTGGGAGATCCGCTGGAGATCCAGCCGGAGATCTCCCACGAACAGTCTGCAACATATGCAGGCTCCAGCCTGGAAGCCATGCGCAATGCCGGCAGTCGGGGCAAAGCCGTGGAGCTGATGCGGGAGTCGCTGAAAAATCTCATGCTGGAGCTGTATCAAAATGGGCGTTTGGATGCCGCAGTGAGCATGGGGGGAGCAGAGGGGGCCATCATGGGGGCAGCCGCCATGATGGTGCTTCCTGTTGGTGTTCCCAAGGTGGTGGTTTCGCCAATCGCTTCCGGTCATCATTATTTTGCACCGCTGGTAGGGACAAGGGACATGGTGGTTGTCCACTCTGTGGTGGATATTCTGGGATTAAACTCCATTGCCTGCAGTGTTTTTGACAACGTAGCTGCGGCACTGTACGGTATGGTTGCCCATGGCCGTGGTCTTGCTGCTTCTGAAGGACACAGTGTTGCCATTACAATGCTGGGCAATACGACCACCGCTGTGATGGCGGCGAAAACTCGTCTGGAACATGCCGGGTACGAGGCGGTCATTTTCCATTCCAATGGCGTAGGGGGACCCGCCATGGAGGAGCTGGCGGAGCAGGGTCAGTTTATCGGTGTGATTGATTTTACAACGAATGAGGTGTATGATCCGCTTGTGGGAGGGATTCACGATGGAGGTCCAGAGAGGCTGGAGGTGATCGGCAGACTGGGATTGCCACAGGTTGTGGTGCCGGGGTGCATTGATTTCAGTGTGTGGAGCACAGGTACTGTACCGGACGGCTTGCGGGATCGTCCGGTGTATGATCACAATCCTGAATATGTACTGGTTCGGGCTTCCAGTGATGAGATGGCGGAGCTGGGAAGAATTTTTACCCGCAAGCTCAATCTGGCCAAGGGTCCCGTCAAACTGGCAGTCCCTCTTCGGGGACTTTCCATCCCGAATGTGCCGGGAGGGGTGTTCTGGGACCCGGATGCCGACGGGAGGTTCCTTGGCGAAATAAAACAAAACCTGCGTACAGATATTCCAATAGAACTCTACGACTGCCATGTGAATGATCCTCTGTTTGGCGAGGCCGTGGCAGATTTATTCACTCAACTTCTAAAATCACAGTATCCATGATTGCATCCTCCCCGAACAACATCCACGATCTTCCCAAACTGACGGAGGGAGATGGCGATTTTCGCGCACAGTTTCTGTCATGGGACATGGGAGATTTGACGATGACGGATATCCGCGCCTATCTGGAGCACAAGGATATCGTTCTGGTCCCTGTTGCCAGTCTGGAGCAGCATGGTCCGCATTTGCCGCTGTATACCGATACGATTACGGCGGTACATATCTCCCAGCGCGTGTCTCATCTGATTGGTGTTTTGCACTCTCCTCCCATCTGGATGGGATATTCCCCGCAGCACATGCATGAGCCGGGACAAGGCCGCGGGACCATCACGGTTCGGAGCTCAACGCTCTTGGCTGTGATGCATGATGTGGCACGAAGCCTGATCCATCACGGATTCAACCGTATCATTTTCATTAACGGTCACGGATCAAACGTGAAGGTGGTGGATCCTGTCCTGCGGCAGCTTCGCTACGAGACAGGAGCTCTGATCAGTTTCGTCAAGCCATACATGGAGCGGTATACCGGGATTCTGAAAGGGCTGATGGAAAATCCGCCCGAGGAGACCCCAGGCTGGCATGCGAGTGAACTGGAGACCGCACAGGACCTTGCATGGAATGAAAACCTGGTGCGTATGGAGCGGGCAGAGCATACCAAAGCGCATATTCCAGATTTTCTGCCACGATCCTTTGCCAAGAAAGATGGCATGCCGGATGTGGAATTTGAGGGGTACACGTATTTCAATTTCCCTATGGATCATCACGAGTTTATAGAGAGCGGAGTTATTGGGAATCCGCTGCGGGCTACCAAGGAAAAGGGAGAAGAGGCATTCCGGAGATTGTCCGAACATGTTGCTCGCGGGGTTCTGGAACTCATGGAAGTTCCGGTCACCGTTCACAACCGCGCTTTCGTGGACCGGGTGATGTAACCGAGTGCCGGAGAGGCTCCCGAATTGTGAATCTGGATTGCCTGCTATGAGATCAGCGGAAGCAGGGTCTCGGCTGATTGCCGGACATGCATGTCGTAGAATTCGGCACTGAATACGCTGCTGCCGTGATCTTCCAGGAACTTGCGTTCCGAGTCAGAGATTCCTTCCGGGTTCGGGTCTACACTGCCAGGAAAACGGTTCGCGGGTGTTCGGTCCAGAGGAGGGCAGAACTCAACGGACAATGCTCCGTCATAGCCAATCTCCTTTAGTGCCTGGATGATGGCCGGCCAGTCCAGGGATCCCATGCCACAGGCCATGCGGTTGCTGTCGGCAACATGGAAGTTCACCAGTCGGCCCTGTGCCTCGTGAATTGCAGCGATGGGATCATCTTCTTCAATATTCATATGGAAGATGTCAAGACACACGCCACAGTCCGGCCCCACAGCTTCTGCCAGTGCTAGTGCCTGTGCTCCGCGATTAATGAAATAGGTTTCGAAGCGGTTGATCGGCTCAATGCCGATCTTTACCTGGCATCCGCGGGCATAGGCGTTGATGTCTTTCAGGGCGGCGACGCACCAGTCCCATTCCATGTCCGGGGTGGAGTCTGCGACAACCTTGCCAACGGTACCGGGGACGACGGAGATTACCTGTCCACCCAGTTCGCTTACCATCCAGATACAGTCCTTCACATAGGTAACCGACTGTGCACGCTGCTCTTCGTCTTTTGCGAGAAGGTTGCGTTCATCCAGCATCAGGGTTACGCTTCCCCAGCACCGCACTCCGTGATTATCCAGGAGTTTTTTCACCTGGGCAGTATCATATTTGTAAGGCTCTCCCTGGATTTCCAGAGCTTGATATCCGTATTTGGCCAGCCGCTGGACGGTTGTTTCCAGCAGCTCCGCCTTCATCCAGTTATGAATTGCGAGGTACATTAGATTTTGTGGAAGAAATCCCGAAACATAATCTACTTGAGAGAGACAGGAACGGTCCGGATAGTGCAGGAATCTCTATCTTGGTATCTGTTCGAAAATTCCCTTTTAAGTGATTGGGCGGATATGTTTATCTTTCTTGAAACCTATGCGAACCCCTGCGTATTTTGGATCGCAGTTGCCGTATAATCAAAATATTTCGGGACACGCCCGCTTGGCTGCCTCTCTGGCTCCCGTCATATCAAACTTGTAATACAATGTCCCTGATCTCTTTGCTTGAATGCCCATAGTAACAGTGGGGAACTCAAGGAGCTTCTTTGTACACCATTTCGCCACATTCATTAACCCGTAATCCGGTTCATTGATGTGCAGGATCATGTAGTGCGGATCGTCATCCGCAAGACCTGTTACATCGAAACTTGAGCTATCTGCGTGGACATAAAAGGTGTAGGATGACCTGCCATACATGGTGTAGTTTGGGCGGAACGAGTGCAGGATTGGCTTGTCTGAGATGTCTGCCAATGTAGTTACCCCTACGCGGGTGACGAACAAGCGCATCTCGGGAGTGTGCATTGGGTACCCTGATACAGTGGTATCTCCTAAGGTAGAAGGCGATACCGCGGCCTTGCCCGGCTCTCCCGTTCCACCTTTCAGAATATAGTTGTCTATTACTTCCCACATGAGTTCATTGAAATATGGTATCCGTCCGAACAGCCTCCATATAAGCTGTCAGGGGGGATACGCTGGTATGGTGGATTTGTGCCTTCCTGAGTCCACTCTGTGACCGAGGGGTGGTCGTGTTATCGGTCTGCGGGTTCTTCTGGCAGTCTGTTGTCTCTTCGTGATTCCATGCCGGGGATTTTTCCTGGAAGCTGGAGTGGCTGTATTGGAAGGGGATCTTGGGTGGGGATGGATTCAGGAACAGTATTTATATTTATGTTACATAAATTTTCACTTTTAGTATTTTATGTTGTATATTTCCAGCATGGAACGCATCGCTCCCATCCTGTCCGAGCACGCCCCGCCCCAGGAGATTCTGGAAGCTCTTCGGAAGAAGACCGCCGAGTGCGAGACCCTGCGAACGAAGTGCGAAGCCAGAGACCAGAAGATTGAGACCCTAGACCGGGAATGCGAGACCCTGCGAACGAAGTGCGAAGCCAGAGACCAGAAGATTGAGACCCTAGACCGGGAATGCGAGACCCTGCGAACGAAGTGCGAAGCCAGAGACCAGAAGATTGAGACCCTAGACCGGGAATGCGAGACCCTGCGAACGAAGTGCGAAGCCAGAGACCGGGAGATTGAGACCCTGGAAGCAAAGTGCGAGACCCAAGACCGGGAGAGCAAGACTCTGCGGGCAAAGTGCGAGACCCAAGAGAAAAAGATCCAAGACTTGCGCAAAGAAATCCGCGCCCTCAAACAGGAGCTTGCCTTCGTGAGAAGTCAGAAGTATCGACCGAAAAGCGAGCGGCATGACCGTAGCCAGTATGAGATGTTTCCAGATCAGGTCTCTGCTGCCGCTTGGCACGAGGTGGAGCGGAAAGAGAGGCGGAAGAAGACCGGGAAAAAGCGCGTCTATATGGGGAAAGAATTCTGGAAGAACGCAGGACTGCCCGTAGAAACGGTCCGCATGGATCCCCCGGACAACCTTCCCCCCGATGCCAAACTCGTCGGGTATGTGGAGAGAGAAAAGCTGGCTCGCAAACCGGGACAGTTGTATGTCAAGTGCGAACTGTATCCGGTCTTTGCGAGGGAAGACGGCACGAAACTGTGCGAGGCGCCGTTGCCCACCGACCGCGGACTGCGCAAGTGCCGGGCGGATGAGAGCCTGCTGACCCATCTGGTGCTCTCCAAGTATCTCTATCACCTCCCGATTGAGCGGATCGTGAAGCAGCTGCATCTGGAATCTGGCGTACAGATTTCCAAATCCACGGCAACGGACTGGGTACACCTGGTGGCCTCCCGGCTGGATCGCCTGAACCATCCCCTGCGCATGGAAGTGCTGGCAGATGGCTATATTCAGGCAGACGAAACCCGCATTCTGGTGCAGGATCGGGCGAAAAGCAGGGCCGGTGGCACCTATCACAGGGGCTGGTACTTTTTCTATACCTGTCCCATCTCTGGACTGATCCTGGTGGATTATCAGCCGACGCGTTCCCGGGCAGGGCCGACGGAAATGCTGGAGGGGTTCCGGGGAGAGTTGCAGACCGACGGCTATGCGGTCTACCATCAGTTTGGGAAAATAGACGGGATTGAACTGTTCGCGTGCTGGGCGCATGCCCGGCGGAAATTCAAGAATGCTCTGCGTGCCGAGGGAGAGAACTCCCCACAGGCGGAACAGGCTGTGGTGCTGATCCAGCAGCTGTATGCAGTGGAGGACGAGCTCCGCGAGCAGGGGGCAGACGCTGCGGAGCGGGTGCGGGTGCGCCAGGAGCAGTCCGTCCCCATCCTGCAGGTGCTGGAAGCCCTCCTGCGAGAACACACCGGGGACAATGACACCTTCTGGTTCAGAGCCGTGCGCTACACCCTGAAGCTATGGGATCGCCTGAGCGGCTTCACCCGCAATGGACGCGTGGAGATTGACAACAATCTCGTGGAGAACCGGGTTCGTCCCATTGCACTGGGACGCAAGAACTACCTGTTTGCCGGCTCGCATGCGGCCGCCGCCAATGCCGCCACGATCTACTCTCTGCTCAGTACTTGCCAACTCCATGAAGTCCATCCGCAGGAGTGGCTGATGGATATCCTGAGGCGCGTGGAAACCACGCCTGACGAAGAGCTCCACACGCTGCTGCCTCATCACTGGAAGGCGACCCGGCAGAAAGAACAACAAGTGCCACTCGCCAAGGCAGCATAGCCTCCCCCGCTTCCCCGCGGGAACGACACGGGATCCAAAACCATCGCTTGGTTCCCGCCAGAAAAAGTAGGACGCACCCGGCAGACCCGCACAGAACAGGGGACGAGAATCACAAACGGAAACTCCCGGGAACACACAGAACCTCTCTGCCTTCGGAATCCCTGATCCCCTCACAGAATATGCCGCAGGAAGGCACCAACCCTAGACAGGGGCGTATGCCAAAATACAGGGGCAAGACAGGGCTGTTCGGACGCTTACGAAATATGTGCGGACAAACCTCCCCAATCGCCTCCTTTGCTCCCGCCATGTTGAACATGAATATATGCATCCCGCAGGCTTTCGTTTTAAACGAAAATTCAACGGGGCAGGAAGCAGTGTCAGCAACTGTGTGAATTGTACTTGCCCCTCAGTAAAACGGGTATGTGTTGAGGTACTCATCATCATAAAGGGTGCCTCAATCTTTGCCACGCCAAAAGCCCCCATAAACTTCTCGTCCACCGACAATACTGAGTGATAAAAGAGGAATGGTGGGGATTCTGTGTATGGGATCAGGTGATGAATTAAAGGCTTATTATTCGCAAAAAAGATATTGCTCAATCCCAAATCCCCAACCCCTATCCTTATACCAGGTCCGTCCCAAGTACGCCCTGTTAAGAAGTCTGGTTCGGCTACTGGAGAAAACGCAACCTTTCCCCCTGAAACATCCGCCACTTCCCACACCTCATCCCCGAATAAAATTTTTTGCAAGTCTGCCAGTTTATGCACCCTCCCCGACTATTTTCTGTTTTGCCACTTCAATTTCTCATTTTTTCCTTTGGATCATGGGGTGCTGCGGATGGGAAATGGGGCGGTTCAGGGGGAGAAGAGGGTGCTCAGAGCGAAACATCGTTGTTTGGGTCGTGTCTGTGTTGGACGAGAAAATACCGGGTTAGTTCCAAAGACTGATATGGCGGCTTTCTGAAGGATTGGATGAAGCAAAAGTGGCTGGGACGATAGGACCACATTTACGAGAGGGAAGGGAGGCAGGTACGAATAGAAAGAGAATTATCCAGTTAAATCCGCATGGATGCAGGGAGAGAGTTATCTCTCCATCCCCATGTCCGTATCTTGATCACTGCCAGAAGGGTCTTTGCCCTGTGGGTCATCCTGTCCAAGATGGTCTTCCCCCTCCTCTTTTTCGGGGGAACCTCTTGCAAAATTCTTGGATGATGGAGAAGTATTGCTCTGAGAGTACTTGCAGGCATATTGGGTCGGGGATAGTTGTATTTTTGCGGGAATTCTATTCGATTTTACGGGCGGCTGGGGACAGCGGCGGTGACCGTCGCTATGTGGAGGATCCAGAAGTCAATACTGCAGACATTCGGGCATCCTCCGTTTTTATGGAGGAGCACCTTGGCTTCGTAACTG
This sequence comes from Rhodothermales bacterium, assembly GCA_965203305.1. GTDB lineage: Bacteria > Bacteroidota > Rhodothermia > Rhodothermales > Bin80 > Bin80. The sequence goes on along the minus strand of OZ241874.1, from coordinate 3,160,264 downwards.
AAAATTTCTATGAAATCTGAGTATGTGCGTCATCCGGCTATATATGGCGGATGCGGTAGCTGATTTTTTTCGGACAAAGGGTGGTGTTACACGCCGCCACTGACACCCTGAACCCCTCCCCGAAAAAACATAAGAAAATTTTTACGAAGGGATTCATCATGTTTCCTGATTCTTGTGTATATCAGAGGATGATCCTGCCAATTGTGGCCGGATCACATCACAGAACCTTTTCATCAATCAACACATCAACCTCATGAAGTATCTACAAAAATGGGGGGGGGGGGCAGGATGCCTTCTTCTGCTTCTTTTCCTTGCCACCTCCGGGGCATTGGCCCAGACCACCCGTTACATTGACCCGGTGCATGGCAAAACCACGGGGACCTGTACCAGTGCCGTTCTGACGGACACAAATGGTCCGTGCACCCTGGCTCGTGTGTTCGCGAACCACCAGGCCAATGGCAGTACCTTTCTGATTCGGGTGGACCGGGCGGGGGGGACGGTGACACTCGCTGCGCCCACAGGAGATGGAGCACAGGGGCGATTGCAGAATCAGGTCATCTTCGGAACCTATGCTGATGGGGCTTCTGGAGCGGTGGAAGGAACAATCCGCTTCACGGGAACCTTCACGATTGCCGCGGCAGGCCAAGTGGAACTGGACTCGAAGGTGCGGATTCGGTTCACGAATGTGACCGTGAGCGCGGGAGCCCGGACCACCCAGTTTTTCAAGATTGCGAATCAGTCGGAGGAGCGGATCACATTCGCGGGGGTGCTGACCAACAATGGGAGTAGCGTGAGTGGGAGGGGCGCGAATGATCTGGACAAGCTGGTAGTCTCCGAAAACCTTGAACTCAAGGGATCATACGCACTTGGGTTTCGCGAACTGACGGTGCACCGTGGGGACACGCTGACCCTGAGCGGGGTATCTCTGTATCTGCTGCCGAGGCGGGGAACCGGCAAGACCGACCGGAGGGTCATCACCGTGGACGGGGTGATTCAGGGGGAAGCCGCCGTCATGATGACCTCATCAAGCGGTAATGATGCAGTTATACGTGGCGGGACCGGTGACCAGTTCTTCCACACCTCTGACGAGTATACGCCTGCTGCCGACGGGAGCATTGACTACACCGATTGCATCCGCATTACCGGCACGGGGAAGATCACAACGAACATGTATGTGTATGCATGGGGGAATATCTGCTATGAACTGTCGCACTTGGGTGGGTTGCGTGCGATGGGAAGTGTTACCGAGCGAAACACAAGACATGCCAGTCAGGGCAGTATTACGACGGATTTTATTTTCCGCAAGGATGTGGTGATTGGAGGAGCCTCTGCAGAAAACCAGAATGTGTACGCATGGAACGATGCCCGGATTGTGTTTGAGCGGACGGCGACGATCCTGGGAGATGTCCTTGTGGAGGATGGTACGCATCCGTTTTCCAATTTCTTTGGAACGGCCCGAACTGCCAGTGTTCGGAGAGGGGTGCAGAACGGAGGAGAAGGGAATTACAGCTGTGCCTATCTCCCCAGAGGTCCGGGTGGCAAGGACAACAAGACCCGGGGCATGCACATTCCAGGGGTGCAGTTTGAAGATGAGGTGACGATTGAGGGAAATCTGGAGGTGCGTGCCAATACGCTCGCGGACGGGGCTCCCAATTCGGCCAAGGCCAGTGCCCCGGCCTGCGCCCCGCGGGTGCTGTTTCTGTCTCCATTTGCGAAGGATAGCGGGTCCCCGGGCATTGAACGGATCTCTCAGGTCAAGGGAAAGGTGGCCGTGGAAGATACGGCATCTTTTTTGGGCACGGGACGGATTCATCTGGACTCGGACTCGCTGAAAACCGGAGCGGTCACGCGCTGGACAGTGCACAACCTGCATGTGGAGGGGGATCTGTCTGTCAAGGGCAGCACTCTTGGAATGAGGCATGCGTCCACTTCCAGTCTGGACGGGATGTGCATGGCAAAGGACACCCGGCTCACCTTCGGGAATCATGTGGAACTCACGGGAGCCAGCCGCCAAGTCGTGACCGGGCGGGGCTCGGCAGTGATGCTGGATGCCCTGGTGGTGCTGGGGGATATGGATGTGGATCGGGGGCCCCTGACGGTGAAGACATTGCATGTGGGTCCTCGCGCCGAACTGGTGTCCACCAAGGATGTGAAGGTGACCGAGTCCCTGCTCCTGCAGGGAGAGCTGAGCGGAGAGCTGGATGAAGCCTCCACGATCAGGAAGTTGACCTATGGGAGCAGAAACACCGATGTGGTGAAGAAGGCTGCGCTGGCAGATCTGCTGGATGCGCTCTCTATCTCGGTCGGGAGTGGCGAACTTCGGCTGGATGAGGTGATCAAGACGAAAAATCTGGGACTGTGCAGTGGCACGCTGTCGCTGGTGGATGCCGAGAGCACAACCGACTCCACGCTACATGTGACGGACCATATCACGGTGCAGAACGGGATGCTGGAAAAGGATACGAATGATCCGGGGAGCATCTCCACGGACCGTGCAAAAACGGCCAATATCAATGACCGGTATATTCTGACCTATATCACGCCGGGCAAGCGCACGGTGACGGATGCGCTGGAATGGTTTGATCCGCGGGATGTGATCGTGAATCATGCCAGTGCGGAGATCACCACGAGCGGGAATCGCTCCATTGTGGGCAAACTGACGATCACCCAAGGGAAGCTGATGGTGGACGGAATGCTGACCGTGGGCACCTCTCCCTTTCATCGCACGGATGCCACGGAGGCAGGAAGGTATAGCGTGGAGGTGGCGGCAGGCGAACTGCACACGGAGGGACAGGATGTGAGGGTGCACGGCAAGGTGAGCGTGAATGGCAAGAGCAAGCTCATGACCGGAGGCGGGGACCTGCATGTGCTGGGACGGGTGCAGCAGGGCAAGTATGCCAGCAACACCGCCCAGGCGAGCATTGAAAAAGATGCCATGATCAATCTGGGAGACGGGACCCTGATGCTGGGGCCGGAAGACACAGGCAGGCGAAACAATGTGCAGGGAGACACTCGTCCCGATGTGCTGCTGACCCTGACGGGGAGCCTGACCGCGGACAGGATCAAAGTGCCGAAGGGGAGCAAGCAGACCACCATTGACGCGAGTGCCGACAGCAAGATGCTGCAGACAGTCGTGTTTGACGGCACGATGACTCCGGGCACCGGGAACTGGGACGGGACGCTGTACCTGAAGAGTGCCACCGGGGACGGAAAGATGCTGACCGTGGACAGCCTGTCGGCCATGCAGGGATCGGTGGAAACCAGCAACAAGAAAGTGGTCATCATGGATGCGGTGTCCCTGCGTTCCGCCACGATCTGGCCATACGCGGAAACGACAGAGTTCATGGGAGATCTCGCGCTCAGCGGGACTGGCGGGCTGAACACGGAACACAATAAAGACGGTGACAAGCGGAGTGTGATGATCCACGGGGACTTCACACAACAGAAGGGAACCAAGGGAGACATTGCGGGCGTGAAGCTGCATCCCATGACGACGAAGACCGTCATGGGGGACCTGATGGTGGCGGCAGATGCGTCCCGGTACGAGGGGGAAATGGCATCTGGCAATATGCCGAGTCTGATGGTGCACGGGGGCTTCCACTTTGCAAAGAACGGGAAGCTGAATGTGAAGGTGGAGTTTACGGGCAAGGAGGCGCAGGAGGTGATGACTGGAGACACGACAGCCCTGCACAGTATCACGGTGAACAACGCAAAGGGACTGCTGCTGAAAAGCCATGTCATGCAGCAGAAGATGGCCACCCTGACGCTCCGGCAGGGGAAAATTCACAGCATGCCGATGGACAGCATGTTTCTGTGGACGGTGCAGAATGTGCAGGTGGAGCAGGAGCTCCGTGGTCGGAGTACGGCGCAGGAAGGAGAGAAGTGCGGGGCAGACAATGACGAGGAGTGCAAGGCCACGATCCTGCGTGGCTCCCGCCAGTCGTATGCAGCCACCCCGGTGGTACGGCACCTGGCACAGGGGACGGCAGGAGCAGGCTTTGCGAGCGGGGGGTATCTGTTCCCGGTGGGAAGGGAGAAGGGAGACATGCCCCACTATCGTCCGCTGATCCTGCAGCTGCCCTCGGACCTGACCGATACCACCGCGGCGACCGTGTCTCCAGTGATGGTTCCAGAGGGAGCCATGCCGGCATGGCAGAACCTCACGGTTCCGACGGCGGGCGGCAGCCTGACCCTGGATGTGCATGCGGATCTGTTCTGGAAGGTGGATCTGGGAGAGGAGTCGCTGCCGACGAATACGAACATCCGGCTAGCCGCGGCAGGACTGCGGAATGTGGCGGATGCCAGCGGACTGCGGATCGTGCAGTGGGACTGCATGTGGAAGAATCCGAAGCTGGCAGGCCGGCGTCCAGCACAGGTGGAGGCAGGTTCCTTTGCGGTGAACGGGTATCTCAGCGGGGTGCTGCACCTGACGCAGGAGGGGATTGGGCTGGGGAGCTGTGCGATCTTCGGGATTGCGGCGAACGGGATTGAGAATCCGATTGACCAGGCTGATCTGAGCGGAGGACGGGCAAACCTGCAGTTCATCCACAATGTGCCCCTGCCAACCTCGGTAGACCTGCATCTGGGGGACATCCGAATTGGCAGCGGAATGCAGTTCCGTAGCGCGACGGCCTACCGTCCGGTAGGGGCAGGCAGTCATGAACTGAAGATCCAGCCCGTTGGCGCACCGGCCGAGCAGGCGGTCACGCAGATGCTTCCCCTGGCGCATAACAAGAACTATGTGGTGATCGCCCATGGAAGTCTGGAAGAACCCATGCTGAAGGTGCTGGAAACCCGGATGACATCGCAGGTTGCGAACCATGTGGATGTGCTGCTGGTGCACGGGGCGGCAGATCTGGGGGCAGTGCGAGTAGAGGTGCTGGATCCGATAGATCCGATGACGGTGAAAACGACGCTGGCAGGGAATCTGATGCTGGACGGTGCCACGCGGCGATACGCTTCACTGGCTCCCTCGCAGCAGATTTTCCGGGTACAATCCACAGATCAGGAGGTGACACAGGCCTATGAGATGGACCTGTACGGGTATGCGGACCAGACGCTGGTGCTGAACCTGTCGGGGATGAATGAGGATCTGACGATTCTAGGCGTGGACAGGAACGGGATGGTCATTCCAACGGTGGTAGTGACGGGAGTGGAGGAGAGCGCAGAGCTTCCGACGGAGTTTGCGCTGCACGGCAACTATCCGAACCCGTTCAATCCGAGCACACAGATCCAGTTTGACCTGCCGGAGAATGCGCAGGTGCAGATCCAGATTGTAGACATGCTGGGGCGGGAGGTGATCACGCTGCCAGCGCAGGAAATGGAGGCAGGGGCGAACCGGAGCATTGAACTGCATGCCACCAGCCTGGCGAGCGGAACCTACCTGTATCGGCTGATTGCGAAAGGGGCAGAGCAGAGGCATGTGAAGACCGGACGCATGACCCTCGTGAAGTAAGGGCAAAATAGCCGCCCAGAACGGCTCAAGGTGAAACGGAGCACCCCGGTACGGCAGCGTACGGGGTGCTCCGGGTTCTGGGAGTATTGGATTGTCAGTGCTTGATTGTTTGCCACAAGTGGTATAACTTGTTCCGAAAGATTCTATAGCAGGACGGCTGTATAAGATGGCAGGGCTTCCCTAGGCTCCCTCACCCTTTCACCATCTTATCAAGTCAAATGAAATCTTGTCACGCAAAGTCTCCCTTTTTTGTTGGCATGGATGTGCACAAGAGGACCATTGCGGTCTGCGTGTACGATCCCAACAGGCGGGTTATGTTTGACGAGCGGGAGTTGCCGCACGATCTGCCGAAGGTTCGGAAACATCTTCATCGCATACGGCAGCATTCGCCGGAGCTTCGGTGCTGTTACGAAGCCTCTTCCTGCGGCTACGGATTGTACCGTGATTTGCAGGGAGAGGAAGGGATCTCGTGTGCAGTGATTGCGCCGTCGTCGATTCCTCGTCGTTCGGGGGATCGGGTGAAGACGGATCGCAGAGATGCCAGGAAGTTGGCGACCCTGTATGCGGGCGATCTTCTGACGGCGATCTGTGTTCCGGGCAAGGAGCAGGAAGAGCTTCGCGCTCTGGTGCGTTGTCGGGCCTCCCATGTGGACAGCATCCCCCGTCTCAAACAACAGATTCTGGCGTTTCTCCAGCTCCGGGGCTTCGACTATGGAACAGGAACCCACTGGACCAAGACATTTCGGACGTGGGTCTGTGGATTGCCGATGAGTGAAGTAGACCAGATCACCCTCAACAGTTCCTGGTTTCATCTTGCCCAACTGGAACAGCAAGTGCTCCAGTTGGAAGCCAAGCTGGCAGAGATGGCGGACACCGACCTGTACCGTACACAGGTTCGGACCCTCATGGCGTTCCGTGGCATTGGTCTGGTGACCGCGTTCACGCTGGTGGCAGAGTTGGGCGACCTCCGCCGGTTCGCCCATCCTCGCCCGTTGATGGGCTATCTGGGGCTGGTTCCCAGCGAACACAGTTCGGGAGAGCACACCCGGCGGGGTGGGATCACAAAAACAGGAAATGGGCATGTTCGGAAAGCTCTGGTCTCTGTCGCATGGAAATATGCGTATCCCCCACGGGGCAGTGCAACACTTCGGGAACGGCAAAGTATAGTCTTGGCAGAGGTAGTGGCGATTACCCAGAAGGCACAGAACCGACTGTACAAACGTTTTCGTACATTGGCAGAAACCAAGTCGCGGTGCACCGCCAATACCGCGGTAGCCCGCGAACTGGTGGGGTTCCTCTGGCAGGCTCTGCACTTGAAGAATCCCCTGATTCAAACAACGTGACACGAACCATGATAACGTGACTTATGGAGAGGTGATCGGCACGGTTGGAGGATCCACGATACCCCCTTGCGATAAGCCAGCCTCTGGCTGGTGAGCGCGCGTCAAAAGATAGTGGCAGCTCCGTACGAACCGAAACCATGCGTTATAGTCCCTTGGGGCCAAGCACGCGAATACCAGAATGATGTAGCCGTCGAAGCCGCCAGATCACCTCTCCACAGGTCAAACCTGACCTCCCTCATGTAACCCCTGAATATACATATCGCCCTGTGAAACTCTGCCGGTGGAGCCGTCCTGCTATACCAGGAGGTATGAATCCAGGACGGTCAAAAGCGGGAAAAGTGCACACTGATCATAGCCAATTCACTAAGACTGAACTCCCGCATGTCGCAGGGCTTGTGTGAAGTCAGACAATCATATCTCGGAGGCGATAGCCGCGACATAATCGGGAGTGCTCAGATTTTCAAGAACCCAATACGTATTCGCCTTCCCGGGAAACAGAACATATCCTCTGGATGCCCCATCTCGGAGGGCGGAGGGCAGCTCAAAATCAGTTAATTCTGCGCTTAATCCTGTTCCCAGTGCCTTGCCTAAAGCTTCTTTCAGAGTCCAGAATCTGAAGAAAAGACGAGCCTTGTCTGTTCCGGTTGCAGATATGATTTCTGCCCGTTCATTCGGACTAAAAGCCTTCTTGGCAATCCCGTCAAAATCTCTCTCAGGCAGACCAGTCTCTATGTCCACTCCTACCCGCCCCCCTTCTCTAATCGTGATTAATCCATGAGGAGCACTATGACTTATGCTGAACTTGATGGAGATCGCTTCCTGATTTACCAGGGCATGAGGTTTTCCGTGTTCAGTTACAGCAAAAGAAAGCTGCGAATTTTCGCACCCAAGCTGTTCACACAGCAAGTGTCGCAATGCTGCCCGACACAGGGCAAACTCTCTCTTGGAGCGATGACTCCAGTATCGCTCCCAGCGTCCTCGTTCGCTCTTGTCCAGCCAAGCTAACGCATGATCTTCATGGATCCTGCCAGGTGTTAAATCCACATGCAGAACTGAGATTTCACCAGTTTTGCGGATTGGGCGAGTCCATGAACAAACAAGATCAGACGACATGCTGCCTGAAACCGAAGTCAAGAATATATCTCAGATAGTGCACTCGTGGAATACTCCTCAAGAACCGACCGGATAGCAAAGATCAGACAGGCATGGCGAGTTCCTGTGCGGTACCCACAGCAGATGCCACGGATGCATGTCCGTCAGATTTGAGCAGTTCGGCCAGTCCCTGCTTGATCGTTTGTACAATTCCCGGTCCCTCATACACTAGTACCGTGTAGAGTTGTACCAGAGAAGCACCCGCACGAATCATCTGATATACGTCTTTGGCAGACGTAATGCCCCCGACACCAACAATCGGATAGTCAGGGCCAACATGTGCACGAACATACTTGATCATCTGGACTGCCCTTGGATAGAGTGGCGGACCACTGAGCCCTCCGTGCCCAATCGTATTCACTGCCTTCTCGTCTGTAACAAGCCCGAGACGATCCTCTGCAGTATTGGTTACAACAAATCCGCTGATTCCGTGCTTGATTGCCACTTCCAGGACGGCATCTGTCTGACTGTCGTAGACAACCTTTGCTGTATCAGGGGGAGCCAGCTTGAGCAGAACAGGGATGCGATTGTCAACCTGTTTGACCAGCATCTGCAAAAGAGAATCCAGAATTTCTGGTGTTTCCAGGATCTTCCCGCCTGTGGTATTCGGACACGAAATGTTGAGCGTCAGATAACTGGCATACGGGAGCATACGCGTGGCACAGAGATGATAATCCTCCACCACTGGCGAGTCTCGGTCTGCCCTGGCGATGTTTATGCCAGTTGGGATTCTTCTCTCTGGAATATTGGACAGACGCTTGGCAACCAGTTCTGCTCCTTTGCTTGGCAGTCCCAGACGGTTGATAATTGCACGGTCTTCCCAGAGCCGAAACAGTCTCGGCCTCCGGTTTCCACTTGAGGGATGCAATGTAATTGAACCAACCTCTACATGTCCGAAACCCAATTTTTCCCAGAAAGGAAGCAGCAGCGCATTCTTGTCACATCCTGCTGCGAGACCAATTGGGTTCGGGAAATTCAGTCCCCAGACCTGCTGATGCAGAATGGGATCATCAAATGCAAATCGCTTCTGCAGTTGAGAGGGAGCGATTCGGTCTGCAAGCCATGCCGCCCCAAACGCCAGCCGGTGCGCGAACTCAGGCTCCATGCCCAGAAGCCGGTTTCTCCAATTGGCTTCCATCTTCTGTTACCAGCCCGGCAATAACTGGAATCCAAAATGCCCTCCCTTGTCCGGCCGCTGGAACGGGTAGGCATAATAAATCTCGAAAATCAGGTATCCTAACAGATTGAATCGGGCAGACGGACCTGCGCTGACCACCGGCACACGATCCAGCGTATCCCGCTCAAACTTGAGCATCTTGAATGGATCATCTCCTTCGTTCCAGGCCATGCCTGCGTCCACGAATCCTGTGAGTTCCATCGGAAGGTAAGGAAAGTTGATCAGCCCTAACGCCTCGGTACCCAACAATGGGAAACGAACCTCCATACTTGCCAGAGCAGCCCTGGTCCCATAGAGACGTGTATAGACAGAGCAATCGGTATCCCGGCACTCTCTGCCAAAGTCAAAGGAAGCATAACTGTATCCACGGACAAAGCCCCGATAGTAGGGATAATAAAGGCTTTCCCGGGAGAATACCCGAGTTTGATCCCCGCCAAAATTTCCCGCAAACAGGCCCCGGATGGCAAACGTAACCGGCTTGGCGAAGAAGTAGCGCCGGTAATCTCCAAGGACACTCACAAAATTGTCCGTCCCGAAACGTGGAATTACTTCAAGCCGATACCGCCCGCCCTGCGAGGGAGATGTAAAGCCGAAATTGCTAAAATCCCCGACATACGCCGCCCCGGCATCAAAGTAATAGAACCCGTCCGGCTCACATAAAACGTTTTTCCGTTCTTCCGCAGTCAGATTACGGCACTTGTCTGCCTTTCTGCGCTCGCGTTGAATTCCAAATGCAGTGTATGTATACCTGTAGGCCTCAATGTCAAACCCGTAACGGGTGAACCCGCCAAATACCTCAAGGCGGCGGGTGGTTGAAAAGGGATAGGAGCCAATTCCGCGAACCTGATCTATATATAGACGTCGCCGAATATCCTGGATAACATACTGGTTGTTGCGATTAAAACCTCGGCTTGGGTATCCGTACAAGTATGGAATATGGGCAATCATTCCACCGTAATTAAATCGTCTGCCACGATTCATGTACTGCACCATTCCTCCCACATCCCGGAAGGTTCCGTTCGCCTGCGCCACAATAGACAGATTCCGATTCCCCAGCATATCACTGAAATAAAACCCGACTCCTCCAGAAGCTCCCCCTCCATAATATCCTCCCACGGATACGCCAACTGACGGGGGGGCAACATAATCCAGTCGCAACCGTGAATTGTAAATTTTTTCTGTGGATGTGCGCGGCTCTGGCAGCCCGGTCAGCGAATCATCCAGGTAGGCAGCGACCATGCCTTCGCCCGCTGCACTTTGCGGAGGAAGAATACTGGCATAACTGAGGGTGCTGTTTTCGACAAGCTCCCCAACAGCTTCATCACTGCTCAGTCCGAAGACCGAGTACCCTCCATCGTGGTACACCGAAAAGACCACTCTTCCATTCTGAGAGGCTACCGTCATTGCCGGAGAGAGTGCTGTGATCCCGCTGACTCCCGTTTTGAGACGGGTCACGCGGTGCGTATCTTTGCTACGCAGGTCATATCGGTAAATATCAGAGAACCCGTCCTGATCGCTGACAAAATACAGGCTCTGCCCATCTGGAGAAAATTGTGGGCTGATGTGTTTTCCCTGTGTAAACGGACGCAGGACCTTGTGATCCCCACTTGCAAGGTTGATGAGCGAGAGGCGCGTTTCAGCATATTCAAGGGTTTCAAAGTTTGTCCCGTCCGGGCCGCGATCCGTAACGACGGCAATCGTTTCCCCGTTCGGGGACCAGGCGGGCTGCAGATCGGCAAACCGGTCACTGGTGATCTGCTTTACCTGCCTGCTCTGCAAGTTGTACACATACAGGTCGCTGATCCCGCCGTCAATCCCTGAAAATGCAATGGACTGCCCGTCCGGGGACCAGGCGGGATTGCTAAGTGCACTGACACCATCCACACTGACCCGGCTTTTAATTGCACCACTGTCCAGGTCCCATATGGAGATTTCGTTATCTCCCTGAACGAAGGTCACAAATGCAAACTGTTTCCCGTCTGGAGACCAGGAACCTGCGGAGTTGATAAAGCGGATATTGTCAAAATGGGGGTTGGTATTGGTTGCCTGCAGTTTGCGAATCGTTTTGCCTGTTACGGCATCTGCGACAAACAAATTGATATTGAAGAGATCCTTCTCACTCAGGTACGCAATGTACTGTCCGTCCGGGCTTACGGCCGGTGAGAGATTCAGGGAACCTCCACTGATTTCCTTTGACAGGATGGCAGTTCCCGCGCTGTCAGGGTGTATGCGCGAATCCATCAGAGGCAAATATGCCTCCCGAATCGCCTGTGCCCATTCTACGGAAAGCGAGTCAGCCGTAATTCCAATCGTGTAGACCATGGAAGAATCTACCCCTACGCGTCCCCCCAGCTTGAACAGACTGGTGACGGCTGCATCTCCGTACTTCCCTCCGATGTAGGCCAAATATGCCTGCCCGTAACGATAGGGGAAATACTTGTTGCTTCGCGTCAGGTCCTCTATGGTTGGCAAATCGTCTCGCAAAGCTGCATCACGCATCCACATGGCCGTATGTGCATCTTCCCGGCCGACGGACAGGTACTCTGCCATTCCCTCTACGAGCCAAAGGGGAAGGAGCTGAAGCGCAAAACGGGAGCTGTCTCCACGAGAAAGAGCTATGTCATACTGAAAACTGTGAACCAGTTCGTGCCCAAGTACATGATCTGTTTCCTTGTAGATTCCCGTGAGCGGCATCACCACCCGTTCCTTCAGACTTTCGGTCACCCCCCCGACCCCCTGCCCTATAGCTCCTCCGATGACATTGGTCTGCTGGAAATCAGCATCGTTGGCATAGAAGATGATCGGCTTGCGCTGATGAAACTCGCGCAGGAATGTGCGCGAATGCCGGCGGTACCAGCGCTCTCCCATGCGGGCCGCATCTTCAACAGCCCTCTTTTCCTCGGGATAGTAATAAAACTCAAAGTGAGGGGTCTGGAAGCTTCTGAATTGAAATTGGTCATACTGCACCTTGTTGCGTCCGAACTGCTGTGCCAGTACGGGAGAGAGAATCACAAGAGTCTGTAAAATAGTCAATGCACCTGCTTTCATGTAATGTCCCATGGAGCTATTCACCTGATCATTTTGTTTTCTTTGCGGGAACAGTCTTGCGTTTATAATGATAATAGGCGTAGCTTGCCTGCGGGTTCCCTAGTACAGACCTTTTCCAGTCAAAAAATCTTTCTGATCCATTGAATAGCATCCGGTACATCCTCCTGAACTGTGCGGTTATCTGCATCCTGGCAATCTTGGGGTTCCAGCTTTTTCACTTGCAGGTTGTCAAGCGAAAAGTTCATGCGGATGTTGCACACGGCAACGCGTTGCGTGACATACGTGTACTGCCTGCTCGAGGCTCCATCTATGACAGAAACGGTGTCCTGCTGGTACATAATGTGCCGAAGTACACAATTACGGTCACACCAAAATACTTTGATCAGACCCGCATGCCGCTGTTGACAAGACATATGGGGGTAGCTGATTCCGTCGTTGTCTCGCATCTCAAGGAGGCCGAGAAATGGAATAGATATCGGCCAAGTCCAGTTTTCTCCAATGTTTCATTTGAACAGTACAGCAGGGTCGTTGAGGACTCCTATCTGCTCCCTGGTGTCGGGGCAGAGATCAAACAGTTGCGAAATTATCCTGCAGGTGCGCATGCCTCGCATGCGCTGGGCTATATTGGGGAGATTAACAGGGAAGAGCTGACAGGGATGCAAACGGATTCTGCCCTCTACAGGCAGGGAGACCTGTTAGGAAAGACGGGGATTGAGCGGGGGTATGAGGCATGGTTGCGTGGAGTCCCCGGTATAACCAGACGCTGGGTGAACACCCATGGACTGGAGGTGATGCCATATGCACAGGGACAGGCGGATCAACAGCCACGCGAATACTATGATGTCCATCTGGCACTGGATTCCCGTGTCCAGGAACTTGCCGAGTCGCTCTTCGTCAACAAGCGCGGAGCGGCGGTTGCGCTGGATCCTGACAATGGCAGCATTATCGCACTGGTCAGCAAGCCCGATTATCCGCTTGAACTGTTCACCGATGGAATCCAGAGCGAAGACTGGGATATTCTGACCAGGAACAGGGAAAAGCCGCTGTATAACCGGGCCACCATGAATCTGATGCCACCAGGATCTACCTGGAAGCCGTTCATGGCACTCTTCGGGCTTTCGCAACTTCTGGGAGAGCAGGGGGCAGAGGAGACGATTTATTGCGGAGGCTATCATCCCGTCGGAGGCGGCCGCATTTTTCGCTGTCTGGGAGCACACGGTCATGTCAATGTCGTGAAAGCGATCCAGACTTCCTGCAATACATTCTTTTTCGAGTTGGGCCGCCGAATGAATCTGTCTGCGTTCAAAGAATTTGCAAACCGGTTTGGCTTTGGAATCAGAGTTCCAACGGATATCAGAGAACAGACTCCCGGGCTGATTCCCGACTCCGCCTACTTCAACAGAACGAGGGATTACTGGTCGCAGTCGTCACTGATGAACCTGGGAATTGGACAGGGGGACATGGGGGTTACCCCGCTCCAGCTTGCCCGATATGCAGCTGCTCTGGCCAACGGGGGAGTGTTGCATCCTCCCTATCTGGTCTCTCATATGATCCAGCCAGAGACCGGCAAGCGCATCCAGCCACCCGGCTTGCCAGAATCCATTCCACTGGAGATTGACAGCACCTATATGAACCTTGTACGAAAGGGAATGCGACTGGTCATGGAAAAGGGAACTGGCGTGATGGCACAGATCCCCGGGATTCCAAGCGCAGGAAAGACAGGAACTGCACAGGCTCCTGGGAATCTTGCGGATCATTCAGTCTTCATCATGTTTGCTCCCTTTGACAATCCTGAGATTGCGATTGCTGTCCAGTGCGAGAATACCGGAGACGGAAGCCAGTGTGCAGCACCGATTGCCAGCCTGCTTGCCGAACAGTATCTCAAGGGAGAAATCCCCCCTTCCTGGCAAACGGACATCCGTATGAAGCGTGCCCTGTCTGCGCAAAGTCAATCCCTCATACCAGAATCCGAATAGCCTATGCGGCACTGGTACAGAAACCTTGATTTTCCGGTCCTCCTGGTCTGGGTTGCGCTCTGTGCCGGTGGGCTCGTTGCGATTTACAGCTCCACGCACGGGGAGGCGCAGGAGTATCTCAAAGACAGCGTCCAGAACAATTTCGACAAGCAGCTCATGTGGCTGGGAATCTCTGCGGTTGCCCTCATCATGATCCTGCTGATCCCGATACGTCTCCTTGTCCGGCTAACTCCGCTGATCTATCTTGCTACTCTTGGACTTTTGATCGCAGCCCTGGTATTCGGACGTGAAATCAACGGGGCACGCTCATGGATCCACCTTGGACCGTTCAGTCTCCAGTCCTCGGAGCTGGCCAAAGTCGGGGCACTGCTGATGTCTGCTTTTGTACTGGCATCACGTATGAAGGATGGCAACACCATGCGTGTGGCACTCATGGTCATCGGAGTTCTGGCCCTGCCTGTCTCGCTGATTACACTCCAGAATGACTTGGGAACAGCACTTGTCTTCGTAAGCCTGTGCCCGATACTCTGGCTGTGCAGCGGGGTGCCTCTCAGAATTGTAGGGCTGATCATTGCTGCTCCGATTACAGGATATCTGGCTATACTCAACTGGCAAACAGCCTTGGGGTTTGCGGGTGCACTTGGAATGATTGCATGGTTTGCTACCCGGGATTACAAATGGGTGATTGCTGGCGTTTTCGTCTGTGCGGCGACAGTCGGTGCGACAACCTTTGCCCTGGAGTCCGAAAATACGATCCTGAAACCATATCATATCGCCCGTATTGCATCCTTTTCCAATCCTGAAGCGGATGAATATCAGGCGGGGGTTGGCTTTCACCAGGTGCAGTCAAAAGCTGCACTCGGATCAGGCGGATGGCTGGGGCAGGGATTCCGGAAGGGCAGTCAAACCCAGGGGCAGTATATCCCAGAGCAATCCACGGATTTTGTATTCTCTGTTGTTGGCGAGGAGTGGGGATTTGCTGGAGGCATTTTGATCCTGCTGCTCTTTGCAGCACTTCTGCTTCGCTTGAATCTTCTTGCAAAAAGGATTGACCACCCGTTCGGGAGCCTTGTTACCGCCGGTGTTGCCGGAATATTTCTGATTCATGTATTTGTAAACCTTGGCATGGTCCTCGGACTGCTCCCTGTGATCGGCATTCCGTTCCCGTGTCTTTCCTATGGAGGTTCTGCCTTGCTGACCAATTTCATCCTTCTGGGGCTTGCTCTGGTGATGTATATGAGACGGGCTGAATTTTCACTCTACGTATAGAGGTTTGCCGGAGTCCCGTTTTGACATGATTGTAGTTGGACTGGGAGCTGCTGGCAGTGCGGCACTCTGTCATGCTGCCCGCAGGGGAGCCGATGTTCTGGGTATTGACCGCTTTGTTCCTCCGCATATGTGTGGCTCCACCCACAGCGAAAGCCGGCTGATACGGAAGGCATATTCCGAGGGGGCACAGTATCTGCCTCTGTTAACTCGTGCCTATTCGTTATGGAGCGAACTGGAAGAAGAGACTTCTACCAGACTCATGCACCTTGTGGGATGTCTCACGATTGGCCACCCAGAAAGCAGCATGATTCTCTCTGCACAGAAAAGTGCAATGGAAGGAAATATCCGCCACTGTCTGCTCTCTTCCGATGAAGTACATCAGCACTATCCTGCGTACCGCCTCAACCCTGATCAGGTTGCTTTGCTTGATCTGGAAGCAGGATACATGCAGCCAGAACTCTGCGTGCGTGCTCATTTGCGAAGAGCGGCCGTACATGGAGCGAGGTGTCAGTTTGGAACTCCTGTTCTGTCCTGCACAAGACAGAAGAGCCACATCATTGTCAGGACCGCCTCGGATACCTTTGAAGCATCGCAAATAATCTTGACGGCCGGAGCCTGGATGCGTGATTTTGCACCTGTTCCGCTCATGGTTGAGCGCGTGACGAACTCATGGTTCCTGCCAACAGGTTCGCACTGTACCCCGGAACACTGTCTGCCATTCATCATGGAAGAATCTGACGGAACAAAAAGTTACGGATGTCCTGATCTTGGGAGCGGATTCAAGGTTGGCATGCATCATGCCGGACAGCTTGTCTCGCACCCGGAATATGTCAACCGGACAGTTTTCCCGGAAGATGAGGCCCGTGTAAGAAGAGTCCTGGAAACCATTCTCCCTGAAGCGGCCGGAGCCTGCCAGAAGACTGCGATTTGCATGTATTCAAATACACCGGACAAGAACTATGTCATAGATCGCCTGAATGGCAATGATCCGAGGATTGTTGTCGGAAGTGCCTGCTCCGGTCACGGGTTCAAGGCAAGCTCGGCGGTTGGAGAATCGCTGGCGGCACTGGCACTGCATGAGTCTCCTCCGGTGGACCTGTCCCCGTTCCAATGGAGATGGGAGACATAACATGAAAGACTATCTTAGGGAAGCTCTCTCAAGCATTCTCGCATCCATTCAGGGCGTACCGTCCGATTTTATCCCGGAACTGTCTGCCCCTGCCAACCCGGATCATGGCGATTTGGCGACCAACTGTGCCATGAAACTGGCCCGGTACTTGCGACGCTCTCCCGCCGTGATTGCAGAAGAGATTGTCGCTCTATTCATGACGAATGCACATGATCCTTTTTATATAGACTCTGTTTCGGTGGCAGGAGGAGGCTTCATTAATTTCACGTTTTCCCATCGCTATCTCTATCGCGAGCTTGAATCCTGTCTTGGCAAAGCTGAGGAGTTTGGCCGCTCGAATCGTGGCAAAGGCAAGCATGCGCTCGTCGAATTTGTGAGTGCCAATCCGACAGGCCCGTTAACCGTAGGGCATGGACGCAATGCTGTTCTGGGGGACACCATCGCCAGCCTGCTGGAATGGATCGGCTACACGGTTACACGGGAGTATTACTTCAATGATGCCGGTCGCCAGATGCGGGTTTTGGGGGACTCTGTGCGGAGCAGGTATGAGGAGGTTGTTGCCGAGGAATATCATCCATTTGCATCTCTACCCCGCGCCATAGAGCATCGTCAGAGCTACGCGACAAAGTCTGTGGAGGGCGCAGACAATACCCCTGTTACCGTCTCGGATTCGTTTCCAGAGGATGGATATCTGGGGGCATACATTACCGCGATTGCCCGTGAGCTGGCAAAAGACCGTGGGCTGGAACTTCTGGATGCACCAGACAGCAGCGAGTTTGCGCATGCCGCTACATCCGCCATCTTCTCGGAAATCCGGTCTGCACTTGAGCGGCTTGGGATCTCCATGGACAACTACTTTAATGAGAAGAGTCTGTATGATAGCGGGGCGGTTGCTCAAATTCTGGATGCGTTGCGCGGTCGGGACATGATTTACGAGCAGGACGGGGCCACATGGTTCAAGACTTCAAGTCTGGGAAAAGAGTCGGATACGGTATTGGTCAAGCGCACAGGGGAGCCTACCTATCGCCTGCCTGACATTGCCTATCATGTTGACAAGATGAATCGCGGGTATGATCTTCTGATCAATATATTTGGTGCGGATCATATTGGCACATACCCCGATATCTTGCGCGGTCTGGATGTCCTGGGGTTTGACACGGATCGGATCAGGGTTGTGATCTACCAGTTCGTAACACTGACTCGTGCTGGTGAAGAGGTAAAGATGAGTACACGCAAGGCAAATTTTGTCACGCTGGATGAACTGATGGATGAAGCAACTCCCGATGTGACACGGTATTTTTTTGTGATGCGATCTGCCCGAAAACATCTGGAATTTGATCTGGACTTGGCACGGGAAGCCAGTGACAAGAATCCCGTGTTCTACCTACAGTATGCCCATGCAAGGATTTGTTCAATTCTTGCCAAGGCTGCAGAGCTGGATCTTGCACCGAATCCTGCGTCAGACAGCCTACATCTTCTCGTTCACGAAGCTGAACTTGCCCTGATCAAGGAGATTATTGATTTTCCGAAGGCGGTAGCTGGTTGTGCCGAAGCATGCGAGCCGCACCGGCTTGCGACCTTCCTGCGCGGGATTGCCGAGGCGTTTACCCGGTTTTATCACACATGCCGTATCATTGGTGAAGAGCCGGAAACGGCGGCGGCCCGCCTGTCACTGGCACAAGCGACAGGAATCACGCTATGCAATGGACTTTCCATCTTGGGAATCAGTGCTCCCGAGCACATGTAACATGAAAGTAGCATTTCAGGGAGAGATTGGCGCATTCAGTGAAGAAGCGGCGGCTCGCCTGTATCCCGGCTGCAGCGTCGTTCCCGTGCCTGCGATGGAGGATGTGTTCAGAGCAGTGCAGGTCCGCACCGTCGCTCGCGGCATTATCCCGATTGAGAATTCTCTGTTTGGCAGTGTACACATCAACTATGATCTTTTGCGTACGCATCAGGTCAAGATTGCGGGAGAGGTAAGCCTTCGTATTCGCCACTATCTAATGGCACGGCCGGGAGCGAGCCTGGAACACATCCAGCGTGTCCTGTCCCATCCACAGGCACTCGGACAGTGTCAGACTTTTCTCAAGGAGAAGCTGGAATCAAGCGAAGCCGTACCGACTTATGATACTGCGGGTGCAGCGAAGCTGGTTGCCTCGGAGTCTGGACATGCCAGTGCTGCGATTGCCCCGGCAAAAGCTGCCGAGGAGTATGGTCTGGATATTCTTGCCTCAGACCTGCAGAGCCATGCACTGAATTATACACGATTCCTGGCACTGGCACCAGAAGATGCCCCCAGACTGACCTCTACACAGGAGTCCCTGAAAACCTCCATCCTGTTTGCACCGAAAGAAAATGTTCCCGGAGCACTTTTCAAGAGTCTGGCTGTGTTCTTTTTGCGTGATCTGGATCTGTACAAGGTGGAAAGCCGTCCGCTCATTGGCAGACCGGGCGCATATCTGTTTTACCTGGATGTGGAGGGAGACAGCGAAAGCCCTCTGCTTCAGCGAGCTCTTGAGCATCTTGGCGAGATCAGCACAGACTTGCGCGTTCTGGGATCGTACCCCCGGGGAAAGGCATGGGACGGAGACAGGGAAAGCGCATAGGGATCTGGTACAGCTGCATGACAGAATCACAGAGAAAGTCTCCGGCTGATGTTCGCAAGGACAGCAAAAAGCATCATCCGGTACGCTTCACAGGAACCTTGATGCCCCGTGTGATGATATCCCTCCCCCCAAACAAAATCCCTGATCAGATGTGCCGCATTTGCTTGGTCATTTTTGTGTTTCCCCTGCTCTGCACAAATGCCTCTGCCCAGAAAAAACCTCTGGATCATGATGTGTACGAGATTTGGAATCGTATCTCTGACCAGGGAATTTCCCGGAATGGAGAGTGGGTTTTTTACGAGTATGGCCCGGAAAAAGGGGACGGAATTTTAAAGATTCAGAGTCTTGTGAGTGAGGATGTGCACGAGATTCCGCGCGGGAATACGGCAAGGTTTACGCCTGATTCCCGGTATGTGATTTACCTGGTTTCTCCTTCAGAAGACACCCTCCGTGCTGCTCGAAAGGCGGAGCTTGAAGAAGAGAAAATGCCCAGGGATAGCCTTGGCATTATGGATCTGGAGAGCGGCGAGCGCCGGCAGACCCCGAATGTGCAGTCCTACAAGATTCCAGATGAGTTCACAAGTATCGTTGCCTATCTCCTGGGAAAAACAGAGGTGGACTCTCTGAGTGGAGGCAATGCTCTTCATGTACATGATCTTTCAAGTGGTGCCAAAACCGGTTTTGTGAATGTCAACGAATATGAACTCTCCCCAAACGGTGCCTATCTGGCATACACCTTTGAGGGAAGTGACTCGCTTGATACCGGGATCGTACAGGTCAGTCTATCCTCCGGTGCGGTGGATACGCTTCTCTCTGGTGGAGGAGAGTATGTACACCTCACATTTGACGAGGCAGGCAACCAGCTGGCTCTTCTCTCCAGCAAGGGAGGATATGCTCTGAATCCCGCAGAATATGCACTTTATTACTGGCAGGCGGGAATGGATACGGTTGATGCTGTTGTCACCAGTGCCAGCGAGGCTCTCCCGGAAGGCTGGTGGATTAGTCCTCACGGGGAGTTGTTGTTTTCCGAGAATGGGAGGAGGCTCTTCTTTGGCACTGCCCCCAGGCCTCCGACTGAAGAGGAAGTGGACAAGGAGGAAGTTCCTGTACTGGACATCTGGAACTGGCGTGACCCTCTTTTACAACCCATGCAGCTGGTGAATGCTGAAGAAGAAAAGGAACGCTCTTACCGTGCGGTTTTGCACCTGGATACGCGCAAGGTCATCCAGCTTGCACAGAGGAACATGCCGAATATATCTGTTGGCTCTCGTGGAGACATGGATATCGCCCTCGGCTGGTCGAATTTGCCTTATCAGCAGCGGATCAGCTGGGACTGGCCCAGAGCCTACGACGGGTATGTTGTCAATGTGCTTGACGGGACAAGAACCCTGGTGCTTGAAGGAGTACAGTTTCGTCCCTCGCTCTCCCCGGGTGGAAACTATATTACATGGTGGGATCGCGACGAGTTGGCATGGATGGCACTTTCGACGGATGGAGGAGAACCTGTGAATCTCACGGCTGCACTGAAACTGCCGGTGCACAACGAACTGCATGACTGGCCGTACGCTCCCGGACCCTACGGCAGTGCGGGCTGGAGTGCGGATGATCGTGAGTTTCTGTTCTATGACCGGCATGATATCTGGGCAGTCAATCCTCGCAATATATCGGAGGTCCGCAGTGTGACTGGCGGCGCAGGTCGTGAGAAAAATCTGCGGCTGCGTTATGTTGACCTGGATCTGGAGGAGGAGGCTATCCCGGGCAAACTTCTGCTTTCTGCCTTCCACATGGATACAAAATCTTCTGGATTCTATCGTGTATTCATTGATTCGGATCGCAATCCAGAAGAACTCGTTATGATGGAGAAGCGGTTTGGGCGGCCGGAAAAGGCAAAGGATGCGGATCGGATTCTTTTCACCCGCGAGAGTTTCGGAGACCCGAGAGATCTCTGGACGGGCGGCGTGGACCTGTCAGACATGCGGCAGGTGAGTACCATCAATCCGCAGCAGTCCGACTACAGCTGGGGCACCGCAGAGCTGGTTTACTGGACCTCCCTGGACGGAGTTCTGCTCACGGGAATGCTGTTCAAGCCGGACGGGTTTGATTTTTCAGAAACTTATCCGATGATGGTGTATTTCTACGAAAAGATGTCTGACGGCTTGCACCAGTATCGGGCACCAGTGACTGCGCGTTCTTCTATTAGTATTTCATTCTATGTCAGTCGGGGGTATGTTGTATTCGTGCCGGACATTCCGTACAAAGTCGGTTACCCGGGTGAGAGTGCACTGAACGCGGTGGTACCGGGTATTACCATGCTCATAAACCGGGGCTTTGTTGACCCAGAGCGTATTGGTGTGCAGGGGCATAGCTGGGGCGGGTATCAGATTGCCTACATGATCACGGAATCCGATCTGTTTGCAGCTGCGGAGGCAGGTGCACCAGTGGTAAATATGACGAGTGCATACGGTGGCATCCGCTGGGCAAGTGGAATGAGTCGCATGTTCCAGTATGAACGGACGCAGAGCCGGATCGGCGGATCACTTTGGGAAAGCCCGCTCAGGTACCTTGACAATTCGCCGCTATTTCAGGCGGACAAGATCAAGACACCGCTTCTGATGCTCCACAATGATGAGGATGGTGCTGTCCCGTGGTATCAGGGGATTGAGTTCTTTGCAGCCCTGCGTCGTTTGCAAAAGCCTGTCTGGATGTTAAACTATAACGGGGAGGGGCATGGACTCTCCAAGTATCCCAACAGGAGGGATTTTGCCATACGCATGCAGCAATTCTTTGACCACTATTTGATGGATGCACCTGCTCCCATATGGATGACAGAAGGAGTTCCTGCCGTTTTGAAGGGGACGACACTGGGGCTGGAACCCGCCACTGACCAGTGAAAGGGAAGGAACCTTGGCACTATCTTGTCAGAGCACCTCAGTGCGGGCAGGCTGTCAACTCCATCGTAACGGGCTGGTCACAGAATATTCTGTTGATATCTGGCACAGTACTTCAAACATTATGGTGAACTCCCGCTTTGAGCATTCCCGCCGTCTCGGCGCATACCAGTTACTTGATCCACTCCATGCTCCCGTCCGTCATGGCATCCATCGTCCGATAGAACTTTACTTTCTCACGGTCCTCTTCCTCTGTGTGCCTGCCCGTGTCTTTGAATATGCTTCGGATATGCCCCAGTTTGCTCTCTCCATGATTCGCTAGAGAAGCAGAACAGCCGGCCTGCACAGATCCTGCAACACGTACCATTCGGTCATACAGAGAGCTAAACCCCATACAGACCCGGCGTACCATTTTCAGTTTGCTGGCATCTGGAATGAGGAGAGGCAGAGACTTCCGACTCCAAGCCTCCGTTAACTGTTCGGCGTACTATTGGGGATCCTGCAAACATATCCCTGCACCCGATCTGAGACATGCCTGCAAGCAGAATTCACATTTCTTCGTCATGCGGGATGTTTGCAGGAGGCTCCAAGTGATATAGCCTGCAGCCGATCCGCTTTTCGCTAGTCTTTCTGGATGCCGTCAGGAAGCAGTTCATGAACCTCATCCAGGGTGTGATCCCGTACGTACTTGCCCCAGGGCATACATGTAGAAGACTGGCGGGGCTACTCGGTCTCGTCCTTCTCGGGGAGCGGTGCCGGGGACTTGTCTGTGGGAGTACCAGGAGCAACATGCCGCTTGCGGGAGGGGCCGAACTTATCGTCCAGGAGGACATCAATGCGCCCCCGCCTCCCGTTCCTCCGCCAGTGCTGTGCTCGGGGACTGGGCGGGTTCCTCGAGTTCCTTGTTTCGCGTTTCCAGCGACTGGATGTAGGATGCCTGATTCACACCCCAAGTATACAGAACAATTTACACATGTACAAAGAAATGCACCACTCATATACACTATGTTTCTCCTCTTCTCCGAACCATAGTGCCAGGATGCGGCACAACCTCTCCTCCCTGCCTCACGGTCCCTCCGCCTCCAGAGGGACATCCTGATCCCCTGCCCAGAACACCCGGGAGGCTATGCCCAGAACATCCGGTGTCCGTCCCCGACAACCGGCACGCAGAATCCCTATGCACCCCGTGTACCAATCAGATGCTATCCCGCTGCGACACCGACCCTTCATGGGATCGCCGCTCCCGCAATTCGGCACAATCCTTGAACGCAAACATATCCCCAGACAGCTCCGTAGTCATGGACTTTCGGACAGATACGTTTGAAGCGTCATCCCCCGTTCAGAAATTTGCTTACGCCTGATCTGAAGAGTCCTGTGATTCATCTCGAATTTCTTCATACCGCCTCTGTGCACGTTCTTCTGCATCTTCTGCGAGAGCTTCATTCCTCATCCAACCAGTTTTTCTGTTCTCCTTGCGCAGCCCGGGGAGTGTAAAGGTATTGGATTTGCGGCGATTACACGGACCGCACAGCAGAATGCGATTGGAGATGTCATTTGCTCCCCGGCTTGATCGGGGCAGAATGTGATCCAGTTGCATGTACTCCGACTCCAGCTTTCGCCCGCACCCAGCACAGGCAACCAGTCCATTGCTTTTCTGAGCCTCTGCCAGCTCCTGAAACATCTCTTTATGAGAGAGTTTTTGCCACGGTGCCAGTGGTATATTTCGCCCATAAATGGGTTCCAGATAAGGCACTGCCACCGCAAGTTTATCCTCGGTTCTTTCGGGGGACCGATTCGTGAATGTCATATCCTTGTAGAAAAGCCATCCTTGATCAACCTGTTCTCCTTGCGTCAGTATGCCTTTCTTGTCCATATTTTTGAGAAGTACTTCTTTTGATCCCTCCCATATGTCAATTCCTGCCCAGTGCCTCTTGAGTATTTCTGCTGCAATACAGGTCGTGGCACACCCAGCAAAGGGGTCTAGGACAATATCTCCCGGGTTGGTAGAGGCCTGTATGATGCGCTGGTAAAGTTTGATCGGCTTTTGCGTGGGCCACCCAACTCGCTCTGCATTGTTTCTGTACAGGGGGTAATGTCGGCATTCTTGTTTAATCCATACTCTACCCACCAGTCTCTCATTTTCACATATCTGTACTTTCCTATATCATCCCGCTGGACTCCAAGTCTTTTCCCGCTTTTTGTATGAGGCTCGGGAAGAGTTCTAGTATAACTGATTTCTTTTTGTTCGTTAAACAGATGTTTTCCTTTACACTTTACGTAGAACAGGATTACATCGTGCTTGCTCGCAAATTTCCCACCCTTATTTCCGGGAGTGCCCCCTGTTTTGTAGCACCAGATGATCTGGTTTCCGAAATTTCTGTGGCCAAAGATTACATCCATCAACATCTTGAGATAGTGAGCAGCGGTGGGATCGCAGTGCAGGTAGATGCTGCCTGTGGGCTTCAGTATACGATGCATCTCTACGAGGCGAACCGCCATGAAACACAGGTATGCCCCCATACTGTCCGAGTGTGCATACCGTGCAGATTCAATTGCCTCGTGAAGTGCAGGATGATCATCCTTCAGTTGATCTACCCAAGACTCGTGAACATCTTTCTTCCAGCCCCAGCGATCCTGGAACTTGGCTCCCTCAGCAAGACTGCCAGGAGTCGCGTGAAAATCACGTCCCTTCTTGAAGGGCGGATCCGTGGCGATCAGATCCACGGTCTCCGAGTTCATCCCTCGCATGACATGCAGATTGTCACGCTGGAAGAGTGTACGATTTTTCCAGTTGGGGGTGCTCATACGGATAAAGATATACCAACAATGTTTTAAATATCAAGAAAAAAGCACTCGCCAGCACTTGCGAATAGACTGCTTAGATGCCTGTGCCGGAATGAGCAGAAAGCAAAGCAGAGGTTGTAGATTCTTGGATTGAATACGTTCGTACCAATTTTTCAGGATACTTGAAATTTTTGGCGGCGTGTCCATATGGTTCTGTGTTCCACAGTTAATTGATCGCCCTAAATTTTCACTCGGGCGGGAAGTACCCTGCGTGCATTCGCGAGTGCGCGCGGCAAGTTATAAGAAGTCGCATGTGCACTTGTTTTCCAATGGAAAACCTCAACGAAAATGTAGACTTGTCAGACGATATATCTTCAGAAATCCTGCTTTCAGAATCAATTCATACCAGTCAGTCACCTGGTTTGAAGTGGTTCTCTGACAGTCTCTTAGGGAACTGATGCCAGATCAGTTTCCCCGCCCCATGCACAACCTGATCCCATTGTTCGGCTTCAAAGTCAACTCTTGCCATGGATGCAGTCGGGAATTCAGTGACCGGCTGATTGGATAGAAGAGCGGCCGTCATTGACCATGCAGGTTGATGACCAACCAGCATAATGGTCTGGATTTCGGCCGTGACCTCGTGCAGGTGATGAATCAAATCTTGTGGTGATCCGCCGTACAGCCCACGCTCATACTGCACATCGGCAGTCCATTCTCCGGCCTCGCTGGCAAGGAGGTAGGTAGAGCGAGCACGGACCGCAGTAGAGCAGAGAATCAAATCAGGCAGAGGCCCTGTCCGATTTAGCCAGCGACCCATGGCACGGGATGCCCGCTTTCCACGAGAATTAAGCGGACGATCATGATCCTGATCGTATGTTGCGTTCCAGTCCGACTTGGCATGACGGAAAAGCAGGACAGTCTTGTGCATGGGGAATTCAGTCAGATGTTCGTTTTAACACTCGCATGAGATCATGTGCCACAGAGATCAAATTGTCCAACAAACATGTCTGTGTCTTTCAGCAACCACAGCAGACCAGGATCATGCAGGCACGGCACCATAGCGGCGCTGCCTCTTCCCAAATGCAGCAAGTGCCGTATCCAGTTTTACGCCGTCGAAATCCGGCCAGTAATCTGGCGTGAAATAAAGCTCTGCATACGCACACTCCCAAAGCAGAAAATCACTCAGACGCTGCTCACCGCCAGTCCGGATCAAAAGGTCTACATCCGGTACAGGGCAATTTGCGTTGTAGGCCCGCATAAGTGCATTTAGAAAATCTCCGTTCCCATTGAGTCCGATATGCTGCGCCGCCCGCGAGAGAGAGTCTCGGGCGGAGTAGTCAAGTGCCAGGCGCAGGTGGAGAGCAGTTCCGTCTACGGTTCGTGCTTCCGCTCGCACGAGTGCCTGTAACACCGGAGCGGGCAGTCGATCACGCCTGCCGATGACACTGAGCCGGATATTTTGGCGGACACAGTGAGCAGCCTGTGCTGGCAACTGTGCAGCCAGAATGCGCATAAGTGCCCGAATTTCGCTCTGCGGACGTTGCCAGTTATCGGATGAGAACGCATACAGCGTAAGGGTGTGTATCTGTCGATGGACGGCAATCTCCACCGTCTCTCTCAGTGATCGAACTCCTGCATGATGCCCCGCCGAACGGGGAAGTCCCCGCTCGTTTGCCCATCTCCCATTCCCGTCCATGATGATGGCAACATGCAAGGAGTCGCCGGTGATTGATGTGTTCATACTTATTTGTACTGTAGTCTGATTGCAGTGTACTCTGTTGCCTGTTTGCGGCAATGAAGCACACTGCTTGTGCAGTTGTTTGACAGATCAGGTTTGACTGGAGTTATCTTCCTTGTCCATTATTCGCAGATCTGGCTACCTGGAGCATGTGTTCCATCTGCTCTATGTAATTCAGAAGTGCCTTGCTTCCCTTGGAAGTTAAACGGTATTCTGTAAGCGGCATCCGTCCCTGAAAAGATTTTAAGCATTCAATGTAGCCGGCCTTTTCCAGTTTTTGGGTATGACGGCTCAGGTTTCCATCCGAGGTGCTGAGGAGTACTTTCAGATCCCGAAAACTCAGTGTCTCGCCAGCTGCCAGGGCACTAACGATTCCCAGACGGACTCTTGCATGAATCAGAGGGTCCAGATTGTTTTTCAGCACTCTCATGGAACTGACGAGAACTCTATCCGCCATATTTACGTGCGATATACAGTCCGAAGACGATGTGCAAGCCGCCAAAACTGAGTGCAAGCAACAAGTGCATCCATGCAGGCGGGAGGAAAAGGGAGACAGTCCCCATCATCATGAAACAGATGCCCAGAACCGGGATGACACGTACACTGCTTGCCCCTCCTGTAACTGTACCCGCACCGTAGAGCAGAAGCCACAATGTTGCCAGAAGATCCAGATTTCCTGCCTTCCACAGAGCTGCTGTGAACAAGAGTCCCGCAACCATGGATGGGGCAAGTGTAAGGATGTACTTGCGACCAGGTCCACTAGTAAGAGATACCCCCGATTTGCTTGCCTTTCTGTGCAATGTCCACATCCCGATGATCAGCGCAATAACCGCTTCAATGAACCATACAATCAGCGTATCCTCTGAAGTCATCTGTACGGATGCAATCCAGGACGCGGGCAGTGCAGTTACTCCAACGGCTGCCATCCCCCATCCGGGGACAGCCGTAAAGGAAGCTGAACGCTCCATCACATCGCGAATAAAACGCAGATGCTCGCTTGCCTGGTTTTCAGGACTTCGGTCGCGGCGAGACACGGGCCCGTGTTCAATGTGCATAATGGGCAGTATACCCTGTAAAGTACTTTATGTTGCAAAGTTAAAACATCAGAGAATCTATTCCTGATCTCCACAAGTTGAAAGGAAGCTAGCAGGTATTTTGATCATGCAAGTTTTGGAGGATTTGCCGACTCCCTGTCTGCTCATTGACGAGAAGCGTATGGAGACCAACCTTGCACGCATGGCTGCAAGGTCAACCACAACAACTCGTCTGCGTCCGCATACGAAAACGCACAAGTCCGTTGCACTGGCAAAACGCCAACTGGCACATGGAGCACACGGAATTGCAGTAGCCAAAGTCAGTGAAGCAGAGCGGTTTGTTCGGTACGGCTTTGATGATGTACGCATTGCCTATCCGCTGGTGGGAGAAACGCAACTGAAGCAGGTGATCAGTCTCTCGCAAAGGTCTCGTATCTCCTTCTGTATTGATACTACAGAAGGGGCACAGCGGGCTTCCAGAGCCTTTCGCGAGGCAGATGTCTGTATTGATGTGCTTCTGGAGATTGATACCGGGCATGGCCGCTGTGGTGTGTCATATGACCATGAGAATGTCGTAACTCTTGCCCGTGAAGTTCAGAAACTGGAGGGATTGCGTCTGTGCGGTATTCTGACGCATGAAGGGCATGCATATGCTGCGGACGGGGTAAGTCAAACCGATGTCATGGCGCAAACCCGAGACCGAATGCTTGATGCAGCTATTCGGCTGGATCAGGCCCGTTGTATTGATCAGGATTCCTTTGAGATCAGTATTGGTTCCACTCCGTCCGTCAGCGTGTTTGAGAATCAAACAAAGGGGGGATTCCAGATTACGGAGGTACGTCCCGGAAATTATATATTCAATGATCTGACCCAGGTCTCTCTTGGTGTCTGTTCTCTGAATGAATGTGCATTGACCGTTCTTTCCACAGTGGTAAGCCGGCATCGTACTTCGCGCGGTACAGAGCGTTTTATGCTGGATGCGGGGCGCAAGGTGCTAACTAGTGATACTGTGGAAGGACGATCCGGCTATGGCTGTATTCTGTATAATCCCCGGGTGCGTACCCCACACCCGCATGCCCGCATTGCAGGGCTTTCCGAGGAGCATGGCTGGGGTGAAGTGCAGGGAGGCAGTACCCTGAATGTGGGAGACCGAATACAAATTGTGCCAAACCATGCATGCGTCGTCGTGAACATGCTGGATCACATGTTTCTTGTGGATGAGAACACGGTACTGTCCGAGATCGCCATAGATGCCAGGGGATGCGTCATCTGAACCAGTTGTAGAGCGAACCCATGCAGGCAGTTGTGAAAGTCGGAACAGAAGACGGGAATCTCAAGCTCTGTGACATTCCAGCACCTGTTCCAGGGCCCGGTCAGGTAAAGCTGAAAATCCATGCCGCTGCGCTTCGCGAAACCGACCTGTCTGTCTGCCAGGGCAAGCTCCACTCGGATGCCTCTGCAGTTCCAGGACATGAAGCGGCGGGGGAGGTGGTGGAAATCGGCCCAGATGTCCCGGAGACACTTCTCGGTTCCCGCGTGACATCAGATCCCTGCATTCATGGACACAGTGCGTATCAGGGCAGTGTTGCCGTCTCCGCCTCGGACAGGCATCAGACGAATTCCGAGATTCATGCAGGATTCGCAGAATATCTTGTCGTCCCGGCTTATAATGTGTACAGGTTGCCCGAGCATATCTCTTATCGTGAAGGTGCTCTCGCGGAGTCTCTTGCCCGTACCGTGCAGGGTGTACTCCTGGATTCTCCAACCATACGGGCGGGAGATCTGGCAGTTATTGCAGGCCCGGGTGCAGTTGGACTGCTTGCCCTGCAAATTCTCAAGGCCAGTCATGCAACTGTGGTTGTTCTTGGAACAGGAGCAGATTCTGAGCGGCTTTCCCTGGCCAGTGATCTTGGGGCGGATTATGTGGTGAATCCAGATACGAGGGATGTGTATGCCCTCATTCAGGATGTATCCACTCAGGGATCAGGAGCAGATGTCGTGTATGAGTGTTCGGGTACGGGTCTTTTTGCGCAGGGTATCTTGCAGCTTGTGCGCCGAAGGGGGCGATATGTACAAATGAAGACGTTTGGAACCTCAATCTGCTGGGATATGGATCGGGTGTGTCGCAAGGAACTTATTGTGAGCGGCAGTCATACACCTGCGCCTGAAGCATGGACGCGGGCGATCCATCTTCTTGCACAGGATATAGTGCAAACAGGTCCACTGATTACACATGATTTTGCACTCTCGGAGTGGGAGAGTGCATTCAAAGTACTTGAGCAGAAACGCGGTGTCAAGGTGCTCCTGAGACCGCATTTTGACCGGGCCTGATGGTTTCTTCGCTGTTCTTTAGCCGCAGGATCTTCGTTATCTGCTTGTGTGGAAATCAGGAGGAAAACACCCCCCCCCCCCCGAGAGACAAACTGATCGGAACGGAAATGTCTAAAAACCTCAAGCCGTTATTTTTGCGAGAGAACCTCTGAACATGGCGGACAGAGTATGCCAAATGAACGTTGAGAGAATCTGCTGCGTAGAAGTTCACCGGGCGTGAGGTTCAGTGCATCTTCACCCGGGAAATTGCACAAGTTGAATAACCACATTGATATATGCCATGTGCAGGCAGTTATTGACAGGTGCCCAGATGACGCAGAGTATAAGATCGAGGTTCGGAGATGCTTTTCTTGTCCTTGCAGAGGCTAGCCAATGATTGACCAGTCACTGGGACTTGTTGGGCTCAGTTATAAATCTGCGCCGGTACACATCAGGGAAAGTCTGACGCTGCTTCCCCGTCAGAAATCCGAATTTTTTGATGGGGCCCGCACGGTTCTTGACGGACTGGCTGTACTGTCCACATGCAATCGTGTGGAGTTCTATGGTCATGCAAAAGGATCTGAACATGCTGCAGAATCCCTGCAGTCTCTGCTGAATCATGCGTTTGACCTGTCGGCTGCTCAACCTTATCTCTATTGCAAACGGACTGGAGAGGTCCCGCGGCATCTGATGCGTGTTGCCTGTGGGCTGGAATCCATGGTCCTGGGAGAGTCCCAGATTTTGGGACAGGTAAGCGAGAGTCTTCTGTCTTCCGAATCTGCCTCCCTTGCAAGCCCGGAACTTCGAACGCTGTTCAGAGCTGCTGTCAAGGCGGGGAAACGTGTCCGCAAGGAAACGGCACTAGGACAGTTCCCTGTCAGTGTTGCCTCCGTTGCCATTGAGCGCATCCTTCAGGAAACTGGTTCATTGCGTGACCTGCATGTAGCTGTGATTGGGGCGGGGGAGATGGGCAATCTGGTTGGCAAACATCTCCGAAAAAAATCAATTGGGCAGCTCACCCTGATCAATCGGAATCCCGAACGTATCCGAGAACTGGAGGTGGAGGCATGTGTGCAGGCTGTGCCAATGGAAGAGCTCAGGGAAGCTGTTTCGCATGCGGATGTTGTGATCAGTGCTACCGATGCACCACACATGATCCTCGGGCCAGAGCATATTGCACCGCGAAAGAATCGCCCGCTTCTTCTGATGGATCTGGCTGTGCCCAGAGATATTGATCCATTTCTTGATGAGCTGTCTCATGTGAAGTGCCTGGATATTGATCATCTGAAGCATGACATTGCGCATGCAAGGGCTGCACGGAAGGCTGAAGTGCCCATGGTGGAAGATATCATTGACAAGGAACTGGATCTGCTCCGGCAGCGACTTCAGATGCTGAAAATCGAACCTGTCATCACGGCATTGCGAAAAAAAGCGGAATCAATCCGGCAGGCAGAACTGTCGCGGATCATGGAAGCACTCGGCCCGCTGGAAGCACCGGTCGCCGAGAGACTGGAGTACTTCTCCAGCACGCTGGTCAAGAAGCTGCTCCACGAACCCACAAGGCATCTGAGACATGGGGAAACGGATCTGGACCCGAATACCATCCGACAACTTTTCGGACTGTCGGAGTCCTCGTCAGACGAATGACGCGGCAATTACGGGTTGGTACGCGCCGCTCGCTCCTGGCAAGAATCCAGACAAGTGAAGTCCTTCGGCAACTCAAGGCAAAGTTTCCAGACCTGGATATTTCGATTCAAACCATTTCTACCATTGGAGATCAGACGGCGGGACCACTTCTGACTTTCAGCCCTGGTGTTTTTACCAGTACACTGGACGCGGCACTGATAAAGGGGGAGATTGATTTTGCCGTTCACTCTCTGAAGGATCTTCCAACTTGCAGGCCGGAAAGCCTGCAAATTGCTGCCATTCCCGGAAGAAAATCCGCGTTTGATGTTCTCGTTACAGCATCCGGTTCGACGCTGGATGAGTTACCCCGGGAGACGACTGTCAATACGTCAAGTCTGCGGCGCACTGCCCAGCTTCTCTCCATCCGCCCGGACTTAAAGATGGCCCCTTTGCGGGGGAATGTAGATACCCGTTTTCAGAAAATCATGAGTGGCGAAATTCAGGCTGTCGTGCTTGCAGAGGCTGGCTTGGCAAGACTCGGGTTCCCTTCCAGGTACCAGCAGCGCATTTCCATGGAATGCATGCTCCCTGCGCCTGCCCAGGGGGCCTTGGCTGTGGAATGCAGAAAGGGTGATCTGTCCACAGTCCGTATTTTGGAAACGATTAACTGTCCAGAGACGCAGGCGGAGACCACTGCAGAGCGTACCTTTCTTGCAGCGACTGGAGGGGGGTGTGCGATTCCTGTTGGAGCTTATGCAAGGCATGCGGATGGCAGGATTCATTTGAGTGGAGAAGTTCTCTCTGTGGATGGTCGGCAGAGGATCACTGTATCCGGCTCAGGCCTGGATGCCATGGACCTGGGGGATCAACTTGCACAGCAGGCAAATCAGAGGGGGGCCCAGAAGGTACTGCAACGTGAATAGACCACTGCTTGCCAAACGAATTGCTGTGACACGTCCCGTGAACCAGTCTATCTCCATGTGCCGAATGCTTGAGGAGCGAGGGGCGATCCCGGTGGAATTCCCGACGATCCGAATCAAGCCGGCATCGGATCGACGCCCGCTGCTGCAGGCACTGCGTGAATTGAAGTCATTTGACTGGGTCATTTTTACCAGCGTGAATGGGGTTGTACATACATGGGATCATCTGCAAGGTCACTGGCCCGAGTCCGTGCGTGTAGCAGCAATTGGCCCGGCAACTGCCGGAGCACTGCAGGAGCGGGGTGTTGTGCCGGATTTTGTTCCGTCCGAGTACATTGCAGAGTCCCTCGCAGAAGGAATAGGATCTGTACGGGATCAGGCAATCCTTCTTCCGCGCGCATCTCAAGTTCGGCCGGCCCTGGTTCAATTGCTGCAGGAAGATGGAGCACAGGTCACGAGTGTGACGGCATACGAGACTTGTGTGAATCGTCCTTCCCCAGCCGAGCATGCGAGCCTCACGGATGGTGTGGATGCAGTTACTTTCACCAGCGGGTCCACGGTGGAGGGATTTGCATCTGTTTCCCCTGACATGGGGGCATCTGTGAATGCAGCCTGCATTGGTCCGGTGACAGCCCGTGTGGCGGCCAAGTCAGGATTCAATGTTATTGCCGTAGCAAAAACCTATACTACCGAAGGGCTGGTAATCGCCCTGGAAGATTACTTTGGGGCTTATATCTGAAGTTGCCCAGGAACCCTGCCATCCCTGTATTTGTTTATACTGTAGTACAAAAAAACATGAGCACACGAAGAGAAGGCCCCGTCAATCACCAGAGAGAGGGTATCTCTTAGGTGAGGCTACTGCGGATATTCCCGAATGACACCACTGCAGAAGCATGGTTCTGCAAGTCGCGCTAGGGAGAGACCATTGCATGTCCCAGATGTGGCTCCAGGAACATCCAGGCAGGGGCAAAACATCCCTCCAAGCCCTACAGTTGCCATACATGCAGGAGACGGCTCCGTTGATCAGATGGAAGAGATTGTCAAGGGCATGACCGAACAGAGGCTGAACTGCCGGATGCTCAGGACAAGCAATCCAAAGCGAGAGGAAGTGCCAGAAAACCTAAATGTTTAAGGTGACGAGATATAGCCTTTGCTTCAATCCACCCTACACGGGATCTCCATGCATCCACTGGACAGACTCCTGAACACTTGGCGAAAAATCGCCAAAGAGTCCGAATACAACAAAGAACGGCACAAGGGCACTGTATTTGAAGAGCTGTGCATACAATTTCTGGCGCATGAAAAGGTGTATGCGGACAGTCTGGAGCCTGCCATGCCATATGGCAAATGGGCTCGGGAGAAGGGATTGACGGAGAGCGAATACGGGATTGATCTGGTTGCCAGGCGAAAGGATGCGGATGGATGGTGTGCGATTC
This sequence comes from Rhodothermales bacterium, assembly GCA_965203305.1. GTDB lineage: Bacteria > Bacteroidota > Rhodothermia > Rhodothermales > Bin80 > Bin80. Next base: position 3,126,373 of record OZ241874.1, on the reverse strand, counting down.
AGTGCAAGATGTACAGGGAGGGGGCCACGCTTCCGAGTACAGAGGTAAACAAGTTTGTCACGGCTTCTGGCAAAGCCCCGTTTACCCGAAGGATCCTGATTGATACGACGGGGACTCCCTTAACCAGACCCACGCAGGAGCTGCTCGCCGGGCAGTATGTTCCGGTCACGCATATCACTCTGGATGATCTGCACCGGAGCACGGTGGACTGGGACAGGTTTGCGGAGACCGGGGAAATGGTATCCCGGGAAGAGATCCATGACCTTTACCCGTTCCAGCAGGAATGCCTGGAAAAAGTACTGCAAGATTTGCAGGAAAAGGGAAGCAAGGGAACCGTGCAGATGGCCTGCGGGACCGGCAAGACGCTGACCTCGCTCCGGATTGCGGAGAACCTGGCGGGACCGGGAGGACGCGTCCTGTATCTCGTGCCCAGTCTGGCCCTGATGTCCCAGACGCTTCATACCTGGCATCAGCAGTCCAAGCTCCCTCTGCGCTCCTATGCTGTCTGTAGCGATAGCCAGATCGGTCGAAAAAAGAAACGGAAAGGGGCGTGGGATGAGGATGAAATCCAGATGTCCGACATTGAGATGCAGATTCCGCCCACTACGCAGGCGGACAGACTGGCGGAGAGAGCTGGCACCGAAAACAGGGAAGCCATGACGGTGGTGTTCAGCACCTACCACTCGCTCCCGTGCATTCGGGAGGCACAAGCGGGGCACGGGCTATCGCCCTTTGACATTGCCATCTGTGACGAGGCACACAGAACCGCCACCAGGAATGATTCTGTGTTCGCACTCATTCACGACGAGAACGCGATCCGGGTACACCGCAGGCTCTTCATGACGGCAACCCCGAAAGTATACCGGGAAGCGGTACTGGAATCCCGAACAAACACAGAACAGACAAACAAAATAGAAGAGAATTCTGTGCTATACTCCATGAACAAAACAGAGCACTACGGGGAAATGCTCTACGAGTACAGATTCTCCCAGGCGTTGCGGGACGGACACCTGTCTGATTACCAGGTAGTGGTGCTGTGTATCTCCGAGAGACAGACCGTGGAGGCATATGCAGAAAGTCCAACGAATGCTATACTGGACATTGCCGCGGCGACAAAATTTATCGGAATCTGGCGGATCCTGACGGGACTGGACGAGAGTGATGTCATCCACCGGGACCGTCCCCTGCAGAAAGTAATTGCCTACTGCCAGACGATTGCAGACTCGAAAGTCGTCGTGCAGGAGTTCAACCAGGCAATCACAAATTACCGGAATTCCTTTGTGCCCCCGAACAGAGCGGAGAACCCGAACGAGATTGCGGCGGACCATGTGGACGGATCATTCGGGGCTGTCCGCAGAAATGAGCTGCTGAACTGGCTGGATACGCCCCCGGAATCTGCCACCCACATGCTGTCCAATGTGCGGTGTCTGTCCGAAGGGCTGGATGTACCGGACCTGGATGCGGTTGTGTTCATGCACCCCCGCAAGAGTCAGATTGATGTCGTGCAAGCGGTGGGGAGGGTGATGCGAAAAGCGGAAGGGAAGGAGATGGGATACGTGATCCTGCCTGTAGTGATCAAGGCAGGGGCCTCCGCAGAGGCGAACTTGTCCAAAGACAGGGATTTTCGCGTGATCTGGCAGGTGTGCAATGCCATCCGCTCCCATGACGAGGATTTTGCCGCCTCCATCAATCTGCTGGCGGACGGGGGAAATGACAATCGGCTATCCCTGATCATGCTCCATGACTGGATCCCTCGCTCGGAATGGAAGCCGGATGTACTCAAGCCAAAACCTCCGAAAAACGGGGATGGAGAGAAGACAGGGCAACTGGAACTTGATTTTCATCTGGCACAGGAGATCCGGGCAGAGGTGGCTGAAAAGTGCGGGACACGAAGGTACTGGAGCAGCTGGGCAGGCGATGTGGCAGAGATTGCGCGTGTCCACAGGGAGCGGATCACGGCGATGGTGGAGCGCAATGATGCTGCGCGGGAGGTATTCGGGATGTTTCTGGAGGAGTTGCGGGATGACCTGAACGAGGGGATCACGAAAGAAGATGCCATTGAGATGCTGGCCCAGCATATGGTCACCCGCCCTGTCTTTGAGGCCCTGCTTGGGGGGAGCCGGTTTGCCAAAGAAAATGCCATCAGCAAAGGAATGCAACTGGTGCTGGACACGCTAAAGACGGATGAGTTTGCCAAAGAGACCAGGAGTCTGGAAGGGCTGTATGACGAGGTGGCAGCCCGTGCCAGGCAGGCGACCTCCCCCGAGTCCCGACAAAAGATTATCAGGAAGCTCTATAACGACTTCTTCGCAGGAGCATTCAAGAAGACAGCAGATAAACTGGGGATTGTCTACACGCCAATAGAACTGGTGGATTTTGTCCTGCATTCGGTAGACCAGGTGTTGCAGGATGAATTTGGAAAATCACTCGCTTCGGACGGAGTGGGGATATTGGATCCGTTCACGGGAACGGGGACCTTTATTACCCGGATGATCCAGAGCGGACTGATTCCCACGGAGCAGCTGCGGAAGAAATATCATTCCGAAATCCACGCGAACGAGATCGTTCTTTTGGCCTACTATATCACGGCGATCAACATTGAGGAGGCTTACAGAGCAGGTGTAGATACGGAAGAGTACAAGCCCTTTACTGGGCTGGCACTGACGGATACGTTTGACATGGTGGACAGGAGGGATGAGATTGCGGGGGTGATGCCGGAGAACTCGGAGATCCGAGAGCGGCAGATGAAAGCAGATATTATGGCGATTGTGGGGAATCCGCCGTGGAGTAAAGGACAGCGGAGTGAAAATGATGCTGCCAGGAATCAGTCCTATCCAAAGCTGGATCAAAGAATTGACGACACCTACGCCAACTTTTCCGTTGCTACCAACAAGAACAGTTTATACGACAGTTACATTCTGGCGATTCGGTGGGCATCGGATCGTATCGGGGAGCGTGGTGTGATCGGGTTTGTGACGAATGCTGGGTGGCTGGAGGGGATTGCGATGGATGGGATGCGGAAGTGTCTGGTCCGGGAGTTTTCGTTGATCTATGTGCTGAACCTGCGGGGAAACCAGCGCACGCAGGGAGAACGATCTCGCAGAGAAGGGGGCAAGGTGTTTGGATCGGGATCGCGGGCCCCGGTGTCGGTGCTGCTTTTGGTGAAGAACCCGGAACGGACGGGGTGCACGATCCGGTATCACGACATTGGGGATTACCTGAGTCGGGAAGAAAAGCTCAAAAAAGTGCAGGAGTTTGGCGGGATTCACGGGGTTGAGTGGGAAGACATTATCCCTGATGATAATTACGACTGGCTGAACCAGCGGGATGCCGGCTTTGAAAAGTTCATGGCATTGGGAGACAAGAAAAATCGGTCAGCAGAGACGATCTTCAAGATGTACTCGCGTGGTGTAGCGACAGGTCGAGACGCGTGGTGCTACCATTATTCCGAGATTGCCCTGCGGGAGAATATCCGACGGATGATCCGGTTCTACCATGCAGAACGGGAGCGGCTTGTACAGGGGAATACAACGGGGAGCAGCCTGACTCCGGCCGAAGTCACACGATTGGTGGATAACGATCCAACGAAAATCAGCTGGACTAGAGCACTGAAGAATGATCTAAGGAAGAATAAAGAGTTGAGCATGGAAGAGGGGCGGATCACCACTTCCCAATACAGGCCCTTTACTCCAGCAAAGCTGTACTTTAGTCGGCAGCTGAACGAAATGGTTTATCAGATGCCCCAGATCTTTCCGCATGCAGATGCCGAGAATCTGCTGATCTGCGTACAAGGACGGGGAGAGAAAGATGCCTTTTCTTGTCTTATGGCGAGGGAGATTCCCAACCTTCACTTTATTCAATCGGGACAGTGCTTCCCTCTCTGGTTTTACAGTCGTGGAGAGAAAAATTCTACTATCTTTATTGATGATCGCAAAATCAATTCTCATGGATATGCAAAGAGAAGTGCGATTACGGAGGATGCACTGCGGAAATTCCAGAAAAACCTGGGGGATGAAATCGTCTCTCCAGAAGACCTGTTCTACTATATCTATGGTGTCCTTCATGTGCCCCACTACCGCACCAGATACGCCAACAATTTGCGGATAGAGCTTCCCCGGATACCACTTCCCGAAAATGCAGAGCAGTTCCGATTTCTCTCTGAGACGGGACGCGAGTTAGGAGAGTTGCACATGAACTATGACGAAGTGGAACCATATCCCGTCGGGTTTGCGAACGGTGGCTGGGAGCCAAGCGAAGGGGTATCCCCAGAGAACTGGTTCTGCGTGACCAAGATGAAATACCCCACCAAAGATAAGGGGAAAGATTTGACACAGATCCAGTACAACGAGCATATCACGATCAAGGATATTCCGCTGGAAGCCTATGATTATGTTGTCAACGGCAAGTCCGCCATCGGATGGGTGATGGAACGGCAGCGGGTAAAAACTGACAGGGCCAGCCAAATTGTGAATGATGCCAATCGGTTCGCTATTGAAACCATGAAAAACCCGGCGTACCCGCTCAGGCTACTCGCCAAAGTAATCACGGTAAGCATGGAAACAAACCGAATTGTCTCAGGACTCAGAGAGGTAAAATTCGAAGACTAACTTTCCAGAAAACATTCCAGGAGGGCTTCCTGGTGGACATGTGTGGTCATAGACACTCTGGTATATAAGCTCCATTATTTTGTGCAATCCCAGCAAACATAAGCGTCCAAGAAGACTGCGGGGTACAGGTGCCATGCGGCGCATGGTGCAGGAAACTCGACTGTCTGCCGCAGATCTGATCTATCCCGTGTTTGTGACGCGGGATCAGGCAGGCCCCATACATGGGATGCCAGATGTATTCCGGCATACGATAGACGGTGCTGTACAGGCTGCTCGGGAAGCGGAGGCCGCCGGGCTGGGCGGGATCCTTCTCTTTGGGATTCCGCGGGCAAAAGATGAGGAGGCGAGCAGGGCACTCTCCCCAACGGGAATCGTCCCTGACACAGTGCGGGCAATGAAGGATGCTGGACTGAACCTGGTGATCATTACGGATGTATGCGTCTGCTCCTATACCTCTCATGGACACTGTGGGGCAGTCCGTGACGGAACCCTGTCCAACGATGCTACTCTGCCGATGCTTGCCGAAATGGCCAGGATTCACGCTGACAGCGGAGCAGATATTGTTGCCCCAAGTGCCATGATGGATCACCAGGTTTATGCGATCCGGGATACACTGGACTCCAGTGGACACAAGCATGTATCCATTCTTTCCTACAGTGCCAAATATGCCTCAGCATTCTATGGTCCTTTCCGGGAGGCGGCGGGCGGAGCCCCTCAATTTGGAGATCGAAAGATGCATCAGATGGATCCTGCCAATGCATGCGAGGCTTTGCGGGAAGTTGCACTGGACATAGAAGAAGGTGCCGACATGATCATGATCAAGCCCGCACTGGCGTACCTGGATGTCATCAGCCAAGTCAGGGACAGATTCCCGGAAACCCCTCTGGCCGCCTATCATGTGAGTGGAGAATACTCCATGCTGAAAGCAGCCTCTGCCATGGGATATGTGGACGAGTCGGCTGCGGTTCTTGAGGTGCTTCACAGCATACGCCGCGCCGGAGCCCGAAGTATTATTACGTATCATGCGCTGGATGCTGTACGCTGGCTTAAAACTTCCTGAATCTGATGGCTATTGACATACAGGAACAGAGAAGTGCTGGAGTTGACCTTCGCGAAAAAGGGAAGGATGCCGATGGAAAGATTATTTACCATGATGGACGGCTGTTCATGCAGCTTCTGGTCTTTACTGGCCTCACCTGTGATTCCAGGGTGATCGCATCCGAACTGCAGAAGACGGACTTCTGTGGTACATTGTACTCTAGTCTTCATGATCCAAAAGGAATCGGGCTCCTTACGGTTACCGAAGAGCCTCAGATGTTTGCGACGCAACTTCCAGCATATCTGCAATCCTCCCAGTTCGGGGAGTTGCATTGCCGGACCGACTGGACTATGATTGGACGTACGTATTCCATCGGGTACGAACAGGACCTCACGGAAACATTGCTGGATCGCCCCCGAAGATATGTATGCAATCCTGCGTGGCCCTGGGCGATCTGGTACCCTGTTCGCAGATCTGGCGAATTTGAACATTTGAGTGCGGATGAGCGGAGAAGGATTCTCATGGAGCATGGCGGAATTGGACTTGCCTACGGGCGCAGTGATCATGCTCACGATATCCGGCTGGCTTGTCATGGGCTGGATCAAAACGATAATGACTTTGTGGTCGGAATTTTGGGGAAGGAGTTGCATCCCCTGTCCGCTATTATTGAACGGATGCGAAAGACGCAGCAGACCTCACGCTACCTGAGCAGCCTTGGACCATTCTTCGTCGGATATGCAGTCTGGCAATCTGCCTGCCCCGTTACAACCGTTCCATGATGACGGGATGTGAACGACTTATGGCCGCCTGCCGTGCGGAAGCAGTGGATGCAACCCCAGTCTGGATTATGCGGCAGGCGGGTCGCTACCTGCCGGAATATCGTGCGTTGCGGGATCGGGTTTCCATGCAGGATGCCTTGCGCACTCCCGAGATTGCCGCAGAGATCACGCTCATGCCCCTGAAGAGATTTGATCTGGATGCGGCCATCATCTTTTCTGATATTCTGCCACCATTGACCGGGATGGGACTTGATCTCGCATTTGTACCGGGCTATGGTCCTCGCATTGAAAATCCGCTTCGCTCTCCCAAAGCGGTAGACATGCTGGGAGTTCCTCCCGCCAGCGAAACTATGGGGGCGCCCCTGGAGGCAATCAGGATGGTTCGCCCCGAACTTGATGCCCGGAGTCTGGGGCTGATCGGGTTTGCGGGAGCCCCGTTCACGATGGCCAGTTATGCGATTGAAGGAGGAGCCACCCGCACATTCGTACATACGAAACATTTCATGTACAGTGAGCCTGCAGCCTGGGATCGACTTATGGGGAAACTCTCTGGAGTAGCCATTGATTATCTCAGTGCGCAAATTAGTGCCGGGGCAGACTGTGTTCAGCTGTTTGATTCATGGGTTGGGGCACTCAGCCGCTATGACTACGAGCGGTATGTGCAGCCATACAGTTATCGCGTTCTTTCCGCCATTGAAAAGAAGGCTCCGGTGATTCATTTTAGTACAAATACGGGAGCGTGGCTGGATGCTGTAGCTGCTGCCGGGGGGCATGTGATTGGGGCAGACTGGCGGATCCCCATTGATGAAGCATGCAGGCGTGTCGGGAAGCCTGTCATGGGGAACTTGGACCCTTGCACTCTTCTTGGACCATGGCGTGAACTCAAACCCCATGCGCAGGAGGTAATGGAACGGATCGGGGGGCATCCAGGACATATTTTCAATCTGGGACATGGAATCCTGCCAGAAACACCAGTGGATAACGTACGGCAGCTGATTGACTATGTGCACAACTACTCCCATGACTGATCCTGTTGGAATTTTATTTATGGCGTATGGTGGCCCAGACAGGCTTGAGGATCTGCCGGGGTATCTGTCTGATATTCGTGCAGGACGAACCACATCTAAAGCACTGATTGACGAGATATCACGGAATTACCGTCTGATTGGCGGATCCTCCCCCCTCATGGAATTGACGGTTGAAACCATGGACGCGGTCATGGAGCTTCTCAACCCGCCCGGTGAACCCGAGCATTTTATTCCATACCTGGGGATGCGTCACTGGGCTCCCTGGATTGAGGAAACGGTGGGCCGCATGATTGAAGATGGCATTACCCGCTCCGTCAGCATTGTTCTGGCCCCCCAGTACAGCGGGATGAGTATTGCCAAGTATCAGAAGAAGATTAATGCAGGGCTGAAATTTTATCGTGGAGAGATTGATTTTTCAAACATCCAGAGCTACCACGACGATCCCGGGCTGATTGAAGCATTTGCCAGGCGGGTGCACATTGGTCTGGAAAGATTTCCAGAAGAGGATCGGGACAGCGTGCATGTGGTTTTCAGCGCACACAGCCTGCCAACCCGGATTGTAAAAGAAAACGATCCGTATCCTGTGCAGGTCCGTGAAACAGCAACACTGGTGGCAAAAGCGGCGGGACTTCGCCCGGAGCAGTGGTCTGGATGTTATCAGTCCGAGGGACGAAGTCCCGAACCCTGGCTTGGGCCGCAGCTGGAGGATTACCTGGTTGATCTTGCAAACAAGGGGATACGAAATGTAGTCAGTATTCCGGTCGGGTTTGTATGTGATCATGTAGAGATCCTTTACGACATAGATATTGAAGCGCAGGCTGTGGCAGAAGAGCAGAATATTCGGCTGGAGCGTCCTCCTTCCCTGAACAGTGATCCTCTCTTTGTGGAAACTCTGGCGCGGCTGATTCGCAAGCAGGCTGTGGATGTCGGCTGGCTGGCCGCATGAACCGTGTGCTGATCATCGGCGGTGGCATTACGGGGCTGAGTGCTGCCTGGGCACTTCGTCAGGTTCCTGATCCTCCCGAGATTGTACTTTTGGAGCAGAATGATCGCTTGGGAGGGTGCATCCATACCGAGCATTATGATGGATTTCTGATGGAACACGGGCCGGATGTGTTCCTGACCCGAAAACCGGAGGCGGTGCAGCTCTGCCAGTCTTTAGGACTCTCCCTTCAAAGAACAAATGATTGGAATCAGGGAGCGTACCTGCGGAATGGAACCAGGCTGTATCGGATCCCGGAAGGGATGAGCGGACTGGTTCCCGGGCGAATCTGGCCTCTGATCAGTTCTCCCCTTCTGAGCCTTCGGGGAAAGCTGCGTGTGCTGGCGGAACTCGTGATCCCGCCCGGAGCAGATAAGACAGACGAGTCTGTTGCTGATTTTTTTACTCGTCGGTTTGGGCGTGAGGCCTTTGCCAGTCTCATCGCTCCCCTTCTTGGGGGGCTTGCGGGAGGAGATCCTGAAAGGCTGAGTCTGAAGGCACTCATGCCCCACATGCGGAGGTTGGAATCAATCTATGGCAGTGTGCTTTTGGGAGTTGACAGGGTATCCGCTCACTCTTCCGATTCTTCACTTCAAAGTCTTCCCGACGGATTGTCGTCTCTGACAGATGCCCTGTATGAAGCCAACAGGGAGAATATTCGGCTAGGGCACAAGGTTACCCAAATCATGCAAGAGGGTACCTGCTGGAATGCACATATTGCGGGGCACTCTCATCTGCAAGCCAGCCACATTATTCTTTCTGTGCCGGCCTGGACTGCCGCAACCATCACCAGTTTGCTGAATCCAGACTTGGCGTATCTGCTTCGGAGCATTTTGTACAGGGCAGGAACCACCGTACATCTGGCCTATAATCGTGCAGATGTTTCTGCATCATTGAACGGACATGGCCATCTGGCAGCATCTGGAGAAGCAGGCTCTGTTGCTGCATGTACATGGAGCGCATGCAAACTGGCGGGACGTGCACCGGCTGGAAAATTATTGTTCCGAATCTATTTGCGGGGGGCAGACTCCTCCGATACAGAGGTAATAGAACAGGCACGAAAAGAACTGGCACAGGCATTACATGTCACCGCCTCTCCTCTCGTTACCAGAATTTGCCGCTTCCCGGCTGCGCTTCCCCAGTATACAATCGGACATGTGGAGCGGATTGAGAGAATTCGCAAGATTGCGAATTCCTACCGGGGTCTCTTCATGTCCGGGAACTACCTGGATGGGGTCGGCATTCCCGACTGCATTCGAAGCGGAACGATGGCTGCAGATCAAATCATCCGTCAACAGAAGAAGACTGCCAAAGAAGAGAATGGGTGAGCCCGCAAGATCGCATCTGCAGGATTCTGAGCGGGGTGAATAGCCGGTGTCAATTCATGGAACAGCTGCGCCCGCCATATCCGTGCATCGTAATGCTCAGCTGAATTTGATTGCGGGCTTTTGACAAGTCCATCAAATTCATGAATGGAAGGAGTGAACAATGTAAGGTACTTGTCAGTCCTGTATCGTGTCTGTCCGAAAATTCATGGCGGTCCCACATACGGGGGATTACAAAGGCACTTTACCCCATAGCGTTCATCATAGGGCGATTCATGTGTTTGTTCGCTATGAGAAATTCGGGGGAATCTTGTACAAGGATGGCCTGTCTATGGATTGAATGTCTCAATCCGCCAAAGAGCTTCCATCTTCGTAAGGAAACACATCTCCCAACCCCATATATTGGGGAATGATCCAGCAGAATCCGCACGAGTGGAACAGGGGCGTAAACACCGCAGACAATACTATCGTGGTGGCACGAAAGCCTTAGATGACAGTCACTTTTAGGGAATTATCCAGCAAAATCCGCAAGTGTGGGAACAGGCCCTGCCCCGAAGGGTAGTCTTATTTTTGACTGATTACGACAGGAAATGAGCGGGATACAAGGGCTTGATGATCGGGGAGCCACCCCCTACTTCCGCGGGCGGAAACCCATCCTGAAAAGATTCAACGACTTGCTGGCCAAGTCCGGGGAGACCAGTGGGGGAAGCACATTCCTGATCCAAGGTCCGCCGGGGATCGGGAAAACGGCACTTCTGGCCGAATGCTGGGAGAAGGCGGCGGAGGCTGGATGGCATGTCGCAGAGATTGACCCGGAAGACTTGTGGGATGCAGACAAACTGCAGGAAACGCTTGGTCTCCCGCCAGAAAAAAGAACCGTGTCGCACACCGTGGAAGGAGGGGGGACGCTGGATTTAAACCTGGTCAAGGGGAGAGCAAAACGCAGAAAACATACGTGGTCGATACATCCAGGGCTACCCCTCTGGGGCTGATAAAAAAAGCGGGGGGACCACTCCTCTTGATTCTGGACGAGGCCCAGCACCTGGGAGAAGACGGTGGTCCGCCAGAAGAGCACCGCAAGCCTGTCCGCACTCTTCTGAAAAAGATTCACAATGGCGGGATCGGTAAGCCCGTCATCCTGCTGGCGGGCGGGCTGGGGCTGACCTTCGAATCCTTTGCAGCACTGGGCATATCCCGCCCACTGCTTGGGTCCAGGTTCCACATGGAACCCCTGAAAAGGGAAGAAGAAAGGGCGGTGGTGGAAGACTGGCTCACAAAGGAAGGGGAAGCACAGGGAGACCCCACCGCGTGGATTGATGCGATCACCCAGGAAACATACGGATGGGCGCAACACATCATATCGTATACGGAACCCGCCGTCTCCTACCTGAAAAAACATGGCAACAAGATGACAGACATGGGACTTGCCTCCGTCATGGAAGAAGGACGGGCAAATCGCAGGGAATACTATAAACACCGTCTGAGTCCCTTCATAGCGGAAGAGCGCAGGAGCCTTGCCGGGATCATGTTAGCAAGTTCGAAAGAGGGAGCTATAGAGCAGACAGGGGCTGTAGAACAGCTGAGCAAAGAGTACGGGGCAGAAAAAGCCGAAGAGTTGTTCTTCCGTGCGGTACGCAAGGGGGTTCTCCACTTCAATACAGCATTGGGATCTTATTCTGTCCCGATCCCGTCCCTGCGGGAGTACATCATCAGGAATTTCCCTCCAAAAGAGCAGTCCCCGGATATGGGACTGGAGAGATAACACTCTCTCCCGGTTCCCGGCGTGCGGATTTTGCGGGATAACTCCCCACTTTTACGGATTCGCGGAGCTGTTTCGGCATGTCTGCCTGGACACAGAATTAAGCGAGAATGTGATCATTAAGGCAGTAAGACAAGAAGGGGCCGGGCCTTGGCGAAAAGAGTCTTATATCAGAAAAAAGAGGGGGCGGCGATACAGTATTCTGATCTCCTCTCTCCAGGACTACATGGTACGCGAATGCCTGGCGGAACTGGGGCGAACAGCCATGGAGCAGCAGGTGCAATCACCACAGGACAAGGCTGCCAACCTCTGCAGGGTGGTCACGGAGTTATCGCGGGACGGAACAAAGCCAGGAGAGTACTGTAGGGTGTCTTGACCTTGGTCGTGCTGTGTATACTACAAACTCTGTTCACATGCGTTTTCTGCCACCTTGGATACTCTGGAAAAAAGGGGCTTCTTCCAGTCCTCCCGTGGAATCATTCCCCCAAAAAAGTACCAGGTACAGAGATCGTGGCCCCGCGAAGCACTGGAATGGACGGAAAGAAATCCTGGATTACTTCCTAGAAGTGCTAAAAGAGACAGAGGAGGAAAAGGGTGGTCCCATCTTTCTGGTGCAGGGGTCGCCAGGAGTCGGGAAAACGGCCCTTCTGGATCAGTGCATGAAAATAGCAAAAGGATGGAAGACAGTCGTGATCAAACCGGAGTCCCTTTGGGACATCTCTGACATGATGTTGCGTCTTGGAGCAGCAGAAAAAGGAAAAGTTACGGGGTTCTCCGCAGAGTTGGGAGGTGGGTACGAGAATGCTCATGGTACAGTCAAATTCGGGATAGACAGGGACACGAAAAAGATCAGCATGGATGAGGTGATTGAGAAGGAATCCACTCCGTTACTCCTAGTGCTGGATGAAGCACAGGCACTGGGACTGGATTATGTGGTTACTTCCGAGAGAAGGGGACCAGTGCGAGCTATCCTGGACAAGATCCACAATGGAGACTTCGAGAGACCCGTTCTGCTTTTGGCGGCAGGTTTGGGGATGGCCGCCCGGGCACTCAAGTCCCTGAACATTTCTCGTCTGGAAGTGGAATCCAGATTCGAGATGGAAGCACTGAACAAAACAGAAGAGAAAGCCGTGATGGTGGACTGGATGCGGAAAGAGGGCAACGCAAAAGGGGACCTCACGGAATGGATTGACAGAATCATGCAAGAGACGCATGGGTGGCCCCAGCACATTATTGCGTACATGAAACCCGCGATGAGGCAAATAAGAAAGGATAACAGGAAACTGACTCCCAAAGGGCTGGACTCTGTGTTGAAAGAGGGAGAAGGGCTGCGCATGAAATATTATGAAGAGCGGGCTGAAGAATTCACAAGAATACAGCGGCAAAGTCTGGCGAAGATCGTGGCAGATATTCCCGAGGACGGTACCTTTGACGAGGAGCATATTGTCAAGGCACTGACAAGAGAGTATGGAGAAGAGAAAGGGAGAGAGTTGTTCTTTCTGTCCGTACAGAAAGGCATTTTTTACTTCAGCAAAAAGACAGGGGGGTATTCTGTCCCGATCCCGTCCATGCGGGACTGGCTGTTAAAGAACTTTCTTCCGAAAGAGATTTCGGAGCAACGGCCGGAGTCTAAGGACCAGTCTGAGCAGAAACAGTTGACCGAGGCGGATTCCGAGAAGGAGGGGTCCCGGAAGGAACCGGAAAACCATAAAACAGACAGTCCCTCCCCTGAAAAAGAGGAGGGGAAGGGCAATCCTGATCAGGAATCTCCACAGAGTTGAAAAACTTTCGGCAGCGATCAGGACACAGACATGGGGATGGAAATTTGGCGGAAGAAAACTACAGAATAGTCCGCAAGCACACAGAGTTCCGACGCGTGAGTTCACCATCCCGGGGGCGATAGTTCGGGGTGGTAACATTTGGGCGTTTCCGTGTGTTTCTGCAACAGATGCAATTCCACAGGTAACATGAATGCTATTCAAGGATTCCTGGACAGAGGAGCGGCGAAACACTTCCACGGACGAACTGAGATACTCGGGGGGTGGCATGAACGATTAACTGCTTTTAAGAAATCCAAAGGCGGAACGACATTCCTGTTCCAGGGGGATTTATCCTGCAAAATCCGCAGGGGCGACAGGGGAACAGACTGTGCTCCGAAGCGTAGTCTGTTTTGACCAGTTACGACAGGAAATGAAGGACGATCCGCTACGAAAATCCACGGACAGGGGAGCCACACCCTACTTCCACGGTCGCACCCCCATCCTGGACAGCTTTGAGAGAAGGCTGGTGGATGACAAAGAAAAAAAGGAAGGGACCATCTTCCTCGTGCAGGGGCCGCCGGGTATCGGCAAGTCGGCCCTGCTGGAAGAATGCATGATACTGGCAAAGAGAGAGAAGTGGGAGGTCCGAAAACTTGTCGTCACGGCCCTATGGGATCCGGACTTGATGGCGGAATGCCTAGGGCTGAAGAAAAAAGAGGTCGCCACAGAGAAAACCATCGGGGGTGGCGATAAAGTGAAATACTTTGGGGCATCCCTCGAAGGGGGGCTATCACGAACGACAAAAAAGCCACCCCGAAGGTCACCCCCAAGAGCCTGATCCAGAAAATAAGGGAATTATCCCGTAAAATCCGCAAGTCGGGAACAGTCCGTGCTCCGAAGCGTAGTCTTTTTTTGACCAACCACGACAGGAACCATGGACCCGCTTCGAAAATCCACAGACCGTGGAGCCACCCCCTACTTCCACGGGCGCACCCCCATCCTGGACAGTTTCAAGAACAGGCTGCGGGACGACAAAAAAAATAACGAAGGGACCATCTTCCTTGTGCAAGGGCCGCCGGGTATCGGCAAGTCGGCCCTGCTGGCCGAATGCAGGAAGAAGGCAAAGAGAGAGAAGTGGGAGGTCCGAAAACTTGTCGTCCCCGCCCTGTGGTACCCGGACTTAATGGCGGAATGCCTGGGGCTGAAGAAAAAAGAGAGCACCACAGAAAAAACTGTGGAGGGAGGTGGGGAAATTAGCGCTGGTGTAGCCAAGTTCAAAGGGGCGATATCAGGAACGACAAAGAAATCCACCCCGAAGGTCACCCCGCGAAGCCTGATCCAGAAAATAAAGAACCCTCTTCTTTTGATTCTGGACGAGGCCCAGCACCTGGGCGAAGACGGAGGTCCACCAAAAGAACACCTCCACGCGGTCAAAGCCCTGCTGACGGAGATTCACAATGGAGAGTTGGGCAAGCCCGTGATCCTGCTGGCCGGTGGACTGGGGCTGACCGAAGATGCATTCAGAGCACTGGGCATATCCCGGATGGCAGAAGACTGCATGTTTGACATGGAACCCCTGGAGAAAGAGGAAGAGCGGACGGTGATCCGAAACTGGCTCAAGAAAGCGGGGGGAGCGACAGGAGATGTCACACACTGGATAGACACGATCACCACAGAGACATACCAGTGGCCGAGACATGTTGATTCCTACGCACGGAATGCCGCCCGTCTAATCAAGGACAACCATGGGCAGATGACGGCGGACCTGTTGCGTTCCGTTATGGAAACAGGACGGGAAAAACGCTGGGCATACTATACAGGCAGAACGGAGGGGCTTGACGATGATCATATTGTCCGGCTTGTGGAGATGTTTCGTGATACTCCTGTGGAGGAAGGGTTCCGGAAACAAGATATTGTAACAGAGCTAGGCGAACCAGGGTTTGCGCAGGCGGTCTCCAGGGGTGTTCTTTATTATAGCAACCCCTTGTACACACTCCCCATTCCGTCCCTGTATGACTACCTGACAGAAAGAGCCACGCGAATTCGAGAGGCCGCATTGCGCTACGAGCGGGTCAAGAAACAGAGACAGGCAAGTCGCCACCTTACCAGAGATGTTTCCGGGCAACAGCCGGAGTCGAAAGACCAGTCTGAGGCGGAGGGTTCCCAAAAGGAAGCGGGAAACCATACTCTAGACAGTCCCTCTCCTGAAAAAGAGGAGGGAAAAGAACCCACGATACGCAAATCGGAGAAAGACAATTCTCGTCAGGAACCTCCACCGGGCAGAGCCCCTTCCAACAGTGATCGGGATACAGACATGGGGATGGAGAGATAATGCTCTCTCCACGTTCACGCTTTGCGGATTTTGCGGGATAAGTCTTTTCCAGGGACCGCCGGGGGGTGGGCAAAACCGCATTATTGGCGAAGTGCTGGGAAGTAGCAGAAAAGCAGGGCTGGGAAGTGAAAAATCTCCCTATCCCCGCCTTGTGGAAATCGCATGAAATGCGGGAATGCCTCGCCTGTCTCTGGAAACAAGAACCATAGGGGAAACCTTGGAAGGCGAAGTAAAGGTGGGGTTTAGAGGTTCTGGTGTAGGTGGAAAGATCACGGAAACTTCTGCAGTGGATACATCACTGTCCACACCTCTGAAACTGATACAGAAAACAAGGAAGCCGCTGCTGCTGGTTCTGGACGAGGCTCAGAGGCTTGGCACCAAGGGTGGTGTCCCCGAAGCCCACCAGCCAGAGGTGCAGGAACTCTTAAAATGCCTGCATAACGGGGAAGCAGGAAAGCCCGTCATCTTGTTGGCTGGCGGGCTGGGCATGACATTTCAGGCATTTCAGGCACTGGGCATATCCAGGATGGCAGAGGGATGCAAGTTCAATATGGAACCACTGGAAGAGAAGGAGGAGCGGGATGTGATCAAAGACTGGCTCAAAAAAAGAAGGGGAGGCGAAGGGGGACACGACAGATTGGGTGAATGCGATCTCTCAGGAGGCGCGTTGCTGGCCCCAGCACATTCATTCCTACTCCACATGTGCCGCACGTTTACTCAAGCAAAGCGGGGGAGAGATGACCGAGGAGGGGCTGCGTATCGTCATGGAGAAGGGGCAAGCAAAGCGCAGACAATACTGTGAAGACCGTCTGAGTGGCTTCACTGCAAAAGAGCGCAGAAGCCTTGCCAGGATCCTGGCAGGAAGCTCTGAGGCGAGCGAAGTAGAGCAGGAAGAGGCTGTAGAACAGCTAGACAGAGAGTATGGGGTGGGGCATGGGGAAGAAATCTTCTTCCGTGCGGTACGCAGGGGAGTCTTTTACTTTAGAAAGGCACTGGGATCTTATCCCGTCCCTATCCCGTCCCTGCGGAATTTCATCGTAAAGAATTTTCCCCCGAAAGAGATTTCGGAGCAACGACTGGAGTCCCAAGACCAGTCTGAGCCGGAACAGTTGCCAGAGGCGGATCTCGAGAAGGAGGGGTCTCAGAAAGAGCCGGAAACCTATAAAACAGACCGTCTCTCCCCCGCAAAAGAGGAGGGGAAAGACAATTCTGGTCAGGATACTCCAAAGAGCAGAGATACTTCCAGAAGTGATCAAGGCACAGACATGGGGATGGAGAGGTAATCTCTCACTGCTCTCAATATTTCTATGTGAAGCAGGACGCTTTCAGGGGCATGCGGATTTTGCTGGATAAGCCCCATATATTGGCAGTATCATGAATTTTCGGACAGACACCAGATACACGGATCAGAAACCGTGGCGTCAAAAGGTCAAAATTTTCCTGATTTGGAGATTTTACAAATGGAAACCCCAGAATACGTTTTTCACACCAATTGCAGGTGAACCTCAATTTGCATCCAATACTGTCTTTCGGTGTAAGACATGAAGTTTGATGTAGAGATTCCATGCAGCAGGAAAGATCATCTGGCCCCGTTGCACTTTCTGATCTGCTCGATGGTGCCATTGACGACCTCGGGGTACGGGGCGGCATGGAGGAGGCGAGAGCAGTAGAGGTATGGCATGAGCTTGCCGGGCCAATTATCGCAAAAGTCACAGAGCGAGTCTGGACCCGACGGGGGAAAATGTATGTAGAACTGAACTCAGGGACATGGAGGCAGGAACTCCACATGCATCGTGCGCAATGGCGCGACCGACTCAATGAAACCCTCGGCAAGCGGATCATCCATGAAATTATCTTCGAATAGCAATCGCCGCCTTCGAGACAGTCCGGTTTTTTATGTGCCTCGCAAGTTCACAGAATTCTGGCGACACATCTGCTGGAAACCTCCCTCCGACTCCCGCATTATTCTGTGGGAAAACTCGAAATACAGCACCTATCGGGAGTTTTACCCAAAACAGTTTCGTCCCCGTACAGTATTTATCGTTCTCCTCGTTGTATATACATGTACAATCTCCGGAATTGCCCTTTTCGCTTTCTCCCGTGATCTGATTCCGTATATGAACAACCGGGATCTTCACGAGCGTGCGGTTCTGACCTCTATACGACTGCAGGAGATGTCAGACTCTTTGAGCTTGCAGACACAGTATCTCACAAACTTGCAACGCCTGCTCTCGGGGAACCCCGATACTGTATTCTCTGATCCTGTTCCCGGGACAGGCGGAACCGGTTCTTTTTTCCTTGACGGGGGCAGACAGGTTCCAAACTTCACGCGGACAGCTGGCACTTCGCGGTCCACCACTCCGATTCGAAGAATCTTCACTCAGGAATCAGGGGCAGAACCATCGTATGGCTCTGCCAATTATTTATCTGAGTTGCAACTGCCGGCAATGCCCCCCGTCCAGGGAATCATTACGCGTGGCTTCAATGTCGAAGAGGGGCACTATGCCATTGATATTGCGACAAGCGAAGGGTTGATGATCCGATGTATCGGCGACGGGTATGTTATTTTTTCGGACTGGACATACGAAGGAGGACATACGATTGTCGTGCAGCACTCTGGCGGCTATGTTTCGGTATACAAACACAATCAGCGTCTTCTAAAGGGGACAGGTGATCGTGTTCGGACTAGGGAAAGTATTGCGGTCAGCGGAAACTCGGGAGAGTACTCTTCGGGACCACACCTTCATTTTGAGCTATGGAATAACGGATTGCCACATGATCCGGCAGCGTATCTGCTCGGTCACTAGGGCACCTTGCTAAACCTTTTGGCAGTATTTCGTATTATTCGGGTCAGACAGGAATTTTCAAGAAATTTTTTCCTTGCCTCGGGTGAATGCCATGTTGAATTCGTCAAACAGAAAAGAGTCCTCAAGTATTGCCAATCTGAACACTATCTCGGATGGCACCTCTATCAAAGGAGTCTTCACTTCCTCTTCCGATACGCGAGTGGGGGGAGTGCTTGAGGGAGACCTGAAGGTTGACGGCAATGTCTTTCTGACCGAGGGGGGCTCTGTGGAAGGGACCATTCAGGGGAATACGATCAATATTGCAGGTTCAATGAAGGGAGATGTTAACGCCAGGCACAAGGTCTTCCTTGCCAGTTCTGCAAATGTACAGGGATCCATACATGCTGACCGTCTCGTGATTGAAGAGGGAGCAATTTTTGATGGAGAATGTAGAATGGGTGCAAAATCCAGGAAAATGTCAACAAACTCGGTGCCTGTGCCTGATGGGAAAAACGAAAAGCTGGCAAAAAAGTCTGCGTGAGGCTTCCCCGTACCTGAGCTTGGGCATGCAGGTGGGAATGACCATGGTTGCATTTGCCGCAGGGGGATACCTTCTGGACCGGTTGCTGGGGACCACCCCGTGGCTGATTCTAGTGTGTGCGCTCATCGGGATGGCTTCTGTTTTCGTGCGGTTGATTCATGTCGCCAATCACAGCAAGTAATGCGTTTCCTGCACCACAAAAATTTTCCCGTTTCGGCTTGATCTTATTCATAATCTTCTCGTAAAAGAGGGTATTGGAAGGGATGAGTTCGGAGTGGAGTCTTGGAGTGGGAGTGCTTTTGGGGCTGTGCTACACAGGTGCCAGCATTTTGGTGGTCAGAATCGCCAGGAATACACCGAATTTTGTGCCTATTGTACTTGGCGGAATGGTGTTGCGCATGTTCGCAGCCCTGATAGTATTAGTAATCATTATTCAATTATTTCCCGTCAGACTTCCTGCCCTCACAGGCGGGTTTTTGTTTGTAGCACTGGCCGGACTTTTCACTGAAATCGTCTGGTTGTTTCGTTGCAAAACTTGATGCTTCCTGAACGCTGTTTTACCTGCATGCTGTGTGTGATCCTGTTGCTGGTGCCCTCTGCCGCCCTCGCGGCCGACGGGGATGAGTTTGACGCAGTCCACCACACTGCAGATGCGTACTATCTTGATTTCCTCCCTATCGGGAAGGTAGAGCTGCCACGAATATTTATTGTCCGCAGTGAGGCAGGGTACAGTCTTCGCACATACAGGAGTACGAAACACGCGCTGGTCTCCGGGGAAATGATTCCTGCTCCCCATGCAGAGGATCATGCAGAACCACCCCCTGACCTCGAAAAACTGATTGAATCCGGCAAGCATCTGGACGCTGCCCTGCTCCCGGCAAATGGAGAAACTGTCATAGATCTCTCCATGACCAAGCATTTGATCTTTGCACTGCTCGCGTCAGGAATTTTGCTGACAGTATTTCTGCGACTGGCGAACAGATACAAGCGGGGGATTGGACGCACCAGTGCCCCGAGAGGCTTGTTTCAGAACCTCTTCGAAACGCTTGTCGTCTATGTTCGGGACAATATTGCAATCCCCAACCTGGGCAAAGAGCATTATCAGCGCTTCTTGCCCTATTTGCTGACGGCATTCTTTTTCATTCTGACCTGCAATCTGCTGGGGCTTGTGCCATTTGGGGCAACGGCTACTTCCAATTTGAACATCACGGCCGTGTTGGCAGCCTTTACCTTTATTTTGACACAGGTGAATGGATCCAAAGATCACTGGATTCATGTATTCTGGCCTCCGGGAATGCCGGTTGCTGTCAAGCTGCTCTTGATTCCAACAGAAATTCTGGGGCTGTTTACCAAACCGATTGCGCTTGCAATCCGGCTCTTTGCCAATCTCACGGCAGGCCACCTGGTGATTCTCAGCCTTATTGGGATGATCTTTACGTTCACACAGTTGTTTGGGGAGGCCGTCGGATACGGAGTTGTTCCGGTCAGTCTGGCATTCACCCTGTTTGTGATGTGCCTTGAAATTTTGATTGCATTCATTCAGGCGTACATCTTCACCATTCTTTCCGCACTGTTCATTGGGATGGCAGTTGCCGAACATTCGCACAGTGAGGCTCACTAATCGTATAAACAAACCCTTTAAACTTCTTTTTTTATTATGGAACCACAAGCTCTTGCATTTCTTGGTGCCGGACTGGGCACTGGACTCGTTGCCATTGGTACTGGCCTCGGCATTGGCCGACTGGCTGGCCCTGCCATGGAAGGGACTGCCCGCCAGCCGGAAGCAACCGAGGATATTCGAACAACCATGATTATTGCGGCAGCCCTGATTGAAGGGGTCGCGCTGTTTGGTCTGGTGATCTCCTTTATTCTTGCCTTCAAGTAAACCGTCGTTATGGTGTTTGCCGCAAGTCTGCTGAGTCCCAATGTCGGCCTGGTCATCTGGCTGACAGTGGTCTTTCTGGCACTTTTGCTGATTCTTCGCAAATACGCATGGGGGCCAATCACATCGGCCTTGTCCGAGCGTGAAGAAACCATTGCAGCCTCCATGAATCGGGCCGAGGAGGCACTTGCCGAGAGCAAGCGATTGCAGGAGAGCAACACGCAAGCGCGGCGGGAGGCAGAGCAGGAAGCCCGGAAACTGATTCAGGAGGCCAAGGAGGATGCAGACCGTCATCGGGAGCAGGCAATGCAGCGTACACGCGAGGAGCTTGCCGTGCTGCAAGAGCAGGCACAGGAGGAGATTGAGCGGGACAAGGAGCGTGCCCAGCAGAAGCTGTATGCGGAAATGGTTGACCTGATGGTCGGCATGGTGGAGAAGGTGCTGCCCAAGACTCTGGATGCTTCACAGCAGCGCGCACTCGTTACCCGCTTCACGGATGAACTGGGTATCAATGGGAGTACACAGCCCTCCTCGTACAAGGCATGACCTCTGCGGTTGTCCAGCGTTACGCACAGGCACTCTTTGAAGAGATCGCCCAGTTTCCCTCCGCATTTGCTGATGCAGATCTGATCCGGTCTGTGTTGTGCGATTCTCCAGAACTGGAGCGTCTCCTGAAAAGCCCCGTTGTCGCCAGACAAAAAAAGTCTGAAATTCTGCAGTCCCTGTTTGGCAAACACATTGACAGCAAGACTCTGCGTTTTTTGCAGATACTGGTTGAGCGGGGCAGAGAGTCGCTTCTGGGTGCTATTCTTGACCAGTTTCAGATTCTG
This sequence comes from Rhodothermales bacterium, assembly GCA_965203305.1. Classification (GTDB taxonomy): domain Bacteria; phylum Bacteroidota; class Rhodothermia; order Rhodothermales; family Bin80; genus Bin80. The sequence goes on along the minus strand of OZ241874.1, from coordinate 3,104,723 downwards.
TCTGACGAGGCGCAGGGAATCACAGTGGTACAGGTCCGTGTTCCTTCGGAACTGGGCGAAGATGAGCAGGCTCGTCTTCGGGGTGTCTTGAGCCAAAAGCTCGGGCGCAGGATACGTCTTGAAACCATAGTGGATGCGAAGCTGATGGGAGGGATCGTGCTAAAGATCGGAGATACAATTTATGATGGCAGTGTTCGGCATCAGCTCTCTCTGCTCAGAGATCGCCTGCAGATGCAGGCCTAACCAGATTACTCAATTATGACGACGGCGATACGGCCAGACGAGGTTACTGCACTCCTCAGAAAGGAGTTAGGTGGCTTTGAGTCCGAAACAGATACCTACGAGGTAGGTACTGTCCTGCAGGTCGGAGACGGGATTGCCCGCCTCTATGGACTCTCAAAAGTGCAGGCTGGGGAACTGATTCTGTTTCCCGAGCGCAATGTTACCGGCATGGTCCTGAATCTGGAAGAGGATAATGTCGGGGCAGTTCTTTTTGGAGAGGTGCAAGAGGTCAAGGAAGGCGACCAGGCCCGGCGAACCCGCCGAATTGCATCCATCCAGGTAACCGAGGGGATGCTCGGTCGGGTCATTGATCCGCTTGGGAATGTCCTGGATGGCAAAGGGGCACTCACAGGCGAAACCTGTGAAATGCCTCTTGAGCGCAAGGCACCGGGTGTCATCTATCGCCAGCCTGTTTCCGAGCCGCTCGTGACCGGAATCAAGGCCATTGATTCCATGATTCCGATTGGACGGGGACAGCGAGAACTCGTGATCGGTGACCGGCAGACGGGAAAGACCGCTGTCCTGATTGACACAATCATCAGCCAGCGTTCAACCCATGATACGGATGATCCCGTCTATTGCATTTATGTCGCGATTGGACAGAAAGCATCCACGGTTGCACAGGTTGCCCGCGCACTGGAAGAGAATGGTGCCATGGACTATACTGTGATCGTGAATGCACCTGCGTCTGTTGCCGCTCCCCTGCAGTTTATTGCGCCGTTTGCCGGTGCCTGTATTGGAGAGTACTTTCGGGACACGGGAAAACATGCGCTGGTTATTTACGATGACTTGTCCAAGCAGGCCGTTGCCTACAGGCAGGTTTCTCTCCTGCTTCGCAGACCGCCTGGCCGGGAAGCCTACCCGGGAGATGTGTTCTACTTGCACAGCCGCCTGCTAGAGCGTGCAGCCAAGATCACGGCAAGCGAAGAGATTGCGGCACAGATGAATGATCTGCCCGATTCGCTGAAAGGGAAGGTCAAGGGCGGGGGCTCACTGACCGCACTTCCAGTCATTGAAACTCAGGCGGGAGCCGTAGATGCCTACATTCCGACCAATGTGATCTCCATTACAGATGGACAGATTTACCTGGAGCCTGACCTGTTCAATGCGGGCATACGCCCGGCGATTAACGTAGGCATTTCTGTCAGTCGTGTTGGGGGAAGTGCCCAGATCAAGGCCATGAAGTCTGCGGCAGGAATGTTGCGTCTGGATCTGGCACAGTATCGGGAACTGGAGGCTTTTTCCAAATTTGGATCTGACCTTGATCCTTCCACACAGCGGCAGCTGCGACGCGGGGAGTGTCTTGTGGAACTGCTCAAGCAGGGGCAGTTTGCCCCTGTACCTGTGGAAGAACAGGTTGCCATCATCTTCATTGGCAGTGAAGGGCTTTTGGACAGGGTCGCTGTATCTGACCTGGAACGCTTTGAGACAGAGTTTCTTGAGAATCTGCGAGTTCGGGTTCCTGAGGCACTGGCCAGTATTCGGGACACCGGAAAGCTGTCGGATGAGGCCAGGGATTCGTTCCGTCAGGAGGCAGAGCGGCTTGTTGAGCTTTATGTGACCGGGGCCTGATGGCAACCCTGCGTGATATACGCACCAGGATCGGCTCCGTTGAAAATACGCAGCAGGTCACCCGGGCCATGAAAATGGTGGCAGCGGCAAAACTCCGCCGGGCGCAGGAAAATATCTTCAAAACCAGACCCTACGCCTACAAAATTGGCGAGATTATTGAGCATCTGAGGAGCCAGGGAGCGGTAGAAGCACACCCGCTTCTACAGGAGCACGGGGAGATCAATGGAGCCCTGATCATTGTTGTTACGGGAGATCGTGGACTGGCCGGGGCGTTCAACAGCAATGTGATCAAGACAGCCGAAACGCTCATTGCATCCGAATATGCAGAGCTGCATGCAAACGGAACCCTTCAGATTGTGGGGGTTGGGCGCAAGGGAGCAGAGTATTTCAGCAAGCGGGGGTACAAGATGGCGGCAGATTACAGCGGGGTATTTCGGGAGCTGCGCTTTGACACTGCGCTTGGGATTGGTACCATTGCGATGAAGGGCTACATGGAGGGACAGTGGGATGCAGTGAAGATCGTGTACAACGAATTCAAGAATACGATTGCCCAGAACCGGATTGCTGCTCCTCTGATCCCGATCCCTCCAGAGCAGTTCCGTACCCCGGTCATGCTTCAGGAGGATTTGGCGGTTCCTGAAATTCAGGAACGCTACCGTGCTGATTACATCTTTGATCCAGATGCCCGTAGCATTCTGGATACGCTGGTTCCCCGGTTTGTGAACTTTGAGATCTGGCGTGCACTGCTTGAATCCTCTGCTGCGGAGCAGGGAGCGCGGATGGTTGCGATGGATAATGCTACGGCAAATGCCACCGAACTCCTGCAGGCTCTCAGGCTCCAGTACAACCGTGCCCGTCAAAGTACGATTACGACAGAAATTCTGGAGATCATCAGTGGTGCCAACGCACTGGAAGAGGCATAGCGGGGAAGATCGTGGAGTCTTTCGCGCATGTGCACTGGATATGTGACAGAGCCTCCTGCAAAAATTCCGGATGGCAGCAGAGCATCATCCTGAGAGCACTTAAAGGCACACACAGGTCAGGGGTAGAGATATTTTTGGAACTGTCAAGTTCTGACTGGGTCCGGGATGGAATCAAATTTCTGGACTGAACAGGAACAAAATTCTTTTCATAATGTCTAACCCTGAAACCAAGGCACAAAAGCTGGTCAAACTGTGCTTTGCCGGATAATATATCCTTGGGAGAGGTGGCCGAGTGGCTGAAGGCGCTCCCCTGCTAAGGGAGTATGGGTTAACAGCTCATCGTGGGTTCGAATCCCACCCTCTCCGCACTGCGGGTCAAGCAACAAGCCGGGCACGCAGACGTAAAACCCCCGAAACGGAGGGGTGGCAGAGTGGTCGAATGCACTGGTCTTGAAAACCAGCGTACTGCAAGGTACCGGGGGTTCGAATCCCTCCCCCTCCGCACTGTGCCCCGGAGATCAGCGGGTCTGCATCCGAGATGCTCTCTTCTCTCGCACGATCACCAGTTGGACTGTGTACTCCTGTTTCGTATTCATCCTCATAAAGTGATTGTGTTTTTCAGGGATTCCTTTGCTTGTCTGTACCTCATATTCTGGATATGAGGTACGGAGCATCAGCGCAGTCAAGCGAACCCGCTCCTGACCCGCAGTCCAGGGGCAAGAAGTTCAGACAGGGATATGGAGTATGACTCAATCAAGGATCGGATCAGCCGCCGGCTGGATTCGCATCCGAGGCTGCTTCCAATTCTGTACTCTCTGATGGACCTGCTCCTTCTCCGAACCTGGTATGTGCACCGTGCACTGCGCAGTATAAATCTTGGATCAAATTCCAGACTTCTGGACGCAGGTACCGGGTTTGGCCAGTACGCATGGCATGTGCTGCGCCGATACCCCGGTGTTCATGTCACGGGGATTGATCTCAAAAAAGATTATCTGGAGCGGGCAGGGAAGTCTCTGGATGCTTGCGGACTTTCAGACCGGGTGACACTGCAAGTGGATGACCTTACAGACATGAAGGTAACTGGATCATTTGACTGCATTCTGGCTGTGGATGTCCTTGAGCATATTGTGGAGGACGAGAGTGCCATTCAGCATTTTTCCCAGCGTCTGCGCCAGGGGGGATCTCTGATCATTAGCACCCCCAGTGATCAGGGAGGTTCAGATGTTCATGGCAGTGACCAGCAGAGCTTCATTGGCGAGCATGTTCGGGACGGGTACAATCTTGATGATCTTGTGCAGAAACTGGCGAATGCAGGACTGGAAATTACCGAAGCGAAATACAGCTATGGTACTTTCGGATCGCTGGCATGGAGGCTCCTGATCAAATTTCCAATTCTTCTCCTTGGAAAATCGTTCCTGCTGGCTCCACTGGTTGCACTGTACTATGTACCCGTACTTCCGATTGGCCTGCTCCTGAATCTTGTTGATCTGAATCGGAGCAATGAACGCGGGACAGGACTGATTGTAACTGCTCGTCAGGGGAGGCAAAATCCACCTGAATACCGTAACTTTGAGACATGATCTGCATCCCTGACTGTCGGGACTGAGGCTGTGAAAAAGACCAGATACATTTTCGTGACCGGCGGTGTCTCCTCGTCTCTGGGAAAAGGCATTTTCTGTGCTTCTCTGGGACGACTTCTTGAAGCTCACGGGCTTCGGGTTTCGATTCAAAAGCTGGATCCGTATATCAATGTGGATCCCGGTACCATGAACCCGTATGAGCACGGGGAAGTGTTTGTCACCGACGACGGGGCCGAGACAGACCTGGATCTCGGGCACTATGAGCGCTTTCTCGGGCATAAAACCAGCCAGGCAAACAATGTTACCACCGGTCGTGTGTATAGCGAAGTCATTGGAAAAGAGCGCGCAGGTGAATACCTCGGAAAAACGGTTCAGGTAGTCCCGCACATTATTGATGAAATCAAAGCATGGATCGTCCGTCTGGCAGATGACGAGGATCTGGATGTCATCATCTCGGAGATTGGCGGTACGGTCGGAGATATTGAGAGCCTGCCCTATCTGGAAGCAATTCGACAGCTGCGGTACGAGATGGGATCTGTCAGGGCACAGGTTGCACATCTTACCCTGGTGCCGTATCTCGCGGCTGCAGGGGAGCTAAAAACCAAGCCCACGCAGCATTCGGTCAAGATGCTGCTCTCTTATGGACTTCAGCCAGACCTGCTGGTATGCCGGTCGGAGTATCCGCTGGACAGGGAGCTGCGGGACAAGATTGCAAGATTCTGCAATGTAGATTCCCGGGCTGTTATTGAAGCAGCGGATGCGCAGTCCATTTACGAAGTGCCCCTGCAGCTCGCGCGGCAGGGAGTGCAGAAACTGGTTCTTGAACGACTGGGGGTGACAGATCACCAATCCGTCTCGGAAGAACCCGACCTGGCAGACTGGACACGGTTCGTCCAGCGACTGCATGCCCCGGAAAAAACTGTACGAATTGCACTGGTCGGGAAATATGTGGCCCACCAGGATGCATATATGTCCATTACCGAATCTTTTACCCTGGCAGGTGCCAAGCTGGGAGTCCGTGTGGAGATCCACTCTGTGGAGAGTGAAGAACTTTCGGAGCAGAACTGTGAAACCATGCTCCAGGGTGTGAGCGGGATCCTGGTAGCTCCCGGCTTTGGACCACGGGGAATTGAAGGAAAGATTGCGACTGCGCGGCATGCCCGAGTACAAAATATCCCTTTCCTTGGAATCTGTCTGGGGCTCCAGTGTGCCATCATTGCTTTTGCACGTGACTGCTGCAGTCTTGGGGGAGCACATTCCACCGAGTTTGACCCGGATTCCCCCTGGCCCGTGATTGATCTCATGGAAGATCAGAAGAATATCTCTGACAAGGGCGGTACCATGCGACTTGGTGCCTACAACTGTCAGATCACAGAGCAGTCACAGGCACACAGGATTTATAATCAGACTCTGGTACGCGAGCGGCATCGCCACAGGTATGAGGTCAACAATTCTGTCAAGCACCACCTTGAAGCACAGGGACTCAGATTCACAGGAATCAATCCCGAAACCGGTCTCGTAGAGATTGCCGAGCTTCCCTCCCATCCCTGGTACATTGGGGTCCAGTTCCATCCAGAGTACCACTCCACAGTAGGAAATCCCCACCCCCTGTTCACTTCATTTGTTGCCGCGGCCATCGCATTCGAAAGAGAAGGATAGTCCTTTTCTCCGAAGAAATCTCTTTTTCTACAGAGAAGTTGCGTTCAATTATAGCCCTCAGAATGCTCGGAGAGGCGATTTTTTTCACAAAAAAAATATTTTGTGGGAAAAAGTGGGAAAAAGTGGGAAAATTTTCTTATCATTAGCAGACGGTTTGGATGAAGCACTGACTCATGCCTGGATTCAAGGGACAGGCGACATGTTCACTGGACACAAAAGGACGCGCAGCGATCCCGGCAAGGATGCGCACCGGACTGACTTTCGAAGCCCAGAATACATTCGTGACCACACGCGGGTTTGAGCAATGCGTGTTTGCCTATCCACTGGATGAATGGCTAAAAATTGAAGATCGTATCGCTGCGCTTAACCCGTATGATCGCAAACACAGAGCATTCATCCGACAGTTCATGATGTGGGCCGAAGAGGTTCCTGTGGATTCAAAAGGGCGAATTACACTGCAGCGGCCGCTGATTGAATATGCCAAACTGGAAAAAGAAGTACTGGTGCTGGGGAACCAGAAACACATAGAAATCTGGGATCCTGGCAGTTTTGATGAATACCTGGGTGCCGAAGAAGCGGACTACGAAACGCTTGCGGCTGAGGTCATGGGAAGCTGATGCCAGCCGTTTCGCATGCAACGACCTACCATACCCCCGTTCTTCCTCATGTCGTATTGGAATATCTGGTGACGGATATGAATGGACTCTATATTGATGCAACCGCAGGAGGAGGTGGACATGTTGCCGCCATCCTGTCCGTTCTGTCACCAAAGGGCCGCGTAGTTGCAGTGGATCGGGATGCGAAGGCTATCCAAACCGTGGAAGCACGGTTTGCAGATGCAATCAGGAGGAAGCAGCTGACGCTATATCAGGAGAAGTTCAGCAATCTGGAGACTCTGATGGAGGACTTTCTTCCCGTCACGGGACTGTTATTGGATCTGGGGGTCTCGTCCTGGCAACTGGATTCGGGGGCAAGAGGGTTCAGTCATCGCCATTCTGCCCCGCTGGACATGCGAATGGACCGGGAAGAAGCTGTGACCGCGGCAGATATTGTGAATGGGGGTACCGAAGATGCACTGGCAAGGATTCTGCGCCGGGGGGGTGAAGAGCCCCATGCACGGAAAATCTCCCGAGCCATCGTTGCCAACCGTCCCGTAGAAACAACCACAGAGCTGGCACACATTGTACGGGAAGCAGTCCCCATACGGCAGGAATCCAGGGCGGTGGCCCGGACCTTCCAGGCACTGCGCATTGCCGTCAACAGGGAGCTGGACGAGCTGTCCCGGATTCTTGAATCCAGTGCACGGATCGTCGCCGAGAATGGCAGAATGGTTGTCATCAGCTATCACTCGCTGGAAGACCGGATGGTAAAGCGAATGCTGCGAGACGGGTCCCTGAAAGGAGAACCGGAGCGGGACATGTATGGAAACAGGATCGTCCACTGGAAGCCTCTGACCCGCCGGCCTGTAGTGCCGGATGCGGCAGAGGTTGCCGCCAACCGCCGATCCCGCAGTGCAAAATTGCGTGCCGGGGTTCGTTCCTCTGTACCAGCCATCAGTACGGAATAGTTGATGGGGTTTCGCCGAAAAAACAGAACACCCGATCCGTCCACACGCAAAAGGCGTGCGGTGGACCAGGCAATGGGGGCGATCCGCAACTGGCAGGAGCTGACCGTTGTTGATGAATCTGCTGCGAAGCCAAAAATCATTGCCCGTATTCCTACATTGCATTTTGGGCTGATCATTTTTATTATAGCGGGGATTCTGACGTTCTATATCGGTCATATTCATCGATCACAGGATCTTCTTGGTGCCATCAATCACCAGCGCAGAGAGAATGTCCGGCTGCATTTGCAGCATAACCGCCTGGTGGCAGACTATAACGCTTCCATTGGCCCTTCCGTTATCTATGAACGCGGAGCGGCACTTGGACTTCAGTCAGGATACGAAGCCGGGGAGCGGATCCAGAGCACGCAGGAGGGTACCCCATGAATATTCGGGATCAAACTTTGGGGCGGATGTACGTCGTGCTTACCATTCTGGCCCTCCTGCCACTTCTGATTGCCGGCCAGCTGGTCTGGCTGAATGTGGGAGAGGGGGAGGATCTGCGCGATCTGGGGTGGCGACAGGCGGAATCCACGCAAATCCTGTTCCCGCAGCGCGGAGAGATTCTGGATATCCACGGACGGGCACTGGCCGTCAATTCTCCGCATTACAGGCTTGCCCTGGATCCGATGGCTCCAGGGTTTGAAGAGCGGCAGGATTCTTTTCTGACACATCTGGAAAATCTTGCAGGCATATCCAGCACGCGGCTTCAGTCGCGGATTGAATCCCGAACCAGCAGACAGTTTGTCCGGCTCCTGAACCTGACTCCAGAGCAGCGCAGGGAGGTCGCCTCGTGGGATGTCCCCGGTGTGATCATGGAAGAGCGTTCCCAGCGTCAGTATGTCTACGGAACTACGGCTTCGCATATCCTCGGGCGTATTGATGTGGATGGAGTGGGAAGAGCAGGGCTTGAGCTGGAGTATGAAGATTACTTGAGGGGGGAACCTGGACGGCGCACGCTCCTTCGGGACCGGCGGGGGCATCTCCGTATTGATGCGGAGGGAGTTGTTGTTCCTCCCGCAGATGGAGAGACGCTGGTTCTGACGATTGATCTCATCCATCAGACAATCATGGAAGAGGAGCTTGCGGCGGGCGTAGCGGAGGCTCGTGCGCGCCGGGGGAGTGCGATTGCCGTTGATCCGCGAAGTGGAGCCATCCTGGCAATTGCCAATGTGCCCACCTTTGATGCCAATGCACCACTGGACTCCCCTGTGAGTTCCTGGCGTAACAGTGCCGTCACAGACCGCCTGGAGCCAGGCTCCGCATTCAAAATAATTGCTGCATCGGCGGCTCTGGAAACAGGCGTTGTATCTATGGACCGCCTCATAGACACCGGGAATGGAGAACTTCAGCTGGCCGGATATACCCTGAACGATATCAGCGAATACGGGATACTCTCCTTCCGTGATGTGATTGTGAAGAGCAGCAATGTGGGGATGGCGCTCACGACAGAGCCTGTGTCCCCCGAGCAACTGTACCGATACATTCGCAATTTTGGGTTCGGGCAAAAGACATGGGTGGATCTTCCAGGCGAGGTTTCCGGGTTTCTCAAGAGGACAGGCCGGTGGAGCAGAACCACAAAAACTGCCCTCAGCATCGGATACGAAATTGATGTTACTCCGATGCAGATGGTGATGGCGTATGCCGCGATTGCGAACGGGGGGCTGCTCCGTCAGCCCTATATTGTGGCTGAACGGCGCGATGTGACGGGGCGCATACTGTGGCGGGCAACGGACGATCCTGCCCGAACAGATTCAATTCGAAGGGTGCTTAAAGAGGAAACGGTCTCACAGCTGGTGCCTGCACTTGTAGATGTCGTGCAGCGAGGAACTGCGATTCGTGCCAGCATGGAAGGTATCCCCGTTGCCGGAAAGACCGGAACCGCCCGCAAAACGGTGAATGGACGCTATGGGCGCGGGTATCGGTCAACATTTGCTGGATTCTATCCGGCGGAGAATCCCGAAGTGGCAATGATCGTGGTACTGGATGAGCCCCAGACCAGTATCTATGGAGGTCGGGTGTCCGCTCCCATATTCCGGCGTATTGCCGAACGCTGGGTGGCAACATTCCCAGCTTCCGGGCCCGTCCAGGAGGGATGGCAATCACCAGCAGACCGGAACAGTGACCAGCCACAGCCACAGCTTTTACTGGCCTCAGGACGGGGTAGTCTGGGACATGAGGCAAAACCGCAGTCCACCCGCCCCGCAGATGATCTGACCGTGATGCCTGGTGTTCTGGGTCTTGATGCGAGAAGTGCACGATACCTGCTGAGCTCCAAAGGAATCGAGGTGCAGCTAAATGGAGCAGGAGTTGTCGTGGAGCAGTCCCCCAAGGCAGGCGAGCCTGTTGATTCAGATGCCATCCTCCGACTGCAATAAGATGAACTGGACTGATCTGCATATCCGGCTGGCCAGTGCGGGGCTGCTTGTCAACTCCGCTGCCCCTGTTCCAGAAGTCACGGTGACCGGAGTCTGTCAGGACAGTCGCAAGGTTCGTCCAGGGTATGTATTTACAGCGATTCAGGGACAGCAGGAGAGTGGACATGTCTACATTCAATCCGCACTGGATGCGGGTGCCTGTGTCATTCTCTCGGAGGAAGATCCAGGCGAGGTTCCCAATCTTGTTCAGGTATCCAATGCACGGAAAGCCTCCGCCGTGGTTGCGGCAGCGTTCTGCAAGGATCCAGCTGCATCCCTGCACCTCACAGGGGTAACCGGGACAAACGGGAAGACAACCACAGGGTCTCTGGTGCAGCATGTACTGGAATCTGCCGGAACAGCAACGGGCCTGGTAGGAACAGTAACCTGTACGACCGGGCAGGCCAGTTATCGTTCACGGCTTACGACACCGGATGCCACTGAGCTTCAGCCGATGCTGGCAGAGATGGTCAGTTCCGGCTGCAAGGCATGTGTGATTGAAGTCTCCTCTCACGCTCTGGACCAGGATCGAACCGCCACGCTGAATTTTTCCGTGGGTGTCTTTACGAATCTGATGCATGATCATCTGGACTATCACAAGACCGCAGAGCATTATCTGAAGTCCAAGAAACGCCTGTTTGATGACCTGGGGCCCCAGGCGGTGGCTGTATATAACCGGGATGATCAGGCAGGCAGGCAGATGGTGAGGGATACCCGGGCCACGCAGTGTTCCTATGGACAGGTTTCCGATGCAGATATTCAGTTCCGTATTGTGAAGGACAGCCCCACAGGCCTCACATTGCGTCTGGATGGCCAGACCGGTGCGTTTCGTCTGGCGGGGAGCTTTAATGCCTATAATCTGGCAGCTGCGTACGGGGCCGCATGTGCTGCCGGGCTGTCAGGAGCACATGTCATGGATGCTCTGTCCGAAGCTCCTCCTGTTTCGGGAAGATTCGAGCAGTATGTATGTGACGACGGAACGCGGATTGTTGTTGATTTTGCGCATACGCCGGATGCACTGGAAAAGGTGCTGCAGGCCTTGGCCCGCTCTCGCAAGGAGATGACACGGATATGGTGCGTCTTTGGATGTGGCGGAAACCGTGATCGGGACAAGCGTCCCCTGATGGGAGCAGTTGCAGAGAGTCTGGCAGATGAGGTAGTGATCACAAGTGACAATCCGAGGAACGAGTCCGCGCAGGAGATCGCGGAAGATATTCTCCGCGGCATGAAGTCCCCCGACCAGGCACATCTGATTCCATCTAGGGCCGAATCCGTGCAATATGTGGCTGAAGCCTGCCAGGCCGGGGACATTGTGCTTGTGGCAGGAAAAGGGCACGAGTCTGTTCAGATTGAAAACGGAACCCGGATCCCCATGAGAGATCAGGATCTGGTGCTTGAGGCGTTTGCTTCACGCACCCCGAAACATCTCCAGTAAGCCCATGCTCTATTATCTGTTACATTGGCTTGAGGAGATGTTTCACCCGCCGGGGTTCCAGGTGGTGGAGTTCATCACGGTCCGTGCTACGCTGGCTGCGATCACAGCATTCGTCATTGTCATGGTCATCGGCCCTCGTGTCATTCGCTGGCTCAGAGGCAAGCAGCTGGGAGAGCAGGTGCGTACAGAACTGGCAGCAAGCGGCGTGGATCACTCCCACAAGCGCGGAACACCGACGATGGGCGGACTGATCATTGTCAGTGCCATTGTGATTGCAACTCTCCTGTGGGGAGATTTGCGCGAGATGTACATATGGCTGATCCTGATTGCCATCCTGTGGATGGCAGCGTTTGGATTTGCCGATGACTATATCAAAACAATCATCAAAAACAAGGCAGGGCTGGCAGCGCGAATAAAGCTCACAGGCCAGATTGGTCTCGGGCTGCTGGTGGGACTGGTGATGTACTTCCACCCGAAGCTTCAGGAGATGCGGTCCGTGACCGACCTGCCGTTCCTTCAAAACTGGCATCTGGATTACAATATTCTGGGAAATGCATTCCTGGGCGGGGCAGATCTGGGGTGGATTCTCTTTATCCCAATGACCATCTTTGTGGTCACGGCCACCTCCAATGCGGTCAACCTGACAGACGGCCTAGATGGACTGGCAGCAGGGATCACAGCCATTGTGACTCTGGGGCTGATTGCTCTGGTGTACATCTCCGGACATGTGGAATTCTCGTCCTATCTCGGAGTGATGCATTTGCCGGGGTCGGGGGAACTCACTATTTTTGCTTCGGCGATGGGGGTTGCATGCATCGGATTCCTGTGGTTTAACAGCTATCCGGCATCCGTCTTTATGGGAGATACCGGATCCCTGTCACTCGGGGCCGCGGTTGCCGTCATGGCACTGATGGTCAAAAAAGAGCTTCTTCTCCCTCTGCTCTGTGCCATTTACTTTGTTGAGACGCTGTCCGTGATCCTGCAGACGGGCTATTATCGCTACACCCGTCGCAAAACCGGTACGGGAAAACGGATCTTTCGCATGGCACCTCTGCACCATCACTATGAAGCCGGCGGGATGCATGAAGTCAAGATTGTCACCAGGTTCTGCCTTGTTACCGTGATTACGGTGCTGGCTACACTGCTTTCCCTCCGAATCCGATGAGAATCCCGCGCAACCTAAAGGGAAAACGTGTGACTGTTCTGGGAGCAGCCCGGAGCGGTCGTGCGGTTTCGGGCCTGCTGATCCGTGCCGGAGCGCAGGTCCTGCTTTCGGACAGCGGACCCGTTGATGCCGGCACTCTTGCATGGTGCAGGCAGCAGGGGATCAGGGTGGAAGCTAATGGACACACGGACCTGGTTCTGGCAGCAGATTTTCTGGTGGTTAGCCCGGGGGTTCCCACCTCCACGCAATCCGTACAGGCGGCCCTTGCTTCGGGTATGCCGGTCTATTCCGAGCTTGAAGTGGCTTCCTGGTATGCAAAAGGCCAGATTGTAGCCATTACCGGAACGAACGGAAAGACCACAACCACCTCCCTGGTGGGACACATGATGGATACTGCCGGGCAGCCTTCCGTGGTTGCGGGGAACATTGGCTCTCCTCTGTCCGGGCATGTCCACAATCTTTCTTCGGATACCGTGACCGTACTGGAGGTCTCCAGTTTTCAGCTGGACCATACGGACACATTCCGCCCGGATGTGAGCGTTATCCTGAATATCACGCCAGATCATCTGGACCGTTACGGCGGGAGCTTCCAGCAGTATGCGGAAAGCAAGCTGCAAATCTGCAAAAATCAGACAGAGGGAGACATCGTAATCTATAATTACGACGATACGCTGGTACGGGAACGCGTGGAGTATTTTGTTTCCATCTCGGATGTGCAGGGGCTTCCTTTCAGTTGCAGGACGGAGCTTTCCAATGGGGCAAGTGCCACTGGAGACATCATCCGGCTTCAGGAACGCACACTGATGCCTGCCAGTGAACTGGGGATTCCAGGGCCGCACAACGTGAGCAACTCGCTGGCAGCTGCCCTGGCCGGACAGTCCGCAGGACTCACAGACGAAACGTTACGGGAAAGTCTGCGAGGGTTTACGGGAGTGGATCACAGGCTGGAGGTAATTCGACAGCTGGCTGGAGTGACATATGTCAACGACTCAAAAGCCACGAACGTGAACGCACTCTGGTATGCACTGCTCAGCTTTACCTCCCCTGTCATACTGCTTGCCGGCGGTCGGGACAAGGGGAATGACTATGAGGTTGTCAAGCCCCTGATCTCCCGGAATGTACATACGGTGATTGCGTTTGGCGAGAGTGCCCAGACCATTCTGGAGGAGCTTGGACAGCACAGCGAACATGCACTGGCGTGCACAACACTGGAAGAAGCTGCCCAAGTGGCACGAAACTGTGCCAGGGCTGGAGATATTGTTCTTTTGAGCCCGGCATGTGCATCCTTTGACCTGTTTTCCAGCTACGAAGAGCGGGGAGATCACTTCCGCCAAATAGTGGAGGGCTTTTGATCATGGGAAACCTGCTTAAAATTGCATATCCGCAGGATCAGGCTCCCATGGACAGGTATGTCCTGTGGATATCCCTCGCGCTGGCTGCAGTCGGAGTAATGGCAGTCTACAGTGCAATTGCATTTCTGGCTGAGGTGAAAGCAGACGGAGATACAGAGCAGTTTCTGTTGCGTCATGTACTCAGGATCGGACTGGCCCTTGTGGCACTGATTGTGTTCAGCAAGCTGGACTACCATCTGCTTGCACGCTGGTCACGGCTGCTTCTTTTGGGGGCTCTGCTTCTTCTGGTACTGGTTCGGATCTTTGGTGTATCCTACGGGGGAGCTACCCGTGCCTTTCAGTTCGGGATCCTGAGCATTCAGCCATCTGATCTGGCCAAAATTGCACTGATCCTGTATGTTGCGGTCCTCCTGGTTCGCAAGCAGGAATATATTCAAAGCTTTTCCCGGGCCGTTCTTCCGCTGCTGCTCTGGATATTCAGTACTGTGGTGCTTATCGGGCTGGAGGACATCTCTACTGCATTCCTCGTTCTGGTTTCCGCAATGCTGATGGCCTATATCGGGCGGGTCAGTTTGGGGTATCTGGGAGGCGGAATTGCCATCGGGGCAGTGTGCATGTTTCTGATGCTGCTCACATCTCCCAATCGTGCGGAACGGGTCGAATCTTTCCTGGGACTGAAGATTTTTCCCAATACCGAAGAGGCGGATGTGTTCAGTGCACAGGCAGAGGGCTATCAGGCTCACCAGTCGCGCATTGCTCTTGCCATGGGCGGGTGGACCGGACGCGGGCCGGGAAAAAGCATTCAGCGTGATTTTCTGCCGGCTCCGTATAACGACTTTATTTTTGCCATCATCACAGAGGAGTATGGTCTGATCGGGGGGCTGGTACTGCTGGGGCTTTTCCTGCTCTTTCTTTTGCGAGGCTTCCTGCGTATTGCCCGGCAGGCAATAGATCCTCTCGGACTGTTTATTGCAGTTGGCTGCACAACCATTCTGGTTCTGTACAGCTTGGTCCATGCAGGGGTGTCGGTGGGAATCTTGCCGGTGACTGGACTTCCCCTTCCGCTGGTTTCTTACGGGGGCACCTCCATGCTTTCGGCGGGGATCCTGATTGGAATCTTGCTGAACATTTCCCGACAACTGGCCCCCTGATGAGACCTCCTCGCATCTTGTTGGCCGGTGGAGGCACCGGAGGGCATGTCTATCCTGCCATTGCGATTGCGCAGGCGATCCGTTCGCTAGAACCCAGGAGTGCCATTGCATTTGCTGGAACCCGAGAGCATCTTGAATGGAATGTGGTTCCAGAGGCGGGATTTGAAATCCATCCCATTACGATTAGCGGCTTCCATCGCAGAAATCTGTTGCGGAATGCAAGGCTGCCATTCAAGCTGGCTACGGGCCTCTGGCAGAGTTACCAGCTGGTACAGGACTTTGATGCGGATGTGGCTGTCGGGACTGGCGGGTATGTGTCCGGGCCCGTTCTTTGGGCTGCTGGCATGCGTGGCCGGCCAACGGTTGCCCAGGAGCAGAATGCGTATGCCGGGGTGACCAATCGCATTCTGGGCCGCCGGGCCGCCCAGGTTCATATTGCATTTGAAGAGGCCAGGAGCTGGTTCCCGGAAGGACGCTGCCGGATTAGCGGGAATCCTGTCCGGAAAGAGCTGGCTGCTGCGGTGGATCGGGAATCGGCCAGAAAGGCACTCCACCTTCCGCAGAATGCATATGTCGTATTTGTATTTGGAGGCTCTCTGGGAAGTCAGGCAATTAATGAGGCCATGTGGCAGGTTTCTGACCAGATTCTGGCGGATCCTGCTGTCCATGTGCTCTGGCAGACCGGCAGACTCTACTACGAGCGCATGTGCAAAAAAGAGCATCCGCGGCTTCGGGTCATGAAGTATGTGGATCAAATGCATCTGGCCTATGCAGCCTGTGATCTGGTGCTTGCGCGGGCGGGTGCACTTACATGCAGCGAATTGATGTGCACGGCAACCCCGGCGATTCTGGTTCCTTCTGCACATGTCGCAGAGGATCATCAGTCGAAAAATGCCAGAAGCATGGAGCGGATCGGGGCAGCAATCTGTGTCCCGGAAGAAGATCTTCTGAATGCACTCTCCGTTCAGGTTCCGGCTCTCCTGGCAGACCCCGAACGAAGACAGGACATGGCCAAAAAGGCACGTCTGGCTGCCAAGCCTCAAGCTGCTGCCACCATTGCGAAGGATATCCTCTCACTGATTGGATGGGAGGCACAGGCATGAATTCACAGAGACGACAGCCCTGGTTCGGACGGATTCGCCATGTACACATGGTTGGCATTGGCGGCATCGGAATGAGTTCCATCGCTTTTGTACTTCTGGCACGAGGGTACCGAGTGACCGGCTCGGATCTGAATCTGAGCGATCTGACCGAGAAGCTTGAAGCACAGGGAGCAGTCATCCACGAAGGACATGCGGAGAAGCATGTGTCGAATGCAGATGTTGTCGTCTACTCGTCTGCAGTAGATGTGGACAGCAATGCCGAGACGCAGGTTGCCATTGCGAATCGGATCCCGCTGATTCCGAGATCAGAAATGCTTGGAGAGCTCATGCGCACGAAATATGGTGTGGGGGTCGCAGGTACGCATGGAAAAACGACAGCAACCAGCATGGCGGGGCGTGTGGTAGCCGAAGGCGGATTTGATCCGACGATTATCGTGGGCGGGAAGGTCACCGAACTGAACAGCAATGCCGTCAGTGGAGAGGGAGACATTATCGTGATTGAAGCAGATGAATATGACCGTACATTCCTGCGGCTGACTCCTGCTCTGGCGGTCATCACCACCATTGAGGCAGATCATCTGGATATTTACGAGGATCTGGAGGAGGTATACCAGGCATTCACCGCATATGCCATGAGTGTTCCGTTTTTCGGGGCTGCGATTGTTTGCCTGGATGATCCCGGTGTTCAGGCAATCATCGGCCGGATTGACCGCAGAGTTGTGACCTATGGCACTGCGAGACAGGCAATGGTGCGGGCGGAG
Source organism: Rhodothermales bacterium (assembly GCA_965203305.1). Classification (GTDB taxonomy): domain Bacteria; phylum Bacteroidota; class Rhodothermia; order Rhodothermales; family Bin80; genus Bin80. Next base: position 3,087,720 of record OZ241874.1, on the reverse strand, counting down.
AGGATCCGGCAACAGGAGCAGACGACACACTTTGATGTGCATGCCAATGGGAAACTGCTCGGATCCGTCTGCCTCCAGGCCCTTGGGATACACAACGTGCGCAACGCGCTGGCTGCCGTCGCCGTGGGTCTGGAACTGGATATTGGTTTTGCGCGCATCAAGTCCGGGCTTGAGCTCTTTGCCGGTGTGCAGAGACGGTTCCAGGTCCTGGGGGAAAGCCAGGGCATTCTGGTCATTGATGACTATGCACATCATCCGACAGAAATTGTTGCAACCCTGAGCGCGGCGAGCGAGGGCTATCCTGATCGCCGGATTGTCGGGGTATTCCAGCCACATTTGTACTCCCGTACCAGCGACTTCAGGGACGAGTTTGCCCGCTCATTTTTCAATGCGGACATGATGATCGTAACAGAGATTTATCCTGCCAGGGAAACGCCGATGAAAGGAGTTACTGGAGAGCTGATTGTAGATATGGCAATCACCCGGGGGCATCGTGATGTCCGCTATGCAAAGCGAAAGGAGGATGTATTGCCGCTGCTGCGGCAGGTCTGTTTGCCTGGGGATGTAGTCCTGTTTATGGGAGCGGGAGATATCTGGCGTACCGCACACGGGTACATGCAATCCCTTTGTCAGAGTGCAGCTGCCTGAGATCATGGAACGCAAAAGAAAACGAGCGGTCATCACGCTGGCAACGATTCTGCCTCTCTGTATTGGCGGGATTGTAGGATGGTCCTATCTGTTGCAGCGTCCCTGTACGCATATTGAAATTGCAGGGATTGAGTATGCGGATTCTGCATCCGTTTACAATCTGGTTGATGCTGTATCCAGTGCTCCACTGGCCGTTGACCGAATCCAGAGGCATCCGTGGATTCAGGGGGTACGTGCCGTATGTTATCCAACAGGCACGATGCAGGTAGAGATTTCTGAACGGTTGCCGCGGCTGCTGGCACTCGCAAAAAATGGCAGTCCGGCCTATTATCTGGATGAGTTCGGCCACATGATGCCTGTCAATGCAAGGCTGGTGTTTGATGTGCCGCTGGTTCGGGGGATTACGGATTCGTACCACCCGCTCCTTGCAGTCAAACATGACGGCATACGGAATTTGGCAGCACTTCTGCCACGGCTTCCCGCAGAGGTGACGGTGATGATTTCCGAGTTTGAAGTGAGGGAGGATGGACTGAGCATGATGATACGCACCGCGGGTACCGATCACACGACGGTGGTGTATCTGGGAGAGGAGGATTGGGAAAAGCGGCTGCACAGGCTGCATGCTTTTTGGGAACAGCAGGGCGGCTGGCCACCGGGGGATCGAACTATTGATGTTATTGATCTGCGGTTCCACGGACAGATCATCACACAGGAGAACCCGATATAGCTTCTACTGATACGATCCTGCATGAGCAGTCATATGCAAACAAGATCCTCCATGAGTGATCAAATTGTAGTTGGGATGGACATCGGCACTACGAAGGTATGTGCCGTGGTTGCCGAATGCGATGAGATGGGCAAGATTAATGTGCTTGGCATCGGAATTGCCGAGTCGGACGGATTGAACAGGGGGGTTGTCGTCAATATTGACAAGACCGTAACCTCTGTCCAGAAAGCAATTCACAAGGCAGAGCGTGCTGCCGATGTGGAGGTGGAAAATGTCATTGTGGGCATTGCAGGCGATCATATCCAGAGCTTTCAGAGTCGGGGGGTGATCACGATTGGCAATCCCGAGGTCTCCAGTGACGATGTCAAGCGATTGCTGAAAGACACGGCAAATGTGGCCATGCCGCCTGACCGCGAAATTCTTCATATCATCCCGCAAGAGTTCATTGTGGACGGACAGGACGGCGTACTGGATCCGGTGGGAATGAGCGGGATGCGCCTGGAAGCCAATGTGCACATTATCACCGGGCTGGTTTCTGCGGCCAAAAATATTTACAGGTGCATTGAGAAAGCGGGGTATCAGGTCACCGATGTTGTGCTTGAGCCGCTGGCCAGTTCCTTTAGCGTACTTCATCCCAACGAGAAAGAAGTTGGTGTCGCTCTGATTGATATTGGGGGAGGAACTACAGATGTGGCGGTCTTTGAAGACCGCACGATCCGGCATACTGCGGTTATTGCTGTGGCTGGGAACCATGTGACGGAAGATATTCGAAAGGGGCTGGGGATCATGCGCAACCAGGCGGAGCAGCTGAAATGCCAATTTGGCTGCGCCATCTCGGGGCTTATGGACGAGGGTGAGCAGATACAGATTCCGGGGCTGGTGGGGAGGCAGGAGAAGACGATCAGCTCTGGCACCCTGGCCCAGATCATTCAGCCCAGGATGGAAGAAATTCTTGAGATTGCGGATGCCGAGATTCGGCGGAGCGGGTATGGAGACCAGCTGTCGGCAGGTGCTGTTCTGACAGGTGGAGGGTCGCTGATTGCAGGTACCAGGGAACTCGCCAGTCAAATTCTGGGGCTTCAGACGATTGTTGGTACTCCCACAAAGCTTGGAAGCGGACTCTGGGAAGAAATTTCAGATCCAAAATATGCAACCGGGGCGGGCCTGGTCCTGTACGGACTCTCCCCGGAAATGATGGGAGCTGTTGGACAGGACGGGACGAGAAAGCACCTGTCTGGCACCGCAGATTCCGGCGAAAAGGGAGATTCTGCGTGGGGCAGGATTGTCACCCGCATGAAGAGCTGGTTTGACGAACTTTAATACAACTCATCTATCAACCAAAACCACAAACACTGATGGAAATGCAGACAAATTCTCGGTTTACTTTTGACAATTCCGGTTACGACGGGGTTGCTAAAATTTGCGTTGTTGGTGTTGGAGGAGGAGGGGGGAATGCTGTGAACAGCATGATTGATCATGGACTTGAGGCTGTAGAGTTCATGGTGATCAACACGGATGCACAGGATCTGAAGAAGAGCAAAACAACTTGCAAAATTCAGGCAGGGCGAGATCTGACTAAGGGCTTGGGGGCAGGTGCACGGCCCGAGATTGGCGAGCAGGCAATGAGGGAGTGTTTTGACGAGGTGGAGGAGGCTCTGAGGGGATACGACATGGTGTTTGTGACTGCTGGTATGGGAGGAGGCACAGGCACTGGCGGGGCTCCAATTGTTGCCAGTATTGCGAAGCAGCTGGGAATTCTGGTCATAGGAATCGTCACCAAGCCGTTTGAATTCGAAAACAGCAAGCGCATGAAGCAGGCTGTTGAGGGCATTGATCACCTGAGACATTATGTAGACACACTGATCGTAATCCCCAACGAGCGTCTGCTGGATATTGCTGATGATGAAACCTGTATTGAGGAAGCATTCAAAATGGCAGATGATGTCCTGGGAAATGCTGCCAGAGGAATTAGTGATCTGATCACGCAGACAGGTCTGCTGAATCTGGATTTTGCTGATGTATGTACGACAATCAAGGATAGCGGCACAGCGATTATGGGATCTGCATCAGGTGACCTGAAGGCGGGAGCATGTTCAATTACCCATGAGGCAATCTCAAGCCCGCTGATGGATGGAATTACCATTGAGGGAGCCAGAAATGTTCTGGTGAATCTGACCGCAAGCACCAAGCTGCCAATGAAGGAAATGAATTCCGCAATGAGCGTGATCCGGGACCAGGCAGGAGAAGAGACCGAGATCATTGCAGGCATAGTCATTGATGACAGTCTGGAAAGCAAGTTGCGGGTTACCGTGATTGCGACGGGTTTCGGGGACAAGAGGGCGGGGAATGAATCTCAGGGCGGAAAAAAAACCTGGGAACAGAGTGATTATAAGGGGGAAAGCGCGATCAGGGCACTTGATGTCCCTGCAGGGGAACGTCGAAGACCTGGAGGGGACGGGGTACCAAGCAAGAGCGGGGTAACAGTCCTGAACGCGGATAATCTTTCCGAAAAGGAGAATACAGGAACTAAGCCTAGATTCTTGGGTAACATGATGGATTAGTGTATTGTTTCCCCCCAAGCTGTATCTTGTACAAACCAGACAATAACCCTTATGCCTCAACACGCCTCTGCGGTTAAGCGGGTACGCCAGAATGCCGTACGCCGACTTCGTAATCGCGAACACCGCAGTCGAATGCGGACTATGGTTAAGAGAATCATGCAGACCGAGGATATTTCCGTTGCGAAGACCCTTTACCCCGAGACCCAGGCATATCTGGACAGGCTTGCCACAAAGGGGATCATCCATCGCAACAAGGCTGCACACTACAAATCTCAAATATCACGGCATCTGAACAAGGTCGCAGGCTGACCTTTCGGGTCTGCAGGCGGATACATTCTTCAAACTCATACAAGTCTAATGAACAGAACTCGTACAACTCTACTATCCAGGATGGTCCTCCGGCTCTTGTCACTGGGACTCATTCTGATGATCCTTCCCGGTGCGGTGGCACAGGAATACGCCAGGAACTTGCGCCCTGAGGGAACCTTTTTCGTAAAGCCCAGGGTCGGTTTTTCGTCCTATTTCGGGGACAATGAGAAGTCGCCTCTGAACTTTAACGGGGATGCTTTTGACGTGGGGACTCCCTGGAACCTGGGGCTTGAGCTTGGCTATCAGCTCAGTGTTCCGTTTTCCATTGGTCTCTCGGTCAGCATCGGAGAGTACCCTGTAATCACACAGTTTCCGGCGCGGGTCAGCGATGTCGTTGGCGTATCGGAGGATGAGACTATACGAAACTCCATTCAGGCGGTTGGACGCTATACCTTTGCAAAGTCTGCCACGCGTGTGGCCCCGTATCTCAATTTTGGTCTTTCCTACTCCTTCGGGAATGTGAACCAGGATCAGCCTCCCTCCTACAGTATGGAGGAGAGTGCGGGGGCATTCGGGCCTCTTTTCGGCGCGGGGCTGGATATCGCCCTGAATCCGCGTACTTCCTTCTTCACAGAACTGAATGCGGGATTCCATCTTGATGATGAGGCTCTGGATGGCACCTCCGAGTACGGGTATGGCGGGGCGGATGCTCTGGTTGCCCTTGGGGTTGGGTTCAAGATTAATTTTGCGAAAGCAACTACTCCTCCAGAGGTTGGTGCATTGACCTGTCCTGCAGAGATGGTTGTTACGGGTACCCCGTCAGACTTCTCTGCAGTCACAAATGCGGAAGTGGCAACCCAGCCACTTGAACTGCGCTGGGAATTTGGTGATGGTGCTACCGCCACGGGAGCCTCCGGGACTCATACCTACACAGAAGGTGGAACCTATGAGGTGATGTTCTTTGCAACAAACGAAGCTGGTGCAGCTACGGGTGGCTGCCGTGTCACGGTTATGTCTCCGGCTGAAATTATTGCCCTGAGTGCCAGCAAGGAAAGTGTAAGCATTTGCGATGCAGATCAGAGTGTGACATTCACGGTCAACACGAGCGGGTCCGAGCCAGTCCGGTACATGTGGGACTTCGGAGACGGGCAGAGCAGTACCGCAGCCAGCCCTTCCCATACATACGATCAGGCCGGTTCCTACACGGTAACCCTGACACTGACCAATGATGCAGGCAGTGACAGTCGTACTGCCGTGGTGAATGTTACGGAAGAGGGGTGCTTTGACTGTGATATTTCGGAGATGAACACGGTCTTCTTTGATCGCAATTCCTCTACTCTGACAGATATCGGTCGCAGCGAGTTAAGGGAGAATCTGGAGATCCTCCAGAATTGCGATCTGAATGTGCGTATTGAAGGGTATGCATCGCGTGACGAGCGGAACGCACAGCGGCTGAGCGAGGATCGTGCCTTGGCTGTCCGGCAGTATTACATTGACAACGGAATTGATGCTTCTCGTCTGTCAGATATGGGGATGGGGGCAGGTGGACAGACAACCAAGAAGGGTGCTGCTGCCCAGTTCCGTCGGGTGGATACGATTCCTGCCAACTAGCAGTCGGCAGAAAACCCAAGTGCCCTGATCTAGTCCATTGGGGCACTTGGGTTTGATGGCTGGTTTAGCCGGGTTTCCTGACCAGGCACATCGTTCTCCCAGAACCTTGATGATCTGGCATGATGCGGGATATAATATGTGCTCCGAAGTTCGCAATGTGATCGGGATTATGAAAAAGCGGCAGAAAGTTCAGTAATTCTAAACAGGGTACGGTTGCATGTCAGATGTTCATTTCTCTGTCCTTCAGGATGCAGAACTGGAGGCACATCGTGTTTCAATGGCAAGGTGGTTCTGGGTTGGATTTCTTCTCAACAGTATAGGAGTATTGATTGCATATCTGAATTCGCCAAAGCCTCCAACCCGGTTGCTGGCAAAGTATGATGGGGAAGATCGCTGGTTGTTTGAAAGTTATTACCGTGAGGTTTTAAGGTCTCGAGAGATCAAGTTTAGCTGGATCGGCTTCGCCCCCAGTACCATCCTCCTGAGCTTGTGGATTGAAAGCCTGTTTCCTTCTTTTTAGGTCTTCTCTGCCAATACAAGGGGTTCATCAATGTGAGTGTTCCCGAGAGAAACTGTTCACAATGTCATACGACTGACTTTACGAGAGCATGAGCGGAAACCGGAGCCTCCACCGAGCAAGACAGGACAAGAATGACGAATTTTATACGCAACTAGTGGATATTGAGGCGGAGATCAGGCATTACGATGAAAAAATATGGGGGGGGGCAAACCGTCTATTGTAACTGTGATGATCCGACGGTCAGCAACTTCTTCCAGTTCTTCTCTACCCACTTTGAACGCCTGAGACTCAAGAAACTAATCACCACCTGTTACCAGAGCCAGGAATGTGACCTTTTTTCCCGCCATGACTGTGCTCACGGACTTCGTCTGGAGTATACCGGAGACAGGGACGGGAATCGTGTCCCTGATCCACATGAGATCGGAGTATACAATTTGCAGGGGGATGGGGATTTTGCGAGTGAGGAGTGCATCAAGCTCCTGAAAGAATCTGACATCGTGGTCACCAATCCTCCCTTCTCCAAATTCAGGGTATTCCTGAAGCAGTTGATGAGGTACGACAAGAAGTTTTTGATCGTGGGTGACATGAATGTCATCACTTACAAGGATGTCTTCCCCCTGATCAAAGAGAACCTGATATGGAGCGGGCTCACCCGTGTGAAGGAACTTGAAACACCGGGAAACAGTGCAGGCAAGTCATACTTTTGTCAGAAAAGAGAGAGGTGGTTTCAGAAATTTGGCAAGGTGGGATGGTACACCAATCTCCCGCATCACAGGCGTAACGAGGAACTGGTACTGTATCGTACCTACTCCTCGGAGAAGTATCCACACTATGACAACTACGATGCGATCAATGTAGACTGGGTCAAGGACATTCCAAAGGACTGGGACGGGGCAATGGGGGTGCCAATCAGTTTTCTGGACAAGCACAATCCTGAGCAGTTTGAGATTATTGGATTGGACCGTCCACTCGTAAAGAGATTGACAGGAAAACAGAGTAGATTTATTCTAAATGGGAAGGAGATTTATGCCCGTATTGTAATCCGAAACAAACAGGTGAGGCAATGAAGAGCTTGTCCATGGATGTGGAACTTCGGGAAATTCCCGTGCGAGAGGTCCTCAATGGATATGTGAATAATGGGGATGACGGTGTGGTCGGCTACGGAGGGAGACTGAACATCCGTCCCAAGTATCAGCGCAACTTCGTATACAGGGAGGCTCAGAGGGAGGCTGTGCTCCACACCATACTGAACGGACTTCCCTTGAACACCATGTATTGGGCCGTCCGTGATGATGGCGGATTCGAGATCATTGACGGGCAACAGCGTACCATGTCTATCGCGGAATATGTGAACAGTCCGATCACGATTAATGTGGATGGAACCCGACTGGGGTTCGCCAACCTGAGCGATGAGGTGCAGAATCGGATCATGGACTATAAGCTGATGATCTATCTGTGCAAGGGAACATGGGATGCCAAGATCGCGTGGTTCAAAACTGTAAACACGGCAGGGGCGACCATGACCAATCAGGAAATTCGCAATGCAGTCTTCAGCAAGGGAGATGCCGCATGGCTTGCAGATGCCAAACGGCATTTCAGCAAAAATGGTGGCCCTGCCCACACCATTGGGAACAAGTATGTGAGAGGAGATCCTGTGCGACAAGAGTATCTGGAAACCGTCCTGCGCTGGATTACAGACGGGACATCAGATGGAATTGAAGACTACATGGCAACCCATCAGCATGATGAGGATGCCAGGCCCCTGTGGGATCACTACAGGAAGGTTATTGACTGGATCCATAGTGTCTTTGGAGAGCAGGGACTAAAGGGTATGGAGGGGAATGACTGGGGGAAGTGGTACCGAGAATTTGGAGACAGAACATTTAACAGAGAGCAGATGACCATTGATGTGGAGGCTCTTCTCAAGGACGAAGATGTTTCCAACGACAAGGGCGTTTATCCTTACCTTCTTTCGGGAAAGCATCCCGAGTACCGCAGATACCTGAGTTTGCGTGGATTCACGAAAAGGACAAAGCAGGCAGTCCATGCCAAACAGAAAGCACTTTGTTTCATGTGCGATAAAGGTCCCCTGAGGTTGTCGGAGATGGAGGCAGATCACATCAAACGGTGGGTGGACGGAGGCCCGACCACCCCGGAAAACTGCCAGATGCTCTGTAAGCCCTGCCACAAGAACAAGACAAAGCAAGACGCGATCAGGGATCGGGAACTGGCAGAAGAGATTGAGGCAGGGTTCCTAAAGTCAACAGGGGAGGCAGGTTCCTGTTGATACTCAGGTACATGAGTACCTGAAATGAGTCCACGAATCGGATACCGTTACGAATCTGCGAGCTTGGAGTCTGATCATTTTGTTCCAATGGTTCATAATTTCGGGGTATGCCTGATTTTTGATCATCAGTCATTTTCTGGGGCAGGTCTCTCTGATCAGACTGAAAACGGCAACGGATTTAGCCAAGCTTCATCAGAATTGCCTCTGAAGGGTGCTTTCCCAGTTGTGTTTGTTGAAAAGTTGGGATCATAGTATTCTGTACAGCAAGTTTTAATGTTTTTTCGGAAATCTGCCAACTGTTATTCCTATGCCTGGATTTGATGAGAATCAGCAATTTGCGCTCACGCAGCGATTAAAACGGGAGGCTGCCAGATTAGGCTTTGATGCATGCGGTATTGCTGAGGCCCGCCGGCTAAATGATGAGGCAGAGCACCTCGAGGCTTGGCTTGCAAATGGGCAGCATGCATCTATGCATTACATGGCCCGGAATTTTGAAAAGCGTGTAGATCCCAGAAAACTGGTACCGGGAGCAAAACGGGTTGTAACAGTTCTGTATGGCTATTGGCAGGGTTCAGAATGTGCAGATGAGGCAGGAAAAATCAGCCGCTACGCGTGGGGAGATGACTATCATCAAGTTATGAAAGAGCGTCTCTATGAACTGTATGCGTGGCTTGAGGGTGAAGTTAAAACCTTGTCCGGGCGTGTTTTCGTTGATTCTGCACCCGTGATGGATAAGGTCTGGGCGCAGCGTAGCGGCTTGGGCTGGATTGGCAAAAACACCAATCTGATCAATCCCCGTAGGGGTTCCTGGTTTTTCATTGGAACCATGATCATAGATGTGCCGCTGACTTGTGATCAGGCAGCTACATATGATCACTGCGGGTCATGTACCAGATGTATTGATGCATGCCCTACGGACGCTATATATAAACCCTACGCAGTGGACGCGAATCGTTGTATTTCCTATTGGACCATAGAACATCGGGGAGATTCATTGCCCGATGATATCGTATCCCGGCAGGAAAACTGGATTTTTGGATGTGATGTTTGCCAGGATGTATGCCCATGGAATAAGTTCAGCCGTAAAACGAACGAGCCTAGGTTCTTTCCGAGGGAAGGAGTCCGAGATACATCATTGGAGGAGTGGGAGGAACTGGACCTTGAGGCCTTCCGCAAGCGCTTCAAAGGCAGTGCTGTGAAGCGGGCAAAGTATGAGGGCTTTCAGCGCAATGTTCGCGCTGCAAAACAGTATCACTCTCTTAATAGAGAGTAGGGGGCACAGATTATGCTTGGTCTGGGCCGTAAATTCCGTAAAATTTCCGATCTTGTTCAGAAGTAATTTATTGGAAATGTCGTCATAACGATTCCTGTTCGTCTGGACGCATTAGTGGGAAGAGGATCACATCGCGAATACTGGCTTGATTGGTCATTAACATCGTCAGACGGTCAATCCCTATCCCCAAGCCGGCAGTGGGCGGCATTCCATATTCAAGTGCACGGAGATAGTCATGGTCCATCTGCATTGCCTCAAGATCTCCTCCCTTACGAAGACGGAGCTGTTCCTCAAATCGTCCCCTCTGATCATCTGGATCGTTCAGCTCACTGAATGCATTGCACAATTCCTTTCCGCCCGTAAACATTTCAAATCTCTCCACCAGTCCGTCTCGCTTTCTGTGTTTCTTGGCAAGTGGACTCAGTTCAACTGGATAGTCTGTAATGAAGGTGGGTTGAATGAGGTGAGGTTCAACGGATGTGCTGAAAATTTCATCCAGTAATTTTCCGATTCCCATGGAGGACGAGGTCTCTATGTCCAGGGAAACAGCTACTTCCAGAATTTTATTGTGATCTTGTTGATACAGGTCATGCCCTGTTTCCTTGGCGATTGCCTCAAAAAAAGGGAGACGGGGCCAAGGTCGCTCAAATGAAATCTCCTCGCCATCCCACTGAACTTTGGGCTGACCGTGCAAGGTGATGGCCACCGATCCAATCAATTCTTCCACCAAATCCATCATCCAGATGTAGTCCTTGTAGGAAACATACAGTTCCAGCATGGTGAATTCCGGGTTATGAAATCGACTTAAGCCCTCATTCCTGAAATCTTTGGAAATTTCATACACCCCGTCAAATCCCCCGACAATGCACCGTTTCAGGTACAATTCATCTGCGATACGCATGTATAGCGGCATGTCCAGGGCATTATGGTGGGTCTTGAATGGACGCGCCGAAGCTCCGCCATAAACAGGTTGGAGAACAGGAGTTTCGACTTCAATGAACCCCTTATCATCCAGGAATTTGCGGATAGCCGTAACCATATGAGCCCGCTGTACAAATGTCTCTCGCACATGCGGGTTGACGGTTAAGTCCACATAGCGTTGCCGATATCGAAATTCCTTTTCAGTAACCTCATTAAAGATGCTTCCTTCCTGTTCCTTGACGATAGGAAGCGGCCGCAGGGCCTTGGAAAGAAGTTCCAACTTTGAGGCATGCACGGTAACTTCCCCCATCCGTGTTCGGAACACATGTCCTTCAATCCCAACGATATCTCCGATGTCAATATGACGTTTGAATACCTCATTGTAGAACCCTTCAGGCATGTCATCTCTACGGACATAAACCTGCATGCGACCTGTTGCATCTTGCAGATCAAAGAAAGAAGCTTTTCCCATGATCCGACGGCTCATCAGTCGGCCTGCCATGGAGACTGTCTTTGGGAGGGTGGTTTCGTCAAATGTTTTCAGTACAGAGTCAACATGGTCACATACGGGCCACTCATAGGGATACGGGTTTATCCCGGATGCTTCCAGTGCATCTCTTGACTGCCGACGTACCTGCTCCTGGTCGGAGAGTTGGCGGGGAGGAGAGCTATCTTTCATAGCCGGGGATTGGGCGAACCTCCATGGTAACCGATATCATAGGCATATCTCCATTAGGGAGACCACGCTGACCCGCCCGATTCGGGGTCAGGACACGAGTGATTCGGTCCATTACGTCATAGCCCGTGACCAGCTCACCAAAGACAGTATACATCCCATCCAGCATAGGTGCACCCCCTTCACTCATGTATGCGGCTTTCGCTTCGGCGGAATACGAAAATGTGGAATCGGGAATGGTCTGCTTCAGTCGGTTTTCTAACTGGTCAAGAGACTCTTCGGGATAAATACTGCCATGGACAATATAGAACTGGCTTCCACTGGATTCTCGCTCCGGGTTCATATCGTCTCCCATGCGAGCAGACGCAAGTGCACCCCGCTTATGGTAGTGTCCGGGGACGATTTCTGCGGGAAGCGTATATCCAGGCCCTCCCCCTCCATCGTTGTTCGGATCATCATCCCGTGAATTCGGGTCTCCACCCTGAATCATGAATCCGCCAATCACGCGGTGGAAATTCGTTCCGTCAAAGAACCCTTCTTGTGCGAGTTTTTTGAAATTGTCTCTATGAACTGGCGTATCGTCATAGAGCTCAATCACCATGGTCCCCATCGGGGTAGAGATTTCAAAGAAATTTGTATCGGGTAGTCCGTTAGCACTTCGTATTTGGCAACTACTAACAGACATGATAACAGGTATAGACAGACACCATAAGCAAAGTTGAACTAGTAGTTTCATGGATTCAAATAATGATCAAAGTAACGGAGAATGCCTGCGCGTAGCAGTAAATCTTGTTCAGCAGAACTCATGTCCTCCGGCAAGTCCTTATGAGGCTCCCAGATCCAGTAGCCATCTACTTCCTGACCCACCCGCTCAAAACATCCCAGACACTCCAGAACACAGTAGGTGCCTTCGTTTACAAGCCGCTGTTTTGACGCTTTGTCCAGATCGGATTTGAATTCCTGTCCTGATTCGTGGAGACCAACCAGAAAAAGAACTCCATCAAGGTCATCTGCGCAACCAAGGGTCAAGTCTAACCACTCTCTGAGCTTTGGCCACGCCGCAGTCACTGCATTTCTGTCAGGCTCAAAAATACGCGCCACTGTAATGCCAATTGTTACAGCTCGTGTAACTCAAAACGGAACCATCTTGTTTCGCATTTCTCAGAGGTGTAACCATCTACTGCAGAGAGAGAGCATTTCAAATTGAATTGAACCAACGAAAAACAAATGAACAAATTTTTGGGGTTTGTACAAAAACATCTCTATAATTGGCCCATTGTGCCTATGCCTGTAGGTAGTGTCTGTCCGAAAACACGGGATATATGGGTTTGCGCTGGTTCCTGTGCGCATTTTTGGGGATATTTCTTTTCTAAAGAAGTCCACTTTTTGGGGGATATGATCGTATAAGCCCTGAAACCCGTTCATCTTTTTCCTTTTGCTGAGATGAGAAAAGTCATTGAACCTCAACTTGAGATTGGATGGAAGCCTCTGGAAGAGATCACGCTGCCCCTTCACAATCGGGATGATTTCTATCTGTGCATGACGGCCATTTTGCATCTTTACCATGATGTTTTGCTGCGTGCGCGTCTGTTTTCCCGGTTGGCGGAGATTTTTCCTGCGGGGGTTCGGACGGATCGGGGGCGTCCGGGGATGTTTGCATGGCGCATCTTCGTGCTGGGGGTGCTGAAGCAGGTTCTTCGGTGCGACTATCAGAGACTGGCCATGCTGGCCACGGAAGTGCAGGTTTTGCGACAGATTCTGTTCCATTCCGAATTTGACGATACGGTCTACTGTCCGCAGACCTTGCAGGACAATCTTTCTCTTCTGACCTCCGAGATTCTGGCAGAATTCATTCAAATGGTGGCAGAGTGCGGACAGAAGGTGGCGGGAAAGCAGGAGGGGGAGGTGTTGCAGGGGCGGTGCGATTCCAAGGTGTGCAAGACCAATGTGGAGTTTCCCTCTGATCTGCGCCTTCTTCGGGATTCTGTCTGCGGGGGACTTCGGGAATGTGCCAAAACCGCGGATGCGCTGGATGTACCGGGCTGGCAGCAGATACAGCATCTGATGAAGACGGTAGAGAAGGCCCACAAGCCGGTATGTATCGCTAGGAAATACAAATCCCGTCCGGGCAAGGTTCGCTATTTCTTGCGTCTGTGTCGGAAGCGGGGCAGAAAAGTAGTGGACTTTCTGCGGAACCTGCATGACAGGAAAACAGAGCTGGAGCGGAAACAGGCAACGGGTTCGCTCACCAAGGCGGAAGAGAAGATGCTGCACACCGTGCTCCGTGCGATGCAGCGCATCTATTCTTTTCTGGGGTATATGGCGGTATTGCACGATCAGGTGCGTCGTCGGGTCTTGCATGGAGAGAAGATTCCGCATCGTGAGAAGATATTTTCGATCACCAAGCCGTTTACCCGCTGGATCGTGAAAGGGAAAGAAGGGGTGCTGTGCGAGTTGGGGGTTCCGGTGGCGATTATAGAAGATCAGTACCAGTTTATTCTGGGGCATGAGATTCTGTGGACGGGGACGGACAAGGATGTGGCGGTCTCGCTCACGGGGAGCGTGCAGGAGCAGTTTCCTTCCCTGCGTGAATGTTCGTATGATCGGGGTTTTTACAGTCCGGAGGTTCGGGAGAAGTTGGATGAGATGCTGGATGTGAATGCGATGCCGAAGAAAGGGAGGATGACGAAGGAAGAGCAGGAGCGGCAAAGCGATCCTGCCTTCCAGCGCGCAAGGAAACGCCATCCGGGCGTGGAATCCGCGCTGAACAACCTGGATCATCGGGGCTGGAATCTGGTGCGGGAAACAAGCCGGGAAGGCTTTGCCCGAGTCGTAGCGACCGCTATTCTGGCCGCCAATGTCCACCGACTGGGGAGGCTGCTCCGGGAACAGGAGATCATCAAGAAAGCGAAACGACGACGAAAGCTCGCCGCATAGGCGTGCATCCCCCCTTTCTTGCGGATTGACGAGGTGCCAAATTCAGGTGAATGCCAGAGGTACGTCCGATTCCTGCGAAGGAGGCACAAATGTACACCAATTCCCCCAAAATCCGCCCTCAAAACGGGAAGAATCTCCCCACTCCAGTCCATTTTGCGTCCAATATGACAGGAGATCTGCCCCGCCCCTGTTGCCAGTTCCCGAAAATCGGCAATTTTCGGATGGACACTAGGTACTCCCAGAGTACTCTCTCCATAATCTGGGATTTTTGCAAAGGGAGTCTCCTGCAAATATGGAACAATCAACTGAGATTGATTACCTTGTAACCGCAAGGGCTTGTGGAGAGTTTGGCAACCATTTTGGATTTCCTTGAAGGAACAGAAACAGGCAATAGAGATTTCACTGAGACGGGTCTCGTATAATCACTACCAAGCCGTGGTAGGATGGTAGTTGTCACAAAATCAGGCTTCTGTGCAAAAAAGATTGCCGTTTATATCAGGAATGGGTTTAGTCATTCTTCCCGCAGGTGATCCTGAGAAATTCATCCGTATCAAACCTGAAGGGCTCAGGGTGAATACCAACCGCATAAGGGAGATGGCTGGTGACATCATAGGACAAGAACTCAAGCACCTCAGGCACTCTGAATAGTTACCAGGGATAAAGCGACAGAAGTAATGGCAAGGGCAGATTTGCTCATTAGCTTGGTCCAATCCGGTATTAGGAGTGATAAGACCAGTTTTCGAAAGGTTGTTGAGGCAATCATTGCCGAGGAACGAGCCAAGCAACACAAGGTACTGGCAGAGAGGCTCCATAAGTTACTCAATGATTCATCAGTTGATCATTCTGTTACCAACGGAAGTACCCATCACATGATGAATCAAGGTATGGGCAATCTCTTCCACGAGATTATACCTCAGAGAAAACTGTCCGACCTCATACTTCCAGAGGATGTGAAGCAGATTTGCCATAGCCTGATTCAGGAACAGCATAGAATAGACCTGCTTAGGTCATATAATTTGGAACCTCGTAACCGTGTGCTACTCATGGGACCTCCAGGTAATGGCAAGACTTCGCTAGCTGAGGCTATCGCCGAAGCACTTGTGATTCCGTTACTCGTGGTCCGTTATGAGAGCGTCGTCGGCACCTATCTGGGAGAGACATCTGTTCGTCTGAAGAGACTATTTGAGCATGTCTTGACTCGAAAATGCATCCTCTTTTTCGACGAATTTGAAACTCTGGGCAAGGAACGCGGCGATCTGCATGAGACCGGTGAAATTAAGCGTGTAGTAAGTTCGTTACTCATGCAGATTGATAACCTGCCGAGTCATGTCATGGTCATTGGGGCAACCAACCATCCCGAGCTTTTGGATCGTGCGGTATGGAGGCGTTTTCAAGTGCGTATGACACTACCCGGCCCAACGGGAGCTCGTCTGATAGAGTGGTTCAAAGATTTCGAGCGCCGAATCAATATTCCATTGGGGTACGCGCCAAGTACTCTGGCCAAGCATTTCCTTAAATCGAATTTTGCGGAAGTGGAAGAGTTCGGTACTACCGTATTCCGCCAGTATGTACTGGAGCAGCCGAATGCCGAAATGAAGAGTATTGTGTCCAGAACACTTCGGAGTTGGTCAGCCCGATCAGTCACCGTAACTCATCAAAGGGACGAAACAGTATAAGGATGTCTGGGTTTGTACTGATGTTTCCAACATCCAGAGTTGAGTTCAGGGGATGTTGGTCATCTGCCCCATGTACAAGTAATCAATAGTGAGAAGAGATGACCCAAAAAGGCAGTTGAGAGGAGTTGTTCGTTCGTAATATCCAGAGAAGTCCACATCACGCCATTCGGAGAGATTTTGATGGAAACCATTGCGGATGTTGAAGATTCCATTGAAGTTTGGTTGTGCTGGGAGCACTGATTAGCTGAGCAAGCTCTGGCTACTTTGCAAGTGTTGAACATTGTGTATAATCTTCCAAAGTTGTATATTTGCCCAAGTTTTGGGGAGTGTGTATCTTAGTGCCGTGCTAACTCCTCCTCACTCACAGGGCTAAAGTCCCGCAGATAAAACATGTTTGATGAAAGCACTTTTTAGACGAATTGCCCCCCCCCAATTTTTCTGGGGAGCGAGAGGATAGTTCTTCTCGCCACATAGGAGCCACAGGCGGGCTGGCGGGAGATGGAGAGGATGCCTTTAACCTCGAGGCAGAGTTGTCTGCGATTGAGAACGATCCCGATATCGGACTGGAGGTGATTCGTAAGAAAGGTGTGGTGGAAGGAGAACACGGGAGATTACACCCAGAGCAAGTCCAGGACACCGACAAATTGGACGACCCGGTAGAGCAGAGATTCAAGCGGGTGTATCAGGGGTGCTTTGCATACTATCGGAAACGAGTCAGAAAGATCAGGGAGAAGCTGGAGGCAGCAGTACATATCCCTGCTTTCACCTCTCGTTCCGAGGGACAGGAATGGATTTCGCCCCATATAGTGGACGCGGAAAATGACATGAAGAATGTCATCGCGAAGCATAAAGCACCTATTCAGGAAGGAAGGGATCGCGTGTGGGGGAGTGAGGACCGGCACAGTGATTTCGTCCAAACCCACGGGATCAGTGCAGAAAACAGAGATGATCTTCTTGACAAGATAGGCGGGAAGCCGTGGAATCCAGAGAAAGAACAGAAGACCAGGCGGGATGCACTCAGTATACTCTTCCTGATGGTCTTCATTGAGTCCGTGTTGAATGGCATGGCATTCACCGTGTCCGGTGGAGCCGCTTTGGAATCGTGGGGATTGGCTATCCTGATCAGCTTCGTAAATATCTTGTGTTTGGGGTTTGTGATCTGGCAAGCATGGCGGTATCTCAAGTGTGCCGAACATGGGACAGGCCACTGGGTCGCCAGAGCCTTTATGGTCCTATTCTGTCTGATTGCACTACTCTCCAATTTGTTTGCTGCACATTACCGTGATGCCGTGGAGAGTGGAGAAGATGCGAGTGAAGTGGCTCTGGAGCGGTTCTTCACGCACTTTTTGAACCTGGACGGTTTCCTGTCCTACATGTTTCTCGTGATGGGACTCATTTTTGTCTACTTTGCGATACGGAAATGGGAGGCTCTCATCCCGGGGTACCCAGGTTACAGGGCGATTCTGATTGAGGAGGAGAGTCGTGGATACAGGGTCGGTTTGATTGCAAAGGCCAAGAAAGAACTTGAAGACATCAACATCAGGTATGAGAATCTGATGACGACAGGAATCAGGGACGCTTATGCGGACATCAAACTTTTGCCTCGCAGGCTGACGGAGGAGTGTGACGACTGGAGTGGGGTATACCCGGAAGTAACGGATCGTTGTGCACACGTGCTCGGAGAGTACCGAGAGGGATTGCTTGAAGGCTGGGAAAAGCACCCTGTGCAGCTCTCTCCTCCTGAACGTTGGAGGGAGAAGTGGACATCCGACTGGGAGAAGAAGGAAATGCCAGGGTATG
Organism: Rhodothermales bacterium; assembly: GCA_965203305.1. Lineage (GTDB taxonomy): Bacteria > Bacteroidota > Rhodothermia > Rhodothermales > Bin80 > Bin80. The sequence goes on along the minus strand of OZ241874.1, from coordinate 3,069,774 downwards.
ATGAAATTGTTTATTCTGTACCCACAAAAGAGGAGGTACATGAACTCCAGGAGGAGGAGAAACGTCAGAAGAACGAGAGGCTGGGACCTCTGTACAGGTTTTATCTGGCTATGGTGGATGACTTGGCAGACTTGAATCGAAAATGAGCAGGTCTTTACTTTGGGTGGTGCCCCCCATCATCCTGGGGGCGATGGGATGCTGTCGGAGTGAAGGACAATCTTCCATGACGATCCGAATTCTGATTGACCACTCGGACAGTCTGGATGCGTTCCAGGCACAATCTGTACAGAATACGGTGCTGGCTTCGCTGGATTCTTTGAGTGATGTGTTTGCTGCGACAAAGCTTGATAGTGCAAAGCATCATTTCATTCTGACTCTTGTCAGGGATATGGATACGCCCCACAAGTATGATTCCGCTGCTGCCAGGCTGACTCTCCCAGTTCGCTATATTTGCTGTAAATTCTCAAATTGGCCCCATTGCGGTAAAACGAAAAGAAAAAACGATCCTGATCCCTTTGATTCAATCCGGGTAGAGATTGACCAGGTCATGGACAGATTGCTTGGGGAAGGGCCGTATGAACATTCCTATATCTTGCGCTCATTGGCACTTCCGCAGAAGAATCCGTGCAAGAAGAACTGCAGGATATGGGTCGTATCCGATCTGCTGGAAAACTCTGTAATTGGGAATACTCGTGTTAACTTCTACAAACATATTCCTCCGTATGACTCCCTCCGGGCACAGATCGTCAATATTTGGGGCCTTCCCAAAGTAGACAGCGTCAAGGTGCCAATCTTCTGGCTGAAACGGTGTCCTGACGAGGGAGGAAGGATGCAGGATACTCCCGCCTTCAAAGAGTTCTGGGACGACTATTTCCGGGATGTCACTGGTACAGCACCTGACTGGAAGTTAATTCCGGCTGGGAAAGTGTGTGGCATGATGCCAGAATGACAGAGTTTCCGTCTGTCAACATGCTATATCATAACTCTCACCCGTTTCTGCGCGATTTGTATGCTTTTAATCTTCGGTTCTTCGTACGGGTGTCAACCTTTTCCATCCGCTCAGTTGCCAGATCAACCTCAGGGGCTTTCCTGCGGATAGTACCGGTCGGAATCCATTTGTAAAATTCGGACTTGTTCTTACCCTGTCAGCGTGACAATCCCTGAACCCATTTCTCCTTTTATGGAGATGATACTTTTTGGTAGATTGGGGCGTTAAACCCCCTCGTCTGATGTTCAGATCAGGTCGAATAAAAGCCGCCAAATACAATCCCGGTACCATGCCTACGCTCCTTCTTGTTTTCGCTGGATTCTTGATTACATTGTCCGCCAAGGCACAATCCTTTGGTGGAGCACTTGCGGTGACAGAGCATCATATATTCGTTGGAGAAACCGGAAATGTAGCCTTTCCAGGGGAAGTATATATCTACCCAGTTGATAACCCTACGGCGGATCCAGTCATTCTGTCTGTAAATCAGAAACTGGAACGGTTTGGGCGAGCGGTTGCAGCTAAGGGGGTAACTTTATTCGTGGGAGCCCCCGAAGCGGATGAAGAACGGGGAGTAGTCTATGTATTCCAATACGATGGCACATGGGAACAGATGGCCACTCTTTCTGCATCAGATGCCGCGCCAGGAGACCAGTTTGGTACCTCCATCGCGCTGGATGGAGAGAAAATTCTGGTTGGTGCACCAGGGCGTATGGAGTCAACCGGGGCCGTTTATGTGATTACGGAACATGAGGATGTCACATTTTCAGAAACTGCGATCCTCAAAGGGGACGATATAACCACTGGAGATGGCTTCGGGTTATCCTTGGATATTGAAGGAGATATGGCCGCTATCGGTGCGCTTGGGCAATCAGAAAGCAGAGGAGCGGTCTATGTGTTCCTGCATGAATCGGAAGAGTGGTCCCAAGTCACTAAACTGGTGCCAGAGTTTCTGACTGCACCGAGTAGATTTGGGAGTTCCCTTATGATTCACAAGGGGCATCTGTATGCAGGAGCACCCATGCATGAGCAGAGGAGAGGGATTGTCCTGGAGTATGAATGGGTTTCCAAATCACGCCGGTTACGCCTGCAGCATCAACTACAGCCCCCTGACCAGCAGGGGCCTTCTCAATTCGGAGCTGCTTTGGCATCCGTTGACGGGGAAATCTGGGTGGGAGCGAATCGTAGCGGTCAGGGCAGGGGTGCCGTATACCGACTTCTCTCCGACGAAAATGGATGGACTGGCATCATGAAGTTGCTCCCCGATGAATCTATCGGGCGTGCGGCATTTGGAAGTCATATTGCAATTCAGAACAATATCGCCGTTGTGGGAGCTGTGCGTATGGATTCCAGAGCAGGTGGAGTCGTCCTCCTGAGGAGAGGAGAGAATGGCTGGATCACTGAGACAACGCTGGTTAATGCAATGAAGGGACATGAGGCAATCACTGGAACCGAAGTTCGGTGCACGGATGGGCTGGCATCAAGGTGGTCATGCCAGGGTGTAGACATGACAGCATTTTTGCCCTTGCCAGAAATGGGAGGCATCCGGGGCACCATACTCAATGATATCTGGGGATGGACAGATCCGCAAACTTCCCGGGAATATGCACTGGTGGGACGCAATAACGGTACATCCTTCGTAGATGTCACGAGCTCAGGATATCCACGCTATTTGGGAGATTTGCCCATGACAGCCGGCTCGGTTGCAAATGTGTGGAGAGACATAAAAGTATATGCCAATCACGCGTATATCGTTGCGGACGGGGCAGGGAAGCATGGCGTACAGATTTTTGATCTCACTCAACTGCGAAATGTGGAAGATGCCCCCGTCACGTTCAGAGAAACCGCGATATATACAGGCATTGCCAGTGCCCACAACATTGTCATCAATGAAGCAACCGGATTCGGCTATGTCGTTGGTGCCAGCGGAGGTGGTGAGACCTGTGGTGGAGGTCTCCATATGCTTGACCTGCGTGATCCGGCCAATGTGTCATTTGCAGGCTGTTTTGCTGATCCGAACACAGGAAGGCGCAAAACAGGTTATTCGCACGATGCACAGTGTGTGGTCTATTCTGGTCCGGATGCAGACTACAGTGGCAGGGAAATTTGTCTTGGATCCAACGAAACCGCGCTCAGTATTGCGGATGTAACGGACAAGAAAAACCCTGTGGCTGTCTCCATGGCCACATATCCTGATGTGGTTTACACGCATCAGGGGTGGCTAACCGAAGATCACCAGTACTACTATATGAATGACGAAGGGGATGAGCCGCAAGGTTTGGTTGAAGGTACACGAACATTGATTTGGGATGTTTCGGATCTGGATGACCCTGTACTGGTGACGGAGCATATTGCAAGCACGCCTGATACAGACCATAATTTGTACATCAGGGGCAATCTGATGTATCAGTCAAATTATGGGGCAGGTCTCCGAATTCTTGATATCACGAACCCTGAAACTCCGGTTGAAGTCGGCTTTTTTGAGCCCGGCCCCGGCTCCACCTCATGGAGTAACTATCCGTACTTTGAAAGCGGAACACTGGTTGTCACCAGCGGCTCCGAGGGACTGTTCGTGCTCAAGAAACGCCCTCTGGACATTTAGGTCTTTCCTGTTTTTGTCATTCCGATATTTCAGTAAGCCTCTTGCAGAAATCCCGAACGATAGAGAAAGATCGCTCTAGGAATTCAGATCAGGCATGAAAATGTTTATGCAAGAGCTTCCGGTTATGCAGTCCTGTAGGCATAGCACCGAATTTAAAGTGTATCGAAATTTGACACAGATTCAAAGATTTTGTGGATTTTTTTGTGCTTTTTGATTTCGGCGATATAGCAGTTTTTCAATGACAGACTCGCTTGCCCCATCTGCATTGGGATATAAGCTGGCGGCATTGTAATTGAACTGATTACATAACTCATACAACCTCACACATTCCCCCACAGGTACCGTCAATTTTATCAGTGATGATCCGAGAGGCAGATACTCCTCCAGACTTCTGACGATAACCGGTTTTCTCGTCTCTTCAAACACTGGATGAACTGTAAAAAGTCCCTTCTGTGCGACTATGTTTTGGGAGATAGCACCGCGGATACGGAGTATCCTGACGGATTCGAGATGGCCACTCAGGCTTTTACTAATGTGAAGGAGATGTACAGACATTCTTTGATCTAATCGCCAATTTTTCCATGATTTTAGGGCATTGCTAACAGTAAAGTATAGAGCCACATAAAGGATATGTGATCCAGTCAAGAAGCCGCGTCGGGAGAGCATGAAGTCTTGCCTTAACCATAGCTTCAATCAGCTCATTATTGGGCCACAGAGAAAGATTCTGACGGTATTCCTCAAACTTGTCTGCGGACAGGTTCGAGTCTCGGAACTTAACTGAGTCATTTGGCACGGCAATCCCGACTGCATCGCAACTGGAGATAAACTGACGTAACATGTCAAACTCTGCCAGTATTTGATCTTCGGACATTATTGGAGATCCATACAAGGCTTCCAAGTCCTTAGCTATCTCAGTGCGAAGAATCGTAGGTAGAAGCTCCCATCCTGCATCGGCATGCCCTCTGTAGATTACCTTTGGATCCGAACCAGATTGCTTTCTCTTTCCACTGAAATAATCCCATATGGAGTCCGCATCCTCATGATGCTGTTCTTCAACTGGAATCATGAAACTCAATAAAGTAGTCCAATCTAGCTCAACCTTCTTGCGACTACCATATCGCCAGAATTTAACTCTTCCAGGTAAGTTGTATAGGAAGACGAGGGTACGCGCCTCTCTCCTTCTCGCACAAGCACACAGGCGGTATCAAAAGGCCATCGTAAAGGTTTAGCAGCGTCTTCAAAGAATACCTCCCATACGGAATTATCCTCAAGAATGAGTTTGGTGGGAGCATAGAAACCTCTTTCACGCTCTCTCTTTACGATGCGAAGCAGTTTGGCACCGGGGAGATGCGCCTTCCTTCCCCAGAAAGGATGTGTAGGGAAGGGTAGGTTAAAGAGATTCTGTGGAGGGTTTCCCTGCTTGTCCATTTATTTTGAAGGATAACAAGCCTCATAGTGATGTGACCTGTTACCCTGCATTATCCAGTCAAAGCTGCATTAAGCCTCGGTGTAGTAGAATGTCCCAGAGGAACGATCTGGGAGCTATAAAGGAAACTGTAACAGGCGCAGAATGAAACTGAGAGTGTAGCCTCGCGTCCCACAAGAAGACATGGCTGAAGTTACCTCCGATGTGATCAGCATGCTCTGATGGATCGTATGTGAAGGTTCCCTGCAAACCTCCCCAATCGGGGCAGTGATTGCTTTGGGAATGCTTACAGGCATGGAAAAGCGGATATGTGGGAATTGTGCAAGAGGTACCAGTGTCTACAGGCAGATTGTATGCCGTGAAACATAACGTTTTTCGCTGGGGCGCTGCCTGTATCCAGATCAAATCTGGCGCAATCACCAGTTTGCTTTTGACAGCAAATATGTTATCTGGTTCGTACGAAACGTCCAGTCTGGATCACATGTTCTGAGGGTGAGTCCGCAGTCAGACGGTACAGATACAGTCCCGGAGAAAGAGCATTCCCGTTCAATTCAATACTCTTTCCCCACCCCGCCTCCACCGTATGATTCGGAACCGTCAAAACCTGCCTCCCGACAATGTCTATCACCTCTACATGTATCTGGGACTGCCAAGGGAGGTCAAATGTCAGACGGGTCGTTTCCTGGAATGGATTCGGATAGTTGCCAAGCACTGTGAAGTTCTCTGGGAGGGATGTCTCCTCTTCGGAAATTGCAGTGCCGACTCCACAGGTTGGGCCGCTCACGAACGAGATCCCTTTCAGCCACCCTTGAAATGCATCATCTTCCGGGGCACACAGTTTCTGTCCGTCAAAGGAAAATGCATAGAGTTTCAGTTGCAGGAAACTTCTTGGAATGCGTCCTGTCAGAGCATTGTCTGACAAGTCCAGTATAATCAATTCTGAAAGTTGTCCCAGTTTTGGAGGAACCTCCCCGCTGAGAGAATTTTCGCTCAAATCCAGCTCTTCCAGGTTGGAAAGCTGGCTCAGTTCGGAGGGGATCTTCCCGTTAAAAGAGTTGCCTGCCAGGTTCAGTTCCCCAAGACTGGAAAGCTGGCTCAGTTCGGAGGGGATCTCCCCGTTGAGAGAGTTGCCTGCCAGATTCAGTTTATCCAGATTCGAAAGCTGAATCAGCTTAAGAGGAATCTCTCCGTTGAGAAAATTGCCTGCCAGATTCAGTTCCCGCAAGTTTGAAAGTTGGCTTAATTCTGGGGGAATTGGTCCAGTGAGGGTGTTCCCCTCCAAATCCAGAAGTTCCAAATCTGAAAGTTGCGCCAGATCGGAAGGAATTGGCCCCGAAATAAAATTCCGGGGTAATGCCAGCACAGTCAACCCTGGGGCCGGGCCCAAATTCGATGGGATAGATCCGCGCAGATTATTGAATTTCAGGTTTAGCCCGTCTATGTGGCCTCGAGCACTCACGACTCCATGCCAGCCCGCCATTTGCTCTACAGTAGGCACGGTATTAATATCCCATCCAGAGTTATTAGTCCAGCTATCACCTTCTGTTGACTGGTACAGGGTTTTGAATGCCGTATGCAGAAGATCAATCTTCTGATTAACTCCAAAAAACTGGAATGCATCGGCTTCATCCATGAATGCACCGTCACGAATACGAACATAGAGTCTGGGTTTGCGGCTCGGAGGTACATCCGTACTCACCGAAAACCGGAATGTGACCTTCGTAGAGTCTCCACCTCCCAGGAATCCGACGGATTGCTCTGCTTCCAGCATTGTGATATACGGATAGGGCTCGGCTTCTATTAGCTCAATTGTCAACTGCTGCGCATCCGCCAAGTAGTTGACCATCGTGGCAGTAATGGTAACTTCATCTCCAGGGGCAATCTCACGATTCCCATCGCGATCTTCCCATGACCAGCGTTTTACACGCACCGCTGGAAGAGTTGGCGGCTGCACACTGGCTTCGGCATTGACGAATCCACGCCCCAGGTATCCGGCATGTGAGGGGTTCTGTGTGTCTATATTTTCACTAGAAAGCCGCAGCTGTTCTCGGAGTGAATCTGGAGATATATCGGGGTATCGGGTTTTGATCAAGGCTGCGATTCCACTGACCAGTGGAGCAGAAAATGATGTACCCGTCTCAGCACTATATTCGTCATCAGGCATTGCCGTAAGAATGTCTACACCGGGCGCAAATACATCCACCGTTTTTCCATATTGCGAAAAGGAAGCCCGCTCTCGCGAATCTCTCTTTGTCGCGCCAACCGTAAGGACACGAGGATGCGATTCAGGATATCCCAGGCCTCCATCTGCATTCAGATTGTGATTGCCTGCCCCTGCAACGACAAGAGCCCCCATATCTGTTGCGAGGTCTAGGGACTGGATGACCATGCGAAGCTCTCTGTCTTCGGTGAGGAACCCCCAGCTTGTGTTGATGATATCAGCCCCGTTACTGGCTGCATATAAGATGCCTCCGTAGCCATTACAAATTTCATCCACCTCTCCGGCTTCCTCCACCTGGCATGTTGTATTGATGTGCATGAGTTGTGCATTCCAGGCGGACCCGGAGATCCCCTTCGCATTGTTGGTCACAGCTCCGGCAACACTGGCGACTGGCGTGCCATGGTCATTCCCCACAGTTCGTCCCATTGGGTCGTTGTTTGTGTCATCCGCATTTCCGAAATTTGCCCCATGTCTGTCATCAATGAATCCGTTCTGGTCATCGTCAATCCCGTTGTCTGCGATTTCATCTTCATTGGTCCACACATTGCCCAGCAAATCTTCATGTTGCCAGTCTGCCCCGTTATCCACAATCGCGATGACAACTGGCTCGGATGCATCCTCTGCCTTGACAATGTCCCATGCCTCTGGCAAACGCACAAGGTTCAGATATGTCTGCTCTTGGTATTTGGGGTCATCAGGATCTATCCGAGTGACAGATTTATGTCTATGGGTACGATTGACCGGTACAGGCTCGGCATACACCACTCCTGGACTTGAAGAAAGGTCTCTGGAGACCTGTTCGGGATCTGCATCTGCCCCGTAGTACACATAATACGTACGACGGAGAGCGAACAGATTTTTGGCGATTCTCGGGGTGGGATCTACATGATCCAGAAACGGGAACACTCGCTCAATCCTGTGCACATCGTATTTCGTCCCTGTGTGATCAAATTTGGCAAGATTTGCCTTTGCAGCCCCACTTCCGACCATAATCCCATCATGGAACTGTACCACCACGACCTGGGGCTTGAACGGAGATTTCAGTTTCTGGGCTATCCCCGAGTGGATTGGTAAGAGCAGAGCAATCAGCAATAGCAGAAAAAATGTTTTTTGTTTCATTGTTTGTGTTTGACTAAATGAGAAATCAAGTGAAAATTCCCGCCCTCCAGCGGATACAGATGCAATGGAGTCCACAAGACACGCGGGCGATGTGTACGGAATTAGGCAGGTTCGTTGCAGTGCTCAACCAGAAATAAACTTGCCTAGAATCCCCTTCCGCAAAATCTATGCCATGGCGGGAGAAGGATTTACTCTCGCTGGAAGATCCCGCCCAAGGCTTCCAGTACAGAGTTACTCCAGGCAGAGGCTCTTTACCGAATGCGTATAACACGCCCGACCTGTACGGCGTGTTCTGAATTCGACTTCGCAGTCAAACGGTACAGATAAAACCCGGCGGGAAGAGATCCGGCATCCAGTTCCACACTTTTCCCCCACCCGGCCTCCACAAGATGATCTGGAACCGTCAAAACATGCCTTCCGATCACATCGGTCACTTCCACCCGTACATGTGACGGCCATGGAAGATCAAATGTCAGGTGAGTTGTTTGCCGGAAAGGATTCGGATAGTTGCCAAGAGCCATAAAGGTTTCTGGCAGGGATCCGTCTTCTGTGGAGATTGCGGTGGAGACATCACATGTTGGGCCATCCAGGAGGGGGATTGCTTGCAGCCACCTCTGAAATTCCTCATCTTCAGGAGCACAAAGATCCTGTCCACTGAAGGAAAATGAAAGAAGGTTTTTCAGTTGCAAAAAACTTCTCGGAATTCGCCCTGTCAGAGAATTTCCAGACAGATCCAGTAGTGCCAACTTTGAAAGCTGTCCCAATTCCGGGGGGATCGTTCCGATGAGAGCATTGTTTGCCAAATTCAGTGACAATAACTCTGGAAGTTGTCTCAGTTCCGAAGGAATCGGTCCGCTGAGGGAATTATTGCCCAGATCCAGATATACCAGTTTTGACAGTTTCCCCAGATCCGAAGGAATCGGTCCGCTGAGAGCATTCGTACCCAAATCCAGAATTTTCAGCTTGGAAAGCTGTCCCAGTTCCGAGGGAATCGGACCACTTAAGGAATTCTGTAGCACATCAAAATACTCCAGGTTTGACAGTTTTCCCAGATTGGGAGGGATCGGTCCACTCAGAGAATTCATGCCCAAATCCAGAATTGTCAGTTCCAAAAGTTGTCCCAGTTCCGGGGGAATTGATCCAGTAATCGAATTTTTTGTGAATGCCAGTGCCGAGATCCCCCGAGCCTGTCCTAATTCCGGGGGAATTGATCCGGTGAGGTTGTTATCCCGGAGAGCCAGTCCATCTATCTGACCTCGAATGGCAGCTACGCCATGCCAGTGTGACATTTGTTCTGCAGTAGGGACAGCACTGATATCCCATCCTGAGTTATTGTCCCAGTTTTCTCCATCTGTGGAGAGATACAGGGCCTTGAATCCGGTATACAGAAGGTCTATCCTCTGATTGATTCCAAAAAACTGTAGTGCATCTGTCTCATCCATGAATGCACCGTCACGGATGCGAACATAGAACCTTGCTTCGTGACCCGGTGATACATCAGCACTCACCGAAAATCGGAATTTAACCTTCACAGAATCCCCGCCTCTAAGAACCCCTACCGATTGCTCCGCCGCTACCAGCGTGATATGCGGATGGGGCTCGGCCTCCATCAGTTCTATGACCAACTGTTGCGCATCCGCCAGGTAGTTGACCATGGTCGCGTTGATTGTGACTTCGTCTCCTGGATCAATCTGGCTGTCACCATCGTCATCTTCCCAAGACCAGTGTTTCACACGCACGGCCGGGAAAGTTGGCGGGCGCAGACTGGCCTCGGCATTGATGAATCCACGTCCCAGGTATCCGGCATAATCCGGGTTCTGTGCATCCATATTTTCACTCGAGAGCCGCAGCTGTTCCCGAAGGGAATCCGGCGATATGTCAGGAAATCGGGCCTTGACCAAAGCTGCAACTCCACTGACCAGCGGAGCCGAGAATGATGTCCCCGTCCGAAAGTTGTCGTATTCGTTTTCGGGGGTTGCTGTAATGATGTTCACACCGGGAGCAAACACGCCTACCGTCTTGCCGTATTCTGAGAAAGAAGCCCGTTTCCTTGAGTCTCTCTCCGTCGCACCGACCGAAAGCACACGGGGATGCCCTCCAGGGTATTCCAGTCCTGCATCCGCATTTTTATTCCCGTTACCTGCTGCGGCCACCACCAAAGCCCCGGAATCTGTAGCAAAATCAAGGGATTGGGCGATCATGCGGAATTCCCTGTCTCCAGCAAATGCTCCCCAGCTTGTGTTGATGATATCCGCCCCACTGACGGCCGCATACACGATGGCTTCGTACCCGTTGCAGACCCCTTTCGTCTGACAAAACACATTGATGTGCATGAGCTTTGCATTCCAGGCAGCCCCTGCGATCCCGGTTGCATTATTGCTCACAGCCCCGGCGACACTGGAGGTTGCCGTGCCATGGGAGTTTCCAGATTCTGCGGTCGGATCGTTGTTCATGGGATTTCCGTCCCCAAAATTTGCTCCGTGCACATCGTCAATCACTCCGTTCCTGTCATCATCAATCCCGTTGTTTGCGATTTCATCTTCATTGGTCCACACATTTTTTGCCAGATCCTCGTGTTGCCAGTCTGCTCCGTCATCTACGATTGCGATCACGACCGGCTCGGATGCGTCCTCTGCCTTGATAATTTCCCATGCCTCCGGCAAGCGCATGTGCTTCAGATATGTCTGCTCCTGGTATTTGGGATCATTGGGATCTGTCCGAGTGATGGATTCATAGAAACGGTTGATCAGCACGGGTTCGGCATACACCACTCCCTCGTTCAGGGCAAACTCTTTGGAAACTCGTCCCGGATCCGCTTCGGCTCCGTAGTACACATAATATGTGCGGCGGAGTGCAAGCAGGTTTTGGGCAGTTCTCGGGGTTGGGGCTACATGATCCAGAAATGGAAATACCCGCTCCATCTTGTACACTCCATACTTCGTCCCTGTGTGATCAAACTGGGCAAGATTTGCCTTTACGGTGCCATTCTCAATCACAATGCCCTCCTCGAATTGCACCACCACAACCTGAGACTTAAACTTGGGCGACAATTTCTGGGCAACACTCAACTGTACCGGTGCGGTAAAGAACACGACAAGCAGGAAGGGTAAAAGCGAGTTGTTTCTCCTCATTTTGGTGACGGTTTGGGTGGGGAAGACCGGTTCTGTTATTTCAAGGTTACCACTTCAAAATCCTGTACAACATCTACCCAGATATAGGTCTTTCGGTTCACTTTTTGGGATGTTTTTCAGTGCTACTACCGAAAATAGGACAGTATACAATTTCCCGGAAATTCCGATGCAGGACCTCCCCTGGTTTCGTGTCAAGTCCAAAATTTCTCGGAATTCTGTCTCACATTTTCGCATGGAATACCATACATTGTCCAAGGCAATCAGCCCAATCCCCACAAACCTGAAGCACCCCGATACGTCATTGCGTACCGGGGTGCTCTGTTTCACTCTAAACAGCCTTTCTGGCTATTTCTTTACTTCACCAGCGTCATGCGTCCGGTCTTCACATGTCGTTGCTCGGCTCCGGTTGCGATCAGCCGGTACAGGTAGGTTCCGCTTGCCAGACTGGTGGCATGCAGTTCAATGCTCCGGTTTGCCCCTGCCTCCATCTCCTGCGCTGGCAGCGTGATCACCTCCCGTCCCAGCATGTCTACAATCTGGATCTGCACCTGCGCATTCTCCGGCAGGTCGAACTGGATCTGTGTGCTCGGATTGAATGGGTTCGGATAGTTGCCATGCAGCGCAAACTCCGTCGGAAGCTCTGCGCTCTCCTCCACTCCCGTCACCACCACTGTTGGAATGACCATCCCGTTCTTGTCCACGCCCAGGATCGCCAGATCATTCCGCATCCCGGACAGGTTCAGCACCAGCGTCTGGTTCGCATACCCGTACAGATCCATCTCATAGGCCTGTGTCACCTCCTGATCTGTGGATTGTACCCGAAAAATCTGCTGCGAGGGAGCCAGTGAAGCGTATCGCCGCGTGGCATCGTCCAGCATCAGGTTCCCTGCCAGCGTCGTTTTCACCGTCATGGGATCCACCGGATCCAGCACCTCTACCCGCGCTGCTCCCAGATCTGCCGCCCCGTGCACCAGCAGCACATCCACCTGGTTTGCAACCTGCGATGTCATCCGGGTTTCCAGCACCTTCAGCCTTGTGTCGTTCGGGCTTCCATGGGCGATCACCACATAGTTTTTGTTATGCGCCAGCGACAGGGTGCTCGTGATCGCGTCCTCTGCCGGGGCCCCCACCTCCTGGATTTTCAGGTCATGGCTTCCTGCCCCCACGGGACGGTAGGTTGTGGCATGTCGGAACTGGATCCCGCTGCCAATCTGGATGTCTCCCAGATGCAGGTCTACCGAGGTTGGCAGGGGCACATTGTGGATGAACTGCAGGTTTGCCCGTCCTCCGCTCAGATCGCCCTGGTCAATCGGGTTCTCAATCCCGTTCGCTGCAATCCCGAAGATTGCACAGCTGCCCAGCCCAATTCCCTCCTGCGTCAGGTGCAGCACCCCGCTGAGATACCCGTTCACCGCAAAGGAGCCTGCCTCCACCTGTGCCGGACGCCGTCCTGCCAGCTTCGGATTCTTCCACATGCAGTCCCACTGCACGATCCGCAATCCGCTGGCATCCGCCACATTCTGGAGCCCCTCCGCCGCGATCCGAAGGTTCGTATTCGTGGGCAGCGACTCCGTCCCCAGATCCACTTTCCAGAACAGATCCGCATGCACATCCAGGGTCAGGCTGCCGCCTGCCGTCGGAACCGTGAGGTTCTGCCATGCCGGCATAGCTCCGTCTGGAACCATCACTGGGGACACGGTCGCCGCCGTGGTATCAATCAGGTCGGAGGGCAGCTGCAGGATGAGCGGACGGTAGAGGAACAGGGTATCCTGATCCGTTTTATGCTCCATTCCCACCGGGAACAGATACCCCCCACTCGCAAAGCCTGCTCCTGCATTCCCCTGTGCCAGGTGACGGGCTACCGGGCCGCCGATATACGACTGCCGGGAACCACGCAGGATCGTGGCCTTGCACTCCTCGTCATTGTCTGCCCCGCACTTCTCTCCTGTCTGTGCCGTACTCCGGCCGCGGAGCTCCTGCTCCACCTGCACATTCTGCACGGTCCACATAAACATGCTGTCCATCGGCATGCTGTGAATCTTCCCCTGCCGGAGCGTCAGCGTGGCCATCTTCTGCTGCATGACATCGCTTTTGAGCAGCAGTCCCTTCGCGTTGTTCACCGTGATACTGTGCAGGGCTGTCGTGTCTCCAGTCATCACCTCCTGCGCCTCCTTGCCTGTGAACTCCACCATCGCGTTCAGCTTCCCGTTCTTTGCAAAGTGGAAGCCCCCATGCACCATCAGCATGGGCATATTGCCCGATGCCATTTCCCCTATGTATCGGGACGCATCCGCTACCACCATCAGATCCCCCATCACCGTCTTCGTCGTCATGGGATGCAGCTTCACTCCTGCCACTTGCCCGCTCACCATCCCCTTCGTTTGCGTGAAGTCCCCATGGATCATCACACTCCGCTTGTCACCGTCTTGATTGTGTTCCGTATTCAGCCCGCCGGTCCCGCTGATCGTGAGATTCCCCATGAACTCTGTCGTTTCCGCGTATGGCCAGATCGTGGCCGAGCTCAGGGCGACATCCTTGGTGATCACTGCCTTCTTGTTGTGGGTCTCCACCGCCCCCTGCATGGCAGACAGACTGTCTATCGTCAGCATCTTCCCGGCCCCCGTGGCACTCAGGATTCGCAGCAGTCCGTCGTCGTTCTCGGTCGTGCCACTCAGTTTCGGGGTCTTCGTGCCATCAAACACGACCGTCTGCAGCATCTTGCTGTCGGCACTTGCATCAATCACCGTTTCCTTGCTCCCCTTCGGGACTTTGATCATCCCCGCCGTCAGACTCCCCGTCAGCGTCAGCTTGACATCCGGGCGCGAATTTGCACCGCTCCCGTCTGTCCCCGTGTTGTAGCCGTCTAGGTCGCGCAGGTTGTTGCGCTTCTTCGTATCCTCTGGCCCCAGCATCAGGGTCCCGTCTCCCAGGTGGATCATGGCATCCTTCGCGATGCTCACCTGCGCCGTGTTGTGGGTATACGCTCCACTCGTCACCGTACCCAGTACATGCAGGTCCCCACCTCCGGTCACGAGTTTGCTCTTGCCATTGACGGTTACCTTCCCGTTCACCACCACATCCTCTCCCTCCGTCTGCAGGGTCCCCATTTTCGTGGCACTGCCAAGCACAATGCTGCCAGCATTCAGGCTGTCTTCCATCATCACCATCCCGCTTGACACTTCCAGTTTCCCGGACACCGAACGATCATCGTTCACCATGATCTCCGCCTTCGCATGATCCACGACCACATCCTGCGGAGCAAACCATTCCAGCGCATCCGTCACCGTGCGCTTGCCCGGCGTGATGTATTTCAGAAGATAGCGATTCCTGTCCGTGGAAATGCTTCCTGGATCATTGGCATCTTTCTCCAGCATCCCGTTCTGGACTGTGATCTGCCCGGTCACATGCAGGGTGGAATCGGTCGTGCTCTCGGCATCTGCCAGCGACAGCGTGCCACTGCAGAGTCCCAGATTTTTTGTCTTGACCACCTCGTCCAGACGGAGCTCGCCGCTGCCAATATGGATCGCAAGAGCGTCCAGTCCGTCCGTATGCAGAGCCGCATTCTTGACCACATCCGTATTCCGGCTGCCATAGGTCAGTGTTTTGATCGTGGAGGACTCGTCCAGTTCCCCGTCCAGCTCTCCCTGAAGAATCAGGGATTCGGTCACCTTCACATCCTTGGTGGACATCAGTTCCGCGCGAGGTCCCACATGCAATGTCATCACCGTCAGCGTTCCGCCCCGAACATCCAGATCCCCGTGCACCACCAGCGCATCCAGCATCAGTCCCGACCCCTGTCCAGAAATACTCTGCGTTTGCGATCCCGTG
The DNA here is from genome assembly GCA_965203305.1 of Rhodothermales bacterium. Lineage (GTDB taxonomy): Bacteria > Bacteroidota > Rhodothermia > Rhodothermales > Bin80 > Bin80. The sequence continues at coordinate 3,054,462 of OZ241874.1, read as the reverse complement.
AGCACGATATGATTCCCGAAGGCGAGTCCGGTATCCTTTCCCGTGCACATCCCGTCGGCATTGGAAGTGGCGGCAGAGTCCATGCCAATCGTATTGCCTTTTGCAGACACTCCACCCTCCACCCGCAGGTTGTGGGCTGTTTGCCGCATCGCCGCCCCCGACCCGTGCATGTCTGCATCCAGATGAATCCGCCCCTTTTTGTAAAAGCTTGCCGTATCGTCCACCGCCACATCCCCGGCAATGGAAGAGGTCAGCGCCCGCCCGCCCGCAGGAGTCGTGGCCGTCGCCTTCGGGGCCATAAACAGGACCCGTGGAGCACACGCCGGTGCGCTGGCCTTGGCCGAGTTGGGAGCTCCATTCGTGAGGCTGTTGGCACGGACATGCATCTCCCCCTTGATCGCCACTTGGCCCATGAACTGCACACCCGGGATATGCGCCGCAGACGCTCCCGTGGTATAGGCACAGGTGTAGTCCCCCTTACCCCCGACCTGCACTCCCTTCCGGACACTGGTGGTTCGACCCGACCCAAAGAATCCTGGCCAATCGGAAAAGCCGTAGGGATTCGTCCCGTCATTCACAATCACATCCCGCATGATCGTCGCCGTCTTCTCAAATACGATCCGGGCATCATTCCATGCGTACACATTCTGGTCATTTGGAAGCACCACATTCCCGCCTCCGATCACCACATCCCTGCGGAAGATAAAATCCGCTGTAATCCGGTCTTGCCCCTTGGCAGCATTCCTGGTGCCACTCTCTACAATACTGCCAAACAACCTCAGCCCGCCTAGGTGCGACAGTTCATAACAGATGTTGCCAAAGGGACCCACATACATGTTCGTCGTGATCTTCCCCGTGCCGGTAATCCGGATGCAGTCCTCATGAGTCACCCCGTCAGAAGGGTCATATTCGTCATACGTATGGAAGAACTGATCACTGGATCCTCCCCGGTGGGTCACATTATTTTGCGCCAGAATAGTAAGCGAATACTCCCCCGTAATTTCCCCATGCACGGTGATCACCCCGCGCTTGTCCGTATTGCTGGTTCCTCGCCGTGGATACAATAACAATGATCTTGCTTTCAGGTGCAGGGTGGCTCCCCGGTGCAAGGTCAACTCATTCGTGTAAAGTCCGTTGCTTCCTGCGAGGACAAGGCTTTCGGAAACATCCAGTTTGCCCAGCGGTGCATTGATATTGTTAAAATTATTGGTCAGCGTATCCGTAATCGCAATCCGCTCCTCGGATCCACTCACGAAAAAGGACACGGAGGTCGTCGCGTTTGACCTCGTCAGATTCGTAAACCGGATGCGGGCCTTCGAATCTACAGCAACCTGCCCCGCGCCACCGATGGTCAGGTTCCCTGTGAAGCGGATCGTCCCCGCCACCGCGGAAGCCCCTCCCTGTTCATAGGTCCCGAAGGTGATCTTTTTGGTCAACTGCGTCGTAGGGGCTGCCAACTCTACCGTCCCGCCTGCAAATCGGACCTGAATCAGGAAGGTGGCATCCGCTGTCTGATTATCCGAATGAAAGGCGCGAGCCAGCGTGCATGGCCCGTCCGTGTTCGAAGGATCTGTACTGGTACAGTCCCCGCTCGTTTTGCCATTCACCGGGTCAATATAGCGGGTCTGGGCCAATGCCCCAGAGGTGGCAAGGAAAAGAAGCAGAAGAAGGCATCCTGCCCCTATATCTTTTATGAACCATTAAATGGGGTAGTTTCCATGTGTGGATGCAGGGGGCAGGAGAGTCCGGCGAATGCTGCTGTTTTGTTAGCGCTGGAGGGGACGGTTGGATCTGTATCCATAACTTCCGTAAGTTTCACTTTCTCACAGCGGATTAACTCCCCGGGAGTAACTAGTAGCCCCCAGCATCTTGAATGCCCGGGGGGGAGATGTACCCCGGGGAGTTGCTGTGACCGACATCCTGTGAAGAGTATGTGCCACTTGAGCACCTATATAGGGGCAGATGACGGTCACCGCTGATCCGCATTCTTACTCACCTTCAGAACAAATATACGATGAATCCTGAAGTAAACTGCACTGCCTTTGCAGGCATTGACTGGGGGGATTCCTCCCATCAGGTCTGCGTTCTTGACTCCGAGGGCACCGTTCTTGGAGAGAAAGCCTTTGCCCACTCCGGGGAAGGGTTGCGTGATATGATCACTTGGCTTCTTGCTTGCGTCAGCTGTATCTCCGCCCAGGTTGCTGTTGCTATTGAGCGTCCGCACGGTGCCGTGGTGGACACGCTGCTGAATCGGGGCTTCCAGGTCGGTGCCATCAATCCCAAGCAGTCAGATCGCTTTCGGGACCGGTTCTCCCCCGCAGGAGCCAAGGATGACCGCCGGGACGCACGCGTCCTCGCCAGTGCCATCCGAACCGACCCGCACTGCTTCCGAATGCTCTCCCCGCTGCCTGCCGAGCAGGTCACTCTGCGCGAATGCTCCCGCATGACAGAGGATCTGACCGAGCAGAGAACCAAACTCACCAATCAGATCCGACAGCGACTCCATGAGTACTTCCCCCAATTCCTGGAACTGGGCGGAATGCTCTACACCCTGTGGCTGCTGGAACTCTGGAAACTCATCCCCACCCCAGAGCGGGCGAAGCGGGTACGGCTCAGAACAGTCGCCACATTGATGAAAAAGCATCGCATCCGTCGACTGACCCCGGAGCAGGTCCTGCAGATTTTACGAAGCCCGTCCGTCTATGTCGCTCCCGGTGTTCTGGATGCGTCTGTCCGGAATATCCAGCGCCTGTGTGCGCTGCTGCATGTGGTGAACGAACAGCTTCGCGAGGCAAAGCGTGAAACAGAAGCTCTCCTGGATGAGATGGATGCCGCCACACAGCCCGCCCCGGAAGAGGAATGCCCCGTGGCAGGGGAGAGGGGCACAGATGAATCCAGAAGCGAAGAAACAGCCACAGAGTCCGAATACCGACACAGCATCATTGCGATTCTCCGATCCATGCCCGGGATTGGAACTACGGTCTTGGCAACCCTGCTCTCGGAAGCCGGCGAACTGATCAGCAAACAGGACTATAGGGCCTTGCGATGTCTGTGCGGGGTGGCTCCCGTTACCAGACGATCTGGAAAAACCCGGACCGTCGTCCGACGACTGGCAATGCACAAGCGCCTCAATAATGCAATCTACCACTGGGCCATGGTGGCCATGCAACATGACCCCATCTCCAAAGCCAAGTACAGGGCCCTGCGGGCACGAGGACACTCCCATGGACGCGCGCTGCGAACCGTGGGAGATCGCCTCCTCGGAGTCGCATGTGCCATGCTCCGAAATGGAACCCTGTTTGATCCCGAAAGAATAAGCAGAGGTGCGCAGGCGTAGCCAGAAATCTTCCCCAAAACACACACAGAACCACACGCCGAAAGATCAGAACCTATGACTGCCAACCTCTCTTATATTGTCCGATTTTTACCTTCTATAAATGGTGAAGAGTCCCCCCCCCCCATTTTTTGTATAAGTTTCATAGGTCTATTGATTGGTGAAAAATGTTTATTAGTATGCGATCAGACTGCAACTCATGTGGTCCCTCCCTAACTAGTGTCTGTCCGAAAACACGGGATATATGGGTTTGCGCTGGTTCCTGTGCGCATTTTTGGGGATATTTCTTTTCTAAAGAAGTCCACTTTTTGGGGGATATGATCGTATAAGCCCTGAAACCCGTTCATCTTTTTCCTTTTGCTGAGATGAGAAAAGTCATTGAACCTCAACTTGAGATTGGATGGAAGCCTCTGGAAGAGATCACGCTGCCCCTTCACAATCGGGATGATTTCTATCTGTGCATGACGGCCATTTTGCATCTTTACCATGATGTTTTGCTGCGTGCGCGTCTGTTTTCCCGGTTGGCGGAGATTTTTCCTGCGGGGGTTCGGACGGATCGGGGGCGTCCGGGGATGTTTGCATGGCGCATCTTCGTGCTGGGGGTGCTGAAGCAGGTTCTTCGGTGCGACTATCAGAGACTGGCCATGCTGGCCACGGAAGTGCAGGTTTTGCGACAGATTCTGTTCCATTCCGAATTTGACGATACGGTCTACTGTCCGCAGACCTTGCAGGACAATCTTTCTCTTCTGACCTCCGAGATTCTGGCAGAATTCATTCAAATGGTGGCAGAGTGCGGACAGAAGGTGGCGGGAAAGCAGGAGGGGGAGGTGTTGCAGGGGCGGTGCGATTCCAAGGTGTGCAAGACCAATGTGGAGTTTCCCTCTGATCTGCGCCTTCTTCGGGATTCTGTCTGCGGGGGACTTCGGGAATGTGCCAAAACCGCGGATGCGCTGGATGTACCGGGCTGGCAGCAGATACAGCATCTGATGAAGACGGTAGAGAAGGCCCACAAGCCGGTATGTATCGCCAGGAAATACAAATCCCGTCCGGGCAAGGTTCGCTATTTCTTGCGTCTGTGTCGGAAGCGGGGCAGAAAAGTAGTGGACTTTCTGCGGAACCTGCATGACAGGAAAACAGAGCTGGAGCGGAAACAGGCAACGGGTTCGCTCACCAAGGCGGAAGAGAAGATGCTGCACACCGTGCTCCGTGCGATGCAGCGCATCTATTCTTTTCTGGGGTATATGGCGGTATTGCACGATCAGGTGCGTCGTCGGGTCTTGCATGGAGAGAAGATTCCGCATCGTGAGAAGATATTTTCGATCACCAAGCCGTTTACCCGCTGGATCGTGAAAGGGAAAGAAGGGGTGCTGTGCGAGTTGGGGGTTCCGGTGGCGATTATAGAAGATCAGTACCAGTTTATTCTGGGGCATGAGATTCTGTGGACGGGGACGGACAAGGATGTGGCGGTCTCGCTCACGGGGAGCGTGCAGGAGCAGTTTCCTTCCCTGCGTGAATGTTCGTATGATCGGGGTTTTTACAGTCCGGAGGTTCGGGAGAAGTTGGATGAGATGCTGGATGTGAATGCGATGCCGAAGAAAGGGAGGATGACGAAGGAAGAGCAGGAGCGGCAAAGCGATCCTGCCTTCCAGCGCGCAAGGAAACGCCATCCGGGCGTGGAATCCGCGCTGAACAACCTGGATCATCGGGGCTGGAATCTGGTGCGGGAAACAAGCCGGGAAGGCTTTGCCCGAGTCGTGGCGACCGCTATTCTGGCCGCCAATGTCCACCGACTGGGGAGGCTGCTCCGGGAACAGGAGATCATCAAGAAAGCGAAACGACGACGAAAGCTCGCCGCATAGGCGTGCATCCCCCCTTTCTTGCGGATTGACGAGGTGCCAAATTCAGGTGAATGTCAGAGGTACGTCCGATTCCTGCGAATAAGGCACAAGTGTACACCAATTCCCCCAAAATCCGCCCTCAAAACGGGAAGAATCTCCCCACTCCAGTCCATTTTGCGTCCAATATGACAGGAGATCTGCCCCGCCCCTGTTGCCAGCTCCCGAAAATCGGCAATTTTCGGATGGACACTATATAGATGCCGTCCGAAATGGATGGCTGTCCGACTATCGCATCATCGGGTTGGGTATTAATGACAGGCGGGCGTACGATATGGCGAATGAGATGGCTCTGTCCGTAGATGGCAGGAAATCAAAGTTGTCCGCACGCGATTATATCAAAGGTCTGGCGTTTGCCCTGGCAATGGGAAATGCCGTCCAACACCCAGACAACCTGGAAAAACGTCCAGTAATCAAGTCCTGCATTGCCTTTATGAATTCCATTGCAGGATCTCGGCAAATGGCAAAAGTATTGCAGGGAAGAGAAGTGGCGGACTGGCTTCGGTCGTACATGAAGCTCCACCAATTGGAGCGTGCCCCGGCAGACTACAAACTAGTACATCTAGACGCGAAAGACAGGGTAGTTCGAAGGGAATCAGAGAAGGCGAAGCTAAGTACCGGGACACAAGAGTCCCCCCCGTGCTATTTTGAATGTGGGGATATTCGGGGAGGGTGTAGACAGTCCTTCCCTGAGTGCTGTGGCATTTCTAGCCCCCCGCAAGAGTCCAATTGATATCATCCAGGCAGTGGGGAGGGTGATGCGCATTAGCCCTGAAAAAGAGCTGGGGTACATCATTGTCCCAATAGAAATTCCCGACATAGAAGACCCTGAGCGGTGGTTATCCACTACCCACAAGAATCAGGGATGGAAGGAGCTAGGGGATATCCTGAAAGCTCTCAAGGCGCATGACGAGAGGATAGAGGATGATTTATCAGACCTTTTACAGTTCTTCCTCCCAGCACCTCTTGAACAGGTTGCCACATTTGTAACCATAGGAAAAACTCCAGGTGAACCTGTTCGCCACTACATACATGTCGGCAAAAAATCTCAAGTACAGAGATCCCTAGAACGGGTGGTGGAAAAGGATTCGGACCCCTCTCACGAGAACCTTATCCCTGTATCCGAAGTCTCCCATCGTATCAGTATACGGAAACATGGCGAGGTTACGACTGCCGATAATGTGGTACTGGATGACATCCATGTGATCCTGGCAACATACAAAAAGGGAGATGGGACTGTAGAAACAAGGCAAGATGCCACTGTGCGTGTGTTGTCTGGCGGGGGAGAGGATAAGGGGCTGAATCTAGGGAAAACAAAAGAACACGGCTGGAAGATGGTGAACCAGGGGGCTGGTGCCCGACTTCCCTACATCGGAGACAAAAAACCAGCCGATCCCACTGACACCGCGAGGCAGGGAGTGGCAGATCTATTTGAAAAGAATAAAAAGGCGATTTGCATGAATCTGTTACCCAAGTCGGGGTTGCAGGTTGGGAAAATTGAGAAGGAGCTGAACATGCTTGAGGGGTGCGTAGCAGAAGCAGGAAGAGAGATCAGGGAATCTGGTGTAGGTCATGCCCTTTCCAGACATCTGCAAATGGATACCTTGGGCGAGGAGGCACAAGGAGATTCCTGCAACATCAGTGCCCTCATACTTCTGAACGCGGCAATGCTTCACCAAAGAATCTTTGAGGGGGACTGGATTCCGATTGTTCCATTGGGCCAACTCAAAAACCACCCGCGTATCGGACGCCATCTTATACGGGAGTGGGAAAAAATCATGAGGAAAGACTTCGAGGCCGTGTTAATTCCAGCAATTGATATCGTTGACACGATTCAGGAAACAGGGCTGGAGGATGGGTTAACCAGGGCACTCTGGGGGATTTGTGCTGTGGCGGAGAAAATTGCCACCACCTATGCAGATATGGGAGCGGACCATGCAGGGAAACTGTTTAACAAGTACATGGGCAATCAGCAAAGTGACGGGGCGTATTTTACAAGAGCACCTGCGGCATCAATAGCAGCCAGGCTATCCCTTGATGCCCTTGACATCCAGGATTGGCGAAATCCTGATATTTGGAAAGAACACTAGGCGGTTGATTTTGCATGCGGGAGTGGAACATTACTTGTGGCACTCCTGGCAGACATGAAGAGGAGGGCAGAGCTTGACGGGGCTTCCAAGTCCGATGTCGGGAAGTTACATCAAATGGCAGTGCAGGATACACTGACAGGACTAGACATTAACCCCTTATCTCTGCAACTGGCGGCAACTCACATGACAACCAGTACGCAAAACTTGCGCTTTCGGAGGATGGGGTTGCACTTGATGCCCTATGGCCCCATGAAGGGGGAGGAAAATAGAGTTGCCTCAGGTTCGCTGGAGTTGCTGTTACAAAACAAAATTGTCAACAGGGAGGATTTGGGGATGGGCGACGAAGAACTTGCCCAACAGAGTATATGGACTGGAGGCATGAGTGATATTGAGGATGTGACAGAGCGGATTGCAGGTTCCCGGATTGTGATCATAAACCCGCCTTTCACCAAAAGGAGGGATATGGGGAAAAAATTCACGAAGTCCATACAAAAAGAGTTGACAAGACGAGTAGACGCTGCACAAGATATCCTGGAAGGGGTTTTCCCAGAAATGAAAGGAGTGTCCGACAAGAATTCCCTTCGACCTTTATTTTCTGCCTTGGCTAATTGCGTGTTGCCAAATGACCGGGGCGTGTTTGTCATGATCAACCCCACCTGCTCTCTTACGGGTATTTCTGGACTAAATGAACGGAAGATGCTGAGCAGTCAATTTCATATACATACAATTCTGACTTGCCATCAACCAAAAAATGTCAACCTGAGCGAGGATGCGAACATAAGCGAAAGTCTTATTGTGATGCGGAGAGAGAATAAACCGGGCGAGCCTACCAGATTCATATCACTTGACAGATTTCCCACTGACAGTGCAGAGGTTGCAGATTTCCATCATCTTCTGCTAGAAAAAAACGGGGCAGGTGAAATCGGCAATGGGTGGGGGGAAGTATCTTATTGCCCCCAAGCACGAATACAAGCAGGAGATTGGTCTGGCGGGGTTTGGCGTTCTCCCGTCCTGGCGGAGGCGGCATATGAATATGGGACCCGGTCGGGAATGCGCACCATAGCGGAATGTGGGTACTCATGTGCAGATACTCGATCAGCGTTGCGAAAAGAGAACTTCATTCCTGTTCTCTCCCGAAGTCTTGGGAGTTTCCCCATCATAAGCTCAAAAGGTGCGGACGGACAGCAAACCATACAAGCTACACCTGATGCATACTGGGAACCTGTTGAAAGAGAAGACTCCCGCAAAGACGACTTGTATGGGCAGAAAAATCCCGCGAGGAGAAAAGCTAACTTATTACAAAAAGCAGGACACTTGCTCATCACATCCGGGCAGAACACATCAACTGCCAGGTTAGCTGCAGTTGCATCGGATGAAAAATATGTGGGGAGGGGATGGCTCCCCATTACGCATGTTCCTCCTGCCAGTGCAAAAGCTCTTGCTGTGTTTATCAACTCAACACCTGGCCGCCTGCAGTTGATGCAGAAAGCTGGACGCACCCCTCAATACCCTCAATATAATCCAGGGCCACTAGAAACCATTCTTGTCCCCGACACAAGGAACGATTATGTCATGGATATCCTGGCAGACTGCTGGGAGCGAACCAAAGACATGGAAGTCCCGCAATACAGACAGGGGGAATGCGAGGTGCGCAGATTATGGGACGAAGCAGTAGCAGAAGCTATGGGGTGGAATGTGGATGAACTCAGTAACCTGAGGAATCTTCTCCACAAAGAGCCCCATGTCTGTGGTCTAGGCTATAATCAATATCGCCGCCAGAGCCCAGATACGTAAGGCCGGCATGCAGTACACTTGTGCTCGTACAGGTGAGGCTCTTACGAAAACATCTGTATATCTTACCCAATGTGCCTGTAAGCACTCTCAGAGCGGTATTTCTCCGTCATCTGGGATTTTGCAGGAGGCTCAGGTGCAGGCCTTGCCTTGGTAGGAGGGGAATGCGGATTATGCTGGATAACTTCCTAAAGGTGAGCCATACAAAGCAGTTATCCCGTGTGGACATTCGGCTTGGCTAGATGGCTTGGTCGCAGGATCAGAAGAGTTGGTTTCTGACGAGGATAACACAAATCCGAACCATGAATCCATATGACAGTCAGGGAACTATGGTCTGAATCAACTCGGCAATTCAGACAGGTGCTCATATCTTCCCGGCACTATTGGATGTTAATGTAGTGCGAGGTTTTGTACTGCAGGTTCCGAGGGAAATACGCTTGACCGGATGAGGTCTGCTGGCGGGATGGAGCGGATATACACAGTCTCGCACAGGAAGTGGGAACTGGAGCGGTGATTCTGGTGTCCCGCGGATTTTCTGCACGATCCCCAAAATTCCAGTAGCGGGATCATGGACCGCAAGGTCATAGTTTGCAGGACAGTTCCCCTGTCTAGCACCATGCCACAATGCCTGTGAAAATTCTGCTTCCGTGTTTGTTTCTGTTTTGTTTGAGTGAAGTCAGCGCACAAGTTGCCGTCTCTGAAGAAGACTATATGCGGGCGGAGTCCATGCTATGGAGCACAACGGGCAGGATGGTCTATCACACGACAGTGCGCCCCAACTGGCTTGAGGGGGATCGTTTCTGGTACACTCATTCCATGCCGGAGAGATCAGAACTGGTTCTCGTAGATCCGGCTCGTGGCGAACGCGAGCCTATGTTTGATCATGTGCGGATGACAGAGGCCATCTATGACTATCAGGGATCCTCCGAGATCAAAGTGGACTTTTCCCGTTTTGCGTTTGCCCCGGAAACAAACCAGATTCGCTCGTCAGGCAATGAAAACGGAGGACTGGCCTGCAGTATTATGACCTATACCTGCGAATTGGCGGATGAGAAAGGTGTCTCTCAAGTGCCGTCAGATGCGGCACGGTCTCCTGACGGAGCCTACGAGGCATTCCGAAGGGAGCACAACCTCTGGGTTCGCATCATGGATACCGGAGAGGAGCGGCAGTTGACATTTGACGGGGAGGAAGATTTCGGCTATGCAACGAACAATGCCGGATGGGTCAGAAACGAGGATCCGGTCCTGCTCTGGTCACCGGATTCAAAAAAGATTGCCACCTTTCAGCACGACGGGCGCGGAGTCGGGGAAATGTACATGATCTCTACCGAAACCGGACGCTCGGAGCTGGAAGCATGGAAATATCCTCTTCCACAGGACAGCATCGTATTTATGATTCATCGCGTTGTCATCCATGTAGAGGAAAATAAAACGGTCCGGCTGGACATGCCGCCGGATTATCATCGCGGAACCACCACAGATCATATTGCGGACTGGGATGGTACATTTCTGGATGTACGCTGGAGTCAGGACAGCAGGCAACTGGTCTTTGTGTCTTCCTCCCGCGATCACAAGCATGCCTGGCTTCGGGTGGCCGATCCGAAAACGGGCGAGGTACGAGAAGTGCTTCATGAGGAGGTGTCCACCTACTATGAATCTGGTGTGGGTGCCGAGAACTGGCAGGTGTTTTTTGAAACGAATGAAGTTCTGTGGTACTCCGAGCGATCCAACTGGGGACACTTGTATTTGTATGATCTTGGCACAGGTGCACTCAAGCACCAGATTACGGACGGGGACTGGGTGGTACTTCAGCTGCGTCACGCAGATCTTCAGGAACGGATGCTGTACCTGACCGGTGCAGGCAGAGACGGCTCCGATCCGTACTTTCACTATCTGTACCGGGTCAGCATGGATGGTGGAGAAGTGGAACTGCTCACGCCGGAGGAGGCACATCATGTGGTATCCTTTTCTCCGGGGAAAAAGTATATCCTGGACTCCTGGTCCAGCCCGAATGTACCCCAGCAGCATGCCATTCGCAATCTTGACGGCAGCATCGCGGTGGATCTGGGGAAAGCGGATATTTCCGAGCTTCTGGCAACGGGATGGCAACCGCCCGAGCCGTTCTCGGTCGCAGCGCGCGATGGGGAGACAGATCTGCATGGCCTGTTGTACAAACCCTCTGATTTTGATCCGTCCAGACGCTACCCTGTACTCAATTACATCTATCCCGGGCCGCAGAGTGGGAGCGTGGGAACGAGAGGCTTTCTGCCCGCTCGCAGAGACAAGCAGGCTCTGGCAGAGCTCGGGTTTATTGTTGTGGAACTGGATGCCATGGGGACTCCAGGTCGGTCCAAGTCATTCCATGATGCATACTATGGCAATATGGGGGATAACGGGTTGCCGGATCAGATCACGGCAATCCGTCAACTGGCAGACCGGAATCCCTGGATGGACCTGGATCGCGTAGGCATCTGGGGGCATTCGGGAGGTGGCTATGCGTCCACAGGTGCGATCCTGCGTTATCCCGAGTTCTACAAGGTCGCTGTCAGCGGTGCGGGGAATCACGATAATCGCAATTATGAGGATGACTGGGGCGAAAAATGGCAGGGACTCTTTGTTGAGCATCCAGACGGAACGACGAATTATGACAACCAGTCCAATATTCCCCTGGCTGCAAACCTTAGAGGCAAGCTGCTTCTTGCACACGGACTGATGGATGACAATGTACCGGCCTCCAATACACTCCTTCTGGTGGAGGCACTGATAGCTGCGAACAAGGACTTTGATCTGGTCATTTTCCCGAATGAGGCGCACGGGTTTGGACGGGGACGAAATTACTGGATGCGTCAAAGATGGGATTACTTCGTGGAACATCTTCTGGGTGCTGTCCCGCCTAAAGAATACGAATTTGGGCGCGTTCGCGTTACCCGTCCCACAGGCTGATCCATGCGTTATCTGCCTGCATTGCTGCTGCTGATTTGCGGATATACCGGGCAGGTTTCCCATGACCTCGTCCTCCGTGGGGGAACCATCTATGATGGATCGGGAAGTGCCCCCTATGTTGCGGACATTGCGATTGATGGAGACCGTATCACGGCAATAGGGAATCTCGCACATGCACGGGGAGCCGTGGAGCTGGATGTGAAGGGGCTGGCAGTATCCCCGGGATTCATCAACATGCTGAGCTGGGCAACCGAAAGCCTGATTTCTGACGGGAGGTCTCTGAGTGATATCCGTCAGGGGGTAACCCTGGAAGTATTCGGAGAGGGGACATCCGGCGGCCCGCTGAATGGGGAGATGAAAGAGGACCTGTGGGACTGGATTATAGCAGACACCGGATCGGAGGAAGCGGCCGTAGCCCTTATGGGGGGAACACAAGTTCCCTGGACTACCCTGGATGAATACCTGTCTTTTCTGGAAACCAGAGGAGTCTCTCCCAATATTTCGTCCCTCATTGGTGCAAGTACGGTTCGGCAATATGTTCTTGGTGCAGAGGATCGCGTCCCGACACCGGAAGAGCTCGTGCTCATGCAGGATCTGGTGCGAGAGGCCATGGCGGATGGGGCCCTCGGGGTTGGTTCGGCCCTGATCTATGTTCCCGGAGCGTTTGCAAGTACGCATGAGCTGACCGCACTGGCCTCTGTGGCAGGGGAATTTGGGGGTGTGTATACCTCACATCTTCGCAGCGAAGGGACTCGCCTTCTGGAATCTGTTGAAGAATTGATCCAGATTTCCCGAGATGCAGATGTCCGAGGACATATTTATCACCTGAAAGCTGCCGGAAGAAAGAACTGGCCGAAGATGGAATCCGTCATCCAGCGCATTCAGGAAGTGCGTGCGGAAGGACTTGCGATCACGGCTGATGTGTACACTTACGTAGCAGCAGTCACCGGGCTGGATGCAGCCATGCCTCCAGAAATCAGGAAAGGAGGGATGATGGCATGGCATGCACGACTGCAGGATCCCGCAATCCGGGCCCGAATGGAAACAGAGCTGATGACTCCCTCCGACAGCTGGGAAAACCTCATGCTGGAAGCAGGGCCGGAAAATGTGATGCTAGTCGGATTCAGAAACGAGTCTCTGCACCAGTATATGGGAATGCGACTCACGGAAGTTGCCAAATTGCGAGGGACATCTGTTCCTGCTACCATCATGGATTTAATTCTGGAAGATACAAGCAGGGTAGAGGCAGTGTACTTTCTGATGGACGAGGCGAATGTTCGACGGAAGCTCCAGCAGCCTTGGGTTGCCATTGACTCTGACGCAGCATCCATTGCCCCGGAAGGACACAAGCTGCGTTCCATGGTTCATCCCCGCACCTATGGCTCCTTTGCCCGGCTGCTTGCCAAATATGTGCGCGAAGAGAGGGTTCTTGCCCTGGAGGAAGCAGTTCGGAGGATGACATCGCTTCCGGCCTCCATTCTGTCTGTTGACCAGAGAGGTCTGCTCCAGCCGGGGTATTTTGCAGACATTGCTGTCTTTGATCCGGATAGCATTCAGGATCATGCCACATTTGAAGCCCCCCATCAACTTGCAACCGGGATGCAGTATGTATTTGTGAACGGAACCATGGTACTGGACCGCGGGCAGCATACCGGGGCAATGCCCGGTCGTGTAGTCAGGGGATCCGGTCGCGCAAGGCAATGAGCAACTCTCAATCAGAACTGGAGTATCGCCGCGGGGAAGCCTTGTCAGGCGGAGGGCAATCCCGCATTGACAGACAGCATGACAGGGGGAAGCTGACCGCCCGCGAGCGTGTCACGATCCTGCTGGATGAGAACTCCTTCGTGGAAATGGGACAGCTGGTTCGCCACCAGTCAACTGATTTTGGTCTTGCAGACCAGCGTCCCTACGGCGACGGGGTAATCACCGGGTACGGGAGGATTCATGGCCGTCTGGTGTATGTATATTCGCAGGATTTTACGGTTTTTGGAGGGGCTCTTGGCCGTGCACATGCGTCCAAAATTGTTCAGGTTCAGGAACTGGCACTTCAGAACGGAGCTCCAATCATCGGATTAAGTGATTCAGGGGGAGCACGCATTCAGGAGGGGGTGGTTTCTCTGGGAGGCTATGCCGACATTTTCCTCCGAAACACACTGGCTTCAGGAGTTATTCCACAGATTTCGGCAATCATGGGGCCATGTGCAGGCGGGGCAGTCTACAGTCCGGCCATTACGGATCTGGTCTTTATGGTGCAGGGAACCAGTTACATGTTCGTGACCGGACCGGATGTTGTACATACAGTGACACAGGAAAAAGTCACGGCGGAAGAACTGGGCGGGGCAGTCACCCATGCAGAGCGCAGTGGAGTGGCACATGCGATCTGTTCGAATGATGTTGCATGTCTGGAGGAGATTCGATCAGTATTGAACTATCTGCCCCCAAATTGTGAGGAACAGCCTGCGGTGCACTCATCTTTCCAGTTTCCCGATGGCAATGCGGCGGATCTGGATGAGCTTGTCCCGGAGAATCCGAACAAGCCCTATGACATGCACGATATTATTCACCTCCTGGTGGACAGAGACTCCTTCTTTCCGATCCATGACCGTTTTGCCCGAAACCTGATCTGCGGATTTGCTCGAATCGGAGGTCATTCGGTGGGAATTGTAGCCAATCAGCCCGCTCACCTAGCAGGGGTTCTGGATATTGATGCTTCTGTAAAGGGGGGACGGTTTGTTCGATTCTGCGATGCATTCAATATTCCGCTGGTCACGCTGGAGGATGTTCCCGGATTTTTGCCCGGGAAGGATCAGGAGTGGCGCGGTATTATTCGCCACGGGGCAAAGCTGCTCTACGCATTCTGTGAAGCAACGGTTCCCAAGCTCACCGTCATCACCCGAAAAGCGTATGGAGGAGCCTACGATGTCATGAGTTCAAAACACATACGCGGAGACTTGAATTATGCGTGGCCCGGCGCAGAAATCGCCGTAATGGGTGCGAAAGGGGCTGTCAGGATTCTGCATCGTTCCGAATTGAAGAGTGCGACAGATGCTGTATCACTTGAGGAAAAGTTCACCCGTGAATACAGAGAACGGTTCTCCAACCCATACATTGCTGCGGAGCACGGGTATGTTGACGAGGTTATCTACCCCCATGAAACACGTGATCGTTTAATCACGGGACTTGAGATGCTCCGAAACAAGGTTCTGACAAATCCGAGAAAGAAACACGGAAATCTTCCGCTTTAAGGATATTTTCCATGCTTTCGGGGATGCCATTGGTGTGGCATGATTTTTTTGCAAGAGCCTTAGTTGCAAGAAAGTGCGCGGAATCCTGCCCGCAAGGTGATTGCGGCCCGGACTCAGCGAGCTCAGGTTCGCCAAGTTACCCAGTGTGGTCGGAATTTTTCCTGTCAGTGGATTATTATGTATCCATAAGATAACTAGACGCGTCGGCCCGTCGAGTTCCGGGGGATCTTGCCATTGAGATTGGTAGAGTCCAAATCAATCCTGATCAAATTTTCGCCAGACATCGTCAACCCGTATCACTGGTCGAAATCTTCCATACTCGCAGGGATCGTCCCCGTATCCCAGCCGGTGTTATCATTCCATTGATCTCCATTCGTGGAGACACAAAGCGTGGTTAATGCCTTATGTGTGGAATCCTATTTTGCCCTCTTGCGCCCAAGATGCAGACGCGATGGGGAGGGGAAGAAAGCAACAAAAGGGAATCTCGGAGTGCCATGAGTCTGCTTCAGCATTTTGCGAGCCGGTATGGAAATGAGAGAAGCAGTTCAACTATCTCAGCCCGTGAGATTTAAGGGGACTATTTCTGCGGGACTTATCCAGCAAAATCCGTCTCTGTCCCCACACCTGATTACGGACGCAGCGAGAGAGTACTATCGTTCCAGTCCCATGTCCGGGTCCAGCCCTTTGCCGGAATCGTCTCTGGCTTGCACCTGTTTCCTGATCTCTTCATCGCGCAACTTGGCTTCCCGAATCCGGCCGGCTTTTTCTGTCAGGTAGTCATACATGGAGGGGATGGGAATTGTGTAGGAGTCCTTGTAGCGGTGAAGAACGCCTTTGGACACCGCTTTCTCAAACCCTGCTTTACCCAGGTACCGTATAATTCCCGCCTCACTGAGCCCCTTTCTTGCCAGGTCACTATGAAACATTTCTTCCAGTATGAGAACATGATCATCTTTTATCTCTTCCAGTCGGCTCTCATAGTATTCCAGGCGTTCTTCCCGTCCGTTCTCCATGACGAGACGTAACAACTCTTCTGTCATCACCCCATCGTTTGCGCTGACCAAGTGGGCGGCATTCCGTGCATAGGAATCAACATGTCTGGGCCACAGATACGTCTCTCTGGTGATGGCATTGATCCACGGGGTGGTGTCTCCCTTTGCCTTCCCCGCACTGAGCCAGTCTTGTACCACCGCTCTCTCCTCTTCCTTTTTCAGTGGTTGCAGGTCAAATCTACATTGTGCAGCCATCCGGGATATTCCCAGTGCTCTGAATGCTGCATGGGTCATCCCCAGCCCGCCCGCGAGCAGGATCACGGGCTTGCCCAACTCTCCATTATGAATCTCCGTCAGCAGGGCTTTGACCGCGTGGAGGTGTTCTTTGGGTGGACCCCCGTCTTCGCCCAGGTGCTGGGCCTCGTCCAGAATCAAAAGAAGAGGTTTCTTTATTTTCTGTATCAGGCTGCGCGGGGTGACCTTCGGGGTGGATTTTTTTGTCGTTCCTGACAGACCCCCCTTGATCTTGGCTACACCAGCGATAATTTCCCCACCTCCCTCCACAGTTTTTTCTGTGGTGCTCTCTTTTTTCTTCAGCCCTAGGCATTCCGCCATCGCGTCCTGATCCCACAGGGCGGGGACGACAAGTTTTCGGACTTCCCACTTCTTATTCTTTGCCTTCTTGCGACATTCGTCCAGCAGGGCCGACTTGCCGATCCCCGGAGGCCCTTGCACGATAAAGATGGTCCCTTCCTTTTTTTCTTTGTCGTCCACCAGCCTTTTCTCAAAGCTGTCCAGGATGGGTTTGCGGCCGTGAAAGAAGGGGGTGGGACCACGGTCCGTGGATTTTCGTAGCGGGTTGTACTTCATTTCCTGTCAGGATTCGTCAAAAAAGACTACGCTTGGTGGCACGGCCTGTTCCCGCACTTGCGTATTTTGCCGGATAAGCCCCATTTCTGCCTTATCTGATCCGCACGAAATGCCCCCCATGCACATACCGTCCTTCCGCAGAGTCTGCCGTCAGATGATACAGGTATACCCCCGAGGAGAGTGTCATCCCGTGCAGAATGACCTCTTGCTCCGAACCCGCAGGCAGATCAATCGGCACTTGCGTGAAGACCTGCCGACCTGTCATATCCAGTACCGCCACTCCTACGCGAGCAGGCCAAGGCAGATCAAGTCGGAAACGGGTTGAATGCCGGAATGGATTCGGATAACTGGAGCGGACTGCAAACTCCGTGGGCAAAGGAGCATCCTGCTCCGCAGAGACGGGGGGATATACCTCAATACTGAACCGCAGGCTGTCTTGTGAATTTTGCGCATCGGTCGTCGTATAGGTAAACATCACCGGCGGGGTGATTTCTGTCGGGATTCCACTGATCGTACGTGTTGCCTCGTCAAACCTTAGTCCCTGGAGTAATTCAGGAGGAGTTAGTGTATAAGTAACTGGTGGTACCCCTGCAATGGCTTCGGGCAAGATCAGCGGTGGAATAGTCTGTGCATGTGGATAGGACTGATTATCAATACCACTTGCAAATGAGATTCCAACACATCCAGCAACATCTACATCTGAAAATGCACTCAGCCATCTCTGAAACTCATCATCCTGCGGTGCACACACCGTCAGGGAGAGTAAGACTCCCAAGTTTCTTCAGTTGCAAGAAACTGCGAGGAATCCTGCCCGTCAACGGATTCTCTTTCAGATCCAAGATGTCAAGATTTGAAAGATTGCCGAGTTCCGAAGGAATCTGCCCCGTCAGTTGATTAGTTTTCAGGGCCAGATTTTCCAGGTTTGACAAGTTGCCGAATTCCGGCGGGATCTCGCCTGTCAGTTGGTTTTCATCTAGCGATAACCATTCCAGGTTTGACAGGTTGCCGAGTTCCGAAGGAATCTCGCCCGTCAGTTGATTGTAGTCCAGACTCAGCTCTCCCAGGTTATCCAAGTTACCCAGTGTGTCCGGGATCTTGCCCGTCAGTTGATTGTCATCTAGCCACAAGAATTGCAGACGCGTCAGCCTGCCGAGTTCCAATGGAATCTCGCCTGTAAGTTGATTGCCGTACAGACTCAGATTTCTCAGGTTATCCAAGTTACCCAGTGTGTCCGGGATCTTGCCCGTCAGTTGATTGTCATCCAGTGCCAAGCTTTGCAGACGCGTCAGCCTGCCGAGTTCCAACGGAATCTCGCCTGTTAATTGATTTTCACCTAGCCCTAAGGTTTGCAGATGCGTCAGCCTGACGAGTTCCAACGGAATTTCGCCTGTTAAGTGATTTCGACTCAAAAGCAGAAATTCCAAATCCGCCAGATTACCGAGTTCCGGGGGGATCTTCCCATCGAGACCGTTAGAGTTCAAGTCAATCGTAATCAAATTCCCATCAAACACTTTCAACCCGTACCACGGGTTGAAATCTTTCATACTCGCAGGAACCGTCCCTGTATCCCAGCCGGTGTTATTACCCCACTGATCTCCATTTGTGGAGACATAAAGCGCGGTTAATGCTTTATGCGTGGAATCTATTTTGCCTGCCTGCGCCCAAGATAAAGGCGCGATGGGGAGGGGAAGAAAAAGCAACAAAAGGAAAACTCGGAGTGCCATGAGTCTGTTTTAGCATTTTGAGAGCCTGTGGGTGGGGTGCCAAAACTAGTTGATGTTTGGCGTGCTCCCTTGTTCTGTTTGGTGTACAGGTTGTGGGGAATGTACATGTTCCCACAGGGCTTGTTTCAAGTCCTTCAACTGGTCTTGGCAGGGGATTCGTTGCAAGCGTCTTTCTGCATCCAGGACCGCCATCCCCACCTACCGATAGAACTGGCTGGAGTTCACCCATCGCTTGGTCCGCCGGGTCCTCTTCTTGGTCCAGCTGTTCAGGTGCTCCATGTAATTGGTTGTGCGCAACTTCTTCCGCAAGTCTTGTCCCGCCCGAAGCCGGTGTAGTGTCAGGGTATCCTCCATGCCTTGCCGCAGGCTGTTGGCAGCACGGGGGTACCCTTTGCTCTCCAAGTCCATACAGATGTCCAGCAGTGCACGTTTGGCTTCCGGGTATCTCTCGTGCGCATGGGCCTTCTGTAACTCCCGTCGTACCGCCTGTTGCTCCTGCTCACAGCCGATCTTGCTGACCACATTCTCCTGCTTGTGCCAGATGCACCGCTGAATCGCCGCATACCTTCCGAATCGCCTTGTGGATGCCCTTGGCACCGCACCATGCCATATTTGACGGGAAGGCTCTTTGTACGCTCCAGGAAGGTGTATTCCAATTATTTCGGCCTGAACCCCATGTGTTTGTGCCTCGTTCTTTCACCAGAAACACAGGGAGAGATGTATATCGTTCGGAAAATGAATCCAAGTCTCTCGTCGCGGAGTCAGGTGCTTGAATGCCATCCAATCTCCGGCATGCGGTAGATGAGATTGTAGAACCAGATTACAACATTAATGTTGTAAATCCCGTAAATTAAAACTTATTGTTATATTTGCAAGAATAAGCTTTAAGTGTATTTGTTCCGTCGAAATCAACTGACATCCGATGATCCGATGAAAGCACAGTTTCTGGCTTTATGTATGGCAACAGTATTGCTGAGCACACCCTGTATTGCACAGCAGTTAATGCCTCCCGAGGCGATTCCGATTGAGGACTTGCGGGGATACGACAGATATTCCGTGGTGGAAGACTACGGAGATCCGCGAGAGGACCTGACCGAGAAGCAGATTATGAATCGGATCAGCCGTGCATATCTGTTTCAGTCCCGTATCATAAAAGCCCGGGCGAACGGAGACTGGCGAACTGTTGAATACTACCTGGGGAAGGCGATGACCGAGGTGAGTGTGCTCGCCGATCAGTCAAGTGTTGTGGAAGAGACCCAGTTCCGGGAGCTGTTCCGGACGATTGTAGCCGAGCATGAAGATCTTTTTGGCACGGATCCAAATGAGCGTCGTGAGTATGGGGGTGTTTTTGCACTCCGGAATGCCATGTTTGATGTGCAGGCTCAGGTAGAAAATCCCATGGCGGAAGCAACCACATTGCCCAAGATTGAGCCTGTGCAGACCTCTGTGCACATGACACAGAACCGTCTGGTAGAAGGGGCAATCCAGTGGCTGCTGGAGAACCGGCGGGAAACGGTCATCCGATGGATGGGGCGGGCAGATACATACTTCCCGATGATTGAACAGGTATTTAGGGAAGAGGGAGTTCCAGATGAGCTGAAATATCTTGCGGTCGGAGAGAGCGGGCTGAATCCTGTTGCGCGAAGCAGTGCAAGTGCGGTGGGAATGTGGCAGTTTATGGCGGCAACAGGCCGGGGAATGGGATTGCGCATTGACAGTTATGTGGATGAGCGCATGGATCCGGTCAAGGCAACGCGTGCAGCTGCCCGTCACCTCAAGGAACTCTATGAGTACTATGGACAGGACTGGCATCTGGCACTGGCTGGATACAACTGCAGTCCGCGCTGTATTCGACGAGCGATCTCCCGCTCTAGAGGCACGATGGAAAATCCTCCGTCCTACTGGACCATCATGCGTCATCTGCCTCGCGAGACGAGAGGCTATGTTCCCCAGTTCATTGCATTCGCACTTATCATGTCCAATCCTGCCGAGTTTGGACTGCCCGCAAACTCAAACGGGCCCGAATTTGCATACGACGAAATCAGAGTCAATGGGGTTCTGAAACTGGAAACCGTTGCCAGCATGGTGGGGACGACAACGGATCGAATCAAGTACCTGAATCCAGAGCTCCGGCGCGGAACTTTGCCACCGGATCGGACCCCGTATACCCTGCGGATTCCCTTGAATACATCTGCCCGTTTTGCCGATGCGTTTGAGAGGTTGCCCGACCGGAAAAAAACTATGCCCGGAGAATACCGCGTACGCAGGGGTGACAATCTTGGGCGAATTGCCAAGCGACACGGGGTGAGTGTCAAAGCAATTCAAAATGCAAATGGGCTCCGAAGAACTGTGATTCATCCCGGACAGATGCTGGTGATCCCCGGCATGGCAGGCAGGACCGTGGCAACGCTTGAAAGCACCGGAGCGAGGTCCATTGCATGGGGGAGCAGAATTAATAAGCCTATCGTGTTTGACAAGGCAATTGCCGAGAGTGCGCGGCGACGAACCCCGGTCAGACAGGTAGCAAACACATCTACCACGCGCTCCTCAAGCAGAAGAACTGCATCGTCTGCGGCTTCCACAGAAACAAAGCGGCCGTATCAAGTCCACAGTGTCCGCAGAGGAGATACGCTGACCAAACTTGCACGCAAATACGAAACGACCATAGGAGCGATCCGGCGGGCAAATGGACTTCGAGGTGACAAGATCAAGCGCGGGCAGAGACTCAAGATTCCTCATGGACGCACGACCTATATCGTCCGGCGAGGAGACAATCTGACAAAGATCGCCCAGCGGTACGGAACTACCGTGCGACAGATCAAGGTTGCGAATAATCTGCGTTCCGATACGATTCGTCCGGGGCAGAAACTCTCAATTAATCTCTGAATCTGTCGGTTAGACAGATTGGATTTCTGGTTCCTGACAGGGGAAGGGTATGAACCTCTCTTGCCCCTTTTGTGCGGTTAATTGTGCATTTGCGCAGGGAAGGGGATAGATCCGTTCGTTGCTACCATGTCTTCAGCTGTGCTTCACGGCTGGATTGCGAGCAGGAGACATTCCAGAAGTCTGGGATGCAGATGCAGGATTTTGCAAAAATTTCTTGGGCAGATACTGAAGTATTCTGACTTTTTCCGTATACTTGTGTCGCCTTGGGTCTGGACATTGTCCGGTTAAAAGGGAATCTGGTTCATTCTCTCTGAGAAGATTCCAGAGCTGTACCCGCAACTGTAGGCCGTATCAGGATCGAAAGATTCTGCGAAAGAGCATCTGAAAGGCTTGTGCGTCACTGTCCGTATGGATGGGAAGGTTCACCTGTCGCTCTTGAGAGTGCGCTCATGCATTCGTACGGCGAGTCAGGAGACCTGCCAGGAGGCATTCACTAACAACCTCCGGGAATAGAGGTCTGTGGTTCCCGCCCTTCGCTGGCCGTCAGTGTGTCAGTCCTCCGTACGGGTGGTCACTCCGGATCTCACAAACTAACAGATTCGGTCATGACCAAACATACAGCACTCCTTCTTATTCTGGCAATTCTGCCACTGTCAGCAGTCAAATCGCAGGTTCCTGATTCCGCAGTTGCGTTGCCTGAGCTTACCGTAACGGCCACACGCTTTCCTGTAAGTGTCGCAGGTGCACCTGTGCGCATACAGATTCTTGATCAACAGGCACTTGAGCAGTCTGCTTCCTCAACGGTGGCATCATTGCTTGGCCTGCGCACGACACTGTATGTTCGCAGCTATGGTGGAGTTCTGTCCTCCATGGCTCAGCGAGGGAGCACAGCTTCACAGATTCTTGTTCTCATGGATGGAAATCCAGTCCTGAGTCCGACAGCAGGGCAGGTAGATCTGTCACTGCTTCCCCTGTCCCTGATCAACTCCATTGAGGTTATATCAGGGGCGAGCAGTACAATCTACGGATCCAATGCAGTTGGTGGAGTCGTAAACCTGCGAACTACATCTGCCATGCCCACAGTCAGAGTTCGTGCCGGCACAGGTTCATGGGGCCGACGCGAAGCCTCTGTATATGGTGCGGGAAGGTTCGGGGCGTTTTCTGGAATGCTATCTGCGGATTTTCTTCGCTCTGACGGGGACTTCAGCTATACGAATCAGGGGCTGGACCCCGAACGTCTCGCACCCAGAAAGGGAGCAGACCAGAATCGGCAGTCCATACTGGGTTCCCTTGCATGGAACAGTGTATCCAGCCAGCTCCGAGTCAGTGGCCTGTGGAATCATGCGGAGCGGGGAGTCCCTACAATTCACTCCGCCTTTTCTGATGGAACCCGCCAGTGGGACGCAACTGCACGGATATGGACGCAGTTCACACAAAATTGGCGATGGGGCCTCTTCCAGGCAAAGGCGCAGGCAGAAAATGCCAAACTCCGATATAATAATCCACGCTGGTCTATAAATGATACCGGACGTAATCTTGATGTTTCCTCTGATTTCTCGCTAACATTCACGAACTGGTCATGGAATCTGGTGACTGGACTGACGGGAGGGTATGCCAGTGTTCGTCACCCCAACCTGAAAAGCGGTTTGCGAGAATACAGGTTTGCAGGTTATTTCAGCGGTTCGCGGACATGGGACGCGGTAACCATATTTCCTTCGGTACGGCTGGACGGGTACGAGAAAGATCAGATGATCTGGGCATTCACCCCCAAACTCGGGATAAATGCAGCCCTGAGCTCAACGCTGAATCTCAAGGGATCTGCCGGACGGGCATTTCGCATGCCGACATTCAATGACAGGTTCTGGAAGTCAGGAGGCAATCCAGACCTCCGCCCAGAGAAGGGGTGGTCTTATGATACGGGAGTCATCTGGACATCACCAGTCTTTCAGGCGGAGATCACCGCATTTTCAATGCGCATGACGGATCAGATTGTATGGGTGCCGAATGAGGAAGGTGTCTGGTCTCCTGGGAATGTGCAAAAAGTGATGAATCGTGGCTTGGAAACCTCTCTGAACCTCAAAGAACGGCTCAATCCTGATTTGCGAATTAACGGCAATGTGATGTGGACATACACGCACTCGAAAGGTACGGGAGAGGTGCGTCTGGTTCCGAATCATCAAATCAAGGCATTCACAGATGTCCAGTGGAGATTCCTGGGCTTCCAGGTCGGGGCAAGATATAGTGGGGTGCAGTTACTGGCTGGAGATGCAGGGAAGTTGGATCCTATCGTTCTGGCAGACACCCAGTTGCGCCTGCATTTTGATCCTGTTACTGTTCGTTTTCTGCTGGATAACGTTCTGGACAACCACTACGAGTATGTACCCGGAAATCCCATGGCCCCGCGATCTGTACGGCTTGATATAGGCTTTTCTCTTCAATGAATTGGCAATCACATTCAAGAAGCTTATCCAATCTGCCTGGATGGGATGGCCCCGTCTGATCAATACAGAACTTTCGGACGGATACCAACAGACTGCCAGAAGAACCCGCAGACCGATAACACGACCACTCCTCGGTCACAGAGTGGACTCAGGAAGGTACAAGTCCACCATACCAACGTATCCCCCCTGACAGCTTACATGGAGGCTGTTCGGACGGATGCAAATTTTCCGACATTGGCTCGGATTTACAGATTGAGAGCGACCCTATCCCTCCAGGAGACGATACAAGGGAGGGATTTTTGTAGCAAAATTCGCAGGGAAATCTGATTCAAAACCTCAGCTATTCGTCGTTCGGAATTTCCAGTTGGGAGCTTGGTGGTATGTGTTTTACCACACGCTCAATAATGTGTGTAGCTTTAAGCCCTCCGTTAGCATCAAGCGTCTGAGTTGTTCTCACAGTACAAACCAGCGTATCCCCTTTTGAAAAAGAAACCAAGTTCTTTTCTATTCTGTCAAGAAAATGTTCGTCTGCCATCTCTGCGTATATCGTTGAACTGCCATCGGAAAGCCGCCATTTATTGTCTTCTTTGAAGGAAACAGACAGTATCTTAAAAGCTACTTGACGTGAGGACTCAGTAACTTGCTCTTCCGACGAAGGAGGATGTGAGAAGTATTCGGATTCTTCTTTTGAAACGGTAACCGTTACATCTTGATAACTTGACTTGAACTCTGTTATGCCGGCACGTTTTAGTGGCTCTTGCACTAATTTTTGAATTGCTATCTGTGTGTCTGGGGAAGAGTAGACGAGATACACATTTTTATCTATTTCAATACGATTTTCTCCTATGGTAATCGCAATTTTGTTATTTTTTAACTGTTCAACTTTTGCGTCTTTACGCCCCTTAATCTTTTTGTAGAGGGCAAACACACCAGTAGCCACAGTACCCGTCCCTAGAATGATAGCGATCAGCCTTTCCAGTGCTTCGGCAGAATCTCCCTTGAACATGTCAACAATTTTATCCCAAGCTGACATAACAAGGTCTAAGATCACTTCGAAGGATCCGCTATCTGTTGCACTTATGCTGACCTTAACTTCGGCATCTTTACCATAAAGGATTCTGCTGGCACTTGTAAAAAGCTCACTTGTGGCTAACAAAGCAGGTGCCAGGTCTCGTACATCCATTGTCCCATCAACAAGTGCAGGGCCGTCGTAAGCGATGGAAAACAAAGTTTTTGCCATTTTGTGTTCAGTCATTTTGGGTTATTATCAGTGCGGTCAATTGACGAAGTTGCCCAGCACACACTTTGTTTCACCTTCCACTTCGTTTGTAGATTTCTGCTTTTTGTCGCAGGCTTTCTGATACTCTCATTAACCAGCAGGAGGCCCGCGTAGATTTCTGCATCATGGTCGTGATGTAGTACTGAAACGCTGAGTTTGATACTCATGCGGATTTCACGGCATAACTTCTTTCAGATGCATCTGAAAACCTCACAACGCCTCTCATCCCTAATGATGCGGATCACCTATGTTCCATCACGCTTCTACTCAGTCATTGCATTCTGTTCCAGGAAATATATCCAGACTATCTTCGGTATCCATTTCGAGTATGTCAGGCTGATTTAGTTCAGGCAACAGGCATTATAACTGGCTTCAGCCCGTTCAACCAGTTTCTCAACAGCGTTTAATCCCTTCTGCCACGATGTTTGATCCGTATCCGTCCGAACAGCCTCCATGTAAGCTGTCAGGGGGGATACCTGGTAAGTCTCGTACGAGCCACAGTGTTTCGGGGGATATGCCTGCTGTCCGCTCAACAGTTGAGACTATCATTGCTGAGGAAAAAGGCAAGCAGCACACGGTAATTGCTGACAGGCTCGCTCGCGCTATGCGAACGAATGGGAACGGCAGACACAGACTTTCTTCAGTTGCGGCGAGCGGGAACAACTGGCGCGAATTCATCACTGAAATCATGCCAAGGAGAGAGTTGAATGACATGATTCTTTCCGGTATCTGCCGCAAGGCAGTAGACCAGTTAATTGAAGAACAGCAAAGAGCCAGCCTCCTGCGTGCACACGGGATTGATCCCAGACATCACCTTCTTCTAGTTGGCCTGCCGGGCAACGGGAAAACCTCTCTTGCTGAAGTACTGGCACTGCCCTTGTTTCTGGTTCGTTATGAGTCCATGATCGGCAGTTATCTTGGGGAAACAGCAGGCAGGCTGAAACGTGTGTTTGATCATGTAAGGACCACGCCATGCGTTTTGTTTTTTTGACGAGTTTGATGCAGTCGGGAAAAAGCGCGGAGATACTCTTGAAACTGGGGAAATCAAACGCGTCGTTACATCGCTGTTGATGCAGGTAGATGAGCTTCCGAGTTATTCGGTTGCGATTGCTGCTACAAACCATTCCGGGCTATTAGACCGCGCTGCATGGCGTTGATTTCAGTTATGACTTGCCTTGCCTGCACCTGGAGAAAAGGAATTGGCGGAATATTTTGACAAGCATCCTGGTGTGACGGGATCTCCCATATCCAAGCGTCTCGGTGCAATCAGCTATGCAGAAAGCGGAGGCGTTTACACTGGATGTTCGCCGCCGTGATGTAATGACCATGCAGGAGCGTCCACTAAAAGAGGCAATTGAGGAACAAATAAAGCTCTGGCAGGAACGAGTTCAGCCGGTTCGTACCAGTGATGCGTGGCGGGGAAGAAGGTCCGATGGCTGAGCCCCCGATTCTGTCAATGCCGCGCCTGGAGCGGCGAACTCCAATATCTGCACCATGTGGGGGCTACCCAAGGGGGAAGATTTCATCCCACCTGTACAGACTTGCAAAATTGAAAACTGGGCCGGGTGGCTATGAGATAACATCCGTGTTCAGAGATAATCTGTTCGGAAAAGGGCGAATCTTCCTCCAACCGCATACTCCGCCTGGATCATGCGTAATCGGGAGGCCCGAGATTCACGCTAGAGCCTCGGCTCCAGTGCAGCAGTGGTTCCGTTGCATTTCTGTGAAACTGCCGGGCTTATGATCGCAATGATTCTGTTGCTATCGCACTGTTCACTCATCTGTACGTTCAAGCACGGTTGATCATTTTCAAGAGCAGACAGGTTGCCCTGAATGATCAAAATCCCATTTGTTCATTCGTTTTCCCATAAAAGTGACTTCTTGGGTCGTGCTTAAATTCGGAGGTACCAGTGTCTCAACGAGAGTTCACTGGGATACGATTGCCCGAATTTTTCGGGAGCGGGTGGAATGCGGGGAACATGTATGTATAGTCTGTTCCGCGGCCAGCGGTATCTCACGGGCACTGGGAGAACTGGCAGATGCTGCACTCTCCGGAAACTACGAAGAGTCGCTGGATGCCATCCGGGCAAGGCACCTGTCACTTGCCCGGGAACTCGATCTGGACGGAGAATCTTTGCTTGAAGAACTTTTTCAGCAACTGGAGCGACTCATTTACGGCGTTTCACTGACTCGTGATGCAGGGCCGGCACTCCGGGCACGGATACTGTCTACGGGAGAACTTATGCTCACAACGCTGGGAGCAGCATTCCTGAATGCACAGGGAGCCCAAATCCGATGGATGGATGCACGGACACTCCTGAAGGCAAAATCCATCCCCCGTCTTCTTCCGCATGAAGAGTTCCTCTCTGCGCAGTGTCATCATGCCCCGGATCCCGAGCTTCAGCAGATTGATGAGAATGCCATCATCACGCAGGGATTCATTGCCAGTGACTCGCAAAACAGGACTGTACTCGTTGGCTGGGGGGGATCTGATACGTCTGCCGCCTATTTTGCAAGCAAGTTTTCGGCAAAGCGACTGGAGATATGGACTGATGTTCCTGGCATGTTCACGGCCAATCCGGGACATGTTCCGGGTGCACGTTTGCTGAAAAAACTCGAATACAGCGAGGCTCAGGAGCTTGCCAGTTCCGGTGCGGAGGTCCTGCATCCCCGCTGTATTGAGCCACTCCGTGACCAGAAAATCCCCTTGCATGTGCGTTCCACGGCAAACCCGGATTTGCAGGGAACCGTCATTAGTGCAGATATTGACAGCTATGGGGCCCAGGTGAAAGCGATTGCCGCACGCTCGGATATCACTCTGGTCGCAATAGAAACCCCCCGCATGTGGCATTCGGTCGGATTTCTGGCGAAGGTCTTTCAGGCATTTGAGCGACAGGGGCTTTCCATTGGAATGGTCGCGACCTCGGAAACAAACGTGACCGTCTCCATTGATCCGGTATACGGATTTTCACTGGAGGAGTCTGCCATGGAAGCACTCCTGTCTGACCTGAATGAATTTTGCCATGCACAGTGCATTCGTGACTGTGCTGCGGTCAGCATGGTCGGGCGTGATATCCGGAGCGTCCTGCATGAGCTTGGCCCCGCACTTGAGGTTCTGGATGAGCAGAAACTCTATCTGGTGACACAGTCCGCCAGCGATCTGAATTTTACGTTCGTGGTTGACAGCATACATGCACAGAGGCTGATGAAGAAGTTGCACAGCCAGATTTTTGGACAGATTGGACCGGATCATCTCTTTGGCCCCACGTACCGCGAACTGTTCAAAGCTCCCGATACTGCACTTCCTGCCCCCTGGTGGCAAACCCGGCGCACCCGGCTGCTTGAACTTGCATCCGAGACCTCTCCCTGCTATGTCTATGATCTGGCAAATCTGAATGACACTGTGACGCGTCTGCAGGCTCTTCAAGGTGCAGACCGTTCCTTCTATGCCATGAAAGCATGCTGGAATCCTGAGGTGCTAAGGATTATGTATGACCGGGGCATCGGGTTTGAGTGTGTTTCTCCGGGCGAGTTGCATTATGTCCATGAGCTTTTCCCCGAGATTGATTCCGACAGAATTCTTTTTACCCCCAATTTTGTCCCCAAAGAAGAATTTTCTCTGGGATATGAGCTGGCAGGGCATGTGACGGTAGGGAATGTAAGGGCACTGGAACTCTGGCCGGATGTCTTTGCGGGGCGCAATGTAATCCTCCGGCTTGATCCCGGGCAGGGACGAGGGCACCACAAGCATGTACGCACGGCAGGCACCTCCTCAAAATTCGGGATTGCCCCGGAAAACCTGTCAGCAGTTCAGAAAATTTCTGGGGAGCACGATATCCGGGTTACCGGATTGCATGCACATATTGGAAGCGGAATCTTGACCCCGGACACATGGAGTTCTACCGCATATGCACTTGCCTCCCTTGCAGAGAGGTTTCCCGATGTCACGCACCTGAATGTAGGCGGAGGGTTTGGAGTGCCCGAGAAGCCGGGAGCGATCCCGCTAAACCTGGCTGTTCTGGATGAAAGCCTGCAACAGTTTCGAGAAACCTGCCCACAATATGAGCTGTGGATTGAGCCAGGACGATATCTGGTGGCAGAGAGCGGGGTACTCCTGACCCGCGTCACACAGATCAAGCAAAAAGGTGCGATGTTCTACATTGGGGTGGAAACAGGCATGAACTCGCTGATTCGCCCTGCACTCTATGGATCGCATCATCGTATCGTCAATCTGACCAGACTTGGTGAACCCCCGGGCATGACCGCAGATGTTGTTGGTCCCATTTGCGAAACGGGTGACATTATCGGACGCGCACGAAGACTCCCGAAAACTTCCGAGGGAGACATCCTGCTGATTGCCATGGCCGGAGCCTACGGCCGGGTGATGTCGTCCAGCTATAACATGCGGGAACCGGCAGCGGAACGGGTCATCTAGTGCTGGTGAAACTCATGCCCGCAGTGCTTGCAGAAGGCGGCTCCCTTCTCCAGCCTCGTTTCCCGGCAGCGTATGCAGGGCGTACTTCGCTTGAAATGGCGGGAGGAAAGACTGATAGACATCACGATAATGGCATACCCGATGACCATCACAATGGCGGCAACGAATTTTCCCAGGGGAGTCTGCGGAGATATGTCTCCGTACCCAACGGTTGTGAGCGTAACCACGGCCCAGTACATGCTCAGGGGAATGCTGGCGAATCCGTTTTCCGGCCCCTCAATCAGATAGATCATGGACCCCAGCGTCGTGACAAGCAGGGACAGTGCGAGCACAAATACCCACACGCGCTGCCAGCTTTCCCGAAGAATGTACAGCAGATACATCCCGGCTCTGCTGTACTGAACCAGCTTCAGGACGCGAAACACGCGCAATAATCGCAAAATCCGGATAACAATCAGTGCCTGGGCCCCGGGCAGAAGCAGACTCAGGTACGTCGGAATCACAGCAATCAGGTCCACGACACCAAAGAAGCTGCGGGCGTACCCGGCAGGATCCCGTGAACAGTAGAGGCGCAGGACATACTCCACGGTAAAGATGACTGTGAAGATCCATTCAAGAGTGATCAGCAGGGTTTGATGCTGCACTCTTACCTGATCAATGCTTTCAAGCATCACGGCCACCACGCTGGACACGATCAGAATAAACAGGGCAATATCGCTCCCTCTGCCCAGTGGAGTCGTTGACTCAAACAGAATTTTATTCAGAAGCTCACGGCGCACGCTCCATATTGTGTCGCTATGCTTGTCTTCCACTTTGCAGATACAGGTTGTAGTAATAGAGGGCAGCAATGATGATCCCGTGCCGCAACTTGCCTTCGGCAATCAGCCCGGGAATCCGGGAGGGGGCAATCAGAACTGTGTCAATGTCTTCTGCGGCATCCAGTTCTCTTTTCCCGGCTGGGGTGGCCCCCTTGGCCAGAAAAAAGTGACACCGGTTTGTCAGGACTGCAGGGTTGGGAGCGATTTTTCCTAGCGGGATAAAAGAGCTGGTGATGTAGCCGGTCTCCTCGCGGAGCTCACGCATGGCTGCATTTTTGGGAGACTCGCCCGGGTCAATAACCCCTCCCGGCAACTCCAGCTCAACCGCAGCGGTGCCTGGCCGCCACTGCCGAATACAGACCAGTTTTCCGTCTGGTGTTACGGGAACGACCGTAGTCCAGTCTGCGGACTCCAGAACAAAAAAATCATGGTTCTCTCCGGTCCGAGGGGACTCGCAGGTATCCTGGCGCACCCGGAACACCCTGAAGTCACCGCGTCCCCGGCTCTCTTTGCACAGCCATGGCTTTCCCATGATCACAAGTTGTCTGACTCAATCAGAGAGCTCTGGATTCAGGACAAGGTTCCAGAGGATCGAAGTGAAGTCTCTCTGGATTCGGGCGATGCAGAAACATCAAAAGATCAGCTGTATAATCTCAAACAGGGGCCAGATTAAAAGCAAGGCCATGACCCAGGCCATGAGTGTTCGGCTCCGAGTCTGCTGAGGAAACTCATACCCGCAGTACGGACATCCATCTATCGTGCGATCCACTTCCAGTGCACAGGAAGGACATTCTTCCATGGCGTACAGGCAAATCTAAGGTTTTCGGTGTCAACGTGCAAAACCCCTTATACGTTCAACGGAACCATTTTCCGCTTTGTGCTTACACGGCAAGTTCACTTCCAATTTAGCCGTGCTTGTTGATACACCCATAGCACTTCCAGTTGTAGAGGCTTCGGCAGCAGTCAGCATTGTCGTAGCCACTCCGGACCATTGCAGGTTCGCACAGGAAGTCTGCGATCTGATTAAAATCGCTGCGGCCCAGCGAGGGACGGGGATTGCGGAACGTGCCCCAGACTATATCCGTACGAAGATGGAGGAGGGAAAGGCAGTGATTGCACTTGGCCCAAATAGTGAAGTAGCAGGATTCTGCTACATTGAAACATGGGATCACGGCAAATATGCTGTCAATTCTGGCTTGATTATCGCCCCTGATTTTCGCAGGAAGGGGCTTGCTCGCCGGATCAAGCGTCGTGCCTTTGAGCTTTCCAGAGAACTCTACCCGGAAGCAAAACTCTTTGGAATTACCACCAGTCTTGCCGTGATGAAGATCAATTCTGAACTGGGTTACAAGCCGGTGACATTCAGCGAGCTTACCGATGAAGATGCGTTCTGGCAGGGATGTCGGAGCTGTCCGAACTATGATGTGCTCCAGCGGATGAAGCGGCAGATGTGTCTCTGCACGGGCATGCTCTACGATCCAAAGGATCCCTTTGAATAGCACGGGACATGGCATGTGCGATCAGTGTTGCCCTGCCGATTCCCGTTGACAAGCTCTATTCCTATGAGCTGCCAGCCGAGCTGGAAGGGTCTGTGGGGGTAGGTTCCCTGGTTCTGGTTCCAGTGCGCAAGCGCACATATACTGGAATTGTAACTGAACTGAATGTGCAGGTTCGTGAGGGTGTGAAGCTTCGGGCTGTGCGGTCTGCGGTGAGTGGCGAACCCCTGTTTCATCCAGACCTCCTTGAGCTTACCCGCTGGATATCCCGGTATTATGTATGCTCCTGGGGCGAGGCCCTGAATGCAGCACTTCCGGCAGGCATACAGAAAAAGGAGCATGTTGTCTATTATCTGGCCTCCGAGTCGTCCGAAAACTGGAAAGAGGTTTCTCCCGAGTTGCAGGTGCACATGATCAAGCACCGGCGCACAACGCCGGCCAGAATGAAACGAATCGGATTGCGCATTTCCGAGCAGGAAATCGCAAAGGCGGAATCTCAGGGGGCCTTGCGGCGGATCATTGAACTGCGGGATCCAACGGTAAGCACAAAAACCGGAAAGTTTCTGGTTCTCGCCCCGGCATTCCGATCTGTGGAGGCATTGCGGGATGCAAGTTCGCAGTTTCGGGGAGAGAAACAGAAGAAGCTGATCGCCCAGCTAATCCTTGAACTGAAGCAGTCCAGCCAGAGCGACCTCTCACTGGCGGAGGTTCGGAAGGCATGCAACGCAAGTTTCCAGACGGTACGGTCTCTTGAGCAGAGGGGCATTTTCTCCATCACAGAAAAGGAGGTGTTCCGGATTCCAGAGTGGATGCGTTCGGACGATTATTCTCCCAGCACGGCACCAGAATTCCATCCGTTTCAGGCAAAAGCTGTAGAGGCGATCAGGGAGGCTGTCGCTGCACAGACATTTCAGACATTTGCCCTTCACGGGGTCACTGGAAGCGGCAAGACGGAGGTTTATCTGTCTGCACTGGAATCTGTCTTCTCCCTGAACAGGACAGCGATTGTGCTGGTTCCCGAAATCGCGCTCACTCCGCAGACAGTGCAGCGTTTTCGGAGTCGCTTCGGGAACACGGTTGCCGTCCTTCATTCCCGCATGGGGCAGGGGGAGCGTCATGATGTCTGGCAACTGATTCGTGCGGGCAAGTACCGGGTTGTCATAGGTCCAAGGTCGGCCGTTCTTGCTCCGGTTCAAAATCTCGGTCTCATCATTGTAGACGAGGAGCATGACGGCTCTTACAAGCAGATGGACACTTCTCCCCGCTACCATGCCAGGGATGTTGCGGTCATGCGAACAAAGATGTCCCAGTGTGTCTGCATACTTGGATCTGCCACCTTGTCCCTGGAAACTCTGGTGAATGCAAGACAGGGGAAATACAGGCTCCTGTCCATGCCAGAACGTGTCCCTTCTCGGGGAAAGTCTGCGGCACCGCTTCCGTCCATTCACATCATTGACCTCTGCTATGAACGGGAAGAGAAGGGACTTGACGGTCCGCTGTCGGAGCCTCTGATCCAGGCAATCAGGACTCGGCTTGAGCGCAGGGAACAGGTTATTCTCCTGCAAAATCGCCGCGGGTATGCGCCAATCCTTGAGTGCCAGGATTGCGGATTTGTTCCTCAGTGCATCGCCTGCAGTGTATCCATGACATATCATCAGGGGGAAAACAAGCTGCGATGTCATTATTGCGGATATACGGGGCAAGTTCTGGTCACCTGTCCAAGATGTGGTGCAATCGCATTCGCTCCAATGGGGAGCGGAACGCAGCGCGTTGCCGAGGAGCTGGGGGAGCTGTTCAGAGATGCCAGAATTCTTCGAATGGATCGGGACAGCACGCGAGGCAAGGATGCACATCATGAAATCCTGAGCGTGTTTGCTGACGGAGGAGCAGATATTCTGATCGGCACCCAGATGGTGGCCAAGGGGCTTGATTTTGGCCGGGTGACCCTCGTCGGGGTGATCAACTGTGATCTGGGGCTTCGGCTGCCGGACTTCCAGAGCGAGGAGCGCACATTTCAGCTGCTTATGCAGGTTGCCGGAAGGGCGGGCAGGGCCAATTTGCCAGGGGAGGTTCTGCTGCAGACGCGCCGGCCGTACCACCCGATGTTCTCATTTTTACAGGAACACAATTTTGAGGGATATGCCGAGGTTCTGATTCGGCATCGAAAAAAACTGCACTATCCTCCGTTCGGGCGTATTGTTGGAATCCAGGTGCGGGGAGCTCCCAAACCGGCTGTTGAAAATCTTGCACAAATATGGAGAGATCTGCTGCTCCGCCAGCTGCCTTCCACGGTTTCGGTAATGGGGCCGGAGCAGCCCCATGTGGAACGCGTGGAACATCAGTATCGAAACTTCCTGATTGTCAAGGCTCCCAAGGCATATGCTTCGCTTCAGGAAGATCTTCGCACAGTTCTCCGCAATTCTCCCTCACCGGGCCGCGATCTTCATGTATCCGTGAATGTTGACGGAGTGGAGCAGGTCTGAGAAGCGGGAACAAGCATTCCGGTGATGGGTAGACTGCCTCCTGAAGGGTAAGTCCCGTACGGTCAGCTCCCTCTGAACCCCGTCAGGGCCGGAAGGCAGCAGCGGTAGGAGGTTGAAGCGACGCGATACGGTCAGCTTACCCTTCTTTATTTTGTACACTTTCCAGATTTTATCCTACACCATGCACTGGCTTTTCATATTTTTATTTCAGGATGCCTCCTCCGGTTTGGGAGGAATTGGCATGTTCGTGCCGCTTCTTTTGATTGTGGTTGTATTCTACCTGTTCATTATCCGTCCCCAGCAAAAGCGGGAGAAGAAGCGCAAGGCAATGATTGCAGCTGTCAAGAAGGGAGACCGGGTGGTAACCGCTGGTGGAATTCATGGCAAAATTCACCAGGTGGAAGAGGGGTCTGCAAGTGTTCTGCTGGATGTTGACGGAGGAGTCAAGCTCCGTGTCGAAAAACAGTCCCTTGCCAGTGTCAAAGAGTAGGTGTACCTGCAATGGAGAGCCCCGCTACAGGTGCTTTTGACTCCATTGAGTCTGCCGTGGAAGATATCCGTGCTGGCCGCCTCGTGATTGTGGTGGATGATGAAGACCGCGAAAACGAGGGAGATTTTGTCGGTGCGGCTGCAAAGATAACGCCGGAGCTGGTGAACTTCATGGCTCGGGAGGGAAGGGGGCTCATCTGTGTTCCGATGGCTGCGGAACGGGCTGCGATGCTTGATCTCAGCCTGATGGTGGAAGAAAACACCAGTCTGTACAACACTCCGTTCACGATCCCGGTAGATTACAGTCACGGAACTTCCACCGGAATCAGTGCTGCGGATCGTGCGGTGACGATTCAGGCTCTCGCCGATGACGCTTCCGAGCCGGAAGATTTTGCGAGGCCCGGGCATGTATTTCCGCTGATTGCTAGGGAGGGCGGAGTATTGCGAAGGACCGGGCATACGGAAGCAACGGTTGACCTTGTGCGTCTTGCTGACCTTCCGCCGGTTGGAGTGCTTGTTGAGATTATGAATAAAGATGGCACCATGGCACGTACGCCAGAGCTTCTGGATATTGCCCGGGAACACGATATGAGGATAATTACGATCAGTGATCTGGTTGCCTTCCGCATGGCACGCAGGTCTTTGATCAAGCGTGTGGCATCTGTGCGCCTTCCGACGCAGTATGGCATATTTTCGCTCACTGCATACGAAGATGCATCCAGCGGAGATGTCCATCTGGCCCTGTGCATGGGTTCATGGACCGAAGACGAGCCTGTTCTGACACGAGTACATTCCCAGTGCGTGACCGGGGACCTGTTTGCGTCTGTTCGTTGCGACTGTGGCGATCAGTTGCACACGGCAATGCAGCTTGTTGCTTCTGAGGGGAAGGGAGTCGTGTTGTACATGAAGCAGGAGGGACGCGGGATTGGTCTTCTGAATAAACTGCGGGCGTATGAGTTACAGGACCAGGAGGGACTTGATACGGTTGAGGCCAACCTGGCTTTGGGGTTTGATATGGATCACCGGGATTATGGCATTGGATGCCAGATTCTCCGTGATCTGGGCATACGCAAACTGAGGCTGATGACGAACAACCCGACCAAGCGTGTTGGGCTGGACGGATATGGACTGGAAATCACAGAGAGTGTACCTATTGAGGTGCCTGCCAATCACGAAAATTTGAATTACCTGCGCACGAAGCGGGATCGCATGGGGCATGTTCTGCCGAATCTTGACTCGTCCCGGCGCAAGTTGTAGAAAATGTCTGTCCGTTTTTCAGAATACCCATTCTCCTTGCAGATATGCCAGCGGTTCGCGCAATCTGTAAAATGTCGCAGACAGCCAATAAATTTGTGCCGTCTCCCGCACGCAATACCCCGCAAGCCTTCCCACTGCGAATAATTTCCATACGCAAGTTTGCGGGTAATTCGAGAGAAGTCATCAGATTTCCGCTTGTGTCCAGGATCAAACAGGTTGCTGTAGACTCTTTCTCTTTC
This sequence comes from Rhodothermales bacterium, assembly GCA_965203305.1. Lineage (GTDB taxonomy): Bacteria > Bacteroidota > Rhodothermia > Rhodothermales > Bin80 > Bin80. The sequence goes on along the minus strand of OZ241874.1, from coordinate 3,017,755 downwards.
TCTGGAGCATTCAGCTGTACCCATATCTGTTCCTCATCATCCACGAAAGAATTGGGGCTTATATACCTGAGTGCCCACGGGAACGTTGAGCCCCTGTACGCGTACTACAGTGTAATACGAGAGAGAAACATGGCCAAGAAGAAAGGGAAGACGTGCCGAAAGATCACATACCGCATCCTGCCGGGGTCGGGCACCAAAGCTCGGAAACTGGCGCGGCTGGCAGGGGTCTGGAGGAAGATGTGGAACGAAGGTCTCGCCATCACCCTCCAGCGAAAACAGGAGGCACGAGAGCGAGGGGAGAACGGACCGTCCACCACCTTCTTCGGAACAGGGAGCGAGTACATGCAGATCTTGAAGAAGAAGTATCCGTGGCTGAAACACTACCAGTATGCCACGGTACGGTATGTATTCAAGTACCAGGCAGACGCATGGAAAAGGTACGACAGGGGACTTTCGGAGCCTCCCCGCTTTCACAGCAGAGACCGGACCAAGCCGTCCTTCACCATCCCGGACAAGACGGGGTACACGTTGCGGGGAAACCAGCTGACGGTCAAGGGAAAGGAGATGTGCACGGTAACCCTCCGCAGGAAAGGGGGCAACCCGTACCCGGAGGGGATCACGAAAGACATCACGGTATACAGGAAAGGCGGGAAGTGGTGGGCCACCATCACGTACGAAATTGATGACCCGCTCATAGAAGATACCGGTGTGGTGGCGGGGATTGACCGAAACGCCAGTGGCATGATCGCCGTGGCCTACAGCGACGGCAGGGACTCCGAAGTGCTGGAGAGTGAGGCGGACAAGCGGGTGCGATTGCGGAAACGCAGGTATGAGCGGAAGCTGGCAAAGCAGATTGCCCGGCAGAAAGCAGACGGTCGGAAAAAGATGTCGAACCGGGCGAAGAAGACACAGGGCAAGATCCAGAAGTGCAGCACCTATCTGGCAAACTTCAGTCATAACCGCAATCACCAGAACAGTGCGAAGATCGCGAAGGAAGCCCCTGTAGTGGTGGTGGAGAACCTGAAGGTGAAAAGCATGACCGCCTCTGCCCGGGGAACCGCAGAGAATCCAGGCAAGAATGTCAAAGCGAAGGCGGGGCTGAACCGGGTGCTGCTGGAAGGCGCGCCGGGTCAATTGGTTCAGATGTTCGGCTACAAGTGTCTGGCGGTTCTGTGTGTGATGGCCGCGTATACGAGCCAGGACTGTAGCAGGTGCGGACACAGGGACGCGGGGAATCGCGCCTCCCTGCGCAAATTTGTGTGTATGTCCTGTGGACATGCGGAACACGCGGACATCAACGCTGCCGCGAACATCTTGGCCGCCGGGGTTGGGGCAACTGGACGTGCGAGGGGTGAACCGTTGGGTTCCCTGATGACCCGTCAACGAGACTGGGACCAAGACAAATAGTCTATGGGCACCCAGGTATATAAGCCCCAAAGAATTCCGTACCGCCGGCTTGAACTCAGGTAATCCTGTTTTTTTTCTCATTACGCGCCGCCATCTTCTGCTTCGCTATCTGAGGGCACCTCGTAATTCATCCGAGTTGTACTCCTTGCGGATTTTGCGGGATCATTCCCGAAAAATAAGCTTATCTGGTTAGTGTTGCCATCAAAAACAAACTATCCCCCTCTCCGACAGCTATCCCAGCTATTTGTCTAAATTCACTTGGACCGTTCCCCCTCGGCACCAACCTCGCGGATATATTTCCCGTCGGATCCAGAAAAAACATAAACGGAGGAGTGTGACCAGCCTATAACGTGAACTCTGCCCTTGGAATCCACCGTAACATCCTGTATTTCCCCAAACAGGACTTCGTCGCTAGGAGTCCCAACCCGCCAAACTTCCTGAAAACTCTGCGGATTAGGTGTCCCCTCTTGCCCGTACGACAGCTGCACACACAACAGGAAGAGGAACTGAAAATAAAAAATTCAATCAAATTCGACATAGTTCAATTTGAACAGGATTTGCTTTGACGGTATCGGCACTGTGCGTTCCGTACCGCAAGTATACGACATAAAATTGTGAATGGGAATCCACTCCCAGCCATCCCCAGAGCCACACTCAGATCCAGCCCCCTGAATCCCCTAGGAAAAATCCCCGGCGGAGAAATATGATCACGAAGATGGGGCAGACTGCCAGAGGAACCAGCAGCCCAGAAAATTCTCAGACAGACGACACAAGCCTCTTGCAAAATTCCTGTATGACAGAGAAGTATCGCCATGAGAGTACTTTCAGGCACATTTGGTCGGGTACAGTGGTATTTTTGCAAGAGCCTTGACACGATCACTCCCCGGTCACAGAGTGGAAACGCAGGAAGGCATAAATCAAGGGTACAAATAAATTCCTCAAAAAGGCGTATATTGGGGACTGTTATCGCAGGTTCGCGGAACACCCCCACTCACAGACATACGGAGGATTTTATGAAACAAAGGTATTCTACCCTTGTGCTGTGCGCATTGCTATTTCCCGGATTGGCAGGTGCACAGAGTATCATTTCTGGAACGGTCACGGATGAGGCAGGCGAGCCGCTCATTGGAGCGAATGTGCTCATTGAATCCCTAGTGATCGGCGCATCCACCGACCTTGACGGGAATTACACATTTCAGGTGCCTGCCCAACATACAGGACAGTCCCTGGAGTTGACCGCTCGCTACATCGGGTTCACAGATCAGGCTCGGACCATTACCCTCACTACCGGGGTCATGACGGAGGACTTTTCCCTGGCCGTTGATCTGCTTCAGCTGGATGAGGTCGTTGTGACCGGAGTTTCTGAAGCTACTCCAAGGAAGAAACTGGCTTTTACCGTCAGCCAGGTGGATTCTGAGGATATTACTTTGGCACCAGCATCCAATCCGGTGGCATCCATTCAGGGAAAAGTTGCCGGGGTGGCTGTTCAGGCAAGCAGCGGTGCTCCCGGAGATGCTGTCTCCGTGCGCTTGCGCGGTGCCACCAGCATCACGGGCACCAATCAGCCACTCTACATCGTAGACGGGGTTGTCCTCGGGGCGAATCAGGTAGACATTGACGCTCTGGATATTGCCAATGTGGAGATTGTAAAGGGGGCTGCGGCATCTTCACTCTATGGCTCGCGGGCCCAGAATGGTGTGATCAATATCACCACACGGCGAGGTACATCCATCCCGCTGAACCAGACACGCGTAACCATTCGCAATGAATACGGAATCAGCAGTGTGGCAAAGTCACTCAAGGCAAATACTTCGCATGATCTGAAAGTAGACGGATCCGGGAATTTTCTGAACAATGACGGCGAGAAAAATACTTGCGCCACATGCCTGCCCAATGGGTACGGTCCAGGAACACTGCAGGATACAAATCCGCACGGAGCAGCCTTCTTTGATAATCCGTATCAGGGAACACTGTACAATGCCTTTGACGAGTTCTTTGATCCGGGAAATACCTGGACAAATTATGTCGGCATCAGCCAGAACAGCTCCAAAACCAATTTCCTGGCATCCTTTACGAATGTTGTTGAGCAGGGAGCCATTCGGGGCTTCTCCGGCCTGGAGCGAAGAAATGTTCGGGTCAATCTGGATCACCGCATTCGTCCGAATTTGACTCTCTCTACCTCGGGACTCTACTCCCAGTCCACCAACGATGCAGTGCAGTCAGATCTGGCTTCGGATTCATTTTTCAATCCGTTCTTCGGGCTGATGTTTACCAACCCTCTGGTGAATCTTGCCGAGGAAGATGAGACGGGCAAACTGAAAATCCAGGCGGATCCGCTGTCCGTGGAAGAAAATCCGCTGTACCTGATTGAAAACTCGGACCTGGAACAGAAACGCTCGCGCATTCTTGGCAATTTCCGTGCCCGCTATAGCCCCCTGGCCTGGCTGGATCTGGAGAGCAATTTCAGTTATGACCGATCAGACAGGGACGAACTGGAATTCTATGATATCGGGTTTGAATCGGTGGATCCGTCCTCCGTCAATGATGGACGCATTGAACGACGCAATGCGCTCAGTGAAGCAATCAACTACGATCTGACGGTGTCCCTGCGGAAACGGTTCGGCAACTTCACGACTCGTGGTCAACTGAAAGCCCAAGTGGAAGATTTTGACGGGTTTTCGGAGTTTGTCATTGGGACAGATATTGTGACGCTGGGGATCTCGGACCTGTCCAATGTGGAGACAGAAGGAACAAAGAATATCGGGAACGGCACCTCTACCGTCAGATCGGAGGGATACTATGCGACCGCCGGACTGGATTATGCCGACAAGTACATCCTTGATGTATTTTTTCGCTATGACGGAAGTTCTCTGTTTGGTACGGAAGAACGCTGGCAACCCTACTATCGCGGGAGTGCCGCATGGCGGATTTCCGAAGAATCCTTCTGGCCCGCAAATAACCCGGTCACAGAACTGAAACTGCGTGCCTCTATTGGGACTGCAGGGGGCCGCCCCAGGTTCCAGGCACAGTATGAGACCCTGTCCCTCGTCAACGGGCAACTCTCCAAATCAACCCTGGGGAATGTGTCCCTGAAACCGGAATTGCAGACCGAAATGGAGTTCGGACTGGATGTGGGCATTCTTGATCGCGTTTTTCTGGAACTGGTATATGCTGACACCAAGGTGGAGGATCTGCTCCTTGCGGTTCCTCTCGCAGGCTACTTCGGATTCACATCGCAGTGGCGGAACGCAGGAGATCTGGCTTCCAATACATTTGAGGCTAGCCTCAACGCCAATCTGTACAACTCCAGAACGACAAATTTTGAGGTCGGAATCATTTTTGACCGTACCCGTCAGGAGATTACAGACTTTAAATCCAATCCGTATCTGGGCGGCCCGGAGAGCCTGTTCTACTACAGGAAAAACGAAATCCTTGGCTCCATGTACGGAAACAAATTCATTACAGACCTCTCGGATTTGCCGGCCGGGGCTGATGCCAGTTACTTTGATGTCAATGATGACGGATATGTCGTTCCTGTCGGACAGGGGAACAGCTACACCAGTGGAGCAGGACCTGACGGAACGCTTGGAGGAAAAGATGACTTGTGGGGGACAACGGTCAAGGTTGGCGAGAAATCCTACAGGTGGGGGATTCCGGTCAAGTTCTATGACGAAGCAAATGAGACCGATCAGGTGCAGATTGCCAATGCGCTCCCAGATTTCAGCCTCGGACTGAACACCACATTCCGGTACAGGGGATTTAATCTCTACATGCTGTGGGGAGCCCAGATCGGAGGGGATGTCTACAACTTCACCAAGCAATGGAGTTACCGTGACGGTCGTGCTGGAGATCAGGATCAGGGAGGAAAAGAGGAGGGCAGAAAAAAGTCCACAACCTACTACGAGGTGCTTTATGACGCTACAGCGAAGAACAATCACTTCGTAGAAGACGCCACATACCTCAAGCTGAGAGAGCTTTCCATTGGATACAGGTTCAACCAGCAACAGCTCTCTCGCATCTTCGGGAATGTGCTCCACTCTGTATCTGCCAGCATTATCGGACGCAATCTGCTCACATTCACCAGTTACTCCGGCTTTGATCCAGAAGTAGGTGATGGCACTGATTCTGCCGGGAATTCCGTTGATCCGACGCTGTATCGGGTAGACAATTTCAATTATCCGCCGTTCCGGACGATTCGGGCGAAGCTGGAATTCCAGTTTTAGGGGGAGAAATCATATGAAATCTGAAACCATCAATCACATGAAGCCATTCGCTTTTTATATCCTGACCGGTATCCTGTTTTTCGGCGTAGCCGGTTGCCAGGACTTGGCCGTGGAAAACAAGAATGCCCCGAACAGGGAACTTGCCTTTGCCCAGCCGGGGGATGTCGTAAACCTGGTCAAGGGGACCTTTTCTGACTACTGGCTCAGTATCCAGAATTGTGCAAACGGTCCTCTCTTTCTGTCCACTCTGGCGGACGAGAATTCCTCCTCGTGGGCCAACTGGGGGATGAGAGACATGTCCAGCGAGCCGCGGATTGCTTGGGATAACAGCCCAACCTACAGTCGTGCCGCTTCCACGAGAGAACCATGGTTTGACAACTACCGGGGGATTTCGAATGCCAATGATGCGCTGCAGGCCATCGCACGGGCTGAAGAAGAGGGAAGTGCAGACAATAATGTATTCACCCGGGAAGGGCATGACACGGCACGCCTGAAAACCTTCGCCAAAATGAATCAGGGGCTGATGCACGGGACGCTTTCCCTGCTCTTTGATCAGGCATTTATCGTGGATGAGACGGTAGATCTGGACAATGATGTACTCGAATTGCGCCCCTATATGGAGGTCAACCAGGCGGCAATTGCCATGCTGAAAGAAGCCCGTTCCATGGCACAGGCCAATTCATTCTCAATTACGTCGGAAGAAGACTGGGTCTGGGGACTGGAGGTTACCTCCGATGACATGGTAAAGCTCATCAATTCCTTCATTGCCCGCCTGACTGTGCAGGTTGCCAGGAATGAGGCGGAACGTGCAGCCGTCAACTGGGCGGAAGTGGTCGGACTCGTAAATGCAGGAATTACCGAGGACTTTTCTCCAGTCGGAGACGATGATGGAGCGTCGGAATGGGACTGCCTCAAGTTCTACGGACAAAACGGAACGACCTGGAGCCGGGCGGATTACCGAACCATTGGCCCGGCAGATGAATCCGGCGGCTACAAGGACTGGCTGGCAAAACCGCTGAATGAACGCCTTGTGTTTGACATCGTCACGGCTGATCGGAGAATTGTGGGAGATGCCGACGATCCCACCGTAGACGGGACGGACTTCCAGTACCAGGGAAATAATGGGCCGTTCCCTGCCGCTCGCGGGGTCTATCACTACTCTTCCCACAACCACAAGCGGTACCAGGCTTATAATGCGGCCGGTGCGAATGGAACCATGCCGCACATGATTGTCACCGAGATGGACATGTACAAGGCAGAAGCCCTGCTCCGCACCGGGGGGAGCGTAGCGATGGTTGCCGATCTGATCAACAAAACGCGAGTCACCCGCGGGATGCTGAACCCGGCTTCCGGTACCGATCCGGCAGGTTCCCCCACAGACGCACAGAGTCATATGGACTCGGCAAGTCTGTGGGCCAAACTCAAGCATGAGCGTCGCATTGAGACATTCCAGACTGCAGCAGGTCTCGCGTATTATGATGACCGGGGCTTGGGAGATCTCGTGACAGGAACGCCGGTTCATTTCCCGGTGCCTGGCAGAGAGCTGGAAACTTTGGGATTGCAAAGCTATACATTCGGCGGCGTGGGGGGAGAAGGCGGGGCACCGACTGCGTACCGGGAAGATTCGGATAGTTACAGGCCTTACTGACTGTATCCCTTTGCAGAGTACATGATGAGTATAAAACGAATATATCTGATGCGTCAGTCAAGCATACTCTGGAGTCTGGGTCTCGCTGTATGTCTGGGGGCATGCTCCGGTCCGGGCACAAGCAGTGAACGGGCTGCCAGCAGCTCGCTCCGATTCAACCTCGGGACTTCCGCACGGAACCACATCGTGACAACTGCTGAGGATGCACTTCTGACACGGTACGGATACCGGTTTGACCGGCAGGTCAACACCGCAGAAGATATACGTATGGAGACCTCATGGAAAGATGTGGCAGCCCTGGCGGATGAGCAAACGGCCGGGTATATGGAAGTTCGGGTCCGCGTGTTTTTGAATGCACGGCCGCGAAGCCGCGGGAGCGGAGGAGCCAGTACATTTACGGCGCGGATGGAAGTAGAATGTGAAGCCAGAGTTCTGGCAGGAGGGAACTGGCAGCCGGCTCCGATCACGGCGGAACGAGAATCCTACTTTCAGGAAATGGCCGATTACCTGGAAAATGAGTTTAAGGCAGGAGTGATGTAGGACAGCCAAGGATGCCTGGGTGCTCCCCCTGCAGGATTCTGTATTTCTGTTTGCTTGGCACTGTCCTCCTGGGAGGGTGCCGATCCGGGGCGGAGCGGGAGTGGGAAATGCGGGAAGGGTATCAGGTGCGGCCGCTATTGCCCCAAAACGGAGAAGGAACCGGATTTACCGAAATCCCACACGCCATTGCCTTCCACAATCGCATCAGTATCTCAGCGCTTGTGACCAACCGGCATGTAGTCAACGGGTCAGGGGTAGCCATCGGGGATGTAGATGGAGACAGTCTTCCTGATGTATTCCTGGCCGGAATGGAGCACCACAGTACGCTTCACCGCAATCGGGGAAACTGGTCATTTGAGGATGTCACGCTTCAGGCAAATCTTGGACTTGTGCATCCAAGAGCCACGGGAGCGGCATTTTCGGATGTGGATGCAGACGGGGATATGGACCTGCTTGTCACCTCGCTGGGAAGCGGGATCCAACTGTTCCTGAACGATGGCACAGGCCATTTTACAGACCATACCGAAAGGGCTCATCTTCCCCGGTCTGGAGGAGCAACCTCCATGGCTCTGGCAGATATGGACGGAGATCGTGATCTGGACTTGTATGTGGGATTTTACAAGGAAATGACGGTCAAGGATATCTGGCCTCCCGAAGAGATTGCTTTTGAGCGTGTCGTAGAACAGATTGGAGATTCGTTTGCGGTGCGGAAGTACTGGGCCGAAGAATATCAGCTGGTTCACCAGAAAGATCGGCTGATGCGGGTGGAGCTGGCAGAACCGGACCGGTTCTTTCTCAATGACGGGCAGGGGAATTTTATAGAAGGTTCGTTTGCCGATGGACGGTTTCTGGATGAAGCAGGGATTCCGTTAACAGAGACACCCCGCCACTGGACGCTAGCGGTGCGTTTCCAGGATTTCAATAAAGATGGGTATCCAGATCTGTATGTATGCAATGACTTTGAAGGTCCGGATCACTTCTGGATGGGGAGTGCAGAAGGCACATTCCGGGCCTTCTCTACACTGGCTCTCCGAAAGACCAGCCAGTCTACGATGTCTGTGGCCGCAGCAGATATCAATGCGGATGAGCAGGTAGATTTTTTTCTGGCAGATATGCTTAGCGGGAGGTACACAGAGCGGCAGCGGCAACATTTTGTGATCCCGCCGGAAGTCATGGAGATGGGGGAGTTTCGGACGCGTCCGCAGGAGATGCAGAATATGCTTTTCCTCAATCGTCACGATACGACCTACGCCGAAATCGCACGCATGAGCGGGGTCGCCGCCACCGGGTGGACCTGGAGCAGCATGTTTACAGATGTGGATCTGGACGGGCTTCCCGATCTGCTCCTTACCACTGGACATGCGTACGATGCCATGGATGCGGATGCCCAGATTGCTGCCCGCTCCTCCCGCCGTCCGTGGCGAGAGGTGTTACTGGATTTTCCAAAGCTGGATTTGCCGAACATTGCATTCCAAAATTTGGGGAACGCCCAGTTCGAGCGGGTGGAGGAAGGCTGGGGAATCGGCCGGGCGGCAGATGTGGCGCACGGCATGGCACAGGCAGATCTGGACGGAGACGGAGATCAGGACCTGGTCATCAATCGTCTGAATGGACCTGTTGGAGTATTTCGGAATGATGCAGAAAAGGATCGCATCCTGATTCGGCTCCGGGGGCGTGCTCCCAACTCACAGGGAATCGGGGCTGTGGTTCGCGTGGTCAGTGACAATCTGCCTCCCCAGAATCAGGAAGTTCTTGCCGGCGGCCAGTACCTCTCGTCGAGCGATGCAGCACTCACCTTTGCCTGTTCTGCTGGCACAAGCATTGAAGTATACTGGCCGGATGGAGGCATCAGCAGAATTCGCGAGGTCACTCCAAACAGCGAGTACTGGATCATCCAGCCCGAAACTCCTCCCGTGAAGCCGCCATCATCCATCACTTCCACAGCAACCCTGTTCGAAACACTGGATATGGCGTTGCATCACGAAGAAACTGGCTACCCGGATTTTGACCGGCAGCCTTTCCTGCCGTACAAGCTCAGTCAGCGAGGACCTGCTCTGGCCGTGGCCGACATTGATGCTGACGGGGATGAAGATTTGATCCTGGGAGGGGGAAAGGGAAGGCAGTTGCAGCTTTCGGTAAATGATGCAGGTCATTTCCGAACCAGACAATACCTGGGAAGCCCTTCACCGGGAGATCATGGAGGGATCGTTGCCTTGCCGGGGATGGTGCTGGCCGGAGCAGGCAATTATGAACGGACACCACAGAGTGCTGGAGATGATTCGCGAATCCTTCAGGTGTCACTTGCTGGCAGGGATACTTCCCATGCATTTGGGGCAGGGAGCCCGGGGCCGCTTGTTCTTGGGGATTTCACGGGAGATGGTGCACTGGAAGTTTTTGTTGGTGGACACTTCATCCCCGGCCAGTATCCCATCCATACAAGCAGTGCCATCTATCGGATCCGGGATGGAGTCCTTAAGCGGGATGATCAACTGAGCAGACCATTTGAAAATCTGGGGCTTGTATCTGGGGCGACTGCAGCGGATCTGAACGGAGACGGTCTCACAGACCTTGCACTGGCACTCATTTGGGGACCGCCACAGGTGTTTCATAACCAGGGAGCTGGCCGTCTCGTATCCATGACCCGTGCCATGGGGCTGGATGAATATGCAGGGTGGTGGAACGGGGTTGCACCGGCAGATTTTGATGGGGACGGGGTGCTGGATTTGGTTGTGACAAACTGGGGGCAAAACCTCTCCTATGGTCAGGATATCCCCCTTCGAGTCTATTACGGAGATCTGGACCAGAACAGCAGCATGGACCTTCTGGAGGTTCAGCAATTCCCCGAACTGGACGGGTTTGGCATGGTGCGAGATTTTCGGACTCTGACCCATGCCATGCCTGCACTGCGTCAGCATGTTCGAACATATCATGAGTTCTCCGAGCACTCCATGGAAGATATGTTCGGTCCCGTTCTATCGGGAGCAGCTTATCACGAAGTCACATACTGGCAAACCACTGTGTTCCTGAACAGGGGATCCTTTTATGAAGCCATTCCACTTGTGGATGAAGCCCAGTGGTCCCCTGCTTTTGCACCGGTCCCGGGAGATTTTAACGGAGACGGGCGAACAGACTTGTTCTTGAGCCAGAACTTTTTTGCGGTTCCTGCGGGTGGTCCCCGGCTGGACAGCGGGCGGGGGCTTCTCCTGCTTTCGGATGAATCACACAGGTTGGTACCTCAGCCAGGTCAGAGTTCAGGAATTCGCATCTATGGTTCCCAGCGGGCATCCGTAGCAGCTGATTTCAATCTGGATGGGCGGCTGGATCTGGCAGTAGCGCAAAATGCCGGTCCTGTCGTACATCTTCAGAACCGGCTGGCAGAGACCGGGCTTCGGGTTGAGCTGCGGACCCGAACGGCAAATACGTTCGCCGTTGGTGCCAGTGTGCGTGCCCAGTACCGGGACGGGAAGATGGGGCCTGCGTCGGCTGTCGCGGCAGGGAGCGGATACTGGTCACAGAGCAGCCTTGCACCTTTGCTGGCTCCGCGTGATCAAATTGAAAAGGTGCATGTTCGCTGGTCGGGAGGAAGGGATACCACAGTGATTATCCAGCCTGATAGCGAAGTGATCAGGATCCGACAGCAATAAGCCAGATATCACCCTGAATTACGCAGTTGAACAGGTGCATCATGGATGTGCGCTTGTCAAATGGTCGGATCTGCCCGCGTCCATTGTGTACTTCAGAACTCGAAAACCCGCGCTGCTTCCAAAATCTTTCTCTGGAAGACAATTGCCAGCGCATTAGTCATATTTGCTGCTTGATGTGTATAACAGGAGATGATCTTGCCAACGATGGTCGGATCACATGTCAAAACCTTTTCATCAAACTGGGGGTGAGTCCCCGTAAAGACTTATGAAGTACGTACAAAAAAATTGGGGGGGGGGCAGGATTTATGCTTTTAATTTTGCTGCTTGCCGCTTCCAGTGCATTCGCACAAACGACAACCACTCGCTACATTGACCCGGTGAATGGGAAAACAGAGAATAGCACCTGTGTCAGTTCGGATCCCACGAACGCCAATGGACCATGCACACTTGCCCGTGCCTATGCGGTGCAGTCCAATGGGGACAAATTTTTGGTCCGGGTTCTCCGTGCGGGGAGCATGGCTACGCTCGCTGCCCCCACAGCCGAGTTGACGACATACGTTACGTTTGGTGCGTATGTACGGGGAGGAGCTACGGCTCCTGCTGTAGCAGGGACGCTGGAGTTCACAGGGAATTTCAAGATTGCCCGAAATGCTCAGGTCAAGGTCCACAAGGATGCCAAGGTTCACTTCACAGATGTGACGCTTACAGGGTCTGCATCTGTTACCCGTGCAGCGAACTATCCTTTTTTCGGTCCTGAGGATAAAACAGGAGAGCAGACCTCAATTGCGGGGACTCTGACCATAGATATTGGCGGAGCATTGCTAAAGAAGCTGGTGGTCTCCAAGAGCTTCATCGTGAAAGGAGGAGCATATAGAGTTCTTACGGTGGAAGAAGGGTTGACCGTCCATCGTGGAGCGACCCTGACATTAGGCACGAAGTTGTATGTTCCTTTGCGGAAGGGGGCCTCCAAAGATGATATGAAGGGAATTCTGACCGTAGACGGCGTGATTACCGGTTTGGACGACGCCAGCGCAGGTGTACTGGCAATCATGTCCCCGTATGATAAACAATTCAGTCGGGGTGATGGGAGCAACTACATCCCGAGTACAGACTACGATCCTTCCGACGGGGTAGACCATACGGATTGCGTTCGCATTACAGGCAGCGGAAGCGTTCGTGTCGGGATCACGGTAAGCGCAGGAGGGAATATTTGCATGGAATTGAAGGAGGCGGGTGCTCTCACTGTTACAGGAAGCATTGAGGAAGGCAACGATGCTCGACAGAGTAAGAATATCAGCACGGACTTCATTTTCCGGAATGATGTTGTCGTAGATGGCAATGTGGAGCAATGGAACGATGCGCGGGTTGTGTTTGAGAAGAGGGCAACAATCAAGGGGGATGTGATTGTGGAGGATGGGGCGACCCCCAATCTCTTTTCTCCCCAATATACCTTGGCAGCTCGGGGCACCAGTGCCCGCAAGGGGGTGCAAATGGGTACCAGTGGCAAGTACACATGCGACTACCTGACCCGAAGGACAGACAAGAAGCAGCGGGCAACGCACATTCCGGGGGTGCAGTTTGCGGGTGCGGTGATGATAGAAGGGGAGTTGGATATACGTGCCAATACGCTTGCCGAAACGACCTCCCATGCCACGCAGGGCAATACGGCATGCGCTCCGCGGGTACTGTTCATGGCCCCTGTTGCCAAGGCATCCGGTTCCTCGGGGATTCAGTTGGTATCCAGTATTGGCGGGGATCTTGTCATTGAAGACACTGCGAGCTTTGGGAAAACGGGGCGGGTGCATCTGGATTCGGACATGCTGAAAACGGGGGCGGCCACGCGCCGGACGGCGCATAATGTGCAAGTGGGGGGTGATCTTGTAGCAAAGAGCAACACCATCGGGATGGCCTCCCCGTCCACCTCCAGCATGGACGGAATGTGCACAGGGAAGGATCTTTCGCTGTCTTTTGGGAATCACCTCGTACTTACGGATGCCACAGAGAGCGTGATCATCGGGGATGCGACGAACGGTCTCACGCTGGGGGCCCTGGTGACCCATGGGGATTTGCGGGTGGAATCCGGGAAAGGTCCGTTGACGGTGACGACCCTGCATGTGGGTTCTGGTGCCGAACTGATGTCCACCAAGGATGTGAAGGTGATTGAGTTCCTGATCCTGCAGGGGGAGTTGAGCGGGGAACTGGACGAGGCCTCCACGATCAAGAAGCTGACTTATGGGAGCAGAAACACCGATCTGGTGAAGAAGGCTGCGCTGACCAACATGCTGGATGCGCTTTCCATTCATGTTGGGAGCGGGGAGCTTCGTCTGGAGGAGGTGATCAAGACGAAGAACCTGGGGCTGTGCAGTGGCACGCTATCGCTGGTGGATGCCGAGAGCACAACCGACTCCACCCTGCATGTGACGGAGCATATCACGGTCCAGAACGGGATGCTGGAGAAAGATGCCAATGATCCGGGGAGTATCTCCACGGACCGTGCAAAAACGGCCAGTATCAATGACCGGTATATTCTGACCTATATCACGCCGGGCAAGCGGACGGTGACGGATGCGCTGGAATGGTTTGATCCGCGGGATGTGATCGTGAATCATGCCAGTGCGGAGATCACCACGAGCGGGAATCGCTCCATTGTGGGCAAACTGACGATCACCAAAGGGAAGCTGATGGTGGACGGAATGCTGACGGTGGGCACCTCTCCCTTTCATCGCACGGATGCCACGGAGGTAGGAAGGTATAGCGTGGAGGTGGCGGCAGGCGAACTGCACACGGAGGGACAGGATGTGAGGGTGCACGGGAAGGTGAGCGTGAATGGCAAGAGCAAGCTCATGACCGGAGGTGGGGACCTGCATGTGCTGGGACGGGTGCAGCAGGGCAAGTATGCCAGCAATACCGCCCAGGCGAGTATTGAAAAAGATGCCATGATCAATCTGGGAGACGGGACCCTGATGCTGGGACCGGAAGACACAAGCAAGCGAAACGATGTGAAGGACAATGATCGTCCCGATGTGCTGCTGACCCTGACGGGGAGCCTGACCGCGGACAGGATCAAAGTGCCGAAGGGAAGCAAGCAGACCACCATTGACGCGAGTGCCGACAGCAAGATGCTGCAGACGGTCGTCTTTGACGGCACGATGACCCCGGGCACCGGAAACTGGGACGGGACGCTCTACCTGAAGGGTGCCACCGGGGACGGCAAGATGCTTACCGTGGACAGCCTGTCCGCCATGCAAGGATCGGTGGAAATTATCAACGGCAGCAAGAAGGCAGTGATCACCAAGGATGTCAATCTGACCTCGGCCACGATCTGGCCACGCGCGGAAACGACGGAGTTCATGGGAGATCTGGCACTCAGCGGGACCGGCGGGCTGAACACGGAACACAATGAAGACGGTGACAAGCGGAGTGTGGTGATCCACGGGGACTTTACGCAACAGAAGGGAACCAAGGGAGACATTGCGGGCGTGAAGCTGCATCCCATGACGACGAAGACGGTGATGGGGGACTTGATGGTGGCAGCGGATGCGTCCCGGTACGAGGGGGAAACGGCATCGGGCAATATGCCAACGCTGGTATTGCATGGAGACTTCCACTTTTCGAAGAAAGGGAATCCGGGCGTGAAGGTGGAGTTCAAGGGGAAAGAGGTGCAGGAGGTGATGACCGGGGATACGACAGCCCTGCACAGTGTCACGGTGAACAACGCAAAGGGACTGCTGCTGAAAAGCCATGTCATGCAGCAGAAGATGGCCACACTGACGCTCCGGCAGGGAAAGATTCACAGCATGCCGATGGACAGCATGTTTATGTGGACGGTGCAGAATGTGCAGGTGGAGCAGGAGCTCCGCGGGCGGAGTACGGCGCAGGAAGGAGAGAAGTGCGGGGCAGACAATGACGAGGAGTGCAAAGCCACGATCCTGCGCGGCTCTCGCCAGTCGTATGTTGGCGGCCCGGTAGCCCGTCACCTGGCACAGGGGAATGCAGGAGCAGGCTTTGCGAGCGGGGGGTATCTGTTCCCGGTGGGAATGGAGAAGGGAGACATGTCTCACTATCGTCCACTGATCCTGCAGTTGCCCTCCGACCTGAACGACACGACCGCTGTGAACGTGTCTCCGATCATGGTTCCAGAGGGAGCCATGCCGGCATGGGAGAATCTCACGGTTCCGACGGCGGGCGGCAGCCTGACGCTAGATGTGCATGCGGACCTGTTTTGGAAGGTGGATCTGGGGACGGAGTCGCTGCCCACGAATACGAACCTTCGGATCGCGGCGGAGGGGCTCCCGAATGTGGCGGATGCCAGCGGACTGCGGATCGTGCAGTGGGACTGCATGTGGAAGAATCCGAAGCTGGCAGGACGGGTTCCTGCACAGGCGGATGCAAGTTCATTTGCGGTGAACGGGTATATCAATGGAGTGGTGAACCTGACGCAGGAAGGGATTGGGCTGGGCAGCTGTGCGATCTTCGGGGTTGCGGCGAACAGGATTGAGAATCCGATTGACCAGGCCGATCTGAGCGGGGGACAGGCCATGATTCAGCTCATCCACAACCTGCCGCTCACGACTCCGGTAGATGTGCATCTGGGAGAAGTACAGATCCGTAGCGGCCTGCGGTTCCGGGAAGCCACAGCGTATCGTCCGGTGGGAGCCGGGAGCCATGAACTGAAGATCCAGGCGGTCGGAGTGCCGGCAGAGCAGGCGATCACGAGCACCCTGTCCCTGAATCCGAACACGAATACGGTGGTGATTGCCCACGGGAGTGTGACCGATCCGAAGCTGAAGATGCTGGACATGCGAATGACCTCGTCGGTGGCCACCAAGGCAGAGGTGCGGCTGGTGCACGGATCGGCAGATCTTGGAGCAGCACAGGTGCAGGTGATGGATCCAACCGATCCCATGATGCCGGTGATGAATCTGGCGAACAGCCTGATGCTGGGCGAAGTCACTCGGAGATATTTTTCTCTGGATCCGTCGGTGCAGGTCGTACAGGTGAAGTCCGCAGATGGAGATACAGAGGAGTTCTACGAGCTGAACCTGTACGGGTATGCCGGGCAGACACTGGTGCTGAACCTGTCCGGAATGCGGAATGATCTGACGATCCTGGGAGTAGACAGAAATGGGGAGATCGTCCCGGTACAGGTGGTGACCGGGGTGGAGGAGAGTGTAGAGCTTCCGACGGAGTTTGCGCTGCATGGCAACTATCCGAACCCGTTCAATCCGAGTACAAGAATCCAGTTTGATCTGCCGGAGCGTGCGGAGGTGCAGGTCCAGATTGTAGACATGCTGGGACGGGAGGTGATCACGCTGCCGGCGCAGGAGCTGGAGGCAGGCGCAAACCGGAGCGTGGAGCTGAATGCGAGCAGTCTGGCAAGCGGGACCTACCTGTACCGGCTGATGGCGACCGGAGCAGAGCAGAGGTACATGAAGACTGGACGGATGACCCTGGTGAAGTAAAGAAAGGCCTGTTGTGAAGTCTAAGCAGAGCACCCCGGTACGATGTAGCGTACCGGGGTGCTCCAGATTTGTGGAGAGCGAGTTGATGCCGCCATCAAAAATCCAGAACCTTGAGAAGCTCTCCATTATGGATTCATTCCACTGAGACCAGGATACCGCACGGGTTGGATGGTTCTGCCTGCATCTGAATCTGCCCTGTCTTTTGAATTTGTACAGGACATGGGGCAGGTTCTGTCCTCATTTGAGAATCAGACAGGGAATTGCGGGACGGTGGTATGCCTTTCCATCTCTGCATCGGCTCCGTCGCATTCTCGCGCCTCTTGCTCCTGTTGCAAATAACCCGGCCGGCCACAGCTCCATTCTTTCCAGATTTCTGTCAGAGAACTGCGTCTAGAAGCCTCCCTTGTGACAGCTGCCAGATCAGAAATTCATGTGAAGAAATTTGTCCACTTCTAATTGTGCACTATCTTGTACTTTTGCAGGATTTCCACCAGTCTGCCATGGTCAGTTCAAAACACAGGACTTCTCGGGATAGAGGAGTACAGACCAGGATTCTTCCCTATATTGGGGCAGCTCTTCTCTGCATCATGGCAGGGTGCACAGACCCGGCAGTTGTGTGGACTCAGGGAGACGGGTATCGTTACCGAAAACTGGAGGTGACAGGACGCTCTCAGGCAGGATTTGCGGAAGTGTCTCCGCAACGTTCCGGGATCGCTGCAGGCAATCATGTTACTCCAGATGCCATTGTCCGTAACCGGCACATGATGCACGGCTCTGGAATTGCAATTGGAGATGTGACCGGAGACGGGTTGCCGGATGTGTATATGGCACGACTGGAGGCGCATGACATCCTGTACCGCAATCTTGGCAACTGGAAATTTGAAGATATCACGGTTACATCGGGGCTGGATACCACAGCGCAGGCTACATCAGGAGTCGTAATGGTTGATCTGGACGGAGACGATGATCTGGACCTGCTTCTGACGATGCCGCTTGGGCCGGGAGCGGTATATCATAACATGGGAGCAGGGATTTTTGTACGGGATCCCAATGCCTCCGGTTTGCGGTCTTCGTATGCAAGTACTACGGCTGCGCTGGCAGATGTGGACCGGGATGGAGATCTGGATGCCTATATTGCCAGATACAAACGGATTGCACTGGCGGACAGTCTGCCCCCGGAGGCACTCACCTGGGATGCCGTACTGCAAGAGGGCAAACTGGAACCCCGAGCGGAGTTCCAGTCGCATTACAGGTTTACAAGAGCAGGGAGCCGGGTCATTCGGAGCGAGCTGGCAGAACCGGATGGACTCTACATCAATGACGGGAACGGACATTTTTCCGAGGTCTCCTGGACGGATGGCAGGTTTCTGGACACAGATGGAACTTTCCTGACCTCAACTCCGAGAGATTGGGCACTCACGGCAAAGTTTTATGATCTGACAGGAGATGGAATTGCAGATCTGTATGTGTGCAACGATTTTGACAGCCCGGATGAGCTGTGGATCGGGCTGGGGGACGGACGATGGCAGCGTGCACCGGGATATGCACTCCGCAAGACAAGCAATGCCACCATGTCAATAGATTTTTCAGATGTGAATCGGGACGGTGTGATGGATTTTTTTGCCACGGACATGCTCAGCCGTGACTATTCCACACGATTGCGCCAGCGCAATACCCGTATCCCTATGGAAGCTCCGCAGGGAGATGCAATGTTTCGCCCCCAGGAAATGCAGAATACGCTTATGCTTGGCCGCGGGGATACCACATTTGCAGAACTGGCCTGGTTTGCCGGGGTTGCTGCCTCCGACTGGTCCTGGGCAACGAGCTTTATGGATGTTGATCTGGACGGGTGGGAGGATATCCTCATTACTACCGGTCATGTGCATGATGTGCAGGATCTGGATGCGCAGGGGGTGGAGCAGCAACGTATGGCGGCAGCACCCACATGGAGAGCATCCAGGGCACTGCTTCTGGATTTCCCTCCTCTTGCACTCCCCAATGCTGCATTCCGCAATCGTACAGACCTCACATTTGAAGATATGCCCGGGGGATGGGGGTTTGGAGAATCCGCAGATATTGCACATGGAATGGCTCTGGGGGATCTGGATGGAGATGGAGATCTGGATGTTGTCACTAACAGGTTCAATGCCCCTCCGGGCGTGTACCGAAATACGGGCACATCTGACCGGTTGGCAGTGATGCTGGAGGGGAAGCCTTTGAACACAGCAGGAGTCGGAGCAACCATTCGAGTCCAGTGTCCGAATCTACCAGAACAGAGCAGGCAGATCTCTGCTGGCGGAAGTTACCTGTCTTCCAGTCAGTTGATGGCCGTCTTCGCGGTGAAAAGTCTGCCCTGTCAGATTGAGGTAACATGGCCCGGGGGGCTGCAATCTGCAGTTTCGGCTGACGGGAAAAACAGACTGTACGTCATTGAAGAATCCGGTGCCGTGGATATGTCAGATTCGCCATGGCTTTCCCTGCCAGAACCCGTGTATCAGCTCCATCAGAAGTTTGCCCCGGTCATGGAGAAGGAGTTTGACGATTTTATGGTCCAGCCCCTCCTTCCGTGGCATCTCAGCCGCACTGGACCAGCACTTGCAGTTGCAGATATCAATGGTGATGGACATTTTGAACTGTTGCAGGGCGGCAGCAGGGGACAGATGATCCGGCTGGAAGGCAGGGCAATCCTGGATTCATTGCACGGAGATGTGACCGGGGTACTCGCTGTGCCAATCGGCAGTGATCTTATACGGATCATCGCAGGGGAATCCAATTACGAATCTGGCTCCGACTCCTCCTGGATTCACGTCTATGAGATCACATCGGAAGCAGCAAAGGTGCAACATCAGAGGCTCTTCTTTGGCCATGCTGCGCCGGGACCCCTGTCCCTGGCAGATATTGACCTCGACGGAGATCTGGACCTGTTTGCAGGGGGACATTTTGTACCGGGCAGCTATCCCGCCCCTGCAGACAGTCGCATATATCTGAATCAGGATGGAACCTACAGATTTAGCCATGAATTGAGTGTGCCGCTGCGTCAACTGGGACTTGCGAGCGGGAGCGTATTCGGAGATCTGGATGCAGATGGCATGCCGGACCTTGTAGTCGCTACGGAATGGGGAGCAATCCGGGTATTCAGGGGAACACCGGACGGGTTCACAGACCAGACAGAGCTGCTCGGTCTATCCCAATTCAGGGGCTGGTGGAGAGGGGTGTCTCTGGGGGATTTTGATGAAGACGGAGCGCTGGATATCGTTGCATCCAATGCAGGATGGAACCACCGATATGAACGGACTACGCAGGTCCGACTGGACTACGGCGATTTTAATTTGGACGGCAGAACAGATATACTGGAATCCTTTTTTGATCCGGTTATGCAGATATACCGTCCATCCCGAATGCTCGCAGATCTGGTGCAGGTCATCCAGCCATCCCGAATGCCCGTTCATTCACACAGAGCATTCAGCACGGTGGATGCTCTTGCGCTCATTCCGATTCAGGATGGCAATTTCGAGGCTCTTGAGGCCAATGTGTTCGCATCCAGTATATTTTTGAACAGAGGAGATCATTTTGAACATCATCTGTTGCCCATGGAAGCACAGTATAGTACCGGAATCAGTCCTGTTGTACTAGATGCCAATCTGGACGGACATGAAGATATTATCCTGTCCCAGAACTGGTTTGCGTATCCCCTGTCTACTCCCAGGCAAGATGCCGGACGGGCTCTTCTACTCTTGGGACAGGGGAACGGGACATTTTCTCCGGCAGACCAGTCAGGATTTGATGTCTATGGAGAAGGACGTGCCATTGCGGTCGCAGATTTTGATGGAGACGGGCAGGAAGAGATTGCATTTGCCCAGCATAACGGGCCAACACTGCTGTATCGGAGAACAGTAGCGAGGAGTGGAGTTTCCATTCGTTTTGACCGCCCTTCCGAGGATGCGATTGGGGCGATGATTCGTGTTGTTTACGCGGATGGCAGCCACGGGCCTTCCCGGGTGATTACTGCGGGAACCGGGTACAGGTCGCAAAATGCAGTGAATGTCACGCTTGGACAGAGAGAGGATTCTGTCACTGCGATTGAGGTGACCTGGCCTGGACAGGAACCAGTGCGCATGAGCCTGCCGAAGAAGACAAGAGTGCTCTCCCTGAGGAGGTAGTTTCCATGTCACGCTGCTTGTTATTGTTGTTTCCGCTCCTTGCCTCTTGTACGTCTTCTGTACCTGAAAGCACCGTTCAGATGGCGGCCGAGCTGGAGATGATCGCACATGAAACAGACCAGGATCCCTTCCGCAATGCACATGCGAACCGGGCACGCGCGGCAGAGCTGAAAACATACCCCCTCCCTGCAGACCTGTCTGACAGGATACAGTATGAGGCAACGCTGGGAACAGAGCTTTTGCGGGCAGGCGAAAGTGGGGAAGCATCGGAAATTTTCAGGGGAATTCTGGATACAGTACAAACGCATCCAGAGATGTTCGATTCCTCATGGCATCTGGCTGTGATGGACCATCTGGCACTCAGCTATCTCCGAATCGGGGAGCAGGAAAATTGCCTGGTCAACCATACGGCTGCCAGATGCCTGTTTCCCATTGATCCCGCAGGTGTTCACACTCGCCGGCGCGGCTCCCAGATGGCCATCCACTGGTATGAACAGATTCTGCGCCAGGATGCGGATGATCTGAATGCACTCTGGTTGCTGAATCTGGCACACATGACACTTGGAACATATCCCGATGGACTTGCCCCCGAGTGGCTCATCCCGACACCGTCATTGCAGGGGGCAGCCCCTATCCGCAGATTCACAGATATAGCTCCGCATTTGGGAGTAGATGTAACGGGGCTGTCTGGCGGGGTGGTGCTGGAAGACCTGTCTGGGGATGGCTGGCTGGATATTCTGGTGTCTTCCTGGGGACTGCGCGACCAGATTCGATACTTTGAGAATGACGGGAAGAGCGGATTTGAAGAGCGCACCCGTGCCGCGGGGTTAACCGGCTTGACAGGGGGACTGAACCTCGTACATGCAGATTACGATAACGATGGAGATCAGGATGTGCTGGTCTTGCGCGGAGCCTGGCTCAGTGAAGGACATCCGAACTCGCTCCTGCGTAACGACGGGCATGGACGGTTCGAAGATGTGACCAGAGAGGCGGGAGTCTATTCCCGTCATCCGACGCAGACGGCTGCATGGAGTGACTTTGACCGGGACGGAGACTTGGACCTCTTCATTGGCAATGAGTCAAACCCGCAATCTGGACGGCATCCGTGCGAACTGTTTGTCAATCAGGGAGACGGGACCTTTCGGGAGTCTGGACGAGAATATGGACTTGCCCTGATGGGCTATGTCAAGGCGGTCGTCTGGGGAGATTACGACAATGACGGATGGCCGGATATGTTTGTAAGCCGCTATCGGGAGACGAATCTGCTTTTGCGCAATGAGGAGGGAAAAGCATTCACGGATGTAAGCAGCGAAGCAGGCATTCGTGAACCCCTGGACAGCTTTCCGGCATGGTTCTGGGATTTTGATCAGGACGGATGGCTGGACCTGTTTGTCTCCGGGTGGCATGCTTCGGCGGGGGATGTAGCAGCGGAATATCTGGGACTCGCAGGCAAGGATGAGAAGCCCCGGTTGTATCGGAATCAGCAAAATGGTACATTTGAAGATGTAATGGCAAATGTCGGACTCCAGAGGGTCATGTATACCATGGGATCCAATTACGGGGATCTGGATGGAGATGGCTGGCTGGATTTTTATGTTGGAACAGGGGATCCCAATCTTCGCGCGATCATGCCAAACCGGATGTTTCGAAATATCCGGGGAAACAGTTTTGAAGAAGTTACTGTTGCCGGTGGTTTCGGACACCTGCAGAAGGGACACGGCGTTGCATTCGGGGATATAGACCATGACGGAGATCAGGATGTGTATCAGGTTATGGGAGGAGCATTTGAGGGGGATCTCGCACAGAACACGCTCTACGAAAACCCTGGACATGGCCACGCATGGGCAATCCTGTCTCTGGAAGGAACGATCTCTAGCCGAAGTGCCATTGGGGCACGGATAGCTGTTGTAACAGACGCAGACACGCTTCATCGTGTTGTTGGTACCGGGGGGAGTTTTGGCTCCTCGCCTCTGCGTGTAGAACTTGGGCTTGGTGAAGCCAAAGTCATGGAACAGGTTATGATTCAGTGGCCAGGCTCCGATATCACTGGAGTTTTCAGGAATGTACCGATGCAGAAGCTGATCAAAATTCGCGAGGGAGCATCCAGCTTTGAGGAGGTGCCGGTGAAGCGGGTGCCATTCCGTGGTTCTGATCCCTGACAGCCAGCATGTTCATGAAGGGGAAGCATCTCAGGGTTTGCTGTGTATTCTGGTTTGTTTTCTGCCTGATGGCAGGAGAGAGCGGCTGGGCACAGTCGCCGGATCTTGAGCAGGTCGCACATTCTGTGACCCGGTACGAGCTGCTGTTTGCCGAGGGGTCTGATCCTTCCCTCCTCGCGCTGGAGCTGTTGCGGCTGATCCCCCTCCTGCCGGAATCAGTGCTTCAGCATGTTCTGCGATCAGATTCCATACTGACCACACAGAATGCACGGGATGCGGTTCAGAGCTGGTGGAGGAGTCAGGATCCGCTCCCGGCCTCCAAAGCCAACGAGCGCATGATAGAGCATGTCCGGCGCGTGCAGCATGCACTGGAACACTATGCCTGTTCAGGATGTGCGACGGGGTACGATGCACGCGGGGAAATTCATGTACGGTATGGAACTCCAGAGCGGAATATCCGAATTGTTTCTGATGATCCGCGGCTCATTGATGCTGTTTTCCAGCCCGGCATTGCCGTAAGTCTGGGAGATTTTCCAGAAAACGAATTCTGGCGATACCTGAACCTCCACCGGGATGCCTATTTTCTTTTTGTACGGGATGGCGACCGCTACAGACTGGGGGATACCTCAGATTTGCTGCCTTCCGTGCTTCGGGCAGGCATAGGGCATGGAGGGCGTGGACAGGTCAAGTCAAGGATGCTGATGGCTGTAATGCGCTCTGTGTATCAACAGCTGGCACTGGAGCATGCTGACTTTGGAGCAAGATTTAACGATGTGGATCAGTGGCTTCTGGCAAATGAGCCTACGGGACGGTTACGGTGGCGAGATCCAGTCGCGAATGCCAAGATCGTCACTGGAGCCAGGCTATTGACACAGGGAGAGAGAGCTGAACCGTCAGAATTTGGCCGTACAGCCCAGCCAGCCAGTATCATTGCCCAGAGCATACTCTTGGGTGCACAGACAGAAGACCAACAGGCTGCCTACCAGCGAGAGATCTTGCTTCCTCCAACTTCATCGGATGTATTTCAAGCCATACCACAACTGGGTATGGGGATGCGACATGCACGATTTTTGGATCCTGATGGAACTACCACCACCGAGATTTACTGGCACCCCGAACCTGGAGGATTACAAGTTTCTGGACACATGGCAGAAGAGGGGTATGTCATTCAAACCTATGCAGAACGGAGAAATTCGGACTATAGACCATCTCAGAATAGCACAGATGCCATCCGTGTGCAGATGATGCCACGATCCCGCCAGGCAGCAAACATTCCGGTACAGATTATCCAGATGCATGGAGGTGCGGGCCTGTATCACCTGGCACTTCAATGGGATCAGTACGAGATCGTGCAGGGGAAGATTGGGGAGCGGGTACAGGTGCGGTCCATAAGCATTGACTCGCTGCATGCACTGGATGCGAGCGGGATGACGCTGGAGATGAGTGACCTGAAACCTCTTTCCTATACGGATGCGAATGAATCATTTCCCTGGCCGCACGGGTGGTTTCCCGTGGGAGCCAGGTTTGGACTGGAATTTGAAATCTATCATCTTACGTATGGAGCGAATGACTGGACATCGTATACCGTTACCTATGAGGTTTCCGCAAAGCATCGTCGCAAGTCCTCAACAAGTGTAGAACTTGAAGGCAGGAGTCGAGTGGAGCGGGAGGAGATTCTGCTGGATCTGGGGCAAAGGTCGGGAGAGATTCTGATCACGGTCACAGTTCAGGATCATGTATCTGGACATGAAGTGTCAAGAAGTCTCGGGTTGCAGGTGCAGGATGATCAAGGATAAACATTTCTAACTGCCTGTGATGGCCATGCAGATGCAGGAGGCTGTTCAGTGAGGGAAAGGTGAGCACATTTCGGAAATCTCTCTTTTTGATCCTGCATTCACCTCGCCAGATGAGCGAAAACATTGCAATCGCAGCAGAATACAAGTGCTCTGAATTTCCTGCCATTTGACTCAGGCTGTCTTTGCATCTGTGATGACACTCTCTGCCAGTGCCGTGTTCCCGACTGTTGAGCTGTTTTGTGCTCTGGAGTCCAGAAAGGATCCCGGCCTTGTACAGAAGATGGTTGATTCTGGGCCAGATGTGAATGCAAAGAACAAGATGGACAGCACTCCTCTTCACGAAGCTGTACTGTCTGGTCCCGATCTGGAGGTCATCTGGATCTTGCTTGAAGCGGGGGCAGATGTCAATCAAATGGATGGACTGGGCTTCACTCCGCTTCATATCGCCGTGGGATGAAACATGAACCTTGAGGTTGTTCAGATGCTGATTAATGCAGGTGCGGGAGTGACTGCCCCCTTCATATAGCTGCCGAAATGAATGAAGACTGTGACATTCTGCGAGTTCTGATTGATGCAGGAGCAGATACAAACGCTCTGGATGATTGCAGTAATCGCTCATTTGATCGAATTCCATACTACAGTCTGCTGAAAGACACGACGGTATACTGGCGATTAAAAGGCAAGCCCGGGACACTGCGAAGGTAGCACATAATTGTCTGATCACAAGTCCATGTTGATCCAGAATGTTCGGGATCGGATTCCAGAGCTTCTTTCAGAAATCCCGTACGACGAGGAAATATCACTCTGGGAATGCTTGCAGGCATATCAGATCGGGGGTAGCCATATTTTGGCAGGATCCTCTTCCAGAACTGGGAACGGTCATGTTTGATTTTCGGGGCGAGCCCTCTTCCTTCGGTCGTGATCAGAATTTCTTCCAGAATGTCTGGGATACAGTTGCCCGAATACCAGTAACAAGAGTCACCACGTACGGACATATTGCTGAGTATCTTGGAAGCAGAAGTGCTTCTCGTGCGGTTGGGTGGGCCCTCAAAGCTGCCAGGGACTCACATTTGCCGTGTCATCGGGTTGTGAACCGATACGGCGCGCTGACGGGGGCAAAGAATTTTGGGGACCCTCACATGATGGAAAAACTGCTTCGGATGGAGGGGGTAATGTTTGACGAAAAAGGTTGCGTTATTCTCTCTCGCCACCTCTGGATTCCAGGCAATGAATTACAGTGATTGCAGACAGTGAGCCTGCTCATGCCTGTAGCCGGGCGAGCGTGTCCCAGAATTCAGGAAAAGATACATTGACGGCATTGGCATTCTGAATGGTTGTTGTGCCCTGTGCTCCAAGTCCAGCTACCGCCATGGCCATAGCAATGCGGTGATCATCATAGCTTGAAATGATCGTTCCACTCAGGGAGCCCGTCCCTGTGATTGTGAACCCGTCTTCAAACTCTTCAATTTGTGCCCCCATCTTGCGAAGATTTGTTACGGTGGCATGAATTCTGTCGCACTCTTTGTGGCGCAGCTCTGTGGCATCGCGAATGACAGTTGTTCCTGTTGCATATGCGCCGGCCACGGCAATCACGGGGATTTCGTCAATAATATTGGGAATTTGCCCGCCTTCAAGAGTTATCCCCTTCAATGGAGATTTCCGTACAGTCAGATCCCCTGTGGGCTCAGAACCAGACATTGACCGTGCAGTGGTCTGGATATCTGCTCCCATTTTCTTTAGTGTGGTTAATAACCCTGTTCGACTTGGATTCAGGCCTGTCCCGGGAATACAGACAGGACCAGTTCCTGCAATGGAGGCAGCCACCAGAAAAAATGCGGCGGCAGAGAAGTCACCGGGCAGCGTGATTTTGCTCGGAGAAACAGGGTGAGACGGAGTAGATCGGATGGAGTATTTTCCGTCAGACTGGGAGACAGGAAGCTTCAGCATCAGTTCTGTGTGATTCCGGGAAGGGATGGTCTCGTGAACAGTTGTGGTCCCTTCGGCCCACAGACCCGCAAGAAGCACGCAGGATTTTACCTGCGCGGAAGCAACAGGAAGGTGATATTCAATTCCCTTCAATGTGCCAGAGTGCTGAATTCGGATTGGGGCATGCCCGTCAGTCAGAGAGAGACGGGCTCCCATTGCTTGCAGAGGCTCTGCAATTCGATTCATGGGACGGGTGCTGAGCGAGGTATCTCCGATCAGTTCACTGTCAAATGGCTGTCCTGCCAGCATGCCAGAGAGCAGGCGCATCGTTGTTCCAGAATTCCCGCAGTCAAGTGGGGCATCGGGTTTGCGCAAACCGTTTCGACCAATTCCCTTGATTACTATAGTGTTTTCCCGGGCAACTTCAATCGGAACTCCCAGCTGTCGGAGGCAGGAGAGCGTACTCTGCGGGTCTGAACTCACGGGGAAATTATACAGAGTGGATGTTCCCTTCGCAATGGATGCAAAAAGGGCAGCGCGATGGGCGATTGACTTGTCTGCGGGAAGTGTGATCCTTCCCGCAAAATGTGGTGTACCGGAAACGGACTGGGTCATGGAGACCTGAGCATGTGAGACAGGGATGTCCCCTGTGAAACGAATGACAACGAAGTGGAAGGCCCTAGTCAGGCTTGATGCTTGTCACTTGCAGAGAAGAAGCGGTTGAATTTGGGGCAGGCTATTTGAGGTTTCCGTGTGCACACATTCTCATGAAAACTTCATGCAGACCAGGCAGATACGGGTATGTTTTTGATGGAAGACTGTTCCCAAATCATATCTCTGTTTTGTTCACTCTGAAATCGCAAGGTGGTGTGATGCACCTCGCCAGGGTTCTGTCAGGAGGCATCTTAGGGACAGAAGAATCCGCACTCTGGCAATTCACAGCATTACATTGCCAGTATTTACAGAAAACAGTTCAAGAAAATCTGGCAAAAGGGCGACAATTCTGATATTGTACCAGGATAGACGGGAACATAGGGTGCAGCTCCTTGTTTCCCCCGAAAGAACTCGCTAGCCTTTACTTTGTAACTGAAATTATTGGGGGTACATTATGTTCGGACTTGGACCATGGGAAATTGCAATTATCCTGCTCATTGTTCTGGTATTGTTCGGGGCCAAACGCATCCCGGAAGTTGCACGCGGACTCGGAAAAGGAATCCGGGAATTCAAATCCGCCACGAGTGAAATCAGCCGGGAGCTTACTGTAGAAGACCGGCCTCCGGCCTATCGCCCGCCAGCGCAACAAAAGCCCGCAGGCTATGCATCCCAGACACAGGAGTCTGCGCAGGCAAATAGTCCCGCTGAACCGTCCAAGTAGTCCTCTGCTGGTCTTGGCATGTCTGGGAACTGCGTATGGCTCTGCCGTCATTTGCCGATTGTCATAGGGGTTTGCTGGAAGGAAGCACGAGCTGTGCAGAGATTGTACAGGGTGCCTTGGATGTGATTCAGAGCAAGAACCCCGCTCTGAATGCGCTCACGCATGTGGATACGGAGTCTGTATATCGTTCTGCAGAAGCAACGGATCAGGCTCTGCAGGATGGAAGAAACCTCCCCCTGGCGGGACTTGTGCTTGGTGTAAAAGACGTGCTCAGTACGACAGAGTGGTCTGTGACCTGTTCCTCAAGAATACTGGAAGGATATAGACCACCATTTGAAGCAACTTCGGTAGCCCGTCTGCGAAATGCCGGGGCACTCCTGATCGGACGGGCAAACTGCGATGAGTTTGCCATGGGATCAACAACAGAATACTCTGCGTACGGTCCTACGCTGAATCCCCACAATCAGGAGTATGTTGCAGGAGGATCCTCGGGAGGGTCCGCGGCAGCGGTGGCGGCCGGCATGTGTCATGCTACACTTGGCACGGATACGGGAGGATCCATCCGCCAGCCCGCGGCATTCTGTGGGGTTCTGGGGCTGAAGCCGACCTATGGTCTGGTCAGTCGCTACGGTCTGGTGGCGTTTGCCTCCTCGTTTGACTGCGTTGGTCCGCTTGCAAAAGATCCAGAAATTGTCGCTCAAATTCTCTGGCACATGGCCGGAAGTGATCCGAATGATGCCACCTGCCTGGATCCCCCCCAAAACACTATGAATTTTCCTGTTTCTGCATCTGTTCACGGACTGCGAATTGGGTTGCCGGAAGGGTATGATGGTGAAGGAGTTCAAGAGGATGTGCAGCAGTTTGTTGAGCAGACTGCGCATAACCTGGAGTCCGAGGGGGCGCAGCTTGTGTCTGTTCCGATGCCGCACATAAAACACGGGATTGCTGCCTATTATATTCTTGCAGCCGCGGAGGCATCCAGCAATCTGTCTCGCTATGATGGAGTCAAATATGGAATTCGACGATGTACCGAAAAGGAATCGCTCAGCGACATGTACACAAGCACACGAAGTCATGGCTTTGGATTCGAGGTGAAAAGGAGAGTTATGCTCGGGACCTATGTGCTCTCGGCAGGCTATTATGATGCGTATTACGGGAAGGCACAGCGTGTACGTTCACTGATTCGCAGGGATTTTGATGAGGCATGGGAGCATGCAGACATACTCTTGTCCCCCGTAACGCCCGCTGCTGGCGTACGGGTTGGGGAATGGGGGAACGATCCTCTTCGGATGTATCTTAGTGATGCCCATACAGTGACGGCAAACCTGGCTGGGGTCCCTGGACTGTCCGTTCCTGTCGGAAAAACAAATGAGGGCCTGCCGGTGGGGGTACAACTCATGGGTCCAGTGTTTAGTGAATCAAGGCTGCTTGCCACAGGCAAGAAGATTATGGAACTGGCAGGCACTTTGCCATAGAACTATTCAAAAAAATCAAATCAATGAGCATTTTAGTTGACAAGAACACAAGACTGGTGGTCCAGGGATTTACAGGCAAGGAGGGATCATTTCATGCGGAGCAGATGATTGCATATGGAACCAGGGTTGTCGGGGGAGTCACTCCGGGCAAGGGAGGGATGCAGCATCTGGGACATCCGGTATTCAATACAGTTCGCGAGGCTGTAACCGAAGAAGGTGCCAATACTTCTGTCATATTTGTCCCTCCTGCATTTGCGAAGGATGCCATCATGGAGGCTGCGGATGCAGGTTTGCGTCTGATCGTATGTATTACCGAGGGAATCCCGATCAGGGATATGGTGGAAGCATTCCATTACGTAAAATCTTCAGGATCTCGCCTTGTGGGACCGAATTGTCCAGGTCTTTTGACACCCGGACAGGCCAAGGTTGGTATTATGCCTGCAATGATTTTTGCCGAAGGCCCTGTAGGGGTAATTTCCAGATCAGGGACCCTGACCTACGAAGCCGTTGATCAACTTACGCGTGAGGGGCTGGGACAAAGCACAGCAATCGGAATCGGAGGAGATCCCGTCATCGGTACCCGCTTCACAGATGCGCTGGAGTTGTTTGAAAAAGATCCTGATACGGCTTCAATTGTTCTGATTGGAGAGATTGGAGGGACGGATGAAGAAGATGCTGCGGCATACATCAAAGAGCATATGAGCAAGCCGGTTACGGCATTCATTGCTGGAGCAACTGCTCCTCCCGGGCGCCGTATGGGACATGCGGGGGCAATCATTGCAGGCGGGAAGGGCACTGCAGAGGACAAGTTTGCAGCACTGGCTGACGCGGGTGCCCACATTGT
The DNA here is from genome assembly GCA_965203305.1 of Rhodothermales bacterium. Taxonomy (GTDB): domain Bacteria; phylum Bacteroidota; class Rhodothermia; order Rhodothermales; family Bin80; genus Bin80. The sequence goes on along the minus strand of OZ241874.1, from coordinate 2,987,096 downwards.
TCGAGATCCGGCACATATTGGAAAAACGGTTCGGAGTGCAGGACTCTGAACAGGCGAATCCATGGAGATTCAGCAGGTTACATTTGTGAAGAGTGTGGAAAGCATGGATCAGATGCCGAATGAAGGACTGCCTGAGATAGCCTTTATCGGACGCTCCAATGTAGGGAAGAGTTCCCTCCTGAATATGCTGTGCCGGAGAAAATCCATAGCGCGAACCAGTACTACTCCCGGGAAAACACAGACCTTTAATTTCTACCTGGTAAATCAGCGAATATACTTTGTGGATATTCCCGGGTATGGGTACGCAAAAATCAGCAAGAAGGCCAGGGCTCGATGGAGAGAACAGATTACAGCTTACCTTGTATGGAGAACTGCCCTGAGTGCGGTGCTTCACCTTGTAGACAGCCGGCACGCTCCCACAAGTCTGGATCAGGAAGTCATGCTGCTTCTTCGAGAGACGGAGGCCAGGAGGTTTTTAATTCTCACAAAGGCAGATAAGCTGTCTGGAAATAAAATTGTTCACAGCATTCAGGCTGCAAAGCAGGCACTGGAAGGTTGCGGAACAGAATTGCCGGTCATTGTTACTTCTGCGTCTGACCGAAGGGGGCGAAAGGAGCTTCTCGGCCGAATTGGGGCCTGTTTGGACATCTGAGTGAGCCTCTTGTAAAAATCACGGATAACGAAGAAACATTGCTCTGGGAATGCTTACGGCACATCAGATCACAGGCATGAATATATTTTTGCAAGAGCTTCAAATGAAACCACAGAGGGGATCACCGTGTTTTATGGCGGGTTGAATCCGTCGCAAGCCAGCGATCCCCCGCATGTTTACAGGGAAATCTCTGGAGAGTAGAACCTGCGAAAAAATGTGTGTGATTTTCGTCAATTCCTGAGGTCTATGCGCGGTCAATTAATCAAAAAATTGTATATTTGTGCATCTGCGGTAAGCATGGAAAAAGCAATGGATTCATGCGGCTTGAGAACTAACTCTTCTGTCTGCCAAGTTTATACAGAATCACGGATGGAAGGATGATTTTTTATGTGCCGCAAATGCAAGATCAAGTTTAGTTTGATTATTTTTCGTATATTTCATCATTCAACAAGACTGGAAGCCTATTAGACGATAGCTACAACTCTCCTTATCTTTTTGCCCAAGTATGACAGCTTGACCGTGGTTCAAGCCATTCCTGTGAGTATTATGCATGGGTTATCTTGAGCCTTGAGTAGCGAGTTTCCCTGTTTTTGCTGGTCAAGTCTGGCGATCATTCTTCTGGCAGAAACTCGGATTGTTGGCATGTTTTCCCGGCTTCCGCATTTCAAGACGAGTAATTGTGTTAGTAGATATCAGTTTTTTCTTAGCTGGATTTTTCAAGGCGGATACGCATTGTTCTGTCCGCTCACTGTGCAGAAGCTGATCGTTGCGCCATTGCACCAGGCGTGGTGCATAAACCTTAAAAGAATCTAACAGCAGAGGTCCTATCATGTTACGTAAATGGAGTTTACTTTCGCTAATAACCTTCCTGGTTCTGCCTGTTGTGGTACATGCTCAGACTACAGGCAAGATTGCCGGGCAGGTCACTGACGCGTCTACCGGAGAGACGCTGCCGGGGCATCCGTGATTGTTGTCGGAACCACTATTGGCTCGGCTACGGATGTTGATGGTAATTATTTCATTATTGGTGTCCCGGTTGGCACCTACACAATTCAGGCGCAGTTTGTAGGCTTTCAAACCCAGACAGCACTGGGAGTTGAGGTCAATGCCGGATATACGCGGGAGCTGAATTTCGAGCTTCAGCCCGGTGTTGAACTTGAAGAGCTGGTCATTGAATACGAGCGTCCCCTGATTCAGAAAGATGCGGTGGGTGTTCCAAAGATTGTGGATGCAGAGCAAATCGTCTCTCTGCCGGTTCGAGGCACCGCGGAGGTAGCCAAGATTCAGGCAGGTGTTGTGAGCAAGGAAGGATCCAGTACCTTGAACATTCGGGGAGGGCGTGGCGGCGAAGTGACCTATTATGTTGATGGCGTTAAGAGCGGCTATGGAGTTCCTCAAGGGGCGATCCAGCAGCAGGAAATGCTGATCGGAAGCATTAATGCCCGGTATGGGGATGCAATGAGCGGAATCATTAACATTACCACCAAGTCAGGTTCTCAAAATTTCTTCGGCTCTATTGAAGCTCTGTCGTCTACCCAGTTGGACAAATTCGGCTACAACCTGGTCTCTGCAACTCTTGGGGGCCCTGTTATAGGCGACAAGCTCAGTTTCTTTGTGGCTGCGGAAGTTGATCTGAATGCAGACCGGGATCCAAGAAATACTTTGACATCTCAGCTATCAGACGCGCAACTGGAAGACTTGTGGGCTGCTCCACTGGGGTTCAGGGTCACAGATTCTGATGGAAACGAGTCGGTTGTGAGCCTGCCTATCGGACTTGCAAATGGAGCAAAGCTCACGGTTAATGATGATGGAACTCCCGATCTGAGCGGAGGAGGGCTGTCCTTCAGTGATGGTACATTGATTCCGGTTGCTGACGGGAGCAAAGTTGATCTGAATCCTGTTTCGCGTGCGGAGCAGTTGACGGATTCCGATTTTGGAGAGAGTTACAAAAAGCGTATGCGGTCCAACTTTAACCAGAATTACAATGGAAATCTGACATGGAATCTTTTCTCAAATGCGCGGATTCGGATTGGTGGTACATACCGAAATTTCACAGGTGACAGGGCATGGAACTCGTTTACTTCTAACGCTTTTGCATCCTTGGGATACAGCAATGTTGTCACATTCAGAGAAATTTTTTCTCCGCAATCAGTAGGAGCCTATGATGATCACCGGTATTCTGCTTTCGCCAACTGGACGCAGTACCTGTCAAGTTCAACTTTTTATGAAATCCAGGCAAGCTGGAGGGGGTACTTTGACGAGACATATGATCCTCGTTTTCCCCGTCCATCAACAGGCAATCTCAGTGCACTCTGGTCCTATGCAGACATTGATCATCCTGTTCATGCAACGATTGCCGGATACAAAAATCTGAGGTATACGGAAGAAAAAAGGATAAGCGGAACAGATACAGTCACCGTGCAGGTGCCGACATTCACCCGGAGATACGAAGATGGACTTCGGATATCATCTGAGACGACATCCGGTCTCGTTGGTGTGGTAGGAGGGGGACGGAATGTGTACAGAAAAAGACATGGTCATACATACAGGATTGCTGCATCGGCCACCACGCAACTTGGCCTGAATCAACTGGAATTTGGCGCAGAGTATGAGACCAGCGTTCGGCGCTGGTGGTGGTTTGATGCGGAGAAGGCTGCCAGAATTTTTGCAGATGGAGATCCAGAAAATATTGATGCAGGGGATACCAGCGTAAATTCAGCCGGCTATACATCATTTGCTGATGTTCCTCTTCACCTTCTCGGTGAAGTTATGGGTGGCGTAGGGTATAACCTGCTGGGAGACAAGCAGCACGATTCCGAAAACTTTTCAGGGTATCAGGACAATGACAAGAACAAGCCCGAGGAGCATTATTTTGAAGCCCCCCACAAGCCTATCTATTATGGAGCTTTTGTTCAAAACAAGATTGAATTTCGGGATATTGTTCTGAATGTGGGGCTTCGCGTAGATGTCTGGGATAATAACCGTCCAGTGTTCAAGGACAAGTACGCCCGTCGTCCGATTGAACGTGCCCGTGATCTTGGGATCGGTTTGCCCAGAGGAATTGGTGGAGATTACGCGGTGTACTTCAGTGGGAACGATGTGGTTGGATATCGGGATCTGAGTGGATTTTTCTATGATACAAATGGCAATCCTGCAGGGGCAGGCGATATTCTGCTGAATGGTCTCGTAAAGCGTAAAGGTGCAGTTCCTACGGAGGATATGTTTGAAGATTACAAGCCTCAAGTGACTGTCATGCCCAGAATTGGTATCAGTTTCCCCATCACGGATCGTGCCCTGTTTTTTGCCAGCTACGGGGTTGTGTCCAAGCGCCCATCGGAGGTGGGTGCCGCTTTGATAAGTTGTATATCTGCCACTACCTGCCGGAACAGCAATTCCCTGCTTCCAGAGAATACGACCAAGTATGAGTTGGGCTTTCGTCAGAGACTGGGAGCACGCCAGGCACTCACACTCAGTGGTTTCTTCCACCAGATCGAAAATCTGATTCAGCTTCGGGATATCCGAGGGGCAAGTCCATCCTCTTACTCGCGCTACGAAAATGTTGATTTTGGTACCGTTAAGGGACTTGAGTTTGACTACGATCTCCGCAGAACCCGAAATGTGGCCATGCGAGCGAACTATACCCTTTCCTTCGCGCAGGGGACCGGATCTGGCTCCACGACCACAAGTGTTATCGTCTGGATTGATGAAACGCCTCCGAATTTCATCAGCCCGCTCAGTTTTGATCAGCGACACAAGGTGAACGTAACGCTTGATTACAGTTTGGGCGAGGGAGAGGGCCCCACATTAGTAGGGACAAAACTGTTGCAGAACTTTGGGTTTAATGTGCTCTTTACGGCAGGAAGTGGATTCCCCTATACGGGAGCACGGGATCCTCTACCAGTGAATGCCGCTCGTGCCCCTGTTCCAAGAGGCGGTATCAACGAGGATCGCCTGCCCTGGACAAATCGACTTGATCTCCGGATTCAGCGGCGTTTCCAAGTTGGTGCCAAGGGGACAGTGACTGCTTTTCTGTGGATGCAGAATGTTCTGAATACGGTCAATGTTCAGGGTGTATACAGGTATTCCGGTTTGCCGGATGACGACGGATTTCTGTCAACCGCTGGTGGAACTCAGTTTCTGGAGTCTGCGCAGCCTGCAGCAGAAACACTCTACAGGTTCAGAAATCGTAGCTTGGGGAATTTTGGGTTGCCACGGCTTACCCGATTGGGAGTTCGCTTTGATTTCTGAATCGAAACGAGGAAGATCAATGCCCTGTTACCGGGCCAAGTTGCTATCTTTATTCAATAAGACGACAAAATGAGCATACGTAATTATTTACTCGCGCTGACTCTTCTGATTTCAATTGGAATCAGCACAGTCTTTGAAGCGCAAGCCCAGGTCGGAACATGCCGGCCTGCACTTGGCGAGGCCTACCTGGACATAAACAATGTCAGAGCCAGAATCCTGAACAACGGGAACTTGTTCTGGCGAGGAAGTCCTCATGTATACAATGTTCCCAAAGGTGGTGGGGCCCAGGCTATCTTCACAGGTGGCATATGGATTGGCGGGAATGTAGGAGGGCAGTTACGGGTGGCTGCGGCTCGGTACAACAATTATCAGTTCTGGGCTGGTCCACTGGATGAAAGTGGAGCTCCTCCGGCTGACTGTTCCGCGTTTGACCGACTGTACAAGGTCAGTGTTGATGACATTCAGGACTTTGAAGCAACCGGTGTGACTACCCCAGACCTTCGCGATTGGCCGACGGGGCTGGGGGCTCCAACCTATGCTGCTCCCTCAAACGGGATTGATGACGACGGGGATGGAGAAGTAGATGAGACGGGCGAGACAGTTTCTGTTTTGAACCAGCCTCTTGCACAGCGGGTCAATCGCAAGATTGATCTGGCGGGTGGAGAACGGCCTGCCATATTGGGAGATCAGTCTATCTGGTGGGTCATGAATGACCGCGGCAATGAGCATGAGGGGGCTGCCTCTCCACCCATCGGGGTTGAGGTGCATGTTACCGCATTTGCATTCCGAACTGCCGGGGACATCGGGAACACCACCTTTTACAGATATAATGTCTATTACAAGGGAAACCAGCCGTTTACCGACGTTCACATGGCAGTTTTCTCTGATCCTGATCTTGGAAATTACCAGGATGACTGGGTTGGTTCCGATACAACGCTTGGTGTGGGGTTTGTATGGAATTCCGATAATGAGGATGAGGGATCGGACGGATACGGGTCTCCTGCTCCTGCTGCCGGATATGATTTCTTTCAGGGTCCAATCGTCCCGTCCCCCGGGGATTCTGCAAAGGTGGATGGGAAGTGGGTTTCTGATTTTGTCAATCTGAAAATGACCTCGTTCACCTACTACAATAATGGTGGTGGTGTTACGGAGGATCCTTCTACTGCCCTGGACCACTACAACTATATGCGCGGGCGGTGGAAAGATGGCAAATGTATTACGGAGGGGGGGAATGGCCGGGATTTTTCGGAGGATTGTACTGCGTACATGTTTCCAGGTGACCCCGGTGCCTCCGATGATAACTGTGCTTACTGGTCGGAGTGTAATGCGGACGATGCAGGAACGAATATTGAGGCTGCTGACCGGCGTTTTGTGATGGGAACTGGGCCCTTTACCATTAATCCGGGGGATTTTCAGCAGATTGTCTACGGATTGATTTGGGCGCAGGGGGCTGATAATTTCGACTCGGTTCAAAAATTGAAAGGTGCAAGTACTCTTGCACAGGCTGCCTACGATATTGATTTCTCCCTGCCTTCTCCACCTGCTGCTCCAAGGGTTACCGTGACTCCGGGCGATGGAGGTGCAATCCTGGAATGGACGAACTCCCCGCAGTCAAACAACTTTCTTGAATCCTACGAGGTAGAGGATCCATTCGCTCCGGAAGACAATAATACTGTAGAATTTGAGGGATACGAGGTAATTCAGTATGACAATGCCCTTGACCAGGTAGGGACGACTGTGGCGGTCTACGATGTTATAAATGGTGTCACACGCGTGATTGACGGGGGACAGCTCATTGTAGACGGGCTAATTCAGGAGCCGCAGGTGATTGTTGCCAATGGTACTGATCGGGGGGTTCAAAATTATCATGTTGCATCCGGGTTAACGAATTACACGACGTATTATTATGGAGTTCAGGCATACGCGCAAAACTATGATAACCCGGGTCGCAAGATTACTCGAGGTCCCATCACGCGCGTGGAGGTCACGCCAACCAAGTCTACGAGGGAGATTCCAGAGGCTGCTATAGCTGCGTTTGCAACCAGAGGAGGAACATCTGATTTTGTAGCTGACTTGAAAGGGATTGGAGACGGGTTCGTACATGCTGATGTGGTGAATCCTGGTGCAATTAAGGAGGCGACTTATACGGTTGAGTTCTATGAGAGAACGATTCCTTCAGGAAAGAGAGCAAATGTGAGTGCGATCCGGGAAGAAGAAGAGGTTGATGCCCTCAGCAAGTTTGTTTCACAGCAAAAATTTGCGGAATCTCAAGAAGACGAAACGGTCATTACCTACGATATCAAGCGAGACGGGACCACCATCTTTGACGGTTCCTCCATTGACTATGCTGCTCCGCAACGCAACAATGTCATGGTGCTTGACGGGTTGCTGTTTACCGTTCGCGGTCCCGATGTCGGGTTCAAGGATTTTCAGGTGACGGCCAACGCACAGGGGGCTGTGGATCCCCCGGCCTATGCAGCGATCACATGGAACAACGACTCTTTCCCGAATGCGAGAGGAGTTGGACTGGATCGTGCAGTTCAGCAGACCAACAGGGCCATCTGGATGATCCATGGAGGAGGTGCGACCCAGCCGTACTCATCTTTTATAGCCAGAACTACCCGTGACGGTGATAATTTCCCCCGAATAGGAATCAGGGACTATGAGATACGCTTTACGCAGCGTTGCGTTGACCAGATTGACGGGAATATTTCTCTGGAGGACTGTATAGGGTATCGTAGATTTCGGGGAGATGATGCAGACTTCATAGAGGTTCCATTCGAAACTTGGGATACTGGCATTTCCACTCCCGATGACACCAGCGATGATGTGCGCTTGGTTGCCGTCATTTGCGATACAGCCCTGTGTGGAGGTGGAACCGTTGATGGTGTATTTGATATCGGGGCAGACCATCCTGCTTCTGGCGCGGCCAATGATCCGTATACAGACTGGGTATACGTATACAGACCAAGCGACACCACCCCTGGACAGCGTGGCCGGGATCTCTTTTTCTCAGGCGAGGGGACCGCATCTGAAGTTTTGGCACGGATCGTTCTCGTCGGATGGAATATTGGCGAGGCACCTCCCTATGATCCTGATCTTCCCGAGATCGGGACCGTGTTCCGGATTGTGACCAGCAAGCCGAACCAGCCCGGAGCTGTCTTCAGTTTCTCCACGGAGGGGTATGCACCAGGTGAGTACAGTGATGCTGCCAAGAAAGAGCGTCTGGAAGATATTGGGATTGTTCCGAACCCTTACAAGGGGGCATCCTCGTACGAGGTAAGCCAGCTGACAGACGAGGTGCGCTTCACGAATCTGCCCGATGTAGCTACCATTCGCGTGTTTACGTTGAATGGTACCCTCGTCAAGACGATCAACAAGCAGTCACCAGGGGTTGCTACGATTTCCTGGAATTTAACGACAGATCAGAATCTGCCCATAGCGAGTGGTCTGTACCTGATTAACGTTGAAGTGCCAGATGTAGGATCTCATACGATCAAATTTGCCGTAGTGAAAAAACGCGTCCAGCTGAACGTGTACTAGGGGGATAGATTCCGCAGGCAGGCAAAGATGATTTGCCTGCCTGCCACTGCTCCCCATATCCACAGGATAGTAAAATACCAGAGACATGAAAACTTGCAAACATTTTCTTCAACTGATGAGTGCCGGACTCTTGGCCGTGCTGGGTCTTCTCCTTGTGATTCCGGGCAGTACATTTGCCCAGCAGGGTGCCGGCGATCTGGGTGGCGGGATTGACAAGCCAAACACAAACCGGGCAGGTACCAATGGAGCTGCAGAGTTGCTGGTTCCTTTGACTGCACGCTATAGTGCACTTGGAGGAGCTACAACAAGTGTACTTGCAGATATGAACGGACTGGAAGCCTTGTATGCCAACCCGGCCGGATTGACCAACAATCGGAGTACCTCTGCGCTGTTCAGTCGACTTCAGTATGTTGCCGATATCGGAGTCAACTACTTCGGGCTGGGGCAACGCTTTGGAGACAATAACTTGGCTCTGACGATTGCAGCATGGGATATGGGGACATTGTATCGGCAGACGGAGGTGAATCCTGAAAAGTCCGACGATGCTACGTTCCGTGTGTCATTCATTAATGTAGGACTTTCCTTTGCACGAACGCTTACGGATCGCATTGCCGCCGGGGCGACGATCAAAGTACTCAATCACGCCATTGATGATTTGAATGCCACCGGCATTGTCTTTGATGCCGGTATGACGTATGTGGTTGGGGAGACAGGTCTTCGTCTGGGGGTTGCTCTGAAAAATATCGGAAATGAGCTCCAGTATGCTGGTACAGGTCTGGGGCGCCGAGTGCGGCTGCCAGACCAGCAGGATGATGCCAGTGTCAATACGGTTCAGCTGGAATCCGAAGGAGTGCAGTATCCGACACTTCTGAATTTTGGATTTGCTTACCAGCGCAATGTAACGTCAAGTGCCTCCGTCACCCTGCTTGGCAACTTTCGCTCCAACAGCTTTGAGGATGACGAGTTCAGCGGAGCCATAGAGCTCGGCTACGGAAATCTGCTCTACATACGGGGAGGGTACGAGTATAGTCAGGAGAATAACGTAACCTTTTATAAGGGGTACTCATTTGGGGGAGGATTGAAACTGGACTTCGCCGGCACGGAACTTTCTCTGGACTACTCCATGGTTCCAACGGATTACTTCAGTAACATTCAGTTTATCACCGTCTCTGCACAGTTGTAAGTGTAAGGACGGTTATGGTACCATCCATACGACGGGGGCATTTCCGAAAGGAGATGTCCCCTTCTTTGTGTTCGTTACTGGAGACCATGTGAAAGGGTGTCTCGTGGAGAGGTAGTTTCAGAGACAGAAGTTCAGGGGAGAAGGAAGGAGGGGCTATTGCAGGATCACGGAGCGTGTGACGGAGAAGCCATCATCTGAGGCCAGTCTGCATACATAAAGTCCCGGTGGCAGATGGGCAGCATCAAGAACATAGTCCCAGCTCCCCGGAGCATGAAATCCATCGGCCATCGTGGCTACCCTTTGCCCAAGTATGTTGAACAAAGCCAGTTCCACATCCTGAGGCGTATCAATCTGAATGGATACGGTTGCATGCCTCTGGAAGGGGTTCGGGTAGATCAGGGCGATCTGGAAAGATGGATCAGGATTGCTGGCGATGACATTGAGCTCAATTGGACCAATTGGGGTAAGATCCTTGTCGGAAAGTCCCGCAAAGTCAGGCCCGTAGCGCAAGGCACGGAAGATCGTATTCTGAAGTCGAACCGAGCCGGGCGGGCCGAACGGAGGGATCGGATCTCCCCGCGATAAAGGTCCAGCTTGAATGACAGGGTTGACATATTCCCAGACCAGCTGATCGGAGCTGGATGCGAGCTCAAAGATGCGTCCGGTCATCCCCTCGGCAACCAGTGTGTTTCCATTCGGAAGCCGTTGCTGCCCTGAAACAAAGTCACTGTAAAATTTCCCGGGAGCGGAGAAAGTCCAGACAGATTCCGGGTCCTGAAAGGATCCGTCTATATCCTGTGCAAACCAGATCGCATCTCCATAGACCTCTTCCATGTACGGCAGTTGCATCTCGTGCACCGTAGAATACTCCCCTTCGGGCTGCCCCACACCATTCTCAAACACAAGCAGGTTTCCTTCTCCAGGCAGCCCGTCGGGAACCCATGTGACAGAGTGAAGAAAGTGCAAGGTCTGATCACTCTCTGTCCCGGCATCATACATTCGGGGGTTCCCCCAGCGGTATAACAGCCGACCACCCAACCCAAAATTTCCGCCGTTATTTCCTTGGGCTTCTTCGGTGGAGGTACTATGGTCAATGACCCAGATTTCATTCACATACGAGGCGCTGATTGCAATGATATCCAGCTCCTCGTTGTAATCCAGTGCGTTGAAATGAAGCCAGTCTCCCCCCGTGGATGTGTTCACATCAATCCGTTCCGGATAATCCGAAATCTGGTCTTCGTACGTATCCGACAGTAGCGGATCATGGTCCTGAACAAGATGGTCCCAGGAATCCCACTGCCACACCACTTCTATGGTATTCGGCAATACAGGCGTAAACTCTACCACGCGCTCACTGAAAATCTCGGTATGGCCATCTGTCAGATTTCCCGGATCATACCCTGCGGCCGTGATTTCATCCATATCCCGCCGGTCCCAGACGAGTCCCAGCAGGTTCCCATTCGGCAGGGGAACGACATCATGATGAAGCATGTACTCATCTGTAACAAAATCATACTGCCATCGCAGCGTTCCGTCCCACTCTATAATTTCGACGCGCCCGGACATTCCCTGCACATCTGTCCATCCTGCGGGTGCTCCAGAAACTCGGAGCAAGGCACCATCCGGCAATAATCGGTTGGTACTTCCGAATGCAGCACTGGTCTTCCATTCCTGCACGATATGTCCCTCTAGGTTGATCAGATAGACCTTGGGGTGGAGCATGGGAGCAATCAGGGTATATCCCTCAAATGCCCCCGGATTGTTACGTACAAGTCCAATGTCCTGATTCTGCGCTGGTGCAGACAGGGGAGAAGAGACAAGGAACAGGAATGTCGCCGAAAGTCTGGCAAGACGGGGAAATTTCATCGCGGTCGCTTTGGGGGATTACTTGTAATTGGATGGGTAGATTGGCAGACGTTCAATCCGGTGAAACGTGATTTCCTGCGCAGGAGCTGCTTTACGTACCTCTGCCTCGTAGACCACCTGTCTTGTTGCGTAGTCCACTTCAATGGTTTTCCCATTGGGACCATCTTCAAAATTGAATCCGGGCATGAAGACGACCGTATTTTCGGTTTCGTGGTAATCTACATCTGAAACGATACCTGAGTATGTTGCAACCCCCCGCTCCCGGCCGTATTCCCAGACCTGCTGAATCGTCAGAGCTTCGTCGTCAATTCGATATTCGACCGCCCGGCTGAATATGGGCCGCCCCTCGTAGTGCCGGTTATCTCCATTGTCGAACAGGAACAGGGTTCCGTGCGGAGTCAGTTCTGGTGCATGCTGATACCACGCCCACGAGAATTCAGAATGATCTGTGAACCCAGCGAGAACATCCGGATCCGTAATTGGAGTACCGCTTGCATCCAGGGGCTGTAAAAGCTTGGTGCTCAGATCCGTACCGTCACCAGCCTGGTCCCAGCCTCTGTGCGGTGCAAGGATCCAGATTACTTCATTGTTACGAGTCAATTTTACGGTGCCCTGGACACGCCCGGAGACGATGATGGCATCGTTCGCCTCGTCATAGGCCAGTCCGTTCCCATGAAACCAGTCTGCGGGATTGCTGCTCCATACCCGCCGCCTCCGATCCAGCGATTCCCGGAGATCCCACACCTGGGCAATTACTCCGCTTTTGCGGTCAATCTCCAGAACATGATCTTCCGTAGTGAAAATCCCGCGCTTTGACACAGTTGCCAGCAGGTTCCCATTCGGAAGCTCCAGCACATGATGATGAAACCAGTATCCAGGGATGGGCCATTCATTGATTACATTGCCCAACATGTCCATTTCAACCAGCTGGCTGCTACTCCCGTCACCGAAATAGAGATTGCCGTTTTGCAGTCGCTCCACTCCTACATCATAGAACAGGTTTCGAAGAACCGGATGTGTGGCCATGTTCGCATACCATCGAATATGACCGTACTGATCAAACATAAACGGGATTTGTGGCAATTCACTGTTGGTATGTCCATAGTAGCTCACCAGATTCATTCCCGGTCTTTTACGATCACGATTTACATGAACGGTGATCTCTGGAAGCTCGGGCAGAAGTGGAGGAGTATCAATATGGCGGGTCTCCTCTCCTAGCAGTTGATGGCCTTTCCCATAGAACCGGATTCGTAAAATATTGCGATGTGCCGCGTAAAGTCCGAGTACAGGAAGTGTAAAGGAGGTATCGGTACGTTTGAATCGGTGGATGAGCGGCTCTGAATCGCTGTCGAGACCCGCAATTTCGAGTTCTACCTGGACTGGTTCTCGGGTTTCCAGCTTGAGTTCTGCTGCAAGCGGGACATAACCGGTCGGATTCAGGGTCAGGGTTTCACTTGTGATCAAATCTTTGGTGACGATTGGCTCGTCCTTCATTTCTGCACTGTCACAGCCAAGGACACCCCACAGGATAAACACGATCAGAATATGTCTCAGGAAGCAGATCATTTGTACAGGCAGCTTCCAGCAGAGGTCAGAGAGGAGCAGAATCCATAAAACTGGATGTTAGGCACTTTTTTGGGAACGGTCATGTTCTGGTATATCAAGGCGGAGAGATGACAGGAACGGGGAATGGCGAGAGTTTCTCGTTCCGCAATAATCCGGGCAGATATCTGCTGTATTCCTGCAAGGGATGGAATCATACTCATGGCACTTGTTCCGTACCCGAGCGTTCATATGCCAACCGGTGTTCTCTGAGCAAGCAACATCTGCGGGATGATCACAGGAATACATGAAAAGCGTTTCACTACCCAGTGTTCAAGACGGAAAATTGGCTTCTGGTTATGGCTCTGCTTCGTCATACTTCACGGTGCGCAGTGACACCTGACAGAATCACACATTCGAGTATTTTCCAGGAAGCATCACAGAGATGCAGTAACATCGCTGATCCTTGTCCAGCTGCAAAACATACAACGGCAGTGATGCTGAGAGCAGAGGTGGAGCCAAGGGGAGTCGAACCCCTGACCTCTTGAATGCCATTCAAGCGCTCTACCAACTGAGCTATGGCCCCGAGGGAAGCTGTTACACAAGATTTTTCGCATGTAGTTCCAGACGGTCCCCCAAGATTCAGGATCAGAGCATTTCAGGCAGATCATAAAAAAAAAATGACGTATGTCCGACGGTGAGCAGAAATTTCCGGCGGTGCAGCAGACGGCACAGCCCCCAAACATCCCCGTCCGGGTTGTCAAGTTTGGGGGGACTTCGGTAGGTACCGCGGAAAGCATTCAGCGAGCGATACGGCTTGTTCAGAACATTCCCGGTACGGTTCAGCCCGTTGTGGTGGTTTCGGCAATGGGAGGAGTGACCGACAGGTTGCTTGAGTTGATAGAGGCAGCTCTCGGAGAAAAGGAGCTGGTACAGAGCACGGTCAAAGAGTTGGCGGATCGTCATGAGCAGGTACTGGAAGAGCTGGTACGGGACAGGGATAAGCCTGCACTGAGTCGTACGCTGGAAGGGCTCTGGACAGAACTGGAAAATCTCTTGCAGGGAATTGCTCTGATCGGGGAGTGCACTCTGCGCACTAGGGATGCGGTTCTGGGGATCGGTGAACTGGCATCTGCTCCGATGATCTCGGCTGCATTCCGGGCATCTGGTGCGTCATCTGTTCCCGTGGATACGCGGGAGATCATTCGAACAGATGACAATTATGGAGAGGCACAGGTAGACTTTGACACCTCCATGCACAGAATTCAGCTCCGATTTCAGGATATTCCATGCGATCAGATCGCGGTTGTGACCGGACATATTGCATCTGCACCAGATGGATCTACAACGACACTCGGCCGCTCGGGGAGTGACTATACAGCAACCATTCTCGGCTCTGCACTGCGAGCGCAACAGATTGTGATCTGGACAGATGTAGATGGAGTCTTGTCTGCGGATCCACAAGATGTGCCGGAGGCATTCCCATTGGCCAGACTGAGTTATGCAGAAGCCGCCGAGATGGCTTATTTTGGTGCCCGCGTCCTGCATCCCAGGACAATGCGGCCAGTGCAGATGCTGGGCATCCCGCTGCTCATCAAAAATTCACGGAACCCCCAGACACCGGGTACCCTGATTTCCAATGAATCTCATTCCGTGGAACTCAAGGTCAAAGCCATTTCTACGATACGGGAAGTTTCTGTAATCATGCTGGAGGGAGGTGGCATGCTGGGGATTCCGGGAATTTCCGCCCGTGTATTTGGGTCCCTGGCAGATCAAAAGATCAATGTGCTTATGATTGCACAGGCATCCAGCGAGCACAGCATCTGTCTGGTTGTTCGCGAAGTGGATGCAGAATCTGCGGTGAAAATACTGCGCACCGCATTTGCGGGCGAACTGGCAAACGGCAATGTCAACAGCATCTATTCAATTCCAAGGTGTGCAATCGTATCTGCGGTCGGAGATCGCATGCGGCATCACCCGGGTCTGGCCGGGCGCATGTTTGCAACATTGGGGCGCAGTCGGGTAAATGTACTGTCCATCGCCCAGGGAGCTGCGGAAACGAATATTTCTGCGGTTGTCCGGGATGATGAAGTGCGCCGTGCTGTGCGTGCCTTGCATGAGGCATTTCCGCTGGGGCGACTGCGTGCGCACATATGCCTTCTGGGGCCCGGCCGTGTGGGTGCTCATCTGCTGAAATTGCTGGCAGATCAGTACCATGACCTGCTGGAACGGGTGAAGCTGAATATCAAACTGGTCGGGATTGCCAATTCGCGGACCATGCTCTGGAACCCTGACGGGCTTGAGTTTGCTACTGCGGTTTCGGACTTGGTTCATGGTCGTCCAGCCAATCTGAACTGGCTTGTAGAGCAGCTTGGTGCCAGCCGACTCGAGCGAATTATTGTTGTCGATGCAACCGCCAGTGAAGAGGTGGCGGCATGCTATCCCGATTTTCTTGAGCTGGGGCTCGGGGTGGTGACTGCGAACAAACTCGCCAATACACTGGACCTGCCATTCTATCGTCGACTCCAGAAAGCAGCAAAGCGGCGCGGCGTTACCTTCCGATACGAAACTACGGTAGGTGCTGCCATTCCTGTAATCTCCACCATCAAGGATCTGGTAAGATCTGGAGACCGGGTTCACAAGATTGAAGGAATTTTTTCCGGTACGCTTGCCTATGTATTTAACTGTCTGGATGCGGGGGAGACATTCTCCTCCATTGTAGAGCGAGCCCATGCGGAGGGGTGGACAGAACCTGATCCAGCCGATGACTTGAGTGGAGAAGATGTCGCTCGCAAGCTCCTGATTCTGGCCCGGGAGATTGGGTTGGCGGTTGAGCGCAGTGACATCAAAGTTGACTCTCTTTTGCCACCGGAGCTGCAGGCAGACAGCCCGCAGGATCTGTTCAGGAAACTCACAGCAGTCAATCATGAGTGGAAAGAAAAGGTAGACCAGGCAACAAAACAGGGGCAACGCCTGCGCTATATTGCCAGACTGGAAGGAGACAGGCTGGATGTCAGTGTGCAGGCAGTTCCGAGTGACTCCCCGTTTGCCACGGCTTCTGGACGAGGGAATGTCATTGTATTTACAACGGACCGCTACAGGGATGAGCCGCTGGTTTTACAAGGCCCGGGGGCAGGACTCAAGGTTACCTCTGGAGGGCTTTTGATTGATCTGATTCATTCCGCAGAGCTGATGCCCTAATCCCAGAATTTCTGATCGCAAGAAGAAATTTCATGTCCGCTGCTTTACGAATCGCACTAGCCGGAACTGGCCGCATGGGAAAGGCCGTGGAGAAGTATGCACTTTCACGGGGGCACAGGATTATTCAGCGGTTTCATGAGGCAGATCCGGTGACTGCCTCCGCACTGGAATGTGCCCCCGATGTGGCGATTGACTTTACACAGCCTCAAGCCGCTATTCCCAACATTGCCCGGTACTGTGAGGCGGGCATTCCTGCTGTGATTGGAACCACGGGGTGGTATGACAGGCTGTCAGATGTGCATGGTCTTGTCAGGCACCACAAGGCAACCATCTTCTACAGCTCTAACTATTCAATGGGGATACAGCTTCTCCTTGAGGCGTTACATGGGCTTGTCCCTCTTCTGGACAAGTTGCCAGAATTTGATGTATCTGTGCATGAGTTCCATCATCTGGCGAAGCTGGACTCTCCTAGTGGTACGGCAATCAGCCTGGCAAATGTCCTTGTCGAAAACATGCAAAGAAAGCACACATGGAGTGAGTTGTCTGCATCTGATCGCGACCCGAATCAGCTATCCGTTGTAGCTACCCGGCTTGGACATGTATTTGGAAAGCATCAGATTGTGATTGATGGTCCTGCCGATCACATTGTTCTGGAACATACTGCAGGAAGCAGAGCGGGCTTTGCTCTTGGTGCGGTGCGGGCAGCGGAGTGGATACAGGGGCGAACGGGATGCTTTACCATGAAAGACATGCTGTCGGAGTGGCTGGCAGGTCATTCTAAATTGCAACCACGAACAATGGAGGAAGAATCATGATTTTCAGAGGTTCGGCAACAGCATTGGTTACTCCTTTTTCCAGGCAGGGAGATCTTGATGAAGCTTCATTCTGTGCTCTGATTGATCATCAGATTACGGCAGGATCATCTGCCCTGGTTGTACTGGGAACGACTGGCGAGAATGCAACCGTAACCCCCAGGGAGAGGAGCAGACTTGTGGCTCTTTCCATAGAGCATGTTGACGGTCGCGTTCCCCTGATCATCGGAACGGGGAATAATTCTACTCGCGAAAGCATTGCCTTTTCCGTTGAGGCAGCACAGCTTGGAGCAGACGGATTGCTTGTTGTAGGCCCCTACTATAATAAGCCTCCACAACGGGGGTTTAAGGCACATGTAGAGGCAATAGCAGAAGCTACTTCATGCCCGATCATTCTCTACAATGTCCCAAGTCGAACAGGTTTTGATGCAAATGCCAGCACCATTCTTGAACTTGCACATGAAATTCCTGCCGTTGTTGGTGTAAAGGAGGCATCGGGAGATTTGGCAAAAGTCGCTGATTTGATTCAGCAGCGCCCCGAAGGATTCGCGGTGTATTCAGGAGATGATGAGTGGACCTTGTTCTTTTTGGCACTTGGTGCAGACGGGGTAATCTCCGTTGTGGGCAATATTCTTCCAGGCATGATGAGCAGACTGGTCAGTTTTGGGATAGAGGGCAATATCACGGAAGCCTCCGCTATTCACTACACGCTTCTGCATGCCATGCGTGCGTGCTTTTTGGACACAAATCCGATTCCAGTCAAGGCTGTGCTGGGCAGGCTTGGAAAAGCAGATCCCAAAGTTCGGCTGCCCTTGGTGAACATGTCTGTGGAACAGGAAGAACTGGTGATGTCCAGCTTTTTCGGGCCACTGGAGTCTGAGAAGAGATTATAAACGAGCCACATCCTCGGGAAACGGATGGCACAAGAAGATCATGGAGTGGCACGGGGAAATATGCACTGTGCCATAAAATATGCTCAACTCCATCTGCTTACCCCGGTCTATCCCCCGGCGAGAAGACAGAATACGCTCATAACACTGAAGATGGCCCTTGCCGCCATCTCCAGAAAGATTACGAAACAGAAGAATGGCTGACACTATTACTGGAATGGAAGGAGATGAGGGGCGCATAGTCCCGTTGAACATAACGGAGGAGATGGAATCATCCTACATTGACTACTCAATGTCGGTGATTGTAGGACGGGCCCTCCCTGATGTCAGAGACGGACTAAAACCTGCCCATCGGCGGGTGCTTTTCGGAATGGTTGAACTGGGACTGACTCCGGGTTCCGCATACAAAAAAAGTGCTCGTATTGTCGGGGAAGTGTTAGGGAAGTACCATCCGCATGGAGATACATCTGTCTACGATACGATGGTGCGGATGGCACAGGCCTTCTCTCTGCGTTATCCGCTGGTAGACGGTCAGGGAAATTTTGGATCTGTTGATGGTGATTCTGCCGCAGCAATGCGGTACACCGAAGCTCGCCTGACGCGCCTCTCCTCGGAGCTGCTTCGGGACATCCGGCAGAATACGGTTGATTTTCAGGAAAATTTTGACGGATCGCTGGAGGAGCCAATCGTGCTTCCGGCTGCACTGCCCAATCTGCTGGTCAATGGGGGCGATGGGATTGCTGTGGGGATGGCGACGAAGATTCCGCCACACAATCTTCGGGAAGTCGCCCTGGCAGTCATTGCGTACATTGAGAATCCAATGATTGACACGGTCGGGCTCATGGAGTATATTCCCGGGCCGGATTTTCCGACGGGGGGGATTATATTCGGGTCAAGGGGGATTCAGGCAGCCTATCATACAGGGCGAGGGCGCGTTCTGATGCGGGCCCGCATGCATGAGGAGGAGTTGCGTGGCGGAAGAGCAGCCCTCATTATTACAGAAATTCCCTACCAGGTAAACAAAGCTGTTCTGGTAGAGAAGATTGCCGAACTGGTTCGGGACAAGCGGATTACGGGAATCAGCGACTTGCGTGACGAGAGTGACCGGGATGGGATGCGCATCGTGATTGAACTCAAGAAAGATGCACATCCCAAGGTTGTTGAAAACAAACTATACAAGTATTCCAGATGCCAGCAGTCCTTTGGGGTAAATCTGGTTGCCCTGGTTCATGGCCGCCCCAAAACCCTGACGCTCAAGGACACAATCGTCCATTTTGTAGACCACAGGCACGAGGTGGTCACGCGTCGTACGCAGTACCAGCTGGATGAAGTCCAGAAACAGGCACATATCCTGGAAGGGCTTGTCATTGCGCTGGATTATCTGGATGCAGTCATTACGATGATCCGGGAGTCTGTGGATATTGACGAGGCACGTGCATGTCTGATGGAGGGAGCCTGGCCGGCAAAATTGACGGAAGATCAGCTTAAGCGTCTGGGGCTTTCCGTTTCTGCCCCGGGGGGCACGGATCATGGCAGAGATTCATGGCTGACAGAAGCCCAGGCAAATGCCATTCTGGCACTTCGGCTAAGTCGGCTGACCGGGCTGGAACGGGACAAGATTGCGGAAGATTTTCAGGCAAAGAAAGAAGAAATTGCTCGTCTGTCCGAGATACTGGAGAGCGAAGAACTCCGCATGAACATCATTGAGGAGGAAATTCAGGAAATTGCAGACAAGTATGGGGATGATCGTCGCACAGAGATTGATGCTGCAGGCGGGGATGAAATCCTGACAGAAGATCTGGTTAACAATATCAGGGTAGTCGTGACGATATCCCATCAGGGAATCATTAAAAGAACACCGCTTGAAGATTTTCAGACCCAGGGCCGGGGTGGAAAAGGTGCACGAGGGAGTGCACTTCGAAATGAGGACTATCTTGAGCACCTGTTTGTCTCCCACAACCTGGACTATTTACTGATTTTCACGGACCATGGTCAGTGCTATTATCTGAGAGTGTACAATATTCCGGTTGGGACACGTACCGCCCGCGGGAGAAGCATTCGAAACCTGATCTCTATTGCGGCAGATGATCGTATCCGTGCGATTTTGCCGGTCAGCCGGGAAGATTTTCTGAGCGAAATGTTTCTGAAAACACACTATGTGCTCATTGCGACACGGAAAGGACTCCTGAAGAAAACTGCATTATGGGAGTATCGCAGGGCTTGGAAAAAAGGCATCAGAGCGATCAAAATCCGGGAAGGAGACTCGGTACTGGAGGCCCGGCTGACGGACGGAGAATCCCAGGTTATTCTTGCTTCTTCGGGAGGATATGCCAATCGGCGCTGTGAAAAGCGTATTCGGGCAGTAGGGCGGAATTCACAGGGGGTGATTGGAATCAGAATGCAGGAAGGGCAGCATGTTGTCGGGATGGTCGTGGTTACGGAGGATACGGACAAGACACTCCTGACCGTCAGTGCTAATGGATATGGAAAGCGATCCTCTATTAGTGATTACAGGGAAACCGTCACCGCCGGAAAGGGGGTCATCGCACAAAAAGTCACAGAGAGAACAGGTTCGCTGATTACCATTCGCAGAGTTGAGGACTCGGATGATCTGATGATCATTACTCAAAATGGAAATCTGATCCGACAGGAGGTAGGCAATATCCGTGTTATGGGACGTGCCACGCAAGGTGTTCGGCTGATTCAATTACGGGAAAATGATTCAATTGCTGATGTTACGTGCGTGATATCGGATGGGGAGGATGCAGAGCAGGAAGCCTTGTCAGATCCCGATGAATTCACATAACTGGAATGAATCAAGACTGCTGTGATGATGCGAGTACTTGGGTGTAAAGGGATAGCAGATTCTTGTGTATCTTCTGGAACAGGTTCTGAAAAATTTTATTTTGCGCATAGAATTCACGTAGTACACGTTACGTTCTTGCCAAACATTAGTTAAAAAATCTTATGCCACACCTTCAATTCAAGGGCAGGGTCCTAGTAGAAAATCACCACTTGTCCGTACCTTTTCACGAGTTGATACCGGTGGGTGAAAAGGGATTAAATGAGGGATCAAGTCTCCACGACAATCTCGTAATTCATGGGGACAACTTGGCTTCCCTGAAATCTCTGCTGCCAATCTATCGTGGAAAAATACATTGCGTTTACATTGACCCGCCATACAACACAGGCAATGAGGGGTGGGCATATAGCGACAGCTTGAACTCTCCCTTGATCAAGGACTGGCTGGGCAAGGTTGTGGATCGAGACGACCTGACAAGGCATGACAAGTGGTTGTGCATGATGATGCCCCGCCTGAAGCTACTTCGCGAATTGCTTCGAGAAGATGGTGCAATCTTTGTCTCTATTGATGATAATGAGGTACATCACCTTCGCTGTTTGATGGATGATGTATTTGGGTGTGCCAATTTCCGCAATATCATCACTGTGCGAAGGGGGCCGAAAAATCTTCAGTCTCAGTTTCCAGATATAGACAAGCTCGCTCTGGGGCAAGAGTATATCCTTTTTTACAGCAAATCCTCCCAGACGCGCTACGCAAAGCCTTACAAGTTTCTGGACTCTCCTCGCTCTGGTAGCTGGAATAACCATTGGCGAGGTACGGATAGACCTACAATGAGATATGAACTGCTTGGCCATACCCCGACAAGCGGACAGTGGAGGTGGGGAAAAGAAAGAAGTCTCAGAGCGGTAGCAAACTATGAGCAATTTTATCAGGACAATGGAGATAAAAATCCAAGCCAGAATGAAATTGATGCGTGGTGGCTGTCAAGATTACCAGAAAGAACAGATCTGATACGACTGTCAAAAACTGGAAAACCTGAGCACTATGTTCCCCCATCCGACAAGCAACTTTTAAATTCACTCTGGAAGGATATGATTAGTAACGAATCTAATTCAGCCTTTGGTTCCTTAGGTATCCAATTTGACAATCCCAAGAGGGTTGAACTGATAAGGAGAATTATCACATTCGTTACATCTTCCGATTCCATCATTCTTGATTCCTTTGCAGGCTCTGGCACTACAGCTCATGCCGTTCTTGCCCAAAATCAGGAAGATGGCGGTAAGCGGCACTTTATTCTTATAGAGTGTGAGGATTATGCCGACTCCACAACTGCTCAGCGTGTTCGGAATGTCATCAGTGGTGTCCCCGAAGCCAGAAATGAGAGCCTCAGAGCAGGTTATGGGGGTACATTTAGCTATTTTGAGTTGGGGAATGCGATGAAGCAGGAGTCACTTCTCAGTGGTTCTCATCTGCCTTCTTGGGAAAAATTGGCCTCATATGTTTTTTTTACTGCAACAGGTCAAGAGTTTGATCCTAGTGTAGTTGACAGGAATACCTGCTTCATTGGGCGAACAAAATCTTACGATGTATTTCTTTTCTACGAGCCTGATATGGAAAAACTCAAGAATCTTGCACTTTCTTTATCAGAGGCCCGCGCTTTTCCTTCTGGATCTAAAAGAAAGCTTGTCTTCGCCCCTGCCAAGTATCTTGACAGAGAATTTCTTCACGAGTACAGTATTGACTTTCAGCAATTACCCTTTCAGATTTACGAATCAATTGAGCAAGGAGAGAAATGACTCTGAAGGATTATCAAAAGAGAACGCTTGTGAAGGTCGCTGAATTTCTCCAGCACTTAGCAGATAGCCGAGAAAAAGACAGGCAGGCCAGAGAACATGATCCTGAATGGGGTTCTGACTGGGTTCAGCGGGCTTGGGGAAAAGTCGTCCCCTCAAGAAGGTATAACAGCCGTTGCAATGGATTGGGCGAGCATCTTCCTGTCTATTGCCTTAAGGTTCCCACTGGTGGAGGAAAGACACTGCTTGTTACTCATGTGATTGATCTCGTGAACATACATTTTCGGCAGAGTCGCAGGGGGCTGGTACTTTGGATTGTACCGACAAGTCAAATATACACTCAGACTCTGAAGGCCTTAAAGGATCTTGATCATCCCTATCGCCAGCAGCTTGACTTGGCTTCGGGGCAGCGTACACGCATCTTTGAAAAAATATCATCCTTTGGCCCACATGATGTAAATGAAAATCTCTGCATTTTCCTGCTGATGCTCCCCTCTGCCAGTCGGGGGCTGACTACGAGAGACAGGCTCAGGATTTACCAGGACAGTGGAGCATTTGATCAGTTTTTTCCTTCGGATGATGAACCTTCTGCTCATGCCGAACTGCTTGAGAATTACACTAACCTTGACACATTTGAACAGTCAGGGTCGCTGGGCAGTCAACTCATTAAAACATCTCTTGGAAATACAATACGTCTTCTAAAACCACTAATCATTCTTGACGAGGGGCATAGAGCATACAGTGATAATGCCAAGAGGACACTGGAAGAATTCAATCCCTGCATGATTGTGGAGCTCTCAGCTACTCCTGTTAAGCAGGCAAATGTACTGGTTAATATCCGGGGGGTAGAACTCAATGCTGAGGAAATGATCAAACTTGATCTTCACATTCGTAACAAAGATAACGATGACTGGGGCAGTACATTGCTTGACGCAATTCAGCATCGCGAGATGCTAGAGTCTGAAGCACGAAATTATGAAGCTGAGTCAGGTGTCTACATTCGACCGATCTGTGTGATTCAAGTAGAAAGAACCGGTCAAGCACAGAGGGCATCGGGATTTATTCACACCGACGATGTACGGGAGTTTTTACTGAGGAATCCTGGAATCAAGCCAGAGCATGTCGCGGTCAAGACGAGTGACAGAGATGAGCTTAAAGAAGTGGAAAAGGGCGGCGGACTGTTATCTCGTAGTTGTCCGATTCGCTTCATCATTACTAAACAGGCATTGCAAGAAGGGTGGGATTGTTCATTTGCCTATATTTTGACAATTCTTACAAATCCGATGTCCAGAACGGGGTTGACTCAACTTGTAGGAAGAATTCTGAGGCAACCCTATGCCAGTAAGACAGGTGTATCCGCTCTTGATGAGAGTTATGTTTTCTGTTTTAGCCGTCGCGGGAATGAAATCTTGAAAGAAGTTAGGAAGGGATTTGGTCTAGAAGGACTGCAGGGACTTGAGGGAAGAATCACATCTGGCAGTCACACAGGAGTCAACACACGA
This sequence comes from Rhodothermales bacterium, assembly GCA_965203305.1. Lineage (GTDB taxonomy): Bacteria > Bacteroidota > Rhodothermia > Rhodothermales > Bin80 > Bin80. Next base: position 2,963,061 of record OZ241874.1, on the reverse strand, counting down.
GAGAGAGTGAAAATTCGCCAAAGGTCACGTTATGAAGAAGCCGCACGTAATCTTGTTCTTCCCGCTTTCATGATTGAGGACGAGAATGGCTGGAGACTCGTACGCTACGAGGCTGATATCCTTTCGCGATTGCCTTGGGAACAGATTGATGTCTCAACACTCAGTAATTTAAAGCTCAAAGAAAGAAAGGTCCTAACATCACTGAGAGTCAACCTGACTGATTTGGATCACTTTGATAACATGGGAGATTCAAGAAATAGTGATGTCATAGATTATGGTACCGCAGCCAGTCATCTTCTTGATCTAGTTCCAAACCCTTGGCATGGTTATGATCTGGTACAACGCGTTTTTATGGCCCTGTCTGAAAATTATCCCGAGGAACGCCTGGCAATAAACTATGTCTTCATCCTTGAGGAGTTGCGTCAGATAATTGAGATAGAACGAGATCGCCTGTCAAAAATTGTTTTTCACTCTCTCCTGGACGAAAAGAAGATTAGATTTCTTGTTGTTGCAGAGAACATGGAGTTCAATCGTTTGCCTGTGGAGATAGACAGTCCGACTGCCATGCAGGCGAACCGAGAGGATGGTGCTCCCTATCAGGCAAGTCTCTTCAGTATGATTCCTGAGGATGATCTGAACCAACTGGAGAATAAAGTGGCAACCTATCTGGATCAACAGGAACGCCTCTTTTTCTGGTATCGTAACCGAGCTAGAAAAGACTATTTTGTGCAGGGATGGAAACCTCACAGAATTTATGCTGACTTCATAGTAACACTTAAAGACAGTGAGCTGGAACAGGACACATTTCACGAGGTGTTTGTGGTTGAAACGAAGGGTATTCACCTGACTAGGTCAGAGGATACTGAGTACAAGCGATCAGTCTTTGATATCTGTAATCAGCATGCCAGAAAAGTTGACTGGGCCATGTTTGTGCCCAACATGCGTAGCAAGGTAGTACGATTCAGGGTAGTGGATGAGGATAATTGGGAAGCAAGTCTGAATGGTATGTTCTCCTCTGGCTGAATTTACCCTTTGGTATAGCAGGGGGTCATCGGACAGAGAATCACAGAGAGAACAGGTTCGTTTATTGCCATTCATGGAGTAAGGACTCGGCTGATTCAATTGCTGATGTTACGTGCGTGATATCGGATGGGGAGGATGCAGAGCGGGAAGCCTTGTCAGATCCCGATGGGTCCACATAACTGAAATGAATCAAGACTGCTGCGATGATGCGAGTACTTGGGTATAAAAGGATAGCAGATTCTTGTGTATCCTCTGGAACAGGCTCTGAAAATTTATTTGGTATTGCTGTCGTTTCAGTCTCCGAAAGAAACCGTGTCTCCCTTTGGAAATTCACCCATTTATGAAACAATAACTTCTCTTGCCCATGCGTTCATCTCGCCGTCAATTTTTCAGACGCTCACTGGGGGGATTTTGGAACTCGGTTTCCCGGCAGGATGGGGACATGGGATTTGGACTGGTGACCTATATCTGGGGACGGGACTGGGACATTCCGACACTGATTCAGAATTGTCAAGAGACGGGGGTTGGAGGTGTTGAGTTAAGAACAGAGCATGCACATGGCGTAGAAGTTCATCTGTCCGCTGCGGAACGCGTTGCTGTACGGGAGCAGTTTACAGACAGTAATGTGTCACTGGTCGGATTGGGGACCAACTGGGCATTTCATCATCCGGAAGCTGCGAAACTCGCCCATGCAATCAGCCAAGCCAAAGCCTCCGTGGTACTGTCTCATGATGTGGGAGGAAGTGGAGTCAAGGTAAAACCCGATGCTCTGCCGGATGATGTTCCTGAGGAGCGGACGATCACGCAGATTGGACGTGCTCTGCGGACACTGGGACAGTTCGGAGAAGGCTACGGGCAGGAAATCCGGCTGGAGGTTCACGGCCGCCATACAGACCAGCTGCCGGTGATACAGCAGATCATGGAAGCTGCAGATCATCGCAATGTCCGCATATGCTGGAACTCCAATCCTGTGGACCTGCAGGCACCCGGACTGACACACAACTTCGGGCTTGTCCGTGAATATCTGGGACAGACTGTTCATGTCCGTCAACTGGACAGTGACACCTATCCCTATCGCCAGTTGTTTAAACTGCTCACAGTGGCAGAATATGCTGGCTGGATTTTACTGGAGGCGCATGCGGACTCCGAAGATCGCATTTCCGCACTGAGGCACCAGCGTTCACTGTTTGACTCTCTCGTTGAATTATCCAGGAGATAAAACACGCCAGACCGCGGGGAATCAGGAAAATTTTCTGATTTCCATTCCCGAAAAATTTTTCGGAGCGGATAAGGGAGACATGACAGCAGCGGGCGAACTCTTTACGCAATCGTTACAGAGTTATCCAGATAGACATCCTGAATGGCGTTCAAAATCCCGACTCCATCCTTCATGGGACGCTGAAAGGCCTTTCGCCCGGAGATCAGTCCCATCCCGCCAGCACGCTTGTTGATGACGGCTGTCTTCACGGCCTGTTGCAAGTCATTTGCTCCGGAAGCACCGCCAGAATTGATGAGTCCGCAACGTCCCATGTAACAGTTGGCAACCTGATATCTGGTCAGATCTATCGGATGATCGCTGGCCAGCTCTGTATAGATGCGTTCATCAAACTTGCCATAGCTGGATTCTCCATAATTCAGCGCAGCATATCCTCCGTTTGAGACGGGCTGTTTCTGCTTGATGATGTCTGCTTCAATCGTTACGCCCAGATGATTGGCCTGTCCTGTCAGGTCCGCTGAAGCCTCATGGTTTGTTCCGTCAATCTTGAAGGCACTGTTACGCACATAACACCATAGAATTGTCAACATCCCGAGTTCATGGGCATATGCAAATGCTTCGGTCACTTCCTGAAGCTGTCGGTTGGAGTCCTCAGATCCAAAATAAATTGTCGCCCCCACGCCAATACATCCCATGTCCCACGCATTCTGAACGCTTGCAAAAGGCACCTGGTCATGCGTGTTGGGATAGCTCAGCAGTTCATTGTGATTGAACTTGAGGATAAAAGGAATTTTGTGGGCATACTTGCGGGCCACCGCTCCGAGCACACCGTATGTTGAAGCGACCCCGTTACATCCTCCTTCAATTGCCAGCCGGACAATATTTTCGGGATCAAAGTATATCGGATTCTTTGCAAAAGAGGCCCCTGCAGAATGTTCGATTCCCTGATCCACCGGGAGAATGGATACATAGCCCGTACCGGCGAGCCGGCCAGAGTGGAAGAGTGTTTGCAAAGAGCGGAGTACGCGGGGATTCCGGTCAGAACCTGCCCAGACATCGTCAACAAAATCAGGCCCAGGCAGATGCAGGGTTTCCCGTGAGATTGTCTGGCATTTGTGTGTCAGGAGATTCTCTGCAGAATCTGCCAGGATTTCGGCAGTATCTCTGTGGTTTATGCTGGTCATTGATCAGAATAAGAGTTAAAGGTTGATGTATCCCAAATTTAGGAAATTATTGAATGACGGCAGTCATGTATTTCGCCATCATTCTCGTTTGGTTCAAATATTTTTCGAATAGGTGACACGAAACTCACGGGGAATGCGCAGGGGATCTGCCATCCATGCCTCAAGGTTTCTTCCGATGTATGCTCCAGACAATAATCCCTTTGATCCGAGACCTGTCAGTATCCAGACATGTTTGGTGAGCGGGCCAACCATTGGCAGGCGGGTTCCGGGAACTCCAACCCGAATTCCTGCAGATGAGCACAGGATTTCTGCTGACCTTGCCCATGGAATCATCTGTTCTGTCAGGGAGAGGATGCTTCTGGCTCCTGCCGTTGTAGGTTCTCCATCATGGGGAGCATGTTCGTAAGTGGTTCCCAGAATTAGCCGGTCTCCCATCGGAACGGCATATCCATACCCGCTGACTGGAAGGGGCATGGAGATATATTCCGGTATGCGTACATGAATCACCTGTCCTTTAGTGCAGTGCAAATTCAGTTTTAACAGTTCGGAAAACGATGTATAGCCTGATCCAAGTGCCAGAATCAGGGTCTTTGCTTTCAGGGATCTGCCTGAAGCCAGCATTGCGGTAACGTTTGCGTCATGATCCTGCCAGCTAGCCAGGTTTTCATGGATGACGGTAGCGTGTTGCGAGACTGTGGAGAGCATCTGTTTCAGCATTCGAGGTGTATCCAGTATACCTCCAGTTGTGATCACTCCACCGAATGCAGCTTTCACATGGGGGCAGTCTTCTCGTGCCTGATTTGGGGAAATCCATGCAATCAAATCTGGGTTCTCCTCGGAACATGTTTGAAGGAGTGAGGCATGATCCTTGTCCAGAGCGGGCCGCAAAATTCCGCATGGATTGTACGTTTCATGGGCATCTGCCTTGGTCAGGGTGTCCAGAAGGTTTCTGTGGGCAGTATTGGAATACCAGGACATGCCCAATCGTCGTCCTGCAAACGGATTCACCAGTCCGGCAGCAACGGTGGATGCCGCGGGAGCTGTCCCGGAAAGAAGGGCGACATGTTTTGACTCGGATAACCACAACGCGGCACATGCACCACCCAAGCCTGCACCGGCAATGACCACATCAAAGGTTGAATCCTGCACAGAGATTTTCTGGAACAGTTGTAACAGATCAGGGTAGCAGAGCTGTTATGAATGTGCCCGTAGCTCAGCTGGATAGAGCGTCTGACTACGGATCAGAAGGTCGGGGGTTCGAATCCTCCCGGGCATACAAGGCTGGCATTCAGGATCTGTCCTCCGGTATACTGCTGTCTGGGGCCTCAGTTGGGTGTGAATGCCGCTGGAATACGGAACAGCAGGCATGGTCTGTTTCAGTGCGCTCTGTTACTGTTTCTTTTCGGAAGATTGTCGTTTCAGTGGGAAATTCTCTACCAGCCAGTCCCGCATGGAGGGAATCGGGATGCCGTAATGTTCGTCCCGTTCATACAGGAAACCCTTCGCAAGAGCTCGGAGAAATATCTTTTTGCTCCTTTTCTTTCCGAACCTTTTTGCCAAGGGTTTGACAATTTCATCTTCTTCCAGTCTTTGTCCCTCTGGAAGGTGCTGGAAAATTTCCGCGAAAACCCGACGTTCTTTCGGCTTTATTCCCTCCGCCCGTCTGGCGTAATACTTTTTGCGAAGTTTTCTCCCTGTTTCCAGCACGGACACTAGCCCTTCGGGTGTCAGATTGCCACCATCTTGTTTTAGCTGCCTCACTGCGGGCTTCATGTATGCCATGATGTGTTGTGGCCACCCATATGTTTCTTTCACAATCGCATCCGTCCATGTGTCCAAATTTTTTCTGGCACCTCCGTCCTTTTTTAACCAGTCCCTGATCACTGCCAGCTCGGACTCTTTATCCAGCCTTCCCAGATCAAACAGGGATTCTCCTTCTATTCTGGACAGTCCCAATTCAGCAAATACCCTAGTGGTCATGCCCAGCCCTGCTGCTAGGAGCACGACCGGCCTTCCCAGCATCCCGTTATGGATGTATTCCAGCATATCTTTCACATCAACCTGTTTTTCTGCAGGCAATTTCTGGACGATCTCCAGCTCTTGAGCTTCATCCAGCACCAGCAAAAGAGGATTGTCCTTTGCCTGGAGCATGTCCAGTGTTGTCATGGGGGAGCTGTCTGTCACTGTCTCGCGGGTACCAACAATCTTAAGTCCCTTGTCAACTCCGCCTTCCATTTTCCCTGCCACCTGTCTTTTCTCCGGCTCCAGCCCGATGTTCTTCCGCAGGATATTTGGGTCCCAGAAGGATTTTTTCCTTAGTTGTGCAACATCCCACTTCTTCGCGATTTTCTTGCATTCATGGAGGAGAGCTGTCTTCCCCGCACCGGGCGCGGCTTGCACAAGGAATACGGTTCCCCCATTGGCTTCCCTTGCCTCCGTCAGTATCTCCCAGAACATTTTCAGAATCCCCTCTCTTCCATGAAAGTACTTGGCCCGTCCCCGGTCGGATAATTTCGTGCTTTTGTCCATCCTTGAAATGATCTGTAAAATGTTCTTTACTCCACTGCGGTTTCTAGCAAAAAACATCCGGGAGCAAGATAGGTTCCTCTGCCGGTGGAGCAGTCCTGCCATATCAGGGGGTAACTTCAGGCAGAAGATTGCCAGAGCACATCCAGAGGTGCAACAACTGGTACATGATGCAAGGCAGATGGCGCGGCATGCCCGCCAGCTGCAACGGTTGCATATGGTACAGCAAGAACTCCAGGAGGAACAGTCGGCCCCGCAGAGCTATCACAGGGCCGAACGGAACACGCAGGCTTTCCACGAGGCATTCCGAAACGCTCTGGAACCGTAGTGCACCGACCCGGACGCTGCATGCGAAGCATTTTATCGGATGTCCCGGAAATTCGGCCCGAGGTGCCCCTTCTGACCATGGAACACAATTCCACGGAATTTGGAAGGTGCAGGCTCCGAGGACGATTCCAGAAGCTCTGCGAACCTGCCCGGCAGGTGATGCTGCATCTGGCGAGTTATCAGTGGATATTAACAAGCTTACGAAGGATGCACCTACAACGGCGAAAAAGCCACTATACGCGTCGCAAATCAACAAACCAATAGATAGCGAAGCACGACGACGGAGGTAGGTGGCCACCAGGTATACGGGTGATGTCCTTTTCGGATGAAGGACATTTTGTTGGGTTTCTGGGAGCAGTTGGAGAAGGGCCCTGGAGAGTACAAAAGAAGTGATAGTGTGGTCGGGAAGATTCCGTCTATGTTTTTGACTGGGATCTCGGGCGTTTATCGGTATTCGAGCCAAGTATGCTGAACTATGTCCATAGCATGAGAACGCGCCCCCTATATCTTTTATGAACTACTCAATGGGGTAGTTTCCAGGTGTGGATGCAGGGGGCAGGAGAGTCCGGCGAATGCTGCTGTTTTGTTGGCGTTGGAAGGGGCGGTTGGATCGGTATCCATAACTTCCGTACGTTTCACTTTCTCACAGCGGATTAACTCCCCGGGAGTAACTAGTAGCCCCCAGCATCTTGAATGCCCGGGGGGAGATGTACCCCGGGGAGTTGCTGTGACCGACATCCTGTGAAGAGTATGTGCCACTTGAGCACCCATATAGGGGCAGATGACGGTCACCGCTGATCCGCATTCTTACTCACCTTCAGAACAAATATACGATGAATCCTGAAGTAAACCGCACTGCCTTTGCAGGCATTGACTGGGGGGATTCCTCCCATCAGGTCTGCGTTCTTGACTCCGAGGGCACCGTTCTTGGAGAGAAAGCCTTTGCCCACTCTGGGGAAGGGTTGCGTGATATGATCACTTGGCTTCTTGCTTGCGTCAGCTGTATCTCGGCCCAGATTGCTGTTGCTATTGAGCGTCCACACGGTGCCGTGGTGGACACGCTGCTGAATCGGGGCTTCCAGGTCGGCGCCATCAATCCCAAGCAGTCGGATCGCTTTCGGGACCGGTTCTCCCCCGCAGGAGCCAAGGATGACCGCCGGGACGCACGCGTCCTCGCCAGTGCCATCCGAACCGACCCGCACTGCTTCCGAATGCTCTCCCCGCTGCCTGCCAAGCAGGTTGCTCTGCGCGAATGCTCCCGTATGACAGAGGATCTGACCGAGCAGAGAACCAAACTCACCAATCAGATCCGACAGCGACTCCATGCGTACTTCCCCCAATTCCTGGAACTGGGCGGAATGCTCTACACCCTGTGGCTGCTGGAACTCTGGAAACTCATCCCCACCCCAAAGCGGGCGAAGCGGGTACGGCTCAAAACGGTCGCCACATTGATGAAAAAGCACCGCATCCGTCGACTGACCCCGGAGCAGGTCCTGCAGATTTTACGAAGCCCGTCCGTCTATGTCGCTCCCGGTGTTCTGGATGCGTCCGTCCGGAATATCCGGCGCCTGTGTGCGCTGCTGCATGTGGTGAACGAACAGCTTCGCGAGGCAAAGCGTGAAACAGAAGCTCTCCTGGATGAGATGGATGCCGCCACACAGCCCGCCCCGGAAGAGGAATGCCCCGTGGCAGGGGAGACCAGCATAGATGAATCCAGAAGCGAAGAAACAGCCACAGAGTCCGAATACCGACACAGCATCATTGCGATTCTCCGATCCATGCCCGGGATTGGAACTACGGTCTTGGCAACCCTGCTCTCGGAAGCCGGCGAACTGATCAGCAAACAGGACTATAGGGCCTTGCGATGTCTGTGCGGGGTGGCTCCCGTTACCAGACGATCTGGAAAAGTCCGGACCGTCGTCCGACGACTGGCAATGCACAAGCGCCTCAATAATGCAATCTACCACTGGGCCATGGTGGCCATGCAGCATGACCCCATCTCCAAAGCCAAGTACAGGGCCCTGCGGGCACGAGGACACTCCCATGGACGCGCGTTGCGAACCGTGGGAGATCGCCTCCTCGGAGTCGCATGTGCCATGCTCCGAAATGGAACCCTGTTTGATCCCGAAAGAATAAGCAGAGGTGCGCAGGCATAGCCAGAAATCTTCCCCAAAACACACACAGAACCACACGCCGAAAGATCAGAACCTATGACTGCCAACCTCTCCTGTATTGTCCGATTTTTGCCTCCTGTAAATGGTGAAGAGTCCCCCCCCCCAAAAAATCCTTCGGATTTACTTGGTGTTTCCGAAAAAGGATATTTTTTCAGGTATGAAATGGCATATCGCCTTTTCGTAATGTGTTCGTCCTAGCGACTCACACGCCCCGATGTATCTCCCGAGAGCAAATTCTCTACTTCCTCCACACGCAGCAGATTGAAATCACCGGGGATCGTATGCTTGAGACAGGAGGCAGCGACACCAAAATTCAGAGCCTTCTGATCGTCTCCATCATACGTCAGAAGCCCATAGATCAGCCCTCCGACGAAAGCATCTCCACCTCCAACACGATCAATGACAGGAGTAATCTCATAGGTGGGGCCATAGAGCAGATCTTCTCCATTCCACAGAACGGCTGACCAGCGATTATGAGAGGCACTGATGGAACCTCTGAGTGTGATGACCGCCCGGTGGCAACGCGGAAAATGATCCATCATCTGTTTGCCGACGGATTCATAGGCGGAGGCATCCAGGTGTCCACTCTGAACCTCAATTCCCTCTGGATGAATCCCGAAGACTTTCTGCGCATCCTCTTCATTCCCGATAATTATATCACAGGCAGAAACCAGATCAGGCATGACCTCTGCCGGGGATTTCCCCCATTGCCAGAGTCGCTTGCGATAATTGAGATCAACAGAAATGGTCAGGCCGTGGCGACGGGCCTCCTCCAGTGCCTCTTTGACGGTTAGGGCAGCGGTTTCGGAAAGAGCCGGCGTAATTCCTGTCCAGTGAAACCAGTCTGCTCCGGCAAAGACATCCTTCCAGTCAATCATGCCGGGGGTGATGGAAGCCATTCCTGAATGTGCACGATCATACAGAACCCTGCTGGCACGTGCGGATGCTCCTGTTTCCAGGAAATAAATTCCGAGCCGCTCGCCCCCTCGCTGGACAAGTCGGGTCCCAATTCCATGCCCGCGCAATGCCTGCAGGGCACTGGCTCCGATCTCATTGTCCGGTACACGGGAAACGAAATCAACCGGGATCCCGTACCCGGACAGCGAAACAGCCACATTGGCTTCCGCCCCTCCATAGCATGCGTTAAACGAGGAGGCCTGAATGAACCTCTCAAATCCGGGCGGAGAGAGCCGCAGCATGACTTCTCCGAATGTGACGCACCTTTTCATGATTGACCGGATAATTGCGGACGGGATTATTCCATCGCCCAGTCCGGGACGACTCCGACCTCAATACCGAAGACCCAAAGCATCAAGGAGTAGGCACAGATGGTGATCAGGATGAGGAACACGAAGTTGAGGGACAGCCCTGCACGAGCCATCTCAAATACCGTCACCCGCTCGCTCCCGTAAATGATGGCATTGGGCGGAGTAGCTACCGGGAGCATGAAGGCACAACTGGCTCCGAGGGCTGCCGGGACAGCCATCAGCAGCGGACTTTCTCCAACAGCCAGTGCCAGGGCAGCGAGAACAGGCAAAAATGTGGCTGTGGTGGCAGTATTGCTGGTAATTTCCGTCAGGAAGATAATGATTCCGGTAGTGAGGAGTATAATCAGGATGGTAGGAAACTGTTGCAACGGCTGCAGGGATTCGCCCAGCCAGTCTGCCAGTCCGCTTCCCGAAACCGCACCGGCAAGACTGAGTCCCCCTCCAATCAGAATCAGGGCTCCCCAGGGAAGCTGCTTCATGGTTTCCCAGTTCTGAACAAATACCCCGCGCTTCAAGTCAACCGGCCATAAAAACAGTGACAGCCCTCCGATCATGGCAATTCCTGCGTCGGTGAGCCCGGGCAGAAAAGGAGTCAGCAAAGGGCGTGTGATCCAGAGGAGTGCCGTTCCCAGAAAGACGAGTGCCACGGCCTTCTCTCCCCTGTTCATTGGCCCCAGTTTTTCCTGTTCCCGTTCAATCACATCTTCACTTCCGACCAGATCATGCACATCAAATGAATAGAGAATTCTCGTGAGCAGGAAGAACACTGCCGGAATGCCGACCAGAACAATCGGGACCCCAACGGACAGCCACCGGGTAAAGGAGATGGTGTATCCGTATTCGCTCTCAAAGAAGGCACTGATAAATGCGTTGGGGACGGTCCCAATCAGCGTTCCCATACCGCCGATATTGGCCGCATAGGCAATGCCCAAAAGGAGTGCAACTGAAAAATGATGCCTGAACCGGTCTGCAGAATCATGTTCAGTGTCGGCCAGTGCGATCACAGAAAGGGCTACGGGGAGCATCATCAGCGTCGTTGCCGTATTGCTGACCCACATGCTCAGTCCGGCCGTAGCCATCATGAATCCCGCAATCAGGGCGCGTGGCCCGGTGCCTGCACGGGAGATGATCCAGATGGCAATCCGCCGGTGCAATCCCCAGCGCATCATTCCCAGTGCGATCATGAATCCGCCCATGAACAGAAAGATGATCGGATGGGCATATGGAGTTGCTGTTTCCTGTATGGGATTGACTCCGAGAACAGGAAACAGTACCAGCGGAAGGAGCGAGGTTGCAGGAATGGGAATGGATTCCGCAATCCACCATGTAGCCATGAGAAGAGCGACTCCCACCGTATACCAGGCATTCAGGTCCAGTCCATCTGGCGGTGGCAGAACAAGCACTGCTACCAGCCAGAACGGTCCCAGGAACAATCCCGTATATTGCCTGATTTCGTATGATGGAAGTGATTTCATGGAACCATAAAGTTACTACACTAGCCGCTCTTTTTTCACATGTCAACAAATCCTTGTGTTCTGGGACTTGATGTCTCCACGACTGCATCCAAGGCAATCTGTATTGATGTGGAGGGCAATGTTCTTGGACAGGCTGCCAATAGACATGAACAGTCCAGTCCGCGTCCGCTCTGGAGCGAGCAGGACCCTGAATCATGGTGGCAGGCCATGCGCAAAAGTATCCGGGATGTTCTTGCTCTTCCATCCATTGACACCACTTCTGTGCGGGCAATCGGGGTAACTGGACAAATGCACGGACTCATCTTGCTGGACTCCAGCGGCAGCGTGCTTCGTCCAGCCATGCTGTGGAATGATGGAAGAGCCGGTCGGCAGTGTGAGATGATTCGGGAGCGAGTCGGGTTCAAGCATCTGGTTGCCACGACGGGCAATGACGCGTTTACAGGTTTCACGGCACCAAAGCTGCTATGGGTACGCGACCATGAACCGGACTGTTATCAAAACATCGCCCGGATTTTATTACCCAAGGATTACATCCGCTGGAGGCTGAGCGGAGCATATGCAACGGATCGGGCCGGTGCAGGCGGGACATTGCTTTTAGACCTCTCCACAAGGAGATGGGCACAGGATTTGCTGCATGTTCTGGATATTCCAGAGGCTTGGCTTCCGCCTACACATGAGGGGACAGAGTGTACAGGTTCCGTCAGCCAGGCAGCTGCAAAAGAGACAGGATTGCTCCAGGGTACTCCAGTGTATGCCGGAGGGGGAGATCAGGCAGCGCAGGCGATTGGGGTCGGGGCCATCCACCCGGATACCTGGGCAATTACACTGGGAACCTCAGGGGTTGTCTTCGCACCGTCCAGTCGTCCATGTACAGAGCCACTTGGCCGTGCACATGCATTCCCGCATGCAATTCCAAAGACCTGGCATATGATGGGAGTCATGCTCAGTGCTGCGGGGAGCCTCCAGTGGTACCGGGATACACTTGCCGGAGATGTTTCGTACGAGGAACTGCTTGCTGAGGCCGCTACAGCAGAACCAGGCAGTGAAGGACTCTACTTTTCCCCCTATCTGAGTGGCGAGCGTACGCCGCATGCAGATCCGAATCTCCGGGGGAGTTTTATCGGACTTACCTCTCGTCACACTCGCGGTCATCTTACGAGAGCTGTTCTGGAAGGGGTGGGCTATGGACTGAGAGACAATTTTCAGCTTCTCCATGATGCAGGGCTGCCGGTTCCAGAGCGGATTATGATTTCTGGCGGCGGGGCAAGAAGCAGCTTGTGGTGCCAGATTCTGGCAGATATCCTGGGATACCCGCTACAAGTCGCTGGAATCACAGAGGGAGCCGCCACAGGAGCGGCATTACTGGCGGGAACAGGTACAGGTCTGTGGGCCTCTATCCAGAACGCTTGTGCTGCAGCGGTATCTGTGCAAGAGCAGTTCAGTCCAGGAGAGTCCGCACAGAGTTATGCCGGCTTGCATGAACGATTCGGGGAGATATACCCCCGCCTCAAAGAATTTTATCACGGGCAGTCAGGCTAGCGGTACTTGCTTTCGTGGCGGTAGCGAATCCCGGTTGTTCCAAGCGGGGCGTTGGCCAGTGTTTCAATGCCAAGAGAGTCCGGTCCGCGTTCATGATACAGATAGTGTGCCGCCCCGGCGACCATGGCTCCATTATCCATACACAGGTCCTGCGGAGGAGTGAAAATCTGGTATCCATGCTCTTTGGCAGCATTGTGCAGAGCTTCCCGGAGTGGCTGATTCAGGGCAACCCCGCCTGCCAGGGCAATCTGGGGAAGGTGATTCTCATGAGCCATGCGCATGGTTTTGGAAACCAGCAGATCAATGATTGCCTGCTGAAGACTGGCACACACATCGGCCCGGTTCAGATCGGGGTCGCGGTCAATCGCCGCAATGACCGCCGTTTTTAAGCCACTGAAACTGAATTCTCCATCGGAACGATTGATCAGTGGTCGGGGGAAATCATATGCCTGAGGGTTTCCCTCCTGTGCCAGTTTCTCAATCGCTGCTCCTCCAGGGGATCCAAGATTCAAGTGCCGTGCGACCTTGTCAAGAACTTCACCGGCTGCGTCGTCTCGTGTGTGTCCCAGCAGCTCATAGGTCCCGTGGGCAACTACTTTCAGCAGAAGAGTGTGGCCTCCTGCCACCGTAAGACAAAGGAACGGGAAGCGAATCTCATCAGCCCGTCCCATGAGATTTGAGTAGATGTGTCCTTCCAGGTGATGAATTCCGATCAGGGGAATTTCACAGGACAGTGCAATGGATTTTGCCGCGGAGACTCCGACAACCAGGGAGAGCATCAGCCCCTGGTGATGAGAAACAGCAACGGCATCCAGATCGGCAAAGGAAACCCTCGCCTCCGCCAGGGCAGAGTCAAGAATGAAGCTGATCCTGGCCGTATGCTCCCGGGCCGCGATTACAGGGACAATCCCGCCAAACCTGTCATGTGCTTCGTACTGGGACGCAATCACATTAGAGAGAACCTTCTGTCCATCTTGCACAACAGCAACTCCCGTATCATCACAGGAGGTATCAATCCCCAGAATCAGCATGATCAGGTGGAAGCCTCCTGCTCTACATGTGAGGGTTGCAGGTACGCAGGCGTGAGTGCCCTGATGGAGTCTCCCTCCAGTTCGCGTGTGGTTTTCATGGTCGTTATCAGGGCATCCGGCAAAAGGCGAGGGACAGGGTGGTATTTTTCCTGATCCTGGAACCGGTCCTGAAAGGTATTGCCGTATTCAAGTACACAGCCCGAATCGCCCCTGATCTGTTCCAGAACAAGTTCGATTGGGGCAACGGCCATTTTCTGTGTATCGGATTCGGTGTATTGCGCATAGTAGCACCGGTTGCGTCCTGCATTCATGATTCCCCATACAGGTCTGGGTGAGCTTCCGACCAGTGCATCCAGTGTGCTTATGGGAAGGAGAGGAGTGCTCAGCACCTGTGCCATCGTTTTGGCAGCTGTCACTCCGATATTCAGTCCGGTCCATGAACCGGGTCCGGTGACTACAGCAATGCGATCCAGATCGTGGGGTTTGATATGCACAGCTTCCAGTGATGTCTGAATTTGTTCATGCAGGTGTTCTGCGGGGCGATCATTCAAGATGGAAGCGACTGCCAGATCGTCGTTGCGAACAACCAGTACTGTGGTAAAAGCCCCGGATGTGTCAAGCACCAGTGTTTGCATAGTCTGACAGTTGAGCAAGAACATCCGAATACATCCCGGATTCCGAGGAGATCTGGAATTGCCTCTGATCCGGTTCAGAACAGGTGGAGATGGAAATTTGCAGAAATTCGGATGTCAGTTCAGACAGAAATTTGGCAGCCCACTCCGCGACGATCACATGATCCGGTTTTTCAAAGAACTCTCCAAAGAGCATGAGATCATTCAGGCTCAGGGTATCAAGCCTGTAAAAGTCAATATGAACCAGCGTGCAGTGCTTGAGCGGGTACTCCTGAACCAGAGTATAGGCCGGACTGGTGACAAGTGTATCTGAGGGGATCCCAAGCCCTCGGGCAACACCCTGTACAAAGCAGGTTTTGCCAGCTCCGAGATATCCATCCAGCCCCAGTACGGATGAACCAGGCAACCGGGTCCCAATCCATTCTCCAAGGGATTGCGTTTCTAAAGGGCTGAAAGTCGTAAGGCTGACCAGGTCGCCAAGGCGTTTTTCCTGCATGCAACGCCAGTCATCAGGCGCGGTTGCGATCAGTTCCTGATCTTGGCGTATCTTTGTTCTGGAATCAGACATGTTCACCAATGAGAGTATACTGGATTGTACCTCTTTTGATATTTGCCGCCTGTCAGTCTGCAGAGGAGCCTTTAGCACCACCTGCAACGGAGTCTGGGGCAGTGCAGACATCTGTGCGATCTGAGTCTGCAGAGGGGGCAACTGCGTACATCATTGCTCCCGAGAACGGAGCTGTTATATCCAGCGGGATGGTACATGTAAAATTTGGACTGTCCGGTATGGGAGTTGCGCCGGCAGCGGTGGACTTTCCGAATTCGGGACATCATCACCTTCTGGTGAATGCCGCAGGCTTGCCGGCACTGGATTCCCCAATCCCCGCAGACTCGGCCCATCTTCATTTTGGTCTTGGACAGACGGAAACCACGCTGGAGCTCTCTCCCGGCAACTATACACTGCAGCTGCTGCTGGGGGACTATGCTCACATTCCACACGATCCTCCCGTGATCTCTGAGCCCGTAACCATTACCGTTGAGTAGTGCGGAGAGCAGATTTTCAGGTACCAATGGATGATCTGCAGGGCTTCCTTTTCTGTGCAAGTCCTGCTCTCACAGACATGGCTTTGGGACATGAAAAGATTGACGGAGTCTGGCGGGTGAAGTGATGGAAAACGGGACCGTCCAGCAAGGGGGCAGCATTTTATGGCTTCGGCGTGATCTTCGGCTGCTGGATCATCCTGCGTGGCATGCCGCTCTGAAAGGAGGCGGGCCGGTCTGGCCAGTATTTATTCTGGATCCACTGATTGAGTCTGCTTATGGTACAGCCCCCAAATGGCGGCTTGAGAAGAGCTTGCGCTCCCTGGAAGCCAGCCTCAAGAAACACAACAGCCGACTGCTTTTTCGACGTGGAGATCCTCTGGGGATTCTTCGTGAACTGATTGCGAGGACGGGAGCCGTACAGGTGGTCTGGTCCAGACTGTATGATGCAGAATCCATCGCCCGGGATACAGCGATCCAGGCGGCCCTGACAGAGCAGGGCGCAACGGTTCGGGAGGTGAATGCCAGTCTGCTCTTTGAACCTTGGACAGTCACGACACAAGCAGGCGGTTTTTACAGGGTATACACACCGTTCTGGAAGGCAGTACAGCACAGGGAGGTATCTTCTCCTCTCTCTGTTCCAGAAGATCTGGCTCCGCCCCCAGACTGGCCAGACAGCGATGAGCTTTCGGACTGGAAGCTGGGCGTTCCCATGAGGCGTGGTGCGGCGGTGGTTTCCAGATATGCACGGATAGGGGAGCAGGCCGCCAGCGACCGGCTGGGGAATTTCATGGAGCATTCCATAAATCGCTACAAGTCCGAGCGCAATTTTCCGTCCAGAGAGGCAACATCCCGGCTGTCTGAAAATCTTGCCTATGGGGAGATTTCTCCCAGAGTAATCTGGCATGCGGGTTTCAGGGCAATGCAGCAGGCCAGGGAGTTCCGGGAAGCAGAGCATTTTCTGAAGGAGATCGTCTGGCGGGAATTCTCCTATCACCTCTTGTACCATACCCCGCACATTGTTCACGACAACTGGAGGCCGGAGTGGGACAATTTTCCCTGGCGTGAGGATAATGAAGAGGCAGAAACCTGGCGGCGGGGGATGACCGGGATTGAAATGGTGGATGCTGCCATGCGGGAGATGTATGTCACAGGAACCATGCACAATCGTACCCGAATGCTTGTTGCCAGCTTTCTGACCAAGCATTTGATGACAGGGTGGAAGATTGGCGAGGCATGGTTTCGCGAGTGCCTGATTGACTGGGACATAGCTGCCAACGCAATGGGCTGGCAATGGGCTGCGGGATCAGGTCCAGATGCCGCCCCCTACTTTCGGATATACAACCCGGAGCTCCAGGCAAAAAAATTTGATCCTGATCACAGCTATCGCGACCGGTTTATTGCAGAGGGGCGGCTGGTTCCGCACAGGGACGCACTGAACTACTTTGAAGCTGTTCCGAGGTCATGGAATCTTTCCCCAGACCGTCCGTACCCTTCCCCTGTCATTGATTTGGGTACAGGAAGGGATCGTGCCATGGAGGCGTACAGCTGGCATCAGCAGGGCAGACGGGGGACTGCAAGCTGAGAGGTTATGGACAGAGCCGGGATGTTCCCCTTATCAAAACATGGACCGGCAAGAAAGAAATCCCGTATCACTCCCTCCGCAGATGCCACAAGTTACCATGAGAATATGCGGGTGTCACGTCTATTCCGTGCTTGAACACTCCCCAGATTCAAAAAAAAGAAGCAGGATGCGGAACCTGCAGGCGTGAACAAGCCGCGATTCAGATCAGCCTGACCGGAATCCCCGCCTCATGCAGAAACTGCTTTGCCTGGGAGATCGTGACCTGCCTGAAATGAAACATGGATGCAGCAAGGACCGCATGCGCGTGTCCGATGAGCAACGCATCTCGCAAGTGTGCAAGTGTGCCTGCTCCACCGGACGCGATCACGGGAAGCTGTACAAGTTCATCCAGTGCCCGAAGAAGTTTCAGATCATACCCGATCTGCGTACCATCGCGGTCCATGGATGTGACCAGCAATTCTCCTGCCCCTCGTTCCTGTGCCTCTTTGGCCCATGCCAGCCCATCTTGCCCCGCAGCTTTGCGGCCGCCGTGTGTATAGATCTCCCATGTTCCACTGGATTGTTGTTTCATATCAATGGCAACCACTACACACTGAGCTCCGAATGCCTGTGCACACTCTGTAATGAGGTCAGGATTTCTGATGGCGGCGGAGTTGATCGCCACCTTGTCTGCTCCAGCATGGAGCATTTGCCGCATATCCTCCGGGGTTCGAATTCCTCCGCCAACCGTCAGGGGGATATAAATCTGTTCTGCAGTCCGCCGAACGATATCATGCATGATTCCGCGGCCTTCGTGGGTGGCGGTGATATCAAGGAAGACGAGTTCATCGGCTCCTTCGTTGTTATAGACATGTGCCTGCTCAAGCGGATCCCCTGCGTCAACCAGGTCTACAAACTGGATTCCTTTCACGACGCGCCCACGATCTACATCCAGGCATGGAATTATGCGTTTGGCTAGGGGCATCCGGTCAGTTCTTCTGGCCAAAGGTCATGTCCTGCAAATTTGCCCTCGTAGAGTGCTCTCCCGATAATTACCGAATCAACGCCAGCAGATTCCAGATCACTCAGGGCCGTCAGATCTTCTGGGCCAGAGACCCCGCCGCTTGCCATCAGCTTTACAAAATTCAGTTGATGTCCCAGTTCCTGATAGGCTCCCAAGTTTGGTCCATCCATTGTGCCGTCTCGGGCAATATCGGTATAGATGATCCGGTGCACTCCATGCTGCTCCATCTCCTTTGCAAATTCCAGTGCAGACCTCCCCGTTTGATCTGTCCATCCGCGAACACGAACCTCCCCTTCACGGGCATCTATCCCGACGGCTACACGCTCCGGTCCATATTTCTTGATCATCATGCGGACCATTTCGGGATTTTGAACTGCGGCGGTTCCAATGATCACCCGATGGATTCCCTGTTCCAGTACACGAGTCACATCTTCCTCCGAGCGGATCCCTCCGCCAGTTTGAATGGGAATGGAAATTTTTTTCGAGAGTTCCGCAATGATGCCGGAATTATTCGTTTTCCCGCCAGATCGTGCAGCATCCAGATCTACGACATGCAGGAGTGGTGCCCCCATGGATTCCCAGCGCCGTGCTATGATGAGCGGGTCCCTGTGATAGCTTGTGACCTGATCATAGGCTCCCTGCAAGAGACGGACACAGCATCCATCCAAAAGATCAATGGCAGGTACTGGAATCATCATGCAGACAGAGTAGAATTTTGAGCAGACATGCTGGAATGCAGTTTGCTGATTGCGCTTTTTGGGGTAGGGAACTGTGTCTGGCTAGCAAAAATGCCGAGATCACCGGTTCCGGTCCACGGGAAGCAGATACATTTGGCTAGGTGGACAATTGTCCGAAATTTGACAAGATATGCAGTCCTGCATCGTGGCTTTTTTCTGGGTGGAACTGTACTCCATACACATTCTCTCGCGCGAAGACAACCGGAAGCGGGGTACCATATTCACTGGTGGCAACGACATCATCTGGATCGGTTTCGGTGGCATAGAATGAATGTGCAAAGTAGCAGTATGTATTTTCGGGGAGGCCGTTCAGCAGGGGGCTGGGGCGGGAAGGTACCACAGTATTCCATCCCATATGTGGAATTTTCAGTGCTGGATCTGATGGCTTCAGCTTTCTGACATGCCCTTTCAGGAGCCCCAGCCCGGTATGTATCCCTTTTTCTGAACTGGACTCAAAAAGCATCTGCATCCCTACACAAACGCCCAGGAAGGGCACCTTACGAGCGACCGCATCCAGGACAGGCTCTTCCAGATGTCTTCTTCTCACCTCCTGGATACATGCACCAAATGCGCCGACACCCGGGAGCACGAGCCGGGCAGCCTTCCGAATAACCTCGGGATCATCTGTTCGAACAACTTCCGACGAAACCAGCTGCAGTGCCTTTTCAATGGACCGGAGATTTCCGATCCCGTAATCAATGATCACGTTCATGGCTGTCAGTTGCCTGCTTCGCTGAGTTCTCTGGAGCGCTGTGTTGCGGTCGCGACTGCATGAATGAACATGGTGCGCAGGCCGTGCTGTTCCAGTTCTGCAATGGCAGCAATAGAAGTTCCTCCCGGTGTGGTCACCTCATCACGCAGGATTGCCGGATGCTTGTCTGTCTGTTCTGCAAGCTGCGCCGCTCCAAGTACCGTCTGTTTGGTCAGTCGGAATGCGGTGGAGCGCGGGAGTCCCTGTTTGACCCCGGCATCCGTCAGAGCTTCAATCAGCATATATACATAGGCAGGGCCGCTGCCACTGAGTCCGGTCACGGCATCCATGAGGTACTCAGGAACGATTTCTACGCTCCCCACGGCTTCAAACATCTCCCGAACCAGTGCCATGTGCTCTTCAGATGCCCTGCTCCCCGCGCAGATTGCAGTTGCTGCCTTGCCTACAATCATGGGTGTATTGGGCATGGTTCGGACAACGGGGAGGTCTCCAGAGAATTCTCTTCCAATCCGGGCGGTAGTCAGTCCGGCCAGCACAGAAACAATCAGCGTATCTGGACCGACATGCTCCCGAATTTCTCTGGTTACATTCAGCCAGTTTGCAGGCTTGACTGCTAGTACTACGATGGTGGCCCCCTCCACAGCTGATTTGTTGTCCGTGGATGAGGACACACCGGGAAGTGTCGCATGTAGCACATTCAGAGAGTGCGGGTTGCGTCTGGTCACACGAACTCTGGAGGGATCTATGTGTCCCCCACTCAGGAGTCCTCCAACAAGGGCGCGGCCGATATTGCCTGCACCAATAACAGCAATGGTCTGACTGGAAAGGGACATGTTTTCAAAGGGTTCCTTTGGTTGATGGCATTGCCGGGTTGGCTTCATTTCTGCGAGTAGCAATCTGCAATGCCCGTGCAACAGACTTGAAGATGGCCTCAATTTTGTGGTGAGTATTGATACCGTGCAGGACGCTTATGTGCAATGTACAGCATGCCTGCTCGGCGAAGCTGTACCAGAAATGCTGAACCAGCTCCGTCGGCAGATCTCCCACAGACGGACGGTCAAACTCTGCCTCAAAGTGGAGAGTAAATCTGCCAGACAGGTCAATCACTGCGCGGGCCAGGGCTTCATCCATCGGCACATACGCATGACCATAGCGAGCGATGTGTGACTTGTCCCCCAATGCCTTTCGCAATGCCTGTCCGAGGCAGATTCCCACATCTTCTACGGTGTGGTGCTCGTCTACATTCAGGTCTCCGGTACATTGGACTTCCAGATCAAATTGTCCATGTTTCGCAAAGAGATCCAGCATGTGATCCAGAAAGCCGACTCCGGTCTGATTGCGGTAACTTCCTGTCCCATCAAGTGAGAACTGAATGGAGATGTCTGTTTCCCCGGTCGTTCTCATCACGGAACTGCTCCGGTCCGTGTGTGCAGGTTCCATCATTTTGGCGGACATGTTTGATGAGGCACTTGTACGCACAAGTGCGTGGTAAGGTGAAGGGAGTTCTGCTCTCAGGATCCGGGAGGGGATGGTTTTGTTGAATAAGGTGTCTTGTGCAATCCATGCCGACAAAATCTTTCAAGCGGACACTGGTAACATCTGCATTGCCATATGCAAATGGACCCGTACACATCGGGCATCTGGCGGGTGCATATCTGCCAGCGGATATGTATGTACGTTATCTGAGATTACAGGGACGGGATGTCCTGTATGTCTGTGGATCTGATGAATATGGGGCAGGGATTCTGATTCGGTCCATGCAAGAGGGGAAGACTCCGCAGAGTATCATTGATCGCTATCATCCCATGATTCAGGACAGCTTCACAAGGATTGGCATCAGCTTTGACAACTACAGTCGTACCTCTCGCGAAATTCACACCGAAACCAGCCAGGGTTTTTTCCAGAGATTATCCGAGAAGAACAAGTTTTTACTGCGGCGGGAAGAGCATTTGTACGATCCAAGTGCCAAAATCTTTCTGGCAGATCGTTTTGTACACGGCACATGTCCTTCCTGTGAATACGAGGATGCCTACGGAGACCAGTGCGAGCGTTGTGGCACTTCTCTCAGTTCTGCGGAAATCAAAAATCCAAGAAGCATATTGACGGATGCCGTCCCTGAATTGCGTCCTACAACACACTGGTATCTCCCCTTGGGCGAATGGCAGTCTGCGCTGGAGGATTTTATTGCGGGTCACCCCGAATGGAAACCAAATGTTCTCGGACAGATTGGGGCGTGGTTTGCCGACGGGCTGCGGGATCGGGCGATCACCCGCGATGTGCCATGGGGGGTTCCCGTCCCCAGGAAAGCTGTGGATACAGCTGGCGCAGAAGCGGGGGGAAAGGTGATCTATGTATGGTTTGATGCACCCATCGGATACATCTCGTCAACGCGGGAGTGGGCTGTAAAGCAGGGGGATCCCGAGCGATGGAAGCTCTACTGGCAGGATTCGGAGTCCAGGCTGATTCACTTTATTGGCAAGGACAATATTGTATTTCATGCGCTGATGTTTCCTGCGATGCTGATGGCACATGGAGAGTACATCCTGCCAGATCAGGTTCCGGCAAATGAGTTTTTGAACATTGAGGGCAGCAAGCTGTCCACCAGTCGGAGATGGGCAGTGTGGTTGCATGAGTATCTTGAGGTGTTCCCTCCAGATCTGCTCCGGTATGTGCTGGCAAAAACGCTTCCTGAGTCAAAGGATTCCGATTTTAGCTGGCAGGAGTTCCAGACACACGTGAACAGCGAACTGGCAGATATTTTTGGAAATTTCGTCAATCGTGCCCTGACATTTGCCCAGCGCGAATTTGACAACAAAGTTCCGCCGCTGTCTGATCCTTCTGAAGCAGACCAGACTGCACTTGCGGAACTAGCAGCGTTTCCAGAGAGGATCGGAGCAGCGTACGAGCAGTTCCGGTTTCGGGAGGCCGTACATCTGACCATGAATGTGGCCAGACTGGGCAACAAGTATTTCAATGATCAGGCTCCGTGGATTACGCGCAAGGAAAATCGCTCCCGGTGTGCAAACACGGTTCATGTATCCCTGCAAATTTGCGCTGCACTGGCGGTTTTGGTGAGTCCAGTGCTTCCATTTTCGGCAGAGAGGCTTCGGGGGATGCTGCGTCTGAAGGGAGTCCGGTCAAGTATGCCAGACTATGATTCTTCTGAGGGAATTGGCTGGTCTGAGGCGGGATCCGGTCTGCTTCCGGCAGGACATCTTCTTGGTCAAAAAGAGATTTTATTCCACAAGATAACCGACGATATGACACAGGAACAAATTGAAAAGCTGCAGGCAACGGATTCCTCGCCTGAACCTCCATATGCAGATGCCAAACCTGTGATCAGCTATGATGATTTTGCGAAGATGGATTTCCGCACGGGACGTATCACTCACGCAGAGGCCGTCCCGAAATCCCAAAAGCTGCTGAATCTGCGGGTAGATCTTGGATATGAAACGAGGCAGATATTGGCAGGGGTTGCGGAGTACTTCTCGGCGGAAGAATTAATCGGTCGCTCTGTGGTTGTCGTGGCAAACATGGCTCCCAGAAAGATGATGGGGCTGGAGAGTCAGGGAATGCTTCTTATGGCGGAAGACAGGCACGGAAAACTCAGTCTGGTTTCATCGGAGAGTGAATCAGGGGCTATTGTCTGCTAATCCGAGCAGGTTCAGCCATCCTATATCGGGAGTTGATCATCTGATCAGATTCTGTAGAAGGGCAGTTGTACAAGATGGCAGAGCCCGCCCTAGCTGCCGGGAGTGAGGGGCGAGAGACCATGATCTCGTATCCGGTCATCCACATTTTTCGCGGAGAATCTTTTCTTGCGGGGTACCTGGTGAAGCAGATCAGGAACATTTTTGGCCATACTGCCCCCAAGAGGAGAAGACAGATTCGTTTGCAAAGGTGTCAGATACAAGGATGCTTCCTGTGGCCATGGATGAGTTGTACTTTGGGGAGAGGAGTATCGCAGTATCCAGATCATCAGGGAGAGAAGCCGTATTTCCACGGACACATGCAAATGCTGGAGAAATTCCTGAACACGCTGTTCAATTGTATCCGTCCGAACACTCCAGAAGACGACAAGACTGGGACATACCGTTCCTATGATGTTGTAGCTTATCAGTTGATGGAGCTTATTTCTGTATGGAAGAGCGTTACTGTTACTAGGGAGGGGCGATTTACTGGGAGTATAACTCACGGCAGTACATCGTCTATCGTGATGGTGTTTGGGGGAGGGGAGCAGATTTCGAAGTCATATGTCAGGCGATCAAGTACGAGGCACAGATTAACATGTAGAACCAGAGTTTTCTCACATTTCCGAATCCACGGGATGTTTTCTGGAGAATCTATCTGTCATTTTGGATAATGGGGTTCTTCTGCAGAGCTGTGCATGGATTCATTCTCGTGTATGCATGGCACGAGTCAGGAGATTCAGTATCGCGTCGGAATGCAGCCCCAGGATGTACGGATCATTATGCCATACCAGAGGTTACCCATGAACGGCATCGCACTTTGATCATACCCAGCAGGGCCTGATATATTCTGTGACTTCGAAATAATTCAAACAGGCTCTTAGGTTAGATGGACGCAATTTCTATCACCGTCATCAGTTCGGCAGCAAGCCTCATGGTTGCCATGATTGTTGCACAAAACAGGCGATCCGATGAACGCTATGATGCTCTCTTGAACCAGTTAATCTCAGTACGAGAAGATGTTGCCAAGATTCAGGTTGATGTTGCCGAACTGAAGGAGGGCTATAGAGAGATTAAAGAACTTCATCTCGCTGTTGTCTCCATGCAAAAGGATTTTGTCAAACTGAAGGAAGAGTACAAAGAGATAAAGGTTGTTGTAGCTGATACCAATACTCGCGTCTCACGCATAGAAGGAGCGGTATTGATCAGCCCGAAACTGAGAAATCTCTTTGAAGATGATCTGCCTTCATCGCCGCCGCCCATGCAAGGCACAGCCGTTCCAGCATCTCCTGTTTCGACAAGAGTACCATAAGCCGGACATATCGGATGCCAATTCACTGTCATTGTTCTGTCCATGGAATCTCCACTTAGCGCGCGAGCCTAATCCTGTGGTGTAGAGGGCAGAAATAATTCGCGAGGCCGCGTTGAAACACAAGTGGAGCAAGGAACGACATTGGAGCAGGAAAACAGAAGGACCAGAAAAGGGCATAGAAAGCAAAGTAAGGGAATTATCCAGTAAAATCCGCAAGTCTGGAACCGGGAGAGAGTATTATTTCTCCAGTCCCATGTTCGGGGACTGCTCTTTTGGAGGGAAATTTCTGATGATGTACTCCCGCAGGGACGGGATCGGGGCGGAGTATAACTTCGTTGTTTCTTCCATATGGAAGACTCCCCGGCGAACCGCCTGGAAAAAGAGTTCTGCGCCTTCCCCCGCTCCGTACTCCTTGTCCAGTTGGTCCACGGCCACCTCCTGTTCTATCCCGCCTTCGCCCGAACTTGCCAGCAGTATCCGTGCAAAACTCCTGCACTCTTTCGCCGTGAAGGGACTCAGACGGTGTTTATAGTATTCCATGCGATTTGCCCGTCCTTCTTCCATGACGGAGGCAAGTCCCATGTCTGTCATCTTGTTGCCATGGTTTTTTAGGTAGGAGACGGCGGGTAACGTATACGATATGATGTGTTGCGCCCATCCGTATGTTTCCTGGGTGATCGCATCAATCCACGCGGTGGGGTCTCCCTGTGCTTCCCCTTCCTTTGTGAGCCAGTCTTCCACCACCGCCCTTTCTTCTTCCCTTTTCAGGGGTTCCATGTTGAACCTGGACCCAAGCAGTGGACGGGATATCCCCAGTGCTGCAAAGGATTCGAAGGTCATCCCCAGCCCGCCCGCCAGCAGGATGACGGATTTCCCGACCCCGCCATTGTGAATCTTTTTCAGAAGAGTGCGGACAGGCTTGCGGTGCTCTTCTGGCGGACCACCGTCTTCGCCCAGATGCTGGGCCTCGTCCAGAATCAGTAGGAGTGGTTCCCCCGCTTTTTTTATCAGCTCCAGAGGGGTAGCCCTGGATGTATTGACCACGTATGTTTTTCTGCGTTTTGCTCCCCCCTTGACCAGGTTTAAATCCAGCGTCCCCCCTCCTTCCACGGTGTGCGACACGGTTCTTTTTTCTGGCGGGAGACCAAGCGTTTCCTGCAGTTTGTCTGCATCCCACAAATCATCCGGGTCAATCTCTGCGACATGCCATCCAGCTTCCGCCGCCTTCATCCAGCATTCGGCCAGAAGTGCTGTTTTGCCGATCCCCGGAGGGCCTTGCACGAGGAACGTGCTTCCCCCACTGGTCTCCCCGGACTTGGCCAGCAAGTCTTCGAATCTTTTCAGGATTGATGTGCGTCCGTGGAAGTAGTCGGTGGCTCCCCGATCATAAAGTCCTTGTATCCCGCTCATTTCCTGTCGTGGTTGGTCAAAAAAAGACTACGCTTCGGGGCAGGGTCTGTTCCCGCACGTGCGGATTTTGCTGGATAATTCCCCAAAGTAAGGGCGAGGGATAGAGCATAGGGACTCGGGTTCAGGGATAGAGGTTGTCCTCTGCTCTGGTCATTCTTACCGATGTGGTGTTGGCAGGTTCACCTCATCCGTATGGATCTGCCTGCGACTGCAGAATTACGGTTTGACACGGTGATGCACGGGATTATTTTCTTGTATTCCATGACTGGTAATGGTGCAGTACACCAGAGAGCCTTCTGGAGTAGTCCCAGCCCTTGTGGAATGTTTCGAAGATGTGGACGAGTTGTGACTCGCTGAGTCCATACAAGTGGGCAACCACGGCATCCAGTTCCCGGATCTTGTCTTCCTTTTCGTCTTCGTCCAGAGGCCCGCAGGCTACTCCCACTTGTTTCGCCCACTCCGCAAAGCGATCATCCGGGCAGGCCAGTCTCCCGGAGAGTTCAACGACGCGTTGCCACAGTACATTATCACGGGAAGGGCGGGGGATGGGAAATGGGTTAATCACAAAAAAACTGAGACTTGTTTCCACAAATCGCCGCGCATACCAGTCCAGAGGGATGGACGAGAGGACACCTAAGAGGAATGCCTGATCTTTTTCATCTCCGTGAGGCCAGAGAAAGTAGGGTGCTTTACCTGTGACGAATACCTTGGGTGGTACAAGACAGGCAATGACAGTACGTTGATTTGTTCGATTCGTAACATCCCTGAATGCGACTCGTGCTTGGTAGCAGGGCAAGGTTTTTCTGTCCTTCAGATATTCCATCGAAAATTCAGAGTGTGCACTTCTACTGTTTTTCCCTCCCCTCTGGCGTTTGGATTGAAGAAATTCCAGAACAGGTTTCGGGTCCGCCCATGCGTAGTATTTCCCCGTGTCTGGTGTCCAGAGATCAAAGGACTCTCCTTTATAGACGGGCCAGAATCTGTCCGGGCAATCTGTACTCTTCAAATCCATCAGATTCTTTTGCTGGGTAGGGTGTAGTTCTGCATCCGGGCGTGCCCGCCATTGAATCCCCCCCCCCCCCTATTATATTATTTATATAACTTTGATCAAGTCTGGGAGATTTGCGTAACTGAGCGAATACCTGAGTGGAATCCGCTCTTGGAAAAAGGGGAAGGGAGACAGTATCGTTCCAGTTCCTAACCTCTTCAAGGGTAAATGCCGCGGCATCTTGAGTTTGGCCTGCTTTGAACTCGGACAGCGAAGTATATGGCCCCTGCAAAGCAATGGACTGCCCTCTGGGTTTGCCGTGTTGGGCGCATATGAGGGTGATGGTATACCTTTCTTCGACTTCATCAAATACCCATCCCGCTTGATTTGTCATGGCAACTACATCCACTTTTACAGCTTCAGAAAATATCGTTTGGCGAAACTTCTCGGACCCCTTCGCGGCAACTGCACTGCGTGGCAGAACAACTCCGACATAGCCTCCATCTGAGCCAGACAGCCGCCAGAATCGCCAGCAGAATGCCTTGTAGAGATCGGGATCTCCTGTTCCAATCCCGGGATAGGCCCCGCTCACTAGTACCTTGCGATATTGGTATGTCTCATTGAGTTCCTGCTCGTAGAGTGCTGCCAAATCCAGACGCTCTTCTCGGAGATGTTCCTTCTCAGCTTCCTGTTCACGTTGTGATTTGCCACGCAATCCCGGAAAGTGCCGTGCCCAGAAAGCATCCTGATCAATTTTGACTTTTTCCCAAGGAGGATTCCCAAGGATCACATCAAACCCCGGCCGCTCCCGAAGAAACACCTCTGGAAAGGCAATTGGAAAATGCACCGCAGAAAGGGGCTGCAGGATTTTCTGAGCAGCATCAACTGCTGTTTGCACCCTAGTAGAATCCGCATGCAGTGCGTCCGAAAGTTCTTCCCATTCATCCAGAACTTCCTTGATCACAGATTCATCACCAATCGGAGCAGCGGTGAGCAGATCACAGAGCGCTTCCGTGCTCCGAATCGCCTCGCGCACATCTTCCTGTGCCGTCCGTGCCGCTGCAATATCTTCCAGAGAGGTGTCGTTGCTGTTCGCCAGCCGTCGCAGTGGCTTCTCTGCTGGCCCCAGAAGCTTCCTTGTGTCCCGGTCCCGGTTAAATACCGGCACAGAAAACTTCTCAAAGGCATCCCAGATCTCTTCCATGCTCCCCATGCCGACCAGCGAGTTCCCATGAATGAGTGTGCGATCCAGAAAGGACAGAGGCAGTCCAGGGACGAACGTATGAATCCAGACCGCAAGCCGTGCCAGTTGGACTGCAAGCGGGTTGAGATCCACGCCATAGATACACCTGCGGGCAATCAGGCGGCGAAGGAGCTGGCTGTCCTCAATGGGATCACTGCCCTCCCCCAGTTGATGTATTGCAACAGAGCGTAACCCCTGCAATTCATTCATCACGCCTGACAGGCGGCGAGTGGCAAGATAGTCGGCCATCTTCTGTTCCATCAGATCAATCGCACTGATCAGAAAATGCCCGGATCCCATGGCAATGTCCGCCACCCGAACATCAAAGAACGCCTCGCTGGCATCCACCGAGTCCAGTGCATCCAGGCGTGCAAAATGATCGTCCAAGGCAGGACGCAGGGCCCGGTCCAGCAGATGATCCACAGCAAAGGATTTGGTGTAGTAACTGCCGGTGGACTTTCTTGCCCCAGACTGGTTGTGCAGATAAACTTCGCCTGTCGAAACCACCGGCTTCTCTCCCTCTTTGGCGGGAACATACACTTCCCCGTTCTTCTGCTTTTTCAGAGCAAGATCCATGTCGGCCCGTGCCAGTCCAGACTCCAGAAGGCCTTCGTAGATGGTACCAAACTCGCGTACCCCAAGCGAGCGAAAGTCCACCGGTCCGAGGACATCTTCCCGAGTCTGGATCACCAGCAGATCCCGCAGGGCTTGCTCAAAACATTCATTGGGAAGGATAATCCTGGACAGTTCCGCCCCTGCTCGGGAAATCTCTGGATCCTCCAGGAACAAAGCTCCCCCATATGCCGGAATGCCCCACTCTCCATTGCCCCGTGCCACGGCTTCCCAGAGTTTTTTTGTTTCCACCCAGTGGCTGTCTCCCTCTGCGATAGGCGTATTCAGGGCAACAAGATCGGACAGTTCTTTGGCCTTCTCTTTCAGGGATCGGCGGCGATAGGCCTCATTCTGTCCATAGGGAAGCAGATCCCGGTCTTCGGCATACGCAATGAACAGCAGACGAAACAGCACCGTGAGTGCCATCTCGTAGGTCAGTTCCAGGTCTTCCGCTTCCGGGGCCTCCATGCCGCGGGCACGGGTGATTCCCTGGGCCAGCGTGGGGACCACGAATTTGTAGATCCGCTCTCGCAGGCGTTTGGCAAGGTCTCCCGCGAAACGTTCGGACCCTTGCAACAGCTGATCCAGACTCCCGCCGGGCGTGAGGGCCTCAGCCGAATACAGGAGCCAGAGATAGTGGAGTTGGGCATCCGAAAGGAGCCAGGGCTGGCATTCCACATAGGTTTCTGTGCGACCCCGCCGTCCTACTCCCACATCCATCCTGGTTGTGTACAGGCGAACCCGATTCCCCTGCGTGAAAATGATCCACGGCAGATCCTCGGAGTCTGCCTTTCGGAATGCGTAGCTGACCGGAGAAAGCTCGTTGAAACGACGCTCCTTGTGCTCCATGGACTCGTTCTCGTGCAGCATGACGGCAAGGGCTGTTCTGCGGTCCTGGCTGCGCAGCACACTTGTCAGGTTGTCCAGAGGCTCAATGGAAAATCCCAGGGCCTGCAA
Source organism: Rhodothermales bacterium (assembly GCA_965203305.1). Lineage (GTDB taxonomy): Bacteria > Bacteroidota > Rhodothermia > Rhodothermales > Bin80 > Bin80. The sequence goes on along the minus strand of OZ241874.1, from coordinate 2,933,377 downwards.
CAGATCCGCTCCCCGCAGTCCCAGGGTAGTCCGTGCCTTTTTTCGGGCATCCCGCACATCGTTTCGCTTGGGAACACCATGCTCCAGTTCATGCAGAGCCAGGAGACCTTCGTTGCGAAGTCCGGGCAGACTCGTTCGGAAGGAAGATCCTGTCTGCGCCAGCAGGCGAAGTGCAGCGTGCCGGTCCGGCTGTGCGAGGAGTTCACGGCACAGCCGTTCCGCCTGCCCAATATCCATGTCAGGATAGATGGGGGGATGGTCTCCCTCGGCACCACACAGGCATGCAGTATCTGGATACAGAAGCACCAGGACGAGGGGAGCACTCCGCTTTCCCTTGCGGGCCTTCCATACTTTTCTGATCTCCCCATCACTCAGTCTCTTCGTTACATGAAAAACTATGACCTCCATGGCCAGTGTTCCCTTGCCAATATAGAGACTGGCCGGCTTGAGATGAGAGTGATCACCGGGGGACCATTGCAGTGGCCGCAGATCGGAAAGAAAGTCAGGTTTTTCGTTCATAATCGCCTCAGGAAATGATTCAGATTCGTCATGAATGTGGGCACTGCCTCGGTGGTACGCATGAGTGGACAGTATGGCTTCCGCAGTTCTGACCAGATCCTGCAAAGATGTTTGTTCCCGAATCGGTATGCCGGAAAACCTCTCTCGCTGTGAAGCACCGCAAATGGTCTCTTCCACTCCACTAAGAAGATCACCTTTCAGTTGAACTTTCCGCTATGCAGGCAGGCAGCTTTTTGCGCAGGGAATGTGAAGTCACTGCATAACGGAAGATGACTCCAAGAATTTTCAGGGATGCTTTTACGGTCCCCGTGACGGTCCCGGTAATTTTGGATACGCCCACACGTTTCCGGTAAGAGACAGGAACCTCTGTGATGCGCAGTCCCGCAAGATGGGCCTTGATTTGCATCTCTATGGTCCAGCCGAATGTTGTATCCCGCATATCCAGTTGCATCAGTGATGGATACCGGATGGCACGGAAAGGTCCCAGATCACTGTATTTCACTCCCCAAATCCATCGCATCAACAGGCAAGCCAGACGATTCCCCCAGCGTGCCTGAGGCAAGATAGCACCGCGTTCACTGACTCCTTTTAGCCGACTGCCAATCACAAGATCATGTGTCCCCTCCCTAATTGGAGCAAGCAGAGATGACATCTCGTCAGGATGATCTGAATAGTCGCCGTCAAGAAATACAATCACATCAGGGTTTCCCCCCGATGCGTAGGCAAGACCACGCAGGCACGCATACCCATAGCCGCGCCTGGCTTCATGCAAAACAGTTGCTCCTGCGCCGGATGCATTCTTCTCTGTCGCGTCTGTAGATGCATTATTCACAACGATCACTTCAGTAACAGATTCCTGTGGGATGTCTCCAATCACCTGGGCGATTGCCGAAGCTTCATTAAATGCAGGAATAATTACGAGCACACGCATACGAAAAAACGAAAAGAGAGCATGAGACAGATACGAAGGACCGCCTTCCGATTCTGTCAGCTGAAAAGGAGCGCGGTGGAAGTATACTGAGAATCAATTTTCCGGGAGCTTTCTGAAGAGCCTGCCAGCTGAATTCAGATGGCATTTGACGGGGCTGGATCATTTCATTGCCTTATGTCACCAGAGCCGCCTGCAAAGAGATTTTTTGGGATCATCAAACTCTGGCTGGGTAAGGGATGGAACCTTGATTTTTTTCGAAGTGATCTCCTCCGTTTCGCGGCTCGTATGCGAAATTGCAGATATGGTGCCAGTCTTGGGAAACAACAAGGAAGCTCGTGCGCTAGAGAAGAATGGAATCAAACCCTTGCTTGCCCCCGTTCGGACGGATACCATTAGGCCGGGCGTAGGGGTATTTTTGCAGGAGCCTCGTTATACAGAATTCCTGTTCCCACATTGCGTGGCTGACCTGCAGGGCATATTCCGCGTCCAGTCCAGAACTAGCGGGAATAGACAGTCAATCCGGTTGGACAGCAAGCCAGATCCCTTGTGGTGTGGTGCCTGGTTTGGGGAAGTGCCTCAAAATCTCTGAAGTACATACTTGATCATGCCGGAGACAGATGATCATCATTTTTTCGGGAGGTTTTACTGATGCACAACCTCATAGGTACCCGGCGGGGTTTCCCAGACAGTTTCCTTGGACACATCCCCCAAGGGCAGATATCCAAGCTCTCTAGCAATGGAATCCGGCAGGATCCATTCTGCAGAAAATCGTCCAACTGATCCCAAGAGTCCAAACCCATTCTCCACATTGGAAAGAGTTCCGGGCTGTGCCAGAGTCTCCCGGTCAAACTCCCCGCCCGGTGGGACGAAATTTTCGTCAAGCACCGTAATTCGGAGGGCAACGCCCGCCAGACGATAGAATGAGTTCAGATCCAGTTCTGTCACAAGTGTATCCCGGTCCTGGACCAGGTCCTTGTTTATTTCCCACACATCCGATTCCCCTTCAAGTGCACGGTTCAGAGGGGCATAACTCAGCCTGTAATCCTTGAACGTAAAGTCAGCCAGAGAAAGAAATCTGTACCACTGCTCAATTTCAAACGGAGCCGAGCTGATTCCCCGCCAGAGTATCCTCTGCCGGACACTCAGCTGTGTCGTCAAGATCCGCTCAACAGTTGCTTCCCGAATATCCACTCCCGGTTCTTTGGGAACGGTTGTTTCGGCACTTGTGACCAGATCGCCATCCGTCGGCAAAATCTCAATCCGGTACGTCTCGGACGGGCGAATGCGGAATGGAGCGAAGAATATATGTCCAATCTGTCCATCAGAGAAAGTATGCACGGAGTCTCTCCAGTTCAGCACCTGTTGCGTTCCTGACTCAATAGACCGAACGCGTACATCCAGCTCATCCCCCGTTTCCGACAGATTTTCCCGGATGGGAATGACACGCACAAATTGGGAATCTTGCGCCATATCCAAAGTGCCGAAGAGCGTGTACTGGCGAGAGGATTCAATGATTGGCGATACCGTATCTTCACACGCCGCAAGCATTCCCGTAGCCAGAAGAAGCAAGATAATTTTTCGCATTAAAACTTGAGTTTTAGGCCTACCGCAGGGATAAGGGGGAGCTGGTCCAGTCTCTCCAGCGAGAAAAGATCAATGTAAAAGAGATTGGTCCGGTCGTACGCATTCGTGGCACTGGCCATGACGGAAACAGCCGTATTTCGCGAAATGTCAAATGTGCGCTCAAGGGAAATATCCAGTCGATGGTAGGAGGGCAATCGGCCTCCGTAAGGATATGTATAGAGAACACGTGTATCCCCATGCTCTTCAAAGGGATCGGTGGGGCCGTTGAGCAGAATAAACTCGTCAAATCCGAGTGCCTGACTGAAGGGAAGGCCGGAACCATACTGCCAGCGGACATTCAGAACAAATTTCTTCCAGGTCAGGCTTCCCACTGCATTTAGCTGATGCTTTCGGTCGTGAGGTGGAGAAAATTCATATTCACTGCTGCCAAACCAGTATTCAATCTCGGACTGCTGGGCTTGATAGCGTACTTTGGCATATCCGTAGTTTATAAATCCGTAGAAGATCCCCCTGTTGATCTCAATGCGGCCGTCCACTCCGATTACACTTCCGTTTGCAGATTGCAATCGTGTGGTGAATCGTGGAAAAGAACTCCATTCAGCAATGGAGAGGTTGCTCATGTCTTTGTAGAACCCTTCTGCGGCCAGCCGTAACCAGGAAGCAGGACGAATCTGATAGCCAGCGAGTCCGTGAATTGCACGGGGGACTTTTCCGAAGGGGGAAGTAGTCCAGGCAGTGAATACATCGCCGGCATCGCGACGATCCGTCAGTCCGACGATTTCCTGGTGATAAATTCCGCCAGCTACACTAAACTGGTGGATTCCCAGATTATAGATCATGCGCACGCGGGGTTCTATAAAATTTCGTCCCTTGCTTGGAAAGGATGAGATGCGAACCCCCGGCTGAAAACTCAATCCTTCAAGTCCTTTCAGGTCAAGGAGAACATACCCCCCGGCCTCGCTGATGAACTCGGTATCCTGTGCCACATTCTGAAAAAGTCCGCCAAGCTCGCTGCTCAGTTCGCCAAAACGTGCCAGAAGCCCCCATGAGATGTCAATTCGCTGGTTATAGTGGGTCACATTGGCAGAAAGGTTGATTTCGCTGGAACCGGAGCTTCGGGAAGGTTCCTGGGACTGCCCGAATGTATTTTCCACAGAGGAGTAGGACAGGAGGAGTTCCGCCTGAACAGGAATACGTGTTGGAAGCAGTATATAACGTGCTCCATAGGCCTGGCTGATCCACTCTACGGTGTTTCGGGTATCTTCGGTATCAGTGTCTTTGAGTGTACCGATAATGCCACTGTCATAGGAACGTATCCCACTGACGGATGCCTGGCTATTCTGGGACAGGTCAGCATGCAGCTTGAAGAACTGGTCATTGAAGTCATAGGGAAGCGGACGGTCAAGAATGCGGGATGCTCCTTGATCAATTACCGAAAATCTGCCAGAGACCAGCGCAGAAACCCGCCCCGAAACAATCGGGCCTTCCAGCAGTGCTGCACTGATAAAGGGGGCAGCAGAGATCTCTCCAGCAAACCGCCGCTTGTTTCCATTGCGTGTCGCAATATCAATGACAGACGAGAGTCGCCCGCCATACCGGGGACCAAATCCGCCCGCATATACATCCGTGACATTCAGGATACTGGACGGAAACGCAGAGTAGAATCCAATCAGGTGAAACGGCTGAAATACGGTCATGCCGTCCAGAAGAACCTGGTTCTGCGTCGGTTCTCCTCCGCGGATAAACAGCTGGCCACCCTGGTCTCCACTGGCAACCACTCCCGGCAATGTTGCCAGATAGCTGGCCAAGTCGCCGGAAATGTCAGGGGAGGGAATCAGGGCAATTTCGCGGGGAGTAATGGACTGGAGTCCGCCAGTTATGCCGGCTACCCCAGAGCCTTCCCGCTCCGATTCCACAACAAGTTCATCCAGCAGGTCCTCGGAGAGAGGCAGTTCAATGTTGTACGTCCTGATATCATTCGGGGCAAAATCCAGTGTGTCCCGGTGAGATATATAGCCAATGAAGGAAGCGACCAGGTAATAGCGTCCTGGGACGATTCCGCTCAGCGCAAAAAACCCGTCTCGATCAGTTGCAGCACCAATGAAGGCATCTCCGTCATTCGTCAGAATCACATTGACACTCTGCATGGGCTGTCCGTCGGAGGCATCCCGGACAAATCCCCGAAGAACTGCATTCTGGGCTTGGGCAACATGCGCAGTTAAAAAGAAGACGGGGAGAATCAGGCTGAACAAGAGGCGCATTGCCAAGCGTTTTTTTTTGTCAAGGTTGAGGGACCGGCCTGAAAACCACCGGACAGATGGCTGTGGAACTATGAAGGCATTTGGGTGTTCCTGTGGTTTCAGTTTTCTGTCCGTATCAGCAAAAGATTCAAAGTGAGAAGATGACGACATCATTTTCCTCAGAAAAGGCTCCTCAAGATTCCAGAAAAGTATCTTCAGGACGGGTGTGGTTTCGTGTATTTTGTCTGATCACGGCAGCCATTTTGCTGTTCTTTGTGATGCAGCGGGTTCTGAATCCTTTTGGAGACAGTGAGTATGCCGAAATCCCGCATGGAGATCATTCACATTATGTCCCCAAGGACCGTGATCTTCGGGTTCCCATTTCCGCGTTTCCAAGGCGACCGCCTGCGGAGAATGAGAGGATTACCCCAGACGGTCGAATCGTTCCAAAATGAGTTCATCTGAAGTGACAGAAACAATACAGGACTGGGGCAAGGCTGCATTTTCCATGGATGTGCATGGCATTCATTCAAAGTCGCCCTCCTCTTCCCCGAGATCCAGCGAGCCTAGCATGCTTCCCATCATGTCGGAATACGTCTGTTCGTCCTTGCCGAGCATGGAGGACTGGTGAAGTCCCTCAAGGATGAATTCCTTGAGAATCCAGGCATCCTTCCTGGCTACCGGGGGCTTTTCTGCGGCGGAGAGGTGGCGGCTGATCAACTTGTCTAGCCCGGAAACAGCCGCCAGCTGTTTCCTGAATTCGGTATCAGACAGTTCAGGATCCAGTGTCAGAGTCTTGCCTTTAGCGAACCAGTCCAGTATTGCATTGTAGGCTTCCCGCTCTTTTCCTTTCTGGTTTGGATCTGGAAAATACTCGGCAAACACTTTGCGGACAGCTTTTCCAGTGAGAAGGCGGGCCACTTTTTGTGGTCCTTCCTGTTCTCCTTCATACACCAGCTCCAGTTTGCCAGTGATGGCTGACTCCACACAGTAGAGATCACTGACTCTCACCGATACTCGTGATTTTCCGTAAAGGGCGGCTCTGCGTTCGGCATTGGCAATCAGCATCTCAAGTGCAGAGCGGGTCATCCGTGCAGACACTCCTGATTTCTGGTCCACATACTCGCTCGCACGGGCCTCAAAGGCAATGACTTCAATGATCTGTCGAATGAACTGCGGAATGGACACCTGAATCTCTCCCCGCTTCTGCCAGGCTTCCTGGTTCGTGATCTCCATCGCAATACCAAGGTCTCTGGGGTAGTGGGTCAGAACCTGGCAGTCGATACGGTCTTTCAGTGGAGTGATGATGTTTCCCCGGTTGGTGTAGTCTTCCGGGTTGGCACTGAATACCATCATCAGGTCCAGAGGAAACCGGACATTAAATCCCCGAATCTGGATATCCTGCTCTTCCAGAATATTGAGCAGTCCCACCTGTATTCGTGCCTGCAGATCGGGGAGTTCATTAATTGCGAATACCCCGCGATTTGTACGCGGAATAATTCCAAAATGAATCACCTCCTCATCTGCATAGGTAAGTCGATTGTGTGCTGCTTTTATGGGGTCAATATCTCCTATCAGGTCGGCAATAGAGGTGTCCGGCGTTGCCAGTTTTTCTGCGTACCGTTCGCTCCGGTGAAGCCAGTTGATGGGCGTATCATCTCCTTCGCTGGCGATGAGATCACATGCATATTTTGACAGGGGAGCAAAAGGATTGTCATTGAGATCACTGCCTGCGACCACAGGGATATATTCGTCAAGGAGGAGGGGAATCAGTCGCAGAATCCGGCTTTTTGCCTGTCCTCGCAGTCCGAGCAAGAGAATGTCATGGCGGCTCAGAATCGCATTCTGGAGCTGCGGAATGACACTCTGGTTATAGCCGAGAATTCCTGGAAACACTTCTTTTCCATTCCGAAGGCGTTCCAGCAGGTTCCGTCGTAACTCATCCTTTACGGATTCCACTTTCCAGGAAAAGGAGCGCAAGTCTCCGAGTGTCTTGATGTCTTTGCGTTTGATGTTCACGGTGCTCATAGTTGTTTTGGGCGTGTCCACTTGTACACCCGTACAGAGGGTTTTGGTGCTACCAGTGCGATCGCCAGTTGATAGGTTCCATCCAGATTCAGATGTGCGGCGAGATCAATCGGGTAAAATTCCTTGAGATATTCCGGACTGGCCTCCACCAGTATATGCTGAAGCATACCGGAGGTATCGTAGAGATCCACGCGAAGCCAGCCGGCCCGCTGGTTAAGTACGAACCAGAACTCCCCTGCGAATGCGGCCGAACTCGTGATGAGAGGGGGCCCGCGTCCCTGTCCCTGATCAAATACATAGGTACGTCGTAGCATTGGGGAGTCAAATCCGCGCCAGCGCAATGTGTCCGGTCCATCCGACAAGTCTTCCGACCAGTTCAGGGCCCAGGGGTAAAATCCGCTCAGGCTCACTACCTTGCCGTTAAATTGGCGCAGAAACCCTGCGTGTTCCCAAGAAGAACCGTGTAGCACGGATTCATGGATCGGAGCTCCGGCCCGGTCAAATGTCCACAGAAAATGGGTTGTATCCCGCGTCACTGCCTTGAGATAGAACCGGGATCCGCTTGCCAGTGCATAGTGCAATGAATTTTCGGGAGTCTTTGCAGCAGTTACAGACATGACACTCAATGTGTCAACAACAAGATGAAACCTGCGGCCTTCCGGGTCAAAGACAATAAGTGAGTCGGATCGCCATCCGGCAAGGTAGGGAAATTCGGTGCCAGGAAGTGTGAAGGAAGACTCAAGTTTGCCTTGTGGTGCAAAGACATGGATGTGGCCATTCTTCGTGTCACTCACGTAAATCCGCTCATCGTTCCCGAACAGTACGGTTCGGGGGTATTCCAGATGAATTTCGCCAAGAACTGTTGGGGGTGCCAGTGTGTCAGGCGAGATATCTGCGGCAATTGCCCGGGAAACAGAGTCGGCCGGAGATACTGCCCTGGATTCAATGCGCCGACAGGATGACGGGAAGCACCCTGTCAACAGGATGCAAAAGCCGAGGGGCAGACAGGCAGAGCGAATATGAGACAGACCTGTCAGCTTTCCAGCCGTCCAATTCGCAGACGTAACTCCACCCTCCGATTGTCCCTCAGCACATGATAGGTAACGATATCCCCGGGCCGGAAATCAAAGATTCGGGCAATATAGTCATCCTGGTTTGATATCTGCTCTCCTTCCACAGACACAATCAGATCGTATGGCAGGAGCCCGGCTTCTTCGGCGGGAGAGCCGGAGTCTACATCAGCAATCAGAAGCCCTCTGGTGTCCGTCAGATCCAGTGCTTCGGCGATACGTGCAGTGACAGCAACGAAGCTGATGCCAGTGTAATAGGAGCGATCTACCTGGCCGGTATCCCGCAGTTCATTGATAATTCGCTGGGCCTTGGCAGCGGGAACAGCGAACCCGAGTCCAACGGATCCTCCGCTTTCGCTGTAGATTGCAGAGTTCACGCCAATCACCTCCCCAAGTGCATTGATGAGCGGACCACCGGAGTTCCCCCGGTTGATTGCGGCATCTGTTTGGATCATGTCGTGATAGATGCGCCCGTCCTGACTTCCCAGATCTCTCCTGGCGGCACTGACGACTCCTACGGTAACACTGGGAGCCGCTGCTTCAAAGAGGCCAAAGGGATTGCCGAGGGCAATGGCCCACTCTCCCACAATGGGTTCCTGAGAGTCAGAAAAGCGCAAGTACTTGAGAGGGCGTTCGGGAGAGACCTTTAGAAGTGCCAGGTCGGTCGCCTTGTCGCCCCCAATCAGCTCTGCTTCCAGAGTCTGTCCGTCCGTGAGCGAAACCGTAACCTTGGTGGCATTGCCGGCCACATGATGATTTGTTACGATATAGCCATCCGGTGATATCAGAAATCCACTCCCCAGGTTCTGTACCCGCCGTTCAATCACTCTGGACTGTCTTTCGGAAAAGAACTGTCCGAAAAAGGGATCCTGCAAAAAATCTGCAAAGGGATCTTGATATACCACCTGCTGCAACTCAATGACATTGATACTGACAATGGCAGGCGTTGCGGCTTCTACAGCCCGTGTGATTGCAGTCTGGCGGCTGAGTGTGATGGACTGATCTACGGAAATGGCCGGCTCCGCGGGGGATACCTGTTCCTGGGACTGTGCACTCTGCTGACATCCAAAGAACAGAATGGACAGGAAGAAAGGTGCGAATATGAAACCGCGTTCCATCGGGCAGTATCTTGTCTAATCTACTTTACGAATGCTAAGGCATGTAGTTTCTTGTGTTCCTTACAGTCCCGGCAATAGCAGGTTTATAAAGAATGGGACCGATGTGAGCCGGTCCGCTATTTTCGCGTATGAGTCGCAGACAGGGGAACCGCTCCTGACAAGTATAGAATTTCAGAGGAAACATGGCTGATCTGGAGCAGACCGCCATAGAAGCATTCTCCAGCTGGCGGGGAAATGCCCACCACTTAATTCTGGCATGTGCCCCCGGCAGAGTCAATCTGATCGGAGATCATACGGATTACAATGACGGGCTGGCACTGCCGATGATCATGGACAGAGCTGTGTATGTTGCTGCACGACTCAGCATAAAAGGCAGCCATCATTTCCGTTCCTGGAATTACCAGGAAGAAGTGTCCTTTTTATCAGGGGAGTGGTCCGGGGTGCCGCAAGTACACTGGGCATCGTATGTGGCAGGCATGATACGAGAACTGCCTCCTCCAGCTCCTGTTGAGATGCTGATTATCGGGGACATTCCCACAGGAGCAGGACTAGGCTCCTCCGCGGCACTAGAGATCGCAGTCGGACTTGCATTGGAAGAGTTGCGCGGCATTCCAGAAAATCCGATGGAGCTTGCCAGAATCGGTCAGGTGGTGGAGCATCGGTACCTCAATGTTCAATGCGGAATTATGGATCAGATTGTCTCGCGAGTTGGTCGTCCAGACCATGCTCTTTTTCTGGACTGTCACACGCTGGAGTGGCAGCATATCCCACTCCCAAATAAGGACATACGGTTTGTTGTTATGGATAGCAGAGTGGAGAGACAGCTTGCCGGCTCAAAGTATAATGAACGACGGGCTGAATGTCAGAGGGCACTGCAGCATCTGTGTGCCGCAGATCCATCCATTCGGTCACTCCGTCATGCAGAGCACCATCATGTATTGCATCTCAGGGATACTCTTTTACGACGACGCATCCGGCATGTACTTCATGAGAATGAGCGGGTGAAGAAGGCCTGCAGTACCATAGAAGATTTGGACTGGTTCGGTCTGGGGCATATTCTGAGTGCATCACACGCAAGCCTGAGAGATGACTATGAGGTGAGTTGTGAAGAACTGGATTTTATGGTTGCGTGTGCCAGGGAGCTTCCCGGAGTTTTTGGAGCACGGATGATAGGGGGAGGGTTTGGCGGGTGCATTGTCAGTCTGGTGAAGGAGGAAGATGTGCAGTTCATTACGGAATCTGTTGCAGTGGAATATGAACAGAGATATCACCGAAGTCCCCATATTCATGTACTCGGTCGGGGGATTGAGGCACGGGTTCGACGGATCTCGTCTGAATAGATATGCTCGGGGGCAGGATCCTTGCAAGGATCGTAACATTGCAGACCTTCCCATACCCTGATGGAAGAAACGGGTACACACTACTAGCCCCTGATCTATTCTCCAGGCAGGGCGTTCCCAAGCAGAATTTATTCAGAAACATGCAGACTGGATTGCGAATTCTGCTTTGGACACGGATGAGAGACTTCGTCACTCCCCAGTCACTGCTCCAATCCAGGATAATCCAGGGCATGTACGGTTGCACAGGGTGAACATGACACAAGTTTGATCAAATTTCAGGCGGCAATTATCCATGATCAAGAACGCTGCACCAGATTTTTCGTCTTCTGAGGCTCAGTCCCTAGCGCAGGAGTATTTTGGACTCAGCGGTGCTGTGTCGGAGCTGCCCAGTCATCTGGATCAAAATTTTCGTCTGAAAACAAACACAGGATCCTATGTCCTGAAGATTGCCAATGCAGCGGCAGACTCCGATTATGTAGATTTTCAGCAGGCTGTTATCTCGTATCTGCAAGAGAATGACACACGGGTCTGTTTCCCGACTGTTGTGCCTTCTCAGGGAGGGGATCCAAAAGTAATTGTGGAGGGCAGGACGGGAGAGCATCATCAGGCATGGATGGTCACCTGGCTTGCCGGGCGAACGCTGGCAAACGTAAACCCCGTACTGGGGCCGCTATTACAGGATATGGGATACTTTCTCGGATCACTTGACCGGACACTGGAAGGTTTCAGGCATGAATCGGCGCGCCGTGATTATGAATGGGATTTGCGCAAAGCGGTCCACTTCTCCGAATATCTAGAGCATGTCCAGGATGCCGGAAAGCGCAGACTGGTGGAGAATTCACTGGACTTCTTCCAGAATGAAGTTTTATCCTCCTTTGATCAGTTTCGACAGAGCGTGATTCATCACGATGCCAATGATCATAATATCCTTGTTCAGGGCACGGGCTATCAGACCCGTGTTTGTGGGCTCATTGATTTTGGGGATGCGCTGCGCACAGCCACAATTGCAGAGCTGGCCATTGCGGCAGCCTATGTGATGATGATGAAGCGGGATCCGGTTGGAGCGGCGGCGGAAGTTGTCCATGGCTATCACAAGGCATTTCCCCTGGAAGAGACGGAGATTGCTGTCCTGCACGGGTTGATCAGAGCTCGCCTCTGTTGCAGTGTACTGGTTTCGGCGTACAGGGGGGCATTGGATCCGGAAAATGAATACATTCTTGTATCAGAAAAGGGAGCATGGTCTCTGCTTGAGTATCTGTGTGCAGAATCCTCGTCACTGGCAGAGTATCGGTGGAGATCGGCCTGTGGCATGGAACCATGTCCGAAAAATAAACGCCTCGTCAGCCAGCTTCAAAAGCAGGTATTTGCACCAGTAATGCAGCCAGACCTGTGCACACAGGCTCCTCTGGTACTGGACCTCAGTGTCAGCAGTCCTCTGGTCACGCCTTCTGACAGGCAGCCGGATCCGGAAAAAGCCTCAGCGGCATGGTTTCGGAGAATTCGTCGTGCGGGTGCTGAGATTGGAGTTGGACGGTACAATGAACCCAGAACTGTCTATACGGCAGAGCATTATCAATTCTTCAGTAATGATTTTGATGAGAGCCGAACCATTCATTTGGGCATAGATTTGTTCAAGGAGTCCGGGACACCAGTTTATGCTCCCGTTGCGGGTCATGTGCACAGCCTTTCGTTCCGTCAAAATCCGATGGATTTCGGGGGACTTGTAATTCTGGAGCATGTGACAGGAGGAGAGAGCTTCTACACACTGTACGGTCATCTTAGCCAGGATTCCGTCCGGCAGCTTCAGCCGGGACAGGAAATAGATCAGGGAGAACAATTTGCGCATCTTGGAAGCCCCGAGGAAAATGGTGGATGGATTCCCCATTTGCATTTTCAGGTGATTGCGGATCTGCTGGGCCAGTCCGGTGCATACTGGGGAGTAGCACCCGCAAGTCAGCGAGACACATGGCTCTCCGTCTGTCCAGATCCTAACCTTTTGCTTGGAATCCGTGATGAGCAACTGTCTGTCCCGGAACCTTCCACGCAGAACATTCACTCTCGTAGAAAAGAATGTATTGGGGGGAATCTCAGTATTTCTTACCGAACCCCGCTGCAGATTGTGCGTGGACATCGTCAGTACCTGTACGATGAGACTGGTCGGGCATTCCTTGACGCGGTAAACAATGTCCCTCATGTAGGGCATAGTCACCCCCGGGTAAATGCCGCAGCGATTCGCCAGATGCGAGTTTTGAATACGAACACACGATACCTGCATCGAACCCTTGTAGAGTATGCGGAGCGGCTGGCTGCGACCATGCCAGATCCACTGGGCGTATGTTATTTCGTGAATTCGGGGAGCGAGGCCAATGATCTGGCATTGCGTTTGGCGTTTGCACACACAGGTCGTCGGGATATTGTTGTTCTGGAGGGTGCCTATCATGGTCATTTGAGTTCCCTGATTGCGATCAGTCCGTACAAGTTTGATGGCCCCGGCGGCACAGGTGCTCCTCCATATGTTCATCTCGTTCCGGTTCCGGATGTATACCGGGGGCAGTTTCGCGGAGCTGATGCGGGAGGACAGTATGCCCGGGCAGTGCAATCAAAGATCAACTCCGTCTCCAGCGGGATTGCCGCTTTTATCTGTGAGTCTCTTCTTGGTTGTGGCGGGCAGATTGAGTTGCCACAGGGATATCTGAAGGAAGTGTATGCGCATGTACGCACGGCAGGAGGAATCTGCATTGCTGATGAGGTACAGGTAGGATTCGGGCGCACAGGGAGTGATTTCTGGGGGTTCCAGTCGCAGAAGGTGATTCCAGATATTGTTGTACTTGGCAAGCCTATGGGCAACGGGCACCCCCTTGCCGGCGTTGTGACGACTCCCGAGATCGCACAGTCCTTTGATAACGGGATGGAATTTTTCAGCACATTCGGAGGGAATCCGGTTTCCTGCATGACGGGGATGGCAGTGCTGGATGTAATTGAATCAGAAAATCTTCAGGAAAATGCACGGGCCACGGGAGATTTTCTAAAGCGAGTTCTTGAATCCTTGAAGGGGAAACATCCGATTATTGGAGATGTGCGGGGGAAGGGATTATTTCTGGGAGTCGAGCTGGTGAGAGATTCCAGGACACTGGAGCCGGCAGACCGGGAGGCAGAGTACATCGCCAACCGCATGCGGGATCGGGGCATTCTGGTTTCAACGGACGGGCCACTTCACAATGTGCTGAAGATCAAGCCGCCAATGGTGTTCAACAGGTCTGATGCTGCCAGACTTGTCGAAACTTTGGACTCAGTACTTCAGGAGGATGCTGCAGGGATCAGTCAATAGAGGTCAGGATCACCTCAAAGATCAGGGTTGCATTTGCCGGGATGGAACCCCGGCCGCTCTCTCCATAGGCAAGTTCGGGGGGAATCACCAGTTGACGCTCTCCACCCTGGCGCATCCCTACAAGGCCCTGATCCCATCCTGCTATGACATTTCCAGCCCCCAGTCGGAACACATGGGGCTGCTCTTTGAGATAGGACGTATCAAAGAGGGTGCTGTCTGTCAGCCAGCCATGATAATGGACGCTCAGGATGTCCTGATTTTTTGCAGGATCCCCTGTCCCTTCCTTGAAATCATAGTATTTCAGTCCATTGTCCAGCTGAACATAATCTTCTTCGGCGACTGCACGGGGGACAGAAATATTCTTGGGGTCCGAGGGAACAGGTGCTGTGGGAGACTTGCAGGTCGCACAGAACAATGCCATCAGAGTCAGTATGAGACCTCTTGCAAGCATGGGAACGATTCAGAGAACCGGCCTCTACTGGAAAATTGCTAAATTGTTCTCATTCCGCTTCGTAGGCAGGCATCAAAAACAATCTTGACGAGCATTTTAAAAGCTATCTCTAACACGATGGACTCAGAATCCATGTTCAGTGCTGATGTGTATCGCACACGCCGCAGGAAATTGATAGAGTCTATGGGGAGTGGAATTGCGCTTTTTCCGGGGAATGTGGAGAGTCCAATGAATTATGCGGACAACACCTATCCATTCCGGCAGGACAGTACGTTCCTGTATTATGCGGGAATCGGCAAACATGATCTGTTTCTGATGATTGATGCAGATCAGAATCAGGCTATACTCTTTGGCAGGGAACCCACAATAGACGATATTATCTGGTCTGGTTCACAGCTGAGTCTGGCGGAGCTGGGAGAACTCTCAGGAGTTGATCAGGTGTGTGAGTTGTCAGATATTCCCGGAATACTTCAGCAGGCACAGACGCAGAAACGAGACATTCACTATTTGCCTCCATACCGCACAGAAACTGCCCAAGGACTGGAAGATTTTCTGAAACTGGAGCGAGGGGAGAGCCTTCACGGACACTCGGAAGTTCTCGCTCGTGCCGTGATTAGTCAGCGTTCCGTCAAGGAGCCGAAGGAGCTGGCAGAGATAGAAGCAGCCCTCGAGGTTACAGGGGAGATGTATCGTGCAGCAATGCGATCCGTTCAGGCAGGCAAGTTTGAACGAGAGATTGCCGGTGTTGTGGAGGGGATTGCAATTAGTGGTGGAGGCCGTCTGGCATATCCATGCATTTTGACCGGAAAGGGGCAGGTTTTGCATAATCACCATTATCACCGTCAGCTTAAACAAGGTGATCTCGTTGTGCAGGATAGCGGAGCAGCAACACTGAAGGGGTATGCCAGTGATATTACAAGAACCTACCCGGTTCAGGGCAAATTTTCTTCTCGTCAAACCGAGATTTATCAGGCTGTTCTGGATTCGTTGACAGATGCACTGTCAAGTATTCATCCGTATCGTCCGTTTCGGGAAAGTCACCTGACTGCTGCTCGTACACTAACAGACAGGCTTCAGCAAATTGGGCTGATGCGAGGGGATTTGGAGGAGTCGGTGGACGCAGGTGCTCATGCACTGTTCTTTCCGCATGGACTGGGGCACATGATGGGGCTGGATGTACATGACATGGAAAATCTGGGAGAAGACCTGGTTGGCTATGATGATGAAGTGCAGAGAAGCAGTCAATTTGGATTCAGATCTCTGCGGTTTGGAAGATCTCCTGCGCCGGGATTTGTACTGACCGTTGAGCCAGGATGCTATTTTATTGGTCCATTGATTGACCAGTGGGAACGTGAACAGAGGCACGAAAATTTTATCAATTACGAAAAGCTGTCTGCCTGGAAAGGCTTTGGTGGAGTGCGTATTGAGGAGAATATTGAGGTAACTCCCGAAGGATGCAGAATTATGGGCCCGCCGATTCCCAAAACCGTCCAGGATGTGGAAGCTGCGTGTGGCAGCTAGTCGGCGACGAAAGCCGCCTCCCTGGTGCCCAGTCTGACATGTTCAACTACTCCGACACGCTGCCTGTCAAAGGGACAGGAAACCCGGATATAATTGTCCGTATATCCGTGCATCTTTCCAGATTTTGTGCTGTGCTCCCAGAGCACCGGCCGTGTTTGACCGTAAAATCGCTCCCGAAACATTCTCTGTTTGCGATTGGAGAGTTCCTGAAGTCTTTGATTGCGGGCTGTGCATTCGGAGGGTGGGACAGGCCTGCAGGATTGTGCTGCGGAGGTTGTGCCGGGCCGTTCCGAATAGGTGAATACATGCAGATAAGTGACTGGCAAATCTGCCAGAAACGCGTGTGTTTCTGCGAAGCGTTCAGGAGTTTCGGCAGGAAAGCCAACAATAACATCTGCGCCAATCCCTGCATCAGGCATGCGCGTATGAATGTAATTCAGTCGTTGCATGTACAGCTCTCTCTGATATCGCCGTCGCATTGCTCCCAGTGTGGCATTATCCCCGCTCTGCAGGGGAATATGGAAATGAGGTACCATAACAGGATTTTCAGCAACATAGTCAATAATCTCTTCCGTGAGCAGATTGGGTTCAATGGAGGAGATCCGGTAGCGCAGGATTCCGTCTACTTTAGCTAATTCATGCAGGAGCCGGAGCAGGTTCATATCCGTTTTCCTGTCTTGACTGCCCTGTCCATAGAGTCCTATATTGACTCCTGTCAGAACAATCTCTTTAGTGCCGCGCTCTGCAAGATCTTTAGCCTGGTTAATGATCTGGTCCGGGGAAGCAGAACGACTCTTTCCTCGAGCCATGGGAATTGTGCAGAAGGAACATGAATAGTCGCATCCGTCCTGTACCTTCAGGAATGCGCGGGTACGATCATCAGACAACAGGGCAGGATCAAACGATGAGGTGCTCCCTGTGCAGGACACATTGACATGCGGGTTTTCTTTTGGCAAAAAATCATTCAGCAGGTCAAAGAGATGCGCTTTTTCTGCATTTCCCAGTACAGCATGAACTCCTTCCATAGAGGCTACCTCTTTCGGACGGAGTTGCGCATAGCATCCGGTGACTACAATAAATGCATCCGGGTTCAAGCGATGAGTACGGCGTATAATCTGGCGGCACTTTCGGTCTGCCTCTGCCGTAACCGAGCAGGTATTGATGATGGAAATATCGCAGGCATCTTTTGGGTTAACTGCCTCAAACCCTCGCTTCTCAAACTGCCTCCTCAGACTGCTCGTCTCAGCAAAATTCAGTTTGCAACCCAGCGTATGAAATGAAACCCGATTCATCAATGGACGGTTTGAATCTGATAGAATGACTGCATACTTATTTTGTTTAGCTATGTCATTCTTGTATCAACTCAGCAGACCATCGTGTCTGAAGAATATGGGGAGGTTTCTTTGCAGGCAGAGGACATGATCGCTCGTGAGGGCTGGATATTTGTTGTCATAGCACTTTTTTTCGGATTGATCCTGTCCGGATTACTCCTGCTCATTCCTGGCATACCCGTGAGGCTTGAGCTTATCCTTGTTCCACTTCTGCTGCCAGGGCTTGGACTCATGGTAGCTTGCTTCTTCAGAGATCCAGAAAGGGTTTTGCCAGAGGATGCTGACTCCCTGATTCTCTCTCCCGCAGATGGTAAAATTCTGGAGATTGTACAAGAGGAAGAGTCACTGTTTGTCGGGGGATCTGCTTGGCGGATTTCCATCTTTCTTTCCATACTGGATGTCCACGTAAATCGCATTCCGATCAGCGGAATCGTGCGCTACCTGACCTACAAGTCTGGAGAATTTCGCCTGGCATGGGATTCGAAATCCTCCACTCTTAATGAGCAGTCTCAGATAGGGATAGAGCATTCCAATGGAAAGAGAGTCTTATTCAAGCAAATTGCAGGCACTCTGGCCCGGCGTGTTGTTTTTCACGTTAGTGAGGGAGATCAGGTCAAGGCGGGCAGGCGGTTTGGGCTGATAAGGTTTGGATCCCGGATGGATGTTTTGTTTCCTGCTGACCTTCCTGTCAAAGTAAAGGTTAATGAGAGAGTATCTGCCGGTGTAAGCGTACTTGGGGCCATACATCCCGAGTTCAAAGAAACCGATGAGCCGAATCAGTCTGACTCATAAAGTTTCGGATCTCTGTTCACGGCAGGCACCTGTGAGTATGCGGGGCGGAATCCATGTCAACATCCTTTGGTTCAGGGTTTTCACGATTACGCCCTGATATTCCCCCGAAGGCGGGAAATCGCAATGAGTTCCTATCACTCCTCGCTCGCCAGATTGCGGATTATTTGAGAATTCTCATGGATGATAGCAGAAAATCTTTTCAGTCCGGTTCTTCTGAACAAGTATCGGAGGCAAGTCAGGGAAACAAAGTCCGTGTCGCGGTTCCTTCTTTTTTTACGCTTATGAACATGTTCTGCGGGTTCGTGGCGATCACCCAGGTACATCAGGAGCAGTTCGCGTATGCGTGTTATCTGATTATTTTTGCTGGACTTTTTGATCTGCTGGACGGAATTGTGGCACGCTTGATGCATGGGACAAGCCAGTTTGGCGTAGAGCTGGACTCCTTGTGCGATGCTGTCTCTTTCGGAGTCGCTCCTGCCTACCTAGTTTATGCCAGAATCCTGGAGTCCAGCGGAACCTTTGGACTTATTGTCAGCACTCTGCCTGTAATGTGTGGTGCAGTACGTCTGGCACGATTCAATCTGCAGACTTTACCAGAAAAAAAGCTGGATTTTGATGGGTTGCCAATATCCATATACGCGTACTTTGTTGTCGCTATTGTGCTCAACATTGATCAGGAAACATGGCTCGTACAATCGGGAGTTCTGGACACAGGATTTTTTATTCCTGTTGTCGTGATTCTGTCCCTGTTAATGGTGTCCATGATCCGCTTTGATGGCGTTCCAAGAATTTCTTTTGATTACCTTCGTCAATATCCAGTCGCTTCAGGTGCCTATATTGCTTCTGTGCTATTCATGGCAATCTTCCCATATTCAGGACTGCTTCTGACTATTTTAGTGTATATCCTGATCGGACTTGCTCATGCGTCAATTCGATCTGTTCGGTCTCTCATGGCACTGTCCGGGCGAGAAGAGTAGACAGGTGGGTAAAACGGGCTGTTTGCCATCGGTTAAATCGGAAAAACAGTGTATCGGGACAGTGTTTCTGTTTGATGAATTCAGGCACTCTGGCTACCTTTCCGTAACTTTGAAGAGATTGCCTCGGCAAACATGGTCATACATAATAATCTTCTCAGTATTGTCATTTCCTAAAGTACCACAGGATGTACAAAGCGCATATTAAAATAACACTTCGCCCAGCGATACTGGATCCGCAAGGCAAGGCTGCACAGCAGGCTTTGCAGAACCTTGGATTCGAACACATAAATTCTGTTCGAATTGGCAAGTATATAGAGCTTGAGATTTCTGCGGATACGGCGGAATCTGCAAAATCCGTTGCGGATTCCGCCTGTGAGAAGCTCTTGGCCAATCCAATTATGGAAGACTATACGGTCTCCATTGAGCGGTCTGAATAATGGAGAAGTTTCCGCGTTGTACCCGTGCACCGGGGAGAAGACGGAAGCCTCTGCCCGGAACGAGTGGAAGAAGGCACTCACGAGAGTAGCAGCTTCAGTTCATTTACGCGCTGCGAAATTTTGGCGCGATCCAGAGATCTGTAGGCTTCGGGAAGAGACTCCCTGCTTGTACTCTCCAGGACGGCAACCAGCTTCTGCAACTCCTTCTCTTCGCTGTTTTCAGGCGAAATAAAATCAGTGACAACCGCATCCAGAATGTCTGGTGTCACGGCACTGGGATCGCCCTTTTCTGCGGCGGCACGAAATTTTGCACGTGTGAGCAGGGCCTCCATATCCGCTCCGCTATAAATCGTCTCCCCGCTCAAGAGTGCACCGTGCCGGATGTCCTCATCCATGAGGTCAATTTCTTTCCTCTTCATCATCACGCGTAGAAGTTCCAGCCGATCTTCCTTGGTAGAGGGATAAAAAAGTGAAAGATGCTCTTCTGCGCGTCCCTGGCGTTTCAGGTCAACAGGCACCAGATCAGGGCGGGCCGTGATCAGAAAGAACAGGATTCGTCCCCGGTGTTCCGGTCTGCTCATAAAAGATGCCATCTGTCCAAACACGCGCTTGGAGACTCCCGAATCTCCCTCGGCTTCCCGATTTCCCAGAGCTGCATCCGCTTCATCAATCATAACAGCAACCGGCGGCATGGCTTCCAGAAGGTTGAGAATCCGTTCCAGATTGCCCTCTGTTTGGCCTTGCCACTGGGATCGGAAATTCTTGAGTTTGACCATTGGGACTCCAATTTCTTTCGCAAAACATGTGATCAAGAATGTTTTGCCCGTTCCAACCGGCCCGCTAACCAGATACCCCATCGGGATCACATCACGAATCCCCTGACGCAGTGCAAGTGCGACTTGGCGCAGGTGATTTTTTGCCTCAGAATGCCCTGCTACAGCATCCAGTCCATGTTTTGATTCTACGAATTCCAGCATCCCAAATGCGGACTCCTCTATCAGAGTTTTCTTGCGCTGTAACAGACTGTCATAGCTGAGACGCGTCTTATTCTCCAGCGTGTCTGCGAGGATGGTTCCCAACTGGGTATATCCGAGCCCTGAAGTGTTTCGTGAAAAATTCGCCAGACTTAAATCAGAGTGTTCTTCAAAGAGAGCAGTATCCTCCCGGGTGGACCACTGAGCGAATACCAGACGCTCCTCCTGTTCGGGAAGGGGAATGTTGATCTCAGCGGTCCATGGACTCTGTACATGCTGCTGGTTCAGATCACTGAGGTTTTCTGTGATCAGGCAGATCGTAAAATCATGTTGCAGAAACATCGGGTCATGCGCCCAGCGTTGCAAGTTCACAAGAGCACTTCGATCTTCAGCCGAATACATGGAGGCTTCAGCCATAGGAATGATTGTTTCTGCATAGTCAATAATACAGGCAATTCTCTTTCCAGATCGGATGCGCAAGCGAAAATAACTGTCCAGGATGGACAGCACCTGAGAGGGATTGCGAGGACGTTTGCGTGCAAAATCGGTTCCGATCAGGCTGTCACGTCCTGCCACAGCACGATTGAAATCTTGCTGCATTTCCGAGTCAGGAAAATGAATCCCTGCCGCGCGGTCATACAGGACTATGATATCTCTGGAGGCAAACAATTCATCTGTCAAGAAACGTACGAGTCCAACATAATCTGTCTGTTCCGACTTGAGGTTTTCGCATCGTACAAGGTCACGGACATTCCCATGAAGAATAAACTGGATCAGAGTCTTGGTGAAGTACTTGCGGGCCAGCAGCTGGGCCCATTCCGGGTACTGTGCGATATGCCGACCAAGCCTTGACTCATGTTGTGAATCCTGCATCATATATGTCTCTGGTCTGCAATGGTATAACGGATTTATGTTGTACAAGATACATCAATGAAGCTCTTGCAAAAACATCCTCATACCTGATCCGATGTGTCTGTAAGCATTTCCAGAGCAATACTTCTCTGTCATCCACGATTTTTGCAAGAGGTTCCAATGTCTGGAAGATTCCAGAAGTCTGCGGGACTCAGCCTTCTGAAACTGGCAGGTGTGTCCGCATTGAGATCCTGATTTTGACGGCTCTGGTTTGATATTTCGTTACAACCCTGCATTTCCGTGCTTTGCGGGCAGAAATTTTCTGTTTCCATTATGTGTGTCCAGATCTCTCAGTACTACCGCGACTAGAAAGGAACCTCTTGACAGCGCGTAGTCCGAACGATGGGAAGCGTCCCCCTGTCCCCATGGTACAAAATCTGGTTCGGCTGGCGGAACGAGAGATTCTCCGCCCAGGAGACAAGATCCTCTCTCTACCCGAATGAATCTCGTGCCAAACGCATCGTCCAGGCAAGAAAGCCTCCGCAGGGAAGCAACCCTCTGCCCATTGCCGATGCCCAGAAGCTGGAAGAAGTCTCCCGAATCTGCATGGGATTCCATGAGGCGTTCGGCTTTCTGTATGACCAGATAGGATTGGCCAATATAACAGATTTCCAGCAGCCAATGGCTTGGCGGTTATGCAAGCAGGCGGTGCTTTTGTGCCTGGAGGCAGCAAATGGGACATTCTCGGCTGCCGTCCAAAGAGGGGGGGAGCGGAGGTGCCTGTGGAAAAGTTTGGGAATTACAGGAATATCAGGATGATGCATGGAGAAACTGTAACCTCCCTGCTCATACTCTTGTGGTAGTCCCCGCCTTCGTCGTATAAACGGTCTCCGTGCAGAAAAGCAGGACAACCTTCTTGTCTTGCGATAATCTAGCTCACGCCTCACTCACAAGTGAGCATAGCGTTTAGCGTACCCTCATATGTTCCTGCAGGTGTCTTCTCGGGAACGATGACATCGCCGCCGATCTGGAAGTATACGGTCCGAGGGATCCCCGTGCATTTGGGCAAGCGGCCTATTCCCTGCCGGACCCAATTGTCTGCAGACTTTTCACATGAGGCTCCTATAGCAAGCGAATAGCTAATCCAGCATCTCCCCCCAGATGTGTCTGAATCTCCATCGCAACGGCGGAGTACAACCTCCTCATTAAGCTCAAAGATTTCAGGGTGTATTCTCTCGGTCCACAGTCCTGTCCTCATAAACATGGTACCGATTATCGGGTTGCCCCTGGATGTGAGAGGATTGCCGGAATTGTCCTCGTACATGAGTTTTCCGCCCTTGACTGCAGGATCAAATGAAGCCGTCCCTATGCCGGAGGTTGGGGCTTGCAGTGTGCCGTACTCAAGGTTCTGTATCCCGCCTAGCATGCAAATGGGATCCTTGCGTTCAAGGGTAATTTTCACATCAACTATCTGTTCATCAATTGAGCGATCACTTTGTGCAAAACTGTTTGCGGTGAGGAACATCACGGGTAGCACCAAGCCAAGAATGACGATTTGATTCATTTGTGGTTTATAACATGAGCAGTCTCAGAAAACCCCACGGAGTATTTTCGGAATTTACTCAAAAAATTTCACTTCCTTGATTGTGTCCACGATCTGGTTTATTTTCAAATTCACCGTGTGGCTACGGCAGGAATTGTGTACGAGCTAGGTGATGTTTGAGAAGGGAATTATGTAGGAAACTGTACTAAGAACGGAACGAAAGGTGATCAGATGTTGATGGATTCGGGCGACAATATCCCCTTCCTGTGCATTGATCAGATACTTGCCACGAGCTGTTCTGCGGTGTATACTGGCTGGCTGTTACAGTCAGGGTTTCTCAATGACATTCACAGGGGATCCACAGGGTGACGGAATAACTCTGGCCTTGTATGCCGTGCTTCCAGTTGCAGAAGGATATCCTTGCGATGGAGTCCCCCACGGTATCCCGTGAGATGCCGATTCGAACCAACTACGCGATGACAGGGGTACAGAATGGGAATAGGATTAGAGCCGTTTGCATGCCCCACGGCACGCGCCAAATTTGCATCACCGAGCACTCGGGCGAGGTGTCCGTACGAGCGGGTTTCACCGTAAGGAATGGTTTGTAATAATGCCCACACGCGCCTCTGAAACCTTGTTCCGTGTGCATCAAGTTCTATGGAGAAGGAGGTTAGCGTCCCAGAAAAATATGCCTCCAGCTCTTCTGCAGCCCTTTCAAAGGGAGCACCAGAAGGCTCATGTTCGGGTGCACTTCCGAATTCTATGCGTATAAGCCCACGAGTTGAAAATATGAGCGTGAGTGAGCCAATCGGTGTTTTTGGGATGACACCGCATGTGAGGCTTGATGGGACAATTGGCATGGGGTGAGCGTTTCAGTCAGTCTGGACAGTTTCCCCGTAAATTTACACTTTGCAACGAAATGGAGACCCTTGTGCGCAAGACAGGTGATATGGTTCGCGTTCTGGAGATCAAGGCTGATGCCTCGGATCTGGAAACAGATGTTCGTCTGGCATTAAAGAAGCAGAAATCTATGGCGACATTGCGTGGATTTCGACCGGGGCGTGTGCCTGTGAAGATGATTCGTCGTGTATATGCGAAAGAAGTAGAAAATATCGTAGTGGGCGATTTGATCCAGGAGGTATATGAAGATATGATAGAAGGAAACGATGAATATCAGGTATTCGGGTCACCTGATATAATCCATCAAAACTATAGGCTGGATCAAGATCTTGAGGTTCAGATTGAGTTTTTTGTAGCTCCTGAGATAGAGCTTAAGGACCTTTCTGGACAAGTGCTTGAGGTTCCTGCTGGTGAGGTTACCGATGATGTGATTGAATTTTTCATCAAAAAGCGGATGGCAGCTCACTTGAAACCCAGACCCCTGAACAACATGGAACGAATTGGCAGAGGACGTGATGGGGCACTTGATCGTGTAACGTATGAACTGGTCGAAGTTGATCGGAATACGGGGCGCGTGCTGATTGGTCGGGATACTGAAGCTGCAGTACGAGTGTTTGATTACGGTCATTTCAGGTACTCCGGTATAGACGGATACAGTGAGTACGCAGAGGCATTTATGGGATGTGTCGTTGGGGATGAAGTACTTATTGACAAGATTGATGCGGATAGAGATACATCATCCATTCAGGTCGAATTGCAAGAACTGGATTATCGTGTCAAGATTTTGGAGGCCCATCGTTTTGACTTTCCAGAAATTAATGATGAGTGGGCTAGCAAGATCACCAAGAATGAGGTGAGGTCTGCAGAAATACTCCATAACTGGATTCAAGCAGAAATCACAGAAGAGTTCGAGCGCATAAATCAGGAAATTCTGAAAACATATCTGATAGAGCGCATGCTGGATTTACATCCCTTTTCGATTCCTCTGGCACTGTCAAATAAATTTTCAGAGGAGGAAATGGATGTTTCCCCAAGCATTATTGTTGGAGAAAATGACAAGGCGAAGCCAATCAATAGGCAACTATGTTGGGAACTTCTTTTCAGAGGCATCAGAGGACAGTTGGGCGAAGGTTTTTCCGAAAAGTCCACATACCCAACGTCAAGTGAAGAGAACATAGATCTTCTGGAGGAAAAGATCATTGGCCGGTTGCTGGAAATGTTTGAGATCAGGCATATTCCCCTGTCTGGTTGGGACATGTTTGCCCTGATGGCAGAGCATGATCCAGAATCTCCCAAAAGATGATACCACGGATCTACAAAACCACATCACTGTGATTAAAATGGTGCAAGATTTTATCAGTTTTTCCAAGAGCCTACATCTGTCCGAGAGCATCTGCAAAAAAGGACTGGGGGAGCAGTCCATCGGCAGTCTCGTCCCAATCGTGGTAGAACAGACATCCCGTGGAGAGCGGGCCTATGACATATTCAGTCGTCTGCTCAAAGACCGAATCATTATTGTCGGGACCCCCATCAATGATGTAGTTGCAAACCTCGCGATTGCCCAACTTCTGTATTTGACCAGCGAAGACCCAGAGCGGGACATCAATATCTATATCAATTCACCCGGTGGAATGGTTTACAGCGGGCTTGGTGTTTATGATACGATCCAGTATGTATCCTGTCCGGTTGCGACCATTTGTGTGGGCCTGGCGGCATCTCTGGGATCAGTCTTGCTGGCAGCGGGAACCAAAGGTCGTCGTGCCGCGCTTCCGAACTCCCGTATCATGCTACATCAACCGTTGGGCGGGGCGCAAGGGCAAGCGTCTGATATCGAAATACAGGCTCGGGAAATCTTGTGGCTGAAACAACGCCTGTACGAGATTCTGGCCCAACATACCGGACAAGACACCGATACGATTGCCAAAGATGCGGACCGGGACTACTGGCTTGGTTCCCAGGAGGCGAAGGAGTACGGACTGATTGACAATGTGCTGGAACCCCAGGCATTGCCGGGGAAGAAGTAGGTGTACCGCGTACGGGATTTGAACCCGTGTTACCAGCGTGAGAGGCCGGCGTCCTGGACCCCTAGACGAACGCGGCAGAGGAGACTTGTACCCGTACATGTGTCTTCGGGTTGCCACGCGGGAACAGATTTGCGTAGATTCTCTTGGAACCTCATCTTTTCAGACAGGGTAGTAACCATGCGATTTTTATGCCATGGCTGAGACGATCTATCTGGATTACAATGCCACGACACCGGTGGATCCCCGTGTCATGGAAAAGATGTTGCCCTATTTCACAGAGCATTATGGCAATCCATCCAGTCAGGCACATATGTACGGGTGGACAGCAAGTGCCGCGGTTGAGAAAGCACGCATAGAAGTGGCTGAGTGTCTTGGTGCATCCCGCCCCAGTGAAATTGTATTCACAAGCGGCGCAACAGAGGGCATTAATGCGGCAATCAAGGGGCTGGCGGAATCCCGTTGCCGTCAGGGGCAGCATATCATAACCGTACAGACAGAGCACAGTGCTGTTACCCACGCGTGCAAGCACCTGGAGCAGCGCGGCTGGCGTGTCACCTACTTGCCCGTTGATGCAAATGGACTTCTGGGTTTTGACGATCTGGAACGAAGCCTGACAGAGGATACAATCGTGGTTTGCGTAATGTGGGCGAATAATGAGACAGGGGTGATAAATTCGATCCCGGAGATTGCAGAGCTGGTTCGGGGACGAGGGATTCCACTGATGACCGATGCCACACAGGCAATTGGAAAGGTGCCGGTGTCCGTTGAAGATGTAGACATTCTGGTTTGCTGTGCGCACAAGGTCTATGGACCCAAGGGGGTAGGTGCAACATTTGTTCGAGGACGCATTCGATACACCCCACTAATAGACGGTGGAGGGCAGGAACAGGGGCACCGTGGCGGTACCCATAATGTGCCAGGCATCGTCGGGATGGGAGAAGCCTTTCGACTGGCAAAACTGGAGTGTGAGGAGGATGGAATACGGCTTTCTGCTTTGCGTGACAGATTTGAGCACAGCATAATGAAGGAGAATACCGAGATTCAAATTCATGGCAGAGAAGTCGAGAGACTTCCGCAGACGAGCAGCATATCATTCCCGAATTTGAATGTGGAGCGACTTTTGCTGTCCATTCGGCCTTTGGCAGTAGGGACAGGAAGTGCCTGTGGATCGGGGCAGCGCATGCCTAGTCGGGTTCTCTCGGCCATGGGAGTCGGGGCAGATATTGCCGGGCAGACATTGCGAATTAGCCTCGGTCGTCCAACAACCGAAGAAGAAATTTTTCGAGCTTCTGAATTATTTGGAAGGGCTGTACATGGATTGCAAAATAAAGGGGCTCATATACGTGAGGGCCTATGAGGACTGAACCATTTTATGGGCCCGCAGGTTGACAGAGGAATTCCATCGTCACCATGGCAAAGGCAGGCAAGACCTATCGCGGCATCACCTACCGTATGCTTCCC
Organism: Rhodothermales bacterium; assembly: GCA_965203305.1. GTDB lineage: Bacteria > Bacteroidota > Rhodothermia > Rhodothermales > Bin80 > Bin80. The sequence continues at coordinate 2,905,956 of OZ241874.1, read as the reverse complement.
GATGAGGAGCAGGAACACCAGCTCCATGGGATGTGCGGGGCCTGCCGCTTCGTCTGGAATTTCTTCCTTGCCAGGAACCAGAAAGAATATGCGGAGTCGCAGGCGAACGGCACCCCGACTCCGTCCATAAGGTACGAGGATCTCTCCAGCGAGTTTACGCAGTTGCGCAACGATCCAGAGTATGCGTGGCTGCAGGAATACTCCTGTGCCTGTGTTCGCCATACGCTAAAACATCTGTCCCAGGCTTTCAAGAACTCCTTTGATAGCCCGGCCGGCAAGCCCCGGTTTAAGGCCAAGCATAAAACGACTCCCTCCTTCACAATTCCCGATCACGTCAGGATTGCGGCCGGGAAGATTCACATCCCCAGAGTCGGGAAGGTGCGGCTCCGTCGACGGGGTGAGAATCCGTATCCCGATGGAGTCCCGAAACAGGCCCGCGTCTACAAGCAGGGGAAGAACTGGTATGTCTCGGTGACCTATGAGATTGACGAGCGGGTGCGGGTGGACAATGGAGTCACGGCGGGGATTGACCGGAACACCAGTGGCATGATCGCGGTGGCCTACTCGGATGACACGCCGGATGAGGTGCTGGATCATCCCACCAACCCGGTCTATGAGACCAGGAAAAAGCGCAAGCAGCGGAAGCTGGCCGGGCAACTGGACCGGCAGGAGAAGGACGGACGCACAGAGACGTCGAACCGGGCAAAGAAGACGCAACAGCAGATTGCCAGGCTCAGCAGAAAAGAGGCGAACTGCCGGCACAACCGGAACCATCAGAACAGTGCCCGGATTGCGGAGAAGGCATCCACGGTAAAAGTGGAGAAGCTGTCCATCAAGGGAATGACCGGATCTGCCGGGGGAACGATAGAGAATCCGGGCACGAATGTCCGGCAGAAAACGGGGCTGAACCGGGTTTTGCTGGAAGGAGCCCCCGCCCAGCTGGTACAGATGCTGGGGTACAAGTGCGTTCTCGTTCTCTATGTGGTGGCAGCGTACACCAGCCAGACCTGCAGTCTGTGCGGACATGTAGACAGGAACAGCCGGGTCACATTGCGCAAGTTTGTGTGCCTGGGCTGTGGTTACGAAGAACACGCGGATCTGAATGCGGCCGCGAACATCTTGCGGGCCCCAGGGCATGGGGCATCTGGACGTGCGAGGGGCGTTCCCGGTGGGGACCCCGATGACCCGTCAAGTGTACGTGTACCGGTTCCATCTTAATATGGGCCCTCACGTATATAAGCCCCATGATAAAGCTGTATGAGTCAGATGGAAATCGTGAATCGTGTGGCCCGGAGTGGGATTGAAGTCTATGATCTGGAACTGCTCTGGGAAGGGCATGAGATCAGGGAGCTGGACGTAGCTCCGTTTCTTGAGAATGGAATCCTGTTGAGGGAGAAGCCGTTTCGGTTACAGGTAGCTGATCATGACTGGCAGGGGTTCAGTGATGTGCATGTCGCGCTTTTTTGCAGTACAGATGCACTGGTTCCTATGTGGGCGTACATGCTCATCACTTCGCATCTGGATATGGCCAGGAGTATTACAATGGGACGGAGAGGCGATGTGATTCGGGAGCAGTTTGTAATGGCAATGGAACAAGAGGATTGGGAGAGATTTTCTGACAGAACGGTTGTTGTGAAAGGCTGCGGTTCAGGGATTGTACCCGAAAGTGCCTATGCGAAGGCAATGAGAGAACTGCAGAAAGTAGCTCGCAAAGTCATGTTTGGCGAACCTTGCTCAAGTGTGCCAGTCTGGCGTTGCCCCAAGAAGGATCTACATTGATGCTCCATGTACGGCCGGCTATCCTGTTTGTGGGAGCTGGCAGAGTTGCCACGAAAATCGGAAAAAGCGTAAGAGTGTTCTCATTTGCTTGACCATGTACGCCAGTTCACGGCCTTCTGGATTTTGTTACAGGCAGGAAGATAAATGCTCCTTCACCGCAGATGAAGGTTGAACTTGAAGGCAAGGTTGCACTGGTCACGGGTGCCAGTCGTGGTATTGGAAAAGCGGTCGCTACTCATCTGGCGCAATCTGGTGCAAGCGTTGCAGTACACGGCAACAGGAATGCTTCCCTGGCGGAGAAAATTGTTGCAGAGATTGGAAATCGAGCGGATGTATTTCAGGCGGATTTGGCGGATGCAGACGCATGTGAGAATCTTCTGAAAGATGTACTTGCGAATTATGGACAGCTGGACATACTGGTCAACAATGCGGGTATCGCCCAATTCGTTGACGAGAAGGCATCTGCGAAGAGGTGGCTTCACGTATGGGAACAAACGATGGCGATCAATGCCAGAGCAACTGCGATCTTGTGCCGTCTTGCCATTGAACAGTACCGGAAGCAGGGAGGTGGGCACATTATCAATATCGCATCGCGGGCTGCGTTCCGCGGAGATACGGCAGAATATGCAATTTATGCAGCATCAAAGGGAGCCGTTGTCTCGCTGACAAGAAGTATCGCCCGCGCGTATGGGAAAGACGGGATCAAGGCTTTTGTCGTTGCTCCGGGTTTCGTCCGCACAGATATGGCCAAGGAGGCAGTCCACTCGTACGGAGAGGAGTTTATTCTGAAAGATATTGCACTGAATCATCTCACCGAGCCGGAAAATATCGCCCCGATGGTAACACTTTTAGCCAGTGGCTTGGCAGATCATGCTACGGGGACCTCCATTGATATCAACGCAGGCAGTTATGTCCATTAGCCCAGTTTCCATCTGCAATCTGTTCATCCATCAGCATGCTCTCTGACCAGAAGTCACAAATTCGAATGATGGATTGTATCCTGAATGGTCATACCGCTCCTCCTGATGTCAGAAAATAGAAACCTGCATGTAGCGAGGAGAGCTGCAAAGGATGAGTTCTATACACAGCTCATTGATATTGAGAAGGAATTACGGCACTACAAGGAGCATTTCCGGGGGAAGGTGATCTACTGCAACTGTGATGATCCACGGGTGAGCAACTTTTTCAAATACTTTTCCCTCAACTTTGAGCATTTGGGGCTGAAACGGCTGATCACCACCTGCTACAAGAATCAGCAGAGGGACCTGTTTTCGCGGCATGATGCCGAGCAGGCAATCTGGCTGGAGTACACAGGGGACAAGGACGGAAACCGGATGCCGGATCCCCATGAAATTGAAGTTCACCGCTTGCAGGGAGATGGAGATTTCCGAAGCCCGGAATGTATTGAGCTACTGAAACAGGCAGATATCGTGGTCACTAACCCTCCGTTTTCACTATTTCGGGAGTATGTGGCCCAGTTGATGGAGTATGAGAAGAAGTTTCTGATCATCGGCCATCAAAATGCGATTACGTACAAGGAGATTTTCCCTCTCATCAAGGCGAACAGGATATGGTTGGGTTATGGGTTTCAGGGCGGAGCGGCGCATTTTATGAGCAGGTATGAAGACTATGCCACCGCCTCGGACAGAAAAGAAGGAATGATTCGTGTGTCAGGTGTTCATTGGTTTACCAATCTGGAGCATAGAAAGCGTAACGAGGAGCTGATACTGTACAGGGAGTACTCTTCGGAAGAATACCCGAAATATGATAACTAGTGTCCATCCGAAAATTGCCGATTTTCGGGAACTGGCAACAGGGGCGGGGCAGATCTCCTGTCATATTGGACGCAAAATGGACTGGAGTGGGGAGATTCTTCCCGTTTTGAGGGCGGATTTTGGGGGAATTGGTGTACATTTGTGCCTCCTTCGCAGGAATCGGACGTACCTCTGGCATTCACCTGAATTTGGCACCTCGTCAATCCGCAAGAAAGGGGGGATGCACGCCTATGCGGCGAGCTTTCGTCGTCGTTTCGCTTTCTTGATGATCTCCTGTTCCCGGAGCAGCCTCCCCAGTCGGTGGACATTGGCGGCCAGAATAGCGGTCGCTACGACTCGGGCAAAGCCTTCCCGGCTTGTTTCCCGCACCAGATTCCAGCCCCGATGATCCAGGTTGTTCAGCGCGGATTCCACGCCCGGATGGCGTTTCCTTGCGCGCTGGAAGGCAGGATCGCTTTGCCGCTCCTGCTCTTCCTTCGTCATCCTCCCTTTCTTCGGCATCGCATTCACATCCAGCATCTCATCCAACTTCTCCCGAACCTCCGGACTGTAAAAACCCCGATCATACGAACATTCACGCAGGGAAGGAAACTGCTCCTGCACGCTCCCCGTGAGCGAGACCGCCACATCCTTGTCCGTCCCCGTCCACAGAATCTCATGCCCCAGAATAAACTGGTACTGATCTTCTATAATCGCCACCGGAACCCCCAACTCGCACAGCACCCCTTCTTTCCCTTTCACGATCCAGCGGGTAAACGGCTTGGTGATCGAAAATATCTTCTCACGATGCGGAATCTTCTCTCCATGCAAGACCCGACGACGCACCTGATCGTGCAATACCGCCATATACCCCAGAAAAGAATAGATGCGCTGCATCGCACGGAGCACGGTGTTCAGCATCTTCTCTTCCGCCTTGGTGAGCGAACCCGTTGCCTGTTTCCGCTCCAGCTCTGTTTTCCTGTCATGCAGGTTCCGCAGAAAGTCCACTACTTTTCTGCCCCGCTTCCGACACAGACGCAAGAAATAGCGAACCTTGCCCGGACGGGATTTGTATTTCCTGGCGATACATACCGGCTTGTGGGCCTTCTCTACCGTCTTCATCAGATGCTGTATCTGCTGCCAGCCCGGTACATCCAGCGCATCCGCGGTTTTGGCACATTCCCGAAGTCCCCCGCAGACAGAATCCCGAAGAAGGCGCAGATCAGAGGGAAACTCCACATTGGTCTTGCACACCTTGGAATCGCACCGCCCCTGCAACACCTCCCCCTCCTGCTTTCCCGCCACCTTCTGTCCGCACTCTGCCACCATTTGAATGAATTCTGCCAGAATCTCGGAGGTCAGAAGAGAAAGATTGTCCTGCAAGGTCTGCGGACAGTAGACCGTATCGTCAAATTCGGAATGGAACAGAATCTGTCGCAAAACCTGCACTTCCGTGGCCAGCATGGCCAGTCTCTGATAGTCGCACCGAAGAACCTGCTTCAGCACCCCCAGCACGAAGATGCGCCATGCAAACATCCCCGGACGCCCCCGATCCGTCCGAACCCCCGCAGGAAAAATCTCCGCCAACCGGGAAAACAGACGCGCACGCAGCAAAACATCATGGTAAAGATGCAAAATGGCCGTCATGCACAGATAGAAATCATCCCGATTGTGAAGGGGCAGCGTGATCTCTTCCAGAGGCTTCCATCCAATCTCAAGTTGAGGTTCAATGACTTTTCTCATCTCAGCAAAAGGAAAAAGATGAACGGGTTTCAGGGCTTATACGATCATATCCCCCAAAAAGTGGACTTCTTTAGAAAAGAAATATCCCCAAAAATGCGCACAGGAACCAGCGCAAACCCATATATCCCGTGTTTTCGGACAGACACTAACTACGATGCCATTGAGGTGAGTAAAACGAAGGATATCCCCATGGATTGGGATGGAGCAATGGGGGTGCCAATTACTTTTCTGGACAAGTACAATCCAGAACAGTTTGAGATTGTCGGAATGGATAGACCACTCATCACGCAATTAACAGGCAAGCAGAGCAGATTCCGCGTAAATGGGAAAGAGAAGTTTGCAAGAATCGTTATTCAGAACAAGAAGGCGAAGAAATGAACACACAGCCAAGGGACTGACCTGGATCCGTGTGAAAGCACAAAAAGTGGCCTCTCCACGATTCGGAGACGGAAAAGAACCGGAAGTGACTGTGTATGAAAAACGGAATCATGATCCGCAAAGATCACAGCAGCACATCTTTTGCTTGTGTGCAGGCTTCAGAATTGAGTCAATGGCCTCTACATGGTGTTATGGTTGTGCAAGGAGGATCTGGCTCGTGTGAGGTTATTGCATTGCATAGGAGGGAGAGCCTGCAATGATGACCATCAGCGATCACGGCGGGTTTGATCGCGCCTGCGCTCTGATACATAACGTCGCAGAACAGCTGCGTCCCGGTTATGCCCCCGGAGATCAACATTGAAGGAATGTCCACCTTCAGGGCTCGCTACGAAAAACATGTAGTCATGTTTTTCCGCCGCCGCGGTTGATTTCAGAGATGAAGGGGAAGGATTGGTGATCGGGCCAGGAGGCAGTCCCCGGTACCGATAAGTATTGTACGGATGCTGAATACGATAATCGCGATAAAATAGGCGACGCTTGCTGCCTTCCAGTTCAAGTAAAGCATACTGCACCGTCGGATCTGCCTGCAGGGGCCAATTTTTCTGCAGACGATTCAGATACACTCCGGCAATACGGGATTTTTCGGAGTCCAGCCTTGTCTCCCATTCAACAATTGCAGCCAGGCTTACGACTGCTTCGCGCACGAGGCCACGTTCCAGTGCTCCGGCGGCTATTTCACGCTCATAAAAGGAATCAAACTCATGTTTGATGCGCCGAACCACATCCTCCGCTTCGGTTAACCAATAGAACTGATAGGTTTCCGGGAGCATGTAACTGAACAGGTGGAGGGTATCCGTATTGAGCTCTGTTGCCAAAGCAGTGTCTTGAAGTGCTGCGATAAAATCCTCCGGTTCAAAATTCATATTTGCAGCCGCGGCATGGGCAACTCTGTCGCGTCGGGATCCGGCAGGAATTCTCACAGAGACCGGAGTCTGTAACCCTCTTCGAAGGGTTTGCAAAAGACGAATATTCGACTGTCTGGAGGAAATGGTATAGTGTCCTGCCTTTACCTGGTCTTTCCATCCTGTCGCATGAGCCACGAGGCGGAAAGTCCATGGATTGATGAGCAGATTTCGGGTTTCCAACGAATCCATTACATCAGTGAAGGAACTGCCTCTCGGAATATACAGAGATGGGGAGTCATCAAAAGATGGCGTATTTGGAAACCATGCCATCCAGACAGATGCTGCTCCCATTCCTGCGAGAAGCGCAACGCCAGATACGAGAATTACAATCTTGCGCATGTCAGCTCACTTGGATTGATATTTTTTGCGTTCCAGCGCACGTGTCTCGTCAATAATCCGCTCAAATAGTCTTCGGATAGCCTCGGGGGGGAGGGGGCCGGGATTTGCCTGAATTACATTCTCAAGAACTTCCTTCTCTCTGGCAGGCATGTAGATTGGAAGTCCCAGTTGTTGCTTGACATGTCCAATTTTGTTTGCCAGAACTGAACGCTCGTTCAAGAGCTTGACCAGCTGTTGGTCTACTTCATCAATCTGTGCCCTGAATGGTTTCAAGTCTTTTTTTGAGACGGATTGCAATGAAGGTTCAGGCTTCATAGGTGTAGTTGAAATGTGAACATAATGCTCTGAATGTGGTTAGGTGAACAAACGTGGTACTGCCAAGTACAGATAAAAATGTTGCCCTGTCTTATCTTTAACCTGCAAGATACGTTCTGATCATGCACCGGAATTTATTTCTTATTGCCATATTCGCCTCTCTGACATTTTCTGCGGAGGCACAGTTCAGAGGAACCGCTCCAAGTGAGTTCCCCCAAACTAGGCTTTATGATACGTCTGGTAAGGTTGGTGCGTTCTTAAACAGGATATTCAACCCGAGTGTCTTTCAAATGAGCCATAGCCTTGAAATGACGGCCGGATCATTCGGAGGGAATGGATATTCTATGGGAATGTACACGAATACGATGGCTTGGAGGTTCAGCCCCAAACTGGCGGCCCGAATGGATGTCGCAGTTGCATACTCTCCGCAGAATCGGATCGCTCGCAACGCGGGTTTCGGCCAGCAGCATCCCCAGATCTTTTTGCGCAATGCCGAGGTGGCATGGAAACCGTCCGAGCGATTTCAGCTGCATGTTCAGATCAGGCAGAATCCCTATGCGTACCGCGGGATGATGGGGTACGGCCCTTACGGATACGGGCACAGGCATGCCGGGCTGTACGGAAGGAACACCTGGTTTTAGCAGGAACCGGTCGGAGTACGCATGAGCCGATTGAAGGTCTTTGGTCTTGACATATTCCTGACTTTGTTGGGGATCACAGTGACTGTTCTGGTCGTGTCCTTTCTGGTAAACATTCCTCTCGTAAGGGAGGCGGTTTTACCGAATCAGGTTGCTTCAACAGTTGAAATTACTTCCGAAGTGGAGCATCCCGGTGCTGCGGATGCCTATCAGATTGGAGTTCGTAACGGAGTAGGTGTTCAAGGTTTGGCAGAGCAGATGCGTATCTACCTGCGCTCGAAAGGATATGATGTGGTAGATGTGGGAAATCACTCCTCATTTGACGTTAAACGAACGGTTGTCGTAGACCGGATCGGCAATCCCGAGATTGCCCGTCAGGTTGCCGCATCCCTAGGCCTGTCTTCCGAACGTATTCAGAAAGATGTGGGCAGAGAGTTTCATCTGGATGCTTCGGTAATTCTTGGCAAGGATTACGGGCTGATTCCTCCATTCGCCAATCCCGAGAAAACTGCCCAAAATCAGGACACGCATGACGGAAACTGAACGATTGCACACATCTGTTGCTGAGCCTGAGAAGAAGCGTTCGGGCCAGATATCGGTACAGGTTCTTGCACGGGAAGCCCTGACGGCCATACAGGAAAAGAAAGCGTCGGATGTGGTCATCATGGATATGCATGAGGTCAGTGGACTGGCAGACTACTTTATCCTGTGCTCCGGCACATCTGATATTCAGGTCAGGGCAGTCAAGGAGTCTGTTGAAACGCGGCTGAAGCGTGAGTGTCAGGAGATGCCATGGCATGTTGAGGGGGCAGAACACCGTCAGTGGATACTGCTCGACTATGTTGATCTGGTCGTTCACATATTCACGCCAGAGAGACGGGAATTTTATGACCTTGAGCGGCTCTGGAGTGATGCCCCGACAGAAAAGGTTCACGAAGGCCGTGTGAAAATGCTTGGTTCATGAGGGGGGTGCATGTTTCACTTACTGTGATTCTGTCTGTATTTGCAGTTGCCTGCAGCGGTCCTAGTGGCATGGTTTCAGCGGATCCCGACAGACAGTTCGGACACCGTTACGAAGGAACGCCTCCAGATGGATACAACACTATTACAATCAGTGTCCCAGAGGAGGAACTGGAATTCACGTACTTTCCAGCCACATTTGACCGTGTAATTGTACGTCCAGATATGCTTAAGTCAGAACAGGATACGGTTGCCGTAGAGATACTGGTCAAGGGCAGTATGCCTGATGCGTGCATGGAACTGCATGCGTTTGATCAGAAAAGAACAGGAAACATCATCACGGCAACATTGCAGATGCGCCGGCCTGGATCACGCGTATGTGCAACCGTACGTCGTCCTTACAGGCTGTATCTGATGCTGGAGGGCGGGTTTGCACGGGGGAGCTATTCGCTCAAGCTCAATGACGAGTCCGTGCCTTTTACAGTTCGGCAGGCTGAAGCGGGCTAGGGGAATGATCATGCATTTCAGGCTCCTGTGAAAATCCGGTTTTGCATGCATCCAGTGTTTTGTTCAATGATATCTGGGTGGAAAGACCGCAGAACCATGCCGCTGCAAGCCTGAATGAGAGATTGTATTATGATGGTAGCATGTGGATTTTGTTTGTTTCCAGAAGGCAATGCTGTTCAGTGGTGGCCGGATTTCCTGCTCAGGGGCAATCATTCCCGTTGCCAATGAGTATACCCACTGTCCTGTGAGTAAAATCCAGCCAGATCAAAAAAGAACATTTGGAACCAGCAAGCATTATCAGACCTCGGTAGTTGCATTTCGTAGAAGTCCCTAGTTCTCATTACCTCAATATCCCCCTGCTATAATGAATTCTGTACCTGCTACTTTTCGCCGAGAGGCCACGTTTATCAGTTTCGGGAGCTTGCTTCTGGTCGCATCAGTGATTGGTGTTTTGTTTTTCTTCCCGGGAATTTCCCAAGTGGATCCTGAGCCAAGATCAGAAAAGTCAAAACATGTCAAGGATCCATATGGATACCCTGACAAATTCATCGAGTACTTTGAGGCGGCCGAAGGGCTAGATGTGGGATACAAGCCTTATCCGCACGGACACAAGATACGGGAGTTTCAAAAAGCACTCCAGAAGAAGCGAAGCGGAGGCAGATCGGTTGATCTGGATTGGGTAGAGCGAGGTCCGGGGACTGTGGGGGGAAGGACTCGTGCGGTTGTCATGGACCCGACGGATCCACAGTCAAATACATGGTATGTCGCGTCTGTGGGAGGCGGGGTTTGGAAAGCTCGTCGTTTCATTGACGAGTTTGACCAGGAGAAGATTGAATGGACTCCGCTCACTGACCATCTGCCCAGTCTCGCTGCAACGGCACTGGACATGTCCCGCAATAACCCGGATGTCATGTATCTCGGAACCGGGGAGGGGTTCGGGAATATTGATGCCTCCGGGGGGCAGGGAATGTTCAAGACAACCGACAGAGGACAGACCTGGACACATTTGCCCAGGACATCCGTTGCCGGCAATGCGGACTGGCGGTACATTAACCGGTTGGCTGTGCACCCGGATAACCCGGATATTGTAGTGGTTGCTACGAATGAGGCCATTTTTCGCACCGAAGATGGAGGGCAAACATTCTCAAAAGTATATGACGCAACGAATCCGGTGCAGGATTTGCGAGCAAACCCGAATAATTTCAATATTCTGTTCGCTACGGTAAATAGTACTGCAATTCTGCGCTCAACGGATGGAGGGAAGACCTGGAAAGAGTCGCTGGCTGCATTTCCGTACCCTCCACAGCGTATCGAAATCGCAATTTCGCAGTCCAATCCGAATGTAATCTGGGCATCGGTTGAGGGTTCAGGGGGAGGCAGGGTTGTTGGCATTTTTAATGCACAGCCCATAGCAGATCTCTATCGTTCCATAGATGGCGGGAATTCCTGGCGATTCATTGATCGCTCGGAGGATACGGATGTGGGCCTTTCCGCTTTCCTGGGGAGCCAAGGATGGTATGACAATTCCATTCTGGTCCATCCATTTTCCCCGGATACTGTATACCTTGGCGGTATCATACGCTACAAAGCGTGGGTGGACGGAGATAGCGAAGCAACCCCCCTGTCTGTTGGTACAGTGAACCGCTTTAATAACACTGCAGATTTTATGGACTTTGTTGTGTTTACTGGGGGCAATGCGGCAGGGAGACGGCTTTCCTTGGGATTCCTGAACTCAGATGCAGCAGATGATGTGCAGGAGATAGAGATTGCGGATATGAGGTCTGTGGAAATCCGGTTTGGTCCAGGGCTCACGCAAAAAGCGCACCGGTTTACAGTGCCTCCGAATGGGGGAACAGCAAGCGATGGAGGCGCGGGGATCAATCTTCCCGAGTATGTATACGCGGATTACGTAGAGGTCCCCTTTCAGGTCTGGGATACGGATGCCAATCGCCAGTTGATGGTCTCCTTCCGGGATCAGGCGCGTGATGGGGGGTGGAGCCTGATTGCCAGAAACACAGCTGGTCCCGGCGTGACACACAGTCGGGAGTATGTGCTTATTTCCAAATATGTGTACAAGGATTCCGCTCCACATCCTGATCTGGCTGCAAATGGGGGACTCCGAAAAGGTCTGATGTATTTTTTCTGGCCGATCCTGAACGAGGATGACGAAGCTACCGAGTGGAATCCCAATGCTCCCTCTCCCGGAGTCGTAGACATTGATTTTACCAGTGTGGAAATTTTGAAAGAGCAGTACGATATGGAAACTTGGGAAAATGGCAATGTGCATGTTGATCATCATGCTCTTGTCGCTGTCCCTGCTGGCAATAACGAATTTCATATCCTGAATGGAAACGATGGCGGCTTTGCCTATTCGCGTAACGGTGGGGAAACCTGGCGGGAGGGAGATGCATCTGCGGGCTATAACACATCCCAGTTTTATGATGCTACCAAGCGGCCTGGCTTTGAGATGTATCTCGGTGGTATGCAGGACAATGGAACCTGGGCCTCGTACAATAAGGCAAACAACAGGCGGGGCTGGCGGGATATGCTGGGAGGGGACGGGTTTGATGTCATATGGAACAGTGCGGACTCGCTTATGGGTTCCATTCAGGGGAATAATATTCGAAGGTCACTTAACGGGGGAACCAGCTGGAGTGTAGCCGGAAATATTGGCGACTGGTCTGGACAGTTCCTGACCTCGCTTGCATGGACACCAAAGTCGGGCAAAGTTGTCTTTTCCATTTCTCCGGCAGCGGGAGCACTTCGCTCTACTGATTTCGGGGCTTCATGGCATAGAATTCATCAAAGCCGGCAGGCTTTTTCCGGGGGAGTGAGAAATGGTAAAGTGAGACTCTCTCTGGCAACCCCCGAGGTTCTCTGGGCAGGCTATACCATGCGAACTCTCTATGTATCCGAAAATGCCCTGAATCCGACCCCAGGCGAGGGAGTATCTGACGCGGTACGCATGCGCCGAGTGAATGTCCCGGGTTGGGCCCCCACCTCCACCATTACCGGCCTGGCAACCCATCCGTATGCTCGTGCCACCGCCTATGTGATGTTTTCTGCTTCGTGTCTGCCCAAACTGGCAAGGACCGAAGATATGGGAAGGACCTGGGAGAACCTCTCGGGATTTGATGACGATCAGGATAATTGCGAAAGCAGCAATGGATTTCCCAATGCCAAGGTATGGGATCTGGAAGTCTTCCCGGACAAGCCGAAAATCATCTGGGCTGGTACTGACTTGGGTCTCTTTGAATCCCGTGATCACGGGGAAACCTGGGCCTATGCGGACAATGGGTTGCCGGCTGTGAGCATCTGGCGGCTTCGTATAATTGATGACGAAATCATACTGGCCACACATGGACGGGGAGTCTGGACCCTGAATATTGCGGAAGTACAGACTGCTTCCGAAGAGGAGGCATCTGAATTGCCGAACTCCTTTGAACTCCGTGAGAACTATCCCAATCCGTTCAATCCGACCACAAATATTTCCTTCAGGGTGGCAGAGAATAGCCATGTTCGGGTCACGGTCTTTGATGTGCTGGGGCGTAAAGTAGCGACGCTTGCGGATCAGCAATACACAAGAGGAACCCATCAGGTACAGTGGAATGCCTCGTCAGCAAGCAGTGGACAGTACATCTACCGGATGGAGGCCAACGGAAAGGTGATTGGTGCCAAATCCATGATTCTGGTCAAGTAAAGGATTGAACCCCTGTGGGCTATGTCTGGGCAGAGAAGTCCAGATGTAGCTCACGGGGGATCCCTGCCGTAGAACCGAGGTGTGTGGGGAACAGAATCTGCGACCATCCATCAGGAATCTTTCAGAGGCGGGTAAGGCAGTATCAGGGAGGAGAGTGTTACCAGATCATCGGATTCTCCTGTATCTCTACGGTTTTAGGGAGTTGATGTGAACCCCTTGGGCACTTCTGCAGGCTCCTTCTCCCAGGCCGGAAATTCAACTCTCGTCTGTATCCGTCTGAAATACCCCAAGTTGAGGAAACAGTTGTTCCTCCCGGGCTGTGCGAATGACCGCACGACACAGGTCAGCGAGTATGGAGAAGGTTTCCACTTCATCAACAACAAGAGGTATGATTGTGCCTTCGGAATCCTCGTCCCATTGCGCCACTTTGTAGAGCACGAAGGTTTCCTCCTCCTCAGAGTAGCAGGCCTGATAGATGGTTGTTCGGGACTCAGGGTCGTACAGAATCACCTCGGCATGCTCAAAATCCCTGGAGGGAGCATTCAAGAACCATTCCTGGAGCATTTCAAGGATGAAGGAATCAGAAAACGGAATACCCATGCTGTCAGGGACGGTGGCAGATTATTCCCGGTTCTCCTGTGCGGCTAAATTCTCCTGGAGATGCTGCTGCCTGGTTAGGCCTTCCAGATACTCGTATGCCTCGCTGCCGCAAAGTGTCTGGGAGGCAGCACCGAACACCTCATCAAAATGACGCACAATAAAACTGGCTGCCTCCTCCGTGTCGCAGGAGTGTTCCAGTTCCTGAACAAGAGAGGTAACTCCCCGGTCTGTAATTCCGCAGGGGGTGATCCTGCGGAAATAGTCCAAATCTGGATTCACGTTCAGAGCCAGTCCGTGCATGGTTACCCATCGGCTGGTATGAATGCCAAATGCACAGATTTTTCTTTCCGCTCCTTCTTCCCCCACCCATACCCCTGTTCGTCCCGGTACACGAAACCCCGCCAGATTATATTCATCAAGTGTGCGCAGAGCAATCTCTTCAAGGTCACGCATGAAACGATGCAGATCCCGATAGAACCTGTTGAGATCCAGCAGAAAATACACGACAAGTTGCCCGGGACCATGGTAGGTGACATCCCCGCCACGGTTAATATGCACTACCTCGGCATCGCCCGGTGCAAGCAGATGCAGGTCATTCCCGCTTTTTCCCATGGTGAATACGGGGGGATGCTCCAGGAGAAGAAGTACATGGGGCAGCTGCGGGTCATCCTTTTTTGCCTGGATAAGGCGATCCCTGATTGCCTCCTGGAGTTTCCAGGTCGGCTGATAGGCCACATGCCCCAGACAGCAGGCTACAGCGGGTTGCAAGTGCACCACTTCAATGAGAAAAGTTTACGCGTAAGTTGAATCCCCCGTTAATGGTTGTATAGGGGAGGCGGCGGCTGTCACCAATGAAGTCCTCGTACTGAACAAACATGTCTGCCGAAACAACATTGCTGAACTGATAGGCGATCTTGGGTTGTGCCTGGATTCTTGCCGTACTGGTCAGGACATCTACATAGGGCTCCTCAAGAACCAGTGCTGCATCAAACTCCGGGTCCAGAGCGGCCACTTCCATTGCCCGCCGAATATAAAAACTGCGGTCATCATTGGCAGTCCGGGACAGCGTAAGCGAGAAATTGATGCGGTTATTGAGTTTGCGACCGAAGAATGGAAGCCGTAATCCAGACTTGGCCCAAGACGCTGTTACGGAAATCTCATTGCTGCGGTTTTCGTTGACGACATTGTTTGTCGTACTTAGCGAATAGGAATTTGTCTTGTTCCAAGCGATGCTGGTCTGGATATTCCCCTTGATCGTAAGGTCTACGGCAATGAGTGGCTGAAAACGTTCGTTGATTCGTACAGCATCCACTTCTTCTCCAGGTACCTCAAAGGAAATCACGGGACCTGCTCCCAGAGCAAAATCACTCCTCTCCCCCCCGCGAAGATTTGACCGAAAATCAGCTGAAAAGGTGCTGGAGTAGCCATGCCGCAAGGTAGCACTCTGGAAGATGCTCCGAATCAGTGGCCAACTGGAAATTCCAGAATAGCTCAGATTCCAGCTGGGAAGGGGGACAGGCATGCGCCCCCGGCTTCCAAACGCAAGGTAACTTGACTGAAAGCTGGAATAGATTTGGCGATTGGTCAGAACCGTTGATTGCAGTGTATCCGGCAGGATACCTCCAGATGAGCAGGACTCTCCGCAATCTGATCGGTACTGATTCAGTTGCGATTGAAACAGGTCTGCATAGGAGGCAGAAAAAGACCAGGCAGAGACAGAGATGTCACTGGCCCGGGTCGTGTCTGCGGCGGGTTTGCCGTCATCCAGAATGCGATAGGTCAGATTCTCACGAGCCCCCTCTTCCATTCGCCAGTTCAGGGAAATTCGCAATTGTTTGGACAGGTTCAGGGACACTCTGCCGGACCATCGGTCTGCATCACTGAGAGCATCCGTTACCTGGATCCGTTCATTAATGATTCGCCCGTCTTCCGGCAGAATCGTGCGGTCCAGTCCCAGCCGGTATCTGAAAGATGGTCCCTGGCCGTTAAACAGGGCATCATACAGGCTATAATACACCCGGACATTTCCAGATTCGTCCAGCACCCCAATATTGTTTGCCGAGCCTTGACGGGTACCATTGTATGTGATGGATATGTCATTGAGTCCTGTGACCGCAAGAAGCAGCCGGCGTGTCAGTGCTTTGGGGGTCAGGCTCTGGGGCCATGTTATTCTGGGTGTCCGGGTTGTATCTTCTTCCTGTACCTGTGGTATTGCAGGTTGATTCATCGGATCAGCTTCCCCCGGATCTATATCTTCTTCTTCGCTTGGCAGATCCATCTGTACGCCATCATTTGCTGTGGTGTCTGCCTCTGCCTGTTTTTGGCGTTCTCGCTCTTTTCGTCTCTCTTCACGTCTGCGCTCTCGTTCCTGCTTTCTTTGGGCGCGGCGGGCCTGTGCGGCAGACTCCGCTGCACGCTGGGAGTCCTGCAGTCGCTGATAGAACCCGAATTTCTGTAACAGATCACGGGGGGTCAGGGTCAGCCCTGCACGGAAAGAGGTGCTCACACGCGTTTGTGCGCCAGTATTGTTGCCGACAGATCCATTGGACCAGTCAAAATTTGCCGTATACCCTATATCCTGAAGCTGAATCCATGCAAGGGACTGATAATTTCGCAGGTTCGGCCGGAAGGTAACGCTGAATCTGGAGGTATAGGATTCTGTGCGAATCCTGGGTGCCCCGGGCACACTTCCGCCAAGTGCCTGCCGGAATACCCGTCCAAATTTTCGATGCTCAAGATCCGTCAGTTCAAATGCACTGACCCCGATCTGGGTACTGTCTATGGATCCTTCTCGGATCAGCGAGGCCAGATTCGTATTTTCCAGGCGTGATTCTTCTCCAGTTGAATCAACCAGAATCACGGAATACAGTGTGTCCACTCCGAGAGCATTCAAACTTTGATTCGTATTGGATTCCATCCCCAGATCAAGGAAGCTGAACGGGCTGTACTGGAAGCTGAACCGCCGGTTATGTGCAAAGCTGTGCTGTTCGCGAACAGGGAACTGTACATCTGCAGGCAACTCAGAGCTGCGCTGACGGACAGGGTCTTCTCGCTGCTTGGAGGAGGAGAATGTCCGGTTTGCCCCCAGGCTGTAATCCAGTGAAGAGGGAAGGTAATTCAGCCCGAGATTGCTCAGAATTCGTAAAACAGGAACCCCCTCCAGCCAACTGAACAATCGCAGGACCCTGGGATTTCTCACCTGAAGGCGGTAGCTTACGGATGTGTTCCATCGCCAGGAAGATCGAAACAGCTGGGTAGGTGTACGCCCCTCTGTAGTAGAGTAGGAGTAGGTGAAGCCCAGCCCATCCACCGTGTTGCGTAACAGGCGAGAGCGTGACTTTCCTTTGCTGACCCGTGCGGAGTAGGAGGAAGTCGTGGAAAATGTCTGTGCCTCTTCACGGATCTTCTGTTTCCTGTCGGCAATTGCTTCTGCAGTCAGGGTTGAGTCCGCTTCAATCGCACCCTGGAGACTGGTTACGCGTATGTCTCCCCGGTTCGGATCAAACCGGGGAATGCTTGAGCTTTCCTTGACCTCCAGACTTACAGGCAATCTCCATCCGTATCGTTCTGGAATGAACTTGTCAACACTGAGCTGGGAGTTGACAGTCCAGTTCAGGATGTTCAGCTGCTGACGGTCGGACAGTGTACTGGAAAGAGATCCGAATCCGTCTGACTGGGTACGCATGGACAGTTTCACTCGCGCCAGGTCTGCCAGTTTGACATCTGCTGTCCCATAGGCTGCATATCCAACCTCTTGATCATAGCCAGACATGCGAAGTTCATTGACCCAGATGTTGACCTCATCCAGTACACTTTCTTCTCCAGATGCATTGCGAACCCCGATAACAATCGTTGTAATACGGCTGAGGCTTGGAGTCCCCCGAACGCCAATCCGTGTACCAGGAGGCGCAAATTCAGCAATAGTAGACTGAAAATTTCCATGCACATCACTCCAGAACACTTCGTTGGGGTCAAATGTGGAACCGGACTCATCCTCATAGGAGTCACGCAGGAATTTCATCTGGTTCAGGGAGCTCAGAAGAATATTTACAGAGTTGATATCCACAAAAGCCTCCCCGTCGGAATCAGGGTTGGGCTGGTTTGTACGCCACAGGTAATCTGCTTTCAGGCTGGACTCTGCGGGCATCTCGCTTAAGGGACTGGGAGTCAGGGACTGCTCATATTCGTAATAATCAGAATCTTCGTTTGCTCCAAGCCGGATAAAGAATTTTACCGCACCCCGGTCCTCAGCCCGGAGCGGCCGATTGTTCATCTGTCCGTTCAGATGGACAAACATCCGCATATTTTTGTACTGCAGAAGATTCTGCGAAGAGGTATAGGTACGATATACTGCCAGATGCCGGTTGGGACGGAGCTTGCTGGCACGGATGACCATGGACTGTTCCCGGGCATCCCGGATAGAGCCGGACTGCGGCTCTCGGACCCGATTGCGGACGGCTCCTTTGGGGATTTCGTAGCTGGGGTTCTCCTCGTTGTTCACGCTTTCAATCGTGATCCGTGCTCCTGTGATCGGGTCTTCGGGAGGAATCATGTCTCCGTTCGAATCCGTTGCATTCACTGCTTCACTGGCTCTCCACTGACTGCCGACAAGTTCAAGTGTTGCAAACCGCACAGTAATGGGAGAAGTGTGTCCGGTCGTCCAGATGCGAATAGATTCCATGAGCGTGAAATCCTGAATTTCTCCGACTCGACGCGTAAAGTTTCGGACAGGGATCCGAACCAGATACCATCCGGTTCCTCCGCTATTCGGGGACTCAATCTCGTTGATGATGTAATCATTGGTATTCTCGGGTCGGGCAAGATCATCAAGAATGCCAAGATTAAGCGGGACTTCATATTGAAAGTAACTATTCTCTGTATCGGATGCAGAGTTCAGGTTAATATCTTCGGTATCTGGCAAGCGTGAATTTCCGGTATTGTCCCCGGCAGGCCCCAGTTTCTTGTGTGCATCAAAGGTGTTTAACTCATGTCCCGGGAAGAATCGGGTGAATCTCTCCTGAACTGATGCGCCTCCCGGAAAGAACTGGCTGTTGCCAAAAAAACTTTCGTTCAGGAAGTAATAATAGTCATCCGCAGAGGGGTCCAGAAGTGCCTTTGCCTTTTCCCGGGCGAGCAGTTCGGGGTAGCGGACGCTGACGGTATTGTCCAGGGACGCAAGAAAATCGGCAAATACCACCCGCTCGGTCCCCGCCCCTCCCTCTATCTCAAACTTGTTGTTGGGGAAGGAAGGCAGCCCATCCAGCCCGAGGTCTTCTGTGATCCGCTCGTTGTCGCCAACAGGATTGATCTTTTGATTTTGCTGTCCGGTGGACAGTCGCGCCAGTGCTCCAACGCTTCCGACTTCCGAGAGGGACAGTCCATCCTCTGTATTCAGTTTGTTGTCCGGGATAATATCCTCGCTGATTCGTCCGATGTCAATGATCAATTTTGCCTCCCGGTCCGTCTCTCCTCCTCCGGGAAACGGTTGCATGACAAACTCGACAAACTCAATGTTTTTGGATGTGAAGTCGGTATTGCCTTCGGTCAGACGCTGGGTCATTCCTCCCCAGGCCTCACGCGGATTGTCCAGGAAACGGCCAAGATCACGGTTGTAGTTATAGGGGCCCCGTCCATGTGGAGAGAAGTACAGGTCAAGTGTCGTCAGAACCCGTTCACTCTGAAGGGTTTCCCGATTGGGGAACACCTGTTGCGGAGTGACGAGCTGCACGGCCGGAGGAAGGTTTCCCGGGAATTGTTTCAGGGAGGAGGCATTGAGCGTATACCAGCCCATCACGCCGCGCCCGTCATTGCTCAAGTCTTTTTCGGCCCCTCCGAGTTCGTGGTGAACCCCAAGTACGGGCGCACTGCTCAGAATCCAGGCTCCCTGACGTGTCAGAGAAATCAAATTCTCGAATCCTTCAAAGTCATCTACATACGAAATTCCCTGCGTCTCATCGGGATAGAAGTCTCGTCCGTCTTTTCGGAGTTCGCGACGCTGGTCCTTAAATGCATTCGTGAGTACATGACTTGGACGAAGCTGCGCAAACTCTCCGGCTATGGTGAGGGAGCTGGGTTCCTTCGTTTGAATCAGCGGAAGCCAGTCAATGGCGCGCGTGAGCCACTCAGGCTCGAGTTCCAGTCGTGAATCAACTCCCCAGATCAGATTAGAGATGGGCTCGTCGCCGACGCGAAATTTGTCGGTAATGGATTTTTGACTGAGCCGCATGATGGTTCCGCCTGCCGAAAACTCATCTCTTGGAAGATATTCCAGCCGGGCACCAAGCAGTGTTTTTTGCTGAAGATTGATAAATGCATTTTCTTCGTAGTCAATCTCAATATCACGCCCAGCAATGATGTAGGAGTCATTGATGATGGTCACGGTTCCTCCCAGATAGTCTACAATATAGTCACTTCCTTCAATGAGTGTATTGCCTCCCGAGGTGACCCGTACCGATCCCTCAATCAGTCCGGAATAGGCTTTGAGGTCATAAAAGGAGGGGATTCCTCCCTTGTGGGATCCTTCAATCAGGTATACATTCTTTGCCGTATTTCGGGTTGCATTCAGACGCTTCTGGGTATACAGCTCCTTGAATACATACAGTCCCTTTGCCTCGGCCTTCTCTGCGTCATTGAGTCCGCTGGCATCAATCAGAGCTTCCATACGGTCCCCGAATGGTTCCAGGTAGGGGAAGATGAGCAGTCCATCTCCGGGCACGATGGAATAGTTCGGCAGAAAGTCAAACAGGTTGTCCGGGGTTTGTGCACCGTCCTCATTGAGCCGGTCCAGTCCGAGCACCTGAATCAGCGTCTGCTGTCCGGTGATTCCGGGAATCGTTTCGGTGGAAGCACGTCCAGGCGGTTCAAAGCTGATATCCAGAACAAAGTCCGTAGGGAGCAGCCCGCGGTTGAGTTCATAGATATTGCGCATTTCCAGGTACCAGGCGGCCGGGTTAAGCTGGTTTGCCTCTCCCAGATTTGCCGGCTGCTGGAGGTTGACCGGCTTGAGCAGTTTCAGAACGAGGCGATCTCCAGTTTGACTATTGTCCCCGCCGCCGGTCTGGCTGGAGAAGTCTCCCACCTGCACCTCTGTTCCCCCTGCCAGATAACGGAAGGACACAGCAAGTGCTTCGCTTTCCTGGATGGTTTGCCGCAGCGTGATGTATCCCAGCGTTTCATCTAGGTCATAATCGCGTCCGAGCTCAAGTTTCTTGAACTGTCCGACCTGATAATCCACGGTTGTCAGAGGCTGTTCCATGGCACTGCTCTCTAGGTAATCCTGCGGCACGGCTGCGCCTGTGCGCAATTCGTTTTGCAACTCTGCTCTGTCATACTGGTCCAGATTGCTATTGGGGTGACGCTCCCGGGTATAGCGGTCCGCGCTTTGAATGATCTCTGCGGGTTCGCCAAGGTCCACAACCGCGACCACCTGCCGGACATTCTGCTCTTCGGGGGCGACAGGAGTAAGTTTCCATACCTCAATATCCGTGATATGTGAAAAGACCGCATCCAGGATAATATTGGGCGGATCACTCAGTGCCTCGTTCCATCGGTTGCGGAAGTAATAGCTGAGGAAGTAGAATTTTCGCTGGCTGTAGTCGGTTGGCCGCCGGCTGAAGGAAGAGGTTTCGGCACCGCCATCAAGGGAGAGGCTGTTGGACTGTCCTTCTTGTTGGCTGACAACAGTAGTGAGATGCAAATCTCCCACTTGCAGTTCAGATTTGATTCCGAACAGGCTCTGTCCGCCCCGGATCAGTGTAGAAGGGGTCTGCAGAAAGACATTCCCTGCTTCAATGCTCTGGATAATCTCGTCCTCATATCCTGTGTACACCAGCTCGAGCTGGTTCTGAAAATCAAAGTCACGGTTGGTATCCCAGTCAACATTGACCTTCATTTTGTCCCCAATCGTTCCAGTTACTCCCAGACGCAAGTCCATTCGAAATTCTGGAGTTAACTGGGAGCCTTGTCCGAGGAGTGCTCGCTGCGCCGTCTTTTCATAGATGAATGCGGGGCGGATATCGGCACTGCCATTCACGCGCAGATCCACCTCATTCTTGCCGAAAATAGTAGAGAATCCGCTTTCCCTTCCTCCGGGAACCGAAATGGACAGTCCTAGCCCCCGTCGCCTGCGCTGCTCCAGGCTCCTTTGCCTTTCAAGGAGTTGCTTCCAGTTGCGATCCAGGCTTCGCGAGAGTCGCTCGGCCTGATACTGTTCGCGTGTTACCCGAGTCGCATGTCGGACATCTTTTCCAGCGACCTGTTCCCTGACTCTGTAGAATGTCCCCGTACTGTCCAGCTCAATCTGGTGGTCCCAGCCTCCCGGAGGATTCGCTCCCAGTGATCGTCGTTCTTGTGGAAATATACTGGAAACGCGCCGCGGGCGCGTCAGGATCGAAAAATATCGTTTGGCACGTTCGTTCGTATCCGGCGGGGAAAGCGAATCAATTTGTGCTAGAAGAAGACTGTCCAGTCCCAAATTCAGAACCATGCTGCGAACCGAATCGCGACCCAGGCGGGCAAGCAGTGCACGGAGCGAATCCACCTGATGCAGTGTGACACTGTCCGTGTCTGCTGGCGCAATGCTCTGCCATCCCTGCCTCGGATGGTCTCCCAGTGCCGCGGCATGCGCCAGAAGAATGCAAACCAGCAGGGCCCCTGCGGAGTATACTGCGAATTGGCGTATGACAGAAAATTGGTGCCTGCTCAGGTGCATATATCCTGCTGACGAGCCATGCTTGCTCTGTTGTTCGTGGACACTTGTGCTCGTATCAGTAAATGCAGATAGACAGAACCTCTTTTTAACAGGTTGAAAACACTCAGCGGCTTGGGCGTTGCAACGCAATCATGATCACCATGTTCAGATCAGCATTCTTTCCAGGGTTCATTTTCCTTCCAGCCTTGATCGCAGGTTGTACCACGATTTCGCAGGAACAGGAAATCCGCAATGTTCTGCAGGAACAGCAGAACGCATGGAATGCCGGAGACATAAAAACGTTTATGCAGGGGTATCTGAACAGTGACAGTCTCCGCTTTGTAGGTTCAGGAGGAGAAGTCCGGGGCTGGCAGCCCACTCTGGAGCGATACTCCGCGTCGTACCCTGACCGTCAGTCCATGGGTGTTCTTTCCTTTGATCTTCGGGAAATCCGCATGTTGGGTTCTCGTCATGCGATGATTTTTGGCGCGTACATGCTGGAACGTGACGGGGACAGACCTTCGGGGCTGTTTACCCTGATTGCAGAGCGCACCAGGGATGGCTGGCGAATCATACATGATCACACCTCTGCGGACGCAAAACCTGAACCACACGAGGATGCAGAATGATGTCTAATTGTTCGTTTTTGCAGGGCAAGGTCGTAATTGTAACTGGCGGGGGCGGACGACTGGGACAGGGGTTGTGCACAGGATTTACAGAGGCAGGGGCGCATGTAATTACGGCGGGCAATGAAGGGACGGAAGATTTGATACTGGACTTGTCCAGCGAGACAGAGGTTGCAGAAGCGTTTGCAAAGGTTCAGCGTGAGCGGGGCCGTGTGGATGTTCTGGTCCATGCAGTTGGAATGTGGAATGAATGGCCTCTTCTGGAGACAGGCCTCAAAGACTGGGAGCGCATGATGCGGGTCAATCTTACGACGGCGTTTCTGTGTTTTCGCGAGGCGGTCCGGCACATGGCGGCCGGGGGAACGATCATCGGAATCTGCGCTCGCTCGGGTCTTGAGGCGGCGGGTGCCCGTGGAGGTGCCTATGCGGCAAGCAAGGCAGGGCTGCTTCGTCTGGTGGAAGCTGTTGCCGCGGAATATCCAGCTCTGAATGTCTGTGCGCTTGCTCCATCCGTCATCCATTATCGGGATACAGATGCCCCGGGGGTTCATGCGGACGATTTGGTACAGATGGCCATGCGGCTGTGCTCTGAACCTGCCAGGGCACTGAGCGGAACGGTGCTGCAAGCGTACGGCACACGGTAGTACCTGCACGAACCCAGACCGTTCACGGACTGCACCCTGACTTCTCAGAGACGCATGTGTCCCTCAGTTCAGCAAATTTTCTCTTGATGGTCCGGGTGTTTGGCTGGCTCCCCAGATGCATCTCAGTGGCACGAAGATCTCTGACAGCGGCTGTTCACAGATTTGTATTGTTCTTCCCTGATCCATGCCAGGGGCTGTTCTGGTGATGCCTCCGCAGGACAGGACCGCCGTCAACCTTCTGTCTTCTCCTCTTGAGGTTGTGAGATGATATCCCGTCCGGCAATCGCACGCGACAGAGTGGCCTCGTCTGCATAGGTCAGAGTAATGCCAACGGGGATTCCGCGTGCCAGGCGTGTGATTTTTACTGAAAAAATCTCCAGCTCCTGGGCCAGATAAAGTGCGGTCGTTTCTCCTTCTACCGTGGGACTCACTGCAAGAATGACTTCAGTAATCTTCGAATCAGGTGCACGAACACGTTCTAATAGCGGACGAATATGAAGATCATCCGGGCCAACTCCATCCAGTGGGGAGATCACCCCTCCCAAAACATGGTAAGTCCCGCGATACTCGCCGGTGCGCTCCAGAACAACAATATCCTCTGCATCCTGCACAACGCAAACCATACCAGTATCCCGTTTGGTTGAGTTGCAGATAATACAAATTTCCGTGTCGGTCACATTCCAGCATATGCTGCACTCCCGTACGCGCTCTTTGGCTTCTATGAGCGCATTTGCCAGCCGTGATACTTCTGTTTCCGGCATTTTGAGAACATGCGCAGCGAGGCGCTGTGCACTTTTGCGTCCAATCGTAGGGAGTTTGGAAAACTGTTCAATCAAGTTTTCCACAGACTCCGAGGAAAACTGCATGGATCAGAGACCTATTTCGGACAAGTCTATGTCCTTGGGCAAGAAGCTTCGGGTGTGATTACGCAGTTCCTTCTCCCCGGCTTCGGCAGCCTCCTGCAGTGCCTTGTTGACTCCGGCAACAATCAGGTCTTGCAGCATTGTCATGTCGCTTTTGTCAACAATTTCGGGATCCATCTCAATCTTGATGATTTGATGGTTTCCGTTAGCCGTTACTTTCACCATGCCTCCGCCGACTTCTGCCGTGGCGGTAATCCGTTGCAGCATCTCCTGCGCTTTGACAAGGGAGTTTTTTATTTCGGCGACCCGTTTGATTGTATCAAGCATAATTCTCAGTTTGGTTGTTTGGTCAGGCAGGGGGATTAGCCATGCGAAGTCTGAAGGCTGCATCAAGTTGCTGAACTACAGGAGAGTTTTCCTTGAGTTTCTGAAACTCGGCATCCGGGGTTATTTCCAATTCGGGGAACAGGTCTGGTCGGACAATGAACTGTACAAGCAGGTGAGCAAACTCTGGAATGATCTGCATCGTTCCCTTGATCAGGCTTCTCATTGCATGATTCTGTGTGACCATTTTCACGATTGTGTTGGGGACGGCAATTTCCAGAACCTGCTCATGGATTCTCATGGCCTTGGAGTTTCTCAGCGTACCGCTTCCCTGCACCTCCCTGTGTTGTTCAATTCTTGCCAGTATGCGGTTCCAGTTCTCCTGCAGGCTGGTTCCGGTCTGGACAGGTTCTGTGGTTCTGGACTGGTGATTCTGTACCGCTGTTCCCGTATGCACAGGGGCATTTGTTTTTCCCCTTCGTGGTGTCAGGGCCGGCTTGCCGCCAAGGGCGGTAGCACCAATGCCGGGCCTAGGCTGCCTGGCAGCTGTCTCCGTATCAGAAGTGTTTTTCTGCTCGGGCGGAGTGTGTACAGGTGGTGCAGGTGCCGTTCTGGTCCTGGCATCCGTCTGGGTTTCGTGTGGTTGCCGCGGCACTCCATTCGCGCTTTGCTTCAGCCCCTGAATCTGCTTCAGGGCCTCCGACAGGTCAACACTGTCTGCCATGCGCGTCATTTTGACGAGTGCAAGCTCGAGTGTCAGCCGGGGGGCAGAGGACAGAGGAAGCCTGGCCTGTGTCTCGTCCATGACCATCAGCAGGCGGAGCAGGGTTGTTTCCGTAAATGTCCTGGCAGATTCGGCATACCGTTCCCTAAGGTTCCCGCTTATGTCAACCATTGCATCTGCCCCAAGCGTACTCGCCACCAGAAGATTGCGTGTGTGTTCTGCCAGTCCATCCAGAAATTCTCTAATGTCATATCCGCCGGATACAACTTTCTCGGCAAGACGGAGGATGGGGCCTGTTGCGCGGTCTGCAATGTAGCGGGTTGCCTCAAAATACAGGTCTGCATCCACGACACGCAGTGCACTGGTCAGTATGGAATACTGCAAATCGGATCCGCAAAGAGCGACAGCCTGATCAAAGACACTCAGCGCATCCCGCAATGCTCCGTCTCCCTTGTGTGCAATCAGATGGAGGGCATCATCATCCGCTCTGATCCCTTCATGTTTGCAAATTGTGGCCAGATGGGTAACAATCTCGCCTGCGGGGATCCGTCGAAAATCAAAACGCTGGCATCGGGAGAGGATCGTTGGAAGAACCTTGTGCGGTTCCGTCGTCGCAAAAATGAACAGCACATGCGGGGGAGGCTCTTCCAGAGTTTTCAGGAGTGCATTAAACGCCGCATTGCTGAGCATATGGACTTCGTCTACGATATAGACCTTGCGGCGGCCTTCTTGTGGAGGAATCCGAACATTCTCTCGCAGTTCCCGAATATCCTCCACTTTGTTATTGGAGGCTGCATCAATTTCAAAGATGCTCAGACTCCGCTGCGTCTCAAAATCATCACAGGAAGGACAGCGCAGGCAGGGCTCCACCTCGCCATCCTGATTGCCGGTACAGTTAATTGCTTTTGCCAGGATTCTGGCGGCGGTTGTTTTCCCTACTCCACGGGGGCCTGTGAAGAGGTAGGCATGTGCAATTCGTCCCAGACGGAGGGCATTTTTGAGCCCCTGTTCCACATGTTCTTGTGCGATGAGCTCCGAAAAACGCTGTGGACGATACTTGCGTGCTGTGACCAGATATGGAGATTTGGACATAAATCTCTATGAATCCAATGTGCGATGACTGTATCAAGTGTATTCCAATGCAACAAGTCTCTGCTCGGAGGGTTCAAGAACTGAATGAATAAAATACAGTATCTTGGCATGCATCAATGTCAGTCTGATGCTGGCCGGATATTTTTGTGCTTAAACCTTTCAAGCAGAATCTGCAGATGAGTCTAAACATAACCTGGGAATTTGAGGATGGTATCCGAACCTCCACCCTGATCGGGCGGGTTGACAGCCGTAATGCGCTGTCTTTCAAGGAGACAATTACTGGCGAACTTGTGGAAACGGATCGTGCACTGATCCTTGATTTCAGCCGGCTCGAATACATTAGCAGTGCAGGTCTCAGGGTCGTCCTTGAGCTGGCCAAACTGTTCCGCCAATCCAGACGCTTTTCCATTTGCGGTCTGTCCAATGCAGTGAAGGAAGTATTTGAGATCAGCGGGTTCGGGCAGATCATCCAGATCTATGATGATCTGGACGCAGCGAAGGCGGCATTGTAAGTCCGGATTTTGTTGGGGACTTGTATATCGGAATGTCCATGTCAACATGGGCCGAGTATACGTTCCATTGACAGAGAGAAAGACTGCCGCATGAATTCTCGCGGTAGAGTTTCCTTTATAAGTTCCAGGAAATAGCAGGGGCTTATATACCTAAGGGCCCATGAGAAGTGAACCATTTTATGTCCCGCAGGTTGGAAGAGAACACTGACAGACACCATGGCAAAGGCAGGCAAGACCTACCGTAGGATCACCTACCGCATCCTGCCGGGATCGGGCACCAAAGCCCGGAAACTGGCGCGGCTGGCAGGGGTCTGGAGGAAGATGTGGAACGAAGGTCTCGCCATTACCCTCCAGCGAAAACAGGAGGCACGGGAGCGAGGGGAGAACGGACCGTCCACCACCTTCTTCAGTACCGGGAGCGAGTACATGCGGATCCTGAAGAAAAAGTATCCGTGGCTGAAACACTACCAGTATGCCACGGTACGGTATGTATTCAAGTACCAGGCAGACGCATGGGGCAGGTACGACAAGGGGCTTTCGGAGCCTCCCCGCTTTCACAGCAGAGACCGGACCAAGCCGTCCTTCACCATCCCGGACAAAACGGGGTACACGTTGAGGGGGAACCAGCTGACGATCAAGGGAAAGGAGATGTGCACGGTAATCCTCCGCAGGAAAGGGGGCAACCCGTACCCGGAGGGAATCACGAAAGACATCACGGTATACAGGAAAGGCGGGAAGTGGTGGGCCACCATCACATACGAGATAGACGAGGTGCTCATAGAAGATACCGGCGTGGTGGCGGGAATTGACCGGAACGCCAGTGGCATGATCGCCGTGGCCTGCAGTGACGGCAGGGACCCTGAAGTGCTGGAGAGTGAGGCGGACAAGCGGGTGCGATTGCGCAAATGCAGGTATGAGCGGAAGCTGGCGAAGCAGATTGCCCGGCAGAAAGCGGCCGGTCGGAAAAAGATGTCGAACCGGGCGAAGAAGACACAGGGCAAGATCCAGAAGTGCAGCACCTATCTGGCAAACTTCAGTCATAACCGCAATCACCAGAACAGTGCGAAAATCGCGAAGGCAGCCCCTGTAGTGGTGGTGGAGAACCTGAAGGTGAAAAGCATGACCGCCTTGGCCCGTGGGACGACAGAGAATCCGGGCAAGAATGTCAAAGCGAAAGCGGGGATGAACCGGGTTCTGCTGGAAGGTGCGCCGGGACAGCTGGTGCAGATGCTGGGGTACAAGTGCGTTCTCGTTCTCTCTGTGGTGGCCGCGTACACGAGCCAGAACTGTAGCCGGTGCGGACACAGGGACGCGGGCAATCGCGCTTCCCTGCGCAAATTCAAGTGTATGTCCTGTGGACATGCGGAACACGCGGACATCAACGCTGCCGCGAACATACTGGCCTCCGGGGTTGGGGCTTCTGGATGTGCGAGGGGTGAACCGTTGGGTTCCCTGATGACCCGTCAACGAGACTGGGACCAAGACAAATAGTCTATGGGCACTCAGGTATATAAGCCCCAAATAGCAAGGATCCATGGAGCACGCGACCGATACAACGAAGTACTTCGGGCGGGTCTATACCCCAGGCTGGATCGTGGAGCAACTCCTTGCCCCCGTGTTTGCAGGCTCTCTCAGGAATGTCAGGATCTGTGATCCTGCCTGCGGTACCGGCGATTTTCTGGTGCCTTTGGCCAGTGAGGTGTGCCAGAGAGCCTCGCGGGCATCCCTATACCAAAAGAAACTGTATCTGTCTACTCTGCAGAACCTGACGGGATACGATGTGGATACGCGTGCTGTCTCCGAATGTCGCAAGAGGCTTTCCCTTGTCGCCGAGAAGTATCTCGGGGGCACATTCCCCACATGTTCCTGGCGGATACTGGAAGGCGATGCCCTTTCCCTGTGGGAGCAGGACGAAGGTATATGTGACTGTGTTGTCGGGAATCCGCCATATGTTCGTATTCAGCACATGGAGAAACACCGGCGGGAGCAAGTGAAGCAGGGGGGATGGGCATATTTCCGTGGGGCAAGTGATCTGTACATTATTTTTTTGAGCTGGGACTCCGCCTGCTGAAGCAGCAGGGAGAACTGCTTTACATTTCCCCGAGCGGGTGGCTGCGAAATGATGCCGGCCTCCCGATGAGGCAGGACCTTGCCCAGCACCATGGTATTGTATCCCTGCACGACTTCCGCGACCATCAGGTCTTTCCCGGATACAGCACATACACATGTCTTACCCGGATTGCCAAGGGGAAAAAGGATATCGTCCCCCGCGTATATCAATGGGGGGAAGCTGGATTTGAGGAGGCTGGGATGCTAGCCTGCTCATCCCCGCAGTGGGCCGTATGTGCACGGGATGCTGCACAGGAAATATCAGCCCCCCGTCTGTCCGATATTGCCGACATCCATGTCGGGATTCAGACATTGGCGGACCGCGTGTTTATTCTTGAGGCGGTAATGTGGAAGCAGAAAGAGATTATCGTGAAGGCAGCAGGCAGAGAATTCGTGATTGAACGAAGTGCGGTGCGAAAGATACTTAAGGCCTCGGTAATGAAGGATGGGAAGGACCGTGTCAATCGCGTGATTATCTATCCCTATGACAAGGCGGGGAAGCTGCTCCCGGAATCCTCCCTTGCTCAGCGATTTCCCAAGGCATACCAGTGGCTCCTTGAACATAAGGAAAAGCTCCTCCAAAGGGACAAGGGAGCAACGGATCCATCCAAGTGGTATGGATATGGCCGAGGAGTGGGGATCCGCACTGGATTCGGACAGAAGATTCTGACCTCGGGGATGAATCCCTCCCCGAACTTTCAGATGTGCAAGGATCCCGATACGCTGTTCTATTCCGGCTATTGTATCAAGCCCAGGGACGGACACTGCATGGAGATGCTCGTAGCGGCCCTGAACAGTCCTGAAATGGAGGAACACATCCGCACCTACGCACAACCGTTTCAGGGCGGATGGTTTTCTTACGCCAAGCGCTACATTCAGAATTTCCCCCTCCCTTCTCAGAAATATACCCTCGAACAATGACTCCCCTGCAAGACAGATTCCTGCGAGCGGTACAGGAAGCGTACCAGGCGTATGTGGAGACACATCCACGGTATAACAAAAAGCTCAAGATTCTCCGCGGGTGGGTGATCAGAGAGCTTAAGCAGGTCCTTGGCAATGCCTACACAATACAGGGGCTTTCGACAGAGGGCGGGGAAGAGAAGAAAGCAAAGGGGCATTATTATACAAAGAGTGTGGATGTCGCCATTTCCCGAGGTGACACAATGCTGGGGGTTGTCAGCATCAAATTTGTGATGACAAACTACCGGCAGAACAAGAACAACTACTTTGAGCAACAGCTGGGCGAAACAGCGAATTTACGGAACGAGAATATCGCGTTTGGACATATCTTGCTCCGTCTTCATCCTAATCCCTATTTGAAGAAGGGCGGAGCAGTTGGCAAGATGGAAGCAGTAGACAATCATGCGATTGAGCTGTATGCAAAGCTGGTGGAAGATCATGGACAGCCCCATATTCCAGATGCTCAGTGTCTGGCAATATTTATGCTGGACCAGCACAAGGGGAAAGTGTTGCGGCAGTGCAGGAAGGAGGACTTGCCCGAGGTGTCAGATGAGAATTTCCGTAAACTGGAAACAAAGCTGGGGGTTGATCACTTCCTTCAAATGATCAAAGGAGCAGTGGAACAAAAACGCCTTGCGGTGTGAAGTTCAGAAATGAGACCCTCGTGAAACGAGAGCACTGCTAATGGGCCAGCATGCGACTTCTCTGCCGGGTGTGGAGGCGCAAGTTGCAGTTTTCGTGATTCCGGGATGAACCTTGCACTTGCCCTGGATAAGGATGAAGATGCTCTGAGAACATTCACTGCTAATTTCCCCGATACTCATTTTAAGCTGGCGGACACAAGACAGGAGATGTTACAACCCGCAGCACTGTACTGAAATTACGAAAATAGATCTGATGCATTTTGATGAACGAAGCAGAAAACCGCTCCACAGAAGTAAAAAACGGTGTAGGGGCTCGTATAGTGTCTGTCCGAAAATTCACGGCAACCCTAAATACGGGGGATTCCAGGGGGATTTTTCCCCACAGCATCATGTATGGAGTGATTCTGGTGTTCGTTCGCTATGAGAGATTCGGGGAATCTTGCACGGAGATTGCGTGTTTATAGATACTATTCGGGGATTTTACCTCCAAATCCACCCCAAAGCCTTCATCCTTGTCAGGAAAAATATTTTCAAAAACCCCTCATACGCCCTCTAAACGGCATATATTGGCGATATTCTGAATTTTCGGACAGACATTATATACTCATGGACACTCACGCATATGAGCCCCTTTGTTTGCTTGGCTGGCAGCGCAGGAGTCCTGCGCCAGATGTTCTGGAGATGGTCCAGGAGTTCAACCACAGACACTCATGACAAAGATGGCTGAGTCTGAGCTGAATCCTACGGAACTTTCACTGGAGGACCGTGCCTCTGTCCTGCATCCTTTTACGGCTCTTGGGACGTACCGTCCCATGATCATTACACACGGGGAGGGAGTCTGGGTCTATGATGAACACGGTAACCGTTTTCTTGAGGGAGTAGCCGGACTTTGGTCCGCATCGCTCGGGTTTAGTGAACAGCGACTGGTGGATGCAGCACACAGGCAGTTGCAAAAACTGCCCTACATGCACATGTTTGCGGCGGCCAGCCATCCAGTTGGGATTGCGCTGGCAAAAAAGCTGCTGGAGATTGCACCTGTACCCATGGCCAAGGTGTTCTTTGCAAACTCCGGTTCAGAGGCAGTGGATTCGGCTGTCAAGATGATCTGGTTTTATAACAATGTTCTTGGTCGTACGCAGAAAAAGAAAATTATTGCCCGCCAGGATGCGTATCACGGATCACTGATTGCATCGGCAAGTCTTACGGGACTGCCCCGCAATCACAAGATGTTTGACCTTCCACTTCAGGGTTTTCTTCATACATCCAAGCCGCATTATCTCCGGTACGGACATGAGGGCGAGTCAGAGAGAGAGTTCAGTGTCCGTCTGGCCGCAGAACTGGATGCGCAAATCTTGGAAGAGGGCCCCGAAACGGTTGCCGCATTCATTGCAGAGCCGGTCATGGGAGTCGGGGGTGTCATCCTCCCGCCTGAAGGGTACTTTGCAGCAATCCAGGATGTACTGAGAAAGCATGACGTACTTCTTGTTGCGGATGAGGTCATTTGCGGATTTGGCAGAACGGGGAATATGTGGGGGAGCCAGACGGTGGGGATGGAGCCGGACATGCTGATCACCGCCAAGGCACTTTCAGCTTCCTATCTGCCGATTTCGGCGGTCATGGTCAACCAGAAGGTATATGATGTGCTGGAGGATGGGAGTGATGAGGTTGGTGTCTTTGCCCACGGACTGACTTATTCAGGGCATCCTGTATCTGCGGCCGTTGCACTGGAATGTTTGAACATCTATGAGCAGGATAACATTCTTGATCATATCCATACGATTGGGACACAGCTTCAGGAAAGTTTGCGACAGCGTGTGGCACCGCATCCGCTGGTGGGAGAGGTTCGTGGTACGGGCATGGTGGCAGGGGTGGAGCTGGCCGCTGCCAAGGGGAAACCGTACAGCCCGTTCCCGGCTTCCTTGCAGATGGGAGCAAAGCTTCGCGCGAAGGCAATTCGCCGTGGACTTATTCTGAGGGCAATGGGAGATACGCTGGGAATTTCGCCGCCATTGGTCATCAATGAGGAGGAGGTTGAATTCCTGGTGGATACGCTTTGCAAGTCTCTGGATGCTCTGATGGAAGGGATGACCGCCGTATCAACTTGAGATCTACAGTGTTGTTTTTACTTTCCTCTCGTGCCGGGAGCAGATTTCCGGGAGATGTCCAGCTTCCGTATCATACTCCACAGGGAAGGGCTTGAGCTTTCTCCGCAGGCAATATTGCGGAATATAATTTTCGGACAAACACTAGATAGCTGAAACGCAAGACAAGTTATGTGTTCTTCTTGTCTCTTTTTCGGAGCAAACCTCGCAGGAGAATAGTTAGTGGCCGTCAGAAAATTCAGGATATCGCCAATATATGCCGTTTCGAGAGCGTATGAGGGGTTTTTGGAGATATTTTTTGGTATTTTTCCTGACGAAGATGGAAGCCCTTTGGCGGATTGGAGCATCAAATCCCCGAACGGCGTCCATAACTGAAGTTACCCCGTATTTGAAAATATTTCAACCCTAAGATTTAAGGAAAAGGGTTCAAATTCTGATACTTTTTAAGATAATATGAGAGAAAATACTTAATAATTGAAGTTTTTCTCTAAAAAAATCGTACTTTCTACGGCATGATTTTTCAGATGCCTGCCCATGTAACTCCCTAAATTATTAAGGATAATTCGACATTTTTCCGTTATTTCTTATATATTTGGATCAAATAACCTTAATTATTACGGTTTTTGAAGCCCCCAAAAAAACTAGGGGGTAACTTCAGCCATAAACACGAAATCTTCGTGCAAGATTTCCCCGAATCTCTCATAGCAACGAGCATCTGAATCGCGCCATACATGACGCTGTGGTGGAAAAATGCCTCTGGAATCCCCCGTATTTGGGGTTGCTGTAAATTTTCGGACAGACACTAGTTAGGAGACCTCCTGATGTGCCCACTGTTCCAAGCAGTATTGACAACCAAGCTGGGTCATATATGATGGCCAGACAGGCAGGTATCGCCATGACTAATGGAAAACAGACAGCTACGAGCGTAGAGGAGATTATTTTTCGTCTGTCATTGCCAATTTGTCCATCAAGTGCTTTTTCTTGTATTCTCTGAGAATTTTCAGCTAGGGAAAAGAGACGGTCAGCAGCTCCCGGGTAGACATTCTCATATTTGACTAATTCGGACGCTGGCGGCACAGGACCGCTGAATGACGATTGGATGGATACTCTTCTCTCAGACTTCTCAAGCCTATTTGGGCTACCCGGAAAATGACTGATCAAAATCAAGTTCAGTATCAGGTACTATGCCGGATTCTTGATTTTTCTCCAGTTCGGGTTCGTGCCCCTCAAGTTCACTTCTATTTGATTCTGAATCAGTCATTCAGGCTGCTTCCGTAGATGTTCATCGCTTCCGCCAAATAAGCACCTGCAGCTTCCCATGCTTCAAAGAAGCTGTCCCGTGGACCATGGTAACCGTAGTCATACTCCTGTCCTTGAGGGGTACAGTGAACATCAACCAATACATCCAGGAAAGTTTGTCTTGGAAGCCACCTTCCTGTTTTCACCTTCTCTCTAATTGCATTGGCGGAATCAGGGCGCATAACGTCTCCATCAGAGGTCCCCACTTCGCTTTCGTAATTGATTTTGGACATATCTTCGTTCATGTCATCAGCCGTATGTGGGGATTTGAGAATTCTGTCGTGTTCCAGTTCAGGGAAATACTTCTCAAACTATTAGTAGTTTGAGAACTTTCTTATCCCCCCCCCCAAAAAACACGCAGGTCGTATACAGATCTGCGTTCAACCAGTTTCAATGTGATCACATTCCCGATCCAATTTGATGTACTTTCAGTCAAATGAAAAGCAACCAAAAACTGCACCATGCAGAAGTGGGGGTATGTCCTGGAAGTTTGTATGATGATGCCTTCCGTGCGTGATTTATCTGGCCGGGGTTTCGGGTGATATTCCTTGGGGCTGTTACGGGAAATTCCCGCATGAATTCGGGTGATGCATTTCACTGCAGGCCACGCTCCGTGCAATGACGAGGTGTACTGCGGATTCAGTCAATCAACCATGATTTGCGCGAACAGCACCGTGTCCACATGGACTGATGCTGCCGACCGAAGTGCTCCCAGTACAGTGCTGTCAGATTCCAGCTGCCTGCGCATGGAGTTTGCAAGGTATGTCCTGCCGGACATTGCAACCTCCTCCTGTACAATCACATCCTTTTCAAGGCCACGTGCCATTCCTGCCAGTGCAAGGGCCTCGTTACGAATCGCACGCCCCAGAGATGCGGCCGGGCTGGAAGCCGCTTCGGAAAGGGGCAGCTCAGAAAACCAGAAGAAGTAGTCTTCAGCTGTGAATGTCCGCATTTCACCATCTGCCCTGAATATCGCAAGCGGGGTCTGCGGGGTTAGCGGCCGGGCTGCGGTGTCATAGGTATCATTCAGGACAGCAGACCGTTCCATGATTCGTCCCAATGCTGCCCGGAGTGACCGAACCCCCTCTTCGTTGATCTGTACAGATCTGGCTTCCATGTAGGCACGGACAAAACGATCTCCCTCCAGTCGCCTCCTGCGGATACGCAGCAGGCTTGCAATCCCGCCCTTGCGGTTCTGAAATTCTGATTCCACAATAATGGGAGTCCCGAGACGGTCCTCCACTTTGACAATATGCCATCCCTGCCGGGTGCGAACCGGGGTGGAGTACTCTCCCGTAGACAATGCAAAGGCTGCTTCCGCAAATGCATCGTCTGCCTGAAAGTAACGGATTTCCCCAAGCCATCCTGCGGTGGAATCAAATGCTTCCGTCTGGAACGCAAGTTGCGCTTCATCAAGAAAAGAATGTCCAGACTCAAGTCTGGCATGTGTTGTACGGGCATCCGCTTCGTTTCGATAGAAGAGATGGCGGACGAGTAGAGGCTGCTTGTATCGGGCAAACGCCTGGCGGATTTCTGAATCTTTTAACGGGGGGAGCTTCTCCACAAATTCAAGCTCATAGAAACGTCCACCTGTAGCCTTTTTGAGGGCCAGTTCGGCAAACTCGGGGAGTAGGCTGTCCGCATCCAGATTGTGTCGAAGGGCTTCCTCGTACCAGAGGTACTCGTCAATGAGAAGGTTCAGGTGCGCATAACGTGCATCTGGAGTATCATTCTGGCCGCTCTGGATCAGTGCCTGGACATAGGAGCGTTCAAATGCTCCGACCGTAATGACATGTCCGTTGATGTCCGCCAGTGCCTGATCCTGCTCCTCCGGAGATGCAGAGCATCCAGCGAGCAGGAAAAGAATCAGGAGTATGCCCCAGGGCTCAGAAATATACCCGGAAGTCCACCACTTGCGTTTGCCCGAGGAGGTTGTATGGCGTGTACGCATAATCAAAGCCAAGCCGAACGCCGAATGCCCGCACATCTATTCCGGCTCCAAAGGTCAGGTGACTGTCCACATTGTCCAGAAAGAGATCCTTGTATCCTCCCCGAACATCAAAATTGAAGGTCCGGTTGTGAATGCGCAGTTGCATGCCAGCATCTCCGTTCAAGCTGTTGTCGTTGCTCTGCTGTATGTCTGCAAGGGCAGACAGCTCTATCATGCCAGCCTGTACAACGGGCATGGCAAGCCCAAATTTGAAGGAGAGCGGCAGATCCCATGAATCCATCTCAATGCGAGCAGGAATATCGGGGTTGTTTCCGCTGATCTTGGCGTCAATGTCAACGAATACGACACTGTTGACTCCACTCATTTGCATTTTCCCCCCGAAATTCTGAATGGATGCCGCCAGAATCAGACCGCGGAGATAGTCAGATTTCAGAACAAAGCCAATATCAAATCCAATCGTACTGGCAGTCATGTCCCTGATCTGCTGGCGTACATACTTGGCAGTGCCTCCAAAGTAGAACGATTCTGTGAGAGGTTGTGCATAGCTCAGTCCCAGACTGAAATCACTCGCACGGAAGGTTTCGCCTGTCCCTTCCGGGAACGCTACGGTCCGCACTTTCATGGTCCCGTAGTTTACGGCTGCCACGCTCAGTCCCAATACGTGATCGCCATACACGGGGACTGTGACAGAAGCGGCGTTATACTGAATGTCGGCAAACCAGCGCGAATGCGATAAGAACACCCCGCCCGAAGCTCTATCTTCATACGCACGGGCAGCCCCAGCCGGATTCCAGAAAAGTGCATCTGCGCCGGTGGCCAGAGCGGTGTAGGCGTGTCCCAGTGCCTGCCCTCGTGCTCCAGTTCCAATCGTCAGAAAATTTGCAGCTGTCGTCCCCGAACGGCTTTGTGCCAGTGCAATTCCCACACTGCCACTGATCAGTACGAACAGCAGCGCAACTTGGCAGGCGACAGTCTGTAGAGCGGCTCGCATCATTTAACCAGCGCAAATTTTCCCACATGTTCTCCAATTCCAGGAGCTTCCACATGGAATATGTACACCCCGTACGCAATATCCTGCTGTTCTTCCGTGCGCAGATCCCACCACCTCGCTCCATCACTCGTTACGCTATCATGGTGAAGGGTGCGAATCAGCTCTCCCCGGATATTAAAGATGCGGATTGTGCATTGGGGAGGAAGATGGATAAACTGGACTCTTCGCTCTCCCCGGCCTTCAATCTGGCTGCGCGGCTCAAACGTGGAGGTTCCAACATAGGGATTCGGAACTACGGCAATTCGATCCAGCTCGTTCTGTGCCAGTTCGGAGTCAATCCGGGAAGAGCGAAGGGTAAATTGGAAGAAGTCACCGGTTGCAAAAGGTTTTTTGCTGGTGATATGAAAGGAGTTTCCCGCAGAGGGAGCAGTGGAATTTCCACCGTCTGCTGCATTGAAGCGGATGCGGTAACGAAAACGCCAGGGACCGCGTCTGCCGGGACGTTCGGCAATGATCGCCTGATCGCCGGCATCAAACTCCCCGCTCCCATTCGTATCCTCCATAAAGAGTTCTGCCGGAGTATTTTTGGTTTCGTTGATCGTGAAAATGGGAACCTCTCCCCGCAGATATCCAAAGAATCGTGGCGGGCGATACAGAGAATCATTTGGAGATACCCAGATCAGTTTGTAATCGTCTGGGGATGCCCGAAACGCCGCTGTCGTATCCCGATCCACGGATGCCACCCAGTTCGTGGAGTAGCCATCCAGGTTGCGTGGATCCAGATCATAGACTTCGTTCTGTGTACCTTCGTTTGCAAGGAATCCGGTCTGTACCCGATCCAGTTCGCAGCCAAGGGGAGGGGGACAGTCAACATTGTTAATGTCAATGACGAATCCGCCAGAGGGCGGAGTAGACTCCACAATTGGGGAAGATTCAATCAGCTTCTCGCCAGAGGCAACATTGACTACTTCATAGGTTCTCGTGCGATAGAGATCAGAGACATCAGATACGGGTTCGCTGAAGAAGGAGATGCGATAGACCCCGTCAAAATCTGCGATGCCCTCCTGGAGTAGTCTTACACGGATGGACCCAGCCCCAATCCCTTCGGTCACGCGACTCAAGTCTTCGTTCGCTCCCCCTTCCACATATCCTGCAGGGACAGATCGGGGAGTTACCACCGCTGCATTTTGGGAAAATCCGGTCAGACGACCTGCCTGGTTCACACTGATATTGAAGGAATTCTCCTGCGGATCAATGGGCTCCTTGCGTGGATCGTCAGGATCACGGAACCCCCGGTCATAGGCGACCAGCGC
Source organism: Rhodothermales bacterium (assembly GCA_965203305.1). Lineage (GTDB taxonomy): Bacteria > Bacteroidota > Rhodothermia > Rhodothermales > Bin80 > Bin80. The sequence goes on along the minus strand of OZ241874.1, from coordinate 2,867,435 downwards.
ATAGTAGTAGGTGATTCCATTCGTTACATTTTCGTCAATGTAGTAAAATTGCAGACCTGTATCGTCTCCGAGGTAGTAGACGGCTTCGCCTTCCAGTACAGTCACGGCTCCTTCTATATCGTTCTCCAGATCCCACTGTGCAATCGGCTTGAAGAATGTTGCCACTCCGTCCAGATTGGTGATGGTACGTGCATCAAAGAGCAGGGGATCGGTTCCTTTGTAGAGCTTGAATCCTTCAAAGTCAAATTCCTGGGTAAAGCGGTCAAAGCTGCGAACAGCGAGTGTATCCCAGCTGAGCACCACGCGTCCATCCCCAGCGACCGCAGTGAGCTTGGGAAGGAAGGGAGGCTGGGCAAAGTTGTAATCTGCATTGAAAATGCTCTGTGCCGTGCGGCGATTCTTGAAAAAGTCACGCTCATCTTCCCCAAAGATCCAGGCCGTAGAGAAAAAATCGGTTCCCTCCGGTTCGAGTCCAATGGGTCCGGAAGAGAACAGGATGAACGGTTCCAGGTCGGCTTTGAAGGCTTCCGGCTTTGTTCCAAGCGGAAACTGGGCATGGTTAATAATGCGGTCCCACATCCAGGAGTCTTCCCGCAGGTTGTCCCCACTCTCATAGAAGGGGCGTGTCTGCAAATCAAATCCAGTCAGACCAACCTGATCAGACTCGTCCACATCCAGTTCATCAAAGTTCGGTTCTCCGGGAGTGGGGATTCCGTCTGCCTCTCCGTCATCAGGGCCGGGGTATCCGAGATCAAACGGTCCCTGTCCGTCGCGTCCCACATCATTGTTCAGTGCCTCTCCCGGGTCCAGAACTCCGTTGCCATTATCATCAGAGAATCCCACCCAGTCCATATTTTCATCTCCGGTCCACCACCGTCCTGCCGTGTAGGCAGGGCGTGACGAAATGGGGCCGTAGTAGGCTTCAAAGTTTGCCAGATTATACATTGCGGTGGCAGTCCCCAGGATCTGCTGCTGTCCCTGTACAAGTGTGCCGGGGCCGTTGAATCTGGATTCGTCCGTCATTCCATCTTCATCATTATCCCTTCCGTCCCGTGCACGGGCGGGGCTTTCCAGGAATGCGAACCCGGTATATCCAAGCGAATAGTTTCCTCCGGTGGGGCGGGTACCTATCCCGTCCTGATCCCAGCCATAGGCAACATCCTGCTGAGGGTCAAACGCGGCATTTTCGTCCCCCTCTTCGTTCCCCAGACCATAATCCATGATTTGTCCCAGGTAGAGGGCAGAATGAGACTTGTTGGTCACATTTGTGATGCGGTACAGGATAAACATGAGGTCTTCTGCCAGAACATTCGCCCACTGGAACAGCCGAACCTGTGTTTGCAGGCCCATGCCCCCAATCGTGGAGTCCTGACTGCTGGCATAGTACACACCATATTCGCTGTTGGGCCGCCGGGTATCAGGATCAACGGCATATTCCTGATCGGTAAAGTCATCCATCACATAGAAACTCTCCAGATCCGCATTAAAGACCCCACGGCCAAAAAATCCGTTCCAGTTTCCGGCCCAGCCGGGATCATCAGGGTTGTTCAGGCGGTCAGGCCAGAACCGGGGCCAAGAGCTGGGATCATCACTGAGTGCAGGTGTTGGGGTCCGCTGTCCAGTAATCGGATCCAGCCGGTTTTCATTCATGAATCCCGGCAGTGGGGTCCATCCCCAGAGTGATCCGTCCGGGCTTAGTCGTTTGCCGAAGTCCCGGTAGGTAAGAATCACAGGGTTCAGAATTGTATCAGATCTTGCCCCCGGAAAAAATTCGGACCATTTGAGGCGCTCTCCCGGGACCTGTCCAGCTACCATAATCCCAACTCCATCAATATGCCGTCCTCCAATTCCTCGTGGCCAGATTCCCCATGGCAGGTCATTCCACCGAGCCAGTTCCCCATGATTGCGAAAGTTGGTTTCAATCAGGTTCCCGTCCATTACACCACGTGCGATCAGCTCCTCGTCTCCCCGGAGATCGCGGGAGATATTCTGTCCGTACGAGACTTGGGGCAGTGTGCAGACAATGAACAGTCCGGCAAGGATACAATGGATATTCTTTCCTGTCTGCATTAGAAGCGGTAGTTAAGTCCGATGCTGACCTTGCGGGGTGCGCCAAAATTTTCCTGGCGGTAAAAGAATTCATCCAGGCTATTCAGTCCACCTACTTGTGCCCCCGTCCGCCGAAACAGTTCCAGAGTAACAGATTCATCGGCTCGACCGGTATCTTCGTACACGCCAACCTCCTGGACCGTATCAAAGATATTCTGCGCCTGCAGGAACAGCTGTATGTTGGGCTGTATTCCTGGAATGCGATAGTAGATGCGCATATCCGAGCCAAAAATGAGCGGCTTCGTAGCGTTGTTCTTTTTGACAGAGCGAATAAACTCCCGTACGGTTGTGTATGGTGTCCCGCTCTGCAAACGGTTAATCAGTGTAACGGACAGCCCCGAGAATGGCTGAAAGGTGATCGTATTGTTGAGTACATGCCTGCGGTCCCAGTCCAGTCGTACGAGAGAGAGAATTTCGTCCAGACCGGCTTGCTGCCGACCAAATGCCTCCCCCGGGCTGGAAGAAGTTCCCTCGGCAAATTGCAATGTATAATCCAGTGTCCAGCTCAGAGGACCACCAGGACGCTGGAACAGGGAGAATGTAAGTCCTCGTATGGTTCCGTAATCCCGGTTGATCCATCGGATCACGAAGTCCCCCTGCGGTGTCCGTGAGATTTCTTGTCCGGTCAGATTCCGTACATCTCGCGAGAAGACGGTAACTTCCATACCTATGCGGCGTGTGAACCCCTGTTGCAGACCAATTTCAAAGGAAAGTGTCCGTTCGGGGTTGATTCCAGGGTTTCCAAATGAATTGGACAGGGATGCCGGGTTGATTTCGTATTCCGGATTTGTATACAGGAGGCTAAAGGAGGGGATCTGGAAGAACAGTCCTGCAGAAAAACGCATCACGCCTGTCTCCGAAATCGGAAAGGCCACTCCGAGACGCGGGCTGAGCTGCAGGTCTGATTTGGCTGGCTCCCGGTTGGAACGTGTGCTTCCCGGATTTTCAGGATCGGGGATCTGGTCAAGCTCTCCCTGGCTCCAGGAGATCGGAGAAAGATAATCTGGGTCAAAGTAATCAAAACGCAGTCCTGCATTCACAATCAGGCCCGTGAACTCCATCTTGTCCTGAATGTATGCCGAGAATTCCAGAGGTTTTGCCTGGAGAAGATTGTCGGCAAACTGGTCGGGAGATGGCTGGGGGAGATTCCCGGTTCGAAATGAGCGTTCAATTCCGAAATCCCGGTTATCCAGACGATGCAGCCGGGCCTGGACTCCCACCTTTATCAGGTGAACCCGGTTGAGTTGATGGGTATAGTCGGCAACAATGGTGTGGGTTGCTGTGAGCTGATCACTCTGGGACAGATCATTTCCCCCGACAGCAAATGCGTTTGCCCCTTGCAGAGAGCCAAAATCACTGCTTACATGGCGTTCGTCAAATGGAGACTTGTACAGGTATACATCCGTCTTGTCATGCAGGTAACTGTATGACAGATTCGCAAATGCATTGCTGCTGACGGTATACCGTACTCCCAGAATATGTGTCTGGTTAAAGAAATGCACCGTATTGATTCCGTCAGGAGTGTATTTGCGGAAGTGGCTGTATGGCTGGAAAGTCCCTGATTGCAGGAACACATTGTAATCAAGGTTCAGTCGGGAGGTCACGGAATAGCCCAGCGAACTGTTTACTGAAATGCGATCTGTGCGATTGCGAGGCACGAACTCTCCGTCTCCAGAGGAGGCAATACTCCAGGCACTTGGAGGAAGGCCGGTATTCAGATTCCGGGATGAATCGGACGGGGCAAACAGATTTCGTCCAATAAAATGAGAGTTGTCCTGCAGGTACCGAACTGTGGCCTGAATCCCGAGACGCTCCCGAATCAGGGGCCCGCCGATGGATGCCTGTACATCCACCAGATTGGGAAGTGAGGCAGCATTGGCGAACGAAACGGTATCTGGAGCGAAGTCAGAAAAGGCGAGTGTCGGGCCCGCGTCCGCTGTCCGGTTCACAAACTCCAGTTTTCGGGTACTGGCAATTGCCCCTGTATATGCCAGAACGGAGCCACTCCAGACATCCGGGACATCCTTGGTGACGATATTCACGACCCCGCTGGTCGCCTGGCCATACTCCGCATTGAATACGCCGCTGATGACCTCCAGACTCTGCACCATATTCTGTTCGATATCAAATGCGGATTCCCGACTGAACGCATTTGTGATCGGGACCCCGTTGACGAGGTAGGTGACTTCCCCAATCCGCCCCCCGCGAAAATGTCCATCTACCACCCCGGCCTGTAGGTTGATGGCATCCTGCACATTGGTGACGGGCAGGACTTCCAGCTGCTCGGCATCAATCACAGAGGTTGTGGTCGTCCGGTCCATTTCCACGATGGGGCGTTCCGCTACGACAACGAGCTCCTCGCCCTCAATGGTTTCCTCTCGCAGTGCAAAGTTGACTGTGGAGGTCTGATCTTGGACCACGCGCACATTTTGCGTAATCACGGTCGCAAATCCGATGAAGGAAGCCCGGACGCTGTAGATTCCTGGGGGAATATTCAGGATGTGATAGTAGCCTTCCGAGTCCGTCACTCCACCAATGGAGGTTCCGACAAGCACCACATTTACGCCGGGCAGTCCCAGATCCGTACCCGATTCAAGGACTCTTCCTGCCACCTTTCCGGTCGGGCCATCATCGGCAGGATGGGCGGATGAACGCTCCACCCTGCCGACACATAGCAAGAACAGGATCACGAAGAACCCGATAGACTTGCGCCCCGACAAAGTTTGCATTATTTGACCAGAAGCATGCCTCGTGACATCAGCACAGAAGATCCTGCCTCAAGTTGGTACAGATATACACCGGAAGCCAGCCCGGAGGCATCAAACCGGACCGTATGCCTTCCTGCGGCATGCTGCTTTTGATCAATCAGCGTGGAGACCACTCGTCCCAGCGAGTCAAATACGCGGAGCGTGACAGTTTCGGATGCAGGAAGCGAGAATTGGATGGAAGTACCCGGATTGAAGGGGTTCGGATAATTCTGCTCCAGAACAATCTCCCCTGGAAGCTCGTCAGCCTCGGCAATGCTTGTGGGCGGGGGAAGCATTGGGGCGGTAAGTGCCACGGCAGGCCACTGCGCCGGCGTATTCCACCACTGACCATCTGCATTTGCTTTCATGGACCATTGAATCTGGTTGTCACGCGACTGTCCATCGTCCTGATCATTCAGCACAAAATTGAACGGATAATATTTAATCTCGTCACCAGAGGGAAAGACGGTAAGCGCATCCATCTGGTCCACATTCTGAATTTGGTCCATGGGAATCAAAGCAAGAATTTTATACCCGATTACCTGGGTTCCATCCATAAGCTGATCGTAGATTGCTCCTGCTCCCTGCGGCACTGCATCAATACTCCATCCTACGAATGCTTTTGCCTCTGTTCCCTCTTTTGTGCCATCTCCCTGCCCCAGAATGCGAAACTGGTAATCCGCAAACTCTCCGCGCTTCATTTCTGTATGGGGCGATCCTGTAAAGATCCCTCCTCCTGCCACATCCCTGACATCATAGTTCCCCCAGCCAAACTCAATACTGTCGTGTTGCCACCCGGCACTGGGTTCGCCTTCTGCTCCCTGCAGGGTGACCTGATCATCCATCACTTCCACATAAAGATAGAGCTCGGGCGGATCCGCATTGTAGCCGGCCCACAATTTGCCGCTCAGGTCATCGTCCTCGGAGATCCGTCCGCCGTCTCCTGGCTTTGAGTTTTCCTTGTTGAGTTCAAACGGCATATGGTTTTCAGGGAATCCGCTTGCCACATCCTCAAAGGAGTTGTCAAACAGAAGATCAGTCAAGTGCTCAGCATGGCTTTCGGTCAGTTCTGCGATGTAAGGATAGACCGGGAAGTTTTCATTTTCAACATTTGCCTGACTCATGGACAGGTCCTCATTTTCCACCCCGAAATAGCTGAGTGTTGTCACGGCATAATGCAGGGTAAGCGGGGACAGACTGGAGTGCGGAAGCTGAAACTTGTGACCGATGGAAGTGGACATGGGGTCATCTATTCGTGCGACCAGTCCTACACCGGGGTCCGAAAGATCCATAATCTCTTCCATGCTGTAGTAAACATTGTATCCACCAACATCGGATATGGCCATCCACGATATCGTGTTGCTGTCGGCCGTTGCTTCGGCGGTCACGCCTGTGGCGGCAGCGGGGGGATCGGATGCTATGGAGAGATCCAGATTCGGGGCTCCGATATAGACATCATCCAGATAAATATCCCCGCCCTGCTGATTATTGTCAAAGTGCACCCCCAGATTCTGAACATTGGTCCACTCATATTCTTCCCATAGCGCGGGGTTTTCTGCGGTTTCGGGTCCCAGTTCATCGGCAACTCCAACCCCAAATCCGCCGCTGGACCATGCTCCGGCATATTTCCAGAGGCTGTCCAGACCATCCAGTTCGCCAGCCTTCTTGGCATTTTCCAGTTCCATGTATGTGGGTGGGGGAAGCGGTACCGAAATCTCATGCCACTCTCCGTCCCGCATGCTCTCAGGAATACGCCAGACCAGACGGAAGGGCAGATCTGCGGAGCCATCATTCTCGGGCTGTCCGTCCGTCTTGTCTTCCAGCAGCAATTGAACATTGGGCTTTCCGGCATTGGCGGGATCTACCCAAATTCGGGCATGCAGTACATCTCCATCCTCCCGGTTTGCAGACATGTCTCGTCCTGTATCCGACGCAAAGCGGAAGGCTTGAAAAGACCAGTCTCCGTATGCGTATTTAATGACCTTGTTGGTCGGATCCGCAGGATCATCAATGATGGCCCCGTCAAAATTCGGGACCTGGGCGTTTGTGCCGTTCACAAAGAAGATAAAGTCGTCACCCAGTTCCGGGCCGGCTTGTCCCTGTGCATGGGGGATTCCTGTGAACAGGAGTCCAATAACGAAAAGGGAAATGATAGAAGATCTCATGGATTTCAGAGGTTTGTGAGAGTGCGACGAATTTCGCGTGCTACAGTAATATAACACGGACAGAAAGAATATACTAAAAAATTGGAAAAGAAAGGGTTTTCATAAATTTTACGCACACTAATTTGGCTGTATCTTTCGTGGGCGGTCCTCTTCTTCCATGGAAATCTGAGCCTCTATCCACAGTAATTGCAGTAATACCAAAAAAATCTTAATTATTGTGGTTTTTCGAAGTCCAAAAAAGCCAGTGGACAAGTTCAGGCATAGTGCAAGATTCGGTTACTTTTCGCCAGATTTTTTGGGCTCGGCTTGATTATAGGTTGCAAGGTATACACCTGTTTCTACGGGGCTCGCTGCCCATACTGGCATCAATTTCCCTGACATTACGAAGAAATTTCGGTACTCTCTGCTACGAATCAAATCTGCCCTTTCTTTTATCCCGACCGGCTCAATTTCGACTACCCTGAAAATCTTTTTGCAAGGGAATCAAAGGACTGTATCGGAGTCCTGATGGTTACAAAAGGGACTTATAAAGGAAACTGTACGCAGAAACCTCATGCGGCCGGACTCCTTTCTGTCATTTGACGGGTCATCGGGGAACCCAGCGGTTCACCCCTCGCACGTCCAGTTGCCCCAGTCCCCGAGGCCAAGATGTTCGCGGCAGCATTCAGATCCGCGTGTTCCGCATGTCCACAGGACATACACCTGAATTTGCGCAGGGAGGCACGATTGCCCGCGTCCCTGTGTCCGCACCTGCTACAGTCCTGGCTCGTATACGCGGCCATCACACACAGAACCGCCAGACACTTGTAGCCGAACATTTGCACCAGTTGCCCCGGCGCGCCTTCCAGCAGCACCCGGTTCAGCCCCGCCTTCGCTTTGACATTCCTGCCCGGATTCTCTGCGGTTCCCCGGGCAGAGGCGGTCATGCTGTTCACCTTCAGGTTCTCCACCACCACCACAGGGGCTTCCTTCGCGATCTTCGCACTGTTCTGGTGATTGCGGTTATGACTGAAGTTTGCCAGATAGGTGCTGCACTTCTGTACCTTGGACTGGGTCTTCCTGGCCTGGTTGGACATTTCTTTCCGACCGTCTGCTTTCTGCCGGGCCTTCTGCCTTGCCAGTTTCCGCTCATACCTGCGTTTCCGCACCCGCTTGTCCGCCTCACTCTCCAGCACTTCGGAGTCCCTGCCGTCGCTGTAGGCCACGGCGATCATGCCACTGGCGTTCCGGTCAATCCCGGCAACCACTCCGTTGTCTGGAATCACAGGGGCAGCGATCTCATACAGAACCGTAACATACCACCTGCCTCTTTCCTTGAAGATCGTCGCGAACTTTGGCGCTCCTTCGGGATAGGGATTCCCTCCTCGTCTGCGAATTTGCATATACCCCCGTTTCGGGGTCCAAATCTTCCCGTCCCTGATCTTGACATCCTGCGGAATCGTACAGGAGGGGCGTGTGCGATCTCTGGACTTAAACCGGGGCTTGCCGGCCCGGTCGGCAAAGCAGTTCTCGAATGCCTGCGACAGCTGTTTCAGTGTGTGGCGAACACAGGCAAAGGAGTATTCCTGCAGCCATGCATACTCCGGGCTGTTCCGCAGTTTGGTGAACTCCGTGAAGAGGGTCTGCCATTGCGTGGATGGCACCTGTGTGCCGTTCTCCTTGGTCTCCGCATATTCTTTCTGGTTCCTGGCAAGGAAGAAATTCCAGACGAATCGGCACGCCCCGCACATGGCAAGCAGGAAGAGGGCATTGTCCCGCGTAACAGGAATCAGCCTGTAGCGCACCCCACGATACGCCTTCCCGTTCCGTGTTTCTGCCATCTATTCCACCGGTGCTGCTGGAAGCACTTGGAAACCCCGAACCAGACGCGCTGTTCCATATTTGTTGCAGTTTCCTGTATAACTCCCGAAAAAAACAGACAAGTGGGAGGAGGCACTCCGCTCCATGTTCTATATCTGCTTTCACCAGAAGAATCCTGATCCAATCATGAAACGCGTGGAGACGTGTCAAAAAGGAACGGAAGAATACCGGATCATCACTCCCTACGTGAAAAGCAGAAAAGATGGGTATGTCCGGGTACGGAAATTGCCAGGAAATCCGATGGTACCCATTGATGAACTAATGAAAAGATGAGAAAAATCTGGACGTGTGTTTCCCTTTTTCTGGGACTCATCGGATGCTCCCAGCCAGACGCGGGGAACCTGTATGAGTATCTGCTCGCCCAGGCGGAAGAGGGAAATGCGGAAGCACAGTACCAGATGGGGTTCATGCAGAAAACGGGGGAGGGAGTAGAGAAGAATCAGGAGGAGGGAGTACGATGGTTCCAGTTGGCAGCAACCCAAGGACATCGGGAGGCGCAGTATTATCTGGGCGAGGCTTATGTGTATGGATGGGGGATAGAGAAAGACGCGGATCTGGCGGTCTACTGGACCCGCAAGGCAGCCACACAGGGACATCCGTTTGCTATGCACCAGATGGGAATCTTTTATTTTACTGGAGATGGTGTTCCTGAAGATCGTCAACTGTCTGCCGCATGGCTTACGCTGGCTGTTCGGTATGGAGGACAGGCAGCGATTCATGCCCTGGAAACGGTACTTGCTGGTCCTCCGCAGAACCTTCGAGTACAGGCAGAAGAGATGGCAGACAGCTTGGACAGGAATCTGTCCCGGATGTCTGGGAAATAATTGCCATTTTTGTATATTTAGTGTCTGTCCGAAAATTCAGAATATCGCCAATATATGCCGTTTAGAGAGCGTATGAGGGGTTTTTGGAGATATTTTCGGGTATTTTTCTTGACGAAGATGGAAGCCCCTTGGCGGATTGGAGCATGAAATCCCCGAACAGCGTCCATAAACATGCAATCTTCGTGCAAGATTTCCCCGAATCTCTCATAGCGAACGAGCATCTAAATCGCGCCATACATGACGCTGTGGGGCAAAATGCCTCTGAAATTCCCCGTATTGGGGGTTGCTGTGAATTTTCGGACAGACACTATTTAGGAACTTATAGTGGGATATGATACCACATTTCTAGCACACAAACTCCCTTATTTAATGTCGGACGACCATAAACATGTACAGAACCCGTCTCAAGCAGACAATGGGGTTGGTACGCCATCTTCCAGCAAAGCTGCGTACACAGCGGAAACTGTTCGGAAACAGATGGAACGATATTCCAAAATGAGATCACGCAGAGATCAGGGAAATAGTTCCAAATTCGATCAGCCCCCACTTCCCAAAAGCAGAATGCAAATCGCATATGAACAAAGGGTCGCTCAGTGGAGAAAAGAGCAGGGAGAAGAGAACACGACTGACTTATAAAGTCCCTCCGGTTTCCTCATCGCTCCATCGCCATACTGTCTGATACCTCTCTATTTTCCAGTTCCTGCTGCATCTGGCGTTTGATATTCGGGAGGTCCATTTTCAAGTCCAGATCAACCATTCTGCGACTGTACCCCTCCATCAGACAAAGCTGTTCTTTCTCCACAAGTTTCCGTGTTTTCGGGGACGCATCAGAAAGAAATCCTCTGTCCCGAAGGTTTGTCAGCTCTGCGTGAAGTTCCCGATCTTTCCAGTCTACAAATGCTTCCAGTGCCATTTTTTGCAGTCGAGAGTAAAGATCGAATCCAGCTTCCTCGAGACGATAAATGGATTTCCATGAATTTCCCTCCTGCACAAGCTCGCACAGTCCGGCCCACACTCGAGATTTTTCCAGCAGATCGGCATAGGTCATCCTTCCGATCGGGATTTTTTCCATGCCGGGAGATGTGGAGAGGGTATACAAATAGAGGGACTTATAAAGGAAACTGTACGCAGAAACCTCATGCGGACGGATTCCTTTCTGTCATTTGACGGGTCATCGGGGAACCCAGCGGTTCACCCCTCGCACGTCCAGATGCCCCAGTCCCCGAGGCCAGGATGTTCGCGGCAGCGTTGATGTCCGCGTGTTCCGCATGTCCACAGGACATACACCTGAATTTGCGCAGGGAGGCACGATTGCCCGCGTCCCTGTGTCCGCACCGGCTACAGTCCTGGCTCGTGTACGCGGCCATCACACACAGAACCGCCAGACACTTGTAGCCGAACATCTGCACTAGTTGACCCGGCGCGCCTTCCAGCAGCACCCGGTTCAGCCCCGCCTTCGCTTTGACATTCTTGCCCGGCTTCTCTGTCGTCCCACGGGCCGAGGCGGTCATGCTGTTCACCTTCAGGTTCTCCACCACCACTACAGGGGCTTCCTTCGCACTTTTCTGGTGATTGCGGTTATGACTGAAGTTTGCCAGATAGGTGCTGCACTTCTGGATCTTGCCCTGTGTCTTCTTCGCCCGGTTCGACATCTTTTTCCGACCGTCTGCTTTCTGCCGGGCAATCTGCTTTGCCAGCTTCCGCTCATACCTGCGTTTCCGGAATCGCACCCGCTTGTCCGCCTCACTCTCCAGCACTTCGGGGTCCCTGCCGTCGCTGTAGGCCACGGCGATCATGCCGTTGGCGTTCCGGTCAATCCCGGCAACCACTCCGTTGTCTGGAATCACAGGGGCAGCGATCTCATACAGAACCGTAACATACCACCTGCCTCTTTCCTTGAAGATCGTCGCGGACTTTGGCGCTCCTTCGGGATAGGGATTCCCTCCTCGTCTGCGAATTTGCATATACCCCCGTTTCGGGATCCAAATCTTCCCGTCCCTGATCTTGACATCCTGCGGAATCGTACAGGAGGGGCGTGTGCGATCTCTGGACTTAAACCGGGGCTTGCCGGCCCGGTCGGCAAAGCAGTTCTCGAATGCCTGCGACAGCTGTTTCAGTGTGTGGCGAACACAGGCAAAGGAGTATTCCTGCAGCCATGCATACTCCGGGCTGTTCCGCAGTTTGGTGAACTCCGTGAAGAGGGTCTGCCATTGCGTGGATGGCGCCTGGGTGCCGTTCGCTTGCGACTCCGCATATTCTTTCTGGTTCCTGGCAAGAAAGAAATTCCAGACGAATCGGCAGGCCCCGCACATGGCAAACAGGAAGAGGGCATTGTCCCGCGTAACAGGAATCAGCCTTTAGCGCACGCCACGATACGCCTTCTCGTTCCGTGTTCCTGTCATCTATTCCTCGGTGTTGCTGGAAGCACTTGGAACCCCCGAACCAGACGCGCTGTTCCATATTTGTTACAGTTTCCTTTATAACTCCCTTACAAAACCTGTCCCCCGAGATGCATCCAGATTCCGCAGGATACAGATATTCCGTACCAGAGGTCCTGGCAGGGCAGGCATTACGGGGAAGTGATTTCTGCGGTAGCGGCAACACGGGTTTACTTGCTTCCTGCAGTCTACCATGGGCTCTGATCTGCAGAGTGCACATGATCAGGCATCCTGTAACTGATGCCCTCCTTGTCGTATTGAGAGGCTTCAAAGAATTTCGTAAAGGCTTCCTTCTGCATCAGGGATGCCCCCGCCAGGATTTTGGTCAGGCGGAGCTTTGTTCTTACATAGAAGAGTACCAAATGCCTGTTTCTGTTCGTATTAGGAAACCCGTATATGTCCGCCAATTCGTTCCCGATAAGTGCCCTGGAAAGCCGGTAAGCATACATTCGCAATTTCTTTTTTTGCCTTTCCGTTTTTACTCTCACAAGCTTCAGTGCGGCCTCAAAAAATGCGCTCACCACACTGATCGAGTCGTCATCCGGCGGCGGTTCGCACAAGAGGGCGATTTCACGTATTCGTCTGGCATCGGTCTCGTTGCTGAAGAGAATGGTGTCAGGTACGCCTATGACATAGCCGACATAACGCCAGATCTTGATCATGCTCGCTCGTTCTTCCAGACTGAAGGCCGAACCCATCGCCATTGCATGCTCATAACTGCGTATGGAAAATTGGTACAATGAAATCGCGCCTATATGGGCCGCACTTAGCGGCACTCCCCAAGCCTCCTGGTCCCAATCGTCTGACCCGGACAGCAGTCTCCTCATTTGCGCATGGATGAAACGGATTCGCATGGTAGTCTTCCAACCATCACAGTTACGTTCCATACCGCCGGGGTAGTAGGTCTCAATCATGTGCCGGTTGTTCTGTCCCAGTCTCCTCACTCCCCCCAAGTTCACATCGGCTACCCGCCCGGTGATTAAGAAGGACTTGCAGATCTGGGTCGAAAAACCTTCTATCACGCTCCCGAGAGCGTAGCTGACGAGCATATTTCCCATATTCCTGTAAAAGGCGCGCTGTCCAGGCTTGAACGCCTCGAGATCAACCCAGTCCGGTACCTGTTCAACTTTGTTGAAGAAGTCGCGCATCGCCTGCGGCACACGACGCAATGTTGCTTCATCTTCCTGTTCAATACAGGCCCGAACGAACTGGTGCAGATCGGCGGAGGAGAGGTCGGACAACTCCTCCATCACAGGATCCAGCTCAGGGTCGCCGATGGTGGTGTGCCGGACATAGTTGTCTGCGGCCTCAGGATCAACAGCGCATGCTTTGGCGTGACCGTCAACATAGGAAGAGGGGATATTCAGCATTTCGGGTCTTCAGTCTGGTTTTGTTGGCTGATATCACACGACAGACCTATCGGCTCTGTAGCGAGTAGAGATCTCATGGGTCTCGTGGAACTGCGTACATGAGACCGGTCTCTGTTGGTGCAGTAAAATGATCCCCTTCCAAAATTCCAGATATGGAGGACACTGCTGTTCAGAGAGCAGTTGCTGGCACACCACTTCATGTGCAATGGTATTTCTGAAGGATGTCCATATATACGAGTCAACGGGAATATACAGATTAATGGATAAAATGTAGCATAATAGCAGGGAGTATACAAAAAAGATTCGAATGAAATCGTCCCCGGGAACTTTTGCACGTCATGAACCAGATTTCCCTTGTGCTAGGGGACATTCAGAAGTATCCATGAAGATACAGGGTATGATCATTCGCTTGGATTGTCCTGCCCATTAACCGTTTGAAGTTTGGAAACCGTATGAAAGTGTCGGTCAGGTCATGGAGAACGCGACCGCTGCACACTCTCCTGCACGGCCGGATGAGCAGGGTTGATCCGAACGGCCTGCCCCAGAGCGTCTCTCGCCAGATCAGGCCGTTCAGTCACGGAATAAATGTTTTCAAGTCCCAGCCACGCAAGCACATGCGTTGAATCTGTATTCAGAATCCGCAGCAGTCTTTCTTCGGCCTGCACAAAATCGCTGAGTGTGGTTTCAAGTGTGGCAATATGAAACTGCAGGCTCATATTCGCCGGGCGCAGTGCCTGAGCAATCAAATATCTGCTTAGGGCCTTTTCCAGTTGCCCTGCCTGGCGCAGCGCAATGGCATAGTCCACCTGTGCCTGAAAATGATCAGGTTGCCCCTCGGCAGTATTGGCCAACAGTCCAAGCCTCTGTTCAACCATTCGAAGAGAATCTGCCTCCGACAGGAATACAAGAGACTGTTCCATGAATCCCGACTTTTGCAGTGCCTGCCCCAGAATGTATCTTGGCTCTGCAAGGTGTGAGTATTCCGTGATCAGAGGCCGTAGCAAAGCGATGGCTTCATTGGAGCGGCCCAGTCGTAGCAGAAGTCTTGCCTGCCGGAGTTGATCTGGAAGGTGAACTGACCGGATGCGCAGGGCAGTCAGGCTGTACTTCAATGCCTCGGAATACTGTCCCTGCTTTTCAAAAAGCTCTGCAATACTGGAGTATACCGGACCGTACAGAGAGTCTAGGCGAACTGCCTTTCTAAATGCAGCAATCGCACTGTCTGGCTGATTTAGGGCATTGTAGGTCTCTCCCGCTGCATGCCAGGACACAGGAGCTGGATTGTTCTCGGCAGCATGGATAAACTGGGCAAGCGCACGGCGATATTGCCTCTGGTGATAGTAGGCATTTCCAAGGTTGTGCCGAACGCCTGGGTAGTCCGATTCAAGGTCTGTCACTTTCAGGTAGGCCGTTTCTGCATTGGCCCACTGCTGAAGCTCGAAATAGATGCGTCCGTGCATAAAATATGCGTCGGAAGATGTTCGGTTATGTGCCAGTGCACTGTCGGCCAGCGCAAGTGCTGTGGAGTAGTCTCGGTTCTGGAATGCTTGATTCGCTCCGGCAATGAACTTGCTGACATCCGGTTGTCTGTCATTTGCTGTGCAGGCAGAGAACACAGCAAGAGCCATAAACACCAAATTTTTCATGGGATCTCTTCTTGCAGTTGCAGAGTCTGGTTGGCAACCACATTGACTCGCTGTGTAATGCTCCCGCTGGGCCAAAATACGGTGACCATATCCGCAGACTGATGCTGGTTCAATCCGAAAACAGCCGTCCGGCCAGACTGGGAGGCATAGCTGTTTCCTGCCCGGATTCGCCGAAATTGTCGCCTCGCTCCCGTCCGCACGACAATCGTCGCATCCACAGAAGTTCCCTCCAGTTTTACATGCAGGTGGTTTACATTGGCAGGCAGGTCGTTGCGGAACAGATAAACAGGCCCATTATTTTCCGTGAACAGAACATCTTGATCTCCGTCACGGTCAATATCTGCAGCAAGTACTCCTCGCCCTGCCATTGGAATATCCAGTCCAAGAGGTGCAGCCATTTCCGCGAATACACCGTTTCCGTCATTCAGAAAAAGTTGGGGCAATTGCCTGTAGCTTGCTATATCGCTCCGGTCACTGGCCTGCGGATTGATATGTCCGTTGGCCGCGATCAGGTCTAGGTCTCCGTCCAGGTCAGCATCCAGCAATATCATGCCAAATGTGAGAGCGGGGAGGCTGGGCGGTCCGATTCCACTGATGGCACTCCTCTCCTCAAAGAAGCCGGAAGGCGTATGCCGGTAGACTCCATTCATCTGATTCTCGAAATGACCGATAAAGAGCGTTGGTTCCTCTGTTGAATCTGTGACTCCTGCATCTATGCCCATCCCTGCTCTGGCACGCCCTCGGGGATCCAGTGCCATCCCCCGGGACAGCCCTACTTCTTCAAACGATCCGTCTCCGAGATTCAGAAATAGCTGGTCGGGATCTGTATCGTTTGCCAGTACAATATCCGGCCACTGATCCCGATTCACATCAACCGTGAGAGCTCCCAGGGTTTTTCCCGAACCCGCCAGTCCGGCTATTTGCGTATGCTCTGCAAACGTACCATCCCCGCGATTGAGATAGAATCGTCCCGGGGTTCCCGGGTAGATCTCTGGGGTACAGTACCGTTTCCGGGTACCGTCACTGGTGCAGAACAGGTCAGTCTTGGCAGTCCAGTACACATAACCGGTTACGTACAAGTCCAACCAGCCGTCCCGGTTGGCATCCAGAAAGATTGCCGCTACATTCCATTCCGAGAGGCCAGGCAGACCGGCATCCAGTGTCCCGTCCCGAAATTCACCCCCGACATTGATCAGGAGGTAATTTCTTTCCAGAGCAGTCAGATACAGGTCCTCATCTCCATCGCGGTCCACATCTCCCGAGATGATCCCCATCCCGTATGCCCCGATGGCTATGAGATTTGTTTCTTCGGTTACGTCTGTAAAATGTCCATTCCCGTCCCCTTCGTAGAGCCAGATTCCCTGACTGGAATTATCGGTCCATGACTTTCCGCCAACGAGGGCAAGGTCAATGAACCCGTCCTGATTGTAATCCAGAAAAGCTCCACCTGCCCCGAATGTCTCTGGCAGGTACCAGTCGCCCTTTGCCCCGTTAATGTGTCTGAATTCACCGAGGCCAGCCTGCTGAGTGATTTCAGTGAACCGCCACTCCGGCTCTGATGGTACACATCCTGAGACCGTGAGGACAACCGAGAGCAGAAGCAACAGCCTGATTTCCTTACCTTCGGGCATAATGGCGGGAAGAGGAATCCATATGTTCACTGATCCTTTAGTCAGGCATACAGGGAATGCTGAGAATCACGGGATGCCTCCTGAAGATCATCAAATGATCATGACTGTCACCAAGCCGTAGCAGACAACTAGTCCGTGTATTGTTTCCGGGAAGATTCCCGGACGATAAGATCTACGGGGATACTTTTGTTTGACTCCTCGCATTTTGGTGCATCCGAGATCTGGTTCACGAGGAGGCGGACAGCGTTTTCGGCAAGGAGACGGACCGGGACATTCACGGTGGTGATGGAAGGCGTAGAGAAGTGGCCACTTGCGGTTCCGTCAAAGCCTGTGATTGCCATCTCATCAGGTATACGGACTCCGTTCTCCAGAAGTGCCCGGACCACACCCAGTGCACTCAGGTCGTTTGCCGCTGCAATGACCGTAGGCCGAGGAGTGGTCTTCAAGATTTTCATGGCATTGCTGTACCCGCACTCAAAGGTGAAATCTCCTGGATAGTATGTTACCTGAAACCCCTTTGGAACCGTTGCAAGAAAACCCAGGTATCGTTCCCGTGCATCAAATGCATTGTGGGGTCCGCCAATAAACGCAACATGCGTGTGTCCCATTTCCAAAATGTGCTGTGCTATTTTTGCCATTCCTCCACGGTTGTCAAAATTCACGCAGCGGATGGCATCATTCGGTGCTTCCGTGTTCAGGAAAACCATCGGGGGACTTTGTTCCACCAGTGCCAGCACCCGATCAGAGGACAGCTCCGGTGCCATAATGATCAGTCCGTCAACCCGTTTGTACATGCTTTTGAGCGCGGAGATGAAGTCGTCCTCCAGTCGTCTGGAGGCACTGACCATGAGCAGATAGTCATGCTGCCTCACGGCCGTGTCAAGACCGCTCATCAAATTTGCAAAGAAATCACCCTGAATGTGCGGCATGATGGCCCCAATTGCGCCGGTTTCCCGACCCAGAAGATTTCTGGCAACCGGGTTTGGGGTAAACCTCAGTACTTTAATGGCTTCCAGTACACGCTCCCGTTTTTCTGCACTGACAGGGGCAGAGTTGTTTACAACGCGAGATACTGTGGAAATAGACACCCTGGCGTGGCGAGCTACATCATGAATATTTGAGAAGTTCATGTGGACGGATTTTTCGGATATAATACAGGAATAATCGGATATCTTGAGTAATCAGGTGCAAGGTATCGGAATGACAGATTGCCAATTTGTCAGTATCATTAAAAGTCATGGAGGGGGGGGGGAGAATTTAAATGTTTCCAGAGTGGAAAATGCGCATCATTATTTTCAGGATTTTGGCAATTGTATTGCCGCTGGTGATTCTGGGTATGGCTGAAGGGGTGACTCGCCTCTTCGGTAATACCACTTTTTTCATTTCGGTTCCCGGAGAACCCGAATACCAGACCGTGAATCCCGCCTATGCCTCCCGTTATTTTCGGGGGTTTGTGCCCCAGGCTGCCTACAACCCTTTCCTGAAAAACAAGCCAGACAGTGTATTTCGGATTGTGGCTCTGGGCGGATCCTCTACGGCCGGATACCCCTATCCGTTTTATTCTGGATTTCCAGAAAGAGTTGCCGCACGGCTGCGTTCCAGAGACCCGGCCCGTCAGGTTGAAGTTGTCAATCTGGGGATGACAGCACTCAGCAGCCATGTGTTGCGAGACATAATTCCGCATGTGGCAGAGATGAATCCAGATGCCGTCCTGATATATGCAGGGCACAATGAGTATTACGGGGCCTATGGAGCTGGCGGCCCCAATCGTAATCTGACATTGACCCGGATGCTGTTATGGTGCAAAGAGAGTATTTTGTTTCGGAAACTGGAGTCTGTCATTTTGCCCCCGAAAGAGTCCAGCCGCACGATGATGGCGCAGTCAACTACCGATGTTTCCATTGAACTGGATGGCCTAGTGTACCGGGCCGGACTGCAGAACTTCGAAGAAAATCTGGAGGACATTCTTCAGTCGCTGAATCGGCAGGGGATACAAACTCTTGTTGGTACACTGGTCTCAAATCTGCGGGGGCAGCCACCTTTGGGAGTGGATACGATGGCCAGTGATGCCTGGGAACATGGCATGCAACACTGGGCTATGGGGGATACGACGGCAGCCATGGCGGCTTTTCTGCGGGCGAAGGAACATGATCCGGTTCGGTTTCGGGCACCGGAAGCAATGAACCACATTATTCGCCGCACTGCAGGGACACATGACGCAGTCATTGTGGACATGGAGTCATACTTTGGGGATGGGGATACACTTTTCACGGATCACCTGCACCCTACTGCATGGGGCTATGATCTGATGGCAGAGGCATTTACCAGAGCAATTATGGAGAACCTTGATGGACAGGATCTGGGTGCTCCAGTCCCTTCTGCGCTTGATGCCGCCTATGCCAGATTACTGATCGCACGGCTTCGACTTGGCTTTCCATTTAAGAGAGGGCTCACCGAAGCAGAGGAGTTGCGTCGGTTTGATCAGGTATTGCAGTCACATTGGGAATCGGGATCATTCGCAGATTCGCTGGCAGCATCGGTTGTCCGAATACAAATTCCAATTTACGAGGCACTCTTGGAAACGCACAGGCATAACCTTGCAAATCTGGATACGGTGCAGGCACTCGCGCATATGCGATCCCTGCTGTACTGGCAGCCGTTTAATGAACAGCTGCACCTTCAGGCTGCGGAGCTGGCCTCTAGGCAATCAAGCAATCTGGCGGGAGAGGTATTGCAATTGGTAACAGCCAGAAACCCCTCTGAAACCTATCTGAATACGCTGGCAGCATTGCGGTTGCGTCAGGGGGCATTTGAAGTCTCGGGAACTCTTTTGCATCTGGTTGAATCCATCAATCCAGAATCTTCCGTGATGTTGTACAACATGGCCCGCTATCTCGTCCAGACCGGAGACACACTGAGCGCAGAGAGTTATTTCCGCAGGTACCAGCGGGCTGTGGGTTCAGGTTCCTGAACAGGGTATGAGGAATCGTCCCTCTATGTTCAGTCCAACCATGAACACAGTTTTGCGTGGGAATTTGTACAGATTTAGCCTCTTGCAAAAATGTATATGTACCCGATCTGATCTGCCTGCAGGTGTTCCCGGAGCGATATTTTTTCTCATTTTTGCAAGAGGTTCAAGTGATCCACCATCCTGTTCACCTAACGCAGAGCACCCCGATACGCCTGTCGTACCGGGGTGCTCTGTTTCACTCTGAACTGCCTCGCGTGACTATTTCACTAGGGTCATGCGTCCGGTCTTCACATGCCTGTGCTCTGCCCCTTTCGCAATCAGCCGATACAGATACGTCCCGCTTGCCAGACTGCCTGCATTCAGTTCCAGGCTCCGGTTCGCCCCTGCCTCCAGCTCCTGCGCCGGCAGCGTGATCACCTCCCGTCCCAGCAGGTCCACAATCTGGACCTGCACCTGCGCATTCTCCGGCAGGTCAAACTGGATTCTTGTGCCCGGATTGAACGGGTTCGGATAGTTGCCATGCAGGGCAAACTCTGCCGGAAGCTCCGCGCTCTCTTCCACCCCCGTCACTACCACTGTCGGAATGATCATCCCGTTCCTGTCTACGCCCAGGATCGTTAGATCGTTCCGCATCCCCGACAGGTTCAGCACCAGCGTCTGGTCTGCATACCCGTACAGGTCCATCTCATAGGCCTGTGTCACCTCCTGATCTGTGGATTGTACCCGGAAAATCTGCTGCGAGGGAGCCAGCGAAGCGTATCGCCGTGTGGCATCGTTCAGCATCAGGTTTCCTGCCAGCGTCATGTTCACGGTCATGGGATCCACCGGATCCAGCACTTCTACCCGCGCTGCTCCCAGATCTGCCGACCCGTGCACCAGCAGCACATCCACCTGGTTTGCGACCTGTGATGTCATCCGGGTTTCCAGCACCTTGAGCATGGGTTCCGCCAGACTTCCATGGGCAATTACCACATAGTTTTTATTATGCGCCAGGGGAAGCGTCTGGGTGACCGCCTGCTCGGCCGGTGCGCCAACGGGCTGGATTTTCAGTTCATGGCTTCCTGCCCCTACCGGACGGTAGGCTGTGGCACTGCGGAACTGCATTCCGCTTCCAATCTGGATGTCTCCCAGATGCAGGTTGATCGGGGTTGGCAAAGGCACATTATGGATGAACTGCAGGTTCGCCCGTCCTCCGCTCAGATCGGCCTGGTCAATCGGATTCTCTCTCCCGTTCGCCGCAACCCCGAAGATCGCACAGCTGCCCAGCCCAATCCCCTCCTGCGTCAGGTGCACCACTCCATTGAGATACCCGTTCACCGCAAATGAACTCGCATCCGCCTGTGCGGGAACCCGTCCTGCCAGCTTCGGATTCTTCCACATGCAGTCCCACTGCACGATCCGCAGTCCGCTGGCATCCGCCACATTCGGGAGCCCTGCCGCTGCGATCCGAAGATTCGCATTCGTGGGCAGCGACTCCGTCCCCAGATCCACCTTCCAGAACAGATCCGCATGCACATCCAGGGTCAGGCTGCCCCCTGCCGTCGGAACCGTGAGGTTCTGCCATGCCGGCATGGCTCCCTCTGGCACCATCACTGGAAACACGGTCGCCGCCGTGGTATCGGTCAGGTCGGAGGGCAGCTGCAGGATCAAGGGACGGTAGTGCGACATGTCTCCCTTCTGCATTCCCACCGGGAACAGATACCCCCCGCTCGCAAAGCCTGCTCCTGCATTCCCCTGCAACAGGTGGCGAGCGACCGGACCGCCGATATACGACTGGCGGGAACCTCGAAGGATCGTGGCCTTGCACTCCTCGTCACTGTCTGCCCCGCACTTGCTCCCTTCCTGTGCTGAACTCCGCCCGCGGAGCTCCTGTTCCACCTGCACATTCTGCACCGTCCACATAAACATGCTGTCCATCGGCATGCTGTGAATCTTCCCCTGCCGGAGCGTCAGTGTGGCCATCTTCTGCTGCATGACATGGCTTTTCAGCAGCAGTCCCTTTGCGTTGTTCACCGTGACACTGTGCAGGGCTGTCGTATCCCCGGTCATCACCTCCTGCGCCTCCTTGCCTGTAAACTCCACCTTCACATTCAGCTTCCCCTTCTTTGCAAAGTGGAAGCCCCCGTGCACCATCAGACTCGGCATATTGCCCGATACCATTTCCCCTTCGTATCGGGACGCATCCGCTGCCACCATCAGGTCCCCCATCACGGTCTTCGTCGTCATGGGATGCAGCATCACCCCCGCATTATTCGAACTGGTATAGACCCCCTTCGTCTGCATAAAGTCTCCATGGATCATCACACTCCGCTTGTCACCGTCTTTATTGTGTTCCGTGTTCAGTCCGCCGGTCCCGCTGATCATGAGGTCCCCCATGAACTCTGTCATTTCCGCGTATGGCCAGATCTTGGCGGAACCTAGGGACACCGCATCCATAATGACCACTTTCTTGTTGTGGGTCTCCACCGATCCCTTCATGGCGGACAGGCTGTCCACGGTAAGCATCTTGCCGTCCGCAGTGGCACTCTTCAGGTAGAGCGTCCCGCCCCAGTTTCCGGTGCCCGGGGTCATCGTGCCGTCAAACACGACCGTCTGCAGCATCTTGCTGTCGGCACTCGCGTCAATGGTGGTCTGCTTGCTCCCCTTCGGCACTTTGATCCTGTCCGCCGTCAGGCTCCCCGTCAGGGTCAGCAGCACATCGGGACGATCATTATCCTTCACATTGTTTCGCTTGCTTGTGTCTTCCGGCCCCAGCATCAGGGTCCCGTCTCCCAGGTGGATCATGGCATCTTTTTCAATGCTCGCCCGGGCGGTATTGCTGGCATACTTGCCCTGCTGCACCCGTCCCAGCACATGCAGGTCCCCGCCTCCGGTCATGAGCTTGCTCTTGCCATTCACGCTCACCTTCCCGTGCACCCTCACATCCTGTCCTTCCGTATGCAGTTCGCCTGCTGCGATGACTACACTATAATTGTCTACCTTCGTGGCATCCGTGCGATGAAAGGGAGAGGTGCCCACCGTCAGCATTCCGTCCACCATCAGCTTCCCTTTGGTGATCGTCAGTTTGCCCACAATGGAGCGATTCCCGCTCGTGGTGATCTCCGCACTGGCATGATTCACGATCACATCCCGCGGATCAAACCATTCCAGCGCATCCGTCACCGTCCGCTTGCCCGGCGTGATATAGGTCAGAATATACCGGTCATTGATACTGGCCGTTTTTGCACGGTCCGTGGAGATACTCCCCGGATCATTGGTATTTTTCTCCAGCATCCCGTTCTGGACCGTGATATGCTCCGTCACATGCAGGGTGGAGTCGGTTGTGCTCTCGGCATCCACCAGCGACAGCGTGCCACTGCACAGCCCCAGGTTCTTTGTCTTGACCACCTCGTCCAGCCGGAGCTCCCCGCTCCCGACCGAGATAGAGAGCGCATCCAGCATGCTGGTCAGCGCAGCCTTCTTCACAATATCCGTAGTCCGGCTTCCATAGGTCAGCTTCTTGATCGTGGACGCTTCGTCCAGCTCCCCGCTCAGCTCTCCCTGCAGAATCAGCGATTCGGTCACCTTCACATCCTTGGTGGACATCAGTTCGGCACCAGAGCCCACATGCAGGGTCGTCACCGTCAGCGGACCTTTCCCGGATTCCACCCGCAGATCCCCAAGCGTCACCAGTGCGTCCAGCGTGAGTCCATCTGCATCATCTCCGATCACAACACTCTCGGCGGCATTTGTCAGCACCAAGTGATTCCCAAAGGCGAGCCCGGTATCGTTCGCTGTGCACATTCCATTCATCATGGAGGTGGACGCATGCTTCATCCCGATGGTCTTGCCCCCGGCAGCCAGGTCACCTCCCACCCGCACATTGTGCGCCGTCCGGCGTAGGTTCGGGCTCGTCCCGTGCATATCGGAATCCAGATGAATCCGCCCCTTGTTGTGAAAGCTTGCCGTGTCCTCAATGGCGATATCCCCGGCAATGGAAGATACTACCGCACGCCCGGCCGCAGGAGTCGTGGTCGTCGCCTTTGGGGCCAGGAACAGGACCCGTGGAGCACATGCCGGCGCACTGGCCTTGGCCGAATTGGGAGCACCATCCGTGAGACTGCTGGCGCGCACATGCAACCCTCCCTCAATTGTCACCGCCCCTGCAAACTGTACCCCTGGAATATGCACCGCAGATGCTCCCGTCGCATAGGCACAGGTGTAGTCCCCCGCACCCCCGACCTGCACTCCCTTGCGGACACTGGCATCACGGGCCGCCCCGAAATCAGCTCCACCAAACACACTCGGTAAGGTCCCGTCCGCCAGGATCACATCCCCCTTAATCGTGGCCGCCTGCTCAAACACCACCCGCGCATCATTCCACTGCACCATATCCCCGTTCACAATCACCTCCTTGCGGAAGATCAGATCCGTCGTAATGTTCTTTTTGGTTCGAGCTGTGGCTTGGTTTCCCCTCTCCACAATACTTCCCGCCACCTGGATGTTGCCAATCTCTGGCAACTCCACACAGAGGTTGCCATAGGAGTTCATAACGATATCAACACTGATCATCCCGCCCCCCGTCACCTGCAGACAGTCGGTGTGATCAATCGCGCCGCTCGCAGAAGGCGTGTAGTCACTGCTTGCGTGAAAGAAACTCCCGTCCCCCCTGTTGGGGTTAGTGCTAAAATTGTTATGCGCCAGGAAGACGATATTCGGCCGGGGGCCTTTTTTGCCTTCAACAATCCTGCCATCCACCCTGAAAATTCCCCGGGTATCGGTATTGCTGGTTCCCTTCTTCATGAAGAGGATCACCCCGCCCTCGTAGTCTGCCGGCTGCGTGTCCAGGGTCAGCGTCGCGCCAGACTTGACTTCCAGCTCATCCAAAAGAAGAGCGTGCACGCCGCTTATCGTCAGGTCCTTGGAAACAATGAGTTTGGCAATCTGGGCAGTCGTCGGATTGACCGTCAATGTTCCGGCAATGGTCACCCTCTTCCCCACATCATTCTCATCCTTGAATACAACGAAGTTAGCTCCGTTCGCCCATCTGGATCCTCCCCCCGCAAGGGTAATATTTTGAAACTCCGCCGTCGCCGTCGGGGTGAGGGCGATCTGGCCTGTCCGGGCCAGCGTGAGAGTCCCTGTGAACTTGAGCACTCCTGCCGCCGAAGAACCACTTCCCCCCGCCACATAGGCCCCAAAGGTAATGCTTTTGGTCAGCGAAGTCGTGGGGGCAGCCAACTCTACCATCCCGCCTGCCCGGCGAACCCGAATCAGAAAGGTCGTGTTCGCAGTCTGATTGGACGAATGAAAGGCACGAGCCAGCGTGCACGCCCCGTTCGTTACCAAAGGATCCGTTTTGGTGCAATTCCCGTCCGCCCTCCCATTCACCGGGTCAATGTAGCGAGTGGTGGAGGTGGATTGTGCGAACGCACTGGAAACAGTGAGAAGAATCGTCAGACATACAACTGCCCCCCCCCCATTTTTGCAAGTATTTCATGTGTGTATTGGAGTTGTACTCCGTTTAGTGAAAGATTTTTAGTACAGGATCAGGCCGTAATTTTTACGACCGTCTCCACTTATACACAGTAAACAGCCTGTATGATGAATCCCATTGCAGATCTTTTTTCTGGGAAAGGTTCTTGCCCGGTGTTCGCGTTGCGATCAAACAGGGCGTACCGCAGAGAAACACAGCACATGCCGATCTGAAATTCCGGAGGGTTCCATCCCCCGCTACCCCCAACAGTAACTGCGGAGCTTCTTGCAAAACTCCTGGATGACAGAAAAATCAAGGTTCCATCCCGTACCTGGTCAGAATTCGAAAATCCCAAAAATCTTTTTGCAAGAGGCTCTCGTGTATGATCAAACGGGGCGTACTGCCGAGAAACACGAAACACACCGATCTGAAATTCCGCAAGGTTCCATCCTTCTCTACCCCAGGAATGACCGTGTCAGAACAGAATGAGCCTCTTGCAAAATTCCCAAATGATGGAGAGGTACTGTTCTGAGAGTGCCTGAAGACACATCAGGAGTCGGGGATAGAGGTATTTTTGCGAGAACCGCAGACTGTATAGACGAGTGACCGTAGGCCCGAAAAGCCTTGCAAAACGCCTTTACACCGGTCTCCATTTGTATGGAGCAGTGCCAGAAGACTGAACACAGGCTATATCACAGAATATCTGAACATGCAATGAATACGAAGAGTCTGATGGAGACCACAAGTCATGATTTAATCCATTGGTACTAGTGCAATTCGTATGAAAACCGTATTTTTGGAGCTTCCATTAACCATTCAAGAAACGATGAATACCAAGGCAAATTTTTTTCACGAGACATTGTTCCTGGGGGAGGACTGGGTTGTTGATGAGGTTACGACGGATGAGTCCACAGAGACGATTCATGTCTACATCTCCCATGCTGGCGGGGAGGTTGTCTGTCCAGAGACGGGAGAGCGTGGACCGGCCTATGATTTGCGGAAATCGCGTCAGTGGCGCCATCTGGATCATTTTCAATACACGTGTATTCTTCACTGTCGGGTTCCACGGAGCAAGTCATCGGCTGGGGTCAAAACCATTCGGATTCCATGGGCATCAGTGTCGGATCGCTTCACCCACATGTTTGCACGCAGGGTGATTGACGTACTGAAAGCAACGGAGAGCCAGAGCAAGACGGCACAGCTGATGGGGTGCAACTTTCGGCTGGTTCACCGGGTGATGCATCGGGCAGTAGACCGCGGCATGGAACGCCGGGTTGTGGAAGAGTTCAGGCATTTGAGCATAGATGAGAAGGCGTTTGCCAGGCGGTATCAGTTTGCGACTATTGTGAGTAACGGAGACTTGAGATATGTGATTGATTTGGCGGAAGGACGCGACGAAAAGAGTGCTACGGCACTGGTAGAGCGCATTCTGCCCAAGCATATGCGGGACAGGATTGAAACGATTACCTCGGATATGTGGAAGGCGTTTCTTAATCTTGCCGAGAATTTGCTTCCCGATGCGCGCCTGGTTCATGACCGCTTTCATTTGATCAAGATCCTCAATAAAGCCCTGAACAACCTTCGGAGACAGGAGGCAAAGTCGCATCCAGAAACATTGAAAAGCAGTCGGTACGCACTCCTGAAAAATCCAGAGGCTCTTCCACAAATTTAGTGAGGAGCAACTTAAAACCTGCTGATGTCTTTAATGGGTTTCGGGTCATATATGTTGCGCGAATCAGCGTGCTGATCTGTCGCAATCCTTTATCATTTCACCATACAAATCAGCAGGATGAACATAGAAATCAAGCAGGTTGCAAAGATCGTAAAGAAGCTGGGGCAGTGGGTAATTTCCCGCATTGCGGAGGATGATTCGGGGAATCTGGAAATTCATGTAGCGTGCGAGGAGGTGTCGGAGTTTGCATGTCCCAAGTGCGGGGAGGCATGTCCGGTGTATGATCGCCGTCCACGCCGGTGGCGGCATCTGGACGCATGGAAGTACCGCACGTATCTGACGACAGATCTTCCCCGTGTATCGTGTCCAGCGCATGGAGTGCGGACGATAGCCATTCCGTGGGCGGACCGGAGTGCGCGGGTAACGTATGAACTGGAGGCACTGGTGATTGACTGGCTGCTGGAAACGACGGTCTCTGCGGTTTCCCGCAAACTTGGACTCAGCTGGACGGCCGTGGACGGGATCATGCAGCGGGCGGTAGAGCGCGGGAAGTCCCGGAAAAAGAAGGAGACCGTCAAGGATATTGGCGTGGACGAGACCTCCATTAAACGGGGGCACAATTATATCACGGTGGTCATTGACGCAAAGAAGGGGGTAGTGGAGTATGTGGGAGAAGGGCGCAAGAGAGAGTCCCTGGGAGCGTATTACAAGGGGCTGAGCCCCGAGCAGCGAAACGGAATTGAGAGTGTCAGCATGGACATGTGGCCGGCGTACATTCGCGAGACGGACGACTGGTTTCCGAATGCAAAAGAGATCACCGCCTTTGACAAGTTTCACGTTGTGAAGTACATCGGGGAAGGCGTGGACACGGTTCGCAAACAGGAGCACCGGGCACTGAAGAAGGAAGGGCGGGAGGACCTGACCGGAACCAAGTATATCTGGCTGACCAATGAGGAGAATCTGTCAGACAAGCAGCGGGAACGGTTCGAGTCCCTGCGGGACAGTCAACTGGAAACGGGCAGAGCATGGGCGATCAAGGAAACCGCGAAACACCTGTGGAACTACTCGGATCGCGACTATGCCCGCAAGGAATGGGAACTCTGGCTGGAATGGGTCAGGGAGTCTGGACTGGAACCCATGATCAAGGCCGCCGATACGATCCGAAAGCATCTGTGGGGAATCATCAATGCCATCCTGCTGCGGGTAACCAACGGCCCCTCCGAAGGCATGAACAGCCGAATCAAAATGATCAAAGTCCGGGCACGGGGATTCCGAAATACACAGCGATTCATCAACGCCATTTACTTCTATCTCGGAGGTCTGAATCTGTATCCCTGAAGCGTCCAAAAACAATCCATTCCACTAAAAATAATGAAGAGCCAATCCAGAAAACCGCACCGAGAAGCAGGAAGAGATTTTCCAGACGATCATGGACGCGAATCTCAAGGTCGGCGTACTCTGGCAGCAGCGCGAGAACTTCAAGGCGATCTTCCGATGCTCCTCCCCCGCCGAAGCCATGACCTATCTCAAGCTCTGGCTCGCCAGTGTCAGAAAGACAGGCATTGAACAGGCCATCAAGGTCGCCGACACCTTTGAAGAACATATCAATGGAGTCTGTAATGCGCTCTGGTGCGAACAGTCCAATGCCAAAGCCGAACGCATAAATGGGAAAATTCAACGAGTGCTTACCATTGCAAGAGGCTTCCGAAATTTCGAGAATTTCAGAGTGGCGGTCCTCTTCTTCCATGGAAATCTGAGCCTCTATCCACAGGAATTGCAGTAATACCAATCCATTTATATTCTGGACTCTTGCCCAATTGAGATACTGCTCACACAGGTTACCCCGCTATCTTCCGTCTCATATGGTACTTCAAGTTCCTCCTCAGGAGTTCCAAGGCTGGCGCAACATCTGTTCCAAGAGAATTGTCAATTCCTGCAATCTTCTCTCAGATAGAGAGTAGTACGCAATTCCAATGGACACAAGATCCACATCCACACTACTTTCCCTCACCACCTGACATTTTGCAGTATTCCCGCAGTAATGTCATGTTTCTGTCTGGACAGGTGAGGTTTTTGCAAAATTCCCAGATGATGGAGAAATATCGCTTTGAGAGTGCTTGCAGGCGCATTAGGTCAGGTACAGAGGTATTTTTGCAAGAGCCTCAGGTGATTATATGTGTTCATCTTCTCGCACGGTTTACCATTTGGAATACAAGACCCGAGGCTCCCGCAACAATATCAATCGGAGAAGACTTTTCCCCGAAAGTGCTTGCAAGTACACATCGTCCTTTGTCAAAGTATTTCTGCAAGAGGCTTGACACGAGAATCATGGCAGGGCTTCACAAGGGACTCTGATACACTATGCAGGTCCTTCTTGCCTCTTCTCTGGCTTCAGGAGCTGGTCCACAACTTTTTCTCCGCGCACCGGGTAGGCATCCTGCAGATGGTAACGCATGAAACGGGTAATCAGTGCGGACAGATCACGGAGTTCTCTGGCGGTGAGTTGCATGCGCAGAACTACGTCAAAGTCCGCTCTGTGCAGGATCGCAAATGCACGAAGCACACTTCTGGAAGCATGCATGACGGATGTCTTGTGCACGGCCCTGCTCTGAATCGTACCATCTTCCAAGGACAGATATCCTCCCGATTTGGAAATTTCCAGGACAGATTCCCGGCTGAATGCAGGTGCAAATCCCAGCAGATCGGTGAAACGTAACTGGAAGTAGAGTTTCAGGAGCATTGCATTGATACTCGGGGTGTTCAGAGCTTCCAGTACCTGAACAAGCAGCTGAAACGTTTCCGGGGACGCATGCCCCTCTTCTGTCAGCGAGAGCACCAGTTCACCGATACGCTGCCCGATGGCCAGCCTTTCCAGGTTACCGGAAATCTCCGAATATATCTTCACATGCGAGCAGTCAGAGAGAATTTGAATGGAGCGGGTTGGGCGGGTATAGATCACAGCATGTACATGTGAGAGCAGTTGCAGAGTTGACCCGAACCGGCTCTTGACGGATTGTCCTCCCTTTGCAATGACAGTTGTTTTTCCAAGCTCACATGCGTAGAGTGTGACAAGTCGTGTGGTTTCTTTATATGGAATGGAGCGAAGGACGATACCTTCTGTACGCATCAGCATGGTGATACCCGGAAACTCAGTGCTCTAAATGTACACACATCCGTCCAATTACCGATCATCTCTTTTTCCCTGCTATCGCAGGCAGATTCAGGAAACACAGATTGAGTTTTTGTGAAGAGCAACTACCCGCGAGAGATGTATAAGAATACCCTAGTGCATTTTTGGAAGTTTCGATTCTCGCGCAGTATGGCATATGTACATGATGCTGGAACTTGAAGATATTTTCGGGTATTGTATGGATGGATAAAATCAGCCAGATGAACGCCAAATGCCAGTGTATTGGAGTTGATGTGGGCGGGACATTTACTGATTTTGTGGTGCTGGGTACTGCGGGGCTTACGGTGTACAAGATACCGACTTCGGAGGATCAGAGTCAGGCAATCCTGGAAGGACTGAGAGCACTCGGAATGCAAGCGGATGCGCCCGTCATGCATGGTACAACCATTGCCACAAACGCACTTCTGGAGCGGTGGGGAGCCCGAACAGCCCTCATTGCTACCAGGGGATTTGCAGATGTACTGGAAATTGCACGACAGGACCGCCCCCATCTGTACAAATTCTCGCAACCACGCACTCCTCCTCTGGTTCCCAAGTCATTGCGTTTTGAGCTGAATGAACGGATCAACAGTCAGGGCAATGTTCAGATCGCACTGGATACTTCGGCTCTTCCAGATCTGTTGCATGCACTGAAGCAGGAGGAGGTAGAAAGTGTGGCAGTGGTTCTGCTGTTTTCTTTTTTGAATGACATTCACGAGCGACAGGTTGCAGCCCTGCTTGAGAAAGAACTTCCCGAACTGCCATTTTCACTCAGTACAGATCTTTTGCCTGAGTATCGGGAATATGAGCGAACGGCAACCACCGTGGTGAATGCGTATGTTCGCCCGCTGGTGATGCGCTATTTGACACGGCTGAAGCATGTGCTTGCAGGCAGGTCACTGAGAGTGATGCAGTCCAGCGGCGGGGTGCTGGATGCGGAGCAGGCTTCTTCGCAGGCTGCTCGTCTGGTTCTGAGCGGGCCCGCGGGCGGTGTTGTCGGAGCATTCGCCTTGGCCAGGCATGCACTGCATACATCCACGCCGCACATTATGACATTTGACATGGGCGGTACCAGTACGGATGTCGCCCTCTGCCCGGGACGGATTCTGCAGACCAGCGAGAGTGTTGTTGGTCATACTCCTCTCCGGCTTCCCGGCATAGAGATTCATACGGTGGGGGCAGGCGGAGGAAGCCTGGCATGTGCGGATGCAGGTGGAATTCTGCGGGCAGGGCCGCAAAGTGCTGGAGCAGTGCCAGGACCCGTCTGTTATGGACGAGGAGGGCAGATTCCAACAGTGACAGATGCCAATCTGGTACTCGGACGGCTGGTTCCCTCGCAATTTCTGGGCGGGAAATCCCCAGGAACGCTGGATGCAGACTCTGCTCGCAAGGCAATTGCAAAATTGGGAGAGTCTCTCGGGCTTTCTGTTGTGCAGACTGCTCTGGGGATTGTGCAGATTGCAAATGCAACCATGGAGCGGGCTTTGCGGCGCGTATCGGTGGAGTGCGGCTATGATCCGCGCATCTATGTGCTGGTACCGTATGGAGGGGCAGGGCCATTGCATGCGTGTGCTATTGCAGAATCTCTGGGTATACAAAAGATCCTGATCCCGAGATATCCCGGGGTGCTAAGCGCATGGGGACTCACAATGGCAGATCTTGCGAGTGATGCTTCGCAGGCACTCCTCTCTCCGATGGAAGAGCTTGCGACTGATCCCGGACGAATCCAGCGTATAATCGGGAAATTGAAATCCATTGTTCTCTCCCGTCTGGACGTAAAAGATGCACAACTGGAATGCAGCATGGACCTGCGTTATGCGGGACAAAGTCATGAACTTTCGATCCCCCTGAATCTGCCTGCCAGCTCAGAAAGTGTACAGGTGGCAGGACAAGCGTTCCATGAAGCACATCACGCGAGGTATGGATACTCCGCGCCAGAACTGCCGATTGAGTCAGTTGTCGTGCGACTGCGGGCCAGAGTTCCCCGGTCCCGTGCGTTTCCCGTTCCCGCAGCCCCGGCGAATCCCATATCTCACATTTCGGATGCACCCGCTGTGCCGGTGTATTTTACCGAGGATAAACCTCTGCATATTCCTCTCTTGAGGCGTGAACTTCTGGGGGAAGGGTTCCAGTTTGAAGGGCCTGCACTGATCGTCCAGTATGACTCCACCCTGGTGATTCCTCCAGGGTGGAAGGGAAGGGCAGACGAATGGCATCACCTTCACCTTGAAAACGGGGCCGCCCATGAAAGCTGAGCCGATCCTTACAGAAATCTACCGCCACCGGTTTGCCGGCATTGCCGAAGAAATGGGGGTAACGCTTCAGCGCACAGGGTATTCGCCCAACATCAAGGAGCGTCTGGATTATTCTTGTGCTGTCTTTGACGGAACCGGGAAGATGGTTGCACAGGCCGCACACATCCCCGTCCATCTTGGGGCAATGCCGGCGAGCTGCGAGGCTGCCCTGCGGACATTTTCCCGATGGGGTCCGGGGGATATCGTGATCTTGAATGATCCATTTGATGGAGGCAATCATCTTCCTGACATCACGATGATTTCGCCTGTCTTTGCAGGCAGCGATCTCGTTTTCTTTGTTGCCAGCCGTGCTCATCATGCAGATGTTGGAGGAATGAGTCCAGGATCTCTTCCCATGTCAACAGAGCTTTACCAGGAGGGAATAGTTATTCCTCCAGTCAAGTTTTATGAGGCAGGCAAGGCAAATGAAAGTGTCCTGCGCATGCTGCTTGCCAATGTGCGGACACCTGCAGAAAGAGAGGGAGATCTGGCTGCCCAGCGAGCAGCGCATGCCATCGGGGAGCGTCGTCTTCAATCACTCCTGAGTGAGCATGGACGGGAGGAAGTCTGCATGTATGCGTCCCATCTGCAGTACTACAGCGAGCGTATCGTACGGTCCGAGATTCAGTCCTGGCCGGACGGAATCCATACATTTGCGGATATGCTGGAGCTGCCAGGCGGGCAAGATGTGATGATCCGGGTATCAGTCCAGATTCGCAACGATGAGATAGAGTTTGACTTTTCAGGGACAGATCCAACACTGGAGGCACCACTGAATACCGTACTGGCGGTGACGGAATCCGCATGCTATTACGTCGTACTGTGCCTCATGAAAGACGATGTGCCCGTCAATGCCGGCTGCTTCGTTCCGATTTGCGTGACTGCTCCTGCAGACACAGTGGTGAACGCGTCAAGACCCGCAGCCGTGGCAGGCGGGAATGTAGAGACTTCACAGCGAATTACAGATGCAGTTCTTGGAGCTTTGGCGCATGTGTTGCCGGAGAACATCCCGGCAGCCAGCCAGGGGACAATGAATAATGTGACGATTGGAGGAAAGCACCCGGACGGGGCAGCCTATGCCTACTATGAGACGCTTGGCGGAGGTATGGGAGCAGCTCCTGATGCAGATGGACTGAGCGGCGTACATGTGCATATGAGCAATACGCGAAACACGCCCGTTGAGGCACTGGAAATGCAGTTTCCAATTCAGGTGCAGGAGTATGCGCTTATTGAGGGCAGTGGAGGTGCAGGGAAGCATCGGGGTGGAGACGGGCTTGTCCGTGAATACAAATTTCTGCGGCCGGCAACGGTGACCATGCTTAGCGAGCGTCGCCGTCATGCCCCCTGGGGGATCCACGGTGGTGCCCCCGGACGAAAAGGGTACAACATCCTGATCACGGAGGCAGGACACAGAAGCGTGCTGCCCGGTCAGTTTACCCAGAAGTTCAAGGAGGGGGATTGTCTCCGCATTGAAACCCCCGGGGGCGGGGGCTATTTTTCTGCCAGGAATTCACGCAGTACATAGTGCAGGATTCCACCGTTTTGATAGTACTCCACTTCAACGGGCGTATCCAGTCGGGAGCGTGTCCTGAAGGATACTTCCTGTCCGTCGGTGCGTATGGCTGATACGGAAACCGTTGTCCCGGCCTTGTGCGGTACTTCAAGACTGTAGAATTCGCTTCCATCCAGTCCCAGTGTTTCGGGGCTTTCCCCTGGCATGAATTCCAGAGGCAGAACTCCCATTCCGATCAGATTGGACCGATGGATCCGTTCAAAGCTTTCTGCAATGACAGCGCGAACTCCCAGGAGAATAGTCCCTTTGGCGGCCCAGTCCCTGCTGGATCCCATTCCATAATCCTTCCCCCCCAGGACAATCAGGGGAATTCTCTCTTCTTGGTAGCGCATGGCTGCATCATAGATGGGCATGACCTCCCCTTCCTGTACAAAGCATTTTGTGATTCCCCCTTCTGTGCCGGGCACGAGTTTGTTCTTGATGCGAATATTGGCAAATGTACCCCGCATCATTACTTCATGGTTGCCCCGTCTGGCTCCGAACGAATTGAAGTCTCTGGGGAGCACATCATTCCCGGTCAGGTAGTCCCCTGCGGGGGATTCTCTCGGGATTGCTCCCGCGGGGGAGATATGATCCGTCGTGGTTGAGTGTCCCAGTTTGGCCAGCACACGAGCATTCTCAATGGGAGCTACGGCGGCAGCTTCCCTTTTCAGTCCAGCGAAAAAAGGAGGTTCCTGAATGTAGGTTGATTTCACACTCCAGTTGTACAGAGCCCCGCTGGGGATTTCAATCGCATTCCAGGTTTCATTGGAGGCTTCAATGCCCCCATACTCTTCCAGAAACATTTCTGGCGTGATGGAGGCCTCAGTCATCTCGGAGATTTCCCTGCCAGTTGGCCATATATCTCGCAGGAAAATATCCTGACCGGCAGAGTCTTTCCCCATAGGTTCGCGGGTAAGATCAATGTCAACTGTCCCAGCTAGGGCATAGGCAACGACAAGCGGGGGGGATGCCAGATAATTCGCCTGCACCAGTGCATGAATACGCCCCTCAAAGTTGCGATTCCCACTCAACACTCCTGCCACCACAAGATCCCCTTTCTGAATCGCACTGCTGACTGCGTCTGGCAAGGGGCCGGAATTTCCAATGCAGGTTGTACAGCCATATCCGACCAGATCAAAGCCCAGTTGCGCCAGATATGGCAGCAGGTCGGCATTCTGAAGATATTCGGTTACGACGCGAGATCCCGGTGCCAGACTGGTTTTGACATGAGGTGCCACTTTGAGGCCTCGTTCCACAGCTTTTTTTGCAACCAGTCCAGCACCGATCATCACACTCGGGTTGCTGGTATTTGTGCAGCTGGTAATTGCAGCAATGGCAACATCTCCGTTTTGCAGAGGATCCGGGAGTTCGGAAGATGTGATACTGCGCTTCAGCTCCTCTTCCTTCCGGCCAAACCCCTGAGGTCCAGCAGGGGCAGTGAACGATTTGCGGAAAGATGAGCCGAGATCAGGGACAGGAATACGATCCTGCGGTCTCTTGGGACCAGCAACACTTGAAACCACATCTCCCAGATCCAGAGTCAGCGTGTCCAGGTATTCCGGCTCTGGCGATTCCGGGGTCAGAAACAGTCCCTGCTCCTTTGTATAGTGCTCTACCAGTCCGATCAGGTCTTCGTCTCTGCCTGTACGCCGGAGGTATTGCAGGGTAATATCATCAACAGGAAAGAATCCCATGGTTGCTCCGTACTCTGGGGACATATTGCTGATTGTTGCCCGATCCGGCACAGAGAGTGCCTGAATCCCTTGTCCAAAGAATTCCACAAAGCGGCCAACCACGCCATATTCGCGCAACATTTGCGTGACGGTAAGGACCATGTCGGTGGCTGTTGCTCCTTCGGAGAGTGAACCTGTGAGACGGAATCCGACCACTTCCGGCATCAGCATGTAGATTGGCTGTCCCAGCATGACCGCTTCGGCTTCAATCCCGCCGACTCCCCATCCCACGACTCCAAGACCATTAATCATGGTAGTGTGCGAATCTGTGCCGACCAGCGAATCCGGGAAGGCCACAACCTCCTGGTCTTCTGTTCCTGTCCACACGCACCGGGCAACATATTCCAGGTTTACCTGATGACAGATGCCGCTGGCAGGAGGCACCACATGGAAGTTGTCAAATGCCTGCTGACCCCAGCGCAGAAATTCGTATCTCTCCCGATTCCGCCGGAATTCATGATCGGAGTTCAGTTGCAATGCTTCGGGGATTCCGTAATAGTCCACCTGCACACTGTGGTCAATGATCAGGTGGACAGGGACTCGTGGATTGATGGTTGAGGGATCACCTCCTGCCCGTGCCATTGCACTGCGCATCGCTGCAAGATCAACAACGGCGGGTACACCAGTGAAATCCTGTAACAGGACTCGCGCTGGCGAGAATGGTACCTCTGCACGCAGTGGTGCCTTGGGATTGTACTGCGCCAGCTGTGTAACATTCTCTGGAGTTACGGTAAACCCGTCACAGCCTCGGAGTACAGCTTCCAGCATGACCCGAATGGAGTAGGGGAGCCTGTCAAGCGTGTACCCTGGCAAATCCAGCGAATCAAGGCGGTACATCCATGCGGGTCCCTGAGAAGTCTCAAAAGAAGTCCGCGTTCCGAAATAGTCTTTTTTCCTGGTTTGAGCAGAGGGATTTGTCATAATTGGCCAGTAGAAGAAAATGGAATGATCTAAACGATTTTTCTGGTGTATTGTTTGCCGGAGAAGGGCATTCCAAGTGTTTTCTCTCCCCAGCCGCAGCATGGCGTGGAAGATGTCATCTCTGCACCACCCAAACAATTCGTGCACATATGGAGAGAGAGCAGGGACCCTGGCGCAGGGAAAATCGTACACGCGCACCTGACCCGGGGCTATAGCTCAGTTGGCAGAGCGCCTGAATCGCACTCAGGAGGTCAGCGGTTCGACTCCGCTTAGCTCCACCCGAAATTTGAGGATGGCAGACAGAAAGGATGCTCGCCAGGAAGTCCCGGAATGACCTGGAGAGGGAAGCCTACACGGGATCGGAGCTGGATCCGGTATCCAGTTTTTCAGAGATTTTCTGTTGCATTTCCGCCAGTCTGGCCGGATCAATCCTGCCTTCTTTTGCGATCTTTTCAATTAGCCTCATTTCACCCGGATCAGCGCGTCCGTCAACTGCCATGACATCATAACACAGCTCAATCAGTTCAACCATCAGGGCCCTGTCATTATTGCCTTCCCGCAATTCTGACAGCAGATTTGCTTCATTGAGTTTCCCTGCCTTCGCTTTGCAAATGGCCTCCGTGACTATCTCCTCGTACTTCTTCATACGCTCACTGCTAGACTGTCCGTCATAAATTGCGTACACAGATTCTGCCTTGGTCAGCCAGTTTCTCATCTTGTCATTGATAAGCTGGATTTCAGCTTCGTCAAGAGTGCCGTCTGCGACAGCGATGAGTGCGGCAAAGTGGACAGACAGGACGTGAAAATTTCTGCGCCTGCTCTGCGATTTGACATATCCCTTGCCGCCCAGTTCAAAGTCAAATTTCTGTTTTCCAGTCCAGATGACCTCGGCTTGGGGGTTTACTCTGCCATGTTCCATTTCGATGTGCGAAGTCGCCAGGCGAACCACGGCAAGGAGGACTCGCGGCCCGGCAAAGGGCCCCCGGAGGATACCTCTATCCACAATCCCAATCGGGGTCCATTCAGAGATTCTGGAGCCAGGCCGTATGGTCTCGAAATGTTTCTCCATGCGATAGGCAGAGGTTGACCGTTCTTGAAATTTTCCGACCAGACATTGCACAGGCAGGAGCTGGTCATCTGTACAGTCAAACAGAGAGGTTACAAATCTGACATCAGACCAGTAGCTCTGCTCGGGCCATGTTCCCCGAACCTCAACCAGTTTTCCGAAAATCTCTCCTGCCCAGTCCGAGACACGAATTCGGAGTCCTTCCCAGAATTCGGGGGAAGCATCCTCAATTTGAATGCCCTGTATGTTGGAAGTGATCATTGAGGAGAGTGCTTGTGTGATGTGTACGGGATGGCAAGCCGTTCAAAGCAGGTGTTACCGGCAGAATGTTTTCTGCATGAGCGAATGCAAATATAATCTTGTTGCCAGTCATTGTTCTGTGAGGATCCCTCAAAATTGGGGCTTTCCCAAAGTGCGCTGGACCAGTCTGTGGTGGTTGTGTACTGGATTTCATGGGGAAGAATATGGCATGGTGCAGATTTTGTTGCGTTCATTCGACGAGCCTTGTAGTTGGTGGTGTGGCATCAAAGCTGGCTAATGTTGATTCGTCTTAACCGTTCAGGTAGTCAGGGGGTTTCCCTTTTCCATCTGCAAGGTATGCGGGGATCTATCGGTACACTTGGTACGAGCGGGAGAATGTGGTTGGGGAAGATCCGCTACAAAAAGAAGTTGAGCGAAGCGTATGGCCAAGCCCCGCCTGCGTATCTGATATCTGTGCAGAGCTGGAGGGCATGGAGGTGGCACAGTGTAACCGGCAAGAGGGCAGGAAGAATGCCTTGATGCGGAGTACCTCAACAGCTGGGTCAAAAGAGGACGCAGAGAGCAAGCGGAGGGGGGGGGTGAATCAGGATCAATTATGCAGGTGGGGATAAGCATAATTGTCCGGCACGATAACGGAGAAGGAAACCCTGCCAAAATCAAATTGGGTAACTTGAAACGATCTCCGTGGGAACATGTACGTTCTCTGAAGCCTATAACCGGATCGGGATGCGTGAAGGTGCCTAGTCTCCAACAATTTCGGCATCACGTCATTCGATGTAAGCACTTGTATAATTTCTTCCAATAATTAATAATATTGTACGGCAGTTCAGTTGCATATTTCCAGGAAAGCTGCCACCAAAGCTAACGGAACTGTCTATATGTTATGTGGCGTTTGAGCGCTCGGATTCGTGACATTCATCAATTCTTTCTGTCAACTGTCCTGCTTTTTGGTATCCTGCCTGTGGCCATCGCTCAGGAATCCCAAAATATTCCGTTATTCTTGGGCTCTGGGGTGCGTGTGGAGTATCATCCGAATGATCTTCCCGAATATGCGCTGTATGCTCCCGAGACTTCGGAGTTCTGTGCGCCAGAGAACATGGGGAATTCCTGCGGGCGGGTGTGGTGGAATTCCCGTCAGCAGGCAGTGCTTGGGACGCGGTATATAACGCAGGTGCCGGCAATGGTCCGTTTGCGTGGGCCGGGCAGGGATGTCTGGTGGATTCCCTCTGTGCATTGTATAGTGGCAGATGCAGACAGGAAGCAGCAGAGTACCAGTCCGCCTAGGGTATCGTGTGTGACTATGCTCAAGCGACCGGAGGATCGCATGGAGTGGGCGATTGGAGGTGTTGCAGAGGGGATGGATCCTGCGGTTCCCGGAGTCTACACCGGCATGATTCCGCTCGTGGTCACCGGGAATGGGATCCGATGGGAGCTGGATATTCCCATTGTCTATACTGTTCATGAAGGGCACGACAGTTCCTGTACTACGCCATTCTTCAGCATGAACCCGCAAGGTGGGTGGAATACGGAGGTTGATTTTGGGAGTATAGAAGAGGGGTCTCTGGGAACCAGGGAGGTGACCGTGAAACTCGGTGTTGCGGCAGTTAAGAACACAAAATGGCGTGTACAAGTTCAAATTCCTGAGGAGCCGAATAATCCTTTTGCGCTCAGCGTCACTCCCACGCAGCACTCTGGAGCAGGGGTGTTCAAGGGAGGGCACATCTCCTACGAACCCCTTGAGTTCACATTTACAGGCGAATTTTCCAAACTGGAGCGGGGGGATTATACCAGAGACTGGACGATGATCATTTCATGCATTCCGTGAGCGAAAGCTGCCAAGGTTCAGTTGCAAACAGATATTTATCCGACATGATGATCTGTGGGCATTTTGCATCAAAGGATCAAAAGGTGCATGACAGATTCAGTCTGTACTGCTCTCTTGATTCGCAAGTATTTTTGTATTCAGCGTACACCGGGGCTTCTGCTCGCTGTTTATTGTGAGGTAACGGATCAGCTCTGCCTATGAGGGATGTGAGACCATGATATGTGACATTCAGTGTGGGAACACTTCAGTTTCCGTGTACAGCACATACCGTCACCGATTTCACATGATTTACCGGGTCTGTGCATGTTGTCTTCGTGATTGTGGTGATGTTCTAGTGGGGGGATGCGCACTCTGATCCTCTGTCTTGTTTTAGTGGGAGTTTCCAGGTTCTCAAGTGCGCAGGCACCACCGGATGCATGCGCACAG
This sequence comes from Rhodothermales bacterium, assembly GCA_965203305.1. Taxonomy (GTDB): domain Bacteria; phylum Bacteroidota; class Rhodothermia; order Rhodothermales; family Bin80; genus Bin80. The sequence continues at coordinate 2,827,297 of OZ241874.1, read as the reverse complement.
GATGGTTCACGGACCACATATATGTGTCGGTATACGGCCAAAGTCACCGTCAAGCCCCGCCAGAGCAGTTGTGAGCTCAGTGACGTGCAGGATCTTCATTTCGGTACGCTGGAGGTCCCGAGTTCCGGTACGTTGGGGGTGGAGTATGCCCCCAATTGGTCTCCTAATGGAAGACTTTCTGAAGTCAATGCTTTTAATCCCCAATTTCCCTTTGTCGGTAATCCAACAATCGGGAAAATGAAGGTAACCATGTCCGGCTGGAGTCAATTTACCCTTAGCCCTTTTACTTTTTCGCTCACGCTCCAGCGTTCCGGGTGCAGTGGACCATCAGACGATGATGGCAGCTGTCGGATCTTTTTCAGTGATCCGACTTGGGCATATTCTCCTAATGGAAGAGATCCTTGGTCATCAGGTTTATCTGGACAAAGATACAGGGAGCCTGGTACTGATACCATGATTTCATACTACCAGATTGGAGGCACAGTCACGATTCCTGCGGGGACACCCCCGGGAACATATGAGGGCAGACTCAACATTATGATCAGCTGCTCCTGATATACAGTGTAACTGGACATATGCCAAGTCATTCTGCAACACATCCTGTCAAGTGCATCTTTGGCCTTGTGCTATTTGCAATACTCTTCGTCCCAAACAGCTTTGCGCAAGGTAGTAGCTCATCAATGGATGAGGAGGAGATTACGGTGAGCGTTACTCTCAAACGCCCCCCCCCTAGTTGCAACTTTGTTGCTGGTTCTCTGGAATACGGGACATTGCGACGCCCAGCCTCCGGGGACGGGACAGCATTGTTTGATCCAGTGTCTGGGGACTTTTCCTACAAAGATGACTCTGATAATGACCTCCCACTCAGCGGAAATCAGTCCATCAGTATTCTATCCATAACCGCAACGAATACAACTCGCATCGGTGTGCATTTCTTCAATTTGGGTACATTACGTCGGCGTACTTGCCCTACCTCAGAGACAGACAGCGATGAAAATGGAAAGTGCTGGCTACCCTATGAAACTCGCGTAGCCTCCTCAGTACGATACTCCAATGATGATCCAAGAAGCGAATGGGAAGAGCAACCATTTAATCAAGATAATTTCCACCCATGGGACGATGCTACACATGCCGCCCTGGAATACCGGGTTGGAGGCAAACTCACCGTCAAAGCAGATACGCATCCCGACGATTACGTTGGTATTCAGCCAGCTCGGATCACATGCTACGACTGACCCCAGTTCATTCCACTAAGTTCAGGGAAAGCTAGGGTTTTCCGTCTACCTCCATCCTGTTTAAGGCTTGGCATTCCATAATTTCTGCTGGCAACTCATGGGCATAATAGAGCACAGAACACCACAGGAATTTCATCACGGACAGACACTAAATGCGAGTCTCTGTCATAACCAGTCTGACATCATAGCAGAGTCTGGAGAGACAGACACAGGCATTCGGAGTGTGTGAGCCGTATACTTCCGAGACTTCAGAGTTCCGTGCCCTGAAGAACATGGGGAATTCCTGCGGGCGGGTGTGGTGGAATTCCCGTCAGTAGCCAGTGCTAGGGAAACGGTATTTAATGCAGGTGCTGGTGATGGTCCGTTTGCGGAGGCCTGGCAGGGATGTTTGGTGGAAGATGCAGACAAGAAGCGGAAGATCTCCACCCCGGTCGGGGTACAGTGCATGACCATGCGCAAACGACCGGAGGATTGCATGGAGTGGGCCATCGGATGTGTTGCAGAAGGCATGGATCATGCCGTTCCCGGAACCTACACTGGCATGATTCGGGAATGGAAGCCGATGGGAGTTGGATGTCCCTACTGTCTATACCGTCCATGAAGGAAAAGAAAAATTCAGTGCTATCCATTCTTCAGCATGAATCCCCAGAGTGGCTGAAATACGGATGTTGATTTTGGGAGTATAGAAGAAGGGGCTCTGGAAATAAAAGAGGTGACTTGTGAAACTCGGTGTTGCGGCAATTAAGAAAAATGGTGTGTTCAGGTTCAAATTCCTGAGGAGCCAAATAATCCTTTTGCACTCAGTATCACCCTCACGCACCGCTCTGGAACAGGCACTTTCCAGGGAGGAGAAATAATCTCCTGTGAAACACTTGAGTTCACATTTACAGGCGAATTTTCCAAACTGGCGCAGGGAGATCACACCAGAGATTGGACAATGATTATTTTCTGCATTCCATGAGCGAAGGATAGCAAGGTTCGGACTTGATAATCCGCAAGCGTGCTGACAAGGAATCAAAAGGATGCATGGCAGGTCTGTGTTGCCCTCCGTTCACCAAGATCTGCCTCTGCGGGATGGGAGTATCCGTCTGAACAGCCCCCATGTAAGCTGTCAGGGGGGATACGAGCGTTGCCCAGAAATCGCAACCCAAATTCAGGTCTCAGGTTGTGGTGGTGCAATTCGAGGAGGGTATTGCAATGGAGAACGGCGCGAGCTGACGGAATGCCAGTCCGCTCCCGACAGCCTGTGCTGGAATAGCCCAAGGCTGGGAAATTATCTCAGAATCCAATGGCCCGGCCGTCATAGCTGCGCGAGTCGGCCGCACCGTACAGCAGCCCGTTCCTGATCATGATACAATGGGCACGTCCCTGTGAACTCCGATAGCGTACCCGATGCCCTTTGGATTCGTACAGGGTTTTTGTATCAGGCGAGATCCCCCATGACTCAAAACTGGTTACATCTGGAAGCCACTGGTGATGAATCCGGGGAGCTTCCACTGCCTGTGCGATATCCATCTCAAAGACCGTCACATTCAGGATAATCTGGAGTACGGTATTGATGATTGTACGCCCGCCAGGACTTCCCACGACGAGGAACGGTTTTCCATCCTTTGCTACAATGGTCGGAGTCATGCTGCTGAGCATGCGTTTCTGCGGGACAATGAGGTTCGGGGGAGTTCCGATCTTTCCAGTTGAATCTGTATGCCCCGGAATGGCATTGAAATCCCCCATCTCATTGTTGAGCAGGAACCCGGTCCCATCTGCGACGATCTGGGAGCCATAGCTGTGCTCCAGGGTGTAGGTTAACGACACAGCATTTCCCTCGGCATCAACCACAGAGAGGTGGGTTGTTTCCTCGCTTTCTTCTGGCAGATAGAGAGAACTCAGTCTTTCCGGGTCACTGGGAGAGGCAGATTCTGCACGTATGGAACTCCGCAGCTGTGCAGCATGCGCTTTGCTGATCAGCCGCTGTACAGGCATATCCGGGTTAAAATTCGGATCTCCCACATGCTCGGCCCGGTCTGCGAATGCCCGTCGCATCGCCTCGGTCAAGAGGTGCAGGTATTGGGCAGAGTTGTGTCCCACGGAGGCAAGATTGTACCCTTCCAGAATATTCAGCATTGTGATGAGTGCCACGCCCCCGGAACTGGGCGGGCTCATTGCGTAGATGTCATAATCTCCAAAACTCCCCTGCAGAAGAGGCACCTCTTCAGCTTCGTAAAGGGCAAGATCTTCCATGGTAATCAGGCCCCCATACTGTTCCATGAATTCGCTCAGAAGCCGTGCGGTTTCCCCGGTATAAAAGCCGTCATGTCCGTGATTGCGAATACGAACCAGCGAGGCAGCCAGGTCGGGCTGTTTCCATATCTCTCCGGCTTCAAATACATCTGTACCATTTTTCAGGAAAGCCTTTCGGGTCGATGCATACAGGGGATCAGAGTTTTTCGCCAGCCTGCCCAGAAATCCGTGCATCGCTCGGGTGGAGGGGAACCCGTTCGCAGCCAGCCGGATGGCAGGTTCGACTAGATCTTCCCAGTCCGTACTGCCAAGGCGTTGATGGGCAAGCCAGAGCCCGGCAACCGTGCCAGGCACACCCACAGAAAGCGGCCCCTCGTGGTTGGAGTTGTCCCTGATCGTCCCTTCAGGTCCCAGAAACATGGATTCCGTGGCTCCCAGAGGAGCCTTCTCCCTGAAATTGAATCCGGTCACATCCCCGTCCGCTCCGTGATAGACCAAAAATCCTCCTCCCCCGATATTTCCTGCCGACGGGAGGGTAACCGCCAGTGCAAATGCGGTGGCAATCGCGGCATCCACAGCGTTACCGCCATTCTGGAGAACTTCCATGCCTGCCTCGGAAGCCAGATAATGGCTGGAGACGACCATGCCATGGTCGGCGGTTACCGGAATTCGCCCGGACTGGGCATGAACAGAACCTGCGAACACAAGCAGGAGCAGCATGATTGCACAATAGCGAACCATCTTCGTTAAGTCTGGAAATCGGAAAGGTTGAGACGCATGGATTTGGCAAAGGTAACACATAATCCCGTGTTGTGGGTCTGTATTCTGTTCTTATTTGCAGTGTGTGCAAGTGATCCTGCGACAGACATTCCAAAGTTTACCGGGCTTAACAGCAAATATACCGGAGATGCTGTATGCTTTGACTGTCATGAATCGCAATGGACAGGGTTTCAGGAGCACGGGATGGCCAGATCTTATTACCCCCTCACCACCTCAAATGTTGTAGAAGACTTCAATGCGGATCCGATCTGGCATGATGAGAGCAAATTCTGGTACCGGGTAATGGAGGAGAATGGGGCATACTGGCAGGAAGAATTCCGGCTGAATGCACAGGGAGAGCGAATTCACAGCCTGAGGCGGCGGATGGATTTTGTGGTGGGGAGCGGGAATGCCGCGAGAACCTATCTGTCTGAATCCAGTCAGTATCTGTACCAGCTGCCTCTTACCTGGTACAGTCAGGCCCGGAGATGGGATTTTAGTCCGGGATATGAAGTCGCCAACAAGCGGTTTGACCGCCTGATCCCGGACAGGTGCATGGCCTGTCACAACAGCTACCCAAACAGTGTAGAATGGGCAGAGGGCAAGTACAGGGAGGTTCCTGCCGGAATTGGATGCGAGCGTTGCCATGGACCGGGTGGGGATCATGTTGCACGGCAACTTGCTGGAGGGAGTGAAGAGGGCAGTGCGGATTATTCGATTGTGAATCCGGCCCGGCTCTCGCATGATCTTCAGATGGATGTTTGCCAGCAATGCCATTTGCATACCACAGTTTCTGTTCTTCGGGATAATCGCGAAGCGTTTGATTTTCGACCGTCCGAGCGGTTGCAGGACCATCTGGCGTTATTTTCCGCACATGATCCTGCGGATGGACTGGATGTGATTTCCCATGCGGAGCGTCTCGCGCAGAGCGCCTGTTATCTGGAAGGGACTCCGCAAATGACATGTACGACCTGCCATAATCCGCATGAAGGGTTCCGGGACAAGGGCCCCGAGTATTTTAATTACACCTGTATCTCCTGTCACGAATCGGTGGCGGATCACGAGTTCAGGAGGGACTGTGCCAGTTGCCACATGCCAAAAGAAATCGCAGATGGTACTCCGCATGCGACATTTACGGATCACTGGATCCGTGTCGTCAGCAGTGAAAGTCTCATGCCTTCCCATGAAGAACCGGGACTGACTCCGTACTACATGCGGGATCAGACAGAACCCGGCCACATGGAGGCGATTGCAACCCTGGTTCATGCAACGCAAACCGGTGATTTGGACAGACTGGAAGAGGGAATTGAGCTGGCACATTCATTCGGGGATGCGGACACAACTGGAGAGACCAGCTTTTTAACAGGGGTGTCACTTTGGCGACTAGGCCGCTCCGAAGAAGCAATCGTCCCTCTGGAAGCGGCAGTGCAAGCCAACCCCGATATACCAGAACGCCTGAATGCACTGGCCCAGGCGTATGAGAGTGCCGGGCAAAAACGGGAGCAGATCAGGGGGCTGTACGAACGGGCATTGAACATTCAGCCGGCACTGGCAGACATCAGAATCAACTACGGACGGCATCTGGAACTGGAAGGCGATCTGACGGGAGCCATCACGCAGTATCAGCATGCGATTGCGCAAAAGCCCTGGCTGGTACAGGCACACTATAACTTGGGAACAGCACTTTTGCGGGATGGCGAGTTCACAGAGGCGGAAGATGCCCTAGTGCAAACCCTGGCACTGGACCCGGATCATGCAGATGCTCTTGGAAATCTGGGACTGCTACTCCTGACAGATGGTCGGCGCATTCAGGAAGCAGGCGAATACTTCAGGCGAGCGGTAGAAGCGGAACCGCAGAACCCGGTTGCACTGAGCAATCTTGGCACATGGCACTTTAATCAGGAAAACTTTGAACAGGCAGCAGCTTATCTTGAACATGCCGTTGAAACGGATCCAAAGTATACCGGAGCATGGGAAAATCTGGCACTCGCCTATGCACGTCTGGATCAGGCAGCGGATGCGGTACGCGCGGCGAAACGCGTGATGGAAATAGACTCCGGCAATGCGATGGCACAGACCATACTGGACGCATTTGGAGAATGAGACTGGTACATTGTGCCATGCTGTTCCTGCTTCTCTGTACAGCCTGTGGCAGTCCACCAGACATTCCATACCGGAATCTGAGTGCGAATTATGTGGGCATAGATGCCTGTGCAGACTGTCACCCGGACAAGGTGGCGACATTCACGCAATCGCAGATGGGACGGTCCTGGGAGCTGGCAACCTCCGCCAATAGCAGTGCTGACTTTGAGACCCCTACACCGGTGTATGACAGTTTTCATGATCTTTACTATCAGGGTCTTCGCAAAGGGCAGGACCTGTATGTGATGGAGTATCGGCTGAGTGGAGCAGATACAGTGCACAAGCGTGTAGAGAAGATAGACTATATTGTCGGGAGCGGACACCATACCAACTCCCATATTATGGATGTGAACGGGTATCTCTACCAGATGCCCCTGACCTGGTATGTGCAGGAAGAGAAGTGGGATTTGCCGCCGGGATTCAAGGGCCCAAACAACAGCCGGTTTGATCGGCCAATCCCGCTCAAATGCATGACCTGCCACAATGCCATGCCGGCGTATGTGGAAGGGTCCGAGAACAGGTATGTCTCTGTACCGCATGGCATAGACTGTGAACGCTGTCACGGTCCAGGATCCCTGCACATTGAATCCATTCGGAGCGGCAATGCAGTGAACACTTCCATGGAGGCCGACTACACGATTGTCAACCCCGCGAGGCTTTCAGTTGAGGATCAGTTTGATATTTGCCAATCCTGTCACCTTCAGGGAGCTTCGGTGGACAAAATCGGGCACAGCTTTGCGGATTTTCGGCCCGGGATGTCCCTGGCAGAGGTTGAGAATGTGTTCTGGCCACGCTATGCGGATAGCCTGCGACAGTTCGTGATGGCATCTCATCCTGACCGCCTCCGTCAAAGTGCGTGTTTTCAGGCTTCAGAAACCATGACCTGCATTACGTGTCATGACCCGCATGTTCCGATTGAGGCGATGCCGGAGAATCATTATCGGGATGTATGCCAGTCCTGTCATACAGAAAGCGAAAGTAGACTCACTTGTCCAACAGAGGAGGCTGCTCTCGGGGCAGACTGCACCAGCTGTCACATGCCCCCATCTGGATCGCAGGATATTCCGCACATTACGATTACGGATCATTTTATTCGCTCTCCGGGATCCGAATCGTCAGAGATCATTGGCTCTGATGCGCAGGCAGAGCTTGTTCGCATGGCCAGTCTGGTTGACAAGTCTCCGTCGGATGCCGAGATCGCCGAAGGGTATATGACCTACTATGAAACCATCACGAACGCACTGGGCTTTCTTGATTCTGCCGCGGTATATCTTCGGCGGGCGGATCGTGCAGGCGAAGAGGTAGACGAAAAGCTTATCAGGATGCATTTTCTTCGGGGAGAGCCGACTAGTGTTCTGCGGATTGCCCGCAACATGAAAGAAACCACAGATGCATGGACGGCGTATCGGATTGGGGAGTCCTACCTGAGCCAGCAAATGCCCCAGCAGGCGATTGCATATTTGCAACAGGCATTGCAGGCATCTCCCGAACATTTGCGGTTCATGGTTCGGCTTGGTGTGGCATACAGCGAATCGGGGCGCATTGCGGAGGCGATCAGCACCTTTGACGATGCGCTCAGGCGGAATCCCAAACAGTCCGAGGCATACAATAATCGCGGATATGCACATGTGCTGAGCAGGAATTTTGATCAGGCGGAGGAGGATTTCAAGTCGGCCATTGCCCTGGACCCGGATATGGAGCTGGCACTTGCCAACCTTGCCTCTCTCTACTTCAATACAAATCGGCGGGACGAGGCCCGCATTTATGCGCAGCGGCTGATCCAGATTGATCCTGCCAATCCGCAGTACAGACAGCTATGGGAGCTCGTTCAGTCATAGCTGCCATTTTACTGGGCATGTTGAGCGTACCAGTCCTTGGACAGCATCAGGACGCATTCTGTCTGACTCCGTCATCCCTGGCGCACAAGACAGCCGCGATTGTTTCCGGCGACATTCGGCACTCCTCTATTCGCGAAAAAGAACCTGCTGGTGTACGGGGAGACAATGATACCTGGAGTATGGCCGAGAGTCTTGGCATGCTGTCTGCCTCGTCAGGCATCCAGATCACGGGTACACTGTCCCCGTCTCCTCCGGTCGTACTTGACAGTCCAGAAACAGAAACTGTGGATGACGGAGCCATTCATCTGGCTCGGGATCTGAAAATGGTGCATGGTAGCCGTGTGCAGGTGCACGGGATGATTGGAGATGGACTGCATGGCAGCAGGGGAGGGAAGACGGGCGATTATGACTTCTACAAAATGGGCATGCTGTCTGCCGGTCAGAAGATTTCCATAGATGTTGATACATCACCTGATCCTCCCAGGCTTGACAGCAAGGTGGCACTTTATGACAGTACGGGAGTGCGGCTGGACTCGAATGATGACGGCATTCGCGGGGAAAAGGACAGCTACCTGGAGATGGTGATTCCCGCAGATGGCGTATACTTTGCAGTGGTTCGGGGAATCAATTCATGGTGGCCGGGAGATCCGTTTGATCCGGCTTCAGGTCCCAAGATTGGCAGTGAAGGGCCGTATACACTTACACTTGGCATAGACGCGGAGGATATTGACTGGTACAGTATATCCCTGCGGGCAGGGGATGTGTTTAGCAGTGCCGTTCAGGATGCAGCACTGCACCTCACATTCGCAGATGAGGGAGGCACGGTCCATATGGCTTCTGCTCTTGATCGCAGTGATCTGCTACCGCGCAAAAGTCCGCTCCTGAAGGGAGGCAATGCCAATCTTGCACTGGTCATTGCGGAAACAGGACAGTATTACCTGCGCATTGCACAGGGAAGTGGAGGCTACTCTGCAATGCTGACAGCCCATCGTGCAGGGCCAGAGGACGCATCGGTACGTCAGGTTCTGTTCATAGATTTTGACGGAGCTGAACTGAATGCCCGGGTGCTTGGCGGACATCCCGCTGCCAGGCTGTCTCCGCTCAGAAAATTTCTGGAAGAGCAGGGAATCGGCCATGATGAAGATGCGATCATTGCTCTCGCCCTGAAGACTCTGGCAGAAAACCTGATCCACGATCTGCAGGAGTATTCAGGAGAAAATTTGCCACTGGACATTCAGAACAGCAGGGATGATCCAGACCCTTGGGGAGCCCCGAACGCAAGCCGAATTATTGTCGGTGGAAGCAGGGACGAGATCGGGCTGCAAACCATCGGGATCGCCGAGAGTGTAGATGTGGGAAACTTCGTCCGGAATGAAACTGCGGTCGTTCTTCTAGACCGGATTACGGATCCAGACTGGGCATCTTCCGTTGCCGCCGTAGAGCGGGCCCAGGGAGTTTCCATGGCAGACCTGCTCGGGCTGGCACTTGGAAATATCATTGCCCACGAGGCGGGACACTTGCTTGCAGCATTTCATACGAGGCATGCGAACTATCCCTGGCAAATCATGGATGCCAGCCCGGAGGCAGCGGGGTTTTTAGGAACGGGGCCGGACAGGATACTGGGAACGACGGATGATCTGGATGTAGACTTTGGAGTTTCGCCATACTGGAGTGCAGAAGGCTTTGCCGGAATACAGGATTCCAGATCTGCGATCACGCATGGACTGGGCATTTTGGCAGGAACGGGCGTTTCCGGGAATGAACTGCCGCCGGCAGATGTGAATCGTGGAATCAGCCTGGGGATGGTATATCCGAACCCGTCCCGTCATCTGGCCTGGCTTCCAGTTGCAGCCAGTCAGTCAGAATTTCTGGAGATCAGGGTATACGATCAGCTTGGCCGTCTGCAGAAAACGGTCCAGGAGAGTCTGGTATCAGAGGGGGACTTTGAGGCTCAGATTTCGGTTGATTCGTTCTCTCCAGGGGCATATTTCGTGCGCACAAGGCTGGGCAGCGAGATTGTATGGCGGAAATTTGTGGTGCTTCGCTAAGACGTGACACAGGAACCCGTAACAAGTACTGGAAGGGTTGCTGTGGGCAAGATCTGTTGAATGTGTGTGTATGTTCATCCAGTATCTGTTGCTGGATACGAGGACAGAGGCGGATGTGATCTCTGTGTTGTGATTTCAGGGAGTCTGCGGTTTCCCGGGCTTTCTTTCAAGCCAGATTGTGACGGGCCCGTCATTCACTAGAGATACCTGCATGGATGCGCCAAAAATTCCACAAGCCGCAGGACACCCCAGTTCGTCTGCCAGTCTGTGCTTGAAGTGCTCATACAGAGGTTCGGCAATCTCAGGCTGCGCAGCATCCATGAAGGAAGGGCGGTGCCCCCTTGCGGCATTGCCATAAAGAGTGAATTGAGACACGACAAGGATCTCTCCGCCGATATCCCGAACGGACGCGTTCATCTGTCTGGCATGATCTGGAAAAATGCGGAGGTGCACACACTTGCGGGCCAGCCAGTCTGCCTCGGCACGCTGATCTTGATGATGAATGCCCAGCAAAATCAGAAGCCCCCGTTCAATGGCACCATGCGTGGTCTTGTCCACAGTGACCGAAGCTGACTGGACCCGCTGTACAAGTGCAATCATGATAGATTTGTGAGAAAGTCTGCCAGTTTGGCCGCACCGCGTCCGCGGTGACTGATTCTGTTTTTCTCATCTCTACTCAGCTGTGCAAGGCTGACACGGAATCCGTCAGGAATGAATATGGATTCGTATCCGAACCCACTGGTGGACATGGGTGCATGGGAAATGTGTCCGTCAAGATGTCCCTCAAAATAGTGCAGTCCATCGGGGTGTGCCAACGCTAGTACGGTAGTAAATCGTGCGGTACGGTCTGATTTGTCCGAGAGCAGTTCGAGAACCAGGGCGCGGTTGCTTTTGGCATCTGCATTTTCGCCTGCAAAACGGGCGGAGCGCACCCCCGGTTTGCCATCAAGTGCATGAATATAGAGTCCGGTATCATCTCCGAGTGCCCAGAGTCCAGTATGCTGACGGGCATTCCGAGCCTTGAGGGTTGCATTGCCCTTGAGAGAGTCTGCGGTTTCATGTACGGCAGGGGCATCTGGGAATGCCGACAGGTCTATGACCTCAACGGGGGCGGCAGCCAGAAGCAGTTTCAGTTCGGCTGCCTTGTGGGAATTCTGTGTGGCCAAGACTAGACGCATGTAACGGGATGGTGAAAACTGTGGATCTGGAATACTTGAGTGCCCAAAGATACCCAGTTCTCAATGAAAATCATGTCTTTCTGTTGCATCAGAGGCGGTACCTTGCGAAGGTAAAGGTTGCTCTCAACGGAGTTGGTGATGTCTGGGGTCTTACAACTGATTCTTGTGTAAAAATCATGGATAGCGGGGAAATATTACTTCGGGAATGCCTACAGGCATATCAGATCATCAGGTACGAAGATGTTTTTGCAAGAGTCTCAACTGCTCTTGAACCTGGATACAGACAGGGACTGGAACCCTTTTGGTGTATCTCCATGCCTTGCCAGAGGCACTATCTGCCACTGCATTTCTTGCAAACCCGCAGATGCAGATGGATTAAGTCGAAAAAGCGGACTCGTTGGCGAGTTGACCACAGGCAGCAGCGATATCCTCTCCTCGGCTGCGTCGTACAGTGACCGTGACACCGTTTGTGGACAGGCACGCCATAAACTTGTTCAACCTATCCTCGCTCGTACGCTCAAATTCAATTCCAGGTACGCTGTTGTACATGATCAGGTTTACTTTTGCCCGAACTCTGTGGCAAAGCCGTGCCAATTCCCGGGCATCCTCCATGGAATCATTGAACTCTCGAAACAGACAGTATTCGAAAGTCAATTGCCGGCCAGTCGTATCGGTATGATAGCGCATGGCAGATTCCAGCACATCAAGATCCGTTGCCGCGCTCCGGTTCACTGGCATGATACTGGAGCGTTTTGATTCGAAGGGGGCATGCAATGAAACTGCCAGACCAATCCGGGGAGCATCGTTCGCCAGATCGCGGATGCGGCGGGCCAGACCAACCGTAGACACGGTGATGCGCTTCGGCGAAAGTCCAACTGCATCCGGGTGCGTCAAGATCTGCAAACTGGCAAGAACCGCAGTGTAATTCAGAAGGGGCTCTCCCATTCCCATGAAGACCACATTTGATATACCACGACCGAAGCGCTGTTGGGCGATTTCGCCCATGAAGCTCACCTGGTCCAAGATCTGCCCGCATGTCAGGTTTTCCAGAAATCCCATCTTTCCGGTTGCACAAAAGGCGCATTTCATGGCACATCCTACCTGACTGGAGACGCATACAGTCAACCTCTGTGCATTTCCGTATTCATCAAGGCTTGGAATCAGGACCGACTCCACAATCTTGCCAGAGGGAAGAGCCAGAAGTGCCTTCACTGTCTGGTCTTTTGCTGTGAAGGTCTGCTGTATTTGCAGATGTTTCATGCGTGCGTGTTCTGCGAGGGTTTTCCGAAGTGACTCCGGCAGATTCGTCATGGATGCAAAACATTCCGCCTGTTTGGCAGAGTACATCCAGCGAAAAATCTGATGTGCTCGCCATTTTGGTTCACCCAGTTTCATAATCCAGTTCTCAAGTTCGGCAGGGGAGAGAGCCCGCAAATCCATGAGATCAGATTTCGTATTCTCCCTCAAATCCGGGGTACTTGACATTAACAAACCTGGATGTTAACTTGAATTGCAACCATTAGCCAATACGACCATGAAACGACCAAACGCACTGCTTATCATCGCACTTTTGGGAATTCCAGTTGCGATGGCGCAGGCACCCGCCAATCATCTGGAAGGGAGCTGGCGCATTGTGTCACAGCGTTCTATTTATCCAGATACGGTGATTGTCACACTCAATGTCCCTCCCTCCATTAAAATCCTGAATTCTACGCACTTCTCTTGGGGGTATCAGTCAGACAATGGTGCGGAGGTCTTGGCGGGCGGAGGGCGATATACTCTGGAACATGATACACTGTACACAGAGTACCTGGAGTATCATACCAGTGAAGCTCTGGTTGGTGTGGCATTGCGATTCTCTGCCAGGGTTGTCGGAGACTTGTGGTATCATGTTGGGGAATTTCCAAGCGGGTTCCAGCTGGAAGAGGTGTGGAGGCGGATTGAGTAGCTATACCAGCCAGCGATCCGCTGTGATAGCGAGGACCAGGATTGGTATATAGATGATGCTGGTCAGGAGAACTCTGCGTGCTTGTCCGGCCGTTTGTCTTTGGCAGAATCCAATCGCAGGCCAGACAAATCCGATCCCCGCAGGGATCATCACGAGCAGGTAGATCCATCCCGTATAGTTTAACAGGGTCGGCAACAGGCTGGCGGTTGCTAGCAGCATGCTATAAGCTAGGATGCGGTGAGCTGTAGCTTTTGCGTCCGGGTTTCTTGCAGGGAGCATCGCATGGCCTCCACGTGCATAGTCTTTGCGGTACATCCACGCAAGAGCTAGAAAGTGCGGAACTTGCCAGAGTGCAAACATGCCAAAGAGAATCCATCCACCAGTGCCAAACATCCCTGTTGCTGCCGTATAGCCTCCCAAAGCCGGCAGTGCTCCCGGAATTGTTCCAATCAGGGTGTTGTATGTGGTGCGACGCTTTAGCGGAGTATAGGCAAAGAGATACAGCAGAATCGTGAGTGCTGCCAAAAGCAGGGTGATCATGTTTACCCACCAAAGCAGGGCAAGCCCGCCAGTTACAAGCAGGACTCCAAATACAAGTGCAGCTCCCGGGCTAATTCTGCCTGAGGGCAGCGGCCGCTGCGCAGTGCGGCGCATCAGCGCATCATTGTCCCGCTCCACATAATGATTGAGTACTGCCCCTCCAGCACTTGCCAATGCAGTTCCAGACAGTGTAAGGATCAGTTGCAGAAGATTCAGTCCGGCACTGCTTCCCAAGATAAAACCGGCCAAGGCTGCCAGTACGACCTGGAATGTGATTTCCGGTTTGACCAGTTCCCAGTAGTCCTGCAGGGTTGAGACCGGCCCTGTCCCCGGGCGCAGAAGGCGCAATTCAGCGGCTTCTTCGGATAAGTAGGTATTACCGTTCACTTTGCAGTCTCAGAGTTCCAAGCATGACGCAGATGCAACTCCCCATGAGAATTGTCCCCACGACCAAGTGAGAGGATGAGAGTACAACCTGCATGAGGCTCCGGTCTCCCTGCCCGGAATCGTAGAGCAGCACAATCAGGGCCACAATCCCCAGGGCTATTTGCAAACTCACACCAAGCAATATCCACCGGGCCCCGTAATTCAGGATGGATCTGTCACGAAAGTATTCCCAGATATATCCGCAGGTGATAATAATCAAAGATAAGGCAATAATGCTTCCTGCAGCATGGACAACAATAAAATTCATGTCTACTCCAGCACCAGGGTGTCGGAGCAGAGCACCGAGCAGAATTTGCAGATAAATGGCTACAACAGTAGAAACTGCCAGAGTCCGCAACTGGCGAATTCTTGGCGAATCTCCGAGGGAGTATTCGAACCACATTCGTGAATTAAAGAGGGTCAGGGCCGTTGCCGTGCCGAAAAAAAGCTGTGCACCCATCGCATGGACTACAGCCATATCCATGGAGGTCCAGATTACACGCAGTCCACCAAGAATTCCCTGTACAGTTACAAGTCCAACGGCAGACACAGCAACGATACGGACCCATTTCCGTGAGTCTGCGATGAGTGTCCAGAGAGCGAGTCCGATTGCCCAGAGTCCAACCAGGGCACCGATCAGGCGGTGTCCATGTTCTGCCAGAACAGGACCATCCTGCCACCACCGTACATCTGGATTAGCAGGATCGCTGTATCCTGTTGTAATCGGATCATACGAACCAAAAGAGCTGGGCCAGTCTGGAACTGCAAGGCCTGCCTCAATGCTTGTGACAACACCGCCCCAGCTAACCAGAACAAGACACAGGACCAGTCCGCCAGCGGCGTAGTAATATCGCCAGCGGGAATTTGACTCCCCCTGTGATGTCACCATGTTTGAGAAATTTCTGACGGATGGCAACCCAATCTGCATCTTTTCTGTTCCATTGCACCGAACGATGAAGTTGATTAATGCGAACACTGATTGAATCAATTTCGGGGATCCGGGGAATCTATGGTGCAGGCCTGGATGCACTAGTGCTTGTACGCTATAGTTTGGCTTTCGGTACATTTTGCCTGAATCGCTCAAGTGATCTTCCTTGCCACATAGTGGTGGGGCGGGATGCTCGTGTCTCGGGAGAAGTATGTGCACAGATTGTCATCGGGACACTTCGCAGCCTTGGAATTGAGGTCGTTGATGTGGGGCTGGTCCCAACCCCGACCGTTGCCATGGCAGTATTGCTTGAAAAAGCACGGGGCGGGATTGTACTGAGTGCTTCGCACAACCCTGAAGAATGGAATGCACTGAAACTCCTCAACGAGAAGAGCGAGTTTCTTTCCCCGGAAGAAGGGCAGGCCGTCATGGAGCTTGCACAAAAACCGGAGCAGGCCGTCCAGCGCAAGTCTCATCCGGGAGTTGTACGAACAGGTGACTATATCCCCAAACACATTGATGCGGTACTGGATTTACCATACTGCCAGCCTGAAGCCATAGAGGCCTTGCAGTACACGGTTGTGGTGGACGGGATTAACTCTGTGGGCGCACTGGCACTTCCTCCCCTTCTAGATCGACTGGGAGTGAGAGACATCAAGTTGATCAATGGAGATGTAACCGGGCGTTTTGCCCATCCGGCAGAGCCGCTTCCAGAGCATCTGAAAGAAACCATGAAGCAGGTAAAGGAAGCGGGAGCTGATCTGGGATTCGTTGTGGACCCGGATGCAGACAGGCTGGCTCTGATTGATGATCAGGGAAACTATGTGAGTGAGGAGCTGACACAGGTCATCGCAGCCGACTTTCTGTGGCGCAGGCGCAGCGGGCCCTATGCGACCAATTTATCCTCCTCTCGTGCGATTGACGATGTGGCAGCACGCTATGAAATGCCCGTATACAGATCTGCAGTCGGAGAAATCAATGTTGTCAAGGCAATGCAGAAGCATGGAGCCATCCTGGGCGGAGAGGGCAATGGAGGTGTAATCCTGCCCGATCTTCACTATGGCCGGGATGCGCTTGCAGGAGTTATGATGGTCCTGCAGCATTTGGCAGAACTTGGCATCCCGCTTTCGGAATACCGGCGTTCGTTGCCGCAGTATGTAATTATAAAGAACAAGATTACTGTAAAGAACCCGGACGAGATACTTGAACGCTTTGCGTCAAGGCACATACATGAGGATATTTCCACGGTAGATGGTGTAAAGATTGATTTTCCTCATGGCTGGGTACATGTGCGCAAATCAAATACAGAACCAATCGTGCGCATTTATGCGGAGGGGGGCAGTGAACAGGAGGCGAAAGAGTTGGCAGACTGGTGCATAAACAACATTGAATCAGACAAAAAGAAGAGGGGCAAAGCCGGATGACTTTGCCCCTCTGGGGAGTTTCTTCTGAAAAGCTTCGGACTAGAAGCCCATCCCGCCTCCCATTCCGCCCATGCCCCCGCTCGGGTCAGGCATATCTCCTCCGGCGGCTTTCTCTGGCTGGTCTGCCACGACTGCTTCTGTTGTCAGCAGCAGTCCGCTGACGGACGAGGCATTCTCCAGCGCAGCCCGCACCACTTTTGTGGGATCAATCACTCCGGCACTGACGAGAGCTTCATACGTTTCGGTTCGGGCGTTATACCCGAAGTCCCCCTCGCCTTCCTTGACTTTCTGGGCAACGATAGACCCTTCCACGCCGGCATTGGCTACAATCTGGCGCAGGGGCTCTTCCAGTGCACGGCGAACAATGTTCACCCCGACATTCTGGTCTTCATTGTCCGTGTCCACCTTGTCCAGCGCACGGATGGAGCGGATCAGCGCAATCCCTCCGCCCGGAACAATTCCCTCTTCCATGGCCGCACGGGTTGCACTCAGGGCATCTTCAAAGCGTGCTTTCTTCTCCTTCATCTCCGGCTCGGTTGCTGCTCCGATCTTGAGCACTGCCACGCCTCCGCTCAGCTTTGCCAGCCGCTCCTGCAACTTTTCGCGGTCATAGTCGCTGGTGGTCGTCTCAATCTGCTGCTTGATCTGGTTGATCCGTGCCTTGATCTGATCACTGCTGCCGGAGCCGTCCACGATGACCGTGGTATCCTTGTCAATCACGACCCGCTTGGCTTTGCCGAGATAGTCCAGCGTTGCGTTTTCGAGGCGATAGCCTTTCTCTTCGCTGATGACGGTTCCGCCGGTCAGGACGGCAATGTCTTCCAGCATGGCTTTTCGGCGATCTCCGAAGCCGGGGGCTTTGACGGCAGCTACGCGCAGGGTTCCGCGCAGCTTGTTGACCACCATTGTGGCAAGAGCTTCGCCTTCCACATCTTCGGCAATCACCAGCAGCGGTGCACTGGTCTGGGCAATCTTTTCCAGGATGGGAAGCAGGTCTTTCATGGCGGAGATCTTCTTGTCAAAGATGAGCAGGTGCGCATCTTCCAGCACGGTCTCCATGTCATCCGGGTTGGTGACGAAGTAGGGAGACAGGTACCCGCGATCAAACTGCATTCCCTCGACCACTTCCAGTGTGGTTTCGGTGCCCCGTGCCTCTTCCACGGTGATCACGCCGTCTTTGCCGACCTTGTCAAAGGCATCGGCAATGAAGGTTCCGATAGCTTCGTCATTGTTGGCACTGATTGCGCCCACCTGGGCAATCTCGCTGCGCCCTTCAATGTCCCGGCTTTGGGAGCGGAGGTGTTCAATCACCTGACTGACGGCCTTGTCAATGCCGCGCTTGAGATCCATCGGGTTGGCACCGGCGGTGACATTTTTCAGTCCTGCGGTCATGATGGCCTGTGCCAGCACGGTTGCCGTAGTGGTGCCATCGCCGGCCACATCATTGGTTTTGGACGCGACTTCCTTGACCATCTGTGCGCCGACATTTTCCAGCTTGTCTTCCAGTTCGACTTCTTTGGCGACGGTCACGCCATCTTTCGTGATGGTGGGGGAGCCGAACTTCTTTTCAATGATCACATTGCGTCCTTTGGGACCGAGGGTAACCTTGACAGCACTAGCGAGCTGGTCCACGCCCCGTTTGAGGGCTCCGCGAGCGTCTGCGTCAAAAATGATTTGTTTTGCCATTGGTTGGGTACGATTGTCTGGTTGATGAATGAAAAGGGATACTTACTTGAGGATGCCGAGGATATCGCTTTCGCGCATGATCATGTAGTCCTGATTGTCCAGGGTGACCTCGGTTCCCGAGTACTTGCCATAGAGGACGGTATCGCCGGCTTTGACGGTCATGTCAGTTTTGGTTCCGTTTTCTACGCGTCCGGGTCCGGCGGCAAGCACGACTCCTCGCTGGGGTTTTTCCTTGGCGGTGTCGGGGATGTAGAGTCCGCTGGCAGTTTGCTCTTCGGCATCCTGCGCCTGCACGACCACGCGATCACTAAGAGGTTGAATATTCATGGAGGTAATAGAGTTGGGTTATGGTTGTTGTGGGTATACCGTACACCTGTTTTGTTAGCACTCACATGAAAAGAGTGCTAACTTGCATGCCGTCAGTTTGTTTCTTTCGCAGGTTTGCATGTTTGACAGACAGGGTGTATCATGTACACGGCAATTCCCCGTTGCAAACAGTGTGCCACACCGTATCAGGGCAAAATGGGCAGGTGCATGTGTCAGAATAACCGCTATATTTCCAGGGAGATGGACAAGTTGACACCATGACCGTTCGGATTCATTGGATCAAGTGAACCCGTTCCAGAAATCTCCCTCCCCGATCTCTATGAGCTTGTCAACCGTCAGAGCCAAGATTCTGGTGCAGTGGATTCTCAAGACAAGCCCAAACAGTGAGAATGCCTCGGTTTAATAGTCACGGGGATGACTTCCCTCCAAATATCTTTTTGGCATTGAGATCAAGGGCAAATGTCGTATTTTCAACATGATGTGCTGGAAATGTGTCTTGCTTCGTCGTGATGGTATGAATGGGGGCAAGTAATTCTGACTTACATTCGGGGCGAGGCCGGTCTGCCATTCAAGCCGGGACCATACTCTTCCTTGAGAGATTATTCCTTTGCATTACAAACCATGTACGTTGCTTAGTGCAGAATATGGAATCACTATTTTCACACATTTCAGATTCAACAGAGCAAGGGGTTAACATAGGGAATTATAAAGGAAACTGTAATAAACACGGAACAGCGCGTCTGGTTCGGGGGTTCCAGGTGCTTCCAGCAACACCGGAGGAATTGATGCCAGAAACACGGAACGGGAAGGCGTATCGGGGGGTGCGATACAGGCTGATTCCTGTTACGCTGGGCAATGCCCTCTTCCTGTTTGCCATGTGCGGGGCGTGCAGAATGGTCTGGAATTTTTTCCTGGCAAAGAATCAGGCACAGGTTGCCGCCGCGAAAGAGCATGGCACTGCCATGCCTTCGACCGACTGGAGGACCCTCTTTACGGAATTCACACAATTGCGAAATGATCCTGTGTATGCATGGCTGCAGGAATACTCCTTTGCATGTGTTCGCCACACGCTGAAACAACTTTCCCGGGCTTTCAAGAACTGCTTTGCCGGACGGGCCCGCAAGCCCCGGTTTAAGCCCAGAGATCGCACACGGCCCTCCTTTATGATTCCGCAGGATGTCAAGATCACGGACGAACATATCTACATCCCGAAACGGGGATATATGCGGATTCGCAGACGAGGAGGGAATCCGTATCCCGAAGGAGTGCCAAAGTCTGCGACGATCTTCAAGGAAAGAGGCAGGTGGTATGTTACGGTTCTGTATGAGATCGCTGCCCCTGTGATTCCAGACAACGGAGTGGTTGCCGGGATTGACCGAAACGCCAACAGCATGATTGCGGTGGTCTACTCGGATGATCAACCAGGTGAGGTGATCAACAAGCCGACCAAAGGCATCTATGCCATCAAGAAAAAGCGCAAGCAGAGGAAGCTGGCCCGGCAGAAGAAGGACGGGCGCACAGAGCTGTCGAACCGGGCAAAGAAGACGCAACGGCAGATTGCCATGTTAAGCAGAAAGGAGGCGAACTGCCGGCACAACCGGAATCACCAGAACAGTCGCAAAGTTGCGAATCAGGCATCGGTAGTCGTGGTGGGGAAATTGTCGGTTCGGGGAATGACGAAATCTGGCAGGGGCACGAACGAGAAGCCGGGCAAGAATGTCCAGCAAAAAGCAGGACTCAACCGGGTTCTGCTGGAGGGGGCACCTGGCTTGCTGGTGGTGATGCTGTGCTACAAATGCCTGGAGGTGCCCTGTGTGCCTGCCCGCTATACCAGTCAAATCTGTAGTATGTGCGGATACAGGGATGTGGACAACCGTACGTCCCTGCGGAAGTTTGTGTGTATGTCCTGTGGACATGCGGAACACGCGGACCTGAATGCTGCCGCGAACATCTTGGCCTCGGGGACTGGGGCAACTGGACGTGCGAGGGGCGACCCGCTAGGGATCCCGACGACCCGTCAAATGACAGAGAGGTGGACTGCCGTATGAGGTTTGTGAGTACAGTTTCCTTTATAAGTCCCTTAACATAAGTCTTCAAAGTAATGGAGAGTAAAAAGGACGGAGTTCTAGGAGAGTCAAAAGTGATATTAAAAGAGCCTCTGACGGTTTATCACCAAACCCGTCTGGGATGCATCTATCACGCCGACAGCAGGGATGTGATGGACCACCTGAGGGAAGAGTCTGTTGATTTGATTATGACTAGCCCACCTTTTGCCCTCACTCGTAAAAAGGACTATGGTAACGAACAGGAAGACGCGTATCTTGAGTGGTTTCGGGATTTTGCCGTACGGTTTCACCGCATTCTCAAAGAGGATGGCAGTCTTGTGATTGATTTGGGTGGCGCGTGGAAGCCTAGTCTTCCGGTACGCAGCTTGTATCACTTCAAGCTACTGATCATGCTGTGTGAAGAGTACGGGTTTCACCTTGCCCAAGAATTTTACTGGTGGAATCCATCCAAGTTGCCGTCTCCTGCCGAGTGGGTCAATGTGCGACGTATTCGGGTAAAAGACGGGGTCAACACTGTCTGGTGGCTGTCTAAATCACCATGGCCGCGTGCGAGCAACCGGCGCGTACTCCAGCCTTACAGCGATAGCATGAAAATACTGCTTAGCAATGGTTGCAAGGCAAAGCTCAGGCCATCTGGTCACGATATCAGCGAGAAGTTCGCTATTGATAATGGTGCATCAATTCCGCCCAACTTGATTGCCATTCCGAATACTGAGAGTAACAGTAGCTATATGCGTTATTGCAAGGAGAAAGGGATCAAGGTCCATCCAGCGCGCTTCCCCGCAACTTTACCGGAGTACTTCATTCGTATGGTTACCAATCTTGGTGATATCGTACTTGATCCATTCGGAGGTAGCTGTGTCACGGGCGAAGTGGCCGAACGCCTTGATCGCAAATGGATTTGTGCTGATCTGGTAGAATCTTACCTTGAAGGCGCAATGGGGCGGTTTAAGCGGCCAAGTGAGTCCACAACATCAAAGAACGGGGACGCTGGTTATTATCGTATCCCGCATCCAGGCCTGCTCTGGAATGGTGACAATGAGCACAAGGGGGCACCTCTCCCAGAGGATGGCGGCAGACAGCGCCCCGTGCACATGAAAAAGCCCGGGAAAGAGGCAGCAGAGAGCAAGACGAGTGTCAGGGTAGAGGAATAGCACATGCCTCTAGTTGAAAAGCCAGCACTATTCAAGCTCTTTGAGGATGCCCTGCGGAAAAGCGGATTGTACTTCTTAAGGCTATCGGGGGAAGGGGAGCATCCAGCGGTATATCATATTATCAAGGGTGGAGAGTCGTACCAGGTTCGTGTCTACATTTGGAATCTTACCTTTGGTGGCCGTGTAACGTTACAGGACGAGTGGCGCATTCAGGTGACAGGCTTGCCCCTGATTGACGGCAGGAAATATTTTGTCCATGGGATCAGAGACAAGACCGTAATTCTGGGCTGGTGCGAAAGTCTGAGAGTTTTCGCTGCTTATGATGTGAGGAAGCACCTTGGAGTTCTGGGAAGTTCCCCATCCATCCAAATTCGTCAGCCGGCCCTAGAAAAGGCACAGATTAATGGAATCGCTCCGCATTTTAAGGGTGAAGAAGAAGTCGCCTTTGCAGTGAAGCCAGCCTATATGGGTACATATCTTGACAATATGGAAGATATACATGCCTGTGGATCTTCCGAAGCTACTCTGGGGATACTCAAAAAGATATGCCAAGACCCCGAAAGTATCAATGACCAGGATATCGGGGATAAAGTGCCGGAGTCTCGTCGCTATGCTGTAGTTTCGACCAGGAAGGCACTGCGTGAGGTAAATTTCAGAAATCGGGTATTGACTGCCTATTCCAATGCTTGTGCAATGTGTGGCATACAGTTAAACCTCCTTGACGCAGCTCACATTCTTCCGGCTGCGCATCCCGATAGTACCGACGAAACGAGCAATGGAATCGCGCTCTGCACTCTTCATCACCGCGCCTATGACTGTGGAATGGTCACTTTTGATGCTGCCTACCAGATTCATCGCAACATCACAATGGAAAAGGAACTTATAGAGGGAAAGTGGGATGGTGGACTCATGGAATTTCAAGCACAGTTATTTGCAATGATTGAAGTTCCCCCTGCACATGTGGATCGGCCGTCCCCAATATTTGTCAGGCAGGTGAATGAGTTGAGAGGTTGGACGGTATAGCATTATGCAGTGAGAATATAGTGATTTACATGTACTATCAGAAGGTATATGGAGATGTGGATGGCCTCGTGGATGATTCTTGTGAACTTAGCATAATCAGTTGGATGGGGCCTATCAAGTCTCCTCTGGGGGTATCTTGAGAAACTCCAGGATTCTGTCAATCAGTGAGTGGTATTCCCTACACATTCTGTGAGATGATCCAATTCCAGAGCGTGCACAGATGATTGCCTGTCTCTATTCGTTGAGTGGGCAGACAGAAAGGAATCAATCTCTGACTGTTCGCAGTTTTAGCCGAATGAAAAGCAACCCAAAATAGCACCATGCCTCTTCTTTGTAACATCTTCAGGGTATTGTCCTAACAACGGATTAGGATATGTTATCCCAATCTGTTGTTATTGCTCACTAAACCATCTGAGACGAAATGAATTCACAAGATAATTCTCCCCCACCTGATATACTGAATCGGCCCGTAGACATAGAAAAGTCCCTTAGAGATTCAATAAGGCGTATAGAGTCCGCGCGGAATTGTGATGATCTGAGTGAAGTAGAGAATACTGTAAGGATGGACATTGTTTATGTACAGGATTATGAAACGCGCGCTCCCAATGGATTTCAGGAATTATGTGAGGAGTTAGGTGAGAAGTTTGAGGAGAAAAGGTTACAATTTGGATGCACTTCTCCCAATGTAATGAATCCCATAGGGCCTCTTGCAAAAATCCCAGATGACAGAGAAATATCGCTCTGAGAGTGCTTACAGGCACATTGGGTAAGTATACAGATGTTTTTGCAAGAGCCTCCCATAGAAATTATTTAGCGTCCGTCCGAAAATTGACAGAATATCGCCAATATATGCCGTTTAGAGAGCGTATGAGGGGTTTTTGGAGATGTTTTTTGGTGTTTTTCCTGACGAAGATGGAAGCTCTTTGGCGGATTGGAGCATAAAATCCCCGAACAGCGTCCATAAACATGCAATCTTCGTGCAAGATTTCCCCGAATCTCTCATAGCGAACGAGCACCTGAATCGCTCCATACATGACACTGTGGGGCAAAATGCCTCTGGAATCCCCCGTATTTGGGGTTGCTGTGAATTTTCGGACAGACACTAGTTAGGAGCTAGGTAGATGTCCATCCCTTAGCTTTTCCGCTGTCTTCTCTGGAAGATGATCTCCAATGGTACTGTGTCCGTTGACTGAATGTCTATGTCTTGTTTGCTTCGGATCAAATAACCCCTTCACTATGTCCGTGTTTTTTCTGGAGGGGCTCTTGATGACATCAGAGAACATAACTGAGTAGGTTGCGGACCTGTGCAGTGCCACCGGAACATGTGTGGGCATGTTCTCTCTGTCCTTTTTGTAGTCTGACTTCCAAGACAGAACCATGACACGAACCCCCATAGACTTGATCTTGTGGATAAGCGGGATAAAGTCCGCATCTCCCGTGACAATGGCGAAAATATCACATCCACCGGATGATGCAACCTCCATTGCGTGAATCGCAATAGTAATGTCTACGCCCTTTTCCTCATAGCCCTTTGAGCGAGGAACCGACACGGGTACCACCCCTGCATCAATCCATGCCGACTCCTGTACCCACTCTCTCTCAAGCCGATTCAAAGCATTTTTAGTTCCCCGCACCACACTCCCTGCGAATGCTCTAGCACAGGAAACTTGGAGTCTGTGCGGAGGGAGATGTTCCCGTGCGGCCACTTCGTGCACCACGAAATTTTGAAAGCCTGAAACCGATAGATCTGCGCTGTGATCTTTGTCTAGCGCGTAATACCTAGAGGCGATCTGGAAATAGCACGCGTCAAAGAATATCGCTATATTTTTCAACATGGGATATCAATTACGGTTGCGGCTGGGGGTCTTCGAATGACCAGATATCCATGTGTGCATCCAGAAGTTCTTGATGTAGTTCGTGAGGGAATTCCGAGTCTCCCAGCTGCTTCCCATAGATTTCCAAGAGTTTGATCGCAATATAAGCCCTGTACTTCCTGGTCTCGTCTAGCACTTCCGACACGGCTTCCTCTACGCGGGGAGGCATATAACGCAGAGCTTCTTTTTGGCTTTCGGCAATAGCCTTGATCATTTCAGCATCCTCTTTTATCTGCTCTGCCTCGTAACTCAACCTTTCAGCACGGGAGAGAAGTTCTTTCTTGATTGCGTCTTGCAGTATACCTGGGGCTGCTAATGGATTCAGGAATTTCTTGGAACGCTCCTCATCCTCTATGAAGTACCATGCTTTCCAGAGATGTCTCTCTAGTTCTTCCCGTGTTATTATGTCCCCTGAATGAGCCTTTTGCAATGTTTCTGCCAGTATCTGGTTTCTGGATATCAGTTGACCCGCATGCCTTACAAACACATCGCCCCCTTTGCCCTCCACACCTCCTTATCCTTCTTGTCTGTTGTTTCAATGCATTCGGAGAGAACAATGAACCAATCCTTGAAGTCTCTTCTGTAGTCTTCTTCCAGTTCTGGTATTTGTATCCGGTCGCCCGGGGTGCCCTGCACACCCTCGTTCAGCACGATGCCCCAGCCTCCATCTGGGAGTTCATACGGGTGCGCCTCTAGTATGTCCGTTGAGTCAGTCTGACCTGTTTCTGGAATTTTCTGATCATTCATTTTTCTTTTGGTTTTCTACTTTTGTCTTGCGGGGAGTAGCTATTGTGCAGTATAATGGCATTGTTCATTCTACCTTGGAACAAGCCTTCTAGATTGTCTTGACTACGCGATTATATTGAACTCTGTCAACTGTGTCCGATTAAACCTTGATGAAAAGGTTGCTCTGTGATTTTTGTGTTTGCAAATGCTTGAGCAGTCTCATGCCGAGCCTGTTTCCCAGAAATCTCCCTACCCAACCTATGTGAGTGTGTCAACCGTCAGGGCCAAGATTCTGGCGCAGTGGATTTTTTGAAACAGGCCCAATACAATATGAATGCCTCAGTTCGAGCATCACTGGGACGACTGCCCTCCAAATATCTTTTTCACGCTATCCCCGCACTTCATTGTTTCAATATTCTCCTTGCGGCCATGGAAATTGATTTTCCTTCTCATCGAGCCTCTTGCAAAATTCCTGGATGACAGAGAAATATCGCTCTGAGAGTACTTTCAGGCACATTTGGTCGGGTACAGTGGTATTTTTGCAAGAGCCTTTCATCAACTTATCACGCTGGTGTTTATGACTGTTGCCAAAGACTGCAACAGGTCTGAATTGGAACTGTTTTGATTGATTATGAGGGACAAGCCTTTCGGCAGTGCAGGCACCCGCCTGTAATTGTCTAACGACCTTACTCGCTTTTAATCCTCCACGCTTAAACTCAAACACTGATATCCAACCGTACATACTCTTGCCTTCGGAGATTAAAAGATAGTCGCAACGAGGTTCATCTGAAGGCAGATCATACTCGTCAAGATCAATGACTATTCTAGGGGAAGGTGCGCCATCCATATTGACACTACAGCCTTCCTTCTCTAATCCATATTCCTCAAGACAGTCTGAGTTAATATTTTCCAATAAAGTCATTGCGAACCGTTTCTGCTACGGCGTTCAATGTCGGTCCAGTCGTTATAGATACTGTACGAAACCGTGTCAAAGCCAGAGGGATACAAGGCGGACTCGTCTGGAAGGGCCTCTTCTACGAAAGTACCCTTCTTGGGTTGATTTTTTGGCTTGAACCGCCATACCCCCACTTGTTCGGGGTTTAGAGACGCATCGTCATTCCCACTGTCTTTGCGTTCTTCTTTGGGAATTTGTGATCGACACACGATGTTGGAGAGTTCCTCCAGTAAAAACTCGCTGTGTGTGATGATGATCACCCGAACGCCGGACTTGACAATTCTGGCAAGTTCTCGTATAAATTCGACTTGCATTGCTGGGTGCAGGTGTGCTTCCGGTTCCTCTACCATCAGAATATCTCCAGATTGAACCACATCACGGAGATATAATACTATGGGTGCAATTTCCGAAACCATGGACGACGCATTTGCCAGTGCAAGCTCTCTCTTCCAGCCGCGAGGTTGATAGGTAAAGTGAGGATAATTGATCGGACCGGATCGCCTGACATGAACGGAGCCTCCAAGAATTTTTTCCTCAATGCTGCTGACCATATGCAGTAATCGTGTGCCTTTTCGACGGGAATTACTAATCAGAGCAGTCTCAATCAGCTGTTCAAGGAAGTCTGCCAATACCCCGGAGAGCATTGGAGTATTGGCGGCGGGGCGAATCCCTGCCACTGATGCACGCGCAATCAAGGCATTGACTACAACATTATGCGCATGCATGATACCTGTCCGGTCGGCAGGCAAGTAATAGGCAGGCAAGTGCAGAGGCCCGAATAGCGATGGTAGCAGAGTATTTGTGAGTGTAGAGAGAATGTCATGGATATCCATCTTGTGATAGGACATATCTCTGTCTGTGCGTTTAGAATATCGAATGAGATCCAGTACTCTTTGCCATCTTCTGTTCCCGGATGCAGATTCAGTCGGAATTGCCATCTTCTCAGGGATCACTGTCTCAAACGCAGGATTCTGACTGAGTGAAATCACATGACCTTCAGGGTTTGGAGAACCATCAATGGATTGCCTTATTATGATGCGAGATTCACTCGCTTTCCCCATGCGAACCAGCATATCAACTTCATCAACTCCGAAGCATCTGGCAATTTCTCGGGATAGAATATCTGCCTGCTTGTCAAATCCAGATCGGAGCTTGTCTGCGATCAGAGGAGGTAAGATTATGCTGTTTTTATCAGGCGAAACTTCCGAGATAGAATGGATTGCTCGGAAGAGTTCATCAACATCACTATCTGAGATATTCTCAATTTCCTCCCGATCCAGTGGAAGCCGGAATCCTCGACGAAAACGCCTTCCCGTGGAGTATATACTGTTCCTGAAGAAACGATGCAACGCATAGATCAGGATTGCCAGATAGGATTTTCCTGTATTGCTGGGACCTATGAAAACTGTCAGAGGGCGCAAATCAATCTTTGCCCGAACAATTGGTCCGAAGTTATTCACTTCGAGCTCAAGAGACTTACTTCCGGTCTGTTCGTCAGTTGTTTGGCGTTTTGCTGTTGCAGTTGTAAGCATTGCATCAAGGTCAGTTGGTTCTATTGTACACAGCAGGGCATGTGTTGATGCTTTGTACTTATTCCATGAGGTTTCAGGACAACGCTGATCTCATATTCGTGGGCAGACATGGTTGTTGACTTAATTGGATCTTCCATAAATTTAGTGTGGAGAGCAACTTGTATACAGGGGCGATATAGCTCCTTCATTCATCTAACCTACCACGAATTCGAAGGGAGGACTATACGATCCAGTTTTACTTTGGATATGCAGTACGATCTGGGAAAATCTGTCAAGATCACATTTCGTAGCTTGACTCTTGATATTCTTAAAGCTACCTATGACTCCACCAGGTTTGTTATTTTGCGTGATGCCCTTGAGGGATAGCTGGGCGTGGGAGAGGCTGAAAAACTGTAATAAGACGAGAACTTTTCATATGCGCATGGGTTCGAAACATGTGCGCATGACTTCAACTTGAGTCGCAGATGAGTAGACTTTTCTTGTGTTTCCTTTTGGGCATAATGCTCTGGGGTGCGTTGGGGTGGTTTTTGTACGACAGGTTGCCGTACTACTCCATTTTCATATTTACCGTGTTATTTTACTTCTTGTTACCCAAGGTGTACAAGACAGGGGGCAGGTAGGATAACTTCCTTCTTGTCCACATGCAAGGCACTGGTCCCAAACCTCGTGTTCAAAGTATCTTGTGTGGTAGATTTGACAGGATTCCAAGATAGATAACTCAGAACTGAGGAATCGGAGTGAAGCGATGGTTTATGTCCAGAGATACCGTGAGTTCATCATAAGCAGATCCCGGACGGGCTGATCGGGAAACAGATTTTTACGGATCAGCATGTGATCCATGCCCTCTCCTCGGTACTCCGAAAGCACGCGTCAATGACACGCATGTTACGCAGAGAGTCAGCAACAGGAGTAGAGAAACATGCCTCTCCACATACAGCGGAGGCAAATGTATCAAACTGCTCCGAGAACTGGTTTGCCGGTGCAATTTTATGGATGACGATATCCGTACCTTTTTCTAGCTCCAGAGAGGCACTCTCGCCCGGCAAGACAACGAATGGAGAGTACAGGACAATGCGGCCGGAGCTTCCGGTAATCATAACAGACTGGGATCGTTGCATCTGCGTCCCGCAGGTGATCGTTGCGCTGCCTCGCGGAAAATCCAGCAGAATACTTGCAGAGGTGTCCGTCCTGAATTCCGGGTGACGCTCCATCCGAGCACATACTCGCGTTGGCTCTGCCCCATAGAGCCAGCGAGCAACTGAAATCCCGTAGCACCCAATATCCATGAGTGCACCGCCTCCAAACTCTGGTTTATTTCGAATGTTACCTGCATCCAGGTTACTGTAGGAGAAGTGTGTATGGATACTCCGGAGTTTACCAATCTCCCCGGAGTGAACGAATTTGTGTACATGGATCCATTGGGGGTGATGCCGGTACATAAATGCCTCTGCGACAAGGTGTCGGGGATGCTGTTCAGACACACTCTGGAGGCGCAGCACATCGGATTCATTGAGTCCCAGAGGTTTTTCGCACAACACATGTTTGCCTGCTTTGATCGCTTTGCATGCCCATTCTACATGCAAGTGATTTGGCAGAGGGATGTAAACGGCATCAATGGTTTCCAAGTGGATGAGATCGTCATAGGTGAGGCAGACGGCGGGGATTTCATGTTCCTGTGCAACCTGACAAGCCGTATTGCAATTGCGAGAGGCAATCGCGACTGCAGACCCGAACTGACTGTTCTGGATGGCAGAAATCACTTTCTGCCGTGCAATGCGGGCACAGGACAGAATACCCCAGCGAAGATGTTTCTCCCTCATTATGAGAGGATCCAGGGTTGGACCATAACAGCTTTCAGGAACTGTCTGGATTTTGCATTCCCTGACAGGAGTTGAGATGGCTCTACAAAACGCAGGCACATACCGGGGTTGCTAGTCAATTCTTCGAATT
Organism: Rhodothermales bacterium; assembly: GCA_965203305.1. Lineage (GTDB taxonomy): Bacteria > Bacteroidota > Rhodothermia > Rhodothermales > Bin80 > Bin80. Next base: position 2,797,300 of record OZ241874.1, on the reverse strand, counting down.
TTGATGCTGCGAAAATGCACCTCGTCCCCATGGTCCTGCAGAAGGATATGTCCCTGAGGCCAATGTCCAAACCCGTCCCATACAACATATTTGCTTCGGGCTACCAGTGCATCAAATACGGGAGTCCCCCGGTTGTATTTCAGTACTTTGCGATCATTGAGCCAGTGTTCTACATGAGCGCCTGCAAATTCCGACCGCTTCATAGTGCTCCCTGTCACTCTCTCGTCTATGCGAGTACCGCTTACAACAATACGGGCCCGGTTCCACTGGCCGGGTTTGTTGACGGTTTTTCCCTTGTCTGCAGGGATCAGGTCATAGAGTGATCCCAGGGTTCGGTTCCCAGCCGCTCCCTGATCAGCATCAGGATGCTCATCATCATCAAGAAGCTGATACTCAAGGCCGATAGCAGAGGCATCGCTGCCATAAGATTCCGTGATGAAGTATTTGATCCCGCTGTTTGCCCCTTCGGTGAGCTTGAAATCCAGACTGAATTCAAAGGTGGAGTATTCATCCACAGTGACAATATCTCCTCCGTAGGCAGCTTCCGCTCCTCCAGAGGATTCCACCATCAGGATTCTATCCACGATCTTCCAGCCTTTCTCAGGGAAGGTTTCCCTGCCTGCCCCCCGCCAGCCCTCTGTTGAATTTCCATCAAAGAGAAGAGTGAATCCCTGGTTTATTTCCTGTTCACTGAGCGAATTGGGCACGAGGTTGACAACATAATTGCTTGTCCACGGGCGTGGTTTTACTCCCTCTTCCATAATTCGGATGTTGCGCCAGCGCACATTTCGTCCAGCCAGACTGGAATCAGGTACGCTATGTACCTGCAGTGCAATAAAACCGGAGGAAGTCATGTCATCATACAGTGCTGCACAGGGAACATCATTCACCCATGTTCGGAGTGAATGTCCGATGGCCTCCACATAGTAGTGGTTCCATCCCAGGGGATTGAAGGCTGTGCGGCAGTCTTCATTCACGGACAGGGGGTATAGCCAGCCTCTTCGCCCCTCATCATAAATTCCGCCACTCCAGGCTCTGGCACTTGGATCAATCTCTACCTGGTATCCATGCACGAGGCCATTCAGGTAGTCTTCTCTGGATTCACTCCGGATCTGAATCCCCGAGTTGATGTCTGGATCTACCCACAGTTCAACACGGAGTGCAAAATCGTCATAGGGTTTCTGTGTAGCCAGGAATGTGTTTGGCGTATTTGCGACTGTGGTTCCTGTGATCTCCCCACCGGAGGCGGTGAAGGTAGCATTTCCGCCCAGTGTTCTCCATTGCGAGAGTTCATCTCCCTCCACAAGAGGTTTCCATTCCTGTGCATGGCTGATTGGGACAAGACAGGAAGCAATCCATACGAGAGTGCAGACAGTGCGCAGCATGATAGTAAGCGAGTGGATGATTTCACAATAAGATAAGACAGTAATAGGGGAATCATTGGTACCAATCCCTACATCCCTTATTCTATTCGGTATTTTGTGGCTATTCTGAGGCGCATGATCATTCTGTCACAGGTTTGCACATGTCTCCATCTGATTGTCTGGTCATTCTGGAGATACAATCTGCAGACTCCGCCATCCTGCGTTTGGTGGCATTTTGGCATCGTGATTTTCGTTGATTCCTGTACCATTTTTTGCAAGAACCTCTTATGTGTAATATCTCAAACGCATTATTCCGTTCTAAAACACTTGAATGGGGCATCCATCTGTTAGACGACCAGGATGCCCTTGGCTGGCTACGAGAGCATTGCGATGTGGACAATGGCATGGATTTGTTCAAGTGTGCGTATGATGGCTGGAGATTCTGTTTGCCTCACTCCATTGCGACAGACTATAACGGGACGCTTGTTCTGCCCAGAAATCCGACTGTCTTGATGGAGGATGATCCGAACTGGTTCACAGGCAACACGCTACACCAGAAAGTGAGAATGCTGGCAGAAGCAATTCCCAAGCAGTCAGGGAGAGGGCAGGGGATGACAGCAGAATAAAATCCCTGCGTAAATCCGTATATTCTGGCTTTCCAGACAGAAACTGTATAAGTCGCAAGCTAAAATCATGGACTTGAGGAGGCATAGGGAATTCGTTGACTTTCCTGAAAATTGTACGAGTGACTGGGACCGACCAGATGAAGCACAGGAGTTACTCTGTGCAGATGTTGTCTTTTGGCTACGCACCTTGCCGGACGAGTACCAGCGGTTGGCAGACGGAAACAGACTGCTGGCGGAGTACGCAAGAGAGCATATCCTGGCAGAGCATTTGGACTTTGCGGAGTTTCACAGGAGGCTGTTCCATGCAAGTGTATGGGACCGAAGGGCAGATGAGTGCTCCAAACGGATTGAGTACTTGGAAAACATGCTCAATTATGAAGCTCTTGAACAAGAACGGGAAACTTGATGAAGAAAAGAACTTTGCCTGCTGAGACCGGATGGATAGTGATATCCGACTTTAATGCGGATGCGTACCGCTCGCCCGCCAAGAAGGGCGGGAGTGCCTCAAGACTGGACGTACAAAAATTTGAGTTCAGACTGGGGAAAGAACAGTTTTCGGTTCACACATGGTGGTATCTCCCCGTAAAAGTCGTTGTCAAGTTATATGATGGAGGATACCTTCGGGAGATTGGTGCGGGGCGCAGGGCATACAGGACGAGCTCTCTCCACATAGACAACTCTCTGGACAGCGTCCTGCGGTACACCACCTGGATTGCAACAGATCCCTCCGATGAGGCCATTTTTGTGCATACAGGATCGTTAGGAGCAGAGAGCATACTGAACAAGATTCAGTCCGTGTTATGTGAGTTCCATCCTGACGGGGTACGCGCACTTGAAATCCGTCCGAAACGCAAGCGGCGCCTGATGCCATGACAGCACTACAGTATACCTGTATGGAAGCAAGCAGAGGTATTCCGCAGGTACCGCAGAAAGCAACCTGAAATCAGATCATTTTTATGGCACCACTTCGGCGTAGAGTGTATCAGTGCTCAACTTTTAACCTGTGCTAAAGAACATGGCAATTGCAAACACAGGTGCTCGGTTGGGGGCGAAGATTAATGTGCTGCGTGATTCTCAGAACCTCATGATTCTATTCCAAACTTGCGAAGAACAACATCATGTTGGCTATGGTGATCGGAATCATCTTCTGCACGGAGGGACAGCATAATTGGCATGTGCAGCTCCCGATAATTTGGGAAATAAAGCAAAGGTCTGACCATTCATAGTTGTCCTGAATGTATCGTGAGCGACAGAATCTTCTGATTCTCGAAGTCTCTCTTCCTCATTTCTGTCGGTGTTAAATGCATGTTGATATAAAGGATACTCCGTATTCCTATGATGATGCTCGCCACGAAAGCTTCGAAGAACTTGCCAAACGTGTAAAAAATATGCGAGTGCGGGGGAAATTTTCTCCTGGTGTTCTTCACCGGATTCGCAAGTACTTTCGGATCAAGAGTATTTATCATTCCAACGCCATAGAGGGGAACAAGCTTAATCTCGGAGAAACTAGAGAAGTGGTGGAATCTGGACTCACCATCACAGGTGTTCCGCTTAAAGATCAGGCGGAAGCGCGTAATCTGTCTGATGCGTTAGACTTCTTTGAGGAAATTGCTGGGAGTGCGAATACCCCAGTCTCAGAGATCGATATCCGCCAAATTCATGCGCTTGTACTGAGTGGAATTTCTGAAGAGGCTGGCAAATATCGGTCAGTCTCCGTACAAATTAGTGGCTCCGAATACAGCCCACCGGGTCCTGAGTCTATTTCAGCAGAAATGGCAGAATTTGGTCTTTGGCTGGCCACGGCCAGTATGCCTGAAGAGGAGAGTTTTGCAGGTGTATCAGGTATGCTGGCTGCTGCGGTTGCTCACACATGGTTCGTTACGATTCATCCCTTCATTGACGGGAATGGCCGTGTATCACGCCTTCTTCTTAACCTGTTACTGATGCGTTACGGCTTCCCGATTGCTATCATTTCCAAGGAAGACCGGATTCGTTATTATGATGCACTTGAGCAGTCACAGTCATCTGATTTGACACCATTCATTGTGCTTCTTACGGAATGTATTTCAGAAAGCCTTGAAGAGTACGAGGCAGCGGCCAAAGAGATGGAAATTCGCGAGGAATGGACAAGAACTCTTGCGGAAAAATATTCTAAATCTGAACGTTTGAGGGCTGAGAACGAATATGAGGTATGGAAGAATGCCATGGAACTTTTGAAGAGTTCTCTATGTGATATGGTTGATAGTCTCAATGAGAAGACAGGTCATGTTGCCAAGTTATTTTTTAAAGATTTTGGAAATCTTGGGTTTGAGAAGTACGATGCATTACGTGCAGGAGAATCAGCCAAGCGGACTTGGTTTCTGCGCATTGATTTTTGGCAGAGGGACAAGACTGCCGCCAGGTATCTGTTCTTTTTCGGCAAAGCAAGCCGGCAGATGCTAGGACGACAGTGTCAGGTCACGCTCCATATTGCATGTGAAGAGCCATTGGGTTCATACTACTATGAGCGACTTGAAAACATGGGGCCGAACAACACAATGGATATTGTTGAAATTGGTTATGCCATCAAGAAGGAACGCTTTATCATTCGACCGAAGCACAGGCGAGCCCTTTTTAGCAGTATTGAAGATTTTGGGAAAAGATTCTTTGAGGGGGTCATTACATCGCTATTGGACACATGATAAGAGGCATTGCTGAATACACGGCTGAAACGATAAAATTGGAGTGACAAACTCTTTTGTCCCATAACTCTGCGGGACAACTGACATTGGCACCATCCCACAGCTAAGGCTGGATCGGAACGAAATGACAGATGAGGGGTAGAGGCGGGGGTGGGGCATAAAGAATGCCTGCCACAGGCAGAGGGTAGCCAGACTGAGTATGCGGGAACAGGACAACTTCGCAGACCTCCTCCGGCATGCCCGTTCAGACGGCGGGTCACAAGAGGGCAAGTCCACCAAAAACTGACGGATGAGTATGGCAAGAGGGGCACGGAATCGTTTCCTTATTGTACTGGCGGACGGAATCCTGTACCATGAGGATGAAGCATATGCCGCCCTGATCGCGTCCATGTTTACATGGCCGGAAGGCGAGCGGAGGAAAGAGGGGGAGGGTGGGCAATGGAACAGAAAAAAGTCAGCAGACAAGAATCGGTTTCTTGCTTGTTCAATTCTACAAATTCACATGTCGTGATGTATATGTGCAGGAACATCTGTCCCTCTTATCTGGTAACTTGGGTAGTCTGCAGTCTTCTTCACATGCCATGACCGTACAATCGGCCCGAATCCACTGGATTGATGCCCTGACCCCCGAAAGGGCATCAGTACTTATTCAAGTTCTTGCAATCGGCTTCTTTGCGGTTGCAACAGCATTTGGTGCCCAGGTACGCATCTATCTCTGGGAAATCCCCATTACACTCCAGACCCTTTTTGTATACGGGAGTGGCCTCGTACTGGGAGCACGAAATGGTTTCTTGTCCATGCTGTTGTATCTGCTTCTGGGGATGTTTTTGCCAGTCTATGCTGGAAGTGGACATGGACTGATGTACCTGACAACAGCAGTCAGTGCAGGGTACCTGTTTGGGATGCCGTTATCGGCTTATGTGACTGGATTACTGGGAAGGCGCAAAACGGATCTGTTTGGCGGCGTGATTGCTGTGGCCGCAGGATCTGTCGTCCTTTTCACATGCGGGGTACTCTGGCTGCATTTTGCTGCAGAGCACGAAAGCTGGTGGTATACGATTGAGGTTGGATGGCTTCGGTTTGTCGGATTTGATGCGGCCAAGGTGCTGATTCTTTCACTCACGTATGGCAGCTTAAGACGCTGGGGACGATAGGAGGTACGCAATGGGCCGCATGTGCCTTGCTGTACTTCTCGGAGCTTCCCTGATTGCTTGTCCCGCAGAGGCACAATCCGGCATCCTGTACAATCCAGGGGTTCGAATCTCTGCCAAAGCCGGGCTGGAGGCATTGTATGATCTCCGGTTTGCGGAAGCAGACTCGCATTTTCAGGTGATCTCGGAGCAGTATTCCGATCATCCCATAGGTCCATTCCTGGAAGCACTTACTCTGTGGTGGACGATTCTGCCGGATTTGACAGATACAGTACATGATGAGGCATTTTATGCGGCCATGGGAGAGGTGATTGAGCGCAGTGACAGGCGGTTGCGGGAAGACCAGAACGATTTTGATGCAATGTTTTTCAAGGGAATTGCGCTCGGATTCCGTGGGCGTTTGCGATCCAATCGTCGCGACTGGATTCGGGCGGCAGCAGATGGAAAACGGGCAATGGACTATGTACTGGCAGTGGCTGATGCAGATTCAGCCAATCATGATTTTGCACTGGGGCGCGGGCTGTATCAGTATTATGCAGCACTGATCCCGGAACGGTATCCGTATTTGCGTCCAGTCACGGCATTTCTTCCAAAGGGGAACCGCGCAGGCGGGTTGCAGGAACTCCGTCGAACCGCCAGAGACGGATACTACATGCAGACGGAGGCCATGTACTTCCTGGTGCAGATCAACTACATGTACGAGAGAAATTTTCAGGAGTCGGTACGGCAGATTTCATGGCTTCGTGACAGATATCCAGGCAACTCCTTTTTTCATACCCTGGAAGGAAGAATCTATGCAGGATGGCATCAATGGCAGGCTTCCGATACGGTTTTCACAGAGGTCCTGAAACGGTACAAGGCACAGGAAACCGGATATACTCACTCCATGGCGGAGCAGGCTTTGTACTTCCTGGCACGGTCTCGCATCGTGAAGCGGGAAGCCTCGGCTGCCTTGTCCTACCTGTTGTCCCTGGAGGCACTGACCGCGCGTCTGAATACGGACAGCTACTTCAAGGTGGCGGGACAACTTCATCAGGGAATCGCCTATGACATGATGGGGGAGCGCGAGCGAGCGGTCGCCAAGTATAAAGAGGTCCTTGGCATGAAACGCTGGGGATCAAGCCACGCCAATGCTCGCAAGTATCTCAGGGAGCCTTATCCTGCAGCCGGATAAAAAACTATTGTTCGTCCGCACTCGGACCGTAACTTGGCGGGAGTGGAATATCATTCATCCGCAAGTAGATGGACAGTTGAGCTCTATGGTGAACCGTATGGCTGATTCCGAAGCGACGAAGTACCGTTGCCTTGGGTTCGGTAAAATACACTTGCTCCCCATAGTGTAGTGTCCAAGGCTCGGCGAGTGTATCAACAGTCACGGATTCCAAGGTCGTGCGCAATTTTATTTCGTTTGCGTCGAACGCGGCCATGAGTTCTTTCTGCGAGGTTGCTTGTGTTTTTGGCGACGGCTGGGCCATGTCAATGCCATCCTGCTCCAGGGTAACCACTTGCCACCAGAGAAGATCAACAATATGGGATGCCAGCTCGCCCATGGTCCACGACTTTTCATGTGGCTTCCAGTCAAAATGGGTGTCAGGAACACGGGATAGCATTTTTCTCGTTACAGCCAATTCATATTCGGTATCACCAAAAGCGAGGTACAAAGGATCTAGGGCCATGTTGATTAGTAATTTGATTGTGAGTGCACATTCCCGCCAAACCGACAGAATACGATCAGGTTCACTGGTGCCGACAATTCTTGCATTTTGCTACATGTCACGATGAGCCGATCCTCCTGTCCCGATCAAAGTGTATACAGATCATGCTTGCTTGAAAGAAGATATGAGGGAAGCATAAAGAGAATCTCGCAAAATTCCCTTGATTTTCCCATATTTACCGAACACCTGAATCGCCCTATACATGGATGATGTGGGCAAAGTGCCCCCCCCCGAAATTCCTCGCAATCGGAATTGCTCTGAATTTTCGGACAGACACTACTTACAGGCACATCAGTCTGCACCGCATAGAGATACTTTCGCAAGAACTTCGTGGTGTATGTATGCTGAGATTGCTGTGGTGAAAGTGTCACAATTTTTCGAATTTCTTATCGCCTTCTCTGTTTCTCGTGCATGTCCGTAGAGGCTATGCGGTCAATCTGGTCCAATTCGTTCTGGTGAAATCCCAAGCCAACGACGGTTCGCTTCTGATCTTCCTGGGCAAACTGGTCTGTCCATTTTTCTGGCAAAAATTTTCCTGTTGTTCTTTGTCCTTTTGTTGTCTATTTGCACTCTATGTCCACATCCGAAGTATCGCTCCTTCACCCATAGTGTTTCACAAGCCAGTCTTCCATGCTCGGAACGGGAATCGTGTAGACTCCTCCGTGCTCGTACAGCACCCCGTTGCCAAGTGCGATGTCAAATACTTCCTTTGCCTGCCCGTCTGTGTACTCTTTTTGCAGGGCACTCGTGATCTCTTTTTTCTTCATTGATCGCCCTCGGGGTTGCCCCTTCACGAGACTTGCAAACACCATGCGGGCCTCTTCTTCCAGCCCTGCGGATCTCTGCTCATAGTAGGAGGCACGCAGTTCTCTTCCTGTTTCCATCATGGACAATCTCCCTGTTTCCGTCAGGGTGCGACCGTGCTCTTTCATATAAACTATGCAGGCTCTCACATAGGATATGATATGGTGAGGCCACCCATACGTCTCTTCCAGTATCCCCTTGATCCATTCCTCCGCCCCTTCCTGTATGTGAAAATCCTTGTGAAACCAGTCCTCTAGTACCGCCCGTTCCGCCCCGGAATCCAGCCTCCCCAGCTCTACCAGCGACCGTCCGTCTATCCTGGATGCTCCCAGCGACTTGAATACTCTGGATGTCATCCCCAGTCCTGCCGCAAGGAGGATGAGTGGTCTGCCCACATCCCCGTTATGGATTTCCTTGAGTAGCCTCTTTACGTTTTGCCTGTCCTGCACAGGCAAGTCCAGAGCATCTGCCATGTCTTGTGCTTCATCCAGAATGAGCAACAGGGGAGACTCCCCTTCCCGGAGCATGTCCAGTGGTGTGGAGGGAGAACTGTCCACGGTAATCGTCCGCCCTGTCGTTCCCACAAGATGCGATTCAAGTCCCGCTTTTTGTTCCCTTCCCGTAATTCTTTCATCCGGTTTTCGTCCCAGAAGTTTCCTCAACTCGTTTGAATTCCATAAGGCAATCTCCGAGACCTTCAGGGTCTGCCACCTGTCCTTGTCGGCCAGTTTTTTGCACTCTTCCACCAAAGCGGTTTTTCCCGCACCTGGAGGGGCCTGCACTAGGAAGATCGTTCCTCCCTGTCCCTGTATCGCGCCCTCCATTCTTTCCTGAAATTTCCTGAGTTCTTCCTTGCGTCCATGAAAATACTTCGCAGGTCCCCGATCTAGAGGATCCGTCCATGAAGAATGCTTTTCCGTTTTTTGCATTATCTCTGATGCCTGTTCTCTGATCTTGTCCAGATTCATGTACTCACTTTTCCATTTCCTGCGTCGGCAGTCTGCTCCTTCCCTCTGGGACTTTGTCCACCTTGATGCTTTCGCTGATCAGGTTGCTTCGTGTCCTTCGCAACTATGCGGTTAATCTGATTCAGCTCGCTAGAACAAAATCGCATGCCAACTACCGTCTTTTCCGTATTTCCTCCGCCAACTGCTTTTTCCGCCCCTGTCTGGGAACCTACAGATTCTTTTCTTCTCCTCGGATATGGAGGAAATTTCCCGTGGTTGACATGAGGCTAAACAGATCATCAAATGAAAATGTTCCCGAATCAGTTTGATTTTTCCTGTGCCGGGCCTGCCACCGTCCTATTCCCAGATCCATCTGCATGGGGTAAATCCACTTCTCCGATATGCGATCTGACCACATCTGGGCACCAACTCCCTTCGGCCGCAGACGACAGGAATGAACATCCCCGCTCCCGCCTTCCGCTCTGGATTGCATGTTTCCTTCATCTCTCGAGACATACAATGAACACAACGGGAAAGACATCTGATTTTGAAGATAGAGCACCTTGCAAAAAATCGTGCTCAACGGAGAAATATCAGGTATAGGGATATTTTTGCGAGAACCTGTCAAGTAAGAATCGTCGTGATCAAAATCGCTATTTTTCCGTGGTGACCTTCCAATTGTTTGATGACCAGATCCATCCCCATGTTACTCCTTGTTCTGTTCTGTGCATGCCAAAGCACGCAACTGGACTTCCCTGAAATAACTCCAGACTACACTCTGACAGCGGAACACACGCATAACAGGTTCAGCCAGTCCATCCCCCCTGTACTTACTGTACCCTCGGGTTCGGTCATAGAGGCCTATACAAGGGAGGCTTCAGATGGACAGCTGACATCTTCTTCCACCGTAACAGATCTTGTGACACTTGATTTTGATCCCATTCATCCATTGACGGGGCCTGTGTATGTGGAAGGTGCGCAGGTTGGGGATGTACTCGCTGTGACGCTTCACGAGATTGAGCTCGGTGCCTATGGGTGGAGTGCGGTCGTTCCCGGATTCGGGTTTCTGGCAGAAGAATTTCCGGATCCGGCACTGTATACATTCACATTTGCGGAAGGACAGACGCATGTTGTATTGCCCAGCGGGGCAAACATAGCATTGGAACCGTTTCCGGGGGTCATGGGGGTTGCTCCAGCAACAGACTCACTCCTGTCTACAATTCCGCCTCGCGCAAATGGAGGGAATATGGATGATCCTCACATGGTGGAGGGAACTACGGTATATTTCCCGGTTCTGGTAGAGGGGGCGTTATTTTCGATTGGTGATGCGCATGCTGCACAGGGATTGGGGGAGGTGTGCGGAACCGCCATTGAAGCACCAATGCGGATCGTCTATGAACTCAATATTGTAAAGAACAAGCCTCATCTCAAGGAGCCCCAGTATGAAACGGATGCATACTACGCAGTAACCGGGTTTGGAACCACCATTGATGAAGCCGCAAAAAAGGCAACGAGATACATGATAGACCATATCCGTCACGAGCACGGATTGGATCGGACGGAAGCCTATGTGCTTGCTTCCCTTGCGGCAGATCTGCACATTGCCGAAGTCGTGGATGTTCCTCATATGCTGGTTACGATGCACTTGCCCAAGTCTACTTTCTAGATTCGGTATACATCTCGTGAGCATGAAAATTTGGGAGTTATACAGGAAACTGTGGAAAGCCAGGAGAGTGGATATTACAGATTCCAGCAGACGGATACATGCCTGCTCATGCCACCCCCAATGGAACGAAAATCGTTGATTTCGATCTGCATGGCTTTTTGTTGTCCTGTAATCTCCAAGCACTATCTGTATGACAGACTCGTGTGCTTCATAAATTGTTGCTCCGGCATCCTCTCGGCTCTGTGGTTCTGGAACCTGCCACATCAAACGGAGACACAGTAATTTTGGGAGGCTCTTGGTAAAAACATCTGCATACCTTGCCCAATGTTGCCCTTAAGCACTTCCAGAGCAATACTTCTCTGCCATCCGTCCTGCCTCCAGATTTCTCTCATATTCGGGTTCCATCTCAGGTGGTTCAGGTGTGTGATTCGGAAACCGGAAACAGTTTCCTCTGCGAAGATGACAGACACTAATACGGGAAATTATGCAATCCCCCACAGAAACCCGAATAAACCCTCCTGTGTAGAAGTGCGGGGTCTGTCCCTGTGTTATGGGTACCAGACATGTATGGAATTGGCATGGCAGGAATGATTTCGGGACGTTTTCATTTCTGCCAGTAGAGGCACTGGGCATCCTTTTCGATTTGAAACGGTCTTTCATCGGGCACTCTTAGAGAGAGTGCGCAGTAAAATTTCTCCACTCACTGCCGACTTCCCAGCCCCTGCGGAGATTCCGTGTTCTCCTTGCGGGGCATTCTTCCTACAGTTTCCTGTATGCTTTCCAAAAATTTCAATATGGTGTACATGCGCATTTTATTCATTGGACTCTGTTTCTGGACGACTGGCAGTGTCACTGCTCAAGTAGAAAGAACCCCCATTGAAGCCACTGACATCCTCAAGATTCAGCAGTTAGGCAGTGTCACTGCCGCTCCTAATGGACGATACATTGCCTATACCGTTCGTTCCGTCATGCCGGACGGGGAGGACGACTATACCTATCGTTCCGAGCTTTGGATGATCACTGCGGATCGGTCAGAACCGCCCCGACAGATGACCTATGGAGGGGCAAGTTCTCCGGTTTGGCATCCCGACAGCGAACGAATCGCATTCTTGCGTACGTTAGAGGGAAAGTCCCAGCTCTTCGAAATCTCCATCTACGGAGGGGAAGCCAGACTGGTGTTCTCGTTTGAACATGAAATCAGCGAACCGCAATGGTCTCCGAATGGGCAGTATATCCTTTTTGCCACCACGCTTGCGAGAGAAGAGGTGAACAAATTCACCGAGTCAAATCCAGAGTGGTCAGAGGAACGTCCCTCAAGACTGTCCTGGGAAGACCATACAGCAGAAGCTGATCCAGATGGAGAATTGGATCATGTCCGAGCCTGGCTGGATCAGAATCGCAGAGAGGCGAATCCGCGAGTGATGACCAGACTGAATTTTCAGGGGGAGTTGGATCTGACCCCGGAATATCTCTCCAAGCACTATTTCCTCATTGATGCAGTGTCGGAGGAACCTGCGGCCAGGATGGTCACTTCCGGGCATTATGGTTTTTATGGAGCAACCTGGCTTTTGGACAGCCGCCAGATTGTTGTTAGCGGTTATCCTGAAACTGCGGGTCATCCTGACCGGGAGCTGGATCGGGATTTGTTTCTGGTTGATGTAGAATCTTCGCGAAGACGCTTGCTCCTTGATATCGGAGGATACCGACTGACTTCTCCTGTGGTCTCTCCCAATGGCCTGTATGTAACATTTCAGGCGAGCAGTCTGAGCGATCCAGGATATGCGCAGACAGAGCTTGGATACTTTCCAGTCAACGGGTTGAGTCCTCCAGAGATGCTGACACTTGACTTTGACCGAAGTATCCGAAATGTCAGGTGGTCAAAAGATAACTGGTTTGTCTATTTTACTGCCCCATCTGAAGGAGGAGTACCGCTGTATCGGGTATCCATAAACGAGGGACGACCTGCACTTCCAACACCGGCACCGGTTCCAGACTCGCTCTTGGCAGACAGTCTGGTGCAGAGTGCAAGATCTTTCTTTTTCCGTGGAGAGCTCTTGCATCGGGGGCTTCCTGTAACACAGCTTACGCCGAATGACCGTGGAGTCGGGAGCTATGACATCACAACTGCCATGGCGTATATGGTCATGACTCAAGTCCTCAACCCTTCCGAGCTATACAGGTCTCCGATGAATTTTGAGTCCCCCATAGCAGCGACGGAGCACAATTCGAAATGGCTCAAGGACAAGGCACTCAGCTTTCCATCCGTCCATCGCTTGAGAAGAGATGCGGGTGATGTGCAGTACTGGATCATGCCGCCAACATTTCAGTCCAGAGGGCAGACCTACCCGCTTCTGGTTGCCATTCATGGCGGGCCTGCATCCATGTGGGGGCCCGGGGAAGCCACCATGTGGCATGAATTTCAGTTCCTGACGGCAAAGGGATACGGGATCGTTTATTCCAATCCCCGGGGATCCGGCGGGTACGGGCATGAATTTCGTCGGGGGAATTATCAGGACTGGGGAACAGGACCAGCCGAAGATGTGCTGGCTGTGGCATCAGAGGTAACGAGAAGAACCCGGTGGGTGAATGCTGATCGTCAGGTTGTGACTGGCGGATCGTATGCAGGTTACCTCACCGCATGGATTGTATCCCAGGATTCCCGATTCAAGGCAGCGGTTGCCCAGCGTGGAGTCTATGATTTGACGACCTTCTTTGGAGAGGGAAATGCCTGGCGTTTGGTTCCGAATCATTTTGGCGGATACCCTTGGGAGGCAGGTGATCTTCTGCGGGCGAACTCCCCAATTACATTTGTGGATCAGATTCAGACACCACTTCTGATCATGCATGCAGATCGTGACCTTCGAACCGGTGTAATTCAAAGCGAGGTTTTGTATAAAAGCCTGAAAGTGCTCAATCGTCCGGTGGAATATGTTCGTTACCCGAATGCCGGGCATGATCTCTCGCGAACGGGGAATCCCAAGCAACGGATTGACCGGCTTTTGCGCATCTGGGAGTTCATGGAACGCTACGCAGGAAGTGGCTCGTAGCAGGGTGTTTGATTCCGAGAGCAAAAAATTTGTAAATTCCCTGCGGTCATTGGACACGCAGACGACCGTAGTGCTCACACTGTGTGCACTGCTTATGATCATCACCTTCGAGTTCGGAAGCAGGGATTTCTTTCTGAGTCAGATTGCCCCGTACGGGAGCCAGTTGCAGGCGTGGGGCTGGTGGTTTCTAATGCAGGGAGTTACGGGATTTTTGATTCCGGTCCTTGTTTTGATGGTTGGATTTCGGAAGAAGCTGTCGGAGATCGGACTGGGGCTTGGCGACTGGAAAACGGCATTATTGGTGCTTTTGATCTATGTACCAATTGTCCTCACTGGGACATGGGTTCTTTCGGATCAGGCAGCTTTTCAGTCCGAGTATCCGCACTACCGTGGAGCTGTGAATTCCTGGTCTGTGTTCCTGATCTATCATGCTCTCTTTCTGATGTACTGGATCGGATGGGAATATCTGTGGAGAGGATTTATGCTCTTTGGAACCGCACATACCTTTGGACTGCATGCGATTTTTATCCAGTCCGTCCCGTATGCCATGTTACATGTACACAAGCCCGCCAGTGAGCTATTTCTTTCCCTGCTGGGAGGGATCGTCTTGGGGGCAGTTGTCTGGCGTTGCCGGTCCTTCTGGATTGCCGTTCCGATTCATGCCGTACAGATGCTGGCACTGGATTTCTGGTGCAGTCTCAGAATCCGTACGGGTTCGAGCGGGGCAGGGCTTGACGCGTTGTGCACGGCCCTATCTGGAATATAAGCTGGTAGTTTCTATCTTGTTCGCGAGGGATTCTTCTCAAGGCAGTCAGGAGATCTTTATGGTTAACCCGCTCCAGTTGGAGTTTCGCTCCGTCTTGAATTTCATGGAGGGGTAGCCCACAGGTTTTACCAACGGAAGGTTCTTGCAAAATTATTTTGATACATTGAAAAGGAAGTTCATCTAACAATCTGTAAAATCTTCCAGATCCATTGGATTTACTTCTCTATCTGGACAAACAGGCAATCTCCCTAACACCCAGACGGAACAGGAGTCCAGTCATCCTCACTCAATTTACTGCCTGTAACTCGGGTGAAATAGTCATTCCAGAAAGACTTGTATTCATCGCTTTTTTGTATTTCAGCCTCCTTAGATGATCGGCAACGATTAATCCGCCAAATCCTGACACTCGATCCTTCCATTTCCGTGGGAAACCCCCAATCCCACTCAATTTCAGACTCAAGACTATCAAAGCTCCGAATCGGTTTTTTGTAGAGAGACAGGAAAGTTGAATTCTGTATCATGTCAGAGACAATCCATAGATGGCATGATGAATCACACATGTCGTTGGGTAGTTCTGGGAGGGCTTCAACAATAGGTGAATATTCCATCTCAGGACTATTGAGCAAGCTGTCAAGGCTACCGGACAGATGTTCCTCAAATTCTTTGATCTTTTTTTCCACTGCATCATTTTCCATTTCACACTCCTTGATGGTTTTTGTCCATGTAGGGCAGTCTTTAGGCATGGATGGATAAGGCTTGGTGGTATCTGGCCTCGTGATGAGAATAACCTCATCACGATTGTCCATGTCCGACGAATCAGGAGCTTCAATTTTTGTCAGAATTATTCTTGATCCAGGGGAAAGGTTATTGGATTTTGCATAAATCTCCTGACGTACTTCGTTTTTCTGCCTACCTTTAATCTTGTCTGAAGGATCTATGAATACTCTTACAGTTTCTTCTTTTTGAGGAGTCTGAGAATATCCACAGTTGGTCAGCAATGTGGCAGACATAACGAGAAGTATCACATAGACAAGATTTCCCTCGAATGGAAGAATTTGAAATTTCATCGGATACTAGGGGTATAGTGTGTTGGTCGCTTATGTAGATGACGGATCAATGGAATCCGAGGTTTCATTTGATATTGACAGGTGCATGAGTTCCTGTTCCGTTTGTGGTCCGAAATTAGACACTTGCCGAAGATAATCTTGGTACCTCGCCTCAACGGTAGCAATCTCTGCATTTATAATCTCATCCTCGTGTTGGGCAAGCTTACGGGCTTCTTCCAGAGAGCACAAGTCTGCAAGTGGTTCAGAGGGAAGATTAACCCAAGACGGACTCCATCTTTTATCCCAGTGAGGTGGGTATTTTATCAGCCTAGGCCTAGCCTCTATATTTGCTGTTCTGTAGGAAAGGATTGAGCTTTCACAGTCTTCTTTGATCTCTTGGAGCAATTTAATAATTGTAGCCAAGTGGTCATTACAACTTCTGATGGACTCTTCTCGGTTTGCGATCAGGTCTATGTGGGACTCCTCTATTTTCCTTATAGACTGATCACGTTGAGCTTGGAGTAATCTGACGACATCATCACGGATTTTATGCCATTCAGACAAGCGTCGAGCATGCCTGCGTGCTTTGGATCCGTATAGAAAATACTCGTCATCGTTTATCCACCACAGCCAAGCAATTGACAGAAGTAAAATGCCACCTAAAATGGCGTAGATGACAGAGTGTAACTCATTGAACCTGAAGGGTCTGCTGATTAGTAAGCAAAGTGCCTCACTACTGGGTTGGTCCTCAACATTTGTACCTCCATTACGGCTGGTACTAATTCGAGTACAATTGTCGTGAGGCACTATTTCTGCGGAGGCTTCATTACTGGTTGTATCAGGTCTAGGAATCTCAATGCCGGTTGTATCAGGTCCGTGTGCCGGGAAATCCGGGTCCAATGCATCTCGGTAATGCCCGTTTCCCAGATTAAGAAGAATGGATACTATTCCCCCGACGATCAAAATGAATACAGAGCCGACACGGAAAGCATGAAATTGGTGTCTCTTTGCACGCCATGATTCAGCGAGGGTGATTCCAATAACTGAGTTGATTACAACTACGAGCAGTACAGCCCCAAGAATATCTACGAATGTTGAAGAATCATCTTGAGGGTATAGTAGAGCGCACATTGCGGTGGAGATGCCTAGGACAATAACCCCAATCATAATGCTCACTTTCTTGCGGTTCTCGGGATATTCCGGCGCACGTTCCTCCAACTGATTCCGGTGTTTGGATCTGAATTGATTCAAATTACCTGACGCGTCTTTTGCCTTACCTCCAAATGCAGTGAGGTCAGTCCGATGGCCCTCCAAAATATCGGAAAACCGATTTTCAGCTTCCGCTGAAGCACGATGATTTTCAGGTGAGTTTGTTTCCGCATTCGTTGGATCTTGTCCTAGAAGCCTCGGATCAATCTTGGTACGTTCTGCTTGAATTGCATCGCTATACGCCGCCACGGTGTCTTCATGCAACCGCTTGTAAGATTGCTCAGATTGGATTTCGACGCTGTCAAGTTCTTCGTGAGATTTTATTGGTTCCCCAATTTTCCCACGACTTTCTCCCCGCTCTTTCATGCCTTCTGGGCCAAACTGCGAATTCTCCAAGGCAAGGAGACGCTTTCTAATCCCGTTTACATTCATGAAAATACTTCTCAAAAATGGGTACAGAGTAATTTGAGTTTGCTATCAGAAGGCAGGGTGGTCAACAGATCCAAGTTCTGGCATAGGAACTCACAGTGTGCAATCAACCCAGACAAGAATTATGAATCAGTACTGACGTTCTCATCAGGACATGCCGCAAGTTTATCAACCTCCTGGATTGCCTTCCTGTAATGGGGATCCAAGTTAATCTCTATGTAACGTCGTTCCTTATCATGCAAGGATTGGGCGTATTCTGAGTTACACAGGCCGAGATCGTCAGGGGTTGTTGGTAAGTCGAAATCTCGCTCCCACTTCCTGCTCCAATGAGAAGGAATATTTGAGATGTCTTCTCGGGCAAGGAGATTGGCGGTTCTGTAAAAATCTATTGCATGTCCGCAACGTTGCGCTACTTCATCGGTGTATGATATCATATCTTTGTACTTGTCATTAATGCTACGAACTAGTTTCGAGGCGAACCTGTGATCCTCTAAAATTGAGGATTCCAATGCAGATCTGGCAAGGTAGTAGGCTCTCTCTATTTTTCTGCGGACGGATTCACATTCTTCACTTAAAGGCTCTTGTGCTTTCAGGAATTGACGTTTTGCATTCTCATATCCGGGATAACCTGGAAATATATGTCCCCAGTCAATCACGGCTAGCAGGATAAATCCAAGTCCAAGTAGAAAAAATCCGTACGCTTCAAATTCTGCCAACACCGCAAAATTGGTTCCGAGTAAACATATTGCCTCCTGCCCGGGATGTTCTGTAGTCTCGCCAGGATCATCTGGATTTTGTACCCCTTTGTAGCATGGATCTTCGGATTCGGGAAATTCTACTGGGACGGCATCGCGGTAGTGAGCAGAGCCTAAATTGAATAGCAGGGCGAGGAGGCAAAAGATAACGAGACCGGCACGCGCCCAAGATTTCAAATTTTTCTTAACATGAAAAAAAATACTTCCAGCAAACCATAATCAAGAAACCGAATAATCCTATGTTTACAGCACTGATCAGGGCCGCTTGGAGCCACCATTCCAGGATGTTACCCATGCCCCCCTCTTCTTGCATGGCAAAGAAAAGACCGTTGATTAGGCTTTCAGCCAAGAAAAATATTAATAGCACAATCCACCACAGGGCTTTGTATATTTTGGATCGTACCTCAATGTCGTTTTTGAGACCGTTTTGTTTCCTGAATGCTTGGTATTCTGACTTGGCTTGACATGCTTTGTCTCTTGACTTCAGAATTTTCCCGGTATTTTCCCTGATTATGTTATCCATGTCTGAACATGCGTTCTGGACTATCATGGACTGTTCACTATTTGATTGTGTGCCCTCAGATACGGGTGGGTTTCCATCAGAGGGAAAAAGCCTAGGATCAGAGGATTGCAACACCCGTTCCAATTCTGCAAGTCCATCTAGGTAGCCCGCCTTTTCGGCTAGGAATAGACGTTCATATCCCTTGACTACATCTAATTCCACGAGATCAAGTCCCTCGTGGTTGTTCGGAGGGAGATCCATCCTGCCGTTTGTTTCCCCCTTCTTTTTAAGAGCCTCAGTTCCAATTTCTGGATCATTTTCGATGACATCTAATTCGGGGCGGAATATGAATCTGTCTGAGCGTGGCGGGTCTACATCATCAGGCCTGAAAGGACTGAAAAAAGCTCGGATTCGTTGGGTGAGTCTTTCAAACATTGCGGATAGTCAAACAAGAAGGTTAGAAGGAAATCCAAGGGGTAAAATTGGTTCAAGACAGAGTCGTCCGCAGAAGGGGGAGGAATGGTAATGGAACTGCCGGAAAAAGTGCAGCACCAGTTTCACAGGAAACTGTCTCTCTTCCACACGATCGTCAAGCCTTGCTGGAGCTCCAGACTTATCAGGCTTTCTTGTAGGAGCAGATGAGGTAGAATTCAATACCAGTAGAGGAGTAGATTCCCTCTTGTGGCGAACCCGCCAACGGGATTTTTGGGAAGGGCAGGAGAGGTATACCCTGATCGGTGAGTCCCCAATTACGCTGTGAGGGCGGGGGAAATCAAGTTGGGAAGTTAATTCCCGTACATAGTAGACTTTAGATGGCGCACCACTACCACATCCATGCCTCGGGAAAATGCCCCCTATATCTTTTATGAACTACTCAATGGGGTAGTTTCCAGGTGTGGATGCAGGGGGCAGGAGAGTCCGGCGAATGCTGCTGTTTTGTTGGCGTTGGAAGGGGCGGTTGGATCGGTATCCATAACTTCCGTACGTTTCACTTTCTCACAGCGGATTAACTCCCCGGGAGTAACTAGTAGCCCCCAGCATCTTGAATGCCCGGGGGGGAGATGTACCCCGGGGAGTTGCTGTGACCGACATCCTGTGAAGAGTATGTGCCACTTGAGCACCCATATAGGGGCAGATGACGGTCACCGCTGATCCGCATTCTTTTTCACCTTCAGAACAAATATACGATGAATCCTGAAGTAAACCGCACTGCCTTTGCAGGCATTGACTGGGGGGACTCCTCCCATCAGGTCTGCGTTCTTGACTCCGAGGGCACCGTTCTTGGAGAGAAAGCCTTTGCCCACTCCGGGGAAGGGTTGCGTGACATGATCACTTGGCTTCTTGCTTGCGTCAGCTGTATCTCGGCCCAGATTGCTGTTGCCATTGAGCGTCCGCACGGTGCCGTGGTGGACACGCTGCTGAATCGGGGCTTCCAGGTCGGCGCCATCAATCCCAAGCAGTCGGATCGCTTTCGGGACCGGTTCTCCCCCGCAGGAGCCAAGGATGACCGCCGGGACGCACGCGTCCTCGCCAGTGCCATCCGAACCGACCCGCACTGCTTCCGAATGCTCTCCCCTCTGCCTGCCAAGCAGGTTGCTCTGCGCGAATGCTCCCGCATGACAGAGGATCTGACCGAGCAGAGAACCAAACTCACCAATCAGATCCGACAGCGACTCCATGAGTACTTCCCCCAATTCCTGGAACTGGGCGGAATGCTCTACACCCTGTGGCTGCTGGAACTCTGGAAACTCATCCCCACCCCAGAGCGGGCGAAGCGGGTACGGCTCAAAACAGTCGCCACATTGATGAAAAAGCACCGCATCCGTCGACTGACCCCGGAGCAGGTCCTGCAGATTTTACGAAGCCCGTCCGTCTATGTCGCTCCCGGTGTTCTGGATGCGTCCGTCCGGAATATCCGGCGCCTGTGTGCGCTGCTGCATGTGGTGAACGAACAGCTTCGCGAGGCAAAGCGTGAAACAGAAGCTCTCCTGGATGAGATGGATGCCGCCACACAGCCCGCCCCGGAAGAGGAATGCCCCGTGGCAGGGGAGACCAGCACAGATGAATCCAGAAGCGAAGAAACAGCCACAGAGTCCGAATACCGACACAGCATCATTGCGATTCTCCGATCCATGCCCGGGATTGGAACGACGGTCCTGGCAACCCTGCTCTCGGAAGCCGGCGAACTGATCAGCAAACAGGACTATAGGGCCTTGCGATGTCTGTGCGGGGTGGCTCCCGTTACCAAACGATCTGGAAAAGCCCGGACCGTCGTCCGACGACTGGCAATGCACAAGCGCCTCAATAATGCAATCTACCACTGGGCCATGGTGGCCATGCAGCATGACCCCATCTCCAAAGCCAAGTACAGGGCCCTGCGGGCACGAGGACACTCCCATGGACGCGCGCTGCGAACCGTGGGAGATCGCCTCCTCGGAGTCGCATGTGCCATGCTCCGAAATGGAACCCTGTTTGATCCCGAAAGAATAAGCAGAAATGCACAGGCATAGCCAGAAATCTTCCCCAAAACACACACAGAAAAACACGCCGAAAGATCAGTACCTATGACTGCCAACCTCTCCTATATTGTCCGATTTTTGCCTTCTATAAATGGTGAAGAGTCCCCCCCCCCATTTTTTCCTCGCAATGTTGCACCCGAGGACAGGGAGTCTACATTTTGGGGAGAGTGGCTTTCCCCAGATCCATGTAGATGAACCGTGATTCTCTTTGAAATTTACTACGAACTCAATCATAGCGTTACCTTCCATTCTGGTTCAGGGCAACACTCCTACTTTGAACCGTCGGTTTTTGTCTGCTGGTGTGACGCAAAAGCGAACCCATTTTGTATCGTAAGCTCGCTTTTAAGCTGATGCTATTACACTTGTTCCCGAAAAATTCCCCACGATATCCATTCCGACTATATGAGCAGTGGAATCCGATTGATGTAGTTCATCAATATACCCTCATTGCCCCTATAATCCATGGGCAGAAGAGTATTGTCTGTTGAGATGAGGAAACAGAAATCCCGTCTTGCGTGACTCGCGAGATGTAGAAGGAAATGGGCCAGCAGAAATCTTCACAAATCCCCCAATATCAAGTAGCTCTGCTTTAGAATATCACTAGGTGGATTTCTTCCCAGCTAAGAATACTTTTCGTATGCCTCAGAAATGATATCAAGCATGTTTTGCGCATTCTCGCGGCTTTTCCCCGGGGGAACTGTATTGAGGCGGCCGTTCCATTTTCTGTATTCGTCTCGGAGGTAATCCTTGATTTCTGACGGATTCCAGTTGGGGTCAATTCCTAGTAGCTCTTCTATAGGTGTCTCTTCTTGATGCGTGATTGCCAGGTTGATTATTTTCCGGTCGTGAATTTTCGCAATTTCTTTCGGGTTTATCCCTGAGACATTACTCATTCTACGCAGGATACGCAACTCTTCCGGATTTGCTTCTCCATCAGCTGCCATTACATCATAACATAATTCGATAGCTTCATACCAGATTTTTTGATCTTCTGCACGGCTAAGATGCTCAAGCAAAGTGTTGATGTCAATCTGGTGGGATGTTGCTTTATCTAGTGCATGGTCTACAAATTGTTTGTAAGATTTTCGACGCTTCTCTTCATTTAGTCCATCAAAAAAAGACTCAGACTTCTCGATCCAATTTTCAATTTTTCGTTGAACCACTTTGATTTCATCAGAATCAAGAGTTCCGTCTGCAATTGCGACGGCCGCAGCCAATTCAATAATAACCGACTGAAGTTCATGTCGTTTCTGGGCTAATCCAATGTACCCATTTTTCCCCAGTGAACATCTGAATTTTGTTGATCCAGCCCAATAAACTCCAGACTCTCCTTCCACAACGACTCCTTTGAAGACTGTCACATCGGAATGTACATTTACGAGACGTACAATGGACATGAGGTTTCTCATCCCCCCGTGGGGCCCGAGGATTGCATCTGGAACAAAGAGACCAATCGGCATCCAAGTATGAACATAGTCTCCCGGAGAGATATCTCCAACTTTTATACGGGATTCATAAGCGATTGTATACACCTCCTGAAACGTTTCTAAGGCGGAGAGAACAGGATGAAGATCATTCCCCGTACAATCAAATACCGATACAATAAACCCAACGGTTTCGTAGTATGCTTGGTATGGGAAAGCCCCCTTCACTTCAATCTGCCTTGCGTCATGCACTTCGTCCATATGTACCCTTCTCACGCGAATCTTCATGATAGATTTCCCCCGTTTGTGCTACTTCTCATGGAAACTGAACTCGTCATGTCGCTGTTGCTATCATGGAAATCCTATGGCCACGATCATGATCAGTACATTCATTTGAGGTTCTTGCAAAAACACCTCTATCCCTGCCTTGATGTGCCCGTAAGCACTCTCAGAGCGATATTTATCCGTTATCCAAGAATTTTGCAAGAGGCTCATTTATTAGACACGAGGCATTCATCCAACACACGGAAACACTGAGTTGTATCACGGCTTCTCAATTGTGACTGTAACAATATCTCCAGTTTCAACATCTTTGAAATGGCAGTGCATGATTTGATTCTCATCGTACTTATAGGTGACTAGGATTTCCTGTTCTGGAGGCCTCCCTGGAGGCAACTTCAGGTTACCATTGCCGATGATTTTAACGAATTCTGAGTTGATATCCTCTTCTTCGATATCACATTCTGTGACGGTACAGTCAACGCTTCTCTGATCACGCCTGACGGTATAGTACTTCTCCGTCTTCGAGCAAGGGATGGTAGTGCCCTTTTTAATGATAATCGAATTTATTTCCGTTGCGGCCTTCGTATCATCGTTCCATTGGAGAGCTGTTGTTCCAAAGTACTTGTTCGCGACATCCCCCATGCTACTACCCTCAAGTTCCCGCCTTTGCATTCCTGTGAGAACTTGGGGGCGCTTTTTGTAAACCTTGAGAGCGGCGTATAGTGCAGCACCTAGTGCCACCACATGATCCACATTATCAATGATGAGAGGCTCTTTGCCAAAGACTTCCCGTACGCATCGTTGAATCACAGGAACTCTTGTACTACCCCCTGCGAGAATTACACCATCCAGATCATCTGCCGTAAGCTCCGCCCCGATAAGCGCGTTCTCGCAACACAAGCGAATCTGTGTCATCAACTTACTGATACTGGATTCAAATTCTTTCCGCGTTACTTCAATCAACTGCCCTTTCGCGAAAATGGAGACTTTTTCATTTCGTGACAGCGATTTTTTCATCTCCTGAATTCTGAGCAAGTCAAATCCCTCGTAACTCATACTTTCCTCTGAAAGCTCCTCACCTGTGATCTCCTCATATTTCTCTTTCACAATAGTCTGTAGAGCCTTGTCAAAGTCTATTCCTCCCAATCGTGCAATACCCTCACTCCATTTTGCTTCCACCTCTTTCCCTGCAAATTTTGCAATTGAAAGATCAAAAGTTCCTCCCCCCAAGTCAAACACTGCATATGTGCCATCTTGTTGATTGAGTTCCCCTTTCTTGGCATGGGAATAGTATAGGGCCGCGGCTGTCGGTTCGTTAATAAGGTTGGCAACTTCCAGTCCAGCCTTCTTGGCTGCATTCATAGTTGCTTGGCGGGCCTCATTACTGAAGTTTGCGGGCACTGTAATTACCACAGGAGCAGTCGGCCCCACCGCTTTCTTGGCATAGGTTGCAATGTATTCTAAAATATGACTACTTAATTCCTCTGGAGACAGATTATGTTGGTTGATCTGATAAAGCTTGGAAGTCCCCATTTCGCGCTTGAAGCGTGCCGCGGAGGACTTCTGCTCCATATTCTGATCGGTAGCCCATACTCTCAATGCATCAAATCCAACCCGCCATTCATCATTAATAAGGGCAACGCAAGAGGGCACGAGGTACTCGCCGTCTTGGTCAGCGATCATCTCGAGCTTACCCTGCTCGTCAAAACGTGCTACAGCTGAGTATGTTGTACCCAAGTCAATTCCTATAATTGAGTTCATTTGAAAGCTAGTTTAGGTTTTAAATCTGTAAACGGAGACGCGTGCTGGAATCAGCACCTCTTCTTTTTCACCGCCCCTCATGATGTAGCCAGGCTCCAGAATTTCAGCAATCTCGTAGTCCTTCTGGCGATCAGATGTCATCAAGACCTTTGGGTGGTCTGCAACTCCAGAAGTTGACAGATAATCACTTCCAATCTTTGGACTGAATGACTGTACATCGCACTCTTGCAGAGTACTTTCCAGAAATGAATGAATTTGTTCAAAACTGGTGACAGATACTTCCTTGTGTCGCAAAAAATACTGAACCGCCTGATGCACTCGGGCAAAGCGGGTCACAAATCTCCGGAAGATCGCGTTATCATAGCCTTGCTTCAGGCGTTTGATTTCCGCCTCACGTTCAGTAAGCACACTGCGTAAGCCATCAATGGTTGAGATGAGCTTTTCAATGTTGTGGTTCTCGTGAGGCTGACCTGAATTTAAGATGAGTCCTTGTAATTGCCGTTCAATGGCAATAAGCCTATCTCCGACTGAATCAGGCCCATCATTCTCTCTGAGATACTTTATATCCTGAATCAGCTTAGAAAGGGCACTATGCAAGTTCTCTATTTCCATAGTGAACCTTCCTGCACTATTTTTCTGGTGGTGTTGTTGCTGTTCCAGATCTGAAATCAGTATTTCTAGTTGACGCTCAATAGCAACCAGTTTATCTTCGAGTGAATTGAGCTTGCCATTCTCTTTGAGGTACTTTACATCTTGCCCCAGTTCAGTCAAATCACTGTGCAGGCTTCCAAGTGCTGACTTAAACTCTCCTGCATTGTCATTTTGGTTGCTGAAGTGCTTTTCCAGATTCGGAATCAGTGTCTCTAATTGACGCTCAATGGCGACCAACTTATCTTCGAATGAATCTAACTTGTCAGTCTCCTTGATGTCTTTGATATCCTTTCCCAGCTTGGTAAGATCGCTGTACAAGTTCTCAAGTGTTGACTTAAATTCTCCTGCATTGTCGTTCTGATATTTGTCATGCTTTTCCAGATTTAAAATTAGAGTCTCTAGCTGCTCCCCAACGGCATTCAGCATGTTTTTGAGTGGATCAAGTTCCTTGGATCGGACATTTTGGGTGAGAAGCATAAACAGAACAGTGCCTATTCCAAGTAATCCAAGTAGCCCGAGTCCAATGACGGTAAGTTGGAGAGGGAGAGATACTATTGCGGGGCCTAGCCTACACTGTCCGATCCACCATACCGACGGGATACCTTCCAGCCATGATTGGGCCTTGGCTGTGTTTGGGATACAAAGCCCAGTTTTGGATGCAGAAAAGACATCAAGGTCCCGAAGTGAAAAGAGCTCCTCAGGAATCGCTCCATGCACAGAATTGCCATCCAAAAGTAATGTGTCAAGTTTGACCAGATCCCCCAGTTCTGGAGGCAGACTGCCATCAAGGTTGTTCCTTTCCAGTTTCAAGGCGCGGATGGAGCCACCCTCCACGGAAATCCCGTACCACTGTCCGACGGAGTCTGCCCTTAAACGGGTATTAAAGTCCCAGTTAGAATCATCATGCCACTCTCTTCCGTTTGTAGAATCATACAGCCTTCTCAGAGCAGTCCATTCCTTATCCGGCAGGCAGGCGTACTCGGAAAATGTCCAGACCTGTTCAGAAACCTCTTCCGGGTCCATATTTGTCTGGTCAATGCAAAGGTTGGTTTCCCTCGGATCAATGAACTGTGTGGAGTCTTTCATGGAAATCACTCCCGACAAGTCAGAGTTCTGTCCTAGCAAGAGGGAATCCAAAAGTGGAAGTTCTATGAGATCCTCAGGGATGGAACCGAACAAGAGGTTAGAGTGCAACCATAATCCCCGCAAATTCGTCAAATTGGTCAGACTGTCTGGTACAGTACCCTCCAGTTGGTTGGAACTCAGGTTTAGCTTTTCGAGATTAGTCAAATTTCCCAATTCATCAGGGATTGGTCCAGACAGCTTGTTATCTTGTAGGTAAAGTTCTTTGAGTGCCGTGAGACTTCCAATCCATGAACCTATTGAATCGGAAAGTGCATTGTCCCGCAAATCAAGGACTCGGAGTTCAGAGAGATTTCCCAATTCATCTGGAAGATTTCCAGTCAATCCGTTATCAGGAAGATTCAATGCAGTGACTCTGCCGTCCTCAATCATAATCCCATCCCAGATGGCTACACTTTCTTGACTGGGAGGCTGCTCTAAACTCGTTATATTCCAATTCAGTGTGTCGCCCCATGTCGCACCACCGGTGGAGGTATAGAGTGCTTTCAGCCCTTCCCAATCGGTTGAGTCAAGGTAAATTTGTGCCTCTACCTTGGGACATACAACCAAACAGATCAGGAAAACCACACATCCTGTCAGATAAGCCAAGCTTCGTATAAAATTTCCGCTCATGTAACAGCTCTCAATGCTTGCTGGCGTTTTCATGTGAAATCATGGATCCCATCAGGCCAGGGTATTTTGCCTTGCCAGGAAGCAAATATATCCCTTTTTGGGAGCATCCGAACTCCATGAAGGACTGTTTCCATACCTCTTTTGAAGGTGCTATCAGGAACTCTCCGAGCAAAACTCTTCTTAACCCGAGGGGTATGCGAGAGACTACTCCTTCAATCCAATTTTGCAGGGATATTGAGGGAGGAAAAGTGTCCCTCTGAGGAGTGCGAAGGGGCATTCTGGAGGGATAGAACGGATGTCTTCCCGCAATCAAGCGGGAGACAGATGCCTTTTGCAGGCGGGAGCAATCAGATCGGGAGGTTAGCTCCCGTTTATGGTACACACGGGACGGTGTGCTATGGACAGATTCTTCTTTTGGGAAAATGCCCCCCCCCCCCATTTTTTTCCGAGCGGCACCATACGAGGGGAGAATACAGACATAATTCGGGACAGGGGACTCTCGCTATTCACAAATTTGAACGCGCCAATATAAGCATTGGAAAGCCTTCGGTTCCCATTAAGATCCACAACATAACTCATGGTGCTTGTGTTACTCCAAGTCAACAAACGGCACTTGTATTCCGAACAATCAGTTTGGGTTCCGTCTGTTGAGTGCAAGAAAATCAGTCTGATCTTGCGTGCCAAAATCGCCTTCTATCGGAGATTTCTGCACTTGTTCCCGGAA
This sequence comes from Rhodothermales bacterium, assembly GCA_965203305.1. GTDB lineage: Bacteria > Bacteroidota > Rhodothermia > Rhodothermales > Bin80 > Bin80. Next base: position 2,769,476 of record OZ241874.1, on the reverse strand, counting down.
GAATACGCGAGAAGGTATAATTCTGTATGACGAGGGGTGTCTCTTTCTATCCAGCACTGAATTGATGAATGGAGAATATCAGCCAACTGAAATCAGACTCCAAACCGGAAACCGCAATATATCCATTATCGGGAAACTACACCGTACTGTTAGCAATTGTGTCACGGGAAAAGAATCTTCACGACACCAAAACGGACCAACTCCCCGGGGAGTATAGAGGGACATGCAACCAGCGAGAGTCTGTGCCAAGAGGCACTTATGCAGGGAGCCAGTGATACGCCACTCCAGGTCCGATCTATCCACCGTAACATTGTTGCTATTTCAGATGAGAGCAAGTTCCCAAGGACCAGCGAGGCCACGATGTCCGAATCACATTACGGAGGCATATGTCGGTGTGGGCTTCCGCTAAACCATTCTGTACAACACTTGATCAGCCCAAGGTTTAAACTGCCATTTCCACAGCGTACATGCTTCGTGTTATCAATTCCCTGACAAGGTATTGCATTGACTTCAACATTATGAATGAGGTACAAGTATCAATACAGCCGTAAAGTACTGTGAATGAAGCCAGTATCCCCCATATTCCCTTCCGGCGAGAGTCGGGGAATCTCTGTGGCAGAATCCAGAAATGTGACTGTCCTGAACTCGGCATGAAGAAATTTCCCTCCGCCCAGGTATGGAAGGCGAATGGTCTTCAAGCAAACAGGAAAGCAGACAAGCTGGAGAAGGCACGGGGTAGTAGGGACGATATAATCATCGCGCTGAATTGATATGGTCCGGCTCTTGTCCTTATTTTGCCCGTGAATAACCCCGAAACTCTACGCTCTGATGGAAAAGAACTATAGTAAACATACCCCCAAACGGATGTGGGGTGGTCGCTTCACAGAAGAGACAGACACACTGGTTGAGTCCTTTGGTGCTTCCGTGGATGTGGACAAGCGGATGGCCCTGGAAGATATAGAAGGCTCTCTGGCACACGCATCTATGCTGGCGGCCCAGAAGATTCTTACCGAAGAAGAGTGCAAAGCGATTTGTGCTGGCCTTCAAACGATCCGGGAAGATATTCTCGCAGACAGATTCTTCTGGGATACCGCGCTGGAAGATGTTCATATGAATATTGAGCATGAGTTAACCAAGCGGATTGGTCCCATAGGCGGAAAATTGCATACCGCACGCAGCCGCAATGATCAGGTGGCAACAGATCTGCGCCTGTGGCTCCGAAGGGCAGGGGGGGAGATTGCCAAAGAGCTTCATGCACTTCGGCTAGCCCTTGTCAACCTTGCCGAAATACACTTCGGGGTGATCATGCCCGGGTATACACACCTGCAAGTTGCGCAGCCGGTTCTGTTCTCGCACCACCTGATGGCATATGAGGCCATGTTCTGCAGGGATTCCGAGCGACTATCGCAGGCACTGGAGCGGATGAATGACTCTCCTCTTGGAGCAGGGGCACTGGCAGGGACGGGATTTAAGATTGACCGCACACTAGCGGCAGAGCAATTGGGATTTCAGGGAGTGGCTTTAAATTCAATGGATGCCGTGAGTGACCGGGATTTTGTGCTGGACTTTCTGTCGTTCAGCAGTATTCTTATGGTACATCTTTCCAGACTAAGCGAAGAACTCATCCTGTGGTCTAGTCAGGAGTTCGGGTTCATCACACTGCCGGACAGCCATACCACCGGGAGCAGCATTATGCCCCAGAAAAAAAATCCCGACATGTGCGAGTTGATTCGGGGAAAAACCGGACGGGTGTGTGGCAGCCTGATGGCACTGCTGATGACCATGAAAGGACTGCCCCTGACCTACAACAAGGATATGCAGGAGGACAAGGAAGGAGTGTTTGATACGGCAGATACCATCCGAATGTCTCTCAAAATTTACTCCACCATGCTCCCCGAAATTCAGGTACATGCAGACCGCATGCGAGAGGCTGCGGGTGCCGCATTCAGCAATGCGACAGATCTTGCCGACTACCTGTCACGCAAGGGATTGCCGTTTCGGGAGGCACACGATATTGTCGGCCGCCTGGTCGGAATCTGTCTGGAAAAAGGAATCTCTCTGGAGTCCTTGCCCCTGGAAACTATGCAAGAACTGAGTCCCCTGATTGAATCAGATGTTCTGGAGTGTCTACAACTGGATGCAGTTGTGAATGCCCGAACCAGCCTCGGCGGGACAGCAACGAAGGAAGTGAAACGAGAGATAGAGATCGCCCGGGATCAACTCAGTTCCGAGATTGACCAGACTCTTGCATAGGGGGAACACCAGAGGTTCCGTTCACGGAGCCCATAAGAACGGCAACTGGACGCAGGCTGTCAATATTCTCAAAGAATATCTTGAGGGTCGCTGTCAGGGGAACAGCCAGAATCATGCCCACAATTCCCCAGAGCCATCCCCAAAAGATGAGAGATACAATCACCAGGAGGGGACTCAGGTTCAGGCTGAATGCCATCAGTCTCGGATCCACAAAATTTCCCATGATCATCTGGATTAGCCACATGAGAAGGGCGGCGATAATCGGGGTGGTCAGGGTATCAAACTGAAGCAGGGCGAATCCGAAGGGAAGGATTACGGCAATGAATGAGCCAATGTTCGGGATGTAGTTCAGCAAAAATGCCAGAAATCCCCAGAACACAGGATAGTCAACTCCCAAAATCCAGAGGACCAGAAAGATGAGTATGCCGGTTCCCAGGCTCACCATCGTCTTTGCCACCAGGTACTGGCGAACCTGTTCACTGATATTGTCGGTTACAGAATTGATGCGTGCGGCAATATCAGGCGGGTAGGCACGCTGCATTTTTATGGCCAATTCTCCACTCCCAGCCAGGATAAACAGCATAAAGAGGAGGACCAGAAATGTATTTCCGGCAAACGTAAGAGCCTCCCCAATTCCATCCTGGATCAATGAGGAGACAATAGACAGGTCCACAATCTCGCTGAGATCCAGTTGCCCCTCCGCCAGTCCAATGACCGTCGCCACACGCTGAAGGAGCAGTTCAATATCTGTGACAACGGTCTGGATGCGTGGCAGATAGAGGTCTGTTGCGGTAACCAGCGACTGTGCACTGGAATACACAAGGTATCCAATGATTGCCGCCACTCCGGCGAGAACCACAAAAACAACGATCAGGGCAAGTACTGTCGGGATTCGACGTGCCTTTAGATACAGCACGATGGGCTGAAACATGAACGACAGCAGGAGTGCCACGGAGAACGGGACGAGAACACTCCGGAGTTCCAGCAGGATGACTCCCGCGAAGAATGCGGCAATCAAGCCCAAGAGAAAAGATACAACTCCCTGCGGTCTGAAATCCGAAAACTCAATTCTTGAACTGCCCACCTGAACCTAACGTGTTTCGATTGAATAAGTCAGTTTCGAATTCTCTCCCAAACCCAGATGACAAACATTGCACCAAGTACAGCAACGAGAATGCTTCGCCAGTCAAACCCACTCACACCCACGCCGAAAAATATGCTGCCTGCCCAGCCGCCAAGCAGGCCGCCTGCAATGCCGATAAGCATGGTCTTGAATATCCCGTACCCTTGACGGCCCGGATAGATCCATTTTGCCAGTGCGCCAGCAAGAAGTCCAAAAAACGCCCAACTGAGAATTCCCATGAGTAACCTCGGTTTGTGATATACCAAATCTGTACGAGTGTTCCGGGATCCAGGATTCAATTGCTGTCAATCTACCAGTGATAAAGAAGACTTAGAATATGCCCCGGGCCATCAAATCCATCCTCAAATGGGACAAACGCGTAATCCACATCAATGCGGTCAAAGAAAAGTCCGAGGCCAAAGGTGTAGCTCCGGAGCTCGTCTCTGGAGATGTAGCCACCACGCAGGTCAACAAGATTCATAATGGTAACGGTGCATCCGAGGTGAAGTCGTGTCAGATCCTCGTCAAACAGGTGAGAGGCTTCCACACTCATCATCAAATCCAGGAGCCGGGTGTCGTCAAATACGGCGACAATCTGGAGCGGTGAAAGTGCAATTCCTCCCTGTACAAGGCGGGGGAGCGGAGTTCGTTCGGTTTCCAGCGCATTCATGCGACCAAAATTGCGCAATGCCGCCCCAAAATTCAGCCGCCCCTCAAGCACATCGGTCTGGATCCCGAAATCCACTGCATATCCCGATGCATCCGCATCAAAGATGCGCTCGCGGAGATACTTGACTGTAATTCCTGTGCGCAGCCCCGCGAGGACACGCGCGTAGCTTACCCCGGCACTAATGAATTGGGCACTGAACAGCCCGTCTGCCTCGCCGGGCTGGGTGCGTGCCTCCATGTCTCCGCTGTCCGTGGCTGTGAGTGCCAGCCCCCATGTACCGCTGCTGCGTCCGCTGGCAATCTGGGCAGCAACATCATATACTCTCGTATCTCCGACCCAGATCCGGTGAGATCCGGCGATAGAATTCGCTCCTCCGGCGAGTCCGGCCGGATTCCAGTAGGTTGCGAATGCACTCCGTACACTGGAGGCCTGTGCATCTCCCATGGATCCCGCCCGTGCGTTGACCCCAATTCGCAGGAAACTCAGGCCGGTATCCTGTCCTGCTGCGGAGGGAGCAAGGAGAATCAATCCAAAAGCTACAGCAAGAGCACGCATAGGTTACAGGAAGAATTGAAGAGAGATCAGATGCATTGTCCCGAGAGCATAGGGTTCCAGTACGAATGTGTAGGCTACCTGGGTCCGCAAGAGTCCGAGATTCTGTTCCAGCATGAATCCGGTACTGGGCCGTGGCCCGCCATTTGAAATTTCTTCCAGCCGTCCCATCCCTGCACGGATCGCGAGTTGAGGGATCAGCATAAACTCTGCTCCGACTCTGACATGACTCTTGTGAAGGACAAGTTCACGCGTCTGGAAAATTTGCCGTGGAGCACTTCCTGTGAAGACAACGGCGGGTTCCTGTATGTCTCTTGCAGAAAAACTTGATTCATATTCGGCGAGAAGCTGTAGTCGGTTTTCCATCAGCATCCATGACACGCCTGCTCGCAGGCGTGTTGGAAACTTGTCGGTCACCCCTCCGCCACCACCACCAAGTGCATCCCAGCGATATTTTGCCAGCAAATCGTCCACCACCAGTCCGATATTCAGGGAAGAAAGTACTTGTACGCTTATGCCAAGATCAAGCCCGAGTGTCTGGGAAGCGGAAAGATCACGGTGCAGATCATTCCGAAACAGCTGCAGTCCGACACCGATGGATGCTCTGCTTCCGATCCGTACTCCAAAAGCGGCAAAGAATGCATACTCGCTTGTGGAGATCATGCCAGTATGGTAGCCGCTTGAGTTCCGCTGATCAATCTTGCGGACTCCTGTATGAATCAGTCCGGCAGCAATGCCAGCCAGGGGTTTCAGAGGAGTGCGAAGCTCTGCAAATTGCAACTGGCGGTCGTGTGTCATGAGGGCCGCGCTCAGGGTGAGTCCCTGACTCGGAATGTACGGCGCAAGGGCAGGATTGTAGAACGGACTGGCCATCCCGGACGCATCTCCTGCCAGGGCACTCCCCACAGCAATTCCCCGACTGCCAAACCCCATGCGTCCCACCTGTCCTGCAGTCTGGGCAGCAGAGATCCCAGGCAATATCCACAAGAGACACAGAAGAAGACAGAGGCGCATATTATTCAACAATCAGGATTTTCCCCCAGAATGTACCTTCACCTGTCTGGACCGCATAGAAATACGGACCATTCGCCAGACGCCCCCCTCTGCTGTCCGTACCGTCCCAGGATGCCTCATTCGCTCCAATGGCACCCGGAGCAGATGTGATTTCCCGGACAAGAGTCATCCCAAGATCAAAGATTCGTATTGTGACTGTCTGGGACGCATCCAGATCATAGCGAATGCGAATCAGCCGTTCGGATGCGGGGGAGAAGGGATTCGGGTATGCGTAGGTTTCTACCCGTGGCACCCGGTTTTCTGGAATGATCGGGGGGAGTCCGTCTGGATTCAGAGGAACCTCTGTTCGAAAAATCTCCCATGTTTTCCCCTGATCAGTGCTCTTGAACAGTCCATCCTGCGATCCAACCCAAAGAGCATTGTCTGTAACGGCAACGGAATAGACAAGTGCACCGGATCGCATGCTTCGTCCAGGGGTATTGCGGTCCACAAAATTGTTTTCTACGAAGAATGTATTTCCATCATCCCGAGACTGATACAGTCCACGATCACAGGCCACATAGATTCGCGGACCATCAAATGCAAAGTCATAACACTTCTCGCCATGCAGAGCTGTCTGGAATGTCATTCCGCCGTCGCGAGTTACCGACACCCCATAGTTCTGATTTCTGCCTCGTCCCGGCCAGTTCGAGGCCCAGATGGCGGAGGATTGCATGCCCCGGGGCTGCTCTTCAATGGAAATAATCCAGTTCCCAAGCAATCCGTTTTTTGTCGTGTAGTGATGCCACCTTGTCCCCTTGTCTACAGATCGGTTAAGACCACCTGCAGTTCCTGCCCAGATGGTGCCACTCCTCTCAACAAGCACAGAAAAAGCCTGAAAATTAAGACCATGGAACGAGTTCTGGGGAATCCCGACAGGCTGTACATAGAACGGGAATGTATACCCCAGTTCCGGTGCAAGATAGGAGGTTGTATCCGGGGGCAGAACCACTCGCTCCCAGGTAAGCCCCAAATCTGCACTCCTGCGAATTCCTGCCAGTTGGCCAGCAACCCACAGGGTATTGGAAGCAGGATCATAATCAATATCCCACGGCGGGCTCTGAGCAGGGACTGTGACCGGCAGCGTAACGAGAGTGACAGCCCCATATGTAATCAAAGAATCTTCAGGGTTGTCCAGCAGTCCGGTTGTTCCCGGGTTGTTGTCTGCGGGAGGATTGGGGAGACGGTATCCCCATGTATTCCCGCCATCTGATGAATATAACAGCCCGCGGATTTCGTTGACGGTTTGTGAATCGCCATTGCTTTCCGTATTGCTGTACTGGTTCCCGACACCAGCCCAGATGATCTTGTCACGGATACTCAGGGAATAGATGGAATTGGCAAATTCCCGCAGAGGCTCTACATTGGCAGCCTGCCATGTTTTCCCTCCGTCGCGTGATACATTGAGATACGGACCTACCCAGACAGATTCGTTTTCACCGTCCAGGTTGGAAATTCCATTTGCCAGAATTCCGGGCGAAAACACCAGATCCTGTGCCTGCAGAGGAAGAGCAAGGGCGGTCAGGATTCCCAACAGTGCTCCGTGATATATCATTCGAAGATTTCGACGGTATGGCTGACTTGCTGGCTGCGAAGCCCTGCACGATCAGTCGCTTCAAACCTAAAGGTGTTTACCCCCAGATCATTGCTGCTTGTTATAAAAACGCGGCGGGTAAACAATCCGTCTCCTGCCTGGGCATCTCCACTCTCGGCATTTCTTCCGCATGGACGCTGATTTCCGTCATCACAGAGCAGGATTCGGCTGTCAGGAGAGGAGATATTCCAGAACTCCACCAACTCCACATTACTGAGTCCGTCCGGGTCAGAAACCTCTGCAATGAAGACCAGACTTCGGGCAGGCTGGCCTGTAGCGGGACGCTGAATTCTGTCGGGAATTGTCAACGTTTCAATCACAGGTGGACTTCCAACTTCAAAGGAGCGTACATATTCCAGTGCTGTACGGGCTTCTCCGCCCAAGCGGTTGTTGGTATCTACGACATAGACAATGACAGGATATGCCTGCACATCAAGCGCACTCAGGGTTATATTCACATCGCCGGCATAGCGGTTATTCTGAGCGGGGGAGAGAGTGCCGGTGCGAACAGGATCTCCAGTCGTATCAGGGGACAGGACAGCATAGGAAACCTGCGCCACCCTGCTTTCAAATGCTTTGACCGTGGCAGTGAGACGGAGTGTGATCTTCACACTGTCTCCCTCAATGGCAGAGTCATCCAGGAGAGCATATACAACGCGCTGGGGGGCAATGGCAAACTCCTCAATTTTTGGAGGCTGCTCGGGAGCGACAGGGAGTGATTCTGGCACGGAGTCACAACTCGCCATACAAGCGATCACTAGAGCAAGAAGGAGATACCTTGCATACATCAAAGCAGCCCTATACAGTGTAGAGTGGTTTGATGCTGAAACTCAGAATGAATATGCCCATCGTGAGATAACCAATGATCCGCCTTCGTCCTGTCAGCGGGTGAGACAGTGGAACAGGTGGATGATCTACTTTGACCATGAAGATCAAAAGCAGACACCAGGGAAGCCATCCAAAATAGCCAAACCAGCTCAGTGCATTTGGAACGGCAGACGCGAACGATGCGAGAACCAGAATGATCAGCATCATTTGCCACCAGTACTTGCCAAAAGCCCTGCGTGTACAAAGTGCAAGGAGCGTGCCAAGAATAAACCAGGCAGCGATATCTCCTGTCAATTCATTGCCAGTCATGGCCGTCAGGGTTCCGGGAAGCGTCAATGCTCCGCCAACAGCCATGGAGGAGAGCATCATGAACATGAATGTCCGTGAAATTCTGGCATGCCATGTCGGGCCAAAGAGGGCGTAAATAATATGTCCGCCATCCAGTTGCCCGACCGGCATCAGGTTCAGTGCCGTGAAAAAGAGGCCCAGCCATGCGGCAAACAGCAGCGGGTAGTGATACATTTCGTAGAGCGGAGGCACATTGGGAAAAATCTGTGCAAGGGCCCAGTACAACGGGGTTGCTCCAAGAGTCAGTCTGCTTCCCGGCGGTGCATCCGAGATGGGGGTATCTGGAAACTGTCCGGTTAATCGGATATACTCAAGCAGTGACTCATGTCCTCCGACACCAAACATGTATTCTGGGGAGGGAAGGCTTGCCATTGCCCAGAGCAGCAGAATCATGACCATTCCGAATCCGGCGAGAGGGCCCGAGGCACCTATGTCAAACAGCTTGGTCAGATTCGGAATAGGTTCACGGATACTGATCACGGCTCCAAGCGTACCGATTCCAATCAGGGGAGCAGGAATGAAGTAGGGAAGCGAGGTTTTAACGCGGTGCACTCGTCCAGCGATATAATGCCCAAATTCATGAACCGTCAGAAAGGCGATCAGTGCTCCGCCAAACGCGAAGGCATCCGCAAGAAATGTGGCTGTGAAGGGGATTCCCCCAAGACGGAAGATGAGGTCTCCAGCATCCCATGCTGTGCTCCGTCCAATGAACAGAATCGCACCTGTGAGCGCAGTGGAAAGGAGCGTCACAACGAACAGCCCGGCATGCAACAGGTAGCGATTACGGGTCAACAGTTGGAGTGCCGGCAGTGCAGTGAGGGCTGAAAAGGATATCGTCCTTCTATGCTGCTCACAGCAAAAGTGTTCACGGCAGGGTGAGCTGTTTCAGTCCTGTTTCGATGCGATCAAATGCTTTTTGCAGATCATCCATGGAAGAGGCATACGAGATCCGAATACCGTTCGGATCTCCAAACGCTGCACCTGGAACCAGGGCGACAAGATGCTCCTCCAGCAGATAAAAACACAAATCGTCACTTGAACTGATTGTGCGGCCGGAGGGAGCCACTGTGCCATAGTACTCACTGACCTGTGGAAACAGATAAAATGCCCCCTCGGGCTTGGGTACTTTCACCCCCGGCAGTGCCCGGAGCCGTTCCAGTAAATAATCGCGGCGCTCACGAAATGCCTGAACCATGACTTTCAGGGGAGCCTTGTCCATTTGGAGTGCGGCAATTCCTGCTCGCTGGGAGATGCTGCATGGGGCAGAGGTAAGCTGCCCCTGTAATTTTGCAGCCTGCTTTACGATTTCCGCTGGTCCGGCCATATAGCCCAGTCTCCAGCCGGTCATGGCAAAACACTTGGAAAAGCCATTGACAGTCACCGTTCGCTCCTGCATTCCGGGGAGGCTTGCGATTGGCATGTGGACTGCATCATAGATGACATGCTCATAAATCTCGTCCGAAACGACAGTAATCCGTTCATGTGCTCGCAATACTTCCGCAATGGACTCCAGCTCATTTCTGGTATATACCGAACCTGTCGGATTGGAGGGAGAGCACAGGATCAGTATGCGGGTATGCTCTGTGATTGCATCTGAGAGAGCCTGTGGAGTCAGGCGATACTGGGTTTCTGCAGTGGTTGGAATGATCACAGGGGTTGCGCCGGCAAATCGGGTCATTTCCGGGTAGCTGACCCAGTAGGGGGCCGGGATCAGGACCTCATCCCCTTCTGCGGCGAGTACGGCTACAGCCAGCGCGACAGACTGTTTCGCTCCATTGGAGCAGAGAATCTGGTCTGGAGTATAGTGCAGGCTGTTTTCCTGTGCGAATTTTGCACGGATGGCTTCTCGCAGTTCTGGCATTCCGGGGTTTTGGGTATACCGTGTAAAGCCGTCCTGGATTGCCTGAATACCTGCTTCGGAGATGGGATCCGGGGTATTGAAGTCCGGTTCTCCGGCACTGAGTGCAATGACATCTGCACCTTCCCGCCTGAGCTTTTTTGCACGCCCTGCCATGGCAAGCGTAGCGGAAGGTTGCATGGAGGCAACACGCGGATTGAATGATACGGACATGAGGAGGTGTTACGGTTGAATATTGGGAATACTGCGTTTGCGAAAGTCTGAAGGGAATTATCCGTGCAGCACACAAAAGTTCGCGGACTATTTCATTTTAGATGTTTTGGGGAAGAGTTTCGTTCCCAGAAGATACCGCCTTCGTAGCCCTGGATGGTTGTATCGCCCTGTGCTGCACAGATTCGTTTTTGTGCCCAGCAAAGATACTCAGGATTAATATCAATCCCACACCAACGCCTGCCCAGTTTTTCAGCTACTACCGCAGATGTACCACTCCCGACAAACGGATCAAAAACAACATCATTCTCCCGAGAGCTTGCAAGAATCAACTTTGCGAACAATTTTTCCGGCTTTTGCGTGGGATGAGGTGTATTTTCAGGCATTGACCAAAATGGAATTGTCAGATCTGTCCATATATTGGAGGGGTGGGTTAGTCTGTAGTTACCATCTTTCTCTTCGTCCCAGTCTTTTGGTTTTCCATCCAGACGATATGGAGCCAAGACTCTGCGCTTCAATTTTACAGCGTCTACGTTGAAATAATAATCTCTGGAGTTGGTACAAAACCAGATGTCTTCGGTGTTGTTTTTCCAGTTTCGTTTTGCTCCTCGCCCCTTTTCCCGCTCCCAGGTGATTCTGTTTTGAACGATAAACTGCTCCTCCAGCACGGGAACTATCAGAGTTGATGTCCGCCAGTCAGAACAGACATATATGGTGGCATCTGGTTTCATCATTGGAACGAGTAAGTCTGTCACATTCCGAAACCAGAATATGTAGCTGTCTCGGTCAAGTTCCTTAAAGAGGGTACCATTGAAATTCTTTGTCAGGTTGTAGGGTGGATCAAGAATAAGCAGATCAATAAATTTCTCGGGGAGGTATGCAGCTACTTCGAAGAAATCTCCTTCAATCAGTCGGCAGTCAATGTCTCGAAACCCGACTGTATCCCTGGGGCGGAGGATCATGTCAGAAAACCGGACACGCTCATCCGATGTGCATGTCAAGGTCCTGTTTCTTGGTGCGCAGCCGGACATGCTGGTTCTTGAAATTACCGCGGGGACTAGTTGTGTTCTTCCTGTTCCGAGGAGAGCAGTTACAGTGATTCAGATATGAGTCAGCATCACTGCCAAATGGGTCATATTGATCATCTTGCGAAAACACTTTTGTAAAGGACTGGGCATACTTGCAAGCATTTTCGGGGGAACTAACCTCCTCCAATTGATACTTTTGCAAGAACCTGTACAGCTCATTGACATACCTGCCAGTCAACTCTCTATATCTCTTCGAGGTTGTTACGAAGCACGGCAAGATCTATCACACTGGAAGCTAATGTCAGCAGAACTCCGCTTTCAACTCTTCACATACCGTCGCTTGGCAATTCTGCCCCTACTGCACTGGTACTGGCCAAATTTTGAGGAGGCGCATTGCATCGGTTTCTCTTTCCGAAGGAGACTGAGGAGCTATTAAGGGGCTTAGCTTATGCTTCGGTCAGAGTTTCAGAGTGCTTGGGCTGTGGATCAGTCTTGTCATTGAGATGACTGGGTTGTCCATTGGAGTGTCTGATCAAATCCTCAAGAAGTTTAGCCTGCTCTTCATTGCGCCTATTTAGATCCCCAAGAAGTTTAGCCTGCTCTTCGTCACGTCTGGTCAGATCCTCAACCTGCTTGGCCTGCTCTTCGTAGCGTTTGGTCAGATCCTTAATATCCTTGGATTGTGATTCCGCTCTCTTGGTTTGTGCATCGTTCAAAGCATCGGTATGCTTGTTGACTTCATTGAAGCCCTGAGTTTGCAATTCAACCACAGTTTCAATGCGCTTGTAGACTTCACGAAAGTCCTTGCTGACCTCATTGAAGTCCTTGTTGACTTCATTGAAGCCCTGAGTTTGCGATTCAACCACAGTTTCAATGCGCTTGTAGACTTCACGAAAGTCCTTGTTGACTTCATTGAAGCCCTGAGTTTGCGATTCAACCACAGTTTCAATGCGCTTGTAGACTTCACGAAAGTCCTTGTTGACTTCATTGAAGCCCTGAGTTTGCGATTCAACCACAGTTTCAATGCGCTTGTAGACTTCACGAAAGTCCTTGTTGACTTCATTGAAGCCCTGAGTTTGCGATTCAACCACAGTTTCAATGCGCTTGTAGACTTCACGAAAGTCCTTGTTGACTTCATTGAAGCCCTGAGTTTGCGATTCAACCACAGTTTCAATGCGCTTGTAGACTTCACGAAAGTCCTTGCTGACTTCATTGAAGCCCTGAGTTTGCGATTCAACCACAGTTTCAATGCGCTTGTAGACTTCACGAAAGTCCTTGCTGACTTCATTGAAGCCCTGAGTTTGCGATTCAACCACTGCATCAATACGCTTGTAGACTTCACGCAAGTCCTTACTGACTTCATTGAAGCTCTTGTAGACTTCACCGAAGCTCTTGTAGACTTCACGAAAGTCCTTGCTGACCTCATTGAAGCCCTGAGTTTGCGATTCAATCACTGCATCAATACGCTTGTTTACAGTATCAAATCGCTTGTTTTGAGAAGCGTTCATGCGCCGGGATGCGATAATCAAAGTCACGATCATACCCAAGAGGGTCACGATGATGCCCGGCAGGGCTGTGATAGTGGATTGCACTACTTCTTCCATGAGTATCAGTTCAGTTTTTGGTTTGAGTTCTTGTCTGTATGATTGCGAGACACACAAGGTGCCCAGTCAACCTTCTATATATTGCACACGAAATTGTTCGCGTACGGAACGTATTTGACGAGATGATTCCTGACATGTTCCTTACCTGCATTTCCAATTTTGATTCTTCCCATTAATATCATATACATAGTACAAGGTTTCAGATGTACATGTTCCCAAATCTCTGGAACATGGACTCCCATTGCAGTCACTCTGAAATCACAATGTGATTGTACACACCTCTCAGGGTTTTCTCAAGAAAGGAAATCCGCCCGGTAGAAATTGACAAATGTATCCCTTGAGCCTCCTGCAAAATCTCATGTATGAGGAACAATATTTTGCTGAGAGTACTTGCTGACATATGGGTTCAGTTACGGGAAGTATTTTTGCAGCAGCTCTGCTGCTGGAGGATACATTCAGCTCCCTGTTGTGATTTGAGACAGAGGATTTACATCCCTGCCGACACTGCTTCACTCATATGCAACTCTGCAAAATTCCATGTGTGGTGGACATTACTGCCCTGAGAGAACCTGCAGGCATGCGAACTTAGGTGAGGAGATGTTTTTGTGATAGCCTCCTACGTACGAGACAGGATGTCTACGGTACCGTCAGAAACCAGAACAATCCTCACCGCAGATTGTATATTGCCAAGTATAATTCAAAAACCGCAGACAGTACAGGCACATTTTTTAGTGCTATCGTGATCGCGTTCCAATGAGGGAGACCTATAAAGTAACGGTATCTGCACCTGAGCAGGCGGATGGTGTGCTGGATGCTATCCAGGCACTGGATCTGGTACGGGATTTCTTTGGCATACTAAAGAGTAATGTAAAAGATATTTCGCTGGATATCCTGACGATTGCCGTTGATGACAAATTTACGGTAGAGTGTGTTCCATACAGCGAAAAGACGCAAGAGATTGATTATTCCAGTGTTGAGCAGAACGCAAACGACTTTTTATGCATATGCAATGCTGTCTTGGCAACTCCCCCGGATGTGCTTGATTTAAATCAGTCTATGCAAGACAGGATACAGCGTCTTCTTAAGCGCAACTTTGAGAATGATTTCCATGCTGATTATGATCTGGGCCCCCTTCAGAAATCTGTCGTAGTTGTTCCAGAGTCCGCTCGGCGTGCGATACATGCATTGAAATTTCCGGCTGCCACACTTTATCCCTGCCTGGACAGGAAAGGACTCAAAAGCCGTGAATTCGGGACGGTTGACGGGGGAATCGTCAAAATAGGCAGACGCAGAGGAGCACCAGCACTTCTGATTGCTGACCGTGCAAGGAGAAAAAATATCTGGTGTATATTGATGGATTCCGAGATTCAGAAATGGCAGGAAAAATTAATTGTGGCGGAAGCCTGGAGTGGAAAACGCTTCAGTGTACGCGGACAGCTTGTCTATGACGAGGGCAGTCGGCAACTGATTGAGGTAATAGATGGGTATTTGAATGAGGTAGAAGTTCCCGGTTATGATATCTCTCCAGAGGATTTGCATGATCCGGATTTTACATGTGGATTGTCTACTGAAGAGTTCCTGCGGAGACGCTGGGAGGGAGTCAATTCGTAGCCTCATGATGGACCTCGCCGGCTATTACTGGGATTCCTGCGTTTGGATTGATCTGATCAGAGGCAGTGACAATGATCGGGTCAAGAGGGCCCGGCATCTGCTCCGTCTCGCTCTGCAAGGGAAGGTAACGTTGTATATTTCTGCCATAACACTGGTTGAAGTTCATAAGGCCAGTCCAGTGCACGAGGATTCACGACAGCTGGACGATGGTATTGAAAGCTCTTTTTCGGATTTTGTTAAAAGACATGTTCCAGTATTGGGTGTTTCGGAAGATGTAGATATTCTCGCAGGATGGCTGCGGAGTGAACATCCGCATTTGGCCAAGTCAGGCCTGACCGATTTAATTCATGTCGCAACCTGTATTGCTTACAATATTCATGTTCTTCACACATTTGACGAGAAACTGCTATCCCAAGGCATTCAACTCAGGTGCCTGGACAAGAAAGAACTGACTATTTGCGAGCCAGGGCATCTAGAGGAGTAGTCAAGTACTACGGAAAGAGTTGAGTTTCGGAACACAGACATAGGTCCTTCAGCTGAATCTGGCACTATACCGATCATATCCCGCAATACTCTGGGGCAGGAACCATTTTTGGCTCAGGTCATATCATAGGGAGAAGTTCAACAGGTCGTTTTATTTTCCCTTTTCATGCGGACTATGGAGTTTTGATGCAAAAGCCCTTTAAAATAAAGGTGTCTGGATTTGAGGAGACTGGCAGCGTGCTTGATGTCGTCCAGGCACTGGGTTTGGTGCGGGATTTCTTTGGCATATTGAAGGGGGATGACAAGAATATTTTACTGGATATTCATGTTGTTGCCAGAGATAATCCACTTACAGTGGAGTGTGTGCCATACAATGCAGAAACTCAGGAGATTGATTATGACGGTGTTGAGCAAAACGCCAGTGATTTTGTGCGCGTCTGCAATGCCGTTCTGTCAGAAAATCCCCATTCTCCTCGTGATGTGAATCAGGCTACCAAGAAGAAGATGAAGCGTCTTTTGCAGTGTGCATCCCGGAACAATTTTCAAACCCACTGTAGTTTGGGGCCCGTCCGGCACTCTGTTGTGATTGATCCCGGCCCCGCTTATCGTGCAGCACGGATACTCCAGTATCCAACAATTGAACGTTATCCCTATTTGTATATGGGGAAAGACAAGGGCCGTGAATTTGGTGAGATAGATGGGGAAATTGTTGAAATAAACAGGCGCGGAGACGTACCGGCACTTCTCATTGCAGACCGCGCCTGGCGAAAAAATGTGTGGTGTATGCTGGCACACTCCGAGATACAGAAATGGGGGGACAAGTTAACTCTGGCAGATGTCTGGAACGGCACACGTGTCAGTGTGCGAGGCGAATTTATTTACAACAGGATTGGTATACAACTGAATGGGGTGAAGGATGGGTATTTGAGTATAGTAGAAGTGCCCGATTATGAAATAGACATAGACGATTTGTATGATCCAGATTTTACTGGGGGACTGTCTACGAAAGAATTTCTGAGGAGAAGGTGGGAAGGAGTTGATTCATCATCTTATGAGTGAGATACATCGTTACTACTGGGATTCCTGCATCTGGATTGATCTAATCAAAGGAGATGATAATCATCGGGTTGACCAAGCTCGCCGTGTGTTAAGGCTCGCTTTGCAGGGTAAAGTTAGGCTATGTATTTC
Organism: Rhodothermales bacterium; assembly: GCA_965203305.1. Taxonomy (GTDB): domain Bacteria; phylum Bacteroidota; class Rhodothermia; order Rhodothermales; family Bin80; genus Bin80. The sequence continues at coordinate 2,753,073 of OZ241874.1, read as the reverse complement.
GGCAATAACACTGACTGAGGTTCGTAAGGACAATTCTTCAAATGGGACCTTCATGTATTTGAATGGTGGTGAACGAGCCACTTTTGAAGATCTTCTCAGAAGAGATGTCATTATATTCAACGTCTCAAAAACCGTGGGGTATACTGCAAGAAATCTGCAGAGTAAGTATCCCGGTTTGGCCAAGGCAGGTTTGGCTGATTCAATTCATGTGGCAGCTTGTGTTTATTATTGCATTCATACACTGCACACATTTGATAAGGGACTGATATCACTGAGCAATCAGTTTGAGTGTTGGGATGGAGAAGCACTGACCATTTGCAAGCCGGAAGATCAGGGTACATAGTCGGATATTGCAGGCACAGTTCAGTTTTGGTCATTCGGGATTGCTGTTTTTTCAAGCCTTCTGCAAAAAGATTTTTTTTGGGACCGCTGAATTCTGACCGGGTATGAATGAAACCTCGATTTTTCTGAATGAGCTTCTCCGTTTCATGGTTTTTCTGCGAAATTGTGACGGGTTAGTTTCCGAATAAGGTTCTTTGGAACAGGTCTTGTCGCTCATTTATATGAGAGCGGTCCCTGTATCTTTTACCCCCCGAAATGCTTGCACAAAATCTGGAAGATATTCTGAGTTTCTGGCAGGAAGAGTCGGCAGCCTCCGGGTACAGCCGAGAGCGTGTCAAAGGAACTGCGTTTGAGAAATTATGTCAGGCATTTTTGACCCATGATCCCGTACAGAAAATGCTGTACGAGCCACCGATGGCTTGGGTGGAGTGGGCTTCCATGAAAGGAATCTCTGCGCAGGATATTGGAATTGATCTTGTGGCAAAACTGCGGGGGCAGGAGGGGTACTGCGCGATTCAGTGCAAATTTCATGCGAAGGGGAGATCACTGCAAAAGAAAGAGATTGATTCCTTTCTGGCTGCATCTGGCAAGAAGTATTTTGCCTGTCGAGTGATCATAGACACGACGGGCAAGGAATGGAGTCCGCAGGCTCTGGAAACCATACGCAATCAGGATCCACCAGTGATACGCATTGGCCTGCATGACCTCAAAGAAAGTCCGATTGACTGGTCCAGGTATGTGGAAACACACACTTTTCCTCCGAGAGTAGAACCATCAAAGACACCGTATCCGCATCAGAGAGAGGCTATTCAGGGGGTACTGGACGGTCTTGCAGAGAAGGGATCTCGCGGCAAGCTGATCATGGCATGCGGGACGGGGAAAACCTATACCTCTTTGCGGATTGCGGAGGAGTTTTCCAAAAAAAAATGGGGGGGGGGGGGCGAATTTTATACCTCGTACCGAGTTTGGCCCTCATGTCCCAGACGGTACAGGCATGGGCAACAGACACGAGATTACCCCTGCGTTCTTATGCCGTATGCAGTGATTCCCAGGTTGGTCGAAGGAAACGTCGCAATGATGATCGCATAGACCTGGATGTGCTGGACCTGGCATTTCCGGCAACCACAGATGCGGTCCTTCTGGCAAAACATGCAGGGAAAGCACCCGTAGACCATCTCACGGTCGTTTTTGCCACCTACCATTCCCTTCCCGTAGTTGGAGTCGCGCAACATGAACATGGACTGCCAGACTTTGATTTGGCCATCTGCGACGAGGCACATCGCACGGCAGGGGCACGGATCAAGGGGGAAGAGGATAGCCATTTCGTGCAGATTCACGATCAGAAACACATCCGGGCACACCGCCGCCTGTACATGACGGCAACCCCCAAGGTGTATGCGCCGTCAGCACGAAACAAGGCAGGCAAGGTGAATGCAACGCTATACTCTATGGAGGATAAGGAGGCGTATGGCCCGGTGCTGTACGAGATTGGATTCGGGAATGCAGTAGAAGCTGAACTTCTGACGGACTACAAAGTGATCGTACTCACAGTTCCGGAAGAGAGTGTTGCCTATGCGATGGGAGATACCATGGCTGCCCATGAACTCAAACTGGATGATGCAGGCAAACTCATTGGGTGCTGGCGTGCACTGGCCAAAGTGGACGAGAAAGAGTTTGGAGAAGATCACCTGCCCATGCGCCGGGCCATTGCCTACTGCCGAAATATCAGAACTTCAAAGCAGCTGGCAGACCTGTTCCCGGAAGTCACGCAGACCTACCGCAAGTCTCACGCTAAGGAGACAGGTTCATGGACGGATGAGTACGGGATTGTTTCGGAGCATGTAGATGGCACATTCCATGCCCTGTCCAGAGCTGTTCGGCTGGAATGGCTGGATTCGGTGCAGCCGCAGGATAATGTGTGCCATGTTCTTTCCAATGTACGCTGTCTGTCCGAAGGGGTGGATGTGCCTGCGCTGGATGCGATTCTGTTTATGCATCCGCGCAAGAGCCAGATTGAAGTGGTGCAGGCGGTGGGTCGGGTGATGCGCAGAAGTGTAGGGAAGAGAATGGGGTATGTTGTACTTCCTGTGGTGATTCCATCAGGAGAAGATCCGGCCGAAGAGCTGAATAAACGAGATACCTTTCAGGTTGTCTGGCAGGTTCTGAACGCGATTCGTTCCCACGATGAGCGGTTTGAGGCGATGCTGAATCTGATTGAGGAGGGACAGCCCAGCGACCGTCTGAGCATCATTGCCCTCTCGGACTGGCAACAGAAAGCAAAGCCTCCACCGCCTGATTTCGGCGAAGGCACAGGTTCCGGCGAAGTTGCATCGGAAGAAGAGAATTCTGTACCAGGCGATGGTGTCACTGTATCTGGGGAGGAGGGAGACACTGGAGTCTCCACAACCACAGAGGAGCCGGGAGGACAGTTGACCATAGAATTTGATTTGCCCGCTGCCATTCGGGCCAAGATTGTGGAGAAGTGCGGAAATCGCAGGTACTGGGACGAGTGGGCCGTGGATGTGGCCGAGATTGCCCGGAAGCACATCGTCCGCATTACGGACATGGTGAACCGGAATGAGGCGGCACAGGAGGTGTTTGGTGAATTTCTGGCGGAGTTGCGGGATGATCTGAATGACGGGATTACCAAGGAGGATGCCATTGAAATGCTGGCACAGCACATGGTGACACGGCCGGTCTTTGAGGCGTTGCACGGGGATGCAAAGTTTGTGGACCAGAACCCGATCAGCCGGGGGATGCAGCTGGTGCTGGATGTGCTGAAGCCGGCCAACATTGAAGTGGAGGCGGAGAGTCTGGGAGAGTTCTATGCCAGTGTGGCCCGGCGGGCGAGGGCGGCGAGAACTCGGGGAGCCCGGCAGCGGATCATTACGGAGCTGTATGACAAGTTCTTTCGGAATGCGTTTCCGAAGACCGCAGAGCGGCTGGGGATTGTGTATACGCCTGTGGAGCTGGTGGACTTTATCCTGTACTCGGTAGACGCATTATTGCAGGATGAATTTGGCGAGTCACTTTCCTCGGAGGGAGTCGGAATCCTGGATCCCTTCACCGGGACGGGGACCTTTATTACCCGCATGATCCAGAACGGACTGATTGCCCGGGAGCTGCTGCGGAAGAAGTATCACACAGAGATTCACGCCAATGAGATCATGCTCCTGGCGTACTACATTGCTGCGGTAAATATTGAGGAGGCCTACCAGGTACTGGTGGAACCGGAGGAGTACCAGCGGTTTGCGGGGATTGTTCTGACGGACACATTTGACATGCAGTACCGGGAGGATGAGATTGCGGAATTGATGCAGGACAATTCGGAGCAGCGGAAGAGGCAGAAGGAGGCGAAGATCTGGGCGATTGTGGGCAATCCACCGTGGAGTGTAGGGCAGAGGAATGAAAATGATGCGGCAAAAAATCAGTCCTACCCCAAGCTTCATCAAAGAGTTGAAAATACATATGCTGCACATTCTCTTGCCTCAAACAAGAACAGGTTATACGACAGCTACATCTTGGCCATCCGGTGGGCCTCGGACCGTATCGGGGAGCGTGGGGTGATCGGGTTTGTAACGAATGGCGGGTGGCTGGAGGCGATTCAGATGGGGGGCATGCGGAAGTGTCTTGCCCGGGAGTTTTCGTTGATCTATGTGCTAAACCTGCGGGGAAACCTGCGCACGCAAGGAGAACGATCTCGCAGAGAAGGGGGAACGGTTTTTGGGTCGGGGTCGCGGGCCCCGGTGTCGGTACTGCTTTTGGTGAAGAACCCGAAACGGACGGGGTGCACGATCCGGTATCACGACATTGGGGATTACCTGAGCCGGGAAGAAAAACTCAAAAAAGTGCAGGAGTTTGGCGGGATTCACGGACTGGAAGGAGAGTGGAAAGAATTGATTCCAGATGCGCACTATGACTGGCTGAACCAGAGGGATGCCGGTTTTGTAGAGTTCATGGCACTGGGGGACAAGAAAAATCGGGAGTCATCGGTAATCTTCAGGAACTATTCGTTTGGTGTAGTGACGAATCGGGATGCATGGTGCTACAACTATTCGAAAGTTTCACTATGGGAGAATATCCGTCGGATGATCCGGTTCTACCATGCAGAACGGGAGCGGATTGTACAGAGGAATACAACTGGGAGTAGCCTGACTCCGGCCGAAGTCACGCGCTTGGTGGATAATGATCTAACGAAGATTAGCTGGACCACTGACCTGAAGAATGATCTGAGGAAGAATAAAGATTTGAGCATAAATGAGGGGCGTATTGTAATCTCACAATACAGGCCGTTCACGCGAAATTGGATGTACTTTAGTCGTCGGCTAAATTGGAGTGCTTATCAAATCCCCCAATTTTTTCCACATGCAGAAGCGGAAAATCTGTTGATTTGTATGACGGGTAAGGGGGAGACTGATGCTTTCTCTTGTCTCATGGTAAAGGAGACTCCCAATCTCCACTTCATTAAATCAGGCCAATGCTTTCCCAGGTGGCTATATAGTGTCCATCCGAAAATTGCCGATTTTCGGGAACTGGCAACAGGGGCGGGGCAGATCTCCTGTCATATTGGACGCAAAATGGACTGGAGTGGGGAGATTCTTCCCGTTTTGAGGGTGGATTTTGGGGGAATTGGTGTACATTTGTGCCTCCTTCGCAGGAATCGGACGTACCTCTGGCATTCACCTGAATTTGGCACCTCGTCAATCCGCAAGAAAGGGGGGATGCACGCCTATGCGGCGAGCTTTCGTCGTCGTTTCGCTTTCTTGATGATCTCCTGTTCCCGGAGCAGCCTCCCCAGTCGGTGGACATTGGCGGCCAGAATAGCGGTCGCTACGACTCGGGCAAAGCCTTCCCGGCTTGTTTCCCGCACCAGATTCCAGCCCCGATGATCCAGGTTGTTCAGCGCGGATTCCACGCCCGGATGGCGTTTCCTTGCGCGCTGGAAGGCAGGATCGCTTTGCCGCTCCTGCTCTTCCTTCGTCATCCTCCCTTTCTTCGGCATCGCATTCACATCCAGCATCTCATCCAACTTCTCCCGAACCTCCGGACTGTAAAAACCCCGATCATACGAACATTCACGCAGGGAAGGAAACTGCTCCTGCACGCTCCCCGTGAGCGAGACCGCCACATCCTTGTCCGTCCCCGTCCACAGAATCTCATGCCCCAGAATAAACTGGTACTGATCTTCTATAATCGCCACCGGAACCCCCAACTCGCACAGCACCCCTTCTTTCCCTTTCACGATCCAGCGGGTAAACGGCTTGGTGATCGAAAATATCTTCTCACGATGCGGAATCTTCTCTCCATGCAAGACCCGACGACGCACCTGATCGTGCAATACCGCCATATACCCCAGAAAAGAATAGATGCGCTGCATCGCACGGAGCACGGTGTGCAGCATCTTCTCTTCCGCCTTGGTGAGCGAACCCGTTGCCTGTTTCCGCTCCAGCTCTGTTTTCCTGTCATGCAGGTTCCGCAGAAAGTCCACTACTTTTCTGCCCCGCTTCCGACACAGACGCAAGAAATAGCGAACCTTGCCCGGACGGGATTTGTATTTCCTGGCGATACATACCGGCTTGTGGGCCTTCTCTACCGTCTTCATCAGATGCTGTATCTGCTGCCAGCCCGGTACATCCAGCGCATCCGCGGTTTTGGCACATTCCCGAAGTCCCCCGCAGACAGAATCCCGAAGAAGGCGCAGATCAGAGGGAAACTCCACATTGGTCTTGCACACCTTGGAATCGCACCGCCCCTGCAACACCTCCCCCTCCTGCTTTCCCGCCACCTTCTGTCCGCACTCTGCCACCATTTGAATGAATTCTGCCAGAATCTCGGAGGTCAGAAGAGAAAGATTGTCCTGCAAGGTCTGCGGACAGTAGACCGTATCGTCAAATTCGGAATGGAACAGAATCTGTCGCAAAACCTGCACTTCCGTGGCCAGCATGGCCAGTCTCTGATAGTCGCACCGAAGAACCTGCTTCAGCACCCCCAGCACGAAGATGCGCCATGCAAACATCCCCGGACGCCCCCGATCCGTCCGAACCCCCGCAGGAAAAATCTCCGCCAACCGGGAAAACAGACGCGCACGCAGCAAAACATCATGGTAAAGATGCAAAATGGCCGTCATGCACAGATAGAAATCATCCCGATTGTGAAGGGGCAGCGTGATCTCTTCCAGAGGCTTCCATCCAATCTCAAGTTGAGGTTCAATGACTTTTCTCATCTCAGCAAAAGGAAAAAGATGAACGGGTTTCAGGGCTTATACGATCATATCCCCCAAAAAGTGGACTTCTTTAGAAAAGAAATATCCCCAAAAATGCGCACAGGAACCAGCGCAAACCCATATATCCCGTGTTTTCGGACAGACACTATATATCAAGAGAGAACAAGAATCGGGGATATTTACCAATAAATGTCAGGCTGATGTTCACGGATATGTGAAGGAGAGTGCAATCACAGATGCTGCATTGGATGTATTTCAAGAAAAAATGGGAGATGAGATTGGTGCAGAGGACCTGTTCTATTACATTTATGGTGTACTCCATGTCCCCTCCTATCGGACAAAATATGCCGCGAACCTGCGCAAGGAGCTTCCCCGGATTCCATTTCCCAAAGATGCTGCACAGTTTTGGGTGCTGGTCAAAGCCGGACGAGAACTTGGGAGGTTGCATGTCGACTACGAAGAAGTGAGTGAGTACCCCATTCGCTTTGAAAAGGGAGGCCGGGAGCCCGAAAGCGGGATACCTCCAGAGGAGTGGTTCCGAGTAGAAAACCGGAACATGAAGCATCCTGACAAGGATCAATCAAGAGTTGTCTACAATGACCATATTACCGTTAATGGCATACCAGCCGAAGCCTATGACTATGTGGTGAATGGGAAATCCGCTATCGCATGGATCATGGAACGGCAACGCGTGAAAACCGATAAGGACAGCCAGATTGTCAACGATGCCAATCGCTTCGCCATAGAAACCATGAACGATCCCGCTTATCCACTCCGGCTGCTGGCAAAAGTGATCACCGTGAGTCTGGCGACAAGCAGGATTGTGGATACCCTGCGGGAGATAGAGTTTGACTCGTGAATCTCCATGCTGATTGATACACATGCACATCTCTATGATGAGCAGTTCAAGCCAGATATGGATGCTGTTCTCACACGGGCTCGCGAGGCAGGAGTAGAGAAGATCCTTCTCCCAGCCGTAGATGTTCCATCCGTACATCGTGCACTGGATCTGTGTGCAAATCACGAAAGCATCCACGCGATGGCGGCCATCCATCCGACATACATTCCAGAAGCCACCAGCCATGATCTTGATGCAATCAAGCAACTGTGCGATGAGCCTGACATCATTGCGGTAGGGGAGTCTGGACTTGACTATTACTGGGATGAGTACTATGACGACAGGCAGTCAGATTTTTTTGCATATCATGCCAGACTGTCCGCAGAGAAGGAACTGCCGCTCATTATCCATTTGAGGGACAAGAAGGATCGGGACCATGCACATCGGGATGCCGTCAGGATTCTTGAACAGGAACTGCCTCCCTTTGAGGGAGGGACTCCCCGGGGCATCTTTCACTGTTTTACCGGACCGAACTGGCTGCCAGAGGCCGCTGCGAAGCTGGGGTTTCTGCTAGGAGTCGGCGGGGCTGTGACGTTCAAGAATGCGGGAGTTGCAGAAATCATGCAAAATGTCCCGCTGACCCGGATCGTGTTGGAAACAGACGCACCCTACATGTCCCCCATTCCTCACAGAGGGAAAAGAAATGAGCCCGCCTGGATAGCACTGGTTGCGCAGAGGATCGCAGAGGTCAAAGGCTGTACCGTTGCCGAGGTCGCAGAGGCAACTTCCGCCAATGCCCGCCAACTGTTCCGCCTTGAGGAGTGAGGATTACTTTTCTTCCGAATCCTCGTCCACGATCTCGAAGTTGGCATCTTCAATTACATCATCTGCCGATGCCTGACCGTTTCCAGAGGCAGCTTCACTCTGTGCCTGTTGTGCCGCAGCGGCCATATCTTCACTGGCAGCACTCCAGGCCGCATTGAGCTGCTCAATACCACTTTCTAGTTCACCAAAATTCTTGGCTTCGTGCAGGCCTTCCAGTCGCTCAAGAGCTCCCGTGATCGCTGCTTTTTTGTCTTCGGGCAACTTGTCCCCATACTCTGCAAGGTTATTTCTGGATGTGTAGATCAAGCTGTCCGCCTGGTTGAGCAGCTCAATTTCTTTCCGATGCTTCCTGTCCTCGTCCGCATGTTCTCTCGCCTGCTGACGCATCTGCTCAATTTCGCTCTCCGACAGCCCGCTGGACGCTTCAATTCGGATAGACTGCTCCTTCCCGGTGCTCTTGTCCTTTGCCGTCACATTCAAGATGCCATCCGCATCAATATCAAAGGAAACCTCAATTTGCGGAGTTCCACGCTTTGCCGGAGGAATTCCGTCCAGGTGGAATTTTCCGATGGTCCGGTTGTGAAGGGCCACCTCCCGATTCCCCTGGAGCACATGGATTTCTACCGAGGGCTGATTGTCCGAAGCAGTCGAAAACACTTCTTCCTTTCGGGTCGGAATGGTCGTATTCGCCTCAATCAGTGTGGTCATGACACCACCAAGGGTTTCAATTCCCAGATTAAGCGGAGTCACGTCAAGAAGCAAGACATTGTCAATGTCCTGGGACAGTACGCCTCCCTGGATTGCTGCTCCCATTGCCACGACCTCGTCCGGGTTGACAGATTTGTTCGGGGCCTTGCCAAAGAACTCTTCCACAGTCTTTTGTACGAGAGGAATTCTTGTAGAGCCCCCGACCAGAATGACCTCGTCAATCTGGTCACGGGTAAGTTTCGCATCCTCAAGTGCCTTCTTCATCGGAGCAACTGTTCGCTTCACCAGATTGCCAATCAGCTGCTCAAACTTTGCCCTGGTCAGCGTGGTTGTCAAGTGCTTGGGACCTTCCGCTGTTGCCGTGATGAAGGGCAGGTTGATGGAGGTCTCGCTACTGCTGGAAAGTTCGGTTTTGGCTTTCTCGGCAGCCTCCTTCAGCCGCTGCAGTGCCATCTTGTCGGCGCGCAAATCTATGCCTTCTGTTTTCTGGAAGGAGTCGGCAAGATAGTCAATCAGCGTATGATCAAAATCATCCCCGCCAAGGTGGGTGTCTCCATTGGTTGATTTCACCTCAAATACCCCCCCGCCAAGCTCCAGGATGGAGATGTCATACGTACCTCCTCCAAGATCATAAACGGCAATGGTGCGATCCCTATCCTGTTTTCCAAGGCCATAGGCAAGTGCAGCTGCGGTGGGCTCGTTGATGATTCGTTTCACCTCCATGCCTGCAATCTTTCCAGCCTCTTTTGTCGCCTTGCGCTGGGCATCGTTATAGTAGGCGGGCACGGTGATCACAGCCTCGGTGATTTTTTCTCCCAGATAGTCTTCTGCAGTACTTTTGAGTTTCTGCAGAATCATGGCCGAAATTTCCTGGGGCGAGTACAATTTGTCTCCAATACGTACCCGGGCTGTTCCACTCTCTCCCTTTTCAACCCTGTAAGGAACGGTTTTGAGCTCGTCTGGCACCTCATCATAGGCCCGTCCCATGAAGCGCTTGATGGAGAAGACCGTGTTCTCAGCGTTGGTCACTGCCTGTCTTTTCGCAGGCCCGCCGGCAAGCCGTTCCCCGTCTTTTTTGAATGCGACCACGGATGGTGTCGTGCGACCGCCTTCTGAATTTTCAATCACTTTCGGCTCGCCGCCCTCCAGTACGGAGACAACGGAGTTGGTTGTTCCCAAGTCAATTCCAATAATCTTGCTCATGTCCTTGTCTGTTTTATGGTTTGATTTGTAGATAAGACAGTTACTACTTGGGCAAGAATCCTGCCAATGCACGATATCGGACAGAATGGCAGGGTTTACGTCATATGTGGGGCAGTCTGGACATGAACGCCCCCGAACAGTCTAGGTAAAACAGGCACCCCTGTGTTGTTATGCCATGCAATTCCTGCCGAATGTCATCACGGTGTCCCGCATTCTGGTCACTCCCATACTCGTATTCTGTCTTTTTCAGCAGTCATTCGGGGCTGCGGTGATGTCCTGTCTGCTTTTTATGTTTGGAGCAGTCTCGGATTTTGCTGACGGATATGTTGCACGTGCATGGAAGACGCAGAGTCAACTGGGCGGCAAACTGGATCCTGTAGCAGACAAGGTCCTTGTTCTCGGCTCCTTTGCTGCACTGGCCTGGCTGTATCCAGAGCGTATACCATGGTGGGGGGTAGGTGTAATTGTTCTGCGAGATGCTCTGGTAACGGGACTGCGCATGATTGCAGGATCAGGTGGGGAGGCTCTGCGGATCACCCGGTTCGCCAAAATAAAAACAGCATTGCAAATGATCTTTCTGGGGCTGTTTCTGTTGGTGCTTGCACTGCAGTATATTCCTGTAACAGAGGAGTTTAGCCAGATGCTGTTTCAGAGCGGCTTTATGTATGGATTCATGATTCTGGTCGTTATTGTAACCCTCCTCACCGGACTGTCATATATTCGAGTATATCTGCAAAAACCATCAACCAGACAATCACTTAAATGAATCAGAAACCAGAAAGTATTGCCCACCGTATTGCCCGTGAATTGCTTGGCATCGGTGCGCTGAGATTTGCAAAAGACAAGCCCTTTACTTGGGCATCTGGGATATTGTCTCCCATGTACTGCGACAACCGGCTTACGATATCATACCCCAAAATCCGGCGAATCCTGACGGACGGGTTCGTCGAAAAATCTTCGGAGTATGAGTTTGATTGTGTGGCGGGAGTAGCAACGGCCGGTATTCCCCACGCTGCATGGCTGGCGGACCGCCTGTCCCTGCCGCTTGTTTATGTACGACCAGAGGCAAAAGGTCATGGACGACAGAATCAGATTGAGGGATACCTCCCCGAAAACAGCACAGTTCTGATGGTTGAAGATCTGGTGGCCACTGGCCTGTCGTCAATACAGGCTGCAGAAGCCGTGCAAGAAGCCACCGGAACAATGCCGGTATGTACACTGGCAATCTTTTCGTACTGTCTCCAGGGAGTTTCCGATTTATTCCAAAACAAGGGAACTCCACTTCACACCCTTTCTGACCTTGATACACTGCTGTCTGTAGCCGTTCAAACAGGGTATATAAATGCCAAAAAGCATGATTCTCTTCTGGATTGGCGTAGTGGTTACGATGCTTGGACAGTAAGCAAATGGGAGGAGGAACGGGGTGAGTAAGCTGGTCGCCAGCATTCTGACGGTTGGGGATGAGCTTCTTGTGGGACAGACCGCAGACACGAATGTGGCTTGGCTTGCCGCAGAGTTGACGTGCCTCGGAGTGTCTGTTTTGTATTTCCTGACTGTCGGTGATGATCAAGAGGCAATACAGGCCGCGATGGAGGATGGAATGCGTCGCTGTGGACTCACGCTGGTGACGGGAGGACTTGGTCCCACACCGGATGACCTGACCAGAGAGGCTGCCGCCGCCTTTGCCGGTACATCCCTAAGGACAGACCCTGCCATTTTGGCGGCAGTGGAAGCTCGCTTTGCTTCACTTGGTCGTGCTGTACCGCACGGGTCCGAGCGTGTCGCCCGTGTTCCAGTCGGGTTTGAGACACTCTCCAATCCCAGAGGGACAGCCCCTGGATTATGGTACAAGGGGGAAAACGGGAATGTCGCTGTTCTTCTTCCGGGTGTTCCTCATGAAATGAAGGCGATATTTTCAGATCATGTCATTCCCCGGATCCTGCGGATGGAAGGCCGTGAAGTGATTGCTCAGCGTACACTCAAGGTTGCAGGGATTGGGGAAACGGTACTCCAGGGGAAGATGGAAGCCATTTCGGATTTGCTGGATCCAGATCTCGCGATTGCATATCTTCCTGGAGCATATGGAGTCAGGATCAGACTGACCATCAAAGGAGATCATGCCGGCAGTCGTCTGGACAGGGCAGAACAACAGATCAGAATGCAGTTTGGATCCGTTGTCTTTGGGCGTGATGACGATACCCTTGAAAGTATCCTGGGAGATCTGCTCCAGGGTCACGAGATGACGATTGCCGTTGCCGAAAGCTGTACGGGAGGGCTGGTGCTGGATCAATTGACCAATGTCCCGGGAGCATCCGCATATGTGCTGGGAGGAATTGTGGCGTATTCAAACTCAGTGAAGCACCATCATCTGGGTGTGTGTGCGAACACACTAAAGAAGTACGGGGCGGTCAGCGAACAGGTGGCGATTCAAATGGCGCGGGGAGTGCGTACACGCTTTGGCAGTGATCTGGGGCTGTCTGTCACAGGAATTGCTGGCCCTTCTGGAGGTACAGAGGAGAAACCGGTCGGGCTGGTCTGGATTGGATACGCAGATGCTGATACATCATGGGCGAAGAAGTATCAGTTTGGACAGGATCGTCATCGGAACAAACAAAAAAGTGCGCTTGCTGTTATGGACCTTGCACGGCAAGTTTTGCTTGCAACGTAACAGACTGAATGTATGAATCTGGCAAAAGTGTTGTATTATTAGGGACATACTAAAGGAAACTGCCAATCATGAGTACGAAAGAAACTCCGCAAATGCGGGCTCTCAACCTTGCCATCAAGGAGATTGAGAAGCAGCACGGGAAAGGATCCATCATGCGGATGGGCGATGCCCCGCCGGTTCAGGTGGAAGCAATCCCGACAGGCTCCATTGCACTGGATGCCGCGTTGGGGGTAGGCGGAATCCCCCGGGGACGGATTGTGGAAATCTATGGACCGGAATCCTCTGGAAAAACCACGCTGGCGACACACTGTCTTGCCGAAGCACAGAAACTCGGAGGGCAGTGTGCATTCATTGATGCCGAACACGCATTTGACCCGTCCTATGCAGAACAGTTGGGGGTGGATATTGATCAGCTCCTTATGTCGCAGCCGGATACAGGAGAGCAGGCTCTGAACATCTGTGAAACGCTGGTTCGCAGCGGGGCACTTGATCTGATTGTCGTGGACTCGGTTGCCGCACTCGTGCCCGCTGCCGAAATCCAGGGGGACATGGGAGACAGCCATGTAGGCTTGCAGGCTCGTCTGATGAGCCAGGCACTGAGAAAACTGACGGGTATTATCAATCGCTCCAATGTAGTTCTGATCTTTATCAACCAGTTGCGGGAAAAGATCGGAGTGATGTTTGGAAACCCTGAAACCACACCAGGCGGGAAAGCACTGAAGTTCTACAGCTCCGTCAGACTGGATATTCGCCGTATCGGAGCGATCAAGAATGCTACGGAGGTGATCGGAAACCGCACTCGCGTCAAGGTAGTCAAAAACAAGGTAGCCCCGCCGTTTCGGAATGCCGAGTTTGATATCGTGTACGGGGAGGGAATTTCTTCCATTGGGGAATTGGTGGATTTGGCTGTGAGTGCTGGTCTGATTACCAAGAGCGGTTCATGGTATGGGTACAAGGACATGCGAATCGGGCAGGGGCGGGACAATGCGAAAGACTGGCTCCGGGACAATCTGGATGAATACGCGTCCATCAAAGCTGCCGTCCGGGAAAATCTGGGACTTGGTGCTCCCTCCAGCGGCCCTGCCAGTTCTGGTTGACTGGGGGTGACACATTCAGCCGTTTCGCGCACACCGGACATGTGCTCTGTCTCTCCGCAGGGAGCGAGGCCGGTTGTTGCTCAAATAATTAGTGTCTGTCCGAAAATTCAGAATATCGCCAATATATGCCGTTTAGAGAGCATATGAGGTATTTTTTTCCTGACGAAGATGGAAGCTCTTTGGCGGATTGGGGCATGAAATCCCCGTACAGTGTCCATAAACACGCAATCTTCGTGCAAGATTAACCCGAATCGCTCGTAGCTAACGAACCCTTGAATCGCTCCATACATGACGCTGTAGGGCAAAACACCTCTGGAATCCCCCGTATTTGGGATTACTGTGAATTTTCGGACAGACACTATTTATTTTGACCAGAATCTGCAATTACGGAGTACCAGGAGAACATGTCCTCGGCTGCTTTTTCGCCTGACCTGTGTTTTCCCTTGCTTCTTTGGGACTCAACCAGCTCTTGGGAAAATTGTGAATGCGTCATAACCTTTTCCGTTTGATGGCGTACAGGGGGTGGGGGCTTGGGCAAAAGATACTGCATCATATGAGCCTCTTGCAAAAAGATTTTGGGGACCGTCGAATTCTGACCAGGTACGGGATGGAACCTTGATTTTTTGAATGCTCTCCTTCTTTTGGTGGTTTGTGCGGGAATTTGTTCCCAATTTGTTCCCTGAAAAGGCTCTTCGGAACGGATTTTGTCCCTCATTCATATGAGCAGGACGTACCTGTCCCATCACTTCGGTAGAAGCGAATGTTTGCATCCCGAAAAGCCTGATCCAGTTGTCTGGATCTACGCTGCCAGGCGAAGAAGGGAGTCCACTGTGAGCGCAAGCACGCCAAACATCATGTGGCACATCATCTTCTGGTACCCCCGAACCCGCAGATTCTGGAAGCCAAACTCATCCTTCAGCCGAGCAAAGGCGCGTTCCACCGTTGAACGCTCTCGGTACCGGATGCGCTCAGGTGGCGTAAACCCGGCAGCACGCCGCGCCTTGTTTTCCTGATCCCGCGCCGCTTTTCCGTTCCGCCGGGGATGGGAATCCGTGATCGAAACCTGCCCCAGTTCTTCCGTATGCGCATGCATCTGTTTCGCATCACAGGCACTGTCCATCAATGCATACAGAACCGCCAGAACCCGATCTGCGGTCATCTCGGCCAGGGGAATGGCGACCTGGCTATCATGCACGGAGGCGGAGGTTCCGATACAACTGATCGGAACGCCCCCGTCCGCTACATCCACAGGAATCTTCCAGCCTACCCAGGACTGCCGCCGCCCCCGGGCATTCCGCTTGCATCCGACACTGCACTCCTTGGGGAGGGCATCCGCCATCTCTCGCTGTCGTTCCAGCATGGGGGGACCTTTGGGAGCCTTTTCTTCCCCCTCGTTTTCCTCCTTCTTCACCGCCGCTTCCCGTGCCTCCATTGTCGTGGAATCCCGCAAAATATGCCCCACAACCTCATTCTCGTAGCAACTCCTGATCAGAGCCTCATGAATCCGGGGCGGCAGTTCGCTCTCGGCAAATTCCTGGAACACCCGTGAAAGGGTGGACGCGCCGGGCGCATCACACCCGCGGGACCACCCACACAAAGACCAAAGAATGCGGTCTATCAGCAGTCGCTCCCGCAGGGCAGTGGTCGTGGGAATCTGGAAGATCATCCTGGCCAAAAACGCCTTCGCGATGGACGTACGATGGGCTAGGGGACGACCTCGGCTGCCGCGCGACTGGGACGGCAGAAAGTCCTCCATAGGCACCATCTCCAAAGCCAGCACAAAGAGCTGGCAGCGTCCGGGCAAGGGACCAAACGACGCATCCAACTCCGAAAAGCTCTCCTCTTGACAGACCAAGGCAAATTGTTTGATTCGATCTGAAAGAAGCATCCACACCTCCATAAGTTTGTTGACCCGTGAAACGCACCCGCAGAGAAAAAGCCTCTCGGTTCTGAAAAAACGCGGACCTTGGCAAGAAGCAAGAGAACCTGAGCCTCAGAAACGGGTTAAACTCCCTAGATTGCTATTTTTGCAAGAGTCTTGTAATGTATAAGCCAGCTCTTGAAACCTTCTCTCGAAAAAAAATCTAAAAAAATGTCAGCAGGATTAATCATATGTGTAAGTTGATGTGTATACATAGTGTCTGTCCGAAAATTCACAGCAACCCCCAATACGGGGGATTCCAGAGGCATTTTGCCCCACAGCGTCATGTATGGAGCGATTCAGATGCTCGTTGGCTATGAGAGATTCGGGGAAATCTTGCACGAAGATTGCGTGTTTATGGATGCTGTTCGGGGATTTCATGCTCCAATCCGCCAAGGGGCTTCCATCTTCGTCAGAAAAAATACCCGAAAATATCTCCAAAAACTCCACATACGCTCTCTAAACGGCATATATTGGCGATATTCTGAATTTTCGGACAGACACTACATAAGAAATGATCCAGCCGATTGTGGTCTGATCACAACCTCAAAACTTTTCATTAAACGAATCAACATAAACCTATGAAACACACGAAAAAATGGGGGGGGGACTCTTCACCATTTATAGAAGGTAAAAATCGGACAATATAAGAGAGGTTGGCAGTCATAGGTTCTGATCTTTCGGCGTGTGGTTCTGTGTGTGTTTTGGGGAAGATTTCTGGCTACGCCTGCGCACCTCTGCTTATTCTTTCGGGATCAAACAGGGTTCCATTTCGGAGCATGGCACATGCGACTCCGAGGAGGCGATCTCCCACGGTTCGCAGCGCGCGTCCATGGGAGTGTCCTCGTGCCCGCAGGGCCCTGTACTTGGCTTTGGAGATGGGGTCATGTTGCATGGCCACCATGGCCCAGTGGTAGATTGCATTATTGAGGCGCTTGTGCATTGCCAGTCGTCGGACGACGGTCCGGGTTTTTCCAGATCGTCTGGTAACGGGAGCCACCCCGCACAGACATCGCAAGGCCCTATAGTCCTGTTTGCTGATCAGTTCGCCGGCTTCCGAGAGCAGGGTTGCCAAGACCGTAGTTCCAATCCCGGGCATGGATCGGAGAATCGCAATGATGCTGTGTCGGTATTCGGACTCTGTGGCTGTTTCTTCGCTTCTGGATTCATCTGTGCCCCTCTCCCCTGCCACGGGGCATTCCTCTTCCGGGGCGGGCTGTGTGGCGGCATCCATCTCATCCAGGAGAGCTTCTGTTTCACGCTTTGCCTCGCGAAGCTGTTCGTTCACCACATGCAGCAGCGCACACAGGCGCTGGATATTCCGGACAGACGCATCCAGAACACCGGGAGCGACATAGACGGACGGGCTTCGTAAAATCTGCAGGACCTGCTCCGGGGTCAGTCGACGGATGCGATGCTTTTTCATCAATGTGGCGACTGTTCTGAGCCGTACCCGCTTCGCCCGCTCTGGGGTGGGGATGAGTTTCCAGAGTTCCAGCAGCCACAGGGTGTAGAGCATTCCGCCCAGTTCCAGGAATTGGGGGAAGTACTCATGGAGTCGCTGTCGGATCTGATTGGTGAGTTTGGTTCTCTGCTCGGTCAGATCCTCTGTCATGCGGGAGCATTCGCGCAGAGTGACCTGCTCGGCAGGCAGCGGGGAGAGCATTCGGAAGCAGTGCGGGTCGGTTCGGATGGCACTGGCGAGGACGCGTGCGTCCCGGCGGTCATCCTTGGCTCCTGCGGGGGAGAACCGGTCCCGAAAGCGATCTGACTGCTTGGGATTGATGGCACCGACCTGGAAGCCCCGATTCAGCAGCGTGTCCACCACGGCACCGTGCGGACGCTCAATAGCAACAGCAACCTGGGCGGAGATACAGCTGACGCAAGCAAGAAGCCAAGTGATCATATCACGCAACCCTTCCCCGGAGTGGGCAAAGGCTTTCTCTCCAAGAACGGTGCCCTCGGAGTCAAGAACGCAGACCTGATGGGAGGAATCCCCCCAGTCAATGCCTGCAAAGGCAGTGCAGTTTACTTCAGGATTCATCGTATATTTGTTCTGAAGGTGAGTAAGAATGCGGATCAGCGGTGACCGTCATCTGCCCCTATATAGGTGCTCAAGTGGCACATACTCTTCACAGGATGTCGGTCACAGCAACTCCCCGGGGTACATCTCCCCCCCGGGCATTCAAGATGCTGGGGGCTACTAGTTACTCCCGGGGAGTTAATCCGCTGTGAGAAAGTGAAACTTACGGAAGTTATGGATACAGATCCAACCGTCCCCTCCAGCGCTAACAAAACAGCAGCATTCGCCGGACTCTCCTGCCCCCTGCATCCACACATGGAAACTACCCCATTTAATGGTTCATAAAAGATATAGGGGGGTATTTTCCCTTCTGGTCCTGTTGCTGGCCATCCCCGACACTTTAGCACAGACCTACATTGATCCGGTCCATGGTTCCGGGACGGCGTGTACCGAGACTGAACCGTGTACGCTGGCGTATGCGTATGCGAACAAGCAGAACCGAAGAACTCGCAATTACATCTGGCGGATTCGGGTTCGCCGGGCAGGGGGGATGGTCCGGCTAGCTGCCCTCACGGGCACGAATTCTTCTCTGACCGAAGAGATTACGTTCGGGACCTATGTGAAGGGAAGTGCTGCCAAGGTGAAGGGAAAGATTGAGTTCACGGGCAATTTCCAGATTGCGTCGGCCGGGAGTGTGCGATTGGAAGAGGAGGTGTCGGCGCAGTTTGCGGATGTTACGCTTTTATCCGGGAGCCGGGCGCACGCACTTCATTTTTTCTCCGACAAGGATGGCTCCGACGAGCGAGTCACTGTGGCTGGCACACTGACGATTCCCGCAGATGAGACGACAGTCACCCTGGAGGGACTGATCGTCTCCGAAAATTTGACGGTCAAGTCTGCGGGGACGGAGACGGGCGTGTTTCGCGTCTGGGGCAAACTGATTGTCAAGCGCGGGGCGACCCTGCGGCTGGATAATGTGGATCTCTATTTCCACATGGGATCCAGAACACTCAAGGAAGGCAGTAAATTTGGGGAAATATTCGTCCTGGATGGTGCCATAGAAGATGTGACCAAGGGATCCCGTCATCCGATCACGCTTGCGAGCCTGAACAATGATGATGAGTACGAAGGCCGGGCAGGGAGTGGTGACTTTGTTACTCATGTTCAATATAAGCCTCTGGTTCGGGGGCTCACCGTTGCTGACTGCCTTTTCATCGAGGGGAGCGGTACACTGAATGCAGGGCTCTACCTGATTGCCATGGGCAATGTGTGCGTGCAGGGGCTGACGCAGGTGGGTCCCATCACGGTGACCGGCGGGATTCAGAACGATGTGCAAGAAATTGATGATCCGAACACGCATAGCGGAAAGTTGACCACGGACCTCATTTTCCGGGAAGATGTGATTATAGACGGAGATGTGGCGCAGTGGAACGATTCCCGGATTTTGTTTGAGAAGAGAGCCACGATCCGGGGAAATGTGACGATGCAGGACGGGGGGACTCCCTATGATCACGCAGCCACCTTCGGAGCAAATGATGGAACCCTTGGGGAGCAGATCACCGATGCCAGTGCCCGACGTGGTTATGTTCCATGGCAGTTTCCGGGTACTTTGGCAGGGCCAGGACAGAAGTATACCTGCGAATATACGATTAATCGAAAAAAAATTTTAAGGGAAAACGCCCACCATGTTCCCGGGGTCCAGTTTGCGGGTCTCGTGACGATTGCAGGGGATCTGAATGTGTATTCCAACACCATTCCTGAAGTAACAGAAGACACCAATACGTCTTCCGAGCGTGACGATGATAATTCGGATAATACGACCTCGTGTGCGCCTCGGGTGCTCTTTATCGCTCCCGCAGTGATGCGGGATGCGACTAGAGATCTCCAGGTGCTGTCCTCTGTGGGAGGAAACCTGGTGATTGAGGATACGGTGAGTTTCGGAGGGCAAGGTCGTGTGTTCCTGGATGGCGATGTGCGAAAGGTCGGCAACGCCAATCTGCGGAGTGCGCACAACCTGCTTGTGGGCGGAGATCTGGAGGCGCGGGGAAAGGCGCTTGGGATGAAGCATGCTTCCACCTCCATGAGTCAAGGGATGTGTACGGCAAAGGATGTATCGCTGACCTTCGGGAACCGGATCGTGCTGACGGATGCTGGCGAGAGTGTTGTGATCGGGGATGCCACGAACGGTCTCACACTGGGGGCCCTGGTGACGCTTGGGGATCTGCGGGTGGAACCCGGCAAGGGTCCGCTGACGGTAAAGACCCTGCATGTGGGCCCCCGCGCAGAACTGATGGCAAAGGAGGTGAAGGTGACCGAGTCCCTGCTCCTGCAGGGAGAGCTGGATGGGGAGCTGGACGCGTCGTCCACGATCAAGCGGCTGACCTACGGGAACCGAAATACCGATCTGGTGAAGAACGCGGCTTTGGCCACGACCATGGAGGTTCTGTCCGTTGATGTTGGGGATCGGGGCATCCTGCGTCTGGATGAGAGGGTGAAGACAGAGACGCTGGAGCTGTGCAGTGGCACGCTGTCATTGGTGGATACCGAGAGCACGACGGATTCCACCCTGCATGTGACAGAGCAGATCACCGTGCAGAACGGAATGCTGGTGAAGGATGCGAATGATCCGGGGAGTATCTCCACGGACAAGGCAAAGACGGCCAACGTGGCGGACCGGTATATGTTGACCTACATCACCCCGGGTGCGCGGGAGGTGAAAGCGGGGGATCTGGAATGGTTTGACCCGCGGGATGTGACCGTGAATCATGCGAAGGCGGAGATCATGGCACCGAATGGCCGCTCGCTGCCTGGAAAGCTGATGGTCACCAAAGGGAAGCTGACGGTGGACGGCATGCTGACGGTGGGGACCTCTACGCTGCATCGTACCGCGAGCGGTACAAATGCCCAAGATGCCCTCGCGCAGGTGAACAGGTACAGCGTGGAGGTGGCTGCAGGCGAACTGCATACGAAGGGGCAGGATGTGATGGTGCACGGGAAGGTGACGGTGAGTGGCAAGAGCAAACTGATGACCGGGGGCGGGGACCTGCATGTGCTGGGACGGGTGTTGCAGGGAGAGTATGCCCACAATACCGCCCAGGTGACCATTGCGAAAGACGCGATGGTGGACTTGGGAGACGGGACGCTGATGCTGGGACCGCAAGACACGAAGAAGCGGAATAATGTGCGGGATCTGAACGGATACAACAAGGGGACAGACGGGAACGGGGCCAATTCCCGTCCAGATGTGAAGCTGACGCTGACGGGGAGTCTGAAGGCAGGCATGATCAACATTCCGAAGGGGAGCAAGGAAACGGTGCTGGACGCGAGCGCGGACAGCAGGATGCTGGGGACCATTGTATTTGACGGGGCGAGAACCCCGAAACTGAGTGGCACGACCGAGAACGACGATGGACTGCTGCGAATCCTGAGTGCCAGTGCGGACAAGAAGATGCTGACGATAGACAGTCTGTCGGCCATGCAGGGGGCGGTGGAAACGCACAACAAGAAGGTGGTGATCACGGATGCGGTGACCCTGCGTTCGGCCACGATCTGGCCGTACACGGACTCAACAGAGTTCATGGGGGATCTTGTGATCAGCGGGACCGGCGGTCTGAACACGGAACACAACGCGAATGATGTCAAGCGGATTGTGAAGATCCATGGGGACTTTACGCAGAGCAAAGGGACGATCAGTGGAGACCTGGCGGGGGTGAAGCTGCATCCCATGACGACGAAGACGGTGATGGGGGACCTGATGGTGGCGGCGGATGCGTCCCGCTATATCGGGAAAACGGCATCGGGCAAGATGCCGAGTCTGGTGGTGCATGGGGGCTTCCACTTTGCGAAGAAGGGGGATCTGGATGTGCAGGTGGAGTTCAAGGGCGAGGAGGTGCAGGAGGTGCTGACCGGGGACATGACGGTGCTGGACAGTGTGGTGGTGAACAACGCCAGGGGACTGCTGCTGAAAAGCCATGTCAAGCAGCAGAGGATGGCGAAGCTGACGCTCCGGCAGGGGAAGATTCACAGCATGCCAATGGACAGCATGTATACTTGGACGGTACAGAATGTAGAGGCAGAACAGGAATTGCGTGGCCGGAATTCAGCACAGACAGGAGAGAAGTGCGGGGCGGACAATGACGAGGCGTGCAAGGGCACGATCCTTCGAGGTTCCCGGCAGTCGTATATCGGTGGTCCGGTCGCGCGGCACCTGTTACAGGGAACGGCAGGAGACGGCTTCAAGAGCGGGGGGTACCTGTTCCCGGTGGGAATGGACCATAAAACGGATCAGGATACCCTGTCACACTATCGTCCACTGATTCTGCAGCTGCCTTCGGACCTGAACGACACGACCGCCGTGACCGTGTCTCCGATCATGGTTCCAGAGGGAGCCATGCCGGCATGGCAGAGCCTCACGGTTCCAACAGCCGGAGGCAGCCTAAAGCTGGATGTGCATGCGGATCTGTTCTGGAAGGTGGATCTGGGGGCGGAGTCATTGCCGACGAATACGAACATCCGGCTGGCGGCGGCAGGACTGCGGAATGTGGCAGATGCCAGCGGACTCCGGATCGTGCAGTGGGATTGCGACTGGGAGGATCCGAAGCTGGCGGGACGGGTTCCCGCCCAGGCAGATGCGGAATCGTTTGCCGTGAACGGATACCTCAATGGAGTGGTGCACCTGACGCAGGAGGGGATTGGTCTGGGGAGCTGTGCGATCTTCGGGGTTGCGGCGAACGGGATTGCGAATCCGATTGACCAGGCCGATCTGAGCGGGGGACGGGCGAACCTGCAGTTCATCCACAACCTGCCACTGACAAGCCCGATAGACCTGCATCTGGGGGACATCCGAATTGGCAGTGGAATGCAGTTCCGCAGTGCCACGGCCTACCGTCCGGTGGGGGCAGGCAGTCATGAACTGAAGATCCAGGCGGCGGGAGTGCCAGCAGAGCAGGCGATCACTAGCACCCTGTCCCTGAATCCGAACACGAACACGGTGGTGATTGCCCACGGGAGTCTGGCAGAACCGAAGCTGAAGATGCTGGACATGCGGATGACCTCGTCGGTAGCTGCCAAGGCAGAGGTGCGGCTGGTGCACGGATCGGCGGATCTGGGAGCAGTGCAGGTGCAGGTGATGGATCCAACCGATCCCATGATGCCGGTGAGCACCCTGGCGGGGAACCTGATGCTGGATGAGGAGACCCGGCGATATGTCGCACTGGATCCGTCGGTGCAGGTCATGCGTGTGAAATCCACAGAGGGAGATGTAGAGGAGTTCTACGAACTGGACCTGTACGGGTACGGAGGGCAGACGCTGGTGCTGAACCTGTCCGGGATGCGGAATGATCTGACGATCCTGGGAGTGGACCGGAATGGGGAGATCGTCCCGGTACAGACGGTGACCGGGGTGGAAGAGAGTGCAGAGCTTCCGAAGGAGTTTGCGCTGCATGGGAACTATCCGAACCCGTTCAATCCGGGCACAAAAATCCAGTTTGACCTGCCGGAGAATGCGCAGGTGCAGATCCAGATTGTAGACATGCTGGGGCGGGAGGTGATGATGTTGCCAGCGCAGGAGCTGGAGGCAGGCGCGAACCGGAGCGTGGATCTGAATGCAACTAGTCTGGCAAGCGGAACGTATCTGTATCGTCTGGTGGCGACCGGAGCGGAAAGTCGGCATGTGAAGACCGGACGGATGACGCTGGTGAAGTAGGGGAAGGAAACGTTCAGAGTGAAACGAAGCACCCCGGTACGAATCACGTATCGGGGTGCTTCAGGTTTGTGAGAAATGCATTTAGTGTTTCAGACAGCATATTCTGAAATGATGATGAAACGATACAGGGAGAGGTAGTACCGAAAGGAAGATGCCTGTGCGTTGAGATGTACAGAAAACGAAAGCGGATCCACAGCTACCGCAGTGGATCCGAACGGAGATCATTGACCGTTCCGATGAGCCGGATTCATGGGTGTGGAATCTGCCGAAACAATTCTGCAAAAAAGCATATAAGAAATTGTTTATATTTAAGGCATGAGTACATCAACCAGGCTTTTTATTAATGCTTTGAAGGCGGCCGGGCAACCGACCCGCCTGCGTATTCTTGCACTGCTGCGACATGTGGACCTGGCGGTTGGAGAGCTGGCGCAAATCCTCAACCAAAGCCAGCCTCGTCTGTCCAACCATCTGAAGGTATTGACCACAGCGGGGCTGATTGAACGGCTCCCAGAAGGTTCCTGGGTGTTTTACCGCATACAGAACAAGGGCTGGGTCGGACAATTGATTCAGGATATGTTCTCCCAGCTAGACTTTGACACGCCTCCGTTCGTATCTGATTATGAAGCCTTGCAGCGTATTCGCCAGGCCCGAGCAACGCTGGCAGAAGCCTATTTTTCCAAAATCGCCAAAGACTGGGATCACCTGCGAACACTGCATTATCCAAATGCAGCAATTGAGCGGGAAATTCTCGGCTGCGTCAAAACGTACCACTTTGCACGCATTGTTGATCTTGGAACGGGGACGGGACGGATGCTGGTTCTGCTGGCCCCGCAGGCAGAGGAGGCAGAAGGGCTGGACATATCCCATAACATGCTGACGGTGGCACGAACAAACCTCAATCGGGCAGGACTCACGAATGCACGGGTTCGTCATGGTGATGTTACGAGCACCCCCTTTGATCATAGCAGTGCGGATTTCGTGATCATCCATCAGGTGCTGCATTATCTTGATCAGCCAGAGAGAGTCTTCACGGAAGCTGCCCGGATTCTCAAGCCAGGAGGCCAGCTTCTCGTTGTTGATTTTGCCCCGCATGAGCTGGAATTTTTGCGTGAAACCCAAGGACATCGCCGGCTTGGAATCCCCGAAGATGATATGATTCGGTGGACGGATGCCGCGGGGCTTGTCATCCGGACACCGAAGAGATTTGACCCGCCTGCTTCGCTAAAGCAGGGACTCAGTGTTTTGATCTGGACCGCAACAAAGTGTGTCAGACATCCAGGAGACAGTCAGGAGAATACACTTGCTGTCACAACGCAGCAATCTACATCGGCTCCCAGTGTCTCATTTGAGTTCTTCCCGCCGAAAACCGACAGGATGGAGTCCAAGCTCTGGGAATCGGTTGCCCGACTGTCTCCAATGGCTCCGCGTTTCGTATCCGTTACGTACGGAGCCGGCGGCTCTACACAGAATCGAACACGGGAGATTGTAGCGAAAATTGCGCAGGATACCTCCCTCCTGCCAGCCGCACACCTGACCTGTGTGGGAGCTACAAAAGAAGATGTACTGCAGACAGCGGCAGATTTCTGGCATGCCGGGGTACGCCATCTGGTTGCACTGCGTGGTGATCCCCCGAAAGGGCTGGGAACCAGGTTTGAGCCATACCCGGGTGGATTTCGCAGCAGCATTGATCTGATTGAGGGAGTTCGGTCCTGCGAGGTTGTACCGGGGAAACGATTTGAGGTCAGCGTATCCTGTTACCCTGAGCAGCATCCGGACAGTCTAAGCTGGGAACAGGACATTGCATTTTTGAGAGCCAAACAGGATGCCGGGGCAGACCGTGCCATTACCCAGTTCTTCTTTGATCCAGACATCTATTTTGCATTTCTTGATCGTGCAAGAGCCGGTTGCGTGACCATGCCGATTGTTCCTGGCATTATGCTGCAGCCAAATTTTGAGGGGCTTCAGCGCATTGCTAATCTTTGCCAGGTCACTCTCCCAAAGTGGTTGCACACACTGTATATGGGTACTAGGGAAGACGGAGCGACACGAGAGCTGATCACGGCAAACATAGCTGCAGAGCTCTGCCAGAAATTACTGGATCAAGGAGTGAATGAATTCCATTTCTATACCCTGAACCGGGCCAGCCTGGCACTGTCTATCTGCCGACTTCTAGGACTAAAACCACAAGCAGCAACGGTATAATGGACACACAAGTCCTGACAGAGGCTCAACTCTGTTCCGGTGGAACTGTCTCGTCGGGAGGCAGGCTCACTATCCTTCCCAGAGTCTGGAACAGATTGTGCCTGTCAGACCAGAGGGACTGCCTGCTCATCTGCAAGCCTGAAGTTCGGAGTGAGGCCTGTTGTTGTGTGTCCATCGTACAATACTCCTTGTAACAGAATACAAGCGGCGAACCAGTACCCATGAACAATCGAAAAGACCGGATCGCCCAGCTTCACAAGATTGCGAGGAAGCGCATCCTGTTACTGGACGGCTCCTGGGGGGTGATGTTCCAGCGTATGGGTCTGGACGAGGAGGATTATCGCGGTACACGATTCTGTGTGGAAAAATACCCGGGGCAAATGAAAGGCAACAATGATATTCTATGCCTGACCCGCCCCAAATATGTGTCAGATTTACACAACATTTATTTTGAGTCCGGAGCGGATATTTCGGAAACCAACACATTTTCAGCAACAACAATTGCCCAGAGTGACTATGCGCTTGAGTCTCAGGAAGTCATGGACATCAATCTTGAGGGGGCAAGGCTGGCTAGGGAATCCGCAGATCAATGGACGGAAAAAGAGCCGCACAAGCCACGTTTTGCCGCAGGCTCCATCGGTCCTCTGAATAAAATGCTTTCCATGAGCTCGGATGTCAATAACCCCGGGGCACGAGATGTCACATTTGATCAGGTCTATCAAGCGTACCGGGAGCAGATTCAAGCACTGAATCAAGGGGGAGTACATCTCTACCTGATTGAAACGATTACGGATACACTGAACTGCAAGGCGGCAATCAAGGCCGTCATGGATCTCGAATCAGAGGGGCTTGAGAGGCTTCCAGTCTGGATCTCGGGCACCATTACGGACCGGTCTGGCCGCACTCTTTCAGGGCAGACCGCAGAGGCATTCTGGTATTCTGTCCGGCACGCAAATCCCTTTGCCATCGGGTTTAACTGTGCACTGGGAGCCGATCTGATGCGCCCTTATATTGCTGCACTTTCGCGGATTGCAGATACACTGGTCGCTGCCTATCCGAATGCAGGGCTGCCGAACGAGATGGGACAGTATGACGAAGAGCCAGAAGTAACTTCCTGCAAGGTTGCAAAATGGGCAGAAGACGGGCTTGTCAATATACTGGGGGGATGCTGCGGTACAACCCCAGACCATATTCGTGCAATGGCCAAGTCTATAGAAGGGATAGAGCCGAGAGAGCTGGCAGAAAGCACAGGTACGATGCGACTCGCAGGGCTGGAACCCTTTGAGATAGCAAATTAACGGGGTTGCAATGTGTGCTCTCTCGTCACTGGAATATGGCAAATTCGGACACGATACTTGTTTCCGATGTGCTTCAGGAATCGCACAAAATTCCTTCTCCGAACATTGGCAATGATTCCATCTAGTCAAGGACTGCATACGAGATATGACACAGATACCTTCTCTGCACAAGATCAGGATTGTCTGCCGGATGGCAAACTCAGGATGCTCGGAATCGTGTAATCTTCTCTGAACGGGTGCGACAGGAATCTTTGATGGCTACAGCTTCACAGAGTTTCGTAAATATTGGCGAGCGCACAAATGTGACCGGATCTGCCAGATTCCGGAAACTGATCACGAACGGGGAGTATTCTGCTGCGGTTGAGGTTGCACGCCAGCAGGTTGCGAACGGTGCCCAGATCATTGATGTCAATATGGATGAGGGAATGCTTGATGGTGCAGAGGCCATGCAAACATTTCTCAATCTGATTGCAGCGGAGCCGGATATTGCCCGTGTCCCTGTTATGCTTGACAGCTCCAAGTGGGATGTGATTGAAGCAGGCCTCAAGTGTGTACAGGGGAAGTCGGTTGTCAATTCGATCTCCCTGAAAGAAGGGGAAGAGCAGTTTCGGGTACAGGCGCACAAGTGCCTGACCTACGGTGCTGCAGTAGTGGTGATGGCATTTGACGAAGATGGGCAGGCGGACATCGCTTCCCGCAAAGTTGAGATCTGCCAGCGTGCATACAAACTGCTCACCGAAGAAGTCGGGTTCCCTGCCGAAGATATCATCTTTGATCCCAATATCTTTGCCGTTGCCACAGGCATTCCAGAGCATAATAACTATGCCGTTGATTTTATGGAAGCTGCAAAGATCATCCGAATGACCTGTCCAGGCTGTCACATTTCGGGCGGGCTCTCCAATGTCTCCTTCAGTTTTCGCGGCAATGAGCCGGTACGCCGCGCGATGCACTCGGTCTTTCTCTACCATGCCATCCCTGCGGGAATGAACATGGCGATCCTGAATGCCGGGCAACTTGACATTTATGACGAGATTGAGCCGAAACTGCGGGATCTGGTTGAGGATGTAATCCTCAACCGGAAGGAGAGTGCCACCGAGGCACTTGTTGCGTATGCCGAACAGTTTCGTGGCCAAAAAGGCAAGTCGGCAGAGAAGGACCTGTCATGGAGAGAATTATCCGTGGCGAAGCGTCTTGAGCATGCTCTTGTACATGGCATCACGGAGTTCATTCACGAGGACACTGAAGAAGCTCGTGCAGGTGCAGAGCGTCCCTTGCATGTGATTGAGGGTCCGCTGATGGACGGCATGAATGTGGTGGGAGATCTGTTTGGTTCAGGGAAGATGTTTTTGCCGCAAGTCGTGAAATCCGCCCGTGTCATGAAGGCAGCCGTCGCATATCTGGACCCGTTCATGCAGGCAGAGAAAGAAGAACTCGGTACCACAGATACTTCCAGCGGGAAAGTCCTGATGGCAACCGTCAAGGGGGATGTGCACGATATCGGAAAAAATATCGTCGGCGTAGTACTCGCGTGCAACGGATATGAAATCATTGACATGGGGGTGATGGTGCCATGTGAAGAGATTCTTGCAAAGGCAAAGCAGGAAAATGCAGACATTATCGGTCTCTCTGGTCTGATCACTCCCAGTCTTGACGAGATGGTCTATGTGGCACGGGAAATGCAGCGTCTTGACATGAAACAGCCATTGCTGATTGGAGGAGCGACGACATCACCAGCACATACCGCTGTCAAAATTGATCCGGCCCGAAACAATGGACCAACGATCCATGTCACGGATGCCAGCCGGGCTTTTGGTGTTGTTTCCTCTCTGCTGTCCGAAGATGAGCGGCCACTTTTTGTCAAGACCACCCGGAACAAGTACCAGCGCATGCGTGATCTTCGCGCAGGTGGTCCTCCCAAGCCCCGTCATCCGGTTCAGGTGGCACGCTCTCATGCGCACAGGCTGAGTTCTCCACCGCCGTGTCCCCCCAGCTTTCTGGGGACGAAGGTGTTCAAAGATTTTGATCTGTCAGAACTCGCTCGGTACATTGACTGGACCCCTTATTTCGTGAGCTGGAATTTGGCCGGACGTTACCCGAAAATTCTTCAGGACAAGGTTGTCGGAAAGGCGGCACGAGAGCTCTGGCACGATACGCAGATGATGATGAAGCAGATTGTTGAGGAGGGCTGGTTCGGCCCGAAGGCGGTCATCGGGTTCTGGGGAGCGTCCAGAGAGGGAGATGATATCAGGATTGATACCGGAGATACATTCCACACGCTGCGGCAGCAGATGGTCAAAAACAACAGCAGGGCCAATTACGCTCTGTCTGACTTTATTGCCAGATCAGGTGATCATGTTGGCGCATTTGCTGTCACTGCCGGGTCCGAAACCGAACGGATCGCTCAGGAATTTGAATCCAGGTCAGATGACTATTCTGCGATCATGATCAAGGCGATTGCGGACCGCTTCGCAGAAGCGATGGCCGAGTTTATGCATGAGCGTGTGCGAAAGGAGCTCTGGGGCTATGCA
This sequence comes from Rhodothermales bacterium, assembly GCA_965203305.1. Taxonomy (GTDB): domain Bacteria; phylum Bacteroidota; class Rhodothermia; order Rhodothermales; family Bin80; genus Bin80. The sequence goes on along the minus strand of OZ241874.1, from coordinate 2,723,493 downwards.
GCGGATGAGAGTTTTGACAATGATGCCCTGATCAGAGAGGCGTATTCCGGGATTCGTCCTGCCCCGGGATATCCCTGCCAGCCAGATCACACGGAGAAGGGGACCATATTCCGCCTGCTGGATGCTCACCGCATTGGCATGGCACTGACGACCAGTTATGCAATGACTCCGGCTGCTTCGGTGTCCGGCCTGTATTTTGCACATCCAGAGAGCGTCTACTTTTCTGTTGGCAGGATTGAGCGTGATCAGGTAGAAGATTATGCACAAAGGAAAGGCATGGATATTCCAGCGGTGGAACGCTGGCTGGGCCCAATTCTGAACTATGATCCTGCGGAGGTTGCGCAAATCCCCGCTTGAGCATAGGGCTAATTTCGGCAGAGGGATCTCTCTCTCAGGAACCGTATAACGTATACTTCAAACGATTTTCCGGTGAAAAGTCAGATGGACATCTGATCCTGTCCGTTGTCCTTACGCAAACAGAATTGGTTCTGCTCATGGCCTATATCGTAATGGATCCTTGCATCCGGTGCAAGTACATGGACTGTGTTGCAGTGTGTCCCGTAGATTGTTTCTATGAAGGCGAAAACATGCTCGCCATTCACCCGGACGAGTGCATTGATTGCGGGGTGTGTGAGCCGGAGTGTCCCGTTGAGGCCATCAAGCCGGAATCTGAAGATGATCCCGATGGCAAGTGGCTCAAGCTCAACACGGAGTACGCAAAGATCTGGCCCAATGTCACGCAAACGAAAGAGCCGATGCCAGAGTGCCAGGAATTTGCACAGAAAGCGAACAAGTTTGAAGAGTTTTTCAGCTCCGCTCCGGGCAAAGGTGACACACCCGGTTCACTGCCGTGATCAGGATATCCGCAGTCCCCACCAATCCAAGCTGCACCAGACTCCCTGTCACATCCAGACCGGAGGGGATACAAGATCAAATATCCTCAGCCAGGTACACCTTCCCGGTTTCTTTGCCAGAGACGGGGATGCTGTCAAATTCAAACAGGCACAGCAGAGTCCGCGGCCGCATGAATGCTGTCCGCTTTCACAGCCTTGTGAGAGGCATGATAGATCGGCTTCCCCTGATGAATCAGAATCACCTGGGGGGATTCATGCCGAATTCCAAAATACTCCTCAATGTGATTGGAGAGAGGACGGGCGGTCTGCACGACCAGCTCAAAAACGGGCACCTTGACATGTGCCATCTCGAGCTTTGCCTCCGCCGAGAGTTCGCAGGTAGAGCTGTGCTTGAATACAACAAGGACCTCTGAACCGGATTTCTCCAGAACTTGATGAAACTCTTCAATAGAACTGATTTGTTGATAGGACATCAGGGAGTTGGCTGGATTGTGAGATGCATGCTACAACAATCCACAGACATCAAAGTTCCACGTGATTCCCACTTTGTAACAGTACGCAATGAGTACAAATATTACCGGTGCAGAGAATGTTCACTGGGATCTGACCCATCTCTACCCTGATGAATCTGCTCTGCGGAATGATCTGGCAGAGGTAACCGGGGAGGCAGAAAGATTTCGCATTTCATGGAGAGGCAGAATTGCAAGTCTGAATGCCACGCGAATGAAACAGGCACTCACAGAATACGAGCAGATTCAGGAGCGAACTGGACAGGCCATGACCTATGTATATCTGTCGTGGGCAACCGCCACAGATGATCCCGAGCGGGGAGCTCTTTTACAAGAGGTGCGTGAACTGTGTACCAGGATTGGAAAGAAACTCCTGTTCGTCGGACTGGAGTGGATGCAGGTGGAAGAAGAACAAGCCCAGGTGTTGATGGAGAATTCGGAGCTTGCCGGATACCGCCATTTTCTTGAATGCGAGCGACTCCTGAAAAGCTATGCCCTGTCCGAACCCGAAGAAAAGATTCTGGCAGAAACACAGGTGACGGGGCGGGCAGCATGGATGCGCTACTTCACAGAAACAATGAGCCGAATGCGCTTCAAGCTCCGTGGAGAAGATCTCTCTCAGGAACATGTTCTGGCAAAGCTGCATGCGCATGATCGGGATCTGCGCAGGGAGGCTTCAGAGAGCTTTACACAAGGGCTTGTCCAAAAGGAGCATACGCTTACCCATATCTTCAATACACTCCTGGCCGAGAAGGCTTCCAATGATTATATGAGAGGGCTGCCTCACTGGCTCAAATCTCGCAATCTGAGCAACGAAATCGCGGACGAGACCGCAGAAGCCCTGATCCAGTCCGTCGTGAGCCGCTATGATCTGGTCCATCGTTTCTATAAACTGAAAAGCAGGATTCTTGGACTTGATCCGCTGTATGATTACGACCGCTATGCACCTGTCGGGGAGAGTGAAGTGCACTATTCATGGAGCGATGCTCGGAAGATCACACTGGAGAGTTATCAGGGATTCCATCCGCTCATGGCAGAGATTGCGGAGCGATTTTTTGCGGAGAACTGGATTGATGCTCCCGTTCAGGAAGGCAAGCAGGGAGGAGCATTCAGTCATGGGGCGGTCCCAAGTGTACATCCGTATGTTTTGCTGAACTATACCGGGCGTGCACGAGATGTACAAACGCTTGCACATGAGCTGGGACATGGGGTCCATCAGTTTCTTTCTGGAGAGCAGGGGTATCTACTGGCCTCTACGCCGCTCACCACGGCAGAAACAGCGTCTGTATTCGGGGAGATGCTGGTCTTCCAGCGTCTGCTGGCTGCCGAATCCAGTCCACGTAACGTACTGTCCCTCCTGGTCAGCAAGATTGATGACACGATGGCAACGGTCTTTCGTCAGGTTGCCATGAATCGGTTTGAGGATGCCATCCATACGGCAAGGCGCGAGCAGGGGGAACTGTCTGCCGACATGTTTGCAGAACACTGGATGGCAACCCAGTCCGCCATGTATGGCGGCAGTGTGGTTCTGACAGAACAGTACCGCCGCTGGTGGAGCTATATCCCCCACTTCCTGCATACGCCCGGGTATGTGTATGCCTATGCTTTCGGGGAGCTGCTAGTCCTGGCCTTGTATGCCCGCTATCTTGAGTGCCCAGATGCGTTCCCGGATCAGTACATTGAACTTATGCGGGCAGGCGGATCCGACTGGCCACATGTCTTGGCAGCTCGTCTCGGCGTTGATCTGCAAGACCCTGCATTCTGGGAGAAGGGGCTGCATGCAATCGAAACACTGATTGAGCGGGCTGAAGCCAGTTATGATTCCTGCCGGTTGGACTGAACCAGCTGGACACGCCTGAGATAGGCATCCCGTGCAATCTGAATATCCTCCATGAAGAGCGGAAGCTCCTCCAGAAGCAGTGCCTGGGGGCCATCCACAAGTGCTTCGGACGGTTTCGGGTGAAAGTCCACCAGAATCATGTTTGCCCCGGCGATGATCCCCTGTGCCGTCGCATGCATCACATCCATTAACCCGTCAGGGCTTCTCTGCCGGTTACCTACGGAGTGAGACGGATCCACACAGACGGGCATTCGGGTCAGACGGTGTACAACGGGCACATGTGTGAAGTCAACGAAGTTTCGGTGTGGGTCACCGAGGTTCGTCTTCATCCCGCGCAGTCCGAAGATAATATTCCGATTCCCTTCACTGGCCAGATACTCGGCTGCGTTCAGGGATTCGTTGAGGGTGATCCCAAAGCCTCTCTTGATCAGGACAGGGTAGTCATTCTGGCGACCGGTACACTTGAGAAGCTCGAAATTTTGCGTATTTCGTGTACCGATCTGCAACATGACTCCCGTGGGATGTCCGGCTGCTTCCAGTGCTTCGGTAATCTCCTCAATATGAGACTCGTGGGTTACCTCCATGGCAATAACACGGATGCCATACTTGCCGGCCAGTTCAAAGACATAAGGGAGACAGTCTTTCCCGTGCCCCTGGAAGGTATAGGGGCTTGTCCGTGGCTTGTAGGCTCCCATGCGGGTACAGACAAGTCCATGCTCCTGCAGCTTCTGGAGCATGCGTTCTACATGCTCAGGCGTATCTACGGCACACAGGCCGGCAAATACATGGAGACTCGTCTGACTGAATGTGATTCCATTGTATTCAAACTGATGCGGAAAGTCTTCCTGTCCATGTCGTCCAAGCACCCGGTATGCTTCCTGCACACGAACAACACGCTGTACGCAGGGAAGGCTCCGCATGAAGCTGTCCGAAAGAGATTTGGTATCTCCCAAGAGATAGATCTCTGTCAGGAGTTGTCCAGCCCCCTGGATGTGCCGGACCTGATAGGTAATATTTGTGAGTGAGTCCAGGTAGCGGGTGAGCAGATGGTACTGCGGTGCATCCTGTTTTGTATCAGATTTGAGTATGAGTATCACGGTTCAAAGAGGTCAGGTTTATCGGTGTTTGAGATTTCCTGCCGCAGAAATATCCAGGAGCACGGTCAGGTTTTGATGAGACTGCAAGCAGCTTCCCGGGACATCCTCTGTTTGCGGTCCTTCCAGACAGGAGGCGACAGCTCCGGCTTTTCCGTCCCCACAGGCAAGCAGCAAAATCTTTTTTGCTTCCATGATTGTCTGGATTCCCATCGTGACGGCCTGTCGGGGCACATCCTCAACGCACTCAAAGAATCGGGCATTGTCCCGGATGGTAGAGGGTGCAAGTGCAACAACCCGTGTACGGGAGCCAAATGGTGAGCCGGGCTCATTAAATCCAATATGACCGTTTGCCCCCAGTCCCAGAATCTGCAGTTCAATCCCTCCCTTCCTCTGGATAAATGCATCAAACGCGGCAGGATTTTGGTCTGCTTTCGGGAAATGGACAGAATCGGGACACACATTTACATGCCCGAAAAGATGCTTCTGCATAAAGGCAGCATACGACTGCTCGTGGTTTTCGGGGAGTCCAGTATACTCGTCCAGGTTGACTGTGGTCATCTGGTCAAAGGCAACCTCTCCGCGCTTGTAGTTAGCTATCAGCAATTCGTAGAGTCCAACCGGTGTACTTCCGGTGGCAAACCCGAACACTCCGTCAGGTTTTCTGGAGATGGCATCAGACACGATTTCTGCTGCTACTGTGCTCATCTCCTCATAGTTATGACAGATTTGAATCTGCATCTGTTTATTTTCCGGTCTTTTCCTCTCGGAGGAGGTTGAGCAGATGGATGAGTGTACTGCGGAGTTCTCTGCGGTCTACCACCATATCCACAAAGCCGTGATCCTTGAGGAACTCCGAGCTCTGGAATCCTTTTGGCAGATCCTGTCCGATGGTTTCGCGAATGACTCGGGGGCCGGCAAAGCCGATCAGGGCCCCGGGTTCGGCAATGTTGATATCTCCAAGCATGGCAAAAGAGGCGGTGACCCCGCCTGTGGTCGGGTTCGTCAGGATGGAAATATAGGGGAGTCCTTTTTCATGCAGCTGCGCCAGGCAGGCACTCGTCTTTGCCATCTGCATCAGGCTGAGTGCTCCTTCCATCATTCGTGCGCCGCCGCTCTGTGCAATGACAATGACAGGAATCTCCTGTTCAATCCCCCTGCGAATGGCACGGGCAATGACCTCCCCGACCACAGATCCCATGGACCCGCCAATAAAACTGAAATCCATGGCCGCGATGGACACGGTGTGTCGCTCCATTTGCCCCAGAGCAGCTTGTACGGCATCAGGCAGCCCAGTTTTTTTGCGGGAGACTTCCAGTCTGTCCGCGTAGTTCTTGCGATCAGAGAATTTCAGGGGATCCGTGGCCAGAATATCCTGATCCTGCAACTCGCAAGATTCATCATCAAGCAAAAGTGCAAAGTACTCTCTGGAGCCCAGCCGATTATGGTAGTCACACTTTGGACAAATTTTTATATTCTTGTCCAGTTCTCGCAGATGATTAATGGCCTTGCATGCACCGCACTTCTCCCACTGTCCCGCAGGCATATCGTGTTGCCCGCTGCGACTGGTAAGAATTCCGCGTTTTTTCCTTGTGAACCAAGTCATTGTTTCAGGGTACAGCGAGGTTGCTTAAACGGTTTTGCATGAGTGTGTTCACTGATGCACAGGTGCAATTGTGACCGAAAAGCTGTCAGATTTCCTTTCTGTCTGTATATTTCCCGCACAAACAGGTACAAATCTAACTCCCGCAATCCATACCAATGAAAGTATATAGGTCTGAGCACATCCGGAATGTTGTTCTGGTCGGCCATCAGGGAAGCGGAAAAACATCCCTGGCAGAATCCATGCTGCATGTCAGCAAAAAGATACGCCGTCTGGGTACAATCCCCGAAGGATCTACGGTCAGTGATTATCAGCCGAGTGAGAAGGAACGGCAAATGTCCATCTTCTCCTCTCTTCTTCATGTCGAGTGGGAAGACCACAAGATCAACATCATTGACACGCCGGGATATCCTGACTTTGTTGGAGAAGTCGCGGCGGCGGTACATGTGGCAGATACCTCCATTTTTGTGATGAATGCGCAGGAAGGGGTGGAAGTTGGCACGGAACTGGCATGGAGCGCGGCCGCCGAAAATGAGAAGCCTGTACTGTTCGTGATCAACCAGATTGATCGGCCGCAGGCGGATGTGGACTCGCTGATTACACAAATGCGGGAACGCTTTGGTTCGGGGGTGACGGTTGTGCAGTTTCCGGCCGGGGATCCGAACACATTGATTGATGTGCTGATCATGAAGCAGATCAGCTTCAAACCGGAGTCGCAGGATCCTCCGATATTCAGCAACATTCCAGAGGAATTTCTGGGGCGGGCAGAGGATCTGCACAATGCGCTGGTGGAGGATATTGCGGTCTCTGATGAAGCCCTGATGGAGAAATATCTGGAAACTGAGAGGCTGACGGAAGAAGAAATGCGTACAGGCCTTCGGGAAGCAATGCTGGCCCGCTCGCTCTATCCGGTTTTTTGTACGGCGGCCACTGCCAATGCGGGGACTGCCCGCCTGATGAATTTTATAGACAATGTAGCACCCTCCCCGCTGGATGTCCCTCCTCTTTCCCTGGCCGAAGGCGAAACGAAGGAGACCGACAGTGCAGGAAGTCCCCTGGTGTTCGTATATCGCACGATGGCGGAGCATCATGTTGGCGACTATTCATTCTTTCGCGTATGCAATGGAAACATCGCACCGGGCATGGACCTGGAAAATGCCCAGTCCGGGACGGTGGAGCGACTGGGACAGCTGTATGCGCTGTGCGGGCGTGATCGTGAAATCGTTCCAAGCATGAATGCAGGAGATCTGGGCGCACTGGTTAAGTTGCGAGATACGCATACCAACAGTACACTTCGCAAGAAAGGGGATCGGGCGGTCGTAGCTCCCGTTCCATTTCCAGAGCCGAGGTATCGTGAGGCAATCCGTGCCAAAACAGAAGGAGAAGAGGACAAGCTGGCGCAGGGATTACACCAGATCACCTCGGAGGATCCCTCTCTGGTAGTTGTGCATGAGCCTCATCTGAGCCAGATCACGCTGGGAGGCCAGGGGGCAATGCACCTAAAGATAGCCCAGTACCGGCTGAAATCCAAGGTGAATGTGGAAGTGGAGTATATACGTCCCAGGGTTGCCTACCGCGAAACTGTTACTACAGAGGCACGCGACTCCTACAGGCACAAGAAACAGACAGGCGGAGCGGGACAGTTTGCGGATATTTCTGTTCTGATTGAGCCACTGGAAGGGGAGTTCCAGAAGCGGCCGGACATCAATGTGCGCAATGTAGCCCAGTCCATAACGGCGTGGGGATCCACGATTGAATTTATTGATGCAATCGTCGGGGGAGTGATCGACATGCGCAGGTTCTTTGGGGCGATCCAGAAAGGTGTTCTGGAGGGAATGCAAAGAGGCCCGGTTGCCGGGTATCCGGTCGGAGATGTTCGGTTTGTGATTTTTGACGGGGGAATGCATTCTGTAGACTCCAATGAAAATGCGTTCCGAACGGCGGCTCGCATGGTATTTCGGGAGTCATTCCGCAAGGCGAAGCCTGTGATTCTGGAGCCCATTCATGATGTAGAGGTTACGGTCCCTGACACCTATACTGGAGATATAATGGGAGACTTGAACGGGCGCAGGGCAACGATCAAGGGCATGGAAGCGGAGGGGACGATGCAAAAAATTCTTGTCCAGGTACCGGAGGCCGAGTTGTATCAGTACTCTACTCGCGTTCGTTCCATGACGCAGGGCAGGGGGATTCACAGTGCGAGGTTCAGCCATTATCAGGCGATGCCCCGAAATGTTCAGGAGCAGGTCGTTGCAGAGGCAAAAGCGGACCGGGAGTAGAACCGAGTCTCCTGCAAAATTTCGGATGACGGAGAAGGATCGCTCTGAGCCTGCCTGGAGTCACACCAGGTCAGGTGTGAGATATTTTCGCGAGATCCTCGAATCGTTCTTGCCCCGTAAATCCCGTTACGGGAGTACGAATCGCGAGCATCTCACCGGCCGGAGTCAGGTCCGCAAAGGTGCAGAGGCCGGGGGTACGGATGTCAGCCTTGATTCAGATACAAGGAGACAAGACGCAAGACTGCGAATCCTCTGGTCTTGTTGAATCTTACCTTCGCCTCCCTTTTTTTCTTGCCAATTTTGGGGCATCTCCGGGAGGTCGTGGCTTGCTTTTGACAGAGTCAAGGGCAACCTCTTCTACCAGATTACTGTCCAGCAGCACACGCACGGTACGGGAGAAGATGTTCATGCCGATGACTCGTCCTGCTCCCTGCGCAGTATCCACTTTTGCATTCCTTCGGGGGAAGTCTTCAAGGATCCTCATATACTGCTCCAGTTCATAATTCAGGCAGCACTTGAGCTGTCCGCACCGTCCAACCAGCCGGTCATTTGCAATGGGGAAATCCATCTTTTTGGCAGCCGAGGTAGACACGGGCGGGATCTGGCGCATCCAGGAAGAGCAGCAGAGTTCCCGTCCACATACACCGAGTCCACCTACCCGAGCAGCTTCTTCACGGGGACTCAGACGCAGGAATTCAACACGGGACTCAAATCTCCGGCACAGCTCGCTGATGACCTGCTTCATGGAAACTCTGGATTGCGTCGTGTAGAAGATGGACAGGCGTTTTCGGTCAAACTGCCACTCTGCATCTACAAGCTTGACTGGAATTTGCCGTCTCCCAATAGTGGCTTTCGCGACGCGAAGGGCTTCCTTTTCTGCTTCTTTGTTTTTGTTATGGATGCTGCGGTCGTTGGACGAGGCCAGACGGAGAACTTGGCCATAGTTCGGGTTTGGTCGTGCACGGATATGCACAAGCTCGCCGGCAAGCACAACCTGTCCATAATCCAGCCCCCGCTGTGCAGAAACGATGATGTCATCCCCGGCACGAACAGGAATTTTGCGCCTGTTTTGGTACACTTTCCTGCGCCGTCCCTTGAATGCGACCTCCACCAGTTCACAGTGATCGCGGCCCGGAATCTTGGAAGACTTGGGAAGCCAGTCAAATATCTGTACAGACGGGCAGCTGTCGTTACAGCCGCCATAGCCAGTGAGTGAGCTTCCGCTGCAGCCACAGCTTCCGTTTGCACCACACGCCATGATAGATCAGAATTTATAGAAAGATTGCATGAACCAGGTCGGATTACGCTTTTCGTATCACAACGTTCGATTCAGGCACGGGACGGATCAGTAAGGGGGATAAACAGTTTCCCGCTGTGCTTGGCCCGCATCGCCTGTCCCAGTCCAGAAGACAGGTTCACCAGCAGCAATGTTGTGTGTGCATTCGAATGGGTCAGCAGGAGTGCATCTTCCACAAGATGAGCCATTGCCTCCAGATCGGCATTCTGAAGGTTGTTGCTAAACTTTGATATTTCCCGTTCCTGGTCGCGATTTGTGATGAATGTTGCCTCGCCCATTGCGCGGTAAAGGACAACATCACGGATCCAGCTTAGCAGGAGCTTGAGCAGATTTCGGACTCCGTCCTGACTGGACTGACTGATCTCCGCAATCAGGTCGGTTTGCTGTCCAAACTTTCCTGTGAATGCCAGGCGCAGAAATATCAGAACCCGTTCACGGTCTTTGCGGAGATCCTCATTTTCAGCGAGTTCAAAAGCGCGCAAATAAGACCCCTGTGCCATCTTTGCCGCAACGTCTGCGAGCTTTGCATCAATTCCCTTGCGCTCCTGCAGTGCTTTGGCAATTGTGTCTGGAGAAAGATTTCCAAATGCCACATGCTGGCAGCGTGACAGGATTGTTGGGAGCAGCATATCTTTTCGGGAGGTGGTCAGGATAAACATTGTATCCGGCCCGGGCTCCTCAAGAAGTTTCAGAAAAGCATTTGCCGCCCGTTCGTGAATGGTATCAATATCAGTGATAATGGCAATCCGATACGCCCCCAGTGATGGACGAAGCACCATCTTTGCACGCAGAGACCTGTTAATTTGCTCAACAGAATAGAATGCCTGTTTGGGGCGTTTGCTCTCATTTTTTTTATTTCCCAAGTTGGGAGCGCGAAGAAAGTCTGCAGCTGCATAGGGGTCTTCGGCAAGCAGGGCGAGACGCTGTTCCACATCTGCTGGACTGGCATCGCTGGGTTCGGGCATCATCACATGAATATCAGGATGCTGCAACCATGTTGATCGCTTGCAGGACGGACAAGGCTTTTTTGCCGAGGTGCATCCCTTGCACTGCAGTGCTTGCGCAAATGCGAGGGCAACGGCACACTTCCCCGTTCCCGCCATCCCGTGAAACAGATATGCATGAGCGACATTTCCAGAGTCTATGGTACGTCTCAGAAGTTCAACAACCTGTTCCTGTCCGATGATGTGATCCCAGTGCATGATATCAATGCCCGTCATTCATAGTACCAGTGCCTGCACAGGTGGTTGCAACCCGCTCCGCATTGTCTCCGTTCAAGTGTCTCCACGGCGTGGTAGCTCAGTCGGTTAGAGCGTGCGACTCATAATCGCAAGGTCGAGAGTTCGAGTCTCTCCCACGCCACTGCTGTTCGCAGATTCCTGGCACAGCCCCCCTTGCCCCTCAGCCCGGCAGAATTACAGGATTTCTCCCCTTTTCGGACCTGTCTAAAGGTCAGTTCAGCAAGAATTTCTGTGTGGATTCCCTGGTTATTACAGACTCCCGTTCAGCAATTCTGCAATGATGTCTTCGTGATCCGGTCGTACCAGAGCGAGGATTGCGTGATGGGGTACAATGAAGTACTTGGTCTTTTGGTAGAGGAACTCAATGGCAGACTCTCTCTGATAAAAGGCCAGATCTCCGACATGTGCTTCTAAAGGAAGGTAGGTGCCAGCTGTCTTGGGCTCAGCCTAGGGTTCGCTGGGAGAGTAGTCAGGGTTGGGAATCAAGTGACCAGGCCCGACCTGTTCTATACGCCCTGACCCGATTCGGTCACGCTCAGCCACTGAGGCAGGCAGAACCAGCCCGGACTCTGTCTGCTGTTCACCGCTGTCAGATTTGATGAGCACACGATCTCCGACAATGATCAGGTCAGACATGGAAGTTGTTTCAGAATAGGCTGGACTAGTTCTGGTTGAATGTCCATCGGAGGTAGAGGGTTGCAGTCAAGGCTGCAAGCAGCATCAGAATGCCGGGAATGATATTTCCGAGAATCAGATATCCCACGGAAAACAGACAGGTGTATACCAGCAGAACCCCAGCTCCCCACTGCCGCGCCATGGCGGCGATGGTGGAGTCTGGCTGGATTTCCGGGTGGAGCGCAGCGATTGGTCCCCAGCCCGGGCCGGCAGGCCGGACAAGTATATAGAATGCTTTCAGAGTGGCCAGATCAGTTGGCTTTGTGAAAAACGTGACGGCAAGCCAGAGAGAAGTGGTGATTCCTACGACAACAAACAGGTTGGACGGGAATGATGCCCGGATGCCGGGCACAGGGACTCCGAACAGGGTCAGCAGAACCAGAATAATCGGAGCCAGAGTTGCCACAAGCTCGCTCCAGGCATTGATGCGCCACCAGTACCATCTCAGAATCAGTACCGTCCCGAGCCCCGCGGAAGCCGTGATAATCAGTTCCCATGCCTGACTGATGGAGTCCAGCTGCGTAGCCAGAAGAATGCTGAGCAAGCCCACAATGAATGTCAGGGTTCGCGAGATCAAAACATAATGACGCTCGCTCCGGTCAGGACGTACGAACCTGCGCCAGAAATCATTCACCAGATAGGACACCCCCCAGTTCAGCTGCGTGGAAATTGTGCTCATAAATGCTGCCAGAAACGCTGCAAATACCACCCCGAGCATGCCAGCGGGCAATACATCCCGCATCACCATAATAAATCCCTCTCGGGAGTGAGTCAGATCGGGATAGAGAACCAGCGAGGCCAGAGCAACCAGAATCCATGGCCATGGACGGATGCAGTAGTGCGCAACCGTGAACAGGAGTGCGGAAAATGTCGCGTCTCGCTCGCTGGCCGTGCCCATCATGCGCTGGGCACTATATCCGCCGCCACCCGGTTCTGCTCCCGGGTACCAGCTGCTCCACCACTGAATTCCAATAAAGGCAACAAAGGCAGGAATGGACAATGCAAAGGCCGCTACAGCTCCGGGGGCATCTCCGATTGTCGGAAAGAAACGGAATGTTTCCGCAGGCAGATGTGACATGAGTCCAGAAATTCCCCCGATCTCCGGCATGCGCAGAACAAAGACTGCCATCAGAATGGAGCCGGCCATCGCCAGCACGAACTGTATCACATCCGTAACGGCTACGCCCCACAGTCCGGCAAGAAGCGCAAACACAGAGACCAGAATGACAAGCAGGCTGACAACGACCAGGGATGCGCTCATTGTGATTCCACCTGCGGAAAACGAAGTCTGTCCGAAGATGGCCAGTTCAGGCCACAGCACATTGATTGCTGTTTCCATGGCCAGCGAGACCCAGCCAATGATAATGATGTTCAGCAACAGCCCAAAGTAGAGTGCCTTGATCCCGCGAAGCCATGCGGCAGGACGGCCGGCATAGCGAACCTCCACGAATTCCACATCCGTCTGAATCCCGCATCTGCGCCACAGACGGGCAAAAAAGAATACCGTCAACATTCCTCCCAGTGCAAAATTCCACCAGATCCAGTTTCCGGCAATCCCATTTTCGGCAACCAGCTCCGTGACAGCCATAGGGGTGTCTGCGGCAAATGTGGTGGCAACCATGCTGATCCCGGCCAGCCACCAGGTCATTTTCCGTCCACTCAGGAAAAATTCGGAGGTGTTCTGTCCGGCACGTTTTGAATAATACAGGGCAATCCCGATGACAATCAGGAAATAAACCCCGACAATAATCCAGTCAGTCAGTGTCATGTCTTATTACGGCAGAGTATAGCAGAGGAAAATGCAGTACAGTGGGTTTTTGGGGGAATTTCAGGCAATGTAGCAAATCAGAGACTGTTGGTCATGCAGAGGACCATGGACTTTATGCGTTGCATTGCCAGAATTTTCATGTGTCCATAAAAGCCATATCCCCTTCGTGACAGTATAAGATAAAGAAGCCCGGGAAGCAGCGTACATGTCTGCGCTTGGGGTGCATGTCGTATTTTTGTTCAGCTCGTTGCATAAACTGGAAGAGAGATGGTCTGTTTGGCAGTATTTTCTGCAAACCAAATTTACTTGCATTAGGGATTCATGGACCATGTAGCGTCGGCACCGCTTCATGAGCTTGCCAATTCGAGGTATCTGAGCTATGCTCTGTCGGTGATTACCAGTCGGGCACTGCCGGATATTCGGGACGGACTGAAGCCGGTCCAGCGGAGGATTTTGTACTCCATGTTTGCGAGTCTTCGTCTCTACCCTGATGCAAGGTACAGAAAAAGTGCCACGATTGTCGGGGATACGATGGGCAAGTATCATCCGCATGGTGACGGTGCGATCTATGATGCCATGGCACGAATGGCGCAGCCCTTCGCATTGCGTGATCCGCTGGTGGACGGACATGGCAATTTCGGATCCATTGACGGGGATCGCCCCGCGGCAATGCGGTATACGGAGGCAAAGCTGCTTCCGCTGGCCATGGAGCTCCTGGAAGAATTGCGCCAGAATACGGTTCCATTCCGCCCCAATTTTGACGCGACACTGTCGGAGCCTGTGGTTCTTCCTTCCCGGATCCCCAACTTGTTGGTGAATGGTGCGACGGGGATTGCCGTAGGAATGGCAACCAGCATACCTCCCCATAATCTTGGCGAGGTGGTGAGCGGGGCCATCTATATGGTAGATTCCCTGCTGAGAAGAGCAGATCACACCTGGCCCTCCAATGCCGTGAACCGTTTGCTGAATCATCATATTCTGGGGCCGGATTTTCCGACGGGTGGCAGAATGATGAACTCTGCGGAAGAGCTGCATGATATGTACCGGAAGGGAGAGGGGACAGTTATTCTGAGAGGGACCTACCAGGTGGAACGGAAATCAAAGGTGATCATCACTTCTATTCCGTATGCGATCAACAAGAGTGATCTGGTCGAAAAGATTGCCAGCCATATTGCGGTCGGAAAGGTTCCCCAGCTTCTGGACATTCGGGATGAGTCCACGGATGACATTCGCATTGTACTGGATTTGAAGCGGGGAGCAAATGTGGAGGCTGCGATGGGGTACCTGTTCAAGTATACCCCTCTGCAGTCCCGTTTTCATGTCAATCTGACTTGTCTTCTTCCGACGAGGAACCCGCAGGTGTGTGAGCCGAAGCGGATCAATCTGCAGGAGGCCCTGGAGCATTTTTTGATGTTTCGGCTTGATGTAGTCACACGAAGACTGCGGCATGAACTGGAGCAGCTGGAAGAGCGGATTCATATTCTTGAAGGGTTTGAGATCATCTTTAATGCACTGGACGAGGCGATCAAGATTGTTCGGTCATCCAGGAACAGGTCAGACGGGGCGCAGCGTTTGCGGCATCGGTTTTCGCTTTCCGAGCCACAGGCAAATGCCATACTGGATACAAGGCTCTACAAGCTGTCTCAACTTGAGATTCAGGCGGTACGGGAGGAACTGGAAGCCAAGCGAATTCGGGCACAAGAGATTCGGGATCTGCTGGAGGATGAGTTTGCACGCTGGAAACTGGTTCGTAATGATCTGAAGGGGATCCGGCAGCAGTTTTCCACGGACCGGCGGACAACCATTGCGTCAGAAGATGAAGCTGGCTACGAGTATTCTGAGGAGGATTTTATTGTAGATGAAGATACCGCCGTGATTGTCACAAGAGCAGGATGGATCAAACGGCAGCGTTCCTACACAGATGTTCGGTCTATTCGGGTGCGCGAGGGAGATGAGGTTGGATGGACGCTCGGGGCCGGAACGCGATCCACAGTGGTGCTTCTGACCAATTTTGGACGAGCGTATACCATACGGGTCAATGATATCATGAGCACGACGGGGCACGGGATCCCATTACAGAAACTGTTTGACTTTAGTGACAGGGAGCGGGTGATTGGAGCACTTCCGTGTGATTCAAGGATTGCACGGCCTGCAAAGTCATCTGGCGAAGAGGAACCTCTGGGGTATCTGGTTGCTGTCACCGCAGGCGGGATGGTGCTCCGTCAGCCCCTCAAGTTACTGGAGGATGTATCTACGCGCAAAGGGAGGCGGTATATGCGTTTGCGGGAAGATGATGAAGTCTTTGGCGCATGGCTTGCGGCAGGCGATGAGTTTGTCTGTCTGGTATCCCGCAGCGGACATGCACTCATCTTTCCAGTCGAGGATATTCCCGTCATTGGCGGGCCCGGGAAAGGTGTAATCGGAATCCGTTTGGGGGAAGAGGATATTCTGATTGGGGCAACTGTGAGCGAGAACGCACGTGATGGAGTCCCCGTTGAAACTCCGAGAGGCCGGCAAGAGATCATCCGCCGAACCAAGTACGAGCCGTCTCGCCGAGGCGGAAAAGGAAGAAAAATTCTCCAGAGGGGAGAGCTGACCCCCTCCCCTCTGGAACCTGTTGAATTGCCGTTGCCATGAGTTCGTATTCAGGAGCAGACATTGTTGTACTGGAAGGACTGGAGGCGGTACGCAAACGCCCCGGGATGTATATCGGGGGAACGGGAAAACCCGGACTCCATCATCTGCTCTGGGAAATCGTGGATAATGGGGTGGATGAAGCCGTAAACGGCTATGCGGACTGCATTGAGGTGACGCTCCACAAGGATGGACAAAGCGTAACAGTTCAGGATAACGGGCGGGGAATTCCAGTAGACCCTCATCCACAGAAAAAAATCTCTGCACTGGAAGTCATCCTGACCACACTGCATGCCGGCGGGAAATTCGAGGGAGATCAGTATGTGACTTCTGGAGGATTGCATGGGGTAGGGGCCTCCGTTGTGAATGCGCTCTCCAGAGAACTCGTTGCGAGAGTCAGGCGCGAAGGGAATACCTATGAGCAAAAATTCCAGTATGGACGGCCAGCGGGCCAGCTGGTGAATCTGGAAAAGCGGACACGCCAGACAGGGACAAGCATATACTTTGTTCCAGACCCGAATATCTTTGACTCAACCAGATTTGATGCGAAACGAATTCGGGAGCAGCTTGAGATCAAATCCTATCTGAATCGCGGATTGCGCATCATCTTCCGTGACGAGGGAAAGCAGGAGGAAGCAGAATTTGTACATGAGGGCGGTATTGTGGAGTACTTGGGACATCTGATCCAAACGAACGAAGCTCTGCCTGTTCACCCGGAGGTGTTTTCGATCCTTCAGGATACACTGGAGAATTCCGTGCGCTTGGAAATTGCACTCCAGTGGACAGAGTCCACACGCGAGACTCTGAAGTCCTATGTTAACGGGATTCCTACCCAGGATGGAGGCACACATGAGCAGGGATTCAGGGATGCTGTCCGGACGGCGGTTCGTGCCTGGATGGATACGCATAATGCAATTCCGCGCGGGGTTGAGGTTACCCCCGACGATATACGTGAGGGACTGTTCGGAGTCATCAATATGTTCATGTCGGATCCACAATTTCAGGGTCAGACGAAAGACAAGCTGAACAATCCCTCTGCCCGTTCACTGGTGAATGGAACCGTTCGTGTTGCTCTGGAACAGTTCCTGAACACCCACCCGTCTGCGAGTGATGCTATAGGTGCTCGTGTATTGCAGTCAGCACGGGCACGTCAGGCAAGCCGGGCAGCCGCAAAATCTGCTCGCGCAAAAGCTCGCCAGCGCAGGAGGCTGACTCTCCCCGGAAAACTGGCAGACTGCTCTTCCATGGACCCTGTGGAAGGGGAGCTGTTTATTGTAGAGGGAGACTCTGCGGGCGGCTCTGCAAAGCAGGGCAGAGATCGAAAAACGCAGGCAGTCCTGCCTCTGCGCGGGAAGGTGCTGAATGCAGAGCAGGCAACGGTCAAGAAGCTGCAGGACAACACGGAGTTGTCCAATGTAGTCCAGGCACTTGGATGTGGTATGGGGACCAGTCTTGATCCTGACAAGTTGCGCTATCACAAGGTCATTCTGCTGATGGATGCAGACTCGGATGGACATCACATTGCCACTCTGATGCTGACATTTTTCTACAGGTACATGCGGCCGCTGATTGATCGGGGGCATATCTTTGTTGCCGAGCCTCCGCTGTACAGGCTGGATGCAGGCAAGCAGACATACTGGGCACTGGATGATGAGGAGAAGAGTCGGATTGAGAAGCGTCTGAAACGCAAAAATTCCCGTATCAAGATTGATGTGCAGCGATTCAAGGGACTGGGCGAGATGATGCCGCAGACATTAAAGGAAACGACCCTGGATCCGGCTCGTCGAAGAATTCTGAAAGTGACAATTCCAGAAAAAACCCGCGCAGAAAACACTATCTCTGGCCTCATGGGGCGGGATGCATCCGTCCGCTATCGGTTTATCATGGAGAATGCCCGCAATGCGGAAGGTTTGGATGTATAGCGGAGTGGTCAGGGATGGATTCACGATTCGGAAGTGCGATCTGCCATGATCGGTATTATACAAATGGAGGTACTTCCATGTCCTGCCCCACATTCATATAGCCCCAAAGATCTTGTTTTCTCTTCCACGAAGAAGCTGCCATAACAGTCCAGTGCATCAGGTACATTCCTCAATTTATCTTGTGTCTGTCCGAAAATTCACAGCAATCCCACACACGGGGGATTGCGGAGGCATTTTACCCCACAACGTTCATGAATAGGGCGATTCAGGCGTTCGTCCGCTATAAAAGATTCGGGGATTTCATGCCCCAATTCGTCAGGAAACTTCTTCCATGCTCCCTAAAATCCGTATACTGGCAGTATCATGAATCTACGGACGGGCGGCAAGTATTTCAGGACGGAAAAATTCGCAACAGGGCAAAAAGAATGCCCGCGGTACTCAGAGTCGTTGCGATCATCCATCGGATGAGGCGGCTTTCCTGAGCGGCCATTTTTGCATCAGTTTTTGCCTCAAGTTCTGCCATCGAAGCTTTAAATTCCTTCGCCAAGGTGTCTATCTTAGTTTCAAGTCTCTCAACTGAGGTGTCTATCTTCATTTCAAGGGTGATGAACTTGGAGTTAGCGAATTCCTTCGTTGCAAGATTTTCCTGTCGTTTTCCAATTGTCTAAGCGATGGCCTCCGCATGTGCTTGTGCCCGTTTCGGCTCAATCCCTGACTTGGAAAGAATACGAACTATAGACGAGGTGTCAATTAGCATAATCAATTAAAGTATGATTACGAGTGCATTCAATTTATTTCTGAACATTCGGTTCTATCCTGATAGCCATATTAGGAAAGTCAGGTTTCAGTGGTTCTCGGGGCCCGCATCCTCTTCACTTCCACGAGATATGAATCTCAGCCCACAATTGCGTGTCCGAGATTATCCTCCAGGTAGCTCCTAAAGCCTGTAGTCCTCTCTGATCGCATGCATGGTGGCACTTGCCGATAGCACAACCCCCGGAACACCTGCACCGGGATGTGTTCCTGCTCCCACCAGGTACAAGCCGTCTATGTCTTCACTTCGGTTGTGAGGACGGAACCACGCTGTCTGTGTTATTCTTGGTTCAATCCCGAAGGCATTTCCGAGAGTGGAATTATACTGTGATTCAAAGTCGGATGGGGTGAAGAGATGCTGAACCTCAATCGCATCACGCAGTCCTTCCAGCCCCCATGTTTCCAAGGCGGTGATCACACGATCAGTCATCAAATCAGTTGTCTGCTCCCAGTCTGTACCCGAGGCCAAGTTGGGAACAGGAACCAGGATATAGATACTCTCACCTCCCGGAGGAGCCATCTCCGGTTCTGTTCGGCTCGGTACATGCAGGTACATGCTGAAATCGTCTGTGAGAATCTTCCGGTCAAAGATGTCCTGCACCAGTCCCTTGTAACGTGGTCCCAGAATGATGGTATGATGAGACAATTTTGGATATTTCCGTCTTACTCCGAGGTAAAGCAGGAAGCAGCTCATGGATTGATGGATCCGTTTCAGACGGGAGTTCGTCCATCGGCGACGCTGTACATTTCCGAGAAGTTTTCCGTATGTGTGTCCAACATCTGCATTGCTGACCACCATGTCTGCGGGAAGCAGGGCTTCGGTATTTTCGTGTGTATCAAATATCTGGACACCGGTGGCTTTGGAGCGAGAAGAATTCCCCCCGGATACCTCTATGCGCCGAGCAGATGTATTGAGTCGAACTTCTCCCCCAATATCGCGGAATAGATGTGCGATTCCCTTGACGAGGCTGTACATTCCTCCGTTGGCATACCATACCCCGCCTTCTTTCTCGAGATAGGGGATCATCAGAAAGATGGATGGTGCCCGGAATGGGCTTCCTCCAAGAAAGAGCGGGTGGAACGAATAGAGAAAATGGTGCCGCCAGTTACGGAAATATCCTCGGACGAATCGTGATACAGGCTGCCATGCTCCGAGATTAATTACACGGGGAGTAAACCCGGCCATCTTGCCGAGAGAGTCAAAGGGACGCGCGCCAAGTCCTTCAACGATGACAGCATCGTAAATCGGCTGTATTTTAGTGAAGAAGTCTTCAAGCCGGTCCGCATCCCGCTGGTCAAACTGAGCCATGGCGGCCTTCATTTTGGCGAGATCAGACCTGTAGTCCAAGTGGGTTCCATCGTGATACCAGACCGTATAAAAAGGATCTAGTGGCACCAGCGTGACATAGTCTTCCAGTTTTTTTCCTGCGGTCTGGAAGATATCTTTCAACATGGGAGGGGCAGTAATCAGACTGGGGCCTGTATCAAAGGTATAGCCGGAATCAATGATCTGGCCAGCCCTTCCTCCGAGATGTTCACGCTGCTCAATCAGTGTGGTCTGGATACCAGCGGCCTGCAGCCGAACTGCCACTGTCAGACCTCCAAATCCGCTGCCAATTACGACTGCGCGGTATTTGGTGGCGGGAGAATGCCTGGAATGATTGTTCACGCTTGTTTAGTCAATTGTTGAATTTGCATTTCCGAGACTTCCTTCAGCTGTTTCAAGCCTTTGCGTGCCAGCAGTGTTTTTCTCCAGGCGGAAGTACGGGCTCGGAGAGTAAGATTATTGTAGTTGTTTGTACGCACTTCGTCATGAATTCCACGGTATACTCTTGCAGCAACAGCAATTGCATGGCGCAGGCGAGCAGGCAAAAAAGGAATTCCTTCATAAGCCCTGTCGTATGCGGTGTTCGCTTCTGTCATGACTTCTTCCAGAAGAGCCACGTAATCTGCTGGAACCTGTCCTGTCTCTCCGGCCTGCTTTTTTATTTCCGCTAGCAACCCGGGTGTGATATTATGCAATTCCATGAGATCAGCAGGCAGGTATATTCTTCCCATAGTCAGGTCTTCACCGACATCACGTACGATATTGGTAAGTTGCATGGCATGACCTAGGTCGTGTGCACGCTCCAGTACATGAGGCTCTCTGACCCCAAATGCTCGTGTAATCCAGTCCCCAACGACGGAGGCGACTCGATGGGTATAGAAGCGCAGATCGTCCATGGAACGGTATGTACGCGGTTCAACATCCATACGCATTCCCTCAATGAGTTCAGACACCAGTGTATGGGGGATTTCCATCCGTGCCATTCTGCTCATAACAACATCTGCCACGGGAATGCCAGTGGTATTTCCATTGTAGGCCGAATATGTAATATCTTCCCACATGTCAAGTATTTCACAGGCTTCCTGGACCGTGGTATTGTCCATATCCACCAAGTTGTCCGTGAAACGGCAGAAGAGATAAATTTCTGTGATCATGGACCGCTCCTCTGATGGAAAAAATCGTGAAGCAAACGAGAAGCTCCGACTGTTCCTGGCAAAGAACTCTTGCCAGTCCGACTCATCTCCAAGCCGACCGGCACGGTTTGCGATCTGGTATCTCGTTGCGGTCCGTGTCACTTTTGCGGATTGGGGCAGCTTTACAGAAACTTCTGCATTCGTTTCTGCATCTGCACAGAATTCAATCCGATCCTCAACAATTTTGATCAGGGGAGACTGATTTGCCACACTGCGAATCTGATGTACGAGAGTGTCCCCGCATTCCCTGATTCGGATCAGGGCTTCCTTGGCCATGGATGGTGTACCGGAAGACCAAAAAAATGTTTCCAGTGCTTTTTGGGTGGACTGCCTGAACCATTCGGTACCCCGAGATCCTAGCACAAAAGTCCAGATATGATTGTGAAAATTCTGAAGTTTTGGCGTGTCTGTATTTTCTGTGGGGCAGTAGTCCAGAAAGTCTTCAACCATTTGACAGAATCTCCCGATTTCAATCCCGATCTCCCGCAACTGTACAGGGTCCAGAACAACATCCCCACTCCAGCCTGGCAGTGCAGCTGCAAGCCCGAACAGCCTTCCACTCTTCATGCGCACAATCTTTTCATAGGTATCCTGATGATTTTCGGAACTTTCCCGTGCATCCTGGATGTATTGACCGTGGACCATGGTTTCAGCGGTCTCAATAAATTCATTCAGATATTCATTTAGACCGGTCATGGAGGCAACCCGGTATGCACCGGTCAGATAGATATCCCCTTGCAGCACGGAGGCCTTGTCCCCTTTTCTGGCCAGCAGGATTTTTTCAATGCGTCTCTCCAGACCATAGTCCAGTACATCATAGTGGCAGATGGATGCCTCATGCACCATCTGAATTGCAAGACATCCAAGCCAGAATCGCTCATCTAGCAGTGGCTGTTTTTCAGGAGGTACGAAGGAGAGAGCTGTCAGTGGACGCAGCAGTTTTCCCCGTAACGGAGGAACTCTCACTCCTGAATTCTCCGCTATCCCGGCACCTTTCAAGACACCAGCTCTCACAAGTTCACCAGCTGTCATGGAGATCTTTCAACCCACATATGGAGTTTTCTGTTTTGATGAAGCAGCACCCTTATTCCGACAAACACGGCAAGCGTAAGCAAAACTGCCAGCCAGTAGCCTGCCAGGAGAGTCATTCCCAGTGAGAGTGCTACCACTGTGATGTAGTAGATCTCCATGATTTTTGCAGGAATCCGGTCTGCTATTTTCCCTGTATCTGTGAAGTGGAATCCGGCCATGATAAGTATCCCGGTTCCGAACCAGCCAGCCAGATTGACCAGGGGCATTCCATAGTAAATCCCTTCATTGTCCCACACCCAGTACTTCGTGAGTTCACTCATGGCAGGGTCAAGGGTTAAATCCCAAGCGGTCAAAATGAATGCCCCCAGGATCCAGTGCATATACTTGTTGGAAGACATGCGCCTCGCCAGGATATAGGAAGGGAACGCGACCATAAACCAGCTGATGGGAATCAGTGCAGGAACCAAGTCCAAAATACGATAGCCCAGCAGTGCAGTATACTCGTATTTGCTGAAAGGGAATCCGGTTTTCGTTCCCATGAGTTCCATTCCCAGCGAGAGCAGGCCCGCTACAATCAAGGCGGGCAGCCATTTCAGTCCAATCCGCGGGATTAGCAGCAGGGCAAGAACCAGGAAAGATATGATCACATGCCCTCGGGAAAAGATGATAAAGGCATCCCCGTAGAAACTGGCCGTTGAGGTGGTGAGGCGTTCCGGGTGCAGGCCAAACCATCCGAATCCGGCAAGGACAGTGATTGTGAAAAGCCACAGCGGAACGAGCCCGAACCAGTCAAGAGTTCTGAAGGTGGAATATGACCCGGACATTGCGTTTTCCAGCACTAGAGCAGTGTTGCGGAGAGAGTACTTCTTCGGATGGGGAATCCGCCCTGTCCTCCTTTCATTCCATTATAGAGCATGATTTCATGCAAAACGGAGGGCATACGGAGATTTGTCCAATCGCGTTCCAGCACGATTGAGGGCATGGGGAGGCAGTGATTTCTGGAACGATTCGCAGGATCATCTGGAATGTCAAGCATTTATGCGGAGAGTTCCGTTGCTTCGGTTAAAATTTTCCAGTACCTTTCATATACGAAAACGCGGTTATACTTCTTGCCGGTTATTTCCTGCACGATACCCATCTTCTTGAGATGCTCCATAGCTTTATATGCAGTTGGCAATGAAGCTCCAGACTCCCTGGCTGCATAGGGTACAGGAAGGAATGGATGCTTTTGCAGCATACGCTGCAATTGTAGTGCTGATACTGCGGGCCTCCCCAACTGTTTGATTTCCTCACAATCATCGTCAAATAGCTGAAGAATTTTTCGGGCAGTTTCAGTCGCATGCTCCGAGGTATCAATGATGCCATCCAGAAAAAATTCCAGCCATGTTTCCCAGTCCCCGTGTGTCCGTACGCGCTGTAACAGTTCATAGTAGCAGGACCTGTGTTTCTTGAAGTAGAGGCTGAGATACAGAGTCGGATGCTCTAGAAGTCCACTGGTACACAAAAAAAGTGGAACCATTAGCCGTCCCAAACGTCCGTTTCCATCAAGGAAGGGGTGAATTGTCTCAAACTGGACATGGATCAGCCCTGCCTTCACCAGAGTACCAAACTCAGGGGTTTCTGAATGCATGAAACGCTCCAGATTACTCATCAGGTCAGGTACATACCCGTGTGGGGGAGGTACATAGAGAGCATTTCCAGGGCGTGTCCCGCCGATCCAGTTTTGGGAACGCCTGAACTCACCAGGAAGCTTTGTCTTTCCTCGCCCGCTTGATAGCAGGATTGCATGCATCTCTTTCATCAGTCTCTGACACAGAGGAAATCCCTCCCTGATGCGCTCCAGACCGTGATACACTGCCTTGACATAGTCTGACACCTCTTGCACATCATCCAGGGGGACTCCCGGTACACGGTCAACTTCAAAGAGAAGCAGGTCAGACAGTGTTGACTGTATTCCTTCAATCTGTGATGACAGCAGAGCCTCCTGTCTGATGCAGGCATGCAGAAAAATGGAAGTGTCGGGCAAAATTGTTGCCACACCATCCAGTCGCCCGATTGCGGAACAGGCTCTCTCCAGTTTGGAATGGTGTATTTCCAGATTGAGTTTGGGAGTAGGCGGGAGAGGTGGTGGCAGATACGCCTCTACTCGCTCTCCTGCAGATGGTATCACAATCTTTTCACCAACACGGGACTCGCCCCTCTTACGCTGCATTCGTATGCACGAAAATTAAATTCTGCTCCAATAAAATAAATTAAATACCTTTTTCCTTTATTTTGTAAGATGAATTATGTCAGGCATGATGATCCAATTTCAAGAAATGGATAAATGGAAAATATACCGATTCATAGATTCTGAAAGGGTTTATTACAGTATTATCGCAAATCCGGCAGGGTTTCACCCAACGTAAATCAAAAATCTTGAAACTTAAAGTGCGCGTTTATAAAATAAGCAAAATAGCATTTTTGTTTATTTTATGTCAAGTGTTGCTGTATCTGTAATTGATTGTCTGCATGGCAGGAGATGTAAACTTCCACGGGATATTCACGGGAGCCTCCTGCAAAAATCCCGGATGGCAGAGAAGTATCGTTCCAGGAATGCTTGTAGGCACATCAGATCAGGTACGAAGATATTTTTGTGAGAGGCTTACAGATGTCTGGTGGTTATCTGTTGGGCTTATATACGTGAGAGCCCATGAGGAGTGAACCATTGTATAGGCCGCGGGTTCACAAAGAAATTCCATCGTCACCATGGCAAAGGCAGGCAAGACCTATCGAGGCATCACCTACCGCATGCTTCCCAATGAGGAGCAGGAACACCTGCTCCATGGGATATGCGGGGCCTGCCGCTTCGTCTGAAATTTCTTCCTTGACAGGAACCAGAAAGAATATGCGGAGTCGCAAGCGAACGGCACTGCCAAGCCTTCGACCGACTGGCGGACCCTCTTTTCAGAATTCACACAATTGCGAAATGATCCTGCATATGCATGGCTGCAGGAATACTCTTCTCATTGTGTTCGCCACACGCTAAAACATCTGTCCCAGGCTTTCCAGAACTTCTTTGATAGCCCGGCCGGCAGGCCCCGGTTTAAGGCCAAGCACAAAACGCCTCCCTCCTTCACGATTCCCGATCACGTCAGGATTGCGCACGGGAAGATTCAAATCCCCAAAGTCGGGAAGGTGCGGCTCCGTCGACGGGGAGAGAATCTGTATCCAGATGGCGTTCCGAAACAGGCCCGCATCTACGAGCAGGGGAAGAACTGGTATGTGTCGGTGATCTATGAGATTGACGAGCCGGTGCGGGTGGACAACGGAGTGGTTGCCGGGATTGACCGGAATGCCAGTGGCATGATCGCAGTGGCCTACTCGGATGACACGCCGAACGAGGTGCTGGATCATCCCACCAACCCGGTCTATGAGACCAGGAAAAAGCGCAAGCAGCGGAAGCTGGCCGGGCAACTGGACCGGCAGAAGAAGGACGGCCGCCCAGAGAAGTCGAACCGGGCAAAGAAAACGGAAGAGCAGATTGCCAGTCTCAGCAGAAAAGAAGCGAACTGCCGGCACAACCGGAACCATCAGAACAGTGCCAGGATTGCGGAGAAGGCATCCACGGTAAAAGTGGAGAAGCTGTCCATCAAGGGAATGACCAGATCTGCCGGGGGAACGATAGAGAATCCGGGCACGAATGTCCGGCAGAAAACGGGACTCAACCGGGTTTTGCTGGAAGGAGCTCCTGCCCAGCTGGTACAGATGCTGGGGTACAAGTGCGTTTTCGTTCTCTATGTGGTGGCAGCGTACACCAGCCAGACCTGTAGTCTGTGCGGACATGTAGACAGGAACAATCGGGCCACATTGCGCAAGTTTGTGTGCCAGGGCTGTGGCTATGAAGAACACGCGGATCTGAATGCGGCCGCGAACATCTTGCGGGCCCCAGGGCATGGGGCATCTGGACGTGCGAGGGGCGTTCCCATTCGGGACCCCGATGACCCGTCAAGTGTACGTGTACTGGTTCCATCCTGAGATGGGCCCTCACGTATATAAGCCCCTATCTGTTCATAAGTGCATCGGCAATCACGGGTGGTACAAAGGGCCGGATATCTCCTTTCCAGCGCAGAATATCACGAACCAGAGAGGAGCTTGTTAGCGCATGGGATGCAGATGTGTGGAAAAATACCGTGTCAAGTTCGGGGATCATCCTGCGATTCGCATGTGCCATCTGCGCTTCATAGTCAAAGTCACGGGGAGTACGCAGTCCCCGAACCAGCGTACATGCTCCCAATTTTTTTGCATGTTCGGCAATCAAGCCCTCAAAACTCATCACCTGGATTCTTTCCAGATGTGCAGTTGACCGACGGATTAAGTCAACCCGGGTTTCCGCAGTCAAAAGAGCGGACTTTTCTGCATGGACCGCTACGGTAATTACAAGCTGGTCAAACAGATGAAGCGCACGTTCCGCAATATCCAGATGACCAAGGGTAAAGGGATCAAACGTTCCGGGGTATACAGCCAGTTTCATGGGATCAGGCTTGGAAGACACTTACATGAGTACGGCCATAGCTGCGCGAGGTGTCAAGGGAAGGGTGACTAGAGAAATGAGTGCGTGAGTCATGTTCAAGTACAAACAGTCCACCCGGCCGCAGGCAGGGAAGGGCAAGGTCTGGAAGAGCGGACATGGCTTCAAGTTCATATGGCGGGTCTGCAAGGATCAAATCCACTGGAAGTCCATGGTAGCGTCTCAGATAGGTCACGGCATCCGCACATAAAAAGATGCAGTATTCCGACAGACTGAGATGTTCCGCATTCTTCTGCGCAGCATGTACAGCCTTGCGATCAGATTCAACGAGTATGGCATGTTCTGCACCACGGCTGATTCCCTCAAATGCAAGAGCCCCCGTACCTGAAAAAAGATCCAGCAACCGGATATTGTGCATGGAGATTCGAGCTTCGACAAGAGCGTATAATGACTCTCGTACACGATCTGTAGTCGGCCTTGTTTTCAAGTTCTTTGGACGCAACAATTTACGCCCCCGCAAGCTGCCAGAAATTATACGCATTGCGTAACAAGGAAAGGGTATGATAAGAAGCGCATCATAGATGCGCTGTGAGCGTAGCACCCACAATTCCAAAATCTCATGCGCATACTATTAACAGGTGGAACAGGTTTTGTTGGCCGCCATGTCCTGGGCGAACTTCTCAAGCAAGGGTATCAAGTGCGTGCTCTCGTTCGACGGGGGGGAGCTCCAGAAGGATTTGAGAGGAAAGAAGTGGAACTGATCCATGGAGACATCAATGACGATCTGGAGCAGTTCATGAAGGGAGTAGATGGAGTGATTCATCTGGTCGGTATCATCAAGGAGGTTCCAGCCAAAAAGATAACCTTTGAAGTACTTCATACCAAGGCCACTCGCAATGTTGTCCGTGCTTCTGAATCAGCGGGAGTAGGCAGGCTTGTTTTCGTGAGTGCCAATGGTGCATCAGAATCTGGTGAAACTCAATACCAGAACACGAAATGGGCAGCAGAAGAAGCAGTCCGAAATTCCAAATTGGATCACTGGTGCATTTTACAGCCCGGGCTCATTTTCGGAGATCCGGGAATGGAGCGGGAAGAGTTCTGTATGGTCGTGGCAAATACCCTGATCAAGCCATTCCCCGTTCTTCCGATATTCGGAGATGGCTTATATCAGTTGCAGCCTGTATCTGTTGAAGAGGTTGCACAGGCAACTGTTCAGGCTCTGACACTCCCCAATGTCCATGGTCAGACCATCCCTGTGGTTGGCCGTCGCAGGTTGTCCTATCTTGATCTTCTGGACACAATCACCCGAGCTATTGGGATGAATCCAAAGCCGAAGGTCAAATTCCCCCTGTCGCTTGTGCGAACCGGGATGCGCTTTGCAGGCCGTATGTTACCGATTACACAAGATCAGTTTGCCATGCTGGTTGCAGGCAATGTGGCAGATGAGAAACAGTTTTACGAGACATTTGAGGTATCGGAACACCCGTTCAACGAGGAGAATCTGGAATACTTGCGTCTTCGGTTGTAGAATGTTTCCGCTTCGCGCGGTACTGCTTTGCATAGTGACTTCCAGCGCATTAGTTGTGCACGCACAGATTCCTGTGGACACTGTGCGTTCGTTTATGCCATTTCGAGGGGGTGTGGATACTCTTGAGTCTGCACTTCTGACGGCTGATCACGATATTACCCATGCACTCTCACAGATCCCGGGAGGGTTTGTGTACGACTTCAATACTTTTGCATGGCCGACTGCCTGGAGTATGTATGGACTCCCCCCTCATTCTGTACGACTTCATTTTGGCCCGATTTTCTTTGATGACCTTCTCACTGGCCG
Organism: Rhodothermales bacterium; assembly: GCA_965203305.1. Taxonomy (GTDB): domain Bacteria; phylum Bacteroidota; class Rhodothermia; order Rhodothermales; family Bin80; genus Bin80. The sequence goes on along the minus strand of OZ241874.1, from coordinate 2,695,068 downwards.
TGCACGCTATGATTTACTTCCAACCGCACTTCTGAGGCATCCCGTAGTGGATGCCAGTTTGCCTGGTGGGGGTACTGGCGTTCAGGCTGAACTTCGAACCATAGATGCCAGGGCACCGCATACTCAACTCCACTATCAGGCGGGAGATCACAAGCTGCAGCGGGTGACCGCGCTGCATGCACAGCAAAGAAATCGTCCATTCAATCAACATGGACATCTCCAGGGTGTCTTTGCCTATGCAGGTGCATCAGATGCAGGTGATTATCCCGGAAGCCGTTTACAACGCCAGAGGCAGCTGCTTCTCCGAACCCGCTATCAACGCACTACATGGTCTCTGGAATTGCTGTACCTGCATAATCAGCGTCGGCTGGGTGCTCACGGTGGCGTATTGGGTACAGAGGATACACGCTATAATCGTTTGATTGCTCAGGTTATTGGACAGGAGAGGACAAGGCGAACCGTACGCAATGATTTTCTGGCCACCATGAAAACCCGCATCCTGACAGGTTCGGTATACTATTCTACACAGTCTCTGCGTTATGCGGATGTGAGCGGATCAGCGATGCGTATCGGGACATTTCTCCAGAGGGGATTTACTTTTAACAAACACCGAATTCGCCTGCGGGCAGATGCGTATGTTCAGCGTATTCTTGACAGTATGCCAGTAGATGACCGGACTTCGTTTGCGGAAGTTCAGATCGGAGACTCTCTTGAATTAAAAACAGGTCATTTACTTGTCCAGGCAGGTGTACAAATGCAGGATAGCAAGTGGTTTCCGAAGGGATATATGCGGTGGGAGGCAGATTTTTCTGTGTTTCGGCCACATGTGGCAGTCAGTTACCGTATTCTCACCCGCCCGGCCTCCGAGTGGGGGAGCTATCTGGTCAGGAAAAGAACAGCTACAGGACAGGTACTGCAGGCAAATACTGGGATGGGAGTACATATCGGGCGATTCGTGATGGGGCCATATGGATTCATTTCCAAGGCTCGAGATGCTCCAGACTATCAAGAAATTTCGGTGGACTCGGTACAGGTTGTTTATGACACCTACACTGCGCTGGGAACGGGAGTCTGGCTGGATTTTGCAACGGATTCAGATCGTGGGCCATATGCCGGTCTGAGGTATGGGTACACGCACACAGGCAGGACAAGATATGGCGTGGAGCATGCACTTCCCAAGTGGACATTAGCAGGGCGATTGGGATTACGAGCAGTTTTATTTAAGGGGGATCTGCATCTGGATATATCCGTTCGCGGACGGTCGTGGAGTGCAATGACTAGTCGAACCTTGCATGCCCCAACGGGACTGCTCGTCCTTCCCTCGGATCAGAGGCAACCCGTGAACTTGTCCCATACACTTGATCTTGTCGTCAAGGGGAGCATTCGCACCGCAACCGTATATGTTCTCTACGAAAACATGACCAGTGGTACGGAGCTCATGGCGGGAAATGAACTGGTTGCAGATTATCCTCTTCCATCGGGACAACTGCGCTTTGGTGTGTACTGGCCAATAAGCAACTAGAAAAAAAGATAAATTTCAAGCCTGGATGTCTCCTGCAAAAAAAGGTTCTGCCCGGATTTTTGTATTCCGATTCTGCAAGTTTTTACTTCTAGCACCACTGTTACTTTTGCTATCCCCGCTACTGCTTTTATCTTATCCGGGGTTTTTACTGACGATTTTCCATGCTTTGATTGTCCTCCATTTACAGGAAATTCCTGAGTACAGGCCCAACATTGTTACCGTTCAATTTGAGCCGGGAGTTATTGCACTCAATACAGATCTCCGTACGGGGTTGCAAGAATTTGATCGCAAGATTGAGCGATATGAGGCAAAATCAATAGAGCGTTTGCTCCCTTTTTTGGATCATGTATCTCCCACACCACAGACCCGTCAGAACTTGCAGGCACTACGCTGGACCTACCATATAGAGTATGCCTCAGATATATCCCCCGTACAGGTTGCAGATGACCTAGACTCTACCCCGGGAGTAGTCTATGCTGAACCGTGGACGATTTACCGTGTCCAATCTCTACGGCATGACACGGTCCCGAATGACCTGCGAGACAATCAGTCCTATTTGCAGCATTTAAGATTGCCAGAAGCATGGGAGTTCGTCAAGGGGGAAGAAGGTTTGCCCCGAGTCGTGGTAGCCATCGTGGATAATGGGGGCGAATGGCAGCACGAAGATCTGCGGGCGAATGTATGGACAAATTCGGGTGAAATTGCAGGTAATGGCGTAGATGATGATTTCAATGGATTCGTGGATGATGTGCACGGTGTCAATTTTCATGATCCAGACTCGAGTGATCCCATGTGGGCTTCCGATACTCGCTTGCCTAACCATCATGGGACACCTGTGGCAGGGGCAGTCGGCGCAGTCACGGATAACGGTCTGGGAATCGCGGGTGCGGCATGGAATGTAGATCTGATGCACATTAACGTGGCATGTTCCAGGGGATATTATATGTGCTATCCCTACCAAGGTATCCTGTACGCCGCTGCGAATGGTGCAGACATCATTAATGCAAGTTGGGGTGGGTGGGTGAATTCCGCAAGGGTACGCCTTATGAATCAGGTACTGGATTTGGCCACAGATATGGGAACACTCATTGTAGCCGCCGCAGGAAATGACTCTAGAAGTTCAGGATACTACTCACACTATTCACACTATCCTTCTGATTATCCGAGAGTCTTGTCTGTGGGAGCGACAGAAAGAGATACTCGACGACTTGCTCCGTTTTCAAATTATGGACGAACGGTAGATGTATATGCCCCTGGGATGTTTATCAGGACAACAGCGGTTAATAATGGATATGCATATTCAGCGGGGACTTCACTCGCCGCACCACTCGTATCAGGAGTAGCAGCACTGGTGAAAACGCGATATCCAGACATATCTCCAGACAGGTTGCATGAGTACATTCGGGTCACAAGTGAGAACATGGAACTGGGAAACGGTTTCGTGAATGCATTGGCTGCGGTGCGGGTACCACCGTCTTCGCCATCAATATGGCTTAAAAGCTGGACTTGGGAGGGCAAGAATGGCGTTGGGGGAAAAATTGCCTCTGGCGATAGAGTGTTAATCAAAGCCGAGTTTGAGAACTATTTGGCAAACGCTCAGCAACTTCGGGTTGGGCTTGCAGGGACGGAGCAGTATCCATTTCTGAACTGGGAAGCCAGCGAAGCGTCTGTTGGATTTCTTGGTACGGGAAATTTGACGCAGGTTGAGTTCGGCTTCAGTGTAGCTGCGGATGCATCTTCAGATCAGCAAGTTCGAATCCATGTTCATGTTCAAGATGGTGCTTTTGCAGACTCTGTGGGTATGCTTTCCTTCACGGTGAACAACTCGGTTCCCGTTTTGCATCGGACACTCAGTGCACTTTACAGGCACACGAATGGAGATCAATGGACCAGCAAATCCGGTTGGGATATTAAGACAGAGCCTTCAAGCGTACAAGACTTTAAATACTGGAGTGGACTTCGATTCATAGGAGGAAAGCTGATTGCGATTGATCTGAAATCCAATAACCTCAGGGGGACGCTTCCAGATCAACTAGGGAATCTGCCTGATCTGAGATATCTGTGGCTGGATGGCAATCATTTGAGAGGCAGGCTTCCGCGCAGTTTCTTGAAATTGCAAAATCTTTATGAGATCAGCCTTCCAGATGGAGTATGTGTGCCACAGGATGATGCATTTCAGGAGTGGCTAGACAGGATCCGTTGGCGGTCCCCGAGTCCCAGTGGTTTGCGTGTTTCCATATGTGACTGATTCTTCTCCGCCAGTAATACCTGTGGAGTGCTCTTGCAGGAATCCCGAAAGAAGGAGGATACTGATCTGAGAGTACTTGCGGGCAAATTATGCTCTCCCTGCCCCGATTCCGCCCTAGATGACGGAGTGATGCAACCGAAATCCGGGTTTTGTGGTATCGAAAATGACCGCAAACTGAAATCCAGCCACAGCATAGCCAACATTGCCAGTACTACAATCCGAAAAGGGACCGACGGATTTCACGGATTGGTACTCTCATCAGATAACCGGGTCTCTTCTTCTCTGGCACGATCTTGTGCATTTAAGAACTTCTCGTTTGCCGTAATTGCTCTCATGAGAAAGCCGTTCCAGGAAACAAGATCAATCTTGTGTCTGAATTCTTTCCAGTTTTCATAAGACATGTTCTTATCCGGGTCGGTTATCTTGACAGAATCACACACCAAATTAACGATCCACCCGTTTGGGAATTCCCGGGACAACTGCTCATGCTTTTTGAAGAAGTCTTCAAACGCCCGCAAATAGTTGTGAAGTCGGTTCCAGTCCTCGTTCCCGAATATATGTCCAGTAGCTTTGATCTCAACAATATGGAGTCTCTGTCCCATGTGAACCAGGGTGAAGTCCGGTCGCTTAAGCTGATGATCAATGGCAAAGGTTACGTTTTCTCCGGTCTGTTTTTGGTAGTAATCCTCAAACTGTCTGACGAATAGCTTGAGTGCCTGATTCACGGTGATCGGGGTCCAGGTCGGCTCAATCAGCCAGTTCGCTTTTGCAATGATTTCCTGGAGTACGGGTTAGGTTGCGCCATCGCGAAGTACAGTTTCGAGTGTTCGGATGACTGAGACTCGTTCACTGGCGATTTGGGCATAGGAAGCGGTCTCTGCGATCCGTGTTTTTGAGAAGAGGTCAAGGAGAGTCTCAATGCCATCTTCCTGTCCCGAAACATCTTGGTGGAATGCTCCAAGAGCTTCCATCAGTGCCTTGTGGGGAGCAACTGAAAGAATCACCTCAGCCAGTCTGTTCACATAATCGTGATCTTTCAACTCGTCCTCGGAGGCAAATCTTCCAATTTGCTTTCCCAGCTCCATGGCGGAGTCAATAACTTCACGATCTGCAAAACGGTCTTTTGCTTTTGCTTCCAATCCTGCTGCGTCCAGGAAGATGCGCTCAACGCGATCCCTGCGAGGTTTCCGAGAGGCGGTACCAATGGCCTTGATTCGCTCCGCTCCCCATTTTCGGAGAGCCCTGCCGTAGTCCGACTCCCAAAGGATGTTTTGCCGGTTGGTGGTGATGAGATATTCCCCGTCATCTTCATCAATCCAGTCGGCATGAATTTCACCGACGAGATATGACCGAAGAGTAAATTCCCCGGTAAATCCTGCAGGTCTCTCAAAATCTCTGGTCGTAGCTACAATCTTTCCCCTGGCGTAGATTCGTACCCCGGCCATTTCCTCATTTTTGTAGGCTTCCTTAGCAAGTCCCATCCAGCCGCTGACAGGGAGCTTTGTCCCGTCATCCAGTTCTATGGGCTTGTCAGAGAGATCAACACGCGTGTTTTCCATGAGTGGAATATCATAACTGCCGACTTCGAACGGCGGGTTCAAATTCGGGTTTCGGGTATCCTCCACCTCAATCTTGAACATATTTTGCCTCAGACCGAATCGGACCGCCAATTGCCGATGAAAGGTCTCCTGATCAGGTACACGCTTTGGGAGGAAGTTTCGCAGCCGTATGATCGCGCCGGATGTTTCCCGGTATGTCCGATCATACTCTCCTTTTTCAATTTCAACGGGCCTGTCGCTATGCTCCAGTATCTTGTCGTAATCCATAATGAAGTGGGAAACGACATATCCTCTGTTCGTTTTGGCTCCGCCAGCGGAGATGACCTCAATAATTTTGCATATTCCAAATGGGGCGAGTTTGCCAACCCCCTTGCGGCCCATGACCTGGCGATTCTTGTTTCTGGATCGTCCCCCCTGCTTTGGGTTCTTGCGACGATCCTTGCCAACCCAAAGAAAATGATCATTTGCTTCAGACGGAGTCATCCCGTGTCCGTCATCCCTTACCTCAATAGAATATCCGTGCTCCTTAATCTGCCCGGTCCCAGGATCGTGTCTTGCAAGCAATGTGCCGAGCGGGACTCGTACTTTGACATTTTCCGCATCAGCATCATATGCGTTTGCTACCAGCTCGGCTACTACCGCACTCACACGGTCGTACAGGCATACCCCCAGTTTATCCACGGTCATGCGGGATATCCGCATCTGGTAGATATTCATATCTTCGTTGATTTCATGTATGGCACGAGCAGTATGGTTTTCAAGTAGAATAGAAGTCAAGCACCCCCCTTACTGATAAGGATCACTTTAGCTCCGAAAACTTAAGGCTGTCCGCACAAGAAGTCAAAGATTTGGCGTGGAGTCCTGAGAGACATGGCCTTGCTGATTATAACAATGCCTTTTTCCCGTGAAGAGCAAGCATCCGCGGCGAAGCCAATATCACTCAGCTACAATTCCTGTGGCAGACCAATTGAGAGCAGAATTAACGGAACATTCAAGGGGTGGAGCGGCGATACCATCCTTAAATTGGCCAATGGACAAGTATGGCACTATCCCCTGTGGGTATTCGTATAAGTACCGGGCTTTCGTAACCATCTTTCCATCATATGGACGCTGTAAAATGCATCTGGTTGACAAGATTTTACATCTGTCCGACTTGTCTCGCATTCAGTGTAATCCACCCTCTTAAAAGCCCATGCCTTCTGTCTTTGATTCCATCGCCTCAGTCTGGAATTAAGGGGGTGGGTATCGCTTCAAAATCTTCTAAAAAGCCAATAGTTCATGTCAATCTCGCGGAGGCACCGTAGCAGGTGACCAATCCTGACGAAGCCCAGTCCATACGAACAGCGCATACTCCAGGAAATTCACAACTGGCGGAACCGGGAGCCTTCATGGTTGCGCCAGAAAGTGCAATGGGCAAATCAGCCACTTAAGCAGCTGTCTAGGCAGGTCATGCGAATTCCGGGCGTGGAGTGGACACTGGAGAATCTTGTGACAGGGCTCGTCAGCTGTACAAATGAGATCACTCAGGATACGGCTTCTCGCACGGCTACGCTGACAGCATTTCAGACGAAAGGCTATGAGGTTCACGGATTCTCGGAGATTGCCGATCTTGATCTGGAAGCAGTAGATGATGTGCTCAGTGGTCTGGACCTCCGTTATCAGAGTCTGACGGCTGTGCATGGCGCAGTAGCAGGGCTCGCGGGGCCAGCTGGACTGGTTGCTGACATTGTTGCTCTGGTTGCCTTGAACCTTCGGGCTACCGGGCAGATTGCACTGTGCTGCGGATACGATATCGGCTCTTCAGAAGAGCGAGAGTATGCCTTGCATATCCTGAATATAGCCACACAGGCAGACCAAAACGAAGAAAAGCATGCACATACTCTGGCCAAGCAACATATGCGCTCCGCCATAGAGCATACTACGGTCGGAGTTGCTCTGCGCAGCAGTGTCCGCCTGCTCGGACTGCGCCTGATGAAGTTGAAAATGACGCAGGTCATCCCGCTGGCCGCAGTCGTTGCCGGAGGAGGATTTAATGCGTACTATACTTCACGGGTGTGCGAGACCGCCAGACATCTTTACCGGGAGCGCCGGCTGTTTGACAAGTACCCGGATAGCTCCCTATTCTCTGCACCGGGAACATGAACGTTCCTGCGGGCTTAATGCTTTCCGTGGTGTTTTTCAGTTACCGCAGGGCAGAAGGATGAGCTCCGTAATTTGCTCTTGCGAATGTTCAGGACTGTTAGAATGCTGGTTCCTGTCATCCCGATGTGCCGTGCAGGATTCTCCGGTTCGGTGAAAAGACAATTGAAAAGATTTATCTTTCCCGACATAAATCGCATGCATTCTGATCCTTGCAAGGTATACGGATGGAACTGTATCTCCTCGAATATGACCGTCATGAATTATCCAGGAACACTTGATCTGGAAGGTACATACATACAGCAGGTCTGGAATCAGTCTTTGCCAGATGTGAATGCTTGTAACACCGCTGACGATCTCCCGGGTGGAACTTTTCAGTCGGAGCTTGGATGTATCGGAGCCGGAAGATACAGTGTCTGTCTGAAACAGAAAATGATCCATCAGTTTCCAGAAGCACTGGACAGAGTATCAGATCTGGTGAGCGCACTATTGTTGCCTCCCGGTCTTGTCATGATCACAGAACTATATTCGCATGAGTAACAGAGGAGATGACGAGCAGCTAAAATGTTCGTTCTGCAATCGCACCAACGATGAGGTAAATTCCCTCATTGCAGGGCAGGATGTATTTATCTGCGACCGCTGTGTTGCAGATGCAAAGGTTATCCTGGATGATACAGAACCTGCCCCGAAACCGGTAAAAAGCTCGTCAAGAGGCAGAAAAAAGCACAGACGCAAGCAGCTGTTGCCCAAGCAGATCAAGGAGAAGCTGGATGAGTATGTGATTGGACAGGAGTACGCAAAAAAATCCCTGTCTGTTGCTGTATACAATCACTACAAACGTGTGAGCTCCGAACAGTTTGTGACCGACTATGAAGATGTTGAAATTGAAAAGTCCAACATTCTCCTTCTGGGGGCAAGCGGAACCGGTAAAACCCTGCTTGCCCGTACACTTGCCCGAATCCTGGATGTACCGTTCTCCATCAGTGATGCCACATCACTGACCGAAGCAGGGTATGTTGGCGAGGATGTGGAAACGATTCTTTCCAACCTGCTGTCTGCGGCAGACTTTGAAGTTGAAGATGCAGAGCGAGGGATCATCTTCATCGACGAGATTGACAAGGTAGCACGAAAGAGCGACAATGCCTCCATTACACGGGATGTGTCTGGAGAGGGAGTACAGCAGGCACTGCTGAAAGTCCTGGAAGGAACGGTTGCCGGAGTCCCCCCGAAAGGGGGACGCAAGCACCCGGAACAGAGTCTGGTGAACATTGACACAAGTAGCATTCTCTTTATCTGTGGAGGTGCATTTGAGGGACTCCCCGAAATCATCTCCCGCCGCCTCAATGTGAATCGAATCGGGTTTGCTTCCAGTCAGCAGAGAAGACAGGAAGATTCAGATACTGGCATATTTCAGTTTGTAGAGCCGGAAGATCTGGTCCAGTATGGACTGATCCCCGAGTTGATTGGACGGTTGCCTGTTACTTCAGCTCTGGAACCGCTCTCGGATGACGAGATGATGCGAATTCTTGTTGAACCCAAAAACGCCATCATACGGCAATATCAGAAACTGTTTGCACTTGACGGGGTCCGTCTAGCCCTTGATGAATCTGCACTGCGCAGTATCGTTCAGCGTGCGCGTGCAATGGGAACAGGTGCACGTGGACTGCGCAGCATTCTTGAACAGTCCATGCTGGATATCATGTTTGAGATTCACAGCCTGAAAGATGTTGGAGTTTGCAGTATTACAGAGGAGACAATCTTGTCGGGGAAACCTCCCGTGTACGAGAAGCGCAAGGCTTCCGCCTGAGTTGCATGAGGGGGCTGTCTGGACTCTTCCTGCTCGGGGCCCTGCTCCCGTCACTGGTCCTGGCGCAGTCAGATCTCCTGGATGTGAATGAGAGCACAACTGTGCGGCGCGTGGAGTTTCGCTATGCCGATGCAGATCGTTACTTTCCTCAATTCACAACTTCCGAATTGAGAGAGCTCACAGTAGTTCGGGGAATCCCAGGAAGGTTTTGGATACGGAGACTGCTGGGCAGAGCAGACACAGACGATTATCGCCTCAATCCGATTGAGCTGCAGCGGGATGTTGTTCGCCTCCGTCAAGCATTCCTGCAGGCCGGATACCTCCATACTCATGTGGATTATTCGGAATCCACTTTGGATCGGGAAGCGAATCAGGTTACAATTCGGTTCAAGATCACGCAGGGGGCTCCTGTGATCATTCAGGATGTCGGATTCTATGCAGAGAAGGGGTATCTGGCGGCAAGCCTGGATGAAGAACTGCGAGCAGCATGGATTGATTTTCGGGATCAAACCAGTTTTCAGGTAGGGGATGTATTCACCAATTTTGAGATGATCCAGATTGAGGATGAGGTCCTGAGCTGGTTCAAGGATGAGGGGTATGCATTTGCGACGCTTCACACATCATTCAGTGTTGATTCGGCATACAATGCTGCAGACATCAGTTTTCGGGTGGATACAGGCCCAAAGGGATATGTGGAGAGTATTCAGGTTGAGGGCGCATCCACTGTGAGCCGGCGGGTCATTTTACGAGCACTTCCCTTCAGGAGCGGGGATGTGTTCTCTCAACAGGACTTGATTGACGGGCAGCAGGCACTGTTTGCTCTGGGGCTGTTCAGTGTTGTACAGGTGGAGCTGCCCTCGCAGCCGCGAGACAGTACGGTGCATATTCGAATTAATCTGGAGCGTGCACGGCCCCGGCATCTCTCCGCAGAAACCGGATATCACCAGAGAGAGGGAATTACGGCGGAGGGACGCTGGACTCATCGAAATTTTTTAGATGGTGCCAGGACACTGGTTCTCGCAGCCCGGGTTCAGACAGGCCTGTTTGCCACAGCAGGGGTGGGATCAATGGCAAGACGGTCCGCACGCGGATCAGTTGCACTGACACAACCGTACATGGGAACGAGTAATCTCAGGGGCATTCTGGAGCCGTTCATTCAGTACGAGCGAGATCCGCTGGCAGGTATATCATCGGAATTATTTGGGTTCAATCGTCGAGAGTATGGGGCAACCATGACTCTTATCTACGGTTTGCAGCAGACCCGACTGATGAATCTGCGCTATGGTCTCAGCCGAACGAAAAGTTTCACGAGAAGTATTGCCGGGGATGCGTATGACAAGAGCGTACTGTCACTTGGGGGAACGCTTGGCTGGACGGACAGCTTTCTGCGCCCCACCAGAGGGGTCATTATTCAGCCACTCATAGAACAGGGGGGCAGGATTGAATCCTGGCTTGGAGTTCGTCCATTTGGCGTGAATTATTTCAAGATGCAGGTACAGGCAGGGGCATATCTTCCTCTTTCCAGGCGCATGAGTCTGAGCGGAAGGTTCAAGGCTGGGCGGATTTGGCCGGGCGGGACCGGGTACAGGACACTCTATGGCACCGGAGGCAGAGAGAACATTAGCACGCAGTTCCTGCAGCCCACGGAAGATCGCTTTGATCCTATCCGATATTATATCGGTGGAGCAGATGATGTGCGAGGGTGGGGAACTGGACTGGCTGGTCCCAAAGCACTTCGTGCAGAGGCAGCAGCTTCCGGCAGTGCAACGGCCGCAGATCAGGTTGTATATGAACCTATTGGCGGACTGGCTCGTTTGGTAGCCAGTGCAGAAATGCGATTTCTGCTCAGAAGACCGTGGTATGGAGCTGTATTTGCAGATGCAGGAGCAGTGTCCTCCGAGAGTACCGGAACTTGTGAAACAGAGTTGTTCGAAGATGCAGATATGACTCGCCCTGCCCTTGTTCAGTGCGGATTCAGGGATACCGGGCGGATTGCGTTTCGTCAGTTCAAGGTAGGGGCAGGGCTGGGGTTGCGATATGACACACCGATTGGATTTGTTCGTCTGGATGTTGCTGCCAAGCTGAATCCTGACCCGATGGATTTGCAGTCATCTGCAGGTGCGTTGCAATCTGAGAAGGCAGGCAGGAATACATGGTACCGGTTTAATGTTCACTTCAGCATCGGGCAGGCATTTTAAGGGCCGCTGGTATCTCATATTCGGGTTCCTGCTCCTGCTTGGGCTTGCGCAGACCTCATGGTGTGTGAGTATGATGACTCGTCTGGCACTGCGCGCAAGCAATGTGGATATCCAGTTCGCCTCCCTGCATGGTTTCTGGATGCACTCACTTGAAGTGCGTGGATTGGAGGGAAAGGTAGGAGAGTATGTGATCCGCACAGATACCGCCAGAATTCAGCTTTCTGTGCCGCATTTGCTTGTTGGCCGCCTCCATGCGCGGCAGGTATATCTGATAAATCCTAGGGTAGATATTCAGAGCAGAGTATCGGAAAAAAGTCCAGATACGGAAAAACCCGATACTGTGCCGCTTCGCTTTCTATGGATTGATTCTGTTCGTGTTCGGGGAGGAAGCGTTCACCTTGAAGATCAGATGATGGACGCTTCCGGGATTTATGTTCAGGGGAGTCTGTCGCCGGGTGTAATTCAGCTGGATACGTTGCATAGTAATCTAGTATGGCATAACGAGGTTCTTCGGCTTGCAGCAACGGCCAGCATACGGACAGATCAGGGGCAATTTCAGATAGATACTTTATCTCTGGATGGCTCGGGTTCAAGCGTGCGTGCTCATGGATATATTGGGCAACAAACAAGCCTGGACATAACTGCGGAACCGATCTCATCGGACATACTGAGTTCAATACTTCCAGATATGGACGAAAATCTTGTGATGTCTGCGAAACTTCAAGGTGCGGGAGATTCGTTGCATCTCGCATTTGATGGAGAATCAACCGGGGGGAGCACGCTCAGGTTGCGCGGAAGTACCCAGACAGATACGCCGTTCCTGCATTTGGATACACTGGAGTTCAAGGATCTTAACCTGGCATATCTGAGCTCTGGCCTTACAGGCAAATTGACGGGATTCATACACGGATATGCAGAGGGAAAATCGTGGGATTCACTGGACGGCCATGTCACCGCAGCCTTGGAAGCAGGTGATCTGGCTGGCATTCCCATCAAATCGGCAAGCCTGACAGGCAGTATGGCGGAAGGCTTGGTGCAGGTTAGTCTGGAATCTGATCTTGCCCTGGGATCATTAAATGTGACAGGGATTCTGCATCCATCCTCAGCTTCGGGGCAACTGAGCGGGCAATTCACTAACCTTGACATGCAAGTTTTGGCTCCGCAGTACGAAAGCTCGCTTAGCGGCAGTCTCAGAGCAGGATGGGGAGATTCCCTGGATGGCCATATCAAACTATCGCCCGGAAGACTGGGGAATATGAAGATTGACGGTGGGGAGTTGCAGCTGTATTCGCGGGAGGAGACGTTTTGGATTGCAGCCGCAGTCTATTCGGATTCCACTCAGATCTCATTACAAGCAGATCGACAGGAATCAGGCATTGCGGGCAGACTTGAGGTGCAGGCACTGGATGCAGGTGCACTGATAGATCAGGAAAATGTAAAATCTCGAATCAATCTTGTTGCTGAATCAACAACCAACTGGCCCCCAGACAGCATCATGGTTCAAGTAGTGGTACAGCCGTCTTCGTGGAAAGAAATTTCCGTGGAACAGGGGCATATAGAATTGTTGCTGTATGGGCTGGATCTGGATGTAGACGGGCATATGGAGTTTCCGTCAGGGGATGCAATGGTGCGGGGAAGTATAAATTTTGACTCCAATCTCCCCGCGTGGACATTGAATCAGGGGCAGATCAGAGGTCTGGATTTGCGCGACTTTGGGGTGGATGCTCACACAGATCTGAATGTCCGGTTACAGATCTCTGGAACGGGGACCGAAATGGCACAGGGGCAAGTAATCATAGATTCCTCAAGAGTCAACCAGGAGTCTGTTCATGGTGGAGACATTCTGATCAATATGTCGGGTGGGAGGGTGGTCATGGATAATCGCCTTGAGATCGGGGCCGGGATGTTCCATTCCAGGGTGACAGCGCATCCGTCTTCTCCATCCCCGGCTGTGGAAGTGGAAGAAGGTATATTTGAACAGATAGACCTGGGAGCTCTGCTGGATATAGATTCATTCTCAACCCGTCTTAGCGGACAGATAGACAGCCTGCGCTGGTCTGACAGCGGATACGCTGTGCTGACGCTTGATGTCGGGGCTGTGGACTCAGTGGAAATTTCCGGCGCGCAGTTGCAGGTACAAACATCTGGAGATACACTTTCGGCAGCCGGGAAGATTGAAGTGGATCATGGTTATCTGGAAATTGGCCAGATGCGTACCGTTCCTGGACAGGAAATTACGGCTCAAGGTTCATTCAGAAACCTGCCACTGGATGGGTTCGGGTTCGCAAATACAGCACTGAATGGCTCCTTTGATGTAGGCATTACGGGAACAGATCTACAAACCATGACGGTGCATCATGCACGGATTGAAGCAGACAGCACGAAAATCAGAGGAGTACAGTTTGATCAAATTCGAGTTGCTGGAACGATGGAGGATGGAAATATCAGACTGAGCCAGTTTCATGTGTCTGGTGATGCTGGCCATCTTGCAGGAGAGGGCGGAGTTTCTCTTTTTGGAGGCTCTGCGGACTCACTTCGATTTAGCGGGACCGTTACGAATGCAGCCCTGCTTGCAGACTGGACCGGCGGTTCACCAGTCAGCGGTTCAGGAGAAGATTCCCTGTGGGGTCAATTAACATACCGGCAGGATTCGCTGCGGTGGGCGGCTGGAATCAATACAGGGCCACTGGCATGGAAGTCAGCGCGTCTTTTTCGCGCGTCCGGCTATGCGGAAGGAACTCTGCAGGATTTTCAGCCCAGGATTGGAAGGGGGGATCTCACGCTTGAGCGAATGTCAGTTCCCAACCTGTCAGTCAGGCAGGCATTATTCGGGGTTGCGGGGAGTCAGGACGGGATTCACTATGAAGGGCTGCTGCAAGTGGATGACCTCCGGTCCCTTTACGTAAAAGGAGAGGCGGATTTTAAGGATCGGAAAGGCATTCTTAGTAATCTGGATATGTATCTTGGCGAAGATGAATGGAATCTCGGAGCACCTGCAGAAATTCTTGTTGATGACGGAATCAGAGTTCGATATTTTGTTCTTAAGAGCAAGGACCAGGAGATTAACCTGGACGGCATCCTGAACCCTGAGGGTGAACAGCGTCTGGGGCTCTACCTTTATAATGTTCAGATGGCTCCCTTTACTGATGTACTGGGATTGCCAGAATTGGGAGGAGTTGCCAATGCAGATCTGTTTTTTCGGGGGCCTGCCACTGCCCCACAGCTGAAAGGTACATTAAACCTGATGGTAGATTCCGAAAATAAACGGGTAGGAAGCGTGGATGCCCGGATTGATTATCAGGAGAATGGGCTGGATGTAGAAGCTGATTTTATCCATGCAGACGGGAGCACACTCACCATATCAGGGATCTTGCCTCTTGATCTGAGGCTTAGAAAGGAAGTGGAGGGGGTATTCCCTGAGGCCTCTCTGACATTACGGGCAAACAACTTTAATCTTGCCTGGGTCAGCCCTTTTCTGCCACAAAGTGAGATCAGCAGTCTTAGGGGCAGGCTGACTGCAGAGATTGGTGTGACTGGATCACATACATCTCCCGATCTGACGGGAGAACTTCTTCTGTCTGACGGATATGTGCGCTTGCCACAACTCGGGATTGCCCCCGGAGATTTTGAGATGAGAACGGTTCTCAGCCAGGATACTGTTTATGTGGAGCAAATGGCAGCTTCAAGTGGCCGTGGTACCGCGAACGGGAGTGGATATGTGACACTGGCAGAATCAAATCAGGGAAGCATAGACCTGGCACTGAATCTGAGCGACTTCCGGGCTGTAAATACAGCCCCCTACGCGGCCGATGTTAGCGGATCGCTTGCAATTGGGGGGATACTCAGGAGACCGGAACTGACAGGACATATTGAAATGGACAATGCGGTTATCCGCCCGCAGGATGTACCTGTGACTCTGGAAGACGGGTCAATTAATTTTACGGAAGCGGATCTTCAAATGCTGGAGCAGTATTTTAATATCCGTGCGAGCGTATGGGATACAACGACCTATTCCCTCGTGGATGCCCTCTCCATGAATTTATCCGTTGGCATCCCGGGGACGGTTCGCTTGCAAAGTCTTCAAAATCCAGAAATGGCAGTCCTGCTGAGCGGATCACTTTCTCTGAACAAGGATCCGTATAAAGAGCAGGAGCTTCATGGAACCGTAAGCATTGTGCCGGAGCTCAGCTATTTGAGGCAGTTTGGACGGCGGTTTGACATCCGGCGCGGTCGGGTGACATTTGCGGGACCGGCGACAAATCCGTTCTTTGATCTTCAGGCAGCTTTGGATATCCCGAATCGGAGTGGACAGGATACCCCCGTGACAATCCTGCTGGATACATCTGGGCGGTTGCAAGACCCGGAATCTCTGACGCTTGAACTGCGCAGCGAACCAGTACAGCTTGACCGGGCAGATATGATTTCGTACATGGCAACGGGTCGTCCGGCAGCGGATGCATTCCAGTTGGGAGGCGGGGGAGCACTTCAGAGCGGGAGTGATCTGGCTCTTCAGCAACTGTCCAGTCTTGTTGCGGGGGCTGCGGCCTCTGGCTTGGGGCTGGATGTTGTACAGATTGATCCTGAGACCGGGGGTGGAGTGACGCTTACGGCCGGGAAATATGTATCCCGCAGACTGTTTGCCTCCGTCAAGTGGCCGATCACAGAGGCACCGACCGCATCAAATAACTCCGTTGAGAATAACCGGGAGCTGATGATTGAGTATTCCCTGTATCCGTGGCTTGTGGCCCGCATGCGTGGGGAATCTGGAGCCGCGGGACTAAGTTTGTTATATCAGTACACCTGGTGATACAGAGAATGCGCGGGTTGACAAGAATTCTTGAGGAGGTTGGTTCGATTGCAACATTCTCCGGTATGGTATTCCTTCAGTTGTTTCAGCGTCCTTTTGAGGGCCGAGAGCTGATCCGGCAGATGGATGAGACCGGATCAAAGAGTCTTGTCCTTGTTTTGGTTACAGGCTGTTCCATAGGAATCGTGCTATCCATGCAAAGCCGAGGGACACTGGCCCGGTTCGGGGCAGAAGCTGTACTTCCCAGTATGCTGGCACTGTCTATCGTGAAGGAGATCGGGCCAGTGATTACCTCGCTTGTACTGGCGGGGCGTTTGGGTGCAGGAATTGCTGCCGAGCTCGGGTCCATGCGTGTTACGGAGCAGATTGATGCACTGGCGGTCTCTGCACTAAACCCCTTCAAGTACCTTGTGATTACCCGGGTACTGTCCTGTGTTGTAATGTTTCCACTCCTGACGATTGCCTGTGACATTGTCGCACTTCTGGGGGGATATACGGAGGCATTTCTGTCCAGTGCGCTGGACTACAGGCTGTTCATTGATCAGGCTTTTTCAAGTCTGGAATTGTCAGATGTACTTTTTTCCACGGCGAAAACAAGCGTATTTGGCTTTCTGGTTGCCATTGTTGGCTGCTACTCTGGTTACCATGTTCGCGGGGGCACTCGCGAAGTGGGGCAGGCTGCCATGCGTGCTGTAGTGATTGGTTCTCTTCTTGTACTTCTGGCGAATGTCTTGATGGTTCGCCTTTCCCTGCTATTATTTGAAAGCTGACATGGCAAAGGTGCAGCCGGAGATTGAAATCAAGGATATTTACAAGGCATTTGGTGAGCGCGAAATTCTGAGGGGCGTGTCAGTGAGTGTAGCGAGAGGAAGCACTTTGGCTGTGATGGGGGGATCAGGTACTGGAAAGAGTGTTCTTTTGAAGCATATAGTCGGATTGCTGGCACCAGATTCTGGCGAGATTTGGGTTCAGGGGAAGCGGGTTGACGAGTTATCCGGCTCTGCCCTTGATCTTCTGCGGTTGCGGATCGGGTATTTATTTCAGGGGGGTGCGTTATTTGATTCCATGACTGTGGAGGAGAATCTGGATTTTGTGTTGCGCAGACACAGTACGCTGGCTTCTGGGGAACGGACCGAACAAATCCACGAGACCATTGCATGGGTAGACTTGCCGCATGCAGCCCCGCAGTACCCTGCTGAACTTTCTGGCGGGCAAAAGAAGAGGATTGCTCTTGCTCGTGCAGTCATTCTGCGTCCAGACATTCTGCTCTGCGATGAACCCACAACGGGGCTGGATCCTGTGAGTGTTCGTACGGTTTCCAATCTGATCCTTCGGTTGAGAGCGGAGCGTGGAATCACAACCGTTGCGATCACGCACGATCTGTTATGTGCTGAGATTATTGCTGATCAGGCAGCATTCATTTATGAGGGAAAAATTCTTGCAGAGGGAACACTGCGTGAACTGCATTCGGATTCACATCCGCAACTGAGAGAATTCTTCGGATGACTTCTGATTTTGATGGTTTTTCCGGCTATCCCTCATAAATTTCTGGGCGGACACCAGATACTCGTAGTATTACCAGATTTTTTTACCTCACCAGAACAAGTACACCCGGGAGCTACTCTGAGAGCCTTCCTAACCAACTTGGTCTGCCAGTGAATGCAAGGATATATTCCTACTTCTTTTCTGTTTTCTGATCAGCCTTGATCGGATTCTTGTCCGAATCGCCCGGGTGTGTTTTATTTACAGGAGGATGATAGTGTACCTTATGCACCCTAGGGAAATCTCGGGATAAACTGGGCACAGATGGAGTACTTGGATGGCATATAAAATCAACTGCCGTGGTGTTACGATAGATTGAGATCATTTTCATTGAATTGAGTAGTTTAGACACGGTGTCTTTTCCAACCTTCAAAGGTTGGCCTGTTGTTTATGGTGGTTTCCCCTTCTGACATGTCAAGTGATTTAATGGTATCAACTGTACCGTCCGATGTGAAACGGTAAGCTAAGCCTGATGTTCCCTCAATAAGGCCCCTTGAGAGCGAATAGCTCCCTTCTGCATCTGCATGATCCAGTAGAGTATCAGGGTAGAAAAAAGGTGTGAAAAGGTGCAGCTCCCCCACGAAGCTATCTTCTATTTTCCGCAGGAGCGCAGAGAGCGAATTGACAGCTACTTCAGCGTTAAGTCCTCTCTGATTGGCTTCCCGTGAGTCAATCGTATAATCGTGACTGCCGGAATCACTGCAAAGAAAATCTATAATTGATTGACGCTTCTCCTCGTCCTTAACTTGTTGCAACAATAACTGTTCGGCGATTGATCTAATCTGTGTCCGAGACCGATAAATCTCTCCCAGTACCACGGGGTGGATATGGTTTGTCAAATTTTGCAATATAGCGGGTGTTTCCTCTTTTCCTCGAATCTTTAATTCCTTTCGGGCCATATCAAGATATCCCCACACATTTTCAACACTGATCAATAAGTAATCCTCGTTTTCGCCAGAATCTATCACAGGATTGAGAGGAATTCTTATACTTGGATCAATAGGTCCGAGAGTCGCGTGTTTCGTCATGACAATTTGATCAGAGCCGATGGAAATTATTGTTCCTGCGCTCATTGCTCTGGTAGGCACAATAACTTCCAGATACTCACAAAACATACGGATCAGATTCACTAGCTGTCTCGCTACAAGGATATCACCCCCATTAGTATGAAGGATTAGAGATATCCGTTTTGTTGGTCCCATTTGCTCAAGGAGTTCCGTAAACGGAGGTATACAATCAGAAGCGATGTGTATTTCGAGACCCGGTCGGGTTCCGGTGGCGAAGGACAGAACCTTGCTATCTCGTTCTTTCTCAATCTTTTCGTAAGTCTGTTTTCGATCCAAGTAGTTCATCGTGAAGATTTCGTAAGTTGAAGCAGATTTGTTTTCGGATAATCAAGTGTATCAAAATTGATGTACAAGTATTGTACATAACTGAACTCATCTTGTTTCAATGATTACATATAAGGTATGTTTCCATACATGGGAATATGTATGATTCTGTGAATTCTAGTATTTGATATCTGCCCGAAAATTCGGGCAGTATATGTATTTTGCGGAGTCTCTGAGTTTTTTTTGAGATACTTTTCCTGAGCCTGCTGAAAAATTCTCAGATGACGGGGAAGTGTCGCTCTGAGAGTATCCGCAGGCACATTAGGTCGGGTATAGAGACATTTATGCAGGAAACTCTTTGGACAGACACTGCATACCCTTCCGTAGACCAATATACCCATAAGGGGGGATGTACCCGGGGTGGGACTCGAACCCACACAGCCTCGCGGCCAACGGATTTTGAGTCCGTCGCGTCTACCAATTCCGCCACCCGGGCGACAGTGAAGTTTTACTTCACCAGCACATGTCAGGATCCTGAGGAGAGTGCATAGTGGGCATGGAATCGTATAATTGCTGCGATGCCTTCGGCAAATCGGTCCAGCCCAAAATGCTCGTTCGGAGAGTGGATTGCGTCCGAATCCAGCCCAAATCCCATCAATATACTATCCAGCCCCAGAATATGATTGAAGTCAGCCACAACCGGGATACTTCCCCCAATACGTGTAAAATAGGGCGGGCAGCCATAGACTTCCTGGAGTGCCTGTGAAGCCGATTCCATTGCACGGCTCTTCGTGTCAATCAGAACAGGCTGGGCACCGTGAAGAACTTTGAATTCCAATTGCATGGATTCAGGAATACGTTCCTGCAACCATCTTTCCATCAACCGTGCGATCTCATTCGGGTCCTGGTCTGGCACGAGTCGCATTGAGATTTTGGTACTCGCTTTGGAAGGAAGAACTGTTTTGGCCCCCTCCCCGGTATACCCACCCCAAATCCCGTTACAGTCAAGGGTTGGACGAGATGTGGAGGCTTCCAGAACAGAATAGCCGGACTCGGTCACCGGAGTATGCACACCAACTTCCTGTGCCCAGCCGTCTGCGTCAAATGGCAGTGCAGCCATGGCATTTCGTTCGTCTTCTGAAAGCGGACGGACACGATCATAGAATCCGTTAATTGTAATTCTGTGATCGGCATCATGCATGTCTGCGATCAATGCCGCCAGTGCATTGACTGGATTATGGATTGCCCCTCCGTATGTCCCTGAATGCAGATCACGGTCGGGGCCTGTCAGGGTAATTTCCACATATGTCATCCCTCGAAGACCATACGTGATAGATGGAATCCCGGGAGCAAACAGGCTCGAATCTGAAATCATCACCACATCCGCTGCCAGCACATCTCTGTGTGCACGAATGAATTCTGGAAGGCTTGCGGAACCGGATTCTTCTTCCCCTTCAAGGATGAACTTGAGATTCAGCGGGGGTGAGCCGCATGTCTGCATCCAGCACTCCAGTGCTTTCAGGTGCATAAAGAGCTGTCCCTTGTCATCGCAGGCCCCCCTCGCATACAACACTCTGTCCTTGATTACGGGAGAGAAGGGAGGGGATGTCCAGAGATCCAAAGGGTCTGCCGGCTGGACATCGTAGTGACCATAAACCAGTACAGTGGGGCATGCCGGATCAACCTCCATGCTTCCCACTATGATCGGATGTCCTTCGGTCCTGACAGACTGGGCATTCTCTACTCCCAGAGATTTCAGGTGACTGACGAGCCAGTCCGCCGCCCGGATAACATGTTTCGCGTAAGCGGGGTCAGTACTGACAGAGGGGATACGAAGCAGGTCAATCAATTCCTGAACAAAACGGTCCTGATTAGCCTCTGAATGGGCAAGTGCCCCGGATACTTTATTCATGTTCAATTTAGAGTTCACTCTCGTCACGCCAGCGAACCAGACTCCACGAGCGTGTCGTGTCCGCACGTACAAGCAGAAAATTTACGTTTCCGTCACTTCGGTATACCTCACCGTTGTTTAGTGCCACCGCCAGATTAAACCCTCGTACTGTAATTGCCCGTGTTCCCTCTTCATACTCCTGCCGGAAAATAACCTGTTTCCACTGCAATTGTACCTCAGTCGTACTTTCAAATAGCCGGCGGGTTGATTCAAGTTCCTGTCCAAATCCCCATTCCCGTTCAATTCCCGTATCAAAGTCAGTATAGACAAATACGAAGGAGGAGTCAATCAGGGATTCATACAGGGATACATCCCGCAACTCATAGGCGTTACGAAAATTCGTGAAGTATCCCTCAACGGTTTTCGGATCCCCCAAAAGATCCCCGAACGGATCTCCTTCCCCGATTGCCGGGGCAAACGGGTTGCATGCACTGCACAAGCATGACAGGGCGATCAGTAGCGATGCGTATATTTGTTGTTGTACAGGCACGGTTCCAGTTGTCTGGCATCAGGTTAACTGGCAAACTCTGCTTTCAGGTCACTCCATGAATCCGCTGCCCCAACACTCTGGTCATCCCATTGAATGAGGGTCCAGAGTCCGTCTGCCTTCTTGGTGATGAACCAGGTAAGCCTTCCCTGGAGTGTATCGGAAATCTGCTGGTTCCCATGATTGATAATTAATATGTACTGGGATTCCAGAATGTAGTCTTTGTCGCCCAGTTCTGTGGTAGAATCCTCCAGGCGAAGAAGGTTCCCTGAACTTTCCTTTGATGCTTCGGCAACCGTGACGAAGTATCCATTTTCCTGTGCACGGTCCCAATTGTCCCACTGGTCCGGGTTCCGCACATAGGCTTCGGTTGTCGGGGTAAATACAAAATCCTGGTGCAGTGATCTGCGATAATTGGAGGCATTCAATTCGTTTATGGAGGTGCGCAGATTTTCCACGACAATATCTGGAGCAACGGGTTGCACCCATGTGCCAGCCTCTCCCTCGGGTGGTTCAGGCGTGCGAGTCCCGAATACATCACATGATGCAAGAACAAGCAGGCAGACCCACACCCCGCGCACCATGGGACTATTCAAGTGATGCAGGGACAGATTCATATGGAGCCAGTGCCTCCTCAAATGAGGCGACATTTTCAAAAAATGCCACCACTTTGCGAATCACATCATCCACCAGCATATCCGGGCAGGATGCTCCAGACGTAATCGCCACTGAAACCGGTTGATGAGAGGGAATCCAGTCCAGAGATGTCCGTACCTGCATGGCAGGGTAATCATAATGATGAATCCGGTGCCTGTTTTCTATTTCGTCCGCTCCCCGTATAAAGTATGTAGGGATCACCGAATTGTACAGGGATACAATCTGGCTGGTATTTGAGGAGTTGTATCCGCCAACAACCAGGGCGAGATCCAGCGGTTGTTCCAGCATTGAACGTGCTGCCTCCTGATTTTCATGCGTTGCATAGCACAGGGTATCACTGGTGTCCACAAAGTGTCCTTCCTCTCCGTAGCGTTCAACGGTGGCTTTTCGTAAAATTTCTGTGACTTCCTGCGTTTCTGTGACCAGCATTGTCGTTTGATTCACGACACCAATTCGTGCCAGATCCCGGTCTGGATCAAATCCCTCGCTGTAACATTCTGCGAACCGCTCAAAAAAGTATGTACGGTCTTTTTCCCCGCGGATTATTTTTCCCAGGTCTTCTGCATCGTTTGCATCCCGGATCACGATCACAGGTGCATGTTCGCTGGCATGGGAAAAAGAGGCGCGAGATTCCTCGTGAAGCCGTTTCCCGTGAATGATTACAGTATACCCATCGTCCCCGATCTTGGCACTCCTGCGCCAGACCTTCTTCACAAACGGGCAGGTGGTATCGTAGGTGTGAACATCAACTCCCCGGCTCTTGAGCTCGTCCTTGATTTCCAGAGTTGTTCCAAAGGCGGGAATCACGACGATATCATCCGGGGTCAGGGTGTTGAAATCAATCAGCTGATCTCCGAGGCTGGAGCGCAAGAACTGCATTCCCCTGCGGCGCAGGTCACTGTTCACCTGGGGGTTGTGGATCATTTCGGAAAGCATGAACAGCCGTCGGCCCGGGTGATCCGAGATGGCACGATAGGCAATCTCGACGGCATTCTCTACGCCGAAGCAGAATCCGAAATTTCGCGCAATCCATACATGTACCGGCCCGAAATCCAGCAACGAGGGCGAAAGATCCTTTTTCCGCGGATCTGCGGCCATGCGTGCCATCTTGAGTGTGGATATGATCTGGCTTCGGTAAAACTCGGGAATGTCAAAACTGCGAGGCATGTGGAAGGGGGGAATCGGATACAGCAGATAATGATATGGAAGAATATACTGGCATGTACAGATGTGGATGGTTACGCTCTGACCGCCTCTGGGGTTCAGTCATAGCCGCTGGCAGAGTTGTGCGCCCATGTTTTTCCTGAAGCTGGCATAGCGGTTTTCCATGATTGCACAGCGTGCACCGCGCATGAGCCATGCGTACAGGGACAGATTCTGCATGGCAGAAATCTGCAGCCCCAGAATCTCATTGCACTGAAACAGGTGTCTTACATACGCTCGGGAGAATGTTTGGCTCGCATAAGCATTCAGCCCGCTGTCCAGGGGAGCATAATCATGGGCCCATTTCTGATTGCGGATGTTGAGCACGCCTTGTGTTGTAAAGAGCATGCCGTTACGTCCATTTCGTGTGGGCATGACACAGTCAAACATGTCAACGCCTCGCTCAATTGCTTCCAGCAGGTTCACAGGGGTACCGACTCCCATCAAATATCTGGGCTTGTCCGATGGAAGTACTTCGCAGGCAGCATGAACCATTGCGTACAGGGCCTCTTCCTCTTCTCCGACAGACAGGCCGCCAATGGCATAGCCAGGAAAATCCATGCCAGAGAGTCTCTCTGCAGATTCGCGCCGCAGATCTTCGAAGGTGCTCCCCTGCACAATTGCAAAGAGAGCCTGTACATGTTCATAGTGATGATTTGTATCCTGGAACTGTGCCATACTCCGAAGTGCCCACTCTGCTGTCCGCTGGGCTGCTTGCCGGGTATGGGACCGGCTGACTCCCGCCGGGGGACATTCATCCAGTACCATCATGATATCTGCCCCGAGGATTCTTTGGATATCCACGACATATTCCGGTGTGAACAGATGACGGGTACCATCAAGATGGCTCTGAAACGTAGCTCCCTCATCGGTAATCTTGCAGAGTTTTGCCAGAGAATACACTTGGAATCCTCCCGAGTCTGTCAGGATCGGGCGGTCCCAGGCCATAAATTTGTGCAGTCCGCCGGCTTCCGATATTCCCTGTGTTCCCGGACGCAGGTACAGATGGTAAGTATTTCCGAGAATAATCCGGGCATCCAGATCATTTCCAAGTTCACGCGGGGACAGTCCCTTGACGGTTCCCTGTGTTCCTACGGGCATGAACACAGGAGTCTCAATCGTGCCATGTTCGGTCATGAGCGTTCCTGCCCTTGCCTCTCCAGATGTGTGCAATACCTTAAACTCCATTGGGCATTTTTTCTTTGGCAGAATCCGATTGCTCCATGGCATTCAACAGCTCTGCATGAGCAGCGGAGCTGATCCCGATTGCCAGAACCTTCTGGTCAGTGAAAACAAGGAGCACATCATCGGGAATGCGGGTCATATAGCGATCTGCGCGGCTATCCCATTCCCGATAGTATTGCAGTGCCGATACGATTCTGCATCTGGTGCTTGTGTCCAGGCTGATTTCTGCGGATCGCTGTCCTTGCGATACGCTCAGACAGGATTCGGTCAGTTCCATTTTGACACCGGGGCAGTACCCTGCAAGTCCTCCGGCAAAGACGAGGACTGCGCTGCCCAACTGACAGGTCCAGTACCACATGGCGACTGCGGGAACATTCGTAATTGCTTCATGCCAGAGGCTCCAGACCAGGAACTGCATCACAATCAGCACTGTAATGATGCTTGAGATGGCAATCAGGTACAGGGTTTCCGCCTGCTTCCAATTTTTTGCTCTGAGCTGAAGGAGGTGTCCCAGAAGAGAGCGACTCGGACACCATCGTGCCCGGCAACGGTAAACGAGCTTGGGAGTCACGTTTACCGCTCCAGTTGCTGCTGAAGGGAGTCCAGCATGGCGGCTCTTTGCTGGAGACGGATTTCCAGAGCCAGAAGCTCCTGCTCTTTGGCTTCCAGTGCCTCAAAGCTCTCTGCGATTGCCCGTTCCCGCACTTCAAAGGGGGCTTGCTCCACGTATCCCCGTTCTTCAAAGTACCGTTTGAACAGCCAGTTGTGCTTTCCGGCCTCCATCAGTTCCGCAAAACGGAAAGCTCCCAGGGAGGCCCAGTCTGCCATTGCTTCCATCCGTTCTGTCAGCAGGTTTAGCCCGACAATGACCTGCTGAAGAGAATCTGCGCCTGCCTGCACCGACTCGTACAGATCGGCTTCATTTAAGAGTTTGGCAAATGTTCCGTCCCCCTCGTCCAGTTTTCCGAGGATGGATTCAACTCCTTCGGTGGCCTGGGCAGCAAGTCTGACGAGGGCCTCCGCATCATTTCCCAGATTGGTCATAAGGCGTTCCGTTCCTTTGGCAGTTGCTACCATGCTGTTGTACAGTTCAGGATCATAGATGAGTTTTCCCAGTGTTCCTTCCCCGGCCCGAATATCGTCCATAATCCTTTCGAATGAAGTTGCAGACTGTTCAAACCGTTGCACGGATAACAGGGCCTTGTCTGTGATTTCGAAGAGGTCAAACGGATCGATCCCTGCAATCAGGTCATCATTTCTCAGGGGGATGATTTCACTGGCGGGTGGCACAGGAGGGTTTACCAGGACGACGATCATGCTGCCGAGGAGTCCCTGTGTTTTAATCTGGGCTTGTGTCCCCTGGTGCAGGATGGAGCGGGCTTTGGTCTGAATTTTCATGGTCACCTCAATCTTGCCGCCGGGTTCGCCGGGAAGAGCGACACTCTGGACTGCCCCGATACTGACTCCCTGGAACTGCACATCTGCACCGGCACTGAGTCCGGCCACAGAATCAAACTGTGACCGGATCAGAAACCTCTCGCTAAAGATCAGGGTCTGGCTGCCAACAACAAACAGAACTGCGGCAAGCAGGCCGAGACATACAACGACAACAAGACCGACACGGACTCCGGTAGACATTATGGTACAAAGTTAGCGGTTAAAAGTCATATTGCCATGGAATGTTGCACCGAATTGTGCAAGAAGAAACGATCATTCCAATGTATTTGGTCAGTTTGCTTCAAAAGCCGGAGATTCCGAAGAACCGGGGAAATTGGATGCAGAGGTCAGGGAGTGATTTGAGTGGCTTGTGCCATGTGATCTTTTTGGACAGGCACACGACACAGGAAGCAGGATGTGCAACTTCTTCCAGAGAGAAGAACAGACTTCTGTCAAAACGCACATATTCCATGGGTTTGCATCGCAGACAGGTTGCACTCACAGGGAAGTCTGGCAAACCGGGATGTATGAATTTAATCAGCCGAGTATATGCTCAGGGAACAGATGGCAGGAATGGACGGTTTCGGTTGGCGATACGTGAAGATGTATTCAAGGCGAGACGTAGCCTCGGGGCATCCTTTATCTTGTACAGAAGAGATTGGTGAACATTTCGGACGAATTCAACAGACATAGAAAATCATGCGTGATTCACTGGAACCAGCCAGAGAGGTTTCATCCCCCGCTGAAAATGCATCCCGAGACTCCCCCCAAGAGAGTATGGTCAAGATGGAAGACCTTCCCACAGCACAACAGCTTTTGGAGTACGAGGCAGTATCTCCGGGTATGGCGGACCGGGTTCTTCATGTTATTGAGCGTGAATCGGAAGTCAGTCTGGAGAGGATCGGTTTGCAGCGTCAGCAAAGCCTTATGGCTGCGGTTATTTCGGGGGCACTGGTTGCTATGGCGGGGTTTGGCATCCTGGTTGAGGTGTTCTGGCCCGCTGTGCTGGTACTGGGTCTCAGCGGGATGGCAACTCTTGTCCTGCGTGAAGTGATCGGACGATGGACCAAGTAGGAAGGACTTCGTGCATGTGCATTGTTTGACCGGTGCGGCGATTCAGCATCAGTATGCCTGACGAGTGTGCAGGCTTTACGGTCGCGGGCAGGCAGGGTCCGTCATTTTTCATATCCTTGTTGCAGACTTTGCCATGGATTTATTTCTTGTCGGCAATACTGGAACGCATCCACTCCTGAGCTGAAAACAGGCTATCCATGTTGCATGTTACCAATGGGGATTCAGCAGCAGACCTTGTGCGATCTGCAGGCATGGAGGGAGATGTACTGCCCTGGCGGGATGTACTCCATATGGGCCCCGTCCCCAGAGGCATGTCAATGGGTGCACTGAGTGAATGCCGGGCGGCATTTCTGGCATCACTGGGATGGGGAGAGGAGAGGGAGCTTCGCGAGAGTTTTCAGGAACGAAACGCCATACTGCGTTCAGGTGTCACCGGTGGTCCGGTTATTCTCTGGTTTGAGCACGACCTTTATGACCAGTTGCAGCTGATCCAGATTCTTGCATGGCTGTCGGAGACAGGCATGCAGCCTCGCGAGTGTTTTCTGATCTGTATTGACAGGTATCCGGGCGTTGTGCCCTTTTACGGACTGGGAAACCTGAACGAAGAGCAGATTGCCGGTCTTTACGCCACTCGCGAACCGGTCACACCTGTACAGTTCTCAACTGCATCAGACGCATGGGAATCGTTTACCAGCTCCGATCCTGCCTGCCATCAGGCACTGGCGGACGGGGTTAATCCAGACCTTCCATTCCTGCGGGATGCCTATCGGCGTTTTTTGCAGGAGTGGCCCTCCCTTCATAACGGACTGTCCCGAACAGAGGAGCATGCGCTATCTCTGATTGCCGATGGAATGCATGATCCTGTGGAGTTATTTCGTGCACATCAGGCCAGCGAAGAAGCACCATTTATGGGAGACTGGACATTCTGGGAGACGGTTCGGAGTTTGTCCCTCGGAGCAAATCCACTCATAACTGTGGAGGGGGATCAGAATTCAGAGAATTTTCAGAGTGCCAGAGTCCGCATAACCCGGGAAGGAACTGCTGTATTGCATGGAGACAGGGATGCGCTTCATGTGCGCGGGATTGATCGCTGGTATGGTGGCTACCATGCTATGGAGCCGGAAAAGATATGGAGGTGGGACGTTGTGCGGGGTCGTCTTGTGTCTCCGGGCATATTTCCCGACTTGTCTGTGCAGGATAATGTTTGATCTGCCTGTCCAGAATATCGGATGCGATTCCTTCATGTTTGAGACGAGTGGCAGATGACCACCAAACCGGCGAGGTGCAGCGGGGAATGTTCAGGGACCGGGATGCTGATGGTGCAAGGTATTGTGATCATCAGCCGGAAACATGCGCTTCATCTGGTATCGGGCGGTGGATACGGGTTGGGGGCTTCCGTCGGGGGACAGGAGTAGGGTGAGCTCAGCGTATTGGGGATCAGCTGTAAATTTGCTGGAATGCCAAACCGCTTCGTGTCCAGCCAATCCATTATACAAACCGACTATATATTGAGGCTGTTCTGCGGTCTCGTCTGCCCAGGAACATCTGGATTCGGGACCAGTGCACCATCCATGTCGTGGCGGACTTGCCAGAGGGAGAAGAAGTCAATAGAATGACTGCGATGTTTCGCTCCCCATGTCTCGCGGCACAGAATGTTGTTTTCGCTGAATGATCAGGTTCCATTATGTATCGGGTTGAGGAGAGTCCAGAGGCACTTCGTTGGGCTAGAAAGCGGGAGGGGTTCAAGATTGATGATCTGCGGAAGATATTCCCAGGTTTGGCGGATTTTCGCACGGATGCAGATCAGTATCCCTATGGCATCAGTCTGGAACTGATGGATTCCGTTCGTCTCATGTACAGTCGGCAGCATGTGATCATCACGGACAGGATGGAAGATGGCCGGGAACCCGCAGATTTTGTTGGTACTGCTTCCCTCTCCGATGATCCAGCTGTCATTGGCAGGAAAATGAGGCAGGTACTTGGTTTTGCGGATGGCTGGGCACGCCGGATAGCAACATGGAAGGCCGCTGTAAACAAAATCCGAAAGGCGATGGAAGCACTTGGTGTCATGGCCGTGATTGCCAATGTTCATAACAATGACAACCGCCGAAGGCTGGACCCGGGTGAGTTCCTCGGGTTCGCCATAGGTGATCCCCGTGTTCCCTTGATCTTTGTTAATGGTGCTGCTCCAAGGTCTGCGCATATGTATCTTCTTGCCTATGAATTTGCACACTTGTGGCTGGGCGATGTGGGCAATGGCATATCCGGGTTCAGGGAGCTTCAGCCGGATGGTGGTGAGGTAGAGCAGTTCTGTCATCGTGCTGCATCCGAATTCCTTGTGCCTCTGGAACAGATTATGACCTTCTCGCACATAGCCGAGGATAATGAAGTCCTGTTTGTAATACTGTCCACCTACCTGAAAGCCAGTCAGCTGGTGATTGCACGACGTGCGCTGGATCTGGATTTGATAGGACACGAGGAGTTCTCAAGGTTATATCATGAGTATACTTGGAAAGAACGGCAACGGGGATGGACGGGGAACTTCATCTACAATCAGGATAATCGGATTGGCCGTCTGTTTGTCACCTCCCTGATTCGGGCGGTTGCGGAGCGTCGTCTGAATTCACAGGATGCTTATTACCTGACTGGACTGAAGGAGAAGAGTCTTCAGAGGTATGCCCGTGAACTCGGATTGATGTATCCATGAATTTCATTCTGGGCCCGATCATTGGATATCCAAGGCTCTTGCAAAATTAGGCCGGGGAGAGTTGTTATTCCAGAGGCAGCTATGGATGTACTAGAACCCCATTTTGATTACATCGGAGCTTCTTGCAAAATTCCAGATATGGAGGACATTATTGCCCATAAGAGCCAGCAGGCATATTGATTTGGATAAAAGGATGTTTTTGCAGGAATCTCATTTGCGTATTCATTGCAGCCAGTCAGGAGCAGATGGCAGTTGAGAGAAGAACACTTCACGAGATTTCTGGGTGGAGGGATCCCACAGATACTTTAGAATATAACAGCATATATGTGCATTATGGTTGAACCAGTTATACGTGAAGTCTTGGGAGCTACCGGCTATCTGGATAATGGAAGGCCGGCACTTGGCGTGGAGATCCCTGATGTGGATTCAAATGGGTATCCCAGATTCCGCGATTTTTCTCCAGATGCCCTGTGGCGCGGAAAATCCTCTCTGACTGTTTACTTCAAGCACCAGCGCGAAGATACCTCGGAGGAACAGATATCTTCGTGGCAGCGGGAGGTATGGAATCATGGGGTTGCTCCCCTTCTGTGGGTCATCTCGGCTGACAGGGTTAAAGTGTACAACGGATTTGGACGGCCACAGGAAGCAGAGAATGCCGGGCTCATTTGTTGCACACTTTTGGAAAGGCTAGAGCAGACCTTGATCGGCTCAATACATTCGCGGGTCGACTTGCAATGGAGACAGGCCAATTCTGGCACCATGCCCAGGCACAGGATGTCCATCGCAAAACGTGTGTTGACCAGCAGCTTCTTTTCGACCTGGGTGCGCTGGAGAGAGATCTGCTACGGGCAGACCTGGATCGTCCGAGTGCACAGGGACTGATCGGACGGTCAATCTTTACGCAATATCTCATTGACCGCGGAATCGTCACAGTTGCCTTGCTTGAGAATGAGTATGGATATAATACACTCTCTTTGATACTTCGGGACCGTCAGGCGACGAAGCGTTTATTTGACTGGCTTCGCAAGACCTTCAATGGCGACATGTTTCCGGTAGGGGCCTCCTTGCTGCCGCCAGAGAATCATCTTTGCCGGGTTGCGGATTTTCTTGATGCAGTAGATCCTGATTCGGGGCAAGGTTCTCTCTTCCCGTATCAATTTGATGTGATCCCTGTGGAGTTGATCAGTTCAATCTACGAACAGTTTGCACATACAACCTCAATTCTTTATGATGGAAGTGACGCGCAGGATGTTCATTACACGAGGCTGAGTCTTGTTTCCCTGATCCTTGACGAGATTATGGATGGACTGGAGGGGCAGGAGACAGTTCTAGACTTGAGTTGTGGATCGGGAGTGTTCCTGGTAGAGGCTCTGCGAAGGCTTGTCAAGAACCGGTGTGGTGGCGAAGAGCCAAGTTGTGAGGTAATTCGATCTGTGTTATACAATCAGATTTATGGTGTTGACATCAGCGAAGCTGCTGTGCGTGTTGCTGCGTTCAGTCTTTATCTGACTGCACTGGAGCTGGATCCGCATCCGAGTCCGCCAGAGGCACTCAGGTTCAAGCCTTTGATCGGCAAGACATTGATCATCGCCGATTCCATGAATGTTGAGAGTACGCCAGAAGGCAAAAAGGTATTGACAGAGGGAGGAGATCTGAAGAAATTTGATGTGATCGTTGGGAATCCTCCGTGGAGCTTTCCAGGAAGGCGGCCAGAGCGGATTCAGACATGGGGCAAATGCGTTCGCCGCGGGGGACAAGTCTAGAGTTTGTTGCCAGGGCACTGGACTTTGCCTCAGATAATTCCTGGATTGGAATGGTGGTGAGCGGGGGGCAGTTTTTCCCACGCAGTAGAAAGGGAATGAAGATGCTGCAGGATCTCCTGGAAAGACTTTCTCCGGTGACACTGGTAAACTTTTGGGGCTTATATACCTATACCTAAGGGCCCATGAGGAGTGAACCATTGTAGCGTCCGCAGGTTCACAAAGGAATTCCATCGTCACCATGGCAAAGGCAGGCAAGACCTATCGCGGCATCACCTACCGTATGCTTCCCAATGAGGAGCAGGAACACCAGCTCCATGGGATATGCGGGGCCTGCCGCTTCGTCTGGAATTTCTTCCTTGCCAGAAATCAGGCGCAGGTTGCCACCGCGAAAGAGAATGGCACTGCCATGCCTTCGACCGACTGGCGGACCCTCTTTACGGAATTCACACAATTGCGCAACGATCCTGAATATGCATGGCTGCAGGAATACTCTTCTCATTGTGTTCGCCACACGCTAAAACATCTGTCCCAGGCTTTCCAGAACTTCTTTGATAGCCCGGCCGGCAGGCCCCGGTTTAAGGCCAAGCACAAAACGCCTCCCTCCTTCACGATTCCCGATCACGTCAGGATTGCGCACGGGAAGATTCACATCCCCAAAGTCGGGAAGGTGCGGCTCCGTCGACGGGGAGAGAATCCGTATCCCGATGGCATCCCGAAACAGGCCCGCATCTACAAGCAGGGGAAGAACTGGTATGTGTCGGTGACCTACGAGATTGACGAGCCGGTGCGGGTGGACAACGGAGTGGTTGCCGGGATTGACCGGAACGCCAGTGGCATGATCGCCGTGGCCTACTCGGATGACACGCCGGATGAGGTACTGGATCATCCCACCAACCCGGTCTATGAGACCAGGAGAAAGCGCAAGCAGCGGAAGCTGGCCGGACAACTGGACCGGCAGGAGAAGGACGGACGCACAGAGAGATCGAACCGGGCAAAGAAAACGCAACAGCAGATTGCCAATCTCAGCAGAAAAGAGGCGAACTGCCGGCACAACCGCAATCACCAGAACAGTGCCAGGATTGCGGAGAAGGCATCCACGGTAAAAGTGGAGAAGCTCTCCATCAAGGGGATGACCAGATCTGCCGGGGGAACGATAGAAAATCCGGGCACGAATGTCCGGCAGAAAACGGGGCTGAACCGGGTTTTGCTGGAAGGAGCCCCTGCCCAGCTGGTACAGATGCTGGGGTACAAGTGCGTTTTCATTCTCTATGTGATGGCAGCGTACACCAGCCAGACCTGCAGTCTGTGCGGACATGTAGACAGGAACAGCCGGGTCACATTGCGCAAGTTTGTGTGCCGGGGTTGTGGCTATGAAGAACACGCGGATCTGAATGCGGCCGCGAACATCTTGCGGGCCCCAGGGCATGGGGCATCTGGACGTGCGAGGGGCGTTCCCATTCGGGACCCCGATGACCCGTCAAGTGTAGGTGTACCGGTTCCGTCATGAGATGGGTCCTCACGTATATAAGCCCCAAACTTTTCATACCACACTGACTGGCTTTTTCCCGGGGCCAAGTTGCCCGCAATGGTTCTTTTATCAGGGTACCAAGATTCAGCACATGAAAGAACAACCGCCGTCCAGGTTCCATGGTCACCAACAGGAAAGCGAAGTCATGTTTTTGAGATTGCTCCAGAAGACATCACAAAGCTGTCAATGTCTCACTGGCTGGAAAGGCCGGATATCCTCAAGGCTGCATTTTTTGGGCGGGATCGTGATCTTGGATTATTGTGCAGACTAACGGAACGATACGAATCTCTGGGAGAGCAGCTTCAAGTATTTGGGACCAAACTCCGTAGCGGTTTGATATATGGAGATCACAGCAATGATTCACTTTTTCTTTGCGGGCTTCCTGTGGTAACCAGGGTGGATATACAACCATTTACGGTATCAAAAAATCTGAAAATATTTGAGAGTGATCATGCTCAGCGGCCCAGGAAGCGTGATGTTTACCAGGCACCGCTACTGCTCGTGCGAGAGTCTCTCCAGTCCGGCGGACGTGCAGTATGTGCTGTGTCCGAGTGAGACCTGGTGTTTCCCTCCACATTTCGGGGGATTGCGATTCCGCGAGACAAAACGGACACGGCTTATTTGATTGCGGGTATTTTGAGTTCTGCGCTTGCGTCATGGTTCTTCCTGATGACCGGTTCCACTTTTGGACTGTCCAAGCGTCGTCTGCTGCTTCGGGACATTGAACAGATACCTGTCCCTGCACTGGAAAGCGCGTGTTGTTCAACGGCCGGAAAGAGACTGGTCAAACTTGCGAGAGAATGTGGGGAAGATCCACTTTCCGATGTTAGATGGCGAGAAATTGATGAGGCAGTTTTTGATCTGTACGAACTGGGGGTTACTGATCGCATCGCTGTGCGTGACGGGATGACTCGTGCGGGATGGCAATGGAAATCTGGCAAGCTGGCATCCGCAGATCCCGCTGATACGGATCCTGACTTAATGGCATATTCCAGAGCGTTTCTGTCCGTAGTGAACCCTTGGCTTGTTGTGGGAAAAAGATACCGGATGGAGTGCCAAATTTTCGATCTTCCCAAGGAGGCACCGCACAGAGCAGTTCGCTTCTTCATGAAAAAAGGGACTGTTGGACCGGAGCCACGGGTAACAATAACGAAGGCGAAATTTCCAGATATGCTGGAAAAGATCGGAGAGCGGCTACAAGTACAAGTGGGCAAATTTCTGGTTGGTCAGCACACACTACGAGTACATGGGCCAGAGAACACTGTTATCATCAAGCCGGCTGCCAAGAGACACTGGATGGGTATTTCCGCGCTGAATGATGCGGATGCCGTACTTGTGGAGAGTCTTAAGGGACGGGACTGAAAGTGAGTACTTTGCTGAACAAGCTGAACAGTGACGAGGGCGAGCGGCAGCCCATTCTGCTTGGATGTGAGATCATCGCGACAATCCTGTAGATTATCAAAGAAGGCTGGGAGCGTACCCTGTCGGAACTGGAGCTGGGACCGAATGACGGCGAGGTAAGGCTTACCGAGCGACTGCGTACTGGAATGCGGGAGGCAGCCGACGAGATTGAGATGGAACTGGCCGTGCTTCCCGGCACAGAATCGCTGTCTCGTCCAGATATGGACAGACCAGATGGACGGACGGATATCCCGATCTTTCTGACAGAGTGGTTGTCATATCATAAAAGGCATGATCCACATGCGGTGATTGAATGCAAAAGAGTGGCTGATTCCCGCACTGACTTGTGCCGTGCGTATGTTGCAGGAGGAATTGACCGATTTAAGTCAGGCAAGTATGGCGGGGATCATTCTACGGGATTTATGATCGGCTATATCATAGCAGGTGATGCTCAGTCGGCGGTACTGTGCATAAACCGACATTTGGAGAGAAAATCACGCCATGACGAGACTCTGAAATCTTCGGACATCAAAGGGCATTCATGGGTACGGAAAAGCATACACTCGCGCGAAAGCGGCCTGTCAATTAATCTGTATCATGCCTTTCTGAAGTTTGCAGAGGCTGCATGAGCAGGAGATTTCTGGAATTTTCAGTCAGGGAAGATCCTCTGCACGGTTCAGGATTCGGGACGGTCAGTGCGGCAGGGATCCACGGTATGAATGTTCTTCCAGATGGGGATTCGGAAGCGAACAGTAGACAAGATACGAGAGAATACAGGTGAGGAGATCGTCCAGAGATCGGAGTGTGCTCAAGACTTGGAGACATGTATCAGGAACCCTCCAAATCCGGGGGTAAGAAAGGTTAGAAAAAATCTCAACCGGCCTCAGCCACTCAGAAATGAGACTGTGTTTCATCCGCATAAGCTGGAAGTGATTCTACAGGAGAGAACCTGCATGTGCAAGGTTCTGTCAACAATACTGGAAATAGGAGCCGTCTGAGAATGAGCGGGTTTCCTGTGTCATGAAATTCGGTTTGGCATTGCGTTTATGAATTGACTCAATAAGTCTTTGACGTCGCATGGCTCTGAAAAACATCCAGGAATGGGAACAGGAAGGCTGCATCTGGCATGACACTGTCAGGTTATGAGCATCCAATTAAACAAGCCCATTAGTCAATGAAGTACAGAGACAAGATAAATCTGCTACGTATTTCGGAGCGGAGTGGGATTTCAGGTCATCAATTGGATCTATTGAGGCAGGACTGAAATGGAATCTCCCGAGAGGAGGCTCCAGGTTTGCTGGCTTGCAAGAAGTGCAATACCACCTGTAATAAAGCAATTAGAAAGGTGTGACATCCCTTTGTTTGGTGCAATGCCTATGTATAGTACCAGATGGACAGCAGCATATTGAGGTGTTAACCACAGACTTCTCTGAGGGATTCTGCCACAACAGCATGTTCTCATGTGAACAACGTCCATACTAGTGTATAAAAGGTGTTTATGCCTCTTGTACATTGATCCCGCAAAACTTAAACCAATTCTGTATCAAATTCATGGAACAGACACTTATCACAATTATTATCGCTGCAGCAAGCATTATTGTGGCTCTCTTGGGTATGATTGTGACCCTTATCATTGCATACTGGAAAATGAATGTTGCACACAACAGGCATTTTGATGAGCAAAATAGGAGGTTTGACGATCTGAACAAACGGCTTGATGCTATGGCTGACTCCCAAGCTAGGCGTTTTGACGGCATGGACAAGCGTTTTGACGAGCAAGATAAGCGTATTGACAAGGTAGATGCTTCGCAAGCGAAGCATCCTGATGCTCTGGCCGGAGTATAAGCCAAGTACTCTGAAATGCGAATTCTGAGTATTCTTGCTTTGGCATTGAGTCTGTCCACAAGTGCAGTATTTGCTCAGACAGGCAAGATCGCTGGGCGAATTACGGAGGAATCCGGAGAAGCACTTCCCGGAGTAAACCTCTTCATTCCAGAAACTCTGCAAGGAGCGACCTCCGATGTGGAAGGGTACTATACGATTCTCAATGTTTCTCCGGGGACATATCCTCTCCGTGCCTCCTTTATCGGGTTTGTGACGCAGACCGTCCAGGGGGTCCGAGTCAATATTGATCAAACAACTACCGTGAATTTTCAGCTCACAGAGGAAACCGTGGGACTGGAAGAGCTGGTTGTAACTGCAGAGTTGCCGGTAGTACAGGCAGATGTATCCAACAGCCAGCTAAACGTAACCTCCGACCAGATTGAGGCTCTGCCTGTTTCCAGCATCAACAGCGTCGTTGGCCTGCAGGCTGGAATTGAGGGGCTTTCTGTGCGTGGTAGCGGTTCCGACGAACTCTCGTTTATGGTCAATGGGCTCACCTTGCGAGATGAGCGAAATAATGCACCATACACCAGTATCAGTCTCTCGTCCGTGGAAGAAGTTCAGGTTCAGACAGGCGGATTCAATGCAGAATACGGAAATGTTCGTTCCGGGGTAGTCAATGTCGTAACAAAAGAAGGAGATCGCAGGCGATACACAGGGAATGCGATCCTCCGTTACAGTGCTCCCGCACAGAAACATTTTGGACCTCGTGCGGATGACGCAAATTCCTACTGGATTCGTCCATTCATGGATCCTGATGTTGCCTTTACAGGAACCGAAGCTGGAGGGTGGGATGAATCCACACAGGCACAGTATCCACGCTTTGAAGGATGGATTGCGATTGCCGAGGAGCGGCTCAAGGATGATGATCCATCCAATGACATGACACCGGAAGCACTGCAGCAGGCGTTCCTGTGGCAACACCGCAAGCCAATGGAAGTGGTGCGACCGGATTACAATATTGATGTTGGCCTCGGTGGTCCGGTTCCATTCCTGAGTCGGCACCTGGGGGCACTTCGGTTCTACGCTTCATTCCGGGCGGATCAGAGCATGTATCTGATTCCACTGAACTCGGACCGGTACCAGGAGTGGTCTGGACATCTCAAGCTGACTGCGGACCTCATGCCGGGGATGAAATTGACGTTTGAGGGGCTGAGGGGAAACATTACGGGAACATCACTCAGCAGGGCAGGGCAGCCAGGGATTTTTCGGTCTGCGTTCAGCATTGCCTCTCAGCTGAGCAGGTCCAGCTTCATTGACTCCAGAATCTTTTCCACAGATTACTGGGCACCTACTGAAGTCAACAACCTGATGGGCGGACTGAAGCTGACACATTCGCTCAGCTCCACCACATTCTATGAAATCCGTCTCAATGCGTTTCGCTCAAGCTATGACACAAATCCAGGGCGGCTCCGGAATGAGAATCCGGCAGTATCGTTCGGGGGGGTAGGGTTTGATGAGGCTCCGTTCGGGTTCCAGCCAAAACCGACCTTTGGCGTAGACGGCATGCGCACGGGAGTCGGGATGAGCAATGCTCGCGACAGCAGTGTGGTTACGGCGTATAATATCAAGGCGGACCTGACCAGTCAGCTGAACAGGTTCCTGCAGGTCAAGACGGGCCTTGAGTACAATCTGTCCGACTCCAAAGTGAATTACGGACGCTATGATGCATTTCTGGCAAGCAGCAACTCACACTCTCAGTGGGATCGTGCACCGGTTCGTGGAGCGGCCTATGCACAAGGGAAGCTGGAATTCTCTGGGATGATTGCAAACCTGGGACTTCGGCTGGATTACTTTAATGCAGGGGGAGACTGGTACAGTTTTGAGCCGTGGAGTACGGCATTCAGTGCACGACTGGCGGCCGGAATTGATACTCTTCTGCCCCAGGATCCTACGAGCCACATTTTTGCACTGAGTCCTCGCATGGGGGTGTCCTTTCCGATTACGGAGTTTAGCAAGCTTTATTTCAATTACGGGCATTTTCGCTCCTTGCCGGATCCGAACAATTTATTCCTTCTTCGCGAGTTCACGGAGACCGGGCAGATCAGCCGGGTCGCCAATCCGAATAATCCATTACCAAAAACGGTTGCCTATGAACTCGGATATGAGCAGTCCTTCCTTGACCAGTTTCTAATCCGTATGGCCGGGTACTACAAGGATGTATCTCTCCAGCCATATCTGACAGAGTATATCAGCCGGGACGGACAGGTGAACTACACCATCAGTGAACCGAATTCTTTTGAGGACATCCGGGGATTTGAGGTTACCCTTTCCCGCAATCGCGGACGCTGGGTCCAGGGGTTTGTGAACTACACCTACATGGTATTTACATCTGGATATTTCAGTCTTCGGCGAAACTTTCAAAATCCGACGGCACAGCGTGAATTTGCCGAGAGTGATGCGGAACGCCGCCGGGCATCGTCCAGACCGCTTCCCAGGCCGTATGCACGTCTCAATCTGGATTTTCTGACACCGGCAGACTTCGGGCCGCGCATCGGTTCCTATCCTGTTCTGGGGGACTGGCGCATCAGTCTCATCGGTTCCTGGAGGAAGGGGGCGAAATACACATGGACGGGGGGCGGAGCCGTTCCAGGCGTGATTAACAATGTATCGTTCCGTGATTACTGGAATGCGAACTTGCGTTTCACCAAAAACATTGTGATTGCCGGGCGGCAAGCACAGTTTTTTGTGGATATTTTCAATGTGCTGAATACACGCAGGCTCTCTTTTAATGGCTTCATTGACGGGAATGACCAGCTGTCTTATCTCCGATCTCTTCATCTGCCAGAATCCGATGACTACCAGACGAACATTCCGGGGGATGACAAGATTGGGGCGTACCGCTCTTACGATGTAACCTATCAGCCGATGGAGCGAATCCCGGCACGAGAAAGCATTACTGCACCTAAGGAAGACGTGATTTACTGGGAATATGACTCTCGGCAGTACATCGTCTATCGTGATGGTGCGTGGGGGGCAGCGGATTCTGAGATCGTACGTCAGGCGATCAAGGACAAGGCCTATATTGACATGCCAAATCAGAGCTTTCTCACATTTCTGGATCCTCGGGATGTTTTCTGGGGTATCCGGCTGTCATTTTAATTCATGGGGGAGTTTTTCGCAGAGCTGTCTGTATGAGAGATTCATTCCTGCGTAATGACAAATGATTTAATGGTGTATACAAGCGTATCAATAAATTTTCGTTTGCCAGATGTACAGATCACTGAACCCCTGTCGTTCGGAATGGACAAGAACCGATTAATTGAGCGGATGATTGGCAGGGCAATCTGTGAAGTTCCTCAGATCAATTAGCAGTTAACAACTTGCAACAACAAACACATGAGGCTGGCACAATGTCACAAATAGGATTTGAAGTCCCCCAGAACACGGTAGGTTCATGGGAGTCTCCGTTGATGCTCTCCGGGGAAAATCTAGGCGAAAAGCTTTGTCTCAAAATAGACAAGGCAGGCGGAGAATACCGTTCTATTTTATCTCTAAGAAATGGAAGTATTATATCCTATCTTGGCTATCCAGTCCATCAACAAGAAGATTTAACGGTGTATAGCCTCCTTGCACAGTTTGATGAGAGGGAACAGGAAATTTTGGGTGTTACAGTTGAAGAACTTCCGTTTTTGGTACTTCACAAGGGACAATTTAACCTTTACAGTAGTAAAAAGATACTTAGATGAATTTTTACATTTTTTGTCCAAATTCGAGAATTTTCAAATCATTATTTGTACAAGAGAATTGGGAATATTGCGCTACAAATTTAATGTATCAGGGGTGAATGTATTTCCCAAATAAACAAAGAAATATGTCGTACTTAGACTGCGGATTAGTGAAGCAAATGTTACCCCGTTTTCAGTTCGTACTGGCAGGGTTGCTGGCTGTGACCATGAGAAGCACAAAATGAATAGCCAGACGCGGCCCTTTGACTCGCCATAGAAATTCCTGAAAAATACCTGCGCACAGCGTTTTATGGTGTCTGCAAGCATTCTCAAGGAAATGAGCCTCACCACGCTACGGACTATTCTATTCCAGTTCAGTGTGCTACTGGCATTTTTTACACTGTCGGCAACAGATTCCGAAGTTCATGCGCAGTTTGTCAACAAATGGCTGTCGGCAGGCTCTCTGCATAACTGGTATTCTGAAATCGGCAGCGAATGCGAGTCATGCGGGTTTGTGGGGAGACAGCAGGACGGATTGCGCTGGCCGGGCATCTATCGGTATACCGATATGCAGGCAGCAAAGGGATTATGGATCGGTGCTACAAACGTAACAGATGATGTGGGTACAAGCTATGCTCGCCGGGTAGTACATGTCGGTCCACGTGGATCGGGCAGTGGAGAATTCTTTCCGACACGATTTGAACTCATTACCCGACTGCCACTCACCTCCGTGTTCGTAGATGGTGCCATTAGCGAGCCGGAAGCTGCCATGGTCGCGGATACCAACGATCCTGACATGACAGCCGATGCCACGATTATAAATCAGACCAATACGCTCCTGGGAATTACCATGGAGCGCAAGATTCTTCAGTTCACACAGGAGTATCACGACAACTATCACATCCACGAGTACACATTCACGAATACCGGAAATACGGATGCCGACTCGGACATTGAGCTTCCGAACCAGACCCTGGAAGGGGTCTACTTCTTTTTTCAGTGGAGACTGTCCATCGCGAAAGAAACTCGCTATGTTATTGGAAACGGCACAGGCTGGGGATTAAACGCCATGCTGGATACTCGCGGGGACGGGGTCAAAACAGATCCGGCAGACGAGAATTTTCGGGCGCAGTTTGTATGGCACGGGAAGTTTCCTCCTTTCAGTGCCTATGACAATATCGGAGGCCCAATCTTGCCTGCGGCATTGCCAGCCTTCAATATCGCACCAACCGATACGACAGGCCGACTGGGGGCCTCCCAGTTTGCCGGAATCGTCACCTTGCATGCAGATACTTCTCCCTCGGATCAAACGGACGATCCGAATCAACCGAGCACCACCGCCTGGATTGGCTCCGATGAGCCTTACATGTCGCAAAATGACGCGTTCAATCCGACAAAGATGGAGGTGGAATACAATGTAATGGCCAGCGGACACAAATCTCCGCGTCATGCGGATGTTGTGGAACCCACAGGATTACAGGGGTTTCTGGACCCTGTTGGAGATCCAAGTCTGGGAACTCCTGGAGGGTTTTCAAGTGCCAACGGCTATGGTCCGTACACCCTGGCACCGGGAGAGAGTGTACGCATCGTCATAGCCGAGGCAGCTGCCGGCCTGAGTCGTGAAGCCAACAATGCCATTGGCAGAGCTTACAAGGAATCCGGTGCCAACGACAGTGCTCCCATCACACTCGAGGTCCATGGACAGACCCATACAATGACAAAGAATGAATGGGTCTTCACGGGACGAGATTCTCTGTTTCAGACATTCCGAAGGGCAATTGCCAATTATGCCTCGGAGTACAAAATCCCCCGTGCGCCCGCTCCACCAAGTGAATTTAAAGTAGATGGAGGGGGTGACCGGATTCGCCTCACATGGAGCCCTCATGCTTCTGAACCTTTACCGGAGCAATGGGACATCTATCGTGCACAGGGACGTTTTGACAGTACCTATACGCTTGTGCACAGTGCCTCGTCCGGTGATACCAGTTTTGACGACACGACTCCGATTCGCGGGATAGACTATTACTATTACATCATCGCAGTCCAGAGTGCCAGTCAGAATGACGGGGCAGGAGGTACCCCCGCCGGACGCTCCCTCCGCAGTTCTCGCTACGCGACACAGACCTATACTCCCACACGTCTGAAACGACCGGCAGGTACTTCTCTTTCCGAAGTCCGTATTGTACCGAATCCGTTCAATATCGGATCAAGTCCAACAGTGCGA
Source organism: Rhodothermales bacterium (assembly GCA_965203305.1). GTDB lineage: Bacteria > Bacteroidota > Rhodothermia > Rhodothermales > Bin80 > Bin80. The sequence goes on along the minus strand of OZ241874.1, from coordinate 2,652,746 downwards.
TTCCCAGATCAGACAGACAAACTCGCGTTCTTTAACATTCCAGGGCAATGTACCATTGCCATCTATACCGATCTGGGCGAGCTTGTGGACGAAATTGAGCATACCGACGGGAGCGGGGATGAATTCTGGGATCATACGACTTCGTCCAGACAGGTTGTGTCCAGTGGTCTATACATCGCGGTGGTTACCGATCTGGACACCGGGGAGCGAATTATCAAAAAATTTGTCATTATCCGTTAGGTACAGGATGCAGCGATGGATCCACATATTGTTGCTGCTTGTGCCACTTATGGCACCCTCTGCTTCGGCCCAGCAGAAAAAGCTTGCACAGACAGCCATGAAGTTTCTGTCTGTATCTGTAGATCCCCGTGCAGCTGCTCTTGGAGATGCCTTCACAGCCATTGATCATGGAGCTGCCTCTCTGTTTTATAATCCCGGCGGCATGGCATGGCAAGAAAGCGACCTGGACATGATCGTGGCACGAACCCAGTGGATTGCCGAAATCAACTATTCCATGGCCGGCTTGTCATTTCGCCCGGGAAGTGGCCGTTTGGGCGTGATCGGATTCTCGTTCGTGATGGTAGACTATGGGGAATTGCAAGAGACGATCCGGTTTGACAATGACCAGGGCTTTCTGGATACAGGTACCTTCTCCCCCTCCGCATGGAGTTTCGGGGTCGGATATGCGCGGACTCTTTCAGACCGCTTCTCTGTGGGAGCGCAGTTCAAGTGGGCCAATCAATTTTTGGCGAACTCTGTGACAGGGACCGGAGATGATGATGACTATGTACGCAAGAAGATGGAGGAGGGGGTGCTGGCATATGATTTCGGGGTTTTGTACCGGACTGGATTTCGCAGTCTTAATTTTGCCGTCAGTGCCCGCAATTTCGCTCCTGAGATCACATTCAGCGAAGAGAGTGTTGCCCTGCCGTTGACACTAAATATTGGTGTATCCATGGATCTGATGGATCTTCTTAGCCATGGATCCGGCACGCACGAGTTCTTGCTCTCCGTGGATGCGGCCAACCCGCGTGATTTTTCTGAACAGATCAAGGTTGGCACCGAGTATACCTTCCTCGGCACATTTATTCTCCGTGCGGGGTATGTTTTCCCGGCGGATGAGCAGGGAATCAGTTTCGGGCTGGGACTCAAGCAGTCCCTTGGAAGGTTCGGGTTTGGAGCCGATTATTCATATACAGATTTTGGCATTTTTTCCAATGTACAGCGTCTTGCCATCCGGTTTTCGTTATAGCTGGGGGCGTTTTGCTCTGCCGCTTGGCCTGTTATGCCTCGCGCTATCCTTTGGCTGTGACTCGGGGACGGCCCCCAGCATTTATGATCCTAACCGGTCCAGCCTGCCTGATCCTGTGATTGAGAGCGTGATGCCGGAGGGAAGTGCTCTGGCAGGAGTAGATGAAGTAACGATCACAGGCAGCAATTTTTCGGAGGTGACGGGAAACAATCTGGTGTATTTCGGGACGGCCCGTGGCGTTGTCACGCAGGCTTCTGCCACGCAGCTTCGCATGATTGCCCCAAACGAACCGCAACCTGAGTTAAATCTTCGTCTCGTCATTGTAGGAGCAGAGAATTTCAGTAACAGCGTTGCCTACGGACTGGATCCTCCGTTTATTCAGTTTGGGGATGTCAAAAAGTTTGAGGATGTCTACGGTATCACTACGGATCAGGATGGAAATGTGTATGCCTCTCTGGCGGCCTTTGACTTACCGACCGGGATTACTCGGATGACTCCCGAGGGAGAACGCGGCGAATTTATTAGCTCTACATTCCTGTGGGCGGATATGGCATTCGGACCGGACAATCACCTGTATGCTGTTCGGTCTGTTCGGGCTATTTTCCGGTATGAGGAAGGGGGGACTCGTTTTGCTGTGTTTGCGGTGATCCCAAATACAGCAACCAGACTGACTACACTCGCGATTGATGCGAATGGGCGAATCTGGACCGCGGGAAACAATGCAGAGATCTACCGTGTAGATGCGGACAAGACCGTTACAGCATATCCTTTTGAGGCGGATGTTCGGGATTTGGCCCTGTACAGGAATTTTTTATACGTAACGGGTGTCAAAGGAGGAGTAAGCAAGGTCTGGCGTTTTTCGATTGATGCCAGTGGCAACCTGGGCTTGCCTGAAGTTTTTTTTGATGTGACTGCCTTTCATGGCAGTGAGGCGTATGCGCTCGCGTTTGCTATGACCGGGCACCTGTATGTGGGGACGGATGCCACGGATCCTGTGATTGTTGTAGACCCGAATGGAGCTGGCGAGGTACTTTATCTTGGTGTATTGCGCCAGCCTTCTCGCAGGTTTGCCTGGGGGCCGAGAGGGCATCTCTATGCCTCCACCAACTCCACTGATTCTTCTCCTGCTGGCATGATCCGCATTACGATACGCCGGGACGGTTTCAGGAAATTTGTTTTTTAAGTTCGAGAGTATTATATTCTCTGACATGTTAACTCACAATTGTAACTAACCTTTTCTACAATGATTCAAAGATTACTACTTTTCGTGTCTGTTCTGCTCGTTGGTAGCGGTACGGCAAGTGCCCAGAACTGGATGGATATGGGTGCATTTCCTGACTCCACGACGTTCTGGCGGGGAGTTCATGGAATGGCAGTGGATGCGGAGGGGAAGGTTTGGGTATCCCAGTATTATCCGTCTACTCCTCCAGTTATAAATGGTGACACTGTCAAGACTCTTACCGGTGCTACGGCTGCGTTCAGAACCTCTTCTCTGCATGTATATGATATGGAAGGAATGAAGGCAATGGAACCTATGCATGCCTTTGCCTACATGAAAGACGGGGAGATGATGACGGATACATTGGCTTATGATGTTGCTACGAGCAGAAATCCCAGCGGCATTGCGAGACGGATTACTGGTGTCAAAGCGGATCACAACGGTGACATTATTGTCGTGGTCGGGCAGAGTGTCAGCCTTATGTATCGGCTTAATCACAAAACGGGTGAGGTCATGAACCGGGTGAATCTGGAGAGTGACACCTTTACGGGTTCCCCTGCCTCTCCAGGAATTGATGGAACTGGAAATGTATATGTGGCTCCTGTCAGTGCCAATGCACCCATCAGTATTTTTAACTCGGATTTTCGGTGGATCGGTAATGTATCCAACTCTTCGCCGGGTATCGGGCGTGCAGTGGAAGTTAGTGAAGATGGAAACTCCGTATACTGGTCTGCCTTTACACATCGGGGTACATACAAGTATCATCGTGAGGATGAGTTTTCCATGTATGACTCACTTGGGCTGATTCACGAGGGACTTGTTGCACAAGGTAGTGTCCGGCATCCGACGACAGGGTACATCTGGCTTGGTCATGGGGCGGCAGCAAACATCGCCCCAGACACCACTGGAATGTTTATGGCTGGAAGCGAATTGACTGCATTTGCGATTGATCCCATGCAGGAGGATATGATTGTAGATAGCCTTAAGTTCAATTCTCCGTTTAAGTATTGTGGAGCTGGTGTCAACAGAGATGTCCGTGCTATCGGATTTTCACATGATGGGGTATATGCTTATTTAGGAGCTTTTAATGTTCTGCAAGCAGTTCAGGCGGACGGTGAATGTGGATGGCTGTCTCAGGATTCACATCGAGGATTTCCTCTCAAGAAATTTATGCGAGGCGAAGTGGCTAGCATTGAGCGGGATCCGACGGAGATCCCAGACGGCTTTACCCTCTCACAGAACTATCCGAACCCCTTCAATCCTCAGACGAACATCGCGTTTGAGATGAAAGATGCGGGACTCGCTACGCTGAAAGTCTATGATGTGCTTGGCAGAGAGGTGGCCACACTTGTAGATGAGCACCTGATTGCCGGCAAATATACTGCGACCTTTACGGCAAGTGATCTGCCCTCTGGTACCTATGTGTACCAGTTGAATGTGCGGGGGAATCGCCTCAGTGGCAAAATGATGCTCGTGAAGTAACCCTTCATCTATCGGTTTGAGCAAGAAGGGTATCCCTTGGTGAAGGAAGGGATACCCTTCTTTGTATCTTCATATTCCTATGATTCAGAGAATTCTTCCCTTGGCAGTGATCCTCGCTGTAAGTGGCAGTGTCCATGCCCAGCACTGGATGGACAGGGGGCCGTTTCCCGATTCCACAACCTTCTGGCGATCATCGCACGGACTGGCGGTGGATGCGGAAAACAAAGTGTGGCTTGCCCTATACTACCCGGAGTGGTGGGTTCTGGCAAACGGAGACACCCTGAAAGACCAAAACGGCGAGTACATTCGTGCTTCCGCCGTTCATGTCTTCCACTCGGATGGCACCAAAGCAATGGAGCCCATACGCTCCTTCACCTATGAAGACCGGGCAGACACATTGTTCTGGGATGCCAAAGATGGACCAGCCAAAGACATTCGAGGACTCAGGACAGATCACAATGGTGACATCATTGTCGTACTCGGGACACCATTTACCCCGGACAATCCCCGGACACGCGAACATCCTACCAGCCTGATGTTCCGGCTGGATCACAAGACCGGCGAGGTGTTGAATCGGGTTGATTTTGGGGCGCAAGTGTTTGGCTCTCCGGCTACTCCAGGCATTGACGAAAAGGGGAATATCTATGTTGCTCCGGTGAATGCCAGTGCACCGATCAGAGTGTATGGCCCTGATTTTCAGTCTCTGACACCTGTGTCCAGGACAGCTCCCGGCATTGGACGCACTCTGGAAGTGACGGCAGACGGGAATACCGTCTACTGGTCAGCTTTTACACATTCAGGAACCTATAAATATCAGCGTCCGAACGAGTTTGCGGAGTACGATTCAATTGGACTGATTCACGAAGGACTTCTTGCCGAATCCAGTATTCGGGATCCATCCACTGGATACATCTGGCTCGGTCATTCTGTTGCGGGAAATATTCCTTTACCAGAAACTGGAAGGTTCGCCCCCGGCAGTGAGCTGACTTGGTTTGCACTGGATCCCAACACAGACATGATTGTGGACAGCATCCAGTTTGATTTGCCGTTTACGTTTGGGGCCCAGAAGACACGCTCTATCGGATTTTCCCCGGATGGAGAGTATGTCTATCTGGGACTGTTTGATAATGCCCGGGACGGGAATGGCATCCCGCTGAACGGAGTTGGTGGTGCCCCAAGAGGATTTACATTCAAGAAATTCATGCGGGGGGAGAAAACAAGCATTGAGCGTGATCCGACAGAGATACCGGATGGATTTACCTTGTCACAGAACTACCCGAATCCGTTTAATCCGCAGACGTACATTATGTTTGAAATCAAACATGCGAATTTCGCCACGCTGAAAGTCTATGATGTGCTTGGCAGAGAGGTGGCAATGCTTGTGGATGAGCACTTGATTGCAGGAAAGTATACTGCAACCTTTACAGCGAATAACCTGCCCTCTGGTACATACGTATATCAGTTAAGCGTCGCAGGAAATCGTCTCAGTGCTAAAATGATACTGGCAAAGTAACTCTTGGAAATTACAGACCAGGTTACAAATATCACCATTACATTATCCTCCAAGTACTCGTTTTGCATCTCTTGGAGAAGATATCCACAACATGAGAGACCTCTCTTTGTATGATGGATTGCTCTTTACGGGAACATATCTGTATTTGAGGAGTTGTATAGGGTGTTTTTGAAGTGTTGACCCTCATCTGTTGAGTGAAGCAACAGGCGTTTATAGAGTTGGAAGAGCAGCCCTGTTAGCTCTACGCTCTCGGGAAACAAAGAAGTTTTCCTAAAAGCTTCCTCATGTGACGCTCCCCGAGATATCCATGCCTAATCTTGATGTTTACAGACACTACTCAAACGAAATTCTCGTAAGCAAGCGCGGATTTCAATTTTTTGTTGAACCCTGCCCATGGCACCACAACTGACTGACTTTCTGCAAATTTTTAAACAGAATGTCCAGTATACCATACCCGTATGGCAACGGACATATAGTTGGGACAAGTACACCATACTGGAACTCATCTCCGACTTGAAAGCGATTGCGGAAGATCGGCGTGGAAACGCCACACACTTTGGAGGAACAATCATTCTCCATGCAGACGCATCGCGGGGTGGAATTGTGGAGCACTATACCGTGGTGGACGGACAGCAACGCCTTACCACGATACATCTTTTACTCGCCTGCATCGCAGAATATTGATCCGGGGAGAAGGACCCGCAGTACGAGTGGACTTCCGAAAGAATCCATACGGTATTACTGCAAAATCAGGTGCAACCCATCCAAAAGATTTACCTGCAAGACGGGGACAGGGAAGTCTATGAGAGTATCATGTCGGGGGCGAAGGACATGGGTAGCAGGCGAGGGAAACTGAAAGCTGCGTGGGGGATACTTCGCAAGGCTGTCAGAGAATCAGATCCCCATGCCTTAATGAAGGGACTAAGTCGATTCAAGGTAATCAAGTTCGCATGCCAGCAGGACAATGATCCCCAGCAAATCTTTGAAAGCCTGAATACACGCGGTGTTAAGTTGAATGAACACGAAAAAGTCAAAAACTGGCTGTTGATGAGCCTTCCCCATGAAACGCAAAAGAATGTCTATCATAATCACTGGCTCCGTATTGAGTCTTGTCTGGGCGGGTTGAAAAAGGGCAAGCCGATTGATACCTTTCTCTTCGATTTTGTCCGATGGAAGACAGGGATGACCAAGGGCATGTCCTATACTTATCCAAATCTACGGCGATGGTGGTACAAATGTAGCGACCAGCAAACGCAGGAAAATCTGTGCAAAGAACTGAGTAGAGTCGCCTCACTATATGGACAAATCACGGGGACGGGGCAGTACCACTCTAACCTGAAAGTTCGGGCAATTCTCCAGCACCTGCAATTTCTTGGGTTGGATGTCCATCGCCCATTCACACTCCGTCTGCTCGACGATGCAACCCGACCTGAGGAGACAAGAGCACATCGGGGAGAACTCATCCAAGTACTGGAAACCGTCAGTATATGGTTTACAAGGTTATGGGTATCTGATAATGGTCTGGCGGGACTCAATACAGAGATGATCAGACTAGCTCACGACACAGGTCCAGAGACTCACGGGCCCTACGGAAACTACTGGATTGAACAAATAAGGAAACTAGGACACAGGGGTATTGGCGTTCCAAATGAAGACGAAATCCGATACGGCATACCAAGAAGAGCAGCTTATGGGGGAAAAGCCTCCGGTGCGGGGAAGACCATCTTGTGGACAATCAACGCGAACATTGCAGATTCCCGTCCAGACAGGGTAGAAGACTTGGTATTAGAGCATGTCATGCCTATAAGGGCTGTTGAGGGACGACCAGATTATTCTGGGGAAGATGACAGGATGGAAATGGTCAAAAAGCACAGCAACAGTCTAGCAAATCTGACACTGGTGGAAAATGAGATACATTCGGAAACAAGACATCTTCCCTATATGGAGAAGAGAGCAATCTACTCGGAGAGTCGTGTCCCGCTCACTAGGCAACTTGCCGCAACATATCCAGACTGGACAGAGGAAGAGATGATGCACAGGGCCGACTGGATTGCAGACAGGATACTAGAAATCTGGCCGTGGGAAGAAAGGTTTTATTCCCGGTCTCACTTCTGAAAGGGATTGAAACGAAGAGATATGATGTGGCGCATCATGTTCACATTTTTTCACAGAGGCAGAGAGGTTTCTGGAATTATTGAGATTATCGTGCCAATATTCAGCATCAACCTACAACCATACTCAGCCAACCAATTTTGTTAAGAAAACAACGGATCCTGACACCATCCCATATCAGGAGACGCATCTTGTGAAGCCCCGGAACAGGCTACTCTTTGGTTGCGCTCCTTGTGGTATCCTGATCTAGTTAGTGTCTGTCCGAAAATTTACAGCAACCCCAAATACGGGGGATTCCAGAGGCATTTTGCCCCACAGTGTCATGTATGGCGCGATTCAGATGCTCGTTCGCTATGAGAGATTTGGGGGAATCTTGCACGAAGATTGCGTGTTTATGGACGCTGTTCGGGGATTTCATGCCCCAGTCCGCTAAAGGGCTTCCATCTTCGTCAGGAAAAATACCCGAAAATATCTCCAAAAACTCCTCATACGCTCTCTAAACGGCATATATTGGCGATATTCTGAATTTTCTGACAGACACTAGTTATTGATATGCTCTATAAAGAAAATTTGAACGAGCGATGCTAGGACTAGGGAAAGCCTTGAAGTTCTTGGGTAAAATCACGGGTTGCGAGCCCTACAGGGATTTCCCATTTTGGCTGAATGTCTGAGCACTATACGGAAAGCCAAGCCAGATCTTAAGGATGATTCCCCTCAATTTGAAAGATTACTCGTAATCGTGCGAAAGAATGGAGAGGAGCTGTCCTGAATGGTTTCTGTGTCTAATTGAGTCAAGAACATGGCATGGACAATACAGGCTGTACTGGACCATGTCAAGAAAAGACACAGAGGGTGGATCGGATCGCCCAATAATAATCGCTATAAATTTCCTGTTTTGAAGGGAAACATACACCCCGCATCGAAACGGGGATATCTGGATATCTTCTGAGGCATCACATGGCAAGCAGGAGCCATCTCCCGTCCGGGCAGGAAAGTCCATGGTACAGGATGTCGTGTGCTTTTTGTATATTTTGCAGATCTCAATCTTTTGTTGAATCCTGCCCATGGCACCACAACTGACCGACTTCTTGCGAATGTTTGCTCAAAATGTCCAGTATACCATTCCCGTATGGCAACGGGCATATAGCTGGGACAAGCACACCATACTGGAACTCATCTCTGACTTGGAAGCAATTGCGGAAGATCAACGCGAAAACGCCACACACTTTGGGGGAACAATCATTCTACATGCAGACACATCACGAGGGGGAATCGTTGATCACTATACCGTGGTAGATGGGCAACAACGTCTCACCACGATACATCTTCTGATCGCCTGCATCGCAGAACATCGGTCCGGGGAGAAGGACCCTCAGTATGAGTGGACTTCCAAAAGAATCCAGACGGTATTACTACAAAATCAGGTACAACCCACGCAAAAGATTTACCTGCAAGACGGAGACAGGGAAGTCTATGAGAGTATCATGTCGGGGGCAAAGGACATGGGTAGCAGGCGAGGGAAACTGAAAGCTGCGTGGGGGATACTTCGCAAGGCTGTCAGAGAATCAGATCCCCATGCCTTAATGAAGGGACTAAGTCGATTCAAGGTAATCAAGTTCGCATGCCAGCAGGACAATGATCCCCAGCAAATCTTTGAAAGCCTGAATACACGCGGTGTTAAGTTGAATGAACACGAAAAAGTCAAAAACTGGCTGTTGATGAGCCTTCCCCATGAAATGCAAACGCATGTTTACCAGACCCACTGGCTCCGAATTGAAGAGTGTTTTGGCAGGCAAAAGCGGGGGAAAGCAATTGACCAGTTCCTCCGTGACTTCGTCCGGTGGAAAACAGGGACAGGAGAGAGCGCATCCAATACCTATCCAAACCTCCGAAGATGGTGGCATAAAGATGGAGGGAAGAAAAAACGGTATTACTGCAATTATTGTGGATAGAGGCTCAGATTTCCATGGAAGAAGAGGACGCCACTCTGAAATTCTCAAAATTTCGGAAGCCTCTTGCAATGGTAAGCACTCGTTGAATTTTCCCGTTAATGCGTTCGGCTTTGGCATTGGACTGTTCGCACCAGAGCGCATTACAGACTCCATGAATATGTTCTTCGAAGGTGTCGGCGACCTTGATGGCCTGTTCAATGCCTGTCTTTCTGACACTGGCGAGCCAGAGCTTGAGATAGGTCATGGCTTCGGTGGGGGAGGAGCATCGAAAGATCGCCTTGAAGTTCTCTCGCTGCTGCCAGAGTACGCCGACCTTGAGATTCGCATCCATGATCGTCTGGAAAATCTCTTCCTGCTTTTCGGTGCGGTTTTCTGGATTTTTCAGGAGTGCGTACCGACTGCTTTTCAATGTTTCTGGATGCGACTTCGCCTCCTGTCTCCGAAGGTTGTTCAGGGCTTTATTGAGGATCTTGATCAAATGAAAGCGGTCATGAACCAAGCGTGCATCGGGAAGCAAATTCTCGGCAAGATTAAGAAACGCCTTCCACATATCCGAGGTAATCGTTTCAATCCTGTCCCGCATATGCTTGGGCAGAATGCGCTCTACCAGTGCCGTAGCACTCTTTTCGTGTAAGCGTCCGAACAGCCCTGTTTTCCCCCTGTATTTTGGCATACGCCCCTGTCCAGGGCTGGTGCCCTCCTGCGGGCACATTCTGTGAGGGGATCCGGGGTTCTGAAGGCAGAGAGGTTCTGTGCGTTGCCGTTTGTGATTCTTGTTGTCCTGTTCTGTGCGGGTCTGCGGACTGCCGGGTGCGTCCTGCTTTTTCTGGCGGGAACCAGGAGGCAGTTTCGGATCCCGTGTCGTTCTCGCGGGGGGAGGCTATGCTGCCTTGGCGAGTGGCACTTGTTTCTCTTTCTGCCGGGTCGCCTTCCAGTGATGAGGCAGCAGCGTGTGGAGCTCTTCGTCAGGCGTGCTTTCCACGCGCCTCAGGATTTCCATCAGCCACTCCTGCGGATGGACCTCATGGAGTTGGCAAATCCCGAGCAGAGAGTAGATCGTGGCTACATTGGCGGCGGCCGCATGCGAGCCGGCAAACAGGTAGTTCTTGCGTCCCAGCGCAATGGGACGAACCCGGTTCTCCACGAGATTGTTGTCAATCTCCACGCGTCCATTGCGGGTGAAGCCGCTCAGGCGATCCCATAGCCTCAGGGTGTAGCGCACGGCTCTGAACCAGAAGGTGTCATTGTCCCCGGTGTGTTCTCGCAGGAGGGCTTCCAGCACCTGCAGGAGGGGGACGGACTGCTCCTGGCGCACCCGCTCCCGCTCCGCAGCGTCTGCCCCCTGCTCGCGGAGCTCGTCCTCCACCGCATACAGCTGCTGGATCAGCACCACAGCCTGTTCCGCCTGGGGGGAGTTCTCTCCCTCGGCACGCAGAGCATTCTTGAATTTCCGCCGGGCATGCGCCCAGCACGCGAACAGTTCAATCCCGTCTATTTTTCCAGGCTCTTCATTATTTTTAGTGGAGGGGGTTGTTTTTGGACGCTTCAGGGATACAGATTCAGACCACCGAGATAGAAGTAAATGGCGTTGATGAATCGCTGTGTATTTCGGAATCCCCGTGCCCGGACTTTGATCATTTTGATTCGGCTGTTCATGCCTTCGGAGGGACCGTTGGTTACCCGCAGCAGGATGGCATTGATGATTCCCCACAGATGCTTTCGGATCGTATCGGCGGCCTTGATCATGGGTTCCAGTCCAGACTCCCTGACCCATTCCAGCCAGAGTTCCCATTCCTTGCGGGCATAGTCGCGATCCGAGTAGTTCCACAGGTGTTTGGCGGTTTCCTTGATCGCCCATGCTCTGCCCGTTTCCAGTTGGCGGTCCCGCAGGGACTCGAACCGTTCCCGCTGCTTGTCTGACAGATTCTCCTCATTGGTCAGCCAGATATATTTGGTTCCGGTCAGGTCCTCCCGCCCTTCCTTTTTCAGTGCCCGGTGCTCCTGTTTGCGAACCGTGTCCACGCCTTCCCCGATGTACTTCACAACGTGAAACTTGTCAAAGGCGGTGATCTCTTTTGCATTCGGGAACCAGTCGTCCGTCTCGCGAATGTACGCCGGCCACATGTCCATGCTGACACTCTCAATTCCGTTTCGCTGCTCGGGGCTAAGCCCCTTGTAATACGCTCCCAGGGACTCTCTCTTGCGCCCTTCTCCCACATACTCCACTACCCCCTTCTTTGCGTCAATGACCACCGTGATGTAATTGTGCCCCCGTTTAATGGAGGTCTCGTCCACGCCAATATCCTTGACGGTCTCCTTCTTTTTCCGGGACTTCCCGCGCTCTACCGCCCGCTGCATGATCCCGTCCACGGCCGTCCAGCTGAGCCCAAGTTTGCGGGAAACCGCAGAGACCGTCGTTTCCAGCAGCCAGTCAATCACCAGTGCCTCCAGTTCATAGGTTACCCGCGCACTCCGGTCTGCCCACGGAATGGCTATCGTCCGCACTCCATGCGCTGGACACGATACACGGGGAAGATCTGTCGTCAGATACGTGCGGTACTTCCATGCGTCCAGATGCCGCCACCGACGTGGACGGCGATCATACACCGGACATGCCTCCCCGCACTTGGGACATGCAAACTCCGACACCTCCTCGCACGCTACATGAATCTCCAGATTCCCCGAATCATCCTCCGCAATGCGGGAAATTACCCACTGCCCCAGCTTCTTTACGATCTTTGCAACCTGCTTGATTTCTATGTTCATCCTGCTGATTTGTATGGTGAAATGATGAAGGATTGCGACAGGGCAGCACGCTGATTCGCGCAACATTATGACCCGAAACCCATTAAAGACATCAACAGGTTTTAAGTTGCTCCTCACTAAATTTGTGGAAGAGCCTTTTTCCAAACTGATGGTAGACCGCATAGCCGTCGGTCTGCAACTCTCCCCGGAACCCCTCCAGCATTTCCGTCGGCCCTGCCCGGGAACGCGTTGGCTGGTAATCCACCAGGATCAGTCTGGAGATGGGACAGGTATAGAAAAAATACCAGCCCCTGTGATAGGTCCCACTGGCCCTGCTTTTCGCCCGATCCTGCACCAGAATGCGGGTTTCGTCTGCCTGAATATAGCCATCTGCCAGCACTTCCATGCGCAGGGGATGGTTCAGGCGATCCAGCCGGGAGGCCACCAGGTGTACCCAGTCCGTTGCCGTGGACTTGGAAATCTGTACGCCAGATTCCAGATGCAGCTGCTTCACGATCCGCTCAATCGGGAGGTGATAGAGATACTTGGAGAGCACCAGATGGGTCAGCAGGCTCTCATCCGCCCGGCACTTGCGCAGTCCGCGATCCGTATAAAATACTAAAGTGCAAATTTATGCATCATAAATATAAATACTGTTCTTGAATCCATCCCCACCCAAGATCAGCTTCCAGTACAGCGACTCCATCCTCCAGGAAAAATCCCCGGCATGGAATCACGAAGAGACAACAGACTGCCAGAGGAACCCGCAGACCGATAACACGACCACCCCTCGGTCACAGAGTGGACTCAGGAAGGCACAAATCCACCATACCAGCGTATCCCCCCTGACAGCTTATATGGAGGCTGTTCGGACGGATACCTTTTCGTCGCGTCCTTCCGCCAAATCAATCACATATCCCAAGTCCCCGTTACTCACGATAGTCGCAAACTGATACCGCTTGGCAAACGCCTTCTCGTCTATGCTCAAATGCCTGAACTCCTCCACAACCCGGCGTTCCATGCCCCGGTCTACCGCCCGATGCATCACCCGGTGAACCAGCCGAAAGTTGCACCCCATCAGCTGTGCCGTCTTGCTCTGGCTCTCCGTTGCTTTCAGTACGTCAATCACCCTGCATGCAAACATGTGGGTGAAGCGATCCGACACTGATGCCCATGGAATCCGAATAGTTTTGACCCCGGCCGATGACTTGCTCCGTGGAACCCGACAGTGAAGAATACACGTGTATTGAAAATGATCCAGATGGCGCCACTGACGCGATTTCCGCAAGTCATAGGCCGGTCCACGCTCTCCCGTCTCTGGACAGACGACCTCCCCGCCAGCATGGGAAATGTAGACATGAATCGTCTCTGTGGACTCCTCCGTCGTAACCTCATCAACAACCCAGTCCTCTCCCAGGAACAATGTCTCGTGAAAAAAATTTGCCTTGGTATTCATAATTTCTTGAATGGTTAATGGAAGCTCTAAAAATACGTTTTTCACACGAATTGCACTAGTACCGAAAAAACAGGATACCCTATGTCAGGAACTGGCAAGTATGGCAGAGCTGTACGGGCAGATCACAGGGTCGGGCAGGGAGCATGAAAACATAAAGGTTGCCCGGATTCTCAGGCATCTGCAGACGCTCAGAATGGATGTCCACCAACCGTTTACCCTCAGGCTTCTTGCCGATGCCGTCTGCGCAGATGAAACGGGGTGCCACAGGAACGAACTGATCCAGGTGCTGGAAGCCATCAGTACTTGGTTTACGCGATTGTGGTGTGCTAACAGAAACCCCTCTCCCTTGTCCAAGCAAATGATAGTTTTTGCCCACAGTAGAGTCCCTGTCTACTCAACAGACACCTACGGGAGCTATTGGGTCAACAAAATTGGGGAACTGGGGCACACCGGGAATGCCGTTCCCACCAAAAAGGACATCCGAAACAACATACAAGAAAGAAGAGTGAGCGGAGGACGTACTTGGAAGGCAGGGGAATCCATTCTTTGCACAATCAACGACAGAGCCTACGACTCGCGCTTGAATAAGATGGAAGATACAACACTAGAATACATTATACCTGTAGAATCCGTGGAAGAATGGATCAACCATTTCGGGGATGACGGAGAGGAAATTCTCCAGTCCTACGGCCACAGTTTCGGAAATCTTGCACTGGTTGACAAGGAGATGCACAAGGTAACACGGCATCTTCCCTATGCAGAGAAGCGAGAAATCTATTTGCACAGTCATATCCCGATGACTAGGAATTTGGCGCAATCGCATAGGAAATGGGGAGAAGGAGAGATGATTGACCGGATGTACTGGGTGGCAGAAAAAGTCTGTGAGATATGGCCTTGGAAAGGTAGGTCTAACCGATTTCAAACTGACGATGAGAGGGGGGATCAGGCATGAGAGTCTATTTCCCTGTCATCTCTCAATTTTATATTGTGGGCGGACTTATCGCTGTCCTTTCCGTGATCACCATGTGGAGGCAAAATGATTAGTAATGAAATGGACAGGTTACAGTCAACAAGGGAAAAGGACGCAGGAATCCATCATGATTTTGGCAGACATGTATCCTATAAACAGGATAGAGAGATAATTTATGTCTTAATGGCTTCCAAGTGCTTCGTTGATGGGACCTCGGTTTCTTCCCCGGACCGATCATCTCCTATTTTCATATGTGACGGACACTGCGCATCAGTTGCCATCTTGAAAATCTCCTCAGTGATAAAACGGCAAAAGCAGAGTATATTCCCATGTCAATTGGATATTTGAGAGAGCTTGGATGGAAAGATCGATAGCCTCGCTTAGGGATGGCTCTGTATGGCTATCTTCTCGGAGTAGAACTACCAGGATTATTTCGTAAGGTGTCTATCCTATCAACCGACTCACTTGAACTGATTTAATCCCTAGATTCAGTATTTTCGTGGGCTCTGACTCTGTAGGAGAAGCTAGCACGCCCTGGAAACGCGAAAAATAACTCATGAAAAAGCGTAGAACCCTCCTTCTGGCCATTACCACTCTCTTGCTATCTGCTGTACCAATTCTGACGGATGCGAGTGCACAATCGAATCGTCAAGGAGCAGAGCAGGAGTTGCTGAGACTGATGGAATCAACACAGGCCCGCCTTGGGGAGAGCACTGAGATGCTCAAAGAGGCAGAGACTCGGAGAAGATATGCAATGGCTCAGGTGCAATCTGGAAAAGTGGAGCGGGCCATAGTAAGTTTTCAAAATTTTCTGAGGGTCCAAGTGTTGCGATTTGAGGAAATTATTCAGGAATGTGTTTCAATAAATGTGAAAATTATAAGCACAAGATGGCCTCGGGGAAGTGCAGGCTTTGCAGAACGTGCTGCAAAACAGGCGGAGCGTTGCGTCGCCAATGCTCAGAAATTCGCGAAAGATCACAGAAATACGATAAGCCGACTTGACCGATTATAACTGAACGGGATGGGGTGACCTTGTCCCACACTTCTGCCTTGAAGGCTAGTCAGTTCTAAATTCCGTGAATTTTTTGACTGAAACTGAATATGATACTACTTGACTTCAACACTGCTGAATGTTACAGATCACCAGGATTTGGAGTGAGAATTTTATTTAAAAAGAAAGTTCGTGCCTCATTCAATCGTACAAGGGCCCCTGCCTCGCCTGCCTGCGGAAGCATCTGATCCATATCCTGAAAAAAAATCCTGTTGGAACATGATCGTATAGATAAAGTGGATAGAGATAAGAGAAATCCCCTAGCCAGCCGTCATTCAGATCATACGTTTTCCAACTGACATTGGCACCATCTCCTCACAAGCAATGCAAACTATTTGGCACATTTAATATCTGAGACATGGCACCAAAAGTTCTTGAGCCGAATCTGGAAATCCTGTCCCAAGAGTATGTACTCATCCAGGCATGGAAGAAAACCGTACGCCATATCCGCAGTCACAACTCGTTTGCGGACACACTTGTCCTTGACTATGCAACTGTGAATCTGCAGACATTTCTCGAAGAAATTCAGAAGCGTCTCAAGGAATCTCCAGACAGTTGGCGGAACGATCCTCTGCGTATTGTTCCTGCCCCCAAGAGCCAGAGTTGGGCAGTACACGAGGGTGTATGGAAACCTGGGCCAGCAAAAGAGGGAAAAACCTCTTCACGGCTCCGACCACTTGCTCATGTCAGTTTGCCAGATCAGGTGATGGCAACGGCACTGATGCTGTGCCTGGCTGACCGGGTGGAAACACTGCAGGGAGATCCAAGGGTGTCAGTGCACCGCCCAGAAAAGCGAAAACAGGTGACTTCCTACGGTAATCGCCTTTTCTGTGATGATATTCGTGGAAAGTTGCGCCACCGCTGGGGTTCTGCCAAACTCTACCGTGCCTACTTCCAGGATTATCGTACATTCCTTACCCGATCTGAAATCGTGGCAGATGAAATTCTGAAAAAGGATGAGAAGCAGGTTTATATCATTGAATCAGATCTCCAGCAGTTCTATGACCGCGTACGACCAGATTCGCTTATCAAGTCAATTGCACATGTTTGCCCCGAAAATACAGTCCCAGAATTCTTTTCTCTTGCCAAATCAGTATTTGACTGGGGATGGCACCTCTGGGATGAGGATAAATCTCAAAACTACGCAGAGAAGGCAGGATTTGGAGATTTCACGCGGGTGGCACTGCCTCAGGGCCTAGTCGCTTCTGGCTTTTTCGCGAATCTTTTTCTGATACAGTTTGATAATGCACTCCGTGAAGCAATCGGAACAGAGATATCCTCTGGTATCTGGCTAGAGGATGTATGCCGGTATGTGGATGACTTGAGATTGGTTGTCAGAATTAGCCAAGACTTTGAGGACGCAACGGATGATAAACACAAGAACAAGATTTGCGACTGGCTTCAAGAACGATTGAAAGAGAACACCCAAGGACTTGCATTGTCCAGTGAGAAGTCACACATTCGTAGACATAGAGGAGAACAACCGGTGGTGCGTCACAGAGAGAAGATGAACCGTATCCAATCCGCAGTTTCAGGGGGATTTGATTCACTTGGTGGATGGGAGATACTTGACGCAATAAAAGGCTTGATGCGGTCACAGGATGCCTTGGGTTCTGATGGTGACAGTGGATGGAAGCTCGCCCCCATTCCAGATGTTAAGGATGCGACAGTCGCCAGATTCAGTGCCAACCGATACAGGACTACATTTCGTTCTCTCAGGCCGTTGCTTGAAGACGATCCCCCAGATAATGCTCCTTCATCCGATACTGATGATACTAGGCCTGTCGTGAGCTGGTGTTCAGCACGAACTTGCCAAGAACTGGACGAAGATGTGCAAATATTTGCACATCTTCTGATCAAAAAGTGGGTGGAGGACCCGTCCAATATCCGCCTCCTGCGGATTGGGCTTGACCTCTGGCCAGATGCCGAAGTGCTATGCAGTGTTCTCTCTCTGCTAAGGCCGCTCACAGAAAATACAGATGAGCAAGAGTTGCCGAGGTATGTCGCTTGGTACTGCCTTGCGGAGGTACTCCTTGCAGGAGCCACGGAGACCGGGATGGTGCAAGACACGGATTCACTTCCATCAAACATTGATCTTCAGCTCTACCGGAAAGAACTATGTTCTGAGGCCTCTCGTCTAGTGAATTTACCAGACGGAGAAATCCCATGGTATCTCCGACAGCAGGCCTTGCTATTTCTTGCATCCCATGATCCTCACAGAATACCCTTGGCACGGATTAAAAAGGTGCCGGAGTTACAGTATTATCACAAGTTGATTCAGTTTCTATCTGGCAACGGAAATCATCTACCAAGTGCGGATTTTGCGACATTTGCGGTACTGGCCAGGCGTACATTTATGGATCGGGACCGAGCGGTTGAGCTGACTCGTGCTGGTCTCAATCCATCAAGAAAACGAGAACTCGCCCGACGAGATCCGTCGTTTCTTGTTGAACTTCTTGAAGATGATACGAATGGTTCCCGCTTCAAAGACCTTCCTGCACGAATTCTTGAAGACATCTGTCTGTCCCGGGATAATTCTGACGGTGTCCGTCCATCACTAGCCAAGGAGGTTCTGTACGGGCCACCGAATGGATTGCTTCGCAATGAACTTTCCCTTCTTCGTTTTGCATGTGCCTTCCTTGAAGAGTGGAATCAGTTAGATTCGCCGCCCGAAGTGATCACGCCGGTGCAGGTTATACTGAAGCTCGATGAGAGCCAAGAGATTGCCGCAATCGGGAAGTTGCAAATCAGGAGTAGTCAAGCCAGCGTATCTGGCTCCTTGTACCAAGTTCCTTCCTGGTGTGATGATGACGAGCAATGGCGGTTTCAGCTTGGTTTTCTGTTGCGATTCATTCTCTCAAGACACCAAGACTTTACGTGTACTGTACGCCAGGCTAGTTGGAAAGAATCCCAACCAATCTATCGCCCGATTGTGAGCCATTGGTATCAGCGTCTGTATGGACTGTACAATGGTCAACAAGCCTTCGGAGACGACTGGGTGCCCATCACAGACTGGGTTGAAGAGTTTTTGTTTGCGCTCTTGAGCTGGCCCGGATGTCGTATTTCAAGAAGGTTCAAGTGGATCAGGAATGGGATTGAAGAGACGATGTCAAAGATCAAGAACAGGATGGAGCATCTTGAGCAGCAATATGGCAAGGCTGCTGGTGTATTGGTCATGCCACTCCAAATTAAGCCGCTGGAAAAGGTGAAGGCTCAAAGGCCGTTTTATGCTTGTGTAGTCCAGACGGTAATTCCGAAGGACAGAGACTTCAAGATCAATGACTTGGCACTGAACGATTCAGAGACTCGGAGAAAGCACCGTAATCACTTGTCCGCAGCACTGTCTGCTGTGGAGCGCATGCTAATCCTGAGAGAAACACATATACAGAAGGATCGCAAGGGTCACCTTGACTGGCTGATTCTTCCCGAACTGTCCGTTCACCCGAAGGATGTTAAAACCCATCTGATCCCATTCGTGCGCAAGCACAAAACAATCATACTTGCCGGATTGACTTATGAGAAAATTCCTGATGCGAAGTATCCAGTCAACTCGGCACTGTGGATTATTCCCGAGCGGTCGGATACGGGCGGATTTCAGATCAAGACTCGTCGTCAGGGGAAGAAACATCTTGCCCCAAATGAGAAAAATTTCGGTGATGAAGGAAATTTTGCTCTTCAAGGATTTCGACCCTGCCAGTGGTTGATTGGTTACCCACACTGTGGAATAGACAGTTACCGACCAGCCTGGCTGACGACGGCTATAAGCTATGACGCGACAGACTTGGCTCTTATTTCGGATCTTAGAGACAAGTCGGATATCTTGGCAATTCCTGCACTCAATCAGGATATTCAAACATTCGACCAGATGTCGCTGGCACTATACTATCACATGTTCCAGCTGGTAATCGTTGCCAATAATGGGGAATATGGAGGCAGCAGTGCTTTTTGGCCAGTCAGAAATGCCAAAAATAGACGGATATTCCACACTCATGGTCAACCACAGGCTTCCATTTTCTTCTTTGAAATCAATGATATGGGTACTTTCTTGAAGCGTCTTGATATGTCGGCAGCCAATGAAAAAGACTGGAAATTCCCCCCTGCAGGACTGATTTTGACAGATGGTTTACAGTGACGGGCACTACCAGTGTATTCCCCGACCATCCGGGCCATGGAATCCAGAGCCAACTGTTCCAAACCAACATCATGACGGAGCAAATCTCTTGATTCCAAGATGAAATATATAGCAGATGACCGAACTAGAAAGAGGACTGATCTCCTCGGATTTGACCGGACGAATAACTTCAGATTCACCGGTCGAATTGAGTGGAATAGACAGATCGGTTTGCCGCAATACATACTCCATGTGAACAACCTTGCCACTGATAGTGTCAAGAAAGGGCGGGTTGTCCTTTGCTTGCAATGGTTGTAGTTGGCACGAGACAAACAAGATGATTATGAGAACTTTAGCACTGTTCTTGCTGACTGCACCATGCCAGATTGCCAATATAGATGCACAGGCACAATGGAGGGTAGAAGATGCCTATGATCAATGGGGAGAAAAGAAAGGAATCTTCTCAAAATTTAGTGGAGAGCCCCAAATATTTCGTGTATCCGTTGCTCATTGACCCCCAGCTCTGTTTCCATCATGTGGATCCGCAGGCTCGTCCGAAAGATCACGAGAAATGTGTACAAATCCTCACATGAACATACCGTATCCTCAGTCGTCCCTTCCAGAGCATTCCTGCTTCAGGAGCAGGTGATAGTCAGGGTCTCTATGTATCTCCACGGTGCGAATATGGATAATCCGTAACAGTTCTGCATACAAATTCAGAGACAATTCTTTTCTTGCGTAACATGCATGTGCAGTGTTTCTGAAATTCTCCATGTCATCTATCGTTCGGGCTTTATCTCTCCGCCATATCTCATCATGCAAGTACTCAAACAACTCCTCCGCATGTGCTTCCCCCTGATCACGATCAGGATTCTCGAGAATCCCCACAGGAATTGACTCGAATCCTTCCGGCTGAGGAACGACTTGGTCAAGGTTTGTCTTCTCCGCTGGCATGAATATGAATTTGGACACACGAACCTTGTAATAGTCGGTATAATGATTTTCAACAAAGTCTATTCTCGATACGGAAACGAGAAAATGTCGCCCGATCCCTAGCCTCCATGTTCTGACACTCCTTGCAGTGGTTCCATTGATCCATCTTAGTTCAAGTCCCTCGCTCTGGACAACACTTCTCGCGGGAGAAGATTCCAGGGCCTTCCACACAGCTTCTCCATCATCTTGTGCATGAACAGCTTTTGGTTCAAAGCAGCCAATTTTTACTGCATACATCCCCAGAAACGTGACCAGATCCATTGCATAGTACGGTTCAATCTTCATGCAGCTCCCGATTTTATCCCTTGTTGAGCAAAAACAGAAATTCCTGATGTCCCTCGCCAGAATCATTCACCCATTCGCGGGTCCATCTCATATCTGCCATGACATTCTTTTTGTAATCAATCTTTCGGACTTTCACTAAATCTCCACTGGCACTCAGAATCTCGTGCAACTCCTCGGCTGTACTTCGTCCCGCAGAACTGTAAGATAGTAAAATCCATTTCGCCCGAGTATGCTTGATCAGTCGCTCAATGGATTCCACTGCGATGAATTTGCCCGTCTCGGAGTTGCGCCTGAACTCCTCAAAAACAGATCCCGCTTGTTGATCGGAAGAATCAGTCCGCCGATTGGCCCTGCCAAACAGGGGCGGCTTGTCATTCAGGCAAATGGTCGTCCAGGGGTGGTAGTAGGATGCATACCGGACGCGAGAGGGAGGCATCTTCTCGTTGTTTGATCCATAGGGAGGATCGTAGTATGCTAGGTCAGCATATTCATTTGCAACATCAAAGATATCTTTCCTCGTTACCACATGCTGGCTGTCATTCTGAAAGAGACGAGGGACTTCAAGTTGCAGAGATTTGTAGGATCTTGGTGCCCATTCCCGAAGATAAGAAACATAGTGTCCTAATGTGTTGTCCACCTTGTCCAGCGCGAGGATGAGACTGGTTAATGCGACGGCCTTCTCCACCGGTTGCATATCCATCTGATCTATTTTATCTCGTATGCCGTCCAGTTTCATGGTATTGTGGATTTGCCAGGGACGCTTGCCCCCGTCTTTCTGAACGGATCTCCCGCCATTACTGTCCCCACCATAGTGATGAGTAAACCATCCCTCTCGGGGCGGGGCATCTCTCAGTTCCTGAATCAGAGTCCGATACGTATCCCTTGGGCTCCGATTCAGCAAGTAACAGATTCCGAACACTTCCGACCATACCGATATGTCATTGCAGATCACCCGGTACCCCAATTTTGCCAAAGCCTGTGATACGCGGGTAGAACCGGAAAATCCATCCAGAACAACACGGGCACCCGTTCCAGAAATCATCTCCAGAATATGGGGAAGCAGCTTGAGTTTGGATCCGATGTACTTGATCCCTTCCGTCCGAGGAGTGTACGAGGTATAGTCATCATACAGAAAAGGAGTCAGCATTCGGACATTCCTCCACACTTCCTCATTTTGTCAATGTCCTTTTTTACCTTCTCCAGGGCCTCGCTGTGCCCTGATTCACTTGCCACCAGAGCATGCGAAAATAACTGAAATAGTATCAGATTGTGTGAATAGTCAATCCATCCATTTGTAATGCTTTCAAAGTATTGTACGCCAGTCTTTGTATTGGTCCACAGTCCCCGCTGAAGCGCATTAGCAGATGCTCCCCCATAACGGACCTCACAGATGTATTCCCCTTGAGCATCAAAGAACCTGTATACCGGATGCCTTCTCCCGCGTCCCGCAGTGACTCGAGTTATGCGGGCGGCCTCTCGCCTTGCCTTCTCGTAATCAAAAAGCATTATGTTACAGTGCCGTTCCTTCTCATCATAGATCAGGGGCAGTACATTTATCTGGTCAAACCTGCTGAATGCCGGGTCTGAAAATATACTCTCAATTACAGACCTGTCCGTTACTTCTGGATTCTCTCTTTCAAGTCTTGGAAACATCAAAGAGTGCTTGTCTGTGGAGAGTTGTAGTGGACCAACTCCGTACGCTTTGATGCTGATCTGAAATTCCTGTTTGTTGATTTCATCAGTGATCCTGATGTCTTCCTCTCTGGATTTTGCCCTGTACAAGTCTTTTCCGACATGGTGGGAGCTAAAGTCGTACATATATTGATTAACAAACTCGCTGACTGCAATTTCGGCCATATCGCCATGAGTCTTGTTGCCAATCAGTCTCATCGTGAATATGTTGCTTAGTGTCGTAGTAATCAGGGACGGCCGCTTCCGAATTAACAGTTGTAGCCTTTGCACGAAATTCCTGTAGGAATCAGACATTTCCTCTCGCTGTGCTATCTATAATCAAGTTTTGTGCTCAAATCCATGATCGTGAGATTCGGCATCTATATTACAACAGGGACGAGACTGATCTGTACTTCGCACAGGGGTAAGGCTCTGGACTTTCCCCTGAAAATCGCGGAAACAATGCCGGAAATGAGGAAAAACATGAGGCAGGACAGTGTTTCGCGTATGTTAAGGGAATATACGGAATTGCGGAACGTTTACATAGTCTCTGTCCGAAAATTCAGAATATCGCCAATATATGCCATTTAGAGAGCGTATGAGGGGTTTTTGGAGATATTTTTTGGTATTTTTTCTGACGAAGATGGAAGCCCCTTGGCGGATTGGAGCATGAAATCCCCAAACAGCGTCCATAAACACGCAATCTTCGTGCAAGATTTCCCCGAATCTCTCATAGCCAACGAGCATCTGAATCGCGCCATACATGACGCTGTGAGGCAAAATGCCTCTGGAATCCCCCGTATTTGGGGTTGCTGTGAATTTTCGGACAGACACTACATACAAGAACATATTCCATCGTGCAGAAAGAGAAGCACACATCTGTCGTGCGTATTTCTGTGAGCCTCCTGCAAAAAGATTTGGGGCCGTCGAATTCTGACCAGGTACGGGATGGAACCTTGACTTTTCTGAGTGATCTCCTTCTTTTGGTGGTTTGAGCGGGAAATTGTTCCAAATTCGTTCCCTGAAAAGGCTCTTCGGAACGGATTTTGTCCCTCATTTATATGAGCGGGGCGCACCTGTCCGATCACTTCGGTGGACGCGAATGTTTGCATCCCCCAAAACCTGATCCAGTTGACTGGATCTACGCTACCAGGCGAAGAAGAGAGTCCACAGTGAGCGCAAGCACGCCAAACATCATGTGGCACATCATCTTTTGGTACCCCCGAACCCGCAGATTCTGGAAGCCAAATGCATCCTTCAGCCGAGCAAAGGCGCGTTCTACCGTAGAACGTTCCCGGTACCGGATGCGCTCCGAAGGCGTAGACCCGGCAACACGCCGCGCCCTGTTTTCCTGATCCCGCGCCGCTTTTCCGTCCCGCCGGGGATGGAAACCTGCCCCAGTTCTTTCGTATGCGCATGCATCTGTTTCGGATCACAGGCACTGTCCATCAAAGCATACAGAACCGCCAGAACCCGATCTGCGGTCACATCCTGGCCAAGGGAATGGCGACCTAGCTATCATGCACGGAGGCGGAGGTTCCGATACAACTGATCGGAACGCCCCCGTCCGCTACATCCATAGGAATCTTCCAGCCTACCCAGGACTGCCGCCGCCCCCGGGCATTCCGCTTGCATCCGACATTGCACTCCTTGGGGAGGGCATCCACCATCTCGTCTGCCCCCTCCATCTCTCGCTGGAACTCTCTCTTCAGATTACTGTACCACAGTTTGAACAAAGAAGCCATAGCATGGCTACTCATGCACAAAACCCAGCCCTTTAACTGGACTATACCTATGGAAAGGAACGATTACACCGCTACCGTTTTCCTGTACCCGGACGGCAGGATGGGAGTCGTCGGAAATACTATCCGAGGATTGATTTTAGAGGTGGACACCTATGAAGAAATGCGATCAGAGCTTCTTCGTCTGGTTCCCATACTGTTGCAGGCAAATCATGGACTGAATGACGAAGAGATCGCGTCAGCTACATTGCGCTTGTCGTTTCAGAAGGCACCTCCTGAGCACACGGAACTCACTCACCAATCTTCACATTCCCGGCAGACACGAGAACCTATCTTATTATGGGAAGACACTCCGTATGTACCGGCAGGTGCCTACTTGTGAGAAATGGCAGGGTACGAGAGAGAGGTTCAGAGACTCATGAGGAAGGCAGGATTTTCAGTGAAGAGAAACCCTAGTGGAAGTCATGTCATATGGGGCAACGGCTTGATAAAAGTGACTGTTCCCGCCAAGATTAAAAAGCTTCACATGGCCAACATGATACTCAAACAGGCTGGAATAGACTATAAGTTTGGTGCATCTGGTGGGGTTCGGAGATAGGTCAGTGTCTGACAAGAATACGTGGTGAGGCTCCAGAAAAATATCTCTATACTTGATTTGATATGCCTTTAAGCACTTCCAGAGCGATATTTTTCCGTCAAACGAGATTTTTGCAAGAGGTTTCTGTATATTTGTGATCGTCTTCACAATCCGCTAGTCTGCGTGGGGATTTCTGTTTGCCCTTCATCCGGCACATGAGCTCTCCGATTACCTGAATTGGGCGTGCACTGTTGACAAGACGATCAAAGGATGGATGGAGATATTGAGGCTCATTTTTTGTCTTCTACAAGTATAGCAGAAGTATGGCCCTTGCCTCCGGGCCTCATGACACAGTGTGTTACTGTGGGGGTACGGATTTATTCTTTGACATCTCTCCAATAATGCTTTTGTAGAGATCTTTCTTGTCTCCTTCGCTTACATTGATGGGAGAGAGGATGCGGCGGTTGGTTTCCCGTTTTCGGGTGATCAGGTCATTCAGTTTCCAGTCAAAGCTGTCCGTCCCGAACTGTGGATGTATGGCCATTGGAAAATATACATGGACATCCCGTTCCTGTCCGATTCGGAACACGCGATCTGTACACTGATCTTCCACGGCAGGGTTCCACCAGCGGGACAAATGGATCACATGATTTGCGGCAGTCAGTGTCAATCCCACGCCACCTGCACGAGGGGACAAGAGCATGACATCAAATCCCTGGCGATTCTGGAATATGTCCACACGTGCCTTGCGTGTATCGCCGGGGACAGAACCATTAATGACCAGTACATCATCAGGAAGCTGAAATTTGCGGCGAAGCGCACCAATCAGAAAACCCTGCATCTGTAATGATTCAAGAAAGACCAGAGCCTTTTCTCCGAGATCTGCGATCTCCTGCAGAATAGCGAATGTTTCCGAGAGCCGGGCAGACCTCTGGATGTACTCCTCATCACTCCAGTCCTCGTCCGGCACTTCCGGGTGTAATGAAATCATGCGGATGCGGTGAATTGTCTGCAAGATCCCTTCGCCTCCCATACGGGCATAGTCTACGGCCTGCTCGTATGCTTTTGCTTGCGCACCTGGCATATCTACATTCAGGAGATGGACTTCTTTTTCTGGCAATCCAGAAAGATGATCCTCTTTCAGCCGTCGCAGCATCAGTTGTGGTGCCCCGTTACTCTTTGTCAGTGCCTGGTTCAGTTTGTCAAGTTCGGAACTGCTCTGTGAAGTACCTGTCTCATGCTTTCTGCTGAACTGGTCCAGGGTTCCAAACATTCCCGGTTCCACACGCTCCAGCAGGGACCAGATATCTGCCGGGCGGTTTTCCACGGGGGTACCCGTCATCAGCAGAGCAAAGTCAATCTTCATTGCGAGTGCTGCCACCGAGACCTGCGCTCCCGGATTCTTGATTTTCTGCGCTTCGTCAAAGACTGCGGCACTCCACTGAATGCGACCGAAGCTGTGCTGATAGTCACGCAGGGTTTCGTAGGTGGTCAGTACCCATGCGGCCCGTTTCAGTGTATCAATGTCCAGCTTAGGCAGGGGTATTTTGTACCCAAGTTCGTTACCATCCGAGCTTGCAGGAATTTTCAGACGCTTCAGTCTGGTGCCATGAGCCTGAATGGGCAGTCCCAGTCCGTCTCCAGACATGTGCTTCTCGTGCTCATCTTGCCAGTTTCGCAGCAGTCCGGTCGGAGCGACAACAAGCATGGGTCTGTGTCGGATTCCCTGAGTACGCATGTGCGTTTGCAAGCAGGAAAGAAACGCCAGTGCCTCAAGTGTCTTGCCGAGTCCCATATCGTCTGCGAGCAGAGCTCCCCAGTTTCCGGCTTCCCAGTGCTGCAGGAGCCATTCCAGAGCTTCTTCCTGGTGTGGCAGCAGTGTGCTCTGCAATGCGGGTGCTACCCCTGATATTCCGGGCTCACATTCGCGCCGCTCCCGCCGAAACAGGATATCTTCCAGGTTGTCAATAACCAGGAGAACCTGCTTTGCGCTCGCCTCTGATTCCGGCAGATGTGATTCGGTTTCTGGCTTGTCTGTATCAGAAGATTCTCTCAGGGAAGGCAAACGACGGATGAGTTCCTTAATTCCAGAGACTGTCTCGGAGTGTGCGGGAATCTCCTCTCCCTCGCTTGTCACCACGGTTTTCACTCCATTATGAATAGCAGATTCCACCTTCGCCAGCAGCTTCGGCAGTTCTTTGGGCGGGAGTTGCAGGATCCTTGCCCCCACCTGAAGTCCAACCTCTTTCGGAGGCAGCCACGGCTCTGAACTTCGTACGATCCAGGGAAGTACGGGCTCAACCCAGGCTCCGATCCCCTTGACACGCTCGCTCAGACCGTCATCACAGAACACATCGTTCACCTCAATATCCGTTCCGCCCGCCTGATCAAGAGATCCCCGCAGATATCCAGATACATTCTGCAGGAACTCGTGACGCTCTTCGGGAGATGATCTCTGCGCATCATGCACGACAGCAAGGGCTTTTTCGACTTGCTCTGTCAGCACCACATAACTGGAACCGCCAACAGCATACCGATGCTTGACACTGCTCAGCCTTCGGAATCGCTTTGCAAAATCAGTTTGTCGTGCGGAGGGCAAGGTGCTTGCGAACTCCCGTTTTTCCTCTTCTCCTTCACTGGAGCTGATCTTCCACTGTCCGACTACAGGATTGAAATCCGGCTCGCCAGACGCGTTTGAGAAAGGATTGAGCTTGAAACTCGAGGCTACAGTAATCTTGATTGAATTCAGACGATCAGGGACGAGTGCATCGTCCGGGAGCTGTTCCGATATATGTCCCCACTGGAGCATCCGGCCTTCAAGTCCCTGATTATCAGCGAAGCCGAACTGGTCAATTGACTCTATAATCTCGTACAGCGGGTTGACGAGAATAAACTGGTCATTGCCTGCACTTAGCCATGCCCCTTCCCGTTTGCAGCCTAACACACGCCGGCCTTTCCAGACAAAACCATATTGAACATCAAAATTCGTGTCCAGAATGGACTGGTCAGAAGTGATTTCGAGTGTATATGGACAGGCATCTGGAAGCCCCATATACTCCAGTTGATCCACATTCAGATTGGCCACGCCAGTCCAGTGGAGTAGTAGCGCATATCCGTCGTCCTTCTCTATCGCCAGGCCATCATCACGCAAGCGCAAGAATGCGCTCATCCAGTTTGGGATATCCGGGTGAGATGTCCACTCGCTTACGGGTACTTTTTGATTGGTTTCTATCTGAACACGGAGTCCTTCGGGTTCAGGCAGAAATTTGGGAGTAGCCATGAGATGTTATGACATGAGGGTTGATCCCATCTGCTCTGTACATGCGGAAGCTCCGCATTCCATCACCATAGATTATCTTTTGACAGGTGACCAGCGCAGTTTCTTCCATAGCGATTCCTTCGTTGCCTTCCCTGTTTCCAGAGATTTTCCGGATTTGTCACGGTGATCAGACCTGCTTTTTGCTTTGCGAATTCCCAAGTATTCTTCGCGGCTAACCTCTATTCCGATGTGGTTTTCCAGCCACCACGCAATTTCGCCCTGCCAGCCTCCGGTTGGACTGCCATAATGGGGTTGAGTAAAATCTGCCCCTCTTCTTAGTTCTTCGCCCCAGTATGGACTCTCTTCCCTGTGCAGTTGGGGAGCATGGCGATTCCCGTTCAGCCAGATGCGGCAGGATCCATTGTGACTCCACTCGGCAACGATTGCACCATGCATGCGCATGAGGAGTACAGACTGATCGCTCTGTGCACCGCGAAGCTGGCCGCAGATATTATCTTTCCGCTCTGACAGGGATCTCATAATATTCAATGCAGAAGTCCCCAGAACAAACCATGCATCAAGGATAGCGTGATTGTCAAAATATGCCATCCAGAATGTTTTTCGATAGGACCAGTGGCGATCAAGAGCGGTTTCTTCCAGGAGGTGAAAAAAGGCATCCAGAGTTTGTCGGGCTAGCCATCGAGTGACAACGGATCGAAATTCATCCGGTATGCCAGCCCAGTTCGGTTTTCCAGATGGGAGGCGTGGATCGCCATAGTGACGCATAAAGAAGGGTTCCACCTGCTCTCGCAGTTCATGCGGCTGATGTTCTTCCGTGAAAGGCCCCAGCAATGCCTCTGCAATTGCAATGCGCATATTACGATAATCAAAACGCAATTTGCCCTCATGCTCAAGGATTTGCAATAATCGGTGAAGCTGATCAGAGTGCAGTTGGTCCCTCACCAGAAGTTTGCCAGCTTCCGCCAGATATGCCTGAATTCCAGACTCAAGAAAACGACTGTACGCAAGGATGCTCTCCATACCTGTTTGCTGCAGTGCCTCTCTCGCATCATCTTCGGATGACAGGAGTTTTTCAACGAACAGGCGGTTTCCGTCCCTCTCCAGAAAATCAAACTGTTCGCAACGCTCGCTCCACTTCCGAAGCGATGCCCGGGTTGATTCGACAATCAGGTTCTTGAGCAGTACACGCAGTTCCTCAAATGTAGACAGCTCGGCAGGATAGGCACGAATGAATTCACGCAAGAGCACACGTATGGCACTTGCCTGTTTTCGTTTGGACAGCCATTTCCCGTAGTGGTTCACAAATGTCGGATCTGCCCCCAGCCAGCTTTCGGGGGTTGGTGTTTGCTGTGTTGGGATGGTTTCATGGGGGGAGTAGAACAGGATCCATGGCAGTCTCCGAAGATCACTGGAGGCTGAGAATCCCGATTTATTTGCTTCCCGTTCAAAGAACCCGACCCATCCTGAATCCCCAGCAATTATCTGTTCCTGTTCAGGAAGTATACGATAGCATTGCCATGACTGAGTGATCCGCCAGTACAGATTCTTCAAATCATAATCGGACAGCTCGCGTGGCATGTCACCTCCCAGAATTTTTGCAGCATCGGCCGCCGCTTTTTGCGTCCTGCGCGGCCTGTCCAGCGTGCCCGGAAGTCTGGCAAATCCGTTCCAGTGGGACAGCACATCCTTCAGGGATTGCGCGCTCATTTGATCTCTTCCTCAATACGCTGTAGGATTTGCTCCCCAACATCTGTCCCGGTGGATGACAAGGCATCCACCGGGGGTTCAAGGAGAAGTCTCAGATCAATACGCCTGTTATAATCAGCGAGTTCTGGATCGTCTGTTGCGGGTCTGGTATACCCGTATCCGCTCGTACTTAGCACAGGGACATTTTCGCTGTTGCGCATGCGCTCAATGCGCGGTTCACAGGCCAGAATCATGCGGTATACCGTCGCGGCACGCATGGAGGACAGTTCAAGATTGTCCCGAAACCTTCGGTTACCTGTGATGGATACCGGAACATTGTCCGTATGCCCCTCAATGAGCAGGGTTTCCAGCAGCCATGGATATTTCTGCTCCTCACAGATATAGGGGGAGGTCATTACACCCTGCTGGCAATAGGACGGGATATTATTGGTGTTGAGGGTATCATCTTCTGCCATGGATCCGGCAATAATGGAATCCCTGTCGGAGGAGGCGTAGCATGGCACAACTTCCGAAAGTGCCTGAGCCAGTCGTCCTACGTTAGTCCGGTGTTCTGGAATGGGAGTATCCCTGCCAGATGCAAAATTGATCGCGTTGTCCGACAGGCGAAGTACACCCTGCTCGTGAAGAACCTCAACACTCATGCCAGCCTCTTCCAGCCGATCTCTAAGTTCTTGAAGAATATGATCGCGCGTCTCGTCGCTGGCCGTCAATCTTTCTGTCACATTGGTTTGTTCTTCCGTAACGTTTGACAGCCGATAGGCGAACAGGGCCAGCATGATGATAAAGACAAATATGAGTGCGGCCATGACATCACTGACGCTGGCCAGATAATTCTGATCGCCTGTTCCCGGGTCTGTTGATGAATGTTTCTGTCCAATCATGGGGAGTTATTTGGGAGGCGCGGAATCAGGTCCTCAATGGAATCATTGAATTCTCCAATGGCACTTGCCAGATTTTTGATCGCATCGGCAGCTGTTCGGTCCAGTGTACTGGAGAACTCTCCGACCTGCTCACAGTAGCGGGACAGGCCTTCATCAATCTGACGGAATACCCGTGCCAGCGAGCTGTCAAGACCTTCAAAGCGTTCCTGGTATTGCGTCCATGCATTCGCAGTAGATCCCTGGTACTCTTCCAGCCTCTGGATCAGCACCCCCATGCTGTCTACCGAACGGTTCGTCTGTTCCAGCGCATTCGCAGATTTTTCGCTTGCCGCCTGCATGTCAAGGGTCGCACGCTCCAGTTGAGCAGATATCGTGATCATCTGTCTGTGAGAAGAAGATATGGTGCCGCTCAGGTCGTTTAGCTGGCTGACAAAGTTCGTCATGCTTGTCAGTACCTTTTCGCTCTGTTGCGTGGATCGTTCCAGTCGTTCGGCCGCTTCCTGCAGTCCGTGGAGTGATCCGGTTATCTGAGATGCAGCATTACTGCTTGTCGTTGCCAGTTCTCTGGTAAGATCACTGAGAGTGGCACGCAACTCTGCAGCTGCGGCATTGCTGGAAGCGGCCATTTGCTCTGC
The DNA here is from genome assembly GCA_965203305.1 of Rhodothermales bacterium. Lineage (GTDB taxonomy): Bacteria > Bacteroidota > Rhodothermia > Rhodothermales > Bin80 > Bin80. The sequence continues at coordinate 2,621,112 of OZ241874.1, read as the reverse complement.
TGCCTGTCTGGAAGAATTCGAAAGCATCTCCGTAACTCCACTCAGGGACTGCTCCAGTGTTCTGGTCATGGATGATGTGGTATCATCCAGAGAGGCCTTTACATTTGCGATGACGGTTCCCATTGTAGCGTGGATGCTTTGTTGCGTCTGAGCAAATCCGTCTGAAGCATCTTTCAGGGTGCTGTTCAGGGTACTCACGACCGAAGCCATTTCCTCAAACTGGGATCCGGTTCGTTCCTGCATTGCGGCAGTGAACTGGCTCAGAGACTGTTCAATCATGCGTCCGGCATCACTGGACCGATCCGAACGGATTCCTTCCATGGATTCAACCAGACGCTCGAGATGTGGCACAAGACGACCAGCAATTTTTTCGTCCAGTGCACTCTCAATTGAATAGACCAGCTCCGTATTGAATCTTTCCAGTTGCTGTGTCGCCAGTTCCGCCTGTTTCAATTGTTCCAGCGCGATGCTTGGCACTGTGACCAGCAGCATGCGCTTTTCAAGTTCATCTATCCAGTTCCCCAGTTCAAGCTGCAGCTTGCGTGATCTTTTCCGTTCAGTCCAGAGAAATATCAGGGACAGGAAGATTCCGACTATGGAAGAAAAGAATGCCAATGATGCACCAGAGAGAAGCTGTTCCAGGGATTCCGTGATTTCATTCGGATCACCAGAGGATAGGCCAGCATCTGCCATTCCAACCCCTGCCGCCAAGCCGAGAAATGTACCGAAGATGCCGAGCCCCATCAGAAGGTTTGGAACCGAATGAAGAAATCTCAGGGGGACTTTGGGGAAAATAATGGTTGATTCGTTCAGATATTTTGATACTTCACTGGTGTTGCGAATTGGATCACTTGAACCGGGAGCAGGAAGCACGAGCATCTCCACAAATTCTGCCCAGACACGCCCAAACTGACCTTCTGCATACTCGTTGTACTCTTCAAAGTGTTTCACAAGGCCCTGTTCTCCCTCAATGATACGCAGTCTTGCCGTTGCTTCACGCAGTTGAAACATTAACGTCCTTGCTTCCCGAAAGAACGTTTTGAACCACCATACAAACAGTAAAAAGATTGCGATGCAGTACCCGTAAACGAATACACGGCTAATCAGAAAATCGTAGAGGACATCCATTCTAATTGTATCTCCGGTGGTATCAAATAGAGGGTGATTGACTGGAACACTGCGCAGACCTCATGCAGGGCAATATGTGAGATAGCCATAAGCAGGAATTGGGGTACACATTCCAAATATTTTCAGCCTAGTCGCCGTATGATGGCACTCATGGTGATCTTTCGTATAATATAGCAACTGTGCGAGAAATGCCATCTTGGCCGGTTTTATGCATGTGGAGAAATTCATGCAGAAAGAATTTAGGAACGACATCAAGACTGAGTGTGAGTTCAGACAGCTATAAACAGAATACATGGCAGCTCAGAAGCCAGTCAGCGGATTTTCTATTCTAAAGCTCTTGCAAAATATCTGTATACCTTACCCAATGTGCCTATAGCACTCTCAGAGCGATATTTCTCCGTCATCTGGGATTTTTGCAAGAGGCTCGTTCTGAATGTTTGGGGAATTATCCTAGGAACCTGTGTGCTTTATGGGAGCCTGTTCTTGACAGGCTGCACGCTAGGGTGCTAAAAGCAGAGCCTTGCAGTCAGGCTCGTTCCAGCCAGCACATACATCTCTGTACAATGGGTTTTTTTTGTAACCGAACCCGTCTGTCAGCAATCCCCCGCAACGAATTATTATTCCCAATATCTGGAATTTTGCAAGAGGCCAAGGCGGATTTCGTTTGTACTATGCCTTTCTTGACAAGACCCTGAGAGGTGTGCCAATCACATTTTGATTTCAGAGTGACTGTAATGGGAATCTATGGTCCAGAGATTTGGGAACATGTGCATCTGGAACTTTGTACCATGTATATGATATTATCCAATGAAGAAAAATCAGAATTGGAAATGCAAGTAAGGAACATGCCATGAATCATCTCGTCAAATGCATTCCGCACATGAACAATCTCGTGTGCAATACATAAGAGATTAGCCGGACAGCTTGTGTGTCTCGCAATCATACAGAAAAAAATGAACCCAAACCTGAATTGAACTCATGGAAGAAGTAGTGCAATCCATTATTGTATCCTTGCCTGGCATTATCGTGACCCTTCTGGGTGTGATCGTGGCTTTGATCATCGCATCCCGGCGCATGAATGCCTCTCAAAACAAGCGTATTGACGCTGTTCTTGACTCGCAAACTCAGGGCTTTCTTGCTGTCAACAAGCGTATTGACGCTGTTCTTGACTCGCAAACTCAGGGCTTTCTTGCTGCCAACAAGCGTATTGACACTGTTCTTGACTCGCAAACTCAGGGCTTTCTTGCTGCTAACAAGCGTATTGACACTGTTCTTGAGTCGCAAACTCAGGGCTTTCTTGCTGTCAACAAGCGTATTGACACTGTTCTTGAGTCGCAAACTCAAGGCTTTCTTGAAGTCAGCACGAACTTTAGTAAAATCCACACTCGCACAGACGCTTCTTACGATACACAAACCAAGCGAGCGGAATCACAGTCCAGGCAGATTGCGGATTTGACCAAGCGTAATGACGAGCAGTCCAAACAAATTGCGGATTTGACCAGACGTAATGACGAGCAGTCCAGGCAGATTGCGGATTTGACCAGACGTAATGACGAGCAGTCCAGGCAGATTGCGGATTTGACCAGACGTAACGAAGAGCAGTCCAGGCAGATTGCGGATTTGACCAGACGTAACGAAGAGCAGGCCAGACGCAATGAAGAGCAGTCTAAACTTCTTGCGGATCTGACCAGACGTAACGAAGAGCAGGCCAGACGTAACGAAGAGCAGTCTAAACTTCTTGCGGATCTGACCAGACGTTTCAATGAGCAGTCCGAGTCTCTAAATGATAAGGCTGATTCGCAACCCAAACACTCTCATACTCTGGTTGAAGCATAGGCCCAGTGCTTAATAGTCGGGGATTATCCAGCAAAATCCGCACGAGAGGTCATATCTTCATCTCCATGTCTGTGTCCTGATCACTGTCGGAAGGGTCTTTGCCCTGTGGAGGGTCCTGCCTAGGATTGTCTTTCCCCGATTTGGGTGGCGTGGGTTCTCTTCTCTCCTCTTGTTCGGGGGAGGGACTGTCTGTTGTATGGTCTTCCGATTCCTTCTTGGGATCCGCCTCTGGCGATTATTTCGGCTCAGAATGGCCTTTGGACTCCAGTTATTGCTCCGAAATCTCTTTCGGGGGAAAATTCTTTACGATGAAATTCCGCATGGACGGGATGGGAGCGGAATAACATCGCAGTACATTGTTAAGGTAAAAGACTCCCTTGCGTACCGCACGAAAGAAGATTTCTTCCCCGTTCCCCACCCCAAACTCTCTGTCTAGCTGCTCCACAACATCTTCCTGCTCCACAATACCCTCCTCAGAACTTGTTGACAGGATTCTGGCAAGGCTTCGGCACTCTTTTGCAGTGAAGCTGCTTAGACGGTCTACATAGTGTCTGTCCGAAAATTCACAGCAACCCCAATACGGGGGGTCCGGACGCATTTTGCCCCACAGCGTCATGTATGGCGCGATTCAGATGCTCGTTCGCTATGAGAGATTCGGGGAAATCTTGCACGAAGATTTCGTGTTTATGGACACTAGAAGCTCTTGCAAAAATATATTCATGCCTGATCTGATGTGCCCTTAAGCATTTCCAGAGCAATGTTTCTTCGTTATCTGTGATTTTTGCAAGAAGCTCACTATTCGGAGATTTCATGCTCCAATCCGCCAAAGAGCTTCCATCTTCGTCAGAAAAAAAACACCAAAAAGTATCTCCAAAAACCCTTCATACGCTCTCTAAATGGCATATATTGGCGATATTCTGAATTTCTGGACAGACACTAAATATCAACTGGAGGAGACTAGTTCCCCTCGAAAGTACTTACAGGTACGCCGGGTCCTTTACCAAAGTATTTCTGCAGGAGACTCCTAATATTTGCGGAGGGGCCCATGATCATTTATAATGGGATACTTGTAGAAGCATGGCATATCTGGTGCTGTGTCAAAATGCATGTGAGTTCGGTGCACGACCAACAACGACTTACCGTTGAGCAGCAGATCAGGCTTCTCGAATTTAGTGGAAGCCCCAGATTTTACAAGGAGAAAGCTGGGGCATTAATGCTGGAGTATGCATGGCTGCTGGGCTTAGGAGATACTGCTGCGTACAAGAGCATTAATCGCAGGGTTGTTTTAGGGAGATTTTGGGGCAGTTTTCGCTGATATATGGTCAATCAGGAGAGGGTGTCTTATCTGTTGAATGAAGGTCTTGAATGGACATGGAATACCAAAGCAAAATGACTGCATGGGAGGTCTTACGAGTCATACCAGCGTATGAGAGTTTCGAAATCCTGAAGTGCCCGGATATTCTGTTGGATTCCTTTCCTTACATGTGTAGTTCTATTCATAAACTTGGGGAAAAATTCGAAGGGAGGCGCGAAACCGCATGCACAGGAAAGATCCAGATGGACGGGTCAAAATAGCTCCGCATAAATGACACATCTCAAAGAAGATCAAGTGAGGAACAGGTTTGCAGTCGGGTTTTTCCTCGTTGCAGTCGTGAGTCTTGTATTTGCAGCATTCGTGATAGTGGCAACCGGGATTGCATCGGTGCCTTTTTACTTGAGCAACACTGTCCTGATAGCAATTCTTGTGATGGCAACAGTCAATGTATACATGTCTGTATATCTGCTTGCGAGATGCTGGTCTGGCAACGATGCGAATCAGTAACATCTTGTTCAAGTCTCAGATGGTTGCCTGGGGCGAAAATCATCAATAATAGCCCGGAACAGGATTTTCCACATGTTTCCAAGCAGCTTGACAGGCATACTCCCGGAGAAAGAATACCTTGTCAGATGAGTCTGCGGGAAAATCAGGCGCATTAAAGGGGCACCAGTTAGCATGGACAGACCAGCAGTCATAACAGAGTTCACGGGGGAGCTGGAACAGCCCGAAAATGCAAAGTTCGGGATCGTGGTCAGCAAATTCAATGAAGCTGTCACCAAAGATCTGCTCAGTGGTTGCATGGAAGTACTTCTGGAACATGATGTAAAGTGTATTGATATTGCATGGTGTCCAGGAGCGTTTGAATTGCCTCTTGCCGTCAAACGGATGATCTGCAATAATCACTATGATGCCATGATTGCACTGGGAGCTGTTATTCGGGGTGAAACCTATCATTTTGAAGCTATCAGCAATGCGAGTATAGATGGCTTGCAGAGAATTGCCCAGGAAACGGGAGTTCCCGTAGCACTTGGCGTGATTACTCCAGAGAACGCAGAACAGGCTAGAGCACGTTCGGAACCCGGACCAAAGAACAAGGGGAGAGAGGCAGGGCTTGCCGCCCTGGAAATGGCAACACTGCTTCGCAAACTTCCCCGGTCAGCCAGGCCATGAGAATGAAGCCAGTTTACTGGATCTGGGCAGGGTGTTTCCTGTTCCTGTGGTCTCACATGGCTTATGCACAGTCTGCCCGTTCATGGATGGCGCATACCAGTGCACGTACGGTGACAGGCGTGTCTGCCGGACAGGAGATGGTCTGGGCAGCCTCAACAGGGGGAGTTTTTGGCTACGATCCAGATACGGGTGACATTTCCCGCTATACCGCAGCAGAAGGCTTGCATGATGTGAATGTTCAGGCAATTGCATGGGATGCAAAACGCCAGCTGGTCTGGATCGGATATTCAGATGGCATCTTTGACAGACTGGACATATCCTCTGGGGGGGTAGAAACCTTCTTTGATATATATCGCAATGATCGTTTTCCATCTAAAATGATCAATGCAATGGAAGTTTTTGGGGACAGTCTGCTAATCTCAACAGGATTCGGAGTGGTTGTTTTTGATCCGCTTCGCGATGAAGTTCGTGATACATACAGCCGGTTCGGGGGCATTACGGCTGCGACCGCCGTCAATGATGTTGTTGTCGCTACTGTGCCCGGCGGCGAGACTGGTTTATGGGTTGGCACGGATGCCGGTGTTGCCTATGCACCGCTCTTCGGGAAAAGTTTGCAGGATCCAAGCAGCTGGACATCCGAGAGCAATGTTCGTCCAGGTTCAAAGGTGACAGACATTATCTACCATCATGATCGCCTGTATGTCGGAACAGAATTTGGACTTGGAAAGCGGATGCCGGATGGCACCTATGAGCGGGCTGCTGCCAATTCTCGTTCGGTTCGTGATCTTGGTATTCTTGATGACCAGTTGCTGGCGGTGACGCAGTTTCGGTTGCGGGCATACGATGAGCGTGGCATTGAGTCAGTTCTGGTCAGCGGGTATGATGACCTGCATGCGCTGGCTACAGATGCCTCTGGTAACATATGGCTCGGAGATGCCGTTACTGGACTGAATCATTACCGAAAAGCGTCGGGGAGTACCTCGCTGAATCTGGTCAGCAAAGAGTTGTACCCGGAAGGACCATTTGACTCTCCCTTTGCAGATCTTACCACAGACTCCAAGGGCAATCTTTGGGCTGCTGCACAACTTGGCATTTCCAGATCCGGGTTTTACCGGATGAATCCAGATGGGAAGTGGACCAACTTTACAATACGATTTTTTGATGAGATAAAGAGCGGAGGCAGCTACCGGCAGGTATACGTGGATGGGCAGGGGACAGCGTGGGCAGGTTCTCGCGGTGCGGGACTGGCACAGGTTTCTACAGAAGACAAGATCACGGTATATGGTCAGTCCAACTCAACACTGCTTCCACTTGTCGGAACCCAAGATTATATTGTCGTAGGTGGCATTGGAGGTGAAGAAGATGGAACACTATGGGTGACAAACACCAATTCGCCATATCCATTACACGTACGAAACCCGAATGGAACCTGGACTCGTCTGTTGCCACCTCAGTGTTCCGGTGCATCCCAGACCAGTGCACTGGGAGATATCTTCATAGATTCCAACGGGATCAAGTGGATTACTTTGCTGGAACGCGGAAACTTGAACCTTACCAAGGGGCTGCTCATCCTGGATACGAACGATACACCCGTTGATATTACAGATGACAAATGTACTTATTATTCCACTCCCGGGTCAAATGGCTCTGGACTTCCTGGCACTCAGATTCATTCCCTGACCGAAGACTTGTCTGGACGAATCTGGGTCGGAACCAGTGGAGGCCCTGCATATTTTCAGGGCAGTGCATTCGTTGCAAGTGATCCCTCAATAGAGGCGACATGGCCTGTCTGGAAGGATCGCATCTCAGGAACCTATGTGCTGCGCGGGCTGAGTGTGAATGATATCGTTGTTGATCCTTCCAACAGACTGTGGATGGCAACTCCAGATGGCGCATACATGATACAGGAAAGCGACGGGTATACGCTGGGTGCACACTATAAAGCAGATAATTCTCCGCTCTTCTCTGATGAGGTGATCACCCTTACGGTGGAAGAGACAAGTGGTCGGATTTTCCTGGGAACGGACAGGGGACTGATCAGCTTTTTAAGTGATGCGATCAAGCCTGCAGAACGAACGGGAGATTTGTTCGTATACCCGAATCCAGTTGAGATAACCTCAGACATGGATCCTCAGATTTACATTGAAGGACTGGTTGCAGAAACAGAAGTATCAATCATGGCTGTACACGGAGAGATGGTTCGGCGCATGCAGACACGCGGTGGACGAGGGCTTTGGGACGGACGTGATCAGGAGGGACAGCTGGTCCCCTCCGGCATGTACCTGATCGTTGCATCGGGAAAAAATGGTGAAGGCGTGGCGTATGGCAAGGTTGCCATTATCCGCTAGTTGACAGAATCATTATCACAGGGGATTCTCGTGTACATAGTAACTCGGAGGCTATTTTGAAATATGGTGACCGTAGCTCAGGTGGTTAGAGCGCCAGGTTGTGGCCCTGGAGGTCGGGGGTTCAAGTCCCCTCGGTCACCCATAGATATCTTTGCCGCGTTCGTCTAGGGGTCTAGGACGCCGGCCTTTCACGCCGGTAACACGGGTTCAAATCCCGTACGCGGTACTCCTTGCAAGGATGAAGCAGCGCACGGATGTTGCCAGTGCAAGAGGGAGGGTTGCCGCCGGAAGAGATTGTCCCCACCACGCTGTCCCCAGTGCAAATACTCCGGCACTGATCATTGCAGTCCACCAGTAGATGCCTGTCCATGACTGCCCCAGGAAGAAAATCGGAATGATATGCATCGGCCAAGCCCACATGAGATGCAGGTTGGGGCGAGTGATCTCGTGAAGGGAGATAAACCAGAAGAATGAAATCACAAGTCCGAGCAGGGATACAAACCCAAACAGGATGATGTCAAAGACCCGCCTTCGCGGAGTGCGGAAATCCCGCAGAAACAGCAGGAACGCGAACAGAAAGATCCCCCATCCAATTCCTGTCGGCAAGGACATTGTGCGGCGAGGCTGCGGCGAGGCCGGAGTGCCAAACAGAGTGTCCGCCCGCATAACCAGCGGCTCTCCCGCAAGTGTATGGGCATCCTGCAGCAAAATCTGAAACTCAACGGGCAGGAAACTCAATTGCCTGTGACTGGCAATCCGATCTACAGGACTTCCCATTGCCAGATTGATCGCCAGATCCAGCTCCGCATGCCTGCGCAGGTATGGACGAATCAGGCTTCGAAACGTAATCTCTGTTGAACTGGAATCTGCTACTGGAGTCTGCAAGGCATGCTCCAGTGCATCCAGAATTCGCGTGGCACAGTTGTCGTACAGGAAGTCATAGCGATAAACACGGTTTTCGGGAAGCGCATTTCGGGACAGGTATGCGTAAAGAGTGCGTATCTCTTCTCCGGTCATGTTGAGTTCCTGTTCCACAACGCCTCGCTCCTCTGAAAGCCATGAGTGTCCCAGTAACGCCTGGGAAGAGTTCAGGGAGAGCTGGTAGTCCAGCTTTCCATAGGCAAACCGCGCCATGAAGGAGAGCGGACTCCTGAAATCAAATGTCCCGTAATTGTAGGAAACATCAAATCTTGTGACCGGATCCCAAATACGAAGTGCACTGTGTCCCCAGAGTGCATAAATTGCCTCTCCGGGATAGATTGTCAGAACGGATACACGCGCAGAGTCAGATATCTGAGCGTGTACAATGGAGGGAGAACCTGACAGAATCAGGAACGAGAGGATGAACAGAAATTCCCTTGAATGAGTTAACCGCATACTCCGTGGAAGGTCTATGCATTCAGGCAGAAAAGAGCGCACACGCGTTGTACTTGACGCGCTTTCAGAGGTGATTTCACGCCCGGAGACGGAGCTCAGATTCGTGGATGAGTACGAGCTTATCGTTTCGGTGATTCTCTCTGCGCAGTGTACGGACGCACGAGTTAACTTGGTCACGCCAGAGCTGTTCAGACTGTGGTCCACATTCCAGTCACTTGCAACCGCTACCGCAGAGGAAGTGGCCCAGATCATTGCATCTATTTCCTATCCGAATAATAAAGCCAGGCATCTGGTAGGGATGGCGGGCAAGGTGATGTCCGAATACAACGGGAAGCTCCCTGAAGATCAGGCTTCGCTCATGAAGCTGCCGGGTGTTGGCAGAAAGACAGCGCAAGTTGTGTCGTCTGTCGCATTTGGTGACCAGGATGCATTGCCGGTAGATACACACATTTTTCGCGTGGCCAATCGGATCGGACTTGTTCAGGATGCAAACACTCCTCTGAAGGTTGAACTGGGGCTGAAGAGGTTAATTCCCAAGGATGAGAGAGGGCGGGCCCATCATCTTTTTATCCTGCATGGACGGTATACCTGCACTGCTCGCAATCCTGACTGTGCTTCCTGTGTGATTACAGATGTATGCAAGTACTACGAGGCGGTGCAGCGTCTCCCTGAGCCGATGGAAGGGCTGGATCCTGCCAGAGGAGCTTATTATTGTGCGACGCGGCAATACTACTTTGATGAGCCTGGTTCACGGGTTGACCGCAATGGAACAGTCCAGGTAGCCTGCCCCAAATGCAATTCCATGAATGTGTACATATCCAGGACTGGGGTCACAACAAAAGCTGTTCGGGATTACCGAATTGTATAGCCAGATGGACAACTTCAGCAGAGATGCCTGACAAGCACATACTTATGATTCTGGACGGGTACGGAATTGCCGTTGACCCGTCCGTAAGTGCGATTGAAGAAGCGAACAAGCCGTTTTTGGATGGGCTGTTTGCCAAGTATCCGCATGGAACACTGGAAGCCTCAGGCAGGCCGGTTGGACTGCCTCCCGGGCAGATGGGAAACAGCGAGGTCGGACACATGAATCTGGGAGCCGGCCGAATTGTGAATCAGGAAATTACACGGATTGACCTAGCGATAGAAGACGGCTCCATCTTTGAAAATGAGGTGCTCGTCAAAGCTGCGAGGCATGCCAAACATACACGGCTTCATTTGATGGGACTGTTTTCGGACGGGGGAGTCCACAGTCATATCAGCCATCTGACTGCACTCTGTGAGCTGGCCAGCCGAGAGGGTTTGACTCGTGAACAGGTATGCGTGCATGCGTTCACAGATGGGCGAGACTCCGACCCTCATGGCGGTATTCGCTATGCGCGGGAGTTTGAGAAGAAAGCAGGGCATCTGGCGAGGCTGGTCACGGTGATCGGACGTTACCATGCGATGGATCGGGACAGGCGGTGGGACCGAACCCGAAAGGCCTATCAAATGCTGGTACATGGAGAGGGGCGGTCCTCTGAAAGTACCGAAGCAGTCTTTGAATCGAGTTATGCGGCTGGAATCACGGATGAATTTATCGAGCCCCATATCATTGAACGGACTTCTGTGGTTGATAGAGATGCGGTCGTGTTCTTTAATTTCAGGGCGGATCGGGGCCGTCAGTTGGTCAATGCGTTTACCCAAAAGCCCACAGATGCCCAGTTCGAGGTTGTTTCCTTTCGGAAGCTGTATTTTGCTACACTCACCCCATACGACAAGGCGTTTGGACTGCCTGTGGCCTTTGACAAGGTGGACCTGGAAGAAACGCTGGGAGAAGTGATTGCAAGTGCAGGGTTACGCCAGCTCAGGGTGGCAGAGACGGAAAAGTATCCTCACGTAACGTACTTCTTCAGTGGGGGGCGTGAAGAACGGTTTGAGGGCGAGGAGCGTCTGTTGATTGCCTCCCCCAAGGTTCCCACCTATGATCTCCAGCCGGAGATGAGTGCGCCTGAAGTTGCAGAGCGTTGCGCTGAGGCATTGAAGAAGGGGACATTTGATTTTGTGTGTCTCAATTTTGCCAATCCGGACATGGTCGGACATACGGGGGTATTTGAAGCTGCGGTGAAAGCTGTTGAGGCTGTTGATAAGGCGGTACATCTCGTGGTGGATACTGCCCTTGCATCGGGATATGGAATCAGCATCATCGCGGATCACGGGAATGCCGACTGCATGCGCAATCAAGACGGAACCCCCAATACAGCCCATTCCACTGCACTGGTGCCTCACCTGATAATCAAGGACGGGTTTGCTGGGCCTGTGCAACCGGGGAAGCTGGGAGATGTGGCCTCCACGATTTTGCGATTGATGGGGTTGCCTATTCCGCAAAAGATGACGGGAAGTGTACTCGTAGATACAAAGACTTCCTGAGGTATGATAGGAATCGGATCAAAGAATGACCATACCATGTGCAGCCATAACTCTTACTCATCGGAAGGACTTGAATGATATTCAGCAGGAACCCAGTGCATGGCGATTAAAAATTGGGATCTGCTGTACCTGCTGTGAAGGCGGTGGATTGGAGTACATGCCCGGACATTGCAAAGATCTAAATCTTCATGTCGTTTGCAGCGAATTTGCATCTACCCTATACTCGGCAAGGTATAGCTCACAACCTTCATCAGCAAACCTACGATAGAAACTGTTGCAGAACTGATTAATGCAACCAAGACGGATGGGTGATAGTCAGATTTTCCCGTCCATTACAGATCACAAGCGTCACTACAGCTCCCAACCATACTGAAACCAGGACATTGATCCCCGGGGTAGCCATTTCTGCATTCTGAGCCGCCGATCCCATTCTTTTTGTACAGCCCAAAATCAGCTTCTCCCCGGCAGAGTATTCTGCCAGCCAGAAGATCTCTTCTGATTCCAATATGTTTTCCGGGGAATCTGTTCGTTCATCAATTTTTGTTCTCAACAGGACTGAGTTTTTGCTTGTAGTAATACTGGATTATCTCGTTTGGAATAATGATCGAATTTCTGTACAGTTCTTTTTTGCTGTAGCTCTCTGTGACTTGACTCCATGGCGACCCACTCTGATGTGTCAAGGCGGATAATTGATAGGGAGTAAAGTTTTTGTAGTGCTCCCAGATCGTATCAAGAAATGTTCTCAATGATTCATCAAATGTTTGTTGATCAGCCGAATAGAATGTAGGCTTGATTGGTGTCGTAACCGGCTTGTCTTTAAAGTGGCTGATTTGAAGGAATAGTTCTGGGATAACTGGACCGTATGGCCATGCCAGAATACGATCTCCTATCAGGGGCCTGTCCTCCGATCCCAGATACCATCCATGTGCTACATACACAAGTTTGAGAATCTTCATGGGTGTAATGAGGATGCCTTCACTCCACCCCTTGTGCAGGAAGTAATTCGCTACCGTGGACGAACTGTACATAATCTAACAGAAACGCAATAGTGTCAGGTGGGTGCTAGTGGAACAAACCGGACTGTGCAAAAAACGAGCGCAAAGAAAAATGTTTCGGCATGCAGTGTCTGTCCGAAAATTCACCTTAATCCTGAATACGGGGAGTTTAGAGGTATTTTGCCCTACAGCGTCATGTATGTAGCGATTCAGGTGGTTCCGTTAGGTACGAGAAGTTCAGGAGAATTTATGGTTATATGCCCTGTTCGGGGATTTAATGTCCCAAAATCCGCTAAGAAGCCCTCATCTCTGTCGAAAAAATTCCTGTATCCCCCTCCCATGGTCTCTGGAACCCATATATTGGCGGTATTCTGAATTTTCGGACAGACACACAAAATAGGGATCATGCGAAACTGCAGTTTTTGGCGTGGCAACATCAGCATAGACCGTCAATAGGTACCTCTGGCTATTCGTTTCAGATGTGTCCAAATTCAGTTTTCCAGCTCTAGAGGCATGCGGGCAATGGGGACTCCCTGCAACTTTACCGCCTCCTCGAGAAGGCGGGCCTCTTCGCGAATTTGTATCTCAATTGGAGACTCAAGGAAGGAGCGAATGCGAGTGAGTAGAAGATCCAGATATCGATCCATCAGAGTTTCGGGTTTGGGCAATCGCCGAAGTCGGTAACCGCCTTCTTCCAAGTTTGCCATCTCGGCTGCGATTCTGATGGCATCATCAAGATTCCCCAGATCATCCACCAGCCCGGCATCCAAAGCAGCCTGTCCAGTCCATATCCGTCCCTGGGCCACTGCATGTACATCTTCTACAGTCATGTTACGATTCTCCGAGACTCGCTCAAGAAATATCTCATAAGTTTCCGTCAGTGAACGCTCAAAAATGGCACGTTCGGCAGGACGCAGAGGGCGCATCCCCGAAAACATGTCCGCATACTCACTTGTGACGACCTCGTCTGATGTAATCCCCAGTTTGGTTTCCAGCATTCGACCAATGCTGAAATGCATTCCGTAAACTCCGATGGACCCGGTCAGGGTATGGGGAGACGCTATAATTGTGTCCCCTGCTGTTGCCAGCCAGTATCCACCAGAGGCCGCCAAATCTCCCATAGAAACAACGACAGGCTTCTGTTTTGAGGTTTCCTTGACTGCTTGCCACATGGCTTCGCTGGCAGTTGCACTGCCACCAGGGGAGTCAATGCGGAGCACAACCGCCTTGACCCTGGCATCATTCCGAAAGTTCTTCATGGCTTTCTGGAATGTAGATGCCCCCAGATATCCATTCATGTCATTACTGCTCCCGCTGATGATTGTACCGGAGGCAATCATGATGCCTATTCTGTTCTCAGAATTAGAGGAGTTGCTTGTAGAAGACGGGTAGTAGCGGTCCAGACTGACAGTATTCAGATCATCATCTTCTATCTCAATCAAGTCACGGATACGAGCCTCCACCTCCTCGCTTTGCAAGAGTCCGTCCAGGAGACCGGCTGCATAGGCAGCTTCGGTACTTAGCAGTGTTCCCGATTCCATGAAGTTCGCCACCTGTTTCTGGCTTAAATCTCTTGCCTCGGCAACAGTGCTGGTCATGAGTTCATTCCAGTTCTGAAGTATGGCAGCCAACTGCTCCCGATTTTCGCTGGACAGGTCTTCACGGGTATATGGCTCAATCCCCCCCTTGTATGCCCCCACTCGCAGGACTGTAGGTTCAACATTCAGTTTGTCCAGCAATCCCTTGTAAAAGGACACACTCAGGTAAAACCCATTAAATTCAAAGAACGCCCTTGGCGAGGCATAAATACTGCTTGCAGCGGATGCCAGAAAGTAATCGGACTCCCGCATGGCAAAATCCCCGGATGCAGAGGCAATGACGGGTTTTCCGCTCTTCTTGAATTCCAGCAGGGCCTCTCTGATTTCCACGAGTGTTGGCCACCCTGCGATTGCCCCCTGCGGTTTCAGCCAGACTGCTTCAATGTCACTATCTGTAGCAGCACTTTTGAGAACACTTCTGATCTGGTTGAGACTTCTGGGTTGCGGTGTGTCAAAGATTTCATAGAAAGGATCCGAAATTCCATACTCTTCAATTGGACCGGAAAGATTCAGTACCAGTACAGATTCGGAAGAAATCGGCAGTTCGCTACTGGAAACGGCCGATGTGATGAATCCTGCCATGATCAGGGAGCCAACAAAGAAGAGGAGTCCAATGGCAATGAATGAACCGAAAACGCTGGCAATAAGAGTTGAGAAGAAACGCATATGATTTGGGGGTATAACAGTATCTTTCGTGATAGAAGTTCAGTTTGTTACAGAGGTCATCAGGCTATCTGGAATGTTTGACTGCCAGAGGCTCTTCAAAAACAGTCATATGCTCATGGACGGAATCTGTGCAAGCACAGGCTGAACGAGGATGCCTGCCAGGTCAAATGCACCGGATTCAGTCCTTTCAGAATTTGTGATTTTATTGAGTTCAGGGACAAGATCATGCCTCGCCGGTTTGCTTTGTATTCAATAAAATCTCCACTAGCTTTTCCTGGGTTTTCTTCTGGTTCAGCGTGATCATGATTCCACCGTGAATGATCTCCTGATAATGCTCCATAAAATCTTCATCAGACATGATTGCGGTTTCATAGGCAACGGTGAATACATCTCCTTCATGTTCTCCAACTCCCCTGAAATCATGGTCATAGGTAAGTGTGCTTCCATTTTCAAGAGCCATTCTCAGGGCGATAAGAAATGTATCTGCCACCTAGTTTGCCATTTCTGCCAGTCTCTTCCCCATCTTCTGATTCACCACAACATTGTCTCCTTCGCTCTCAGTAACAAACTCGTGGAAGTCCGAAGCAACATAAGCCAAGGCAATAGATCCTGCAAACATTCTCACCTGGCTGCTGTCTACTATATCAGGATCAATCATTTTCTGTGGGGTTCCTGCAAACTGGAATCATGTTATGCGAATACCCGCAGACACCGGATCAGGAAATGGCACTTCTTTCAGGAGAATAGAGAGATCTCTTCGGGACAGGCTCATCTGTTGTTTCGTTTCCAGTCAGTCCCCAATCCGTGAACTGCTGGGTCAATGTCATACTGTGCCTTGTGTGTATGGCTTTCATGGAATATTTCTCAGGCTTCTCCAGACTCCAGGATGATTTCTGCCAGTCTCTTTAGCATATCCTCGTCGTCCAGCACAGCCATGATTCCGGGATGAATAATGTCCCGGTAATGATCCATAAAGTCATCATCTGACATTTCAGCCGTGTTGTATGTGAGCGTTAAAAGCTCTTCTTCATCCCCAAATTCCCTGAACTCATAGACCAGCTTTTCTCCCCTCTCAAGGGATTCTCTCATTTCAAGAAGAAATACATGCTCCACCCATTGCGCCATCTCCTGGAGCCTCTTCTGTATGCTATGCTTCATCTTTTTACTTTTCAGATCAACTCCTAAAAAGTAATCAAAGAATTCTGCACTGACATGCGCCATTGCGACAGAATTCGTGAATATCCGGATTCGTGGATGGTCTACAATTTCGGGATCAACCATGTGGTATGTCTCGAATGTTAAGGAGTGCCGGCTTGCCTCTGGTACATGGAAATTCAGGCAGGAGATTCAATAGCACTATTCAGTTCCTCCAGTATGGCTTCGTTTGGTTTTAGGGGAACGCGCAATCATCTTTCATGGCCTTCTCAACAGCCCCCGGTTCTTCCCGCATCTTTGCAGATTCCACATGCTCCTGTGCATCCCGTTCAGCTGTCCATCCCTGATTCGCGGCTAGCTGGTACCACTTGTCTGCTTTCTGGGTGTTCTGTGGTACTCCTTTTCCATGCTCGTACATACGTCCCATGTCAAATTGTGCTCTATCCAGTCCCTGCTCTGCGGCCAGCCGGATCCATTTTGCAGCCTCTTCAAAGCTTTCTGCGACACCTCTGCCCCGGGCATAGGAAAGTCCCAGAAGATATTGTGCCTCTGGAAGTCCCTGTTCGGCGGCCAATCGGTACCAGCGGACGGATTCTTGCGGATTTTCCTGTACAGCCACGCCAGTGGAGTATATTGTGCCCATCCAGAATTGGGCAGATTCATCTCCTCCCTCCGCAGCCATTCGGAACCATTTCAGTGCCTCTTCATCATCTTTATGCAGTCCCCATTCCCCAGAAAAATATGCCTTCCCCAAATCAATCTGTGCTTGGGCCAATCCCTGTTCTGCGGCCCTTCGGAGCCATTGGATCCCTTCCGGGCAGTTTCTGGAAACTCCTATTCCCAGGATATACGCATATCCCAGATTTGCCTGTGCTTCTGAGTCTCCCTGGTCAGCGGCCATTTGGAGCCACATGGTGGATTCCCGAGCACTTGATCGTACTCCCCGGCCGGCACCATAGAGCACTCCCAGCGCACATTGTGCAGGAGCATACCCCTGTTCGGCAGCCAGCCGGAACCACTTTACTGCTTCTACAGGATCCTCAAAGTCGCCATCCTCTCTTTCATAAACAGATCCCAGGTCATATTGGGCCGCTGCATCTCCCTGTTCGGCCGCTGCTTGGATCCACTTAATTCCCGTCCCGACATCCTTTCTAACACCGTCCCCTACGACATATCTGGTCCCCAGCTCGCGCTGTGCAGCTATATCTCCTTCTTGTGCTTCCTGCCGTAACTCATTGACATCCATTATTCAAATCCTGTTTTTAGAGTTTCTGAAACGATATATGTCTGACCGAAGGTCTTGTCAACACGAGGGATAACCTAACCTCATGCCGTTTACAGCTTGCTGACCGGGCACGCCTTGCTCTGCAAGGGCAGTAAACGGGGCATTAACGATCTTTTGCGTAGAACATCAGATAGCGGAGTATGTTCCTCTGTCTCTTGTTCATGACTTGATGATTGATTCGCGCATGAAGGCACTGGAGCTGGATTTTGAAGAGGATGACACGGCCTCTGCATCTGACCAGAATAGGGCAGATGTACCGCAATCTTCGGAATCGTGTTCAGGATGGCTGCCGAGTCGGAAGGCCCTGTTTTCCATATTGTGGAACTCTTGCAAAAATACCCCTATACCCGACCTGACGTGCCTGCAAGCACTCCCAGAGCGATATTTCTTCGTCGTACGGGGTTTTTGCAGGAGGCTCTTGGTGTTCCTTTCTTTATTATCAGGCAGGCTTATGCCCGATGTATGGTGCACTGGAGACTGGCGAAAGCCACCATACCACCTACTCATGCGTACCATCGAGGCAGTGCCCACATTCACGACGAATCTGAATCATTTCTTGAGGCGATTATGAACGAAAACTCTGACTTTCTTTCCGATTTGCGGCCACTGCAATGGTCCCCCGGTGATCACTCTCATCTCAAGCCGGCCAGTCTCTATATTGGCAAGGGAACACTGGCCATGGAGGTCATAGTTTTTCATGTAACGAAGAGACTGAGTGACGGGGAGATCAGAAAAGTGTGGAAGGCCCGCAAGGGAAAGCGGAGTGCTCCCCTCGTCCTGGTGCTTCTGTATCCAGATACTGCATGCCTGTGTGGTGCTGAGGGAGACCATCCCCCCATCTATCCTGACATGGATATTGGGCAGGCGGAACGGCTGTGCCGTGAACTCCTCGCACAGCCGGACCGGCACGCTGCACTTCGCCTGCTGGCGCAGACAGGATCTTCCTTCCGAACAAGTTTGCCTGGACTCCGCAACGAAGGTCTCCTGGCTCTGCATGAACTGGAGCATGGCGTTCCCAAGCGAAACGATGTGCGGGATGCCCGAAAAAAGGCACGGACTGCCCTGGGACTGCAGGGAGCGGATCTGTTGCAGGCCCTGGGATTTTCCATTGAGCCTCTGGACAACCTGACAAGTGTGCTGCGCAGCCAGGACCGCAGAACAGCCCTTGCCGTCATGCTGCACGAGAACGAGTCCATGGAGCACAAGGAGCGTCGCTTCAACGAACTCTCTCCGGTCAGCTACGCATTCCGAAAGGCAGACTCCGAGGATCTGCCGTGGATCATTTTCACGCAGGGGAATCGGGTTCGCCTGTACACAACCAGGATGGATGTGGGAGTAGGACGGCGGGGGCGCACAGAAACCTATGTGGAATGCCAGCCCTGGCTCCTTTCGGATGCCCAACTCCACTATCTCTGGCTCCTGTATTCGGCCGAAGCCCTCACGCCCGGCGGAAGTCTGGATCAGCTGTTGCAAGGGTCCGAACGTTTCGCGGGAGATCTGGCCAAACGCCTCAGAGAGCGGATCTACAAACTTGTTGTCCCTGCGCTCGCACAGGGGATTACCCGTGCCCGCGGCATGGAGGCCCCGGAAGCGGAAGATCTGGAACTGACCTACGAGATGGCACTCACGGTGCTGTTTCGTCTGCTGTTCATTGCGTATGCCGAAGACCGGGATCTGCTTCCCTATGGACAGAATGATGCCTATCGCCGCCGATCTCTGAAAGAGAAGGCCAAAGAACTGTCCGATCTTGTTGCCCTGAATACCCCTATCGCAGACAACGACAGCCACTGGGTGGAAACAAAAAAACTCTGGGAAGCCGTGGCATGGGGCAATGGAGAGTGGGGCATTCCGGCATACGGGGGAGCTTTATTCCTGGAGGATCCAGAGATTTCCCGAACAGGGGCGGAACTGTCCAAGATTATCCTCCCCAATGAATGTTTTGAGCAAGCCCTGCGGGATCTGCTGGTGATCCAGACTCGGGAAGATGTTCCCGGACCGGTGGACTTTCGCTCGCTTGGGGTACGCGAGTTCGGCACCATCTATGAGGGACTGCTGGAGTCTGGACTGGCACGGGCCGACATGGATCTTGTTCTGAAAAAGCAGAAGAACGGGGAAGTGTATGTTCCGGCCAAAGAGGGAGAGAAGCCGGTGGTTTCGGCAGGCGAAGTCTATCTGCACAACCAGTCTGGGGCAAGAAAGTCCACCGGGAGTTACTACACCAAATCCTTTGCTGTGGATCATCTGCTGGACCGGGCCCTGCGTCCCGCTCTGGACGATCATTTTGAACGGTTGAATGCACTGGACTCGGTGGATGCCAGCGAGGCGTTCTTTGATGTTCGGGTAGCGGACATTGCGATGGGATCCGGGCATTTTCTGATCAGTGCGATTGACCTGATGGAACAGAAGATGGCCGACTATCTCGCCACTCGCCGCCTGTCAGGCGTGATGAATGAATTGCAGGGGTTACGCTCTGTTGCAATACATCAACTGGGGGAGGGCAGTGATCCCATTGAGGACAGCCAGCTCCTTCGCCGCCTGATTGCCCGCAGGTGTATCTATGGCGTGGACCTCAACCTGCTTGCGGTGCAACTGGCGAGGCTGGCGGTCTGGATTCATACGTTCGTTCCCGGACTTCCTCTGTCCTTTCTGGACCGCACACTCATTCACGGGAACTCGCTGGTCGGCATGGGGAGCATGGAAGAGATCTGGGACGCATTCGAGAAGTTTTCTGTGCCGGTATTTAACCGGGACCGGGACACAAGGAAACTGCTGGGGCCAGCAGAAAAGCCGCTGCGACGGCTGGCGAACAGCAACGATACCTCTCTGGAAGATATTGCAGCGGCACGGACGGCACAGGAAGATGTGCGCGAGGCGATTCGGAGCACGGAAACACTCTGTGATCTGCTCACCGCTGCTCCGATTGGTGATGAATCCGTGATCAAGGAAGTTCTGGATGAATGGGAAGAACTTTCGGACGCACTGCATGCGGACTCCCCCAAGATGCAAACGGCAATTGATGCCGCCCAGAAGATCCTGCGGCCTCTTTCCAGAATTCATTTCCCGATTGCCTTCCCAGAGGTCTTTCTTCGGAAGCGGTCTGGCTTTGATGTGATCCTTGGGAATCCTCCTTGGGAAAAGGTTAAGGTGGATCAGGATGCTTTTTGGGCACGGCATTTTCCAGGATTGCGGGGCAAGTCACAACGCGAGCAAGAAGCGGAAAAAGAGTTCCTACGGGGAGAGCGTCCAGATCTGTTTGAGATCTACGAACGCGAATTGAACGAAACGAATCAGTTGCGCAGAGCACTCATGAGTGGTTCCTATCCTGGAATCGGAACGGGGGTACCGGACCTTTATAAGGCATTCTGCTGGAGGTTCTGGAGACTATCCAATGCAGATGGAGGTTACATCGGGGTCGTTTTGCCTAGGAATGCCCTTGCTGCCAAAGGATCCGAGAAATTTCGCCAGGTAATGTTTACCAAGTCTTCAGAAGTAGATGTAGTCACCATGACAAATCGGGCGGGATGGGCGTTTGATGAAGTACACCAAATGTATACCATCGCCCTTGTATGCATACAGCATGGCAAGCCCGAAGGGAAGTTCATTACTTTGAGAGGACCCTACACATCACTGCCTGAGTTCAGAGAAGACCGAACTCAAGAAGCCGCAACTTTTGCCTTTTGGGAGATCAGGAATTGGAACGATACATTTTCCCTACCCTTATTGCCAAAAGCGGATTCAACTCAAGTGTTTGCTCAATTGCGTAAGCATCCTCGACTTGACACATATAATAAAAATATATTAGGGGGGGGGGGTAGTAAATGGAGAGCACGACCAGACAGGGAGTTGGACTCTACCAATCAGAAGAATCTGATGGACTTTGGAAGTAAAGACTCTCTTGATGGGCTTTGGCCCGTCTATAAGGGGGCATCATTTGATCTGTGGACACCGGATACAGGAGTATACTATGCATGGGCAGATCCTGAACTTGTTCTGAATTTTCTTCAGTCCAAGCGTCAAAGAGGAGGAAAAACCAGTGGTAGTGCACACTCTGAGTTTACGGAGGAGTATTTACAAAACAGAGATACTCTACCATGCTACGGAGCACGGATCGCGTATAGGAATGTTACAAATCGTGCGAATCAAAGGACCATCATAGCATCCTTTATACCACCGAATGTGTTCATAACCGATTCTGCTCCTTACTTCCTCTGGCCTCGTGGGGATGAAAAAGATCAGGCATTCCTGCTTGGAGTTCTCTCGTCCATCCCGCTGGACTGGTATGCGCGACGTTTTGTGGAGACAAATCTTAGATATTTTGTGATCAATCCATTCCCAATTCCACGCCCCTCTCGCGAGAATGTACTGTGGCAACGCGTCGTTGAACTCTCTGGTAGACTGGCCTGCCCGGATGATCGCTTTGCGGAGTGGGCGAAACAAGTGGGAGTAGCCTGCGGGCCTCTGGAAGAAGACGAAAAGGAAGACAAGATCCACGAACTGGATGCCGTAGTTGCTCATCTGTATGGACTCAGCGAGTCACAACTCGTCCACATCTTCGAAACATTTCACAAGGGGTGGGACTACTCTGCACGACTCTCTGGTGTCTTGCATCACTACCAACTCTGGAGGACAAGGCAATGACACTGCACATCACCGCGAAATCACATCCTCAAATCCCCAACAGTGAATACACAGGAGGAGAAACACCAGATTCTCGAAACAAAGAGACGAATTCGCGTAATGGTGTTCGGAGGTGCAGGTTTGACTTGTCTGGACCGTCAATGAATGGAAGAATGTCATCCTGTGTTGAGTATACTGTCCAGATTTCGTAAATGCTGGTTGCTGCTGGCCTGCATACGAAAAAAAAATGTGTTGGGGAAGTTAAATCGGACAAAATGACCATACTACATTGATACGGCAAGGAATTTGCAACTTGGGTGAACCTTTAGACTCCATATTCAGGAGATGTCATCTCCATCGCTGACGGACCGTGAGCGTGCAATCCTGCACCTGGTCGTACGCAATTTTATTGATACGGCAGGGCCGGTGGGATCACGCAAGCTGGCCAAGAGATCCTCCCTTGGACTCAGCGCAGCAACAGTCCGCAATACGCTGGCTGATCTGGAGGAGCGCGGGTATCTGAGACATCCGCACACATCTGCCGGCCGAATGCCAACGGAGCTGGGATATCGTGCGTTTGTGGATGAGCTGATGGAGACTCCAGAGCTGTCTGCTCCCGAGCGTCGTCTGCTCAAGGGACGGCTGGACCGACTGATGGGAGATGCAGATACGCTTTTTCGGGAAACCTCCCTGCTGCTCGGGCGCATGTCCAGCCTGCTGGGAGTAGTGCTCAGCCCAAAAATTTCGACAGGAATCCTGGAACGCTTGGATGTGGTCCCGCTCTCCGAAACAAATATCATGATCGTCATCAGCGTGCGGAGTCACCTGGTGAAAACGATCATTTATGAAACAAACATGGACATCCGCCGCCAGGATCTTGACCGGATCGTGTCTATCTTGAATGAACGACTGGCGGGGCTGCGTCTGGATGAGATTCGCAGGGATTATGCGGTGCGCACTAAAGACATTGATAATGATCCAACAGGGATTGTGCAACTGATTCTCAATGAATCAGCGGTGCTTTTCGGGGACTCCTCAAAAGGCCGATTAACCCATTCTGGAACAGGCGGTTTGCTGGAACAGCCAGAGTTTCAAGGTATGAACGAGGTGCGTCAACTCATTGATCTGATTGAGGATGAAGGGTATGTCGTGCAGCTCTTTGAACAGGCAGCGGGAAGCCAGGTGGATTCCCGCAACTGGGTATCCGTAGGGATTGGCAGTGAAATTCAGGATGAGTCGGTGAATCCCTATTCCATCGTAACGGCACGGTATACCGTAGGAGAGAGTTCAGGAACCGTTGGACTGCTTGGTCCGATCCGCATGGATTATGGTCGTGCGATCTCTCTCGTAGAAACTATGGCCTCTCTGCTCAACCGGCCATCCATTGCAGGTTCAAGACAACAGATATACACGAATGACTGAAGAATTTTCGGAGGAAAAAGACGAATCGCTTGAGCAGTCCACTCCCCCTGAAGTACCTGAACAGCAACCTCAGAATGAGAGTGAGGAAGTGCCGGATACTCAGGAGGAAGAGGAGGAACTGGATCCCCTGAC
The DNA here is from genome assembly GCA_965203305.1 of Rhodothermales bacterium. Lineage (GTDB taxonomy): Bacteria > Bacteroidota > Rhodothermia > Rhodothermales > Bin80 > Bin80. The sequence goes on along the minus strand of OZ241874.1, from coordinate 2,597,656 downwards.
ACAGTGCCAGGAAGACTTGGTGAAAGAGAAGGATCAGAGGCTCAGGATCACAGCAGAGCTTGTGAATTACCGTCGGCGAATGGAGGGGCAGCGAGTAGAGTGGTCAGCAAGGGCACAGGCCGGGGTTGTTCGCACGCTTTTGCCAATTCTGGATGACCTAGAGCGTTCTCTGGATGCTGCCAAAGAAACGGGTTCGGAAGATGCTGCATTTCTGTCGTTACAGTCAGGCATTACCCTCGTACATGAAAATTTTTTGGGTGAACTGGGAAAGCTGGGGCTCCAGCGAATTCAGACAGTGGGAGAGAAATTTGACGAACACTGGCATGAGGCAGTCGGACAGGAACTCGTATCTGAAAAAAGCGAAGGTGATCATATACGGCACGAAGTTCAGGCAGGATACCGTCTCGGGGATCAGGTGCTCCGGCACGCCAAAGTGATCGTGGCTGTTGCCACATCTGATCCGGCTCTTTTGGCAAAATTACGATAGAGGGCTGATCCAGCATGAGTGACTACTATCAGGTGCTTGGTGTCGGCCGTGATGCGTCTGCGGACGAGATCAAAAAGGCCTACAGAAAAAAGGCACTGGAGAATCATCCAGATCGCAATCCCGGAGACAAGGAAGCAGAGGCCCGCTTCAAGGAAGCCGCAGTTGCCTACGAAGTATTGAGTGATCAGGAGAAGAAGGCCATCTACGACAGATATGGAGAGGATGGTCTGCGTGGTACAGGCGGTGGCCCGCAGGGATTTAGCAGTGCAAATGATATTTTCAGTGCGTTCGGTGATATCTTCGGGGGAGCAGGAGGGGCTGGAGGTACGATATTTGAGGATTTCTTTGGGGGAGGGCAGCGTCGACCCAGGGGGAGAGGGCAGCCGGGTAGCGACATAGTACAGCGGCTGGACCTGACCCTGGAAGAAATCGCAGAAGGAACAGAAAAGCAGATAAAAATTCGTCGGCTTACCCCGTGCGAAACCTGTAAAGGGAGTGGGGCAAAAGGTGGCCCAAGTCAACTGAAGCCATGCGACAGGTGCAACGGCTCTGGAGGAGAGCGCCACGTGCGGCGAACGCCGCTGGGACAGGTTGAAACCGTGTCTGAGTGTGGCCGGTGTCGGGGAGAGGGACAAATTATTGAAGAGGCATGTGCAGAATGCAGAGGGCAGGGGCGGCTTGACGGAGAATCATCTATCAAGGTACAGGTGCCAGCCGGTATAGAAGATGGAATGGTCATGAACCTTCGCGATCAGGGGCATGCCGGTGCACGCGGGGGAAGCCCCGGAGACCTGCGGATTGAGATCCGCGAAAAAGCCCACAAGTATTTTATTCGCAGAGGGAGTGATCTAATCTACAATCTGGAAATTTCCTTTCCAGAGGCAGCACTGGGAGCCGAAGTTGAGATCCCAACCCTTACAGGCCGGGCAAGCATCAAGGTCCCGCCAGGCATCCAGTCAGGAAAGGTGCTGCGCATGCAGGGCAAGGGGCTGGGAGAACTTCAAAGATCCAGAAAAGGAGATCAGCTGGTGCATGTGCATGTATGGACTCCACAGAATCTCTCCAGCGAGGATAAAAACCTGATGGAGAAATTGCGAGAATCCCCCGCATTCCAGCCAGACAAGTCCGAAAAGAATAAATCGTTCTTCTCGAAAGTAAAAGACGCATTCGCGTAACCCGAATTCAAGGGGGCTTATCCCGCAAAATCCGCAAGTGCGGGAACAGACTGTGCCCCGAAGCGTAGTCTGTTTTGACCAGTTGCGACAGAAACCATGGACCCGCTTCGAAAATCCACAGACCGTGGAGCCACCCCCTACTTCCACGGGCGCACCCCCATCCTGGACAGTTTCAAGAACAGGCTGCGGGACGACAAAAAAAATAACGAAGGGACCACCTTCCTCGTGCAGGGGCCGCCGGGGATCGGCAAAACGGCACTTCTGGAAGAATGCATGATACTGGCAAAGAGAGAGAAGTGGGAGGTCCGAAAACTTGTCGTCACGGCCCTGTGGGATCCGGACTTGATGGCGGAATGTCTGGGGCTGAAGAAAAAAGAGGTCGCCACAGAAAAAACCATCGGGGGTGGCGGGAAAGTGAAATACTTTGGGGCATCCCTTGAAGGGGGGCTATCACGAACGACAAAAAAAGCCACCCCGAAGGTCACCCCCAAGAGCCTGATCCAGAAAATAAAGGACCCGCTCCTCTTGATTCTGGACGAGGCCCAGCGTATGGGAGAAAGCAAAAATATCAATGGACCGTACAAAGACGAGGTCAGCGATCTTTTGACGGAGATTCACAATGGAGAGTTGGGCAAGCCTGTGATCCTGCTGGCCGGTGGACTGGGGCTGACCGAAGATGCATTCAGAGCACTGGGCATATCCCGGATGGCAGAAGACTGCATGTTTGACATGGAACCCCTGGAGAAAGAGGAAGAGCGGACGGTGATCCGGAACTGGCTCAAGAAAGCGGGGGAAGCGACAGGAGATGTCACGCACTGGATAGACACGATCACCACAGAGACATACCAGTGGCCGAGACATGTTGATTCCTACGCACGGAATGCCGCCCGTCTAATCAAGGACAACCATGGGCAGATGACGGCGGACCTGTTGCGTTCCGTTATGGAAACAGGACGGGAAAAACGCTGGGCATACTATACAGGCAGAACGGAGGGGCTTGACGATGATCATATTGTCCGGCTTGTGGAGATGTTTCGTGATACTCCTGTGGAGGAAGGGTTCCGGAAGCAAGATCTTGTGGCAGAACTAGGTGAACCAGGGTTTGCGCAGGTGATCTCCAAGGGTGTTCTTTATTATAGCAACCCCTTGTACACACTCCCCATTCCGTCCCTGTATGACTACCTGACAGAAAGAGCCACGCGAATTCGAGAGGCCGCATTGCGCTACGAGCGGGTCAAGAAACAGAGACAGGCAAGTCGTCACCTTACAAGAGATGTTTCCGGGCAACAGCCGGAGTCGAAAGACCAGTCTGAGGCGGAGGGTTCCCAAAAGGAAACGGGAAACCATACTCCAGACAGTCCCTCTCCTGAAAAAGAGGAGGGAAAAGACCCCACGATACGCAAATCGGAGAAAGACAATTCTCGTCAGGAACCTCCACCGGGCAGAGACCCTTCCAACAGTGATCAAGACACAGACATGGGGATGGAGAGATAACCTCTCTCCCTGCATCCTGTGCGGATTTTACTGGATAAATCCCAATTCAAGAATACGGAATCAGGGAATGATCTCCAGCTGGATCCCCTGTGTGATTCTTTTGGTACTGGCACATTGATGCTCTCCGGCAACTGAACGGAGGAGTTGATCAGAAAACGGCTGGTGACCGTATTTTCGTAAGATGCAGTTTGATACCACCCCCTTGACGATAAATTTTGGGTTGTAATTGAGCAGATCAACTATGAATCGAAACCGTGCTGAAAAGATTGCAAAAATACTTGGTGATGCATCAAAGTGGCATTCTCACGGATGGGGTATTTTTGGTTCTATCCCGATTCCTGTTCTATAGCGTACCTGTTCCCGCGATGTGTTCCAGATGAAACGATGAGTAAGATTCAAGGCTTTCGAGACAGGGGAGCGGCGAAACACTTTCATGGACGCGAAACGATCCTGGAGGAGTTCCGGGGGGCACTAGGGGAGTCCATAGAGTCTGAGGGGGGAAGCATCCTTTTGATCCAGGGGCCGCCCGGAGTGGGAAAAACTGCATTGCTGGCAAAATGCTGGGATATAGCAAAAAAGAAGGGTTGGGATGTGAAGAATCTCCCCCTTCCTGCTCTGTGGAACCCGGATCGGATGCGAAAATGTCTCAGGCTTCGTCCGAAAAAGAGAACCACGCGGAAGGGAATGGAGGCGGGTGGCAAACTTGGGGGAGCAGCGGTGGAAGGGAAATTCACGAAATCTTCCGCAGTGGATACATCCGTGGCTACCCCCCTGGAACTCATCCAGAGGGGAAAGAAACCACTCCTGCTAATTCTCGACGAGGCGCAAAGGATCGGTGCGAAAAAAGGCGGGGTCCCAGATGCGGACCAGCCAGAGGTGCAGGAACTCTTAAAATGCCTGCATAATGGGGAAGCTGGAAAACCTGTCATCCTGTTGGCAGGCGGACTGGGGATGACAGACAGGGCATTTGAAAACTTGGGACTATCTCGGTTGGCAGAGGAATGCACATTTGATATGGAACCACTAGAAGAGGAGGAAGAGCGGCAGGTGATCAAGGACTGGCTTAAAAAAGAGGGAAAGGCGAAGGGAGACACGACAGAGTGGGTAGATGCGATTTCTCAAGAGACGCATTGCTGGCCCAGACATATTCATTCCTACTCAACAAGTGCTGCGCGTGTACTCAAGCAAAGCGGGGGAGAGATGACCGCAGAGGGGCTGCGTATCGTCATGGAGAAGGGACGGGTAAACCGCAGAGAATATGACCGTGGTCGGACGAAAAACTTGGCGTATAATGAGTTCATGGGACTGGCGGAATTGTTTCAGCATGTTTCGCTGGAGATAGGACTGACAGATGAGGAGATCAAGCGGTTGATTGGGGAAAGTGGATTTGAGCGGGCCCTGTTGAAGGGTGTTCTGTACAAAAAGGGGCTGCGATACAGCATTCCGATTCCCTCTCTTCGGGACTACATGGTACGGGAATGGCTGGTAGAGAAGGAACATGCAGCCCAAGATCAGTCCCGGGCGAAACCGTTGCCAGAGGTGAATACAGAGAAGGAGGATTCCCAAAAGGAACCGGAAAACCATACAACAGACAGTCCCCCGCCCGAAAAAGAGGGAAAAGGAACCCCCTCCACCCAAATCGGGGGAAGGCAATCATGGGCAGGATCCCCCACAGGGCAGAGACCCTTCCGACAGTGATCGGGACACAGACATGGGGATGGAGAGGTAATGTTCTCTCCCTGCATTCCTGCGGATTTTGCTGGATAATTCCTGACGATTCTGGGATAGATCAATATCTGAGTGAGGAAATCAAAAATTATCACGGGATCTCAGTGGATTACTTCTTGAACAAGCTCGGTTTTGCAGGGTACACCCACTCTCGCATGGGCATGAGGAAAGTGCTATGAAAATTTCAAAGACATCAGTTAGCAAAGATAACAGGTTCAAAAAAATACTGGATGACGCGGGGCGTACTTTACGAATTGCGGATGATCTCAGTTTTTTTGGATAATGTGCCACAAGCCAGTGATAGCGATGGGTCCAGAATTCCATTTCCATATGGAAAACAGCCAGGGAAGCAAGCAGGTTGGGAGTTGCCCTGGGACATTCCTTCTCCATATAACAAAACTCGTACGGAGGTAGACAAGTCGTAAAAATGTACTGTATGCCAAATGCCTTGTGGGGTATTTCTGTTCAGGATTAAAAATTCTGGTACTACTGCAAACAATTATGGCGGAAATTCAGATTTCCATGGAAGAAGAGGATGGCGATTCTGACATTCTCGAAATTGCGAGAGCCTCCTGCGATGGCAGGGAGTCATGGAATTTCCCCGTTGATGCGTTCTGCTTTGGTACGGGGCTGTTCGTACCGCAGCGCATTGCAGACCCCAACAAAATCCCTCTCAAAGGTATTGGTGCATCCTTGACAGCCTGCTTTATGCCCGTATCTCTGGCAAGCCAGAGCAGGAGATCATCATAGGCTTGGCAGCGGAAGACAGCCTTCCCCGGTAGCAGTGTCTCGTGCAAAAACTTCACTTTTACATTCATAGCGGCATGAAGGGGAAATGGTGCACTCAGATACGTTTTCTATACTAATTGCGGGAATACCATTCTTTCTATAAAGGTCTTTTTCAAGTCTTGAGCAGCTATGGCAGCCTACCCGTTTCGGGATATTGAACGCCGGTGGCAGGAGTACTGGGAATTGAACAAAACATTCCGTACGCCGCCCAAGGTGGATACAGCGAAACCCAAGTACTATGTCCTGGACATGTTTCCGTACCCAAGCGGCTCTGGACTGCATGTCGGGCATCCCGAAGGATATACGGCAACGGACATTGTGGCACGATACAAGCGGATGCGCGGCTTTAATGTACTGCATCCGATTGGATGGGATGCCTTTGGACTGCCAGCAGAACAATATGCACTGCGAACCGGAACCCATCCGCGCATTACGACCGAACACAATATTGCACGGTTCCGAAAACAGCTGAAATCCCTCGGATTCTCCTATGACTGGGATCGGGAAGTAGATACAACAGATCCCAGGTACATCAAATGGACACAGTGGATATTTCTGAAACTGTATGAGAGAGGCCTTGCCTATGAAGACAGGGTGCCTGTCTGGTGGTGCGAAGAACTGGGAACGACCCTTGCCAATGAAGAAGTGGTGGATGGCAAGAGTGATATTGGCGGATATCCCTGTGAGAGGCGGATGCTGCGGCAGTGGGTCCTGCGGATCACACAGTATGCCGAACGGTTGCTGGATGGACTGGACCAGACAGACTGGCCTGTCAGCACCAAGGAAATGCAGCGGAACTGGATCGGACGCAGTGAAGGGGCAGACATCAACTTTCCTGTCCAGGGGGAGGAAGATGTTCATATTCGCGTGTATACAACACGCCCGGACACGATCTTCGGAGCCACCTACATGGTTCTTGCCCCGGAGCATCCCCTCGTTGAGCAAATCTCCACGGATGCCCAGCGTGATGAAGTTCAGCATTACAGGGAGCTGGCATCTCGCAAAAGTGATCTGGAGCGGACAGAGCTTCAGAAAGAAAAAACAGGAGTATTTACGGGGGGGCATGCGGTGAATCCTGCAACCGAAGAAGCCATTCCGATCTGGATCGCAGATTATGTACTGTCTTCTTACGGGACGGGAGCGATTATGGCGGTTCCCGGACAGGATGAGCGTGACTGGGCGTTTGCCGCCAAATATGACCTGCCGATCCGCCGTACCGTCCGGCCTCCCGCAGATTTTACCGGACTGGCCTATACGGGAGATGGCCCGGCTATCAACAGCGAGTTTCTGGATGGACTGCATGTCCAGGAAGCAAAGGAGAGAATTCTGGACTGGCTGGAGGAGCAGGGGGTGGGCAATCGCAAGGTCAATTATAAATTGCGGGACTGGCTGTTCTCCAGGCAGCGATACTGGGGGGAGCCGATCCCGGTTGTGTTTGAGAGCGAAGAAGTGCGCTCGCTGCCAGAGAATGCTCTTCCCATTACCCTGCCCGAACTGGAGGAGTTCAAGCCAAGCGGAACCCCGGAAGGCCCGCTTGCCCTGGCAGAAGACTGGCTGAATACAACGAACCCGGACACCGGCAAGGCTGCCCGGCGCGAAACCAATACAATGCCGCAGTGGGCAGGGTCCTGCTGGTACTTCCTGCGCTATATTGATCCGCATAATTCCGAACGGCTGGTAGATCCCGAACTGGAAAAATACTGGATGCCCGTAGATCTCTATGTGGGCGGCTCGGAGCATGCGGTACTCCACTTGTTGTATGCCAGGTTCTGGCACATGGTGCTCTATGATGCCGGAGTGGTTTCCACACCAGAGCCGTTTGCCAAACTCGTTCATCAGGGGATGATTCTGGGCGAGCTTGAGTACACCGCATGGAAACACCCCGAAACAGGACAGTGGATCAGTGCAGACCAGGTCAGTGCAGGCAAAGAAATACAAACAGGAGTGAGTCTGGAAGCTGTTCGTATTGACGAGGATGCAGTAGGCAAGGATGGGGAAATCTTTGTACTCAAAGCCGCTCCCGGGATTCAGCTCCATGTGCGGGCACACAAGATGAGCAAGAGCAGGGGCAATGTCATCAATCCGGATACCATTATTGAGCAGTACGGTGCGGATGCGTTTCGGCTCTACGAAATGTTCATGGGGCCTCTGGAGCAGGTCAAGCCATGGAGCACCCGCGGAGTGCACGGGACGTTTCGATTCCTCAGTCGTGTATGGCGGCTGATCACAGAGCGTCCGCTGAGTGATCAGGAACCGGATCGGGAGCAGTACCATGTCCTTCACAAGACCATTGCGCGCGTGACGGAGGATATTGAAGCACTCCGCATGAATACGGCAATTTCTGCCCTGATGGAGCTGGTGAATGATGCCTTCAAATGGGACTGTGTCCCCCGCAAGGTTGCAGAGCCTCTGGTTCTTCTTCTCTCTCCGTTTGCTCCGCATATCTCGGAAGAGATATGGTCATATCTGGGGCACAGGGAGTCCCTGGCGTATGCGCCGTGGCCGGAATTGAATACGGAGTATCTTTCGGAAGAAATGATTGATCTGCCGGTGCAGGTGAACGGGCGAGTGCGGGCAACCATACGGGTTGCCCCAGAGGCAGACAAGCAGGAGGTAATGGAGAAGGCAATGCGTGAACCCAATGTCCAGCGATTTCTGGGAGACCAGCCTCCGCGCAGGGAAATCTATGTGCCTGGGCGTATCCTGAACCTGGTTGCCGCAAAGTAATGCCGGAGCAGCTTGACGTAATGGCGATTGCCGCCCACCCCGATGATGTGGAACTGGCAGCTGGAGGCACACTGATTCTGTCTGCGGAACAGGGACTCCGCACGGGTGTTCTGGACCTGACCCGGGGCGAGCTGGGGACAAGAGGAACTGTTGAGCTGCGGGCCAAAGAAGCAGAGGCAGCGACTTCTGTTCTGGGACTCTCTGTACGGGAAAATCTCGGACTGGAGGACGGAAATATTACTTCGGAAGGGCTGGAAGCACTGATTAATGTGCTGCGCAGATGGCAGCCCCGGGTTGTCATGACACATCCTGCCGTATGCAGGCACCCTGATCATGCGGCAGCCCATCATCTCGTTCGGAATGCGTGTTTCTATGCCGGACTGGACAAGCTGGGGCAGCACACAGGGAACCCGCCCTGGCGACCGAAACATCTGCTGTATTTTGCGGAAGTTCGGCACTTTGAGCCTGCATTTGTTGTAGATGTCACCAGCACATGGGAAAAACGAACAGAAGCACTTCGGTGTTACGGGTCTCAGATTCACAGTCCTGCGTACAAGGAGCAGACGGACGAACCGGAGACGTATATTTCCAGCCCCGATTTTTTTGCGTGGGTGGAAGCGCGAGCCCGAACCTATGGACAGCTCATCGGGTGCACATACGGGGAGCCATTCCAGTATAATGGCACACTGGGAACTTCGAGTCCGGGCACATTTTTGCACATGGAAGCTCCCTTCCAGTAGACAGAATCTGAATTTTCGAGACATTACAGACGCACAGTCGGTATATTTGCAGTTTGCGTTTAGAGTACAGACGGATGGCAGACACGACAGATTTTCGGAACGGCTTCACCATGCAGGTTGATGGAGAGCTGTGGCAGATCACAAAATTTCAGCATGTCAAGCCCGGCAAGGGCGGGGCCTTTGTTCGTACAACACTGAAAAATGTCCGCACCGGGCGCGTTGTGGACAAGACATTTCGGGCAGGCGAGAAGGTGCAGGCTGCCCGGATTGAACGCCGGGAACACCAGTTCCTGTATGAAGATTCGCTGGGGATGCACTTTATGAATATGGAAGACTATGAGCAGTTTTCCCTGCCTGCGGACAATGTGGCAAAGAAAGAGTTCCTGAAGGAAGGGGGATCCATTGATATCCTCTTTCACGCAGAAACCGAGGAGGCACTTCTGGCAGAACTGCCCAAGAGCGTGGAGTTGCGGGTCACAAGGTCAGATCCAGGTCTCCGCGGCGATACGGCAACCGGAGCGACAAAACCGGCGGAACTGGAAAGTGGAGCAACGATCAACGTTCCGCTCTTCATCTCGGAAGGGGATCTGGTCCGGGTCAATACGGATACGGGGGAGTATATCACACGGGTTGCCGAATAGAGACTGACTGCGATCACAAAATCAAGAAATCACGTGGCGAAACTATTTTCCAAAACATGGTCTGAGGCAGACTACGACCGGATACAGAGGCTGATCTCCATGGCGACTGAGAGTGAGGCAGCTGAGGTTGAGATTGAAGCGGATGGAGTCCGTGTTATGGTTCGGAAGCATGTCTCTGTGCCGGCAACGCAGACAGCAGTGCCGGTTACCGTTATGTCCGAGCAGGTTCCTGCCTTCCCAACACCATCCGGCCCCGAGCCTTCTTCCGATGGAGGTGAACCCGAACCGCAGCCTGCGAATGGCAAGCAGATTCTGGCCCCAACCCCGGGAACATTTTACAGCAGACCATCCCCGGATGCTGATCCCTTTGTTCAGATTGGAGATCATGTCAGTGAGGGACAGACCGTATGCATTGTAGAAGCAATGAAGCTCATGAATGAAGTGGATGCCGAATTTGCAGGAACGCTCCTGGAAATTCTTGTGAGTGATGGAGACGGGGTAGAATATGACCAGCCGCTCATGGTGATTGATCCCGCCTGAGAACTCCATGAAAAAAATTCTGATTGCGAATCGGGGAGAGATTGCTCTCCGGGTGATTCGTGCCTGCAAAGAGATGGGAATCCAATCCATTGCGGTTTATTCCAAAGCGGACGAGGAGTCCCTGCATGTACGCTATGCGGACGAGGCTGTATGTATTGGGCCGCCCCCCTCACCAGAGAGCTATCTGAAACCCGACCGTATCATGGCGGCAGCCGAGGTCACCGGCGCAGATGCCGTCCATCCCGGGTACGGGTTCCTGTCCGAGAACGCCGTATTCAGTGCGATCTGTGCAGATAACGACATAAAATTCATCGGCCCGTCCCCGCAAACCATCGAAATCATGGGAGACAAGAGCCGGGCCAAAGACCAGATGCGGGCTGCTGGCGTTCCGGTGGTTCCAGGGTCTGACGGCATCGTTCCGTCCCTGGAAGAAGGGAAACAGATTGCCGAATCTATCGGATATCCGGTGATGATCAAGGCAAGTGCCGGGGGTGGGGGCAGAGGGATGCGTGCGGTCATGGAACCGGCAGATTTTGCCGTGCAGTTTCAGGCAGCACAGGCAGAAGCCGAAGGAGCATTCGGAAATTCCGACATCTATATTGAAAAGCTGCTTCAGAAGCCACGGCACATTGAAATTCAGATCATGGGAGACGGGCAGGGGACGACCCTGCACTATGGAGAGCGGGAGTGTTCCATCCAGCGCCGTCACCAGAAGCTGCTGGAAGAAGCCCCCTCCACTGTCGTGGACGAGAATCTCCGCCATCGCATGGGAGCTGCCGCGATTGCCGGTGCTGAGGCTGTAAACTATGAAGGGGCAGGGACGATGGAGTTCCTTCTGGATGCAGGCGGGGAGTTCTATTTCATGGAGATGAATACACGCATCCAGGTGGAGCATCCGGTCACGGAAGAGATCACCGGATTGGACCTGATCCGACAGCAGATTCGAATTGCCATGGGGGAGAAGCTCTCCAGATCGGAATTTGAGATTCAGGGGCATGCCATTGAGTGCCGTATCAATGCGGAAGATCCAGAGAATAATTTTCGCCCTGCTCCTGGCAGGATTGAGGAATTTCATCCCCCGGGAGGACCAGGTGTTCGCATGGATACGCATGTGCATGCCGGATATGTGGTGCCCCCGCACTATGATTCCATGATTGCAAAGCTGATTGCGCATGCACCAACCCGAGAGTGGGCCATTCGCCGCATGCAGCGGGCACTGGATGAACTTGTGATTGAAGGGGTTGCAACTACGATCCCATTCCATAAAGAACTGTTAAAGCATCCGGCATTTCTTGCCGGGGAGATTGATACGCATTTCGTGGAGACACAAATGCTGTTGAAACAGGATTCAAACTAACATCTGACCCATGAATTTTCCAGAAGATCTCAAATATACCGAAGAGCACGAGTGGGTTCGTGTGCATGCGGACGGAGTGACTGCGACCGTCGGAATCACGGATTTTGCGCAGGGAGAGCTTGGAGACATTGTCTATGTAGAGCTTGAGCCGGAAGGGGAGGTATATGACCAGGGGGAGGTATTCGGTTCTGTAGAAGCCGTGAAGGCCGTTTCGGAGCTTTTTCTTCCTGTTGACGGGGTCGTAACTCTAAATAATCCGGCACTGAACGATCAACCGGAGCTGGTCAACAGCGATCCCTTCGGAGAGGGCTGGATGATTAAAATGACCCTGTCAGAGCCGTGGCAGATAGATGACCTGATGTCTGCATACGAGTATGCAGATCATGTTGCATAACGTTGTCCGGCATGGATGAGCGGATTGTTGTTCTTGATTTTGGGGCGCAGTATACGCAGCTGATTGCGCGGCGCATCCGGGAAGCGGGGGTGTTTTCCGAAATTATCCCCTGCACGGTTCCCGTCAGTGATCTCAGGGAGGCAAGGGGGATCGTACTTTCGGGCGGCCCCAGTTCTGTGTATCAGGAAGGAGCCCCGGAGCTGGATCCAGAGATTCTTCAGCTCCGTCGCACAGATGGTTCTCCAATGCCTGTTCTTGGCATTTGCTACGGGTTGCAGGCCCTGGTGCATTCCATCGGAGGCAGGGTGCAGGCAGCGGACCACAGAGAATTTGGACGTGCACAGATTAACATTCTTCACGGGGATGATCTTCTTGAGGGACTGAAGGATGGAGCGCAGGTCTGGATGAGTCATGGAGATTTGCCGACGGAAGTTCCGGAGGGCTATGAGATCATTGCAGACACTTCCAGTGCCCCAATTGCAGCACTTCGCCACAGGACACTGCCACAGTACGGGGTGCAGTTTCACCCGGAGGTGGTCCACACCGAAAGCGGACATCGTATATTCAAGAATTTCGTCTGCACGATCTGCGGCTGTCAGGGCGACTGGTCTCCTGCGTCTTTCCTGGAGCAGAAGACTCGCGAGATCAGAGAACTTGTGGGAGAGGATCATGTGATCCTGGGACTTTCGGGGGGCGTAGACTCATCGGTTGCCGCCTGCCTGATTCATCAGGCGATTGGAGATCAGCTGACCTGTATTTTTGTGAATAACGGGCTGTTGCGTCACGGCGAGTGGGAAGGGGTGCAGAAGATGTTTCGGGATCATTTCCAGATTCGTCTGGAAGCAGTTGATGCCCGGCAGCGGTTTCTGAAAGCTCTGGAGTCCGTTACGGATCCTGAACGCAAGCGTGTGATCATTGGAACCATGTTCGTGCGCGTGTTTGAGGAAGCCACGTCAGCAATCTCTGACAAGCTCGGGAGAAGCCCAAAATTTCTCGCCCAGGGAACGCTCTATCCAGACGTGATTGAAAGTGTATCTTTCAAGGGACCGAGTGTGACGATCAAGACGCACCACAATGTTGGCGGAATCCCGGAGGATCATTCATTTGAGCTTCTTGAGCCGTTCCGGGAATTATTCAAGGATGAGGTTCGCGAGATTGGCACGCTTCTGGGATTGCCGCAGAAAATGATCGGCCGGCATCCATTTCCTGGTCCAGGGCTTGCTGTGCGAATTCTGGGCCCGGTATGCGAGCACACCCTGCGCCTTGTTCGGGCGGCTGATCGTATCTTCATGGAAGAATTGCATGCACAAAATCTTTACGACGAAGTCTGGCAGGCGTTTGCTGTTCTGCTTCCGGTGCAGAGTGTAGGAGTGATGGGGGATGAGCGTACCTATGAGCAGGCTTGTGTGCTCAGAGCGGTAACCAGCAAGGACGGAATGACGGCAGACTGGGCAAAGCTTCCTCTGGAGTTTTTGGGGTATGTTGCCAATCGAATCGTTAATGAAGTCAGAGGCATTAACCGTGTTACCTATGATATCAGTTCCAAACCTCCTGCGACCATTGAATGGGAGTAGATTCCACATGAAGAAAACACTGATCCTTGTCGGAGTAGTGCTATTGGCAGCCGCCATGCGGCCGGAACTGGCAGTTCAGTCCCAGCCAGTACCGTCCGCAGAGGCCGAAGAACGGTTTCAGATTGCTTTGGAGGCATTTGAATCTGGAGACTATAACTACGCGTCCCAGTTTTTCAGGGATGTTTATCAGCAGGTCCCGGCACATACGAAAACGACGGCGGCCTATTTGATGGCAGGAAAGTCGCTTCACCGTCTTGGTGATCACGAGGCAGCGATTGCACTGATGGAGAAGTTCTTGGCAGGGTATCCGACCAGCGGGTATCAGGAAGCGGCATTCCGGCTTATTGTGGCAGCACAGCAGGCTCTGCGGGATGTTCAGAGGGACGAGGAGGCACTTCGGGTTGGCGTGGCATTGCCCCTCTCCCCGGACCGACTCGAAGTCACACGATCCATGTTTCGCGGGATTTTACTGGCTGTGGATGCCTACAATCTGCAAAGCGAGCAAAGAGTGAAGCTTGTTTTCAGGGATACCGGAAACACAGATGAGAGTGCACGGTCTGCCGTTGAGTCCCTTTTGGACGGAGATGTTTCTGTGATCATTGGACCGCTGTCCAGTTCCAGTGTGCATGCTGTTGCCAGCATGATTGAGGAGAGGCAGGCTGTTTTGATTGCTCCGCTGGCTACAGATATCTCTCTCACGGAAGGGAGACGCTATATTTTCCAGGTGAATGCAACATCTGGCGAGCGGGGACATGCGATAGCCCGGCATGCCGTAGAGTATCTGCCCTGGACAGAGATTGGCATTGTGACCGAGGCAGGAGATCATGCGAGCCAGTCTATGGCGCAGGGGTTTACTGCCGAGTTGCAAGAGCATGGTCTGGAACCAAGTTTCACCTATGAGGTGCAGTCATCTGCTGACTGGTCCAATCTCCCACAGCTGATTGGCCGAGACAAGTTCTCCGCAACAGGCGGAATCTTCTTCTCTGTCCGCAACAGCAACCATGTTCAGGATGGAATAAACGGTATTCATCGGGCCGGACTGCGTCCGTATATACTTGGTCCGTCAATGTGGCGGTCCATCAATTTGCGCAGACTGGGGAGGGAAATTGCGGTATATACGGTTGATCCTTACCACTGGAATGACAGAAGACGGCATGTTCGCAGGTTTGTCAATGATTACAGAGACTCGAATCGGGATGTTGCCCCGGATTCATATGCTCGCACAGGGTATGATGTAGCAGAAATGCTTCTGCAGAATCTGGGAACAGGCGGTTCTCTCAGAAGTAGCCTGCGGTTTGCGCCACTCTACGAGGGAGTGACAATGCGCATTCAGTTCGGAGCAGATCAGCGGAACACGGCACTGTATTTGTTTGAGTACACGCCAGACGGACCCCAGATGATTCGCTAGAACAGGGGACCAGAATCAGATCAGGATTGCCTTATGCAAAGAAGACTGTTCATTGTATTGTTTCTGATAGCCGGATGCTCTGGATCGGGGAGGCTCCGTTATGACTCTCCAAAGGATGCATACGACAAGGGACTGTCCCATTATGAGTATGGCCGGTATGGCCGGGCAGCCCAGTATTTTCAGGGGGTATTTGATTTTGGGCGAACGCATGAGTGGGCGGCGGATGCCCAGCTCTATCTTGCGCGGTCTCACTACAAGAACAGGGACTACATTCTGGCAGCCAGCGAATATACGCGATTTACAGAGGTGTACAGGGCAGATTCCCGGGTTCCGGATGCAGAATTTGAGCGAGCGATGACCTTCTATCAGCGATCACCACAGATTGAGCTGGATCAGACAAATACTCGCAGGGGAGTAGATGTTTTCAATCTGTATATCCAGCGTTATTCCAGCCATGACTCCGTGGAAGTTGCGGTCAAGCGCGTGGGAGAGCTACGCCGCAAACTGGCTGACAAGCAGTTTCATGCTGCGAAGCTTTACGAGCGGAGAGGACTGCATGAGGCAGCGGCCCTGTCCTATGAGGTTGTGTTTGACAAGTATCCTGACACGCCGCTGGCAGACGATGCCCTGGTTGGTGCTATCCGCTGCTATATAGAGTTCAGCGCACAGAGCATCGCGGCGAGGCAGCCTGAACGGCTCCAGAAGGCGATTACTCACTATCAGAGGCTGGTAGATCTGTTCCCGGAGAGCGAGCTGATGGATGAGGCCAGAGAACTTGGTACTCGGGCGGAGAGCAAGCTTGCGGAGCTGCTCGCGAATGATGCCTCGTCGTAGAAGAATCGGATGAAGGCGGGGATTTTCGGTGGCAGTTTTGATCCG
Organism: Rhodothermales bacterium; assembly: GCA_965203305.1. Lineage (GTDB taxonomy): Bacteria > Bacteroidota > Rhodothermia > Rhodothermales > Bin80 > Bin80. The sequence continues at coordinate 2,581,723 of OZ241874.1, read as the reverse complement.
CCGCATGTGGTTCACTCCGTAATTGCCGAGGCGATGCGGTCACAGTTTGCACTGGATCTGATTATCTGGGTTCCTGCGTATGATCCGCCTCACAAGTCAAGGCATCAGCTCACCCCGTATGAAGATCGTCTTGGCATGGTGCATGCTGCCACCCGGGATCATACGTCCTTTGTGGCTTCTGATATAGAGAGAACGCTTGACGGGCCAACATACACGATACGGATGCTTGATGCACTTCGGGAACAGTACAGGGGGGCGGAGCTTTATTTGATCCTGGGGAGTGACAGCCTGGCTCAGTTTGATACGTGGTCGGAGCCGGAGAGGATTATTCAGTCCACACAACAACTGCTGGCATATCCCCGTACAGATCATCCGTTTGAAGACATGGGGTTGCCTGGATACATGCAAGGGAATGTTCAATATGCGGTAGCTCCCGTGATGCCTCTCAGTGCTGAATATATTCGGGGCAGACTCCTGGAAGGAAAGTCAGTGCGCTATTTGGTACTGGAAGGCGTACTTGACTATATTGTTGAACACAATCTGTATGCGGGAGAGAGCACAGACAGGAATTAACAGGCATTTCACTGGAGAATCATGGGATTTTTAGATTTTCTTACAGGAAGCCAGCCTCCGCTCATCCGGGATGCTCTGGATGACATCAAGGTGATGATAGATACAGGGCGCAGTTTGCTGGCTGCCTCAAGTGGCAGGTTGCTGGAAAACGAAATTCTTGACGAGGACCTGTCAGCCCAGGAAGCTGTGATCCAAAAGCGGGAGCAGTCCGTACGTCTCGCCGTGCTGGAGCACTTGAATATTGACCCCAAGCGCGAGCTGGTTCTCTGCATGAAACTTCTGACGGTTGCTCAAGAGGCGGAGCGAATCGGGCGGATGGGGCGCGTGATAGAGTGGGCGGCCACACTGGCGACCAGCCCGCGGATTGGATCCACGGTGGATGAGATTCGTGTACTTCGCAACCAGACGCTATCGCAGTTTGATGCAACGCGGGACTGTTTTCTGGAGGGAGATATCGGGAATGCGGAGGAGGTTCAGAATGAACAGAAGCGAATTGCGAAGATGATGAGAGGCATTCTGAACTCACTGGCAAACTCGGAGCTGCCTGCGAACGAGATCGTGCCGTGTACGATTGGGGCCTCTTCCATCGGGAGGATTGGAGAGCATCTGGCGAGCATTGCCCGCTCTGTAACAGAGCCTCTTCAGCGTGTTCGGGAAAGAGGGGAGAGGTAGTACTTGTGACAGAAGTACAAGACCGGATTCGCTGCCATTACCTTGCCTGATGAATGAAGCCTATCTAAACAAGATTACATTAGGTGACTGCACCAATTTCATTCCTGATCTTGAGAATGAAAGCATTGATCTGTTTCTGTCGGATATACCCTACGGAATAGCACTGGATGACTGGGATGTGTTGCACAGAAATACCAACTCCGCCTTGCTGGGCGAGTCGCCGGCTCAGGAGGGGAAGTCAGGCTTTAAGAGAAGGGGCAAGCCGATCAATGGCTGGGCACATTCGGACAGAAACATCGGAGTGGAATACCAGGAGTGGTGTCAGAAATGGGCAGTCCAAGTATACCCCAAAATGAAAAATGGTGCGTTTCTCTTTGTATTTGGAGCGAGGCGGACCATCCACAGGGTGATCAATGCGTTTGAGGAGAGCGGATTTCTTCTGAAAGACACTCTGGCGTGGAAGAAGCCTTCCGCCCACCATCGTGCGCAAAGAGTCAGCATTGTTCTGGAGCGAAGAGGGCTGATGGAAGAAGCCCTGAAATGGCAGGGATGGAGGCTGGGAAATCTGGCCCCCATTTATGAACCCATAGCCTGGTTCATGAAGCCATACAGGATAGGCGGGACCGTTACGGACAATATTCTGGAACATGGAGTGGGAGCCCTGAATATAGACGGGTGTAAAATGAATGGAACGAGTCCTACAAATATTCTTGAATTCGGATTTATTAAGAGGGAGAAGAGAACTCATGAAGCACAGAAGCCGGTCAACCTGATCAAGTATTTGATAACGTTAACGACGCAATCCGGGCAGACTGTCCTGGATCCTTTCATGGGAAGCGGGACAACATCTGAGGCGGCCATTTCTCTGAAGCGCAATTTTATTGGCTTCGAGTCCAATTCTGAGTATCACAAGTGTGCACTGAAAAGAATTCAGGAGTACGAGGCATGCATGCTCTTTGATGGAGTTGAATGACTCGTCTTCTGTTCATCATCGCGTTAGGAATAACAATTACAACAGCTTGTTGCCAATCTGAATCAGAAAACATGGGGAAGTCGAAATCTCAATGGAAGTTGGAGGAGATAAAAGATGACCGGGGGGATCCATCAGGAAGATTCGTTGCACTCTCCCCGTGGACATCCTCCGTCAGTGGCGAAGGTCAAATATTGCGGTTGAGGGTCGGTCATTCCTTTGTTCGCTCTGCAAGTATCATCCAGTCCGAGGCAGATGTGATAAATCTTGCGGGCGGTGAGCAGAGTGCGTATGGACTTGGCCCTAGACTTAAATTTCCCCTTGAAGACGATGCATTCCAGATCTACTCTCTTGCAGTGATCATCAATGGACGCAAAGAAGAGTGGAGTGGTTCATGGACGGAAAAGTACGGCAGTCCAGATATGCTGGAACTGTATTCTCCGTACGAACCTACCTCTGGCTGTAATGTCGGCCCTGTGGAGGCAAGCGGAGGAGCGCGGTGGGCACAAGCCTCCAGGCTCAAGATCATTGTCCCGACAAGAGGCTGGGGAGATTTGATCTACGACTCTGATATGACTGGTGCCAAAAAAGCCATTGCTAAAACATTTGATGATCGTTAAGAAAAGGGCAGACTTTCTGAACTGTAAAATCTGACATATCCCCGGACGCAGAGTCCTCTGGAAATGCGTGGCTATGATGAAAATACCTGTGTATTGCAGGATTTGCTTCCCTGCTTCTCGTTGCCGTCCTGTTTTCGTCGTGTGGAAGGGCAGAGAGATGGCAGACATTTACCGAGGAGGATGAGTGGGGAATTCCGACGGGTGGTCTTTTTGCAAGGTCAGCTCCAACTCGTCCCAAGAATGATGAAGATGGTCCGCCTATAACCCTGTCTGCATTTTGTGAGCGGAGGAACAGTGTAGCCACTGCCTTCCTGGAGGCGGACGACTCCTTCAAGTTGAACGGCGAAGCGTTCAAGATTTACCCGGACAAGTTTCCACAAAAATACTTGGTAGACATCAGGGTCAAGGTAGACGGGCAGGAGGATCAATGGAGAGCAGAATACTTTGCTGGTGTGGCAATGGTTGACTTTGTTACCCCAAAGGTGCGGAGCAGTATTTGGGCTGCTGAGACTCCGTTTGAATTTATTTTGCCCGTGGCAGGTTCTGCTCCCCTTATTTATGATGTCAACATGAGTGGAGCACATGACGCAATTACAAAGGCGTGTGGGGTGGAGGAAGATTCAAAAATGGTGGTTTGGATACGGACTCTTTGATAACTGCCCCTCCAGACTCTGCCATAGATGTGTGACGGTTTCATGGTCAGTGTGCAGAGTTGTCCCGGAACGTTTCCATTAGGTATACGGGGCAATATGGAGATTCGCCCGCCTTTTATCACTGACTGATGCCAACTGTGTTTGACAATAATTCATGTAGCAGAGAGATGAACTCCACTCCTGTATCCTTGTCTGTCCAGGCCCAGGCGGGTTGAGAGGACTGAAGACAGTATTCAATTATGGACTCCAGGACTTACGCGGTCTGTGATACAATCCGTACCGCAGTTGGGAATGAGATGGTAAGTGCAGAGATGCGTGGTGGATACCGGCGCAGGTACAGTGCCCGACTCGTATATGGCGGTCTGTCTGTCTCCGTCATTCATGTACACTACCGTGAGTTTGGGGGAAAGGAGGGAACGATGGCACGCTCGGCTTTCAATCAGAATGTAGAGTACGATCTGGCTGAATCAAGACAGATTCCCTTTCGGAGTCTGACACTTGAGGTTCTTGAAGCCACCAATGAGTCCATCGCATTTACTGTGTTAAGGGATAGACTGGAAGGGTGGCTGGGGGTGGAAGATGCAGAAAAGCTGAGGATGGACCACGAGGCAGAAGCACATTGTGCGAATCTGGTGAAGTCCTGGCATCGCATACTTCTCAGTCTGGAGATTGAGATCTCCACAGCCAGCACGGGAGGCTGCAACAACAACTAGACAGGATCAGCACTCTTGTACGGGAGGGAGCCTGTTGCAAAAATCCCGCATGACGAGGAAGTATCACACTAAGAGTGCTTGCAGGCATATCAGATCGGGTATAGGGATATTCTGGGGACCGTCAAGTTTTGACTGGGTCTGGGATAGAACTCTGATTTTCTGAATGATGTCCCCCGTTTCGCGGTTTGTATGCCGGGGTATGCTATACTGGTTCCCGGAGCAGACTCTATCGGTGGCTCATCCCTGTTGAGCAACAGGCAAACCATCCTCCAAAAAAGATGACGGGAGGGCACCCCGGCAAAAATTTTCCGAAGGGATTGATCATAGTCTCCGTTTAGTGTGTATAACAAGAAGATAGACGTTTTTTCTGTAGTCTGACCACATGTTCAAAACTTTTCATCAAAATCAAATGAATCAACATAAACCTATGAAACACTTGCAAAAAATAGGGGGGGGGTATTTTCCCTTCTGGTCCTGTTGCTGGCCATCCCCGACACTTTAGCACAGACCTACATTGATCCAGTCCATGGTTCCGGGACGGCATGTACCGAGGCTGAACCGTGTACGCTGGCGTATGCGTTTGCGAACAAGCAGAACCAAGAAAGCGATGACGATGACATCTGGCGGATTCGGGTTCGCCGGGCAGGGGGGGCGGTCCGGCTAGCTGCTCCTACGGGCACGAATTCTTCTCTGACCGCGGTGATTACGTTCGGGACCTATGTGAAGGGAAGTGCTGCCAGGGTGAAGGGAAAGATTGAGTTCACGGGCAATTTCCAGATTGCGTCGGCCGGGAGTGTGCGATTGGAAGAGGAGGTGTCGGCGCAGTTTGCGGATGTTACGCTTTTATCCGGGAGCCGGGCGCACAGACTTCATTTTTTCTCCGACAAGGATGGCTCCGACGAGCGAGTCACTGTGGCTGGCACACTGACGATTCCCGCAGATGAGACGACAGTCACCCTGGAGGGACTGATCGTCTCCGAAAATTTGACGGTCAAGTCTGCGGGGACGGAGACGGGCGTGTTTCGCGTCTGGGGCAAACTGATTGTCAAGCGCGGGGCGACCCTGCGGCTGGATAATGTGGATCTCTATTTCCACATGGGATCCAGAACACTCAAGGAAGGCAGTAAATTTGGGGAAATATTCGTCCTGGATGGTGCCATAGAAGATGTGACCAAGGGATCCCGTCATCCGATCACGCTTGCGAGCCTGAACAATGATGATGAGTACGAAGGCCGGGCAGGGGCTGGTGACTTTCTTACTCATGTTCAATATAAGCCTCTGTATCAGGGGCTCACCGTTGCTGACTGCCTTTTCATTGAGGGGAGCGGTACACTGAATGCAGGGCTCTACCTGATTGCCATGGGCAATGTGTGCGTGCTGGGGCTGACGCAGGTGGGTCCCATCACGGTGACCGGCGGGATTCAGAACGATGTTCAAGAAATTGATGATCCGAACACGCATAGCGGAAAGTTGACCACGGACCTCATTTTCCGGGAAGATGTGATCGTGGACGGAGATGTGGCGCAGTGGAACGATTCCCGGATTTTGTTTGAGAAGAGAGCCACGATCCGGGGAAATGTGACGATGCAGGACGGGGGGACCCCCTACGATCACACAGCCACCTTCGGAGCGAATGATGGAACCCTTGGGGAGCAGATCACCGATGCCAGTGCCCGACGTGGCCATCTTCCAAGGCAGTTTCCAGGGGCTCTGGCCGATGAGGGAGAGACGTATACCTGTGAATACACGATTGAGCGAATCAAGGGCCGTACAAAGGAAAACGCCCACCATGTTCCCGGGGTCCAGTTTGCGGGTCTCGTGACGATTGCAGGGGATCTGAATGTGTATTCCAGCAGCATTCCGGAAGTGACAAAGGATGACGATGCACCTCCCGCCGGTGATGATGAAAATTCGGGTAATACGACCTCATGTGCGCCTCGGGTGCTGTTCATGGCCCCGCTGGTCCAGGATGATGCCAAGGAGGATCTCCCTCTGGTGTCGTCGGTTGGAGGAAACCTGGTGATTGAGGATACGGTGAGTTTTGGAGGCAAGGGGCGGGTGTATCTGGATTCGGACGCAAAGACGGTCAGTGGGGCTACCCGCCGAACGGCGCACAACCTGCTTGTGGGCGGAGACTTGGGGGCACGGGGAAAGGCGATTGGGATGAAGCATGCTTCCACCTCCATGAGTCAAGGGATGTGCAGGGCGAGCGATGCGTCGTTGACCTTCGGGAACCGGATCGTGCTGACGGAGGCTGCGGAGAGCGTTGTGATCGGAGATGCCACTCTTGGGCTCACGCTGGACGCATTGGTGACGCTTGGGGATTTGCGGGTGGAACCGGGGAAAGGGCCGCTGACGGTGAAAACGCTACATGTTGGGCCCCGCGCAGAACTGATGGCAAAGGAGGTGAAGGTGACCGAGTCCCTGCTCCTGCAGGGAGAGCTGGATGGGGAGCTGGACGCGAGCTCCACAATCAAATGGCTGACTTACGGGAGCCGGGCCACCGATCTGGTGAAGAAGGCGGCTTTGGCCACGACCATGGAGGTTCTGTCCGTTGATGTCGGGGATCGGGGCATCCTGCGTCTGGATGAGATGGTAAAGACGAAGATGCTGGAGTTATGCAGTGGCACGCTGTCGCTGGTGGATGTGGAGAGCACAGCGGACTCCACCCTGCATGTGACGGACCATATCACCGTCCAGAACGGGATGCTGGAAAAGGATGCCAATGATCCGGGGAGCATCTCCACGGACAAGGCAAAAACGGCCAACATCAATGACCGGTATATTCTGACCTATATCACGCCGGGCAAGCGCACAGTGACCGATGCGCTGGAATGGTTTGACCCGCGGGATGTGATCGTGAATCATGCCAGTGCCGAGATCACCACGAGCGGAGACCGCTCGATTATGGGCAAACTGATGATCACCAAAGGGAAGCTGATGGTGGACGGGATGCTGACCGTGGGGACCTCTACGCTGCATCGCACGGATGCCGATGCCACGAAGGTAGACAATTACAGTGTAGTCGTCGCAGCAGGGGAACTGCATACGGAGGGACAGGATGTCGTGGTGCACGGGAAGGTGAGCGTGAATGGCAAGAGCAAGCTCATGACCGGGGGCGGGGACCTGCATGTGCTGGGACGGGTGCAGCAGGGCAAGTATGCCAGCAATACCGCCCAGGCGAGCATTGCAAAAGATGCCATGATCAATCTGGGAGACGGGACCCTGATGCTGGGCCCGGAAGACACAAACAAGCGAAACAGCGTGCAGGGAGACAGTCGTCCAGATGTACTGCTGACCCTGACGGGAAGCCTGACCGCGGACATGATCAAAGTGCCGAAGGGAAGCAAGCAGACCACCATTGATGCAAGTGCCGACAGCAAGATGCTGCAGACTGTCGTCTTTGACGGCACGATGACCCCGGGCACCGGGAACTGGGACGGGACGCTCTACCTGAAGAGTGCCACAGGGGACGGCAAGATGCTTACCGTGGACAGCCTGTCCGCCATGAAGGGATCGGTAGAAATCACAGACGGCAGCAAGAAGGCAGTGATCACCAAGGATGTCGCTCTGAGCTCGGCCACGATCTGGCCACGCGCGGAAACGACAGAGTTCATGGGGGACCTCACGATCAGCGGGACCGGCGGGCTGAATTCCCGCTATAACCTTGCGGCAAAGCGGTCTATCCTGATTCACGGAGACTTTATGCAAACGAAGGGGACGGTGATGGAGGATGTCGCGGGGGTGCGCCTGCATTCCGGGGCAACGAAAACGGTGATGGGGGACTTCATGGTGGCAGCGGATGCGTCGCGCTATGTGACAGACGGAATGCCCGTACTGATGGTGCACGGGGGCTTCCACTTTGCAAAGAAGGGAGATCTGAACGCGACGGTGGAGTTCACAGGCAAGGAGGCGCAGGAGGTGATGACCGGGGATACGACAGCCCTGCACAGTGTCACGGTGAATAACGCAAAGGGACTGCTGCTCAAAAGCCATGTCATGCAGCAGAAGGCAGCCACACTGACGCTCCGGCAGGGGAAGATTCACAGCATGCCAATGGACAGCATGTTTATGTGGACCGTGCAGAATGTGCAGGTGGAGCAGGAGCTCCGCGGGCGGAGTACGGCGCAGGAAGGGAGCAAGTGCGGGGCAGACAGTGACGAGGAATGCAAGGCCACGATTCTGCGTGGCTCCCGGCAGTCGTATATCGGTGGTCCGGTCGCTCGGCACCTGCTGCAGGGGACGGCAGGAGACGGCTTCAAGAGCGGGGGGTATCTGTTCCCGGTGGGAATGGACCATAAAACGGATCAGGATACCCTGTCGTACTACCGTCCGCTCATCCTGCAGCTGCCTTCCGATCTGAATGACACGACCGCCGTGACCGTATCGCCAGTCATGCTCTCAGAGGGAGACATGCCAAAATGGGAGAACCTCACGGTTCCGACGGCGGGTGGCAGCCTGACCCTGGATGTGCATGCGGATCTGTTCTGGAAGGTGGATCTGGGGACGGAGTCGCTGCCCACGAATACGAACATCCGGCTGGCGGCAGCAGGACTGCGGAATGTGGCAGATGCCAGCGGACTCCGGATTGTGCAGTGGGATTGTGAGTGGGAAGAGAAGGCACAGCTGGCGGGACGGGTTCCTGCCCAGGCAGATGCAGAATCGTTTGCCGTGAACGGCTATCTGAACGGAGTGGTGCACCTGACGCAGGAAGGGATTGGCCTAGGGAGCTGTGCGATCTTCGGGGTTGCGGCGAACGGGATTGAGAATCCGATTGACCAGGCCGATCTGAGCGGAGGACGGGCGAACCTGCAGTTCATCCATAACTTGCCACTGACAAGCCCGATAGACCTGCATCTGGGGGACATCCGAATTAGCAGTGGAATGCAGTTCCGCAGTGCCACGGCCTATCGTCCGGTGGGAGCCGGCAGTCATGTGCTGAAGATCCAGGCGGCGGGAGTGCCAGCAGAGCAGGCGATCACGAGTACCCTGTCCCTGAATCCGAACACGAATACGGTGGTGATTGCGCACGGGAGTCTGGCAGAACCGAAGCTGAAGGTGCTGGACATGCGGATGACCTCGTCGGTGGCCACCAAGGCAGAGGTACGACTGGTACATGGATCGGCAGATCTCGGAGCAGCGCGGGTGCAGGTGATGGACCCGACCGATCCCATGATGCCGGTGAGCACCCTGGCAGGGAACCTGATGCTGGATGAAGCAACGCGGAGATATGTCTCGCTGGATCCGTCGGTGCAGGTCATGCAGGTGAAGTCCACAGACGGAGCTTTGCGCTAGTTTGCCACAGCATAGTTCAACAATCGGACACAGCTCCCCTGTTCCCTTTTTTGGGATGATTTTTTCGTAGTCCACAGGTTCCATCAACTTCGCAGGTCAGATCATGGTGGCTGTTCTCTTCGTTCTGTGCCGTTTTTCCGGCAAAGTACGCCGAGAGTCTGCCTGGCGAATGGCGGATGGGCATAGCACTCCCCGCTCCCTGCGGAGTGCTGTTTTTTTCTCGGCAAGAATCCTGCCTGTTTCATGAATCAGGAGGCTTTTCCTCTTCGGGAAGCAGCGTACATTCTTTCGCTGGTGATTTTTCTTCGGGACCATCCCGCCCCCGCTCCTCTCCCTTCGTCTTCTCGGGATCATACAGGATCCCCAGAATCCGAAAGATCTGCTGCACGAACGGGGTCAGATCCTGATCCATCCGTGTGATCAGGTACCGCTGTAGGAGTTGGTGGAATTTGGTGATGATGCGCTGAATCTTGTTGAGGTGCTTCCGAATCGTACTCCAGCTGGACGAGATGCCCTAGGCCTTGAGCGGGATTCGGATCATCTGTGCAAAGCAGACCCCCAGCAGCGCAAGAAACAGATGCCCCTCAATCCGCTCGTCCTTGCTGTGATAAATGGGCCCCAGTCCAAACTCGGATTTCATGGAGCGAAAGACATGCTCCACCTCATACTGTCGCCAGTAGGTCTGGGCCACCTCCCGGAGGGACCAGTCCAGATGACTGGTGCGGATCACATACCCGCCACAGGCCCGCATCCACGACGCATGCGCCGGAAGACGGGTTACCCGAATCGTGTCCGCATAGTCGGTCTCTTCGTTGCGAATCACCTCCACATCGTAGAGATATGCCACGTGCGGGTGGTCGCGTTCCAGACGCGTCACCCGTCTCTGCACCGGAGCAAATTTCTTGACACACCCGGGTTTGGACAGTCCCTCCCGCAATTTGTCCAGTGCCTTCTCATACGCCTCACACCGCCGCTGCTTGATCTGCAACTCCGTCTTTGCCTTCGCCTCACTGTAAATGTACACGCGTCGTTCGCCATTCTCTTCGGACAGCTCCCACGCCTTGATCTGCCTTCCGCCCCCCGTCTCAAACCGGGCATCCGCAGGTCCCGTGGGAACAGGCGGCGTGCTGCTGCGCTCTATGCCGACCCAGTCAAAGCCCTTCTCCTGCATGAGAGCCACATTCCCATCCGTGCAGATCCCGGCATCCATGACCAAAGTCGAATCCTCGTCCCCCAGCTTCTCCAGAACACCAGCCAAGGTGCCAGGCTCGCTCACATTCCCCGGCAGAATCTCCATCCCGCAGGGCATCCCGTTCCCGCTCATGGACACCGAAAGAGACGTTTGCCGAAGATCACTCCGCTTGTTCTTGCTCCGCCCGTGCCGCAGGTATTGTCCCTTCTCCTTCCCGTAATACGGCGTGTTGGTCAGATCATACAGAATGATCTTTCCCCCGAAAGGAAGCGTGGACTGTGCCCTCTCATAGAGCCACGAGAGAATCTCGTCCCGGTGCCGGTTCAGCAGATCCACCGTCCGGTACAGGGTGTTCAGACTCGGTACAGGAAGATGCAGAAGCTCCAGAATGGCAGAGGTGGAGGTGAGCCAGTCATGGGTGTGCCGCTCGCTGCCCGGACTCAGCATCTTGCCAATGACCATCACATAGATCAGCTTCACCTGCTCTTCGGTACATCCCAAATCCAGCAACAAGCAATCAAAGCCAACCCGATGAAACAGGGACAGGAGCAGACGCTCGCCCCCAACCGTGCCGGAACCGGGATGCGAAAGCCGAAGAAAACTCACCACACGCTCTGCCGGCGTGCGGGGGGTTCCCACCTCACAGCCACGCTCCACCAGGTTTTGCGCAATCTGCTGAACCAGATCCCGAAAGAACGGACGCTGTTCCGCAAAGTCCAGCCGAGGTGCTCCGTCCATGTGCGCCTTCACATGAGCCCCAAAGGCTTGGATCTCTTCCTCGGACAGATCCACATCTTTGCCGAGGCAAAACAGCGTTTTTCGTTTGGGGATGCCGTTGACCCGTTTGCAGTAGGACAGATAGAATCGGAATCCTTTCTCTCCTGTCTTGAGGCGGTAGGGGGCTCGGAAGAGGAACATGCCGTGGTGGTTGATCCCAAATTTAAACCGCATATCCGGGGGGAGGTTCCCGGAAAAAAATACGGTATACTACAACGGGGTTCTGGAGAGCAAACCCGTAATAAATAAGGGAAAACGGGGCAAATACGAAAGTAATGAAACCAAAACAGGCAAATAAGTGGAATTATTAAGGCAAAATGGAGAAGAATTTCCGCGAAAACCGGATTTTTAAAGAATCATGGCGAACTTGCGTTTAGAGGAGTTCTACGAACTGGACCTGTATGGGTATGGAGGGCAGACGCTGGTGCTGAACCTGTCCGGGATGCGGAATGATCTGACGATCCTGGGAGTGGACAGGAATGGAGAGATCGTCCCGGTACAGACGGTGACCGGGGTGGAGGAGAGTACAGAGCTTCCGACGGAGTTTGCGCTGCATGGCAACTATCCGAATCCGTTCAATCCGGGCACAAGAATCCAGTTTGACCTGCCAGAGAATGCACGGGTGCAGATCCAGATTGTAGACATGCTGGGACGGAAGGTGATCACGCTGCCAGCGCAGGACTTTGAGGCAGGGGCGAACCGGAGCGTGGAACTCAATGCGAGCAGTCTGGCAAGCGGAACCTACCTGTATCGGCTGATTGCGACCGGAGCAGAACATAGGCATGTGAAGACCGGACGGATGACGCTGGTGAAGTAAAGAAATAGCCAGAAAGGCTGTTCAGGAGTTTGGCAGAAGCACCCCGGTACGGCAGCGTATCGGGGTGCTTTGATTTGTGGGGGAGTATCTGATGGTCTCATGGCTTGTTCTGGGCTGCGTCGCCTGGCACGAGAGGGTCTGGGTGCGTGGAAAACCGGGGAAGTGAATCCACGGTTCGCAGTGAATGCATCCGGATCTTCTGTTCACCCTACTGCATTTATCTCTGGCACAGCCCAGACAGAGGAAACTGGCTGCTTCCTGATCTGACAGAACTTCTGCCTTTCCAGGTGGACATGGCATTTTGGGAATCGTTGTTGGGTTTGTGATCCCCATATTCCAGCTGCATAGCTCTCATCTCTCTTCTCAGCATTCTTTTTCGGCATATGCTCGGAGGGAGTGAGGGCAAACATTAAGGTTGCACCAGAGTACCATCTTGGAATAATTCATTCGTAGCTCGCATCAGGAAATATAGCACGGAATAAAACTCATGGCACTGGTCTACTCGAAAATGACTGAACTGGGGTCGGAAGCTCCCGCATTTGATCTGCCGGTCAGCAACCCTCAATCTGGAGGCAACGGCACACTGAGTCTGGACGAGATTTCTGATGGTGCTCCACTTGCTGTTGTCTTCATGTGCAACCATTGTCCATTTGTAATCCATATTGAGGAGGCACTGGTCAATGTTGCGCAGGTCTGCAAGGAGAAGGGGGTAAACCTTGTTGGGATCAGCAGTAATGATGCAATACAGTATCCAGATGATTCATTTGAGGCAATGGGCAAACGAGCAGCGGACCGGAAGTATCCCTTCCCGTATCTGTATGATGAGTCCCAGTCTGTTGCCAGGGCATACGGCGCAGAGTGTACCCCTGACTTCTTTCTGTACGATGCAAAACTCCGACTGGCCTACCGGGGGCGGTTTGATGAAACTCGTCCGGGGGCTGGTCAGGCAACAGGCAAAGAGTTTCTGCAGGCAGTGGATGAGCTGCTGGAACTTGGAGTCGTCACCATGCCCCAGCGTCCGTCTATGGGTTGCAATATCAAGTGGAAGTAATCTGACAGATGGATTGGGTGGTTCTGCTACCTCCCTTGATTGCCATAGGCTTGGCACTCTGGACACGGCAGGTATTTCTCTCTCTTGTGGCAGGGATCTGGGTCGGGACCACTATTCTGGCTGGAGGGAATCCAGTTGCAGGACTGGGCCAGATGGCGGATGTGATTGTGGGGGTATTCGCGGAACCGTCAAACACTAAAATTCTGCTGTTCAGCCTTCTGGTTGGAGGGTTGATCGCACTGGTTCAGGTATCGGGTGGAGTAGCTGCTTTCGTACAGGCCGTCCAGAAGGCGGGAATCGCAAAGACACGGAGAGGCGTGGAACTGCTCGCCTGGTTTACTGGGCTGCTGGTCTTTGTGGAGTCAAGCATCACATCCCTGATCGTTGGCACTCTCAGTCGTCCGTTTTTTGATCGTCTGAAGTTGCCACGGGAAAAACTGGCGTACTACTGTGATGCAACCAGTGCCCCTGTATGTATGGCAATTCCCCTCAACGGCTGGGGAGCATTCGTACTCGGCCTGCTGCTTGTGCAGGGGCAAGAAACAAACGCGGTAGGGACTCTGATCAGTGCGCTTCCGTATAATTTCTTTTCCATTCTGGCTATTCTGTTTGCACTGTTCCTTGCTCTGACCGGATGGGGGTTTGGGGCCATGCGCAGAGCAGAGCATCGGGCAGCGACAACTGGAAAATTGATTCGGGAAGGATCCAGCCCAATGATTGCCGATGAGGTAGCTGGACTGGAGCCGATCAAGCCGGGAGCAGGGCGGGTGTATGATTTCCTGATTCCTGTCTTCGTCATGATCGGGATGATCTTTATCAGTCTGTATATAACAGGCGAAGGCAATCTGATGGAGGGAAGCGGATCTACGGCAGTACTGTGGGCCGTAGGGGCTGCAGTGTTCGTCGCTCTGATTGTTTACATGATACCTAGGCAGGGAGAGCTGCTGCTACCTCCTGCGAAAACTGCAGATTATGTAATCAAGGGAGCCTCAGGTCTGGTTGGCGTAGTCGCACTTCTGGCTCTGGCCTTTGCACTTGGCCAAGTTTCCCGTGATCTGGAAATGGGTCCCTATATCGTTTCGATTCTGGGGGAAAATGTCTGGACATGGTGGCTTCCCGCCCTGGTTTTCGTTATCGGATGCGCAGTATCCTTCACGCTTGGATCTTCATGGACTACATTTGCCATTCTGATTCCCCTGGCATTGCCGCTTGCAGAGGGATTAGGCATTTCCGAGGCACTGATGCTTGGTGCTGTCTTGTCGGGAGGGGTGTATGGAGATCATGCGTCTCCATTGTCGGACACATCTATTATATCTTCCATGGCCTCTGCATGTGATCATGTAGACCATGTGAACACCCAGTTGCCATATTCTGCCCTAGTGGCAGGCATATCTTTCTGTGCGTTTCTGATTGCCGGGATTCTGACCTGATTTTGCCAGGCGGGATCCGGCAATGATCGTTATTGTGGCAGGATCTCTTCGGGCCCTCTTTGCAGGGTATCAAAAGCGAGCGGCGGTCAAGAGAAGAGGCTTGGTCAGCCTCTGAATACATGGTGAATAAATTCTCGGATGAGGCGATTTGCCTCTGGAGTTTCCCTGAGATTTTTGGTCAATTCTTCCAAAGGTATGCCAAGGATAAGTTCTGTGTACTCCGGGTAGGTATTCAATCTCTGGATCATTATATGCCGGTTAAGCTCTGGATGGAACTGGGTGCAGTAGATGGGCGCATCTGGCATGCGGAATGCATGGTTTACACCGCGATCACTGCTTGCCAGCAGAACGGCATTTTCAGGAAGTTGAATCACGGTATCCTGGTGCCCAACATGTGCCAGGAATCTGGATCCCAAATTTCTGAAGACAGGATCATCCTTTCCTTCTTTGGTCAGTGAGAGTTTTAGGGTTCCCAGTTCAGCAAATCTGGAGTCGGTGGCTACAGAGCCTCCCAGAGCCGCAGCTACTGCCTGAAACCCCCAGCATGACGCGAATACAGGCTTGCGTTTTGTGTAGAGTGATCGCATGTCATCCAGTGCCCGCTCAAGCCATGCTCCACCTTTTGGAACCGAGTAATCTCCGGCACCTCCGATCAATACCAGATCTGCATTGCGCAGAATTTCCGGGGAAGGCGGGTTGTGAATCAAATCACGCGTGGTAATTCGTTCAGGCGGGGTATCCATGGATTCTGCAAATGCAGCCACCTCGCCAATACGCATCGGATCATCCGGCTTGCGTATCTGAAGAAGAAGAATGTTCAGGTTCTTTGCAATGGACATAATCGGTGAAGGATATAAATCTTGTCGGCAATCTCAATTCTGAGAAAATGGCACCATACTCCTCCTGCAGTAATGGCTTGACATCAGCTGTCATGGATTCTTTTCCCTCCTCTTTTTCCGGGAGGGCTGTCTATTTTCCGGTTCCCTCTGGGACCCCTCCTTCTCGGGATCCGCCTCTGAAAACTATTCCGGCACAGACCGGTTTTTGGACTCCGGCTGTTGTTCCGAAATCTCTTTCGGGGGGAAATTCTTTACTATAAAATCCCGCATGGACGGGATGGGGACGGAATAACATCGCAGTTTCTTGTTAAGGTAAAAGATGCCCTTAGGCAGTGCCCGGAAGAGGATTTCTTCTCCTTTCCCCACCCCATACTCTCTGTCCAGCTGTTCTACAACCTCTTCCTGCTCTACGCAGCCCTCCTCAGAGCTCTCTGCCAGGATCCTGGCAAGGCTCCGGCACTCTTTTGCAGTGAAGCCACTCAGACGATCTTCATGGTATTGTCTGCGGTTTTCGCGGCCCTTCTCCAGGACAGATGCCAGCCCCTCCCTAGTCATCTTTCTGTCATTCCCGTCCAAATAATCCAGAGCAGGCTGGATATAGGAGATGATATGGTGTCCCCATCCATATGTCTCCCTGGAGATGGCATCTGCCCATTCAGCGATATCTCCTTTTGCCCTTCCTGCCTCTACCAGCCAGTCCCGGATCACGGCCTGCTCCTTGTCCTTCGTTAATGCCTCCATCTCGAAATAACAATTATTCTTGAATCGGGATATATGCAGGGAATGGAAGGAGGAGAGTGTATTCCCCAGCCCGCCGGCCAGCAGTACCAGAGGTCTGTCCATCTTCCCGTTGTGGATATACTCAAGAATTGAGGTTACCGCTTCCCGCTTTTCATCAGGAATCAGTCTGGTATCCCCAAGCCGTTGCGCCTCATCAAGTACGAGCAGCAAGGGGGCTTTCTTGCTCTGAAGTATCTGGATTGGAGTAGACGCATTCTCGTCAAAACCCGGCCCAACCTCTAGTCCCACTCCATTGACACTTGCCCCAACCGTAAGGTTCTTCAACCTTTTTCTGGCTATTCCCAAGCATTCCCGCAGGATCATATTGTCCCAGAGTGCCCCGGGCCGGATATCGGCAGTACTCCAGCCCTCCTGTTCTGCCCGCTTCCTGCACTCCGCCAGCAGAGCGGTTTTGCCCACGCCAGGAGGCCCCTGAACAAGAAAGATTGTCCCGATTTTCCGGTCCTTTGATTCGGACAATTTCCTCAGGAAGCACCCCACCTCCTTCTCCCGACCATGGAAATACTTTGTCTCCCCGCGATCATCTGCAATCTCAGGATCGGGCGGTGGCACTGTATCTTTTCTGGGAGGTTCGGGGTGAAGCATGGCGAAAAAACTTGGAGATCATCCAAGCTTGGACGCAAAACAGATGCCGGTGTTCCCAATCAGCCCCATTCCCGACTGGCGTGCACACACAGCACCTGCCACTCCAGGCTCATATCTGTGTCTTGATTCTTGCCGGAAGTGTCTCTGCTCTGTGGAGTATCCTGATCAGGTTTCCTTTCCCAGATTTGGGTATTGTGGACTCTTCTGGGTAATTCCTTTTCTTTTGGGAATTTTCCCGCAAAATCCGCAAGGCGGGAACCGGGAGAGAGTATTATCTTTCCATCCCCATGTCTGTGTCCCGATCACTGTCCATACGATCTCGTCTGCGGCGTGCTTCCACCTCACGGATATGCGCAGCGCGTTCCGTCAGGTACTTGTGCAGGGACGGGATGGGGATCGTGTAGAAGCCATTTTTACGGTAGAGAACGCCTTGACTGACCACTTGTGAAAACACGGCTTCGCCCAATTTCTCCAAAAGCTCTTTTTGGGGGACATGTTCCTGCGCATTACGAAATATCTTCACCAAGCGGAGGATGTCATCGTTGTCCACCCCATCCAGTCGGCCTTTATAGTATTCCATCCGATTTGCCCGTCCTTCTTCCATGACGGAACGCAACAGGTCCTCCGTCATCTGCCCATGGTTGTCCTTGATTAGACGGGCGGCATTCCGTGCGTAGGAATCAACATGCCTGGGCCACTGGTATGTCTCTGTGGTGATCGTGTCTATCCAGTGTGTGACATCTCCTGTCGCTTCCCCCGCTTTCTTGAGCCAGTCCCGGATGATCAACCGCTCTTCCTCCTTCTCCAATAGTTCCATATCGAATTTACTGTTCTCTTTCATTCGGGATATCCCCAGTGCTCTGAATGCGGCATGGGTCCTCCCCAACCCGCCCGCCAGCAGGATGACGGGCTTACCGATCCCGCCATTGTGAATCTTTTTCAGAAGAGTGCGGACAGGCTTGCGGTGCTCTTCTGGCGGACCACCGTCTTCTCCCAAATGCTGGGCCTCGTCCAGAATCAAGAGGAGTGGTCCACCCGCTTTTTTTATCAGCCCCAGAGGGGTAGCCCTGTATGTATCAACCACGTATGTTTTTCTGCGTTTTGCTCCTCCCTTGACCAGGTTTAAATCCAGCGTCCCCCCTCCTTCCACGGTGTGCGACACGGTTCTTTTTTCTGGCGGGAGACCAAGCGTTTCCTGCAGCTTGTCTGCATCCCACAAGTCTTCCGGGTCAATCTCTGCGACGTGCCATCCAGCCTCCGCCGCCTTCTCCCAGCATTCGGCCAGAAGTGCTGTTTTGCCGATCCCCGGCGGGCCTTGCACGAGGAAGATGGTTCCCCCACTGGTCTCCCTGGACTTGTCCAGCAAGTCTTCGAATCTTTTCAGGATTGGTTTCCGCCCGTGGAAGTAGTCGGTGGCTCCCCGATCATCAAGTCCTTGTATCCCGCTCATTTCCTGTCGTAATCAGTCAAAAATAAGACTACCCTTCGGGGCACAGTCTGTTCCCACACTTGCGGATTTTGCTGGATAACTCCCTTTAATATCGGGGGGAGAACAAAGAGGGCTTATTCACAGGGAAGGGGACACTTTCTGGATGGCTTTATACGAGCCTGTTATGTTCCCGTGTCAAAAGGGTGATCCTGAATGTACTTGGCTGGGCAAGTTCCCGGAGAAGACGGACCGTCCCAAACGAGCAGAAGCAGTGCTGTTCTGCTCCTCTTGAAAAAGGACTCTCAATAGTTACCCTTCCCCAGATACCTCCCCGGATGCCCCTCCGTTCTGAGCTTACACTGAGAACATCTTGAAGGCAGGTTTTGGTTGCTTTTCGCCTGATATTCTTGTTCAGGTATCACAAACTAACAGGACTATTATCACCTGCGATTGCTGGCTGGAGACTTTCCAGTGCCGGGCGTGCTGGATCGTTTTCCAGAATAAAATCCTGAATATACTGACAGATTTCTTCTGGAGTTACTTCCTCCCAAGTCCATTCCTGCTGTCCGGCATCCACCAGAGAAACCAGTCTCCCCCAGGTGGGTGCTTCTTCTCCCGGTTCTGGACGGACTAGAACGACATTTCCCGCCTCGGCGTGGTTCGGAGAAAATACAGTGCGGGAGTATTCCCCAGTCCTGTCTGCAATCCCAAAGGGGATGGGAAAGAAGAAAGATCTGTGATTCCCTGTCATTGCCATAACAATCCTGCTGATTTGGGGTGTCTGGCATAGGGCAGGAGTCTGCCTTTGTTTAATTTCCCTCCTGCCCCTTGGCCGGACACGGATAAGATGACCTCTTCACTTGCTTATACTTTTCTGGGGCAGGGGAAGTTCCCCTCCTTACCGTTCCAGCCCACATGCTTCTTTTCGCATGGACTGTGTCTGTTCTGTCATGGAAGCTCTGTCACATGCCTTCCGGAAATCATTCATGATGTTCTCTTTACGAATCAACGCTCCCTCCAGGTCATACACATGACGGGCACAGATTGCCCCCAGTACCTGTGCTTCCTCCCACTTCTTCTCTACATTCAAGTGGTATAGTGCGCTTTCAGAAATGGCACACTGGTTGTACTCTTCTAGGGCATGCCGCATGTGTTCCTGCATCATGTGAACACTGGTTTTGACTGCTTGTGCGGCGGAGTGAATCTGTTCCGCGCCCCATCCCGGGTTTGCCATGGATTTTCGGAACCATGATGGATGATCAAACCTGTACAGTCCCTCCACCTGTCAAGTCGCATAGTCATCAATTCGTTCCTGGAATATGCCGACAATCCTGCGGATGTTTTTGAGTGGTCCCATCCACTCAAAAGGAGTCGATTCCTCGGTACGTTCCCTCTCTGCTCCTGCCCGTTCCATGGGGACAACATGCAATTTCGTTCCGCTACTCCTCTCTGCTTTTGATTGCTCTTTCATTGTTATGGGGTCTTTTCATCTCCAAGAATTCCAAACAGCACATTTCTGAAAATGTTCCCGCTTCGGGGAACCTGCCAAAACTCAATTGTATTATATTGTATTACATTCACCAGTTTATACAAGCCCATGAACGAAGAAGACAGAAAAGATGTGCTCGACTACCTTCATCAGCTCACACGGGAGCAGGCAGCAGTCCCATGGCAAAAGACAAAATCTTTTGAGGAACTCTGTGTCTACCTGTATCCCTATGTAACCGATCCATATATGGACGAGTCCGCGATTCGGGTACTGGCACAGGAGAAATTCGATGCCATCTGTGAAGAAAAAGGGGTGGCTCATCACTTTCTGCCCCGGATTATTGATGTGAAGAAGGTAGCCAGCGAAGGGTATAATCATCTTCATGTCCTGATTCCCCTGGAACAGGGGGAAATGCTCCAGAAAGAAGATCCGGCCCACGTTATTGTGCGGGGAGGGGAAAGGTTCAGGAACGCAGTCGTGTGGGTGGAGAAAGTTCTATGTCCTTACGGGGAAGACGCGAAATTAGAATTTGACACTGTTGACTGGAGTAGATTTCATGAACGGGGGGGATGGGGCAGACGGAGCTGATGCGCGAAGCAGAAAAACATGTTCTGCCTTCCCTTCATGATATTCTGGAGGATATACGGCACGGGATCAAGAGGAAAGACTTCTCGTCGGTCCGCAATGCGGAGATCACGCTCTCCTATGTGGTGTGGCAAATGAGCACTTCCTTCGAGGAGAGGGGGCAAGGGGCTTATATAGTGTCCATCCGAAAATTGCCGATTTTCGGGAACTGGCAACAGGGGCGGGGCAGATCTCCTGTCATATTGGACGCAAAATGGACTGGAGTGGGGAGATTCTTCCCGTTTTGAGGGCGGATTTTGGGGGAATTGGTGTACATTTGTGCCTCCTTCGCAGGAATCGGACGTACCTCTGGCATTCACCTGAATTTGGCACCTCGTCAATCCGCAAGAAAGGGGGGATGCACGCCTATGCGGCGAGCTTTCGTCGTCGTTTCGCTTTCTTGATGATCTCCTGTTCCCGGAGCAGCCTCCCCAGTCGGTGGACATTGGCGGCCAGAATAGCGGTCGCTACGACTCGGGCAAAGCCTTCCCGGCTTGTTTCCCGCACCAGATTCCAGCCCCGATGATCCAGGTTGTTCAGCGCGGATTCCACGCCCGGATGGCGTTTCCTTGCGCGCTGGAAGGCAGGATCGCTTTGCCGCTCCTGCTCTTCCTTCGTCATCCTCCCTTTCTTCGGCATCGCATTCACATCCAGCATCTCATCCAACTTCTCCCGAACCTCCGGACTGTAAAAACCCCGATCATACGAACATTCACGCAGGGAAGGAAACTGCTCCTGCACGCTCCCCGTGAGCGAGACCGCCACATCCTTGTCCGTCCCCGTCCACAGAATCTCATGCCCCAGAATAAACGGGTACTGATCTTCTATAATCGCCACCGGAACCCCCAACTCGCACAGCACCCCTTCTTTCCCTTTCACGATCCAGCGGGTAAACGGCTTGGTGATCGAAAATATCTTCTCACGATGCGGAATCTTCTCTCCATGCAAGACCCGACGACGCACCTGATCGTGCAATACCGCCATATACCCCAGAAAAGAATAGATGCGCTGCATCGCACGGAGCACGGTGTGCAGCATCTTCTCTTCCGCCTTGGTGAGCGAACCCGTTGCCTGTTTCCGCTCCAGCTCTGTTTTCCTGTCATGCAGGTTCCGCAGAAAGTCCACTACTTTTCTGCCCCGCTTCCGACACAGACGCAAGAAATAGCGAACCTTGCCCGGACGGGATTTGTATTTCCTGGCGATACATACCGGCTTGTGGGCCTTCTCTACCGTCTTCATCAGATGCTGTATCTGCTGCCAGCCCGGTACATCCAGCGCATCCGCGGTTTTGGCACATTCCCGAAGTCCCCCGCAGACAGAATCCCGAAGAAGGCGCAGATCAGAGGGAAACTCCACATTGGTCTTGCACACCTTGGAATCGCACCGCCCCTGCAACACCTCCCCCTCCTGCTTTCCCGCCACCTTCTGTCCGCACTCTGCCACCATTTGAATGAATTCTGCCAGAATCTCGGAGGTCAGAAGAGAAAGATTGTCCTGCAAGGTCTGCGGACAGTAGACCGTATCGTCAAATTCGGAATGGAACAGAATCTGTCGCAAAACCTGCACTTCCGTGGCCAGCATGGCCAGTCTCTGATAGTCGCACCGAAGAACCTGCTTCAGCACCCCCAGCACGAAGATGCGCCATGCAAACATCCCCGGACGCCCCCGATCCGTCCGAACCCCCGCAGGAAAAATCTCCGCCAACCGGGAAAACAGACGCGCACGCAGCAAAACATCATGGTAAAGATGCAAAATGGCCGTCATGCACAGATAGAAATCATCCCGATTGTGAAGGGGCAGCGTGATCTCTTCCAGAGGCTTCCATCCAATCTCAAGTTGAGGTTCAATGACTTTTCTCATCTCAGCAAAAGGAAAAAGATGAACGGGTTTCAGGGCTTATACGATCATATCCCCCAAAAAGTGGACTTCTTTAGAAAAGAAATATCCCCAAAAATGCGCACAGGAACCAGCGCAAACCCATATATCCCGTGTTTTCGGACAGACACTATATACGTGAGGGCCCATCTCAAGATGGAACCGGTATACGTACACTTGACGGGTCATCGGGGTCCCGAATGGGATCGCCCCTCGCACATCCAGATGCCCCATGCCCTGGGGCCCGCAAGGTGTTCGCGGCCACATTCAGATCCGCGTGTTCTTCATAGCCACAACCCAGGCACACAAACTTGCGCAATGTGACCCGGCTGTTCCTGTCTACATGTCCGCACAGACTACAGGTCTGGCTGGTGTATGCTGCCACCACATAGATAGTGTCCGTCCGAAGGCTCTTCATTACTTTTAGTGGAGGGGGTTGTTTTTGGACGCTTCAGGGATACAGATTCAGACCTCCGAGATAGAAGTAAATGGCGTTGATGAATCGCTGTGTATTTCGGAATCCCCGTGCTCGGACTTTGATCATTTTGATTCGGCTATTCATGCCTTCGGAGGGACCGTTGGTTACCCGCAGCAGGATAGCATTGATGATTCCCCACAGATGTTTTCGGATCGTATCGGCGGCCTTGATCATGGGTTCCAGTCCAGACTCTCTGACCCATTCCAGCCAGAGTTCCCATTCCTTGCGGGCATAGTCGCGATCCGAGTAGTTCCACAGGTGTTTCGCGGTTTCTTTGATTGCCCATGCTCTGCCCGTTTCCAGTTGGCGGTCCCGCAGGGACTCGAACCGTTCCCGCTGCTTGTCTGACAGATTCTCCTCATTGGTCAGCCAGATATACTTGGTTCCGGTCAGATCCTCCCGCCCTTCCTTCTTCAATGCCCGGTGCTCCTGTTTGCGAACCGTGTCCACCCCTTCCCCGATGTACTTCACAACGTGAAACTTGTCAAAGGCGGTGATCTCTTTTGCATTCGGAAACCAGTCGTCCGTCTCGCCAATATACGCCGGCCACATGTCCATGCGGATACTTTCAATTCCGTTTCGCTGCTCGGGGCTAAGCCCCTTGTAATACGCTCCCAGGGACTCTCTCTTGCGCCCTTCTCCCACATACTCCACCACCCCCTTCTTTGCGTCAATGACCACCGTGATGTAATTGTGCCCCCGTTTAATGGAGGTCTCGTCCACGCCAATATCCTTGACGGTCTCTTTCTTTTTCCGGGACTGCCCGCGCTCTACCGCCCGCTGCATGATCCCGTCCACGGCCGTCCAGCTGAGCCCAAGTTTGCGGGAAACCGCAGAGACCGTCGTTTCCAGCAGCCAGTCAATCACCAGTGCCTCCAGTTCATAGGTTACCCGCGCGCTCCGGTTCGCCCACGGAATGGCTATCGTCCGCACTCCATGCGCTGGACACGATACACGGGGAAGATCTGTCGTCAGATACGTGCGGTACTTCCATGCGTCCAGATGCCGCCACCGACGTGGACGGCGATCATACACCGGGCATGCCTCCCCGCACTTGGGACATGCAAACTCCGACACCTCCTCGCACGCTACATGAATTTCCAAGTTCCCCGAATCATCCTCCGCAATGCGGGAAATTACCCACTGCCCCAGCTTCTTTACGATCTTTTCAACCTGCTTGATTTCTATGTTCATCCTGCTGATTATATGGTGAAATGATGAAGGATTGCGACAGGGCAGCACGCTGATTCGCGCAACATAATGCCCCGAAACCCATTAAAGACACCAGCAGATTTTAAGTTGCTCCTCACTAAATTTGTGGAAGAGCCCGTCCGAAAATTCACAGCAACCCCCAATACGGGGGATTCCAGAGGCATTTTGCCCCACAGCGTCATGTATGGCGCGATTCAGATGCTCGTTCGCTATGAGCGATTCGGGGAAATCTTACACGAAGATTGCGGGTTTATGGACGCTGTTCGGAGATTTCATGCTCCAATCCGCCAAGGGGCTTCCATCTTCGTCAGGAAAAATACCCAGAAATATCTCCAAAAACTCCTCATACGCTCTCTAAACGGCATATATTGGCGATATTCTGAATTTTCGGACAGACACTAGATAACGAAAACGCACTTGTACACCAGCATCTGTACCAGCTGGGCGGGGGCTCCTTCCAGCAAAACCCGGTTCAGCCCCGCTTTCTGCCGGACATTCTTGCCCGGATTCTCTATCGTTCCCCCGGCAGATCCGGTCATCCCCTTGATGGACAAGTTTTCCACTTTCACCGTGGATGCCTTCTCCGCAATCCTGGCACTGTTCTGGTGATTGCGGTTGTGCCGGCAGTTCGCCTCTTTTCTGCTGAGATTGGCAATCTGCTCTTTCGTCTTCTTTGCCCGGTTCGACAGCTCTGTGCGTCTGTCCTTCTTCTGCTGGTCCAGTTGCTGTGCCAGCTTCCGCTGCTTGCGCCTTTTCCTGACCCCATAGACCGGGTTGGTGGGATGATCCAGCACCTCGTCCGGCGTGTCATCCGAGTAGGCCACGGCGATCATGCCACTGGCGTTCCGGTCAATCCCCGCAGTGA
Source organism: Rhodothermales bacterium (assembly GCA_965203305.1). Classification (GTDB taxonomy): domain Bacteria; phylum Bacteroidota; class Rhodothermia; order Rhodothermales; family Bin80; genus Bin80. Next base: position 2,556,763 of record OZ241874.1, on the reverse strand, counting down.
CTCCATTGTCCACCCGCACCGGCTCGTCAATCTCGTAGGTCACCGACACATACCAGTTCTTCCCCTGCTTGTAGATGCGTGCCTGTTTCGGGATGCCATCGGGATACGGATTCTCCCCCCGTCGACGGAGCCGCACCTTCCCGACTCTGGGGATATGAATCTTCCCCTCCCAGATACTGACTTTATCGGGAATTGTGAAGGAGGGAGTGGTTTTATGCTTGGACTTAAACCGGGGCTTGCGGGCCCGTTCGGCAAAGGAGTTCTTGAAAGCCTGCGACAGCTGTTTCAGCGTGTGGCGAACACAATGCGAAGAATATTCCTGCAGCCATGCATACTCCAGATCGTTGCGCAGCTGCGTAAACTCGCTGGAAAGATCAGAATACCTTGTGGACGGAGCCGGGGTGCCGTTCGCTTACGACTCCGCATATTCTTTCTGGTTCCTGGCAAGGAAGAAATTCCAGACGAATCGGCAGGCCCCGCACATTCCATGGAGCTGGTGTTCCTGCTCCTCATCGGGGAGCATACGGTAGGTGATGCCACGATAGGTCTTGCCTGCCTTTGCCATGGTGACTACGGAATTCATCTGTGAATCTGTGGGGCCTAAAATGGTTCACTCCTCATGGGCCCTCACGTATATAGTGTCTGTCCGAAAATTCATAGCAACCCCCAATACGGGGGGTTCCAGAGGCATTTTGCCCCACAGCGTCATGTATGGAGCGATTCAGATGCTCGTTGGCTATGAGAGATTCGGGGAAATCTTGCACGAAGATTGCATGTTTATGGACGCTGTTCGGAGATTTCATGCTCCAATCCGCCAAGGGGCTTCCATCTTCGTCAGGAAAAATACCAAAAAATATCTCCAAAAACCCCTCATACGCTCTCTAAACGGCATATATTGGCGATATTCTGAATTTTCGGACAGACACTATATAAGCCCCTTCTTTTTGGGGTTTCCAGATATCATTACGCATTTCTGGTGCGTTATGTGTATAGAAGGTAGCACACCTGGGAAATTACAATTCTGAATTTAATCTCGGCCGCACGGTGATCACAATGAAAAATCGAGGGTACTGGGGATTTATCGGAATCGCAAGTCTAATGACAGCAGCAGCTGGAGTGTTCTTCTGGGCGAACAGGGGACGGGAGCGGAGAGAGCATGCGTTGCATCACTCCCCGGGGATGTAGCCAGGCTCTTCACTCGTGGGATGATATCTCGCCCAGAGAGCATAATTCGAGTATTGGGAATGCGGCTGTTGTTTCTTCTCTGCAGAGGTTGGGAGATGTGGCAGGGGCAGTTTCTGCGATAGCAACGCAAGGCACGCGTACTGCACTGTCAGGCCGTACATCACTGGCTCTTCGTCAGGTTCTGTTAAAGGCAACCTTCTCCAGTTCGCGAACATACATCTCTTCTGCCTTGCCAATCCAGTTCCGAAGCTCGGTTGCATCATAGTCATAGTTCGGAACGAAGTCAATTAACCTGTCTAGATTCATGTTGCTTGACTGGATGGCTGCTCCCATATTGACACCGTCAATGCCGTTGCAATGCTGCTCAAAGTGCCGGTGAAGCGGGTTGAGCATGAGGGGCTTGTGCAGGTACATGGCCTCTGCCATACTCTCAAATCCGGAGGTGGTTACAACTCCCTGACAGCGTGCCATCATCTCCAGAAAGCGGCTGCCATGCAACCGGTGGAAGGTAAGCGTACTGCTGTAGTGCGTCGTTTCTTCTGCTTCGTCGTTATTCCAGAAACAATGCAGCCGGTGTGCGGGATTGCATTCATGCCAGGCAATCAGGTCCTTGCTGAGACTATGATGATACAGATAGACCAGGTAGTAAGGTTCGGAAACGATATTGTCTGGCAAATCAAACAACTCTTGTCTTAGTAGCGGAGGCATCACCACGATTTTCTTGTCCGGGAGGCGCGGGGCATCATACAGGGAGAGTGCAAACCTGCACTCTGCACCCAGTCCAATCATACGTGTGAAGGCAAGTGTTGAAATTTTTTGCACCTCAAAGCCGGCAGGAAATTGATACTGGGGGTGCAGAAACATGAACTGGTGTCCCACCGCCACCATTGGAATCTTGGAACGCTCACGCAGCATGAAAAACCCGGCTAGAGGTTCGAAGAAGTTTACAATGATATCCGGGCGTTCCGTCTCCAGAAGTTCACTCAGAACAGTAAAGCCACGATTGAATTCGGTCCATCGCAGGCTGTTATTTACCAGGGTTCGTCCCCAGTCAATACTGCGTGTTTCCTGATCCACAAAGAAGCGGCCGCTGGGCACTTCTATGACGGGTGTCTCCAGACATGTTTCAAAGTACTCGGGGATTTCATGTCCACCTTTGCTCACAACTGCCTTGCAAACGGAGTGTCCCGCCTTTCGGAGGATTGATCCAAGGGCAAGTGCCTGCGTCAGGTGTCCCCGCCCTTCTCCCTGTACAATAAAGAGTGCACGCAGTTTGCTCATGCTACCGGGCTTTTTCCAGTACAGGAGTTGACTCTGTCTCAGGTTTCCGTCCGTCTGCTGCTCCCCGAATCAGTTGTGGCTGATGATCCATGGCAACCCAGTGCAGAAGCTCCATACGACCATCAAAATGCTCCACGAGTCCTGTACAACTTTCGATCCAGTCTCCTGAGTTGGCGTACAGGATGGAATCAATTTCGCGTATTTCGGCAAAATGAACATGCCCGCAGACGACTCCGTCGGCATTGTTTGCTTTGGCAACATCCACCATTGCATTCTCAAAATCAGCGATTGTCTGCACGGCGCGTTTGGTCTTGTGTTTCATGTATGCTGAAAGTGACCAGTAGGGCATTCCCAGAATTCGTCTTGCCCGGTTCAGTCCACGATTGATCAGCAGCAGTGCGCGGTATAGTTTGGAGCCGAGAACGGAGAGCCAGCGTGCATGCCGAATCATTCCGTCAAACACATCTCCGTGTAACACGAGCAGTTTGCGTCCATCAGCAGTCTCGTGCAGGATTTCTTGCATGACATGAATGCGTCCCAGGCGAAGCCCGAGGTAATCCCGTGCAAAATCGTCGTGATTTCCCGGCAGATAGACAACGCGAGTTCCTTTTCGTGCTTTCCGCAAGATTTTCTGAATCACATCATTGTGAGACTGATCCCAGTACCATGATTTTGAGAGTGCCCAGCCGTCAAAAATATCTCCTACGAGATAGAGTGTATCGCTTTCATTATGCCGAAGGAAATCCAGCAAATAGGCTGCCTGTGCATCTCTTGTGCCAAGATGGAAGTCGGACAACCAGATTGTACGGTAATGGTTCACGCTATTCATGCGGAGAATTGTTGGCCGCCGGGTTTACTGCGAACGCGGTCCGCCTTATGTCTGGGACAGGCCATTTTCGGCAATGATGGCCTTGCACATGTCTTTATAAGTCTCCCGAGAAGATTTTGATTCAAAGAGAAGTAGTACACGTGAGCCATCTCCCAAGAGTTGAACATAATGTTTTCCCTTGGTCTTCCCTGAGGTGACATGTTCTACTTCATTGTAACGGACGATGGTGAGCTGAAGTCCCATGGGAGTTCGGCGATAGAGCAGGAGGCGTGTTGCCGTGTGAAGCAGGGTGCTCTTGCGAGGTTTGCAATCTATGGTAACATCACTCAGAACGCGCTCCTTGTACAGAATGGATTCCTTGTTCAGGACCCGTTCAATTTCGGGTCTATTCGTATTGCGCATACTTCAGCACGATAATCACATAATCAGGTTTACGAGTGGGGCAAAGAGCAGAAATTGGATCTTGTATAACGTGAGTGCCCATGAGCAAATGTACCCCTCAGGAAGCTCTCACGGAGCGTTTTCCAGAAAGTCAGTCTTCGAATTTCACCGCTTTGAGTTCTGAGACAATTCGGTTTGTTTCCAGGCTCACCGTGATTACTTTGGCGAGTAGCTTGAGCGGGTACGCCGGATCTTTCATGGTTTCCATGGCGAAGCGATTGGCATCATTCACAATATAGCTGGCTTTGTCAATTTTTACCCGTTGCGTATCCGTCCGAACAGCCTCCATATAAGCTGTCAGGGGGGATACGTTGGTATGGTGGATTTGTGCCTTCCTGAGTCCACTCTGTGACCGAGGGGTGGTCGTGTTATCGGTCTGCGGGTTCTTCTGGCAGTCTGTTGTCTCTTCGTGATTCCATGCCGGGGATTTTTCCTGGAAGCTGGAGTAGCTGTATTGGAAGGGGATCTTGGGTGGGGATGGATTCACGAACAGTATTTATATTTATGTTGCATAAATTTGCACTTTTAGTATTTTATGTCGTATATTTCCAGCATGGAACGCATCGCTCCCATCCTGTCCGAGCACGCCCCGCCCCAGGAGATTCTGGAAGCTCTTCGGAAGAAGACCGCCGAGTGCGAGACCCTGCGAACAAAGTGCAAAGCCAGGGACCAGAAGATTGAGACCCTAGACCGGGAGTGCGAGACCCTGCGAACAAAGTGCAAAGCCAGGGACCAGAAGATTGAGACCCTAGACCGGGAGTGCGAGACCCTGCGAACGAAGTGCGAAGCCAGAGACCGGGAGATGGAGACCCTGGAAGCAAAGTGCGAGACCCAAGACCGGAAGAGCAAGACCCTGCGGGCAAAGTGCGAGACCCAAGAGAAAAAGATCCAAGACTTGCGCAAAGAAATCCGCGCCCTCAAACAGGAGCTTGCCTTCGTGAGAAGTCAGAAGTATCGACCGAAAAGCGAGCGGCATGACCGTAGCCAGTATGAGATGTTTCCAGATCAGGTCTCTGCTGCCGCTTGGCACGAGGTGGAGCGGAAAGAGAGGCGGAAGAAGACCGGGAAAAAGCGCGTCTATATGGGGAAAGAATTCTGGAAGAACGCAGGACTGCCCGTAGAAACGGTCCGCATGGATCCCCCGGATAACCTTCCCCCCGATGCCAAACTCGTCGGGTATGTGGAGAGAGAAAAGCTGGCCCGCAAACCGGGACAGTTGTATGTCAAGTGCGAACTGTATCCGGTCTTTGCGAGGGAAGACGGCACGAAACTGTGCGAGGCGCCGTTGCCCACCGACCGCGGACTGCGCAAGTGCCGGGCGGATGAGAGCCTGCTGACCCATCTGGTGCTCTCCAAGTATCTCTATCACCTCCCGATTGAGCGGATCGTGAAGCAGCTGCATCTGGAATCTGGCGTACAGATTTCCAAGTCCACGGCAACGGACTGGGTACACCTGGTGGCCTCCCGGCTGGATCGCCTGAACCATCCCCTGCGCATGGAAGTGCTGGCAGATGGCTATATTCAGGCAGACGAAACCCGCATTCTGGTGCAGGATCGGGCGAAAAGCAGGGCCGGTGGGACCTATCACAGGGGCTGGTACTTTTTCTATACCTGTCCCATCTCCAGACTGATCCTGGTGGATTACCAGCCGACGCGTTCCCGGGCAGGGCCGACGGAAATGCTGGAGGGGTTCCGGGGAGAGTTGCAGACCGACGGCTATGCGGTCTACCATCAGTTTGGAAAAATAGACGGGATTGAACTGTTTGCGTGCTGGGCGCATGCCCGGCGGAAATTCAAGAATGCTCTGCGTGCCGAGGGAGAGAACTCCCCCCAGGCGGAACAGGCTGTGGTGCTGATTCAGCATCTGTATGCGGTGGAGGACGAGCTTCGCGAGCAGGGGGCAGACGTTGCGGAGCGGGAGCGGGTGCGCCAGGAGCAGTCCGTCCCCATCCTGCAGGTGCTGGAAGCCCTCCTGCGAGAACACACCGGGGACAATGACACCTTCTGGTTCAGAGCCGTGCGCTACACCCTGAAGCTATGGGATCGCCTGAGCGGCTTCACCCGCAATGGACGCGTGGAGATTGACAACAATCTCGTGGAGAACCGGGTGCGTCCCATTGCACTGGGACGCAAGAACTACCTGTTTGCCGGCTCGCATGCGGCCGCCGCCAATGCAGCCACGATCTACTCTCTGCTCAGTACTTGCCAACTCCATGAAGTCCATCCGCAGGAGTGGCTGATGGATATCCTGAGGCGCGTGGAAACCACGCCTGACGAAGAGCTCCACACGCTGTTGCCTCATCACTGGAAGGCGACCCGGCAGGAAGAACAACAAGTGCCACTCGCCAAGGCAGCATAGCCTCCCCCGCTTCCCCGCGGGAACGACACGGGATCCAAAACCATCGCTTGGTTCCCGCCAGAAAAAGTAGGACGCACCCGGCAGACCCGCACAGAACAGGGGACGAGAATCACAAACGGAAACTCCCGGGAACACACAGAACCTCTCTGCCTTCGGAATCCCTGATCCCCTCACAGAATATGCCGCAGGAAGGCACCAACCCTAGACAGGGGCGTATGCCAAAATACAGGGGCAAGACAGGGCTGTTCGGACGCTTACCCCGTTGCCGCTCCATCACCCATCCAATGGCGGACTTGCCGCTGACGACATAGTCATAGGCTTCCAGCGGGATATCCTGGATCGTGATATGCTCATTATAGACAATCTGTGTTAAATCTTTGCTCGGATGTTTCATTTTAACCACGCGGAACCAGTCCTCTGGGGATACTTGTTCCCTTGGTTCCCATCCGCCCTTCGCAAACCCGATGGGATATGGCTCCACTTCGTCGTATCCAACATGCAACTCTCCTAATTCTCGCCCCATTTCGGAGAGAAATCGGAACTGTTCTGCATCTTTCGGGAGCGGTATTCTCGGGAGTTCTATCCGCAGGTTGTTGGCATATCTGGTGCGGTAGTGGGGCACATGCAAAACACCATAGATATAGTAGAACAGGTCTTCTGGGGAGATCGTGCACCCTACTTTGTCTTGGAAAGATTGCAGGGAGAATTCCGTAATCGCACTCTTTTTTATGTATCCATGTTCGTCAGGCAAGCTGTCGTTTCCTGTGTCAATTTGAGGCTCACTAGGCACCTGTTCGTATAGTGACAGCGGGAAACACTGGCTTTTGTTGACGAAATCTATACTGGGCATGTTTTGGACCATCAGGCAGGAGAATGGGGTGGTTGCCCCTCTTCCCGTCACGCAGATCAGCAGATTCTCGGCATCTGCATGCGGAAAGATCTGGGGCATCTGATAAACCATTTCGTTCAGCTGCCGACTAAAGTACAGCTTTGCTGGAGTAAAGGGCCTGTATTGGGAAGTGGTGATCCGCCCCTCTTCCATGCTCAACTCTTTATTCTTCCTTAGATCATTCTTCAGTGCTCTAGTCCAGCTGATTTTCGTTGGATCGTTATCCACTAGGCGTGTGACTTCGGCCGGAGTCAGGCTGCTCCCCGTTGTATTCCCCTGTACAAGCCGCTCCCGTTCTGCATGGTAGAACCGGATCATCCGTCGGATATTCTCCCGCAGGGCAACCTCGGAATAGTTGTAGCACCATGCGTCCCGACCTGTCGCCACACCAAGCGAGTAATTCCTGAATATCACATCCACTGGATGTTTTTTGCTCCCTCCCAATGCCATGAATCTTTCAAAGCCGGCATCCCGCTGGTTCAGCCAGTCGTAATTATCATTAGGGATAATGTCTTCCCAGTCAACCCCCTGAATCCCGCCAAACTCCTTCACTTTGCACAGCTTCTCTTCCCGGCTCAGGTAATCCCCAATGTCGTGATACCGGATCGTGCACCCCGTCCGTTCCGGGTTCTTCACCAAAAGCAGCACCGACACCGGGGCCCGCGATCCCGATCCAAACACATTTCCCCCTTCTTTGCGTCTTCTCTCTCCCTGTGTGCGTGCTTGCCCCCGCAGGTTCAGCACATAGATTGACGTAAACTCCTGCGCCAGACACTTCCGCATCCCATCCATCGCAATCCCCTCCAGCCACCCAGCATTCGTCACAAACCCGATCACACCACGCTCCCCGATACGATCCGATGCCCACCGAATCGCCAAAATGTAACTGTCGTATAAATTGCGTTTTGATCCAGCAGCTGAACTCTGAGCGTATGTATCTTCAATTCTTTGATTCAGCTTCGGATAGGACTGGTTCAGTGCTGCATCGTTTTGACTTGTCTGTCCAGCCCGCCATGGCGGATTCCCCACAATCGCCATGATATCTGCTTTCATCTGCCGCTCTCGGATCTCCGAGTTCTCCGGCATCACCCCCGCAATCTCATCCCTCCTGTCCACCATGTCAAACGTATCCGTCAGTGCCAGCCCAGTAAAGGGCTTGTACTCTTCCGTATCTACACCTGCTCTGTAAGCCTCCTCAATGTTGATCGCCGTGATATAGTAGGCCAAAAGAACGATCTCGTTCGCGTGAATCTCGGAATGATATTTCTTCCGCAGTTGCTCCGTGGGAATCAGTCCGCTCTGGATCATGCGGGTAATAAAGGTTCCTGTTCCCGTGAACGGATCCAATATCCCCACTCCATCCGAAGCGAGTGATTTTCCAAATTCATCCTGCAACACCTGATCCACCGAGTGCAAAACAAAATCCACCAGTTCTATTGGCGTGTAGACAATCCCCAGTTTATCTGCTGTCTTCTTGAATGCTCCTGCAAAGAAGTCGTTGTAGAGCTTCTTGATAATCTTTTGTCGGGACTCGGGGGAGGTTGCCTGCCTGGCACGGGCGGCCACCTCGTCATACAGCCCTTCCAGACTCCTGGTCTCTTTGGCAAACTCGTCCGTCTTGAGCGTGTCCAGCACCAGTTGCATTCCTTTGCTGATGGCATTTTCTTTTGCAAATCTGCTTCCGCCAAGCAGGGCCTCAAAGACAGGGCGGGTGACCATATGCTGGGCCAGCATCTCAATGGCATCTTCTTTCGTGATCCCCTCGTTCAGGTCATCCCGCAACTCGTCCAGAAACATCCCGAATACCTCCCGCGCAGCATCATTGCGATCTACCATCGCCGTGATCCGCTCCCGGTGGACACGCGCAATCTCCGCCACGTCGCCCGCCCAGCTGCTCCAGTACCTTCGTGTCCCGCACTTTTCAGCCACCTCTGCCCGGATCTCCTGTGCCAGATGAAAATCAAGTTCCAGTTGCCTTGTCTTCTCTCCGTCTCCATCCCCGTTTTTCGGAGGTTTTGGCTTGAGCACATCCGGCTTCCATTCCGAGCGAGGGATCCAGTCATGGAGCATGATCAGGGATAGCCGATTGTCATTTCCCCCGTCCGCCAGCAGATTGATGGAGGCGGCAAAATCCTCGTCATGGGAGCGGATGGCATTGCACACCTGCCAGATCACGCGAAAATCCCTGCCTTTGGCCAAGTTCGCCTCTGCGGAGGCCCCTGCCTTGATCACCACAGGCAGGATCACGTATCCCATCTCCTTCCCTTCCGCTTTTCGCATCACCCTCCCCACCGCCTGCACGACATCAATCTGACTCTTGCGGGGGTGCATGAACACAACCGCATCCAGGTCCGGTACATCCAGCCCTTCGGACAGACACCGCACATTGGACAGCATGTGGGTGGCAGATTCCGGGGGCGTATCCAGCCAGTTCAGCAGCTCATTTCTGCGGACAGCCCCGAATGATCCGTCCACATGATCCGCCGCAATCTCGTTCGGGTTCTCCGCTCTGTTCGGGGGCACAAAGGAATTCCGGTAATTTGTGATTGCCTGGTTGAACTCCTGCACGACGACTTTCGAGTCTGCAATCGTCTGGCAGTAGGCAATTACTTTCTGCAGGGGACGGTCCCGGTGGATGACATCACTCTCGTCCAGTCCCGTCAGGATCCGCCAGATTCCGATAAATTTTGTCGCCGCGGCAATGTCCAGTATAGCATTCGTTGGACTTTCTGCATATGCCTCCACGGTCTGTCTCTCGGGGATACACAGCACCACCACTTGGTAATCAGACAGGTGTCCGTCCCGCAACGCCTGGGAGAATCTGTACTCGTAGAGCATGTCCCCGTAGTGCTCTGTTTTGTTCATGGAGTATAGCACAGAATTCTCTTCTATTTTGTTTGTCTGTTCTGTGTTTATTCGGGATTCCAGTACCGCTTCCCGGTATACTTTCGGGGTCGCCGTCATGAAGAGCCTGCGGTGTACCCGGATCGCGTTCTCGTCGTGAATGAGTGCGAACACAGAATCATTCCTGGTGGCGGTTCTGTGTGCCTCGTCACAGATGGCAATGTCAAAGGGCGATAGCCCGTGCCCCGCTTGTGCCTCCCGAATGCACGGGAGCGAGTGGTAGGTGCTGAACACCACCGTCATGGCTTCCCTGTTTTCGGTGCCAGCTCTCTCCGCCAGTCTGTCCGCCTGCGTAGTGGGCGGAATCTGCATCTCAATGTCGGACATCTGGATTTCATCCTCATCCCACGCCCCTTTCCGTTTCTTTTTTCGACCGATCTGGCTATCGCTACAGACAGCATAGGAGCGGAGCGGGAGCTTGGACTGCTGATGCCAGGTATGAAGCGTCTGGGACATCAGGGCCAGACTGGGCACGAGATACAGGACGCGTCCTCCCGGTCCCGCTAGGTTCTCCGCAATCCGGAGCGAAGTCAGCGTCTTGCCGGTCCCGCAGGCCATCTGCACGGTTCCCTTGCTTCCCTTTTCCTGCAAATCTTGCAGTACTTTTTCCAGGCATTCCTGCTGGAACGGGTAGAGGTTATGGATCTCCTCCCGGAGCACCATTTCCCCGGTCTCCGCAAACCTGTCCCAGTCCACCGTGCTCCGGTGCAGATCATCCAGAGTGATATGCGTGACCGGAACATACTGCCCGGCGAGCAGCTCCTGCATGGGTCTGGTCAAGGGAGTCCCCGTGGTATCAATCAGGATCCTTCGGGTAAACGGGGCTTTGCCAGAAGCCGTGATAAACTTGTTTACCTCTGTACTCGGAAGCATGGCCCCCTCCCTGTACATCTTGCACTGGATCGCACACCATCCGTCCGCATCCTTTCGCCTGGCAACCAGATCAATTCCGTATTCGCTCTCCGTTAGTCCCCTCTCCCGAGCCCATTCGCCATATGGCATGACCGGCTCCAGGCTGTCCGCATACACCTTTTCATGTGCCAGAAATTGTATGCACAGCTCTTCAAAGGCGGTGCCCTTGTGCCGTTCTTTGTTGTATTCGGACTCTTTGGCGATTTTTCGCCAAGTGTTCAGGAGTCTGTCCAAGGGATGCATCCCAATTTTCTGTAGATTAGAGTGCAACAAGGGCAATCCCCCGCGACTCAATTGTTGTTGCGGCTTTTTGCTATTTCTTTCGCTTTGGATTGCTCCTGCGAAGCATCTGGCAGATCAGCCTCTGTCCGGCCATGCCCCGCACATCCCGAACAAGGCTCCCGGCATTGTCTACCGTAGCTGGAATGAGCTGGTAGAGAACTCTCCTGTAGATTTTGCCTCTCCTGGTTCAGGCATCTATGGGTACACAAAAGGCAATTTCATCATATGTATGTACCTGTAAATAGTTCCCGCAGGGATGATTACCGTTGCCTTTATAACTCCCAAGATATGCATCTCATCTTATCAGGAACGGACACAGGAGCCTAGGAGATTCCTGCAAAAATTTCCGGCATACCCGCCTTGCCATGCCTGTAAGCATCTGCAGAGTAACCACTGCCCAGACTGGGGAGGGAGGTGTGCGGGAAACTCCGCATGCAATCCATCAGCACATGCGGACCACCTGTACAAGCCCCCTGAAAATAATATCAATTCGGGATAAAACTGGATTTTGCCAGAGCGGGAATCTCCAGACAAGAGGTCATCAGCTGTGATTCAGTCGTAATCGCTTCTGGGCATGATAATGGCCGCTACAATGTACCCGATAACGAATAGCCCGGATGTAAACAGCGTGGCTACTGCAACCCCGATTCGTAACCACAGGGCATCAATGCTGTAGTGCTCTGCAATCCCGCCGAGCACACCCGCCACGACTTTATCAGAGGAGGATCGGGTCAGTCGATTTTTCTCGGAGTGCATTGAAGATTCTGTTTGCTGAATACGGGTTGACATGTATCCGTCCGAACAGCCTCCATATAAGCTGTCAGGGGGGATACGCTGGTATGGTGGATTTGTGCCTTCCTGAGTCCACTCTGTGACCGAGGGGTGGTCGTGTTATCGGTCTGCGGGTTCTTCTGGCAGTCTGTTGTCTCTTCGTGATTCCATGCCGGGGATTTTTCCTGGAAGCTGGAGTGGCTGTATTGGAAGGGGATCTTGGGTGGGGATGGATTCAGGAACAGTATTTATATTTATGTTGCATAAATTTTCACTTTTAGTATTTTATGTTGTATATTTCCAGCATGGAACGCATCGCTCCCATCCTGTCCGAGCACGCCCCGCCCCAGGAGATTCTGGAAGCTCTTCGGAAGAAGACCGCCGAGTGCGAGACCCTGCGAACGAAGTGCGAAGCCAGAGACCAGAAGATTGAGACCCTAGACCGGGAATGCGAGACCCTGCGAACGAAGTGCGAAGCCAGAGACCAGAAGATTGAGACCCTAGACCGGGAATGCGAGACCCTGCGAACGAAGTGCGAAGCCAGAGACCGGGAGATTGAGACCCTGGAAGCAAAGTGCGAGACCCAAGACCGGGAGAGCAAGACTCTGCGGGCAAAGTGCGAGACCCAAGAGAAAAAGATCCAAGACTTGCGCAAAGAAATCCGCGCCCTCAAACAGGAGCTTGCCTTCGTGAGAAGTCAGAAGTATCGACCGAAAAGCGAGCGGCATGACCGTAGCCAGTATGAGATGTTTCCAGATCAGGTCTCTGCTGCCGCTTGGCACGAGGTGGAGCGGAAAGAGAGGCGGAAGAAGACCGGGAAAAAGCGCGTCTATATGGGGAAAGAATTCTGGAAGAACGCAGGACTGCCCGTAGAAACGGTCCGCATGGATCCCCCGGACAACCTTCCCCCCGATGCCAAACTCGTCGGGTATGTGGAGAGAGAAAAGCTGGCTCGCAAACCGGGACAGTTGTATGTCAAGTGCGAACTGTATCCGGTCTTTGCGAGGGAAGACGGCACGAAACTGTGCGAGGCGCCGTTGCCCACCGACCGCGGACTGCGCAAGTGCCGGGCGGATGAGAGCCTGCTGACCCATCTGGTGCTCTCCAAGTATCTCTATCACCTCCCGATTGAGCGGATCGTGAAGCAGCTGCATCTGGAATCTGGCGTACAGATTTCCAAATCCACGGCAACGGACTGGGTACACCTGGTGGCCTCCCGGCTGGATCGCCTGAACCATCCCCTGCGCATGGAAGTGCTGGCAGATGGCTATATTCAGGCAGACGAAACCCGCATTCTGGTGCAGGATCGGGCGAAAAGCAGGGCCGGTGGCACCTATCACAGGGGCTGGTACTTTTTCTATACCTGTCCCATCTCTGGACTGATCCTGGTGGATTATCAGCCGACGCGTTCCCGGGCAGGGCCGACGGAAATGCTGGAGGGGTTCCGGGGAGAGTTGCAGACCGACGGCTATGCGGTCTACCATCAGTTTGGGAAAATAGACGGGATTGAACTGTTCGCGTGCTGGGCGCATGCCCGGCGGAAATTCAAGAATGCTCTGCGTGCCGAGGGAGAGAACTCCCCACAGGCGGAACAGGCTGTGGTGCTGATCCAGCAGCTGTATGCAGTGGAGGACGAGCTCCGCGAGCAGGGGGCAGACGCTGCGGAGCGGGTGCGGGTGCGCCAGGAGCAGTCCGTCCCCATCCTGCAGGTGCTGGAAGCCCTCCTGCGAGAACACACCGGGGACAATGACACCTTCTGGTTCAGAGCCGTGCGCTACACCCTGAAGCTATGGGATCGCCTGAGCGGCTTCACCCGCAATGGACGCGTGGAGATTGACAACAATCTCGTGGAGAACCGGGTTCGTCCCATTGCACTGGGACGCAAGAACTACCTGTTTGCCGGCTCGCATGCGGCCGCCGCCAATGCCGCCACGATCTACTCTCTGCTCAGTACTTGCCAACTCCATGAAGTCCATCCGCAGGAGTGGCTGATGGATATCCTGAGGCGCGTGGAAACCACGCCTGACGAAGAGCTCCACACGCTGCTGCCTCATCACTGGAAGGCGACCCGGCAGAAAGAACAACAAGTGCCACTCGCCAAGGCAGCATAGCCTCCCCCGCTTCCCCGCGGGAACGACACGGGATCCAAAACCATCGCTTGGTTCCCGCCAGAAAAAGTAGGACGCACCCGGCAGACCCGCACAGAACAGGGGACGAGAATCACAAACGGAAACTCCCGGGAACACACAGAACCTCTCTGCCTTCGGAATCCCTGATCCCCTCACAGAATATGCCGCAGGAAGGCACCAACCCTAGACAGGGGCGTATGCCAAAATACAGGGGCAAGACAGGGCTGTTCGGACGCTTACGTTGACATTGCGGTAAAACCAAGAGCAACTGGTGATTGTTACGGTATCATCCCTGCTCTGGTTGCATCACACATCGGTTTTTTGGGATGAGGAGCACACTCGCCTCGCGTTACTTGCGAGCCTCAGGTAGTGGGCCTGTCAGAGGGAGTACCTCTCCTGATTCTGATGCTTGGACAGACTCATTCCTTCTCGCTGCTCGCAACTTTGATCAGTCCCAGGTTACGGAATATAACGTCCATCGTCTCAAAGAGATTCTTCCAGATCGTTGGATAGCTCATCCGAGTCACAGCAGTATTTCGGTCTCCTCATCGGGAGGAGGCATGAATATGGCAAAGAGTATATAGGCGATCAGAGGCACAGTAAAGCCGGTAGCAATCAGTGCAATAACAAACAGTACCCTGAACATTGTCGGATCCATGTTGATGCGCCTTGCCAACCCTCCGCATACCCCCGCTACATACTTGTTGCGTGATTTGGCGGGAAAATTCCACTTCGATCTTCGCCCTGAATAATCGGTGGTTCTCTCCTGTTTCATTTGCATTTTCATGTGTTTCTTTCGTGCCTTCTTTCTCTTGCGATTTTTCCGTCTGTTTCTCTTTGGCAACAATCCGTATAAAAGGATCAGGAACAGTCCGATGAGCGGAAACAGGATAAAACTGCTTGCAAGGTTCCCGGGGAGGATACCAATCTGTTGCAGAAGATTGATCCCAACAGCTCCGAGCAGACCGAATCCAGCAATAATGGGCAGGCGACTGGATCGTTGAGGGGTGTCCGAAGCATCCTCAAAGAGTATCTCCTCAAGCTCCAGATCGGAGACATTCTCCGAATCATGCTTCAAATGCAACTCGTCAAGATCTGTGGTCTCTCTGGCTCTTCGTGACATTCGTGCTATTGGAGCTTAACTATTTTGGTGGCAGTCACTAAACAGTCAATCGGAACATCATGTGGCTGGACAGGGATCATGTCCAGCAAACAGCCGTCTGTTACCATTCCCAGCTTGAACGCAGTAACAGACTCAAACATTACATCATAAAACCCGCCACCGTATCCAACTCGGTGTCCTCGCAGATCAAATCCAAGGCCGGGAACAAGAACCACATCAATCTCCCTGGCATCAAGTTCTGCATGTTCCGGTGGCTCGTAGATCCCCCATCGGTTAGGTACAAAAGTACGCTCATGGGCAAACTCTCCCCAGCGCATACGAGAGATTCCGTGATTCGGTTCAACAATTGGCAAAAGTACGGTGCACCCTCGTGCCCTCAACCAGCAGTTGAGTGGACGGATATCTATTTCACGAGCTTCAAGTTTTGGCCAGTAAGACAGGACAACGTTTGCCTTTAATAACTCGGGCACCGATGCCGCTTGGGTGAGAATTTTTCTGCATTCAAGGCGGTACTCACTATCCGAAATGAGCATTCGTACGGATCGGCAATAGGCACGCAGGGATGATTTAGTCTGGATTTTTTTCGTCCGGAATTGGAGAGTATACAGAAGAGAAGTGCAATGCCTTTTCTACTAGGGTAAATGTGGAATGGTTGAGAAGCTCGTGTCTGCCAACCCAGGTTATGCCGGATATAAGAGGTAATATCAACAGGCATTACATGTCTATCCTCCATTTTCGTCAAATTTTCTGCACAGTCACCTCCTCTGCCGTAGCTACTGTGTTCGCTTGACACACTCGCAGAGGATTTGTTGTTGTGGTAAAACGATAACAGGTTCACGGGTGTGTGGGAGTATTGCATATTGAGTCTCTTTCTTGCAAAATATCTCTGTGTTCCCAATCTGATATGCCGGCAAGCACTCCCGTAGCGACATTTCTTCGTCGTTTTTGCGAGAGCTTCAAGTGATCCAGCCTGCAGCCGATCCGCAAGCCTGTTTTCCCCAATGCAAAGCACCCCGATACGCTGTCGTACCGGGGTGCTCCGTTTCAGTCAGAACCGCTTCGCGTGACTATTTCACCAGCGTCATGCGTCCGGTCTTCACATGCCTCTGCTCTGCCCCTTTCGCAATCAGCCGATACAGATAGGTTCCGCTTGCCAGACTGGTGGCATTCAGTTCCAGGCTCCGGTTCGCTCCTGCCTCCACTTCCTGCGCTGGCAGCGTGATTACCTCCCGCCCCAGCATGTCTACAATCTGGATCTGCACCTGCGCATTCTCCGGCAAGTCAAACTGGATTCTTGTGCTCGGATTGAACGGATTCGGATAGTTGCCGTGCAGGGCAAACTCTGTCGGAAGCTCTGCGCTCTCCTCCACTCCCGTCACTACCACTGTCGGAATGATCATCCCGTTCCTGTCCACGCCCAGGATCGTCAGATCGTTCCGCATCCCGGACAGGTTCAGCACCAGCGTCTGGTTCGCATACCCGTACAGGTCCATCTCATAGGCCTGTGTCACCTCCTGATCTGTGGATTGTACCCGGAAAATCTGCTGCGAGGGAGCCAGTGAAGCGTAGCGCCGCGTGGCATCGTTCAGCATCAGGTTTCCTGCCAGCGTCGTTTTCACCGTCATCGGATCTATCGGATCCAGCACCTCTACCCGCGCTGCTCCCAGATCTGCCGACCCGTGCACCAGCAGCACATCCACCTGATTTGCGACCTGCGATGTCATCCGGGTTTCCAGCACCTTCAGCCTTGTATCGTTCGGGCTTCCATGGGCGATCACCACATAGTTTTTGTTATGCGACAGCGCCAGGGTGCTCGTGATCGCGTCCTCTACCGGGGCCCCCACCTCCTGGATCTTCAGTTCATGGCTTCCTGCCCCCACGGGACGGTAGGCCGTCGCATGTCGGAACTGGATCCCGCTGCCAATCTGGATGTCTCCCAGATGCAGGTCTACCGAGGTTGGCAGGGGCACATTGTGGATGAACTGCAGGTTTGCCCGTCCTCCGCTCAGATCGCCCTGGTCAATCGGATTTTCAATCCCGTTCGCCGCAATCCCGAAGATCGCACAGCTCCCCAGCCCAATCCCTTCCTGCGTCAGGTGCACCACTCCATTGAGATAGCCGTTCACGGCAAATGAACTCGCATCCGCCTGGGCAGGAATACGCCCTGCCAGCTTCGGATTTTTCCACATGCAGTCCCACTGCACGATCCGCAACCCGCTGGCATCCGCCACATTCTGGAGCCCCTCCGCCGCGATCCGAAGGTTCGTATTCGTGGGCAGCGACTCCGTCCCCAGATCCACCTTCCAGAACAGATCCGCATGCACATCCAGGGCCAGGCTGCCGCCTGCCGTCGGAACCGTGAGGTTCTGCCATGCCGGCATGGCTCCCTCTGGCACCATCACTGGAGACACGGTCGCCGCCGTGGTATCGGTCAGGTCGGAGGGCAGCTGCAGGATCAAGGGACGGTAGTGCGACATGTCTCCCTTCTGCATTCCCACCGGGAACAGATACCCCCCGCTCGCAAAGCCTGCTCCTGCATTCCCCTGCAACAGGTGGCGAGCGACCGGACCGCCGATATACGACTGGCGGGAACCTCGAAGGATCGTGGCCTTGCACTCCTCGTCATTGTCCGCCCCGCACTTCTCTCCTGTCTGTGCTGAACTCCGCCCGCGGAGCTCCTGTTCCACCTGCACATTCTGCACCGTCCACATAAACATGCTGTCCATCGGCATGCTGTGAATCTTCCCCTGCCGGAGCGTCAGGGTGGCCATCTTCTGCTGCATGACATGGCTTTTCAGCAGCAGTCCCTTTGCGTTGTTCACCGTGACACTGTGCAGGGCTGTCGTATCCCCGGTCATCACCTCCTGCCCCTCCTCGCCTTTGAACTCCACCTGCACATCCAGATCCCCCTTCTTCGCAAAGTGGAAGCCTCCATGCACCACCAGACTCGGCATCTTGCCGGATACCGTTTTCCCGATATAGCGGGACGCATCCGCCGCCACCATCAGGTCCCCCATCACCGTCTTCGTCGTCATCGGGTGCAACTTCACCCCCGCCAGGTCTCCACTGATCGTCCCTTTGCTCTGTGTGAAGTCCCCGTGGATCATCACACTCCGCTGGTCATTGTCTCCATTGTGTTCCGTGTTCAGACCGCCCGTCCCGCTGATCATGAGATCCCCCATGAACTCTGTCGTTTCCGCGTATGGCCAGATCGTGGCCGAACGCAGGGTCACCGCATCCGTGATCACCACCTTCTTGTTGTGCGTTTCCACCGCCCCCTGCATGGCCGACAGACTGTCTATCGTCAGCATCTTCCCGGCCGCACTGGCACTCAGGATTCGAAGCAGTCCATCGTCGTTCTCGGTCGTGCCACTCAGTTTCGGGGTCCTCGTGCCATCAAAGACGACCGTCTGCAGCATCTTGCTGTCGGTGCTTGCATCAATCACCGTTTCCTTGCTCCCCTTCGGAATGTTGATCATGCCTGCCTTCAGACTCCCCGTCAGCGTCAGCTTCACATCTGGACGGGAGTTGGCCCCGTTCCCGTCTGTCCCCTTGTTGTATCCGTCCAGGTCCCGCACATTATTCCGCTTCTTCGTGTCTTCCGGTCCCAGCATCAGCATCCCGTCTCCCAGATCCACCATCGCCTCCTTCGCAATACTCACCAGGGCCGTATTGTGAGCATACTCTCCACTGCTCACCCGCCCCAGCACATGCAGGTCCCCGCCCCCGGTCATCAGTTTGCTCTTGCCACTCACCGTCACCTTCCCGTGCACCATCACATCCTGCCCCCTGGTATGCAGCTCCCCTGCCGCCACCTCCACGCTGTACCGCCCTACCTCCGTGGCATCCGTGCGATGCAGGGGAGAGGTCCCCACGGTCAGCATGCCGTCCACCGTCAGCTTCCCCTTGGTGATCGTCAGTTTGCCAGGCAGCGAGCGGCCATCCGGTGCCATGATCTCCGCCTTCGCATGATTCACTATCACATCCCGCGGGTCAAACCATTCCAGATCCCCCGCTTTCACCTCCCGCGCACCCGGGGTGATGTAGGTCAACATATACCGATCATTCGAATCAGGCTTTGTCATGATATCCGTGGAGAGGCTCCCCGGATCATTCGCATCCTTCACCAGCATTCCGTTCTCCACCGTAATCTGCTCCGTCACATGCAGCGTCGAATCCGTCGTGCTCTCGGCATCCACCAGCGACAGCGTGCCACTGCACAGCCCTAGATTCTTCGTCTTGTACACCTCGTCCAGCCGGAGCTCCCCGCTGCCCGCATGGATCGCGAGGGCATCCAGCATACTAGTCAGCGCAACCTTCTTCACCACATCCGTAGCCCCGCTCCCGTAGGTCAGCCGCTTGATCATGGAGGTTTCATCCAGCTCCCCGCTCAGTTCTCCCTGCAGGATCAGCGACTCGGTCACCTTCACATCCTTCGTTGCCGTCAACTCCGCGCGGGGACCCACATGCAACGTCTTGACGGTCAACGTTCCGTCTTGGGCATCCAGATCCCCTAGGGCCACCAGCGCACTCAGCATCACCCCTGAATTCTGCCCGGAAATCACATGCTTGTTCGCCGCTGCAAGGACGATGTGATTCCCGAAGGTGAGCTCGGTGTCCTTCGTCATGCACATCCCGTCTATGCTGGAGGTGGACGGGTACGCCATCCCGATGGTGTTCCCTTTGGCAGAAAGATCCCCCTCCACATGCACATTGTGCGCCGTCCGGCGCATGACATTGCTGGTTTCCAGGTTGTCCGAATCCAGATGAATGCGCCCCTTGTCATGGAAATCCGCAGTGTCCTCCACCATCACAGTTCCACCGATACGGGACACCAGCTGTACTCCCTCGGAACCGGATGTCTTGGCTGCCGGGGCTAGAAACAGCACGCGCGGTGCGCAGGCCGTACTGGCCTGTGTGGCATGGGAGGTTGTTTCGGTGAGCGCACTGGTGCCGACCCTCAGATCCCCCTCTATCGTCGCCTGTCCATGAAACTGTATTCCCGGAATGTGCGCTGCCCGTGGCTTCTTGTCTGTCCGTCGGGGCACATAGGCGCATGTGTAGTTCCCACTGGTGCCCATCTGGATTCCCTTGCGAACACTGGCTGTCCTTAGGGGACCGAGCTCGCCTGCCGAGGGAAACAGGGCAGAGGATTGGCTCCCCTCCAGTTCCACAAGCCCCTTGATCGTCGCTCCCTTCTCAAACACCACCCGCGCATCGCCATACACTTGCACATTATGATCTATCACCACATCCTGGCGGAAGATGACATCCGTCGTGATGTTTTTCGCCTTCCGGCCACTATTTTCCTCCACGATACTTCCACCAACGATTAACCGGTGAATTCTCTTCAGATCCACGCAGACATTCCCTCGTCCAGGGATACGAAGTGAGGCACCATAGATCTCCCCGGTACCGGTAATACGCAGACAGTCGTTGTGGTCCACTCCGTTGGACGGATCATACATGCTGGTCGGGATAAAATCACTTCCATCCCCCCGATTATTTTTATTCGTGGACGAAATGGCGATTGTATTCAGGTACCCCTGAACCGTACCATGTACGGTGAACAGCCCTTTCGTGTCTGTACTGCTGGTTCCCTTCCGCAGACGAAGATACGTTGTCAAGCGATCCCCTCGGTCATTGAGAATAAATTTCAGGGTGCTCCCACGAGTGACCGTCAAGCCATTGTAAATTTCAAGGATACTGGCACCGGCATCCCGTGCCTTTACGGTCATGTTTCCAGAAACCACCAGCTTGTCCAGCGCGACGTATATCGAATTGATGGTCAGGGTTCCATTCATTGTGATCCGCTCTTCGGCTCCACCATCCATCAGAAAGAACCAGTTTCCTCCAATGATCACATCGCGAAACTCAACCTTGGCTTTCGCGTGCAGCTGAAATTGCCCTGAAGAGGCAATCCGGAACGGTCGGGTGGTACTGGAAAACCGAATCGTTCCCTCTACCGCCGCCGCATTCCCCTGCACATAGGTTCCAAAGCGGACTTTCTCGGTCAGCGCATTCTCTGAATTGGGGGGAGCAAGCGAAACCTTGCCCCCGGCAACAGGAACCCGGATCAGGAAGAGGGTTCCATCTGCATTGGTCTTCTTGTAGGCTTCCAAGAGGGTGCACGGTGCACTCAGGGTGCATGCCGTACCGGACCCGTTTGCCGGATCAATGTACCGCGTTGTGGTCTGGGCGAATGTGCCAGAAGCGGTCAAGAGCAGAAGGAGAAGGGCGAATCCTGCCCCCCCCCATTTTTGTAGGTGTTTCATAGGTTTGTTGTTTGGCTAGTGAAAATTTTGTGTATGACACGCCTCATCCGCGGCGGCCATTTCCTGTTATACACAGAAAATAGACAATATGATGAAATCCACTGACAAATTCTTTGGAATTTTTCAGGGGAGCCTCTTGCAAAAATAGCAATTTAAGGCGTTTAACCCGTTTCTGAGACTCAGTTTCCCTTGATTTTTGCCAGACTCGGGATTTTTTTCAGAATTGGGAGGCTTTTTCTCGGAGAGTGCGTTTCACAGTGACAACGAACTTACGGAGGTGTGTATGCTTCTTTTAGATCGAATCAGACAGTTTACGCTTGCCTGTCAGGAGGAGATCTTCTTGGAGTTGGATGCGTCGTTTGGTCCTTTGCCCGGACGCTACCAGCTCTTTGTGCTGGCCCTGGAGATGGTGCCTATGGAGGACTTTCTGCCGTCCCAATCGCGCGGTAGCCGAGGTCGTCCCCTGGGCCCATCGTACGTCCATCGCGAAAGCGTTTTTAGCCAAGATGATCTTCCAGATTCCTACGACCACTGCCCTGTGAGAGCGTCTGCTGATGGATCGCATTCTTCGGTCTTTGTGTGGATGGTCCCGCGGGTGCGATGTGCCCAGTGAGTCTATCTTTTCACGGGTGTTCCAGGAATTTTCCGAGAGCGAACTGCCGACCCGGATTCATGAGGCTCTGATCAGGAGTTGCTACGAGAATGAGGTTGTGGGGCATATTTCGCGGGATTCCACGGCAATTGAGGCACGGGAAGCGGCGGTGAAGAAGGAGGAAAACGAGGAGGAAGAAAAGGCTCCCAAAGGTCCCCCCATGCTGGAATGGCAGCGAGAGATGGCGGGAGTTGACGAGATGGTGGATGCCCTCCCCAAGGAGTGCAATGTCGGATGCAAGCGGAATGCCGGGGGGCGGCGGCAGTCCTGGGTAGGCTGGGAGATTCCTCTGGATGTAGCGGACGGGGGCGTTCCGATCAGTTGTATCGGAACCTCCGCCTCCGTGCATGATAGCCAGGTCGCCATTCCCCTGGCCGAGATGACCGCAGATCGGGTTCTGGCGGTTCTGTATGCACTGATGGACAGTGCCTGTGATGCGAAACAGATGCATGCGCATACGGAAGAACTGGGGCAGGTTTCGATCACGGATTCCCATCCCCGGCGGAACGGAAAAGCGGCGCGGGATCAGGAAAACAGGGCGCGGCGTGCTGCCGGGTTTACGCCACCTGAGTGCATCCGGTACCGGGAGCGTTCGACGGTGGAGCGCGCCTTTGCTCGGCTGAAGGATGAGTTTGGCTTCCGGAATCTGCGAGTTCGGGGGTACCAGAAGATGATGTGTCACATGATGTTTGGCGTGCTTGCGCTTACAGTGGACTCCCTTCTCTGCCTGGCAGCGTAGATCCAGGCAACGGGATCAGGCTTTTCGGAATGCGAACATTCGCTTCCCCCGAAGTGATGGGACAGGTGCGTCCTGTCCATATAAATGAGGGACAAAATTCGCTCCGAAGAGCCTTTTCAGGGAACAAATTGGGAACAATTTCCCGCACAAGCCGCCAAAAGAGGCATGGTGCTAGTTTGGGTTACTTTTCGCCAAATGTTCCACGCCTGTGTGGGTTAAAGGTTTTGAGAGATGTACATGTTCCCAGAGGGCTTGTTTGAGGGCATCCAGCTGGTTCTGGTACGTGATCCTTTTCAGTCTTGGTTCAATGTCCAGCACAGACATGCCCGTCCACCGATGCATCTGACTGGAGTTGTTCCATCGTTTGATCCGCTTTACATCATACTTGATCCGGCTGTTCATGTGCTCCATGTGGTTTGTTGTCCGCAGCTTCTTGCGCAGTTCTTTGCCTACCCCGAGCCTGTGCAGGGTTAGCGTTTCTTCCATCCCCTCTCGCAGGCTGTTGGCAGCCCGGTGGTATCCTTTGCTCTCCAGGTCGGTACAGATGTCCAGCAGGGCGCGGTTCGCCTCCGCATGGGTATCCTGATCATAGGCTTCTCGCAAGGCACGTCGGACCGCTTTCTGTTCCTGTTCATTCTCCACCTTCTGGAGTACATTTTCCTGCTTGTGCCAGGTACACCGCTGGATCACGGCGTATCTCCCGAACACATCCCGAATCGCCTTGTGAATGCCCTTGGCCCCGTCCACGACAAACAGGAGCCCGTTCTCATACCGCAATCCCCGCGCAATCAGGCGATGCAGCAGCCCTTCTACGGCCGCTGCATTCTCCGTGGACATCTCGGTCATCCCCAAAACATGCGCCTCGCCATGCTCGGTAAATCCCAGGCAGATCATCACGTGACATCCGTACATCTGGGTGCCGTCCAGGGATACTGCCACATACCGATCCTGCGACAGGTCTCTGGATGTAAACTCTTCCAGAATCTGTGCACTCTCCTCCCGTGCGATCCGGCTAATGGAGGAGGCACTCAGACCGGGACCACCCCCCCAGCGGATCCTCTACTGCCCGGTAATCCCGCTCTATAATCCCGCGAAAGACCCGCCGGGTAATCCGCTCCCGGTCTATTCTTGCCATCTTGCGCAACGCCCGATAACACTTCGGGAAAAAGGTCTTCCCGGTCTTTTGGTTCTGGATCCGATGGATCCGTACCCGTTTCTTCTCGCCCCCGATCCAGATGGATCCCGCACGCGTCCCGTTCCGCTTGTACGTCCCGTGATGCGGACGGTCATGCTTCCAGCGCTCCCCGCAGTAGTACGCGATTTCTGCCAGAATCCATGCCAGTGCCATGGCCAGACCGCACGCCTGGATAGGGGCCTGCGCCTTGGCAACATAATTCCGGTTTTTGATGCACTCCTGCACCATATGGTCATGCTTCATCGTGGAGAGCACGCTCTCCATGTTGATCAGATTTCCTGTAGTCATAAGATGGAAAGAAGAAGGGTGAATGAATAAGATGTCTATGGCAAGTCTGCCACCGTCTCCCGGCTGGCAAAGAGAGCCGTTCGCAAGGCAGAAAGATACGATGCATGTGCCAATCGGCGCATATACTGTTCGCGTTCCAGGAGGAGCAGGGCAATCTGTGCCTGTCGGCTCCGGGGCGGGAGCCAGCGGCGCACTCCCCGGCTCCGGTGCTGCAGATGCTGTCCCAGCCGGGCAATGCAGCGCGTAGTCCGCAAACTGGGACTCAGATGCTCCGTCAGTCCGCTCTGGTACACCGTCAGGGTCTGCCCCAGATCTTGCAGCAGCCACTGCGCTGCCGAACGATTGCGGCGAAGCAGATCCGTATGCAGCTGCCGCAGGGCATCCTGTGCCTGCCGGGGATTCGGATGGGCATAGGCACGCTGGATGGTGCCCCGAACCCCGCGCTGCTCCTCTTCCGGCAGCAGACTGGTCACGCGAACGCACTTGTGTACCTGACAGTGCTGATGGCGCATGCGTGTCCCCAGAACCTCTGCCAGAAGGGCGGACAGTCCGGCCGTTCCCGGCGTAATCCAGAGCAGTCCCTGCTCCGTACACAGCCCCCGATCCAGCAAATCCTGCAACAGGCGGTGGACAGCATCCCTCTCTTGCAGAGAAGCCTCTGCAAAGCCCAGAATCCGCCGATAGCCCTCCACATTGACCGCTACACACAAGAGCAGGGGATACCCCCAGAAGGGCACGACATCCAGCCACAGAGCAACCACATCCTCCTTCGCCAGCGAACGCGCAGTGAACTCCTGCAAGGCTTCCCTGCGCACCTCCTGCAGCGAAGCCTCATCTCCGTATTCCGACAGCGCAAGTACACCTGCGGGCGGGGCAGCGGGCGGAGCCTCCTCCAGAACCAGGTTCGGGATAGAGGCAGGGGCAGGTTTCTGCGAAAAAGAGGCAGAGCCAACCTCCACATTCTGTGTCAAATCCCGGATCAACTCACCCAGATGACACAACAACGACCAGCGAAGATGCTGCCCAGCCTCCCCCGCCTCGCGAAGCGTCTGATCCAAATCCAGCCTGTCTTCCAGTGATTGCATGATTCAATTCTGTGTCTGTGTAGATGGAAAGCCTCATGACCTAGCCAGCTACAATTTTGTAGAATGAAAAGCAACCCAAAACTGCACCATGCCCCAAAAGAAGGAGATCATTCTGAAAATCAAGGTTCCCTCCCGCATCTAGTCAGAATTCTACAGTCCCAAAAATCTTTTTGCAAGAGGCTCAGGGGAAGTTCCCCGAGGCGGGTTCACATATTGTGACGGAGATGTAAATTGACGAGGGAAAAGGGACATTCCAACCGGAAATTCCCGAAGGTTCCATTCCTCACTACCCCCAGAATGACCGTGGCAGAACAGAATAGGTTTCTCCCAAAATTCCCAGATGACAGAGAGATATTGCTCTGGAAGTGTCTGCAGGGGTACATCGGGTGGAGATATTTTTGCAAGAACCTCATAACACAGGATAAACATTCCCTGCCCAGACTTGGTATGCCAAGTCCAGGACTACTTTCAGGTATCAGAGTTAGGAGAATTGTACAGATGCATACGGGATCATTCAGAAGCCTCTCTGCCACGCACATTCTTTTGAGCGGCCCAATGTCAGAGTTGAATACCGAACGGGACAGGCAAGCAAGTTATTGCGGATGGCAGAGGGTAGCAAAAAATCTGGTGATTACAGAATTAAAGGTGTCTTTTGGAACAGAATCTCCAACGAAACTGTTGTACCCCACACGTAATAATTTGAATTATAGATGCGTCACAACATTTATTTTTGCGGGCTAATATGTTTGGCAATTCTTGTCACGGCAGGATGCAACACCCCAGATCCTCCAAGTTTCCAAGAAGACATATCTGAAGACGTTCATGCGGACAGTCCAAGTGTGCCAATAAATACATCTCCGTATGAGTTCGTGGAGATTTTCAGGATCGGGGATGAGTCCAGGGGAGATTCAATATTGTTGAGTGCGCATGGGAGCGCAATAATATCGGCGAATAGCAAGAATCAGATATTCGTCGGCGGAGGATGGCCAGTATCACCCATCATGTTCTTCACGAACGAGGGCCATTTTATTGGATTTGTAGGGGCAGTTGGGGAAGGTCCCGGGGAGTACGAGGCAGTTGGCAGCATAGTCATCGGTCCAGAAGATTCCGTTTATGTGTACGATTGGGATTTAAATCGTTTATCGGTTTTCGAATCAGATACGAGGAACTATGCCTCCAGTATAAGCCTTCTTAACGATCAGAGCCCTGCAGGTCCCTCCAGGTTGCTTGGTGTGACCGAGAGGGGATTCTTGTTTCGGTATATAATGCCATTCTGCCCTCCAGGGGATCCAGTGTGTGGATATGATCCTGATGAGACAAGGCTGGATTCGGTAAACTTGGTGGATAAACGAGGGAATATCGTTGGACTTATAGCGAACAGACCAGCTGGCGAGAGGTTCGTCAGAGCATCTGGCGGATCCATCAGCGTGATGGGTCTTCCTTTCGGAAGAGATCCATTTTTTGCCTACAAAAACGGGTTACTGTACACTGGATGGAATGACATGATTGAGATTTCGATCATTTCGGAAGATGGGGAAGTGATGCGAACCATAAACAGGGAGCATGAAATTATGCCGGTCACTCGGAGAGAGCTCTTGAGTGAGATAGCAGGCCATTCGGAGGAAACTCGCAGGGAAATTCTTGGGTATGACCTGTTATCTGACACAAAACCCGCATACGATCAGCTGGTTGTGGATGACAATGGGCATGTCTGGATCAGAGAATACCCAGGCATGGATTCGAAATTTGCCAACTGGCTTATCCTTGACTCGGACAGCAAGTTGATCGGCGAGATGGAATTGCCCACAAATCTCCTTCTGAAGACAATCAAGGGAGACCGTGCATATGCGAGTATCAGTTCGGAGATATACGGTCCATACATTGTGGTATACAGGATTGTAGAGCAATCTTCTCCCGCGTAGAATCCGCAGAAAGCGGATGTAACCTTGCAGGATCTTGCGGTTGCCTTTTTCAGGAATCTCGCATGAAGTCTGTCTTCTCTGCCTTGCCGTGTCTCCTGTTCACTTTGAGTATATCTGGAGTGACAGATGCTCAAGTGAACACATCCCCATACGAACTTGTGGAGATTCTCAGGATCGGGGATGAGTCCAGGGGAGACTCCATCCTTTTGACAAATCATGAATTTGCAAGAATGGGGGTAGGCAGTGACAACCAGATATTCATTGGCGGTGAGCGGCCACGGCCACCAGTGTTTCCGGTCTTGTCCTTCTCGGATGAAGGACATTTTACCGGGTTTGTAGCCCCCAAAAGAAGATGTCCAGGCGAGTTCTGGCAGAGTGACAGTGTGATCATCGGTCCAAGAGATTCCATCTATGTTTATGACTCTCATCTGGACATATTCTGATAGTTTTTGAACCAGAGGTGCGGTAATGTGCCTTCAGTATGAGTCTTCTTAACGATTACAGCCCTGCAGGACCAGCATATACCTGCTGGATGCGAACAAAAACGGGTTCCTCTTCCAGTATACATGACCGTGCTGTCCTCCAGTGAATCCAGTGTGCGGGTATGATTCTGACGAGACAAGACTGGATTCTGTAAACCTGGCAGATAAACAGGGGATCATAACGGAAACCTCCATAGCGAAATTGCCTTCCAGGGAGTATGCAGTCAGAGCCTCTGGAAACTATATCGGCACTATGCCTCTTCCTTTCGGCAGATCCCTGTTTTTTGTCTATAAGGGAGGGGTATTGTATACCGGATGGAATAATGCGATTGAAGTTTCGGTCATTTCAGAGAATGGCGAGGTACTGCGAACCATAGAGCGGGAATACGGGGCATCATCTGTGACTCAAGGAGAAATTCAGAACCTGATAGCACACAGGGCAAGCAGGGACCGCAGAGAGATTCTTCAATCTGACTTGTTACCGGATACAAAACCCGCGTATGATGCACTGGCCGTGGATGATGATGGACAGGTCTGGATCGGGAAATACCCGGATTCGGAATTTGCCAGCTGGCTCCTTCTTGATTCAGACAGCAAATTGATTGGGAGATGGAGCTGCCTGCGAACCTGCTTCTGAAGGCGATCAAGGGAGGCCGTGCATATGCGAGTGTCAATTCCGAGGTGCATGGCCCGTACATTATCGTATACTCAATTATCTGGGGAGCATTGGCTCATCACGGAGAGGGAGGATAAAGAGATGTGGTCTGTGCTTCTGGTTTCGTACACGCATGGACTGCTCCCGGTATGTCCCTGTCAGCAGGGAATGTCGTACGGATTTCGGTGCAGGCAGGTGTAGACGAATGCCTGTTGGAACCAGTAGTGTATCTGCATATGGAAGCAGAGGTGTGAGTATAAAACGAGATGGTACATCTGCTGACCTGGACGATATGCGGAGCAAGTGTAATGCCGAATGCAGGGCGGTACAGTCCCCCGATATGTGCAAATCTACTCGTGTGATCAAAATTTCTTCTGAGACAGTATAACCCTGCCATTTCCCAGATTTCTGGAGCCGAAACCTCCATGTTTGAAAATTTGTCTCAAAGGCTGGACGGGGCGATCAAGCGTCTCACCGGGCAGGGCCGCATTACCGAGCTCAACATCGCAGAGTCAATGCGGGAGATCCGGCGTGCACTCCTGGAGGCAGATGTGAACTATCAGGTTGCGCGAAATTTTACGAACCGTATCAAGGAGAAGGCACTGGGGGATCGGGTCCTGCGTTCCGTAGCCCCTGGCCAGATGATCGTCAAGATCGTCTATGACGAGATTGTCCAACTCCTCGGAGGAGATGCTGCCGAAATCAATCTCGGAACCAGACTGCCCGCAGTCATCCTGATTGCTGGGTTGCAGGGATCAGGAAAAACCACATTCAGTGCCAAACTGGCAAGACATCTCCAGTTGAAGGGGCGTGTACCTCTTCTGGCCGCTGCGGATGTGTACCGGCCCGCTGCCGTGGACCAGCTGAATCGGCTCGGGGAAGAAATCAGCATTCCTGTATTCACACTTGCGAATGATGACGGAAGCGTTGTAAAGGATGCCCCGCGCATCGCGACAGAGGCTGTTCGGCATGCCCGCAAGCAGGCACGAGATACAGTGATCATTGATACAGCCGGCCGCCTCCATGTGGATGAGCTGATGATGGCAGAAGTTGCCGAAATCAAAAAGCTCGTGGATCCCACAGAAATTCTGTTTGTCGTAGACAGCATGACAGGGCAGGATGCCGTCAACACAGCCCGCGAATTCAATGAACGGCTCAATTTTGACGGTGTCGTCCTGACGAAACTGGACGGGGATACTCGGGGAGGGGCCGCACTGTCCATACGCTCCGTTGTGAAAAAGCCGATCAAGTTTGCCTCTACAGGAGAGAAGGTTGACCAGCTTACCGCGTTTTTCCCGGACAGAATGGCCCAGCGCATCCTGGGAATGGGCGATGTGGTCACTCTCGTGGAGAAAGCCCAGGAACAGTATGACGATGAGCAGGCTGAAGTTCTGCGCCGAAAAATCCAGAAGCAGACCTTTGACCTGGAAGATTTCTATCAGCAAATTCAAAAAGTCAAGTCTATGGGATCGATAAAGGACATGATGGACATGATCCCGGGCCTTGGAAAACAGATCAGGAACACATCAGTTGAAAGTGGAACAGAAGAGCTTAAAAGGGTGGAGGCACTCATTCTGAGCATGACGCCATGGGAGCGAAAGAACCCCAATGCGATTGACAGCAGGAGAAAACGTCGTATTGCAGCCGGGAGCGGGCAAGAGGTCAGAGACCTGAATGACCTCCTGCGTGAGTTCGGCAGGATGCGCAAGCTCATGAAACGAATGCAGGCAGGGCTGGGAAAAGGAAAGCCAGTAGACATTTCTGCATTGACACAGGCAATGCGCTAACCTCAACAAAACAGAACACAGGAAAGTGGCAGTTAAAATAAGATTACGCCGTATGGGGCGAAAAAAGAAGCCGATCTGGGCCGTCGTTGCCGCAGACTCGCGTGCGCCGCGAGATGGCAGGTTCATTGAAGATCTGGGGCGGTATTATCCGCTTGAGGAGCCCTCGCGTGTAGAGCTCAAGGATGACCGTGTAAAACACTGGCTCAAAGTGGGTGCGCAGCCGACAGATACGGTGCGTAGTCTGCTGAGCCGCCAGGGAGTTCTTCTGAGCCTGCACATGGAGCACAAGGGGGCAGAACCCGAGGCAATTGCGGAAGCCGTGGAGGCACACCAGAAATATCGTCAGGAAAAGCTTGCAGCGAATGCCAAAGTGACAGCTGCCGAACTTCGCCAGAATACACTGGATGCCGAAGCAAAAGTGGCGGAGAAGCGGGAAGCGGAACTGCTGGAAAAACGGAAAAAGGCGGCAGCAGCCGCAGCAGAAGAAAGAGCTCGCAAAGAAAAGGAAGCTGTGGCAGAGGACGCGTCCAGAGAAGAAGCCGGGTGAACATATTTCATGGAGGCTCCCTCGTCAGAAGACCTGTTGCTGGTTGGACGAATTGCCCGAACGCATGGACTGCATGGCGAGTGCAAAGTAGTGCCGGAAACCGATGACCCGAGCCGGTTACAAAACCTGAAGAGGGTCTGGCTGGGCAACACCCCACGGACTGCGAAGCCCTACGAAATAGAAGGGGCCCGGTTACAAACCTCCAAGCGAGGGATAACAGTTTTGATGCAATTTGCAGGAATACATACGGTGAGTGATGCAGAACGTCTGGGGAAGCCCTTGGCCTTTGCATGTCTGGAGGATTTGCCACCTTTGCAGCCGGGAGAGTTTTTTCTGCATGATCTGATCGGAGTGGAAGTCATTACGGAAGGGGGCGAGAAGGTTGGCATACTTGAGGATATCTGGGAGACACAGCATTATCCGATCTATCTCGTGAAGCAGGCAGGCAAAAAAGAGACACTGATTCCTGCAGTTTCCGAGTTTATTGTGTCAACAGACATTGGGCAGGGACAGATAGTGATTCGGGCAGTTGAGGGACTTCTGGACTAGGATGCCATGCAAATAGATATTTTGACAGCACTGCCTGAGCAGCTCAAAGGGGCACTTGACTTGACTGTTATGCGCCGGATCAGGGACGGAATCTTTCTGAATGTACATGATCTGCGTACCTACGCCGAGGGGGACCACAGGCAGATTGATGATTACCCTTATGGCGGCGGGGCTGGGATGGTGCTCAAGCCAGAACCAATCTTTGGCTGTATTGAGTCTCTGGCCCACTCTCCTGATGAAGTGATTTATCTGAGTCCAGACGGGGAACCGTTCACACAAGCTCTGGCAAATGATCTCTCGCTCAAAAATCATCTGGTACTCCTTGCGGGACACTACAAGGGAGTAGATCACCGGGTGCGGGAGGCACTGGTCACCCGGGAAGTTTCTGTGGGTGACTATGTCCTCAGTGGTGGAGAATTGCCTGCACTGCTGGTCCTTGATGCTGTACTCCGGCTCATTCCCGGAGCACTGGGGGATTCGCAGTCTGCTCTGGAGGATTCATTTCAGGATGGACTTCTTGGTGCTCCTGCATACACGCGCCCTGCATCTTTTCGCGGACTTCAGGTTCCCGAAGTGCTCCTTAGCGGAAACCATGGCAAAATTGCCGAATGGCGGGACGAAGTTCGGCAGCAGCACACCCGGGAGCGGCGCCCGGATCTCTGGCAACAGTATGCCGCCGCACAGGCTTAAACTTGACGATAAAGATTCCCAGAACCATGTCCAAAAACTTGCTTGATCTTGTAGAAGCCACGCAGCTGCGTGATGATCCGCTACCAGAATTTGCTGCTGGTGACACAATATCCGTGCATCTGCGTGTGACGGAAGGCGACAAGGAACGCATTCAGATTTTCCAGGGTGCGGTGATTTCCATTCGCGGGGCAGGCTCAAACAAAACCTTTATGGTTCGAAAAATTTCGAGCGGGGTGGGGGTTGAGCGCATCTTTCCATTGCATTCCCCAAAAATTGCAAAGGTGGAAGTCAAACGTCGTGGAAAAGTGCGTCGGGCAAAGCTGTACTACTTGCGCAACTTGCGTGGCAAAGCCGCTCGCATCAAGGAGCGCGTACGCGACTCCTAGAATTGCTGATGCAACTGGCGTTCTGGAATTTTCCGCCAGCGGAGTGCATTGAGGCTGCAGCCCGTTCCCTGCGCATTCAGGTAGAAAAGCAGCCTGCTTCCGTCTGTGCAGATTTGCTGCGTCAGAAACAGGTTGACATGGCACTCCTGCCCGTGACGGATGTGCTCGTTTCGGCAGATGAGTTTGATGTTGTACCCGGAGGTGCCATATCCTCATGGCATTATCCGTTTGTTCAAATAAAAGTCCACAGGGATATTCAGCAAGTCCGAACCCTGAAATCCATGCCAGAAAAGAAGCTTGAAGAATTTATGGCGAGAGTGATTCTGAAAGAGCATTATGGGCAGCAGATCCAGACGGTTTCCAGGAGAGATGCGGATGTTGAACTGCTCTTCGAAACGTCCTCTTTGGCGGAGACCGAGGGCCTGGACATACTGGATATTGGACAGGAATGGTATGAACTTGCGCAATATCCGATGGTATGGGCGGTATACTGCTGCCTGAAAGAAAACGGGGGAGAACCAATGGCACAGCTGCTGGTCAGGCTCACAGGAGAAGCCGAGATCATTGCCCGAAACTGGGGAAGCCGGTCCTCTTCTCCAAAGGATCGGTTTTTTGGCGAGAGTCTGCGACTCCGCATGGATGATGTTGCCATCGCCGGACTCACGGTGCTCCAGGAATATGCCTACTATTACGGAATTACAGAAGAACTGCAACCGCTGTCCATACGTACACCGGAAAATGTACAGCAGGCACCATGGTGGGCACAGGGTACAGGACAGCCGGAGGAGAGAATGTGAGCAATGGGAAAAGAAAAATCCATCCTGGCGAGCAATCGCCGGGCACGCCGGGAGTATCATATCCTGGATACGATGGAAGCCGGCATTGTGCTGGTCGGAACCGAGGTGAAGTCAATTCGCAATGGAAGTGCAAACCTTGCGGGAGCATGGTGCAAAGTTGAGCGGCAGGAAGTCTTCCTGGTAGATGCAAATATCTCACATTACAGCCATGGAAACCTGAACAATCATGATCCGCTCCGTCCCCGAAAGCTCCTGCTGCATCGCAAAGAAATTGCGCGCCTGCAGAAGGCAGTGGAGCAAAAGGGAAATACACTGATCCCGCTCAGCCTGTACCTCAATCATGGCAAGATCAAAGTTGAAGTTGGCATAGCACGAGGGAAAAAGCTCTTTGACAAGAGGGCTGACCTCGCAGAACGGGATACGAAACGTCAACTGGATCGCATCCGCAAGCAGTACTGACATGCATTTCCCATCCGTAGAAGAGCAGATTCTGCACTTAAGACGTGGTGTGCAGGAAATTATATCCGAGGAAGAACTGCATGCAAAGCTGCAGAAGTCCGCGGAGACAGGGAAGCCACTGACCGTAAAGCTGGGGTGTGATCCCAGCCGGCCGGACTTGCATCTGGGACATGCCGTCGTGTTGCGGAAGCTGCGGCAGTTTCAGGATTTCGGACATGAGATTGTTCTCATTATCGGAGACTTTACCGGAATGATTGGGGATGCCAGCGGGCGTTCCAAAATGAGACCGGCACTCTCGCTGGAAGAAACCAGACGCAACGGGGAAACCTATTTTCAGCAGGCTTCCCGCGTGCTCTCTCCGGAGCGTATTCGGATTGTATACAATTCCGAGTGGCTGGGCAAACTTTCCTTTGAAGATGTGGTCCGGCTGGCAGGTAAAACTACGGTCGCCCGCATGCTGGAGCGCGATGACTTTTCCGGGCGTTATGTGAAGGGGAATCCAATCGGGGTGCATGAATTTCTTTATCCGCTCGCACAGGCGCAGGATTCCGTGGAGGTCAGGGCAGATGTGGAACTCGGAGGGACAGACCAGAAGTTCAATCTCCTTATGGGACGGAGCTTGCAGCGGAGTGCTGGACAGGAGTCGCAGGTCTGTATCACGCTTCCAATTCTGGAGGGGCTGGACGGGACAGAAAAAATGTCAAAGTCGCTGGACAACTATGTAGGCCTCTCTGAATCTGCAGAAACGATGTATGGGAAAATTCTCTCGATTCCAGACACACTGATCTATCGCTATTTTGAGCTCGCAAGTGACGAAGAAACGGGCGAATTGCCTGCATTGCGCAAGTTGTGCGAAGAAGCTCCCCGGGATGCGAAACATCGGCTGGCACTCTCTGTCACGAGACTCTATCACGGGGCAGAGCAGGCAAAACAGGCGCGAGAGCATTTTGAGCGCACGGTCATTCGCAAGGAGACCC
The DNA here is from genome assembly GCA_965203305.1 of Rhodothermales bacterium. Classification (GTDB taxonomy): domain Bacteria; phylum Bacteroidota; class Rhodothermia; order Rhodothermales; family Bin80; genus Bin80. The sequence goes on along the minus strand of OZ241874.1, from coordinate 2,522,173 downwards.
CAGAGGATGTCCCGTCGTTCAAGCCGGATTCGAATGGGTCCGTCGGACTTCTGAGTCTGCTGACAATGTCCGGTGTGACATCCTCAAACGGGGAGGCGCGCAGACTCGTAGAGCAGGGAGCCGTGAGCATTGACGGACAGAAGGTAACGGACAGCCGCATGAGGATAGACATAGCCGTGCAAGCCCCCTTCTTGATTAAAGCGGGAAAGAGGCGTTTTGTCCAGATTGTCCAGTGAAGACATGGCATCATTTTTGCTTCTTTCTGAATACGAAAGGAGGTCTGGTGCGTATCTTCGTGCTGCAGGTCACTCAATACTCTTGTCTCAAACATGAAACGATCTGGACTTCTTGCTGGACTTTGCCTGTTTAGCCTGTATGCTGGACAGGCGTTTGCCCAGTCCGAACTGCTTGAACCCGGGAGGCAGGCGTTCCGGGAGGAACGCTTTGAAGATGCCCTGCAGGTATTTGAGAGAGTCTCTTCGGAACACCCGGAACTTTCCGAAGCATATTTTTTGATTTCTAGGGTGTACTTTGAGACTCCTCTCTACAATGAAGGCCGTGCCAGACAGTCTCTCGAAAAGGCTCTTGAACTTGAACCGGAAAATGTAGAGTACCTGGTTGCCCGCCTGGAGCAGTACAAGGTAAAATCATGGGGCTTTCTGGGAGACCGACTCCGTGAATCGCGTCGGCTGGATACAGCGCGCAGAATTCTGAAGCTGGATCCAGACAATGCGTATGCGCACGAGGAGCTGGGGAAAGTACATATTCGTGACTTCTGGAGGTACCGGAATGCAATCATGCTGCCATCGGTCAGCTATGGGTATGCGGGAAGCATGCGGTCATCCGACGAACCGGATTACAGCAGTGATGATTTTCTGGCAGGAACATCTGCCGGGGCAGAACTTGCGGAACTCAATGCTCCAAATCCGAATGAAGTATTTTTGGGAGATCAATTTGATATGGAAAGACTGAGGTCACAGGGAGCGAATGTGCTTGATCTCAGCGAGCGGGCAGAACGGGCATATCTGCGGGCAATCGGTCACCTGAACAAGGCCTTGGAAGTTGACCCCAGGCGGCGCAGCGTCTATGATGAGATGATGCAGATTTATGCACTGAAAGGGGAGTATGAAGATGCGATGGTCACACTCGGCACGATGTACAGAAACTATCCAGAGGATCCAGATCTCTGGCGGTATCTGGGAATTGCAAACTACCAGCTTGGAGATATGGACGCTGCCAACCGCGCATTTAAGACGGCGTTCGAGTATATGTCAGAAGGGGAAAAACTGGCATATGAAGACATGGAACTCTTTCTGACGAAGGAGGAAAGAGAAGCCAGGGAACGGGATCCGGTTGCCTATCAGGCGCAGTACTGGATCAGTCAGGATCCAAGGTTCCTGACCCCCTACAACGAGCGAAAGCTGGAGCATTATTTCCGGCTTACGTATGCGGATCTGCTGTACGGGTCGGAGCGGCTTGACCTCAGGGGATGGGAAACTGAACGTGGACAGATTCTGATCCGGTACGGACCTCCCCGTTCGGACATTGTCCTGCACCCCCAGGAAGATGGTGTTTTTTCCGCACGTCAGGCCGTTGCTGGAGCGATCACCAATTCAATCACACAAGCCGCAGATACAGCTGCGGGCGGCGTTCCGAGGAGCATAGAGGGGAATCAGGCGTTCGGTGCTGTGTTTTCGACTGCCCGCCAGGCATTTGAAGAGCTGAATGCCTACAATATCTGGGAATACGGGGATTTCAGATTTGTATTTGAAGACCCGTTCCGCAATGGTGAATACCGCATATACTCCCCCTCGGCAGAGGATATGGCGCAGCGTGTAAACAGCTACATGAATGACTATGTGCGGATCACGAAGGAGGTGATTCGCAAAACGCCGCAGCGGTACGAGTATGTTGCTCCGGGACGGCAGATTGAGCTTCCCTTTCTGGTCAGCTCATTCAAGGGAGAGGGGCAGCAGACGGATATTGTCGTGAACTACGGAATTCCGATTGAGTCTTCCTATGATGCTTCTGCCGAGATGATTGAGATCAATGCGAATACAGGCACATTTCTCGTTGATGAGGGCAGGGAAATTCTCGTGGAGAGGCGCAGGTCTATTTATGGATTACCAACAAATCAGGTCGTATCCTTTGCCGAACAGAATCTGTGGCTGGATACACAGCAGGTGGAAGCCCCCCCTGGCACACATGAACTTTCTGTGGAATTTGAGACAGCCAGCGGACAGACAGTGGCTGTGCAACGTCGGGAGATCGTCGTCCCAGACTATAACCAGCCTGTTCTTGTACTTAGCGACATTATGCTGGCATACTCTGTAGAAGAAACGGAAAATGGACAGCCTCTCTCCGCCCCGGAAATTGTTCGCGACGGTCTCTCCATTCTGCCTGCACCATGGAGTGTATACTCAACGGACCAGCCGATCTACCTGTATTTCGAGGTGTATGGTCTGACCCCGAATACAGAGGGAACCACAGACTACAGTGTAGAAATCACACTTGATCCCAAAAACATGGACCGGGGAGTGCGGCGTGTGATCAGAGGCATATTCAGAAGAGCCCCGACGGGGGTATCGGTGAGTTATGAGGGGAGCGGTTCCCGCACGGAAGAGTCCCTGTACCAGATTCTGGATGCCAGTCAACAGAAAACCGGACTATATACGCTTACCATGCGTGTCCAGGACAGGGTGACCGGACAGGAGTCGGAACGTACGCAGGACCTGTATCTGGAATAGCCGTTTACCAGGCAGCCAGAATCCGTGCCTCCTGAAGAATATCTGCTTCCTGGGGGAGAACTTCCTTCTCTAGCGGGGCGGCATAGGGGACATACGAGAACTTGGACCCAATTCTTCGCACAGGTGCATCCAGTTCGGAGAAGACAGTATCGGATGCCTGTGCAGCGATTTCTGCGCCATATCCAAGGAATGTATGGTCCTCATGCACGACCAGGAGCCGGCTGGTTTTGCGAACCGAATCGAAGACGGCTTCGGAGTCCAGTGGCATAAGCGTACGCAGATCAATGACTTCCACGGAGATCTGGTCTTCTCTGGAGAGCTGTCTGGCAACAGCCAGACACTTGTGGACCAGGAAGCCGTAGGTAATGATTGTCATATCTGTTCCTTCCCGAACAGTACGGGCCTTTCCGAGCGGGATCAGGTAATCGTCACCGGGTTCGGGATTTTTGGCACTCGCTGCCCGATACAGTGCCTTGTGTTCCAGAAACAGGACAGGATCCTTGCTGCGGATGGCGGTTTTGAGCAGTCCCTTGGCATCTGCGGCCGACGAGGGCATAACCACGCAGAATCCCGGCATGTGGCTAAATATCGTCTCAATATTCTGGGAGTGGCATAATCCTCCATGGATGTAGCCGCCGCATGGCACACGGATCACCATGGGGCAGGACCAGTTGTTATTGGATCGGTAGCGCAGTGTGGCAACCTGGTTCCGCAGGTGCTGCATGGCGGGCCAGATGTAGTCAGCAAACTGGATCTCCACAACAGGCTTGAAGCCTGCAGCACTGAGTCCCATCGCGGTTCCGATAATGGAGGCTTCGGCGAGCGGAGAGTTAAAACACCGCTCTGTTCCGAATTTTTCAGTCAGCCCGCGCGTGGCGGTGAAGACCCCACCTTTTTCTCCTGCCACATCTTCTCCGTACACAAGAATGGATTCATCACGCTCCATCTCTTCATGCAGACTGTGGTTGATCGCATCCACCATGACCACAGGCTCTCCCAGCGGCTCGCTATTCTCATATTCAAACTCCAGATTGCCTTCAAAGAAGACATGCGTTACGGCACTCTGGGGGGCGGGATCCGTGCGCTGTTCTACGGTGCGGACGGTTTCGTTAATTTCATTTCGAATGCTTTCCTGTAACTCTTCAGACTCGGATTCCGTGATGATTCCGGCTTCTGTGAGCGTATGTTCAAGCCGGGCAATCGGATCCGCCATTTGATCCTGGACGAGTTCCTCTTCTGTACGATACTTGAGATGATTGTCCGAGGAGGAATGCGGGAGGAGACGGACCACATCCGCTACGAGGCAGACGGGCCCATTTCCGGCTCGCAGATATTCAATCGCTGCTTTTGCTACGGCATAGACCTTGAAGAAGTCCGTCCCGTCCACCCGATACCTGGCCAGGCCTTCGTAGCCTACGGCGAGTTTGTAAGGGGTTCCGCCAGCGGTCTGGTCGGTCACAGGAACACTGATGGCATATTTATTGTCCTGTATCAGGAAGAGGACAGGTGCCCGGCTGCGGGCTGCCCAGTTTAGAGCTTCATGAAATGATCCCTGGGATGTTGCCCCGTCTCCCCCGGAGCACAGTACATACGCATCCGTTCCCCGCTTCATGGATGCCATTGCAATTCCCAGGGCAGGCAGAAACTGGGAGCCAACGGAGGAGCAGACACTCAGTATATTTTTATCACGGGCACCATAGTGTGCGGGCATCTGGCGGCCGCCGGAATTTATGCTGTCCGATTTGGCTAGGTGATCAAGGAGTGTCTCTTCAATTGTCTGTCCGAGTGCAAGCGCAAGCGCAAGATCGCGATAGTACGGACAAAACCAGTCATGCCCAGGTTTGCTCAGAAGACCGGCCGCGGCCTGTGTGGCTTCATGTCCGCTGCAGCCAATGTGAAAGAAGCCTTTGCCCTGCTTGAGGAGTGCGAGCATCTTGCCATCCAGCAGACGTGCCGTATGCATGGTCCGAAGTACATGCATGAGCGTTTCCCTGTCAAAGTCATCTGGGGATACAGGCGTAACATCAAACCCTTCTCCATAGCAGTTTTCGTCCGTGTCGGCAATCAAAATATCTGTCGCATGGTTTGACGGGTGTCCATTTGTATCTGTGCGAACAGCAGGCTTGGCTACGCCAATGTCGGAGGCAGGAGAATCAAGGGCAATGCTATCCATTATGCGGGAAAAAGACAATAAAAAGTGCTTGCTTCACGAAGGCAGAGTCAACACTCGCACCGCAGATTGAGGAACTGACAGGCAAAAGCGGGGAAGTGCGTCTTACAGGCCTTCCTCTACGCTCTTTCGGATCGGTGGTTCCCCGAGAGTTTCGGGATGTTTGTATTTCACAGGTTGTGACATCTTGAATGTATGCAGAATACCGGGTCTGATCCCAAGTATCAGCATCCAGTGCAATACGCAAGCAGGCATCTGTTGCGGGGGGCTGTTCAGCAGGACGGAATTGATTTTGGACAGGTAGTAGAGCATACTGTGATGTTCAATGAGCCTCTTGCAAAAAGATTTTTGGGACTGTAGAATTCTGACCAGGTGCGGGAGGGAACCTTGATTTTTCTGAATGATCTCCTTCTTTTGGCGGTTTGTGCGGGAAATTGTTCCCAATTTGTTCCCTGAAAAGGCTCTTCGGAGCGAATTTTGTCCCTCATTTATATGGACAGGACGCACCTGTCCCATCACTTCGGGGGAAGCGAATGTTTGCATTCCGAAAAGCCTGATCCAGTTGTCTGGATCTACGCTGCCAGGCGAAGAAGGGAGTCCACTGTAAGCGCAAGCACGCCAAACATCATGTGGCACATCATCTTCTGGTACCCCCGAACTCGCAGATTCCGGAAGCCAAACTCATCCTTGAGCCGAGCAAAGGCGCGCTCCACCGTCGAACGCTCCCGGTACCGGATGCGCTCAGGTGGCGTAAACCCGGCAGCACGCCGCGCCTTGTTTTCCTGATCCCTCGCCGCTTTTCCGTTCCGCCGGGGATGGGAATCCGTGATCGAAACCTGTCCCAGTTCTTCCGTATGCGCATGAATCTGTTTCGCATCATAGGCACTGTCCATCAGTGCATACAGAACCGCCAGAACCCGATCTGCGGTCATCTCGGCCAAGGGAATGGCGACCTGGCTATCATGCACGGAGGCGGAGGTTCCGATACAACTGATCGGAACGCCCCCGTCCGCTACATCCAGATGAATCTTCCGTATCCGTCCGAACAGCCTCCATATAAGCTGTCAGGGGGGATACGCTGGTATGGTGGATTTGTGCCTTCCTGAGTCCACTCTGTGACCGAGGGGTGGTCGTGTTATCGGTCTGCGGGTTCTTCTGGCAGTCTGTTGTCTCTTCGTGATTCCATGCCGGGGATTTTTCCTGGAAGCTGGAGTGGCTGTATTGGAAGGGGATCTTGGGTGGGGATGGATTCAGGAACAGTATTTATATTTATGTTACATAAATTTTCACTTTTAGTATTTTATGTTGTATATTTCCAGCATGGAACGCATCGCTCCCATCCTGTCCGAGCACGCCCCGCCCCAGGAGATTCTGGAAGCTCTTCGGAAGAAGACCGCCGAGTGCGAGACCCTGCGAACGAAGTGCGAAGCCAGAGACCAGAAGATTGAGACCCTAGACCGGGAATGCGAGACCCTGCGAACGAAGTGCGAAGCCAGAGACCAGAAGATTGAGACCCTAGACCGGGAATGCGAGACCCTGCGAACGAAGTGCGAAGCCAGAGACCAGAAGATTGAGACCCTAGACCGGGAATGCGAGACCCTGCGAACGAAGTGCGAAGCCAGAGACCGGGAGATTGAGACCCTGGAAGCAAAGTGCGAGACCCAAGACCGGGAGAGCAAGACTCTGCGGGCAAAGTGCGAGACCCAAGAGAAAAAGATCCAAGACTTGCGCAAAGAAATCCGCGCCCTCAAACAGGAGCTTGCCTTCGTGAGAAGTCAGAAGTATCGACCGAAAAGCGAGCGGCATGACCGTAGCCAGTATGAGATGTTTCCAGATCAGGTCTCTGCTGCCGCTTGGCACGAGGTGGAGCGGAAAGAGAGGCGGAAGAAGACCGGGAAAAAGCGCGTCTATATGGGGAAAGAATTCTGGAAGAACGCAGGACTGCCCGTAGAAACGGTCCGCATGGATCCCCCGGACAACCTTCCCCCCGATGCCAAACTCGTCGGGTATGTGGAGAGAGAAAAGCTGGCTCGCAAACCGGGACAGTTGTATGTCAAGTGCGAACTGTATCCGGTCTTTGCGAGGGAAGACGGCACGAAACTGTGCGAGGCGCCGTTGCCCACCGACCGCGGACTGCGCAAGTGCCGGGCGGATGAGAGCCTGCTGACCCATCTGGTGCTCTCCAAGTATCTCTATCACCTCCCGATTGAGCGGATCGTGAAGCAGCTGCATCTGGAATCTGGCGTACAGATTTCCAAATCCACGGCAACGGACTGGGTACACCTGGTGGCCTCCCGGCTGGATCGCCTGAACCATCCCCTGCGCATGGAAGTGCTGGCAGATGGCTATATTCAGGCAGACGAAACCCGCATTCTGGTGCAGGATCGGGCGAAAAGCAGGGCCGGTGGCACCTATCACAGGGGCTGGTACTTTTTCTATACCTGTCCCATCTCTGGACTGATCCTGGTGGATTATCAGCCGACGCGTTCCCGGGCAGGGCCGACGGAAATGCTGGAGGGGTTCCGGGGAGAGTTGCAGACCGACGGCTATGCGGTCTACCATCAGTTTGGGAAAATAGACGGGATTGAACTGTTCGCGTGCTGGGCGCATGCCCGGCGGAAATTCAAGAATGCTCTGCGTGCCGAGGGAGAGAACTCCCCACAGGCGGAACAGGCTGTGGTGCTGATCCAGCAGCTGTATGCAGTGGAGGACGAGCTCCGCGAGCAGGGGGCAGACGCTGCGGAGCGGGTGCGGGTGCGCCAGGAGCAGTCCGTCCCCATCCTGCAGGTGCTGGAAGCCCTCCTGCGAGAACACACCGGGGACAATGACACCTTCTGGTTCAGAGCCGTGCGCTACACCCTGAAGCTATGGGATCGCCTGAGCGGCTTCACCCGCAATGGACGCGTGGAGATTGACAACAATCTCGTGGAGAACCGGGTTCGTCCCATTGCACTGGGACGCAAGAACTACCTGTTTGCCGGCTCGCATGCGGCCGCCGCCAATGCCGCCACGATCTACTCTCTGCTCAGTACTTGCCAACTCCATGAAGTCCATCCGCAGGAGTGGCTGATGGATATCCTGAGGCGCGTGGAAACCACGCCTGACGAAGAGCTCCACACGCTGCTGCCTCATCACTGGAAGGCGACCCGGCAGAAAGAACAACAAGTGCCACTCGCCAAGGCAGCATAGCCTCCCCCGCTTCCCCGCGGGAACGACACGGGATCCAAAACCATCGCTTGGTTCCCGCCAGAAAAAGTAGGACGCACCCGGCAGACCCGCACAGAACAGGGGACGAGAATCACAAACGGAAACTCCCGGGAACACACAGAACCTCTCTGCCTTCGGAATCCCTGATCCCCTCACAGAATATGCCGCAGGAAGGCACCAACCCTAGACAGGGGCGTATGCCAAAATACAGGGGCAAGACAGGGCTGTTCGGACGCTTACAATCTTCCAGCCTACCCAAGACTGCCGCCGCCCCCGGGCATTCCGCTTGCATCCGACATTGCACTCCTTGGGGAGGGCATCCACCATCTCGTCAACTCCTGCCATCTCTCGCTGTCGTTCCAGCATGGGGGGACCTTTGGGAGCCTTTTCTTCCTCCTCGTTTTCCTCCTTCTTCACCGCCGCTTCCCGTGCCTCAATTGCCGTGGAATCCCGCGAAATATGCCCCACAACCTCATTCTCGTAGCAACTCCTGATCAAAGCCTCATGAATCCGGGTCGGCAGTTCGCTCTCGGAAAATTCCTGGAACACCCGCGAAAAGGTAGACTCGCTGGGCACATCGCACCCGCGGGACCACCCACACAAAGACCGAAGAATACGATCCATCAGCAGACGCTCTCGCAGGGCAGTGGTCGTGGGAATCTGGAAAATCATCTTGGCTAAAAACGCCTTCGCAATGGAAGTACGATGGGCTAGGGGACGACCTCGGCTACCGCGCGACTGGGACGGCAGAAAGTCCTCCATATGCACCATCTCCAAAGCCAGCACAAAGAGTTGGTAGCGTTTGGGCAAAGGACCAAACGACTCATCCAACTCCGAGAATATCTCCTCCTGACAGGCAAGCGTAAACTGTTTGATTCGATCTAAAAGAAGCATACACACCTCCGTAGGTTAGTTGTTCAGTGAAACGCACCCGCAGAGAAAAAGCCTCCCAATTCTGAAAAAAAATCCCGAGTCTGGCAAAAATCAAGGGAACCTGAGTCTCAGAAACGGGTTAAACGCCTTAAATTGCTATTTTTGCAAGAGGCTCCAATGAAAGTCTAGATTCTTCTCTTAGAAAATTTGTATTTTGCCCCACAGCGTCATGTATGGCGCGATTCAGATGCTCGTTGGCTATGAGAGATTCGGGGAAATCTTGCACGAAGATTGCGTATTTATGGACGCTGTTCGAGAATTTGATGCTCCAATCCGCCAAGGGGCTTCCATCTTCGTCAGGAAAAATACCAGGAAATCTCTCTAAACCCCCCTCATACGCTCTCTAAACGGCATATATTGGCGATATTCTGAATTTTCGGACAGACACTATATAATTCCCTATAAAATCATGGGAGGCATTTTGAATTGGCTCCATTTCCTCGGAGTAGTTGTTATTGTATGGGTTGCAGTATGGATGGCAGACATAAGAGAATCGTTAGTCAGTCCCAAGATAATTAACTCTGTTTTCATAGGAGTCCCTCTTCTTCTGTTCTGGTTGAGATATTTTCCCCGTATAACGGGGGGTGATTTCAATAAAATAGACTGGGAGAGGAGAGGTATACTTCTTCGCTTATTTGACCGACTAAAAAAGAAGCGAATTTCTGATACAGTAGGGTAGATGTGTGTCTATGTGGTGGGCCTCTTGCAAAATCCCTGAATGATCGAGAAATATTGCTCCGAGAGTGCTTGCAGGCACAATCGGAGCAGGTATGAAGATATTTTTGCAAGAGCTTCCAAGTATAAACATATATCGCAATATGCAAGCAGGCATCTGTTGGGGGGGGGGGTACCCTTTACCATTTATGCAAGTAAAAGGCGGCGGATTTCAGAAAAAAGTTGACACATATTTCATGAGTTATTTTCTGTGCGATTCCGTTGTTGTTTGGGATACAGCGTTCTTATGCTTGCGTCCCTCTGCTTGGCCGACTGGAGTCAAAGAGTGTTCCATCCCGTAGCATGGCACATGCGATTGCCAGGAGCCGGTCTCCGATAGTCCGCAGTGCTCGTCCGTGTGTGTGTCCTCGTGCCAGGAGGGCTTGGTGCTGGCTTTACTGACGGGATCGTGTTGCAGAATCACATTGGCCCAGTGGTAGATGGCATTGGCCAGTCGGTGCTGGATGGCTTGTCGTCGGATCACGGAGACGCTTTTCCCGGATCGGCGGGTAACTGGGGCAACCCCGCTCAGACACCGCAAGGCTTTGTAGTCTCCTGTGCTTTTATGCGGAACAGGTTATTGCGGACAGAGGATCATCTGCATCACCGCACTCTGGGCCCGTTCCCCACAAGCCCAGAGCACCCCAATACATCATCATGGCGTACTGGGGTGCTCCGTTTCGTTTTGCACAGCCTTCCCGGCTATTCCCTTACTTCACCAGGGTCATGCGTCCGGTTTTTAGATGCCTCTGCTCCGCCCCGACTGCGATCAGCCGATACAGGTAGGTTCCACTTGCCAGACTGGCTGCATTCAGAGCAATGCCCCGGTTTGCCCCTGCCTCCATTTCCTGCACTGGGATCACCATCACCTCCCGTCCCAAGAGGTCCACAATCTGTACGCTCACATCTGCGCGCTCCGGCAGGTCAAACTGGATTTTTGTGCTCGGATTGAACGGATTCGGGTAGTTGCCATGCAAGGCAAACTCTTTCGGAATCTCTGCCATTTCGTTCTCTGTGCCGGTCACGACCTGTACCGGAACGATCTCCCCGTCCTTGTCCACTCCCAGGATCGTCAGATCCCGCTTCGTCCCCGACAGGTTCATCACCAGCGTCTGCCCTCCATATCCGTACAGATCCAGTTCGTAGAACTCCTCTACATCTCCATCTGTGGATCGCACCTGCACCACCTGTGCGGACGGGTCTAGCGAGAAGTACCTTCGGGTTACGTCATCCAGCATCAGGTTCCCCGCCAGTGTCGTCACCGGTATCATGGGATCGGTCGGGTCCATCACCTGCACCTGCGCTGGTCCGAGATCTGCCGATCCGTGTACCAGACGCACCTCTGCCTTGCTCGAGACCGACGATGCCATTCGCATATCCAGCGCCTTCAGCTTTGGATCCGCCAGGCTTCCGTGCACAATCACGGCATAATTTCTGTCGGGCATCAGCGACACCGTATCCGTGATTGCCTGCGCTGCCGGAGCTCCCACCGGCTGGATCGTCACATTCTGTGTTTCTCCTGCTCCTACGGGACGATAGGCGGTCGCATGCCGGAATCGCAGGTTGCTGCTGATTTGCACCTCTCCCAGATCTATTTCCATCGGAGCCGACCCAGGTGCAGGCACATTGTGAATGAACTGGACCATCGCCCGTCCTGCGCTCAGATCTGCCTGGTCAATCGGATTCTCCTTCCCGTTCGCCGCAATCCCCACGATGGCACAGCTCTCCAGTCCGATCCCCTCCTGCGTCAGATTCACTACCCCGTTGATATACCCGTTCACCGCGAATGAACTTGCCTCCGCCTGCGCAGGAACCCGCCCTGCCAGCTTCGGATTCTTCCACATGCAGTCCCACTGCACGATCCGCAGTCCTGTGATGTCCGTCACATTCTGGATTCCGTCCGCAACCACCCGAAGATTCGTATTCGTTGGCAACTCCTCCCCCAGATCAATCTTCCAGAAGATCGGGGCATGTACATCCAGCGTCAGGCTGCCTCCGGCATGCGGAACCGTGATGTTCTCTGCGGGCCATGCCGGCATCTCCCCTTTCGGGATCATGATTGGCGACACGGTCACCGCAGTCGTGTCATTCAGGTCCGAAGGCAGCTGCAGAATCAGTGGACGATAGTGCGACAGGGTATCCTGATCCGTTTTATGGTCCATTCCCACCGGGAACAGATACCCCCCACTCGCGGCCCCCGTGCCTGCAGTCCCCTGTAATATGTGACGCACCACAGGCATGACCGCATACGACTGCCGAGAACCCCGCAAAATGCTTGCCTTGCAGGCCTCATCATTGTCCGCACCACACTTATTTCCTTCCTGCGCAGACATGCGATCACGCAGTTCCTGTTCCACCTGCACATTCTGCACCGTCCAGGTGAACATGCTGTCCACCGGCATGCTGTGAATTTTCCCCTGCCGAAGCGTCAGCATCGCCATCTTCTGCTGCATGACATGGCTTTTCAGCAGCAATCCGTTCGGGTTGTGCACCACCACACTGTGCAGTGCCGTCGTGTCCCCGGTCATCACCTCCTGCGCCTCCTTGCCTGTGAATTCTATCTTCGCATTCAGCTTCCCGTTCTTCGCAAAGTGGAAGTCTCCGTGTACCACCAGCATCGGGATGTTGCCTGAGACCGTTTCCCCCTCGTACCGGGACGCATCCGCAGCCACCATCATGTCGCCCATCACCGTTTTCGTCGTCATGGGATGCAGCTTCACCCCCGCATTGGGGCCTGGACTCGCCTTCGTTTGCACGAAGGATCCACGGATCACCACATTTCGTTTCGCACTGTTGCTGTTGAGTTCAGTGTTTATCCCCCCTGTGCCCTGAAGGGTCAGATCACCGCCAAATATCAGGCTGTCAATGGTGAATGGAAAAATCGATGCAGAATCAAGCAGGACATCTCCTTTGATCATCACCTTCTTTCCGTTCGTAATCACAACTCCCTGGCTAGCCGACAGACTGTCAACCTCAAGCAGTGGATTCGTATCACTGGGGATCAGAAGACGAATAGTCCCGATGTGATTGGGCAAGGGGCCGCCTGCACTCGGGGTCTCGGTCCCGTCAAAGGTCACCGTGCCCAGCTTTCTGGCGGAACTGATATTGGTATACTTGCTTCCCTTCAATACATGAATATTTCCTGTCAAACTTCCGCGAAGTGTTAGCCACACCCACAGACGTGCAGCGCCTCTCAAGCCATTGCGCTTTTTCGTGTCTTCCGGGCCCAAGAACAGTGTCCCGTCTCCCAAGTCAATCGCAGCATCCTTCTCCACCGTCACCTGAGCGGTGTTGTGGGCATAGGCTCCACTGCTCACCCGTCCCAGCACATGCAGGTCTCCACCCCCGGTCACCAGTTTGCTCTGGTTACTCACGGTCACTTTCCCATACACCATCATATCCTCTGTATGCAATTCGCCTGCCGTGACTTCCACGCTGTACCTGTTCACCTGATTGAATGCATCCTTGGTATCATCGCTGCTGTTTGCAGTGCGATGCAAGGGAGAGGTGCCGACCGTCAGATCGCCATCTATGGTCAGCCTCCCTTTCGAAACCGCCAGTTTGCCGGGCAGTGAGCGGTCGCCAGGCACCATGATCTCCGCCTTTGAATGATTCACGATCACATCCCGCGGATCAAACCATTCCAGCGCATCGGTCACCGTACGCATGCCCGGAGTGATGTAGGTCAGAACGTAGCGGTCATCCACGCTGGCGGTCTTTTCCCTGTCCGTGGAGATACTCCCGGGATTGTTCGCATCTTTTTTCAGCATCCCGTTCTGGACGGTGATCTGGCCTGTTACATGCAGCGTGGAATCGGTCGTGCTCTCGGCATCCACCAGCGACAGCGTGCCACTGCACAGCCCCAAGTTCTTTACCTTATGCACCTCTTCCAGACGCAATTCCCCACTCCCGACCTGAACAGACAGCGCCTCCAGCATGCTGGCCAGCGAGGCCTTCTTCACCAGATCCGTATTCCGGTTGCCATAGGTCAGCATTTTGATCGTGGAGGACTCATCCAGCTCCCCGCTCAGTTCTCCCTCGAGAATCAGCGATTCGGTCACCTTCACATCCTTTGTTGATGTCAACTCGGCACCCGGACCGACATGCAGCGTCGTGACGGTTAGTGAACCTTTGCCCGGTTCCACCCGCAAATCTCCAAGGGTCACCAGCGCATCCATTGTGAGTCCATTCGTGGCATCGCCAATGATCACGCTCTCGGTGGCATCTGTCAGCACTAGGTGATTCCCGAACAGTAGTTGTGTGTCGTTTCCCGTACACATCCCGTCTATGCTGGACGTGGCCGGGTATGCCATCCCGATGGTATTCCCCCCGGCAGCCAAGTCCCCGCCCACACGCAGATTATGGACCGTCTTGCGCACGTCCGTGCCGGTTTTTAGCGAGTCGGTGTCCAGATACACCCTTCCGTTACCTCCGAAACTCACCGTATCCTCCACCACCAGACTCCCGTCAACCGAAGAGGTTACTGAGATTTCTGTGGCACCACTCGCTTTCGCAAACGGGGCCATGAATAGCACACGGGGAGCGCACACTGTATTGTTGGTCTCGTCGTCAGTGGATGTCGTCGTTTCGGTGAGTGTACTGGAATACACATTCAAATCCCCTGCAATTGACACGGCACCCGCAAACTGTACTCCGGGAATATGATTTTTAAATTCAAACTGTCTTCGGTCGGCACCATCGGCATACCAGCAGGAGTACTTTCTTCCAGAGGCTGGCCGGCCACCCTTTCGGATACTGGTGGTTGTATTGCCTGCCCCGAGGGTTGCATTGTCTTCCCCGAGCGTTTCGGTGGCATCGTACGGGATCCCGCCATCCCGCAAGATCACATCTCCCTTGATCATTGCCGTCTTCTCAAACGAAATCCGGGAATCATTCCACTGCGCCACATCACCACCTACAATGATATCATTCCTGAAGATAAGGTCTGCCGTCACCTTATACGCGGTAAATACATCGCTGGCAAGACTCCCCGAGACCGTGACCGTACCGATCTGCTTCAGGTTTTCTACGCACAGATTCCCGATGGCAATCACAAGAATGCCTGCATTGAGGGTCCCGCTTCCTTTCAGGGAGTGGCAGTCACTGGAGGTCACACCATCCTCCGGGATATAGTCCTCATACCCAAGGAAAGATACTGATCCTCCCCGCCCCTGGTCACTGTTGTCATTGTTCAGTCTCGCAATGCGGAGTGGACGACGTGTACCTTTTGTTACATCTTCAATCCTGCCGTCTACAGTCAGGACTCCCTGCTCTGTGGCACCACGACGCATATGGAAATACACATCCACATCGTCAATGCTCAACGTGGCTCCACTCCTGACCGCAAACTCCTTCCAGATTCTGAGTTTGCTTGCGACCCCTTTCACTGTAAAACTTTTGGAAACACTCAGGCGCTCGAGCCTTGCTTCCTCACCATCTGGGATGGTCAGCGTTCCGGTAATTACAAATCTCTCTGACCAGTCCCCGTCACCGGAAATGAAGTCTTTGCTCCGGGTTCCCGAAGTGAGTGTCAAATCCTCAAATTGAATCTTCGTCCCTTTGAAAAACTGAATCTGGGCCGCCGGGGCGATCTTGAAGTTTCCTGTGAACTCCAGGGTCCCCTCCACTCCGTCTACACTCCCTCCTTCCACATAGGGGTTAAAACTGATCTCTTTGGTCAAGGAAGCCGTTGGTGCCGGAACTTGCACCGTGCTTCCTGCCCTTCGAACTCGAATGAAAAATCTGTCACCATCCGCCTGCTGACCATAGGCGCGAGACAGCGTGCATGGATTAGAAAAGGTGCAGGCATCGGTATCCGCCCCATTGACCAAATCTATGTAGCGTCCACTCTGTGCAAATGAACTGGATGTTGCAAGAAAAAGTGTCAGAAGGACAACTCCTGCCCCCCCCCAATTTTTGTAGGTATTCATAAGTTGATGGGAGCTTTGCTCCAGATTAGTTAAGGTACAGGTAATCAGACCGCAGTTGCTGAGATCGTGTCAAATATACACATGAAATAGCAAATATGATGAATGGACTCCCACATTCTTGATATTCAGTCCGTTTTCATGGTTTATTAGGGGCAGATTCATTGCGACAGTATGGAGAGAAGGGGAGGAATTCCTGAAAAGGCGCAGGCAGCCCGAAATTCCCAGCCCCCATACTCCGTGCCCACAGTGGTGGCGTAGAACCGATATTTGACGATGTGCCGAGAGCTGATCAAACATTCAGAAACAGTAGGCAAGCCGTCTGCGTATATGTGATCTGCTGGAAATTTTGCTGCCTACAGCAAAGACAGCTTGTGCAATCGCTGAATGAAGAGGTTGCAAATTAATGAGAACGGTATACCAAAGAACACGATAGGCCATGTTCACTTGTGCAGTAAATATTGTCACTTGCTGGAGGCAGAGACTGGAACCAGAGATGCAGGCAGGACTCGGGAGAAGCACAAGTTCATTCGTATGCAAGATCGCCCAATGAGCCAGGAAATTCCCAAGTCCAATTCAGTTCCTGATCGTGGTACTCCCCCCGAACGCAGGGAACAGACCCCAAAGCGGCGGGGACGATACATGTGGATTTATGCGGGCATACTGGGGTTCCTTCTGTTCAACTTCATCTTCGCAGTAGGGCGTGGGGGTACAGGAAAGATTGCATACAGCACATTCCTGGACCATGTAGAGCGGGGTTGTGTCGAATCGGTTACGATCATAAATGATCGTCGAGTGACAGGGATATACAGCAATTCAGGCATTCAGGAATGCGGAGTATCCACCCAGACAGGGCAGGGGCTGTTTGGCGGGAGTCAGGGCGAGACTGCGTTCACCACTACAAAGACGGAGAATCACGATCTGGTTGCTTTTCTGGAAGAGCAGCGTCCAACGCAAGAGGGAGGTCAAGTACTGAGTTATGAAGTCAAATATCAGGAGAACTGGTTCGGCGGGGCTCTGGCGTGGCTGATACCACTGGCAATCATTCTTGCTCTGTGGGTATTCATCCTTCGCAGAGCGGGGGCAGGCTCTCAGGTGCTGAATATTGGCAAGAACAGGGCGGTGCTTTTTGAGTCACTTGGAAAACCTACCGTTACCTTTGAAGATGTGGCAGGACTGGACGAGGCAAAGGAGGAGGTGACGGAAGTGGTTGAGTTTCTCAGGAATCCCAAAAAATTCACCAGACTCGGAGGGGTCCTTCCCAAAGGAGTTCTGCTCGTCGGACCTCCAGGTACAGGGAAAACCCTGATGGGTAAAGCGGTAGCGGGGGAAGCAGGAGTTCCCTTCTTCTCCATCAGTGGCAGTGATTTCGTAGAGATGTTTGTCGGAGTGGGAGCTGCCCGCGTACGTGATCTTTTCAAGAAAGCGAAGGAGAAGGCACCATGCATCATTTTCATTGACGAGATAGATGCCATCGGACGCAGCCGTGGACGAAGCATGATGATGGGAGGCAATGATGAGCGAGAGAATACGCTCAATCAGCTGCTGGTCGAAATGGACGGGTTCAATACCGACAAGGGAGTCATCATTATGGCTGCCACCAACCGTCCAGATGTGCTTGATGCAGCACTTCTGCGGCCTGGGCGCTTTGACAGGCAAATTTTAATTGATCGCCCGGATCGTCTGGAAAGAGCCATGATTTTCCGGGTCCATACACGCAATCTGGTTCTGGCAAAAGATGTGGAGCACGAAGTTCTTGCCTCCCAGACTCCCGGGTTTGCCGGAGCGGAAATCGCCAATGTGTGCAATGAAGCGGCACTTCTTGCTGCCCGCTTTGATAAGGAAGCAATCGGGATGAAGGATTTTGAGCAGGCCATTGATCGCGTAATTGGCGGACTGGAAAAGAAAAACAAGCTGATCAAGCCCGAGGAAAAGAAAATCGTTGCCTATCACGAAGCGGGACATGCCATTGCCGGCTGGTATCTGCGGAACACAGATCCGGTCATCAAGGTCTCCATTGTCCCGAGAGGACTGGCTGCACTTGGGTATGCCCAGTCACTGCCGGATGAACGGTATATCACCACACGCCAGGCGTTCATGGATCAGATGACCATGATGATGGGGGGACGGGTTGCCGAAGAAATAAAATTTGGACAGCTGTCCACAGGAGCACAGAATGATCTGGAGCGAATTACCAAGACAGCATACGCAATGGTCGTTGATTTTGGTATGAGTGCAAAGGTTGGGCATGTGAGCTTCAACCTGTCTGGCCGCAGTCAGGGAACTCCGATGTTTGAAAAGCCATACTCGGAGACGATGGCATCCACGATTGACCAGGAGGTGCGTGATTTGATTGAAGAGGTGCGCCAAAGGGCATGGAATCTGCTCAGCGAGAAGAATGACCGGCTAGAGGCACTTGCCCAGCTCCTTCTGGAAAAGGAAGTCGTCGGACCAAGAGAACTGGTGGGAGTTCTTGGAGAGCGGCCATTCGGGGAATATGTGACACTCAACGGCAGTCCAGAAAGACAGGAAGAAGAGACCGAACCTCCGGCAACACGGGATGAGGTGGATGTTTCGACCTGACCCGGAGCGGGTTTTGCAGAAAAAATTGGGGACTTGTGTACATGAGTGCCCATGACCTGCAGTCACCGTCCCAGTTTCGGTGCTCCGATCAGGGAGGAGGCTTCTCTTCCTGTTCGTGCTTATGAACCTTGTGCCGAGATCCGGGACATTTCCTGATACATTGAGGTCTCTGCATGTGCCGGATATCCACCAGTACACGCCAAAAACTTGCGCAAAGAGAACAGACTTTTCTTGTATCGCTCTCCGCACAGGCTGCACATCAAATCTGCTATGGGCAGCAGGAACCGTGATCCTCTGGCTTGTCTTGTAGCCCCGCAGCTCTTTCATCTGTCGGGTGCGCCTTCCTGGCTTCCCGTTCCATACCTTGTGACAGTCCCCACACAGTCTCTCCGTTTTCCCTTCTTGTGTGCCGTACGGCCCGGTTTGTTCTTCCTGCATGCACGAATCCTGGTCATCGTTTTCCATGGGCGCTCAGGTGCATAAATTTTTTAAATTTTTTTCAGGAAAAATGGAAGAATGTGTAACAATTCAGAAAAAATTCGTAAATTAATAGGCTATACAGTAATTAGGAACTGACCGCAGTTTCCGCGAATTCCAGAATTCAGTGCCAACCATACAACAGCTTATTCGAACAGGTCGCCACCCGAAGGTGAAAAAGACCAAGGCGGCAGCGTTGCAGGGAAATCCGCAGCGTCGGGGGGTGTGTACCCGCGTGTATACAACAACCCCCAAAAAGCCGAACTCTGCCTTGCGGAAGGTGGCCAAGGTGCGCCTGACGAATCAGATTGAGGTCATCGCATACATTCCCGGGGAAGGTCATAACCTGCAGGAACACTCCATCGTGCTGGTCAGGGGAGGCCGTGTGAAGGATTTGCCGGGGGTAAAGTATCACATTGTGCGCGGCGCACTGGATACCTCTGGTGTTGAGGATCGGACACAGTCACGTTCCAAGTACGGTGCCAAGCGACCCAAATAGCAGTCAGGATTAAACGGGGATTTCCCAGAGAGTAGAGCAGCCATGCGCAGAAAATCAGCCGAAAAGCGTCCAGTTACGCCAGATCCGAAATACGGAGACAGGCTTGTGGCACAGTTTGTGAACTATGTCATGCTTCACGGCAAGAAGAACGTTGCAAGGAAAATCGTGTATAACGCGTTTGCTATGGCCGAGGAACGGGCTGGAGAACCAGGGCTGGAGATTTTCCAGAAGGCAGTTGAAAATGTTGCCCCTCTGGTAGAAGTGCGCAGCCGGCGTGTTGGCGGGGCAACCTACCAGGTTCCCATTGAGGTGCGGGCAGAGCGACGCACTGCACTGGCATTCCGATGGATCATTCAGAATGCCTCCAGGAGGTCAGACCGGTCTATGGCGGAGCGACTGGCTGCGGAGCTGTATGCAGCTTCGCGCGGAGAGGGGGCTGCTGTGAAGAAGAAGGATGATACGCACAGAATGGCGGAATCAAACAAGGCATTTGCTCACTTTAGATTGTAATGACAGTAATTCCAATGAGTTCACTCAGGGATTCAAAACTTCGCCGGATGCGCAATATCGGGATTATGGCCCATATTGATGCCGGGAAGACAACAACCACAGAACGAATACTCTTCTATACAGGGCGTTTGCACCGGATGGGTGAAGTGCATGATGGCGGAGCCACCATGGACTGGATGGAGCAGGAAAAAGAACGGGGGATCACCATCACAAGTGCAGCCACAACCTGCTTCTGGAAAAAAGATGAGGATCAGTTCCGGATCAACATCATTGACACGCCAGGGCATGTTGACTTTACCGTTGAGGTGGAGCGTTCCCTGCGGATTCTGGATGGAGCGGTAGCCCTGTTCTGTGCTGTCGGAGGCGTTGAGCCACAATCCGAAACCGTCTGGAGGCAGGCGAACAGGTACAGAGTGCCCCGGATTGCGTTCGTCAACAAAATGGACCGCACCGGAGCAGATTTTATCAGTGCACTGAACTCCATGAAGGACCGTCTCAAGGCAAACCCGGTGCCGGTACAGATTCCGATTGGCAGCGGAGCCATGTTCCGCGGTGTGATTGACCTCATTACGAACAAGGCGATCATCTGGCACGACAAGACACAGGGAGCTACCTGGGATGTGATTGATATTCCCCCAGATCTTCGCGAGAATGCCAGACACTGGCGAATTCTCCTGCTGGAATCCGTTGCAGAGCACAACGACAATCTGCTTATGAAGTATCTGGAAGGGGAAGAAATTACAGCCGAAGAGATTCGGTCTACAGTTCGGTCCGCTACACTGAATCTGGATATTACTCCGGTATTCTGTGGTTCAGCTTTCAAGAACAAGGGGGTTCAGCGTCTCCTGGACGGGGTCATTGATTATCTGCCCAGTCCGGCAGATATCCCACCCGTATCCGGGGTTGCTCCGCGTACGGGAGAGGAAGTGATGCGAGCACCGCAGTCCAATGCTCCCTTTTCTGCTATCGCCTTCAAGATTGCAACAGATCCTTATGTGGGCAAGCTCACTTTCTTCAGAGTGTATAGCGGAGCACTGGACAAGGGGTCGCAGGTGTATAATTCTACGACAGAGCGCAAGGAGCGTGTTGGACGGCTGCTCTTTATGCATGCCAAAGATCGCGAAGATGTGGACCGGGTGGAAGCCGGCGATATTGCCGCAGCTGTTGGACTGAAAAATGTCCGAACGGGCGATACACTGTCCGATCCCGACAGTCCTGCGATCCTGGAGCAGATGGACTTTCCAGACCCGGTAATCCGGATTGCCATTGAACCCAAGACAAAAGCAGACAGCGACAAGCTCTCTGCAGGTCTTCAGAAGCTTTCGGAGGAAGATCCGACATTCAAGGTCTCCATTGATCCCGAGACAGGCCAGACGCTTATTGCGGGAATGGGCGAGTTGTACCTGGAGATCATCGTGGACCGGCTGCGCAGAGAGTTCAAGGTGGAAGCGAATGTTGGCAAGCCGCAGGTTGCGTATCGGGAAGCCTTCCGCGAGACCGTACATGAGCGGTATACGCACAAGAAACAGACCGGCGGGCGCGGGCAGTTTGCTGTTGTGGAGATGGAGATTGGCCCCAACGAGAGCGGCGTAGGATTTGAGTTTGTCAGTGAGGTCGTTGGTGGAGCAATCCCCAAGGAATTTATTCCAAGCGTCCAGAAAGGGATCAAGAGTGCAGTCAGTCATGGCCCTCTTGCAGGATACCCCGTGGAGGGCATCCGGGCAAGACTGCTGGACGGAAAGCATCATGAAGTGGATTCGGACCAGAATGCCTTTGAGATTGCGGGGCAGATGGCATTCCGCAGTGCGGCAAGACGGGCCAGTCCCGTACTTATGGAGCCGGTCATGAAAGTAGAGGTCGTAACCCCGGAAGAGTATATGGGAGATGTGATCGGGGATCTGAACCGGCGGCGTGGACGGATTCAATCCATGGACCAGCGCTCAGATGCCCGTGTGGTCAAGGCAATGGTCCCGCTCTCGGAAATGTTCGGCTACTCTACCGAGATGCGTTCATTAACGCAGGGGCGGGCGATCTATACGATGCAGTTTGAGTCCTATGAACCTGCTCCCAAGTCAGAGGCAGAGAAAGTGATTCTCTCCAGTTACGGAAAAGCAAGCTAACAAACACAACCAACCAGTATTCTCAGTTCAGAGTAACCCAAAATGGCAAAGGAAGTATTTCAGCGTACCAAGCCGCACGTAAATGTGGGGACGATTGGTCATGTGGATCATGGCAAGACGACGCTCACGGCGGCGATCACGCGTGTATTGAGTGATCGTTACGGGGGGACGGAGATCCGTTCGTTTGACTCGATTGACAACGCGCCGGAGGAGCGGGAGCGTGGGATTACGATTGCGACGGCTCATGTGGAGTATGAGACGGAGGCGCGTCATTATGCGCATGTGGACTGTCCGGGGCATGCGGACTATGTGAAGAACATGGTCACGGGTGCGGCGCAGATGGATGGGGCGATTCTGGTGGTGGATGCGTCGGATGGCCCGATGCCGCAGACGCGGGAGCATATTCTTTTGGCGCGCCAGGTGGGGGTTCCCTACATCGTGGTGTTTATGAACAAGGTGGATCTGGTAGATGACGAGGAGCTTCTGGAACTGGTGGAGATGGAGATTCGGGAGTTGCTGGAGACGTATGAGTTTCCGGGGGAGGAGATTCCGATCATTCAGGGATCCGCCTTGGGAGCATTGAACGGGGAATCGGAGTGGGAGGAGACGGTAGTGGAGCTGATGAAGGAAGTAGACGGGTATGTGCCGACGCCGGAGCGTGACACGGAGAAGCCGTTTTTGATGTCGGTGGAGGATGTATTTTCGATCACGGGTCGGGGGACGGTGGCGACGGGTCGGATAGAGCGTGGGATTGTTCGCACGGGCGAGAAGGTGGAGATCGTAGGGATTCGGGAAGAGAAGACAGGGACGACGGTAACGGGGGTGGAGATGTTTCGGAAGATACTGGATGAGGGGCAGGCGGGGGACAATGTGGGCTTGTTGCTTCGCGGGGTTGCGAAGGACGGGGTGGAGCGTGGTCAGGTGATCGTGCACCCGGGTTCGATTACGCCGCACCGGAACTTTGAGTGCGAGGTGTATATTTTGAGCAAGGATGAGGGGGGACGGCACACGCCGTTTTTCAAGGGATACCGTCCGCAGTTCTATTTTCGGACGACGGATGTGACGGGGGACATTGAGTTGCCGGGGGGAACGGAGATGGTGATGCCGGGGGACAACACGCAGTTCAAGGTGAAGCTGATCCAGCCGGTGGCGATGGAGCAGGGGTTGCGGTTTGCGATCCGTGAAGGGGGACGGACGGTTGGAGCAGGAGTCGTTACCAAAATTACGGACTGAGTCTGCGTCCATCCATGACAGGACAAAAAATCCGCATCAAGCTCAAGTCATACGATCACTCGCTGATTGACAAGAGTGCGGAAAAAATTATCAAGACGGTGAAAGCGACAGGTGCACTGGTGAGCGGCCCGATCCCGTTGCCGACAAAGAAAACGATCTATACAGTGCTCCGGAGCCCGCATGTAAACAAAAAAAGCCGGGAGCAATTTGAGAGCAGGAGCCATAACAGGCTGATTGACATACTCTCTACCAGTACCAAGACGGTGGATGCACTGCTGAAGCTGGAGCTTCCCAGCGGGGTTGATGTGGAGATCAAAGTATAAAACTGGAAGCAGGGTACAGACAGGTTTGGCAATATGAGCGGAATGATCGGAAAAAAGGTTGGCATGACCAGCATCTTTGATGAAGCGGGGAATAATATTCCCTGTACGGTGATTGAGGCTGGCCCAAACCGTGTCGTACAGGTCAAGAGGCAGGACGGAAAGGATGGATATGATGCAGTGCAGCTTGGATTCGGAACCCGCAAGGAGCGTCGAACCAGCAAGGCACTGCAAGGACATTTTCAGGCAGCTGGCGTTCCTGTGCAGCGTGTGCTGAAAGAATTTTCATGGGCAGGCGAGACGCTGGAAGTGGGCAATGAGGTGCGGGTAGAGACGGTGTTTGTTGAAGGCGAAATGATTGACATTGCCGGAACCAGCAAAGGAAAAGGATTCCAGGGAGTGGTTCGCAGGCACGGGTTCCATGGTGTGAATGACAGAACACACGGGCAGCATAATCGCGAACGTGCCCCCGGCTCTATCGGAGCCGCCAGCGATCCTTCCAAGGTCATCAAGGGGCTGCGCATGGCCGGACAGATGGGGAATGAGCGTGTCAAGGTGAAAAATCTGGATGTTGCCCGCATTATTCCCGAACATAATCTCTTGCTGGTACGCGGAGCGGTTCCGGGTCCAGATGGGGGGATTGTTGAACTCTTCAAACAAAGCTGATAAAGAGCATGGAGCTGGATATCTATCAGCATGACGGATCCCCGGCAGGGCGGAAGATTGCTCTTGACACGGCAGTCTTTGGCATAGATCCGAATGACCATGTGCTCTGGCTGGATGTTCGCAGAACGCAGGCAGCCGCCCGTCAGGGGACACACAAGACGAAAGAACGGGGAGAGGTCAGAGGATCAAACAGGAAACTCTATCGCCAGAAAGGAACGGGAATGGCACGGGCAGGGAATGCCGCATCGCCATTGCGCAGAGGTGGCGGGCGAATTTTTGGTCCGCGCCCGCATCGCTACACTGTGCAACTGAACAAAAAAGTGCGGCAGAATGCCAGACGCTCGGCATTGAGCTACAAGGCTCGTGAAGAAGCGATTCGTGTCGTAGATCCGCTCCAGTTTGAAGCCCCCAATTCGCGGGAGCTCCTCACGATCCTGCGGAATCTGGAACTGGAAGGACAGCCTGTACTTATTGTGACTGCATCGCACAGCCCTGAAGTGTATCGCTCAAGTACAAATCTCAGCCGTGTCGTGGTCCGTGAGGCTCGCAATGTGAGCAGCGAAGATATTCTTCGGGCCAGGATACTGGTATGTGAAGAAGCTGCACTCACGGTCTGGAGTGATCTGTGGGCGGGTCCCTTAGCCGACTGAGTGCGATGAGCAGACAAGTACTGATTCGTCCCTGGGTAACCGAAAAACTCTCCATACAGATGGAGGAGGGGCATTACGCATTTATTGTAGATCCCAAAGCCACCAAGACAGAAATCAAGCGGGCCATACAAAGCCGGTTTCCAGATGTGAAGATCAAGGAAGTGCGTACTATGAATGTACGCGGGAAACACCGCCGCCAGACGACGCGTCAGGGAGTCAGGCTTGGACGGACATCCGGTTATAAAAAGGCAATCGTAACTCTGATGCCGGGCAGTGAGCAGATAGACTTCTTTAAGAATATATAAAGAGCCATGGCAATCCGCAAACTTAAGCCGGTTACCCCTGGACAGAGGCAGCGCTCGGTATCTGCATTTGACCAGATCACCACAGATGCCCCGCAGAAACATCTTTTGCGTCCGGTCAAGCGGAACGGGGGGCGGAATTCAACGGGACGCATCATGGTGCGCCATCAGGGAGGAAGACACAAGCGGAGGTACAGGATGATTGATTTTCGCAGGAACAAGGATGGCGTTCCTGCCCGCGTTGCCAGTATTGAGTATGATCCGAATCGTTCGGCAAGGATTGCCCTGCTTGTTTATGCAGACGGGGACAAGCGGTATGTGATTGCACCGGACAAGCTCTCCGTTGATCAGAAGGTTCAGAATGGAGCGGATGCCCCCGCGGAAGTCGGCAATTGCCTTCCACTGGGATATATTCCGCTTGGAACCTTTGTACACGCAATTGAGATGAAGCCTGGCAAGGGAGCACAACTTGCCCGCTCGGCGGGTACCTTTGCGCAATTAACTGCCCGGGAAGGCAAATATGTGACGCTGAAACTGCCCAGCGGTGAAGTGCGCCGGATTCTTGCCGAGTGCAGAGCGACCATTGGTACGACAAGCAATCCCGATCACATGAATATTGATCTGGGAAAAGCCGGCCGCAAACGCTGGATGGGAGTCCGGCCGAAGGTCAGGGGAGTTGCGATGAACCCCGTAGATCATCCGATGGGGGGCGGGGAAGGAAAAGCAAGTGGCGGACATCCGCGCTCTCCCTCAGGTGTGCCAGCCAAAGGATACAAGACACGCAAGCGCAAGAAACCTTCGGACAAGTATATTTTGCGCCGGCGTGACGCGAAACGCAGATAATCATGGCTAGATCACTAAAAAAAGGTCCGTTCGTTCACCACAAGCTCCAGAGCAAGGTGGATCAGCTGAATCAGTCAGACAAGAAGAAGGTCATTAAAACCTGGAGCCGCGCGTCCATGATTACGCCTGACTTTGTAGGACATACCTTCGCGGTCCATAACGGGAGACAGTTCATTCCCGTTTATGTGACGGAGAATATGGTTGGGCACCGTCTGGGGGAATTCTCCCCGACCCGGAATTTCCGGGGGCATGCCGGAGCCAAAAAAGACAGACGAGGAAACTAGGACACCATGGAGGCACGCGCAGTACGCAGATATATTCCCGGTTCGCCACGCAAGATGCGTCGTGTGGTAAATGTAGTTCGGGGGCGGTCCGTTTCGGAAGCACTGAGTATTCTGCATTTTCTGCCACAGGCCGCGACCCGGCCCGTTTCACTGGCAATCAGGTCTGCAGTCCACAATCTCATACACATGAATCCAGAGGAAAGATTTGACGAAGACACTCTCTTCATAAAAGAAGTTAGGGTAGATGAAGGACCGATGCTGAAGCGGTTTCGGCCCGCAGCCCGCGGGAGGGCACACCGGATCAAGAAGCGTATGAGTCATCTCACAGTCATTGTACGGACCGAAGTATAACCAGCGACAGGAAATGGGTCAGAAAACACATCCAGTAGGCTTTCGTCTTGGTACCATACGGGGATGGGATTCGAACTGGTATGCCAGAAAAAAAGATATTGCTGCCAAGCTCTTTGAAGATGAGGAGATTCGGAGGTACCTGTCGGTGCGCCTGAAGCGGGCTGGGCTCAGTCGCGTTGTGATTGAGCGTACGCCAAAACGAATCATCCTCACCCTGCACACCAGCAGACCAGGTGTGGTCATCGGGCAGGGCGGGCAGGAAGTAGAGAAGCTTCGGGAAGAACTCAAGCGGATTACCACCAAGGATGTGCAGATCAATATCAATGAGATCAAGCGTCCCGAACTGGATGCCAGTCTGGTTGCCCAGAATGTAGCCCAGCAGCTGGAGGGGCGTGTATCTTTTCGCCGTGCCATGAAACAGGCTCTGCAGGGAGCCATGCGCATGGGAGCCCAAGGCATTCGCATACGCGTGAGCGGGAGACTTGGAGGTGCCGAAATGGGACGGGTAGAGCAGTACCTGGAAGGACGCGTCCCGCTCCATACGATTCGGGCAGATATTGACTATGCAGAGGCTACTGCGTATTCCATATACGGAACCACCGGAGTGAAAGTATGGGTCTACCGTGGTGAAATACTTGGACGGCCGGACTTGAGCCCGAATGTTCAGGCTCAGCGGCAGCAGTTGAGGCAAATGCAGACGGGAGGCCGAGGCAGTGAAAGCAGCAAGGCGCGGGATCGGCGCCGAAACAATCGCGGAGCTCGTTCCAGACGAGGAAATGCCCGGGGCGGCGGTCGCAGACGAAGCAGCTAACAGAAACTGTCAGAGATAAAACAGGCGTGAAATCATGTTAATGCCGAAGCGGACAAAGTACCGCAAGCAGCAAAAAGGACGGATCAGAGGAAATGCCACGCGTGGTACGCGGGTGGATTTTGGAGATTTTGGGATCAAGGCTCTTGAGCCGGGCAGAATCTCCAGCCGGCAGATTGAGGCAGCAAGGATTGCCATGACCCGCCGGATGCAGCGTGTGGGGAAAGTGTACATTCGGATATTTCCAGACAAGCCGATCACCAGCAAGCCCGCAGAGGTTCGCATGGGGAAGGGGAAAGGTGCGATTGATCACTGGGCGGCCCCGGTTCACCCCGGGCGGATCCTGTTCGAAATTGGTGGCGGAGTGCCGCTTG
Source organism: Rhodothermales bacterium (assembly GCA_965203305.1). Lineage (GTDB taxonomy): Bacteria > Bacteroidota > Rhodothermia > Rhodothermales > Bin80 > Bin80. The sequence continues at coordinate 2,494,455 of OZ241874.1, read as the reverse complement.
AGCTTGCGAAAGAGTCCATGCGGCTGGCACAGCAAAAATTGCCGATCAAAACAAAATTCGTGGTACGACCTGACTATGTGGAGAACTAGATTATGATGAAAGCGGCTGACATACGGGAACTCAGTACGCAGGAGGTGCAGGAGCGGATTCGTGAAGAACAGGAGCAACTGTCCGAACTGAGATTCCGGCATGCCATTGCACAGTTGGAAAATCCGATGCTGCTCAGGGAAAAGCGTCGCTTTCTGGCACGGTTAAAAACAATTCTAAAGGAACGGGCCAGCCAGGACAATCATGAGTGAGGTGAAAAGATCTTCCCGGAAGGAGCGGACCGGCGTTGTGGTCAGCAATAAGATGAACAAGACCATTGTCGTTGGCATTCAGCGTCAGGTACGCCATCCCATTTATGGAAAGTTTATCAAGAAAAGCAGCAGCCTTTTTGTACACGATGAAAAAGAGGAAGCCCGAGAGGGGGATACAGTTCGAATCACCGAGGTGCGTCCGCTCAGCAAGAACAAGCGGTGGCGACTGCTGGAGATTGTGGAGCGTGCGAAATAAGTTGATCCCATGATACAGCAAGAGTCCAGGCTGGCCGTTGCCGACAATAGCGGCGCAAAGGAAGTCTTGTGTATTCGTGTACTCGGCGGGAGCGGCCGGCGGTACGCACGGATTGGAGACAGAATTGTTGTCTCCGTGAAGTCGGCAATCCCTGGCGGCAATGTCAAGAAAGGAGACGTATCCAGAGCGGTTGTGGTACGCACCCGCAAAGAAGTCAGGCGCCCGGATGGCTCGTATATCCGGTTTGATGAAAATGCGGCTGTTCTGCTGAATGCGCAGGGCGAGCCCAGAGGGACGAGAATTTTTGGACCGGTTGCCCGGGAGTTGCGCGAAAAACAGTATATGCGTATCGTTTCCCTGGCTCCAGAGGTCATCTAAAGGGATTAAAGAATATGTCCAGGTCACGAAGGAAAACAAAAAAGACCCATGTTAAGAAAGGTGACATGGTGATGCTGACAAAAGCAATCACGGCATGCAAAGGGGCGGCTGACCGGGAGCGGGGATATGTAGGGAAAGTTCTTCAGGTCTACCCGGACAAGGAGCGTGTAATTGTGGAAGGCGTGAATTTGCGAATCCGGCATACTCGCCGCAATCAGACCTATCCTCAGGGAAGCAGGGTACAGCGAGAGATTTCGATTCATATTTCCAATGTGCAGCCTGTGGACAGTAATGGCGAGGCAACTCGAATTGGACGAAAACGTATTCAGGACGCTGGAACTGGGCGGGGAGAGTGGGTGCGCTATGCGAAGACAACCGGGGAGGAACTGAATTAAAGCTATGGCAAAGTATGAGCCGCGCTTGAAGACGCGCTACAAATCAGAGATCGTTGCTCAGCTGAGCAAGCAGTTCTCCTACAAGAACCTGATGCAGGTTCCCCGTCTGGTGAAGATCACCGTGAACAAGGGAGTGGGGGAAGCCACCCAGAACCAGAAACTTCTGGACGGCGCAGTAGATGAATTGCGACGGATCACCGGACAGCAGCCAGTTGTGCGGCGTGCACGCAGAAGTGTCTCAAACTTCAAGCTCCGGGAAGGCATGCCCATTGGGGCCAGCGTAACCCTGCGGGGGGATCGCATGTGGGAGTTTCTGGATCGCCTGATCACGCTGGCTCTGCCGCGTGTACGAGATTTTCGCGGGATTCCAGATGGCAGTTTTGACGGGCGGGGAAACTATTCCCTGGGAATCCGGGAGCAGATTATTTTTCCGGAAATTAATGTAGATCAGATTGATCGTATATCAGGGCTGGGGCTTACGTTCGTGACCAGTGCCTCTTCGGATGAAGAAGCCTTTTCCCTGCTCAAGGAGCTGGGGATGCCGTTTGTACGCAGACAAGCTTCCTCCTGACAGAAAAAGCTACTTGCAAAAATCACTCTGCGAATGCGTAAGGCACATCTGATCAGGCATGAAGACAGTTTTGCAAACGCCTTAAAAGAAAGAAAACAAAGTTTATGGCAAAAAAGAGTGTAATAGCCCGTCAAAGGAAGCGTGAGCGGACGGTTGCAAAATATGCGGAACGCAGGGCAGAGCTTCGTGCCAAAGGAGAGTATGCCGCCTTGCAGTTGCTTCCACGTGATGCGAGTCCGTCAAGACTGCGAAACAGGTGTCAGCTCACGGGGCGTGCACGGGGATATATTCGGGTGTACGGGCTGTCAAGGATTGCTTTTCGTGATATGGCTCGGGCTGGAAAAATTCCCGGCGTTCGCAAATCAAGCTGGTAACTAGAAATGGGAGTGATTACAGATCCAGTGGGTGATTACCTCGCCAGATTGCGCAATGCACAAATGGCGGGGCACAGATATACAGATATTCCGGCATCAAGAATCAAGCGGGCAATCACGCAGATCCTGAAAGACAAGGGGTACATTACGAGGTTCCTGAATGTGGACGATGATGGACAGGGACGGTTGCGGATTTTTCTGAAGTATGATCGCCACGGGAATGGAGCGATCCGTTCCATGAAGCGGATATCCAAGCCAGGTCTGCGGGTCTATGTAAATGCAAACAATCTGCCACGGGTGGAGAATGGGCTGGGGGTTGCCATCCTGTCTACCTCTCAGGGAGTCATGACCGACAAGGAAGCAGCGCGAATCCGTATTGGTGGTGAAGTGCTTGCACATGTATTTTAATATGATATGTCAAGGATCGGAAAACAAAGCATTACGGTGAGCGAGGGGGTGAAGCTGGATATCTCTGGTGGCAATGCTGTCACAGTGAGAGGGCCTGGGGGGACCCTGCATCTTCAGGTATCTCCCGAATTGACACTGTCGCAAGATGACAATCAGCTCACGGTGGCAAGGCCTACAGACCAGAAACGCCACCGTGCCATGCATGGACTGTACCGCTCCCTTCTGGCGAATATGGTGATCGGGGTTACGGAAGGGTTTGCGAAGGAACTGGAAGTCATCGGAGTAGGTACGCGGGCGGAAGTGAAAAATGGGGTGCTGGAATTGGCTGTCGGGTATTCTCATCCCATCTACTTCGTTCCTCCTGAAGGGGTAAAGATTGAAGCTGAAAGTGGAGGGCGTGGCAAGAATCCCAGGGTGAAAGTATCCGGGATTGACAAGCAGGCAGTGGGACAGGTCGCAGCAAAGATTCGCTCTCTGCGTCCGCCAGAGCCCTACAAGGGAAAAGGGATTCGTTATGTGGGCGAGTATGTACGAAGAAAAGCCGGCAAGACGGCATCCAAATAATTGATCAGCAGGCATGGCCACTCGCAAACTTAAATCAGCTAAATCTGTGCGGAGATACCGGACGAAGCGAAGCATTCGGCGCAAGGTGCACGGGACGGCAGAACGTCCCAGGCTGACCGTGTTCCGGAGCAATCGCAATATCTACGCACAGCTGATAGATGATGATGAACGCCGGACTCTGGCCGCTGCCTCATCGCTTGACGAGGGACATGAAGCTGACTCGCCGGTCAGTGCTGGACTGGTCGTGGGAGAGCGTCTCGCTGTCCGTGCAACCGAAAGCGGCATCAGGAAAGTGGTGTTTGACCGGAATGGGTACCGGTATCATGGACGTGTCCGTTCGCTGGCAGAGGGTGCACGGAAAGGCGGACTGGAGTTCTAAAAGACTAGATTAAGCAAAAACAGGGAATGCAGAGAGCACAGAACCAGCAGCATACTTCGAACGAGTCATCTGAACAGACGGAATGGATTGACCGTCTGGTGAAGGTGAAACGTGTATCCAAAGTGGTGAAAGGAGGCCGTCGCTTTTCGTTTAATGCGGTTGTTGTCGTCGGGGATGGTCATGGCCATGTAGGTGTCGGACTTGGCAAGGCGAATGAAGTGGCAGATGCCATCAAGAAAGGCACAGAAGATGCGAAGAAACGGCTGATTTCTGTTCCAGTTACAAAGAGTGGCACGATTCCGCATCGTGTGATTGGCAAGAAAGACGCAGGCCGGGTACTCCTGAAACCGGCATCCCCTGGAACTGGTGTAATCGCTGGCGGCGGTGTACGTGCCGTATTGGAATGTGCAGGAATTACGAATGTGCTCTCCAAATCGCTGGGAACCAGCAACCCGCATAATCAGGTCGCTGCAACGATGAATGCCCTGCGCTCCCTGGAGCACCCTGCTGAGGTAGCCCGTCGCCGGGGAATCCCGCTTCGCCGCGTATTTGAAGGATAAAACAATGGCACTCAAGATTACGCAATCACGAAGCCTGATTGGCTCATCTGCCCGTCAGTGCCGGACCGTAAAAGCCTTGGGCTTGCGTCGTATGCATCATTCGGTCGTACGCAACGACACTCCGGTCGTTCGGGGCATGTTGCGTGCCGTTTCTCATCTGGTACATATTGAAGAAATCACTGCCCAAGAGCAGGAAGCTGAGGTAAACGAATGAATCTGGCAACACTAAAACCCGCCAAGGGGGCGACAAGACGTAACAAGCGACTTGGCAGAGGGGTAGGATCAGGCAAGGGGGGACACAGCTCCACACGAGGAAACAAGGGACAGAAGAGCCGGACAGGCAATCGTCGGATGCCATCCTGGTTTGAGGGTGGACAGATGCCTCTCCAGCGCAGGGTGCCCAAGTTTGGATTCAAGAATCCGAACCGCGTGTCCTATTGCGTACTGAACCTGAGCCAGCTGAATGCACTGCTTGAATCTGGAAAGTTGAGTGCAGATGTTCCTGTTACTCCAGATTCGCTGGTCCAGGCGGGAGTGATTCGCAAAAAAGATCGAATCAAAATACTTGGAGGCGGAGAGTTGGCTATTGCCCTGAAGATTGAAGCGCATGCGTTCAGCAAGTCGGCGGCCACAAAGATCGAGGCGGCAGGGGGCTCCATTCAGCACTTCTCAGCCAGCTAAACGAGAACAGAAAACCCGGAATGGCAGGATTTGCCGACAGCTTGCGCAGTATCTGGAAGATTGAAGAGTTGCGCAAGCGCATCATTTACACGCTTGGGATTCTGATCATGTATCGGGTTGGGGCCTATGTATCTCTGCCGGGGATTGATGCCACTGCGCTGACCAATGCGTTTGCGCAGGGAGACCCGAACAATCTGTTTGGATTCTTCAACCTTTTCGTTGGCGGGGCTTTTTTGCAGGCGGGCGTATTCGCGCTGGGGATCATGCCCTACATCACGGCATCTATCATCATCCAGCTCCTGGGGGCGGCAGTTCCGTACTTCCAGAAACTTCAGCGGGAAGGAGAAGAAGGACGACGAAAAATCACCCAGCTGACCCGTTATGGAACGGCAGGGATTACCATGCTGCAGTCCATTGGCTACAGCCTGTTCCTGTGGGGAACGGTTCCGTCTGCGATTGTGATTCCGCAGGGATTCTTCATGGTCACGACTGTGATTGTGCTTACAGCCGGGACGATGTTCGTAATGTGGCTGGGAGAGCGCATTACGGAAAACGGGATCGGGAACGGGATTTCGCTCATCATTACGGTTGGGATCATTGCATTTTTGCCGCAGGCATTTATCAATGAAATTCGGCAGTCTGCCAATATTTTTCTTGTCATTTTTGAGGTCGGCGTACTGGTCGTGATCACGGCATTTGTTGTTTTGATGACCCAGGGCACCCGGCGAATTCCAGTCCGGTATGCGAAGAGTGTTGTTGGACGGAAGGTATATGGAGGTACCACGCAATATCTCCCGATCCGGGTCAATGCAGCGGGAGTCATGCCGATTATTTTTGCACAGTCCATTATGTTCGTGCCGGGCACGATTGCCCAGTTCGCTCCAAATAATGAGCTGATGCAGCGTTTCGGTGCACTCTTTCTGGACTTTACCAGTTGGGGATATTCCATCATTTTCTTTTTCGTGTGTGTCTTCTTTACCTATTTCTACACCGCGATTGCCGTAAATCCCAAGGAGATGGCCGATACGATGAAGCGTCAGGGCGGGTTTATTCCGGGCATTCGGCCGGGCAAGCAGACGAGTGAGTTTATTGATTCAATCCTGACCCGTGTCACACTTCCAGGCTCGCTGTTTATCGGGTTCGCGGCAATTCTGCCTGCCTTTGCCGTACAGCTTGGCTTAACGGAGACGCAGCAGTTCGCCCAGTTCTTCGGAGGCACGAGTCTGCTGATCATGGTTGGGGTAACGCTGGATACGCTGAAACAGGTAGAGAGTCATCTGCTCATGCGTCACTATGACGGATTCATGAAGAGTGGTCGCATGCGAGGGAGGACTCGCTGATGAGTATGCTAAAAAGTTCTCGGGAAATTGCTTTGCTTCGGGAGAGTGCAGATCTGGTTGCCAGGACACTGGCCGAGGTTGCCAGTCATGTGTTTCCCGGACAGGAAACGCGTGAACTGGATCGCATTGCCGAGGAATTTATTCGGGATCATGGTGCGAAACCTGCCTTCAAGGGGTACCGGGTTCCCAAGATTTCTCCGTTCCCCGGTACACTCTGCATCTCTGTCAATGATGTTGTTGTGCACGGGTTTCCCGGCAACTATATCCTTCAGGAGGGAGACCTGGTATCCGTAGACTGTGGAGTATCTCTGAATGGATATTTTGGTGACAGTGCGTATACCTTCGGGGTTGGTGAGTTGAGTTCCGAACAGATTCGACTGTGCACCACGACCTATGAGGCTTTGCAACTGGGAATTGCTGCTGCTACTCCCAGTGGTACTGTCGGGGACATTGGCTTTGCAGTGCAGAAGCATTGTGAGGCGCATGGGCTTGGGGTTGTCCGGGCTTTGGTCGGGCATGGTATCGGCAGCAAATTGCACGAAAATCCGCAAGTCCCCAATTTTGGCAAACCACGCAAGGGGCATCGTCTCCGGACAGGAATGACGATATGCATAGAGCCAATGATTAATCTTGGTGCCCCCGAAGTCCTCATAGATCCGGATGGCTGGACGGTTCGGTCTGCTGATGGTACGGCATCAGCGCATTATGAGCACATGGTCTGTATCCATCCAAGCGGTTCGGAAGTATTGACCACATTTGACTACATTGAAGAGCAGACCAATCCTCCGTACAGACAGAAAAAATCATTGATGTATGGCTAAACAGAAACCAATTGAGCTTGACGGCGAAGTGATTGATGCCAGGCCCAACGCACAATTCAAGGTACGCCTTGAGAATGGGCATGAGATTCTCGGACTTCTTGCCGGAAAGATGAGAATGTATCATATAAAGATTCTTCCGGGCGACCGTGTAAAGGTTGAAATTTCGCCGTTTGATCTCTCGAAAGGGCGAATTGTATACCGATACAAGTAGGAACCTTCATGTTGAGAGGTACGTACCACTGTACTTTGCTTTTCAAATTACGTGACTTTAGACAGGGTAATCCAGAATGAAAGTACGAGCCAGTATCAAGAAACGGAGTGCGGATGACAAGATTGTCAGGCGCAAGGGCCGTCTCTACATAATCAATAAAAAGAACCCGAAGCACAAGCAGCGGCAAGGATAGTATTGTATGCCTCGAATAGCTGGAATTGATGTGCCGTCAGACAAGCACGGCGAAATTGCACTCTCCTACATTTATGGAGTGGGACGCTCGCGGGCGAAGGAGATTCTGAAGCGGATCGGGCTAGACCCGAATTCCCGCCCAAGTTCCTGGACCGAGGAGCAGACCCAGAAAGTTCGCAGGCTGGTTGAAGACCATTATGTGGTGGAAGGCCAGCTTCGGGCTGAAGTCCAGATGAACATCAAGCGGCTGATGGATATTGGCTGCTATCGCGGGTTACGGCACAGACGCGGGTTGCCGGTACACGGGCAGCGTACGCAAACCAATGCCAGAACACGCAAGGGACGCAAAAAGACTGTGGCAGGCAAGAAGAAAGCCCCACGCAAATAGGAATCCGACAAGAGAAATGGCAAAAAAGCAGGGACGCAAGACCCATGGTCGTTCGGGGAAGAAGAGAGTGGTTGTGGAATCAAATGGCATGGCATTCATCAGGGCAACCTTCAATAACGTAATTGTAACGATTACGGATCAGTACGGAAATTGCATTTCCTGGTCTTCTTCGGGAAAGGAGGGATTTAAGGGAAGTCGCAAGAGCACCCCGTATGCTGCGCAGGTTGCTTCCACAACGGCAGCCACCGAGGCTGTCAATCTGGGGTTGAAGCGTGTAGATGTCTTTGTCAAGGGGCCAGGTTCTGGACGGGAATCGGCCATCCGTGCATTGAATACCTCGGGGCTGGACATCACAACGATCCGTGATGTGACTCCGATTCCGCACAATGGCTGTCGTCCGCCCAAGCGTCGGCGTGTCTGACTTTTATCACAGAATCCAAGTATAGGCAGTCATGGCCCGATACAGAGGTCCGAAGCAGAAAATTGCTCGCAGGTTCAACGAACCGCTTTTCGGCCCAAGCAAGTCACTTGAGCGCAAGCCGAATCCACCGGGACAGCACGGACAGAAACGCCGTCGCCGGGAGAGCGAGTATGCTGTTCAGTTAAAGGAGAAGCAGAAAGCAAAATACATTTATGGGGTTCTGGAGCGGCAGTTCCGCAACCTGTTCGAGAAGGCTGCCCGCAAGAAGGGAGTGACAGGGGAAAACCTGCTTCGTTTCCTGGAGGCACGACTGGACAATACGGTTTTCAGACTGGGATTCGGTGCTACGAGGCGGCAGGCCAGGCAGATGGTGACTCATGGACATATTCTGGTCAATAGCCGGGTTGTAGATATCCCTTCGTACCAGCTGCGTCCAGGAGATATTGTCGCTGTACGGCCCCGGAGTCGTCAGAACCGTGTCTTCATTGAAAACCTGAAAAAGAATCGCCGCGCCTATTCGTGGCTGGAAACGGATCGGAGATCGCTGAGCGGAAAATTTCTTGATTTTCCCGAGCGTTCCGAGATACCGGAAAATATTCGAGAACAGTTGATTGTTGAGCTTTATTCCAAGTAATCAACTGTAAAATTTTGAACTCAATTGCCAATATGAGCAAACACGGAATTCAAATGCCATCCGGGGTCTCGGCCGAAGAGGTGACCCCTACATTTACACGTTTTGTAATTCAGCCGCTGGAACGCGGATTTGGGCAGACCATTGGAAACTCTCTCCGAAGAGTTCTGCTCTCTTCCCTTGAAGGGACAGTCATTACTGCAGTGAAGATTGACGGAGTTCAGCATGAATTCTCAACAATCAAGGGGGTTGCCGAGGATGTATCTGACATCATTCTCAATCTGAAAGGAATTCGGTTTACTCCCCAGGATTTCGCGAGTGGCATCATTCACTTGAAAGTTAAGGGTCCGGGTACTTGGACGGCAAAGGATATAGAAGATGCCACGGGGGAATATCTTGTATTGAACCCGGAGCATCATATCGCCACCCTTTCTGAGGGGGTAGATTTTGGGGTAGAGTTGCGGGTAGAGACGGGGCGCCGGTATGTCCCGGCCAGCGAGAACAAACGGGAAACGGATCCGATTGGCGTGATTGCGCTGGATGCGGTCTATACACCAATCAAAAGTGTTCGTGTTACGGTCAAACCCACACGTGTAGGGCAACGTGTAGATTACGAGCGACTGGAACTGGAAGTTGCCACAGATGGCTCCATCCCTCCCCAGAATGCTTTAAGAGAGGCAGCAGGCATATTAAATGATCATATTGATCCATTCATGGAAATGGATTATGTCAAGGAGAGTGGAGATGAGCTGCAGTCAGAGGCAGATTCGGCCAACCGAGAGATACTTGAGCGGATCAACCAGTCCATAGATGCGCTTGATCTGTCTGTTCGTGCCAAGAACTGTCTGAAAACCGCGAATATCAAGACGGTCAAAGACTTGGTGACGCGTGATGAGGCAAGCATGCTGAAGTTTCGGAATTTTGGAAACAAGTCTCTCCAGGAACTTAAATCTGTGCTTGACAAGCAGGGGCTGAGTTTTGCCATGGATCTTTCCCAGATTGATGGCGGCGAGGCTGCTTCCTAGTCTTCAGGCTTTCCCATAATGAGACACGCCAAGAAGAGATATAAACTGGGGCGTACTGCCTCGCATCGCAAGGCAACTTTGTCTGCGCTTTCGACAGCGTTACTCCGTCATAAACGGATTACAACAACGCTTACGAAAGCCAAGGCACTGCGGGTATTTGTAGAACCCTTGATTACACGGGCTCGTTCGGATACGACGCACAACCGGAGAGAGGTTTTTCGCCACCTGATGGACAAGGAGGCTGTGACGGAGCTCTTCAATGAGATATCTGTCAAGGTGGGGGATCGGCCGGGCGGGTACACCCGAGTTCTTCGCCTGGGACAGCGTCAGGGGGATGCTGCGGAAATGGCGATCATCGAGCTTGTGGACTATAACGAGTCAATTCCAGAGGAGAGCACTCCCCGTCGTCGCCGCACACGTCGTAGCCGTCGCCGGAGGGCTTCCGATTCTGGATCAGGAGTGGTTTCGGCTACTGGTGGATCATCTGCACGAGAAGCTGATATTGCACAGGAAGATAGCATCGTCATTGACGCGGAAGTTATTGAGGAATTGGATGTGTCGGAAGCACCTGTTCAAGAGCCTGTGGACGAAGTGCCAGCACAGGAAGGGGATACTGAACCTGTTAGGAATGTGAGTGAGAGTGAAGATACTGGAGGGGATACAGTGGAAAGTTCAGGGGAAATGGAAGTCTCGGATGAAGGTCAAGCCCTCGAGCAGGCAGAGACTGGGCAGGAAGAAGTCAGAGAGGATGCCTTTGAAGCACCTGTCCAGGAGTCGGAAGATGCAGAAGAGCCTGTGGATGAAATGCCCGAGCGGGAAGGTGATGCTGAAACGGCTGGAGACGTGGGGGAGAGTGAAGAAGCCGGAGAGGATACAATCGAAAGTTCAGGAGGAGTGGAAGTCTCGGATCATAGTCAAGTATCCGGGCAGGAAGAGCCTGGACAGAAAGAAACGGGCGAGAATATTCCAGAACATCCCCAAGATTCAGAGACCACAGACACTGATCCATCTGCTCCATCCAAGCAGGAAGTGGCAGATACTGAACCTGTCAATAGTTCAGTTGAAAGCGAAGAGGATGGAGAAGACAACTCCGAATCTGAGTCCAGCAGCGGGGCGGAGTCTGACGACAAGAAGCCGTCTGCATAGTGCAGGGGCATTCATTCTCTCCGTTTCCCTCTATCAGGTATTCCTCTTCATCTTGGCCATGAGGTGCGTTGCGTGATTGATCCACAGCTACAGGACAGGTTAACTGGCCCTCCTTCGGATTCGCCGCTCGTCCCTTTCCGCCCTGATACACAGAGGTATCCCGCTACTGCTATTCGCCCACGACAGGCCAGGCAGTAAAGCTGTTGTCTTTTACAACCGCAACCACGGGGTCATACATTGCGTCTCCATCACTGTTGAATGTGAATGGTCCGAAAATGGTTGGAAAGTCCTTGATATTAGAGAGAGATTCCCTGATTGAGTCAGTGTCATGTGCAGAGGCTTTGCGCAGTGCCTCAAGAAGAACCGTTCCGGCCACATACCCTCTTGCAGTCCAGTCATCCGGGACTTTGCCAAAATTCTGCATATAGTCCTTCACAAAGGCTTGACTCAAGGGATTTGTTGAGCTGTCCAGCCATGTACTGAAGGTTACAGATCCCTCTGCAGCACCAGGTTCCAGCGCATTAACTGTCCGAACTTCAGAGATAGCGAGAAAGTTGACAATAAAGGGGGCAGAATTATTTCTGCGGTAGGCAGCAGGCAGAATCGTTATATGATCCTCTGGAAGTCCAGACAGAAAAATTGCATCCACGGGGGGCTTGGTCGAGAGAATATTGTCCAGTTGGCTGGCAATGTCTTTTTCGCTGAGAGAGGTTCCCACCGGACGAGAGTAGGATTCTCTGACCGCAATAGTAACATCACTGTATTTCTTAAGCTCGTCTACAATCAATTCGTTGGCAGCTATTGCAAAAGCATCCAGAGAATTATGCAGGGTAGCAACATTCTTAAAGTTCAGATTTGCTTTGGAGGTTCGAATACCGGCAGGGACGACAAATGCATCTGCAAGGGAAGAGCGAAAAAGATTCTCCCTCTGGGCAGAGAGCCCCGCCTTTGATGAAGTTGGTCCGAGCGAAATCACATCTATCTCACCAAGAACAGGGATAACCGCTTCTGTTGCTGCGGATGTCAGGGGGCCGATAGCCACAGGCAGGTTATTCATGCCAGCGAGTTTGCGATAGGCATCCGCTGCCCCGGGGGCTGTGCTTCTTGTATCTATGACGACAAGAGCAATATTCAGGTCAGGCGGTGCAGTCTCCGCCTCCCGGAATGCCAAGTGAATCCCGCTGGTAATTAGCTGGCCAGCAGAGCCCAGTGTCCCCGTCTGCGGGAGTGCAACACCTATCAGAAGCTCGTCATCTTCCGGCATGGTCTCGGTTGCATCACATGCAGTGAGGAGAATGGACAGAATCAGAAAAATTCCAGAAAACAGGATGTTGAATTCGCGTTTGAGGATAGTCATAATCATAAAAGGATAATGTAGACACTACCAAGGCGGGTATGCTATGAATGGATGCCTGTATCTTCCCCTGGAGGAAAAGTTCCGACATTTGAATCAAGCTACCCAATCGCTTCGTGTCCGATCTGATATGTCTTCGTCATACGGGATTCTTGTGGGAGGGGTCCTATGTTATCTTGCAGTAAGCTCCCGTTTTATGAGTATGGTTGCTGTGATTTCTGTTTATTCTCTGCGTCGTCCATTGTATTCTGGCACTGGCTGATTTTTTTCGACATAGGAAGAGATCCCCAATACAGATGTTCGCGTTCAGTGTTGATCTGCTTGCGTTTTCTGGCACCACTTTTCCGATTCCGTTGATTGGGAAGAGGCGCAACACCAAAATAGCCGGCTGCTTCGGAAGGACTGAGTGACAGGAGCGCGCGGTCTCCAAGGCTGATTACTGTGCCTGGACGGGAAGGTTGGTTTCCGAGTGCTTGAACAATACTCCCTGCAATTGCTCTGGCAAGCGGCGGCGGGACCGCATTCCCGATTTGGCGAGCCCAGTGCCATTTGGTTACATGGAAGCGAAACCAGTCTGGAAAGCCGTGCAGGCGGGCCATTTCACGGACAGTGATACAGCGGGGGTACCGATAGTGGATTGGGCGGGGACTGGTGAACGCACCGCGTGCTCCGTCTGTACCGGCACGCAGCGTATTGGAGACTCCGTCCCCCGAAAGTCGGAAGAACCTGCTAATCGGTTCAACAGTGCCTGGCTTTGTTGCTGCGAAGCGACGGCGTGATATTTCGGTATGTCGGGTGCGAGCACTTGCTGTCAAAACCAATGGATTCCATTCACGGATACAGCTGTGGTGCCACGCACCATTCGCAAGGCAGCGTAACTCGGATGCGTAAACCGACGGGGTGCCGAAGACTGTCGTTGACATTGAATCCGATGTGGCTAGCGCATGGAACTGGTCGGCATTTGGCAAATCTTCAAGTGCATCCGTACAATCTGGTCCAACAGGCAGTCCTTCAATTATTTTTCTCTCGCCCCGAATATTGGTGATCGGATCGGGGTACTCTGGTAATGGCATGCCCTTGCGTACACCAAAGAGAATCAGGCGATCACGATTCTGCGGGGTACTGTAATGTCCGGCGTTCAGGATTTGCCATGGAGTAAGAACATCATAGTCAGCAGAGGAAAACTCGAGGATCAGTTCCTCCAGCATCTGGCGGTGCCTGCCAACGGTAAGTCCCTTGACATTCTCAAAGACAAAGGTTCGGGCATCAAGCTCGGCAACAAGACGCACGAATTCCCGGACGAGTCTGTTACGCGGGTCGTCAAGGGCACGTTGCCCAATTAGCGAAAACCCCTGACATGGTGCACCGCCAAAGACGCAATCAATGGAACGGTTTCCAATTCCAGAGGCGAGACGAATGTCAACCCCAGTCAGGGTCTCAACAGAATGCGGCAAGATCGCAGTGTTCGGAAAATTGAACTTGTGGACAGCACAGTGAACCGGATCAACATCAACGGCAGCAACTACATCAAAACCGGCCTGCTCAAAGCCAAGACTGAGACCACCCGCCCCCGCAAACAAATCAATCCCGAGAGGTCTCATTGTATTGCATGCCACGTTTCAGTTTCCGCCATTCTTGACGGAAGCCCCCTATTCGTTCTGTACAGACTCCTCTACACCTGCAGGCTCTGTGATCCCCATACTCCCACGAAATTCTGTATCGGCAAGCGTAAGTGCCAGGAATACGACAACAAAGACGACTCCAAGGACCACCGCTAGCAGGTTGACCTTGTTATCGTATTTCAAGGCCATAAAAATCATCGCAACCAGGAGTGCCTTGAACCCGGCAATGGTTAATGCCAGAGGAACATTCAACCCCCCCAAGTCAATTCGTGCAGTAATCACGGTAACAACGGTCAAAAACAGGAGTGCGCCGAACACGATTCCAAGCGTGCGAATGGGGATGATGTGGTGACCTTGTGCCATGAGGGAGTCCCGCTAAATTAGATAAAGCAGTGGGAAAAGAAAAATCCAGATAATGTCTACCAGATGCCAGTATAGTCCAGTCAACTCCACTGGGGTATACCACTGGGGCGAGAAGTGCCCACGCGCTACACGCGTGGTTAACCATCCGAACAGCCCCATCCCCACAAGTACATGAACCCCGTGGATTCCGGTCATAACGAAGTAGATGCTGAAGAACTGTGGCGCAAACGGGACATTGTACTTGGAGTAGTCTTTTCCATCTATGATTCCATGCGGATCAAACCCTGCTCCAGGAAAAATTCCATGCGAGAACTTGTCGGTATACTCGAAATACTTCACAACCATAAAGATGGCAGCACACAGGAGTGTGATCAGGAGAAGTACAACGACCTTGTCATTCTCTCCTTTCTGGACATAATGAATGGAAAGAGCGACCGTAAAACTTGATGCCAGAAGTACAATGGTGTTCAGGGCACCCAAACGCCAGTCAAGCAGTTCGCTGGCCTGGAGGAATACTTCGGGATGCCATGACCGATAGACCGCATACGCCACGAACATGCCAGCAAACAGAAGAACTTCTGTGACCAGGAACAGCCACATTCCCAGCTTCGCGGCATCAAACTGCTGCTCGTGGTCCACGAAGTAGTGCTTAAGTGTCGCGTCGGTGCCAGTCATGAATCAGGAACTGTTTTTGGACCAAAGACATCATCCGCAAGATGGAAATCATACGGACCGCGTGTAACCAGAGGTGTATCGTGAAAATTGTGCTCATCAGGAACAGGCCCAGTGTGTGTCCACTCAAGCGTACAGGCTCCCCATGGATTTGCCGTTGCTTTCTTTCCCCGAAACAGTGAATGCAGTGCATAAATCAGAATCATTAGCAGTCCTGCTCCCAAAATATAGGATCCAATGGTGGAAGCCATGTTAAGAGCCGCAAATTCAGGGAATTTCTCCAGAAACTCGGAATAATCGTGATAGCGACGTGGCATTCCTCTGGAACCCAGGAAGAACTGCGTGAAGAATGTCAGATTAAATCCGATGAACACCAGGATTGCAGCAATGACCCCGGCAGGCTCGTTATACATGCGTCCTGTCATTTTTGGCCACCAGTAGTGAAGCCCCCCGATTAGTCCGATGAGGGCCCCTCCCATCATGACATAGTGGAAGTGAGCAACCACGAAATACGTGTCATGCAAGTGGACATCCACAGCCAGAACCCCAACCATGATCCCGGTCAGTCCACCAATCGTGAACAGAAACAGGAACATCAGGGCATACAGCATGGGAGTCTTGAGCCATACAGATCCCTTGTACATCGTTGCCACCCAGTTGAAAACCTTGATGCCTGTGGGGATTCCGATGAGGAAGGTGAGCATGGAGAAGATGATGGAAGAGATTGCACTCTGTCCAGAAACGAACATGTGGTGTCCCCACACAAGAAATCCCAGGAATGCAATGGCAACCGAAGAGAGGGCAATAAAGGTATACCCGGATACATGCTGCCGGGAAAAGGTCCCCATCAAGTCACTGATAATCCCCATCGCTGGCAGGATCATAATGTAGACTGCCGGATGACTGTAGAACCAGAAGAAGTGCTGAAACAGAACCGGATCTCCACCAAGAGCCGGATCAAAGATTCCAATGTGCATCAGCTTCTCCAGGAACAGGAGAACCATGGTAATGCCAATCACCGGGGTTGCCAGTACCTGAACAATTCCCGTTGCATAAATGGCCCAGGTAAATAGCGGGAGCCTGTTCCAGGTCATGCCCGGAGCACGCATCTTGTGCACGGTGACAATGAAGTTCAGACCAGTAAAGATGGACGCAAAGCCCGCAACAAACACGGCGGAGGTAAGCCAGAGAACCGCATTGGATGCTCCGCTGGAGTACGGAGTATAGAAGGTCCAGCCTGTATCCACCTTGCCAACGAACAGCCAGCCACAGACTGCCATGATGGCACCTGCCATAAAGAGATACCAGCTGGCCAGGTTCAGTCGGGGGAAGGCCACATCTTTGGCTCCAATCTGGATGGGCAGCACAAAATTCCCCAGGATTCCAGGAATCGCGGGAATGATCACAAGAAAGACCATGACCACGCCATGGAGCGTAAAGACCTGGTTGTATTCATCCTCTCCCAGGATGGTCTCTCCAGGGGTACCAAGTTCAGTGCGTACAAACGTCGCAAGAATGCCTCCCAGAAGAAAGAATGCCGCGCAGGCAATCGCATACAGGATTCCAATGCGCTTGTGATCCGTTGTGGAGAGCCAGGACCAGAGGCCCTTTTTTGCATTCAAATAATTGTGTGATTCGTCACTCATGCCTGCTACTGCTCTTTTATGAATGCTACAAGTGCGTCAATATCCTCAGTGGAAAGCGTTGCCCCGTATTGTCCAGGCATTACTGGGGGATAACCTTCAACGATTTGCAGCATGGGATTTATGATGGAAGTGCGGAGATAGTTGTCATCGGCTGCAGCACTGGTGCCATCCGTGAAATTACGCATGCTCCCTGCCAGTCCAAGGAAAGTCGGTCCAGATGCAGCCGATCCGTCTATGGAATGACAGGCGAAACATCCCTGTTGCCTGTATATCCGCTCTCCTCTCCCTGCAGGGGTCATGGTGCCGTCATCCATGTTTTCGGCAAGCCAGTTGTCAAAGTCATCCTGCGACTGCACGATCACACGCGAGTACATGTTTGAGTGAGATGTCCCGCAATACTCGGTACAGGCAACGGTAAACGTATCCTGTCTGGTGGCTTCAAACCATACATAAGAATAGCGTCCCTGCAGTACATCCGCCTTCACGCGAAAAGCAGGGACGAAGAAGCTGTGAATTACATCCTCGCTGCTCATCCGAAGTTTGACAGGATGATTCACGGGAACATGGAGGTCAGCAGAGACAACTCCGTTCGGATAGGTGAACGACCAGCTCCATTTCCGGGCGGTCACATTCACTTCGTAGGAGTTTGGCGGAGCAATGCCAAGTTCCAGAAATACCTTGAATCCCCAGATAAAGACAACAGCCACGAGGATCGTTGGCACGACAATCCAGGAGGCTTCCACAATTTTATTTTCCTGGACAGGTTCCGGTCGGTCATTCGGGCTGCGCCGACGATAACGCCAGGCAAAGTACACCATCGTCGCAATGACCCCCACGAAGAGAATGATGCTGGTGACAAGGACAAAGTAAAAGAGAGCGTCCACATCCCCGGCAACGGTAGACGCAGCCTCTGGAAGCCAGATAGAACTCTGTTGGTTCATTCGTTCTCGGACTTTTTATTGTCGTTCATCCACAATATGCTTAGAAATGCGATAAGAAGCAGGGCTGTGATCCCTCCTCCCACCTGCATGGCTCGTCGTGCGACAAGTACATACGAGTTTGATGCTGGATCAAACTGAAAGCAGTATAGAAAAGCACGGTCCAGGAGATTTCCAACCATTCCGTCAGATGCTTCCACAATGGCTGCACGCAGGTCCCGACTCTTTGGTGCGATATCGGGCAGATAACGGGTAAGTACCCCCTTATCACTGAGAACAATGACGACAGCAGGATGTGCATATTCGCCTTGTTGTTCAACCCATTTAAACTTGAACCCGGTTGCCTCCGTCAATGCAGCGATAGAGGTTTCGTTTCCGGTCAGAAAATGCCATTCTGCCCCTTCGTGATCCAGCCGTTTCAAATAGCGGGCGCGTTGCTGCGCTGCGCGTTCGGGGGTATCGTGAGGGCTGAAGGAGACCGTGACCATTTCATAGTTGTCACCGGGGACCCACGGAATATCCTGCAGGCTTCGTGTCACTCCGTCCAGAAGAGCACTGCACAGCATGGGGCAGGTATGGTACACAAACGTAAGGACAACGGGACGGTCCTGGTGAAAATAATCCATGAGGGTAACCGAGTTCCCCTCCGAATCTGAAAATTCCAGATCAAGCGGGATCTGCGTTCCCAGCTGCGGAGAGAGTTCCACACCTTCGTAGGCAATGTGTGCCTGTTCTATGATTTGGGCGTGCAGGGGAATTGAAAACGCGCACAGCACAAGTATGGAGAAGCACTGTTTCTGCATTCAGGGCCGCATCTCCTCCGAGATGCGCGTATCTTCTGGAAATTCTTCTGCCAGTTTTGCCATGGCTTGCTCTACCGGAATCTGGAAGCTCCCGTCCTCCAGCATTTCATAGCGATTTAGCTGTTGCATGCCGTTGACATCCAGTCGTTCCAGTCGGGGGTAGGATGCATCGGCCGCGTGTTCCTGGTCTACCCGCTGTGCGACGCTGTTGAACCAGTAGGAGGCGACCAGTACCAGCACCCCCAGTCCGATGAGCAGCGTCATTACAAATGAGATGATCGGGACTGCCGCGACATCTTCTCCCTGAACAGGTGGCAGGTCGGATGTCTGAATTTCAGATTCAAGAGTCATGGCAGAGGTGTCAGACATTTTCGAAGCGCAAAGACTTGCCCAGGTTCGGATCTCCTTCGCACACAATCGCATGCCGGCTGAGTCTCCACAGAAAAGTCCCTCCAAACAAACACAGGAGTCCGATCCAGCAGCTCAGATCCAGCCAGTGAAACTGTGCCTGTTTCTGATGGAGCACAGGCATCGCCTGCCAGTGAAGATCAAACCACTGCATAACAAGGAGCCAGACGGCGATGATGGCAAGGGGGGCGGCGAAGCGTTTGATGGCACGGGGGAGCAGGATGATGAACGGAACGATAAAGTGTCCGAACAGCAGAATCCCGCTATGGGTTTCCCACCCGTTCTGCAATCTGTACTTGAACCAGGCAGTTTCTTCTGGAATTCCGCCATACCAGATAAGCATGTACTGGCTGAATGCGATGTAGGCCCAGAATACGACGAACCCGAACATCAGTTTTCCCAGGTCATGGTAATGCTCAGCCGTTACTGCTCCCCGCAACATTCCTGCGCGTTGCAGTCCGGCAATGCTCAGCGTCGTGAAACAAAAGGCCGCCAGGAATGCCCCCGCAAAAAAGTAGACACCAAAGATCGTGGAAAACCAGTGAGGGTACAGCGACATGAGCAGGTCAAATCCTGCAAATGCAGTTGTAACGGCGCAGAGCGGGAGCCCCCAGGCACTCAGATGACGCAGTCCTACGGATAGATCTGGATCACCCGTAACATCCTGAAGCACGGACAGTCTCCACAGGCGCGAAGAGACGAAGGTCCATACAAGAAAGTAAAATGCGAGCCGGGCCAGAAAGAACGGAATATTGAGATAGGCCACTTTGCCTGCTACAATTTCATCATAGTGGCTGCTATTCGGATCAGCAACTCCCTCCACAGTCCAGTGATGGTATGGACCATGCGCATCAAACAGTCCGATGAGTACGGGAATGGACAGCAGGATCAGGAGGGGAAAAGAGGCGGCTGCCGCTTCGGGAATTCTTCGCAGGGAAACGATCCATTCTGCACGGACGAGATGCTTGATCAATACAATGAACAGGCATCCCAGGGCAATGGAGAGGCAGAAGGTCCAGCCGATCAGGTACGAGAAGTAAAACTGTTCCACAAACAGTTCACTCATCCCGACGAAAATGCTCACTAGGGTGATTGCCAGGCCAGCAAGCACGGGAATGACATAGCTGCGGGATGTACCTGTAAAGGGATACTTCTCGCTCCCGGTAGGTGCCAGGGTATCAACAAGCTTCATGGGGAACGAGCTGCCTCGCAGTGCGTCACGCATAAGTTCTGTGATCAGGGCGTATTCTGAAAGTTGGACAACTCGTCTGCCGGAACATCCGCTGCACTTGCATTCTGACTGCGTTGCAATGCCCGCACATAGGCAACGATGGCCCATCGGTCCGCAACAGAAACTTGTTGCGCATATCCTGGCATGCTGCGGATCCCGCGTGTAATCACCTCATAGAGATACCCGTCCTCAATTGTACGCAGGCGATCATTATGGTAGCCTACGGGGGCAAATCCGTATCCGCCTGTCATTACAATTCCTTGTCCATCACCGGCAGCACCATGACAGATCGTGCAGTAGATATCATACCGCTCTCGTCCACGCTCGGCAAATTCAACGGTATATTCAACGGGCATGACCTCCACATAACTTCCGTCTGTATTCCGCCCGGTATGAAATGCAACATCTTCCCGCAACATTCCGCGAGCTACGGTGCCGGGGACAGGGGGACGCATTGCACGGCCGTCCGAGAAGAATGAATTGGCTTCCTGGGCCTCAAAGTGCTCCATGGCATCCATATTTGGATTGACATGGATGGGCGGTTCATCCTTGAGGGTGCCGCGGCAACCTCCCAGAATCAGCACAAGTCCCAGAAACAAGGAGATGCTTCTCATTCTGCTGTGTGCAATTCGGAGTATCCGTGATCGTGAATCACCTCAATGGAGGTTGCCCCTGCTTCTTTCAGGAGTGTTTCTGTCGTAACCAGATCAAAATTCGAGTCGCTCGCGGCAACATGCAGAAAAAATGCATCATCCGTGACACGCGGAAACTCGGAGGAGTAAAAGAGAGGGTTATACGGGCGGGGGAGTCCGTTCATTGCCAGCATCCCTCCTACGGTGAGGAGAGCAGCAAGCAGTACGGTAAGTTCAAACATGATCGGGATCGCCGACTCAATCGCAAAGAACGGTTTGCCGCTGATATTTACCGGATAGTCTATTGCGGATGTCCACCACTGCAACCATGTGGCAAGTCCCAGTCCAGTGATCCCGCCAATGAGGGTGAGATAGCCAACTTTTGACTGTCCAAGTCCCATGGCGCGATCCATCCCATGGATTGGAAAGGGAGAGTGAGTGTCAAAATGACGGTATCCCGCCGCATGCATCTTGCGTGCAGCGGCAATCAGTACGCCTGGATTGGGGCATTCGGCCAGTAGTCCATAGACACCATCTTCCCGGGCCTCATAGATGCCCATGGTTGCCTTTATGCTCTGGATCAGGCTCTTTAGCATGGTACGCTCAGGTCAGGAAGTTTCGTTCTCGGAATTGTGATCATCATGGTAATGGGGATCGCTTTCTGGAAGGACCATTTTGACCTCTGCCATGGAGACCATCGGCATATACCGAAGGAAAAACAGAAACAGGGTCATGAAGAGCCCGAATGATCCGGCAAAGGTCAGGATATCCACGATTGTCGGATTGAAGTAGTCCCAGCTGCTTGGCAGAAAATCCCGGTGCAGACTTGTCACGGTGATGACAAACCGTTCAAACCACATTCCGATATTCACGATAATGGAAGTCACGAACAGGAACGGAATACTTCTCCGGAGGCGCTTGACCCAGAAGAATTGCGGGAAAAGCAGGTTGCAGGACATCATGATCCAGTATGCCCATGCGTACGGCCCCGTTGCCCGATTCAGGAATGCATACTGTTCATATTCAACCTGTGAGTACCAGGCGATAAAGAATTCCGTGATATAGGCGAAGCCGACCATCGTCCCCGTAAGGAGCGTGATGATCGCCATTTTTTCCAGGTGATTAATCGTGATAATATTTTCGATTCCATAGATCTTTCGGGCAAGGATGAGCAGGGTCATCACCATGGCAAATCCCGAGAAGATCGCTCCCGCTACAAAGTAAGGCGGAAAAATGGTGGTATGCCATCCAGGGATAATACTGATGGCAAAGTCAAAGGAGACCACAGAGTGTACGCTCAAGACCAGCGGGGTCGCGAGGGCTGCCAGAAGGAGGTAGGTCTTCTCATAATTGCGCCAGTGGCGGTTGGCACCACTCCAGCCAAGGGAGAAAAAGCCAAGAATACGCCGGCGCCATATATTCCGTGCCCTGTCACGCAGGGTTGCCAAGTCTGGCACCATGCCGATATACCAGAATACGAGGGATACGGTGAAGTATACGCTCACGGCAAAGACATCCCAGAGAAGTGGACTCTTGAACTGTGGCCACATCTCCATCTGGTTTGGCAAGGGAAGCGTCCAGTAGATCACCCAGACCCGGCCTACATGGATCGTAGGAAACAGCAGCGCACAGATCACGGCAAAGATCGTCATCGCCTCTGCGCTTCGGTTAATGGCAGTTCTCCACTGTTGACGGAACAGGAACAGAATCGCAGAAATCAGCGTTCCTGCGTGCCCGATTCCAACCCAGAAGACAAAATTGACGATTGGCCATCCCCATCCCACAGGGTTGTTGTTTCCCCAGACGCCCACTCCGTTCCATACGAGGTAGGCAATCATGAGCAGAAGAACGCAAAGCAGTGTGGATGACACCAGAAGGGCCATGTACCACACGGACGGGGGGCGTTTTTCTGTGTGGTAGGAAACCAGCTGGGTGATATCGTGGAATCCCAGGTTCCCGGTCACCAGTGGCGGTTCCGCAGGAATCGCAGCAGTCTTGTCAGTCAGTGCAGACACTTTATATCCAGATATTTTTGATGTCTATGATACTTCAGCAGATTCCAGATTTTCGTTCGGATTCCGTACACGCGCCAGATATGAGACTCGCGGTTTGATGTTTAATTCTGCCAGGAGTTTGTAGCCGCGCGGATTCCGCATGGACTGGCTGACCTGACTCTGGTCATCATTCAGATCGCCGAATGTGATTGCTTCGGCGGAACAGGCCTGCTGGCAGGCAGTCACTACTTCATTCCGGTGCAACGGGCGTTTTTCCAGTCCCGCCCGTTTTTGTGTTTCCCGAATCCGCTGTATGCAGAACGAGCATTTTTCCATCACGCCCCGGAAGCGAATGGATACATTCGGATTCTGCGCCATCTGGACAGTTTCCGGGATGGTTTTGGACCAGTTGTAGAAGTTGAACCGGCGAACTTTGTACGGACAGTTATTGGCACAGTACCGTGTACCGATACACCGGTTGTACACCATCTGGTTTGTACCATCGGGCGAGTGTACAGTGGCAGCAACCGGGCAGACGGATTCGCAGGGTGCATTTTCGCAGTGCTGGCAGGGCATCGGCTGCATGACAATCCGGGGATCGGCATCCAGCTCTGTTCCTCCTTCTGTTACAAAGTACCGGTCAATCCGCAACCAGTGCAGCTCGCGGCCATGCCCCACCTCTGTTTTCCCGACAACCTGAATATTATTTTCTGCCTGGCAGGCAACGATGCAGGCATTGCATCCCGTACAGGCGTTCAGGTCAATGACCATTCCCCACTGGTTCTGCCAGTAATCGCTGTCACGGAATGCAGGACTCTTGGACGGGTGGTTCTCTTTCCACAGCTCAGGATACTCCTGAAAGTCCGTTTTCACATCCGAGCTAGGGGTTGGTGCTTCATCCTGCAAAGGGAATGCAGGATCATCCCGGTACTCGTCCAGCGTTGCCATGCGTATGATCGGACGAGCTTCCGTATCCAGGATCCCGTGGTCCTGTGTTGTGACGATGGTCCATGTGCGGCCAGTGGCTGTCAGTTCCACCCCAGACGAGACAGGCGTGGCCAGCATGTTCCTGAGTCGGGACACATTGGCCCCTACGCCAGTCGCCAGTGTTCCTCTGGCGTAGATGTCTGTCTCGTCATCCTTGTCCCAAAAGGGAGTATTCCGCTCGGGACGCGTCGTAGAAACATCCCGTCCATATCCCAGCGTAACGGAAACAGTATCATCTGCATGTCCGGGCAGAATCCAGACGGGCAGCTCCACTCCCTGCCCGTTGAGTTCAATTCTCACCACATCGGAATCATAGCGTCCCTTGGAATACTTGCAGGTGAGTCCATAGTCCTCTGCGGTCTTTGGGCTCAGAACGGCAACATTGTCCCATACAATTTTTGTGATCGGGTCGGGGAGTTCCTGGCACCATGCATTATTCGCAAAGCTGCCATCTAGTATTGTGGAATCCAGCCGTACGACAAGCTCAAGGCCGGCATCTGATTCGGGAAGCTGTCCGTTAAATGCGGTTTCGGGAGTGACGGCGGCATATCCGGTATCTTGCAGGTATCCATTATGCAGGGTGCGTCGCCAGGCGGTTTCGAAGTCCTGGTCTCCCAGGAAAGGAGTCCATGTTTCTCGCACCAGATCATATCCTTTGGCGGGCTGTTCGCTGGTTAGTGCGCTGAGGAGTTCAATTTCGCTCCGGGCATCTTCGTAGAGCGGGGCAATCAGTGGCTGGACGGGTGTGAGCGTGCCATCCCATGAACGAGCATCTCCCCATGCTTCCAGGTAGTGGGTCAGCGGAATATGCCAGGTACTTGCCTGAGCGGTTTCGTCTATATGGAGTCCGGCATGTACGGTATCGGGGACACGCGCCATGGCTCCCTGGAAGTCCAGAGCTGGCGGGGCATCATACACGGGATTGACTCCCAGCATCAATAGCAGGTCCACCTGCCCGGCTTGCATGTCTTCCACCAGTGCAGGAAATGTCTGGGACTGGGGTGCCTGAGCAGGGATCCCTGTATCCAGGAGGGTGACCGTCGTCCCGACGGCACCAAGCGCATCATTCATGAGTGCACACAGGGCATGCACCTCGGCAGGCTGGGTTTCGCCTGCCACAACGAGGCATCGCCCGCCCGCATTCTGAAGGTCACTGGCGATACTGGATGCGAATGTATCAGGGGGTGCCCCGGAATACACGCCCAGTGCCGAGGCAAGCTGCCCTGCAAGTTCGGTAATGGCATCTGATCGCATTCTTCTGCGATGATCTGCCATCGTGCCTGTTGAAGTGTATGTGCTTTCTGCAACATACAGGCGGCTCATCTGGTCCTGTGGGCCACTGAGTTTGCGCCCCTGGGCAAATGAATGCGTATTCCAGTTTCCGTTTTTGGCATGAGATCCAAGAAAGTCTGCATCCAGGCTCACAATCACATCTGCATTCTGAAAATTGTAGACGGGTCGCAGTGGCAAGCCGTAGGCCATCTGAAGCCCGAGCGTTTCCATATCATCTCCTTCACTGCGATACTCTACCCACTGCACATTTGGCAGCTGAGATGCGAGCGCGGTTCGCAGGCGCGCCAGCGTTGGCGAACTGTCGGGTGCTGCAAGTACCGCTACACGCCTGTTCCCCGCCTGTACACGCTGGCAAAGGGCAAGAAACTCGTTCCAGTCAGAGGGAGAGCCTGTACGCAGAATATTTTTGGAGCGGTCCGGGTCATAGAGCTGGAGCAGGGATGCCTGTTCAAAGACTCCCGAGGATCCTGATGCATTCGGATGCTCCGGGTTTCCTTCGATTTTTACGGGCCTTCCGTCGTAGCTTTTCACCAGGAGCGGGCGTGCCACTCCCCGGAAATTCATTGCTGTCGCATAGTGCAATGGAACACCCGGTATGAGTTCTTCCGGGCGATCCGAAAACGGCATGATATATTCGACTGGTTTGCGACAGGCAGCCAGTCCGGCCATGGCCATGGAGGCTCCCAGCAGTTGCATGAAGTGCCGCCGGCTGCTCCCAGCGGGAGCATTGCTTGCACCGGGGATCAGCTCTTCGGAGGCTGTTTCCATCAAATCCGGGTTCTGTTCCCGGTGCGGGAGGCTGCGCCACAACTTCCGGTCTGGACCCGGATAGACAGCATCAAGAATGGGGAGGGAGATCATGCTGTGTCTCGGGCTAATAGTGGCAGGCACTGCAATTCGTTGGTGGGCGAATTCCCTCCTGCTTGATTCTGTTCAGATTATCCTCCAGAAAGCCTGCACTGTGTACATAGCCCATGGTTGTAATCTCTTCATTCGGACGCAAATATTTTTCCGGTTCCCGGTGACATTCCAGGCACCACCCCATAGAGAGCGGTTCCACTAGTCGGACCACATCCATATTGTCAATTCTGCCGTGGCAGGTTTCGCACCCTACTCCGTTGTTGACATGGGCTGCATGGCTAAACTGTGCATAGTCGGGCAATTGATGAATCTTGACCCACGGGATAGACGAACCGTCTGCCCAGCTGGCTCGCACGGGTGCGAGATCCGTACTTTGCGGGAGGACAACTTCATGGCAGTTCATGCAGGTCTCGGTTGCTGGCACATTTGACACATCTGCAACTTCCACAAAGCTGTGGCAATACCTGCAGTCAAGCCCCAGCTGGTCTACATGTACACGGTGGCTGTATGCCACGGGCTGTTCGGGTGCATAGCCAACATCGGTATATTCAGGCGAGAAGTAGTACCACACCAGAAACACCACTACCACGCCGCTTCCGAGCAGGGCACCGACAGAAAGGTGCGGGAATATATTGGACTTTTTTGGAAAAATTTGTGCCATTCAGGGGCGTGAACCTCCAAGATTTGCAAATTTACGACATAATCTGATACTGCTGAATAAACTTTGGATTTTATCCATAATCAGGTTAATTGGTTTCTGGTGTGACTGGCTTTTTCATATCTCTTCTGCTGAGTTTAACCTCTACCTGTAACACCTTGTGCCAGACTCCAGGAATATTTCCGAGTGAGCTCTGAGGCAAGCACTTTTTTGGGGTATTCATCATGTATGCTGTTTCATGTGAGCCTTTTGCAAAAATCCTGAATGACGAAGAAATATTGCTCTGGGAGTACTTGCAGGCATATCCAGTCGGATATAGAGATATTTTTGCAGGAGTCTCTCAAGAGGTCTGAATCTGGACTTATGAGGGGGTGCTGCCAGGAAGCACGATGTGGCACACTTTTATGGGTTGACATTGGCACCATCCCGGCATCGGAACACACGGGTGTACAAGCCTTGGGAAATGAAAAAATAATGCCAATCGGGGTAAAACCCGCATTTCTTCCGCTTTCAACTTTCCGAGCCTCTTGCAGAAAGATTTTTGGGACCATCGAATTCTGACCAGGTACGGGATAGAACCTTGATCTTTCTGAATGATCTCCTTCTTTTGCCGGTTTGTGCGGGAAATTGTTCCCAATTTGTTCCCTGAAAAGGCTCTCCGGAACGAATTTTGCCCCTCATTCATATGAGCACGACACCCCTGTTCAATCACTTCGGGGGAAGCGAATGTTTGCATTCCGAAAAGCCTGATCCAGTTGCTGGATCTACGCTGCCAGGCGAAGAAGGGAGTCCACTGTAAGCGCAAGCACGCCAAACATCATGTGGCACATCATCTTCTGGTATCCCCGAACTCGCAGATTCCAGAAGCCGAACTCATCTTTCAGCCGAGCAAAGGCGCGCTCCACCGTCGAACGCTCGTGGTACCGGATGCGCTCAGGTGGCGTAAACCCGGCAGCACGCCGCGCCCTGTTTTCCTGATCCCGCGCCGCTTTTCCGTTCCGCCGGGGATGGGAATCCGTGATCAAAACCTGCCCCAGTTCTTCCGTATGCGCATGAATCTGTTTCGCATCACAGGCACTGTCCATCAGAACCGCCAGAACCCGATCTGCGGTCATCTTGGCCAAGGGAATGGCGAACTTGGCTATCATGCACGGAGGCGGAGGTTCCGATACAACTGATCGGAACGCCCCCGTCCGCTACATCCATAGGAATTTTCCAGCCTACCCAAGACTGCCGCAGCCCCCGGGCATTCCGCTTGCATCCGACATTGCACTCCTTGGGGAGGGCATCCCCCATCTCGTCAACTCCCGCCATCTCTCGCTGCCGTTCCAGCATGGGGGGACCTTTGGGAGCCTTTTCTTCCTCCTCGTTCTCCTCCTTCTTCACCGCCGCTTCCCGTGCCTCAATTGCCGTGGAATCCCGCGAAATATGCCCCACAACCTCATTCTCGTAGCAACTCCTGATCAGGGCCTCATGAATCCGGGTCGGCAGTTCGCTCTCGGAAAATTCCTGGAACACCCGGGAAAAGGTAGACTCGCTGGGCACATCGCACCCGCGGGACCACCCACACAAAGACCGAAGAATGCGATCCATCAGCAGACGCTCCCGCAGGGCAGTGGTCGTGGGAATCTGGAAGATCATCCTGGCTAAAAACGCCTTCGCGATGGAAGTACGATGGGCTAGGGGACGACCTCGGCTGCCGCGCGACTGGGACGACAGAAAGTCCTCCAGAGGCACCATCTCCAGGGCCAGCACAAAGGGTTGGTAGCGTTCGGGCAAGGGACCAAACGACGCATCCAACTCCGAGAAGATCTCCTCCTGACAGGCAAGCGTAAACTGTTTGATTCGATCTAAAAGAAGCATGCACACCTCCGTAAGTTCGTTGTCCAGTGAAACGCACCCGCAGAAAAAGCTTTTCGGTTCCGAAAAAAACGCGGACCCTGGAAAGAAGCAAGGGAATTTGAGCCTCAGAAACGGGTCAAATTCCCTAAATTGCTATTTTTGCAAGAGGCTCATGAGATAGCGAGAGATGGAATTCTTCGGGAATTTCAGATTTACATGCCTCTCTGCGGTACGCCCCGTTTGATCATACACGAGCAGGAAGCCAATCCTTCTTCCGAAAAAGAATCTGAAAAAAATTGCGGGGAGATTAGTCATATTCCCTGCCTGATGTGTATATTGGGAGCTGATCCTGCCAGCGGTGGTCGGATCACATCGCAAAAATTTTTCATTAATTCATACATCAACCAATGAAATTCCTACAAAAATGGGCAGGATTCGCTCTTCTCCTTCTTCTCTTTACCGTTTCTAGTGCCTTTGCCCAGGCAACCCGCTACATTGACCCCGAGAAAGGTTCGGGGAGTACCTGTACCCGCAGTGCGCCGTGCCAGCTGGTGGAAGCCTACAAGTTGACCAATGCAGATGACACCAACTTCCTGATCCGCGTTCCCTTTGCCGGGGGCACGGTGGAGGTGATCCCGCCCGGAGATGCGAATAAACTGACCGAGAAAGTCCGCTTTGGCACCTATGTGCAGGAGAAGGATGGGGCGGTGGAGGGCACGATCCGGTTTGTCCGTCCCTCGGATAGAGTTCCTCGACCGTTCTGGATTGCCTCCGGTGGGCAATTTCGGCTGGATGCAAAGGCCACGGTGGAATTTGGGGATATAGAAGTGGATGACAGAGCAATCGGTGGAACCAGTGGGGACATTTTTTATACGCCTGGCGGAGAGCAGAACCGGATCGCGGTTACCGGCACGCTGACCCTGCATCAGAAATCAAGGCTGAACCGTTTTGTGGTCTCCCGAGACATGACCATCAAGGCGGGAAACACGAATGGGGTAACCCTTTTAATTGTTGGCGGGCTGACCGTGAAGGAAGGGGCAACCTTGTCCCTGGAACGACATGACGATGGTGGAACTGGAATTAATCTTAGCTTCATGTTCAGGAAAGGGCGCAACCCTACAGACCTGTGGGGGCTGCTCACCGTGGACGGGACGATTCAGAAAAGTGCCGCCGGGACGGCGAGTCACTACATCACCACCGACTACCTCGGCAAGAATAATCGGGCGGCTTTTAAACCTCGCATCCCGACCAGTGCCTACGATCCTTCCAATGGGGTGAACCACGAAGATTGCATCCGTATTGCCGGAAAGGGAACGCTCCATCATATTGAGCTCCGTCTGTTTGCCCTCGGCAATGTCTGTGTGGACCTGAAGAGGGTAGGCAGTCTTCAGATTTTCGGGAGTATTGTGGAACCGTCAGGAGTTGATGAGGCCAACATCAGCACGGATGTGATTGTGGATGGCGATATTCACCAGTGGGGAGATGCCCGGACTGTGTTTGAGAAGACGGCGACCATCTAGGGGAACATCAACTTGTATGACGGGACCTACCCGACGGAGGTCCTTCCGAGTGATAAAGGGGAGCGGCGGTCCGGCAGTGTTCGCCGGGGAGTGCAGATCGGAGGAAAAGGAAAGTTCAGCTGCTCGTACACCCCACGGGGGCCAGACGGCAAGGACAACAAGAAGCGGGGCATGCACATTCCGGGGATGCAGTTTGAAGATGCGGTGACGATTGAGGGGGACCTGAAAGTGAATTACAGCAGCTTCACCGACGGGGCTGCCGCGGATACCAAATCTAATGCGCCGGCCTGCGCTCCCCGCGTGCTGTTCCTGGCTCCACTGAGCGGCGCAAATACCCGGGAGTCCGTGATCAAGGGGACGCTGACAGTGGAAGACGCGGCGGACTTTGAAGACAAGGG
Source organism: Rhodothermales bacterium (assembly GCA_965203305.1). Classification (GTDB taxonomy): domain Bacteria; phylum Bacteroidota; class Rhodothermia; order Rhodothermales; family Bin80; genus Bin80. Next base: position 2,464,193 of record OZ241874.1, on the reverse strand, counting down.
ACGGGTGCATCTGGATGCAGACACGACCGGCGCAAGTAAGGCGAAACGGCCCAAAACCGTGCACAATGTGCGGATAGAAGGCGGGATCTCTGCCCAGGGGAACACCATCGGAATGGGATATGCGTCCACCCTCACTGCGGACGGGATGTGCACCGCAAAAGACACCGGACTTACCTTCGGGAATCATATTCTATTCGGGGGCAAAAACAAGCAGTCCGTGACCGGACGGGGCTCGGAAGTGATCCTGGATGCCGTGATGGCCCTGGATGAACTCGCAGTCCCCAGCGGACCTCTGGCGGTGAAGACCCTGCATGTGGGCCCCCGCGCCGAACTCATGGGGAAAAATGTCAAGGTAACCGAGTCGCTGCTCCTGCAGGGAGAGCTGAGCGGGGAGCTGGACGAGGCCTCCACAATCAAAAAACTGACCTATGGCAGCCGGAACACCGATCTGGTCAAGAAGGCTGCCCTGTCCGACACGCTGGATGCCCTTGCCATCCATACAGGCAGCGGGGAGCTCCGGCTGGATGAAGCAGTCAAGACGAAGAATCTGGGACTGTGCAGTGGCACGCTGTCGCTGGTGGATGCCGAGAGCACAACCGACTCCACGCTGCATGTAATGGAGCACATCATCGTGCAGAACGGGATGCTGGAGAAGGATACGAATGATCCGGGGAGCATCTCCACAGACCGTGCAAAAACGGCCAATGTCAATGACCGGTATGTGCTGACCTATATCACGCCGGGCAAGCGGACAGTGACGGATGCGCTGGAATGGTTTGATCCGCGGGATGTGATCGTGAATCATGCCAGTGCCGAGATCACGACGAGCGGAGACCGCTCCATTGTGGGCAAACTGATGATCACCAAAGGGAAGCTGATGGTGGATGGAATGCTGACCGTGGGGACCTCCACCCTGGATCGCACCAGTGCTGCTAAGGTAGACAATTACAGTGTACTTGTCGCAGCAGGCGAACTGCACACGGAGGGGCAGGATGTGAGGGTGCACGGCAAGGTGAGCGTGAATGGCAAGAGCAAGCTCATGACCGGGGGAGGCGACCTGCATGTGCTGGGACGGGTGAGTCAAGGCAAATATATTGGGAACACGGCCCAGGTAACTGTGGAAAAAGATGCCATGATCCACCTGGGAGACGGGACCCTGATGCTGGGGCCGGAAGACACACAGAAGCGAAACAGCGTGCAGGGAGACAGTCGTCCGGATGTGCTGCTGACCCTGACGGGAAGCCTGACCGCGGACAGGATCAAAGTACCGAAGGGAAGCAAGCAGACCACCATTGACGCGAGTGCCGACAGCAAGATGCTGCAGACCGTCGTCTTTGACGGCACGCTGACCCCGGGCACCGGAAACTGGGGCGGGACGCTCTACCTGAAGAGTGCCACTGCGGACGGCAAGATGCTTACCGTGGACAGCCTGTCCGCCATGCAAGGATCGGTAGAGCTGCAAAACAAGAAGGTGATGATCACCAAAGATGTTGCCCTGAGCTCGGCGACGATCTGGCCGACCGCGGAAACGACAGAATTCATGGGGGATCTCATGATCAGCGGGACTGGCGGGCTGAATTCCCGCTATAACAATGCGGCAAAGCGGTCCATCCTGATTCACGGAGACTTTATGCAAACGAAGGGGACGGTGATGGAGGATGTCGCGGGGGTGCGCCTGCACTCCGGGGCAACGAAAACGGTGATGGGGGACTTCATGGTGGCAGCGGATGCGTCACGCTATGTGACAGACGGAATGCCAGTACTGATGGTGCACGGGGGCTTCCACTTTGCAAAGAAGGGGGATCTGAATGTGAAGGTGGAGTTCACGGGCAAGGAGGCGCAGGAGGTGATGACTGGTGACACGACAGCCCTGCACAGTGTCACGGTGAACAACGCCAAGGGACTGCTGCTGAAAAGCCATGTCATGCAGCAGAAGGCGGCCACACTGACGCTCCGGCAGGGGAAGATTCACAGCATGCCGATGGACAGCATGTTTATGTGGACGGTGCAGAATGTGCAGGTGGAACAGGAGCTCCGTGGTCGGAGTACGGCGCAGGAAGGAAAGAAATGCGGGGCAGACAGTGACGAAGAGTGCAAGGCCACGATCCTGCGCGGTTCCCGGCAGTCGTATGTCGGCGGCCCGGTCGCTCGCCACCTGTTGCAGGGGAATGCAGGAGCAGGCTTTGCGAGCGGGGGGTATCTGTTCCCGGTGGGAATGCAGAAGGGAGACATGTCGCACTACCGTCCCTTGATCCTGCAGCTGCCCTCGGACCTGACCGATACCACGGCAGCGACCGTGTCTCCAGTGATGGTGCCAGACGGAGCCATGCCGGCATGGCAGAACCTCACGGTTCCGACGGCAGGCGGCAGCCTGACCCTGGATGTGCATGCGGATCTGTTCTGGAAAGTGGATCTGGGGACGGAGTCGCTGCCCACGAATACGAACCTTCGGATCGCGGCGGAGGGGCTCCAGAATGTGGCGGATGCCAGCGGACTGCGGATCGTGCAGTGGGACTGCATGTGGAAAAATCCGAAGCTGGCAGGCCGGCGTCCGGCACAGGTGGAGGCAGGCTCCTTTGCGGTGAACGGGTATATCAGCGGGGTGCTGAATCTGACGCAGGAGGGGATTGGGCTGGGGAGCTGTGCAATCTTCGGGATTGCAGCGAACGGGATTGAGAATCCGATTGACCAGGCTGATCTGAGCGGAGGACGGGCGAACCTGCAGTTCATCCATAATGTGCCTCTGCCAACCCCAATCAACCTGCATCTGGGAGACATCCGAATTGGCAGCGGAATGCAGTTCCGCAGTGCCACAGCCTACCGTCCAGTAGGGGCAGGAAGCCATGACCTGAAAATCCAGCCCGCTGGCGCACCGGCCGAGCAGGCGGTCACCCAGATGCTTTCCCTGTCGCATAATAAAAACTATGTGGTGATCGCCCATGGAAGTCTGGCGGAACCCATGCTCAAGGTGCTGGAAACCCGGATGACATCGCAGGTCGCAAACCAGGTGGATGTGCTGCTGGTGCACGGGTCGGCAGATCTGGGGGCAGCGCGGGTAGAAGTGCTGGATCCGGTGGATCCCATGACCGTGAACATGACGCTGGCAGGGAACCTGGTGCTGGACGATGCCACGCGGCGATACACTTCACTGGCTCCCTCGCAGCAGGTCCTCCGGGTGAAGTCTGCGGATCAGGAGGTGACACAGGCCTATGAGATGGATCTGTACGGGTATGCGAACCAGACGCTGGTGCTGAACCTGTCCGGGATGCGGAACGATCTGACGATCCTGGGCGTGGACAAGAACGGGATGGTCATTCCAACAGTGGTAGTGACAGGAGTGGAAGAGAGCGCAGAGCTTCCGACAGAGTTTGCCCTGCATGGCAACTATCCGAACCCGTTCAATCCGAGCACAAGAATCCAGTTTGACCTGCCGGAGAATGCGCAGGTGCAGATCCAGATTGTAGACATGCTGGGACGGGAGATAATCATGCTGCCAGCGCAGGAGATGGAGGCAGGAGCGAACCGGAGCATCGAACTGCATGCCACCAGCCTGGCCAGCGGAACCTACCTGTACCGGCTGATCGCGACCGGCGCAGAGCAGCGGCATGTGAAGACCGGACGCATGACGCTGGTGAAGTAAAGAAATAGCCGCCCAGAGCGGCTCAATGTGAAACCGAGAGCACCCCGGTACGGCAGCGTATCGGGGTGCTCTGCATTGGGGGATCCAGCCTTACAGATCGGCTGCCAGGCTGGATCACTCAAGCCTCTTGCAAACATCCCGTATGACGAAGAGCTGTCGTTCGGGGAGTGCTCTTGCAGGCAAATCAGGTACAGGGATATTTTTGCAAGAGCCTCTTTCTGATTGCCCGTCTCTTCGCAGTCCCCGCATTCCCGGGGAATGGATATACACTGGCCAATTCGTACACCAAATGTTCAGAACGAGGAGCACCATGCTCTGTCCCTTGCCATATGCATACTCCTCAAGAGCAGATGCCGTCCTGTTCACCAACCTCCATCTCTAAACCTGAATTTTCGGTTCTATCCCGATTCGTGTTATTTTGCTACTTCCAGAGGTTGTCAACTCCGAGTGATCAGCATGCTCTGATGGATCACATGTGGAGGTTCCCTGCAGACCTCCCTAACTAGTGTCCGTCCGAAAATTCACAGCAACCCCCAATGCGGGGGATTCCAGAGGCATTTTGCCACCACAGCGTCATGTATGGCGCGATTCAGATGCTCGTTGGCTATGAGAGATTCGGGGAAATCTTGCACGAAGATTGCGTGTTTATGGATGCTGTTCGGGGATTTCATGCTCCAATCCGCCAAAGGGCCTCCATCTTCGTCAGGAAAAATACCAAAAAAATATTTCCCAAAACCCCTCATACGCTCTCGAAACGGCATATATTGGCGATATTCTGAATTTTCGGACAGACACTAACTAGGGCAGTGATGGCTCTGAGAATGCTTGCGGGCATGATAAGGTGAATATGCGGGAAGTTGGCCAGAGATGCCCTCGTGCCAAGCAGGGTGCAACAAAATGTGCTGTATAGTGCTTCCAAGCACACTCTCTCTCTACATCCCAGATTTAGATATCTGTCCATAACTATCGGGATAGAACCGAATTTTCTCATCCCCTCATTGAACATGGGCATTCGGACAAATACTCATTGTCCGTGTTTCAGTTACCCCGCCAGAAGGCAGTGAATCAGGGCAACGGGGCATTGCAATATGGAAATTTCGGAAGATACGATGAATATGAAGGAGATCTTTGTGAAAGCAGAGGACATGCTGAAAAAAGCCGGGATCCCAGAGTCTCGTCTCACAGTCGTCTGGATATTTTGCGATGTACTGGATTGTGAGCCGGCCCATCTGATCGTTCACGAAGATATGCTTCTTAAGCGTGATCAGATCGTCAGGATTCTGGCAATGACAGAGCGATGCGCAGCACATGAACCTGTGCAGTATGTCACAGGACATACTGAATTCTACGGAATGCATCTGTATGTTTCCCCAGAAGTCCTGATCCCCAGACCCGAAACCGAACAGCTGGTTGAACTTGCCCTGAGCCTGGTACAAGCAATGGAGACACGCAGGATTCTGGACATTGGCACGGGGAGCGGGGCTATTGCCCTGGCCATGAAGCAGTCCATTCCAGATGCACATGTAACGGCCTGTGACATCAGTACAGATGCACTCTGCATTGCACAAGAGAATGCCGAACAGAACGAACAGGAGATTCATCTGGTTCAGGCAGATATGCTGGCACAGGACTTCACAGATATTGCAGGAAACGGATACGATCTGGTGATTGCGAATCCTCCGTATATCCCGGACAGCGAGCATTCGGAACTGCCCCGCATGGTGCGGGAGCATGAGCCGGCAGCAGCTCTCTTTTGCGGAGAGGATCCACATCAATTCTATCGGGCTATCGCTGATCATACAGGCAGGGGACTGCTACATCCTTCGGGAATACTCGCACTGGAAACCCATACTGACTATACAGATTCAGTTGCCATGATGCTGCGACAGCGAACAGCTCTGCAGGTTGAGGTGGAGAAAGACTTGTCCGAACTCCCCCGATTCGTGATCGCTCAATCCTGCCAGCAATGAATCGTTCCCCCAGAGTACAATGCTCTCAAATTCAACAGGCACATGAAACTCGCAGTCATTCAGTGTTCCGCATCTGAAGATCTGGACACAAACTTGGCAATGGGACTGGCATCGCTGGACACCGCCGCACAGGCAGGTGCAGATCTGGTTGTATACCCGGAACTTGCATTTACCCCGTTCTATCCGCAACATCGGAAGAGCCGTTATGCAGAGTGTCAGGGGAATGACCTCCCGCCGTTATCACTGGCAGAAGAGACTCCGGGCCCCGTGACAGAACGCTTTTGTGAGGCAGCCAAAAAGCTGGGAGTAGCTGTGGTTCTGAATCTGTACGCACGGGAAGGAGAAGCTGCATTTGATGCCTCGCCTGTGATTGATGCAGACGGAACACTCCTCGGGGTGACAAGGATGATGCACATCACGCAGTATGAGGGATTCTACGAGCAGGAGTACTACACAGCAGCCGGCACGCATGCTCCTGTCTACGATACAGCCGCTGGCCGTATTGGCGTGGCGATATGCTATGATCGTCATTATCCCGAATACCTTCGTGCACTGGCCTTGCAGAAGGCAGATCTGGTTGTGATCCCTCAGGCCGGGGCCCTGAATGAATGGCCAGAAGGACTGTTTGAAGCAGAACTGAGAGTGGGAGCCTTCCAGAATGGCTACTACATGGCACTGGCAAACCGCACCGGGGAAGAAGAGGTGCTGACCTTTGGCGGGGGATCCTTTGTTGTTGATCCATCAGGCAACGTGATCGCCCGCGCTCCCGAAACAAAGCCATCCATCCTCTATGCAGAGATCAATTTCCAGCACTGCGAAGAATCCCATGGACGAAAGCTCTTTCTCCGGGATCGCCGCCCCGAACTCTATTCAGATGGTGCCGTGCGCATGGAAAGCCGCGAGAACTCTTCGTAGGATCTGTGCTGCCACATGCCCGAACCCACATACTGGAGAGCCGTCCAGAAATCATCTCTTCCCCAGTAGCCGGGACACTTTGCAATGTAGGTGCCATCACTGTTCAAAAATACCGTCGTCGGTGTACCTTCTGCTCCCAGACGGTATCCCAGCTGCTGGGATGACAGCGTACTTCCCCGGAAGGTGTGAAATGTTTCTGCATCATCAATATTCAGCCGGCCATACGCAAAATTGTCCTGCACATAGTCCACCAGTTCGGCATCGGTATAGACCTCCTGCTGCATTTTCCGGCACCACCCGCACCAGGGCGCATAGATGTCAATCAGCATAGGTTTGCCTGTTCGCGCAGCTGTCAAAACAGCCTCGTCAAAGGTTGGCCAGCTCATGGGAGCGGGAAGCCTCTCCGCCGTCTTCATAACAACAGGACCGGGCTCGCCCCCGGATTGGCATCCGATGAGCAGGAACATGATGATGAGCAGGATTCGGTACATGCTTATCGGCCCAGCAGGCGCAGGTAGGGAGTAACAAACCGCTCCGATTCGGTCTCAAAGTTAAAGAATTTCTGAACACTGGCCGTATTGGCAGCCCATGTCTGGCGTAGCTCTGGATGTTCGAGTGCGTGATGCAGCGCAGTCCCCAATGCGTTTGCATCTCCAGACGGAACGACACATCCCACATTGAATTGCCTGATGATTCGGGCAATCTCGGGGAGGTCGCTGGCAATCACAGGAACCCCGGCTGCCAGATATTCAAACAGTTTGTTGGGAAGGGCATACCTGTGATTCAGACAGGAGTCTTCCAGGAATGTGAGTCCAATGTCTGCAGAGGCGGTCACCGAGAGCAGCTGATCAGGAGGGACGGGGTCAACGAAGCGAACGATGGACTCCATACTCAAATTTCTTGCCAGTTCGCAGGTCTCCTCCCGAAGAGGCCCCCCGCCCATGAAAACGAGAACTGCATCCTTGATGGAGTGCATGGCTTCCACCATCATGGAACCTCCCCGATGTCTCTGCAAACTTCCCTGATGAAGTATGATGCTCGTGTCTGAAGGCAGACGGAGGCGTGTTCGCAAAGAGTCAGCGGGAATTTCGCTCTGCGGCCCGGGGACATTGTGCATCAGATGAACCGTATCCAGTCGAAAGTGCTCCTTCAGATGCTCTGCAATGCTTTCACTGACAGAATAGACACAGTCCGCGTGTCGGATATATCGGTGCAATAGCATGCCCCAGAACATTCGAACCCATGGTCGTCCAGTCGTAGCAGGGAGGTGTGTATATAACTCTCGGGAATCAAAGACCAGTCTGGCCTGCTGGCGCATTGCGGCCCGATGCATGGCCGGGAGCGTATAAAGGTCACTGGCATGGTATACTCTGGACACGACATGCTGCAGGGCTGCCTGCAGTTGCTGATGAGCATTCCAGAAGAACCTGGGCCCTTTTCCTGTCGGTCGGGGGAGATACAGAAGCGTTACATTCGGGATATCCAGGGTACTGCTCTCCTGTGGGTTTCCCAAACCGAGTACAAGGATGCTGAGGTCCAGATTTGACAGCAAGTGCAACTGGCGCAGTGCGCGGGAACTGACTTTGGGGTCGCCAGTCAGAGCAAATGTCACATCCACAGTTCGTGCAGGAGGATTGGGGGGCATCTTTTGCAAAATTGTACCGATAGTAAACAGGAGCCTGTACCCTTGTCAGGGTTTAACTCCGCAAGATGGATAAAGAATGCGTGTCTGGCTGCGTTTGATGTCTGCCCTACTTGTAACCGTCCTGGGGTGTATTCATACGAGTATCCGGGTGCGCTTTCGTCCTGATGCCGGGCATCTGGCATACCGGCTCATGCGCCAGGGGGTTGCCGGGCGTTTATTCTGCCGCATTTTTAACATACATGTAACGCCATCCGCAAGCGCAGAAGTGGTGTCTCCGGGCACCTTGCTGGTCAGCAATCATCTTACCGTAATGGATCCGATCTTCCTTGCCTCTCAGCTGGATGCCTGTTTTGCTGGAAAAGCAGAAATCGGCCGCTGGCCTCTCATCGGATGGATTTGCAAATGCTATGCCATGCTCCTGGTGGACCGGCGCAGGAGAGGACAGGCAAGAACCTTTGCCTTCCAGGTCAGGGAAAGGCTTGAGCAGCATGCCTCTGTTCTGGTATTTCCAGAGGGAACCACCGGGAATGGAACGGAGCTGCTCCCATTCAAAACGGGGGCATTTGAAAGCATTAAAGACTGGGATCAGGCAAAACTGCAGCCAGTTTTCATTCATGTAACGGCTCTGGACGGACAGGCAGTTCAGGGTGCGGAGGGACGGACGGCCATCGCAGAGTCTCCAGATCCGCGTCACAGCACTTTTGTTGGGCATATATTATACCTTGCGAATTTTCGCAGGCTGGACATAGAGGTACGAATTGGACCATTGCTGGATGTTGCCGGCATGGACCGAAGAGAGATTGCAAATGCAGCCAGAGAGGCGATCCTGATGCTTTCCAGAAACAATGTCCCCGCCACAGGGTAGGTACGGAATGAAACCATTGCAGCCGTTATCAGAGCAGGCGGGAGGAAAGAACTCCTTGCTCCACATCCTGATCGGGACTGGTCTTGTCTGTGCAGGACTGCTAGCCGGCATCCTGATCATGCTGATTGCAAATCCTGCCCCGCGAAGTTCGCAAACACCAGAGATCCGTCTTGTGGAGCGGGTGGAGACGAGCCGGGATTCTGCGGAAACGGAAATTTCACACTCCGCAATTCCTTCTGGCAGTGTTTTCCGGGAGATTGCCCGCCGAGCTGTGCAGTCTGTAGTTTCGGTTCGTGTGAAATCCGGCTGGCATACGCACCTGCTGGCACCTCTGGACTGGGACGAGAACCGGGAAAGTGAGGGCAGTGGTGTCGTCATCACGCCACAAGGGCATATTATTACAAACCATCACCTGATTGAAGGGGCAGGAAAACTGGAGGTTCTCTTCTCCGACAAGCGGGAGTATGAGGCATATACGGTTGGTGTGGATCGCTCCACAGATCTGGCAGTCATTCAGATTGTTCTGAATCCAGGAGAGAGTGTGGAGGCGATGACGGCCGGAGATTCCGAAACGCTGCAGATAGGAGACTGGGTTCTGGCGGTGGGCAATCCTTTGCAGCTGAACTCAACGGTTACAGCCGGGATTGTCAGTGCGAAAGGGCGTTCCATGAACATTATTGATGCCGATTCCGGGGTGGAAGATTTTATCCAGACTGATGCAGCAATCAATCCGGGCAATTCTGGAGGGGCACTGGTCAATCTGCGTGGGGAACTGATTGGGATCAATACGGCAATCGCGACGAACAGCGGGTTCTATGAGGGGTATGGGTTTGCCATCCCTGTCAATCTTGCCATCCGTGTTGCAAGTGATCTGATGGAGTACGGTGAGTTTCGACGCAGTTACATGGGAGTAGTTCCTGTAGATATAGATGCAACCCTGGCGCGGGCTTTGGGGATGTCCACTGTCCAGGGGGTGTTCCTGGATCAGGTCTATGGTGGAGGTGCCGCAGACATTGCCGGACTGCGTCCGGGGGATGTGCTCCTTGAAGTGGATGGGAAAGCAATTGACCAGTCCAACACATTGCAGAGTACAATTCTCGTGAAGCGTCCCTATTCCAGCGTTGGGGTCAAGTATTCCAGAGATGGACTGGTGGACAGCCTGCAGCTCACGCTGCTGGGACAGGATCATCCGGGGGTTGCTTCCTGGCTGCTTGATCTGGGGTATGAGCCCAGGCGGGAAGCATACATCGCACGCTATCTGGATCGGTGGGGGCTGGTCATCAGGGACAAGTCAGAGGGGGATGAGGCGCATTATGGAGAGCTGGATGGCATCATCATACAGCGTGTGACACGCCGGGATGAAATACAGTACCTGAAAGAAGGTCTCCTTGTGGAGCGCATTAACGGGCGGGCTGTTCGTTCTGTGAGGGGGGCGATCAGGGAATTGCGGAATCTGGATGAGACCGCGAGATTTTCGGTTCGGGATCAGAGAAACACGCAGCGAATGATTCCGCTACCTGCACTGAAATAGGAATATGTTACTGATGTTGCGATACCTGACCGCCAGAGAAGCATGGATCAAGACTGGTCTGGTTGCTGCGGGAGTGCTGGCTGGCATCCTTGTCATGATGATTGCGAACTCTGCTCCACCAGGTCCTCAAGTCTCCCCTGCAGATACGGCAGAGACGGGACAGGACACCACGGTGGTGGAGTTTCCTCAACCCGGTGACTCCACCAGTACGTTTCAGGATGTGGTGGACAGCGTGGTACAATCTGTAGTTGCTATTAGGCATTATAAAGCTTCCGGGAGTGGGGTTGTCATTGCATCGCAGGGCTATATCATCACGAATCATCATGTGGTGGAAGGTGCAGGAAAATTGCATGTTCTGTTCTCAAATAAACAGGAATACGAGGCATACACGGTTGGCGTGGATCCCGCAACAGACCTCGCTGTCATTCAAATTATTCTGAGGAAGGAAGAGAGTGTACCGGCGATGAAAATTGGTGATTCGGAGATGCTCCAACTGGCGGACAGGGTGTGGGCAGTCGGGAATCCTCTGAGCCTGAAGTTTACCGTCACAGAGGGCATTGTCAGTGCGAAGGGACGGTCATTCAAAAATTTTCTTGGTGTAGATCCGAATGTGAGATTTATCCAGACCGACGCGCCCATCAATCCAGGCAATTCTGGAGGCGCACTGGTCAATCTGCACGGGGAGCTGATCGGAATAAATACTTTAGGCACAACGAGAAGCGGGTTCTATGAGGGGTACGGGTTTGCTATTCCTGGCAATCTTGCTATGCGGGTTGCAAGTGATCTGATGGAGTATGGTGAGGTTCGTCGTGGCTATATGGGAATAGGAAGATCCATGGATGTGGATGCCGCCATGGCCCGGTCGCTGGGGATGGCAACGATTCAGGGTGTGTATGTAGATCAGGTGGATGATGGAGGTGCAGCCGATCTTGCCGGGGTACGTTCGGGGGATGTGATTCTTGCAGTGGACGGCAGTCCGGTGGATCAATCCGACAAGCTGTACAGTGCAATTCTGATGAAACGTCCCGGTTCCGGGATTGAAGTCACATACCTGAGGAATGGGCGGACAGGCAGCCTGTATCTCACACTGTTCGGACACGACCATCCCAGTGTCACCACCCAGCCACCAGCCAAAGATGAATCCGGCACCCTCATTGCACGCTATCTGGATCGGTGGGGACTGGTTCTGAGAGACAAGTCAGACAAGGAAAAGACACACTATAAAGAGTGGGAAGGTGTCATTATAGAGCGTGTCATACGCCAGGATCAGGTGCAATACTTGCGAGAAGGCTTGCTGGTGGAGCGTATCAATGGGCATGCGGTTTCTTCCGTCCAGGAGGCAATCAAAGTACTGCAGAATACAGACGGAGATGCACGGCTGTCTGTTCGGAATCCGTGGGATATTCATCGACTGATCCGGCTTCCCGAACTGAAATAGGAATGTGTTTCTGATGTTGCGATATCTGACTGCCGGGGAATCTCACGGGGAAGCCCTGATCGGAATTGTGGAAGGGATGCCCTCGGGGGTTCCTCTCACGGAGGATGTAATCAATCACCACTTGGCACGACGATGGCTCGGGTTTGGCCGGGGCGGCCGGGCAAAATTCGAACAGGATCAGATCCACATCTACTCTGGCGTGCGCTTCTCCAAAACAATGGCCAGCCCGATTGCCATGCGGCTAGATAATGCAGCATACAGACGGGACAAGAGCGGGTGGCCCGAAGTGATGTCCGTAGATGGAGACGGGAAAGAAATTGAACGGATTACCCTGCCACGTCCCGGTCATGCAGATCTGGAAGGAGCACGCAAATACGGGTTTGATGATATCCGGCCCGTGATTGAACGGGCAAGCGCACGAGAAACCGCTATCCGGGTTGCCTGCTGCACTGTTGCACGCCAGCTGCTCAAGGAGTTCGGGATTGAAGTGGGCAGTCATGTACTCCAGATCGGTGAAATCGGCTGGCAGGGTGAAGAAGGGCGCATTCCGCAACGAGACGCCATTTTAAGCAGTGGAGCAGAGGCAGTCAATGAACTGGCAGACCAGAGCGAGGTGCGCATGCTGGACGAGGAGCTAAGCCGTTCGTGTATACGGCATATCCGGCAGGTAAAGAAATCCGGCGACTCTCTGGGAGGAGCGTATGAGGTTATTGTCACAGGAGTTCCGCCGGGGCTGGGATCGTATGTGCACTGGGATCGGCGACTGAGCGGGCAGCTTGCCCAGGCAATTCTTTCCATACAGGCGCAAAAAGGCGTGGAGATTGGGGATGGGATTGCAAATACGACGCGCCCGGGCTCTCAGGTACATGATGAGATTTATCTGAATGATGCCCGGGATTACCGGCGCAGATCTAATCGTGCCGGAGGGCTGGAAGGCGGGATGACAAACGGAATGCCCGTCATTGTGCGAGGATACATGAAGCCGATCCCTACCCTGATCAAGCCGCTGGGGACCGTAGACATGGAAAGCCATCAGCCCCAGCCTACCCGTTATGAGCGCAGCGATGTCACCAGTGTCCCCGCAGCTTCTACCGTAGCCGAAGCCACCGTTGCCTGGGTGATTGCCAATGCATTTCTTGAGAAGTATGGGGCAGACAGTCTGGAGGAGATGCTGCAGCGATATGGGGAGAGATCCAGGTAATGTCCTTTCCCGTTTCAGGTACCTTTCATCACCAGTCTACATGAGCGACAGGAAGGAGCGTACAGCTCCCTATGATCCCAAGACTGTGGAAACCCGCTGGTATGAATACTGGGAGTCCATGGGATTTTTTCGGGCAGACCGGACCACGGAACGCCCTCCGCATACCATCATGATGCCGCCCCCGAATGTAACGGGAGCACTCCATATGGGGCATGCACTGCAGGATACCATTCAGGACGCGCTGACACGCATGCGCCGCATGCAAGGGAGAGAGGCACTGTGGATGCCTGGAAAGGATCATGCGGGAATCGCTACCCAGAATGTGGTGGAACGTTCACTAAAAGAGCAGGAAAAAAGGACACGCTTTGACCTGGGGCGGGAAGCGTTTGTCAAAAAAATCTGGGAGTGGGTAGACAAGTATGGGGATCAGATCCTGCAACAAAAACGCCGTCTCGGAGACTCGTGCGACTGGGAACGAGAGCGGTTCACCATGGACCCCGGCTATGTCAGGGCCGTGCAGACCGTATTTGTCAAACTGTATGAAGCAGGGCTTATTTATCGTGGCAATTATCTGGTGAACTGGTGTCCGGTGGATCAGACTGCGCTATCGGATGAAGAAGTGGACAATGTGGAGCGGGATGGATTTCTGTGGCATATCCGCTATCCATTTGAAGATGGATCCGGGCACATTACCGTCGCCACAACCCGCCCGGAAACCATGCTTGGTGATGTTGCGGTTGCGGTGAACCCGGAAGATGAGCGATATGCAGAGCAGGTCGGCAAGACGGTTCATTTGCCCCTCTCTGGCAAGACTATTCCAGTGATCGCGGATGCCTATGTGCAGAGGGAATTCGGGACAGGTGTCCTGAAGATCACACCGGGGCACGACAAGAATGACTTTGAAGTGGGCAAACGCCATGAACTGGAAGCCGTGAGCGTGATTGCCGAAGACGGGACACTCACTCATGACTGCGGCCCCTACGCGGGAGTTGACCGCTTTGAAGCGCGGGAACTCATTGTAAAGGACCTGGAGGCAGGGGGGTATCTGGAAAAGATTGAACCTTACAAGAGCACAGTTCCCGTTTCGCAACGCTCCAAGGCGATTGTTGAACCGCTCCTGTCCCGTCAGTGGTTTGTAAAAATGGAGCCATTCGCAGGGCCTGCTATCTCTGCGGTCAGGGAAGGAACGATCACATTTTATCCGAAACGCTGGGAGAGCGAGTATTTTCGCTGGCTGGAAGGCATTCGTGACTGGTGTATCAGCCGCCAGCTGTGGTGGGGACATCGCATCCCGGTTTGGTACTATACTGATTCAGAGGGAGGGATGGACGAGTCCCGCGGGTTTGTGGTTGCCGTAGAGCAGCCCGAGGCGGGAATGGTGCAGGATGAGGATGTACTGGATACCTGGTTTTCGTCCTGGCTCTTTCCGTTTGCGACGCTCGGCTGGCCTGAGGAAGACGAGAATACCAGGGCTGATCTGGAGTATTTCCATCCAACGGATGTGCTGGTTTCTGGATATGATATTCTGTTCTTCTGGATTGCCCGCATGATTATGGCTTCTCTCTACTTCACAGGGCAGGTTCCGTACCGGGATATTTTCATTACCGGCATGATCAAGGACAAGCTCGGTCGCTGGATGTCCAAGAGTCTTGGGAACGGCATTGATCCCCTGGAACTGATTGAGGAATATGGTGCAGATGCCGTCCGGTTTTATCTCACGATCCTGTGCGCACAGGGGCAGGATATCCGGCTGGATCCGGCTGGCTTTCAGATGGGGCGAAATTTTGCAAACAAGATATGGAATGCGTTCCATGTGTTTGGACGCTTCATTGAGCCTGGGAAAGAGTACCGTCACACGAGACCCATGGAGGACCTTGAGCTGGTAGAGCGGTGGATGCTTACCAGGCTTGTGGAATGTATTGAATCCGTGGAAGAGTCCCTGACGCGTTACCGGCTGAATGAAGCGGCAAACATTCTGTATACCACCTTCCGCAGTGACTATTGTGACTGGTATCTGGAGCTGGTAAAGCCGCGGTCAGGGGAGGTCATGTCCGAAGAGAAGACGGCACTCGCGATGGGAATTTATGAACAGCTGATCCAGCTCCTGCATCCGTTCATGCCGTTCATTACAGAAGAGTTATGGCATCGCCTGCGTCCGCGTGCCGACGGAGAGGCGTGTATGGTATCCAGTTGGCCGGCCGCAAAAGACGAACAGGATACGACTGGAGCGAGTCAGTTTGCATTTTTGCAAGAGACTGTGACTGCCATCAGAAATCTTCGCAGCCGGTACGGGGTAGCTCCCGGCAAGGCGATTGATGTAACCCTGAGCCTGTCTGAAGAGCAGTCCGAATTTACCGAAGTCCTGATCGCGCACAGGGAATACTACTGGAAACTTGCGAGGGTTGAAACATTGCAGGTGGGGGTAGAGCTTCCCAAGCCTTCGCGGTGTGCTTCTGCCGTGGCTGGATCAGCCGTGATTTATGTGCAGGGAATGGTGGATCCCGAGGAAGAGCGGCAGCGTCTGACCAAAGATCTGGAACAGAAAGAGGCGTTTCTTCTTCGGGTACAGAAAAAACTGCAGAACGAAAACTTTGTCAGGCGAGCACCAGCCAGGGTTGTTGAACACGAGCGACAGAAAGAGCTGGATGCCAGGGCGGAAATCGAAAAATTGCGCACCAGTCTGGCTATCTGGGCAGAAACGTGACATACATTCTCGGAATCAGTTGCTGGTATCACGATGCGGCTGCCTGTTTGCTCAAAGATGGAGTCATCCTTGCAGCCGCCCAGGAAGAGCGTTTTACGCGGATCAAGCATGACTCCTCCCTCCCTGTTCATGCGATTGCCTGGTGTCTTGAGTATGCTGGAATTACCGCCAGAGAACTCAATGCAGTAGCCTATTACGACAAGCCGTTTCTGAAATTTGAACGGCTTCTGGAAACCTACTTGAGCACTATCCCAAAAGGTATCCCGTCTTTCCTGAAAGCCATGCCGGTATGGCTGAAACGCAATCTGTGGATTCCAGAAATCCTGCGCAAGGAGATCGGGTTTGGTGGCACGCTGCTATTCTGCGAGCACCACGAGAGTCATGTGGCAAGTGCGTTCTTTCCCTCCCCATTTGAAAAAGCGTCCATACTGACAACGGACGGGGTAGGGGAATGGGCCACAACCTCCATTGGTGTTGGCGATCAGTCCAGTATTGTGCTCCAGCAGGAGATACATTTTCCTCATTCGCTGGGACTGCTTTACAGCACATTCACGGGGTACTGCGGGTTTCGGGTGAACTCGGGGGAATACAAGCTGATGGGACTTGCTCCGTACGGAGAGCCAAAGTATGTGCAGACAATTCTGGATGAGCTGATTGATCTGAAAGAGGATGGTTCCTATCGGCTGAACTTGAAGTACTTTGCATTTCCGTGGGGGCTGCGGATGTATTCCCGTGCATTTGAGAAACTCTTTGGTGGCTCTGCCCGGGTTCCTGAATCCTCCATTACACGCAGAGAGACGGACCTGGCACACTCCATACAGGTCGTAACGGAAGAAGCTGTTTTGCGAATGGCACGGCATGCCAGCAAGATATCAGGGCACAGCAGGATCTGTATGGCGGGCGGGGTTGCCCTGAATTGCGTTGCAAACGGAAAGCTCCTTGAGTCTGGACTATTTGAAGAATTGTGGATTCAGCCTGCTGCGGGAGATGCAGGCGGGGCACTCGGAGCAGCATTCATGGCATGGCACCAGTATATGCAGTCTCCTCGTGAGGTATCTGTCCAGGATGCAATGCAGGGAGCCAGTCTGGGGCCGTCATTTGATGCGGATGAGATTCGTACGGCACTGGATCAGGCCACGCTTGTGTATGAAGAGCTGGATGATGAGGAGTTGTGTGGCCGGGTTGCTGAGTTGCTGGCAGAGCAGAACGTAGTGGGGTGGTTTCAGGGGCGCATGGAGTATGGTCCTCGTGCACTGGGGAATCGCAGCATCCTGGCGGATCCTCGCAGGCTTGCCATGCAGCAGCACGTAAATCAGTCCATCAAGTTCAGGGAGAGTTTTCGTCCGTTTGCCCCGGCAGTTCTTGAAGAGAAGAGCACGGAATGGTTTGAGATTGCCAGGGAAAGTCCCTACATGCTTCTGACATCACAGGTCAGGGGAGCACAGATTGAGGGAGAGGGGCTGCAAAAACAGCAGAATATCCAGTCTCCCATTGCAGCAGTCACGCATGTGGATGGCTCTGCCCGTGTGCAGACGGTACGCAGGAAGCATCAGCCTCTCTTTTACCAGCTATTACGGGAGTTTGAAGCTCGTACAGGGTGTCCAGTGCTCATTAATACCAGCTTTAACGTCAGAGGAGAACCGATTGTGTGTACACCCCAGGATGCCCTGAACTGCTTTGAATGTACGCATATGGATGTTCTGGCAATTGGCAATTTCCTGGTACGCAAAGATCAGCAACGAATACAGGGGTGAGATCTCTGATGGTGCGCAAGGTATCTGAAATGTGCCAGATTTCGCTATATTAGCGAGGCATTTCGTTCCATATCGGATAATTGTCTTGTCATGGATTATGTAGAAGCACGCCAGCGTCTGGTAGACTGGTTGCGCCTGCAGATGATGGGGCCTGCTGTGGAGGGCGATATTATCAATGAAAACCCGCTTAAACGCTACCATGTTGGTGTACTGAGCCCAATTGAGTTCACCTCAAGCATTCGCTTTGAAGTACCTGAAACCAGTCAACCGAAGGGTGAGGAAGATGCAGGCGATGAGGGCTCCTACAAACGTTACTACACGGCTCCGTCCACTGTCGGATTTACTTTCTTTGTGAGCCAAGATGCACAACTTTGTATTTCAGCGAAAGCAGCCATATATGAAAGTTTGGGGGACAGACACAATCGTCAAAAATTCAAGAAGCAGTCCTACAAACGCGTAGAATTACAAGACTTTGAGATAGAAATAGACCGACTTGATGATAGCAGATTCTCTCAAAAAATTTGGAGTGATCGGGCAGGCATAGTACTGGATCAGCGTCGGCATGGCGACGGCTACCTGTGTACACTGGCACTATACAATGGTCAGAGAGGGCCGGAAACTCTGAGGAAGGCTGACAAGGTTGGTGCATATCTCTTTGAAGCAGCCCTGCATTGTACAATCTCCTCAGGGCGGATATTTGAACTCCCTCGCCTTGATCCTTCAATGATGAGCGAGGAAGAACTGGAACTTGAGTTGCAATACAAGGACAGAAAAATTTATGCGGTAGGACATGGAGCGGCGGTAGACTGGGATGTGACGGATCATCGTCCAACCCGTATCTGGTCGGAGTTTATGCCAGCTGTGGAAATGCCTGCTTTATCAACGAATCCCCAAGGTCATCATGGTGCGCTTGATCTGCAGAGTTTATGCCAGGAAGACATAACGACTCTCGCAGTTTCAATGAGGGATTTTCTGGGGGGATACAAAGACTGGGTTGCAGATCAGAGGCGGAAGGCACTCAAACTTTCTGATGCCAAGGAGCAAGAAACGGCTATACGCATGGTGGAACGCATGGAAACAGCATTGGAGCGCATGAATAGGGGTTTGGAATTGCTTGAGAGCGACGAGTGTGTTGAAAGAGCATTTCGTCTGGCAAATCAGGCAATGCTGGATCAGATGAAGCAAACTGACAAGATTGCAGGAAAGGACACAAGCAAAGAACCATACAGGTGGAGATCATTCCAATTAGCTTTTCTGCTATGTGTCCTGGAGTCTGTTATCAATGAGGAGAGCGATTTTAGGGATACGATGGATCTGATATGGTTTCCGACGGGTGGAGGCAAGACGGAGGCATACCTGGGGCTTATCGCGATCCTTATGGTCTGGCGCAGGCTCAAGCATGGAGCAGGAGGTGGAGGCACCGTTGCCATTATGCGTTATACACTTAGGCTTCTTACCCGACAGCAGTTTGAGCGTGCTGCTCGCATGATCTGTGCCCTTGAGCTTATACGCCGAAAAGGTGCAAGCAATGATCTAGGAGATGAATCTTTCAGTGTGGGACTTTGGGCTGGTGGGGCAGTGAGTCCGAACACATACTATCAGGCCGAGAAGGTGGTTGAAGCCATAGAAGAAGGTCAAGATGATGAACGTTATAAATTCATACTAACTTCCTGTCCTTGGTGCGGTGAGGAGTTAGCAAAAGAAGGATATGGATACACACATCACTCCTTCAAATTTTACTGTACAAGTAAATCCGGGTGTGCTTTTGGAGAATGTGATGACTATAAGAAGTCATATCTTCCATGTCAAGTTGTGGATGATGCATTGTATGATTGTCCACCTTCACTCCTGATCAGTACGATTGACAAGTTTGCCAGATTGCCATGGATTGATGGTCCTCGTGCGTTTTTTGGTCGCAATGCACGCCCCCCTGAACTCATTATTCAGGATGAACTTCATCTCGTTTCTGGCCCGCTAGGATCTATTGCTGGTGTTTACGAAGCTGGAATTGAAACGGTAATCAGGGAGCAAAAACAGGGAGGTGGGCCAAAATATATTGCTTCAACAGCTACGATTAGTGAGGCTAATAATCAGATTAGAAGCCTGTATGCGTGCGAAACCAAGATCTTTCCACCGCCCGGACTATCCTGTGATAACATGTATTTTGCCCGCACAGATCAGGATCGGCCGGGGCGAATGTATTTGGGATATCTCGCCCCTAATCTCAGCAGACAGGAAAGTATGAGCCCAATTATGACGGCACTCATGGCTGCGCCGGGTATTCTATTTGGACAGGACCAGGACTTTGAGAAATTAGCGGAGGCTTGGTGGACGATCACTGCTTTCAATAACAGTCTTAACGATGTGTCTACGCATCACAGCAAAATTTATCAAAATGTCCAGCCTGCTGGAATGCGCCTGATCAAGGAGAATACCACAGCAGGCAAGGAGGGGAAAAGACCAAATATTATGATTAAACGATTCAGAAACCCTCGGATAGGAGAGCTCACTAGTCTTCGGTCGGCGAAAGCCTGTGCCGCCACATTCAAGGATTTGGAATACCCCAGAAATCATCCCAGATGTCTTGATGTGGTGCTTGCAACCAATATGGTTTCCGTTGGACTTGATGTTTCACGGTTAGCTTTGATGGTGGTGAACGGACAGCCACAGAGGACAGGGGAGTACATACAGGTTACGGGTCGCATTGGAAGAGCTGATGTCCCTGGTTTGGTAGTTGTGAACTATTATCGTACTCAGGCCAGAAGCCTTGCACACTATGAAAATTTTCGGCCGTTCCACGAGTCATTTCATCGTTTTGTGGAGCCCTCCAGTGTTACTCCCTTTACTTATCAGGCGAGGCTCCGGGCCCTTCATGCGGCACTGATTATAGCACTCAGGTATTCATGTCGTGATTTGAATGAAAATGCTGGTGCCTCCAGAATTGGGAAGCAAAAGAAGCCGGAAGAGAATATCCTGACAAGATTAATGGAGAGATTCGCGAGGGCATGTTCAGATCAGGCCGTGCGAGACTCTGTGCACAATCATGTAAATCAACTTCACAATGCGTGGTTGAGCAAGGCTAAAAAGTGTGATGATTTACGCAGAGATCTCCGATATTATGTGTCCGAAAAAAAGAAGGACGCTGACCGGCTACTGAAGAGTTCGGAATCAGATCCCTCTGTTTCTGGATTGTGGGCTACCTTGAACTCAATGCGTAACGTTGAGAAGTCAGCTACAATAAAGTGTGGAGATTATGAGATGGATATGAGATTTTCGAATTTATTACGCTCCTCGGGAGTAGGGGGTGTCATACATATGGGTGAAAATTTTTATGCTGTTATACAGGATATTAGCAGATGGCCACTGAATGAACTTGAAGCAAGAGAGATCAAGCATGTAACTCAGGTTTGCAAACATCCCAAGATTAGTGATCACAGGCTGATTAAGCCACCGGTTGTAACCACTGTACGCCCTCAAAACTACATACCCGCAACGAGATTTCCACGATGGTCATTTTGCCAGAAATGTGGATTGCTCCACAATCGTTACCAAGATGGGAATAAATGTTCGGAAAAAACTTGCGATGGTGCATTGACTCAAGTTCACTGGGTTCTTGTGCATCGTTTCGGGTACTTGGCTGATGTAGACTGGCACTATATGGCACACGGGAAAGAATCACAGAATTGTCCTCGTGACAGTGAAAATGCTTATCTCAAGTTGATCAGGGAACCTGAAGAGCAAGTCAAATGCACGAAATGCGACCGCCAAGGGTGGGAGGGAATGGCCTATATGGGCAAGAAAACCTGGCAACAACCTTGGATGAAGGATGTGTATACATCGGAAGAAAATTCAGGTAGCATGGCGGAAGTCATGCAGATCGGAGATTCCCGTATGTATCTACCTGAAAACCTCAAGTTTTTGGTCATACCACCGGAATCACGTATCATCCGGTCAAGCGTAGTTGATCGTTTGTACAACAGTCCCGAGAATCAGCAACTGATTTCCGATGCAAATCCGGGGCTTGACTACAAGAGTACTGTCAAACGAATCGCCAGCAAGTATGGGTGTACGGCCGCTGAACTTGAAGATGCACTTCAGAAAATCAAACATGGCTACCCTTGGTATGATGATGAACCGTCCTCGGATGATGATCCCATGCAACTTGAGTATGAGGCACTCTCGCGTCCAATCCCTGACCAGCGAGAAAATGAAGATCTTGTTACCAAACACCATACTCCGGAATGGAAAGAGCGGGCGAAGAGGAATATATCTTCAGGGGTGTGGTCATTGGTGGACTGCTTGGTTTCAGTTGAGCGTTTGCGAATGATTTCAGTTTTCACGGGGTTCAGACGTGAGGCTCGCCCCCCGTACAAGGGAAAAGAAAGATTCAAGCGGGCCAGTCTGATACCTCCTGATATATCTGGAAAGTGTGACTGGCTACCTGCAGATGAATTATATGGTGAAGGGATATTTTTTATATTGCATGAAGACATCATGCATACATGGGGGGTAAAGATCAACGAAGCTAGAGAGGTTAACGGTACGCTGGACAGATTCCTTAATCATTTAAGCTACATTGCAAGGGAAAATGATGAGGTTTCCAATACTCCGCAGTTTGTACTCTGCCACTCACTAGCTCACTTACTGATTCAACAACTTGAGCGGGACTGTGGATATCCTGCTGCATCGCTCCAAGAGCGTATATATTGCAAAGAAGGTGAAAAATCTATGGCCGGGATACTGATCTTTATTGCTGTTTCAGACATTCATGGTTCGCTGGGAGGGCTGGTCCAACATGCCAAGCCGAAGAAATTTTATCGTCTGCTTTCACGGGCCCTAGAGCAGGCACAGTGGTGTTCGTTTGATCCGGTGTGTGGTAATCCAGAAGACAGTAAGTACGAGCAGTTAAATGGGGCGGCCTGCCATGCCTGTCTGATGATACCCGAGTCAAGTTGCTGCTGCAACAATCGCTATCTTGACAGAACCATGATAAATGGGAACGGTAACAACCTGCCTCCAATTCTTGAGATGATAGACTGACGATACCATGCGTAAATTCAAACTTCCCGGTGTACAGGATCTGACGAAACATCAAGAAATGGCCCTAGGATACCCAGATCAAGGTCAGCATCTGGTGATCGGTGGACCCGGAACAGGAAAGACAGTAGTTATGGTCATGCGAGCTATTGATCTCCAGAGAAATGGTGGAAATTATGTTTTCTTGGTGTATAACCATATGTTACATCAGGCCAGTCAGCAGATGGCTGGTGAGTGGATTGAAAGTTCAACATGGGTAAGCTGGTTCTATAAATTATTTTATAGTCTTACGGGAGAGTATGTGCCAGAGGTTAGATCATACTCTCCCAACTGGGGGGAATGTGTACGCCGAATTGAGAAAGATAGAAATCTGCTCAGTAAGGTCAAGCAACGGGGTAGGAATAAAATTCTTCTTATTGACGAGGGGCAGGATATGCCTCCGGGCTTCTACTGGACACTGACCAGATTTGGTTATGAAAATTTCTTTATTGCAGCAGACCAGAATCAGCAGATTAATGTAGATGAGAACAGTAGTCGCAGAGACCTTGAAGACGCACTCGCACTTGATACTAGTGATGTGATTGAGCTTAGGCGCAACTTCCGAAACAATTATGCGGTTGCCCGTCTAGCCCGAGCATTCTACACGGGTGATAGAGCGAGTCCCCCACCTAAACTCCCAAAGCCCAAAGGGCAACTTCATGTCCCGAAGTTGTATGTTTTTAAGGATCGTAAAGGGGTCAAAAAATCAATCTCAAAGGCGATCATTAAGCTTTTCCAGCAGGACAACCGGAGACTCATAGGGGTGTTTGCTCCGAATGAAAGGCTTAGACAAAAATACTTGGACAAACTGGAGAAGATCTGTAATTCTCTCAGTGGAAATTCCCCGAAAATCTATACTTACAGCCATGGTATGCAACCGAATGTTCAATTCAATCGGGGCGGAATCGTAGTTCTTAACGCTCAGTCATGCAAAGGACTTGAATTTGATATTGTGGTTCTGGTTGATATTAATGGACACTATGTCTTGCGTGAAAACACAGATGAAATTCGAAAACTCTTCTATGTGATGGTTTCGCGAGCGCGCGACCAAGTATTCATGATAATTAAGGATGGCCCCAATTCAATCCAGAATATCTTGCCCAAAGATCAAAATGTATTGCAGTGGGACAGAAAGACATTCGGCTGATACTCATGTCTGAAACATCCCCTCCCAAATCTGGACTGTTCGTCACGAATCATCTGAATATGATGTTTATTCTTGCTCTTGGGTTTATTCCTTCACCATCTGGGTTCGGAAAGAAGTATTACAAGGATACGCTATCTGAACAGCCAGGATGGATTCCACTGTTCTTTCACAAGAGAGGGAAAGTTCCGATGAGTGCAATTGAGATGTCTACGGAGGAGGCAACGCATCTCATTCCGGTAATCATAGAAATTAGTCTTGAAAAACTTGGATGCTCTGCCCGGAATGCAGACGATGCTGTTCAACTTTCACTGTTTGATCCACCCGTCTCAACTCCAAAAGGAAAAAAGGCAGAAGCTGTTCGGTTTGTTCGGGCCCCCATTTCAAGAACGCAAATCCGCAGAATCTATGTCGAGTCGGATGCTATACGGGAAAAGGTACTAAATCAGGTACAACTTCGCAATAATGTATCATTGAATCCCAAAGTCTTGAGACGCAGAAAAACATCGTTTTCCGGGTTGAAAAGATGGCCTTGGCAACCTAGGGACAAGAGGCCTGAAGAGGATACTCCCACTCATATTGCCCAAGTTGCGGGTGGAATCCTTGCCATGTTGTATCATGTCGAGAAGCAAGGTCTGGTAGCCACACAAGTGGTGCATGAAGCGGCATGTGCATCGGATTTATGTGACTCGTCAGTTCCCGGCTTGAGCAAATGGATGTCGGATGCTCAGGTTGTAGCAAGATCAAAATCAGTTGACGGATACCTGCTCTGGGGCCTTGTAAAGAGGATAGCTGGTTACTGGGGTGAGAACGGCGGCAATGATTTTGATTTGGACAACATAGTTCTCAAATTTCTTGAACGCGTTCCAAGTGAAATCCAAGATCAGACTAAGCCAATTTGTAACACTCTTAGAACACTTGATGGTCTTGGCGGGGCGACAATATCAGAGGCTTTTGATTTGCATGAAAGTCCGCTGGAACGGGCCCTCATACTCTTTTTTATGCGACGTGAGTTTCAGGATTTACTTGAACTTGACAACGAAAAGATGTCAGATGTGGACTGGGTGTATTCGGCGATTCTTTTTGGAGCGCGTTCTGGTTGGTTACGACTTCCTCTGGAGTTGCGAGGTGAAGAAGAATTCAGAGACAAGGTATGCGACCGGATGACCGACTTCTGTCATCACTTGATGAAATCGGCAGGGCCATCGGATTGACTATGCTGATCTATCCAGGCTAAAATGCCCCCATCCAGGCTCATCACTTGAGTATATCCTGCGTTTCGTAGCACTTCGACGGCTTGTCTGGAGCGTATGCCTGTCTGACAGTGCACGATTATACGGTCCTCAAGGCCAGCGGTGATTTCCGGTAGCCTTTCCGATAGTCCATTAAGTGGGATTCGCTGGTTTGCACCCATGCTAATGATGTCGGCCTCGTGTGCTTCCCTGACATCAAGAAGAAAGGGGGAAATGCCTTGCTGCTTGAGCATTCTCAGCTCACCCGCGCTGATGGAAGGTGTTGAGGAGCAGTGATCCTCGTAGTTGGTCAGTGTATCAATGATTGGGGATTCACCACAGGCTGGACAATCAGGATTTTTGGAAACAGCAATGGTATGCCATTCCGATGTCAGTGTATCAATCAGGGCCATTCGTCCAACAAGCGGTTGACCGAAACCAAGAAGCAGTTTAATGACCTCACTGGCCTGAAGCGTTCCAATCAACCCAGGCAATACTCCCAGCACTCCACTTTCTGCACAATTTGGGATAAGGCTACCTAAGGGGGGAACGGGATGGAGGCACCGATAGCAGGGACCATCAGAAGCTCCGAAAACGCTAAGCTGCCCCTCAAATTGAAAAACACTGCCGTAGACATTGGGAATGTTATGCAGCACGGAGGTATCGTTCACCAGGTAACGCGTTGGGAAGTTGTCGGAACAGTCAGCGATAATATCATAGCTTTCAAGTATTTTCGTTGCATTTTTCTGGTTCAGTCGAACATCGTGCCTTGTAATTCTGACATGAGGGTTACGCGCTTGCAGAGTAGTTAAGGCAGATTCCAGTTTCGGTTTTCCTATGAACTCGTCCGTGTGCAGAATCTGCCGGTGGAGATTGCTGATCCCCACCACATCAAAGTCAATGATTCCTAAGTGCCCAATACCCGCAGCAGTGAGATAAAGAGCCAGTGGTGATCCAAGTCCGCCAGCCCCTACAATTGCCACAGAGGCTTTTTTGAGTTTCTTTTGGCCGGATACTCCTACCCCTGGAAGGGATATTTGCCGTGAATATCGGAGATATTCGCCCCGGTTCAGCATATTCAAATCAGTTAGGGAGAGCCCCGTGAAGAGATATGAATCTCCCTTTCATGGCGAAGGAAACTTCCCCTTGGACTTTTCGAAGTGACAGTCCTGCTCCGAAGACGGGTAAAACGGGCTAGATCAATCGCTATCCGTCCTTTTGGAGTTTCCGTCTCAGTATGGCATAGTTACATACTGGATCCCAAGCTACCTTGGTTGCTGGCTGAATCTGTCACTCAATGCTGCCTGACTCAGCCGACACAAGACAGAATTTGGTTATTGATTCTCAGCGGCAGGGCTGAACTGAGTAGTATCCGAGAATGATGTTGCAAGTTCCTTTTTAACTTGCGCTTCAATTCCGAAGAGGTGTCCCACGATCAGTTGCACCTCCCCGTTCAGTCTGGATACTTGATCATGCAGACGTTCAAGTTTATCAGAGAGGTTTCTGTACTCCTCTTTCGTGTCTTGACTGATCTTCTCTATTCCATCTTTCGTCTCTTTTGCTTGATCAGTGAGTCCTTCCAATTTGGCAGTGAGAATTCGTATTTCTTCTTTGGTCGTTCCGAAATCTCCCCGAGCATCTTCCATATTCTTCCTAGTCTCTTCGGCTTGTTTGCTGAGGGCATCTACCTTGCTGATGAGTAGAGCTACGTTGTGGCTGAGTTCCTTAATCTCTTCTCTATTCTTTTCGGAATCCTTTCGAGCTTCTCTCGTATCTTCCCTAGTTTCTTCAACTTGTTCGCTGAGGGCATCTACCTTGTGGCTGAGTAGAGCTACGTTGTGGCTGAGTTCCTTAATCTCTTCTCTATTCTTTTCGGAATCCTTTCGAGCTTCTCTCGTGTCTTCCCTAGTTTCTTCAACTTGTTCGCTGAGGGCATCTACCTTGCTGATGAGTACCTTAATCTCTTCTCTATTCTTTTCGGAATCCTTTCGAGCTTCTCTCGTGTCTTCCCTAGTCTCTTCAACTTGTTCGCTGAGGGCATCTACCTTGCTGATGAGTAGAGCTACGTTGTGGCTGAGTTCCTTAATCTCTTCTCTATTCTTTTCGGAATCCTTTCGAGCCTCAGACCTATGAGCCATAATGATTGGCAACAACACCCCTGCAACCCCACCTATAACGGCAAGGAAAGTAGCAACTTGGACGATGATATTTATATCCATGCTCACAACTCGTTTAACTTAATGATAGGACGCGGGTCTACTCAGATGCCGGGCTTGTGTTCCCTAACAATTCTAATCTCATGCCTGTTCGGTTTCACCAGTACAGTTACAATGCAGGGTAATGATGGTTCCCAAAACTATCAGTCTCGGAAAACAGCTATCTGAGAGACAGCCATCAAAGTCATAATGGAACAGAGTGCAGCCAGCAGGTGGCACAGCCCGCATCAACCCGTACCACCGGAAAATTAACGAGGACATGCAATATGAGCACCATCAAAAAACACAAATTCCAAGTAGGTGAGCAATCAGCCGCGAGAATAGATGGCTCATAGTTATCCGGGTCGGGGGAACATATATCCATGCATCCGAGTTTCTTATAGTCGTTGCTCACACCAAAACAGATGACCCATGGGAAATACAGCACACGCCATCATTTTTATACTCGCCATTACAGCTGTGATTACGGTTGCTCCGATATACGCTCAGTCCGATGAGGCTGAAGTTCGAGAGGTCATAGATCGTTTATTTGACGGCATGCGAGCCGGTGACAGTACCATGGTGCGCAGTGTACTGCACGAAGAGGCATTAATGGCACGCGCAGGGGCGCAAGGGTTGAATATCGGAACTGCCGACAGGTTTGTGGAGGCAGTCGGCACACCACATGATGAGGTCTGGGATGAGCGAATATGGGATGTCCATATCTCAATAGACGGACGACTGGCCTCGGCATGGATGGAATTTGCCTTTTTTCTTGGAGACAAAATGAGCCACTGCGGTGTGAACTCAATGCAACTCTACAAGACGGAGGAGGGCTGGAAAATCATCTATCTGGCAGACACGAACCGTCCACCTGTATGTGAGCCTCCCGCAGGAGGATCCTAGTCGTAGGCCTCTTTGCTGGCACAGGCCTCCACGGGGACCGGATATTGCCCCGTGAAACAGGCATCACAGTAGCCGTAGGGGCTGTCATGGGCGACAGATACCGCCTTCTTCATGCTTTTGATGCTGAGGTAGGCGAGAGAGTCAACCCCGAGCCATCGTCCTATCTCGTCTACGCTGTCAAACCTGCTGGAAAGCAGTTCCTCCTTGCTGGGAAAGTCCATCCCGTAGAAGCAGGGGCTCAGGACTGTGGGAGAGGCAATCCGGAGATGTACCTCCTTGGCACCTGCCTCCCGAATCATCTTTACCAGAAGCCTAGCAGTTGTGCCTCGCACAATTGAATCGTCTACAACAACAACAATGCGATCCTTGAGCAGCCCGTCAACCGTGTTGAATTTGCAACGCACCCGCAATTCGCGGCTGTTCTGTCCGGGTGCAATGAATGTCCGTCCGACATAGTGATTGCGGATCAGTCCAATATCATATTTGCACCGGTAACCAAGTTTCTGGCATTCGCTCACATATCCAAGGGTGGCAGTATTGGATGAGTCAGGCACCGAAATCACAAGAGGGGACTTCTCCTCGGTCGCCACTCGGGGAACCGGGGCATCATGGGCCAGCTGCTTCCCGAACTTGCGGCGCACCTTGTCCACCATCTCGCCATAAATCCGTGAGTCCGGCCTGGAAAAATAGACATACTCAAAGATGCACTGATTCACACCATGAAGTCGGTCCAGCTGTTTGCTCTGGAATACTTCTGTATCACAGGAGTCCTGATTGATGATGATAACCTCTCCTGGGGCAACATCACGGATATATTTGGCCCCAATCATGTCAAAGGCACAGGTTTCACTGGCCACACAGTAGGCGATCCCTCCATTTTCATTGGTCAGTTTTCCCAGTGCCAATGGCCGGAACCCGCTCGGATCACGGACAGCAATCAGGCTGTCGTCGGTAAGCAGGGCCAGTGCGTATCCCCCCTCCACCCGGGCCAGTGCATCCAGAATCTGGTCAATCTGGCTTTTTCGGCGACTCTGGGAAATCAGATGCAGCATCAGCTCCGTGTCAGAGGTAGACTGAAACAGCGTCCCCTGTTCACTGAACAAACGCCGAAGTTTTGTCGCATTGGAAAGATTGCCATTGTGGGCAATCGCCAGGTTTCCATTGCGATACTGGACATGAAAGGGCTGAATATTGGCACGGTTAACAGACGATCCGCTGGTGGAATAGCGTGTGTGGCCGATTGCCGACAAGCCTTTCAGGGGGGAATGAAACAGGTCAGGATTATTGAAGACATCCAGGACCAGTCCAAAGTCACGCACAGCCGACATGACCTGGCGCCGTCGTGCGGGATCATAGGAGGAGGAGACGATCCCGCACGACTCCTGTCCACGGTGCTGGAGGGCATGCAGACCGAAGTAGGTCAGGCGTGCGGCTTCCGGCGAATTGAAGATGCCAAAAATTCCGCAGTGGTCTTTGATGCTGTCCATGCGAGCCCGGCGGCGCAACAGTCGTCAGTACCCCATTGAATCCCGTGAATCCCAAGGGGTTTCAGAATTTACGAACTTAATCCGTTTGATTCTTTGGGTTCATCATGAATGCGAATATGTACGATCCGAATCCGGTTGTTTTCCACACTTTCCACCGACAGTTCCAGTTGATCGTGTACGGCAGTGTAGCCCTGTTCAGGAATATCGCCTGCCAGATGAAAGATGAGGCCGCCCAAAGTCTCAAATTCATAACTGTCTGACTGGAGCGAAATTCCCAGTGTATCACTCAGGTCTGTCAGGTTTACCCGTGCATCCGCCTTGTACTCCCGTTCCCCCACTGGTCTGACCAGCATATCTCGTGCTTCGTCATGCTCATCTTCAATTTCACCGACAACTTCTTCCAGAACATCGTCCAGTGTGACAAGCCCTGCCGTCCCTCCGTACTCGTCCACCACAATAGCCAGATGGGTTCTTTGTCGCTGAAAATCCTGCAACAGATCATCCAGTTTTCGGCCAAGAGGCACGAAAATAGGATCCCGCATAACACTACTCCAGTCCACTTCAGGATCAGGCTGATTCATGTAGGAGAGCAGATCCTTGGCATATACAATGCCTCGGATGTTATCCAGATGCTCCTCATAGAGAGGAAGTCGGGAGTGTCCGCATGAGCGAATGAACGCCAGAGCTTCTGTCATGGATGCGGTAACGGGAATAGCAGATATATCCAGACGATTTACCATCACAGTGCGGACGGTTGTTTCGCCAAAATCAAGCAACGACTGAATCCACCTGTGCTCATCCTCTTCCAGAGATCCATGGTCCTTTCCAATCTCGGCCATTACTTTCAGATCCTCGGAAGAAAGCGTATCTATGTCTTCATTATCCTCCCAGTTTCGATACATTCCCTGGACACCTCTGGTCATGTGTGCCAGGAGCAGCGTTATCGGATAAAGGGGCCCGGAAATCATACGCAGGCCTGTTGCCACCCGACGACTGTATGTCATGGCATACCTGGAGGCAATCAGTTTGGGAGTGATTTCTGAAACAATCAGAAGAGTAAGTGTAAGGGCAACCACTTCAAAGGCAAAGACAAGCTCCTTTTGGAGATCATAGGTTTCGGCGATATTCTTTGTTACCACGGCAGCAAGGATGGCTGCAGATACATTGACCAGCGTGTTGAGCAAGAGAATGGTAACCAGCAGTTGACGCGGTTTTTCAAGGAGAGCAAGTACACGCCGGCTCCGGAGATCTCCTTTTTCAGCAAGCACTTCGCGGTCGGTAGCACTCAGCGAAAAGAGTGCTACCTCGGAACCTGACACAACTGCACTGGCAAGCAGGAGTGCCAGAAACACAATGATTTCTACCGGAGAAACCGGAATGCCCTGCAATTGGGGAAGCAGGGCGAGTATCGTAGTGTAGGGGCCTTCAGGAGGGTCCAAACTGTGGGAGAATCTGGTGCATAAAGAAATTGCGAACAATCACTGCTTGGCCGGTAACTAGAAATAATTTCCTGTTACGATAATGAAGACAAAAACAGTGAGGATTGCCAGCGGGCAGATGATCTGAACCAGCAGGCCAACAAGTTCGCGTCCGGGCATGGGGAAGATGCGATCTTTGCCATCTTCAAGGGCAGACAGAAACTTCGGAACACCCCACCCCCATGCTACTCCGATACATATCAGGAATGCCCCGATACTGAGGGAATAGTTTCCCCAGATATTGTTGTTCAGAGTCAGAAAATCAAGATTGAATGGCAGAATGGAATCGTCACCGCCACTCAGTTCTTGGACAGCTCCGAATGCAAGTGCGGACGGAACTGCCAGTGCAAAGCAGAAACCGGAAATTGCCACTGCCGCCTGATTCCGGCTCCATCCTTTTTCATCTACGAAGTAGGATACAACAACTTCCAGAAGGCTGACCGTAGAGGTGAGCGCAGCAATGGTAAGCAGAGAGAAGAATGCAATAGAGAAGATGGTTCCCAGCGGCATCTGATTGAAGATCGTGGGAAGTACTACGAATACAAGACCTGGCCCGGCGGTTGTTTCCGCACCTGCAAAGAAGAGGGTGGGGAAAATAATCAGTCCTGCCAGCAAGGCGATGCCGGTATCTGCCCCGGCAATATAGATGCCGGATTGCCAGAGATTCTCCTTTCTGGATGCATAAGATCCGTACGTGATCATGGCTCCCATCCCGAGGCTCAGGCTGAACAGTGCCTGTCCCAGTGCTCCCATGACCACATTCAGGTTGAGTTTGGACCAGTCGGGTGTGAAGAGGTAGGTCAGTCCGTCCATTCCCCCTGGCAGAGTGATTGCCCGAACGGCCAGTGCAAGCAGGAGCACAAACAGAGATGGCATAAGAAATCTGGCTGCACGTTCAATCCCTTTTGATACGCCGCCTTGAACGACGAACATGGTCAGGAGCAGGAACAGCCCGCTAAGCAGGACGGGCCAGAGGGGATCAGCTACAAATTCGCCAAAAATAGCTCCACTCGTCTCGCCATCCTGCGCAGATGCAAGTGTTCCTGACACAGCTTTCCAGAGATATCCCAGGGTCCACCCAGCGATGACCGAATAGAACGAAAGAATCCCCGCACCAGTCAGGACTCCGAGCCCTCCAACATAGGGCCAGAATTTCCCAGGGACTAGTGCCTTGAATGCTCCGACGGGATTGCGCTGGGATGTCCGTCCCAGGGAGAGTTCTGCCAGCAGTACAGGGAGTCCAATAGCAAGGACAAAAAACAGATAGATGATTACAAACAGGCCTCCACCACCTTCGGCCACAGAGTACGGGAATCGCCAGATATTGCCTAGCCCGATGGCACTCCCGGCTGCAGCCAGAATAAAGCCTACTCGTCCGCTCCAGTGTTCGCGGCTCCCCGGCCCGGTTTGCTGAATTGATGACATGGCTGCCTGCCCAGAGATTTAGTGGCTGTTTCTGAAGGTTGCAGGGCGAAATTTAGTGCAAAGGATCGGGATTATTTTAGGGCAGGTTTTCCCACCGGTCATATTTGCACAGAAATTTTCGGAATATGACTCAAATCAGAATTTTCGTCTGGCATAAAAGGGACGGGGTCTTGCAGAGTGATGTTATTCCGCAAACACGAATTCCAAGAGTTGAAAACATCCCGGCGTACTCTCTTCGGATACATTCAGAAAATCATCTCCTCCCCATGCACTTCAACTAGAAGGGGAGATCATCCTCTACTGTTCCACCTGAATTGGGTGATACAGGCTCAGTTACGGGCTCTTCGAATGGTGAATCTGAGGCAGTCTGCTGCGCTGGCTGCGGTTGCGTGTAGCCACCTTGTTGTCCGCCGCCCTGCTGTCCTCCTCCCTGTGGCTTGGACTTGTCAGGAGCCTTGCGCTGATTTTTCTCCATTCGCTCCGCTTGCTCTATCAATGCCGATGAATCTTGCGGGGGATAGCCGGTCTGCTGGTATCCTCCTCCCTGCGTTGTCTGCTGCGCGTAGCCGCCCTGCTGTCCGCTCCCCCGTTGGTGGTATTCAGGATGATCACTCGCATACTCAGAATCTATGGAAAAAACAGTCTGTGCATTGATTTCGGTAGAAAATTTCTTTTCTCCCATGCTGTCTTCATAAGCGCGATGACGAATGCTTCCTTCCACATACACACGTGCATTTGCATACAACTGGTCCTTGAGTCTCTCCGCTTTTTGTCCCCAAACAATCACCATGTGTGAAGTCCGGCTCTCAACAATCTGTCCATCCCGGTTTGTGTAGTTTTCGGTCGTGATGACGCGCAGTTTGCAGAGTGGCTTGTTATTGCCGGTATACCGAAGGTCGGGCTCTCCGTCAATACGGCCGATCAGAAGTATTTTATTTATGCTGATGTTCTGCATGTTTGTGTACTTTTGGATTGGAAATGTACGTGATGCGTTAAATATGCGAAGACGCTTCCTTTGCGTCCTGCCCTAATCTACGAACAAATTTCATATCAGTTCAATATTTTATGCCCAGAGAAGTATTTGATCCAGCGTACAAAGAGAAGAATGAGTCCGCCTCCCAGTGGACTATTCTGGTCAATGTAGTTCGAAAATTGCGAAAACTGTGTCCGTGGGATCACAGTCAGACCCATGTGTCCCTGCGTCATCTGATGATTGAAGAGGCGTACGAGACCATTGAGGCAATTGATTCTGGGGACATGAAGGAGTTGCGTACAGAACTGGGCGACCTGCTTTTCCAGGTCATCCTGCACAGTGTTATTGCAGAGGAGTCCGAGCATTTTGATCTGGCTGATCTCCTCAAGGCAGTCACGGACAAGATGGTGCGTCGCCATCCACATGTGTTTGACAGCCTGCAGGTAAAGGATATGCAGGAGATCCTTCGGAACTGGGAGGCCTTCAAGGCAAAAGAGGACCGAAAAGAGCGGTCCATACTGGGCGGAGTCCCGATCAGCCTGCCGGCACTCCTGAGTGCTCACCGAATGCAGGAAAAGGCCGCGAGCGCAGGATTTGATTTCCCGGACCAGGAGAGTACATGGGAGAAGGTTGAAGAGGAGATCAGGGAGTTCAGGGCGGCGGCATCCGATGAAGAAAGAGAGAATGAATTTGGGGATCTGTTATTTTCCCTTGTCAATTACGCGCGGAAAAACCGGATTAGTCCAGAGGATGCCCTTCGCAATGCCAATCAGCGATTTCGTAGCCGGATAACGTACATGGAGGAGAACGTGCCGGACATGAGTGCTGCATCCCCGGAAGAACTGGATCAGCACTGGGAAGCCTCCAAACGCCAGTAGCCCGTCCAACATACCGCCAGTGGGGCGTTGAATCCCGTCCGCACCCAGACTGAAAATTGACATGATTCGGGCAGGGCTAGTGAAGCAGGTGAAGGCTGAAATCCCCGGAGACACATTCCGATTTCTGTCCAGAAAGTACATCCCAACCTGACAACAAACCGGGTGCGGGGCTGGTTAAAACGATCTTGTATGCGAAAAAGCAACATTTTAAGTTGAACCAATCGTATATTTACCCCGTATACTGCCCCTCATACATGGTATTCGTCAAGAACAAGCATGTCAGCATGCCCTGCTGGCCTCTGGGAAATTAGAGCAGGCAAGGCATTGTTCCGATGACAGGTGTCGTGTTTATCGGAAAAATGGTACAATCCTAACCTTTTACCCAAAAGTCAAAGTCCATAACTTATAAATTTCACTATGAAATACATAGCTACTTCCATCATGATCGCATTTGCGATCCTTCTTGTACCGATTACGGAGGCTCAGGTCACCGTAACGGGTACAGTCACGGATGCTGAAACACAGCAGCCTTTCCCCGGTGTGCAGGTGATCGTCAAAGGAACCCTGTCCGGTACGACCACAGGTCCAGATGGGGGATATTCCATTACCGCCCCTGATGTCACCGGTACGCTGGTTTTCCGCTTTGTAGGGTACAGCACACAGGAGGTGCTCGTCTCGGAAGCAACGAATGGTGAGTTGAATATCAATATGTTTGAGAGCATTCTGGGACTGGAAGAGGTTGTTGTTGTCGGTTCACGCCGTTTGCCTCGCCTTGCGAAAGAGTCTGCAGTTCCAGTAGATGTATTCGGTCCCAGAGATCTTGCATCCCAGTCCAGCACGGATATTGATGACATTCTGCGTACACAGATTCCCTCGTTCAATGTGCAGCGTCATGGCATTGATGATGAGGCGACGCTGGTTCGGCCAGTCACACTTCGCGGGCTTTCCCCAGACAATGTTGTCGTACTGGTCAACGGAAAACGTCGCCATCGCTCTGCCTCTATGGCTCTTCTTGGCTCCTCGCTAAACACGGGTTCTCAGGGAGCGGACATGAATATGATTCCAAGTATAGCCCTGAAGCAGGTAGAGGTGTTGCGTGATGGTGCAACGGCACAGTATGGCGCAGACGCTGTTGCTGGTGTCTTCAACATGCAGTTGCGTGACAACAGCAGGGGCGTGCATGTACGGTTGCAGGGCGGTCAGTATGGGGAAGGAGATGGAGGAAACTATCTAGCGGCAGCCAATATCGGGCTTCCCCTGACCAATCGCGGGTTCTTTAACGTGAGCATGGAGTACCGCAACGCAGATCCAACCATACGGAGCGGGCTCCGGCGTGACGAAGGTGTACTCAATGAAAGAGGCTATCCGGTGCGTGATCCAGCCCAGATCTGGGGAAGCCCCAAAGTGAGCAACTCCGTCGTTGGTTTTCTGAATACAGGAATTGATGTTGGCGCAAACACGCATGTCTACGCATTTGGCGGGTATGGCCAGCGCAAGTCAGAGGGCGGGTTTTATTTTCGTGCCCCAGGTACGCCGAGTGCCAGAAATGCCGTGTTCAGGAGTGGCTCGGTGAGAGCGGTCGCAGACCTGAATGAAAACGACGACGTCGTATGCAGCAATGTCGTTCCCGGACTGGAGGCTGATTTTGCAACTGTCAGTGCTTTCGTTTCACAGTACAAGGGAAAGTGTTTTCTTTTCAATGAAAAATTCCCCGGAGGCTTCACCCCGCAGTTTGGCGCAGACATCTATGATCTGAGCGCAACAGGAGGAATTCGCGGGGGAGCGGAAGACGGGTTCCGCTGGGATATGAGCTTTTCCTATGGAAACAGCGACATTAACTACTTCATCTATAATACAGTGAACGCATCCATGGGCCCGGACACGCCGACCTCGTTCAAGCCTCGCGGCTATGAGCAGCAGGAGTTGACAGCTTCTCTGGGGGGATCCATTCCGGTCGGGGTGAGTGCTTTTGCAACTCCTCTGAATGTTGCTTTCGGACTGGAATGGCACACGGAACAGTTTACCACTGAGGGTGGAGATGAGGCTTCTTACAAGGTAGGGAAATATGGTCCTCAGGGGTTCAGTGTCGGCTCCAATGGGTACCAGGGCCTGAATCCCAAATTTGCGGACTCATGGGAACGTCCCAACTTCGCCGGGTATGTTGACCTGGAGACAGATCTAACAGATGCGTGGACATTCGGTGTAGCAACCCGGTACGAAAACTATTACGAAGACTTTGGATCAACCCTGACCGGGAAGGTTGCAACCCTGTATCGTGCGACGGATCGTATTCGTCTTCGCGGCACATTTTCAACAGGGTTCAGAGCCCCCACGCCGGGTCAGGCAAACCTGTGGGCATTGCAGACTGCGCTGTCTGGTGATGGAGACCAGTTGGTGGAAACGGGACAGCTTCCGCCAACACATCCGATCTCTGCTGCACTGGGCGGGCAAGAGCTTACCGAGGAGACTGCCCGGAGCCTCTCTCTCGGAACGGTCATGGATCTTTCTTCAGATCTGACACTGACTCTGGATTACTTTGATATCACTCTGGAGGACAGGATTTCCCTCACTGGCAACATTGCCATCTCTCCAGAAATTCGGAAGATCATGGACGAAGCCAACCTGCTGGGGGGGGTCACGAATCTGCAGGAAGTGAAATTCTTCTCCAATGACTTTGATACTCGTACACGGGGCATTGATCTTCTTCTGGCCTACGATACAGAGTCCGAGTCAGGGAACGCTACTCAGGCTACCATTGCGTGGAACTGGACCGCATCACGGCTGGTCTCCTTCTCCCCGCCCCGTCAGATTGATACGTTCCTGGACAAGAAACTGAATACGCCATTTACGCTTACCCTGTTGACACCAAGAAGGCAGCTTGAGATTGAAAAGCTGAATCCCAAACATCGTATCGTGATGATGGGGCGTCATGTACGAGGACCACTGAGTGGTATGCTAAGGCTCAATTACTATGACGGCTGGTTTGCATGCCGCAACAACAGTAACGCATGCATGAACAGTAGCGGCATGAGCCTGCTGGATGAGTATGATTCGGCAATCATTGTAGATGCCGAATTAGGGTACCAGTTCTTCAACAACTACCGTCTCTCTCTCGGCGTGGACAACCTGTTCAATACGGTTCCGGATGCACATGAGGACGAAACCCTGAGTCAGGGGAACATTCGCCCAGAGAGTACTCCATGGGACTATAACGGAATTTCCTATGTCTTGCGTCTGACGGCAGATCTTTTCTGAGAATCCCTGCTTTCACTGACGAAGCCTCGGGGGTATATGCTCCCGAGGCTTTGTTGTTTCCGCCCTTCTGGGGCACTCACGATGAACTACAGGAACAGGGAATGCCTGATCCGTGTCCAGGCAAGAGATACTGCAGCATGCCCGCTTGGCTGCCTGGTTCATGCACTGTAATAATCTGATTTGAAGGACATGACACCGGGGCTGTATAAGCCATGAATGGAACGAACTCTGTAGAGTATTCATTATCGGACATTTGCAGGCAGTCAGGTGCTACAAATGTTCACTGGAGTCGTATACACAGTTAGTGAAAGGAGGAGTATAGTCAAGTCTGCCAAATTGTATCAACCGGAGGAAGTTTGATCAAAAACACGATTCGCTGGTATTCCTTGTGCATTTGCAGGTTGAATGGCTCTGAGCAAATTTGATCCGATTCTTGTTGTGAGAGCACAAAAGGGAGACAGATCCGCCAGGAATCTGCTTCTGTCTCGACTCAGAAAAGTCCTTGAGAGCTATTTTCGTGGAAAAATTGGAAACCGCTCCCTCGTAGATGATCTGGTGCAGGAATCGCTGAAGCGGGTGGATAAAAGCCTAGGTGTACTGAAGTATCCAGACAGGTTCAGGGCCTTCGCCATGAAGGCTGCCCTGTTCGAACTGCATGACTATTACCGCGGGCGCCACTCTCCCAAGGAGAAGACCTACGACCCACAGTTGCTTCCCGAGAAAAGTGATGAGGGCAGTCAGTGGTCGGGAAGCAAACATGACATCCAGAAAGCACTGGAACTGCTCACACCGCATGCAAGGCGCATCCTGGAGCTTCGGGAGCATGGATACAAATACAGGGAGATTGCAGAAATTCTTGATACCACCGAGACAGCTGTCAAAATGCAGGTGAAACGCGGGTTTGAGAAAATGAGAACGATATTTGCGGAATAATCCGTTACTTGTCATGTCTTTTCTGCGTCATATAACAGGCAGGATGTCCTCTATAGAATGAATCTGTCGGAAATACTCAACAAAGTTCTTTGCGGGGGAGAGCTTGCTCCCGGAGAACAGCAGATGCTGGCAGAGATCCTGAAGACAGATCCTGATCTTGCGCGTTCTCTCTTTGGGTGGCAGCAGGTACGTGATTATCTGCAGGATCGCATACCGGATTCCCAGGATATGGTGCTTCATGCGCTGGTTTCCGGGGGGCATGCAGAAGATTTAGATGATGAGGAAGCCTCGGATATAAGCGAAAACTGGAAAAAAATTGACTCCGTTGTTGAGGCACACCCCGGGTTTTCTGATGTAAGTGCCCAAATCATACAGGACCGTCAGGATTTTCTTGCGTGTTGGGAAGTGCATGAAAGTCAGCCGGTCAGGCGATTGCCCTCCTGGACATATCGGATAGCTGCCGCCATCGCTGTTCTGTCCGTCTGTATCGTTGCTGCCATCTTTCTGCTCAACCAGGAAGACCGTGCTTTGCAGGTGGCAACTGTTCCCCCAGGGGAGTATCAGCGAATTTTGCTTCCTGACAGTTCCATCGCCCATCTCAGCGGGCCGGCACGCCTTCAGTATAATGACCAGGAATTTGGGCGCAATGTAGAGTTGACAGGAAAAGCCTTTTTTGAAGTCAATACTCAGCTAGTTCAGTTCACGGTTGAGACAAGCGAGGCGGTCACCAGAGCTTTGGGGACACGATTTAGTGTGCGTTCTCACAATCATGTGACTCAGGTAGTTTTGGAAAGTGGTCAGGTTGAGGTAGTTTCAGGAGCCGACAGCTCTCAAAGCGTTACACTTCTGCCTGGACAGATGACCAGCATTACCCGGGGGGCAACTGCCCCAGCCCCCCCATCGGAAGCAAACCTGGGAGAAGAGTTGCTTTGGACGGGATTTATCTTTTTCCGAGAAACCCCCATGAGAAAAGCTGTCGTAATTCTCTCGTTTGCACGGGATGTTCGTGTTGAAGTGGATCCATTGCTGATGAATGAGGACATTACGGGCACATTTGCTCCAGATGTTTCGTCAGAAGATATTGTGAGTGCCCTCGCTCTCGCACTCAATGCCCAAATTTTTCAGGAGGGGGATACATTCCGAATCGCTCCATAAACAGAGTATCATCGCCAGTTGGATCCCGTTGTTCAGATTCGGAGCCTTGTCAGAGACATCATCGTTCCTGCAGGCTCCGAGGCAATTTTTCCTCCCAGAAAAGAGGTGATCCCTGTTTTGTAGTTATGGGACTGCGCCGCTTGCAAAAGATTTTTGGGA
Source organism: Rhodothermales bacterium (assembly GCA_965203305.1). GTDB lineage: Bacteria > Bacteroidota > Rhodothermia > Rhodothermales > Bin80 > Bin80. The sequence goes on along the minus strand of OZ241874.1, from coordinate 2,424,234 downwards.
CCGTCAAATTCTGACTGGAAGCGGATCCCTGCCCGTGCCATTTTGCAAAACCTGCCTGAGAGTTTAGGCATATTCTCTGTTTGATGTGTATAACGGGAGTTGGCTTTAGATAATTATCATCAAGTGCCAAAAATTTTACTCAAACAATAAAATCCATATACCTATGAAGTACATGCAAAAAATTGGGGGGGGGGGCAGGATTCGTTCTTCTGTTTCTTCTCCTCACGGCTTCCAGTGCGTTCGCACAGAGGAAGTTTTACATAGACCCGGTGAATGGCAGGGCGGACGGGAGATGTGACAAGATAGATCCTGCGAATGCGAATGGACCGTGTACACCGGAACATGCCTTTAAATTGACAAACAACGCTGATGGGGATTTACTCCTGATCCGGGTTCGCCGGGCAGGAGGCAGCGTCACGCTGGCAGCTCCCACGGTTGCCTTGGATAAGCGGCTCCAGTTCGGGACTTATGTACAGGGAAGTACCACTCCTGTCAAGGGAATGGTCCAGTTCACGGGTGCCTTTACGATTGCCGCGGCGGGTGAGTTTCGACTGGATCCGAACGCAAGCGTCCAATTTGAGGATGTCACATTGAGCGCAGGGGACAGGACCTTCCCGTTTTTCTATATTGCGGACAAGTCGGAGGAGCGGATCACAGTCACCGGTACCTTGACCATTCCCGATGGGGAGCGCGTTCGGCTTCCTGCACTGGTAGTTTCCAAGGGTTTTACCGTGAAAGGAGGGACGAATGCAGAAAAAAAGACGAGCGAGTTTCGAGTGGGAGGTCCACCCAGCACGGGAGGTGTCCCCGTAGAGATTCCATTGACTGTCCGTCGCGGGGCTACCCTGCGTATAGACGGGGTAGATCTGGTGGTTCACCTCGGGAAGGAGATACTTGTGGAGGGGGTGATTGAAGATATGACGAAAGGGGCCAAACACCCCCTCCGAGTTGCGCTCCTGAACTCTATGAACTCTGCTACTGCCCCCGGCAACCGGCAAGCTGCCTCACTCGTTGGCAAGGGTAGTTACGAACCTCTCCTTCAAGGCTTTGACCATAATGATTGCCTGCGCATTCGAGGCACGGGAATGATTCCAGCCGGGATCTTCGCAATATCCATGGGCAATCTTTGTGTGGAGTTGAAGCGGGTGGGACGGATCACAGCCTCGGGAAGTCTTGCAAACGATATATTCGACAATACGGATGTGACGACAGATCTCATTTTCCGGGAGGATGTCGTGGTGGACGGGGATGTGGTACAGTGGAATGATTCCCGGATTTTGTTTGCGAAGACGGCGACGATCCGGGGAGATGTGATCTTGCGAGATGGCGGGACTCCCTACACCAATACGGATGACTATGGGGAGGCGAATACCGCCGCAGATTCTGGAGTTCGAACTGGCTGGGAAGATGCCCTGAATAACAACCAGTATACGTGCGAATACTCCAACAGATTAAGAAGACTTAGTGCCACTAAAGATGGGGGAGTCTGGACGGTTCATATTCCGGGGGTTCACTTCGCAGGTGCGGCAACGATTGCAGGGGATCTGAATGTGTATTCCAACACGCTCACCGAAACCACAACAGGGGCCACGGCGGATGCGACGAAGTGCGCTCCGCGGGTCCTGTTTATGGCCCCGCTTGCAGAGAAAGATGCTACACGGGATATCCGGTTGCTGTCGTCTGTTGGGGGGAGTCTGGTGGTGGACGATACGGTGAGCTTCGGAGGCAAGGGCAGGATCTATCTGGATTCCGACAGCCTTCGGACATTTGACACCAGTACCAGCCAGTACGTTTTTTCCCGCAAGACGGCGCACAGTCTTCGTGTGGGCGGTGATCTGTCTGCCGGCGGGAAGACCATCGGGATGGCGTATCCGTCCACCTCCAGCATAGACGGGATGTGCACGGGGAAAGATATCTCACTGACATTCGGGAATCACCTGGTGCTGACGGATGCCGCCGAAAGTGTTGTGGTCGGGGATGCCACCAGTGGACTCACGCTGGATGCGCTGGTGACGCTTGGGGATCTGCGGGTGGAACCGGGCAAAGGTCCGCTGACGGTGACAACCCTGCATGTGGGTTCCGGTGCGGAACTGATGGCGAACAAGGATGTGAAGGTGACGGAGTCGGTGATTCTGCAGGGAGAGCTGAGTGGGGAACTGGACGAAGCCTCTACGATCAAGACCCTGACCTACGGCAATCGGAATACGGATCTTGTGAAGAAGGCTGCGCTGGTCCCGATGCTGGATGCCCTTTCCATCCATATTGGCAGGGGAGAGTTGCGACTGGATGAGATGGTTCAGACGAAGACCCTGGGACTGTGCAGTGGCACGCTGTCACTGATGGATACCGAGAGCACGACGGATTCGACCTTGCATGTGACGGAGCAGATCACGGTACAGAACGGGATGTTGGCGAAGGATACGAATGATCCGGGAAGTATTTCTACCGATAAAGCAACGACGGCGAGTACGGATGACCGGTACATTCTGAAGTATGTCACCCCGGGTCCCCACACGGTAACGGATGCGCTGGAATGGTTTGACCCGCGGGATGTGATCGTGGATCATGCGAAGGCGGAGATCACGGTCACAGGGGACCGCTCCCTGATGGGCAAACTGACGGTCTCCAGGGGGAAGCTGATGGTGGACGGGGAGCTGACGGTGGGCACCTCTGCGCTGCATCGTGACAGTGCCACGAATGTAGACAGCTACAGCGCCGTGGTCACGGCGGGCGAATTGCACACGAAAGGACAGGCTGTGGTGGTGCATGGCAAGGTGATCGTGAGCGGCAAGAGCAAACTGGTGACCGGGGGCGGGGATCTGCATGTGCTGGGTCGGGTGAGCAAAGGCAAATATACTGGAAACACGGCCCAGGTGACCATCGAGAAGGAGGCGGTAATGGACTTGGGAGCAGGGACGCTGATGCTGGGACCGGAGGACACGGCCAAGCGGGATAACCTGGAAAACGACAGAGCCACGCCTCAGGTGGATCTGGTGCTCACCGGGAAACTGCTGGCGGACACGCTGCGTGTCCCCGGAGGGAGTAAACGCACCCATATCGTCTCCAAAATGTCGTCAGAAGCCCACGAGAATAGTCTTCCCACGGTCCTGTTCAACGGAAAGAAGACTCCGAACGACAAGTTAACCAACAACCGGAGTGGCCGGCTGTTTTTCGACTGGGTAGGAGAGAGTGGTACGGATGATGGCACAACGACGATAATAGACAGTCTGGCGGTGCTGCACGGAGGATTCGTAGAGTTCCACGGAAAGAAGGCAGAGATTACGAAGGATTTCCACCTGAGTTCTGGACGAATCTGGGTGGTTACGGGGGCTCTTGATTTCAAGGGGGATATGAAGATTGACGGGAGCGGTCGTCTGGAGATGCAGTGGGATAATGTGAAGCGGCGCATGTTCATCGGTGGCAACTTTACGCAGACGAATAATACGGGCGTGAAAGACCGGAGCCGCATTCCGGGCACGACCACATTGGGGAAGTTGATGACAAAGACCGTGATGGGAGACCTCGTGGTGGGAGCGGATACTCGTTATGCCGCCTACAGTGGATCGAATCTGTTCGTTTATGGCAATGTACAGTACAACAGGGAACGCAGTCTCCGGGGGACGCTGGAGCTTACGGGGGACACATTATTGCAGACGGTGACTGTTTCGTCACACCCGGAGTCAGCTCTTGGCAATATTGTTGTAAACAATCCGAACGGGATCCTGCTTGGGAGCCATGTGAAGCAGTCCATGGATGCCACCTTGATGCTTCGCCGGGGGAAGATTCACAGCATGCCGGTGGACAGCATGTTCACCTGGACGGTGCAGAATGTGCAGGGGGAACAGGAACTGCGTGGTCGGCTGTCGGCACAGGAAGGAGCGAAATGCGGTGCAGACACGGATGAAGCCTGCAAGGCCACGATCTTGCGTGGCTCTCGTCAGTCGTATGTCGCCACGCCAGTGGTACGTGATCTGTTACAGGGGACTGCCGGAGCAGGCTTCGCGAGCGGGGGGTATCTGTTCCCGGTGGGGATGGAAGAGGGAGACATGTCCCGCTACCGTCCTTTGATCCTGCAGCTGCCCTCGGATCTGAATGACACCACCGCCGTGACCGTGTCTCCGATCATGGTTCCAGAGGGAGCCATGCCGGCATGGCAGAACCTTACGGTTCCGGCGGCGGGAGGTAACCTGACGCTGGATGTGTATGCCCCGATCTTCTGGAAGATTGATCTAGGGGAGGAGTTGCCAACGAATACGAATCTTCGGGTGGCTGCGGACGGAATCCAGAATGTAACCGATGTTACCGGGCTCCGGCTTGTGCAGTGGGACTGCAGCTGGAAGAATCCCAAGCTGGCGGGACAGCTCCCCGCACAGACCGAGGAGAGTTCGTTTGCGGTGAACGGGTATATCGGCGGAGTACTGAACCTGACGCAGGAGGGGATTGGGCTGGAAAGCTGTGCCATCCTGGGGATTGCGGCGGACGGGAGTGAGAATCCGATTGACCAGGCAGATCTGAGCGGGGGACGGGCGATGGTCCAGTTCATCCATAATGTGCCTGCACCCGGATCGGCTCCAATGGAAATAGATCTGGGGGAGGTGCGCATCAGTAACAATCTGCGATTCCGGACAGCGACCGCTTATCGTCCCGTAGGAGCAGGAACGCAGAATGTGACGATCCAGCCGGTGGGAGCTCCGGCAGCACAGGCGATCACGAGTACACTAACCCTGGAGCACGACAGAAATTATGCCGTGATTGCGCACGGAAGCCTGGCGGATCCAAAGCTGAAGGTGCTGGACATGCGGATGACCTCGTCGGTAGCCACCAAGGCAGAGGTGCGGCTGGTGCACGGTGCACCAGATCTGGGACCAGCACAGGTGCAGGTGATGAACCCGACCGACCCCATGATGCCGGTAATGACCCTAGCGGGGAACCTGATGCTGGACGAGGCCACCCGAAGATACATCGCACTGGATCCATTGGTGCAGGTCATGCAGGTGAAGTCCACGGATGGAGAGGTACAGGAGTTCTACGAACTGGATCTGTACGGGTATGGAGGGCAGACGCTGGTGCTGAACCTGTCGGGAACGAAACGGGATCTGACGATCCTGGGAGTGGACCGGAACGGGAAGATCGTCCCGGTACAGATAGTGACCGGCGCAGAGAACGAAATGGTCGAGCTTCCGACGGAGTTTGCCTTGCATGGAAACTATCCGAACCCGTTTAATCCAAGCACAAGAATCCAGTTTGATCTGCCAGAACGTGCACAGGTGCATGTGCAGATTGTGGACTTGCTGGGACGGGAGGTGATGGTGGTCCCAGGGCAGGAGATGGAAGCGGGGGCGAACCGGAGCATTGAACTGCATGCAATCAATCTGGCAAGCGGAACCTACCTGTACCGGCTGATCGCGGCGGGAGCGGAGAAACGGCATGTGAAGACCGGACGGATGATGCTGTTGAAATAAAGAAATAGCCGAGAAGGCTGTGTAAGAGTCTGGCGGAGTACCCCGATATGCAATGACATATCGGGGTGCTCCAGACTTGTGAAGAAGAGCTGATGGTCTGTTCTGGACTGTGGGTTCATAGTTGCATGGAGGTTAAATCAAGGGAAAATATATTATTCCATCCACTTGTAGCAGAACCCGTTTTCGGAACACTGGTTTGCCGTGAAGGGTAATGTGCGGTAAATGTACACTACACCTCTGGGATGGTCTTTTCGGACAGTAATTTCTCTTGCTGATGAATGAGGACATTACGGGCACATTTGCTCCAGATGTTTCGTCAGAAGATATTGTGAGTGCTCTCGCACTCAATGCCCAAATTTTTCGGGAATTATCCAGTAAAATCCGCAAGAGAGGTTACCTCTCCATCTCCCTGTCTGTGTCCTGATCACTGTTGAAAGGGTCTCTGCCCGGTGGAGGTTCCTGAATAGGATTGTTTTTCTCCGATTTGCGTATCGTGGGGTCTTTTCCCTCCTCTTTTTCAGGAGAGGGACTGTCTGGAGTATGGTTTCCCGCTTCCTTTTGGGGCCCCTCCGCCTCAGACTGGTCTTTTGACTCCAGCTGTTTCCCGATCTCTTCATCGCGCAATCTGGCCTCCCGAATCCGACCGGCTTTTTCTGTCAGGTAGTCATACAGGGAGGGGATGGGGATTGTGTAGGAGTCCTTGTAGCGGTGGAGAACGCCTTTCGACACCGCCTTCTCAAACCCTGCTTTCCCCAGGTACCGTATAAGTATCCGTCCGAACAGCCTCCATATAAGCTGTCAGGGGGGATACGCTGGTATGGTGGATTTGTGCCTTCCTGAGTCCACTCTGTGACCGAGGGGTGGTCGTGTTATCGGTCTGCGGGTTCTTCTGGCAGTCTGTTGTCTCTTCGTGATTCCATGCCGGGGATTTTTCCTGGAAGCTGGAGTGGCTGTATTGGAAGGGGATCTTGGGTGGGGATGGATTCAGGAACAGTATTTATATTTATGTTGCATAAATTTTCACTTTTAGTATTTTATGTTGTATATTTCCAGCATGGAACGCATCGCTCCCATCCTGTCCGAGCACGCCCCGCCCCAGGAGATTCTGGAAGCTCTTCGGAAGAAGACCGCCGAGTGCGAGACCCTGCGAACGAAGTGCGAAGCCAGAGACCAGAAGATTGAGACCCTAGACCGGGAATGCGAGACCCTGCGAACGAAGTGCGAAGCCAGAGACCAGAAGATTGAGACCCTAGACCGGGAATGCGAGACCCTGCGAACGAAGTGCGAAGCCAGAGACCAGAAGATTGAGACCCTAGACCGGGAATGCGAGACCCTGCGAACGAAGTGCGAAGCCAGAGACCGGGAGATTGAGACCCTGGAAGCAAAGTGCGAGACCCAAGACCGGGAGAGCAAGACTCTGCGGGCAAAGTGCGAGACCCAAGAGAAAAAGATCCAAGACTTGCGCAAAGAAATCCGCGCCCTCAAACAGGAGCTTGCCTTCGTGAGAAGTCAGAAGTATCGACCGAAAAGCGAGCGGCATGACCGTAGCCAGTATGAGATGTTTCCAGATCAGGTCTCTGCTGCCGCTTGGCACGAGGTGGAGCGGAAAGAGAGGCGGAAGAAGACCGGGAAAAAGCGCGTCTATATGGGGAAAGAATTCTGGAAGAACGCAGGACTGCCCGTAGAAACGGTCCGCATGGATCCCCCGGACAACCTTCCCCCCGATGCCAAACTCGTCGGGTATGTGGAGAGAGAAAAGCTGGCTCGCAAACCGGGACAGTTGTATGTCAAGTGCGAACTGTATCCGGTCTTTGCGAGGGAAGACGGCACGAAACTGTGCGAGGCGCCGTTGCCCACCGACCGCGGACTGCGCAAGTGCCGGGCGGATGAGAGCCTGCTGACCCATCTGGTGCTCTCCAAGTATCTCTATCACCTCCCGATTGAGCGGATCGTGAAGCAGCTGCATCTGGAATCTGGCGTACAGATTTCCAAATCCACGGCAACGGACTGGGTACACCTGGTGGCCTCCCGGCTGGATCGCCTGAACCATCCCCTGCGCATGGAAGTGCTGGCAGATGGCTATATTCAGGCAGACGAAACCCGCATTCTGGTGCAGGATCGGGCGAAAAGCAGGGCCGGTGGCACCTATCACAGGGGCTGGTACTTTTTCTATACCTGTCCCATCTCTGGACTGATCCTGGTGGATTATCAGCCGACGCGTTCCCGGGCAGGGCCGACGGAAATGCTGGAGGGGTTCCGGGGAGAGTTGCAGACCGACGGCTATGCGGTCTACCATCAGTTTGGGAAAATAGACGGGATTGAACTGTTCGCGTGCTGGGCGCATGCCCGGCGGAAATTCAAGAATGCTCTGCGTGCCGAGGGAGAGAACTCCCCACAGGCGGAACAGGCTGTGGTGCTGATCCAGCAGCTGTATGCAGTGGAGGACGAGCTCCGCGAGCAGGGGGCAGACGCTGCGGAGCGGGTGCGGGTGCGCCAGGAGCAGTCCGTCCCCATCCTGCAGGTGCTGGAAGCCCTCCTGCGAGAACACACCGGGGACAATGACACCTTCTGGTTCAGAGCCGTGCGCTACACCCTGAAGCTATGGGATCGCCTGAGCGGCTTCACCCGCAATGGACGCGTGGAGATTGACAACAATCTCGTGGAGAACCGGGTTCGTCCCATTGCACTGGGACGCAAGAACTACCTGTTTGCCGGCTCGCATGCGGCCGCCGCCAATGCCGCCACGATCTACTCTCTGCTCAGTACTTGCCAACTCCATGAAGTCCATCCGCAGGAGTGGCTGATGGATATCCTGAGGCGCGTGGAAACCACGCCTGACGAAGAGCTCCACACGCTGCTGCCTCATCACTGGAAGGCGACCCGGCAGAAAGAACAACAAGTGCCACTCGCCAAGGCAGCATAGCCTCCCCCGCTTCCCCGCGGGAACGACACGGGATCCAAAACCATCGCTTGGTTCCCGCCAGAAAAAGTAGGACGCACCCGGCAGACCCGCACAGAACAGGGGACGAGAATCACAAACGGAAACTCCCGGGAACACACAGAACCTCTCTGCCTTCGGAATCCCTGATCCCCTCACAGAATATGCCGCAGGAAGGCACCAACCCTAGACAGGGGCGTATGCCAAAATACAGGGGCAAGACAGGGCTGTTCGGACGCTTACCCGTATAATGCCCGCCTCGCTGAGTCCCTTTCTCGCTCGAGGGCTGCGGAACATCTCCTCCAGACGGAGAACATGATCATCTTTCAGCCCTTTCGTCCGGGCTTCATAGTATGCCCAGCGTTTTTCCCGTCCTGTTTCCATAACGGAACGCAACATGTCCTCCGTCATCTGCCCTTGGTTGTCCTTGATGAGAAGAGCAGCATTCCGGGCGTAGGAATCAACATGTCTCGGCCACTGGTATGTCTCTGTGGTGATCGCATCAATCCAGTCTGTGGTGTCCCCCTTTGCTTTCCCTGCTCTTTTGAGCCAGTTCTTGATCACCTGCCGTTCTTCCTCTTTCTCCAAGGGTTCCATGTCAAACATGCAGTCCTCTGCCACCCGGGATATGCCCAGTGCTTCCAATGCCTGAAATGTCATGCCGAGCCCGCCAGCCAGCAGGATCACGGGCTTGCCCAACTCTCCATTGTGAATCTCCGTCAGAAGATCGCTGACCTCGTCTTTGTACGGTCCATTGATATTTTTGCTTTCTCCCATACGCTGGGCCTCGTCCAGAATCAAGAGGAGCGGGTCCTTTATTTTCTGGATCAGGCTCTTGGGGGTGACCTTCGGGGTGGCTTTTTTTGTCGTTCGTGATAGCCCCCCTTCGAGGGATGCCCCAAAGTATTCCACTTTCCCGCCACCCCCGGTGGTTTTTTCTGTGGTGATCTCTTTCTTCTTCATCCCCAGACACTCCGCCATCGAGTCTGGATCCCACAGGGCCGTGACGACAAGTTTTCGGACCTCCCACTTCTTTCTCTTTGCCTTCTTCCAGCATTCGGCCAGCAGGGCCGACTTGCCGATCCCCGGCGGCCCTTGCACAAGGAAGATGGTCCCTTCGTTATTTTTTTTGTCGTCCCGCAGCCTGTTCTCAAAACTGCCCAGTATGGGGGTGCGCCCGTGGAAGTAGGGGGTGGCTCCACGGTCTGTGGATTTTCGAAGCGGGTCCATGGTTCCTGTCGTAACTGGTCAAAACAGACTACGCTTCGGAGCACAGTCTGTTCCCGCACTTGCGGATTTTGCTGGATAATTCCCAATTTTTCAGGAGGGGGGATACATTCCGAATCGCTCCATAAACAGAGTATTTCAGCTGGATCCCGTTTTTCAGACTCGGAACCTTGTCAGAGACATCATTCACCTTGCAGGCTCCGAGGCAATTTCTCCTCCCAGAAAAGATGTGATCCCTGTTTTGTAGTTATGGGACTGCGCCTCTTGCAAAAAGATTTTGGGGACCGTCAAATTCTGACTAGAAGCGGATTCCTGCCCGTGCCGTTTTTTGCAAAATCTACCTGAGAGCTTAGTCATATTCTCTGTTTGATGTGTATAATGGGAGTTGGTTTTGGCCATTTATCATCATGTCCTAAATCCTTAATCCATATAGACATATGAAAACTATGCAAAAATGGGGGGGGGCACTTCTGGCTCTTCTTCTTGTGGTTCCCGGTGCATTTGCACAGACTACTGAGACTTACTATGTAGACCTAGTCCATGGTGCAGATGACGACGCTTGCGACTGGAATAATCCGTGCACCTTGTCCCGTGCATGGGCGCAGTTGTCGAATCGTGACCGAGTTTTTATTCGAGTTCGGAGGGCGGGAGGCACGGTGCAGGTTCCCGCCCCGACCTCTTTGCTGGCCAAATATGTTGACTTTGGCACCTATGCGGAGGGGAGTGCGTCTGCTGTGGAAGGGACCCTTATATTCACAGGAAATCTAAAAATCGCCCCAGAAGGCCAATTTGGAGTTTACCACGACAAGGGAAAGGTTCAGTTTGAAGATATAACGCTGGAGGCAGGGGCGAGGAGTAAAAATTTATTTTCAGAAAAAGCTTCCAGGGAGGGACGAATCGCAATTACCGGGACATTGACGATTCCAGATGGAGAGACCGCGGCACTTCACAAGTTTGTTGTCACAGAAAGCTTTACTGTGAAGGGAACTGCAAGCAGGTTCCGAATTACGGATAGCCTCGCCGTCCATCGTGGGGCCACTCTGAGCCTGGACGATGTTGATCTTGTGGTTTATGTCAGGAATGGACTCACGGTGGATGGTGCAATTAAGGATGTGACGAAGGGGACGAGTCGCCCTGTCCGGATGGCAGCGTTGAATCTTGCTAGTGGAGATGGCAATCGGGGGCACGTATTAAGTAATTTCTTCCGGAGTCATCGTTACTGGCCCAGCAGAGGGGTGGGTCAAAATAATTGCAAACGCATTCAGGGCACGGGAACGATTCCGGCCGGAATCTTCGTGATTGCGATGGGCAATGTCTGTGTGAACCTGAAGAGGGTGGGGCCAGTCACAGTCTCGGGAAGTCTCGCAAACGATGTATTCACCAAGCATAAGGTGACGACGGATCTCATTTTCCGGGAGGATGTGATTGTGGACGGGGATGTGGCGCAGTGGAACGATTCCCGGATTTTATTTGAGAAGACGGCAACGATCCATGGAGACATGATTTTGCGAGATGGCGGGCTCCCGTATACCAACACGACAGACTACGGAGAAGGGAATCTCACGACCAGTATTCGCCGTGGTGCCCCCTCCAATAACCCGACAGGCAGTCCGATCGGATCGGGTGAGAAGTATACTTGTGAGTATCTGATCGAAAAAAGAAGGCCGGACTTTCAAGAAGGAGCAACGCATCAGATTCCCGGGGTGCAGTTTGCAGGCGAGGTGACGATTGCAGGGGATCTGGCGGTGCACTCCACCAAGATTTCAGAAACCACTTCGCATGCCTCGGATCAAACCATGACCTCGTGTGCCCCGCGGGTCCTCTTTCTGGCTCCGTTTCTGGGGGATGATGCCAAGGCAGACATTCATCTGGTGTCTTCGGTTGGTGGGAGTCTGGTGATAGAGGATACGGTGAGTTTTGGAGGCAAGGGCAGGGTCTACCTGGACTCTCATGCAAAGACGGTCAGCGGCACTGCCCGCAAGACGGCGCACAGCCTTCGTGTGGGGAGTGATCTGGCTGCCGGGGGCAAGAGCATCGGGATGGCGCATCCGGCCACCTCCAGCATAGACGGGATGTGCACGGGGAAAGATATCTCACTGACGTTCGGGAATCACCTGGTGCTGACGGATGCCGCCGAAAGTGTTGTGGTCGGGGATGCCACCAGTGGACTCACGCTGGATGCGCTGATGACGCTTGGGGATCTGCGGGTGGAACCGGGCAAAGGTCCGCTGACGGTGACAACCCTGCATGTGGGTTCCGGTGCGGAACTGATGGCGAACAAGGATGTGAAGGTGACGGAGTCGATGATTCTGCAGGGAGAGCTGAGCGGGGAGCTGGACGAAGCCTCTACGATCAAGACCCTGACCTACGGCAATCGGAATACGGATCTTGTGAAGAAGGCTGCGCTGGTCCCGATGCTGGATGCCCTTTCCATCCATATTGGCAGGGGAGAGTTGCGACTGGATGAGATGGTTCAGACGAAGACCCTGGGACTGTGCAGTGGCACGCTGTCACTGATGGATGTGGAGAGCACGACGGATTCGACCTTGCATGTGACGGAGCAGATCACGGTACAGAACGGGATGTTGGCAAAGGATACGAATGATCCGGGAAGTATTTCTACCGATAAAGCAACGACGGCGAGTACGGATGACCGGTACATTCTGAAGTATGTCACCCCGGGTCCCCACACGGTGACGGATGCGCTGGAATGGTTTGACCCGCGGGATGTGATCGTGGATCATGCGAAGGCGGAGATCATGGTCACAGGTGACCGCTCCCTGATGGGCAAACTGACGGTCTCCAGGGGGAAGCTGATGGTGGACGGGGAGCTGATGGTGGGCACCTCTGCGCTGCATCGTGACAGTGCCACGAATGTAGACAGCTACAGCACCGTGGTCACGGCAGGCGAATTGCATACCAAGGGACAGGATGTGGTGGTCCATGGGAAGGTGACGGTGAACGGCAAGAGTAAACTGGTGACCGGAGGAGGCGATCTGCAGGTACTGGGGCGGGTAAGCGGTGGGGCATATATAGGAAACACGGCCCAGGTAACGGTGGCCAAGGAGGCCGCGATGGATCTGGGAACAGGTACGCTGCTACTGGGCCCGGAGGATACGAAGAAGCAAAATGGACGGGTACTTGGCTCGTTACCCGAGGTGAGTCTGATGCTTCCCGGAACCCTGAACGGGGCTGTGCATGTGCCGAAAGGGAGCAAATACACCCGTATCCGTTCTGCCAGCAAGTTGGGAACGGTGATCTTTGACGGGACCAAGACCCCGAATGCGAGTGGACCCGCGAACAATGTCTACGGAACTCTGCAAATCCTGCATCCCTCGGAGACGAGTCAAGTGCTGGTGATAGACAGTCTGTCGGCGAAGCACGGGCGTGTGTTCACGAACGGAAAACAGATGACCATCAAGGGGGATGTCCTGCTGGAGTCGGCGACGATCTTTCCATTCACCATAGACAGTCTTGTGTTTAGCGGTGATCTGACGCTTCGGGGCACGGGGGGACTGAACACCGAGCGTAGTAGCAACAGTGTGAAACGGGCGGTGGTGATCCAGGGGAACTTCACGCAGGACAAAGGGAGAAAGGACAGTGCAAATCTGCAGCTTTCAGGAGTGAAACTGCATCCCATGACGACAAAGATGGTGCTGGGGGATGTTCGGGTGTCTGCGGATGCGTATCGGTACGAGATGGAAACGACCGCGCGTGCGATGCCAATGCTGGTGGTGCACGGGGACTTCCACTTTGCGAAGAAGGGGAAGCTGAATGCGAAGATAGAATTCACAGGCAAGGAGTCGCAGGAGGTGATGACCGGGGATACGACGGCACTGCACAGTGTGGTGGTGCACAACCCAGGGGGATTGATGCTAAAGAGTCATGTCATGCAGCAGAAGATGGCCACACTGACGCTCCGGCAGGGGAAAATTCACAGCATGCCGGCGGACAGCATGTTCACATGGACGGTGCAGAATGTGCAGGTGGAACAGGAACTGCGTGGTCGGCTGTCGGCACAGGAAGGGTCGAAATGCGGTGCGGACACGGATGAAGCCTGCAAGGCAACGATCTTGCGTGGCTCTCGTCAGTCGTATGTCACGGGTCCGGTAACTCGGCACCTGTTACAGGGGACCGCAGGAGACGGCTTCAAGAGCGGGGGGTATCTGTTCCCGGTGGGAATGGACCATAAAACGGATCAGGATACCCTGTCGTACTACCGTCCGCTGATCCTGCAGCTGTCCTCCGACCTGAATGACACCACCGCCGTGACCGTGTCTCCGATCATGGTGCCAGAGGGAGCCATGCCGGCATGGCAGAACCTTACGGTTCCGGCGGCGGGAGGTAACCTGACGCTGGATGTGTATGCCCCGATCTTCTGGAAGGTGGATCTGGGGGAGGAGTTGCCAACGAATACGAACCTTCGGGTGGTCGCCGACGGGATCCAGAATGTGACGGACATCACGGGGCTTCGGCTCGTGCAGTGGGACTGCAGCTGGAAAAATCCGAAGCTGGCGGGACGGGTTCCCGCACAAGCGGATGCGGAATCGTTTGCCGTGAACGGATATCTCAATGGAGTGGTGAACCTGACGCAGGAAGGGATTGGCTTGGGGAGTTGTGCGATCTTCGGGATTGCGGCGGACGGGAGTGAGAATCCGATTGACCAGGCAGATCTGAGCGGGGGACGGGCGATGGTCCAGTTCATCCATAATGTGCCTGCACCCGGATCGGCTCCGATGGAAATAGATCTGGGGGAGGTGCGCATCAGTAACAATCTGCGATTCCGGACAGCGACCGCCTATCGTCCCGTAGGAGCAGGAACGCAGGATGTGACGATTCAGCCGGTGGGAGCTCCGGCAGCACAGGCAATCACGGATACGGTATCGCTGACGCACGGCAGAAATTATGCCGTGATTGTACACGGAAGACTGGCGGATCCAAAGCTGATGGTGCTGGACATGCGGATGACTTCGTCGGTCGCCACCAAGGCAGAGGTGCGGCTGGTGCATGGATCGGCGAATCTCGGACCAGCACAGGTGCAGGTGATGGATTCGACCGATCCCATGATGCCCGTGATGACCCTGGCGGGAAACCTGATGCTGGATGAGGCCACCCGAAGATACATCACACTGGATCCGTCGGTGCAGGTCATGCAGGTGAAGTCCACGGATGGAGAGGTAGAAGAGTTCTACGAGCTGGACCTGTACGGGTACGGAGGGCAGACGCTGGTGCTGAACCTGTCGGGGACGAAGCGGGATCTGACGATCTTGGGAGTGGACAAGGACGGGGAGATCGTCCCGGTACAGACGGTGACCGGGGTGGAGGAGAGCGCAGAGCTTCCAACGGAGTTTGCGCTGCATGGCAACTATCCGAATCCGTTCAATCCGAGCACAAGAATCCAGTTTGACCTGCCAGAGAGTGCGCAGGTACAAATCCAGATTGTAGACATGCTGGGGCGGAGGGTGATCACACTGCCGGCGCAGGAGATGGAGGCAGGGGCGAACCAGAGCATGGAACTGAATGCTGCCAGCCTGGCAAGCGGGACCTATCTGTACCGGATCATAGCGGCGGGAGCGGAGAGCCGGCATGTGAAGACCGGACGGATGACGCTGGTGAAGTAGGACAATAGCCGAGAAGGCTGTGTAAGTGCCTGGCGGAGCACCCCGATATGCAATGACATATCGGGGTGCTCCAGACTTGTGAGGAAGAGCTGATGGTCTGTTCTGGACTGTGGGTTCATAGCTGCGTGGAGGTTAAATCAAGGGAAAATATATTATTCCATCCGCTTGTAGCAGAACCCGTTTTCGGAACACTGGTTTGCCGTGAAGGGTAATGTGCGGTAAATGTACACTACACCTCTGGGCTGGTCTTTTCGGACAGTATTTCTCTGGCTCTTTCTTGCCCACAGTGCCATAATCATCAACCCTGGAGTCGGTGCCAATGCACAGGTGATCTCGGTGGATGTAGATGCAGAATCTCTTCCACACGCCCTGGATGCCTTTGCAGCGGAACATCGTATTGATCTCGTGTATGTTCAGCGTCGGGTGGAAGGGCGGCAGACCACATGCAGGTATCAGGGGGGAGATATGGATGTTGCTCTCGCCTGTATCCTGTCAGATCAGAATCTGCGGGCGGTTCGACTCCGAAGACGGCAGTATGTGGTTGTTGAAGCAAACAGGGACGAATCTCAGGATTCCGAGAAAAACAGACTGGGATCACTGCACGGATTTGTGACAGACGCATTGTCCGAAGAGACATTGCCGGGCGCACATGTATACCTGTCCGGGCTATTCATAGGTGCAGCCACGAACGAGGCGGGGTACTATGCCATCCCTTCTTTGCCGACGGGGCAGTATCAGGCGAAAATTTCCTTCCTAGGCTATGCAACACGGGATACGCTCCTGGAGGTTTCTTCACAGCCAGCCCAGATCCGCCTTCAGCGTCATACGCTGGAGTCACAGACGGTTATCGTCAGCTCAGATCGCCGTGATCCGTACGAGGTTGAGCCGGGTGTACGCCAGATTCCTGTTGACAGAGTCGGAAGGCTGCCAGGATTTCCTGGAGAGGCAGACCTGCTGCAATCCCTTCGCTGGTTTCCAAGTGTCCAGAAGGTACGCACAAGTCAGGGAGGACTGGTTGTGCGGGGAGGAGAGCCGGATCAGATTCAGTACTTGATTGATGGAGCTCCGGTATACCACATGTGGCATGTGGGCGGATTTCTCTCCATCTATCAGACGGAGGCCTTCAAGGATGTGCGCCTGTATCGTGGCAGCTTTCCGGCAGAGCATGGAGGCCGCCTGTCTGCTGTACTGGATGCAGAACTAAAGGACGGGACACTGGACCGCATTACCGGGATGGCAGGAATCGGCCTTTTGAGTGCACGAATGTTTATGGAAGGTCCGATTACGGAAAAACTCTCGTTCATGGTTTCCGGTCGCAGATCTTATCTGGATCGAATCATCGGACGCAAACATCCGGTCAATGATGGAGGCATGCGCGATACGATGCGTACAGGTGTATATCTCTATGACCTGAGTACAAAATTGGCCTGGCGGCCATCAAGCAAACAGCGGGTCACCCTGGGGGTCTACGGAAGTGCAGATGATCTGGATGTCCGGTTGCCCGTGAATTTGACTCTGGCAGACGCAAGCAGCTCCATACTTCCGCTCAGAAGCTGGCTGCGCCCTTCAAACCTGATGTTTGAATTTGATACACGGTGGAGCAATCGCCTGATCAGTGCCCGCTATCAGTATCTGCACACCGACCGCGTCTTTTTAACCGTGACAGCCTACGGGACCTCCTATCGTGCACATGAACGCATCTTCATTCGTCCTGCGACCACCTCGTCCGTCAATTCGAAGTATAGCGTGGAAATCCTGGATGTAGGGGCCAAACTGGACATTGACTATTATCGGTCGCTTACGCATCATATTCGGGCAGGAATTTCGATTGTACAGCGGAGCTTTTCCAGTGAGCTGGATGCATTGATCCTGCAGACAAATACGATCTCCGAAAGTGTAGATGAAGCCAGTGCACACGACAATACAGAAATCGTACTCTACGCCCAGGACACCTGGAAGCCAGCTCCCAGATTACAGATACAGCCAGGGATTCGGCTCAGTCAGCTTCGAAACAGCAACGGACTGCGGCTGGGACCTCGTCTCGGGATTCGCTATGATCTGGATCACACAATTTTGCGGATGGCGGCGGGACTGAATGTCCAGTATCTGCATCAGGTACGTGACCGGTATTCCGTGTTGTATGATTTGATTTCCTATCGCTGGGTTCCTGCCAGTCGCTCTGTATCTCCATCCTACAGTTACCATGCATCTCTGGGGGCAAGCACACTGCTGGGAAGTTTCTTTACGGCAGACATTGATGTGTATACCCATGTAACCTATGGACTTTTGCTCCCGCGCAATGAAGAGCAGACAAAGGATGGGTTGCTGGGGCCAGGAATCGGACTCGGAGCAATTCTGGGGCAGTATGTGCGGGGAGAGGCACTCGGGTACGGACTGGAAGTGAACTTGCAGTATGATCGCGGTTCTTCTATTGTATGGATGAGCTATGCTGCCGGCCGATCTCGAAGTCGGGCCCCTGAACTGGGCGAGACGCAGTTTCGTCCTGCTCGCTATGATGTGCCGCAACGACTGCAGATTGCCGTGCAGCGAACCACAAGAAGCTGGGTGTATGGAGTCAGCGGGCAGTGGCGGAGCGGATATCCGATCACGGTTCCAGAAGCGCGTTATGCCGTAGGAGATCCACTGTCCGAGGAGCCGGAATGGTTTCTGCATTTTCCCAGAATCAATAATGGCCGGCTTCCTGCGTATGTGAATTATGGACTGCAGGGGGCGTATCGGTTCAGGATCGGGACAGTTTCCACGCAAATCAAACTGGAAATAAACAACCTCACATTTCGCAGGAATGTGATTGGTCAGATCTTTGATCCTGCTACACCAGAGCGCGTTTCAATGACACCGAGATACGGGTTTCCTGCGTACCCGCTGCTCGAAATCACAACCCGGTTCTAGGCATGCGGCGGCGTTCTCTCGTACTTGTACTGGCGGTTCTGGGAGGGTGTGATGCCGTCCAGCCAGACACCCCTTCCCTGCTTGTTGTAGAGGCGTTCGTGACCGCAGAACAGCCGCTGCCAGAAATTGTCCTGCGACGAACCGCTTCCCTGCGTGAACCCTATCCTCTGGATCTGTCTACTGCCGCTACAGATGCACAACTGGAACTCAGGATGCAGGATATGCGGATTGCCTATTCAATGCAGGATGCCGGAAAGTACAAGCCGATGGAGCCCGTGACTGCAGTTCCGGGGGCAGAACTGGGACTCAAGGTACACTGGGACAATCAGACGGTCACGGCAGAGAGTCAGATCCCCCCTCCAGTTTCTCTTGACAGTGCGAAGATTTCGATTTCGGATGCGCCGGTGCTAGGGCTTTCCCTGGGTTCCGTATTCATTGATCCATTTTCGGCAGATTCTTTGGGAATGGAGTCTTTTGGCACTGGTGCACGGGAAGAACTGGTGTATCTCGTAGAAGCCACCCTGTACTGGACGGGCGGAATCGGAGATAATGACTGGTGGATGCGAACGCAGCTGCGTCCGAATTTGGGGCAGAACCAGAGGCTGAACAATTATTTTCTGAGTCCAGAAGTGATCCAGCCCGAAACAGACATTCCATTCGTCAGAGTCAGCCAGCGATCCTGGTCTGGCGCATATGCAGTCCCGGTGAAGAGTACAACCGATCAGGTACCTGCGCACAAGTTGCGAATCAGCCTTGTTCGCAGTACACAGGCATACGCCAGTTTCGTTTCTGGAAGATCCAATCCCGGCGAGCGCGAGCCGCCATCAAATATTTTGGGAGGAGCGGGAATTTTTGCTGGACTCGCAATAGACACGCTTACGATAGAGATTCCGTGATGAAGAGCACAGAGGACAGCCTGCCGAAACCGGGCAAGATCACAGCATTAAAACAGCAGGTAAAAAATCATGCCCGGACATCCGTGTTCATTGACGGAGAGTTTGCCTTCGGGATCTGGACAGATCTGGTTCTGGAAAATGAACTGCATGTGGGCAAGGAGCTTGATGAAGCACAATTAAATGCCCTGCTTGATGTGGAGAGAGTACGGCGGGGCCAGTC
Organism: Rhodothermales bacterium; assembly: GCA_965203305.1. GTDB lineage: Bacteria > Bacteroidota > Rhodothermia > Rhodothermales > Bin80 > Bin80. The sequence continues at coordinate 2,404,960 of OZ241874.1, read as the reverse complement.
CACCGCCCTGCAGTATCTGGCATATGCCGCAAGAAGTGAACACCAGCTGCGCGAGCGTCTGCGGCAAGGCGGGTATTCGAGTCAGGAAATCACTCGCATCATTCAGAATCTTGACGATATGGGGTATATTGACGATTATAAATATGCCATGGAGTATGCCAGGGCCCGATTCAAAAACAAAGGCTATGGACCAGAACGGATTCGTCAAGAGCTGACTGTGGATGGAATCTCGCAGGAGTACATCTCCAGAGCAGTTGCTGCCTGTGCTGATCCGGATACCTTCGTTGCCTGTGCCAGCCAGCTGGCGGAGCGATATCTGGGAAGGGTGCAGGGAACATTGCCGGAACGAAAAAAGAAACTGATTCATTATCTGGTCAGACGAGGCTATGACTATGGTACGGCAAAAGAATCTGTTCAGGAAGTACTGAACCGGAATGAGGTCAGCAAACGAGGCGCATAAGCTGTTATCCGACCGGCTCGGAAAGATTCAGCCTTCTGTTGCAATTATTCTGGGATCCGGGTTTGGCGTGGAACTGGACACCGTCCACTGGAAGTTCGGGCCCTCGGAAATTCCCGGTGCTGCGATACCTACGGTAGATGGACATTCAGGGTGCATTTCAGCCGGGCTTATGGGGAGACACGAGATTCTCCTGATGCAGGGGCGAATTCACTATTATGAGGGGATTTCCTTTGAAGATGTTACCTTTCAGGTACGCCTGGTGCACGAACTGGGAATCAGGAAAATCATCTTCATCAGTGCAGCGGGGGGAATCTGCGAGCAGTTGGATCCCGGAAGCATTATGCTGGTCAAAGATCATGTCTGTGCACAATCATTACCGGCAACCAGAATAAGAGGGACCGTGTATGATACGCTCTGGAGGGAGCGTGTACTTGCTGTTTCCGATGGCTTGCCAATTTCATGTGGCGTGTTTGTATGGATTATGGGGCCGAGTTATGAAACCCCTGCAGAGATTGTCGCACTTGGGCGCAGAGGCGGCGACGCAGTCGGCATGAGTCTGGTGCCGGAAGCACTGGAGGCATCTGCCATGGACATGCATGTACTTGCCGCTGCTGTCATTACAAATCGTGCGGCCGGGCTGCAAAAGCGGGAACTATGTCACGAGGATGTGCTTCATGCAGCATCGAGTGCACACACAAACCTGATGAATTTTCTTGCGGCGGCACTGGATCAGGCACCGTCGTAATGACAGGAAAGACTATGGAGGCTCTTGCAAAAACATCTGGTGTACCTTGCCCAATGTGCCTGCAAGCACTCTCAGAGCGATATTTCTTCGTCATACGGGATTTTTGCAGGAGGCTCTATGGAAATTGGTATGTGTGAGTACCTGCGGGAACCCGGAGTATTCTGTGCAGTTGGACATCCTGTTACTGGTCTTGTGTCGGATGGAACACTAGCGGAACATGGGGTATCCTGTGCAGTTGGACCTCTTGCCTGTTGCCCTCGGAACCGGAGCATGCAGTGAGGCAGGCCACAGAGGTTCATGGCGGCTTGCCAACAAAATCGGGACTGCCGTGGCGACAATTTATGGGAACTCAGCTATACGGTCTCCCAGTTTAACCTTAACCAGACAATTCTTTATCACAAAACCAAATTGCAGCGCATGAACGACGAATATACACATGACGGTGGCGATTGGGATGATGTGCCGCATTCAGGGCAAGGATCCCGGTATCGCGACGAAGTATTCTCAAGGAGAGTCCCTGCGGGGCGGCGTACATACTTCTTTGATGTCAAAACGACCCGATCAGGGGAAGACTTTTTCATTGTCATCACCGAGAGCCAGCGTGCTTCCGACCAGCACCCGGAGAAGCACAAGAAGCACAGAATATTTGTGTACAAGGAAGACTTTGCCAAGTTTATGAAAGGCTTGTATGAGGCAATGGAGGATGTTCGGACAGAGCGTCTGCCGGATTACGAGTTTTATGGCTATCCGTCGGTTGATTTCCCGGAAAGGGACGAAGAGGACCGGTAGGTAGCCTCCGTGTGCCATGATCCGCCTGATCGCTCCAGATCAGTGGAAGCGAAAGCCGATCAGTCTTGATGCGGATCTGGAGGCGCAGGTGGCAGTGATAGTCGGCAGGGTAGCCAAAGATGGTGACCAGGCCCTGCTTGAGTACACGAGCGAGTTTGACGCAGTAAGCCCTGCATCCATTGAGGTCTCTGCCTCGTCGCTGGAGGCAGCATGGAACGCGTCCAGACCAGACTGGAGACACGCATTCAAGAACGCGGCGGAAAACATACGCAGCTTCCATATGAAGCAGTGCCGGCAGAGCTGGTACGCAGATGATGGGGATGGCGTGCGTCTGGGACAGCGAGTACTTCCCGTGGATTCGGCAGGCCTGTATGTGCCTGGAGGGACGGCTGCCTATCCGTCCAGTGTTCTGATGACGGCAATTCCTGCGCAGGTAGCAGGGGTACACCGTCTGTACCTTGCCAGCCCTCCAGATCCGTCTACCGGACAACCTCGCCAGGAAATTATGGCAGCTGCACATATGCTGGGGGTTCAGCATGTGTACGCTGTCGGGGGAGCACAGTCCATTGCAGCGTTCGCATTCGGAACGGAATCAATCCCGCGGGTGGACAAGATTGTGGGGCCCGGCAATGCATGGGTAACCGCAGCCAAGAAACAGGTATTCGGTCATGTGGATATTGACAGCCTGGCAGGTCCGAGCGAGCTGGTGGTTCTTGCCGATTCAACATCCAGACCGGACTGGATTGCATATGATCTGATGGCACAAGCCGAACATGATGTTATGGCCTCTGCCATACTGGTAACCCCTGATGAGGAGATGGCAAAGAACGTATGCCAAGAGCTGGAAAAACTGCTTCCACGGATCCAGCGTGGAGAGATTGCGGGTGCAGCACTCCGGGAGCATGGTGCTGCGATAGTCACATCTACCATGGATGAGGCAGTGGATATGGTGAATACCATCGCCCCGGAGCATCTGGAGCTTATGGCAGAAGATCCTTGGGTGATTCTGGAGCGGATTCGACATGCGGGGGCGGTATTTGTTGGTCCGTGGTCTCCTGAGCCGGTTGGAGATTACTATGCGGGCCCAAACCATGTGCTGCCGACGGGAGGGGCAGCAAGATTTGCCTCTGCTCTTGGGGTAGATGACTTCGTGCGGCATCAGAGTGTGATTGGCTACAGCAAACGACGGCTGCATCTGGTTGCAGATGAGATCGCTCTTATGGCCAGCAGCGAAGGACTTGATGCACATGCAAACAGCATAAAAGTTCGGACAGACCGTTGATGTCAATCGTGAACCGTGCACTCTCCCGGGTCAGAAGTGAAGTTCAGAGGCAGCATCCATACAAGGTTGGGGTGCCTCCTGGACAGATCACAGCAAAGCTCAATCAGAATGAGAGTCCGTTTGATGTGCCTGCTGAGCTCCGGGAGGCAATCCTTGCATCCTGGCAAAGGATCGCATTTCATCGGTATCCTGCGGAGCAGCCCGATGATCTGGCAGAACTTCTTGCGGACTATACAGGCTGGGATGAGCGGGGGATCATTATTGGCAATGGTGCGAATGAGCTGACATATACTCTTGGGCTTGCTTTCATCGCTCCTCGCAGCAGGGTAGTACTTCCCCGTCCAATGTTCTCCTTTTATGAGCGCATTGCCGGTGTGTATGGAGGAAAGATTATTTCCGTCGCTCCTCTTGACACCCTTGCATTTGATACAGAAGGCATTCTGGAAGCGATACGCAGAACGGATCCATCCATGGTGGTCATTACGAGTCCGAATAATCCAACCGGACTGGTCGTTCCCCTTGAAGAGATTAAGATGATTGCACAAGCTGCACCGGGGCTTGTGTTGATTGACGAAGCATATGCGGAGTTTGCGGACGAACCCAGTCTGCTCACGGTATTGGAAGACTATCCGAATGTTATTCTTCTTCGGACACTCTCCAAAGCATTTGGCTTGGCCGGGTTGCGTATTGGGTACCTGATCGGGGTTCCAGATCTCATGTCTGAGGTCATGAAGGCTCGTGCTCCCTTCATGACGGACCGTTTCAGTATCTGTGCCGTAAAAGAAATTCTGCGACACAGGGATCTGATTCGCAGTCATACACAGCGGATCTGCTCCGAGACGGGGAATCTGATGCAGGCACTGAAGCAGATCAGAGGGGTGCGTGTGCTTGAGGGACAGGCAAACTTTGTTACATTCCAGACTCCCTCTGAGAGCAAAGAAATATTTGAGGCACTCGCAGTCCATGGTGTTCTGGTGCGTGATATGAGCGGATATCCAGAGTTAAGAGGCTTCTTGCGTGTAAGTACGGGGACACCTGACGAGAACAGGATGTTTGTACAGGCGTTGACAGGTGCATTATCACAGCCATCCCGGTATTCGGGCAATTATAATGGAAATGCAGGACGAACTGGTTCGGGTTGAAATTTTCAGTCTGACAACTACTTCCGCAAGCGAGGGGGCCTTTGTTCTGGTGCTAGGAGAGGTTGGTGGAATACGAAAACTTGCCATCGTCATTGGAGAAGGGGAAGCAACAGCAATCCAGATAGTGCTTGACAAGAAACAGCCGCCCCGGCCGATGTCGCACGATCTCTTGTGCGACCTGATGGAGCACACGGGCGTAGAGGTCTCGGATATTCTGATTGACGAACTGGAGGCAGGGACTTTCCATGCCAAGATCCGATTCCAGTACAATGGGAAGTATGGTGCACTGGACACTCGTCCCAGTGATGCGGTCGCTGTTGCCATTCGCTTGCATGTCCCAATGCTTGTATCAGAATCCATCCTTGAAGAGGCCGGAGTTCCTGCACATGGCGGGGAACGCCAGGTACAGGAAAAAAAGGTTGAAGAACAGGATTCCTCCCCGGTTGAGAAATTGAAAAGAAGGCTCGCATCCGCGATTGAAGAGGAAGATTATGAGGAAGCTGCACGGGTGCGTGATGCTCTGGCCAAGCTAAAGAGTTAACATCGCACAAGATTTTCGGTTGACCAGATAGCCCCAAATGACACAATCGCAGATTCCCTATGCGGGGATGAAGGGTGTCTCGCGGCTTTTTGCTACCTATACTGCGGACTATGACCGTCTGGCCGCGTTCTATGCAGGAGACTGGCGCAAGGACAGCAGTTACAAGATGGTTGTGCAAAAGCTGGCGGAGAGTCCCGTCAGTCGGGAAGTGCTGGCAGATGTACTGGAAGAACAGAATGCCAGCTGGAACAATGGAACTCTTGCCTCGCGTCTGCGTGATCCCGCCTCTCTGGCCGTCGTTACGGGCCAGCAGGTCGGGATTTTTGGCGGACCGCTCTATACACTCTACAAGGCACTGACGGCCATCCGGCTGTCCGAGCATCTGACAGGGGTGCTGACAAGGCCTGTGATTCCGGTGTTCTGGCTGGAAGGCGGGGATCATGATCTGGATGAGGTGCGACAGCTCAACCTGATCGAAAAAAAGATATGGTACGAAGGACACAGACCTCCAGAAACAGGCAATCTGGGAAGTGTCGGCTCACTAGTCTTTACTACGGACATTGATTCTGTACGCACGCAACTTCACGAATGCCTGCCGGATACGGAATTTCGGGATGACATACTGGCAAGCTACTATTCTGCCTATCGTCCGGGGACAACCTTTACAGATGCTTTTGCCCGCACACTCAGAGCATTTCTGGGGGAAGAATCCATTGTGCTGATGAATCCAGAGGACTGCCGGATAAAAGAACTGGCAGCCCCCTTGCTCAGGCGTGAACTCAGCGAGTACGAAACAACATACACTGCTTTGAAGGAGACAAGCGATGTCTTGTCGGAGAATTATCATGCACAGGTTCGTGTCCGCCCTGGGAATATATTCCTGTCTGGTAATATGAAGCGGCAGGCACTATATCCGGGGGCAGATGGCTACAGCCTGCAAGGGACAGACAGCGGAGAAGTGATTCCGTTTGACAGGATTCCTGAGCTTCCCCCATGCAGCTTGAGTCCCAATGTGGTGATGCGCCCGCTGGTACAGGATTCTCTGCTTCCTACAGTAGCATATGTAGCAGGGCCTGGAGAAGTAGCATATTTTGCGCAGTTAAAACCTCTGTATTCCTGGGCAGAGCGTCCCATGCCTGTTATTTTTCCAAGGGCAAGTTTGACGGTCATTGAGCCGAGAGTAGCAAAACTTCTGGAGCGGCATGACTTGACCATGTCTGAGCTGGAGGACGATCTCCCGGAAATCATGCGCAGGCGTGTGCTGGAAGGCTCCGCACTCCAGCAGGCATTTGAAGAAGCCAGGACAGCACTTGATGTCTGTGCCAGGGAGCTGCGGCCTGCGGTGACGGATATAGATACAACATTGGGGCCTACCGCAGAGGCGACACATGCACAGTGGAACAAGGCCCTTTCCAGATTGCAGCAGCGTGTGGAACGGGCAGAGAAGCGACGGCATCAGCAGTTGCAGTCGCAGATTGGGTACTGCAAGGAGGCACTGTATCCCAACGGAAATTTTCAGGAGCGCGAACTTCCCGCACTCTACTATCTGGCGAAGTATGGAGACAGCTTTCTGGAGCAGGTACGCTCGCATCTGAATGTAAGCCACAGTGCGCAGCATCAGCTGCTGCCACTGTCGTAGCGGAACCCTCACTCTCTGCTACTTACCGGGAACGCAGGGAGTCAAGTGCTGCCTTTAGTTTTGCAGTGATGTCGGGTCTGGCGGCATACAGGTTTGTTGTTTCTGCCGGATCCTTTTCCAGGTCATACAGTTGTCCAACAGGTGCATCTGGAGGAATGGAAGTGTCAAATCCCCCAGACCCCTGCCCGTCAATCAGTTTCCAGGAGCCTTGCCGGAGGGCAAGCAAGCCATGGAATGACTGGTGCACTGCCTGTTCCCGAGTTCCTGATCCACCCAGAAAAACAGGCAGGAGGCTGAAGCTGTCTTCCCCGGAGTGCTCTGTATGTGCAATTTCGGCAAGTGTAGCAAAGAAGTCGGTATGTACGGACAGCTCGTCCGTCACAGAGCCTGCCTTGATCATTCCGGGCCATCTGGCGATCAGCGGAACACGGTGTCCCCCTTCGTAGATGTCTGCTTTCATCCCCCTCCATGTGTCATTGGGCTGATGTTCAAAGCGTTCAGAAACCGATTCTGGCCAGTATGCTCCGTTATCACTCGTGATGATGAGAAGTGTGTTTTCCATCTGATCGGTCTTTTCCAGTGCAGAGGCGATCTGTCCAATGGCATCATCTACCATGACCATGAAGTCTCCGTACTCCCCTGCTTTGCTGCTTCCGATGAATTTTTCTGTGGGAAGCCATGGTGTATGCGGAGCCGCCAGAGGCACATACAGGAAGAACGGGGAGTCTGTTTCCGCCTGTGCATGGATATAGTCGGAGACTCGCCGGGCAATTTTGGGCAGGACCTCTGTATGGGAAAAGTCAGGTGCAATGGCACCGGATCGCCAGAAGGCTCCTGTGCAGCAGCCCACGGGGCTGTCCGAATGGTCTGATGGCGGGGCAGTGGGGCGTTCATTTTCTACCCATACATACGGGGCCATATCCAGAGAGGCGGGGATCCCAAAGAAATAATCAAATCCCAGTGCTCTTGGGCCGGGTGCAAGCGGCTCGTCATAATTCACGGGCTGCGTGTTTCCGAGTCCCAGATGCCATTTGCCAATCACAGCGGTATGATAGCCGGCTTCGGACATTATATCTGCGACGGTTGTCTGGCTTGTGTCCACGGCTAGAGGCGAATAGCCGTCGGTTACCCCTGCGGTCAGGGAAGGGACTCGCCATGCGTACCGCCCGGTGAGAAGCCCGTACCGCGTCGGGGTGCAGACCGCAGAGGGGGAGTGTGCATCGGTGAACCGCATTCCCTGCGAGGCAACGGCATCCATGTGCGGGGTTGAGATGCCTGAGTTGGGATTGTAGCTGCCAAGATCGCCGTATCCCATGTCATCTGCCATGATAATAACGACATTGGGTTGTTCAGGCGGGTTGCACGCCAGAAGAAGCGCAAGTCCGACGCAAAGAAATGTCCGATTCATGGGTGATCTTATCAGGCAAAAGGAAAAAAGATGACAGACTTGTGGTACTGTCCACAAGAGAGTGCGGAGCACAGACAGCTGAAACAAAAGATAGGAAAACTGGAATTGTTTGGCAGAGTCAGCTTTGACAGGGGTATGTATTTTGTGCCCGCTTCTGGATTGACATGCCGCAGTCTTTACCGATACTGATCGTGAGAAGTCCCCTTGTTCCCCCTGGAGGTGCGCTGGATGCTGAAATCAGGAAAAGTCAACACAAGAAAATCTCGTCAGGGTGGTTCACTTTTAACGTTCAGGAAAGTATAAAACTCCGAATTACGGTGCATGATGGCAACATGAAGAAAGTCTGGCTTTCATGGAGTACTGGAAAAGACAGCGCATGGGCCCTCCATGAACTCAGAAAGGAGGGGAAATTTGAGGTGGCGGGCATCTTCACTACGATAACAGAACATTTTGCTCGCGTATCTGTCCACGGAGTTCGGGAAAGTTTGCTGGAAGCGCAGGCAGACAGGCTGGGGATTCCGCTTCACAAAGTCAAAATTCCCTGGCCGTGTTCCAATAAAATCTACGAGAGTACCATGGAACGCATTTGGACTGATGCCCTTGACAGCGGTGTACAGTATATTGCGTTTGGGGACTTGTTTCTGGAGGATATTCGCCAATACCGGATTGAACGCCTATGCGGGACAGGACTTTGTCCTGTTTTCCCGCTCTGGAAGAAGCCGACAGGGGAGCTTGCGGAGACTATGATCGCATCCGGTGTTCGCGCAACGGTCACCTGCATTGATCCGAAACACCTGTCGGCGGACTTTTCGGGCCGGGAGTTTGATGCTGCATTTCTGGAGAGCCTCCCATCTACGGTTGATCCATGCGGAGAGAATGGGGAATTCCATACATTTGTGCATGCAGGTCCCATGTTTTCCCGTCCAATCCGTGTGAGAACTGGCGAGGTGGTCACCAGAAGTGGATTCATTTATGCGGATGTTATCTCGTGTGAAAAGGAGCATGAGGCGATCCCCCGACTTTCAGAACCATTGCCGGATTGCGTGACTTCTGCAGAAGCTCGGGCAATCGCAGCCTCTTGCCCATGAATTGGGATTTGCCATGCCAGCAATTTATCGGAATAGCTTAAATTTGACTGCCTAAACAGACCCGGGAATTATGAATCCGTCTTTGGAATATTTTGAGAAGATACTTACAAGGGACCATGATATTGATGTGTTGCGCAGAGAGGCAAAACGGGGAAGCGCGGACGCACAATTTGGACTGGGGTATGCGTACTCAACTGGTCAGGGTTTGCGGGGGAACCAGCGTGAGGCGATCAAATGGTACCGAATGGCTGCCGATCAGGGGCACCCCCTGGCACAGTATAATCTGGGTATCACCTACCTGTATGCTGAAGGAGTGCGCGAGAATGTCCAGGAAGGACTCAAATGGCTCCGTCTGGCAGCGGCACAGGAACTTCCCGCAGCGCAGGGTGCTCTGGGAGAGGTTCTGTACAATTCTGGGGAGGGAGGACCAGAGAATGTCAGGGAAGCTCTCAAGTGGTTTCGGAGGGCCGCTAAACAGGAGGACCCGGCAGCACAGTTTTATCTGGGGAGAATGTATCTGCATGGTACGGGGGTACAGGAGAGTAGCAGAGAGGCCCTCAAATGGTTCCGACTGTCAGCAGAACAGGGATTCCCGCAGGCGCAGGATGCTCTGGGAGATATGTATGTCACTGGCACAGGTGTGCCAGAGAATATTCGGGAGGCCTTCAAATGGTATCGCCTCGCGGCTGATCAGGAATACCCGCCGGCACAATACTACCTCGGACATGCATATGCCTATGGTCAGGGAGTACGAAAGAATATGAAGGAAGCCGTCAAGTGGTACCAACTGTCCGCAGACCAGGGCTTTGCACCGGCACAGTTCATCATGGGGAATCTGTACCTCACCGGAGAAGGCGTGCCAGAAAATGCTAAGGAGGCAGTGAAATGGTACCGGCTGGCCGCGGAGCAGGGATATGTCAGTGCTCAGGACGTTCTTGGAGATGCATACGTGTATGGTGAGGGGGTGGCGAAAGATGTCAAACAGGGGATTGCATGGTATCGTGCTGCCGCGGAGCAGAAATATGCGCCAGCACAATTTAGCCTGGGGTACGTGCATGCCACTGGACTGGGGGTTTCAGAGGATTTCAAAGAGGCCATCAGATGGTACCGACTGGCCGCTGAACAGGGGTATTCGCCAGCTCAGATTAACCTAGGAAATGCGTATTACAGTGGCAGGGGCGTACCCGAGAATCCAAAAGAAGCCATCAAGTGGTACCGACTGGCCGCCGAACAGGGAGACCCGGAGGCACAGAACAATCTGGGAGATATGTACTTCAATGGCGAGGGGGTGACAGAGAGCGCGGAGGAGGGTGTCAAATGGTTTCGGCTGGCTGCCGAGCAGGGATATCCTTGGGCACAGAACAACTTGGGGTATGCTTATGAGAGTGGTAAGGGTATCAGAGAGGATGTCCACGAAGCCATCAAGTGGTATCAACTCGCGGCAGATCAAGGGGATGCTAATGCACAAACCAGGTTAGGGCATGCATACTCAGTTGGCAAAGGTGTGTCAAAAAGTGCGGAGAAGGCCATTCAATGGTACAGACTGGCTGCCGAACAGGGATATCCTCCAGCACAGTTCAGTCTAGGGAATGCTTATATGCATGGTGAATTGATACCACAGGATATGGAGGAGTCCTTCAAGTGGTACAGTTTGGCTGCCGAACAGGACTATCCCCCGGCACAATTTTTTCTGGGGCAAGCCTATCAGTATGGGGAAGGTGTACAGAAAGATGCTGAAGAAGCCGCAAAATACTATCGGCTGGCTGCTGAGCATGGGCTTGCCCCTGCACAAGCCAGTTTGGGACAAGCCTATCAACATGGGGAAGGTGTGGAGAAAGATGAGGAAGAGGCCGTTAAGTGGTATCAGCTGGGTGCGAAGCAGGGATATAGTGGTGCACAATCCATGCTTGGAGACATGTATGCTGGTGGCATGGGCGTAGAGAAAGATGAGGAAGAAGCTGTCAGATTGTATCGGTTGGCCGCTGATCAGGAATATGCGCCTGCACAGATCGGCTTGGGGGATGCCTATATCAGCGGTGAGGGTGTTCAGAAAAATGCGGAGGAGGCGGTGAAGTGGTACCGCCTAGCAGCAGAGCAGGGACATGAAGGGGCACAGGAGATGCTTGGAAATATGTACGCCCTCGGGGAGGGGGTACAGGAGGATGCGGAGGAAGCTGTGAAATGGTACCGCCTGGCAGCAGAACAGGGAAGTGCAGATGCACAGCTCAGTATGGGCTACGCTTACGCCGATGGTAAAGGAGTTCAGGAAGATGCAGAGGAGGCCGTCAAGTGGTACCGACTTACCGCGGAACAGGGATGCAGCCCCGCACAGGATATGCTTGGAGATGCATACGCGCTTGGTATAGGAGTTCAGAAAGATGCGGAGGAGGCTGTGAAATGGTACAGGTTGGCGGCGGAACAGGGAAATGCGGATTCACAGCTCAGTTTGGGCCATGCATACGCCTTCGGGGAAGGTGTGCAGAAAGATGCGGAGGAGGCTGTGAAATGGTACAGGTTGGCGGCAGAGCAGGGAAATGCAGATGCACAGCTCAGTATGGGCTACGCTTACGCCGATGGTGAAGGAGTTCATGAAGATGCGGAGGAGGCCGTCAAGTGGTACCGACTTGCCGCGGAACAGGGATGCAGCCCCGCACAGGGTATGCTTGGAGATGCATACGCCGATGGTGAAGGAGTTCAGGAAGATGCGGAGGAAGCTGTGAAATGGTACAGGTTGGCGGCAGAGCAGGGACATGCAGGTGCACAGTTCAGTCTGGCCCGTGCGTATGCCGGCGGGGCGGGTGTCTCAAAGAATGAGGCAGAAGCCGTGAAGTGGTATCAACTGGCGGCAGAGCAGGGACATGTCTTTGCACAACTCAGTATGGCGAGTGTGTATGCAACCGGTATGGGTGTAGAGAAGGACATGAAAGAGTCTGCCAAATGGTGCATACTGGCTACGGAACAGGCGGAACAGGGAGATGTCTTTGCACAGAATCTTCTCGGGGACGCGTATCTTCATGGCTTCGGTGTACAGAAAGATGCTGTGGAGGCGGTCAAATGGTACAGGCTTGCTGCGGAGCAGGGAGATTCTGATTCGCAGCGCGCTTTGGGAAATGCTTACTCTCGTGGCTCGGGTGTACAGAAAGATGCTGAAGAGGCGGCCAAGTGGTACCGACTGGCATCTGAATATAGAGATATCGAAGAAGAATGAGTATTTTCGGGGTATGAACACAGTTCTGGCTTGCCAGAGGGTTCTCTCCACCCAGGAGATGAACAAAGATCACACACGGCATTCAGTTTTGGCTTGCCTGTGTGTCAGGATGTCAGAGAACCTTCATGGATTTGAGAGGATACTCTTCATGGGGGATCATCTCTTATTCTGAATGGCGGCAGCAAAATTGAAATTTTGGATTGGAAATACGGAATATGAGTCACCGTATCGTATCCCTGATCGCAAGTGCTACGGAAATCGTATGTGCTCTGGGGTTTGAATCCAGCCTTGTTGGCAAATCCCATGAATGTGATTATCCAGGCACCACCAGGCATCTTCCAGTATGTTCATCTTCCAAGGTGATGACAGAGGTGTCCAGTGCCGAAATTGACAATCAGGTGCGAACCATTGTCAGCGAGGGCTTGTCTGTATATAAAGTTGATTCAGATCTGCTGGACAGCCTTTCCCCGAGTGTGATTATCACGCAGACGCAGTGTGATGTCTGCGCTGTGAGCCTCAGGGATGTAGAAGAAGCTGTGTGCAGACTTGTCAGCTCTGCCCCCAGGATTGTGTCTCTGGAGCCAATGTCGCTTGAGGATGTTTGGACAGATATTCAGGATGTTGCGAAGGCTCTGGGAGCCCCGGAAAACGGAGAGAATCTTGTCAGAAGCCTCCAAGATCGGCTTTCTGCTCTTCGTAATCGGACATGTGAACTGGCAGACAAGCCTGCTGTCGCTTGCATTGAATGGACGGATCCGATGATGATTGCAGCCAACTGGGTGCCCAATCTTGTGGAGTGTGCCGGAGGCATCAACCTGTTTAGTGAGCCCGGGAAACATTCAGGATACTTTTCAATGGAGGATCTTCTCATGGCAGAACCTGAGGTGATCGCAGTCATGCCCTGCGGTTTTGGCATTGATCGCTGCCTTCGGGAAATGGAGCCACTCACCTCAAGTCCAGGATGGTGTGATCTGCCTGCGGTAAGGAATGGGCGTGTTTACATAACGGATGGTAACCAGTACTTCAATCGCCCCGGCCCGAGAGTTGTGGAATCGGCAGAAATTCTGTCCGAGCTGTTGCATCCAGATATCTTCGATTTTGGGCATCAGGGAAAGGGATGGATTCCGTGGTCTGCATCATAGCTCCTCTTTCGTTCTGATGCGTGCATTTGTTGTCATGGAAGAAATGGCAGGGGACGAGACACTGTACATACCAGCCATCTGGTCAAACTTCATGCAGGAAATGGCCCACAAAGGTTCTATTGAAGGCATTGTTTTGGTGATCAGCAATGCGAGTTGTTGCGCATGATCGCTCCAGTTGGGGAGCATGGGAAATCTCAATATGACAGGTCCCAGAGAAGTGACGGATAAGGCATGTGTCTCGGTACAGTAGCTCCCATGCGAGGAAAGGATGCAGAAGGCTGTGAGAGGGCGGGAAACAGGTATGATCATGCCCTCAAATTTCCCATTTTCTGCATGAGATCCGGCAAAGGCCCGGCGGACCAGAGATGGAACGATAGCAGGAGGCAGAGAGTACACGATTTATTGTCAGCCCAGCAACAGAAAACAGGATGCCAGATCCAGATCAGGAACCGCAAGATGTGTTTGATGATGAAGTGTTTATGAATGCACTTCGGGGTGCTGTTGTCCGAAAGATGTGTATTCTGTTCCCTGAGCGGATGACAACATTCCACCCCATCGGAGAAAGTGATGTTGGGTTGTGGATTATGACCGCCTGTTCCACCTTGTCTGCCGCAGTGCGGGGGATACTCCGCAATGCGATTGAGAACAGAGACATTATTCCCATAAATATCCAAATGGGAGAGGGCAGGGCAGTTACCCTTGTCTATAATATGGCGGAGATGGAAGACGACGAAATTCTTCGCGAGGCTCCATGGCTCACCCTGTTTGCCGTGGAGATGCTGACAGAGACTGAAGTTGTACTGGATGAGCTTCGGAGGATCATGGAGGGCAGGGCAGATCTCCCGAATATCCCGACTCCCTGGAACTCTACACCTGCAAAAGCCTGAGGCCCCATGACAGATGATCCCATGCTGACCGAAGAGTTTTGTGGAGCACTCCGTGATGCCGTAATCCGAAAAATGTGGGTGATGTACCCCGCGGAGATGCATAAAACCAAGGTAAAGTCCAGGAGTCTGTGTGCAGCGCGCGTTGTCAGCTCCTGTACGGCCATTGCGACCAAGGCGGAGTTGCTGCTACTTGAAGCCATCCGCCGAAAAGAGAAGATCACTGTGAACCTGGAGATCACGAATGGGGGCGGGAGCATCTCCATCACATATGATATGGGGAAGATGGATTCGGACGATCTTGCTGTTGAAGCAGACTGGCTGTGTCTCTACATCGTGGAAATGGTTACAGGCTCCGAAGCCGTCCAGGATGAACTGAATAAAATGATGAGAGGAGATTCGGAAAATACTCGTATTCTGGAGATGGCTACATGGCCGTCCACGACCGGAGAAGCATAAAAAGGAAAGATATTGACATTCCCTAGAAATTCTGGATCGCCTCGAGATTTGTCAGATGTGAATGTGATCAGTCATGTCCGAACCTCGGGACATTTGCAAGCACGGCGAAAAGAGGTTCATAGAAGGGGAAAGTATCTGATTGCGGGCATTCGGGAGGATATATTCGGGAATATGAAGCGTATTGTACGGCAATCCCAGAATAGCAGAAGAGGGGCTTGTATGCGTGAATGGCCACAGAAACCTGTTTTCCATCTCGGAGTAAGCGGGGTAGTGGACTAATGCTTCTCCAATGACGTATCCTGAACTGCCTAATGAGAGAGGCCCAGCCAAATACTTCCTGGGACGGCACAAGATCCAGGACAGTTTTAAGTATCAGTTGAAAAATGCGGTAAAGAGGAAGGAGGGTGGGGGGACTACATTCCTGATACAAGCACCGCCTGGTGCAGGAAAGACTGCGTTACTGGATCACTGCCGCAAACTGGCTGCGTTGCATGGATGGCAGACCGCCAAAATCAATGCTATGTCCCTTTGGAACAGTGATGACATGCGCGATTCCTTAGGGCGGAAGTGGCATGATGCAGTGAAAGGCATCACAATTAGCGGAGAGCTTATGTCAATCCCTGCAACACGGCTGAGAGTAGATTTCAACAAACATGCAACCTCTCCGCTTCGTATGGTCAAGGGTGGAAAAAAGGGGCTTATATACGTGAGGGCCCATCTCATGATGGGACCGGTACACGTACACTTGACGGGTCATCGGGGTCCCCACCGGGAACGCCCCTCGCACGTCCAGATGCCCCATGCCCTGGGGCCCGCAAGATGTTCGCGGCCGCATTCAGATCCGCGTGTTCTTCATAGCCACAGCCCAGGCACACAAACTTGCGCAATGTGGCCCGGTTGTTCTTGTCTACATGTCCGCACAGACTGCAGGTCTGGCTGGTGTACGCTGCCATCACATAGAGAACGAAAACGCACTTGTACCCCAGCATCTGTACCAGCTGGGCAGGAGCTCCTTCCAGCAAAACCCGGTTGAGTCCCGTTTTCTGCCGGACATTCGTCCCCGGATTCTCTATCGTTCCCCCGGCAGACCCGGTCATTCCCTTGATGGACAGCTTCTCCACTTTCACCGTGGATGCCTTCTCCGCAATCCGGGCACTGTTCTGATGATTGCGGTTGTGTCGGCAGTTCGCTTCTTTTCTGCTGAGCTTGACAATCTGCTCTTGCGTTTTCTTTGCCCGGTTTGACCTTTCTGTGCGTCCATCCTTCTCCTGCCGGTCCAGTTGCCCGGCCAGCTTCCGCTGCTTGCGCTTTCTCCTGGTCTCATAGACCGGGTTGGTGGGATGATCCAGCACCTCGTCCGGCGTGTCATCCGAGTAGGCCACCGCGATCATGCCACTGGCATTCCGGTCAATCCCGGCAACCACTCCATTGTCCACCCGCACCGGCTCGTCAATCTCATAGGTCACCGACACATACCAGTTCTTCCCCTGCTTGTAGACGCGGGCCTGTTTCGGGATGCCATCGGGATACGGATTCTCTCCCCGTCGACGGAGCCGCACCTTCCCGACTTTGGGGATGTGAATCTTCCCGGCCGCAATCCTGACTTTATCGGGAATCGTGAAGGAGGGAGTCGTTTTGTGCTTGGCCTTGAACCGGGGCCTGCTGGCCGGGCTATCAAAGAAGTTCTTGAAAGCCTGGGACAGATGTTTTAGCGTGTGGCGAACACAATGAGAAGAGTATTCCTTCAGCCATGCATACTCTGGATCGTTGCGCAATTGTGTGAATTCCGTAAAGAGGGTCCGCCAGTCGGTCGAAGGCATGGCAGTACCATTCTCTTTCGCGGTGGCAACCTGCGCCTGATTCTTTGCCAGGAAGAAATTCCAGACGAAGCGGCAGGCCCCGCATATCCCATGGAGCTGGTGTTCCTGCTCCTCATCGGGAAGCATACGGTAGGTGATGCCGCGATAGGTCTTGCCTGCCTTTGCCATGGTGACGATGGAATTCCCACGTGAACCTGCGGACGCTACAATGGTTCACTCCTCATGGGCCCTTAGGTATATAAGCCCCGGGAAAAAACCACTTTTACTTTTCATGGACGAGGGACAGCTCATGGCTGGACTGGTTAATCTGGCGGAGGAGCACAAGGGGAAAGCAACATCTTTACTTGAGAACATACATAATGGTACAGCTGGAAGGCCTGTCATCCTCCTTGTGGCGGGACTCGGAATGACCAGGGAATCCCTCAGGGTTCTAGGAATATCCAGGTACGAAGCAGGGTGTTTCACAGAGATGGGTGGACTTGACGAGGAATCGGAGCGAAACCTGATCATGAGATGGATGGTGTATGAAGCAGGAATTTCTTTTAGGGATGCCACTCCATGGGTGTATAAGATTATAAAGGAAACCTCGGGATGGCCTCGGCACATCACAGGCTACCTGATCCCCGCTTTGACGGAAATTTATAAAGCGAACGGGAGGTTAACAAAGGAGCCTCTTGCGAAAATCTCGGATGATAGAGAAGTACTGCTCTGAGAGTGCTTAAAGGCACATCGGGGCAGGTGTACAGATGTTTTTGCAAGAGCCTCAAAGGATGGACTAGATGCGGCACTGGAGGCTGGGCGTATTCGAAAAGTGGAGTATTATGCCGCGAGGGCCTACGGACTCAGGAGAAAGGAGCGGACCAGTTTTGCAAGGCTGATTGCAGAAGCTCCATCAGACGGCAACCCGGAAGAGACGATCATTCTCCAGAAACTGTCCATAGAGTACGGGGAACAGAAAGCAACAGAGCTTGTTGCGGATGCCCTAGCAGCGGGAGTACTCTACTACGAGAACGGGCTATATCGTGTGCCAGTCCCTTCTATGTCCGACTGGTTTCTAGAGAATTACCTGCCCGAAAAAGGGAGTTATCCAGCAAAATCTGCAAGCCCGGAACAGGTATAGATAGTGTCTGTCCGAAAATTCAGAATATCGCCAATATATGCCGTTTAGAGAGCGCATGAGGGGTTTTTGGAGATATTTTCGAGTATTTTTCCTGACGAAGATGGGAGCCCTTTGGCGGATTGGAGCATGAAATCTCCGAACAGCGTCCATAAACACGCAATCTTCGTGCAAGATTTCCCCGAATCTCTCATAGCGAACGAGCATCTGAATCGCTCCATACATGACGCTGTGGGGCAAAATGCCTCTGGAATCCCCCGTATTGAGGGTTGCTGTGAATTTTCGGACAGACACTAGATATCTTCCAACCCCCGACATGAAACATTCAGATCAGGATAGAAGTCCCTTATCCCAACCTTCTTTTCCCGCATGTACAAGCGGTTCCTTGTACTATACCTCGGCGCAATTTCTGCAATCCTCCCATGAATCAAACAACTTCGCGTAACAGTCTCCGGTCCAATTCCTTTCGATAGGATCCATATACATTAGGTGAGGGGACAGGATAATCCGCAATGTTGAATTAGGACAAAGAAGGCGAACAATGAGAGATAACACTCCCTCCCTGCCTTCATGCGGATTTTGCTGGATAGTGTCCATCCGAAAATTGCCGATTTTCGGGAACTGGCAACAGGGGCGGGGCAGATCTCCTGTCATATTGGACGCAAAATGGACTGGAGTGGGGAGATTCTTCCCGTTTTGAGGGCGGATTTTGGGGGAATTGGTGTACATTTGTGCCTCCTTCGCAGGAATCGGACGTACCTCTGGCATTCACCTGAATTTGGCACCTCGTCAATCCGCAAGAAAGGGGGGATGCACGCCTATGCGGCGAGCTTTCGTCGTCGTTTCGCTTTCTTGATGATCTCCTGTTCCCGGAGCAGCCTCCCCAGTCGGTGGACATTGGCGGCCAGAATAGCGGTCGCTACGACTCGGGCAAAGCCTTCCCGGCTTGTTTCCCGCACCAGATTCCAGCCCCGATGATCCAGGTTGTTCAGCGCGGATTCCACGCCCGGATGGCGTTTCCTTGCGCGCTGGAAGGCAGGATCGCTTTGCCGCTCCTGCTCTTCCTTCGTCATCCTCCCTTTCTTCGGCATCGCATTCACATCCAGCATCTCATCCAACTTCTCCCGAACCTCCGGACTGTAAAAACCCCGATCATACGAACATTCACGCAGGGAAGGAAACTGCTCCTGCACGCTCCCCGTGAGCGAGACCGCCACATCCTTGTCCGTCCCCGTCCACAGAATCTCATGCCCCAGAATAAACGGGTACTGATCTTCTATAATCGCCACCGGAACCCCCAACTCGCACAGCACCCCTTCTTTCCCTTTCACGATCCAGCGGGTAAACGGCTTGGTGATCGAAAATATCTTCTCACGATGCGGAATCTTCTCTCCATGCAAGACCCGACGACGCACCTGATCGTGCAATACCGCCATATACCCCAGAAAAGAATAGATGCGCTGCATCGCACGGAGCACGGTGTGCAGCATCTTCTCTTCCGCCTTGGTGAGCGAACCCGTTGCCTGTTTCCGCTCCAGCTCTGTTTTCCTGTCATGCAGGTTCCGCAGAAAGTCCACTACTTTTCTGCCCCGCTTCCGACACAGACGCAAGAAATAGCGAACCTTGCCCGGACGGGATTTGTATTTCCTGGCGATACATACCGGCTTGTGGGCCTTCTCTACCGTCTTCATCAGATGCTGTATCTGCTGCCAGCCCGGTACATCCAGCGCATCCGCGGTTTTGGCACATTCCCGAAGTCCCCCGCAGACAGAATCCCGAAGAAGGCGCAGATCAGAGGGAAACTCCACATTGGTCTTGCACACCTTGGAATCGCACCGCCCCTGCAACACCTCCCCCTCCTGCTTTCCCGCCACCTTCTGTCCGCACTCTGCCACCATTTGAATGAATTCTGCCAGAATCTCGGAGGTCAGAAGAGAAAGATTGTCCTGCAAGGTCTGCGGACAGTAGACCGTATCGTCAAATTCGGAATGGAACAGAATCTGTCGCAAAACCTGCACTTCCGTGGCCAGCATGGCCAGTCTCTGATAGTCGCACCGAAGAACCTGCTTCAGCACCCCCAGCACGAAGATGCGCCATGCAAACATCCCCGGACGCCCCCGATCCGTCCGAACCCCCGCAGGAAAAATCTCCGCCAACCGGGAAAACAGACGCGCACGCAGCAAAACATCATGGTAAAGATGCAAAATGGCCGTCATGCACAGATAGAAATCATCCCGATTGTGAAGGGGCAGCGTGATCTCTTCCAGAGGCTTCCATCCAATCTCAAGTTGAGGTTCAATGACTTTTCTCATCTCAGCAAAAGGAAAAAGATGAACGGGTTTCAGGGCTTATACGATCATATCCCCCAAAAAGTGGACTTCTTTAGAAAAGAAATATCCCCAAAAATGCGCACAGGAACCAGCGCAAACCCATATATCCCGTGTTTTCGGACAGACACTGGATAATTTCCTGATAAAGGGAACCTGAAGCAGTGTCCGGGTATCTAGTGTCTGTCCGAAAATTCAGAATATCGCCAATATATGCCGTTTAGAGAGCGTATGAGGGGTTTTTGGAGATATTTTTGGGTATTTTTCCTGACGAAGATGGAAGCCCCTTGGCGGATTGGAGCATGAAATCTCCGAACAGCGTCCATAAACATGCAATCTTCGTGCAAGATTTCCCCGAATCTCTCATAGCCAACGAGCATCTGAATCGCGCCATACATGACGCTGTGGGGCAAAATGCCTCTGGAATCCCCCGTATTGAGGGTTGCTGTGAATTTTCGGACAGACACTATCTAACCCTAAGATTTCTGCCAGCGTTCTTCTGTCCTCACCATGTTTCGTACAAAACTTCCCGACTAGGACCGAGCCACTTCTGGAAGAAACGATGAGTAAGATTAAAGGTTTTCGAGACAGAGGAGCGGCTAAACACTTTCGCGGACGCGAAACGATTCTTTCGAAGTTCCGGGAGGCACTTGAGGAGTTCAGCGAATCCAAAGGTGGCACTCTATTTTTGGGAATGATCCAGTAAAATCCGCAAGGAGTGCACCCAAGGGGAACAGACTCTGCCCCGAAGCGTAGTCTTTTTTGGCCAACCACGACAGAAACCATGGATCCGCTTCGAAAATCCACAGACCGTGGAGCCACCCCCTACTTCCACGGGCGCAAACCCATCCTGGACAGTTTCAAGAACAGGCTGCGGGACGACAAAAAAAATAACGAAGGGACCATCTTCCTTGTGCAAGGGCCGCCGGGGATCGGCAAGTCGGCTCTGCTGGACGAATGTCGCAAGAAGGCAAAGAATAAGAACTGGGAAGTCCGAAAACTTGTTGTCCCCGCCCTGTGGGACCCGGACTTAATGGCGGAATGCCTGGGGCTGAAGAAAAAAGAGAGCATCACAGAAAAAACTGTGGAGGGAGGTGGGGAAATTAGCACTGGTGTAGCCAAGTTCAAAGGGGCGGTATCAGGAACGACAAAGAAATCCACCCCGAAGGTCACCCCGCGAAGCCTGATACAGAAAATAAAGAACCCTCTTCTTTTGATTCTGGACGAGGCCCAGCATCTGGGCGAAGACGGAGGTCCACCCCAGGAACACATCCACGCAGTCAAATCTCTTCTGACGGAGATTCACAATGGAGAGTTGGGCAAGCCCGTCATCCTGCTGGCTGGGGGGCTGGGGATGACCCATGCAGCATTCAGAGCACTGGGCATATCCCGTATGGCAGATGACTGCATGTTTGACATGGAGCCCCTGAAAAGGGAAGAAGAGAGAGCCGTGGTACAGGACTGGCTTGGGGCGGGGAAGGCAAAGGGAGACACGACCGCGTGGATTGATGCCATCACCCAGGAGACGTATTTGTGGCCCAGACATGTTGATTCCTATGCCCGGAATGCCGCACAGATACTTAAGGCGAACGGTGGGCGGATGACCCCGGAATTGCTACGTCTCGTCATGGAGAACGGGCGGGCACGTCGCTGGAAGTACTATCAAGCCCGACTGGATGACTTCACTGCGAAGGAATGCAGGAGTTTTGCCCGGATACTGCTGGCAAGTTCGGGCGAAGGCGGGATAGAACAGGAGGTGGCAGTGGACCAACTGGACAACGAGTACGGAGCGGGGAAAGGTGCAGAACTCTTTTTCCGGGCGGTTCGCAGGGGAGTCTTCCACATTGACGCAGCAACGAAGCTGTATTCCGCCCCGATCCCGTCCCTGCGGGAGTATATTGTGCAGAATTTCCCGCCAAAAGAGATGGACAGTCCCCAGTACCCGGACATGGGACTGGAACGGTAGCACCTGCGGACAAGATCACGGAAATCACAGGGAGACCAGCCCCTGGCATGAATAGAGTATTCACCGAGACTACCTGTCTCCTCACCAGACAACAACAGTAGCGTCTTGCGGATTTTGCTGGATAAGTCCCCTATTTTTGGTACAGGGCCCCCTTGGCGTAGGGAAAACCGCTCTGCTGGCAAAATGCTGTGATATAGCAGAGGAGCAGGACTGGGAAGTGGCAGAGATTGACCCGAGAGATCTGTGGGATCCAGACCGCTTGCGGAAAACACTTGAGATCGGCCCCGAAATCAGGGTTACAGGCGGGGAAGATGAAGCAGGGATAACGAAATTTTTGGTTGCGAAGGGCAAGGCAAAAATCACGGTGGATCACCACCCCCGCACCCCACAAGACATACTCAAGATAGGCGACACCCCCCTTCTGCTGATTCTGGACGAGGCCCAGCATTTGGGCGAAGACAGCAGGATAACGGGAGGGTACAAAGATGATGTCCGAGATCTCCTGAATCAGATTCACAATGGCAATCTGGGGAAGCCTGTCATCCTGTTAGCTGGCGGATTGGGCACGACAGACAGGGCACTGAACAGTCTGGGAATCTCTCGTGCCTCCTTCGGATCCATCACGAACCTGGATCCGCTGGAAGAAGAGCAGGAGCGGACGGTGATCAGAGAGTGGCTTAGAGAAGAGGGAAAGGCGAAGGGAGACACGACGGATTGGGTGGATGCGATTGCCAAAGAGACCTACAGGTGGCCCCAGCACATTATCGCATACACGGTCCCAGCTGCGGCCCATCTCAGAAAAAACGGCGGGGAGATGACAGAAGAAGGGCTACTGTCTATCCTGGAACAGGGCCGGGAAAATCGCTGGGCATATTATACAGGCAGAACGGAGGGGCTTGACGATGATCATATTGTCCGCCTGGTAGAGATGTTTCGTGATACTCCCGTGGAGGAAGGGTTCCGGAAGCAAGATCTTGTGGCAGAACTAGGTGAACCAGGGTTTGCGAAGGCGGTCTCCAAGGGCATCCTTTATTATAGCAACCTCTTGTATACCCTTCCCATTCCGTCTCTGTATGACTACCTGACAGAAAGAGCCTTGCGAATTCAAGAGGCCACATTGCGCTACGAGCGGGTCAAGAAACAGAGACAGGCAAGTCGCCACCTTATAAGAGATGTTTCCGGGCAACAGCCGGAGTCGAAAGACCAGTCTGAGGCGGAGGGTTCTCAAAAGGAAGCGGGAAACCATACTCCAGACAGTCCCTCTCCTGAAAAAGGCGGGAAAAGAACCCACGATACTCAAATCGGAGAAAGGCAATCCACGTCAGGAACCCTCACCGGGCAGAGACCCTTCCAACAGTGATCGGGACACAGACATGGGGATGGAGAGGTAACCTCTCTTGTGGATTTTACTGGATAAATCCCCCCCCCTATATCTTTTATGAACTATTAAATGGGGTAGTTTCCAGGTGTGGATGCAGGGGGCAGGAGAGTCCGGCGAATGCTGCTGTTTTGTTGGCGTTGGAAGGGACGGTTGGATCGGTATCCAGAACTTCCGTACGTTTCACGTTCTCACAGCGGATGAACTCCCCGGGAGTAACTAGTAGCCCCCAGCATCTTGAATGCCCGGGGGGGAGATGTACCCCGGGGAGTTGCTGTGACCGACATCCTGTGAAGAGTATGTGCCACTTGAGCACCCATATAGGGGCAGATGACGGTCACCGCTGATCCGCATTCCTTTTCACCTTCAGAACAAATATACGATGAATCCTGAAGTAAACCGCACTGCCTTTGCCGGCATTGACTGGGGGGATTCCTCCCATCAGGTCTGCGTTCTTGACTCCGAGGGCACCGTTCTTGGAGAGAAAGCCTTTGCCCACTCCGGGGAAGGGTTGCGTGACATGATCACTTGGCTTCTTGCTTGCGTCAGCTGTATCTCGGCCCAGATTGCTGTTGCTATTGAGCGTCCGCACGGTGCCGTGGTGGACACGCTGCTGCATCGGGGCTTCCAGGTCGGCGCCATCAATCCCAAGCAGTCGGATCGCTTTCGGGACCGGTTCTCCCCCGCAGGAGCCAAGGATGACCGCCGGGACGCACGCGTCCTCGCCAGTGCCATCCGAACCGACCCGCACTGTTTCCGAATGCTCTCCCCGCTGCCTGCCAAGCAGGTTGCTCTGCGCGAATGCTCCCGCATGACAGAGGATCTGACCGAGCAGAGAACCAAACTCACCAATCAGATCCGACAGCGACTCCATGAGTACTTCCCCCAATTCCTGGAACTGGGCGGAATGCTCTACACCCTGTGGCTGCTGGAACTCTGGAAACTCATCCCCACCCCAGAGCGGGCGAAGCGGGTACGGCTCAAAACAGTCGCCACATTGATGAAAAAGCACCGCATCCGTCGACTGACCCCGGAGCAGGTCCTGCAGATTTTACGAAGCCCGTCCGTCTATGTCGCTCCCGGTGTTCTGGATGCGTCCGTCCGGAATATCCGGCGCCTGTGTGCGCTGCTGCATGTGGTGAACGAACAGCTTCGCGAGGCAAAGCGTGAAACAGAAGCTCTCCTAGATGAGATGGATGCCGCCACACAGCCCGCCCCGGAAGAGGAATGCCCCGTGGCAGGGGAGACCAGCACAGATGAATCCAGAAGCGAAGAAACAGCCACAGAGTCCGAATACCGACACAGCATCATTGCGATTCTCCGATCCATGCCCGGGATTGGAACTACGGTCTTGGCAACCCTGCTCTCGGAAGCCGGCGAACTGATCAGCAAACAGGACTATAGGGCCTTGCGATGTCTGTGCGGGGTGGCTCCCGTTACCAAACGATCTGGAAAAGCCCGGACCGTCGTCCGACGACTGGCAATGCACAAACGCCTCAATAATGCAATCTACCACTGGGCCATGGTGGCCATGCAGCATGACCCCATCTCCAAAGCCAAGTACAGGGCCCTGCGGGCACGAGGACACTCCCATGGACGCGCGCTGCGAACCGTGGGAGATCGCCTCCTCGGAGTCGCATGTGCCATGCTCCGAAATGGAACCCTGTTTGATCCCGAAAGAATAAGCAGAAATGCACAGGCATAGCCAGAAATCTTCCCCAAAACACACACAGAACCACACGCCGAAAGATCAGAACCTATGACTGCCAACCTCTCCTGTATTGTCCGATTTTTGCCTCCTGTAAATGGTGAAGAGTCCCCCCCCCCCCGAAAAAGGGCTGGAACGCTAGTCAGGTAAAGGAGGTGAACTTCTTTCTCTTGATGTTCTAATTGAAGAAAGCCAGTACGATATCATCAAGCTAAGACTCTCGTTCATGATTCCAGAGATTCACACATGTATGTGTTGGCTGCCCATAATGGCCCACCGGCATAGTACCTCCCCTGAGTCCATGCCGTTATTTCTTCGCACCAGCCCTCGTTCCGTTGGGGTTTCTGTACTCATCCTGCATCCTGAACAAACATGTCGGAGTCGTCCGAGGTATGCGGGGCATTTCTGGATATCCCAACTGATATTTCGAAGTGAGTGCAGAATTTTCAGGGATAGTCCACATGCCTTGACATGTGGAGGTGTTGAAGGAAGGAACGGAATCAATCGGTGATTCTTCTTCCAGAGGACAGGAAAAAGCAGAACAGAGAACAGTCTGCCTGCCCCGATTTTTACAACCGATCGGTCCTAGTCCTGAACCAGCTGGATGTGCGGGAATGGAATTTCAATGCCTGCTTCGTTCAGGGCAGCTTTGATCGCCTCGGTATAGTAGTAGATGATTTGGCGTTCCTCTCTGGGGTTTTCAACATACACCCACAGGCTTAAATCAACACTGCTGTCATTCAGTCCAACTACAACTACACTCGGTGCGGGTTTTACAAGCAGGCGAGTATCATCTTCTGTGAGCTTCAGGACGACTTCGCGGGCTTGTTGCGGATGCTCTTTGTAGGCAATAGAAAAGGGAATCTCAATACGAAGATCTCCCGCAATTGTGTGATTGAGAATTCGTTCATTGGCCATCTGCTGGTTCGGAATCACCAACACCTCATTCTTTGGTGTCCGCAGACGTGTTGTTCGAAGCGTGATGTCCTCTACCACGCAATAGATCCCGTCTACGATCAGTGTGTCCCCGATCCGGAATGCCTTGTCTGTTAGAATATGTATCCCAGACAGGATATTCTCAACCGTGTCACGGGCCGCGAAACCAAATGCAATTCCGGCCACTCCAATTCCAGCAATAAGTCCAGTAAGACTAATGCCTAGTACCTGCAGAACTGAGATTCCGATCAGTATGATGGAAAGGAGGCGGAACGACTGCAGTGCCAGTGTTTGCACACCCGCCTGGACTGCATTACTTCTCACCAGAATTCGCCGGAGCAGATTTCGCAGGATACGGTAGCCGGCATACAAAGCGACCAGCATGAGCAGAGCCCCAAAAATTCTGGGAGCAAGCCCAACAATAGCACTCTCAAGACTCTGGAAAGCTCTTTCCCAGGCTTCGGGGGAATCCCATCCGCCTTCGGTGACCAGTGCGCCTGCGTCTCCGAGAGCCTGGGACAGGGAGGGAGCATCCAGCGAGTCGTTGACAGCGGATGTCGTATCTGCAACCTGTGTGGTATCGGCTGCCTGTTGCAGAGTATCGGCAGACTGGATGTCTTCAGGTACAGCTTGCATCAGTTCAGCAGTCTGGCGGCAGTCATGGTATTTTTCAAAAGCATGGCAATGGTCATCGGACCAACCCCGCCTGGGACAGGAGTAATATACCCAGCAACTTCAAACGCAGCATCATAATCCACATCTCCCGTAAGTCGGTAGCCCCGAGGATGAGCGGTATCCTCCACCCGGTTGATGCCTACATCTATGACGGTTGCACCGGGTTTGATCATGTCTGCGGTCACAAAATGTGCACGCCCAATCGCAGCCACGAGGATATCGGCCTGACGACATATTTCAGGCAGATTTCGGGTTCGACTGTGGCAAATTGTGACGGTTGCATTATTTTCTTTTCTCAGAAGCAGACTTCCAAGCGGACGGCCAACCAGGTTGGATCGTCCAATAATCACGGCATGTTTTCCCTCCATAGCAATCTCTCTCCGACGCAATAGCTCAACAATTCCCGCGGGAGTACAAGGTACAAATCCCGGCAGTCCAGTCGCCAGTCTCCCGGCATTTACCGTATGCAGGCCATCCACGTCCTTGTTTGGATCCAGCTCAGAAATCAGCCGCGACGCATCAATATGATCAGGGAGTGGCAACTGTACAAGGATTCCACTCACATGGGGGCTGGTGTTCAGATCACGGATTACACCAAGAAGATTTTCCTCCGTGATGTCAGCCTCAAATTTCAGGGTATCGCCCGCAATTCCGGCCTTTTGACTGGCTTTTATTTTGCCCTGAACATACGAGGCAGATGCGGGGTTGTTTCCAACCAGCACAACTGCAAGATACGGGGGAGCATGTCCTGCTGAGGTCCATACAGCAACTTCATGACCTACTTCAGTGCGTACTTCGGCTGCAACAGCCTTTCCGTCAATTACTTGTGCCACTTGTAATCCTCAGTTCGTAAAATACACTGCTTGAACGCTCAACTGTCAAGATAGGTACAAGCAATCCCGTGTGTTAATTGGTACGGCAATGCGTTGTGCTTCCATTTTTCTGGGTTTTGCTATATGCCTGTCCGGCTCTGCACATTCACAAGTCTTGCGCGGGTTTGTCACAGATACGGACAGCGGCGAGCCCCTTGAAGGAGTCAATGTAGTATTGTATGGGGAAGATGATGCACTCTATGGTGCCACCACTGATCGTAACGGATTTTATCTCGTTCCACGTCTCTCTCCCGGCGGGTATACGCTGGGCGTGACGTACATAGGGTATGCGACATACCAGGATTCACTCTTTATTGGTTCTGGTCAGATTCAGCAGCTGGATATTGTACTCCGAGAAGATGAGTTGCTGCTGGAGCAGCTTGTTGTTGAAGATAATGCAGGCGGAAGCATGACCGCACTGGCGGCAGGAACCGAGCGAATCAGCCCCGCTGCAATTGAACGCATTCCCGCTCCAGACATCACTGCGGATCTCTCTGCCTACCTGACAACACTTCCGGGAGTTGTATTGATCGGTGACCAGGGAGGACAGTTCTATGTCAGAGGTGGAGAGCCGACACAGAATCTGGTCCTGCTGGATGGCATGCTCATTTATCAGCCATTCCATATTCTGAATTACTATACCGCTTTTCCTTCAGAGATACTGCAGAGCGTTGACTTGCATGCGGGCGGGTTTGGGCCACAGTTCGGAGGAAGAATATCAAGTGTGGTAGATACACGAACTCGAAATGGCAATCATCGTCAATTCGCCGCAAACAGCTCAGTCTCTCCTTTTCTGGTTGGTGCGCAGGTGGAAGGTCCGCTGGTTCAAGGTGGACGATTTACCATGATTGCCTCTGCGAGGCAATCGGTTGTTGAACATGCAGGCGCGAATCTGATCGGAACAGAAATCCCGCTCAGCTTTCATGACCTGTTTGGCAAGATTTACGGGGCTCCGAACAGGAATGGACGACTCTCCATCAGTGGAATCAGCACCTATGACCGGGGACGTGTCGGCAGGACAAGCGGGATCGGAGCCCCAGATGAAGTTCGATGGTCAAATAATGCGGCAGGGGGGCGTTACCTGTTTCTTCCAGGCGGCCTGCCGATTCTGGCAGAATTTATGGGGTCATGGTCCAGTCATACAATGGAGCTGGGGCCGCGGGACGATCCACTCCGGACCTCCCATACCAGCCGGATCAATATGGAGGCCAATATTATACACTATTCTCCCCGAGGAGATATGCACTGGGGAATATTCATCCGATCTCTGACACTCAAAAGCGAACTAGGGGGGTTGTATCAGGATCTTGAACTTGAAACAGAATACGTGACTGAAGCAGGCATCTATGCTGCTCCTGAATTCAAGATTAGTCGCCATACATCCATTATGTCGGGCCTCAGAGTACACCACTTCCCCAGCAAATCCCGTATTGTTCTTGAACCCCGCCTGCGAGCAAAAACCGAATGGCGAGGCCATGAATTCACGCTTGCCGCAGGGATGTATCATCAGGAACTGGTGGGTATCAGCGACAGAAGAGATGCGGCCAGTGTTTTCACGGCATGGACTGCCGTGCCTGCGGGAGATATGCCGCGAGCACTGCATCTCCTTCTGGGGTATCGGAAGACTCTGGCGGAACGGATCACATTTGTAGCAGACACCTACTACAAGCATCTGGAGAACCTGTACATTGCGGAGTGGACGGCACGCCCCCGCCTGACGACCCGACTCCAGCAGGCAGACGGGCGTGTTTATGGAATTGATCTGCGCCTTGAGTATGCACACGCTCCATACTATGCATCGGTCAATTATGGGCTGGCCTCGGTGAAATATGAAGCGATGCAGTCAGAGCTGGTGTACTGGTTTAATGAGTCTACCTACCGATTTCGCCCGGCACATGACCGGAGGCATCAGCTCAATGTAATCATGGCAGCGCGTGTTCGCGGATTTGACATTTCACTGCGCTGGCAGTTTGCCTCTGGCCGTCCGTTTAACCGTGCATACGGGTTTGACGGGTTTCTCCTCATGGACGGTTCTGTAGATGTATTCACCGACCCGGGCGAGCGTCGTGTGGTTTATGAACGGCCATTCAGTGGCATCTTGCCTGCCTATCATCGAATGGATATATCCATCAACCGCGAGTTTCGCCTGGGCGGTTCCCGATTGACTGCACAGGCAAGTATCCTCAATCTGTACAATCGGGCGAACATCTTTTATCTGGATGTCTTTACACTGGAGCGTTCAGATCAGCTGCCGTTTATTCCGTCTCTCGGGCTAAAGGTGGGGCTGCCATGATCCGAAACCGCTGCTTTCTGCTACTCTTGCTATGGACTGCCTGCGACGAGAGTGTAGAGGTTGTGCTGGAGACAGACCGTGCCTACACAATGTACGGGCAACTGAGTGCACATCAAGATACGCAGGCTGTGCGGGTTTATGCGATTGACCAGACGATTGATGTTGTCCGTCCAGCTCCGCTTGATGCACGGATGGAGTCCAGAAATTTGCAGACGGGACAGACGTATGTGTGGCGCGATTCGGTCATACAATTTGGCGAAACCAATTTTGGACATGTGTTCTGGACCCAGTTCCGTCCAGATTTTGGAGAGAGCCATCAACTGAAGATTACCCATCCAGGCGGTACAGGTGCCAGTGTAGACTTGCGAATGCCTCCCCAATCAACACCAGAACTGGTAAATCCGATGATCCGTCCGGGGTTTGTCCATCTGCCCATTCTCTGGCGCAGTGCTCCCAGACTGAACAATATTCGCGTTCGCTATCACACCAACAGGGGAGTCTTTTCGTTCAGGTATCCCAATGATCAGGAGAAGACTGGGGCAGGGCAAATTGCCCAGATTCTGGTATATCAGGATGTGCGTGAGGTATTTCGCGAAATCTTTCGAGTACATGGATCCACCGGAGATGCCAGACTTCATGCCATTGAGCAGGTTGTGCTGGTTTCGAGTGCGGACTGGGTTCCGCCCGGGAATATATTTTCGGCAGACCTGCTGATTGAGCCGGGCACATTTTCCAATGTGAAGAACGGATTCGGATATGTCGGGGCGGGATACGAGGCCTCCTTCTATTATGAGGTTCCTGATTCGGTTGCCGTAGCCGCAGGGTTCTCTATTCGCTAGCGGGCTTGCGCTGCAGTACGAGAAGCGTCACATCATCTTTCAGCGGTCTCCCTGCTCGCCAGGCAATTCCCCCTTTTCGGATATGGGTGATGATTTCACTGGGAGAGCGTCCCCCTGCTTCGGCAAATATTTTTCTGACTCTGTCCAGCTGGAACATTTCACCGCCCGGACTCAGAAGATCAAGCAGTCCGTCACTCATGAAGAATGCGGTATCTCCAGGGGCAAAAGGAATGTCCAGCTGTTTGTACGGGAACTTGATATAACTTCCGAGAGGCATTCCTTTAAGGACAATATCTTCAACTGTTCTCGTACTTGACCGATACACTAAAAGTGGGGGCATTCCGGCACCAACCAGATGCAATATGCCATTCTGGTAGCGTGCAAGCGTGATGTGCATGAATGTACTCGGGAGGTTCACATTCTTGATCGTTTTGGACATGCGTCGGATGAGCTTCAGAAGATCACAGTCCCCTGCTGAGTCCTTGAAGAGTGCCTTGGTTGCGATCACCATCATTCCCGCAGTTGTACCGTGCCCTGTGGCATCCCCGATAGCGAGGGTCAGGATTCCTCCTGGGGAAAGGGAGAAATCGTAATAATCGCCGCTGAGCTCTGTCGCCGTTTTGAGGAAGGCATCAATGTTCAGCTCCGGGTGAACTGGAATCTTTGAGGCAAGCATTTCCTGTTGTGCTTGTCGTGCGGTATCCAGCTCACTGGTTTTTCGCAGGTAATCGGACTTGACCTGATGCGGGAGTACCTCGTCTTCAACAAACCCGTTGGGACCTGCCTCATTATAGCGGAGGATAATATCCCGAATGAGGTCAATGTTGTATCCGGTGATTTCCATAATATCTTTGGCAATCTTGCCCTGACTTTTCAGGTAGATAATTTGCCAGTGCGTCCGTTCGGATGCACCTTTTGTCTGGCGGTACCGGTCAAATATTTCCTGACGCGAGAGATGATCTGCCAGAGGGATCATCACATCTGTTTCAGGGGCTTCAAGTGTGGAGTTATTCATTTTACAGACTCAACGAGGCTGCTATACACAGAACGGGCTGGGTATAAGGAAGAGCATGGATGATTAATTGAAACGTACCAGAATTTATGTTCGTGGAGAGATCAAGAAGGGGACAGGGCTTATACTGCGCAGTTTGGTAAAGGCACGGGATTCTGTTCGTAAACGAGCAGAAAATTTGCAGAATTGAATGTCAAGTATGGTAGCAGGATGTGTTATTGTATACTCAAGGCTGCCTATTCCAGACAACCGGGCCGGAATATACAAGGGGGGAACTTCAGTCATGAAGACAACCACAAGCACACCGAACAGATGGCCGATTTATAGCGGATTCACCATGCCCCCTCGCGATGAGTGCAAAAGAAGTGACTGGTTTTTATCTGGCGGGTAGCAGGATCATGCTTTTTCGAGGCTTGACTGTCCCCGCAATTTATTGGTTATATGAATAAAGCGAAAGGTAAACATGACAGAAGCGGCGAACAGTCCAATGACAAGCCCCCACCAGAATCCCTCAGGCCCCATGCTCAGTCCAAATCCGAATCCAAGCCCGGCAGGCATTCCAATCAGCCAATAGGCAGCAAAACACAATATCATTGGGATGCGCGTATCCTTGAGTCCTCTCAGGGCCCCCAGTGCGGTGGCCTGCACCCCGTCAAAGAGCTGGAAAATGGCTGCAATGCCCAGCAGGCTCACAACCTGCAGAGCGGTTGCGGTATTTTCTGGATTGCCAGTGTCCAGATAAATTCCTGTGATAAAATTTGGAGCAGTCAGAAACAGCAGTGCAGTGCAGGACATGAACAGAAAAGACAGTCCAAGTCCCGTGTACCCTGAAATCGCCGCCGCACTCACATCGTTAGCCCCAATATTTTGCCCGACTCGGACGGATGTTGCCAATCCAATGCCAAGGGGCACCATGTATGTGATCGCGGCACACTGGATTGCAATCTGATGGGCGGCAATCGGCACCGCGCCAAAAGTGCCAACCAGAAAAGCTGTTGCACTAAAGAGCGTCACTTCAAGTCCAATAGAACCTCCGACCGGAAGTCCAACAAGCAGCAACTCCCGAAAATACCCAAAATCAGGAGTCCGAAGTTTTCGCAAGACTCCATAGGATCGGTATGGATCCCTCAGAGCAACATACAGGGCAATACAGAGGAACATGAACCAGTGGACAATGCAGGTTGCCCATCCGGTGCCGGCAAGACCAAGACGAGGAAGCCCGAAATTGCCAAACATCAAGCCATAATTGGCCAGAATATTCAGCAGAATTCCCATCACGATGATGATCGTCACGGGAAGAGGGCGGGCAATGGCTTCCACAAAGTTGCGGAGAGCATTGAACCACATGAAGGGAAGAAATCCCCACATGCAAGCCTGCAGGTACCCTTCAGCATATGCAATCGTGGCAGGATCCTGCCGCATAAGATTCCATGGAAGTTGTGCATTCCACATGATCACCAGTACGGGCAGGGATAAAAGTGTAGCCAGCCAGAGTGCCTGTCGTACCGTACGGCCAATCGGATCATGCTTTCCTGCCCCATATGCCTGTGAGACCATTGGACCTACGGCCAGCAGGATTCCGATTCCAATCAGTGCAAAAAGAAAATATGTGGCATTTCCGAGAGCGACTCCGGCAAGTTCAGCCGATCCCAGCCGTCCAACCATCATGACATCGATGAATCCGTTGCTGATCTGCCCCAGCTGGGTTGCAACAATCGGGGCGGAAAGGAGCGTGACCTGGCGAGCCTCCGTCTGGAGAGTATGAACCTGGCTCGTGTTCATGGCACCAAATTTTATTCGCGTATGGATCATGCATCCAAGTGGAGAAGTTTCATGGAACTTGCCACTGAACTTCGAATCAATGCTGTTATTACTTGTTGGGATTCTTCTGCAGGCACCTTCCCGGTTTGCACCTCCAGAGCGTATTGAAATCCTGCCTCAGTCAGCCTCTCTGGAGGTTGGCGAGACTGTAAACTTTTCGGCAAGGGCATATGATGCAGATGGGGACGAAATATTCGGACTGGAACCCAGGTGGCACATTCCAGAATCTGCATTTGCCAAGGTGAACCAGAATGGAGAAGTAAAAGGACTCGCGCCGGGCCGCGCAGTTATTGTCGCGGTTTTGGGGGGTACGCCAGGATATGCAGAAATCACGGTAGAGAAGAGTGCCCGGATGAATCTTGTTGCCAGTCTGCCGGCTTCTGCTATTCTCTCAGGAACAAGTATGCCCATAGAAGTCATGCTTAACGGTGTACATTCAGGGGGGCGTATTCGGTTTCGGAGCAGTAATGTTGCAGTGGCCACCGTGGGGCGGGATGGTTATGTACATGCCAGGAGTCCCGGCATGGCTACCGTGACGGTTCGAATCGCAGAATTGACTGCCGAGGTGAAGGTGAATGTGATTGAGAATCCTGCGGTATCCTATCAGATCGCACAGAACCGGTATATCGTGCGACAGGGGGATGTTGTACGTTTCCGTGTAAGGGCGGTTGATGAGAGCGGGAATGCCGTTGAGGGAGTCTATCCGGCATGGGAGGCATCTGGCGGCGGGTTTTATCTGGAGAATGAAGGGGCGGAGGGGGTATTTGTCGCAAATGAGGCACTGGATTATACAATTGCTGCAAATATCGGAGAAAATATCCAGCGTTCCATCATCATCGCAGTTGAACCGCGAGTGCACAAGGAAACACTGGTCATAACAGGCCGGGGACCGATTGCACATCATCACTCCGGGGACATGTGGGCTTTTGAAGGAGAGGATGGTCGAGATTATGCC
The DNA here is from genome assembly GCA_965203305.1 of Rhodothermales bacterium. GTDB lineage: Bacteria > Bacteroidota > Rhodothermia > Rhodothermales > Bin80 > Bin80. Next base: position 2,370,454 of record OZ241874.1, on the reverse strand, counting down.
TACATCGGTACATTCATGCATGACTGGATGAAGGTCTTTGACGTAACGAACCCGGAATTTCCGGTTCTGACAGATTCCATTCAGGTAGATGCTCGCAGGATCAATGACGTGAAAATTCACGAAAGCAACCAACTGGCCGTAATTACACGGGAGGGGGCATCCAGTCGGCGCAACGGGATTGTAATTCTGGACCTCTCGGATCCCGCACACCCCGAAATTCTTTCAGAATACACGAAAACTGTTACCGGCGGTGTTCACAACGTATGGATTGAGGGAAATCTTGTCTACGCATGCCACAATGGCACGAGTGCACTCCATATTATAGACATTTCGGATCCGGCTCAGCCAGAGGAAGTTGGCCGCTGGGAACTGGACAGGGGAGAAAAAACATTGCATGATGTCATTGTCCAGGACGGGTATGCCTATCTCTCGTACTGGGATGACGGGGTTGTTACACTGGATGCAGGGGCAGGAACTCATGGGGGGACAGAAACAGATCCTGTCATGGTAAGCCGGCTCTCCTATCCAGAGGGCAATACGCATGTTGCATGGAGGCACGGGAAATACCTGTTTGTCGGAGATGAAATCTGGCCAGAAAACTATGACACGAGTCAGCCGCTGGATGCCAGAGGCTACATCCACATTCTGGACATGTCGGATATGGAAGCTCCTGTGGAGGTTGCCCGATATGAAGTTCCAGATGCGGGTGCACACAATGTGTGGGTTGAAGAGGACCGGCTGTATGTTGGGTACTATCAGGGAGGATTGCGGGTTGTAGATATTCGCGGGGAACTCAGGGGAAATCTGTATACGCAGGGGCGGGAAATTGCACATATTCTGACAGCAGATGAGCATTCCATGGTACCCGGATGGCCCATGACCTGGGGGGCACAGATATTCAAGGGACACATCTATACATCAGACCTGAACAGCGGACTCTGGATTGCTAGAATGGAGGCAATCAGGCCGTAAGGAAGAGGGAAGAATGGCGGGATGAGTGTGGAACAGGGGAGGGGACGATCTCTGCCCGCGAAAGATGTGAAGTCGTTTCCCATGTCCGAAACGTAATATTCTGCTAACCGTGAGGGAATATGAACCCGGAAAATTCCGACAGTTTGCGAAGTTGAACAGGATTCGCAGCGAAAATCCTGTGCACAATATCGCTATTTTTGCGTTGAATATCCATGTACAAAGTGGAGTAGAACACCAGCAGGCTCTCCCGGAAAGACTGACAACACAATAAACCTGAATCCATGTCCCTGCGTGATCCTCAGAATTCAATCGCTTCCCGGCGCCAGTTTCTCCAGACTTCCGGTGCATTCGCACTCGGGTTTGTCGGGCTTCATTCGTTGACAGGATGCAGTATGATCTCGCCAGAAGCAAGTGAACGATTCGGTCCACTCCTGAAAGATCCCGAAAAGATCATGGACCTGCCTGCAAATTTCAGCTACAGGATTGTATCCCGAAGGGGAGATTTGATGGATGACGGTTTCCTTGTGCCGGGGGCGGCGGATGGCATGGCTACATTTGCCGGCGATGACGGGAAGACTATCGTGATTCGCAATCATGAAGTCAACCCTGGTGCAGATCCGGCCATGGGAGCATTCGGAGCAGACAATGCACTGCTGGACAAGATTGATTCCAGTCTCCTGTACGATGCAGGTACGGCAGGAAAGCCTGCACTCGGAGGGACAACAACTTTTGTATACGATACCAAAGAACAGCAGCTGGTGTCGCAGTATTTAAGTCTTGCCGGTACACTGCGCAATTGTGCGGGCGGACCAACACCATGGAACACCTGGATCACCTGCGAAGAAATCACTACGCTGGCGGGAGAAGACGGGTCTGCAAAGAATCACGGCTATGTATTTCAGGTTCCTGCAAGCATGTCTCCCCAGATTGCTCGCCCTGTCCCTATTCGTGGAATGGGCCGGTTTAATCATGAGGCTGTTGCGGTTGATCCGAAGACGAACATCATCTATCAGACGGAAGACATGCACGATGGGCTGATTTATCGTTTTCTTCCCGAAGATCCGGCAGATCTGGTGGCGGGTGGCAAACTGCAGGCCCTGCAAGTTAGAGATCAGTCAAGCCTGGACACTCGCAACTGGGAGTCGCAGACCGTAGCCGTCGGAACACAGCTGGCGATCAGCTGGATAGATATGAAAGAGGTGGATGCTCCACTGGATAATTTGCGATTGAGAGGATTTGCGCAGGGAGCTGCCAGATTTGCACGCGGAGAGGGGATGTGGTACGGGAATGATGCGATCTACTTTGCCTGCACGAATGGAGGCCAGGAAAAATTCGGTCAGATATGGAAGCTGGATACTGCAAAGAGCAGACTGGAGCTGTTTATTGAGCCCAATGACCCGGGACTGATTGAGAATGCAGACAACCTGACGGTAACTCCATGGGGGGATCTGATCGTATGTGAGGACGGGTCTGGAGAGCAATTTCTTGTCGGGGTCACCCCAGAGGGAGAACTGTACAAGTTTGGGCGGAATGCTGTGAGCAATTCTGAACTGGCGGGTGCCACTTTCTCTCCCGACGGAACGACGCTCTTCGTCAATATTCAGCATGACGGGCTGACGCTGGCAATCACAGGCCCGTGGACATAAATAACGGACTAGTTGCTGTCGTACCGCGCTACATAGCCATCCAGTGCACCAAAAAATTCCTGATAATATCTGCGGGCAGCACGGGGAGTCAGGCTTCTTGAATTATAGGTTCCTTCTGCCTCCCCAGATGTGTCTGCATCCTGGAGGTCGAAATTCAGCAGGACCTGTGTTCCACTGGAGGTATTGGATACGAGTGCCGAAACTTTCATGCGGGTAGGCCCGGTAAGAAAGGACAGCACACTTCCCTGGGCGCGATAATCCGTGTTGATGATTCCCTCGTCCTTTTCCGCATCAACAATGGCAAATCCTTTTTCCGCAAGCATCTGTACAGTTGCATCAAAGACATCATCAAAATCTGTGTCATAGATACGGGAGCGATCCTCTACGGGAAGGTTCTGCGTCGTTGTGCAGGCTACAAGAAGGAGCGGAAGAAAGAGTAGATATTTCATGGGTACAGGCATAAATTTTGACAACTTTGAATCGAAAGATCCCCCAAATGTTCACGAATCAGGGTTCAATGATCAGGGTGATCACGGGATGTGTGTTTGGTGCGGTGATCGCATTCATAACCTCAAATGTAACGAGGTAAGGACTTTCCCGACCAGATGTCTTCAGAGCGAATTTTGTTATAGTATGAGGGGCAACTTCCACAATATCTGCATTTTCGTGAAAGGTAAATTCGGATGTGTTTCGTAACAGAAAACGGGCATCCGAGTGATTTTTCAGATCCACATTCAGGACAGAAGTTCGTGGACGAAATTCAGCACTTGCTACGGTTACGGACGCATGGATGAGAGGCTGAAGTTCAGATTCGCGGCCGATCAGTGTATTACGGTGCCAGACAACGGTTCGTCTCGCGATCAACGCCTCGTGAATGGCATCGGCGCTTCGTTCCTCTGCAAACACCAGAGTGACAGGTCTGTGACCACCCTCTGCGACATCAAAATCCCAGTCAATAAGCCCGTGGATGTCACTGGTGCCAAGAATCGCCAGGTTGTGGTCAAGGGCAATCTGGAGTGCTTCATCCGAATAGGTGTACTGATTGGCAACCTCAACTCCCTGTATCATATTTGCATCAATGAGTTCTCTGTGCATATCTTCCAGTTTTGCCATTCCGTCCGAGCGCTGGGAAGTCCAGGCAGGGTGGTTCCAGAACGCAAACCCGCCCTGCCTTTTTACCTCCTCAAACAAGTCCATGATATTCATTGACTCCTCTCCCTCCGGGGACACCAGCGCATTCGCATCGGCAATGAAAACTGCATTTACATGGCCGGGCGGCATGGCACGTGTGATTTCCGAGCCGGGAATCACGATCAGCGGATGGTCCCGATTTGCACTATGCGCAACTTCAAAGGCCCGGTTGCGGTCAGGGTGCGGAATATCACTCTTGTGGGGCTGGTACTCCAGGTGATCTGTTATGGCAATGGCATCGAGTCCGTCCCGATGTGCTTCCTCAACGCGAATATTCGGCCAGACACTCCCGTCTGAGAAGACAGTATGAATATGCAGGTCACAGACCATAGTGTGAAATCCTGGCACATCAGGAAATTCAATGGCACGTTGTGACTGTGCAGAAGCTGGAATCGCAAAAAGAGCGAGGATAATCAAAGCCGGACGCATGGATTCTGGAAATTTGGAAGCAGATGGAGTGTACAGGGGTTCAAATACCTGGACAGAGTCTCATAAAGATACACAACGCCGATCATCCATGTTCTCTTCTTCCATGCCCCGGCATACGAAAATAATTTCGACGCTGGGCCCCGCTTCCAGCGAACCCGAGACGATTGCTGCCCTTATTGAGGCGGGTACGGATGTAGTCCGTCTCAACTTCTCCCATGGCGAGCAGAAGGAGCATCGAAGAGTTGTGACACTGGTTCGGGAAGAAGCTGCAAGGCTGGACCGGCGGGTTACGATACTGCAGGATCTTCAGGGGCCGCGCATTCGGGTAGGACCTGTTCAGGGCGGCTCTGTAATTCTGTCAGAAGGAGATGAGACAATCATTTCGGCATTGAGCTCTGTCCAGGACATATCCACCAAAGAGCATATCTACATCAGTTACCGGGAACTCGCTCTGGATGTGGCACCGGGAGGGCGAATCCTGATTGATGACGGGCGACTGGAACTCACCGTCCGGTCTGTAAAGGGAGGGGATGTACATGCGCAGGTAGATGTCGGGGGCAGGCTAAAGTCACGCAAGGGTGTCAATCTTCCTCATGTGCGCACGAGTGGTCCGGCACTCACAGAAAAAGATCTCTCAGATCTGGAGGTGGGGATTGATCTGGGGGTTGACTGGATTGCCCTGTCATTCGTACGGAATGAGACGGATGTCGTACATCTGCGGAAGCATCTGAAAGCTGCGGGGCATCGGGCAGGGGTAATTGCAAAAATTGAAAAACCGGAGGCATTCGAATCTATTGACAATATTCTGGCGGTCAGCGACGGCATTATGATTGCTCGTGGAGATCTGGGAATCGAAATGCCCATGTCTTCTATCCCTCATGCGCAAAAAACAATTATTCACAAGTGTCTTCTGGCGGGCAAGCCTGTGATCACCGCGACGCAAATGCTGGAGAGCATGATTGAAGATCATGTTCCGACACGAGCGGAAGCCAGTGATGTTGCCAATGCAGTTCTGGACGGTACGGATGCGGTTATGCTGAGCGGGGAAACTGCCGTAGGGCATCATCCTGCACGAGTGGTGCAAGCCATGGCGCGTATCATCAGAGCAGCAGAGGAACACTGGTACGCATTGCCAGAGCAGAGCCGCGGGCTTCCCGAAGGACTGGGGGATGTAGACGATTCTCGGGATGTCACGGATGCAGTGAGCCTAACGGCCTGTGAACTGGCGGCACACATCGGAGCGAGAGCTCTGGTATGTCTTACTGCATCTGGAGCGACTGCTCGGGCACTTGCCAAGCATCGTCCCCGCATGCCAGTGTACGCATTCACCGATTCTCCCTATGTGATTGGACAGACAGGTGTTTTATGGGGAACAAAAGCCTTCCAAATTCCCTTTCAGAGTGATACCGATGCGGGAGTGCGACTGGTTCAGCAAACCCTGGTCAGCAAGGGGTATGTCAGGAGCGGAGATACGATTGTGATCTGTGCCGGGATGCCACTGCCCCGCAAGGGTCGTACCAACTTGGTTCATGTGAGCTATATTGATTGACTGACCCTATGAGGAATACATCCGTCTGCATTCTGGTTCTGTTCCTGGCTGGCTGTGGCAGCAGCTCATTTCTTGGATCCAGATTCAACAACTTTTCTGCGTATTACAACAAGTACTATAATGCGGAGCGCTCCCTGTCGGAGGGGATTCGAAGTTTTGAGGACAGACTGGACCAGCAACCCATTGATCAGGATATATTTTTGTCCCTGTTCGGGCGTAGCGAACAGGCATCTACGCAACGAAAACCATTCGAGAATGCGGTCAATAAAAGTACAGATATTCTCCGCAAGCATCCCAACTCCAAGTGGGTGGATGATGCCATCATGATCATTGGGAAGGCATGGTTCTTTACACTCAACTTTGTAGGGGCTGAGGAGAAATTCAAAGACATTCTTGAGCTTGATTCCCCTCTGCGAGATGAGGCAAATTTCTGGCTGGCACGAACACTGATTGCCAGCGGTGCCTACGAAGAAGCCTCCACCCATTTGCAGACTCTTCTGAGCTCGGAAGACCTGAACAGACGCTGGGAGCCTCGTTATCGTTTGGCACTCGCAGAACTGCATGTGCAAAGCGAAAACTGGGAAGAGGCCGCAACGGAACTGAAAACGGGACTGGAAGGAATTCGGGACAGTGACCTGGCGGCCAGAGCACAATTTCTGGAGGGGCAGGTTCTGGAACAGCTGGGACGGTATGCGGATGCCGTAAGCGCCTATGATCGGGTCGGGCGGCACAGGCCATTCTATGAGCTTTCTTACGCAGCACAGTTCAGTGCCGTGCGGCTCCTTGCAGATCATCTTGACTCCGAAGAGGCCATGAGGAGGCTGAGGCGCATGGAACGGGACGACAAGAACTATGACCATCGGGCCAGACTGGCCTATCTTCGCGGTCGCGTACTCACGGCCCAGGGCCTGTACAGTCAGGCACTCTCTGAATACGATGAATTGCTGTATGACCCTACTGCCGGAGGAAACCAGGTTCGTGGCCATGTTCACTATGCGCTGGCTACATATTACCGGGACATACGCCTGGATTACCAGTATGCCGCGGCTCATTTTGACACGGCATCCAAAGCCATAAAAGTCCCTGGCAGCGGACAGCCGTCGGGGCGGACCCTCACGGTTCCGCTCAAGCCCTCTCCAAGTGCAGTTACAGACAGCAGGGACCAGGCACAGATATTTGGGGATTTTTCCAGAGTGTTTGACAGGATTGTACTGATGGACTCACTTCTGTACCTAGGGACTCTGGATGACAGCAGTTTTGCGGCTGTGGTTCTGGAGCTCCGCAAGCGTCGCGCGAAAGAACTGGAGGAAATGGAGGAAGAAATGAATCAGCGTCAGTCTGAATCTGCATTTCGGGGGAATGCTTCCGATGTTATGGCGGGAGGCGGGAAAGGGTATAGGGGGGCAGATGTAATTGCGGGATCAGAGGGAGAGGCTGGATTCCTGTACCACAAGGATGAGTTGCGGATGCAGCAGGCGCGTCAGGATTTCAGGCAGATCTGGGGCGATCGTCCACGGGCTCCCAACTGGCGCCGTATTGCAGCAATTGAAACTGCTGAGGCCGAAGAACGGGATGAGGGGGAGGATGAGGGGCTACGGCAAGCCAGACTTGAGGCAGACATGCCGATGGTGGATGTATCTGATGTTCCCAGAACACAGGAAAAAATGGACGCAATGCTCACAGATCGTGCCAGTGCACGATACGAATTGGCGAATGTGCTGTTTCTCTCCATAAACCAACCAGATTCGGCTTCTGTCTGGTATCGGATGGTGATTGAAGAGGATGAGGGGGAGGAAGTTGTGCAGCGGGCATATTATGCTCTGGCAGAAGTTCAGAGAACATTGGGGGACACACTGGCCGCCAACCGCCTGTATGAACTGATTATTTCCGATTATCCGGCATCTGACCTTACAGACCAGGCTCATCTTCGACTGGGCCGTTCCATTCCAGAGCGTGCCTCCACGGACTCCCTGGCTCTTGCAGAGAGTGCCTATGAAACGTACCATGCAAAATGGCAGGAAGGGGTAAATCAGGAGGTCATCGCAGGGCTGTTCAACCTTGGACTGGACTGGCACAATACTCTTGTGGCTCCCAAAGCATTCCTGGCATCTGGCAAAGCCTATCTTGAGTGGGCAAAGAAAGACAGCATGGATATACTCGGTTCATTGCCTGTATCTGCGGAGGAGGCACGATTGGAAACGGCAGGATTTTATTCGGGACTCGACTCCGCTGCCACTGCTTCGGACAGTGTGTTAACCCTTCCGAAGATGCTCCGGCATATTCAGGCTTCTTTTGCTGATTCCCCGCAGGCTTCCAGAGCAGGTCGGATGCTGGAGGCTCTTGAAGAGGAGAAAGATCGCCGTCAGGCGGTTGCCGACTCCATTCAACATATCGCCGATTCAATTGCCGCAAGGCAGGCAGCCATTGCTGATTCACTTATACAGGCAGATGCTCTGGATTCTCTGAGCAATGCCGGAGGGGTGGGGATGGCAGAGGACTCGCTGGGGCAGGCAGCTGTAGAGGATTCTGTCATCATACCGGAATCAGCAGGTGCTAATCCGTCTCAGGAACCGGAATCCGAATTGACAGATATGTCTGATTCCCTGAAACAGAAAGCTGTGTCAGACACGCTTTCCGTCCCTGACAGCATGGAGGTTCCCTCGCCTGGGTTTCTGTCGTCTGGGCTTGAATCGTCTGATGAAGTCAGTACTGAACTTCAAGTTGAAGCCTTGCCGGATATAGCCAAGTCAGGAGCGCAGCAGGATCTCAGTGATCCAAGCATGGGCAATATTGACTGGTCTCAGGGAGGATACACGATCCACCTCATCTCCTACAGCGATTATGAAATGGCGACGGCATTCGTGGCCAATTTTAGCCGAACACTTCAGGGTGTTGCGGAACCAATGGATATCTATGGTGCAGAAGTACAGGAGGGGATTGAGTTCAGAATTGGACTGGGACTGTTTGATACGGTACAGGAAGCCGAATCCGTTATGCAGAGTCTGTCTGGACAAATTCCAGATGAGGCGCGGGTCTCCCGTATCAGAGGTACAGAACAGTGATACAAGGATTATTTACCTGCCTGATTTGGCGGACATGAGCCGGAACATGTTCCCGGAATATACAGCAGGAACTTGAACGACTACAGTTGGTACAGATATTCGTCCCTTGGAATTTCGGCTCAAAGAACATACTGTCCTGGATACAAATTTGACGGGATCCCAAAATCGGAATAATTGATGGAATTACTTGATCAGCATACAAAAACCTTGGTACTTCGTGCGTATAAGCGGGCTCTTGGCATGGTGCAGTTTTTGGTTGGTTTTCATTTGCCTAAAACTGCGGGTAGTTCGGGAGGGATCCCATTCTGTCTGCCTGCCAACAAATCGAAACATGTCATCATCTGTGCCCCCTCTGGAACTGGATCAGGCTCTTCGGGAAGCTGGCGAGACGGGGGAGCATCTTCGCTGGTCTCTGTTGCGTCATTTCAGCGAACTGATTCGGGATTTGACGCATGCGGTGGACTTGCCGGTCCCCGCCTTGCAGGATGCCCCTGATTTGGAACCGGACTCTGCCCCGCCCCCGGCGATGGAGGAAGAATCGTCTCCTGTTCCGCCATCTGGTGTACTTGCGCTGTCGGAATACGGGGATGAAGCTGCGCTGCACGAAGTGCGGCTGGAAGCTCTGCATGAGCTGGAGACGCGTTCTCTTGCCCGGGAGGAGATCGTGGCTCTGTGGCTGGATGTGGTGCCCTTCTGGGGGCATCCGCTGGCGTTGTGCATCGGGGTAACGGTGGAGGGCTATCGGCGCATTCTGGGCTTTGCGGAGGCAAACCTGCAAGAAATAGATGCCATGCAGCACCTGATTCAGGATGTACTGGATCGCGGGCTGTGTGTGAAGAAGGGACTGCTCTGGATCACGCCGGGACTGCCGGGACTGTCCCGTCTTCTCACGGAGTGTCTGGGAGCGCAGGTGCGCCATCAGCACTGTCAGGTCTACAAGTGCATTCAGGTCACCAGTCTGCTGCCGGAAGAGGAGCAGAGGCGGATTCGGGGCGCGATCAAACGTGCCTATGCCCAGCCGGGTGCTAGGCAAGCCCATGCGGATCTGCTGCGGATTCATGCCACGCTTGCCCGTCAGAATCGGTCGGCAGCGCAGTGTCTGCTGCAGGGGCTGGAGCACACGCTAACGGTGCACCAGAGCGGACTGGCAGGGCGGATCAGTCCCAGCCTGTACACGACCCGCTCCATTGCGCGGACGGGATGTCTTTTGCAACAGCGGGTGCGGGGCGTGCGTCGCTGGCTCCCTCCCCAGACCCGCCGGGCACAGATTGCCTTATTGCTTCTGGAACGAGAACTGCGGATGCGCCGCTTGGCACACGCATCAGTCCTTTCGGTCCTGCGGACAGCTCTCTTTGCGAACCGGGAGACCGAACCGGAGTAATCTGCCCATTCACTCATAACTTTCCTTTTTATCTCATGAAACTGACCCCACGCAAACCCATCATCAACCTCCATGACGCGGTGGCCTCTGCGGAGCAGTCCCGTCTGCTGGAAGAGTGCATCCGGAATCGGGACTATGTCGCGAAAGCACGGGAGCATATCCAGGAATGTGGACTCCAGGTAGCCCTGGCATGGATTCTGGCGGAGATCGTCTCGTACTGTGGTGCCTACTGGAAGCATGACCATCCGAACGAGGGGAGGTACAGACGCAATGGCAATCGTCCGGGTTCCATCTGGGTCGGGGGCGAGAAGAAACGCATCCTGATTCAGCGGATTCTGGACAGGAAGACCGGGAAGACCTTTCTTCCGAAGTGCTACAGCCTGCTGCGCAAGATGTCCCTCAAAGACCGGGAACGGTTGACTCTACGCATCTCTCGGGGGATTGTGATGCGGGACTACCGGCTGGTAGAGGATGCGATGGAGGGGGGCTTGGGGATGAGTGCGTCTTCGGTCAGCCGGATTGTCCGGGAAGAGAGCAGGAAGGCACTGGAACGGTTTGAATCGCGGGATCTGTCTGCGCACAGATATGTGGCGATCACGCTGGATGGAACGTACCTGTACGGGTGCCAGATGATGGTATGCCTGGGATTCACCGAGAAGGGGGAGGTGCATGTGCTGGGAATCACGGAGCTTTCGACAGAGAATGCGGATGCGGTGGAAGGGATGCTGCAGCGTCTGATTGCGCGGGGGCTGCGCTATGATCACGGGCTTCTGTTTGTCGTAGATGGGGCCAAGGGCATCCACAAGGGGATTCGCACGGTGTTCGGAAGATATGCGACGATCCAGCGATGCCACTGGCACAAGCGGGAAAATGTGGCAGGAAAGGTCCGGGGCAAGAAGGAGCAGAAAGCCGTCAAGGCAGCCCTGACCGCCGCGTATGAGGAGGATACATATGCGGAGGCCAAGAAGGCTCTTCTGGCGATCTGTGCGGACTTGGAGAGCCAAGGGGAGCACAGTGCAGCCAACAGCCTGCGAGAGGGACTGGAAGATACGCTGACGCTACACCGATTACGGGTGGGAAAAGAGTTGCGACAGCAACTGCGAACCACGAATCGTACGGAGCATGTGAACAGCCGAATCAAACATGATGTCCGCCGGATCAAGCGGTGGAACAACTCGAATCAGACCCAGCGGTGGACGGTGATGGCGGTGCTGGACGCAGAGCGAAGACTGAACAGAATCGTGTATCAGGATCAACTGGATGCCCTGAAACAAGCCCTCTGGGAACATGTATCCTCTTCACAGAATACAACCGAAACAGAACAAGAATATCTGGCGAAAACCAACCAAAACTAGCACCATGCCGGGCTCTTTCTTCCATAAAAGGGATTAAGGCATTGTTGGTATTTTTATTGATTATTACTGGATTTAAGGTTCTCCTTGATGCATATTACTGGGAAAGTTTTTCCTTTTGGAAAAGTGGATGGTTTTACCTGTATTTTGCAGTACATGTCGTATTTGGAGCAATAGCTGTGTTCAAATTTCCTCACAGATTTTTGAGTGCCCCTCTGCAGAGACGTAAAGTTTCAGTGCCTGAAGAAGGTGAAGTAAGGGAATTGTATGATCTATGTATCAAATCACTAAAACTGGGTTTCCCTCTGGTTGACCCAAAAACCGGAAAGCTGACTGCCAGTAACCTTCCCTAGTTGCGTTCTTCCTGAACCTGGATGGGGGCAGTAACCTGATTTGGCGAAATGGTCCAGTTCCTTCATAAACCCCCAGATTCAGGGGCATTTAATTCGTGTTTGGGAGTAGCCAGATTTGAGTGTTACAACCTCAGAAATCAGGAATAGGGCTGGAACACTGCGAGCAGCAAACGCCAAACGCTCAAACTGCAGAATATTACGCTGTTGCAAAGGTCCAGAGGAACTGGATCATACCGCCTGTGCTTATTGGATGCGAGGAATACACACATGGAGTTTCTCAACTCATCTCCTGCTCGACTCGGCCGACATCTTGTCAGCCGAAAGAAGAAGTTCTATTCGCTAAATGAAGAACTGAAAGGCTATCTGAGTCGATACAGAAGACTCAAGGCGAGAGGTGTACGATATCAGGATCTCGCCAGATATGTTGAATCAGTGCCTCTTTATGACGAGGACGGGAATGACACGCTCTGGGCGAGTTTGATTTACCATCCGAATGAACAGCAGGAGATAGACCATGATCTGGTTGTGACCTATGCAGATTTGAGAGGCCACGGGGATCCCTCTATCATCCAGCACCTCTACGTGGATCGGGTTGATCTTTGCCTGTACGGGAATACGCTTCCTTACAGAGTAAGGATTGTCAATGCACTCAATGAAAATTTTGACTACTACTATGTCAAGCGTACGGATGCCAACCGCATTTACGGGCTTGAGCTTGAGCACCTGCTTTCTCCAAGCCGGATACAGTATTTCGTTCGGGGCGATACAACGATAGAAGAACATATTGTCGGAATTCCGGGCGATGTGTTCGTATCTACGGCACTGCCGGAGAACCGCTTTGATCTCGTACGTCTTGCCAAACAATTTGTCAAATTTGATACGCGCTGCCTTCTGCAATTGCTTGGAGATATGCATACGGGAAATTTCGTGATAGATGTGACCCGTGATTTTGAGAAGCACCACTACCGGTTTCGTCCCATTGATTTTGATCAGCAGAGCCATCACCGGAATATTGATGTCTATCGTCCGCAAGCCTATGAGGCCAATGCCCCTCTCGTCAATGCGGTGAAGGATGTGCTTCCGCCTGCATCAATTGCGCAATACCGCAAAGAAGAGCGGGCACTGATGACCCATCGTGTCAGTGTGAGCGATGGACGCGTTCATGCGCTGCTCAAAGTAATGAGAAGGGACCGGATTGCAGATCCAGATCATGTACAAACATTGGCAGCAAGTCTGGCGGCATTCCATGAAGATTCCAGGTTCAGCTCCTGTACCCACATGGGAGAACTTGTTCACGATTCAATTATGAGACTGGAGAACAGACCAACAGGCCATGAGGTCCGAATTCTGGTAGATGATGAGGCAGACAAGGACTATTGAAGAAATGGATTATGCTGTCGCTCCAGTCCAATTTTGGTCGGCGGGCCGTGCCCGGCATAGACCGTCGTTTCATCGGGAAGCGTGAGCAGCTGCTGGAAAATGGACTGCATCAGAATCCCCATATCTCCGCCCGGCAGATCCGTTCTTCCGATGGATTGCTGAAATAATACATCCCCCGCCATCACAAACCTGCTGGTATCATCTACAAGGCAGATTGAGCCGGGTGCATGTCCGGGTGTGTGCAGAATTCTCCATTGAGCGTGTCCAAAACGGATCGTACTTCCTTCATTGATCCAGTTTGTGGGCATGGGGATGGGATCTATCTGAAAGCCATACATCATGGCCTGGACAGGTGCCTCCTTCAGCCATGCAGAGGCATCTGGATGTGCCTGCCATGAGAGACCAAATCGGGCTGACAGGGCACGGCATCCGAGAATATGGTCAATGTGCGCATGTGTGAGCAGAAGATGTTTTACGGTCAACTGGCTGGAGCGGATATAGTCGGCGATTTCTGCTTCTTCCGTCTCACAGGAGCAGCCTGCATCCACAATCACAGCCTCCGAGTTGCTATGGCAGACATAGCTGTTGGTCCCGAACGGGTTGTGCGTGAACATTTTGACATGGGTGACAGACATTGTGATCATCTGAATTTGGCGGGTGCAATCATAATTACGAACTCTCCTTTCACAGCGGGCTTCTCGCGGTAGTAGCTCAGGAGGGTCTGCAGGTCTCCCCTGCGCATTTCTTCGAATTTCTTTGTGAGCTCTCTGGCAACAGCACTGACTCGTTCTCCCCCCAGCAGCTCTGCCAGGTCAGTCATGGTACGAATCAGTCGGTGCGGGCTTTCATAGAGCACCACGGTACGCGTTTCTGCGCGAATGGCTTCCAGCCGCTGGTTCCGGCCTTTTCTCGCAGGCAGAAACCCCTCAAATACAAAGCGTTCGGAGGGCAGTCCGCTGGCAGTAAGTGCCGGGATCAGTGCGGTGGGGCCAGGCAGAGCCTGTACCTGAATTCCCGCCTCCCAGCACAGACGAACCAGATAAAATCCGGGGTCGCTGAGTCCCGGGGAGCCAGCATCACTGATCAGGGCAATCTCCTGTCCCGCATGCATCCGGCCAACAAGTTCCTGCCCCCGCGAGCATTCATTATGGTCGTGATAACTGATCACTGGAGTCTGGATACCATAGTGTGCAAGCAGAATGCCGGAGTTCCGGGTATCCTCGCAGGCAATCAGGTGAACAGATTTCAGGATTTCGACTGCGCGAAATGTAATATCTGCCAAATTTCCCACAGGGGTTGGTACCAGATAGAGCATCAGGGAATGGCAGGTGTCCAGTCAATTTTCAAACCGGGCGAACAGAGCAGATTTACAATCAGTTCAGGGCCATTTGAGTCTTTGCTTCCCACTGTGTGATGTTTCAATTTTGGACGGCAACAATCCTGTACATCCACATTGTCGGAAATTCTTTCCATTTTGGCGGATCTGAAAAGATGGGGCATCCAGATCATGCAACGGTGAAAGTCAGCCGTACAAGGTTGCAGAATTTCCAGTTTGCATACTCGGAAGAACACCGTACAGGCTGATTCAGGCAGTCACAGAACAAAGATACTGTTTCCATCTGAATGCTCAGTCGTTTCGGTCTCGTCGTGCAGCAGTTCCTGTCCTGACAGCGCGATGTGGTCGGGCTTTCATGTCAAGTGCAACCCTGACAAAGAGCCAGATACCGACGATTCCGATCAGGATGTTCGCACACCACATCCCGATCCACGGTGTGAGCAATTCCCGGTCTGCCAGTTTCTCTCCCTGAACCAGGGTGATCCAGTAAAAAATAAAAATACTGACTGCCGCGAGACAGGCGACTCCCAGACCTCCTCGCCGGATGCTGAGACCAAGTGGCATGCCGATCAGGACGAAAATAAAGCAGGCTACAGAGATGGAGTATTTCTTGTGAATTTCTACTTGATAGCGGCTGATTGCCGTTGTTGTGCGCCGCAGATTTCTTCCCTTGCTGGCAGCTGTGCTCCGCATGTTCTGCCCGTATTCGCGGGCCCTCTGGTATACACGCTGGATTTGATCTGCGCTTAATCCGATCAGAACCCTGCGCTGTACATCAGAATCTGTTGTCGTGTCTCGGTGAAATACAAGTGAAGTCTCCGTTCTTCTCTGGTGCAGTCTTGGGCCGGCAGTTCCAGGATATATCTCAGTGGAAGATGCGTCCGTATGGGTTTCGGAGGAGAATGGGGCAGGTGCGATACTCTGAAGTTCGGAGGTCTGCTCTGCCAGTCTGTGTTCCAGGGAGTCTACAATCTCAAGCATTCGGCTCACAGGAGTGGAACGATCCGACCGGTATCCTTCTGTTTCAGGTTTGCCCTGGAACCCAAGTTCGCTCAGGTCAAGACGCAGCTGAAAACGTTCAAAGGTAAGCTTCTCGTATCGTTCTGTAGTATTCGCATTGGAGGGACGGAAGAGCCGGTGTACCTCTCCATCCAGAAGGATCATGTCCAGGAAATTCCCCTGCGGAATCAGCTCTCCACGCTCTGCACGGATCGTCGCTCCATTGGCAATCCCCTGCGTATAGTCGTAAATCAGAACGTCATAGAGGAGGTTGCCCTCTCGCCGTTCCACCAGAATGCTGTACTCGTCAATGTCCTGATAGAATACCCCCGGCTGCAGTTCGAATCCGGGGCGCGCATTCCGAATAGTTTGCCACATGTTAAGGGCCCTGAAGTTTGATTCTGGAAGCAGGACATTGTTAAAGTACATCATCCCCCAGGAGAGAAGGGCTGCGGCCGCAAGCACCGGCCAGGTTACACTCCACAGGGTAATGCCACAATTGCGGATCACTACCCATGTACGTGATTCTGCCAGTGTACCGAAGACCATGAGTATGGCTAAAAGGGAGGACATCGGCACGGCCAGTACAACCATGTAGGCGAGATTGTAGACAATCAGCTCCAGAATGAGCGTGATTGGCAAATCCCGTCCCGTTAACTCAGGCAAAAACTTGATCAGAAACTGCATCAGCAAAAGAAACAGGAACAGGAACAGCCAAGCCAGAAATGGGCCGGGGAGCTGCTTCAGAACCATTCGGTGAATGAGCTTCATGCGTTTGGGGCAGATCGGTCAGATCACAGGACAGTATGTCTGACAGAATGGATCTGCATCTGGAAATGTTTCATGACAGTGTTCAGCAAAACTGATCATGCGATACTTTGATGCAGTTGACGGTACGGATTCGCAACACATATTCCCTGCCACAGTTATACGGAGATACACGGATCCGTGCCAGAAAGGACGGAGACGAGACGATTGCATATGAACTCAAGACAGATAAGCCTGCTCGTATCCTGGGGTGTTTTCACCTACGCAACGGTGCTGTACATTTTGACAGTTGCCCCGACGGCAAGTTTTTGGGATGCAGGGGAATTTATTGCCATAGCACATGGCTTGCAGGTATCCCACCCGCCCGGTGCACCATTCTACATGCTGGTTGGGCGATTCTTCTCCATGTTTGTCCCGGACCATCTGGTCTCGCTGTCTGTGAACATGGTTTCTGTGCTGAGCAGTTCGTTTACGATATTGCTTACATACTGGATCATTGTTCGCCTTTTGCGGAAATTTATCCCTGCCAGAGAAGAGGGGCAGCTCATGTTTACGCACTATTTTGGCGGCGTTGTCGGGGCGTGTACCTTTGCGGTCACGGATTCGTTCTGGTTTAATGCCGTAGAGGCAGAGGTGTATGCACTGTCCATGCTCTTCACATCTCTTGTCGTCTGGCTCATTATGAAGTGGAGCGAGATGGCACAGGAGGAGCTCGCGAAGACACGAGATCGCCTGGGACTGGGAGCCAACCGGATTCTGGTACTTGTGGCCTATCTGTTCGGACTTGCCATCGGCGTACATCTGCTGAGTCTCTTGGCTCTGTTCTTTATTGCCCTTGTTTTCTTTTTTGTAGAGCACGACAGGGAAGAGTGGACGGAAAAGGGGCGGGCCTCGTGGCAGTCAGCCAAGCGGTGGAAAGGCATCCTGCTGGCACTCGCTGTAGCATCGGTTGTATTCCTGGGAATTTATCCCGGGATTATCCAGAAATTGCCAGGAATTGCAGGTGCTACAGGCCAGCCACTACTGACTCTCCTGTTCATTTTCGTTGCAGTTCTTGTTGCGGTATGGTACACGCACAAGAACTCGCTACAAACGGCAAATCTGGTTTCAATTTGTGTACTTATGGTGCTGATCGGATACTCCAGCTATGCCGTGATCTTCATCCGCAGTGCAGCCGATCCTCCCATTGACGAGAATGATCCAGAAACCCCAGAGGCGATTGTATCCTATTTGGAGCGGGAGCAGTATGGGGATACCCCGATTCTGAATGGCCCCAGCTTCAATAACAAAACCGGCAATTTTGACGAGAATAACATAAAGCTGTTTCCAAGGCGACACTCGCCAGATCCACGGCATGTGCGAGTCTATCGGGAGTATTCATCCGACATGGATTTCTTCTGGAAGTATCAAATCGGGCATATGTACCTGCGATATTTTCTGTGGAATTTTTCAGGGCGAGAGAGTGATGTAGAAGGAGCCCGGGCGATCACTGGCTTTACCGCGATGGAGGGGCCAAGTGAAACGCTTCAGCAGACTCCCAGCGAAAAGGCAAGCCGCAATCGCTATTTTGCTCTTCCGCTCCTGCTGGGATTCTTTGGGATGTTCTATCACTTCCGGAGGGACTGGAAATACGCGTTTAGCGTACTGGTACTGTTCCTGGTAACCAGTGTGGGGATCATCCTGTATCTGAATCAGACACCTATGCAGCCCCGCGAGCGGGATTATTCCTATGTAGCAAGTTTCTTTGCGTTTTCGCTCTGGATCGGGATTGGAGCCAGCGGGCTGTTACAGCTCATGCGGGACATGCTGGGGAGCTATGGAGAAAAATCTCATGGAATGGTCTGGGGGGCCGCGTCAGCGATCTTTCTCGCGGTCCCGGGATGGATGGCATTTGAAAACTATGATGACCATGACCGCTCTGGACGGTATATCGCGCCTGATTATGCCTATAACATGCTGATGAGCGTTGCCCCGAATGCAATTCTGTTTACCAATGGCGACAATGACACATTCCCTCTCTGGTATGCGCAGGAAGTGGAGGGCGTTCGGAGAGATGTGCGCGTTGCCAATCTGTCCCTTCTGAATACCCCCTGGTATGTGCGACAGCTCAAAAATCAGTATTCGCGGGAGTCTGCGCCGTTGCCCATTAATCTCTCAGACTCAGAAATCAGCAATCTCGGAGCGCGTCTGTGGCAGCCACAGAGGATGAATCTGACGGTTGATCCTGCGCTTCTTTCTGGTGATTCAGAGGTATATACAGGGCAGACAGACCGGAGCATGATTGACAGCACCATGAGCTGGATGCTGGATGGCCGGCCGTTCCGAAGGGACCCCGAAACAGGTGATCCCCTGAATATTCTGTATGCTGCGGATATTGCCGCATTGGACATTATCAATGGTGCTGCCGAAGGCGGATGGGAACGCCCTGTATATTTTGCGGTCACAGTTGCTCCAGACGGACGGCTTGGGCTGGAAAATTATTTTCAGCAGGAAGGACAGGCCCTGCGGATCGTTCCCATACACCACGACAATCCACTCGGCAGAGTCGAACTGGGAGTTACCCCTGAGCGTCTAAAGACGTTCAGGTTCCGGAATCTGAATAACCCAGATGTCTATTATGATGCGAATATTCGTCGTATGGTGGACAATTACAGGAATATTTTCGCTCAGACGGCAACGGTGATGATTGAGGCGGGGCAGACGGGGGAGGGAGTTGCCCTTATGGACACTTTGATGGAAAAAGTGCCGTTCACGACGATTCCAGGAGATTTTATGTCATTCATTTACACAGCACGTGTGTACCAGCTGGCAGATGAGCATGAAAAGGCCCTGGATGTTTATCGCGCATCGGAACCTCTGGTGTTCCACAGGCTGGGCGGGCATAGTGCAGGGAGCTTTGATGAATATGCTTTCACTTTTGTACAGTCAATTCGATTGGCCTATCTGCAGGCTGCTGATTTTGAGGGAGCAGCGGCATTTGAAAACAGGGTGCAGGAATTTCTTGGAGGGGAGGGGAATGTGACCGCGGACCAGATGCGGGCTTCCTTCCTGGGGATAACGGAGGAGATCGCCCCAGATTCACTGGAAGTGTTTGAAGAGAATGTCCCGGATGCCTTTGATATACCTGAAATTGCCCCCTAGTTTTTTGAGGCTTCGAAAATCGTAATAAGCAAGGATTTTTTCTGTACTAGCTTAAAATGTCAGGATATAAACCTTTCTTCCAGAAATTTTCCATTGGCAGTATTTTCAACTGAGGGGTAACTTCAGATACAGCGCAGTCAGCTATGGAGAACTCCGCGATTCCGGGGGAATGAGAGCATAGCCTTGAGCAGACCTAAGCCACTATAATGAAGAGATGTCGGACATAAAATTTCAGTTTCAGGAAAGAGAT
The DNA here is from genome assembly GCA_965203305.1 of Rhodothermales bacterium. Taxonomy (GTDB): domain Bacteria; phylum Bacteroidota; class Rhodothermia; order Rhodothermales; family Bin80; genus Bin80. The sequence goes on along the minus strand of OZ241874.1, from coordinate 2,350,645 downwards.
TTTGAGCGTATCGGTCGTACACTGGGTGCGGATCCTGTACGAAAAGACCGCGTGGTATGCTATGAAATCAGGAATGAAGAGCTTGGACAGCTTGTCAAGCTGGAAATTTCGGTAGATGTGGAGTTTCCGGGAGACCTCAGAGACGAGATTCCCGGACATATTATTACTGCTGAAACAGACAGCTGTCAGCTTCACCTGGTCGGGTGCACTGGGCTGGTGGCAGAGGAGGATTTCCGTGAGGTGATCTTCTATGCAAAGGGCCACAATGTCGTGAATGCACTCATTGTGCAGGCAAAGGCCTGGTGCCAGGTCTATTCCAACTATGACCGGCGTTTGCTGGATATGGACTATACCAAGATGCCCCGCCAGATTTCCAACAGCGTCATTTCATTCTTGATGGCAGAGGGGATTCTGGAAGGATTTGAGTTTGATGAGGACGAAGACACTTCGCTTGCAGGCTGAAACCGGAGTGGAACACTGCCCTGATTTTCCCGAGCACCTCCCGGAGGATCCCGTTGTAATATCAACAGATCACATCTGCCTGAGACTGGATGCCGGACTGGTGCAGAGACTGGTCTGCGGGCTCGTGGAGCAGGAAGGAAAGAGCATCCACAGACTGGAGATTGTTCTCACGGGTACCGAGGAGATGCGGAAACTGAACAGGGAGTGGAGGGACGCGGACTATGAGACGGATGTTTTGTGTTTTTCACTGGGGGATGGTACAGCGATTGACGCAGAGGTGTATGTCAGCCTTGATTTTGCCCAGGCAAGCTGTCTGGAACACGGGGTTACGTTTACCCAGGAGGCGAGTCGCTATATTGTACATGGCCTGCTTCATGCCTGTGGCTATGAGGATAATACCCCCGAATCCAGGGAGGTCATGCGAAAGAAAGAGGATCATTATCTTCGGTGTGCAGGTCTCAGCGATATCTGAATTGTCGGAGTACGCGGGGATCTTTACTGCGGCGCAGAACCTTGCCGCTATGCACATCCTTGAAAACAATCTCTTTTGGACGCGGGGTTATGTCCATCAGGAACAGTGCCCAGCCCCAGAAGCTGTAGTGTGCCTGGGAGACAATATTTGGATTTTCCAGAATCTTCTGGATGGATTCCTGGGAGCTGAGCTCCTCCGGCACGGCAAGAATTTCCACGGGATTGACCGATTTCTTCTCTTCGGGTACAGTTTGCTGGAGAATCTCCGCGGCATGCGCACTCACACCAGTATCTGCTGGGGCAGAGGCACTTCTCTGCCGGAAAAAGTAGGCATCACTGGATATATTTCCAGATCCATAGAGAAAGATGAGGATCAGCAGAAACAGGGTCAGCGAGGCGATCTCAAAGCCTTGTGTTCCCGCTGTCAGTCCTCCTGACATCTCTTCAACAAGCACTGCTCCGACCAGGACTGGGATCTGGATGAGTGCCCCCAGTCGGGAAAGCAGTCCGGCAAGCAGCATGAATCCGCCCAGCAAATGTGAGAGGGCAACATAGTGTAGCAGGATTGTAGAGCGAAGCATGTCCGATGAAGTCAGGCCGACAATATCCAGAAAGCTGTTTGCATCTGCGATAAAGAGTATGCCACGAATCAGGAGTCCGAGTCCCAGATACATGCGCAGCAGATCAAAAGCATGAGACCGAAAAGGATACAGCAGAGCCAGAATGCGCTGGATTTCATTTTGGGAGGCCTGCAGTCTCTGGTCCAGGCTCCAGCTTCCAGATCCGCAAATCACAACCAGAATCAGCAGGAACAGGACCAGGGAAGACAGTTCCAGAGACTGACTGGCCGAAAACAGACCGCCCAGACTCAGAAATACTGCCCCGAACAGGATCGGAATTTGCGAGAGAGCAGCAATGCGCGTCCACAAGCCGATTGTGATTGCCAGCCCCCCTGCAAGATGAGCCACAGCTACAAGCGTATGAACCCAGTCAGTGGATAGCCAGGATGGGGCTTCTGCTGGCAAAAGTGCGGCGAATGCGGATGCATCTGCCAGAAAAAGAATGCCGCGCACGAGCAGACCGACTCCCAGATAGATTCGAATCAGGTCAAAAGCCACTTCACGGTAACTGTCAAGCCAGACATTGATTTTTTGAAGCATCCTCTTAACGTTAGTTCGCCATAGCGTAGTTGTATCACCGGACACAGCTTCCCTGTTCCCTTTTTCGGGATGGTTTTTTCTTTACCCACAGACACCGAAGGATTCGCGGGTCAGGTCATGGCGGTTGTTTTCTTTGGATTGCCCCGTGTTTCCGGCAGATTTCTCGGACATGGTGTCCGACAACTTGCGGCTGGACACAGCCCTCCCTGTTCCATTTGGAGTGTTGTTTTGTTTTCGTCAAGACGCTTGTCTGGATCATGAATCGGGAGGTTTTTCCTCTTCGGGAAGCAGAACCCCCTCCTTCCCGGTCGATTCCTCTTCCGGGAGATCTCGTCCCCTCCGCTCTGTCCTGGTCTTCTGAGGATCATACACGACCCCCAGAATCCGAAACATCCGCACTAAAAACGGGGACAGATCTTGGTCCACCTTCGTGAGCAGATAGCGTTTCTTGCTCTGATGGAACTTGCTGGTAATTCGCTGGATCTTGTTGAGCCGTTTCCGAAGCGTGTTCCAGCTGGACCGGATGCCCTGTGCCTGAAGCGGGATCCGAACCAGCTGCGCGAAGGCAAAGCCCAGCAGTGAAAGAAACAGATGTCCCTCAATCCGCTCATCCTTGCTATGATAGATGGGGCGAAGCCCAAACTCGGATTTCATGGACCGGAACGTATGCTCCACCTCACCCTGTCGCCAGTACGTCTGCACGATCTCCTGGAGGGACCCGTCCCGATGACTGGTGCGGATCACATACCCGCCACAGGCTTGCATCCGCGCCGCATACTCTGGACGACGAGTCACCCGAATCGTTTCCGCATAGTCAGTATCTCCCTGGCGAATCACCTCTACCTCATACAGATGCGCCACCTCCGGGTGATCTCGTTCCAGACGAGCCACCCGCCGTTCCACCGGCGCAAACTTCTTCACACACCCGCGCTGCGACAATCCCTTGCGTAGCTTGTCCAGTGCGCTTTCGTAGGTCGTACACTGCCTCTGCAGGATCGCCACCTCCGTGTTTGCCTTTGCCGCGCTGTAGACATACACCTTCCGTTCCCCCCGCTTCTCGGGCAATTCCCAAGCCTGCACCTGTACCCCGCCCCCCGTCTGGAACCGGGCATCTGGAGGACGGGTCGGCATGGGAGGCGTACGGGTGCGATCCACACTGATCCAGTCCAGCCCCCGCTCCCGCATCAGCACCACATTCGCGTCCGTACACACCCCGGCATCCATCAGCAGCGTCGTATCCTCGTCTCCCAGCTTCTCCACCACCGAAGCCAAGGTCTGGGGTTCACTCACATTCCCCGGCAAGATCTCCATCCCGCACGGCATCCCGTTCCCGCTGAGTGCCACCGACAACGACACCAGACGAAGATCGCTCCGCTTTTCCTTGCTCCGCCCATGCCGCAGATACGCCCCCTTCTGCTTCCCGTAATAAAAGGTGTTCGTCAGATCATACAGAATGAGCTTGCCCCCAAATGGCAGGGGAGATACCGCCCTCGCATAGAGCCAGGAAATGATCTCGTTCCGATGCCGGTTCAACAAATCCAGACTCCGGTACAGCGTGTTCAGGCTTGGCGCAGAAAGCCCCAACAACTCCAGAATTGCGGAGGTATGCTCCATCCAGTCATGGGTGTGCCGCTCGCTCCCTGGACTCAGTAACTTCCCGATCAGCAGCACATAGGCCATCTTGACCTGCTCTTCACTATAGCCCAAGTCCAGTAGCAGACGGTCAAATTCTATCTGATGAAACAGATCCAGGAACAGGCGTTCGCCCCCGACTGTGCCGGAATCGGGATGCGTGAGCTTCTCGAAACACACCCGTTGTTTTGCCGGCTTCCGGGGGGTTTCCACTTCACAGTCACGCCCCGCCAGGTCCTGCGCTGTCCGGGTCACCAGGTCCTGAAAGAAGGGACGCTGTTCGCCGAAGTCCAGCAGAGGTTCCTCATCCAGGCGGGCTTTCACATGCTTGCCAAAGGCGGCGATCTCTTCTTCGGACAGGTCCAGGTCTTTTCCGAGGCTGGCCAGCGGGAGTCGTCGGGGGATTCCGTTGACTCTCTTGGAATAGCACAGATAGAACCGGTATCCTTTCTGTCCGGTTTTGAGGGTGTAGCGGTGTCGAAAGAGGAACATGCGGGGGAGGTTTCTGTGGGTAGTGATACTGGGTATCCGGGGTGTGGTTCCAAGGCGATCTACCAGTATAACTACAACGGGGGTCAGAAACCAAAACAAAAAGAATTAAGGTAAAACAGAAGAAATGCCGTAATAATGAAGGCAAAAGTACCGATATACCTTAATTATTAAGGGAAAAATCTGGAAAATCATCGCGAAACACAGATTTTAAGAACAACGTGGCGAACTCACGTTAACCGAAATGTGAAGGCTGCGAGAGTCAATTTAAGTGAAAAACGAAACAGTTTCCAGAGGGCCTTCCCGGGTGTGTTCTGCCCTGGCGAAGCGGGACGGAGTTCCATCCGTGCTCATCGTCTTCTCTGCCGGAACTCTGCAGTCATATCAATGCCAGTGTTGCTGGACGTATCTGTGCAGCGGGTGGAGCACTGAAAATACAGATGTACGAGAGCAAGTTTTGTACTGTCGCGGGATCACTCACGAGCAGAGTGAGTTCTGTTCCAAGGAGAGCAGACCAGTCTGATCTCCAAACGATCAGTATCGTTACCCCCGACGCATGCCTCTGGAACACCATATCTCCGTTAGCGTAGTCAGGAGGGTATATGTTTCAATCAAGCCCCTGCATCATGCAAAGTAATATAAAGACGGTATTGCTCCTGGGAGGACTGAGCGGTTTGGTGCTCGCACTAGGTGCTTCTTTTGGAGGATCTGCGGGATTGACGATTGCTTTTTTCATTGCAATCGCGATGAATTTCGGGTCCTATTGGTACTCCGACAAGATTGTTCTGAGGATGTATCGTGCACAGGAAGTTGGGAACGACCATCCGCTCTATCTTATCACGGAGCGTTTGGCGCGGAACGCGGGGTTGCCCATGCCAAGAGTGTATATCATTCCAGATGATTCCCCGAATGCATTTGCCACAGGTCGTAACCCCGAAAATGCAGCTGTGGCCGCCACGGAGGGATTAATCCAAAATCTGAACAAGGAAGAATTGGCCGGGGTTATGGCACACGAGCTGGCACATGTCAGGAATCGGGATATTTTGATCAGCTCCATTGCAGCCACGCTTGCGGCTGTGATCATAATGGTTGCACGCATGGCACAATTTGCCATGATCTTTGGAGGGGGCGGGGACCGGCGAGACAATATTGTGAGTTTTCTGGCTACTCTGATTCTTGCTCCGATTGCTGCTGTACTGATTCAGGCAGCTATTTCCCGCTCCCGAGAATTTGAAGCGGACAGAACCGGGGCAGAGATAGCGGGTACTCCGAGGGGACTGGCCAGTGCGCTTGCCAAGATTGAAAATATTCAGGAGAACATCCCGATGGATGCGAATCCGGCAACGGCCCACATGTTCATTATGATGCCCTTTTCCGGGAGAGGATTGATGTCTTTGTTCAGCACCCATCCGCCGACGGAAGAGCGAATTCGAAGGCTTTTTTCATAGGGAATTTGTATCATTTATGTGCACCTGACCACTTTGTTGTCTCGTGCTTTGACAGATTTGCGTTTCCTTTGCCTGAGGGAGAGTAATCCCTGAAACACATACGAACTTGAGAAAACTTGCATCTTGATGAACAAACTATACGCATTCTTTTTTGGAATCCTGTTCGTCGCATCGGGTCTTCAGCCGGTGATCGCTCAGAGTTGGGGTGACATTCGGGGAACTGTTTACAGGAGTGATGGGGAAACTGTGGCCACTGATGCCAAGGTAACACTGGTGGGACTCAGCCATTCCCAGCGGGTTGATGAATCTGGACAGTTCATATTTGAAGAAGTCCCCGCAGGATCCGTTCTGCTACGGGTGGAGAGTCCGACCCAGGGGCGCAATTCGGAAACTATCACCGTTGTTGCCGGAGAGACGGTTGTCGTGGAAATTGAGATATTGCTACAAGTTAGGCTAGAGGAGATCGTTGTTACGGCAGGGCCGACAGCTCTGACGCGTTCAGAATTGGTACACCCCGTGAATGTCTTGAGGGGGAGCGATCTGCTTGAATCCGGCGGACTTAGTCTGGGAGAGGCATTAAAGAATCAGCCGGGGTTGGCTTCTACATATTTTGGACCCGGGGCCAGCCGGCCTATTATTGGCGGGGTTGGAGGGAGTCGGGTGAAAGTCCTTCAACATGGACTGGATGTCGGAGATGTCAGTGGTCAAAGTGAAGATCATGCGGTCGGTCTGGATGCGTTTGATGCACATCGCATTGAGATCATTCGTGGGCCAGCATCTCTTCTGTACGGGGGTGATATTACGGGTGGGGTAGTCAATGTTCTGGACGGACGGGTTCCTAATGAACGTCCGGTAAACCGGATTGAGGGAATGCTTATGGGACGAGGCGGGCTGGGAGCCAACGAGCGTGGTGGAGGAGGGCGATTGACAGGTGCTTTGGGGAATATTGTATGGCGTGCGCATGGTTTGATACGTGAAACCGGGGATGTCACTACACCATTGTTCAACCCGGAAGGAATGCATGATGATCACGGGGATCATGATGACCACGGAGACGAAGACGGGGACCATGACGATCACGAGGATGAGCACGAGGATGAAATTGTTGCGATGGCAGACCATATTGAGAACTCAAGTACCTCACTTTCCAGAGGTTCGTTTGGCATGTCATGGCTAGGCAGACGCGGATATGCCGGAGCGGCTGTCAGCTTCCACAATACGGACTACGGTGTTCCTGGACATATGCACGGAGCGCATGGAGACGAAGATCATCACGATGATAACGATCATGGAGAAGGAGACCATGATGACCATGAGGGAGAAGAGATCGGAGAAGTTTCCATTGATCTGAACTCCCTCAGATATGATCTTGAAGGCGCATATCGCTTTGGAGATGCTACACTCCAGGGAATGCGTTTTCGATTCGGGGTTGCCGATTACAAGCATACGGAGCTTGAACATGCCGAGTCAGGACGGGATGTCATTGGCACGGTCTATGAAAATAATCAATGGGAAGGCCGTCTCGAATTGGATCACTCACTTTACAGTACGACAAAGGGCGTGGTCGGCGTACAGATCAAGAGACGTGACCTGAAACCCACTGGAAGTACCCACTCAACCCTTCCTGCAACATTGACTACGGATGCTGGCATCTTTGCGTTGGAGCGTATTGATTTGGGTCCGTTACGACTTGAGTTAAGCGGGCGTGCTCAATGGCAGTCCCATAAGCCAGAAGAGAAACAGGAAAACCATGACGACCATGGAGACCATGATGATCACGGAGATCATATGGAGAGATCATTTTCAACGCTGAGCCTTGGTGCGGGGATGAACTATGAGATAAGCGATCAGCTGGCGTTCTCTCTCAGTCTGGCTCGTGCCGCAAAGGCACCAAGTGTGACTGAATTATACTCTGATGGCATACACACTGCGATTCGTTCCATTGAACGGGGGGATGAGAACCTTGAGGTTGAGACAACGAACAATGTGACCATTACTGGTTATGTCCAGTCAGATCCTCTTGATATAACTCTGACTGGATATTTGAATCAATCCAATAATTTTATCTACCACGCACTTACGGGTGATACAGAAGATGGGGTTCCCGTCCTGAAAGCCGCGCAGGCCGAGGCCAGGATTGCGGGAGTAGAACTGGATGCAGATGTTGAACTATTCCACGGAGACAAGACACATATCATACTGGGACTGACAGGGGATTATGTGAATGGTCAGCTTACATCCGAGGATGAGAATTTACCCCGTATACCTCCCCTGCGTCTGGGGGCTTCCTTGCAGTATTCTCTGAACAATTTTACTGCCAGGCTGTCCGCAAGACGAGTATTCAGCCAGGATCAGGTATTTTCGACGGAAGAGAGGACAAGCGGATATACGATGGTGGACGCGAGACTTCGTTATCGCCTGATTGTGAGGTCAACGGTTCAGAGCATCTCTTTGCAAGGGTTGAATCTGATGGACACACTGGCCAGATCTCATACATCGTTCCTCAAGGAAACTGTGCCCCTTCCTGGACGCGATATTCGGTTGACCTACACCTTCCATTTCTAACCCGGGACAGATTCAGTCCGACTGTCCCGCAAGTCTCGCGCGAGGCCGCAGAATGGCAATTCATTCCGTTCGTCTCAGCAGATCCTGTCTGATTTTCTCAGAGACTGCATGCAGGTAAACAGATTTTGGGTGAACGGGGAGGTATGGCGTTATTTGTGCAGGAACGCAGGGAGGAGACGGAGTACGTGATATTGTTCCCAGCTTGATATAGTACAGAGTGGAGGTACCTTGATTAGAAAGGGGGCTCATAAGCTCGGGGTACACCAGACTAACTCTCAAGGATTCAGTGGTTGATATTCACCACGATACACTGAACAAGCCAGCCCTGGGCTATACTGGCAGCAAGAATAACAAGCTCACAGCATCTTTGGCATGTAACAGGATGGTTTATGCGGGAATTTCTTGACGAAAACTTTCTTTTGGAAACAGTCGCTGCGGAGATACTCTACCACGAGTATGCGGTAGACATGCCGATCATTGACTATCACTGCCACCTGTCCGCAGAAGATATTCAGGCAGATCGGAAGTTTGGCAATCTTACGCAGGCTTGGCTAGAGGGAGATCACTATAAATGGCGGGCAATGCGCATGAATGGTATCAAGGAGCACTACTGTACCGGTGATGCACCAGACCCGGAAAAATTTGATGCCTGGGCACATACCGTTCCATACACCATCATGAACCCGCTGTATCACTGGACTCATCTGGAATTGCGGAGATATTTTGGGATTCAGGACAGGCTGGTGCCATCCTCCTCGCAAAGAATCTATTCTCAGTGCACAGAACTTCTGCAAATGCCGGAGTACAGCTGTCGGGGGCTGCTGGATCGAATGAATGTACAGGTTATCTGTACAACCAATGATCCAATTGAGGACCTTTCTGCACATATTTCGATAGCTGAAGGAGGGGGTGGGTTGGTAGTCGTTCCGGGATTTCGGGCAGATAGAGTGTCCCAGATATCAGATCCACATTCCTGGCGAGAGTATGTGTCGGATCTTGGAGAGATTGCGAGGATAGAGATAAAATCTCCAGATGGCCTGCTGGAGGCATTACAGATCCGGCATAAATTTTTTGCCGATAATGGATGCATGGTGAGTGATCATGGGGAAGAGCAGATTTATGCTGAAGACTATTCCTCTGCAGATATCCAGCAGATTTTTGCCTGTACAATGCAGGGGGATGTCCCATCTCCCGCAGAGATTGCAGTATTCAAGAGCTGGCTGCTTCATGAACTTGCAAAAATGGACCATGCTGCCGGATGGACGCAGCAATTTCATCTTTCTGCTCTGCGGAATACCAATTCTCTTGCCCCTCAACCTGACAGTGGCTATGACTCCATAGGAGACTTTGCAATTGCACGGGGAGTTTCCCGCTTTCTGGATCGTCTTCATGCTTCTGGTCAACTGGCCAGAACCATTCTCTATTCTGTCAATCCCGCCCATTATGAGGTGTTAGCTTCCATGTGCGGGAATTTCTGTGAGTATCCTGTTCCCGGAAAAATCCAGTTTGGCACGGCATGGTGGTTTATGGATCAGATAGATGGCATGGAGCGACAGCTGACGGCATTTGCAAACATGGGACTTTTGAGTCGGTTCGTTGGCATGCTGACCGATTCCAGAAGTTTCTTGTCCTTTCCGAGGCATGAGTATTTCCGCCGGATTCTCTGCAACATGATCGGTGCACAGATTCATCGCGGTGAACTTCCCCATGACCTGCTCTGGCTGGGGAAGATTGTGCAGGATATCTGCTACAATAATGCGCGAGATTTTTTCCGTTTTCGGCTTCCTGGACAGGATGTATGTTCCGGTCACATCGGCCGATGATTCCGCAAGGCCTCTGTCATGCCGGAGAGTCTCATCTGTTCAAGTTCTTCAATCACGGGATGTACAAGTATCAGAATGTTCTGGGATTGCTGCTGGAATAGTATTCAGGGGCAAGGGTGTTTCCGTGTTCAAAGCCAGCCCCCTGTACTAGCAATCAGCCCTGATCTTGCCTGCCGGGCAAAACGCCCTCTGCTTTCTTCAGAGTTTGACATGGAAGAAGAGCCAGACTAAAATCTCCGTGCTTGCCGGATAGAGTCCACCCTGTGCTTCTCGGGTTCTTCTGTGTCTTCAGTCGGATGAACTCGTGGATTCGAGTTTGTCCAGAGAAGGTAACAGAATGTCTTTGACCCAGCCAAATTCGGGGTTGAGTTCCAGAGACTGCATAAAAGCCGTCCTTGCTTCCGCATAATCTCCCCGGTCCATGTAAACCACTCCGAGTCTTGCATGGGCTTGATCATGACCCCATGCGGGGCGAAAAGGATGGTCAATCACTTCTGTCTCAAATAGAAGCAGGGCCTCTTCCATTTCCTGTTCGGCAATCGTTTTATCTCCTCCCACAATGCCCGGAAGTGAATAGTCAATGATTCCTTTCATAAGTTTGATTCTTGGATTCATCGGTTCAAGCTCAACCGCCCTGTCCCTGGCTCGGTTATATTTGCGGCTTAGTCCTAGGGCCTTGAAGGGTCTTACACTAATTTTGTGAACATAAGCACTTGAGAGCAGCATCCATCCCTCTGCGAAAGCTGGATCAATTTTCACAGCAGCTTCCAGATGGTCAATGGCATTATTGAGGTGTCCTGCAATTTCCCTTTTTCTTCCAGACCTGCCCTCTTCTGCAAGGAGGTTTGCCAAATCACTGGATGCAGCACCGGCGTAATAGTGTGCCCAAATTGCCAGGCTGTCATCCGTAGGAATCTGTTCCAGAATTTCCCTGGCATTCAGAATCTGGTCAAGATCTCTCCTGTTGGAAGCATCCGTCAGTGATGCCATTCCCTGAACAAGAAGTTCTCTGCTGGATTGTGCCTGTACAGATATGTTGAAAAAGGCAAGACAGATAAGAGTAGCAACCCCGCAATATTTCATGTTTTTTTGATCACTAATTGATGCTTGCTCGATGGTGTACCATGAGGTGTATATTTTCGATTTCATATCACGATTTTCCCCGTGATTGGTTCAGTGTCAGTACAAATCTTGTAATGGCATGTCAATGTTCTACTTGGGTTACACAGATGATGTCTGTATTCCTTGACGGGGACGGCAGCTATGCCAGGAAGTAGTCCGGGGAGTCGCACGATGAAGAGGTGAAAAAGGTGCTATCTGCATGAGTCTGGAAAGAGCAGAAGGCACGGGTATACTGATAATACAGCCTGCAACGAAGAGTATTCCATTGTTTAGGCGTGGTAAGAGATTTGACATGTGTACGCTGAAAAAGCCCTCTGGGAACACATTGCCCCCTCTTAACCTATAATCAGGCATGCCGAGAGGTTTTATAAGAAGAGATGTGACCAGCACTTTGGGTAGGAAGATTGACAATAATTCTGGTTAACTTTATTCGCATTGGAGAAGTGCAGACAGCTGGGGTCCAATGATAAGGAGTTATCCGGCAAAATCCGCAAGTGCGGGAACAGGCCGTGCTCCGAAGCGCAGTCTTTTTTGACCAACCACGACAGGAAATGAAGGACGATCCGCTACGAAAATCCACAGACCGTGGAGCCACCCCCTACTTCCACGGTCGGAAACCCATCCTAGACAGCTTTGAGAAAAGGCTGGTGGATGACAAAGAAAAAAAGGAAGGGACCATCTTCCTTGTGCAAGGGCCGCCGGGGATCGGCAAGACGGCCCTGCTGGCCGAATGCTGGAAAAAGGCAAAGGACAAAAAGTGGGAGGTCCGGGAACTTGTCATCTCCGCCCTGTGGAACCCGCAGGAAATGCGGAAATGTCTGAAACTGGATGCGGAAGCAAGACCCGTAGAGAAAACCATGGGAGGGGAAGGAAGAGCTGGCTTGCCCGAGCTGGGGCTGGGGGTGCGAGAATCGTTGGAGGCAACCTCCGTGTTTGATACCGAGATGCCCACTCCTCGGGATCTGATCCGGAAAATAAAAGACCCGCTCCTTTTGATCTTGGACGAGGCCCAGCACCTGGGTGAAGACAGCAGAATAACAGGAGCGTACAAAGACGATGTCCGAGATCTTCTGAATCAGATTCACAATGGCAAACTGGGAAGGCCTGTCATCCTGCTGGCTGGCGGGCTAGGCATGACATTTCAGGCATTGGAAGCACTGGGGATATCCCGGATGGCAGCGCAATGCCATTTTGATATGAAACCACTGGAAGAGGAGGAGGAACGGCAGGTGATCAAGAACTGGCTCAAAAGGGCAGGGAAAGCAAAAGGGGACACCACAGACTGGATTGATGCGATCACCCAAGAGACGTATTTGTGGCCCAGGCGTGTAGATTCCTATGCACGGAATGCCGCCCACTTGGTCTACGCGAACGATGGAGTGATGACCCCGGAGTTGCTGCGTCTCGTCATGGAGAAAGGGCGGGAAGAACGTATGGAATACTATAAAGGCCGTCTGAGTCCCTTCATAGCGGAAGAGCGCAGGAGCCTTGCCGGGATCATGTTAGCAAGTTCGAAAGAGGGGGCTATAGAGCAGACAGGGGCTGTGGAACAGCTGAGCAAAGAGTACGGGGCAGAAAAAGGTGCAGAGTTGTTCTTCCGTGCGGTACGCAAGGGGGGGCTCCACTTTAATACAGCATTAGGATCTTATTCTGTCCCGATCCCGTCCCTGCGGGAGTACATCATCAGGAATTTCCCTCCCAAAGAGCAGTTCCCGGACATGGGACTGGAGAGATAATACTCTCTCCACGTTCACGCTTTGCGGATTTTGCGGGATAATCCCCAATGATAAACAGACTGAAACTCTCGAATTTTAAGGCGTGGAGGAAGGTGGAGGTGCAATTTGGAAAAGTGACGGGGTTCTTCGGTGCAAATAGTGCAGGAAAAAGCAGTCTGCTGCAGCTTCTGCTACTACTCAAGCAAACCAAGAATGCGACTGACCGCAGATCAGTGCTCAATTTCGGAAGCCCCTCTGATTTGGCAGATCTCAGGGACTTTCGCAACATAGTACACCGTCACGACGAGAGCCGGCGAATTTGCTGGCTTCTCGACTGGTCGTTGCCAGATACGCTTGACCTCCCTGGCATGCTAAAGGCACTGGATATATCAGCCAGTCCCATCCAGGTTCCACACTTGGAAGGAAAATCTCTTCAGATTCAGTGTCAGGTCGGAATGAAAGATGGTTTTCCCTGGATATATGAACTGGCATACACACATGGTGATGCAAATTTCCGCCTGAAATCAAGATATAGGTCAGAGACGGAATTTGCTCTGAAAGCAGATGCGGGCGACTTTAGATTCATGCCTTACCAAGATCGGGCAAGTTCACTTTCCCGTCCAATCAAGACACATCTGTTTCCGGAGGGACTGCACTTCCTCTACAAGAACGCAGAGTTCCTAAACTTTTTCGAGCTGGAGTACGAAAAGCTCATGGATTCTGTTTACCATCTCGGACCTCTGAGGGAGTACCCAAAGCAGACATATAGCTGGGCTGGATCAAGTCCCGACAATGTCGGGCAACGAGGTGAACGTGCGGTGGATGCAATTCTCTCGGCCACTCGCAATGGCGAGAAGAGGCGCATCAAGCATCAGAGGGCGGGGGGAGAAGTAGCGTTTCAAGAAGTGATTGCGCATTGGCTCAAAAAACTGAAGCTCGTTCATGAGTTTCGTATTGAAGAGATTTCTGAGGGGACAAACTTATACAGAGCAGTTGTGAAAACATCCAAATCAGGCCCGCAAACGGCCCTGACTGATGTAGGATTTGGCGTATCACAGGTTTTGCCCGCCTTGGTCCTTCTGTACTATGTTCCAGAAGGTTCCACTGTGCTAATGGAACAGCCGGAGATACATCTTCACCCCGCGGTACACAGCGGACTTGCTGATGTAATGCTGGAGGTTGCCGAAATCAGGAACGTACAAATTATTGTGGAAAGCCATAGTGAATATCTGATGCGCAGATTTCAGCGAAGGGTGGCTGAAGGGAAAAAATCTCCCGAGGATATCAAATTATATTTTGTGTCAACCAATAGACATGGCAATGCACGGGCATCCGATCTGGCTCTCAACCAGTGGGGAGAAATTGAAAACTGGCCCACTAATTTCTTCGGAGACGAGATGGGAGAAATTGCAGATATTGCCAAAGCATCTTTGCGCAGAAAGATGGAGAATTCCCGATGAGGGTGTTTGTTGTTGATACCAATGTTGCTATTGTAGCGAATGGTGATAATCAGGAAGTTGATCCCTCGTGCCAGCTAAACTGCATTGAGAAATTGGAGTACCTGGTCAAAAATGGGGTCATCGCAGTTGATAAGGCAGGATTGATTGTTGGGGAGTATGCGAACTATTGGAATCGGGGAGCGAAACGGGGAGTGGGTCATGCATTCTTTAAACATGTGTGGGATAACCAGCATGCATCGAATGGTCGTGTAAAAAGGGTGACTATTACTCCCTCAGAAGATACTGAGAGAGGATTTGAAGAACTGCCCAAAAACAATTTTGACCCAAGTGATCGGAAATTTCTTGCCGTAGCAATAAAAACAAGCGCAGCCGTGCTAAATGCAACGGACAGTGACTGGAATGAACAGGCTTCACTGATAAGTTCTTTGGGCGTAAAGATATGCCAGCTTTGTCCACAATATGCCAGCAAGTAAGATGGCTTACGATTATGGTGACAAGCTATGGAGGCAGCAAACTGAATATCAAGTATCCCAGAACACCATACTGGCCACACTCCCCAACGATTGGCCGGGGAGAGCGAGTTCATGCTGATCCCTCCCGCTTCACGGGCGTGCCTGTTGTAGTGACGGAGAAATTGGACGGCAGCAATGTTCTTTTGCATGAAGGGAATGTTTACGGGCGGAGCATGTCTGTCCCGTCTGAGGGGAAGTGGATGGCAATGGTCAAAAAACACCATGCATGGAAAGTAACGGATTCCGATATCTATCTCTACGGAGAAGACATCTACGGTGTACACAGCATTGAATACGGACCGGTCCCGGAGGATCAGACATTTTATGCCTTTGCCCTCAGAGATAAAACCGGAGCGTTCTCCTCATTCACGGAACTGGAATGTTTTGCGGAAATTCACAGAATCCCTGTGGTCCCTGTCCTGTTCCGGGGGACATTTGGTTCGGTTGCAGAAATCTCCGCATTCTTTGAATATGCTCATGCGGAGTCTTCGGTACTGGGCAATGAGCGGGAAGGAGTTGTACTACGACTGGCATCGGGGTTTATGGAGTCAGAGTTTCCTGTCACCGTCTGCAAAAGTGTTCGTGCGGGCCATGTGCAAAGTGATGAACACTGGACGAAGAACTGGAGTCCATGCAAGCTCGCCAGCGGCAGTTCTGAGGCATAAACAAGCAGCCGTCAAGGAATATCGGACTGAAAATCTCGAATAGACTGCAATCCAGGGGTGAGTAAAAAAGAGTCAAATATCTGGCTCCGCCTCAGGGTAATGTCGGTCGGGGAAGCACATCACAGAGACACTCCACGCTTCCACGGAATAAAGTCATCCTGACCAAGATGTACGGCAGCAGGTGTGACATCCCCATTGGCAGTTTTGATTGCCACGCTGAGAATTCGCTGGCCAACAGATTCAATTGTTTCCTGGTTATCAATGATGGTTCCTGCATCCAGATCAATCAGATCAGGGAGACGGTGAGTCAGTGCAGAATTGCTGCTGATTTTTATGACCTGTGCGACCGGATTTCCCGTTGGGGTTCCCAGTCCCGTAGAAAAGAGAATGATCTGTGCTCCCGCTCCAGCAATCGCTGTTGTAGATTCCACATCGTTACCCGGGGTGCACAGGAGATTTAGTCCGGGTGCAGTGGCATATTCAGGGTAATCAAGTACATCTGTAATCGGAGAGGTCCCTCCCTTGCGGACAGCACCGGCACTTTTCATGGCACCTGTCAGCAATCCGTCCCGGATATTTCCAGGGGTCGGATTCATTTCAAAACCGGAATTGACCGCATCTGCCAGTTTCGCATAAGACTCCATCAAGTGAGTGAAGCGGGCCGCTGCTGCCGGATCGGTACACCGGTCTGTCAGTGCCTGCTCCTGGCCGCACAGTTCGGGAAATTCGCCCAGAATGGCACGGCCACCAAGGGAGACAAGCAGATCTGTTGCATGCCCCATGGCCGGATTTGCCGAAATGCCACTGAATCCATCAGAGCCTCCACATTCAAGGCCCAGGGTCAGTTTGCTCAGCGGAGCGGGAGTCCGGCAAAGCCTGTTGGATTTCTGCAATCCCGTGAATGTGTCTGTAATGGCTTGCGTGAGCAGACTGTCCGTGCTGGCAAATGACTGTTGCCGGAATACATGCAAAGGCTTGTCAAATGCGGGATTGCGACGATGTACTTCCTCCATCAACATGTCTGTCTCCGCATTTTCGCAGCCGAGACTCAGCACTGTTGCTCCACATACGTTTGGATGATTCAGATACCCTGCCAGAAGCCCGCACAGGGCCCGTGCATCCTGACGGGTTCCCCCGCATCCCAGTTGGTGTGTCAGGAATTTTACCCCGTCTACATTTTCAAACAGGGGCTTTGATGGAAGAGTGGAGACCTTATCCGTGGAGGGGGAAACACCGGTGCGGTACGCACGCGCCAGGGCAGCAACCTGTTGGCGATAGGAAGAAGTTTTGCCGTAGCCCAGCTCATCTTCAAAGGCTCTGCGAAGCACATCAACATTTCGGTTTTCACAGAATACCAGTGGTACTACGATCCAGTAATTGGCGGTTCCAACCTGCCCGTCACTGCGGTAATATCCATGGAACGGGATATCCAACCATTCCGAGACATCCAGAGCTTGCCAGGGCTGAGTTCGGGACTCATTTCCTTTCCTGGCAGTGGATGAATCATGGTTCAGGTCCGCATAATTCAGTCTGTCTCCGGCATGAAGATCATGCAAAACCCGTCCGACTGTATCCCCGTACATCACGATGGGATCATTTGGACAGAGATTCTTCAGGGCGACTTTGTGTTTTGCAGGGACGGGAGATCTGGTAATGCAACCGGGCAAAAACTCCACTCCTGCTGGCAGCGAAGACAGGGCAACCGCTACATTATCACGGGGGTGAATCTGCAACACATGCGCAGACATCAGGACAGGGAAGAGTAGTCCCCGATATTGACTCTGGAAGACTTGCCGGTAACAACACTGCTGGCACCGATCATGGAGTCATGAAGGACAGAGTTTTTAATCTCCGCAGACTCAAAGACGATACTGTTTCGGATGATTGATTCAGACACATGGGCCCCCGCCTCAATCGTTACGTAGGGACCGATCACCGAATTCTCCACGACTGCATCTTCAGCAATATGTACAGGCTCCATGATGACGGAGTGGTGGCAGCCAGGTCTTGCTCCGGTCTGCGGTTCATGATCCAGCAGGTATCGAGTGGTGTCCATGAAGGCTTCCAATGTTCCGCAGTCCAGCCATGCCGTGACTGCCGCGGTTCGGAAGACCAGTCCCTGGTTCAGCATCCAGTCAAACGCATCGGTCAGGTAATACTCGCCTCCCTTTCCGCAAATATTTTGATCAAACAGCACCTGAATCGCAGACTTCAGCTTCTCCAGATTTCGGATGTAGTAGATGCCAATCAGGGCCTCATTCGAAATCAGCTCCTGCGGTTTTTCCACAAAGGCTGTCACGCGATCTCCTTCCCGTACGGCAACCCCGAATCTCTTGGGATCTTCCACCTCCTTCACCCATGCCACCACATCACTGTCGCTCAGATTCTGGACAGGATCCATATCAAAAACTGTGTCTGCGTATACGACAATACCTTCCCCGCTCAGAAAGTCCTGTGCACAGATCACCGCATGTGCAGTCCCCAGTGCCTCTTCCTGTAGGACATAGTGTGCCTGTATATTGTGCCGCTCGCACACGGAATCAAGAATCTCGTATGCCCTGCGATCAAAGCCCGGTCCCAGAATGAATACGCCTTCGGTCACCTGACTTGGCAGAGTACAGGTAAACTTCTCAACAATACGCTCCACCATGCATTGACCGCGCACGGTCATGAGTGGCTTGGGGGTAATGGATGACTGGGGGCGTAGCCGTTTGCCACGCCCGGCCATTGGGACAATGAGTTTCACGGTTCAGTCAAGGATTAGGTTGTGATCAGAACGCTCTTCCCAGCGAATCTCGTCTACCGGGTTTACTTTCTTGTGTCCGGCATACAGCTGGTTGGGGCAGTTTAGAACAAAGGCATCCGATGTTCCGGTATTCCTGTAGGCATGAATGATTCCCGGAGGGATGACAACCGTAGCAGGCTGGTCCGCTCCGGTGTCTAGAACTTGCCGAACTCCCCAGGTAGCCGACTCGCTCCGGTTATCCCACAGATAGACCCTGAAGGATCCGCTTACAAATGCAAAAAGGTCCGTCTGGTAACGATGCTCGTGTGGCCCGCGGGTAATCCCGGCATGCGTCAAAGAGATATATGCCATCACGGGATACACAGTCTTGTCCAGTTCATCATGCCGGAAAATTTCCGAGAGCCATCCACGTTCATCCTCGTAACGCGACAGAGGCTGCACGATGCAGTCAGGAACAATGCCGTCTGCCCAGGTCATGCGGATGCAGGGATGCAAGAGTCCAGTGCCGGATAGACAAGGTCTCTGGCAAGCGTATTTGCTTCATGCCATCCTTCAAGGGTGCCAGCATCTCCCCACCATCCCTCCAGTATGCCGTAGGCCAGGCTGCTGCGTGTTGCATACGCAGAATTCAGGTCACTGATTTCGTATTCGCCTCTCCGGCTTGGGGATAGCGTGCGGATAAAGTCAAATACCTGCGCATCATAAAAATACAGCCCCGTGACCGCATATTCGCTGGGGGGAGCTGGAGGTTTTTCGATGATTTCCACAATGTGGTCTCCCTCAAATCTAGGCACTCCATAACGTTCAGGATCGTGTACCGCCTTCAGGAGAATGCGTGCACCGCTTTTTTGCTGCCGGAAGATGTCTGCTTCTCTGCTCAGACTGTCTTCCAGCACATTGTCCCCGAGGGCAACCAAAAAGGGTTTGCCACCAGCGAAATTCTCACATAATCCAAGTGCCTGTGCAATGCCTCCAGGCTGATCCTGGACACGGTAGGTCAAATCCAGCCCCAGTGCTCGTCCGCTTCCAAGAAGATTGACAACATCTCCCATGTGTTCAGGACTCGTGACCACAGCCACCCGTTCAATGCCTGCTTCCTGCAGGCGCATGAGCGGATGATAGATCATGGGATACCGTCCTACGGGAAGGAGGTGCTTGTTGGTCACTTTCGTCAGAGGGTACAGCCTGCTCCCTGTGCCACCAGCCAAAACAATTCCACTCAGAGGCTCATTCATGTGCAAACTCCGCAGTGCGGTACATATCAGGCAGATTCCGGGCTTTTGACCAGGTTCAGAAAAGCCTGCTCTCGTTGCAGGTCGTGCTGGACCATTTCGCGAACCAGTTCCTCAAAGGTAGTTGTCGGCTTCCACCCGAGCTCTTTGCGAGCCAGGGAAGAATCTCCCAGCAGGTGATATACTTCGGCAGGGCGGTAGAAGTGTGAGTCTACTTCAACGAGAACTCGCCCGGTATCCCTGCAGCGTCCTGTCTCCTCTATTCCTGTTCCCTCCCACTCCAGGGGAATGCCTGCTTCGGCAAAGGCCAGCGAGCAGAGTGTCCGCACGGATGTCGCCTGTCCGGTTGCCAGCACATAGTCGCGAGGAGCATCCTGCTGGAGCATCAGCCAGATTCCTTTCACATAGTCACGGGCGTGTCCCCAGTCCCGTTTTGCATCCAGATTTCCCAGGTAGAGTTTCTGGTCAATCCCGAGTTTGATCCGGGCGGCAGCCTTGGTAATCTTGCGTGTTACAAAGGCCTCGTCACGAAGAGGACTTTCATGGTTAAACAGGACTCCGTTGCAGGCATACATGTCATAGGCTTCCCGGTAGTTGACCGTGATCCAGTATGCGTACAGCTTGGCCGCACCATACGGGCTGCGTGGATGGAACGGAGTTTTTTCGGACTGGGGAGATTCGGGAGCGTTCCCGTAGAGTTCACTAGTCGATGCCTGATAAAAACGAACCCTGTCTATAATTCCCAGGATACGCACTGCCTCCAGGAGTCGCAGAACTCCGACCGCATCAACATTCGTTGTGTACTCGGGAGTGTCAAAGCTGACTTGCACATGGCTTTGTGCTCCCAGGTTATAAATTTCGTCAGGCTGCACTTCCTGCACAATGCGGATCAGATTGGTGGAATCTGTCAGATCTCCGTAGTGCAGCTGGAATCTCTCCTCATCTAGGAGGGGGTCCATGTACAAGTGGTCAATCCGCTGGGTGTTAAAGAGACTTGCCCGCCGTTTTATGCCGTGAACAATGTACCCCTTTTCCAGGAGCAGTTCAGAAAGGTATGCACCGTCCTGGCCAGTTACTCCAGTGATCAGTGCTGTCTTGTTTTTCATAGAAAAAAATGATTGAATATGGTAAGTCGGGCCGCTAGAGCCGCTACTTCTTCGGGAAATTTTCAGCGGAAAGATTGACGATACAGGGCATGGGACACGCTAGGAACGATATGTCATTATCCTCTGTTTTAACTGTTCTTGTCCAGGGTCTGTGCCAGGTTATCCCTTTGCCTTCCAGGTATATCGGCTCTCATATTGAGCCTCCAATAACTGCGGGGCAAAATCTCCACATCCGTTCGTGTTGCAATCCTGTCATGTTGAAAGAAACGATTCCATTCCTGCTCCCCTGGCTAGAGTCCCTGTGATTTGTACCAGGCATAGGTTTTCGCAATCCCCTCCTTCAGGGTAGTAGGAGCCTTCCAGCCCAGCTCCGTCAGGCGAGAACTGTCTACGAGCTTGCGGGGAGTCCCGTCTGGCTTGGATCGGTCAAATTCCAGTTCACAGTCAGTGTTCATAACCTCCTGAAGAAGAGTGCACAAGTCTCGAATGCTGAGGTCCTGTCCATACCCTACATTCAGCATGGAATCGGGGGCAACACGCTGAAGTTCAGCTTCGGGTGTTTTCAGAACAAACAGGCAGGCATCTGCGATATCTTCGCTGTACAGAAATTCTCTGCGGGGAGCTCCAGATCCCCATACAGATACCTGTTTCTTTCCAGAAATGTGTGCCTCATGAAATTTTCGCATGAGTGCAGGAAGTACATGGCTGGAGGAAGGGTTGAAATTGTCCCCCGGTCCGTAGAGATTCGTTGACATGAGGGCCAGGTAATCACAGCCATGCTGGCGGCGAAGTGCCTGACACTGGAGGACCCCCGCAATCTTTGCGATTGCGTACCACTGGTTGGTCTTCTCCAGCGGGCCACTGAGCAGTGCGGTTTCTTTCAGGGGCTGCTCCGCATCCCGTGGATAGATGCAGGTGCTCCCCAGAAAAATCAGACGCTGAACGCCGGCGGTTTGCGCGGCATGCAAGACATTGTTCTGGATCGTAAGATTGTCCCCTAGAAAATCCGCAGGAAACTGGTCATTCGCCAGAATCCCGCCTACGCGGGCAGCCGCCAGAATGACGAACTCGGGCTTCTGCTCCTCAAAGAACTTGATCACAGAACTCTGGCATCGCAGGTCCAGCTCGGCACTCGTGCGCAATACCAGATTCGTGTATCCATCGTTCTTCAGTTTCTGTACAAGGGCCCGTCCGAGCAGGCCTCTGTGTCCAGCTACATAAACAGACGATTCGGGATGTTTCAGGTGCATGAATTGCTTAGGATGAAATGTTCAATGTGCAGCACAGTCATGATTCAGGATTTTCATCATGGAGGGATGTGTGATGGCCTTCCATTTTATGGAGGACATAGGCAAGCGTACGGTGCAGACCATCTTCCCTTTCCACCTTTGGAGTCCAGTCCAGGAGCTCCCGCGCCATGGAAATGTCCGGCTGACGGATTTTGGGGTCATCTTCCGGGAGTGGATGGTAGGTAATTATGCTCGTACTTCCCGCCAGTGCAATGATCTTTTCTGCAAAGTCAATGATGGAAATCTCCTCACAGCATCCGATGTTCATCGGGCAGGTGATATTGCTGTACAGCAGTCGCACAATCCCCTCCACGGTATCTTCCACATAGGTAAAGGAACGGGTTTGCTCTCCGGTTCCGTACACGGTGAGCGGTTCTTTGCACAGGGCCTGGCGCATAAATGTTGGAAGGGCCCTGCCATCATCAAGTCGCATGCGAGGTCCATAAGAATTAAAGATACGGACAATACGGGTTTGAACGCCATGGTAGCGGTGATAGGCCATGGTGATAGCTTCGGCAAACCGTTTTGCCTCGTCATAGACTCCACGCACTCCCACCGGATTCACATTGCCCCAGTAGGTCTCCTTTTGCGGGTGTTCAACAGGGTCCCCGTAGACCTCGCTGGTGGATGCCAGAAGGAAGCAGGCATTCTTGTCTTTGGCCAGCCCCAGTGCATTGTGTGTTCCGAGGGCACCGACCTTGAGGGTCTGGATGGGAAGTCGCAGATAACAAATCGGAGATGCCGGGCTGGCAAAGTGGAGAACATAGTCAAGTGCTCCCTCTATCGTGATGTATCTGGTTACGTCATGCTCCAGAAAACTGAAGCGGGGATGGCCGGCAAGATGCAAAATATTGTCGCGGGATCCGGTCAGAAAGTTGTCCATGCAGATAACTTCATGACCGTCATCAAGGAGCCGGTCACACAGGTGAGATCCCAGAAAGCCGGCCCCACCTGTGATCAAAGTTCGTGGCATGAAGATCTGGCAGTTCAGTGCTGGAGCTAATTTTCCGTTGTACTCAGAGGCAAGCACTAAGGCTTCACGGATTGTGCAATCTGTGCAAGAGGCCGAAGTTTTTCTGGCGAGGTTTCACGGATCAGGGCTCGTGCCAGTGCACGGGCAGGGTCAATCAGGGGAATGTCACCCGCACGGGAAACCGCCAGAGGCAATTCGGTGCATCCCATGATCACGGCTTCCGCTCCTTTTTCGCAGCAATGACGGATTGCATCAAGAACCATCACTTGTGCCCTCATGGTTACAGGGGCGGACCGGGCCTTGATCCCGAACTCGGGATCAAAAATTGCCCGGTGCACGACATGTTCCGCGATTTCGTCCGAAGGCATGACAGGGGTTGCCCCAGACTGCTCCAGTGCAGAGCGATACAGGCCCAGGCGATGGACGCTTAGCGTAGACAGGCAGCCGATTCGGGTGACATTCGGCAGGGATTCCTTCAGATACAGAATCGTTTCCTGAATGAGATGCAGAATGCGGATGGAGACACCCTCCAGCAATTCTTCCAGTTTTGTGAAAATTTGTGGAGCATGTGCCGAGTTACAGGGTATACCAGCAACCTTGACATGCAGTCGGGCAAAATCACTCGCAACAGAAGCAATCGCAATCCCCGGATTTGGAACTTGTTCACCGAACACATACGCACTGCGGTCACCAATAAGATGTCCGTAGGAGAGCAGAGCCATCGGAAGATGCTCCTGATCGGTATTCGCCTGTGTTTCTGCGATCACTTTTGCAGCCAGGTCCAGGCCTGCTTGCGGCCCCATGCCCCCGATAATGCCGATAACTGGAGTTTTCATGAATGACCTGTCCCGTTATATGTACAGAGAGTAGAGTTTAGTTTTTATCTTTGCAGTTTCTTGATGCAGATTCGCATGAACAGATTGCCCGGTCGTCTAATGGCAGGACAGCGGCCTTTGGAGCCGTCGGTGGAGGTTCGAGTCCTCCCCGGGCAACATCGCAGGCAGAACACGCAACATCAGTACCATGTCATCTCGGGAATTGCCCATTGGAATATTTACGGGAAGCAGTAACCCAGCACTTGCCGAAAAGATTGCGGAAGAGTACGGGCAACCGCTTGGCAAGCTGGACCGCGTTGTATTCTCGGACGGAGAATTATACGCAAAATATCAGGAATCCATCCGGGGAAGAGATCTCTTTATTGTACAGAGCACATACCCGAATGCAGACAACTGGATGGAACTCCTGCTTCTGATTGATGCCGCCAAACGTGCCTCTGCAGACCGAATCAATGCCGTGATCCCCTATTTCGGGTACGCGCGTCAGGAGCGGAAGGATCAGCCGCGCGTCCCGATTGCGGCAAAGCTCGTGGCCGATCTTCTGCAGACCGCAGGGATCAATCGGCTGCTCACCATGGACCTGCATGCATCGCAAATTCAGGGATTTTTTAATGTTCCTGTGGATCATTTGTATGCCTCTGCCGTATTCGCAGGGTATTTTCAGAAATTTCGCCTGTCAAACCTGGTGGTTGTGGCACCGGATGTAGGAGCGATCAAGATGGCTCGTGCCTATGCCAACAGACTGGATACTGACCTTGCCGTGATAGACAAGCGCAGACCCCATCCCAATGAGGCAGAGATCGTGAATATTATTGGGGAAGTGAGCGGAAGAAATGTACTCTTGATTGACGATATTATTGATACAGCCGGAACCCTGACGAACGCTGCCAATGCACTCAGGGATGCCGGAGCACATGAAATTATGGCGGCATGTACACACCCGCTCCTGTCTGGAAAGGCGTATGAGCGGATTGAATCCTCTGTTTTAAGCAAGCTGCTGGTGACCGACAGCATTCCTCTCAAGCATTCGTCTGAGCGGATTGAGGTTGTCAGTGTTGCCGAAATGTTTGCCGATGCCATCTGGAGAATCTCTACAGATGATTCCGTTTCTACCCTGTTTAACACATAAGTAAACAATTCATGAACGTTATTTCAATTGCGGCAGAGCCGCGTACACCGGGGAAGGCCTCCGCCAGGGCAGCACGCAGACAGGGGAATGTCCCGTGCGTTCTGTATGGCAGTCACGTAGATGCACATTCTTTCGTGACGAGCGAGCAGAGCCTCCACCCGCTCATCTTCACCAACCGGACACACATTGTGAATATCCGTCTCGGCGAGAACAGCTGGGAGTGCATTGTAAAGGATATCGCCTATCATCCGGTGACGGATCGCCCCATTCATGTTGATTTTCAGGCACTTCAGAAAGGCGAAAAGGTAACGCTCTCGGTTCCCCTGAATTTTGTCGGTGTATCTGCTGGACAGTCCAGGGGCGGGATTCCCAGATTTGTGATGAATGAGCTGTCTGTCAGCTGTTTTCCACGGAATATTCCCATCCAGATTGATGTTGATGTTCGTGATATAGACATTGGCGAATCCATTTTCCTGCGTGATCTGGAGGAGGAGGCCCTGGAGTTTCTGGCCCCGGAAGACCAGATTCTGATGTCGGTAGTACGTCCGCGTGTGATTGTAGAGCAGACGGAAGAGGAGGAAGGAGGAGAGGTTGAAGAGGGAGAGGCCGAAGAGTAGGGTTTCGGACAATCGGTCCCGTCCAGTGATGGCACAGAAACAGCGCGTAATCCTTGGATTGGGCAATCCGGGCCCGGACTATGAAGGAACGCGCCATAACGTTGGCTATGAGGTGGCTGACCGGATTGCGGATCGATGCAGTGTCACATTGCACTCCGACTCCCGGACCAATTCCATTGCAGGGAGGGGACGCTGGCGGGGGCGTACGTTTACCGTGGCCAAGCCCCAGACATGGATGAATCTCAGTGGTGAGTGTGCCCGCGGTTTTCAGCGGAGAATGGCACTGGAAGGGCCGGAGTTCCTGGTTGTACTAGACGATATACATTTGCCCGTGGGCATGTTGCGGCTGCGCCAGAATGGGAGTGCGGGGGGGCATAACGGGATGCAAAATATCATGGATGCCCTCAAAAGCGAGAATATTCCGAGGCTGCGCATTGGAGTCGGAGGCGAGTTTGAGCGGGGAGGCCAGTCAGACCATGTACTCTCGTGCTTTGACGAGAACGAGAAAGAAGAGATCGGCCGTGCACTCCATCGTGCACGGGATGCAGCTTTGATGTTTGTGGCAGAGGGGATTGTACCTGCCATGAATCGGTTCAATCGCCGCGAACATCAAGTGTACAGAACTTCCGGGACGATGTCCGATGATTCCAGCAACACCATTCCCTAACTTCCTGCAAATGGTCTTCTGCGCGAGCATTTCCATCTCCTCCTGAGACCCTTTGATTTATTGACTGAATATGAACACAAATTCGCTGATTCTTTTAGTTTGCGCCAGTGGCGTGGTTGCTCTCTTGTTTGCCTGGATTCGGGCCAGATGGATTTCCAGGCAGGATCCGGGGACGGAGCAGATGAGTGCCATTGCCGGCTATATTGCCAGGGGAGCACAGGCATTCCTGAGCCGCGAATATCGTGTCATTGCGATCTTTGTTGCTTCCGTTGCCGCGATCTTGGTATTTACTGGTCTTGCGGGCGATTCGGGGCAATCTCCAATGATTGCGGTTTCCTTCTTTGCTGGAGCATTCTGCAGTGGTGCTGCGGGATTTATCGGGATGCGGGTAGCTACGAAGGCAAACGTCCGGACGACGAATGCGGCCCGGACCGGTCTTGCCCCTGCACTGGACATTGCCTTTTCCGGCGGTCTCGTTATGGGACTTTGTGTGGTGGGACTCGGGATTCTTGGGCTTGGCGGGCTGTTCCTGGCGTATAGTCAGTTGACAGACTGGGATATAACGCAAGTAATTAACGTCATCTCGGGATTTTCCCTTGGTGCCTCTTCCATTGCTCTTTTTGCACGTGTCGGGGGCGGGATCTATACCAAGGCAGCCGATGTAGGGGCAGATCTCGCCGGAAAGGTGTATGAAGGAATTCCTGAAGATGATCCGCGCAACCCTGCTACGATTGCCGACAATGTCGGGGATAACGTTGGAGATGTTGCCGGAATGGGGGCGGATCTTTTTGAGAGTTATGTCGGCTCCATCATTGGGGCTATGGTACTGGGAACCGGGTTCCTTGCAGTCTTTAACGGATCCGGTGCTGCGTTCGGGGGTCTGAGTGCCGTACTGCTGCCACTGGTGCTTGGGGCGGTCGGGATTCTGGTGTCCGTCCTGGGCTCTTTTTTCGTTCGTGTAAAAGAGGGAGGCAATCCGCAGCGAGGACTGAATCTTGGAGAGTTTGGTGCCAGCGCAGTCATGGCAGTGATTGCGTTCTTTGTAATCTCGTGGATGCTGCCAAGTGAGTGGGTTGCAGACACAAGTATTGTCGGAGAGCGAACCTATACCGCCATTGGGGTATTCTGGGCGATGCTGATTGGACTGGGGGCAGGAGTTCTGATCGGACTGTCAACGGAGTACTTCACAGCTACAACAACGCAGCCTACCTATCGTATTGCGAAACAGAGCATGACCGGGGCTGCAACGAATATTATTTCCGGTCTGGGAACGGGCATGTATTCCACAGGGATTCCTGCACTGGTCCTTGCACTGGCGATTGTTGGTGCGTTCAGCACCGCAGGACTGTACGGGATCGCAATTGCGGCGGTCGGGATGCTGTCGGTCACGGGAATTCAGCTGGCTGTAGATGCCTATGGCCCCATCAGTGACAATGCAGGAGGAATTGCAGAAATGACTCATCTCCCTCCTGAAGTCCGGGAGAGAACAGACAAGCTGGATGCTGTCGGGAATACCACTGCTGCCATCGGGAAAGGATTTGCCATTGGCTCCGCAGCATTGACGGCACTGGCACTCTTTGCCGCATTCATGCAGCAGACAGGGCTGGAAACGATCAATGTGGCACAACCCAATATTCTGGCGGGATTGCTGATCGGGGCTACTCTCCCGTATGTGTTCAGTGCAATGGCCATGGCTGCGGTTGGACGTGCCTCTGCAGACATGATCACGGAGGTGGGACGGCAGTTCAACGAGATTCCGGGGCTTCGCGAAGGGACAGCGACGGCAGAGTATGCCAAGTGTGTAGATATTTCCACCGCTGCCGCCATCCGGGAGATGATTGCTCCCGGCCTTTTGGCGATTCTGCTTCCAGTCATTATCGGCTTCATCAGTAGAGACATGCTGGGCGGCCTGCTGGTTGGTGTCACGGTGTCTGGAGTACTGTTTGCCATCTTTCAGTCAAATGCCGGTGGTGCATGGGACAATGCAAAGAAACGCATTGAAGGGGGAATGAATATCAATGGGAAAATTATAGGGAAAGGTACGGAAGCGCACAAGGCATCAGTTGTCGGGGATACGGTAGGGGATCCATTCAAGGATACCTCCGGGCCAAGTTTGAATATCCTGATCAAGCTCATCGCCGTTGTCGCTCTTGTGATTGCCCCATTCCTGGTATAAACAACTTGAATGCTGACTGGTACTTCCCAACTGTACTCAACAATCTGATGCCATGGCCAAGGTCGAAATTCCGATGCCCAAGATGGGCGAAAGCATTACTGAAGGATCTGTCATTGCTTGGCACAAGAAGGAAGGGGATGCTGTTGAGCAGGATGAGACACTTCTGGAGATTGGCACGGACAAGGTGGATACGGATGTTCCAGCTCCGGCAACAGGGGTTGTTGCAAAGATTCTGACACCGGAAGGGGAAACTGTTCCGGTGGGGCATGTGATTGCCCTGATTCAGACCGAAGCAGAGGAGACGGATTCAGAAGCGGGGAGGAAGGACTCCGATGCAGCCCTCCCGCAGTCTTCCAATGGTCAAACAGAAGATGTGACCGTGGTGATGCCCAAAATGGGAGAGAGCATCACCGAGGGAACCGTCATTGGATGGCACAAGCAGGTCGGGGATGCGGTAGAGCTGGACGAGACACTTCTGGAGATTGGCACGGACAAGGTGGATACGGATGTTCCTGCTCCGGCCACGGGCGTTCTGAAAGCAATTCTGGTACCTGAGGGAGAAACAGTGGATGTGGGGGCTGCCATTGCCATCATTGGCGCAGAGGGAAGTGAACCCGTCCCTGTTCCATCTCCAGTCTCCTCCTCTGCCTCTGAGCAGTCTGCTGTCCCTCCTGCGGAACTTGTGCCGGATGACAGGCCGGAAGTGCAGCATGAGAGTGATCGGCATTTGAAGGATGGGCGTTTTCTGAGCCCGTTAGTTCGCAGCATTGCACAGACAGAAAATATCACACAGGACGAACTGGCTGCGATCAAAGGATCTGGACGGGACGGGCGGATCACCAAGAAGGATGTTGTGAGTCATCTGGATTTTCGTACAAGGTCTGCCAAGCCTGCCGCACCTGTTTCCCAGAGGAAAACCGCTTCCAGCATTCCAGCGGGTTCGGTTAGCGATTCCGGGCGGGTAGAGGTTATTCAGATGGATCGGATGCGGCAGCTGATTGCGGAGCATATGACGGAGTCTCGCCGCACATCCGCTCATGTGACCTCGTTCGCGGAGGTTGATGTGACACGCCTGGTTCGAATTCGGGAAGCGAACAAGAAGGCATTTTTTGAACGGGATGGGGTAAAGCTGACCTATTCTCCCTTTTTCATTCATGCTGCTGTAGAAGCACTCCGGGATTTTCCAATGCTGAACAGCTCTGTGGAGGGAGACAGGATTTTCCTGTGGAAAGATCACCATATCGGGATGGCCGTGGCGATAGAGTCAGGGTTGATTGTACCGGTCATTCGGCATGCAGGCCGGTTGAGTGTTACCGGCATCGCACATGCCGCCAGTGATCTGGCCCATCGTGCACGAACCTCGGATCTGTTGCCAGATGACCTTCAGGGAGGGACATTTACTCTGACGAATGTCGGTTCGCTGGGGTCCATGATGGGAACGCCCATTATACTGCAACCCCAAGTGGCCATACTGGCAACGGGGACGATTGCGAAACGCCCTGTTGTTGTTGAACACCCTGAGCAGGGAGACAGCATTGCCATCAGGCACATGATGATCCTGTCTCTCTCTTATGACCATCGGATTATTGACGGAGCGATGGGGATTGCTTTCCTGCGCAAATATGCCGAAGTGATCGAAACCCTTGATCCAAATATGGAGCTGTGAGGAAGGCAAAGTTCTCTCCCTCCTTCCGATAACGCCCCCCCGGGAACCCGGAGGCAGGTTCTGTGTCCAACGCGGGAGGCAAGATCGGTGTATTTGATGACCATTTCAAGAGATCCCCGTGACAGGAAGGCGACGAAATACTTCCATGGCCGAAAAGATCAATTGGACAGATTCAGGAACGCTTTGCAGGATGCCCATGCCCCAGATCGCGAGACCCTCTTTCTGATCCAGTCTCCATCTGGAGCGGGCAAGACTGCCCTTCTGGAAGAGTGCCGCAGGAGCCGGGAGAAGCTGATGGGGCGGTTGCCCGATAGGGAAGGGCTGCATGAAAAGGAGATCAGGGGAGCCTCGGCAAAAGGGTACGGCGAGAAGGAGGCGGCACACTGCTTTCGCAAGGCATTGGGGAAAGGTGTCCTGTTTGGATACAGCGAAATATACCGTATCCCGATCCCCTCGCTGTGCACATGTCCAGCCAGAAACGGAGAGCACTATAGGGCCTCGGAGCGAGATGAGGCAGGTTGGGATTTTGGCTGAAGGATGCTTTTCGCATCCCGCGTACAGGATACGCTGAATAATGACGACAGATGAGACACAGGCACGGATTGATTTCTTTCTCCGTACCATAGAGAAGGAAAAGTCCTCTGCAACTGTGGAGACATACAGGCGGGTGCTTGGCATCTTTACCTTGTGGGTGGATGAACTGGGGGGCAATATGGAGCTGTCCACAGAAAATCTGGAGGAGTTTCCAGTATATCTGAGACTGCGAAGGAAAGTCACCCCAAAAACAGTCCAGACATATCTGACTGCACTGCGACAGTTTTTCGCATTTCTCTCCAGGGAGGGGCTGCTGCGGCAGAATCCGGCAGAGGAGCTCAGGATAAAGTCCAGAGTAATGGTCCAGAGTCGTGACATTCTGACAGAGAAGGAGATCAAGCGTTTATTTGAGGCATCGGAAGGAGACGGAATGGTTCAGATGCGGGATCGTGCCATACTGTGTTTCATGCTTTTGGAGGGACTGTCAGAAGTGGAAGTAAGCAAATCCAACTTTGGAGACCTGACAAACAGCCTGATGGGAGAGGATTTGCTAATTCGGGGGAAGGGTGGTCCCATGCGCATCTATCTGGATCCGCGAACCTGCCAAAGTCTGAGAGCCTATCTTGCAGAGCGGGAAGTACTCAGCCAGGGGGATCCGATGTTTGTATCCCATGGTCCACGCGAAATAGGTGAACGGCTGAAGGTTCGTTCCGTCAGAGGGCGCATGCGAATGTTGCTGGATCGTGCCCGTATCATGCGTGTTTCCGTGTCTCCACAGAGCCTGACACATACCTCAATTTATTTACAGATTCAGAGCGGAGTTTCCAGGGAAGAGCTTCGGAGACGGATCCGGCCATGGAGGCTCTTCCACCGGATTCAGGATTTGAAGGCAAAAAATCTTATTGATCCTTCTTTCTGAATCTCGTTGAGATCGTGAACTGGTGCAAACCGGCAAATGACCAGGAGTTGAAGGAGTAGTCAAGGTGAAAGCGGCGGATACGAAGTCCAAACCCGACCGTTGTTCCTGCGAGATCCAGCCGCCGGTCAGATTTGAGGTTTCGCCTGCGGTGATTATATCCCATCCGTATGTGAAACGCCGAGATTGCCTGAAATTCTAGGCTGAAAATTGCATGGCGAAACCCCTCGTCTACGGAGGTGATTTTGGGGAGATACTGCAGATGATGCACGGTAAGTCCGACAAGTACCGGGATATATTTCAGCCGTTTGGACACGGACATGCGAAGATCTGCGGGGAGCTTGTCCCGCACTTGTCCGAGACTTGAGAGTGCATGTCCGACATTCGTAGCTCCCACAGAGGCCGTAAATCCCTGATCTGCAACATGGTAGACGATTCCTGCATCCATTGCGATGGCAATTGCATTAAACTCTGCAATGGATGTGTACGCGACATGCAGATTTGCTCCATAGCGAAGCCGGGGGATCCACGCCCGGGACAGCCCTGCGGACAGGGCAATGTTGCTGGATGAGAATGTACCATTTTTCTCTCCATACATGTTTGCTCGTGTCATCCGACCCCAGTGAAAGAACCGTACCCCGGCAACACCTGTACCGAGAGAACCGAGGTTATGTGCATAAGTAACCGTGCCTGACTGGAGGTCGCTCAGATGGTTCAGCCATGAGACGGAAAGACTTCCGCCGGAATCTTTCCCGAGCAATGCCGGATTGTAGAATATTGCCCCCCCTTGCGCCGAGGCAGATGTCAGCAGGGTTCCTCCCAGTGCTGTTGCCTGTGCAGAAGGTTCAAGTCGCAGAAAATCAAAACTGGACAGCGATTGTCCCTGCACACCTGTGATTCCGAAGAACAGCACAATCGGTACACTCAGCCAGCAAGAGGCATATTTCCGAATCATGGCAGAAAGTTACAGACAGGGCAGTGTACCCGGAATGAAGAAAGACGGATCCAGATTGAACGCGTTTCAGATATGCTTCGTTTGGATTCATATTCATGGAAACATGGCACAAGGTGTTCACACACTCCAGATGTATACATGGTGTAGTGCGGCAAGGAATAACAGAAATGCGCAGAGACAGGGTTCTGCAAGGAGCACATGGAAGTTCAGATCGCCGAAATCAGGCTGGACGGATTGTGGAGTTTCGAAGCAAAAACTTCTGTACCAATAACCGAGGGCAGAGTACTGACTTATGGTTTGGACTGCTCATCTATGGAAGGATAACAGGGGGCAAGTTTGGGGACAGTGAAAGACAGGACTATGGGATCCATCGGGATTTCAGATCAGGAATCCGTATATTGATTGGCAGTTGGAAGAATTAGCCAGTCTCTGCATTTCGACACAGCAAGACAGAAACCGGTACCTTTACGGAACGCAAGAAAAATGAATCGTCGCGATTTTATTCGTGCTGGGGGGACAGCCGCTGCAGGAAGTCTGCTCGCAAAATCAGGGGTAACAAAGCCGCAGCCTGTGAAGGTTGCACTGGTGGGGACCGGGATTCGAGGCAGCACCATGTGGGGACGTAACCTGGTCCGCAATTATGCAGAAGAGGTTGAATTCGTCGGACTGTGTGATCCCAATCCTGGAAGACTGGAGTTTGTGCGAGAGTTCATGGGGGTACACTGTCCCGTATTCACGAATTTTGAACAGATGATGAGTCAAACCGATCCAGACACGGTGATTGTAACAACGGTTGACGCAACACATCATCAGTACATCATACGGGCAATGGAGCTTGGCTGTGATGCGATCACAGAAAAGCCGATGACCACAGATGCCGAGAAGTGTCAGGCCATTCTTGATGCGCAGGCAGTGACAGGAAAAGATGTAACAGTCACGTTCAACTACCGCTACTCTCCGCACCGCCAGAAGATGAAAGAACTGCTGATGAATCATCGTATCGGGAGGGTAACTTCTGTGGATTTTCACTGGTATCTGGACATAAATCACGGGGCAAGCTATTTTCGTCGCTGGCACGGAAAGGAACGTTTTGGAGGCACATTGCTTGTGCACAAGGCAACGCATCACTTTGATCTTTTGAACTGGTGGCTGGAGTCCGACCCGGAGGAGGTCTTTGCGTATGGAGACCTTGAGTACTATGGATATAACAATGACTTTCGCCATACGAACTGTCGGAGCTGTCCGCACACCAGCAAGTGCAAACATTATTGGGATATTACCAGGGATCCGTCATCCATGAACCTTTATGTTGCCCATGAACACCATGACGGATACTTGCGAGATGGATGTGTATGGAGTGAGGAAATAGACATTTATGACAAGATGAGTGCGCAGATTCGATATGCAAATGGGGTTCACGTAAGCTATTCATGCACAACCTATTCCCCATATGAAGGGTATCGTATTGCTTTCAATGGCACGGAGGGCAGACTTGAGGCATGGATTGAAGAAATGCAGCCGTGGCCCAAAAAGCCATATGACGAACTTCGTGTGACAGACAATTTTGGAGAGACGGAGCTCATCCGAATTTCTCACGATTCAGGTGGTCATGGAGGTGGGGATCAGAGGTTGACGGACCATGTCTTCAAAGGTTCTGAAGTTTCTGATCCTTATCGTCAGGCAGCCGGAGCCAGGGACGGGGCAATGTCGGTCCTGACTGGAGTTGCAGCGAGAGAGAGTGTCAAGACCGGAGAGCCAGTTCGCATTGAATCCCTGACATCCCTCAAGCCCCGTGCTGTTCGCCCCTAGCCCAACATCAATCACGGGAGTTATGCAAAGCAGAAAAGGTTTTCAGGTTCTCTTCATCGCGATTCTCACGGGTGCATGTGCCTCTTCAGGCAAAATCATGTCCACGGAGCGAAACAGCTCTGTTACAGGGAGCTGGAATTACGGGATTGACTCTCCCGAGGGGTTGTTTACGGGAACGCTCATTGTGGCTGAAGGGGACACAGGACTGAATATTTCTGTTTTGGGGGAGGGGGAAGAGATCCCTGTCCAGGCAGGGGATGTTGAGTTTGATGTGGAGACACAAACGCTCTCCTTCTCATTTGAGGATCCTGATTACGGGATGCTGGAGGTATCCCTTGTACTTGGGGAAGAAGGGATGGACGGGGTCTTGCATGCCGTCCGTTATGGTGTGGATTCCCCAATGACAGCTGCCCGTTCCGAGCAGTGAGAGGTCATGTATCAACTTATCGGCAAGCAGGTGCGTGTACATCTCTACACGCATGAAGGAATTATGATTGGAGTCATCACAGGCCGTGTAGCCGATGTGGCAGCCAAAGTGGAAGTTTCCCCAGGGATGAGAAAAGATCTCGCACTGGTGGTAGATGTTGAGGTTGTGGAAGGCGAATCAAAGACCTATACAAACAGTGGAGGATTTGAAAATGAGGGGTGGTTCGCGATTCAGGATATTGATGTGATAGATGATGAGGCGATTCCTGGCTGGTTCAAGAACTGAGCTTCCAGAGCCGTGCCGTTTTCTGGATCACGTTGGCCACGCCTGGGAAGAATGTCAGACATCAAAGCACGGAGTCCTCAGTGAACTTCACGCAATGCCTGTGCAAAGTCGGCAACCAGGTCCCCGGCATCTTCAATTCCCACAGAGATGCGAAGGAGTGAATCGCGTATTCCGGCATCTTCTCGCTCTTCTGGAGTGAGTCCGGCATGAGAGCTGATGGCAGGGCGAGTCACGAGTGATTCAACTCCTCCAAGACTGGGGGCATAAACGGGAATCTGGAGATTTTTTATAAGTCTTTCCACGGATTCCAGGCCTCCCTTCAGTTCCATGCTTAACATTCCGCTAAACCCCCGGAAGAGTCTGGTTGCCCGCTGATGCTGGGGATGGGAGCTAAGTCCAGGGTAATGGACATGTTCCACTTGATCATGTGCATCAAGAAATTCCGACAGGGCCTGAGCCGTAGCATTATGCTGTCTCATCCGGAGTGCAAGAGTCTGGATGCCCCGGTGCAGCAGGAAGCAGGCATGGGGGTCCAGAGAACCTCCGAGTTGAGCCAAATTTCTGTTTGCCCTTTGAACCAGGTCTCCTTTTCCAAGAACGACACCAGCGACAACATCGGAGTGTCCATTCAGGTATTTGGTTGCGCTATGAAGGGAAAAGTCAAATCCTGCCGCTGCCGCCTGATAATTGAACGGAGTCGCAAATGTATTGTCAATCAGGGATGTAAGTCCATTTGCCTGGGCAAATGTGACAATGCCCTCCAGATCACAGACCCGGACCAGGGGGTTTGTAATGGATTCAACATAGACTGCGCGTGTGTTTGTTTGCAGCAGCGAATCCCATGTATCCGGTGTGTCTGCATCAAAGAAGGATACCTCCATTCCGAGATCAGCCAGCAAAGTGCGAATGAACTTGTGTGTCCCTCCATAGAGGCTGTTTTGGGCAAGGAGATGGTCTCCGGGTTTCAGTGCCACAAGAAGTGCTGCGCTGATTGCTGCCATCCCGCTTCCAGTGACCAGTGCTTCCTCAGCCCCTTCCAGAATGGAAAGTTTACGGCTAAGCACCTTCTG
Source organism: Rhodothermales bacterium (assembly GCA_965203305.1). GTDB lineage: Bacteria > Bacteroidota > Rhodothermia > Rhodothermales > Bin80 > Bin80. Next base: position 2,314,688 of record OZ241874.1, on the reverse strand, counting down.
GTTTGGAGTATTATTGTAGCGAACATATCTCAGGGGAGCCTCATCATGTTCAAACATGGCAGTCTGAAAAATTGGCATGCGTATCGCTCCTTCTATGCGATCACCTTCCCCTGCATGGATGAGCTGGGTATCTATGGACTGAATCATGAAATATGGCTAGGTGGTGAGTGTACCGGCAATGAAGGTCACGGCCTGCCTTTCAACCTGAGTCGCAGGGATATCATCGCAAGCTCCAGCTACATGATGAGATCCTGCCGGGGCGTTTTAGCCATGATCTTTGCTGTGCAATGAATGCAGCGGCGGTCTTCGCGCCAGGGGGAGCGATTGCAATGTCTCCAGCAGGCAGGATATCCTCAGATGGCGGAAGCATCAGGCATGTATGTCAGCTTTGGAGGAGTGCAGAACAAATGAGGTTTCCGACAGGTTTTGTTCGCTTGCAATGTCCTTCATCCCATGCGTAAGCGAATCTGCATCAGGCATAACTGCGCAGGAATTCCCGTTCATGGGGATGTCCGTAAATGCATCTGCCTGAAAAAACGGGAAGGCTGCCATCAAACAGACCCACTCACAGGACTGTCAACCATCCCAGTTCGCCTTTCACAGAATTTGCAAATTTGCCAGGAATAGCTTTTATTGTGGCAGGCTGCCCATCAAAACATGAACCGCAAGCAACGAAAGAATATCGTAGTCGCTCTGTCCATACTTGCAGGCATCGTTGTTGGCTTTGCAATCCTGGCACAGTTCACCAGTTGAACCGTCATCCAGGGAGAAGGCTCAGGCGAACTCAGGAACGGCTTCATTCCGGTCCTCCTCTTCCGATTCTTCTTCCTCATACTCCAGGAAGGGATAGACCCCCCTCAGAAGCTCCTGAAGCTTGGTACGTCCCCGATTGATCCGGCTCTTTACAGTTCCCATAGGCAATCCAGTGATGATCGAAATCTCTTCGTAACTGAGTTGCTGGATATCACGCAGGATTACAACCTCGCGAAAATGGTCGGGCATGGCAAGAAGTCCTGTCTGGATATGATGGTACTGGATGGCACTTTCCGCATGCTTGTCTGGAGAATACGTCTTGTCGGGAAGCGGCATCTCAAACTCCTCTCCATCACGATTGAACGCCTGGATTGAGTCCATCCGCCTTCGGCTTCGCTTGCGATATTCGGTCTTCGCCAGGTTTCCTGCAATCGTGTAGAGCCAGGTCGAAAATTTGGCAATCCGCTTGTAGGAATGGCGATTGCGGTACACACGCAGAAATGTTTCCTGGATCAGATCTTCGCAGGCCTTCTTGTCGCCGGTAAACCGGTAAAGAAAGTTCACCAGAGGCCCCGTCCACCGCTCCCAGAGAATATTATACGCCTCCACCACGCCTGCCTGGAAGTGTTCCATCAGGTCCTCATCACTCATATCTTGCAGTGCGTCAAAGCGACTCAGGGCGGTGCGCCGCCGTGAATCCTTCCGAATGATACGTGTTATGTGCTTCACGACTAAAATGAAATTAAAATCTGTTATGGCAAGGATTAAACCGTAACTGCTTACGTACAGACACTACCCCTTGTTACAGCCAGACAAGTAACGTACGGGAACCATGTAACAGTATATATTCTTGCAGTAACACTATGGTATAATCGTTATTACTTCATACACAGGGCAGTTTCTGCAAACTGCACCAGCAGAACAATGAGCAAAAAATGTGCCCCAGTTCCTCAAATATACGAAATATGGCGCAGTCAGATAAATTGTTGGCCAGATTCTCTGTCAGGGAGTGGGTTCGCTGATTCCCAATGCTCCGAGATTGATCTGCTGCTACACCGGAAATGGCATGTATCGGAGCTAGTCACAGGGGCACATCGCCCGCAAGCGTTCCCAAGTAAAAATTCCGCTATTATGTCCGTCGTCCCACTGAAGCCGAAGTCCGACACTTCCAGCTATTTCCGCTTTCACATTTTCCCATCGCATCAGGGCGGGGATACGAAAAATCTCGGGATCGGGCAGCGCATGCATTTTTCCATGCCCCTGGCACTCGGCACACGGACAGGCGCGCCTCAGCCCGTCCAGGGGGAAGGTGCAATGATGACCGTCTGACCATAGCACCTTCAGAGTCTGGGAGTCTTTTTCAATGGCGACACGCTGGCAGGTTGGGACACCGGAAAACGGATTCATCTGACTGGCTTCAGGCTTGTGCCTGAATCTGGAGAACTGTCAAGGAGCAGGCCTTCTTCGTCCTTGTCAAACGGATAGACATCCCGCAGCATCTCTCTCAATTTGCTGCGTCCGCGATTAATGCGACTTTTGACGGTTCCCATGGGGAGCCCGGTAATTTCTGCAATCTCGTCGTACGCCAGCTGCTGTACATCTCTCAGAATGATGACTTCCCTAAAGCTGGGCTGGAGGATGGTCAGTGCTTCCTGGATCTGCTTGTCCTGGAGTGCACTCTCTGTGTGTCTGTCCGGCAAAAATGTTTCGTCTGGCAGCGGCATCTCATATTCTTCACTGTCCCGATTCATGGACTGGATGGAATACATGTGCCGGCGTTTTTGCTTGCGGTATTCACTGCGGGCCAGATTTCCTGCGATTGTGTAAAGCCAGGTGGAGAACTTTGCAATTCGCTGATAGGAATGGCGGTTGCGATGGACGCGAAGGAATGTTTCCTGAAGAATATCTTCACAGCGTTTTTTGTCTCCAAGAAATCCGTAGAGATAATGGACAAGCCGCTCGCTGTAGCGATCCATCAGGATATTGTAGGCCTCTACGGTTCCGTCCTGGAAAAGCTCCATCAAATCCTCGTCTGGCATCGTGTGCAGTGCATCAAAACGTCTGATGGCATTGGCACGCCTGGTTTCGCTCTTGCGTATTATGCGATGTATTCTTGGCAAGGTATTTTTTGATCTGGATGGATAAGGTATGATATCTGCGGACATGTGCAAGCATTCCTTCATGGAATGGACACACAAACCTGACTTCGTCAGACTAAACTAAGCAAAAAAATCAAGCGATTTGATTCGCAACTGCGCAAAGATACCGAATTGTAGAACAATGGAAGCTATGTGGCGGAACCGGCATACGAATGGGATGCCGGAACATGCCTTTCAGACGAGAGCATGCTGGATTTGCCGTACTTGAACGGATCGGGACAAATTCGGTACAGGATCGTTTGCTGAATCGCTCATGAATCAGAAAGCTTTGCAATATCCTGTGAACGGGATTCTGGACCTGCATACATTCCATCCCCGTGATGCAGCGGATGTGACGAGAGAATATCTGCATGCGTGTCACGGTGCAGGGGTATACCGTGTTCGCATTATCCACGGCAAGGGAGCTGGAACACTGCGGGCGACAGTGCACTCCGTTCTTGCCCAGTCTCCACTGGTTGATTCATGGAGTACACCTTTGGACGCAAGCAGCTGGGGAGCAACGCTGGTTATGCTCAATCCCCGGACTGACTCAGAACACGCCTGAGGGCTGCAAAATTGCTGCGAACATGTGAGGCAGACTCATCCAGGAGTGCTATCTCGGTCTCGTTCAGGTCTACGGTAATGATCTCCTCAATTCCTGAGCGACCAAGACGGACGGGAAGTCCAATAAACAAATCTGAAAGACCGTACTCCCCTGACGGCAGTGCTGCACAGGGCAGTACCCTGCCAGAATCCTTGACAATTGCCTCCGCCATCTCGGCAGCGGCAGCTCCCGGTGCATACCAAGCCGAAGTTCCCATAAGCTGGACAATCTCTCCGCCGCCGCTCTTGGTACGATCCACAATTGCCTTGATTCGATCCTCGGAAAGAAGCTCCGTGAGCGGAATCCCGCCAACGCTGGTATAGCGGGGGAGCGGAACCATGGTATCTCCATGCCCGCCCATCAGGAGTGCCTGAATATCTTTGACAGAGACCCCAAGCTCCATCGAAATGAAAGTCCGGAATCGTGCCGTATCCAGTACTCCTGCCATGCCAAAGACTCGACTGGCAGGAAAGCCGCTTGCCTCATAGGCAACATAGGTCATGACATCCAGCGGGTTGGAGATGACAATAATGATTGCATTCGGACTTCTCTCCGCAAACGATTCGGTGACTGTGCGTACAATTTTGGCATTTATGCCCAGGAGGTCATCCCGACTCATCCCCGGTCTTCGGGGTACCCCGCTCGTAATTACACAGATGTCAGAGTCAGCGGTGGCACTGTAGTCGCTTGTGACCCCCTTTACTGTCGTATCAAATAAATGAATGGGAGCGGATTCGGCAATATCCAGAGCTTTTCCTTCGGACAGTCCCTCCTTGATATCAATCAGGAGGACTTCCCCCACCATATCTTTTCTGGCAATGCATTCGGCGACAGTTGCCCCGACATTCCCTGCTCCAATTACGGTAACCCTGTTCATGAAATCTGTTTATGAATAGTGATATCAGTGGAGGAATGATACGCACAAGTCCATAAATTTGCTCACGATCAGTACGGAGACTTCCATGCAGATTAAAGATGCGATATTTGTGATTGTAGACCTGGAAACTACAGGCGTGAGGGCCAGCCATGACCGCATTCTTGAAATTGGAGCCGTAAAGGTGCGATCAGACACGGTGGAGGATACCTTTCAGACACTCATTGATCCGGGGTGCCGGATTCCCCGGCGGATTACGCAGATCACAGGAATCACCCCGGCGGATATAGCTGGAGAGCCGGAAGTGTCCGCAGTATTGCCGGATTTTATCGAATTTGCAGGGGATGCTGTTTTTGTTGCCCATAACTGCACATTTGACTGGAATTTTATCCGCGCAGAACTTGACCGGGCGGGCTTGCCCCCGCTGAAAAACCAGAAACTCTGTACCCTACGCCTGGCACGGCGGCTCCTTCCCGGGCTGCCCTCCAGGAGCTTGGGGAATCTGATACAATTCTTTGAACTCCAGCCTGACAGCCGTCATCGTGCACTGGGTGATGCACTTGCCACACGGCAGATACTGGCCAGGCTGCTCAGCAGACTGGAAAAACAGTATGAAATAACGGATATGCAGGGATTGCTTCGTTTTCAGAATACCCGGTATGCGAACAGGCGAGGAAATCAGCAGCAGCACATCTGCGAAGATCGTCTGAAAGAATTGCCGCACTCTCCGGGGGTGTATCGGATGCTGGGAAAATCAGGCAGACTCCTTTATGTCGGCAAGGCGAGAATGCTTAGCGAAAGAGTTCGGACCTATTTTGCAGGTAGGGAAGGGCACGATGCGCATGTTCGCAGAATGATCCAGCAAGTCCAGGAGATAGACTGGATCCAGACGGGGACAGAGCTGGAAGCACTGCTTCTGGAATCAAAACTGATCAAAGAACACACGCCTCCATTCAACAGGGCAGGGCGTACCTATCGTCAGCGACCTTTTTTGCGTCTGGGAGAAATTGCCGATGCCGGCTGGGTGACGCTTGTTGAGCATATTCGTTCGGATGGTGCGAAATACTATGGACCGATGGCAAGCCGCAAGGAGGCAATCCTTCTGGCACGGGCAATGGTAGCACTCTACGGGGTTTCTTCGGATTCATTCCAGCCTCCCGAACGTACGGGAGTAGCACTGGGCGCAGTTCGGATTGGTGGTCCTCTGACTCGGGAAGGGTTCCTGAATGCGATTGATTTTCTGGAGGGGGAGGCATCTGATGCACTTGCAGTGACGGAACGCGGAATGCATGAAGCCTCCAGGAGGCAGGAATACGAACTCGCCGCGCAGTTGCGTGACAATCAGGCCATCATGGAATCCGTTGATATGCGTCCGAACTTTCTGCGGACCGCATTGCTGGAGCGGACGGGAGCGGTTTTATATGTACAGAAGGAGAGCATGGAAATACATTTTATGGCACATGGCATTCCGGTGGCGCATATCACTTGGCCATGTGATCAGGAAATTCTGGATGCCGCAAAAGCCAAATTCTACAGTCAAGTACATCAGCCTCCAGACCGTCTCTCTCTGCAGCAGGTGGACGCAATCCGAATCCTTGGCAGCTGGATGTTCAGGGAACGAGAGCACATATCTGTGCTGGTCCTGAGTGCAGGTGAACCCTTTCCCACATTTGAGGAGGCGCTGGAATCCTCGCTTCACCAATTCTGTCCAGAGTAGCAAAATCAAGTATCCGAATTCAGCGAGTTCCCCGTCTGGCTGCTGGGGAAAAGGCCGGATGATTACGGGAGATTTTGCAAGGCATATAGTCCCATACCTCGTGCGGATACTGTTTTAGCATGAAGTCACGATCAAACTGGTATCTCACATCATGTCTGATGGTGAAATGTCAAAACACTGGCACAGCATATGGACAGGCAGGACAGAAAATCTGCTCAGAAGGAAACGATCCCTCCGCATGGTGATTACAGCCGGATACCGGCATGAAGTTTTGCCTGCCCAAGATCATTGTTTTCCCGTACAGGGTATAACCGCCAATCAGCTGAGTATCAATAATAATTCATGTCCATTCCTGTGTTCCAGGTCGGGACGAACAGTGTGTATGCAAGGCGCAGTAGTGATCTGTGATTCAGGCTTCGTTATAATTCCCAATAATTTGCCTAAATTTGCCCAATCTTTTCCACTAGGCATGTTGCATGTCGGCTGAAATATTTTTTATTGCATCCAGCCTGATTGCGGTATTTGCATCACTGGCGATGCTGATTGTGCGCAGCCCTGTACAGAGTGCGCTATGGCTGATTCTGGTAATGCTCTGTGTGGCTGGATTTTATGCAACTTTGCATGCCGATTTTATTGCGGTTGTTCAAGTTCTGGTGTATGCAGGAGCAATTATGGTCCTGTTTCTCTTTGTCATCATGTTGCTTAATCTGGGAGAGGTTCCGGTGTCGGATCATATTGACATGAAGAAAGGAACGGGATTTGTTCTGTGTACGGTCATTCTGGGCCTGCTGGTGTACGCTACATCCACAACCTCAGAATCGCTGTCATCTGCCGTAATTGACAGTCCAGAGACGGGGACTGCACTGAAGATTGCCGAAGAGCTGTTCACCCGCTATCTGCTTCCGTTTGAGATCATCGGAATTCTGCTCCTGGTGGCTACTGTGGGCGCGGTTATTCTTGCGAAGCGTCCATTTGAGTAAACTTGATGGGAATTCCTCTTACGTGGTACCTGACACTCAGTGCGATCCTGTTTTCCATCGGGGTGATGGGGGTGCTGTTTCGCAGCAACCTGATTATCATCCTGATGTCTGTTGAGCTCATGCTGAATGCCGTGAATATCACGCTGATTGCGTTTTCCCAGTTTATGGGCGATGTGTCCGGTCAGATTCTTGTATTCTTTGTAATTTCGGTCGCTGCCGCTGAAGCGGCAATTGGACTCGCTATTGTGATTGCGATCTTTCGCAACAAACTTACGGTGGATGTTAACAATATCAAGTTGTTCAGGCACTGAGCCACTCCATGTCCACTGATCTGACCGTTCAGCTGATTGTTCTGCTGCCGCTTGTTGGGGCAGCATTGCTGGGACTGACCCCTCTGTTTGTTCGCGGCTTGCGCAAATACAAGGGACTGCTGGGCACAGTCGGGACCCTTGTGGTTGCCGTCCCCTTCGGGCTGACTGCCATGCTGTTTGCACAGGGCGTGGATACAGCCTCTGTCACTTCCATCTACACATGGATGGGAGCAGGGGATTTTTCCGTTGACATTGCCTACCGGATTGACCAGCTTTCCCTGATCATGACGCTGGTGGTAACCGGGGTCGGCGCACTCATCCATGTATATGCCACCGGCTACATGGCGGAGGACAGGTCCTTCTGGAAATTTTTTTCCTACCTGAACCTGTTCATCTTTATGATGCTCAATCTGGTTCTGGCAGACAATCTGCTGCTCCTGTTTCTGGGCTGGGAAGGAGTTGGACTCTGCTCCTATCTCCTGATCGGATTCTGGTATGACAAGCGCAAGAACAGCGCGGCCGCCAGCAAGGCGTTTATCGTGAACAGGGTGGGGGATTTTGCATTTTTGATTGCGATGTTCATTCTGGTCCGGGAAGCAGGAAGCCTGGATTTTGACAGTGTCCTGTCGGGTGCCGAGGCGATGTCGCAGGGGACACTTTCCGCAGTTGTACTTCTTCTGTTTCTGGGAGCGACAGGCAAAAGTGCACAGATTCCGCTGTTCATCTGGCTTCCCGATGCCATGGCAGGGCCTACGCCGGTCTCTGCCTTGATTCATGCTGCTACGATGGTAACAAGCGGCCTGTACCTCTTGGCCAGACTCTCGCCAATGGTATTGATGGCTCCCGACATGATGATACTGATTGCCGTGACGGGTGCATTGACCGCAATTATTGCTGCGACCATTGCATTGACACAGAGAGATATCAAGCGCGTCCTGGCATACTCAACGGTGTCCCAACTGGGGTACATGTTCATGGCGGCAGGGGTCGGTGCCTTCTTTGTGGCAATCTTTCATGTAATTACCCATGCATTCTTCAAGGCCTGTCTGTTTTTGGGATCAGGAAGCGTGATTCACGGGATGCATCACGTAGAACATGATCTGCGGGAGAAGGGCTATGATGGCCGGTTTGATGCGCAGGATATGGGCTTTATGGGAGGGTTGAAAAAGTATATGCCCGTCACGCGGTGGACCTACCTTCTGTCTACCCTTGCGATTGCCGGAATCCCGCTGACGGCAGGGTTCTTTTCCAAAGACGAAATCCTGTTCAAGGCATTCGAATATGGATATGACGGGAATGGATATGCATGGCTTGTCTGGGGAATCGGGATCATTACGGCACTGCTGACCGCATTCTACATGATGCGTTCCTATATGCTGACATTTGAGGGAAAACCCCGATGGCCCATGCAGGGTGATGTCCATCCGCATGAATCCCCGCGATCCATGACACTGCCTCTTGTTATCCTGGCAGGGCTTTCCATGGTGGGCGGAGCGATTGGATTTCCGAAAGTGGCCAAAAAGATCGGTCTCTCCAACTGGATCCATGACTATCTGGTCGGACATGGAGATCATTTGGGGCCCGTTGCAGAACCGGAAGTACAAGCGCATGTCGGTGTTCCACTCGAAATCATGCTCATTATCACAGGGGGGCTGATTGCGATGATTGGGGTTCTGTGGGCATGGCTGTTCTTCAGAAGGTACGAGCTTGGCGGGGATACACTGATTCGGAGCAGGTTTGGGGCCCTGTATCGCTGGTGTCAGTCCAGTTACTACTGGGACAATTTGTATGATCATACAATTGTGCGACCGGTCATTGGAGGGGCAAAAAAAGCATTTGCTCCCTTTGACCAGCATATTGTGGACGGACTGGTTAATGCAGCGGCCAGAGTATCCATGGCTTTCAGCTGGCTGTTTGGGCGCTTCCAGACCGGAGTCGTACAGAACTATGCCCTTGCCATTGTGCTGGGGGCGATTCTGCTGGTTACTTTCTTTTTGTTTTAATCCCGCGCGGCATTTGCTATGGAGCTGGCCAATATCCTGAATGTGATCATCTTTCTGCCTCTGGCAGGATCACTTCTGATGCTTTTTGCCCCGAGTGATCGTGCAGTCCGGTGGTTTGCATTGCTGGTTACTGTGGCGACCTTCCTGCTGTCACTCCCGCTCTGGTTCGGGTTTGATGCTGTAGCGGCAGCCGAGGTGCAGTTTCGCAGTGTGGATTTTCCGCTGATTTCCGAAAGTCTGGATGTGCGCTATCTGATCGGTATTGACGGATTCAGTTTGCTGCTGGTGCTGTTGACGACGTTTCTGGGGCCGATCATTGTTCTGTGCTCCTGGACATATATCAGGGAAAGTGCCAAGGGGTACTACACGCTTCTGCTTATCCTTCAGACGGGGATGACTGGGGTGTTCTGCGCGTTTGACATTCTTCTCTTTTACATCTTCTTTGAGCTGACTCTGATTCCGATGTATTTCCTCATTGGAATCTGGGGAGGCGAGCAGCGTATTTATGCAGCGATCAAGTTTGTGATTTACACGATGGTCGGCTCTTTGTTGATGCTGGTGGCCATTCTTTATCTGGGGTATGCAGCCGGGAATGCGGTAAATGACGGAGTCTTCACCACGAATTATTTCAAGGTTCTTTCTTTTGATGTTCCTTTTGGCATGCAGACCTGGCTGTTTGTTCTTTTCGCGTTTGCATTCGCCATCAAGGTTCCTGTGTTTCCGTTCCATACCTGGCTGCCAGACGCGCATGTGCAGGCACCGACAGGAGGTTCTGTTGTCCTTGCGGGGGTTCTGCTCAAGATGGGCACCTATGGGCTTATCCGCTTCTGTCTTCCATTTTTCCCCAGTGCCTCCGCAACACATACATTGCTCATTGGTATTTTTGCTGTGATTGGCATTGTCTATGGTGCGCTGGTCTCTCGTGCACAGAGCGATGCCAAAAAGCTGGTAGCCTATTCAAGCGTGAGTCACCTGGGGTTTGTAGTCCTGGGAATTTTTGCGGTCACACTGGAAAGCATCCAGGGGGCAATGATCCAGATGATCAATCATGGCATTTCGACGGGTGCGCTATTTCTGATTGTCGGGATGCTGTATGAACGCCGTCATACACGCCTGATAGCGGATTACGGGGGGATTGCCCGATCTGTCCCGGTACTGACCTTCTTCATGGTACTTACCGCACTTGCCAGTGCCGGACTTCCCGGCTTGAATGGTTTTGTGGGAGAGTTCCTGATTCTGGTCGGGGCATTCAGCAGCGAGGCACCGGGGATGCAGACTCTGACCATCATTGCCACCACCGGTGTCATCCTTGCTGCGGTATACCTGCTCTGGATGCTGAGTCGAATGTTTTTCGGTCCACTCACGGACGAAGCCAACCGGACCATGCCAGATCTGAACGGGAGGGAGCTGGTGATTCTTGTTCCGATGGCCTTGCTGATGATCCTGCTCGGCTTGATGCCGCAGCCTTTTTTGAAAGTGAGTGAACCTGCGGCGGAACGTTTGCTGGAAGTTATTGAAGAAAAGCGTGCTCTGGCGGAAATTGACGATCCCAATCTCGAGCGTCAGTTTGATCTGAACCGGCGAGCATCGCAGACTCCCTCTCCTTCAACTCCGCCTGCGCCTCCACCATAATTAACCTGTGCTCTCATGAAGATTCCGCATATATTTTGCTTGTTGCTTTTCCTGTCTGTCGGCAGCTCCGGGGTTCTTGCCCAGGGAGCAGAAGCCGCTCAGGATACGATCCAGGAAGCCGAGGATGGCACTGTATCCGTGCCGTCACAGGAAGAAACAGGCATGGAGTATCAGGATGCATATGCAGAAAACCAGGAGGCAGGCCATGGCGGGTATAAAAAGACACTCCCGCCCTTATGGCTGGTCATACCTTTCGCGGTTCTTTTGCTGATGATCGCAACGGGGCCTCTGTTTTATAACGATCACTGGCATACGCACTATCCCAAGTATGCAGTCGGTCTGGGGCTGTTCGTGACCGTATATTACCTGTTTGTACTCAAGGACAGCATTTCGATGTTGCATGCCCTTCAGGAGTATCTCTCGTTTATCGCACTCGTTGCCTCGCTCTTCATTGCCGCTAGCGGAATATTTCTGAAAGTCAATGCAAGGGGAACTCCGCTGGCGAATGTTTCGCTCCTTTCCGTGGGGGCAATTGTTGCCAACCTGATCGCAACCACAGGGGCAGCGATGCTCTTTATCCGTCCCTATATGCGCCTTAACAAGGGGAGGCTAAAGGCATACCACATCGTCTTTTTCATTTTCATTGTAGCGAATGTGGGAGGGGCAATGACTCCGATTGGAGATCCTCCCCTGTTCCTGGGATTCCTGCGAGGCATTCCCTTCTTCTGGACGGCTGCTCATCTGTGGTACATCTGGGCTCCCACCATTATCGTACTGCTAGCGATCTTTTATGTGATTGACAGTCGGAACAAGGCCCAGTCCACCACGGATATATCCTCGGGGAAAACCATTGAGATCCAGGGTACGCGGAGCTTCCTGTTTGTAGTTATCATCGTTATCTCTGTGTTTATTGATCCGAATGTAATTACCCAGTTAAAAGACACGCAGTGGGATCTGGTAGGCACCTATCATCTTCCGTTTGGTATTCGGGAAATCATCATGTTCTCCATGTGCGTACTGGCCTTCCTGTACTGCGACAAGGACGCACTGAAGAAGAACGAGTTTACACTTGAGCCGATTCGCGAGGTTGGCTGGCTGTTCCTTGGCATATTCGCCTGTATGGTTCCTGCACTGGCATTGATCTCAAACTATGCGTCAGAAAATGCTGATGGTCTGACGGCAACCACTTTCTACTGGGGAACAGGGGTTCTGTCCGGTGTGCTGGACAATGCTCCGACCTATCTGAACTTCCTGGCAGCTGCCATGGGCAAATTTGGACTGGATATTGACAGCGCAATGGACGTGAAGGAATTTGCCAGTGTGGATGCACTCTATCTGTCTGCGATTTCGATTGCTGCGGTGTTCTTTGGTGCCATGACCTATATCGGCAATGCGCCGAACTTTATGGTCAAGGCAATTGCGGAGTCAAACGGTGCAGAGGTGCCATCCTTTGTCGGGTACCTGGTCAAGTATGGACTGACGATCCTGTTGCCAGTTTACACGGTGGTATGGCTGGTTTTCTACAGCGGATGGATCTTGTAATTCAATTAATTTTCTAAAAATGAATCGTGAACCTCTGGATCAAAGCGCACTGGAGCAGGCACTTGCGTCGCTTCAGGGCTGGGAGCATCGCAAGGACCGGCTTGCCAGGACATTCAAGTTCGAGAATTTCCGAGAGGCAGTCGCCTTTATTGTACACATTTCGTTTTATGCGGAAGATCTGGATCATCATCCCGTCATCTACAATGTGTACAGCCAGGTTGCCATTGAGCTCACCACCCACAGTGCGGAGAACAAGGTTACCCAATTGGATGTGATGCTGGCACGATCTATTGATCAGGTATTTAGCAGGCTGTCCTGATGGAGCTGTCCTCTGCATTTGACACAATTCTTGCAGACTTGGCCGGGGGAGCTTCTATTCTCTGGCTTTCCCTTATCGGGGTTGTCGTGATCGTGTGGGATATCTTCCGCAATGATGCACCTCCATTGCCGTGGGTGGCAGGAATCTCTGTTATCGTTGCTCTGGGCTATGAACTCTTCAAGGTTGGTGATCCATCTTCCACAGCTTTCTTCTCGCTCATTCAGACGGGGGGAGTTGCCTCGTTCATCAGCATTGTCATCCTGTTCAGTGCGCTCTGCTCCATCATTCTGTCTGCACCTTACCTGAAAGGAATTGGCCGCAGCTATGGCGAGATTTATGCACTGATGCTGTTTGCCACCAGCGGCATGATTATGCTCGGAACTGCCAATAACATGGTGACTATTTTTGTCGGACTGGAAACCATGTCCATTGCCCTCTACATTCTTGCGGGGATCGTGCGAAGTGACGAGGGTGCACTGGAGAGTGCACTCAAGTACTTTTTGCTGGGAGCATTTGCCACAGGATTCTTTCTGTACGGGATTGCACTCATTTATGGGGCGACAGGGACAATGTACTTTACGGAGATGGCATCCGGGTATTCCGTGAGTGAACTGCGTCCCCTGTTCTGGGTCGGCGTTGCCCTGTTTCTGGTTGGATTCATGTTCAAGATCGGTGCGGTGCCATTCCACATGTGGACACCTGATGTATACCAGGGTGCACCAACCCCGCTCACAGGTTTTATGGCGACAGCTTCCAAGGCTGCAGCATTTGCCGCTCTGATTCTTGTGCTGTACCATGGCATCGGAACTCTTCAGCCCGGAGGTGCAGACTGGCAGCTGGCCCTGGCTCTTGTGGCACTGGTTACGGTTGTGTTTGGAAATCTTCTTGCGCTAACCCAGGATAATTTAAAGAGGATGCTTGCCTATTCCTCCATTGCGCACGCCGGATATATGCTCATTGCACTGGCGGCGGGTACCAGCGAAGCATATGCAGGTGCCGTGTATTATCTGTTGATTTATGCCCTGATGAATATCGGTGCATTCAGTGCGATTGCACTTTTGGAATGGGATGGCAAGGAAGGACGGCTTCAGACCCTGAATTCTCTTTCGGGCATCGGGTTCAAGAGGCCGCTCATTGGCGTGACTATGGGGGTGTTTATGTTTAGTCTGACCGGATTTCCACCTTTGGGCGGTTTCTTCGGGAAGCTTGCGGTCTTTGCGCCTGCGGTGGATGCGGGACTGACATGGCTGGCCATTGTGGGCGTACTGGCAAGTGTATTCTCGGGATATTACTATCTTCGCGTCCTGTATGTATTCTGGATGAAGCCTGCAAGCGAAGCAGATCCGGCCGTCCAGTCCGGTTCATTCCCTGTTCCCCGATCTTCCTCCTTTGTACTTGTAGCCTGTGCCGTTTTGTTATTGGGAATTGGTCTGGTCCCGGGGATCCGGGATTTGACGCTGTCTTTCTTCATGCAGGGAGGATTTGCCGCTCTGCCATAGCAGTCCAGAATGCGTACCATGATTCAGGAACTGCTGCCTCATGCTCCGAAGATCGGACTCCATGTTGCCCCTGAGATTCCCCGGAAAAGACTTATAGGAGCAACGCGTGATTATGCAAAAGAGGTTGACCCGGAAGACATCCTTGCACTGTATGATGGCACACTTCTTGGCAACGGGCGGGACGGGGCAATTTTCCTGGGAGATCGTCTGATTTTCCAGAACTCGGATATTGAACCTTCGCAGACCGTACGCTACTGTGACATCGTGTTTGTTGAGTCCAGCCGCTCCAGACTTCGCGGGACGTATATCGGGATGGAGGTAAATCGGGGGAGAGCGACGTTTTCCGTCCGGCTTGATCTTTCCAGGCATCCCAAAAGTCTTGAGTTCATTGAAAAACTGCTTCACGAGGCCATGCTGATGCCAGAGCCATCGAATTCGGAGAGTACGGACTGGGATGCCGTTTCCAGGGCCCTTGCTGGCTTGCGTTCCAGTGGACAGCTGACAGAATCAGATTACCAAAAGCTGCTGCGATTGTGCTCATAGCTGATTGAACGGATGGCCCATCATTATGGGAACCATCTGTGCTTCTAAGGGTACACACCAGTCTAACCTAAACACCAGAAAAAATGTCCTTTGAACTTCCCAGCCTTCCCTATGCACACAATGCACTGGAGCCGTATATTGATGCCCGGACGATGGAAATCCATCACGGAAAACATCATCAAGCGTATACCACCAACCTGAACAATGCTTTGGTAAATCATCCTGAACTTCAGGGAGATTCCATTGAGCAGCTGCTGCAGAAAGTGAACTCCGGGCTGCCTGATGCGATTGCAGGTGCGGTACGCAATAATGGAGGAGGCTTTGCCAACCACAATCTTTTCTGGACCATACTCAGTCCAACGGGAGGAGGCTCACCGGCAGGTGCTCTGTCGGATGCAATCAACAGTGCGTTCGGTTCCCTCGAGAATTTCAAGGCAGAATTCTCCAGGGTGGCAGCAACGCAATTTGGCAGTGGCTGGGCCTGGCTCGTCGTACACGAAGGCAAACTGCATGTCTACTCAACGGCCAATCAGGACAGTCCTTACATGTTGCATAAGGGGCATATTCCAATCTTGGGGCTGGATGTATGGGAGCATGCCTATTACCTGAACTATCAGAACCGTCGTCCTGACTACATCGCTGCATTCTGGAATGTAGTCAACTGGGACGAAGTTGCCAAGAATTTTGCGGACGCGGTGGGGTAGGCCTGCTTCTTTTTGTAGGAAGGGGCAACCTGTAACTGGTTTGTGATCTTGACTCCGCGCGTCAGGTGGTTGTCGGGGCCCATCATGGTTACCAAGTGAGGCGCATGGTGTATATTGTCCCTGAAAAGAATTCCGTGGATACTCTTCACGGTTGACTGGCAGGGCATACTGCTGAATATGGGGTTTGGTACTTGACCACAGGAGAATGACTGGCCCCATGCCCACTTCCAAGAAGAAGACGCGGGAGATCACGCGCTGGAAAAACTCCAGTCAGCTCCATTGGTGGACGGCCTGCAAACGTCCGAAAAGCCCTGTCTTGCCCCTGTATTTTGGCATACGCCCCTGTCTAGGCTTGTGCCCTCCTGCGGGCACATTCTGTGAGGGGATCAGGGATTCCGAAGGCAGAGATTTTCTATGTGTTCCCGGGAGTTTCCGTTTGTGATTCTCGTTCCCCTGTTCTGTGCGGGTCTGCCGGGTGCATCCTACTTTTTCTGGCGGGAGCCAAGCGATGGTTTCGGATCCCGTGTCGTTCCCGCGGGGGAGAGGCTATGCTACCTTGGCGAGTGGCACTTGTTTCTCTTCCTGCCGGGTCGCCTTCCAGTGATGAGGCAGCAGCGTGTGGAGCTCTTCGTCAGGTGTGGTTTCCACGCGCTTCAGGCTCTCTATCAGCTACTCATGCGGATGAACCTCATGGAGTTGGCAAGTACAGAGCAGAGAGTAGATCGTGGTTGCATTTGTGGCGGCCTCATGCGAGCCGGCAAACAGGTAGTTCTTACGTCCCAGTGCAATGGGAGGAACCCGGTTCTCCACGAGATTGTTGTCCATCTCCACGCGTCCATTGCGGGTGAAGCCGATCAGGCGATCCCATAGCCCCAGCGTGTATCGCACGGCTCTGAACCAGAAGGTGTCCTCTTCCCCGATGTGTTCTCGCAGGAGTGCTTCCAGCACCTGCAGGATGGGCACCGACTGCTCTTGGCACACCTGCTCCCGCTCCGCAGCGTCTGCCCCCTGCTCGCGGAGATCGTCCTCCACCGCATACAGCCTGTTCCGCCTGGGGGGAGTTCTCTCCCTCGGCACGCAGAGCATCCTTGGATTTCCGCCGGGCATGCGCCCAGCACGCAAACAATTCAATCCCGTCTATTTTTCCAAACTGATGGTAGACCGCATAGCCGTCGGTCTGCAACTCTCCCCGGAACCCCTCCAGCATTTCCGTCGGCCCTGCCCGGGAACGCGTTGGCTGGTAATCCACCAGGATCAGTCTGGAGATGGGACAGGTATAGAAAAAGTACCAGCCCTGTGATATTTGCCACAGTGGGCCCCGCTTTTCGCCCGATCCTGCACCAGAATGCGGGTTTCGTCTGCCTGAATCCATCCCCAGCCAAGATCACATTCCAATACAGCTACTCCATCCTCCGGGAAAGATCCCCGGCATGGGATCACGAAGAGGCAACAGACTGCCAGAAGAACCCGCAGACCAGAAAATGCGCAGGCCGATAACACGACCACCCCTCGGTCACGGAGTGGACTCAGGAAGGCACAAGTCCACCATACCAACGTATCCCTCCTGACAGCTTACATGGAGGTTGTTCGGACGGATACTCCAAATTCTTATATTAGTTCCACGAGTGGTGAACTTGCGCATAGCAATTTCTGCACAAGCAGGGCAACCCATTAGTTGTCACTGTACCACTAAATTTCGTCTCAAATTTTTCCATTGTTGAAACACTCCTCCCCCACAAACCACTACCGTAAGGATAACAGCCCACTTTGTTTCCCAAGGATACTCAAGGAACCAGAAAATGCTCATCCCAAGCAGAGCCATCAGAGAGGCAAAAAAACGCGATTTGAGTGAAATTTTCATGTGCAATTTTCGCAACATGAACAGCCCAACAACAAACACCACCCAAAAGATCATTGAATAAAATACTTCCATATGTTCATTAGCATAAGGCATCATGATACGGATTCGCTTTACAAAATCCGCAGAAACAACCCCAAGTACATGCAGCGATAGCGGCCGGATGAAATAATCCACCTGTACTACAAAGAGCCGCACATGCCGCGAACTTTATTCTTGCTCCCCAACTACCACATTTAGGAAATAAGTAGTCCCATACATCCCAGTCATCCTTGTGCATTCTGGCCATATTCACTTGTATGGTTTCAAAAACCTTGTCTACATGTTCAGGGGTTACGTTGCAGTTATTGGATTTTCCAACACTATCCATCAAGGTGGCAAACTCGGGATGCTTTTCTCGTAAAGCCAAATGTGCGTTTTTGGCTTTGCGAATGAATGCAATCTCCCAATTTGATGCCTCTACGGAGTCTTCAAAAAGCACATATTTCAGACTCGGCTTGTGTTGTCGCTTTCTTGATGTCTTGTCGTCAGAAAAATCTAGATCATTTTTGATGGCAAGTGCAAACATTTCAGGCTTTTTTCCGCTTTCAAGTCCCTCTTTTATTAGAGTCATCACCTCACGATTCAAATCAATAACTCGCTGATACTCGGGACTACTCATTATTAGGTTTGCCGTAGAAGCACTGATGATATCGTTCGATTGCGTGTGCTCCACTGGTGAGTCACTATCAGATTTTACAATGATTGATTCATCTGAACACCCAGTCAAAGTAAATAACGCAATAAAAAGGTAGACAACAAAAAACTGAATTTCATGAAAGCTATAATTTGGTGATTGGTCAAAGATAAGTAACACGATGTACTCAAGCAATTATTATGCCGTTTCACATGATTGTGATTCGTAACATCTTCCGAATCACTTTCATTGCTTCCTTCCCCGGCTGAAACTCATTGTGATCAATGTGGGAATACCGGCAATCTGCTGCTTGCCGAGCATGTCAATGGTTCGGGCCCGGGTCTTGAACTTCGCCATTATGAAATTCTCTCTACATCTCTGAGATGTTTGATGAAGTGCTGGCCGATCAGTTTTGCAAAACGGACGGGAACAGCATTTCCAATCTGTCTGGCCATGGATGCCATGCTCCCCTCAAAAACAAAATCCTCAGGGAATGTTTGCAAGCAAGCAGCCTCCCGAATACTGATGGCTCGGTCCTGTTCCGGGTGACCGAAGCGGCCATTGGAATAACTCGTACACCTTGTAGTGAGTGCGGGTGCAGGGGTATTCCATGACATTCGACCATACACATCTGTGTAGCCGGAAAAACTCTTGTGACACTTAAGTTTGAGATGATCTGGCCAATCTCGGTGCCCGCCACCTTCACGCGTAACTTCGACACGGCTGAGATTAAGTGCAGAGAGCTTCGCTGCTCTGTGGTTTGGTATATCTCTGTGTTCTTCCCCTGCCCGTATCGGTGGAAGGTGAGATATCCAGTTATGGACGGTATCGTATTGTTCATTTGATGTTCCCGGTCCATGAGTTTCGTCGGGCAATTGGATTTTCCCAAGGCGACTTGCAAGTAACACAAGGCGTCTTCTGGTTTGAGGTATCCCATACTTTGCCAGTGGAACTGGACGATAGTTCACTTGATATCCTGATTCCTTCAGTCGACTCAGGAATGTCCCGAAGGGCTGAGTCTTGTGATCCAATTTTTGTAACCCGGGAACATTTTCCACAAACACGATGTCTGGGAGGCAGATCTTTATTAGTTCCCCAAAGTGGATAAGCAAGGGGATGCGCTCGTCTTTGCTTGAATCAGGTAGCTTTGTGGTTTGTTTTGTAAAGGGCTGACACGGAGCACACCCACTGAACAGTACGGATCTCGGCTGCTCGGACTTCACCCTTCGTTGTATTGCATCAGTGTTGATTTTACGGATATCTGCCAGTTCGAAATGGGCATCAGGGAAATTGGACATAAATGTTTTTTGGGCATCGGCATCCTTGTCCAATGCGAACGCAATGTTCATTCCAGCATCCTGGAAACCGCGACTTGCACCTCCACATCCCACGAAGAAGTCATACACCTGAACCCTCATCAAATCATACCCATTCGAGATCACAGTTGAGGCCAAGAATTAAGCAACAGCACACTTGGTACAGAAAGACCGCCTAGCATGCCTTGTTCTTTGGGGCTTATATACGTGAGGGCCCATGAGGAGTGAACCATTGTAGCGTCCGCAGGTTCACAAAGGAATTCCATCGTCACCATGGCAAAGGCAGGCAAGACCTATCGCGGCATCACCTACCGTATGCTTCCCAATGAGGAGCAGGAACACCAGCTCCATGGGATGTGCGGGGCCTGCCGCTTCGTCTGGAATTTCTTCCTGGCAAAGAATCAGGCGCAGGTTGCCACCGCGAAAGAGAATGGCACTGCCAAGCCTTCGACCGACTGGCGGACCCTCTTTACGGAATTCACACAATTGCGCAACGATCCTGAATATGCATGGCTGAAGGAATACTCCTGTGCCTGTGTTCGCCACACGCTGAAACAGCTTTCCCAGGCTTTCAAGAACTTCTTTGATAGCCCGGCCGGCAAGCCCCGGTTTAAGGCCAAGCACAAAACGACTCCCTCCTTTGCGATTCCCGATCACGTCAGGATTGCGGCCGGGAAGATTCACATCCCCAAAGTCGGGAAGGTGCGGCTCCGTCGACGGGGAGAGAATCCGTATCCCGATGGAGTCCCGAAACAGGCCCGCGTCTACAAGCAGGGGAAGAACTGGTATGTGTCGGTGACCTATGAGATTGACGAGCCGGTGCGGGTGGACAATGGAGTGGTTGCCGGGATTGACCGGAACGCCAGTGGCATGATCGCGGTGGCCTACTCGGATGACACGCCGGACGAGGTGCTGGATCATCCCACCAACCCGGTCTATGAGACCAGGAAAAAGCGCAAGCAGCGGAAGCTGGCCGGACAACTGGACCGGCAGGAGAAGGACGGACGCACAGAGAGGTCAAACCGGGCAAAGAAAACGCAAGAGCAGATTGCCAAGTTAAGCAGAAAGCAGGCGAACTGCCGGCACAACCGCAATCACCAGAACAGTGCCAGGATTGCGGAGAAGGCATCCACGGTGAAAGTGGAGAGGCTGTCCATTAAGGGGATGACCAGATCTGCCGGGGGAACGATAGAGAATCCGGGCACGAATGTCCGGCAGAAAACGGGACTCAACCGGGTTTTGCTGGAAGGAGCTCCTGCCCAGCTGGTACAGATGCTGGGGTACAAGTGCGTTTTCGTTCTCTATGTGATGGCAGCGTACACCAGCCAGACCTGCAGTCTGTGCGGACATATAGACAGGAACAGCCGGGTCACATTGCGGAAGTTTGTGTGCCAGGGCTGTGGCTATGAAGAAGTATCCGTCCGAACAGCCTCCATATAAGCTGTCAGGGGGGATACGCTGGTATGGTGGATTTGTGCCTTCCTGAGTCCACTCTGTGACCGAGGGGTGGTCGTGTTATCGGTCTGCGGGTTCTTCTGGCAGTCTGTTGTCTCTTCGTGATTCCATGCCGGGGATTTTTCCTGGAAGCTGGAGTGGCTGTATTGGAAGGGGATCTTGGGTGGGGATGGATTCAGGAACAGTGTTTATATTTATGTTGCATAAATTTTCACTTTTAGTATTTTATGTTGTATATTTCCAGCATGGAACGCATCGCTCCCATCCTGTCCGAGCACGCCCCGCCCCAGGAGATTCTGGAAGCTCTTCGGAAGAAGACCGCCGAGTGCGAGACCCTGCGAACGAAGTGCGAAGCCAGAGACCAGAAGATTGAGACCCTAGACCGGGAATGCGAGACCCTGCGAACGAAGTGCGAAGCCAGAGACCAGAAGATTGAGACCCTAGACCGGGAATGCGAGACCCTGCGAACGAAGTGCGAAGCCAGAGACCAGAAGATTGAGACCCTAGACCGGGAATGCGAGACCCTGCGAACGAAGTGCGAAGCCAGAGACCGGGAGATTGAGACCCTGGAAGCAAAGTGCGAGACCCAAGACCGGGAGAGCAAGACTCTGCGGGCAAAGTGCGAGACCCAAGAGAAAAAGATCCAAGACTTGCGCAAAGAAATCCGCGCCCTCAAACAGGAGCTTGCCTTCGTGAGAAGTCAGAAGTATCGACCGAAAAGCGAGCGGCATGACCGTAGCCAGTATGAGATGTTTCCAGATCAGGTCTCTGCTGCCGCTTGGCACGAGGTGGAGCGGAAAGAGAGGCGGAAGAAGACCGGGAAAAAGCGCGTCTATATGGGGAAAGAATTCTGGAAGAACGCAGGACTGCCCGTAGAAACGGTCCGCATGGATCCCCCGGACAACCTTCCCCCCGATGCCAAACTCGTCGGGTATGTGGAGAGAGAAAAGCTGGCTCGCAAACCGGGACAGTTGTATGTCAAGTGCGAACTGTATCCGGTCTTTGCGAGGGAAGACGGCACGAAACTGTGCGAGGCGCCGTTGCCCACCGACCGCGGACTGCGCAAGTGCCGGGCGGATGAGAGCCTGCTGACCCATCTGGTGCTCTCCAAGTATCTCTATCACCTCCCGATTGAGCGGATCGTGAAGCAGCTGCATCTGGAATCTGGCGTACAGATTTCCAAATCCACGGCAACGGACTGGGTACACCTGGTGGCCTCCCGGCTGGATCGCCTGAACCATCCCCTGCGCATGGAAGTGCTGGCAGATGGCTATATTCAGGCAGACGAAACCCGCATTCTGGTGCAGGATCGGGCGAAAAGCAGGGCCGGTGGCACCTATCACAGGGGCTGGTACTTTTTCTATACCTGTCCCATCTCTGGACTGATCCTGGTGGATTATCAGCCGACGCGTTCCCGGGCAGGGCCGACGGAAATGCTGGAGGGGTTCCGGGGAGAGTTGCAGACCGACGGCTATGCGGTCTACCATCAGTTTGGGAAAATAGACGGGATTGAACTGTTCGCGTGCTGGGCGCATGCCCGGCGGAAATTCAAGAATGCTCTGCGTGCCGAGGGAGAGAACTCCCCACAGGCGGAACAGGCTGTGGTGCTGATCCAGCAGCTGTATGCAGTGGAGGACGAGCTCCGCGAGCAGGGGGCAGACGCTGCGGAGCGGGTGCGGGTGCGCCAGGAGCAGTCCGTCCCCATCCTGCAGGTGCTGGAAGCCCTCCTGCGAGAACACACCGGGGACAATGACACCTTCTGGTTCAGAGCCGTGCGCTACACCCTGAAGCTATGGGATCGCCTGAGCGGCTTCACCCGCAATGGACGCGTGGAGATTGACAACAATCTCGTGGAGAACCGGGTTCGTCCCATTGCACTGGGACGCAAGAACTACCTGTTTGCCGGCTCGCATGCGGCCGCCGCCAATGCCGCCACGATCTACTCTCTGCTCAGTACTTGCCAACTCCATGAAGTCCATCCGCAGGAGTGGCTGATGGATATCCTGAGGCGCGTGGAAACCACGCCTGACGAAGAGCTCCACACGCTGCTGCCTCATCACTGGAAGGCGACCCGGCAGAAAGAACAACAAGTGCCACTCGCCAAGGCAGCATAGCCTCCCCCGCTTCCCCGCGGGAACGACACGGGATCCAAAACCATCGCTTGGTTCCCGCCAGAAAAAGTAGGACGCACCCGGCAGACCCGCACAGAACAGGGGACGAGAATCACAAACGGAAACTCCCGGGAACACACAGAACCTCTCTGCCTTCGGAATCCCTGATCCCCTCACAGAATATGCCGCAGGAAGGCACCAACCCTAGACAGGGGCGTATGCCAAAATACAGGGGCAAGACAGGGCTGTTCGGACGCTTACATATTTTCTACAGTTCCACTTGCTTTCGGGGTTCTGGTCCCGTCAAAGGTTACTGTATCCAGTTTCCGGGCGTGGAAAATGTTGGTGTACTTGCTTCCTTTCGGCACATAAATATTCCCGTTCAGTGTTCCATGAAGAAATAGATTTGCTTGGGAAATCGTAGACACTGTGATGCCATTGCGTTTCTTCGTGTCTTCCGGCCCCAGCATCAGCGTACCCGCTCCCAAATCTGCCATGGCATCCTTTTCGACTCTCATCTCTGCTGTTTCGTGAATGTACTCGCCATCACTTACCCGCCCCAGCATATGCAAGTCTCCATCGCTGACCATCAGTTTGCTCTTGCCGCTCACCGTTACCCTGCCGTGCACTACCATATTCTCTGTGTGCAATTCGCCCGCTGTGACCACCACGCTGTACCGGTTCACTTGGGTGCGTGCATCCCTGTCAGTATTGCTGCTTGCGGTACGATGCAGGGAAGAGGTGCCCACAGTCAGCTTCCCGTCCACCATCAGTTTTCCTTCGGTGATTGTCAGCTTCCCGGGTAGCAAGCGGTCGCCAGGCACCATAATCTCCGCCTTTGCATGCTCCACGATCACATCCCGCGGATCGAACCATTCCAGATCCCCCGCTTTCACTTCACGCACACCCGGCGTGATATATTTCAACACATACCGATTAGCAACATCGGGCTTTGTCATGAGATCCGTGGAGATACTCCCCGGATCATTGGAATCTTTCATCAGCATCCCGTTCTGGACTGTGACCTGCTCCGTTATATGCAACGTCGAATCCGTCGTGCTCTCTGCATCCACCAGTGACAGCGTGCCACTGCACAGTCCCAGATTTTTTGTCTTGATCACCTCCTCCAGACGCAATTCTCCACTTCCGACCTGAACAGACAGGGCCTCCAGCGTCGTATGCAGGGCAGCCTTCTTTACCAGATCGGTATTCCGGTTGCCGTAGGTCAGGGTCTTGATCGTAGACGATTCATCCAGCTCCCCGCTCAGCTCTCCCTGAAGAATCAACGATTCGGTCACCGTCACATCCTTGTTCGCCGTCAGTTCAGCATCCGGCCCCACATGCAAGGTCTTCACCTTGAGCGTACCTTTGCCGGGTTCCACCCGCAGATCTCCAAGCGTTACCAGGGCCCCCAGCGTGAGCCCAAGCGTGGCATCCCCGATGATCACACTCTTGCCAGCATCTGTGAGAACAAGACGGTTCCCGAAGGCCAGCGAGGTATCGTTCGCCGTGCACATCCCGTCCACATTGGATGTGGTCGGATACGCCATCCCGATGGTCTTGTCCCTGGCAGCCAAGTCACCGCCCACACGCAAGTTGTGGATCGTCTTGCGCACGACCGTGCCGGTTTTTAGCGAGTCTGTGTCCAGGTATACCCGGCCCGTGCCAAAAAAGCTCGCCGTGTCTTCCACAGCAAGATCTCCCCCAACCGACGAGGTCAGCGCGATTTCCCTGTCCCCACTTGTTTTCGCAAGTGGTGCCATGAACAGGACCCTCGGGGCACACTGCGGGGCACTCCCTTCCGTGGTACTAGGATCCCCGTTGGTGAGGGTATTGGAGCGTACATCCAGATCTCCCGTAATCCTCGCCGTACCACTGAAATGGATCCCGGGAATATGATCCTGGTACTTGCTACTTCTCCGAAACTCAACAGGAACATACGCACAGCTGAACGGCTGTCCACCGAAGAGTTGGGTCCCCTTCCGAATACCAGTAGTTGTATTGCCCGCCCCCAGAGTGGCACCGTCTGTCCCAAATGTCTCGGTGGCATCGTACGGGATCCCGCCGTCCTGCAAGATCACATTACCCCGGATCGTCGTCGCCTGTTCAAACAAAATCCGGGAATCGTTCCACTGCGCGACATCCCCATTCACAATGATTTCTTTCCGGAAGATCAGATCCGTCGTCACCTCATACCGGGAAAACGCATCGCTGGCAAGACTCCCCGAAACCGTGACCGCCCCAATCTGCGTCAGGTCCTCCACACACACATTGCCCATGGCAACCACAAGAATTCCTGCATTGAGAGTTCCGCTCCCTCTCAGAGGGATACAATCGTCGGTGGTCACCCCATCTTCAGGAGTATAGTCTATGTATCCATTGTAAGACCCTGAAGTTCCCCGTCCCTCCACATCATCGCTCGTATTCAGAGCTGCAATGCGGAGCGGGCGGCGGGTCTCCTTCGTCACATCTTCTATCGCGCCATCTACGGTCAGAATATCTCTCTCCCTTCCACCTGTTCTCCTCTGATGAAAATACACATCCACATCGTCAATGCGCAATGTGGCTCCCCGCTCCACTACAAGCCTTACCCGGATTCTGAATTTGCTTGCTGCTCCCTTGACGGTAAAGCTTTTGGAAACGATCAGCTCCTGCAATACCGCCTCCTCTCCATCTGGAATGGTCAGCGTTCCGGTAATTGCGAACTGCTCTGCTTTAGGATTCCCTTCCGATGATATATCGAAAAAATCTCTACTCCTGTTCCCCGCATCCAGCGTAACATCCTCGAACTGAGCCTTCGCCTTTTTGTCCAGAGAAAACTGCCCTTCCGGTGCAATCTTGAAGTTCCCTGTGAACTCCAATGTGCCCTCCACAGCATTTTCATCTCCTCCCTTTGCATATACAGCAAAGATGACCTTTTTGGTCAGCGAAGTCGCCGGGGCCGGAACCTGTACCGTACCTCCTGCCCTTCGAACTCGAATGTAAAATGTGTCCCCATCTGTCTGTTGCCCCCAGGCACGAGACAGGGTGCACGGATTATTCACCGTGCAGGCATTGGTATCCGCACCATTGACCACATCTACATAACGCCCACTCTGTGCGAATGCACTGGAAACCGTGAAGAGAAGAACCAGAAGAACGACTCCTGCCCCCCCCCCCATTTTTTTGTATATATTTCATGGATTGTTTAGAGTATTACATCCGCTTAATGAACAGTTTTACAACAGTATCAAACTGCGGTGGGCACGGCCATCCTCCGTAAATATACACACAAAAATGGAAACATGATGAATTGCTCATATTTTTTGGTATCTACTTCGGTCCTGTGATTCATTCAGGAGAGGTCCACAGGTTATCAAGAACATGTGCAGAGATCAGTAGGGAGAACATCAAGGAGAGACCGAAAGATCAACATCCTCGAAGGGTCTTTCATTCCCTGCGCGTTCGCAGTTATGTCAGTAGAACCGATTCACCCACCAAAATATACCGTACAATGCTTCCAACCCCTGGGCTTTAGACCTGTATCCCTGACTATCAGGATAGAACCGAAATGCTCCAGTCAGGAAATGCATGAATCAGAGTGTAGTCTCCGAGGGTATGCAGGCTTATGGTCCGTGGCCATGCGGGCTTCCATGATGTCGCTCATGGAAAATGACATGCAGGAGAGAGCCTGCAACGAATGCCTGAAAAAGATCACTTCCCGCAAAGTCATGAGGGAGATTGCCTTCCAGAAGAAATCCGGCCAGTGTAGTGGACAACAGTCCCGCAATGCCGAACATGGCAATGTACAGGCCATAACGGGGATACAGGATCCACCAGATCATAAGTCCTACAGCGACGCGATGGACAGCAATTGGAATCCAGGCAGTCGGGGAATCTGTGCTCAGACTGGCACCTTCAAGGAGAGCATGGAGCCCTAATCCAAGAAATCCCGCAATGATGGAGAGAGCCTCCGTCTTGGAAGCGATGCCATGGAACATGTATTCTACTCCAACTGGCATCAGAAGCCCCAGGGCCATCACCCCAAGAAGTAGCAGGATACCAACCAGCTCCCAACCGTGATGTGCAATCTCATGCCCCAAGACCTGCGACAGTACCAAGAGGGGTACGATCACATACATGCATCGGTCAAAGACTCGTGTGAGCTTTGGGTGATCATGCAATAACGGGTAGAGGAGTGCCCCCATCACCGGGGTAGCCAAGGCATACAAGACAGGCTCCATCCAGCACTCTCGGTTTATGTACACAGATCAGGCGAATACCCGTTATGACAGGAATTGGACATGCAAATGCAAAACATCAAACTTTACTAGACAGGCTGCACATGGAATGAAGGGAAGGAGGGGTGGGGGGAGGCATCCCCCCACCCCTAACTTATGGGGGCTATCTAGCAAAATCCGCAAGAGAGGTTACCTATCCATCCTCATGTCTGTGTCCTGATCACTGTTGGAAGGGTCTCTGCCCTGTGGAGGTTCCTGACCAGGATTGCCTTTCTCCGATTTGAGTATCGCGGGTTCTTTTCCCTCCTCTTTTTCGGGGGAGGGACTGTCTGGAGTATGGTTTCCCGCTTCCTTTTGGGAACCCTCCGCCTCAGACTGGCCTTTCAGCTCCGGCTGTTGCTCGGAAACACCTCTTGTAAGGTGGCGACTTGCCTGTCTCTGTTTCTTGACCCGCTCGTAGCGCAATGCGGCCTCTCGAATTCGCGTGGCTCTTTCTGTCAGGTAGTCATATAGGGACGGAATGGGTAGTGTGTACAAGGGGTTGCTATAATAAAGAACACCCTTGGAGACCGCCTGCGCAAACCCTGGTTCACCTAGCTCCGCCACAAGATCTTGCTTCCGGAACCCTTCCTCCACGGGAGTATCACGAAACATCTCCACAAGCCGGACAATATGATCACCGTCAAGCCCCTCCGTTCTGCCTGTATAATATGCCCAGCGATTCTCCAGTCCCTTTTCCATGACGATACGCAACCCCTCCTCTGTCATCTCTCTCCCGCTTTGCTTGAGTACATGTGCGGCACAGGTTGCGTAGGAATGAATATGCCGGGGCCAGCAATGTGTCTCCTGGGAGATCGCATCTGTCCATTCTGTCAGGTCGCCACGTGCTTCCCCTTCCTTCGTAAGCCAGGCATGGATCACCGCTCGCTCCTCCTCTTTTTTTAGTGGCTTCATATCAAACTTGCATTTCTCTGCCATCCTGGATATGCCCAGTGCTACAAAAGCCTCCTCGGTCAGTCCTAGCCCGCCCGCCAGCAGGATGACGGGCTTACCGATCCCCCCATTGTGAATCTTTGTCAGAAGATCGCTGACCTTGTCTTTGTACGGTCCATTCACATTTTTATTTTCTCCCAGACGCTGAGCCTCGTCCAGGATAAGCAAAACAGGTGCTGTTTTCAGCTTGAGAATATCTGCGGGGGTGTCCAGAGGGGCATTAATCTCTGTCTCGGTTTTCCGGGAGAAGTTGAAGATTTTATCCAGTCCCCACCCCGTTGTTTTCCCCACCTTTCTCTCTTGCGGGGGAAGACCAAGCGTTTTCCGCAACTCGTCTGGATTCCACAAGTCTCCTGGATCAATCTCTGCTACTCCCCAACCCCGCTCTTCTGCCTCATCCCAGCATTTTGCCAGTAGAGCAGTTTTGCCCACACCCGGAGGTCCTTGAATTAGAAATATGGTTCCGCCTTTGGATTCCATAGACTCCGCAAGTGCCTTCTGGAACTCCAACAAGATCGTTTTGCGTCCGTGAAAGTGTTTGGCCGCTCCTCTGTCTCGAAAGCCTTGAATCTTGTTCATCGTTTTATTTGGGGTATGTCCTAGTGAACAAGTACGCCATGGAGCAGGGTCTGTTCCACTTTCGCGCACTTGCGAATTTTGCGGAATCATTCCCTAACTTATCATCTCATCATGTATGACTTGTACTGCCCGCTACAGGAAATAGCAATGAATACAGATAATACCGAGCACTCCTCATCATGCTGCATATAGACGATATTTCCGTCCACATGCAGGTCATTACACATCTTCAAATCGAAATGATCCCGGACTAAAAATGAAATGTGTAGGTCAACCGGATGTCACGACCGGGCAGGGGTACATTTTCCTTGAGGAAGGAGGTGTGAGCCTGGGCCAGTGTGTTGGTCAGATTTAATCCCTGTAAAGAAATGCTCTGCAGGGTGGATCCCACGATCAGACGGTAATGCAGTTTGGCATCCAGCATGGTATATCCATCTGTTTCCTCTTCCGTTGAGAATACCTGATACTGTTTCATCACCCGTCTCATGGACAGTCTGGCCGAAAAATTATTCAGAGAGTAATGCAGGGAGGTTCCCAGTCGTAATGGAGGAATACGGGGGAGATACTCATCTTCAGAGGTAAGCTGGCCGTTCACATAATCTCCCATCAGTCCTAGGGTAATGCTCGTATTGTCTCCATGGAACAGTTTTATATCTGCATCCAGCTCTATTCCTGCAATTCTGGCATCCGACTGTCCCGTCTTCAGGACGGGAAGATCTTCTCTCGTTTCGCCCGTCCGCGCGAGATAAATAAAGTTGCTGGATTGATTCAGATACCCAGTCAGATTTACGGTAAGAGAGTTTGTGCGGACATGGCCAGAGATTGTGGCATTGTTTGTGGTTTCCACCTCCAGATCGGGATTTCCTATATCCCAGGAGCGAGTCCCCACATGTGAGCCCCCGGAGTACAATTCGGGTACGCTCGGTGCTTTTGCTGCCCTTGCCAGACTGAGAGAGAACGCCAGCTGATCGCTTATCTCATAGTTCATCCCTGCGCCAAGGCTCAGCGTTGAATATGATCTCTCTATATGATCTCCGTGATCATCATGGTTTTCCTGTTTCTCTTCTGGCTTATGGGACTGCCATTGAGCACGCCCGCTGAACTCAAGTCTCAGGGAGCCTAGATTAACACGCTCCAGTGCAAAAATTCCTACATCTGTGGTCAATGTAGAAGGAAGGAAGGCTCCGTGGTCGCCGCTGGAGATGTCCATGTCTCGTCTTTTGACCTGTACTCCAAGCACTCCTCTTGTGGTTTCATACGGGGAATGATCCAGTTCGAAGCGGCCCTCCCAGTGATTATTATCATAGGTAATTCCAACATTGCTCTCCTCTGCCTCGCCTCCTTCCATTTCGGAGTGCGTGTAATCGGCAACCCCCAATCTGAATCGCACTCCCTGAAGTACTCCATCCCCCAGGCGGTATGCTCCTTCCATATCATACTTGGTCAGGTCCATATCTGTGGATACTTCACCTTCGTGGTCATCGTGATCTCCGTGATCGTCATGGTCATCATCTCCATGATCGTGATGGTCATGTCCTCCAGGGATCCCGTAATCCGTATTGTGGAAACTAACGGCTGCTCCAATATATCCACGCCTGCCAAGCCATGACATACCGAAAGAGCCTCTGGAAAGTGCAGTGTTGGAATTCTCAATATGGTTTACCAGCATCGCTGCTTCCCCATCATGGTCGCCGTGGTCATTATCGTCTCCATGATCATCGTCATCTCCGTGATCGTTATGGTCTTCGTGTATTCCCTCTGGATTAAACATCGGTGTGGAGACATTTCCGGTTTCTCGCATCAGACCATGTGCTCGCCACACCAGATTCCCGAAGGCACCCGTCAATCTCCCGCCGCCCCCTCGCTCGTTTGCTCCCAGTCCGCCCCGTTCCATGATCATTCCCTCAATCCGATTCACTGGCCGTTCACTGGGAATCCGACCGTCCAGAACATTTACCACACCGCCCGTAATATCACTTCCATAGAGGAGAGCTGCCGGACCGCGGATAATTTCAATACGACTTGCGTCAAATGCATCCACACCAACAGCATGGTCTTCACTCTGATCACTAACATCGCCGATATTCAGCCCGTGCTGGAGAACTTTCACCCGACTTCCGCCAACCCCGCCAATAATGGGGCGGCTGGCTCCAGGACCATAATATGTAGAAGCTAGTCCAGGCTGATTTTTCAGGGATTCTCCCAAGGTGAGTCCATGAGATTCCAGAAGATCACTCCCTGTCAGAACATTCACCGGGTTCACCAGCTCTGGGCGAGTTAGGGCGGTTGGTCCTGCCGTAACGATGATCTCCTCAAGTTCCATGTGCATTAGAACCTCAAGATCTATGGTAATCGTTTCTCCTGCAACAACGGTGACCGTTTCGGAATTGCGCCCCCAAGTCGGGCTTTCTGCCCGCAACAGGATAGAGCCTGCAGGGACTTCTTCAAATGCAAATTGCCCGGACTCATTAACCCGCTGGGAATAGTTCAGACCTACTAGGGTCATCTTGGCATCGGTGACCACGATTTCGCCATCACTCACGTATACTGTTCCCACAATGCTTCCCCAGTCCTGGGCGGAGACCGGCTGGAGACCCAGCGTGACAAGAATGATTCCAGAAAGGAATGTGCGCAGTTTTTTCATTGAAAAAAGTTGTTAAGGTTTGTGTGTTATGATTCAGGTTTTGTGCACCTCACCCGAAGGGACAAGGTGCCATGAGAGTACAACGCTAGTTTGCCACAGCGTAGTTCAACAATCGGACACAGCTCCCCTGTTCCCTTTTTGGGGATGATTTTTTCGTAGTCCACAGGTTCCAGCGACTTCGCAGGTCAGATCATGGTGGCTGTTCTCTTCGTTCTGTGCCGTTTTTCCGGCAAAGTACGCCGAGAGTCTGCCTGGCGAATCGCGGATGGGCATAGCACTCCCCGCTCCCTGCGGAGTGCTGTTTTTTTCTCGGCAAGAATCCTCCCTGTTTCATGAATCAGGAGGCTTTTCCTCTTCGGGAAGCAGCGTACATTCTTTCGCTGGTGATTTTTCTTCGGGACCATCCCGCCCCCGCTCCTCTCCCTTCGTCTTCTCGGGATCATACAGGATCCCCAGAATCCGAAAGATCTGCTGCACGAACGGGGTCAGATCCTGATCCATCCGTGTGATCAGGTACCGCTGTCGGAGTTGGTGGAATTTGGTGATGATGCGCTGAATCTTGTTGAGGTGCTTCCGAATCGTACTCCAGCTGGACGAGATGCCCTAGGCCTTGAGCGGGATTCGGATCATCTGTGCAAAGCAGACCCCCAGCAGCGCAAGAAACAGATGCCCCTCAATCCGCTCGTCCTTGCTGTGATAAATGGGCCCCAGTCCAAACTCGGATTTCATGGAGCGGAAGACATGCTCCACCTCATACTGTCGCCAGTAGGTCTGGGCCACCTCCCGGAGGGACCAGTCCAGATGACTGGTGCGGATCACATACCCGCCACAGGCCCGCATCCACGACGCATGCGCCGGAAGACGGGTTACCCGAATCGTGTCCGCATAGTCGGTCTCTTCGTTGCGAATCACCTCCACATCGTAGAGATATGCCACGTGCGGGTGATCGCGTTCCAGACGCGTCACCCGTCTCTGCACCGGAGCAAATTTCTTGACACACCCGGGTTGGGACAGTCCCTCCCGCAATTTGTCCAGTGCCTTCTCATACGCCTCACACCGCCGCTGCTTGATCTGCAACTCCGTCTTTGCCTTCGCCTCACTGTAAATGTACACGCGTCGTTCGCCATTCTCTTCGGACAGCTCCCACGCCTTGATCTGCCTTCCGCCCCCCGTCTCAAACCGGGCATCCGCAGGTCCCGTGGGAACAGGCGGCGTGCTGCTGCGCTCTATGCCGACCCAGTCAAAGCCCTTCTCCTGCATGAGAGCCACATTCCCATCCGTGCAGATCCCGGCATCCATGACCAAAGTCGAATCCTCGTCCCCCAGCTTCTCCAGAACACCAGCCAAGGTGCCAGGCTCGCTCACATTCCCCGGCAGAATCTCCATCCCGCAGGGCATCCCGTTCCCGCTCATGGACACCGAAAGAGACGTTTGCCGAAGATCACTCCGCTTGTTCTTGCTCCGCCCGTGCCGCAGGTATTGTCCCTTCTCCTTCCCGTAATACGGCGTGTTGGTCAGATCA
Source organism: Rhodothermales bacterium (assembly GCA_965203305.1). GTDB lineage: Bacteria > Bacteroidota > Rhodothermia > Rhodothermales > Bin80 > Bin80. Next base: position 2,281,695 of record OZ241874.1, on the reverse strand, counting down.
TACAGAATGATCTTTCCCCCGAAAGGAAGCGTGGACTGTGCCCTCTCATAGAGCCACGAGAGAATCTCGTCCCGGTGCCGGTTCAGCAGATCCACCGTCCGGTACAGGGTGTTCAGACTCGGTACAGGAAGATTCAGAAGCTCCAGAATGGCAGAGGTGGAGGTGAGCCAGTCATGGGTGTGCCGCTCGCTGCCCGGACTCAGCATCTTGCCAATGACCATCACATAGATCAGCTTCACCTGCTCTTCGGTACATCCCAAATCCAGCAACAAGCAATCAAAGCCAACCCGATGAAACAGGGACAGGAGCAGACGCTCGCCCCCAACCGTGCCGGAACCGGGATGCGAAAGCCGAAGAAAACTCACCACACGCTCTGCCGGCGTGCGGGGGGTTCCCACCTCACAGCCACGCTCCACCAGGTTTTGCGCAATCTGCTGAACCAGATCCCGAAAGAACGGACGCTGTTCCGCAAAGTCCAGCCGAGGTGCTCCGTCCATGTGCGCCTTCACATGAGCCCCAAAGGCTTGGATCTCTTCCTCGGACAGATCCACATCTTTGCCGAGGCAAAACAGCGTTTTTCGTTTGGGGATGCCGTTGACCCGTTTGCAGTAGGACAGATAGAATCGGAATCCTTTCTCTCCTGTCTTGAGGCGGTAGGGGGCTCGGAAGAGGAACATGCCGTGGTGGTTGATCCCAAATTTAAACCGCATATCCGGGGGGAGGTTCCCGGAAAAAATACGGTATACTACAACGGGGTTCTGGAGAGCAAACCCGTAATAAATAAGGGAAAACGGGGCAAATACGAAAGTAATGAAACCAAAACAGGCAAATAAGTGGAATTATTAAGGCAAAATGGAGAAGAATTTCCGCGAAAACCGGATTTTTAAAGAATCATGGCGAACTTGCGTATAGAATGGAACAACTGCATATCAGCAAACGACAGTGCCCCGGCAAAATCCCTCGGATGACTTTTTGATACCCTGAGTGCAAACGCCAGGAGAACAGAATACCTGGATATAAAATGGGCACGAGAGTCCCAAAAACTGCAAGCTGTTGCAAAAAGCAGAAAGGATGATCGTGTCTGTACAAGCTCTGGATCATAAAATTCATAGTTCATAGTATGTCTTCTTGCCATTCAAATTCGTTTCAGAACATGAAGAGCAATGCCAGATTCCTTGTACGGAGCAGGGTTCCCCACAAGAACAGCTTTGGAATTTTTACTGTTACACAAGGGTAATGTCATCAGAATATTCCTATAACAGATACATCGCTAATTTTCACGGAATTTGCAGACAGCTTTTTTTGTCTGTCCAGAGTTTGATTCGGAGTGCGAAAAACACAATCGCCCAATTATACAGATCAAGGTTCCTGCACAAGAACAACCTTCGAAATTCGTCTCTCACAAGAAAGATAGTATCTATCCGAGGCTTTCGCAAAAATATCAATTGGAGGAGATTAGTTGACCTGAAAGTGCTGACGAGTATGTTGAGTCCATTGCCAAAGTATTTTTGCAGAAGGCTCGAACAAATGAAGAAAGTAATATGGGCGATTCAGGGACGGCATATCAAACCCTCTCCAGTCTGGACCGAAACCGGGTTAATGTCTGCTTCATTTGCTGATTTGTTGTAACATCATTCGAATAATCTTTATTGCTTCCTGTGTCTTTTCTGATGTCAGTTGTAATACCTGATTACCTTGCGGATTAGCATCATTGTACGCAACTGTCCAGTTATTTTCAGAATCATAATAGCATGCCATCTGAATAACCGTTTTGGCGTGGTGCCAACCGTTCCAGAGTTTTTACAAAATCTGTCTGAGGGCTTAGTCATATACTCTCATATTCTCTTACGGAAAACTGTCACGGCACAGGAAATTGCAGTAGCACCCTTTTTTTATGGGGCTTATATACCTGAGGGCCCACCCGGAACGAGTAGCCCCTGCCTGCGTATTACATTGTAATTTTGAATGGGGAGTTCATGGCCAAGAAGAAAGGGAAGACGTGCCGAAGGATCACCTACCGCATCCTGCCGGGATCGGGCACCAAAGCCCGGAAACTGGCGCGGCTGGCAGGGGTCTGGAGGAAGATGTGGAACGAAGGTCTCGCCATCACACTCCAGCGAAAACAAGAGGCCCGGCAGCGAGGGGAGAACGGACCGTCCACCACCTTCTTCAGTACCGGGAGCGAGTACATGCGGATCCTGAAGAAGAAGTATCCGTGGCTGAAAGACTACCAGTATGCCACGGTACGGTATGTGTTCAAGTATCAGGCAGACGCATGGGGCAGGTACGACAAGGGACTTTCGGAGCCTCCCCGCTTTCACAGCAGAGACCGGACCAAGCCGTCCTTCACCATCCCGGACAAGACGGGGTACACGTTGCGGGGAAACCAGCTGACGATCAAGGGAAAGGGGGCAACCCGTACCCGGAGGGGATCACGAAAGACATCACGGTATACAGGAAAGGCGGGAAGTGGTGGGCCGCCATCACATACGAAATCGATGACCCGCTCATTGAAGATACCGGCGTGGTGGCGGGGATTGACCGGAACGCCAGTGGCATGATCGCCGTGGCCTACAGCGATGGCAGGGACTCCGAAGTGCTGGAGAGTGAGGCGGACAAGCGGGTGCGATTCCGGAAACGCAGGTATGAGCGGAAGCTGGCAAAGCAGATTGCCCGGCAGAAAGCAGCCGGTCGGAAAAAGATGTCGAACCGGGCGAAGAAGACACAGGGCAAGATCCAGAAGTGCAGCACCTATCTGGCAAACTTCAGTCATAACCGCAATCACCAGAACAGTGCGAAAATCTCGAAGGAAGCCCCTGTAGTGGTGGTAGAGAACCTGAAGGTGAAAAGCATGACCGCCTCGGCTCGTGGGACGACAGAGAATCCGGGCAAGAATGTCAAAGCGAAAGCGGGGATGAACCGGGTTCTGCTGGAAGGCGCGCCGGGACAGCTGGTGCAGATGCTGGGCTACAAGTGTCTGGCTGTTCTGTGTGTGGTGGCCGCGTATACGAGCGAGGACTGTAGCAGGTGCGGACACAGGGACGCGGGCAATCGTGCTTCCCTGCGCAAATTCAAGTGTATGTCTTGTGGACATGCGGAACACGCGGACATCAACGCTGCCGCGAACATACTGGCCTCCGGGGTTGAGGCTTCTGGACGTGCGAGGGGTGAACCGTTGGGTTCCCTGATGACCCGTCAACAAGACTGGGACCAAGACAAATAGTCATGGGCACTCAGGTATATAAGCCCCATATTTTTCCGCACAGTCTGGAGCATCCCCCATGTATCCAGCTGATCCCTGGAGGGAAGATACATCCGATGGGCAGTTAGGCCATATTGCGGAATTTCGGAGGTGTACCATGAATCTGAAAGCTCTCTTTTTGCAGGCAGAAGACAGATTGGAACAAGCGAATCTCCCGGACTCTCGTCGCACAGCCGTGTGGATTTTCTGCGATGTACTGAGCTGCAATCCCCTGCACATCTGATTGCTTGTAGGGGGGACAGGAGCCCTGTTCATCAAAATCTCGCCCAGCCTCCCGGGCAACGGCCTGCTCAGAAGATATCTGCAGTCAGTCGCAGAGCATAGGTGCTCCCGTTATAGTCCCAAGGGGTGCTTTCGGGGTGAGCATTCCCCTGACTCAGGGTTTCCTCCTTATGTGCATCTGGAACCGTATTGAACAGGTTATCCACACTGAAAGAGACACGATATCTGTCAAAGAGGCGATAGCCCAGCTCAGCATCTACGATGATTGCTGCATCGTACTCATCCAGAAGGCTCATCCCGCTATTGTCCTGACATTTATTGCTGTTGATGCGGCAGGCGGCCCAACTGCCGTAGTAATTGAGTCTCAACATGCCACTGATTGCCCCCCGTATGTGTCTTCCCATCATCACGATCCGGTGTTTGGGATTGAGACGTTCAATTTCAATCTGCCTTCTCGGAGTAAGCAGGCTGATCGTGAATGGGGAACTCAGTTTCTGGTCCAAGAATGTATTAATCTCACGAGGAGCAGAGAAGGAGATCAGTCTGGAAGCGGTCCAGTTCCATGCAATGGTGGCCTGAGTAGCATTTCCTGCCTCTGACTCGGTATCATACGCCAAAAGAAGATCTGTGCCACGCGTACGCGTACCAAAATCGTTGGAGAAGAACTTTACTTCCTGCAGGTTCTCCACACCGCCCAGCAGATCTGCCTCGTCCATGATATCCTGTATTTCCTGCGAAATGACAATGTTTCCAGTGAGAGAAATTCTGTCCTCCAGCGTAATATCAAAGTAGTCTAAAGTGAGTGTCAAATCCGAAGAGAGGTCCATGACTGTGCCCAGAGAGAGGCTTCGGGCAGTTTCCTCGGTCAGCTCTTCTCCGCCCAGTGCGCTGGAAATCGGATGAGTTGGCGGAAGCTGCCCCGCTTCTACCAGTTGATTCCCCTTGGATAGTGTAGTCTGAAGTATCCACAGATTCGCCTGGCCGGGGGTGGGAGCCCGGAATCCGGTTGATGCCGTACCACGAAGACGGATACGATCCGTTGCCCGGAATAGTGCGGCGATTTTCCCGGTCAGGGTTGCCCCAAATCCTTTGTAGTAATTCTCATACCTGGCTGCCACGCCAAATGTCCAGCGAGGATTTAGATCTGTCTCCAGATCAATGTATCCAGAGAGGTTGGGCCGCCCCCATGAGCCGGCAAATTTTGGACTCAGTCCCTGATATCCATTGGCACCAACACTGAATCCCTGAGACTCATATCCTCCTGGAAGGTATGAAGCTTCATCTCCTCCCGCGGTCGTGAACTGCTCGGTGTGCCACTCTAGTCCGAAAGAAATGTTCAGAGGGGTTTCAAGAGTGCGCACGCGGACCGGAACAGATCCGCCAGCCGAAGCTGTCAATTCCTGTTGCGCAAACCCGGTCGGCCGAAATGATGTCGGAGTGTCCGGTCCCATGGATGCATTTACCGTATTGTAGATGAAGTAATTGATGTCACTGTTTCCATAAGCGAAACTTACATCCCATCGAACTCCGTCATCTGCTCCTCCACGGATCCCTGCCGTGGCACTCAGATCGTAGATATCCGCCCCAAACTGCGGCGTAAAGCCGCCTGGAAACTTTTCATTAAAAAGAAAACACTGCCCCGCACCTCTGAGTCCATACTTGTCAATGAAAGCACTGACGGCTGCGAAATCGGCATCCAGACCGGGCAAATCGGGTAATTCGCTGCATATCACCTCATCGTTTTCATTCAAGTCTGCCACAGCCCTTGCAGAGCCGTTCCGGAACACTGCACTTCTGGCAATACCTGTCCCTGGAGCACGAAAATAAAATCCGCCCTCGGACTGACGATGTCCGTACCCGCCAAACGCATACACATGTGTATTGCTGCCAAGATCAAGCCCCGTGTTCAGGAAGCCGACGATGGAATGACTGACTTTGGGGCTTCCCCATATCTGGGCTGGATTGCGCACTGGATAGCCTCTCTCATTCAGTATCCCCTCGTCCCAACGGACACCACTCCGGACTGTAGGATCTGCATTGTGATATTCCAGACTCAAGTTCAGGAATCCTCTTCGTGTCAGGGGAAGTCCGATATTGGCTGCCGCCAGGTAATTTGTGCCATCTCCCTTTCCATGTTGCCCACCCTGCAACCATACATGTGCGCCTCTGCGATTATCTCGCAACTGTATGTTGAACACGCCAGCAACAGCATCTGCTCCATACTGAGCTGTCGCCCCATCACGAAGTACTTCAATCTGCTTCATTGCGATCCCTGGAATCATATTCATGTCAGCTCCCTGTGAGCCTGTGATCAGTGAGTTCCCAAAGAGAGCCATGGAGGCAGAGCGGTGACGCCGCTTGCCATTGACCAGCACAACGACATTGTCAGCAGGCAGCCCGCGAAGGGTAACTGGACGGACCAGCGTAGCCTCGGCATCAATGCCGTGACGCTGTACATTGAACGAGGGAATCTGTGTACGCAGGATATCATCCATGTCAGTGCTGGACTGGGATGCAATATCTCTGGGACCAAACACATCCACAGGAACCGCAGACTCTTTCACAAGACGGGGTAACCGGCGTGATCCGATCACAACGACCTCTTCCAAGCCCAGGATACTCTCAAACAGACGAACATCCAGTTGTCTCATTCCCTCAAGGACAGGAAACTCCTGTGTACTGTATCCCACAAAACGGAAGACTAGCGTGCTGCCGACCTCCGGTACTGAGATGGAATACCTTCCTTCCGAATCCGTGGTTGTGCCGGACAGAGTTCCTTTGCCAATCACCTGTACCCCGGGGAAAGGCTGCTCTGTTTTCGCATCCACAACTTTACCGGTGATAGCGACCTGGGCTGACACGACTGGCAGAAAAAGGATTGCGCATGCGGCCAGAATGAAAGTGGCTAAATGTTTCATCATATGCGGTCCACTGCAAATTGCAAGTTACGAAGTTTATGGTTATGCTTGAGTCAGATGCACCTCAGATAGAAGGGTACTCATTCAGGGGCTTCCGCGCAGACTTAAGGGTAGATGCAAGTTTCCGCAACTCCCCTGAGGCTGGCCCTCACTTCAAGCTATGATCTTGTCCACGCTACCAGTAGAAGAGAACTTGTAAGAGAAATTGGTTCAACGCCTTTCCAGTCAGATCTGGTATAGTTGAGTACAGGTGTTCTGGTATCCCCCTGCATCATACGCTCTCTAAATCCTGTATATTGACGGTATTACGAATTTTATGACGGACACTACAGAGGAACAGATCGCAACGCAAAATGTTCTCGTTCTGCTCCGAAATCGGTAAGCGTCCGAACAGCCCTGTCTTGCCCCTGTATTTTGGCATACGCCCCTGTCTAGGGTTGGTGCCTTCCTGCGGCATATTCTGTGAGGGGATCAGGGATTCCGAAGGCAGAGAGGTTCTGTGTGTTCCCGGGAGTTTCCGTTTGTGATTCTCGTCCCCTGTTCTGTGCGGGTCTGCCGGGTGCGTCCTACTTTTTCTGGCGGGAACCAAGCGATGGTTTTGGATCCCGTGTCGTTCCCGCGGGGAAGCGGGGGAGGCTATGCTGCCTTGGCGAGTGGCACTTGTTGTTCTTTCTGCCGGGTCGCCTTCCAGTGATGAGGCAGCAGCGTGTGGAGCTCTTCGTCAGGCGTGGTTTCCACGCGCCTCAGGATATCCATCAGCCACTCCTGCGGATGGACTTCATGGAGTTGGCAAGTACTGAGCAGAGAGTAGATCGTGGCGGCATTGGCGGCGGCCGCATGCGAGCCGGCAAACAGGTAGTTCTTGCGTCCCAGTGCAATGGGACGAACCCGGTTCTCCACGAGATTGTTGTCAATCTCCACGCGTCCATTGCGGGTGAAGCCGCTCAGGCGATCCCATAGCTTCAGGGTGTAGCGCACGGCTCTGAACCAGAAGGTGTCATTGTCCCCGGTGTGTTCTCGCAGGAGGGCTTCCAGCACCTGCAGGATGGGGACGGACTGCTCCTGGCGCACCCGCACCCGCTCCGCAGCGTCTGCCCCCTGCTCGCGGAGCTCGTCCTCCACTGCATACAGCTGCTGGATCAGCACCACAGCCTGTTCCGCCTGTGGGGAGTTCTCTCCCTCGGCACGCAGAGCATTCTTGAATTTCCGCCGGGCATGCGCCCAGCACGCGAACAGTTCAATCCCGTCTATTTTCCCAAACTGATGGTAGACCGCATAGCCGTCGGTCTGCAACTCTCCCCGGAACCCCTCCAGCATTTCCGTCGGCCCTGCCCGGGAACGCGTCGGCTGATAATCCACCAGGATCAGTCCAGAGATGGGACAGGTATAGAAAAAGTACCAGCCCCTGTGATAGGTGCCACCGGCCCTGCTTTTCGCCCGATCCTGCACCAGAATGCGGGTTTCGTCTGCCTGAATATAGCCATCTGCCAGCACTTCCATGCGCAGGGGATGGTTCAGGCGATCCAGCCGGGAGGCCACCAGGTGTACCCAGTCCGTTGCCGTGGATTTGGAAATCTGTACGCCAGATTCCAGATGCAGCTGCTTCACGATCCGCTCAATCGGGAGGTGATAGAGATACTTGGAGAGCACCAGATGGGTCAGCAGGCTCTCATCCGCCCGGCACTTGCGCAGTCCGCGGTCGGTGGGCAACGGCGCCTCGCACAGTTTCGTGCCGTCTTCCCTCGCAAAGACCGGATACAGTTCGCACTTGACATACAACTGTCCCGGTTTGCGAGCCAGCTTTTCTCTCTCCACATACCCGACGAGTTTGGCATCGGGGGGAAGGTTGTCCGGGGGATCCATGCGGACCGTTTCTACGGGCAGTCCTGCGTTCTTCCAGAATTCTTTCCCCATATAGACGCGCTTTTTCCCGGTCTTCTTCCGCCTCTCTTTCCGCTCCACCTCGTGCCAAGCGGCAGCAGAGACCTGATCTGGAAACATCTCATACTGGCTACGGTCATGCCGCTCGCTTTTCGGTCGATACTTCTGACTTCTCACGAAGGCAAGCTCCTGTTTGAGGGCGCGGATTTCTTTGCGCAAGTCTTGGATCTTTTTCTCTTGGGTCTCGCACTTTGCCCGCAGAGTCTTGCTCTCCCGGTCTTGGGTCTCGCACTTTGCTTCCAGGGTCTCAATCTCCCGGTCTCTGGCTTCGCACTTCGTTCGCAGGGTCTCGCATTCCCGGTCTAGGGTCTCAATCTTCTGGTCTCTGGCTTCGCACTTCGTTCGCAGGGTCTCGCATTCCCGGTCTAGGGTCTCAATCTTCTGGTCTCTGGCTTCGCACTTCGTTCGCAGGGTCTCGCATTCCCGGTCTAGGGTCTCAATCTTCTGGTCTCTGGCTTCGCACTTCGTTCGCAGGGTCTCGCACTCGGCGGTCTTCTTCCGAAGAGCTTCCAGAATCTCCTGGGGCGGGGCGTGCTCGGACAGGATGGGAGCGATGCGTTCCATGCTGGAAATATACAACATAAAATACTAAAAGTGAAAATTTATGCAACATAAATATAAATACTGTTCCTGAATCCATCCCCACCCAAGATCCCCTTCCAATACAGCCACTCCAGCTTCCAGGAAAAATCCCCGGCATGGAATCACGAAGAGACAACAGACTGCCAGAAGAACCCGCAGACCGATAACACGACCACCCCTCGGTCACAGAGTGGACTCAGGAAGGCACAAATCCACCATACCAGCGTATCCCCCCTGACAGCTTATATGGAGGCTGTTCGGACGGATACCGAAATCTCGCCCAGAGAGGCAGGAGGGGGGAACGGCATGGGTGGCATCGTATACAATTCTCGCCTTGGAGATCAACTTCATCCAGTATAAGCAAGAGGAGCTCTTCCTGCTCAGGGGCATTTGGGGCGGATAGGAGGTCCTTTCCCAAAAATCCAGTCCAACCCCTGGAGAAGAAGACTCCACCTTTGCTCTGATTTGGCGGGGTCAATAGCTTTGGTTTTGCTTCTCCCATACATTTCTTCAGGATTACGGTAAGCGATGACAGTGTCAGAAAAGTGCAACTTCCCTTGGCACCTTTGGTAAAATCGTTACAATTTCGTATCATTTACGCTCATTGTAAACGAAATTATACTGGATGTATACGACCATTTTGCGGTATTTCAGGAGTCAATCTTCAAAAATTATCCCTTCTAGCAACTCCTCCGCACGCATTCCAGCCGGAGAATCCGGCCTTGTACAGTTGCATTCGGAGACTGACGGTGTCTCCAAAATGCCCCCCCCCCCCATTTTTTCGTAACACTGCTCTTTTAGTACTGGTACTCACCAGTGCGGGGTGTGCTGCTCTTGACAATCATTGCCGGTCCGGGTTTGATGGGTTCACGACCAGGATTCAGCAGGGATTTCCTTTCCTTCCTTTCTGGCTCGTTTTAGGCATTCAGTCTGCCATATTGGGATTGGCAGTCGCACTCCTTTTCAGCTGGCTATTATACTTTATTCAGCTGCGACAGCTGAAAAACTGGGACATCTCAAAGTCGGGAAATCCGCCCTCTCCAGTTTCCAGCTGGGTCATTCCGACCGTCTTTTTATTCTTTCTGGTCTTTCCTTTCTTGTTGTTTCTGATCCTTGTGGGCGACTGCGAAAGTTCTTACAGGTGGTCCCACACCCTTGGAGCATGTGCAGGCTTCCTGATCGGGTGGGGGTTTGTTTTCGTGGTCTATTTTCTGAGGGAAATTCGAAAATTGCGCAAATAGAATTCACAGATACTTTCATAAATGAGTAGTTTCGTTGCTTGTGGCGGGACAGGTGCCCATGTCATGCTGGCGATGGTTCGTCTGCACATATTAGGGTACCCCTTTGGCTTTTTCAGCAGAAAAAAGGACGGGAGTTTTCCCGATCTGTTTCTGGTAGATCAGGACAATCACCAGAGTGCTGCCGATGAGGGGGGCAAGGGAAGTGATGAGGGGGCTACGACGGCCTGGGGGGAGGTGCAGGAACTGATTAACAAGCATCCGGGGAGGTACAGGCCGGAAGCTGTATTCGGCTTTAAGAGGCTTCCGCACAAGAAGGGGGTCACTCCACTTCCTGTCGGGCCAAACAGAGACTGGTTCAATCCTCCGAATAACAAACTCGAAATCAGATTTCAAGGGTCGGGGGCACTCAAGCTCATCACCTCACAGCATCAACGGGACATTGATTATTCTCGTGGCATGATGGCTTCCCCCGCTGTGGGAGCATTGCTGTTCAGCCTTAAGGAATATGATACGGAGGATGACAAGAGAAATAATGACCGGGGGTATGATGAATTGCTTTCCGAATGCAGGGGGAATGTAATTGTCTGTGGCTCAAGCGTGGGTGGAACCGGCGCATCTGTGGCCCCCACGCTTGCCCTCCGACTCCAAAAGCGGGAAGCCACGGTCATGGCGGTACTGATTCACAGGTGGTTTGAATTCAGCACAAGTGATCAATCTTCGGAGAACAGGAAACACGCAAAGGAACGCAATGAAAAAATGCGGGAGAATGCGGCTGGAGGCCTAGCCCACTCCGGCAAGGAACTGGCTGGTAATTTGCCTGCCGTTCTGGTAGGAGTACCAGATTCCAAACTCGAGTCTCGTATTTATACAGGTGATAACCAGCAGGCACACAAAGATTCCTACATCCATGTAATTGGAGCACTGGCCAGCATGCGCCATTTGTTGAGTGATGAGAGCGAGGTTACTTCGGGATTATACGGGGTATCGGCATCTGATCCATCAAAGCTGACAGGCGAAATAAAGATAGGAGACGGGAAACATTCTACGCTGGAGGACTTGGCTGGACAGGCAGAGTATCTTGCACATGTCTTGGGACTTTACTGTGAGGCCCTGGAACAGTATGAGCGCAGTCAGTCCAGGGGCGTGAAAAGAGTGGTCACGGGGGCGATCAACGTCATCAATTTTGGCTCGTATGATTCTCTCAAATTGAAGGTCTGTGACTGGGTATGTGGTGCTGTGAGTGGAAATGTCTCCAAAGTTCAGGGGGTTGCCCAGCACCTGAAAGACATCAAGGATGTCTATGATGGTCTTCTTGAATGGCTCGGAAAATTGGAAGTGCGATACGACATGTCCAAAGTGGACAGGAACTTTTTGAAGATAGAGCAGGATTATCTTGAGCGACGAAATAAAAAGAAGCTCCCATTGTTTGATGGCAGACAGCATGACAGACTAGTCGGAGACAAGGAGATCAGGGAAGAGGAGTATATCGCCCTGGCTCTGTTTGACTGGACTGCAGAATGGATTAAGGATTGGTGGGGAGACACGAAAGTTGATCCCTCTCCGGGCGAATCAAAAGAAGGATACTGGCCTTCTACGGTTACCACAGATCCCGGGGGTGGAATTACATGGGGAACTGCGGGTACATTGGCGAAAGTGGAAGCGAACGATGTTTCCAGGACACTGGCGGACTATTTTGATCGGAAGGATGTCTCTGCCAACGGGTGGCCGGACCCAATCGCAATGGCCGAGCATTACCGATTCCAGATAGAGCTGGAAGATCCAGTTGCGATACGAAAACTGGAGATCCTGCTGGTCGCCCGTACATTGAACCTCCTGAAGGTGGAGGAAGTTGAGGGGGCCATCAAAACCGGCAAGAACTCTGTTTCACTTGAAAAATTGATTGAGGAAGAGTGTCCCTACCTTGCCAAATATCGCCTGGTTCACAGAGAAAAGAAGAGAGGAGGAAAATCTGTAATCTATGGATTCAGTTCTCCGAGGACACTTCTGTGTCCGATGCCGGACACCAGCAACAAAGACTGGAAGGAGCTGTGGGAAGAAATTATTAGTCACAGAGTGCAGGATGCTGACTGGCTGGAATCCGAAAATTGGGGACAAAGAGGAAAAGAAGCCAGGCGTTGCATCGCCTCGTGGATCAAGCGCTTGGGAGATATAATTCAGGATGATTACTGGAAAATTCTGGTAAAAGAATTTGAGGAAGAGTCCAAGGAAAATACTGCGTTTGGAATTGCCGAATGGCTTCCGTTATTTGACGACGAGAAGGGAATCCCCTTACCGGTCTCGCTGGAGTATGCCAATTCCATTATTCCTTCCGAGGGGCACAAGTTTATTGATTACGGTGATCCTGAAAATGATGTAAAAATTCCTTTTGATGAGGTGGAAGGTTTTGAGATTATTGAAAATCTCATGGTTCCCGGTATGGAGCGTAGCCCAAGCATGATATGGCGAGAGCATCTGGACAAGTTGCAAGAAAGAGGTGATATTTTTGCGTGGTGGAGGAATGTGGAAAGTAATGAAGCCTGGATTATGCAGGACCTGCGAAAGAGTGTCATACACATTAAAGATCTCAGGGTGATTGATACAGACATTATCCGAATTAAAACATGCATTCCCCTAAAGCAACAGCCTGTTCCCAAATCCAGAGTTGAAAAGGGAAGCATCAAATTTCCCGATCTTCCACTGCTTCCAGATTACATAAGTCTGGCGGAAACCGCTCCAGATAAAGATGGGAAAAGACAAAGACTGGTTGATGCCAACTGGTCTGGATGTCCGGTTGGGAAACCGGTTCCAGGAAAGAGAGATGTGGTTGCATGGGAATTACATCTTGCAGGACGATTGGAACCAGTGGAAATAGAAGTTCCGTACACGGATCAGCCAGTAGGGGCGCACTGGATGATCTGGCCAAACTTTAAGGCAATGAGAGGGGATCGTCAATGGAAAGCCTACTATCTCTATGAGAACGCGGAGAGAGAATCTCTGGAAGCCAGGGTAGTGCTGAGTAAGGGAAGCAGGTTGTCCGAACCCAAAAAGCGTCCCAAAGACAATCTTAGTCCCAGCCGTGCTGTGGAATTTGATGCTCAGAAAGGAATACATACGGGAGGCCCGCCGGTAGCTCTGTGTGCTTACGATGACGAAGCAGGGGGATATACAGGTATCTACAAAATCTGTCTGGAGGAGTTTGAAAAATCTGATCCTTCATTGAAGCTGGCCGTGGATTTCGGGACTTCGCATACCGTTGCCGCGATAGATGGAGATGATGATAAAAACCGGTCGGTTGCCCTCAAGGGCGAGTTTACTCGTGACTTCAAGGGACTGTCGCGACATATCAGTGAAAACTGGCCAGATGATCCGTCAGGGAAATCTCAGATTAGGATGCAGCTGGACTTGTGGAGACCAACATACATAGGGGAAAGGGGCAAGAGATCAAAATCTGTGCTACCGTCAGACCTGTGGGCCATAGCCGAGATCGGCTCCGTAGAAGTATCCAAAATAGAGGAACTATGGAAGCCGATGACCCATTTCGTTATTCCTCCCATGAAGCTGCATCGCACAGATTCTGAACGGCATATTATATCCGGGTTTAAGTGGCGGATGCGGGATGAAAAATTCAAAGGGAAAGAAACCTGGTTGCAGAAGAAGTATCTCGGAATGGCCATTGAAATCTTTTTAGCTGATATTGTCCGGGAGAAGGAGAGGCTGCCGAAAGAAATCCAATTCACATTTACGTATCCGTTGCGGGGCATAAGTACGGGGGACACTGGCAGATACGAAATTTCAATTGATGAAGTGCTGGAGCGCAGCAGCGAGAGTCTGGGATATGACAAAACTCCAGATGAAGGATTATTGTACAGCGAATCTCATGCTGCGGCAGATACAATGGGAGAAGGTGCCCCCTTTGAAGTCAAACTTGTCGCGGATTTGGGTGGTGGAACACTGGACATTTTGATTGCCACTTCTGACAAGAGAAATATACAGGGGAGTCGATTTGAAAGAGAGGTAGCAGACAGTGCCAAAGTGGGGGCTGACTTATTGCTTGAGATTTTAGCGGAGGAAGGCGAAAAGTACTTGCCAGCAGGTACCGACAAGGGCTGGGGAGAAAGTACGGAGACCCGATTCAATAATTTGCGCGCATGGATGCGCTCACAGGGATCATACAGGTTGTTCGGACGCGCTAATCCTGAGGGAGATACAGGTTTGAAGCTAAGGGGGTTTGATCATGAGCAATTAAATGTAGCCAATGCCTCCAGAGATTTGATTGAGCGGTATTTTTGGCTCATTACCGATTTTCTGGCACGGAGTCTTGTCGCATATGTGGCAAAAGATGTATGGAACAATCCGAAGCTAAAAGACGGTGAACGCAAAAAATTGAAATTGATTGTTCAGCTTCGGGGGAACGGGTGGCGTCTGTGGTATGGCAGTGCAGACTACGAGGAGATTCAGCAGAAAATGGGGCAATGGGTCAGGGATCGTGCGGAGACATTATGGGAGAAGGTACATGGCGATGTGTATGTTCACCAACCCTCCGATCTTCGGGATATGAATATCTGGTATGCTCCCGAAGTGCCAGAAGATGATTTTGATCCCAAACTTGCCCCGATTCTTAATGCCGTAGGAAAAAACAGGGACCCAGACAAGGAGAAGAACTATAAATTCCCACTATCCAAAGTTTTACTTCGTCGTAGCGGAGAGGAAGAAGATGGACAGAAAGCCTGGTTTGAATCACTGCCATTCAGGATCGAAAAAGATCCAGAAAACACCAGTCTGGGGATTGAAGAATTTGATCCCCCGCTGTGCATGCATTCCCCTGTGAATTCTGAAAAGACCGTCAAAAAAATTGAGAATAGCCTGACGAGAAAAATCAATAAGAGCCTCCAAGATGAAGTCAGGAAAGAAAATGGACTAGATGCGCCTGTGGCGGCACTCGTCTGGGAGCGTATGCTCGAGTCATCCACATTTCGGAAGGGGCAACAGGGAGGTTCCTCAGATCGGACAGACTCTTGATATATATCCTCACATTCTTTGTGCTGGGGCCATTGCTTGAAGCAAAGGCCTTGGCTCGAAACGGGAAAGCGATTGTAGTTCCTGTTATGCGGAAAACAGGGATTCTGCGGGTTGCCGGCGTTTTGGTGAAACGAGCACTTCCCCATGCCTGCGAAGCAGTACGATCACCTCACAGTCTGGATGCAAAAGTGCACGGATATTCGACATCCATAGATATGCTAGTCCTCCAGAATATGAAACATGTTGTGGAAAAATTCCCGCAAATAGATACTCTTCCGAAGGATAGACAGCCTCCATTTTCTGTTGTAGATATAAGCGGGAGGGCACTCCATTCTGCCCGCAGGATTGCACGGTCACTGTACAGACTTGACATAGTCATCAACGGGCGCAAGCCGTGGATACTTGGAGTCATACAAGATGCAAAGTCTATCACAGAAGACACGCTTTCAACTCTCACTCCATTACAGCCAAAGAAGAAATGAGTAAGGTAATTCTGGTTGTTCTGTCTTTGACTGTCGTTGTATCCGTTGTTGCTCTATCCCTATCCGGTTGTGGTAATGGAGGGGGTGGTACAGAAGAAAATGGTAACGGCCCGCCGCCCCCGACGCTAACCAGCTGTAGCAGCAGTCAGGAAAGTGTTAATGAAGGAGACGATGATATTCTGGCTTGTGAGGTTCGTGTTGAGCCTGCCTGGGAAGATGAAAGGGACTTACTGGGAGCCATAACGAGCCAAAATCAAGACTCTACGAGTTTCTATCTCTTTTGGGACCGCTCCAGCCCCATGGGAGGGTATATCCATGGTATGGAAGCAGATAGCCAGTCGGCCCTCCAGAACATCAATCAGTCAGTTTTGGACGCACGATTGAGGTCGGATTATCTGAATAGCCGTCTTGAGTGTACTGGAATTGGGAACCCCCAAGAGACCATTGGCTGTGATAGCGTAGACAAAAGGTCAAGGGACTTCTTTGGCGGAGGTCAATCTCCGATTGACGAAGCGATCAAATCTGTCGTTGACAGTCTCAGGAGTGGCAGTGTAACCGGTGCTGTACTCATATCCGACATGATGGCTACGACCGAAAATGGTGAAATTGGAATTAATGTACTGAGGCAGTCTCTCAGAGATATTGAGCCATATTTCAATGAAGGAGGAATTCATATGGCTATTTTGGGCATTCGCCTCCATTATTGGGGAGTACAGAAAGAAAAGTGCCAGCCAACACAAGATCCATGGGAGTGCTGGTATGATGAAGTCGGAAAAAGATGGGTTCCCCTGGGCAGTGTAGTCAAGAGGCCAGTCTATGTTTTCGTCTTGGGACGGAACACCAAAGAGGATCATAGCAGCCGGGATAATCCTGTGCGTACAATGACAACGCAATTACAGAGTATCCTTGTTGACTCTGGTTTTGATGTAAAATCGGAGATTGTGACCCTCGGAGAATTGGCGTTGAGTGAAGTAGATTCTGTCTTCTGGAGTCCGCAGCATGAGGCTGGTAAATCTCAGCCGATTTATATGGTTGATGGGGGATACGGGTACTATTGCAAGGTAGCTGATGATAAAAAAACATATGCCTTGCGTGCAGAATTTGCAGAGAGAGATCCGGTATCCATAGATGAGATCTCGGGAGTGAGAAGGGATAGTCTGGGTTTGTTCACTGACCTGCCAGAACTAGACGAAAACGGAATACGCCTAGACCTTGACTGTGGTTCTGTACGCAAGCATTTTGACCAGAGGAGTGACGACAATTGCCATGACGGCAGAGTGAAACACAATTTAGGGTTGTTCAGTGAAGTAACGCTGAAGCTCCGCCATACAGGTGAAAGCAGGATGGAGGACTGGAGTATGTGGTCATCCTCTTACCTGACACACGGGGACACCCTGACATTTGGTTTGGATGGCTTCATTAAAGACTTGCGTCCCACTCACTATCAAGCAGTGATTTCTCCGGTTCCGCCTCTGGCTTGTCACTAGAAGAAATGGAGTGGTTCCTTTTTGCAGTAGTTCTTCTGGCCGTACTGTCACTGCAGTACATAAACTGGGAAAAAGCTGCGAAGAATTCCAAGAAAATTGACGGGCGACTGAAGAGCAAGGACTGGCTGGTGAAAGATGCCGGAAGGGATGTGGTTGTGGATGCCTTTGACCGGTTGCTAGTGCCCCCCTTAGACGATATTCGGCGATTTGCGAATGCTTCTCTGGTCACGGGTATCGGCGGTACGATGGGGATATTCCTCTTTGAAGTGATGCACATTCCCTCGCTGTTTGAGTCGCTGTCAGCAGTACTCAATCCGCAAGGGAGCGAGGTGAGCAATATTGACAGGGGTGAGGTCACAGGTGTAGTCACACGCGGTGCGATTGCGCTATTTTCCAGCTTTCTCGGGGTTGGACTTCATCTCTATATATCACTGGGAATACTAGGCAATGCGCAGCAGAGTGTGGATCAGGAGGAAGAGAAGTTGATTCAGTCATTTAAGCCGACTCACATTATCGTACCGCCAGACACTGACTGGACACAGCTTGACGATTTTGTCAAGGCTATTCAAGCTCTCCTGGAAGGGCAGCGTTCTCTGGATTCTTCCATAAAAGAGGCTCTGCAGCAACAACCGGAATCCGCTGAGTCAATTCAGAGGAATGTCGAAAAACTGACAATCGAACTGGAAATGCTTCCAGAGACGATTCGGAAATCATTCAAGGTGAATGAAGTCTTTGAAAAGGTGGCAAGGAGTTACATAGGAGAACTGCATGACACCTTCAAAGAGCATCGAGATTTGATAGACCAGAAGATTGTAGAAAATCAGAAAAAGGTGGAGGATCGGCTTGTAAACCAGGCCGCCGAGATTACGCGGAGAATTGTTGAGGGTCTGCAGGAAACCATAGAGGAGAATATCATTGCTCCCCTGGAGAGAATGCGCAAGCAGTTGAATGCAACCACAGAAGAAATGCCGCGTGCGGCGGGGGAGTTTGGATCGGAGCTCCAGCGCTCTGCGGCGACGCTTGGAATTATTTCGGAAAGGCTGGATGAGATTCCAGACAGTATTCGCAAGATTGATGAGGTAGCCAGCACAGCGATCTCGGAAAAGCTGGATCCGATCTCTGATCAGATGAGTGATTTTCTCAGGGGACTTAAGAAGGGCATGAAAGGCTTGCTCAGGCTGATCAAAAGTCTTATGGAGGGAATTGAGGGGAGAAGGTGATGAGGCGGAAGCGCACCCAGATTACCGTATGGCCCGCCCTTACGGACTTGATGACATCCATTGTGGTCATTGCCGTTCTGATAGGAGTCGTTGGATTCATTCGTTATGCAGATATGACGGGGAAAGTTGACTCATTGGAAGTCGTAATAAAGAAGAAGGATGCAGAAATCGTGGAAAAGTTAATTGCCAGAGGCGAGACCCGCAAGGAGATTTTAGGGCAGCTAAAGGACAGGCTAGAAAAGTATAACATGGAAGTTGATACACTGTCGGAACAGGGTGTGCTTCGCCTGTCGGAAAATGTTATCAACTTTGAGTCCGGGTCCACAACTCCCATCACTGAACACGAAAAAAATATAGGACGCTTGGCCGAGGCATTGGCTGAAGTTGCACCATGTCATGTTTTCTCCGGCAGAGCGGGTGCGATAGCCCAGAAACCAGTATCTGCTGGTGTGCAACTAGATGCTGGTAAGAGACCAGCGTACTGTCAACCAGTTGCTACGCTCTCAGCATACACATGTGAAAAGAAGGAGCATCCATGGCTGCTGGAAACAATACTCATTGAGGGACACACCGATACCGTGGGAGTTGATCCTACTGTCAACAGAAAATTTGACAACAATCTTGAATTATCGTCACTGCGAGCTACTAATGTATATGGAATGCTCTCTAGTTGTGAACCCGGAATACAACGAATGCACAATAGTGACAGTATTCCCGTTCTGAGTACGAGTGGGTACGGGGAGATGCGACCTGCCACTCTTGACACCAGCGAGTATGAAAAAAACAGGCGAATTGATATACGGCTACTCCTTGAACAACCGCCGGAGGGGGCACTATTGTACTCTGATTCGAGTGCCCGGGAATAATTTCGGAGAGGTATCGGCTGGTCAGTCTAACGAACAGAGATTCATTAAGACAAAACCGATATAATTCCCTTTTTTCTGGGAATTATCCAGCAAAATCCGCAAGTGTGGGAACAGACTCTGCCCCGAAGGGTAGTCTTTTTTGACCAACCACGACAGGAAATGAAGGACAACCCGCTTGACAAACCATCTGACCGTGGTCCCACCCCCTTCTTTCACGGGCGTACCCCCATACTGGCCAGCTTCGAGAACAGCCTGGTGAAATACAGAAAAAAAGACGAAGGGACCATCTTTATCGTACAGGGCCCGCCGGGGATCGGCAAGTCGGCTCTGCTGGACGAATGCAGGAAGAAGGCAAAGAGAGAGAAGTGGGAGGTCCGAAAACTTGTCGTCCCGGCCCTGTGGGATCTGGACTTGATGGCGGAATGCTTGGGGCTGAAGAAAAAAGAGGTCGCCACAGAAAAAACCACCGGGGGTGGCGGGAAAGTGCAATACTTTGGGGCATCCCTCGAAGGGGGGCTATCACGGACGACAAAAAAAGCCACCCCGAAGGTCAGTCCGCGGAGTCTGATACAGAAAATAAAAGACCCGCTCCTTTTGATTCTGGACGAGGCCCAGCATTTGGGCGAAGACGGAGGTCCACCAAAAGAACACATCAGCGCGGTCAAAGCCCTTCTGACGGAGATTCACAATGGAGAGTTGGGCAAGCCCGTGATCCTGCTGGCGGGTGGACTAGGGCTGACCGAAGATGCATTCAGAGCACTGGGCATATCCCGGATGGCAGAAGACTGCATGTTTGACATGGAACCCCTGGAGAAAGAGGAAGAGCGGACGGTGATCCGGGACTGGCTCGAGAAAGCGGGGGGAGCAACAGGAGATGTCACGCACTGGATAGACACGATCACCACAGAGACAGTCCAGTGGCCGAGACATGTTGATTCCTACGCACGGAATGCCGCCCGTCTAATCAAGGACAACCATGGGCAGACGACGGAGGACCTGTTGCGTTCCGTGATGGAGACAGGACGGGAAAAACGCATGGAATATTACCGTGGTCGGACGGAAAACTTGACATATAATGAATTCTGTGGACTGGCGGAATTGTTTCAGCATGTTTCGCTGGAGATTGGACTGACAGATGAGCAGATCAAGCGGTTGATTGGGGAAGGCGGATTTGAGCGGTCCCTGTCAAGGGGTGTTCTGTACAAAAAGGGGTTGCGTTACAGCATTCCGATCCCCTCTCTCCGGGACTACATGGTACGGGAATGGCTGGTGGAGAAGGAACATGTAGCCCGGGAACAGGCCCGGTCAAAACCGTTGCCAGAGGTGGATACCGAGAAGGAGGGTCCCCAAAAGGAAGCGGGGAACCATACTCCAGACAGTCCCTCTCCCAAAAAAGAGGAGGGAAAAGAACCCACGATACGCAAATCGGAGAAAGACAATTCTCGTCAGGAACCTCCACCGGGCAGAGACCCTTCCAACAGTGATCGGGACACAGACATGGGGATGGAGAGATAACCTCTCTTGCGGATTTTACGGGATAATTCCCTATTTTTGACCAGTTACGATAGGAAATGAGCGGGATACAAGGACTTGATGATCGGGGAGCCACCCCCTACTTCCGCGGGCGGAAACCCATCCTGAAAAGATTCAACGACTTGCTGGTCAAGTCCGGGGAGACCAGTGGGGGAAGCACATTCCTGATCCAAGGTCCGCCGGGGATCGGGAAAACGGCACTTCTGGCCGAATGCTGGGAGAAGGCGGCGGAGGCTGGATGGCATGTCGCAGAGATTGATCCAAAAGACTTGTGGAATGCGAATGGTATGCGAAAAAAACTTGCACTGCCCCCACAAGAAAGAAAGGTGGGGAAGACAACCGGAGCAGGAGTCAATAAAATTGTTACCGTGTCCAAGAAAACCGAGACGGAGTTTCATGTCCCCCTGGACACTTCCGAAGATATACTGACAAGGAAAACAGGTCCTGTTTTACTTGTCCTTGACGAGGCCCAGCGCCTGGGCGAAAGCGAAAGCGTCAAGGGACCATACAGAGAGGATGTTGTAGATCTTCTGACAAAGATTCGCAATGGCGGGGTCGGGAAATCCGTCATCCTGCTGGCGGGCGGGCTGGGGATGACCTTCGAATCCTTTGCAGCACTGGGCATATCCCGCCCACTGCTTGGGTCCAGGTTCAACATGGAACCCCTGAAAAGGGAAGAAGAAAGGGCGGTGGTGGAAGACTGGCTCACAAAGGAAGGGGAAGCACAGGGAGACCCCACCGCGTGGATTGATGCGATCACCCAGGAAACATACGGATGGGCGCAACACATCATATCGTATACGGAACCCGCTGTCTCCTACCTGAAAAAACATGGCAACAAGATGACAGACATGGGACTTGCCTCCGTCATGGAAGAAGGACGGCAAATCGCATGGAATACTATAAACACCGTCTGAGTCCCTTCACGGCGAAAGAGTGCAGGAGTTTTGCACGGATACTGCTGGCAAGTTGGGGCGAAGGCGGGATAGAACAGGAGGTGGCCGTGGACCAACTGGACAAGGAGTACGGAGCGGGGGAAGGCGCAGAACTCTTTTTCCGGGCGATTCGCCGGGGAGTCTTCCATATTGAAGAAACAACGAAGTTATACTCCGCCCCGATCCCGTCCCTGCGGGAGTACATCATAAGGAATTTCCCTCCAAAAGAGCAGTCCCCGGACATGGGACTGGAGAGATAATACTCTCTCCCGGTTCCCGGCGTGCGGATTTTGCGGGATAACTCCCTTTTTTCTGGGTATTCCGGTGCAGAGGACCAGTCCCATGCCTGTGCTGACATACTGGAGCTAATTTCCCGGATCACTCAAAATCACACCATACAGTGCATCAACAGGCACCTGCACATAGTGCTCATGGAGCGAAATGCGCGGAGCATCACTTGCCCCGCGCATTTTTTCAAACAGATACTGAGTACCCGGTCCTGCTAGAGCAACACTATCCCTCTCTGCTCATGGACTGAGAGAAAATCCAAAGACCAGATAGGTCTTTTCTGTTGTTGGATTCATAATGTATGCCGCACTCAGTGGCAAAGCGAACGAGTCGGTAATCTGAAGATCTTTGCTTGCAGAAAGCCCCAGATTGACTAGAGAGGCACTCTCTACGCCGTAGAAACTGCTTTCTCCTGCAACCATACCGAGTGTGAATCCCAAGTCTACATCAGAAACACTAAAAGGAACAGCAGCCTCAATGTAGAGAGAATTGTCCGGGTCATTGTGGGCCATGAGTGCTGCCGTGAGAGACAGCGGGAAAGTCTCTGGAAGAGATAGAGATGCCATCAGCTCAATCCAGTGTGCACCGTCACCGTCAAAGTTGGCCCACTGACCTGCTGCACCAGCACTGTTGGGGAAGTAATAGTCTGTCACGGTCAGTCCCAGACTAGCAGAGCTTCCGAGTCCGATACTGTATGAAGCATAAAGGTCATGCTCATTGGCATCCGCACCGTCGGCACTGATGGAATAGGATCCCCATGTGCCCAGCTCAAAGCCTCCTGCACTGAGTGCAAGACCGGGCTGGATGCTGAAGGAATCCCCAAAATCATAGCCACGCCAGACATAGCGGTTAAAGAAGTCAGCACCGAAGCTGACTGATTGTGCCTGGCTGAGCATGGGTGTCAGCATCAGGGGAATAAGCAGTGCGAGTTTGCATACGAAGAAGCGATGTTTCATGAGCAGGGAATGATGTTAAAAGTGATGTTGTGAAAACTTGATCTTGGCTCAGACAGCATGCTGTGATCGCAGTCAAGAACAAGTATTTGCTGAGTTCGGATGAACGCCTGATCACGAGCATTAAATCCGAAAGAATCCGAAAAGTGGCAAAATTCACACATAAATCTGTCTCAAGTCAAAATTCCTCAAAAAATAATTAATCAAGTATAAAAGGAATTTTTCCTTGATAATTAAGATTTATTGTACATTTTACAGTAAAAATTCAACCTAATATACGAATTATCCGTAGAACAATTTTATGTGCATGAAAGAATTTTGGAAAATTGGTCCAAGAATTGTTTATTTGTATGGATAAAGACAGGCAATTTCTGGAATACATATGCTATGCGGACGGATTTGAGAGAGGTGAATAGATGATAAAACAGCAGGGATTATATGATCCCGCATTTGAGCATGATGCATGCGGGGTCGGACTCTACTGCCGTGTAGATGGAACGCCCTCGCACGATGTGGTTAGGAAAGGACTTCAGATACTTAAGGATCTGGATCACAGGGGAGCATGCAGCTGTGACGAAACAACCGGGGACGGGGCTGGCATCCTGGTGCAGCTGCCACATGAGTTTCTGGCGAGTGAAGTTCCAACATTGCCAGATCCGGGAGATTACGGGGCAGGAGTGGTTTTTATTCCTCCCAAGCATGAAAAAAAGTGCAAGCCCCTCATTGAAAGCATCATTGATGCCGAAGGTGCAGAATTGATCGCCTGGCGGCGTGTTCCTGTGATCTCGGAGGTGCTTGGACCGGGTGCCCAGTCCACCGAACCTGGTATCTGGCAGTGTTTTGTACGGAGGGACAGAGACAAGACTCAGGAGGCGTTTGAGCGTCAGCTTTATGTGATTCGCAAAGTGTTTCAGCAGAGTGCGCTTGAGCAGAAACTCTCTGGATGCTATTTTGCGAGTTTCTCTGCCGCTACGATGGTGTACAAGGGAATGCTCATGCCGGCCCAGGTTACGGAATACTACCCTGATCTGGACTCACAGCGTTTCCAGAGTGCGCTTGCCATGGTGCACTCCCGGTTCAGTACAAACACATTCCCCGAATGGTCTCTGGCACAGCCCTTTCGTTTTCTGTGTCACAATGGGGAAATCAATACGCTCCGCGGAAATATCAACCAGATGCATGCCGCAGAAGTGATGTTCCGAAGTGACCGCTTCGGTGCCGATACCCGGAAACTTGTACCGGTCATTCGGGAAGGAGGAAGTGATTCCATGGCACTGGACAATGCACTCGAATTGCTCTATTACACGGGACGGTCACTTCCTCATGCCATGATGATGCTTGTCCCAGAGGCCTGGGAACGGGCCGAAGAGATGGCGGACGAGAAGAGGGCATTCTATCAGTATCACAGCAATCTGATGGATCCTTGGGATGGGCCGGCAACAATACCTTTCACAGATGGCCGGTACGCCGGAGCACTCCTGGACCGGAATGGGCTGCGTCCGTCCCGGTATACGATCAGCAAAGATGGATATGTCGTGCTGGCATCCGAAACAGGAGTCGGCGAGATTGCAGAGTCCAATGTGCTCCGAAAGGGACGACTGAAGCCCGGACGGATGTTTCTGATTGATCTGGAGGAGAGGCGCATTATTGATGATGAGGAGATCAAGATGCGAATCTGTTCGCGTGCGCCGTACCGGGTCTGGTTAACGGAGCATCAGCGTACGCTTGCCTCACTTCCGCCTGCCGAGCCCGGTGCCATGGAAGGCACCTTGCTTCAGAGGCAGCAGATGTTCGGATATACACTGGAGGATCTGCGCCTGCTGATGGCTCCCATGGGGCAAGATGCAAAAGAACCTCTTGGGGCAATGGGGAATGACACCCCGCTTGCGGTACTCTCTGATCGGCCGAGACTGCTCTACGATTACTTCAAGCAGCTCTTTGCCCAGGTTACGAATCCCCCTCTGGATGCGATCAGAGAGTTCATGGTTACTTCTTTGGCCATGAATCTGGGAAGTAGCGGGAACCTGTTCAGTGAGAGTGCCCGGCATTGTGCAAAATTGCGACTCGAGCAGCCGGTAATCACCGAGTCAGAGCTTGCCTCCATTCGGGAAGGAGTTCAGGGGACAGCAATCCTGAACATGTGTTTTCAGCCTGGAGAGCTTGCCATGGCCCTGGAACGCCTCCAGGAGGAAGCAGCCCATGCAATCGGGCAGGGGTGCAGTCTGATTGTGCTCTCGGATCGGGAAGCAGGGGAAAGCCAGTTGCCCGTGCCGGCACTATTGGCAACAGGAGCGGTGCATCATTACCTCATCAGAAAGGGAATGCGACTGCGCTGCGGGCTGATTGTTGACAGCGGAGAACCCAGAGAAGTACACCATTTTGCCATGCTTGTTGGCTTCGGTGCAGAGGCAGTGTGTCCGCATGTGGCCCTCTCCAGTATACGCCAGATGGCTGGCAGGGAGATGATTACGGATATTTCTGAACAGGAAGCAGAAAGCAGATACATAAAATCCGTTGGATATGGCTTGCTAAAGGTGATGTCCAAGATGGGGATTTCGACATTGCAGAGCTACCGGGGAGCACAGATATTTGAGGCACTTGGACTAGGATCAGAAGTTGTTGACGAGTATTTCTGCGGAACTCCGTCCCGGATTGGCGGAATTGGTCTGAATGTCATCGCACAAGAAGTCATTATGCGTCACGAGCGGGGCTTTCCGCGAAAGAAGATTTCCGGGGTCTATCCTCTGGATGTGGGAGGACAGTATCAGTGGCGCAGGGGGGGAGAGCGTCATGCATTCAGTCCGACGGCAGTTGCAAACATGCAGGAAGCCGCGCGAACAAAGTCGCACGCGTCTTACAAGGCCTTCTCAAACGAGATTAACAAAGGTGCCGCAAACACGCTTCGAGGTCTCTTAACATTTGATTATACGAGGGCAGAGCCTGTTGATCTGGAGGAAGTGATGCCGTGGACCGAGATCGTTAAGCTGTTTAAGACGGGGGCAATGTCCAATGGTTCTATCAGCGGGGAGACACATGAGGCACTGGCGATTGCCATGAACTCTATTGGAGGCAAGAGCAATACCGGGGAGGGAGGAGAGGGACCAGAGCGATACGGGCTGGACAATCCCCGCAGAAGCCGGATCAAGCAGGTCGCCTCCGGCAGGTTCGGAGTGACAATCGAATACCTTGAGAGTGCCGATGAAATTCAGATCAAGATTGCACAAGGGGCGAAACCAGGGGAAGGTGGACAACTGCCTGGCAAGAAGGTCTATCCCTGGATCGCAAAATTGCGACACTCTACTCCCTATGTGGGACTCATTTCCCCGCCCCCACACCATGATATCTATTCCATTGAGGATCTGGCGCAGCTGATTCACGATTTGAAGAATGCCAATTCCAGTGCCAGAATCAGTGTGAAGCTTGTGTCGGAGGTAGGGGTCGGGACAGTTGCTGCGGGAGTTGCAAAGGGGAAGGCAGATGTGGTCCTGATCAGTGGAACGGATGGCGGCACTGGTGCTTCTCCGAAAACCTCCATCATGCATGCAGGTCTGCCCTGGGAACTGGGACTGTCCGAGACACATCAAACTCTCGTCCACCACGGATTACGTACGCGCATCATTGTGGAGTGTGACGGACAAATGAAGACAGGCAGGGACATTGCAATTGCATCTCTCCTGGGAGCGGATGAGTTCGGGTTTGCAACGGCACCGCTGGTTGCCCTCGGGTGCATCATGATGCGTAAATGCCATCTGAATACATGTCCTGTAGGGATCGCAACCCAGGACCCGGAGCTTCGCAAGAAATTTACCGGGCAACCAGAGCATGTTGTGAACTATCTGCATTTTGTGGCTGAAGAGCTTCGGGAAATCATGGCAAAGCTCGGATTCCGCACCCTGGCTGAAATGCGGGGACGGGTGGATATGCTCAAGCCACGGCGCAACCTGAAGCACTGGAAGGCCCGCCATCTGGATCTGTCAAGAATCCTGATACATCCGCAAGTTCCTGAGCGACTCAAAGAATTCAGTACTACGGAACAGGATCATGGACTGGATGCAGCATTAGACCATACGCTGATTAAACTAGCCGATCCCGCTCTGAGAAATCGAAAATCTGTCGTCGCTGATATTCCGATCAGAAATACCAACCGCACTGTAGGAACGATGTTGAGTCATCTGATCACGCAGCGTTTTCGGGATACCCCCCTGGAAGATGACACGATCACATTCAACTGTACCGGCTCCGCTGGACAGAGTTTTGCAGCGTTTGCTTCCAAAGGGATCACATTTAATATTCAAGGGGATGCCAACGATTATTTTGGAAAGGGACTTTCCGGTGCAAAACTGATTATCTCCCCGCCTCCAGAAGCCACCTATATTCCACACGAAAATATCACGGTGGGCAATGTCGCCTTTTATGGAGCGACAAGTGGAGAGGCATACATACGCGGGGGAGCAGGAGAGCGATTTTGCGTTCGCAATAGTGGGGTAATTGCCGTAGTTGAGGCGGTCGGAGATCATGGCTGCGAGTATATGACCGGAGGATGTGTGGCTGTTCTTGGAGAAACAGGGAGAAATTTCGCTGCCGGAATGAGCGGGGGAGTTGCCTATGTGATTGATGCTACGCACGAGTTCAGAAATGGTCGTTGCAACATGGAATCTGTGGAGTTGCTGCCAGTGGATCAGGATGACAATATCCTTGAGTTACAGACAATGATTGAGAATCATCTTCAGTTCACGGGGAGCAGGGCTGCGCGGTGGATCTTGGAAAACTGGGAAGTTGCACTGGCAGATTTCGTACTCGTTATGCCGGTTGAGTACCGTAATGCACTAAAGCGTCTCGCTGAAGAAGCTGCTCCAATGGCAATTGCGGCGTGATCATCATGGGGAAAGCGACGGGGTTTATAGAATATCAGAGGGAGTTGCCTGCACATCGTCCAGTCAAAGAGCGAATCAGAGACTGGCGTGAAGTCTATGCACCATTCAGTGAGCGTCAGCTACGCCAGCAGGCGGCCCGTTGCATGGACTGCGGAATCCCGTTCTGCCAGTCGGGATGTCCGCTGGGAAATGTAATTCCGGACTGGAACGATCTTGTGTACAGAGGTGACTGGAAAGCGGCCTATGAGCGGCTGGCTGCCACAAACAATTTTCCAGAATTTACCGGACGAATCTGCCCCGCGCCCTGCGAAACAGCGTGTGTTCTGGGGATTATTGATGACCCGGTTACGATAGAACGCATTGAGCAGGAAATTATTGAGTATGCATTCCGTTCTGGATGGGTACAGCCGGAGCAACCGGTGCGGAGAACAGGCAAGAAAGTTGCAGTTATTGGATCCGGTCCGGCCGGGCTGGCCGCAGCAGATCAGCTGAATCGCGCTGGACATCGCGTCACCGTACTTGAGCGGGATGACAGAATTGGTGGTCTGCTACGCTATGGAATTCCGGATTTCAAACTGGAAAAGTGGGTACTTGACCGTCGACTTGACATCATGAAGGAAAGTGGCATTCAGTTTATCACTCGCGCGAATGTAGGCACTTCCTATGCGTGCTCACGGTTACAGGAATTTGATGCAACGGTTCTGTGTACGGGGTCCACAAGGCCAATGAATTTACCTGTTAGTGGTCGCAAGTTAAGGGGAATTCATTTTGCATTTGATTATCTGCGCCAGCAGAACAAGCTCAATGAAGGCGATGATTTGCGTCGGGAAAACCATGAGCCGATCAGTGCGGCTGGCAAAGATGTGATTGTGATTGGGGGAGGGGATACCGGGAGTGACTGCATCGGGACAGCGAATCGGCAGGGTGCGAAATCCATCACGCAGTTTGAGCTCTTGCCCGTGCCTCCCAATGAACGACCGGAGCACCAGCCCTGGCCGTACTATCCGATGGTTCTGCGGACCAGCTCATCTCATCAGGAAGGGGGAAACAGGCACTGGAGTGTTATGACAAAGGCATTCGAAGGGGAAAATGGACATGTCAGGCATCTGAAAACAGTTCAGGCGGAGCTTAAGGGGCAAAAAATCATGGAACATCCAGATACACAGAAATACTGGCCAGCTGATCTTGTCCTTCTTGCCATTGGATACACCGGACCGGAGGCAGATGGAATTGCAGGTCCGCTGGGGGTAAAGCTGGATCACAGAAGCAATTTCAAAACTGGAAGTGACTATCAGACCAATGTGCCTGGTATTTTTGCCGCCGGGGATGCACGGCGAGGGCAGTCTCTGGTAGTTTGGGCGATTAGTGAGGGGCGTGAGGCTGCCCGTCATGCAGACGCATATCTGTCAGGATTTATCGCCTTGCCAACGAAAGGACTGGGTGATTTGCCCCGCAGGTAAGTGTACTCCATTCATTCCAGAATAGTATGAGTCGGGATAACTGCTGTCTGGAAAAGGATCAAGGATCTCTGCCCGTTCTGGAGTTTTTACAAAATCTGCCTGAGAGTTTAATCATATTCTCTTTTGATGTGTATAACAGGAGTTGGCCTTGGACATTTATCATCATATACCAAAAATTTTTCACTCAAACAATAAAATCCATATACCTATGAAGTACCTACAAAAAATTGGGGGGGGGGGCAGGACTGGCCTTCCTGATCTTCCTTCTTTCGGTTTCTGATGCATTTGCAAAACAACTCCATGTAGACTTGGTCAATGGTGCAGATACGGGCAACTGTGTTTTCAATAATCCTTGCACATTGTCCCGCGCCTATGATCAGCAGGCAGACGATGAGGTACTTATCATTCTGGTTCGAAGGGCAGGTGGTACAGTTACGGTGCCGGCACCATCGACTGCGCTGACTAAAAAGATGAGGTTTGGCCTGTATGTACGGGGAGGAGATTTTGGTGAGGTTGAAGGAAAAATAGTGTTCATGGGCAATTTTAAGATCTCCCCGGAGGGAGAGTTCCGTCCTCGGGAAAATGTCAAAGTTCAGTTTGAAGATATTACGCTGGAGTCCGGGAACAGAAGCACCGTTCCTTTCGGGGACGCTGACGGATACAAGCAGGTTGCGGTCACGGGAACGCTGACGATTCCAGATGGGGAGTCTGTGTTGTTACGCGGGCTGATTGTCTCCGAGAGCTTTACGGTGAAGGGAGGTGTTGCGAGTGGACAGGCTAGCAGGCTCCGAATTGAAGCGGGCGGATTAACCGTTCACAGCGGGGACACTCTGCGCCTGAACGATGTAGATCTTGTACTTCATGTCAAGCGGGATGGGGTCATGGTGGATGGCGCGATTGAGGATATCACGAAGGGGGCGAGCAGGTCCGTCTGGATTGCGTATCTGAATTCTGGCACTGGAGAAGACAGCCGAGGGGGAAACATCTACTTGCCTTCCGGTAGCTATCGGCCTCGTTCCAGTGGTTTTGACGAAAATGACTGTTACCGGATTCGGGGCAAGGGGACGATCCGTGCCGGGATCTTCGCGATTGCGGCGGGCACTCTCTGCGTAGAGCTAACACGGGTAGGTCCGGTCACGGTTGCTGGAAGCATTCAAAATGATACCTACACCCGGCAAAAGATTACAACGGATCTGATTTTCCGGGAGGATGTGATCGTGGAGGGGGATGTGGCGCAGTGGAACGATTCCCGGATTGTGTTTGAAAAGAAAGCGACCATCCAGGGGGATGTGATCTTGCGGGATGGCGGGACTCCCTACACCAACACGGCAGACTATGGAGAGGCGAATATTGCTGCCGATTCCGGGGTTCGACCTGGCTGGGAGCTCTCTGAAAACAAGTGGACCTGTGAGTACTCCAATGGGAGAAGAAGGGATGAATGGGACTATCAAATCGGAACCTATCATATTCCCGGAGTGCAGTTTGAAGGGGCAGCAATAATTGAGGGAGACCTGAATGTGTACTCCAATACGCTCACGGAAACAGCCACAGCGACGACCGAAGCCACCTCACGGTGCGCTCCGCGGGTGGTGTTCATGGCTCCGCTGGTCCAGGATGATGCCAAGGCGGATCTCCATCTGGTGTCGTCCGTTGGCGGGAGCGTGGTGATTGAGGATACTGTGAGTTTCGGAGGCAAGGGGCGGGTGTATCTGGATTCGGATGCAAAGACGGTCAGTGGTGCTACCCGCCGAACGGCCCACAGCCTGCGGGTGGGTCTGGATCTGGCTGCCGGGGGCAAGAGTCTCGGGATGGCGTATCCGGCCACCTCCAATGTGGACGGGATGTGCACGATAAAGGATACCTCGCTGACCTTCGGGAATCGCCTGGTCCTCACGGATGCCGGCGAGAGTGTGATCATCGGGGATGCCACGAACGGACTCACGCTGGGGGCCCTGGTGACGCTTGGGGATCTGCGGGTGGAACCCGGCAAGGGTCTGCTGACGGTGAAGACTCTACATGTGGGGCCGGATGCGGAACTGACGGCGAACAAGGATGTGACGGTGGAGGAATCCCTGATTCTGCAGGGGGAACTCAGCGGGGAGCTGAATGAGACATCTGCAATCAAGAGATTGACGTACGGGAGCCGAAACACCGATCTGGTGAAGAAGGCTGCCCTGCAACCGATGCTGGAGGCTCTTTCTGTTCAGGTCGGGAGCGGGGAATTGCGTCTGGAGGAGGTGATCAAGACAAAAAATCTGGGGCTGTGCAGTGGCACGCTGTCGCTGGTGGATACAGAGAGCACGACGGATTCCACCCTGCATGTGACGGAGCAGATCACCGTCCAGAAAGGGATGCTGCGGAAGGATGCGAATGATCCCGGGAGTATCTCCACGGACAGGATGGCGGAGCCCAATGTGGCGGATCGGTATATGTTGACCTACATCACCCCGGGTGAGCGGGAGATGACGGAGGGGGATCTGGAATGGTTCGATCCGCGGGATGTGATCGTGGATCATGCAAAGGCGGAGATCATGGTGCCGGGCGACCGCTCGCTGCCTGGAAAGCTGATGGTCACCAAAGGGAAGCTGACGGTGGACGGAATACTGACGGTGGGTGTCTCTACGCTGCATCGTACCGCGAGCGGTACAAATGCCCAAGATGCCCTCGCGCAGGTGAACCGGTACAGTGTGGAGGTGGCGGCAGGCGAACTGCATACCAGGGGGCAGGATGTGAGGGTGCATGGCAAGGTGATGGTGAGTGGCAAGAGCAAACTGATGACCGGGGGCGGGGACCTGCATGTACTGGGCCGGGTGCTGCAGGGAGAGTATGCCCACAATACCGCTCAGGTGACCATTGCGAAAGACGCGATGGTGGATCTGGGAGACGGGACGCTGCTGCTGGGTCCGGCCACCACGAGGGGGAAGAATTTGAAAGGTATTGCCCGACCGGATGTCAAACTGGAGCTGCACGGGAGCCTGACGGGAAAGATCATGGTCCCGAAAGGAAGCAAGGAAACCAGTATTGGTCCTGCCAGCAAACTCGGCACGGTGATGTTTGACGGGACGAAGACCCCTGGAACCGGGAACCAGGATGGGATCGTGCGTCTGTTGACCAAAGATACGGAGCACACCCTGGTGCTGGACAGTCTGTCGGCCATGCAGGGCTATGTAGACACGGGGGGCAAGAAGGTGACGATCGTGAAGGATGTTGAACTTCGTTCGGCGACGCTGTTTCCGTACACTTCTGACAGTCTTACCTTCCAGGGGAATCTGACTCTCCGTGATACGGGTGGTCTGAGCCTGCAATGGAGTAGCGATGATGTCCGGCGAACTGTGCTGATCAAGGGAAACTTCACGCAGCGCAGGGGGAGTCTGGTGAGTGCGGACACGGTTTTGTCGGGGGTCACCTTGCATCCGATGACGACGAAGACGGTGATGGGGGACTTTCTGGTGGTATCGGATGCGTCCCGGTACAAGAGGTCTACCTTCGGAAGCATCAAGATTCCGGTTCTGGTGGTGCACGGGGACTTCCACTTTGCGAAGAAGGGGGATCTGGATGTGCAGGTGGAGTTCAAAGGTGAGGAGGTGCAGGAGGTGATGACCGGGGACACGACGGCACTGCACAGTGTGGTGGTGAACAATGCCAAGGGACTGCTGCTGAAAAGCGATGTCACGCAGCAGAAGATGGCCACGCTGACGCTCCGGCAGGGGAAGATTCACAGCATGCCGATGGACAGCATGTTTACATGGACGGTGCAGAATGTAGAGGCAGAACAGGAGCTCCGTGGTCGGAGTACGGCGCAGACAGGGAGCAGGTGCGGGGCAGACAGTGACGAGGAGTGCAAGGGCACGATCCTTCGAGGTTCCCGCCAGTCGTATGTCGGCGGTCCGGTCGCTCGGCACCTGTTACAGGGAACGGCAGGAGACGGCTTCAAGAGCGGGGGGTATCTGTTCCCGGTAGGAATGGACCATAAAACAGACCGCGATACCCTGTCGTACTACCGTCCGCTCATCCTGCAGCTGCCTTCCGATCTGAATGACACGACCGCCGTGACTGTGACTCCAGTCATGCTCCCAGAGGGAGACATGCCAAAATGGGAGAACCTCACGGTTCCTACGGCGGGTGGCAGTCTGACGCTGGATGTGCATGCGGATCTGTTCTGGAAGGTGGATCTGGGGGCGGAGTCATTGCCCACGAATACGAACATCCGGCTGGCGGCGGCAGGACTGCGGAATGTGGCAGATGCCAGCGGACTCCGGATCGTGCAGTGGGACTGCATGTGGGAAGAGAAGGCACAGCTGGCGGGACGGGCTCCCGCCCAGGCGGATGCGGAATCGTTTGCCGTGAACGGCTACCTGAACGGAGTGGTGAACCTGACGCAGGAGGGGATTGGCTTGGGGAGCTGTGCGATCTTTGGGGTTGCGGCGAACGGGATTGAGAATCCGATTGACCAGGCCGATCTGAGTGCGGGACGGGCGAACCTGCAGTTCATTCACAACCTGCCACTGACAAGCCCGATAGACCTGCATCTGGGGGACATCCGAATTGGCAGCGGAATGCAGTTCCGCAGTGCCACAGCCTACCGTCCGGTAGGGGACGGCAGCCATGAACTGAAGATCCAGGCGGCGGGAGTGCCAGCAGAGCAGGCGATCACGAGCACCCTGTCCCTGAATCCGAACACGAACACGGTGGTGATTGCCCACGGGAGTCTGGCAGAACCAAAGCTGAAGGTGCTTGACATGCGGATGACTTCTTCGGTGGCCACCAAAGCAGATGTGCGGCTGGTGCACGGATCGGCGGATCTCGGAGCAGCGCAGGTGCAGGTCATGGACTCGAACGATCCCATGATGCCGGTAATGACCCTGGCGGGGAACCTGATGCTGGATGAGGACACCCGGCGATACGCCTCGCTGGATCCGTCGGTGCAGGTCATGCAGGTGAAGTCCACAGAGGGAGCCGTAGAGGAGTTCTACGAACTGGACTTGTACGGGTATGCTGGCCAGACGCTGGTATTCAACCTGTCAGGGATGCGGGCTGATCTGACCATTCTTGGGGTGGACCGGAATGGGGAGATCGTCCCGGTACAGACGGTGACCGGGGTGGAGGAGAGTGCAGAGCTTCCAACGGAGTTTGCGCTGCATGGCAACTATCCGAACCCGTTCAATCCGAGCACAAGAATCCAGTTTGACCTGCCAGAGAATGCGCAGGTGCAGATCCAGATTGTAGACATGCTGGGGCGGGAGGTGATGGTATTGCCAGCGCAGGAGGTGGAGGCAGGGGCGAACCGGAGCGTGGAGCTGCAGGCAACCAGTCTGGCGAGTGGAACCTACCTGTATCGGCTGATTGCAACCGGAACGGAAAGTCGGCATGTGAAGACTGGACGGATGACGCTTGTGAAATAAGAAAAGGAAACCGTTTAGCGTGAAACGGAGCACCCCGGTATGCAATGACATATCGGGGTGCTTTGATTTTGAGAAATGCAAAAACTCCACTTCTCTCATGGGCCTTGCTCCGAAATCCCAGGATTGCACTCCCTCAACCGGAAGAGGTCCGCAAGAAAAAAATGAAGTCACAGAGAAAAAAAATAAAAAAGGTGGAACTTTTCAAAAATAATTCGTATATTAGACCAATTGCATGATGTCCGTGCAGTTCATCAAGAAGGGTGGAGGGTTCAGGCCCCGTGAAGCCCTGGCAACCCCCCTCGAGGCTTGGACACCTCGTGTGGAAGGTGCCACTTCCTGCCCTGCAATACGCAGGGATAGATGAGCGGAAGGGCGTGAACCTTATACAGGTTCAAGTCCAACCTCTTCCGTCCATCCTGCCTGGAAGAGGCTTCTGTGGGAAAGTCAGAACTTCTTGATAAGGGTTCGGCATTGTGCGTCTAACATAACCCTTAACAAGACTTGCAATCTCATGTCACAAAACGGTCAATCTCTTCACTTTGAAACGCTTCAGGTTCACGCAGGGCAGGAACCGGATCCGGCAACCAATGCGCGTGCTGTTCCGATTTATGCCACAACCTCCTATGTCTTTAATGACACGGATCATGGAGCAAATCTGTTTGCACTCAAGGAGTTCGGAAACATCTACACCCGGATTATGAATCCGACCAATGATGTTTTTGAGAAGCGAATTGCAGCACTTGAGGGCGGATTGGCAGCCTTGGCAACTTCCAGTGGCCAGGCAGCCCAGTTTCTTGCTCTGTCCACGCTGGCAGAGTCAGGAGACAATATCGTCTCATCCAGCTATCTCTATGGTGGAACCTACAATCAGTTCAAGATCTCTCTTCCGAGGCTTGGGATCAGCGTTCGGTTTGCGAATGGGGACAGTTCACGCTCCATTGAAGCACTGATTGATGATCGAACAAAAGCGATCTATCTGGAAACCATCGGGAATCCCAAATTCAATGTGCCTGATTTCGAGGCGATCTCCGAAGTCGCCAAGCGAAAAGGAATTCCGCTGGTAGTAGACAACACATTTGGCGCGGCGGGGTACCTGTGCCGCCCGATAGAGTATGGTGCGGATATTGTCGTTGCCAGTGCCACCAAATGGATCGGCGGGCACGGAAACACAATTGGCGGTGTGATTGTGGATGCAGGGACATTTCCATGGGACAACGGACGCTTCCCTGCTTTTACGGAGCCATCTCCGGGATACCACGGACTGAGCTTTTGGGATGTATTTGGTCCCCATGGAGTACTTGGAGCCAACCTGGCGTTCATCCTCCGTGCGCGTGTGGAAGGACTCCGTGATTTTGGACCGTGCCAGAACCCGTTCGGATCATTCCTGCTGCTTCAGGGGCTTGAAACGCTCTCACTTCGTGTACAGCGAAGCTGCGACAATGCCCTGGAGCTTGCAAGATGGTTGCAAGAGCGTCCAGAAGTTTCCTGGGTCAGCTACGCAGGGCTGGAGTCGCATCCATATCACAGCAATGCCCGGAAGTACCTGAAAAATGGATATGGTCCGGTTCTTTCCTTTGGAGTTGAGGGCGGGCTGGAAGCAGGCCAGGCGTTTGTGAACAATACGCAACTCGCCAGTCATCTTGCCAATGTGGGAGATGCCAAAACGCTGGTGATCCATCCTGCTTCAACGACCCATCAGCAGCTGGCTCGTGAAGAGCAGATCGCTTCGGGAGTCACCGAGGATCTGATTCGGGTTTCCGTGGGGATTGAGCACATTGATGATATTAAATCTGATTTTGCCAGTGCTTTGAGCTCCATCGGAACAGCAGTTCCAGCATAATATCTCTCTAGTCAGGCGGCGTACTCATGACGGGTACGCCGCCCGGGGATCGGATGCCAAGAGTAGCTACCATACCGGCCATTGAGTTTGAGAGTGGGGCTCTGCTAACAGATGTCCCTGTAGGATACGAGCGTTGGGGGAAGCTGAATGAGGCGGGAGACAATGTGATTGTAGTCGGACACTCTCTCACGAGTACTCCAGATGCCCAGTCTTGGTGGTCCAGGTGCATTGGCCCGGGAAAAGCCCTGGACACAGAAAGATTCTTTGTTGTGTGTGCCAATGTAATCGGATCTCCGTACGGGACTCTGTCCCCAATCTCCGTGAATCTGGAAACGGGCAGGGCATATGGGGCGGACCTTCCCCAAGCGAGTGTGCGGGACACAGTCAGGCTTCATAGGATGTTGCTGGACAGTCTTGGTGTTCGCAAGATTGCATTTGCTATTGGCGGAAGTCTGGGGGGGATGCAGGCCCTTGAATGGGCATACTATGGGACGGATTATGTGCAGGGAATTGTGCCCATCGCAGTAGGCGGGAGACATTCCCCCTGGTGTATTGGCTGGAGCGAAGCGCAGCGGCAGGCTATTTATGCCGATCCAAAGTGGAAAGATGGTGCGTACAAGCCGCATGAGCCTCCTAAAAACGGCTTGGCAGCTGCACGCATGATGGCAATGGTTTCATACAGATCATTGGGATCCTTCGAATCCAGATTCAGTCGTGAACAGGGGCAGGCAGGCTCCTTCAATGTGGAGACCTGGCTCCGATATCATGGTGATAAAATCACTAACCGGTTTGATCCTGCCTGTTATGTATACCTGACCCGATTAATGGATACGCATGATGTAGCCCGGGGCAGGGGAGAGTACGAAGCTGCGCTATCGGTGATTGCCCAGCCTGTACTATCTGTAGGAATTCGATCAGATGTCCTGTATTTGCTGGAGGAGCAGGAAGAACTTTTTAACCATATCCCCCATGCGGAACTTGCAGTCATGGAAGGCCCTCACGGACACGATACCTTCCTGATTGATCAGGATGAGCTGAATGAAATCATACTGGAATGGCGCTGCCGTGCCATTGACCCGCTCATTGAGTCACCGGCAGAGAAGGAGGCAGATCTGAGTCCATGCGTCTGATTCATCTCCTGTGGATGCAGTTATTGTGATCTGTTGCGTTCAGGCACGGGTCCGTCTTGCCTGTCTGTTGTGTTGTGCAGGGCACAATGATCGCGGAGAGCTGTATCACGCTCGCTCTGAACCATTCAATGACTCAACTGGATGAGTATGCTCAGGGCAGGAATTATTGGAGCGACAGGTGCAGTCGGCCAGAAATTTGTTGAGCTTCTGGAAGGGCATCCCTGGTTTAAGATCACCGCACTGGTGGCATCCGAAAAGTCAGCAGGACACCAGTATGGCGAGTCTGTGAACTGGATTGGTGCTGCGAAAATTCCAGATTCTGCCGCATCCATGGAGGTTCTGCCGCTCCGTGATGATCTCCCATGCGATTTTGTCTTTTCCGGGTTGCATGCCTCAATTGCTGATAAGGCAGAGCCTAGGCTGGCCAGGGCAGGATATCCGGTCATCTCGAATGCAAAAAGCTTTCGGATGCATCCCGGTGTTCCCCTGCTTATTCCCGAAATCAATCCGAATCACACTGCTCTCATCAAAACCCAGGATTGGCAGAGTGCAGGCTATATTGTAACCAATCCCAACTGTTCCACGGTCGGGCTAACCTGTGCACTCAAGCCACTTCATGACAGATTTGGTGTGCAGCTGGTTCAGGTCACGACCATGCAGGCTCTCTCTGGTGCCGGATATCCCGGAGTCTCTTCTCTGGATGCGCTGGCGAATGTTGTGCCTTTCATTGGAGGAGAAGAAGATAAGCTGGTGCATGAACCAAACAAACTGCTGGGGAACCTGATCGGTACAGAGCTGAATTTCGAATCAATTACGATCAGTGCGCAGTGCAACCGTGTGCCGGTTCTTGAGGGGCATCTTGCATGTGTTTCTGTCAAACTGAAATCCAATGCCGTGCAAGATGAAGTGCAGGATGCATTTGCGTCCTTCGTCAGTCCAATCCGGGATATGAACCTGCCGACCGAACCTGAAACCTTTTTGCATGTTTTTAGGGACGAGCGTTTTCCGCAACCCAGACGGCATTCGGATCTCGGCAATGGCATGACAGTCAGCGTTGGAAGAATTCGTCCCTGCGAGGTTCTGGATTACAAGTTTGTTGTTCTCTCGCATAACACCGTGCGCGGTGCCGCAGGCGGAGCAATTTTGAATGCAGAATTACTTCTGAAGCAGGGGTTGTTACACTCCAGGGGTTCCTAGCACCGCTCATTGGAACAGTTCACAGAACAGTGCAGTGTAAGCACCTGCAGTTCCGCGGGAATAGCTCAGTTGGTAGAGCATCTGCTTGCCATGCAGAAGGTCGCGAGTTCGAATCTCGTTTCCCGCTCACACATACCAGACGGCGTTCTGCCTGTCCAGAGTTCTGATTTCGCCGCTTCGATTTACAGATATCGCCTTCCGTACAGGTCATTCTCCGGTATGTTTCTGGCTTGTTCCGCTTCTTCTCTTTTTCCTCTCGTCATCCTGCACGCGCCAGGACTTTTCAGGGACTCATGGATCATCGCCTGCTTCCGGGCCTTCCAGGGAAAGCTGGAACGTTCAAATTGTATTGTCGCAGGCAGATTCTGAAGACAACGAAAGCCGTACAAGACTGATTCTGTCTGCCGATCATGTGCAGTGGTCTGGTGAACAGGATTCCACCATTCAGCACTTGCGAGGGGTGCAGCGGAAGGTAGAGATTGAAATGTATGACTCCCTGGGAGTCATGTCTGCATTTCTGGAGGCGGACCGCGTATCCCATTACAAGAATGAGGAGTATTTTGTCGCAGAGGGACGAGTCCGCATAGCAACAAGTGATAACAGAATACTGACGACCGAGCGAGTTGAATGGTGGGAGCGAGAACAGCTATTAAGGACGGAGAGTTTTGTACGCATCCGAACGCCAGAGGAAGTAGTTTCTGGAACGGGGCTTCAGGCCAGAGAAGATTTGAGTTCATATCAGATTGGCCCGTTTGCAGCCGAGATTGCTCGTGATCCATGAGGGCAGTGATACTGTGGGTACTTGTTGTACTGTTCATGCCACAGGGCAGCAGTTATAAGCATACCCAGAGCTTTTTTGCTCATGCAGATACAGACTCTGTATCTGTGTCAGGGGATTCGCTGATTGGCATGCAGACCCCGGAAGGGTTTCTGCAGGAAATCAGAGGGAACGTACATGTCATGTACGGCACAACACAAATCACAGCAGAGCAGGCACTCCGAAATGTCACAAGGCGCAGGACATCCTTTATGAAACATGCGGTGCTGATTGATGAAGGGGATACACTCCGGGCGGACTCCCTGGACTATGATGAAGAATTGAACATAGGGCGGGCAACAGGGAATGTCCGCTTGACGGACGGGGAAGTTGTCACATCATCGCCATTTGGAATTCATTATGCAGATGAGAAGCGGATAGAATTTCCAGAAGGTCTGGTTCTGAAGGATTCCACAACAACGCTCACCGGAGACACTGGACTGTACTGGACAGAAGACGAGATTGCAGATTTGGGCGGGAATGTCAGGATGGAGTCCGAGGGGATGAAGCTGACATCGGATTCTCTTATGCATTACAGAGAGACTGCATATTCGATTGCCCGTGGCTCTGTGCGTTATCTGACTGTTTCGGATCGGGATACAACCTGGATTACAGGAGAGAGGATGGAGTACAATGCTGAAGATTCTCTAAGCATTATTCGGGGTTCTCCTTTGCTGGTCTATCTTGAACAGGATTCACTTTCTGTGGATACCCTGATCGTCCGGGCAGAGCTTCTTCGCATACAGGATCGTCAAGACAACTCTCGTCTTGAAGCAAGCAGAAGAGTTCGTGTCTGGAACAGTTCGCTGACCGCTCTCGCAGACTCAATGATATACGACCGTTCGGACAGTGATTCACAGGAGCTGATCTGGCTGTACGGGCATCCCTTCATTTGGACGGAGCAGACACAATTGACGGGGGATACCATGAAGGTGGTCATAAAGGATGGGACTATGGATTCTCTGTTTATCTGGGGGAACGCATTCGTTGCACAGGAGGATAGTCTGATCAGTCGGATCAGTCAGGTTAAGGGGCGAACCCTTGTCAGCACAATTCATGAGGATTCTCTTCGTATTTTCAGGGTCGGTCCGAATGCAGAAGCCATATATTTCCGTACGGATGAAGATGGTGTAGCGGACGGAGCTCTGGAAGCATCTGGTGATGAGGTTCGCATGCAGTTTGCAGGAGATTCTCTCCGGAAAATCACATTCAGTACGGATGTACAGGGAACACGATACCCGGAAAACGCTTTGCCAGCTGGACTGGCTCTTGATGGTCTGCAGTGGGAACCGGCACGGAAGCCTTCCAGAGTGCAGCTTCTTGGTGATTTCCTAGCATGGATTCGGGAATGGGAGTTTTGAAGCTGCAAGCCGAAGGGCTTACCAAGCGTTTCAAGAAACGTACGGTCGTAAAGGGGGTTTCCCTTGAGATACAGTGCGGCGAAGTGGTAGGGTTGCTTGGTCCAAATGGAGCAGGAAAGACCACATCATTCCATATGATTGTGGGGCTTGAGCGGCCGAATCAGGGACGGATTTATCTCGGAGAGAATGACATCACAGCACTTCCAATGTACAAGCGTGCTCGCAGAGGCTTGGGATACCTTGCACAGGAGACCAGTGTATTTCAGCAGTTGACAGTAGAGCAGAATCTTCATGCCGTACTGGAGTTTCAAAAAATATCCAGGCAGGAGCGGGAACTGCGGGTGGACAGGCTGATTACCCAGTTTGGTCTGGAGACCGTACGAACATCCAAGGCTTACACTCTTTCTGGCGGGGAGCGGAGAAGAACCGAAATTGCCCGATCCATGGTCTTGGAACCTGACTTTTTTTTGCTGGATGAGCCGTTTGCCGGTGTAGACCCAATTACAGTTGAGTATATTCAGGAAATCATCTGTCAGTTGGCCAGCCTGAATATTGGAATCCTGATTACCGATCATAATGTTCACGAGACACTGGCGATTACAGATCGTGCCTATCTGCTCTTTGATGGTAAAATCATGAAATCGGGAACTGCCGAGCAGCTGGCATCGGATCCAGAGGTTCGCCAGCATTATCTTGGGGAGCGGTTTGCCTTGGATCGGTATCGCTGAACGCCTTTCCGAGGCCAAAGTAGAATTTGCCGTATAGCTGGAGTGGTGCTATGGTCGTAATTATGAAGAACAGTGCTTCCGAAGCCGAGATTGAAGCGGTGATCACAAATCTCAACGCGTTTGGCTTTGATGTCCATCGCTCCAGCGGGGTCAGTCAAACTGTACTGGGGGCAATCGGGGTACAGCCGGAATTTGACCACCATATTATTCGTGATCTGAATGGCGTTTCTGATGTGCAGCGTGTTACAGAGCCCTATAAACTGGCCAGTCGTGCGGGCCGTGATGGTTCATCTGTCGTTGATCTTGAAGGGCTAAAGATTGGCGGAAATTTGATTGCAGTGATGGCGGGAGTGGGGAGTGCGGGAAGCAAAGAGCGAATGGAGGTCCTGGTGAAGAAGATGGCAGCATCGGGTGCCTCTCTTCTGAGAGGAGACACGCTGAGGCCCCGGGTATCTTTCTATGACTACCAGCGACTGGAAGAAGATGAGATCAAATTCATGTGTCAGGCGGTTAATCAACACGGGCTGAAACTGGTACTGGAGGCAGATGCCAGAGGATGGCTGGAGACTGTTGCAAACTATGCGGACATATTGCTGGTGCGGGCACACAATATGCAGAACTTCGAATTATTGAATGCACTGGGAGCGTCAGACAAGCCGGTTTTGCTTGAGCGCGGATTGGCGGCTACGGTGGAGGAGTGGCTTATGGCAGCGGAGTATGTGATGCGGTCAGGCAACATGCAGGTGATTCTGTGTGAGCGAGGGATTCGCACATTTGAGCGGGCAACGCGCTATACCCTGGACCTGTCTGCTGTATCTGTTGCCAAGGCGAAGAGCTATCTGCCTGTTTTTGTTGACCCATCTCAGGCTGCGGGGATTCGGGAGTATGTCACTCCTCTGGCTTGTGCAGCTGTTGCTGCAGGCGCAGACGGAGTCATAGCGGATGTTTGTGATGATTCCCCCAATGCTTCCGAGAGAGGAGCCCAGGCATTGAATACTGAACAGTTCTCTGAACTGATCACACAGGTCAGACAAGTTGCCAGAGCAGTTGGCCGGAGTTGAGATCGCACTTTGAAAAATCAAATGTATGTGAGAGTATGGTACAGAAAGTCAAATTCCAGAGGATGAGGCTTGCTGTTTGACTGGCATTACCGGATGATTTTCCTTGTTGACTATGATAATCTGGGGAAACTGGGACGAGAGAATTTGACGGAGATTCTTGAGGTTATAGCAAAACGTATTCCCCCGTCATATGGTACTCTGAATGAGAAGATAGCCTGCCGGCTATACGGCGGGTGGCTTTATGGGGGAACCCAGCAGACTCCAACAGCTAAATCTCTGTCAAGTCAAATTAACAGGTACTTTCCGCGCAACATTAGATTATCCAATCAGACATGGTCAATAGAGAGACCCGAACTTGCCATATCTCTTGCATGCGATTCAGAGAATATATTTCCTGATACATATAGAACGCGATTACGACCGCCTCCAACGAATTTCAAGGGCTTTCCAATGAAGGAATGTGCTGAAAATAGCAGGTGTCCGATTACCATGGTGAATTCATTCTACAGTGACAGGGCTTGTGTCCATGAAGGATGTCTGGTGTCAAGAAAAAGGGCATTCAGCAGGTCGGAACAGAAACTGGTTGACACAATGATTGTCTCTGATTTAATCCACTTTGCGACGAGTTCAACGAAGGAGAACTTAGTGCTGGTCTCAGGAGATGATGACATGTGGCCGGGTATTCGCTACGCATTGCTGCAGGATGCACGGATTATCCATATCCTTCCGAAACAATCCCGCAGGCAGAAGAGCCAGTACAGGCGGTTTCAGACGAGAAACTATACATCACTGGAACTTTCTGCAGAGGTTGTGGACGATGACTAGTTCCTGGCATATCAGGACTGTTATGTGGATACCTCTGTTTACATCATCTCATGTGCTAAGCGAGCAGATATGAAGCGTTCATTACTTTGCAACGGTTTCCTCATGGCAATGGTGAATCTGTGTTCAGGGACGAAAGGCATTCTTCATATCCCGCTGGGCCGCACAACAAAACAGAGTGTCTAACGGTTACTGCCGTTTTGGTGGGGAGGAATGAACAATGAATGTCAGGGCGGGGAAGAAAATCATGTTCTTGTGGAGTGAAATCACGGGGAGGGCCGGGTTTGGTGGGAAGGCTCCGCGTTTTTCCTCCGATGAGGAGTCCAAGAGAGAGGAAACGATAACTGCCGCTTGTTCGGGATCTATTGTGCTTGTGACAGACGAGATGAAGTCAACCAGAAGACGGGAGAATGGAGGTTAGCAGGAAAAGTATCGCTGAATTGAAGAGAGTACAGGAAGGACGCTATCTGATTTGATAGTGCCAGGATCGATATTCCCCTTCGGAGGTTGCCTGGAAGTTGGCACAGTCTGCATGTTCACTTGAGGTGATCAGATCTATTTCCTGAGGTTCTCTTC
Organism: Rhodothermales bacterium; assembly: GCA_965203305.1. Classification (GTDB taxonomy): domain Bacteria; phylum Bacteroidota; class Rhodothermia; order Rhodothermales; family Bin80; genus Bin80. Next base: position 2,237,478 of record OZ241874.1, on the reverse strand, counting down.
CGAAGAGGTGATGGTATACGGCAGCGACTGCCATGCTCGGACTCCATGCCAGAACATGGTATCGTTCCTGTCTGCCCTTCGGGGGAAAATACTCTACTTCATAAGATGGGAGCACTGGTGCAGTATCTGGTGTCATCGTTCTATATGATCAAGGTACCGGGGTAGTATGAATGTTGCCATCCTTTGTACGATAAACCAAAACCCAGTTCTTGTGTTCAACCGAAGGCATTGGATGGGTGCGTCGCCAGGGTAACAATGTCCTGTCTGAATTGTCTTGATTGTTTTTCTGTGTCAGGCCCGTGTCAACAACTCTAAAGCTGTTCTTGTCTTTCTGCAAATGAGGAAGTTGTGCGTTTTTGACGGAGCATCTCACAGAATTGGTACTGTCAAAATACCTGTGATCCTGCTACTTCCAAAGACTTGTATTCCTGGTATGGCAGACTCAATTCGTAAAGATGTATTGTTGTCATTTTTACAAGAAATCGCTTGGAATCCATAAGGAAAGGGATTATAAGTAAATGAAACTTGACGACTTTAAGCGTACGGTTAAAACGTTCGCAGATATGGACAAGCGGGCAGTAATCTCGGACAGTCATCTGTCATTTGAGATGAGAGGTACATTAGTAGAGGCTGATATTTCGGGTGAGCCTGACAATGTCAAAGTTCTGCACGAGGGGAAAGAGTTGACCGCTGCCGCATGGATTCTGGCACATCTCTCCAGGCTGGACCGGCTGGCAGGGCGCATTATTGAAAATATCACCCCTCCAGAGAACTATATCTCCCCAAAGATTGAAGTACTGGACTGGAGGAGTGAATTAATTGGGACACCCTTCCCCCTTGATTCAACATCCGCATTGCGGAATCACATTACAGATTTTTCGGCAGGAATAACCTGCATACATTTTCTAACTTCAGGCACGGGAGAGGGAAAAACCTCGCTGATTGAGAAAATTTCTGTGGAACAGGCCCTGGCATTCAGGAATGGAGAGACGGAATCTCTGATTATTCCAGTGTCTCTGGGGGGGCGTTCTCCGATGTTTCGTTTTGATGATCTTGTTATAGATGTGCTTTCGAACAAATTCCATCTTCCATATCTGTACTACGATTCATTTATTGAACTTGTCCAGATGAATGTGCTCATCCCTGCATTTGATGGATTTGAAGCGGTACTTGCAGACTTTAAATCTGGCGAAGCTCTCTCAGAAATTGGCAATCTTGTGAATCAGCTGTCTTCTTCTGGAACTTTGTTGATCTCAACGAAGAACCCCTGCGTTGATACATCATCGGATCACTATGAAAAATTGCTGGACTTGATTCGTCCAGATCAGGACATACAGGCCCAGAAAGTAGCTCTTCGTCGGTGGGATCGCAAAGACTTTATGGAGTATGCATTGAGGCGAGGTATTGCTGAACCAAGCAATCTGTATGATCAGGTGAAAAATAAACTGGGCCGGGCAGATCATCCAGTACTTACCAAAGCACTGCTCGTGCGGAGATTAATTGATATTGCCATACATGAATTTGATCTTGAAGAGCTGCTGCAGTTATTGGGCCGCTCTCCCGAAGACTATCTCTCCAATTTTCTTGAAATTATCCTTCGGAGAGAGAGCACAGAAAGATGGATGAGCGAGTCAGGCCCACTGCTTGCGCTGGATGAGCATCATGAACTGCTATCACAGTTGGCACTGGACATGTGGATTGGTGAAGTTGATACTCTTGGATACGACTCCATAAACTCCACAGTAGAGTTTTTCGCAGAGAGCAAGAATATGGATGCGGGCATGCAGTGGAAAATTGTCAGACGGGTTCTGGATCACTCACTTTTTCGTAAAGAGAGCGACGAGTTTAGTGTACGGAGTGCTGCAAGAATCCGGTTTGATCACGGAGATGTTCAAGAATTTTACCTGGGGCAGGCTTTGGGGCGTGCTTTAAGCAAACGTGAAAGTATAGATACAGGATCACTTATAGGGCATCATATTCTACCTCAATCTGTTATCCAGGAGGCTGCGAGGTATCTGGGAACTAGGAAGAGTGGCGTGTCAATTAAGAAAATATTGAATGATCTCCAAAAGCGATCAGGATATGAAAGTGACGGGTTATCCTACACGAGGGAGAATTGTGGAGCTCTGATGCTCGAATCAGTGCAGTACACTGGCACCCCGCATTCCATTTGGGACATGAATTTTCCAGCAAATTCCCTGCAAGACCGAAATTTGCGGAATCTCGCAGTCTTCAACTCTTCTTTTGCCCCGACAAGCCTTGATGAATCCCGGATCATTGGCTGCAAATTTGACGGGTGCCACTTTGAAGAACTGACCATTAATTGCGAATATAAACTGGATGGAACAGTTTTTAGCAACTGTACTTTTGGCTCTGTTGTGATTTACAGCAATGGCTCAGAGGAAGAGCGTCAGGTATATTTCCAACCAGACAGAATACATTCAGTGCTGAGCAGGCATGGGATCAGGGTACAGTCAGAGGGAGGTACGCCTGCTGCTGATCATCATCACGCAGGACTGGAGACAATTGATCAAGACATGAAGATAGCCTTGCGGTTTATGCGAATGTTCAAGCGGTCTACGGCAATAAATGAGGGGCTAGTTACTCATCAGTTTCGTTCCCATGCTGATCATCTTATGAATGAAATTCTGCCAGAGTTACAAAGGGCACATCTTGTAGAGTATGCGAAACCAGGCAATACATTGCGTCTGATGGTTTCGTTGACTCAGATTGACCAACTGATTGAGAATTCTGGCAGTACATTTAATGAGTTCATCCAGGAGGCATCTGCTGGGAACTGGTAGCTTTTTCAGTATGGTGAGCCTCCTGCAGAAACACTGTTATAGCCGAACCAGTATGTCTGCAAGTGCTCCCACAGAACTATTATTCTGAATATCCAGAATTTTGCAAGATGCTCACACATCCATCTGACATCTCAAAAGAGCCAAGTTCTTGATTGGAATAAAAGCATACGCATATATATAAACCAAGCCCCTTAAAAATGAATAACACATCTCTTGGGAAGTTTACGGCAGATTTCAGATCTGAGGAATTCGGAGCTTCAGTTAATGTAGAAGGAGAGCCAAATAAACACGCATTAAACGGCATAATTCAATGTTGCATAGAGTATGTCGGTAATGAGCCCCTCAAGCATCCTCAGCTTGTTCCCAACAAGAACTTTCCGAATAAAAATGGAGATACACCGCTTCACCTGGCCGCAGCATTGAACCCTAGTCCCAAAGTGATTGAGGCCTTGATGGAAGCAGATCCGCGGGACATGGAACATACAGATAGATTCGAACGGGAGACCATTATAGCCATTAGCAATCCCTGATCCGATGCACCTCCTGTAAGCATCCTCAGAACGATATTTCTTCCTTCATCCAGGATTTTTGCAAGAGGCTCTGGTAAATCGCAGCGCGAGTTGTGGGCACTGCTCTCCCCTGAATAGAGTCCCCCATCTTGTGTAACCGTAGGTTATTTTTTCCACGGTGATTGCAGCATGTACACTCAGGGCAGCAATTCTTTTTCACTTGGGGAATATAGCAGTTTCTGGTACCGAAGCAATCAAATGAAGCTTGACGACTTCATACGCGTAGCTGAAACATTTGCGGATGAGGATAATCCTGCGGTTATCTCAGACAGCCACTTGTCATTCCAGATGAGGGGCAGGCTAGTAGAGGCAGATATTTCGGGTGAACCGGACAATGTCAAGGTTATACATGAGGATGAAGAGTGGCCTGCTGCACTGTGGATTCTGTCCTATCTGGCCAAGCTTGATCGGCTTGCGGACCGAATTATCAATTACTTCTCTCCTCCCGAAAATTACATTCCCCCAAAGATTGAACTACTGGAGGGGGGAAGTGAATCCACAGGGAGTATATTTTTTCCTGATTCTATAACCGGGTTACGAAAATATCTCACTGACTCTTCTGCGGGAATGACTTCAGTGTACTTTCTAACCTCTGAATCAGGAGAGGGAAAAACTTCGCTAATTGAAAAAATTTCTCTGGAGCAGGCTACAGCATTCAAGAATAGAGAGGCAAATTCATTAATTCTTCCAATGTACCCTGACGGAGAATTTTGTCAGCATTTTAACAGTATTGCTCTCGCTTCGATATCCAGTGATCTTCATTTTCTGTATCTGTACCACGCGTCATTCCTTGAACTCGTCCGAATGAATGCAATTATCCCTGCATTTGACGGGTTTGAAGATACACTGGTGGATGTCAAGTCTGACGAGTCTACATCAGCAATTTCCCAACTCATAAGTCATCTTTCTTCCGAGGGAACGCTGCTGATTGCGGCAAAGAAAACCTACTTTGAATCACCTCTGAGGTCCCAAGACAAGCTGCTGGACTTTATTCGTTCTGAGCGGGATGTACAAATTCAGCAGATCGTTCTTCATGGGTGGGGGAGAGAAGAATTTTTGGCGTATGCGTCCGGGCAAGGTATTTCCGAACCGAGCGAACTGTATGACAGTGTCAAGGCGCAAACAGGCGTGAAAGATCACCCACTGCTCACCAGAGCACTACTTGTGCGGAAGCTGACTGCCATCGCAAAAGAAGGGGGGCTTGCGGAGTTGTTGCAAAGACTGGGGCACTTGCCGTCAGATTTCCTTTCTGATTTTATTGCGGTTATCGTTGAGAGGGAATTCAAAGAGAACTGGGTGGATGAGTCAGGGACGGGCACCCTGCTCACATTGGAACAGCTTCATGAACTGCTCTCAAAGTTTGCATTGGAAATGTGGTCTTATGAAGTTGGTTATTTCAGATATGATATGGTAGAATATATCGTAGAATGTTTCGTCAAAGAAAAGGGCCTCAACCCAAGTTTGCAGTGGCAAATAGCCGAACGGATTACAGATCACCCACTTTTTTGCAAGGATCACTATCAAGGTGCTATACGGAGCATCATACGAATCCGGTTTGATCATGAAGATGTTCAAAAATTCTATCTGAGTCAGGCCCTCGCCCGTATTTTACGCATACCTGACCGAGTGTCGGAAGAATACGCCTTTGATGATCACATGCTACCGCAATCTGTGATCAGGGGAGTTGCCCATGCTCTGAATATTGGAAAGGAAAGTACACTAATTGCTGATCTGCTCCGTCAACTCCAGCAAATGTCGCAACATGGAAAGTGGGGAGCTTATACCCGGGAGAACTGTGGAGCTTTGATGCTTGAGTTGGTAGAGCACGCACACAAGTCTTATTCCATTCGTGACGCAAAATTCCCTGTGAACTCCCTGCAAGATCGAAATCTGCAGAGCCTTACTATATCTGACTCTGTTTTTGCCCCAACAAGTCTTGATAAATCCCGGATTATGAATTGCAAGTTTGACGGGTGCCATTTTGCAGAGCTCATTATTCATCATGAATACGGACTGGACGGAACGGTTTTCAATAACTGCACCTTTGATTCCGCAGTGATTTACAATAATGGATCAGAGGAGTATCCTCAGGTATTCTTCAATGCAGACAGAATACATTCGTTATTGAAAAGGCATGGCATCAATCTGGAGGCAGCAAAGGGGATGACTGCTGCGGATGCAGGGGCACAGGATGTTGATCATGACATGAAGATCGCCTTGCAGTTTATGCGAATGTTCAACAGGACAACTGTAATAGATGCAAGCCTCATTACTCACCGGTTCCCTTCTCGGGCAGACTATCTATTGAATAAGGTTCTGCCAGAGCTTCAAAGGATACACCTCGTAAAGTCCGTAAAACCCGCCAATAAACTTCGTCTCATGGTCCCCCTGTCCCGAGTCTATCAACTGGTTGAGAATTCGGGCGGTACATTCAAAGAGTTTGTTCGGGAGGCTTCTGCAAGAGAACTGGCAGAGCATGATGTCTGGTAATCTGGAGTGGGAATACAGGCAGCAATTTTTCAATTATACTTGTACGGCCGGAAAACACTTCTCTTGCATGCATCCTGAACACGCCAGTGCAGACTGGATTAAAGGACGCTGGATGTGCGGATATGAACCATGATAGATTTGGGAAAACTTAAGGAGGTCAAGGAGCGGTTCCATGCGCTGAACGAGCTTCTTGCAGATCCGGCAACGGCAGCAGATCCCGCTCGGATGGCAGATATTGGGCCGGAGCATCGGGAACTGTCCGAAGTCGTGAGTGCCATTGAGCAGTATGAGACTGCACTCAGGGAGTCAGAAGAGATGCAGGAGCTGATCCGACTGGAAAAGGATGCGGAGCTAGTAGAATTGGCACGCGAAGAGCTGGCTCTACTTACTGCCAGGTTGCCCCTGATGGAAGAGGCACTCCAGCGGGCCCTGACCCCCAAAGATCCGGCAGATGCACGGGATGCAATTATTGAAATACGTGCCGGCACTGGAGGCAGTGAAGCCGCCCTTTTTGCGGCGGATCTTTATCGCCTCTATGAAAAATTTGTCGTACGCAGAGGGTGGAAACTTGCGATCATGAACAGTTCCAGAGGCAGTGTTGGAGGATTCAAGGAAATCGTCTTTGGAGTTACAGGAAAGAATGTGTTTGGCAACCTCAAATACGAGAATGGGGTCCACCGTGTCCAAAGGGTACCGCAAACCGAATCAAGTGGAAGGCTGCATACTTCGGCCGCAAGTGTCGCTGTTCTGCCCGAAGCAACAGATGTTGAAGTGGAACTCTCCCCCAACGAGCTCAAGATTGATGTATACCGCTCAAGTGGGCCGGGGGGGCAGAGCGTGAATACGACCGATTCTGCCGTACGGATTACACATATTCCCACAGGACTTGTGGTTACATGCCAGGACGAGAAGAGCCAGCACAAGAACAAGGACAAGGCCCTTCGGGTGCTCCGCTCACGGCTCTATGAAAAGAAAATGAACGAGGTCAATGCGGCACGTGATGAGGTAAGGAGACAGGCAGTCGGTTCTGGAGATCGTTCGGTGAAAATCCGTACGTACAATTTTCCGCAGGATCGCGTAACAGATCATCGGCTGGAGGGGGAGTTCAAAAATTATCCCCTGCGGAAGATTATTGAAGGAGAACTGGATGAGATGCTGAACGCACTGCAGACGGCAGATCATGCAGATCGCATGGCGAATGCCTGAGCAGTGAAACCAAACAATTTGGCGGTTGTAGAACGCCTTTTCTTGCCCTGCTCCCGTGAAGTGCGGGGGCATGACCAGTCCATAACCAAGTCATTCCACAGGGATAAGTATGACCATGAATCGAAAGATGTACGAACTGACGTACATTCTCACCCCCGTGCTCTCCGATGAGCAGACCGCAGAGGTCGTTACACGGATCAATGAAATCATAGAAGGTGCCGGGGGTACCGTCGTTGAAGTTGACGAGTGGGGAACGCGCAAGCTCGCCTACCCGGTAGACAAGAAAAGGAACGGGTATTATGTGAATCTTTACTTTGAAGGCCCGGGTACGATGATCCCACGCATTGAGCGGGCACTCACCATTGATGATAACGTACTGCGCTCGCTGACTCTGGCAATGGACAAGAGCATGATTGCTCACTACCGTGCGAGCAAATCAGCAAGCCAGGCTGCTGTAGAAAAAGAGGCAGTAACAGAAAGCAAAGAAGGAGAATAAAATGGCTCAGAAATACATTGATTACAAGGATACAGACTACCTGAAACGGTTCATTAACGAGCAGGGGAAAATGCTTCCCCGTCGGGTTCTGGACATACCTGCAAAAAAACAGCGGCAAATTTCTCGTGCCATCAAGCGTGCGAGGCATCTTGCCCTTTTGCCATATGTCGCCGATTCCGTACGCTAACTAGAATTCAATTACAGAGGTTGGAATGAAGGTCATTCTGTTAACAGATATCCAGAACCTTGGCAATGAGGGAGATGTCGTTAGCGTAAAAAATGGGTACGGACGCAACTGGCTCATTCCGCAGGGACTTGCCCAGATGGCAACTCCCGGTCTGGTCCGAGCATTTGAAGATCAGTTGCGCCAGCAGGCGAGAAAGCGGGCTCAGGAACTCAACAATGCCGAGGAGATCAAGAATCAACTTGAGAATACGGTTGTCAAGGTTGAAGCCAAAGTTGGCGCAGAAGACCGGATTTTTGGTGCCATCACTGCGCAGCAGGTTGCTCTCGGGCTAGCAGTGCAAGGCTTTAATATTGATCGCCGCATCATTACCATTAATGAGGATATCAAGATCCTTGGCGAGTATACTGCGACGATTAAGCTTCACGCCGAAGTGCATGCTCAGCTCCGTGTGCATGTGGTGCCAGCCGGCAGTCAAGCCTAGACACGCTGTCTTTTTCCTGATCGTGCTTGTGCCGGTGCTGCTATTCACTGGCACCGTATCTGCTCAGTCTGCTGTTTCCTGGGATACCAGGGCAGTGTATCACGGCACATCTGCACGAGTTGTCATTGAGGCTCTTCTGCCGCCAGATGATCCAACGGGCGGGGCATGGAGGATGTATGCGCTGGATTCTCCAAGACCCAGCAGAGCGTTGTCTGTTCGGATTGACACATTGCCTGCCGGGCTAGTTGCAGAGGATTCCCTGCGCCAGCTTGATGCGCAGTCAGGATATGATCCCTACTTTGAAAAGACAGTAACCTATTTCAAGGGTCAAGCTCTGGTCTGGGCCGATTATTCGGTTGAGCAGAGCTTTTCAGGGGGAGCAGCTGAAGGAAGTGTTGAATTTACGATCTGCAATGAGCGGATCTGTCTCCCTCCCGACTCTGCCTCAATCATGGCAACCTTTGCCGAGGCATCATTGCCACTGGGGGCTTTTCCAACTGCTTCCTCTTTTCCGTCAAGCTCGAAGACTCCGCTGGAGATTCAGGATCTGCCACCTTCCGATATGGAAGATGACGTATCCAGGGGGATATGGGGATTTATGCTGTTGGCGATTGGAGCGGGGCTGGGGGCACTGCTCATGCCATGCATCTATCCGATGATCCCGCTTACAGTTTCCTACTTCAGTCATCATGCCGGGAATGCGCCGGTCCGCATGGCTTTGCTGTACGGACTGGCAATCGTGGCAACTTTCACCGGGCTTGGCACAGGGCTCTCCATCATTGTTGGCAGTGCGGGCGCACAGATTGTTGCCGCCAGTCCGTGGGTAAATCTGGGCATAGCGATTGCCTTCTTCGCTTTTGGGCTATCTCTGCTGGGGCTGTTCACTCTCCGATTGCCGTCATTTCTTGTAAACTGGTTTGACCGCAAGGGAAAAGAACGCCATGATTATCTTGGTGTGTTATTCATGGGGCTGGCACTTACACTTGTGTCCTTCACGTGCACGGTGCCATTCGTTGGATTACTGCTTCCGGGTATTGCCTCGGGCGCATGGTTCTATGGAATCCTGGGGATGGCTATGTTTAGCCTGACATTTGCACTTCCATTTGTAGCATTTGCATGCTTCCCCCAAGCCCTCAAGGTACTTCCTGGCAGTGGAGGGTGGATGCAAGAGATTGCTGTAGTTTTTGGTTTCATAGAGATTGCGGCTGCCATCAAATTCTTTTCCAATGCAGACCTAGTCTGGGGGCTTGGCCTGATTGATCGGCCATTGGTCATCGCACTGTGGATTGTGCTTGCTACATTGACAGGAATTTATCTGATCGGACATTTGCGATTGTTGCCAAATACCGAGACTGCACATGTTGGGGCAGGGAGGCTTCTGTTCGGGGTTTTATTTTTTGGAATCGCAGTGTATCTGTTACCGGGACTTTTTGGCGGACGACTTGGCAAGCTGGATGCATATCTGCCGCCGCGTGATGCGAATACGGCAAGCCTGTTTGGAGTTGAGGTACAGCAAGACTGGATTATAGATGACTTGCCAGGAGCATTCTCAGAGGCAGTACATCTTGCTCGGCCGCTTTTTATTGACTTTTCCGGGTACACATGCACAAATTGCAGGGAGATGGAGGTCAATGTATTTGAACGGGGCGAGGTGAGCAGGCTGCTGGCAGATCATTTTGTATTAAGTCGTCTGTACACAGATGGCCCCAGGAGTCGTCAGTTCCAGGATTTTCAGGAAAACCTGACAGGGACACTGGCACTGCCTACATATGCCATTCTGGATGGTGCTGAGACAGATCGCCCTCTTGTGCAGTTAAGCGGAGTGGTTTCTTCCGAAGAATTTGAATCGTTTCTGCAACAGGGGATTCAAGAATATGGGGACTAGATGCAGATGGCTCTGGACAGAGGCACAGGTGATAGAAATACAGGTGTTATCTTGTACTCTGAGAGTATGCAATATTTGGTTACAGATAGCACAACGCATCCAGAATTTTCCCAGCCCATAATGAATTCCCAATACAACTGCTTCTATGGTTCATAAAATCCACAGACAAGGCAGTGTACTCTGATGCGTCTTTCATGGAACGAAATTCGAACCCGTGCAGCCAGATTTGCTGATCGGTATCAGGATGCTGTATACGAGAAGGGAGAGACACAGAGTTTCTACAACGATTTCTTTGAGATTTTCGGGGTGCAGCGTCGCACAGTTGCCCGCTATGAAGAGCATGTGAAAAAACTGGATCACCGCTCCGGGTTCATGGATCTGCTCTGGCCGGGAGTTCTGATGGTAGAGCAAAAGAGTGCGGGGCGAGACCTTGGAGCAGCTTATGAACAGGCGGGAGAGTACTTTGATGCCCTTCCAGAGACCAAACGTCCCCGTTACATTCTGCTCAGTGATTTCCAGACCTTTGACCTCCATGATCTTGATGAGCGGGACAATGTCAGCTTTTCCCTCACCGAGCTTCCCGCCAATGTAGAGGCATTCAGCTTCATTCTTGGAGTTTATCGGGTCTTCCGGGATCAGGATCCCGCCAATATCAAAGCCTCTGAGTTAGTTGGGCGATTGCATGATATGCTGGATGAGGTCGGATACCGGGGGCATGATCTGGAGCGTTTCCTTGTGCGAATTGTGTTCTGCCTTTTTGCGGATGACACCGGAATTTTTGATCCCCATGACCTGTTCCTGAACTTTATTGAGGAACGAACAACAAGAGACGGCGCGGACCTCGGAGCCATGCTGACGCATCTGTTTCAGGTGCTGGATACTCCCGAAACAGAACGTACCACTGCTCTGGATGAGGACTTGGGCAAGTTTCCCTATGTCAATGGGGAACTGTTCCACGGGCGGCTCCGCATTCCTACATTTACCTCTGCTATGCGAGAGGCTCTGCTGGAAGCCTGCCGGTTTGACTGGGCAAACATCTCTCCTGCCATTTTCGGAGCCCTGTTTCAGTCTGTGATGGATCCAAAGGAGCGCAGGGAGACCGGAGCTCACTACACAACGGAGAAGAATATCCTGAAGGTGATTGGACCGCTCTTTCTGGATGACCTGCACAGTGAATTCGAGCGGCTAAAAGCCAGAAAAGATCACCGCAGAAAGGCCGATCTGCGAAAGTTTCAGGCAAGGCTGAGTCAGATGAAGTTCTTTGACCCGGCATGTGGCTGTGGCAACTTCCTGATTATCGCGTACCGGGAGTTGCGGCTCCTGGAGATTGAGATCTTGAAAGAGATCAACCCCAGATCTGCAAGCGGAAGGCAGGGAGAGATGTACACCACTGACCTGCCGCTGATCAATGTAGATCAGTTTTACGGAATTGAACTGGGGGAATTTCCGGTTCGGATTGCGGAGACCGCACTGTGGATGATGGATCACATCATGAATAACTGTCTCAGCATGGAGTTTGGAGAAACCTACACCCGGATTCCTCTTCAGGCATCGCCGCACATCGTACATGGGGATGCCCTGGAGACGAACTGGAACGGTATTCTCCCGGCAGAAGAGTGTTCCTTTGTATTCGGGAATCCTCCCTTTGGAGGTGCCAAATTTCAGAGCAAGGAACAGCGTGCCCAGGTACACAGGATTTCCGGATTGGCGAAGCGGGGAAGCGGGGGGACACTGGACTATGTGACGGCATGGTTTTTCAAAGCGGGGGAGTATATCCAGTCCGGGAGCGGACGAATCGGATTCGTGGCAACCAACTCCATTACACAGGGGGAACAAGTAGGGCAATTTTGGCCGATCCTGTTCAAAGAATGGAATCTGGAAATTTCATTTGCTCATCAGTCATTCGCGTGGGGATCGGATGCGCGGGGGAAGGCGCATGTACATGTGGTGATTCTCGGGCTGGATCAAAAAGATCGTTCCCCGAACAGGAAACGACTGTTCAGCTACCCGGATATTCGCGGCGAGCCATTGGAGAGGCAGGTTTCTATGATCTCTCCTTACCTGTTTGATGCCAGCAATTTGCATAATCCGCATCTCACCGTACAGGAAGAGTATCGTCCGATCAATGGGCTAAAACAGATGATCATCGGGTCAAAACCGATTGATGGCGGGTACTACATCTTTACCGAAGAAGAGAAGAGAGAATTTCTGGATATTGAACCGGGAGCAGAGATATTCATGCATCCCTACTGTGGGGCCAGAGAGTTGCTACATAGCCAAAAGCGCTGGATACTGGCTCTACTGGATGCTTCTCCAGATATGCTGGCAAAACTTCCGCATGTTCGGAAACGCATAGTTGCTGTCCGCTCTTTCCGGGAAGCTAGCAAGAGTATTCCTACACGGAAACTCGCCCTGACTCCTACCCTCTACCACATAAATGTCATTCCAGAGGCTCCTTTCCTGGTGGTTCCAAGAGTCACTTCTGATCGCAGAGGATACATTCCGATCAGATGGGTAGCTCCGCCTGCCATTCCAAGTGATGCGGTCTTGATCCTGCAGGATGTTACACTCGGGGACTTCGCACTGCTCATCTCCACCATGCACATGGCATGGATGGGAGCGGTTGCTGGTCGCTTGGGCAGTGGGTACAGATATTCTGCAGGAGTGGTATACAATACATTTCCCCTGCCCCAGAAAGTCATGGATAAGAGAGAAGTATTGCACAGACTCGCTCCCTTGGCACAAACCATACTGGATGCTCGCAATGCCCATCCAGAGTCAACCTTGGCCGATCTCTATGACCCAGACCTCATGCCACCAGATCTTCGGCATGCACATCAGAAACTGGATATGGCTGTGGATAAACTGTATCATCCGAAGGGATTTGAATCAGAGCAGGACCGCATTCGCCATCTCTTTTTGCTCTACGAGAACATGAAAGCACCACTCATAGACGGCCAGAGAAGAACGAAGAAGCACAGGAGAAAATGAACCAACAGAACACAGCCCTGTGCCACATGATGTTGGCCCGAACGTGATTGCAGATATTTGGGAATATGGTCGTGATCGCTGTCGCAGGAAACAGATGAGAAATCAGCATTCTGAGGCTCTTGCAACAATATCTTCATACCTGATCAGATGCACCTGTAAGCATTCCAGCGCGATATTTCTTCGTCATACGGGGGATTGCAAGAGGCCCTTCTGTTGGAAAGTATGTTTTACAGGATTTTTTTGCCACATGCAGGATTTGCGAGATCACGGCTGGCATGGTCTCCGCAACCCATAGAAGAACTGGTGTTCCCTGATGCGTCTTTTATGGAATGAGATTCGCACTCGCGCTGCCAAATTTGCAGATCAGTGGCAGGATGCCGTGTATGAGAAGGGAGAGACGCAGAGTTTCTACAATGACCTCTTTGAGATCTTCGGGGTACAGCGGCGTACGGTTGCCTGCTATGAAGAGCATGTGAAAAAACTGGATGATCGCTCCGGGTTTATTGACCTGTTCTGGCCTGGAGTTCTGATGGTAGAGCAAAAGAGTGCAGGACGAGACCTTGGAGCAGCTTATGAACAGGCGGGAGCGTACTTTGACAGCCTTCCAGAAAGTGATCGCCCCCGCTACATTCTGGTGAGTGATTTTCAGTCTTTTGAACTTTACGACCGTGACGAGCGCGAAAAGGTGAGTTTTCGACTTTCCGAGCTTCCCGCCAATGTAGAGGCATTCAGCTTTATTCTTGGGGTTCACAGAGTATTCCGGGATCAGGATCCGGCAAATATCAGGGCCTCCGAACTGGTTGGGAAATTGCATGATATGCTGGATGAGTCCGGGTACAAGGGACATGATCTGGAGCGTTTTCTTGTACGGATTGTGTTCTGTCTCTTTGCGGACGACACCGGGATTTTCAAGCCCCGTGACCTGTTCCTGAACTTTATTGAAGAACGAACGACAAGAGACGGCGAGGACCTCGGAGCCATGCTGACGCATCTGTTTCAGGTGCTGGACACTCCCGAAGCAGAACGTGCCACCGCTCTGGATGAGGACTTGGGCAAGTTTCCCTATGTCAATGGCGAACTGTTCCGAGGTCCCCTTCGCATTCCCCAGTTTAATTCGGCCATGCGGCAGGCCCTTCTGGATGCCTGCCAGTTTGACTGGTCAAATATCTCTCCTGCCATTTTCGGAGCCCTGTTTCAGTCTGTGATAGATCCGAAAGAACGCAGGGAAACAGGCACCCATTATACAACAGAGAAGAACATTCTGAAGGTGATTGGACCTCTCTTTCTGGATGATCTTCGAAGCGAGTTTGACAGGCTAAAAGCCAGAAAAGATCACCGCAGAAAGGCCGACCTTCGAAAGTTTCAGGCAAGGCTGAGTCGGATGAAGTTCTTTGATCCGGCATGTGGCTGTGGCAATTTCCTGATTATCGCGTACCGGGAGTTGCGTCTCCTGGAGATTGAGATCTTGAAAGAGATCAACCCCAGATCTGCAAGCGGAAGGCAGGGAGAGATGTACACCACTGACCTGCCGCTGATCAATGTAGATCAGTTTTACGGAATTGAACTGAGTGAATTCCCGGTTCGGATTGCGGAGACCGCACTGTGGATGATGGATCACATCATGAATAACCGTCTCAGCATGGAGTTTGGGGAAACCTACACCCGGATTCCTCTGCAGGCATCGCCGCGCATTGTACATGGCGATGCCCTGGAGATGGACTGGAACGATATTCTCCTGGCAGAAGAGTGTTCTTTTGTATTCGGGAACCCTCCCTTTGGGGGTGCCAAGTTTCAGAGCAAGGAGCAGCGTGCCCAGGTACACAGGATTTCCGGGTTGGCGAAGCGGGGGAGCGGAGGGACACTGGACTATGTGACGGCATGGTTCATCAAAGCGGGGGAATATATTGGTGCTGGCGAGGGCAGGATCGGATTCGTGGCAACCAATTCCATTACACAGGGGGAACAGGTGGGGCAATTCTGGCCGATCCTGTTCAAAGAATGGAATCTGGAAATTTCATTTGCTCATCAGCCATTCGTATGGGGATCGGATGCAAGGGGGAAGGCACATGTACATGTGGTGATTCTCGGGCTGGATCAAAAAGATCGTTCCCCGAACAGGAAACGCCTGTTCAGCTACCCGGATATTCGCGGCGAGCCATTGGAGAGGCAGGTGTCTATGATCTCTCCTTACCTGTTTGATGCTAGCAGTTTGCACAATCCAGATCTTACAGTACAAGAAGAAAGCCGCCCAATCAATGGACTGAAGCAGATAATACTGGGATCACAGCCGATTGATGGCGGGCACTATATCTTTACCGAGGAAGAGAAGAGAGAATTTCTGGATATTGAACCGGGAGCGGAGGCATTCATACGTCCTTACTATGGAGCGCGAGAGTTTTTGCGAGGCAAAAAGCGCTGGATACTGGCTTTGCACAATGCCTCCCCGAATGTGCTGGCAAGGCTTCCACATGTTCGGGAACGAATGGCCTTAGTACGTGCCTATCGGGAGGGGCGTAGAAGTATCCCGACACGAGAGCTTGCTCTAACTCCCACATTGTATAATTTAACTGTCATTCCAGAAAACACTTTTCTGGTATTTCCAAGGGTCAGTTCCGAGCGGCGTGAGTACATTCCCATTGGATGGCTGGACCCGCCTGCCATTCCGAGTGATGCAGTATCAATCCTCCAGTATGCTACACTTGAGACCTTCGCACTGCTCACCTCCGCCATGCACATGGCATGGATGCGAATGGTGGGAGGCCGCTTGGAAAGCCGTTACAGATACTCCGCAGGAGTAGTCTACAATACATTTCCACTTCCTCAAGAAGTCACAGACAATACAGAAGTATTGCACAGACTCGCTCCCTTGGCACAAGCCATACTGGATGCTCGCAATGCCCATCCAGAATCAACCTTGGCCGATCTCTATGATCCAGACCTCATGCCACCAGATCTTCGGCATGCACATCAGAAACTGGACATGGCTGTGGATAAACTGTATCATCCGAAGGGATTTGAAACAGAGCAGGACCGCATTCGCCATCTCTTTTTGCTCTACGAGAACATGAAAGCCCCACTCATAGACGGCCAGAGAAGCACAGGAGAAAATGAATCAACAGAACACAGCCTCATGCCGCTTGATGCTGACCTGAACCCATAGCAGAAGTGGTGTCCCCTGATGAGTCTTTCATGGAATGAGATTCGCACTCGTGCTGCCAGATTTGTAGATCAGTGGCAGGATGCAGTGTACGAAAAGGCAGAAAGCCGGAGTTTTTACAACGATTTCTTCGGGGTATTCGGGATAGAGAGGTGTACGGTTGCCCGCTATGAAGAGCATGCAAAAAAACTGGATGATTGTTCCGGGTTGATTGACATATTCTGGCCCGGGGTTCTGATGGCAGAACAAAAGAGCGCAGGGCGAGACCCTGGAGCAGTCTATGAACAGGCAGGCGAGTACTCTGATGCCCTTCTAGAAAGCAGTCATCCCCGCTACATTCTGGTCAGTGATTTCCAGTCTTTTGAACTTTACGACCGTGACGAGCGGGACAATGTCAGCTTTTCCCTCACCGAGCTTCCCGCCAATGTGGAAGCATTCAGCTTTATTCTTGGCATCCATCGCAGATCTTTTCGGGATCAGAATTCGGCAAATATCAAAGCCTCTGAACTGGTGGATCGACTGCATGATATGCTGGATGAAGCCGGATACCGGGGGCATGATCTGGAGCGTTTCCTTGTGCGAATTGTGTTCTGTCTCTTTGCGGACGACACAGGGATTTTCAAGCCCCGTCACCTGTTCCTGAATTTTATTGAGGAGCGGACAGCAAAAGACGGTGCGGACCTCGGAGCCATGCTGACACATCTGTTTCAGGTGCTAAACACCCCGAAGATTCAGCGTATGTCCACGATGGATGAGGATATGAACAGATTCCCCTCCGTTGATGGGGAATTGTTCCAAGGGACGCTTCGTATTCCTTCGTTCACTTCCGCCATGCGAGAGGTTCTTCTGGATGCCTGCCAATTCGACTGGTCGGATATATCACCTGCTATTTTCGGTGCCTTGTTTCAGTCGGTAATGCCTCCGAGGGAACGCCGGAAAGCAGGTGTTCACTACACAACGGAGAAGAACATTTTGAAGGTGATTGAGCCTCTCTTCCTGGATAACCTGTGGAGCGAGTTCAATCGGCTGAAAGCCAGAAAAGACAGACGCAAAGGTGCAGAGCTTCGGAAATTCCAGAAGAGGTTGAGTCAGATGAAATTCTTGGATCCGGCATGCGGGTGTGGAAACTTTCTGATCATTGCGTATCGGGAACTGCGGCTACTGGAGACAGAGATACTGAAAGAGATCAACCCAAGATCTGAAAGCGGCTGGCAGATGGAAATGTACACCTCTGACTTGTCACTGATCAATCCAGGTCAGTTTTACGGAATTGAACTGGACGAATTCCCCGTACGGATTGCCGAAATCGCGTTTTGGATGATGGATCACATCATGAATAACCGTCTCAGCATGGAGTTTGGAGAAATCTGTCCCCGGACTCCTCTGCAGGCATTGCCGCAGATTGTTCATGGGGATGCCTTAGAGATGGACTGGAATAGCATTCTTCCGGCAGGAGAGTGTTTTGTTGTATTCGGGAATCCTCCGTTTGGGGGTGCCAAGTTCCAGAGCGAGGAGCAGCGCGCTCAGGTACACAGGATTACAGAGTTGGGCCGGAATGGCAGTGGCGGTACGCTGGATTATGTGGCCGCGTGGTTCATCAAAGCAGGAGAATATATTGGTGCTGGTCAGGGCCGGATTGGGTTCGTAGCAACCAATTCCATTACGCAGGGAGAACAGGCGGGGCAATTCTGGTCGATCTTGTTTGGGCGTTGTAACCTGGAAATTTCCTTTGCTCACAGCACATTCGCATGGGGATCCGATGCGCGGGGGGAAGCAAATGTACACGTAGTAATTCTCGGGCTGGATCGTCAAGGTCGTTCTCCGAACAGGAAACGCCTGTTCAGCTACATGGATATCCATGGAGAACCGATGGAAAAAAGCGTTTCCATGATCTCTCCGTACCTGTTTGATGCCAGTGATCTGCGCAATCCGTATCTCACTGTACAGGAAGAAAGGCACCCCATTAATGGGATGCCACCAATGATCATCGGCTCGCAGCCGATTGATGGCGGGCAGTACATCTTTAATGAACGGGAGCAGGCAGAATTTCTGGAACTGGAGCCGGGAGCCGCTCCCTTCATGCGTCCCTACTATGGAGCACGAGAGTTTCTGCACGGCACAAGACGCTGGATACTGGCTCTGCAGGATGTATCCCCCAATGTGCTGGCACAGCTTCCGCATGTACGAAAACGCATAGATGCTGTCCGATCCTATCGAAAAGGGAGCAAGCGCACCCCCACATTAAAACTGGCGGCCACTCCGACACTGTATCAAGTCAATGTGATTCCAGAGTCTCCTTTTCTGGTGATTCCAGAAACCAGTTCTCATCATAGACAATATATTCCCATTGGATGGCTGAATCCGCCTGTTGTTCCAAACAATAGCATGAAAGTACTGAGTGATGCTACGCCGGTGGATTTTGCACTCCTCACCTCCGCCATGCATATGGCATGGATGCGAACAGTTGCTGGTCGTCTGGGCAGCGGATACAGGTATTCTGTGGGAGTGGTATACAATACATTTCCTCTACCGAAGGAAGTGATGTACAAGAGGGAAATTTCACACAGGCTTGCCCCCCTGGCACAGGCGATACTGCATGCTCGCATTGCCCATTCAGAGGCAACTTTGGCGGAGCTTTATGATCCAGACCTTATGCCACCAGATCTTCAGCATGCGCACCAGAAACTGGACATGGCTGTGGATAAACTGTATCATCCGAGAGGATTCAAGTCAGAACAGGAGCGTGTTCATCATCTCTTTCTGCTCTACGAGAACATGAAGGCACCTCTGATGGAATACCAGAAAAGAACAAAGCGACATGGAAAACGGTAAATCAGGCAGAAGTAAAAATCGCTGTCCCTGATACTGAATATCGCCCGGAGACATTCTTTGCAAGACGGGTGAGAGAATGATTGTGGACAGTATGGAGAGCATGTGAATTTCTGACCAGCACGGTTTAACTGATGTCGTTTTTCTGGTATGACTACGAGACATGGGGCAAGTCTCCCTTCCTGGACCGCATTGTGCAGTTTGGAGGGGTGCGTACAAATGATGGTCTGGAGCAGACTGGCAAGTTGATACAGATCTACTGCCAGCCCAGTCTGGACACCCCAATTGGTCCGGGAGCCGTGAATATTCACGGAGTTATGCCCATGGAAGCCCACAAGCACGGGCTGCCAGAATCAGAGTTTGCAACACGAATCCATGCAGAATTAAGCCGAGGAGACACCTGCAGTGTTGCTTATAATGGAATGAAATTTGACCATGACTTCACCAGAGGACTGTTTTATCGAAATTTGCGGGATCCTTATGCCTGGGCATGGAAAAATGAAAACACATATTGGGATACACTGGACCTGATCCGGGCAGTCTTTCTTTTAATTCCAGAGGCACTTCAGCACTGGCCAAAAAAAGAGGGGGGAGCTCCATCATTCAAACTGGAAGATCTGTCTGATGCAAACTTGAAACAGGATCAGATAAGCAAACACCACGATGCGGTATCCGATTCCGTCCATATGTGGTTGCTGGCAAAATTAATTCGTGAGCAGGCGGGAGAGTTGTGGGACCATGCGCTCACGTTGCGTTACAAGTGGAATGTTGAAGAGATTATGAATCGCGGAAGACCTGTACTCTATGTGGCTGGGAAGATTCATACAGATCGCCACTGTGCTACACTGATCAGCCCTCTTGGAGTCAAGAAGCAGGGGAAAATCTATGGCTTTGACCTGTCTTTTGATCCTGAACCGTTTCTGAAACCCTACGGAAAATGGACCCCGGAGGATAAGGTACAGGCACGGGATTCGATTCGGTCACTAAAGTACAAGCGGTCTCCTTTTGTGTGTGAATGGTCAGAGATAGAGGACCTGGCATCTCCTGCGATGTCCATGAACGATATTCTGGACAAGATGCGGTTGACAGAGGATGATGTTCAGGCTCGTCATGCAATGATCAGAGAGTATACGGAGGGAAACGCCAGAAACTCACTGGCCAAGTATATCCAGACCATGAGGATGGAACCGCAAGTTACGGATTCCTTGCAGGTCACAGATCCGGATGAGGCCATTTATGAAGGCTTCTTTTCGGAGTATGATCGGCAACAGATGAATCTGGTTCGGGAGCAGGGACCCAAGTCCAACTGGCGTGCAGTTCATTCAAGTGATCAGAGAGTTGAACCACTGGTTTTCCGATATATCGCGCGCAATTTTCCAGAGGTATTGAACGATGACGAGAAGACTCGCTGGTATGCCTACTGCCGCAATCGGCTGCTGGAGCACAAGCAGAAACGCTGGGTGACTGCCGATCAGGTATTCAGTTATGAGTTGCGTGACAGCATGGAGCCTTGGGGGAATTTGGGGGAGGAGCAGGTCAAGGAGTTGCTGAGATGGCAGGATGGGGTTCGGGAACGGTTACTTCCGAAGGAGTCCGGTTAATATCAGGGGTAGATAGCGGGAAAGGGCAAATTTCCCCTGCAATCGTACACCTGCGGTCATATGGGGGTACTCAGAGATTATTGTGGTTAAGGATATTGACGGGCCATGCGCCGGATGGAAGCCCGCGCAGACTGTCCTTCAGAGCCACAGCCTCAGAGAGAGTGGAGACCTGACCGATAGTCACACGATACCGGTTATCACTGCTTACAAGAGTGTCCACCGGGAGATCAGGGTAGACTGTCCGATACTGTTCAACAGTGGCTAATGCCCGGTTTGGGTTCATGAAGGAAGCAAGGACAATCGTATACCCCCCCGCCTCACGGTCCAGCAGAATAGGGCCTGGGTCTTCTGGTTGCTCGGGAGGAGGAGAGACAGCAGAGTCATCCAGAATTTCGGTCACTTGAGAATCCGCAGGAACCTCATTTTCTAGTGTGTCCTCTGGGGCAGTGGACACGGGGTTAACGACTGGTGCGGGAACTTCGGTCTCCGTTGTCTCGGAGACTGGTGGCACTACTGGTCCCGGGATGAACCGAAGAATAAAATAGCTCCCAGCGACAAGGGCAGCCACGATCACTAGTGAAGCCATGACCCAGGGCTGCGCTCTGCGAGTTCGCACGGGTTGTGCGAGTGTCGTTTTACGAATTTCCAAGGGCGGGATATTCGTTTCTGCCCCCGAGATGTGTGCTGTCAGTTCAGGGTCAGCCCAAAAGTCAAGACTGTCTTCTGACCGTGTAATGCTCCCTATCTCAGGGATCGTAACAGGGATCTGTTTCAGAATCTCGTTTGAGAAGAGACGGGTGATCTCTGCAGCTTCTTCATGAGATATTCTCAGATTTGAGGCCAATTCAGATATCAGGGAAAGATCAGTGGTAGAGGAAGAACTTGCATCAAGCACAATTTTCTTTTCCGGGGGATGAAGGACAAATGTCCGATGATCAACCGGATCCGATGCGCTGGAGGCAGACTCCACCCGCAGAGTGCCGATTCCAGAAATTTTCACATGTCCGTACTTGATCAATCTTTCACGTACGAGAGCAGTGAATTTCTTAAATATGTCTTGACTGGTCACAATAAAAATGAACGTTGATGAGGTTTAGTAGTGTACATGACCGAATTTACTGAACCTGCCTGAATATATCCTATCTGTTTTCTGAATTTCAGGACAGCAGAATCTCAGGGAGGCAGGATCAAACTGAAATCATCATACAAAGCAGATTGTTCATCTGAATGAGCATACTTGTTGTAGGTACACTGGCACTGGACACAATTGAAACACCATGGGAAAAAGTTGAGCAGATACTCGGAGGGAGTGCCACCTATATTGCTCTGTCAGCACGGCTGCTGGCCAATCCCGTAGGAGTGGTAGCCGTCATTGGCAGAGATTTCCCGGAAGAGTATAAACAGGTATTGCAGTCAAATGATCTGGACCTTGCGGGCGTGCAAACCCTGAGAGACCAGGATACCTTCGCATGGGGAGGAAGTTATAGAAACGACCTGAATGTAAGAGACACAACCTTTACGCATCTGAACGCTCTGGCAGAATTTAATCCGGTTATTCCAGAGTCATACAGAGACAGTAAAGTCCTGTGTCTCGGGAATTTATCGCCAGAAATTCAAAGTAATGCTTTAAGTCAGATTGGTGATAAAACATTCATCGCATGTGATACGATGAACTACTGGATTCAGAACACGCGGAAAGAACTGGATGAGGTACTGCAACGGATAGATTGTCTGATCATCAACGATGAGGAGGCTCGCCAGATTACAGATGAGTATAATCTGTTTACGGCTGCACATCAGATTCTGGACTTGGGGCCGAGAATTCTGATCATCAAGAAAGGAGAGCATGGAGCAATGTTGTTCGTGGAAGAACAGATGTTTACGATTCCCGGGTTTCCTGTTGCGAAAGTGCAGGATCCGACGGGGGCGGGAGATGCCTTCCTTGGAGCATTTGCTGGCGGGCTGGCACACGAGACCCAGATTAATCTGGATGCTCTCAAGCGAGCCATTGTGTATGGTTGCACCGTAGCTTCGTTTTGTGTTGAAACCATGGGACCCTTCAGACTGCAAGAGCTGTCCAAGACTTGTATTGAGGAGCGGGCCAGTCTGTTTGGAGGATTCACCCAGTGGCCTGCCATGCACGAAAGTACACTCATGTAATGCGTACCGTTGCACTGATTTTACTGTTTGCGGGATGCTCCCCCAAAGAGAGAATTGAAGTGGCAATACCAGGAGACAGGGCGGAACGACTATTACAGTTTTATTTTGGCAGCTATGTCCCTGAGGATCCTTTTCGGACAGGAGTTCTGGAAAAATCAAACGAAAGGTTTTATGTTGATCTGGCTGCCCTCCGAGGATATGCCCCGGAATTTACAGCAGAGCTTGAAGCAAGGGTGTCCAGGAGCAGTATCAGTTCTGAGTACCTTCAGGCCGCAGTTCAGTCCACCTATTATGATGCAAGGAATTTCCCCAAAACCCTCCCCGAATTCAATAACGGATGGTCTGCAGACACTTCCAGAGCCTTTGAGGTTCACGGCCCTGTTACACGCTATCTCCGTCGAATCACAATCATGGAGGGAGCTCTGCAGGATGCCATCATGAGCTATTATGCAAACGGGGAAAGACTTTATTACAGAACAGGCACCGTGATCAGGGCAGAGCATGTTTTGGGAGACCGGGTCGTCGAGACAACGGCAATGGTCAAGCGGTCCGACGGATTCTGGGACTTTGTTACATATGACAGTGCAGGATATCTGACTTCGGAAACACGGGCCAATCCGCGTACGCTAGTCACGCCAACGCAGTGTGCGGGGTGTCATCTGGGCAAAAAAGCTTTTGAGCCAGAGCAGAGCTGGCCGATAGACGCTCCACCTGCTCCAGAGGGAATCCGAAAGTGGTATAGTGGAGCGCAAGACATGGAGGTGGCAGAGTTCTTCCGAGAGCATGCACTCCGAAGCGACATGGTACTGGGAATCTATGCAACAGCTTATGTATCCGATCTTCGGATGCAGCGCGGATCAGGGATGCCGGATTCCAGTGCCATGACATTACTGGACTATCTGGGTTTGTAGCGGATGCGTTTGATCAGATTGGTAAATGCCACTTTCTTTGCACATCATGGCGTGAGTGCAGCAGAGAAGCAGACGGGTGGGAGATATGAGGTGGATGTAGAAGTCAAGTTTGATTTTGAGGAGGCAGCACAGGAAGATGATCTTGAAAAAACCGTGTGTTATGAAAAAGTCTACCAAATTGTGAAAAAAGTTGTGCAGGCGAACCGGTTTGATCTGATTGAACGGATTGCCTGGCAGATCGCCAGTCAGGTGATGGAGCTGTCCGTACAAATCGAATATGCCGAAATCTCGGTCCGGAAGCTGAATCCCCCAATAGCCGGAACGGCAGATTACGCAGAGGTAGTGTACCGTCAGGTTAAAACGTAATCAGATCCCCGCAGTATTCCCTCAATAGCATGTATAGTCTCCGAAGAGGAAGTCCGACTACATTGTAATAATCTCCGTGAATTCGTTCAATAAATAAAGCTCCCAGATCATCTTGAATACCATAGCCACCGGCCTTGTCCAGGGGCGATCCCGTTTTGACATAGCCGGCAATTTCGGTCTCGGAAAGTTTCCCGAATATAACTTCGGTAGTTTCTACGGCTGTCACAATTCTTTCGGAGGCTCCATGAACCAGAGCAATTCCGGTGTGTACCCTGTGCGCGGAGCCGCTCAGCTTTCGGAGCATGTCCGCAGCCTGAAGCTCCCCGGATGGTTTTCCGAGGATCATTCCATGGGCGACCACAAGGGTGTCGGCTCCGAGGACCAGTGCATCAGGTCTCGTGTTGGCGACACAGGACGCTTTCTTGACGGCCAGTTGTTCGGCTGCCCGATCTGGCGTGAGCGACCTGTCAATCGTTTCGGAGATATTGGACGGGATATGGACAAAAGGCACTCCAATCTGCCGAAGCAGTTTTCTCCTTCTGGGAGACTGGGATGCCAGGATAAAGTCAGCATTAATCTTCATACGTCACATAAGTCAGAGTTAAATGCCTGTCTCAGGCCCCTCCAAAATAATACTCGAGACAGAAGAATAGTACAATGAGAATAATTTCAGTTTCCAATCATAAAGGCGGCACCGGCAAGACTACTTCTTCTGTTCACCTTGCAGCGGCGTTGCATCTGCTGGGATACAAGACACTCGTTGTAGACCTGGATCCACAGGGGTATTTAACACGTCTGATGGATGTGGATCCATCAGGTATTGTTCACTCGTCCATTGATCTGTTCAAGCAGGACACCCAGTGTGCCGATCTGGAAGTATTGCATCTTTCTTCATTCGACTTGCTTCCGTCTGCTGATGGCATGAATCGTCATGCACAGAGGCTGAACAATGTAACCGACATGTTCTGGGTCAAGGAAACGCTCCAGGGGCAGGTGAACTATGACATTATTATTCTGGACACGGCGGCCGCCGTATCCGTATACGCACTGAACGCCCTGATTGCCGCGGATATGCTCATCATTCCTGTGACTCCTGAACTCCAGTCAGTACACGGGGCAAGTCAGACTTGGGCCACGGCAAAAGAGGTCCGAAAAACAAGAAACCCTGATTTGAATATGGCGATGTTTCTTCTGACGAATGTACACGGAAGCAGGAATGCGCATCGTCAGTACAGCCGGTATATGCGCAAGAAGTATGGGGAACTGGTCATGGATACCGTCATTCGTACCTGCTCTTCGCTTGCCGATGTATGCAGGGGCGGACAGACGATCTTTGAAACACATCTGGATTCTCGCGGAGCAAAAGATTATGCGGCAGCTGTGGATGAGTTGATTCGCCATGCATTGCCTCCACCTGGAAAGCCAGACTACAGTTCATAATGTTGCGAGTCTTGCTGCATGCGGCATGGGCAATCGCCCTGCTTTGGGGATTGCACTATGCTCCTGGCGGAATCGCGCCTCTGGGAAACCTCATTGATCCCGTACGAGGGTTGTATCACAATGCGCGCATTGTTGAACATGATGCCAGCGAGACAGTGGTCCTTTCTGGACTAGATGGTCCAGTTACGATTGAGCGAGATGAGCGGGGTGTTCCCCATATCTTCGCTACCAGTGATCAGGATGCAGTCATGGCTCTCGGATATGTCACTGCACAAGACAGACTGTTCCAGATGGATTTCATCAGTCGTGTTGCATCAGGGCGAATGTCAGAAATCTTTGGACTAGGTTCCATAGAGACGGATCAATACTTGCGGGCAACCGGAATGCACTGGGCTGCCAAGCGGATCACAGAGGCACATGCCGAGGAAGCAAGCCTTGATTACGACCTGCTTACATGGTTTTCGGAGGGAGCGAACGCGTATATAAACAGTCTCTCTTATGCAGAGTGGCCGTTTGAATTCAAGCTGTTCGGGTATGCCCCCGAGGAGTACACTCCACTACATTCCATGCTCCTCATCCAGTATTTTAATTTTGATCTTTCATTCGAATCGGATGATCGCACGTATGGCCTTGCCAGAGAGCGGCTGTCCCCGGAGGAGTATGCTGAGCTGTACCCGCGTCATGCCTCCCGATATGTGCCGATCATTCCGGGGGAGACTATGATTCCTGGAAAAAAATCGCCAGAATCGGGAATTGCTCCTGTTGTTTCTTCGGACGGGCTTGCACTTCTGAAGCGCATGCATGACACTCTGCGGAGCCATGGAATTGAGGGATACCAGCCATCCAAGGGATCAAACAACTGGGCTGTCACAGGCCAACGCTCTGCTACTGGTTCGGCAATTTTGGCGGGGGACATGCACTTGGCCCTTTCCCTGCCCTCCATCTGGTACGAGGTGCATATGGTTACCCCTTCCATGAATACATATGGAGTGGTTTCGCCCGGCGCACCGCTACCGATTGAGGCCTTTAATCAGCATGTATCCTGGGTGTACACAAATTCGGGGATAGACGGGATAGATCATTATCTGTTGCAGTTAAGTGATGACGGGCTTAGCTACGAATTTGATGGAGAGTGGCTGCCCTTGGAAATGCGACTGGATACTATTCACGTAAGGGGAGAGGAGTCCATCGTGGATACTCTGATGCTGTCTCATCTGGGACCGGTTATGATGGATTCCGGCACGGCTGTTGCGATCAAGTGGGTGGCACAGGAGAAAAGTTACATCATGACCGCGCTCTGGAAAATGAACCAGGCAAAAAATGCCGCTCAGGTAGACAGTGCGCTGCGCTACTGGCACTCCCCTTCTCAGAATGTGCTTTACGCGGATGCCAGTGGGGAAATTGGCATTCGCGTTGCCGGAGTTGTTCCGATTCGTGCTTCGGGTGACGGGATTGGACTTTTGGACGGAACTACTAGCGAGACAGAATGGGTGGGCGTGATCCCCTTTGAGGAGATGCCCTATGCCGCAAATCCTTTCCAAGGATATTTGACATCAACCAATCAGCAGCCAACTACCGAGGGCTATCCATATTACCTGAATCACGACTGGCAACCTGCCTATCGGTCTCTTCGCATTGATGCACTGCTTTCGGGCAAGGATCAGCATAGTGCAGAGGATTTGATGAATTATCAGGGAGATTTGTATGTCGGCCAGTATGCCGCTTTTGTCCCGCTTTTGGATTCCGTACAGTCGTTGACTCCACAGGGCGAGGCACTTAGAAGTACCCTGATACATTGGGATGGCTATGCTACTGAGGAGGCAACGGAACCACTTGCCTTGCATGAGTATCTGCTTGCACTAAAGCGTCTCACATGGGATGAAGCCGTATTTGCTGACCTTCCAGAGCCGAGTGAAACCGTCTTGATAACATTGCTTGAGCGTGGGTCTGCATGGCTGGACATTCAGGAAACTCCTGCCGTTGAGGATGCACAGATGCTCATGACACAGGCACTGGAGGAAGCTGCCGGTATCCTGCAAAGACAATACGGGGACGACTGGAGTTGGGGGAAACACCACAGGGTGATTTTCAGGCATTTGACACAGACATCTGCACTGGATATGCTATGGAGGGGGCCGTACAGCTATCCCGGTTATGACGAGACACTGGGGCCCGCAGACGGACTGGAGGTTACGCACAGTGCCAGCTGGCGGGTAGGGGTGGATTTTAGCGAGCAGCCGCCACGCGGAGTCGGGATTTATGCGGGCGGGCAGAGCGGCAGTCCCCTCAGCAAGTTTTACGATCTGCACATCCAGGATTACCTGAGTTACGAGTACTATCCGTTACATACGCCCGCAAGCCCGGGAGATCTGGATGTCGTTACGTCACATTTGACACTACGAGATCCATGATCTGACTGCATGGAGTTCAAGCACAGGTGATTCGGTCACCGAATGGATCAGGAATGCATGAGGGAAGCCTGTCCCTTTTCTATAATTCAATCCCTGCCTCATTATGCTTGTTGAGTGGAGTTATACAGGAGATAGCGTTTACGCTTACTTGTTACCTTTCCACTCTCTGGGGGATCTTGCCAAAATATGCCCTATACCCAATCTTATATGCCTGCAAGCACTCCCGGAGCGATATTTCTTCGTTGCACAGGATTTTTGCAAGAGGCTCTCTGGTGACAATATGGACACGCAGGTAACGAGTGCAACTTTATAGGTTTTAGGGGATTAGATTAATGAGGCGGTTGAAAGAGTAATGTCTCCAGGTATCGGAACAATTGTTGGAGCGTGGCATAAGAGTGCCGGTCTGGTGTACGAACTAAATCACTAAATCGCGATGTAATAGAATATGGGGCGCAAATATTATGATTCTTACGGAACACTGACTGGCTCCTCGAAAATTGGGGGGGGGGGGGGCAGGACGACTGGTGGGTACAACCCCAAGATCTAACATACAGTAAGCATCTCAGGTCTGTTTACTGCTTTGGGTACAGGATTGGCAATTCTTCGGATAAGTGGACCGACCGTATAAATGGATTCAAGTATGAAAGGCATGGCCATGTGAGAAAAGCCAAAGCTACATTACGTGCAGCTGCCCCCAGCCTGTTTCAGTGTATTGGCATCAAGCCTCATAAGACAGTCGTCATTCCTGTACTCGGGTCTCAAGAAACTTCAGCTGTTCCAAAGTCAAAGAATGCCCGCCTTGCAAAGGCAATTGCCAAGGGTGCTGGTACCAAATTTGTCCTGTCCTGTCTGAAAAAGAAAAAACACGAGCCACTCCATATCCAGCCGGACAAGTATGCCAGAGATGCTGCTCTGAGGCGTGCAAAGTATCGTGCGTCCAAGCTCAAGTGTAAAAATGTTCTGATCGTGGATGATATTGTTACGCGCGGGGCAACCATGGCAAAGGTAGCCAAAGCTGTCCTCCGGTCCAACCCCAAGGTGAAAATTTACGGATTTGCACTGGGCAGACATATCCGCGAGGAGTGGCTATTCAAGGAGGATATCTTTGATATTGACGAGGCGAATGCAAATATACCTCGCAAATTCAACAAGGTGTGGAAGCGTTCGTAAGCATACAAAGCGTGAAAGTCACTTAAGTGAACTTGGACGATGGCGCAATACACAGAATCCGGCAGTGAAGAAATATTTGTATCAAAACAAATCCACAGGTCACCATTGTCGCGATTAGTGATGGTTAGAAATCGGTTCACGACTCCTGACACTCTGGGCAAACTTCTTCATCGTCTGTGTGCCCAATGTGGATTACAATCATTTTTTCATTAGCTTTTTCTCAAAAACAGTGTCCGATGGGTCTCTTGCAAAAATCGTGGGTGATGGAGAAATATCACTCTGGGAGTGCCCAAAGTCATATCAGACCAGGTATGGAGATACTTTTGCAATAGCCTCCGATGAAACATCGTGACGAGATTCATGACTGCCAAAGACCTGATTACGGATTGAGAACAAGCCATTCATACCAATGGCGGTAGTCCCATTTTGATGTTGCTCTTTGACTTTGACCAGGTCCTCGTAGATACTTCACCGATTGCCTATTTGCGCGAATCAAGGCAGTGGGGGCAGTACAAGAATCAGGTTGGCAAACTTGATCCTTGTTCAGGAATAGATCGCCTTATACTTGCTGCATCAGATCGCGGGCATTCTCTGGCGATTGTTACTCAGAGTCCAGGATTCGTGCCGGAATTGTTTGTGGAGAAACAGGGTTGGCCAATAGAAAATATTGTCGGCTGGCATGATTTCAAACGCCGCAAGCCAGATCCATTATGTCTTCTGGTCGCAATGCAGAGGGTTGGGGCTAATCCCGACCATTCATATCATATTGGTGACCTTCCCTCTGATACCGAAGCATCAAGGCGGGCAGGGGTG
Source organism: Rhodothermales bacterium (assembly GCA_965203305.1). Lineage (GTDB taxonomy): Bacteria > Bacteroidota > Rhodothermia > Rhodothermales > Bin80 > Bin80. The sequence goes on along the minus strand of OZ241874.1, from coordinate 2,207,511 downwards.
AACTCAATTGGAGCAGGATGGGCCGCAGAAGACAGAAAAGCACTTCGCAAGTCACATCCCGATTACTATTTTGATAAGGTTAAAGAGTTGCAAAAATTTATTGCTACAATAGAGATCAACTGACATCCGCACATGAATGATAGCAAGCAACGCTTCCCATCCCTGTAAGAGATGCGCTGGGTCACCACAGAAATGGCAGCTGGTACATGGAATTGAGATGTCTTAAGGGACACACCTCTTGGGTCACTTCGCTGGCATCTTCCCCGGATGGTATACGGCTAGCTTCCGGGGCAGAGAGTGAATCCATTCGCTTGTGGGATGTAAATGCAGGAAAAGAAATCCGGCGTTTCACCAGATATACGGACTCAATCACCTCATTGGCATTTTCGCCAGATGGAACAAGAGTAGCGTCTTCTGGATTGTGGGATTTTGCGGTCTTGCTGTGGGATACGAACACGGGAAAAGAGATCCGGCGTTTCACAGGACACGAAAATTCGGTTGGCTGTGTAGCATTTTCTCCTGACGGAAAATATGTGATTTCCGGTTCGCGTGATCGGAGCATTCGTTTATGGGATGCAGGTACGGGAAGAGAAGTTCGCTGTTTTATGGGACACACAGGTTGGGTTACTTCTGTGGCATTCTCGTCAGACGGGACCCAGCTGGCATCCGGGGCAAGTGATACAGACCGGAGCATTCGCTTGTGGGATGTGAACACGGGAAAAGAGATGTGCCGTTTCACAGGGCATACAGATTTTGTTAGCTCCGTGGCATTTTCCCCGGATGGGGTATATCTGGCATCTGGATCGGATGACAAAACTGTCCGATTGTGGGATACGAGTACAGGATCAGACCTGAGACATTTTACGGGGCATACAGGCTGGGTGAAATCCGTGGTGTTTTCTCCAGACGGAGCACAGTTGGCTTCGGCAGCACGGGATAAAACAGTCCGTCTGTGGGATGTAAGCACCGGAAACGAAATCCGATGTTTGACGGGACATACAGACTCAGTGAACTCCGTAGTATTTTTCCCAGATGGGACACAGTTGGCTTCGGGGGCACGGGACAAGACCATTCGTCTTTGGGATATCGTTGAAGACTGGTGGATACGACCAAACACTACAGTTAGGAGGGAGCATTTGAAGGCTGTTTCTTGTTTCGGCTACAGGACGGGCTGGCATTCTTCGGACAGGTGGATTGGACGTATCAATGGTTTCAAGTATGGAAAACGGGGCCATGTAAGAAAGGCCGAAGCGACACTGCGAGCAGCAGCCCCCAGCCTGTTCAGGCATATTGGCATTGGGCCAAAAGGGACGGCTGTAATCCCCGTACTTGGATCCCAGGAAACTTCGGCTACTCCAAATTCGAACAACTCCCGCTTGGCAAAAGCGATTGCGGAGGGTGCTGGTGCCAGGTTTGTATTAGATTGTCTGACAAAGAAAAAGCATCCCTCACTGCATAGGAGTAGAGGAGGGAGAGTCAAGAGGGGCGAGATATTGGAGATGGCAAATTATCGTGCCACAGAACTCAGTTGCAAAAATGCTGTAATTGTAGACGATATTCTTACAACTGGAACGACCATGTCAACGATAGCAGAAGCGATCAGCAAGTCCAGTCCTGAGACGAGCATTTATGGTTTTGCACTGGGCAGACACTTCAGTGAGCACTACCTGCCAGAAGGGATTCACAGTATGGAAGAGGCACTGGAGAAGGCAAATGCAAAAATACCTTCCATATTTGACAAGATATGGAGAGATGCGTAAGTTAATGAACACGAATTATTGGGGATTTCAATGAAGGCGATTCCACTCATTGCACTGCAAAACCTCTCAGGTGTCGGACCTAAAACAGCCCTAAAGCATGCTGAAGGTATACCTGATGAGTTCCACGAGTTCAAAGATTATGTAGACAAGTTCCTGTCACCACGGGGTAAAAAATCTCCACATGATGCACAAGGAGCCTGGGAAAGAGCATATAGAATCATGGATCGTTGTGAGGAACTGGACATCCATCCGGTCTCGTGCATGGACAGGGATCGCTATCCAGACAAATTCCGGGAGATGCAAAATGACAAGCCACCGGTGATATACATCAAAGGCTCACTGGATGCTGCTCATTCCTCTCCTCCTTCCATCGCCGTTGTCGGGACTCGCAAGCCCACGGAACATGGAGAACGATCATCCTATGAACTTGGTCGCATAGCGGCAAAGAATCAGATTACAGTTGTAAGCGGTCTTGCATACGGGTGTGATTATCAGGGTCATCGCGGCTGCCTGGATTATAATGGCACTACCGTTGCGGTCATGGCCCACGGACTGCACATGGTATACCCGGAGGAGCATAGAGGACTGGCAGATGAAATCGCAGATCAGGGCGGGGCATTGCTTAGTGAGTATCCACCAGGTGAAGAGCCGAAGAAATGGTATTTTGTTGCCCGTGATCGGCTACAAAGTGCTCTCTCGGATGTAGTCATCGTGGTTCAGACTACAGTGAATGGAGGTGCCTGCCATACGGCAGAATTCGGGCAGAAGCAGGGCAGAAAAGTCTTGTGTGTAAAACCGAAAGAGGAAGAGGAGAAGCATCCATCTGTCCGAGGGCTGTATTCCTTGATGAAGCAGGTTCAGAGTGCGGACTGGATCAAGGATGTTGAACATCTGACTTCGTTCATGCATGGACTGAATGGAGATTTCCGCACGGGGCCTCAGCTGGAGCTCATTCCCTGAGCAAATGGTTTTGGATCTCAACAGAAGAATAAACGTAAGGGATTGTCAAATACACTCCATGATCACTCAAAATCACGATAAAATGATGAGAAAATTCACGTTTTTACTAGTAGCACTGCTTCTATCTGTCGCTAGCGTGACCGCTCAAGACAAGAACGAAGTCTTTGAGGTAATTGACGAGATGCCCGAACTGATTGGTGGCATTGCCGGCCTGCAGAAGCATATGCGGTACCCAGAGGATGCCCAAAAATCTAATATTGAAGGTCGGGTGATCGTACAGTTTGTTGTGGATGAAAAGGGAGATGTGAGAGACCCTGTCATTCTACGTAGCCTCAGTGATAGCTGTGACAGGGAAGCGATACGGGTCATTACGGAACATGCCAAATTCATTCCCGGGTATAAGAAAGAAGGGCATCCCGTACCTGTAAGAATATCGCTCCCGATTCAGTTTAAATTACGATGAGATATTTTTGGACTCTCAGAGGCACATGCATGGAATCTGTACATGCTGATCACAAGGGAAATCTAGAACGTTACCTTCCGCCTGTGTACTCCAGATAGACTGGAATATCAAGCCTCATCCAGATCGGAAGACATCGTTTGGCAGTGCGGATCTTACTGGTTAATATCACAAGCGGTCTCCGTTATGTTTCCTCGTGGCAATGCAATTCTTGAAGGTAAACTTCAATCACTTCCTGCCATATTCGCTATCTCTTGCCTGAGAGAGACACCCAGACGGATGTGATGATGGAATTCCATCAGGATGCCGAAGGCGGAAACTTGCTTGTCGTTCTGCACCCAAGTACTATTCGGACAGGATGAAGGAGTGCAGGATTTGTACGGCAAAGACCAATCAACTCGCATAAATGAACAGTAGCCAGCAACGATTTACATCCCGGTGGGGCATGCTTCTGACCGTTCTGGGGATGGCGATTGGCACGGGCAATATCTGGCGATTTCCGCGAATTGCAGCCACGAACAGTGGAGATGACGGTGCAGGAGCGTTTCTGGTAGCCTGGGTCATCTTTCTGTTTGTATGGAGTGTCCCTCTCATTATTGCAGAATATGCGCTGGGGCGCAAGGGAAGGCTTGGTGTCGTTGGAACATTTACCAAACTTGCCGGGGATCGCTTTACCTGGATGGGGGCTTTCTGTGTATTCGTTGCTGCCGCCATTCTGTTCTATTACACAGTTGTGGCTGGCTGGTGCTTCTATTACCTCGGTCGTATGGTTTTTCTTGGCCCCGATCTTACCTATGAAGCCGCACAGGGAGCGTGGGACGGATTTCAGAGCAGTTATTTTCCAGTTTTGTTTCATGCCCTTGTGATTGCAATGGGAGCTTGGGCAGTATGGAAAGGGGTTGTGCGAATTGAGCGAGTGAACAGGATTTTGGTACCAACACTGCTTGTGATTGTCCTGATTGCCTTAACACGGACACTTTTTCTGGAGGGAGCAGGTGAAGGCATCGCCTTCCTGTTCACGCCAGACTGGACCACATTGACACGGCCGCAAATATGGCTTGAAGCACTCACACAGAATGCCTGGGATACGGGGGCAGGTTGGGGGCTGGTCCTTACGTATGGCGCCTACATGCAAAGCAGACATGGTGTCGTTCAGAACGCATTTATTACCGGGATAGGAAACAACACAGTCTCCATTCTCGCCGCAATCATTGTGTTCGGAGTTGTATTCGCCATTCTCGGACAGGAAATGACACATCCAGATGTCCTTAAACTCATGCGGGAAAGTGGACCTGCGGCCACCGGACTCACCTTCATCTGGATGCCGCAATTATTCGCGAAAATGCCAGCCGGAAGTATCCTTGCTATTCTGTTCTTTTTGGGACTGTCCTGCGCAGCACTGAGCTCTCTAATTTCCATGATAGAAATGGTTGTGCGCTCCGTGACGGATTTTGGTGTTACCCGGTCACATGCCATCGTGGGAGTCTCCCTTGCATCTCTGGTACTGGGAATTCCATCTGCCATCAATCTGGGATTTTTTGAGAATCAGGATTTTGTATGGGGGCTGGCACTGATCATCTCAGGAGCATTTATGGCGATTATCGTCATTCGGCAGGGTGTACAGTCTTTCCGTGAACAGGAAATTGACAGCATGCAGGGGGACTGGAATGCAGGCAGACCATGGGATATCCTGCTGAATTACACTGTTCCGCTACTGGCATGTGTACTGCTGGGATGGTGGTTATGGCTTTCAGCAACAGTGTATGCTCCAGATACCTGGTATAATCCAACCGATCCGTTCAGTCTGATGACATGCATTGTGCAATGGGGAACCGTAATTGCCATCCTGTTGTTGCTGAACCGCATGCTGGCGAAACGCATTCGCTCCGTTAATTTGGGGGCTTATATACCAAAGTCCCCATAGGAACTACAGCCCCTGCTTTTCTTGTTACCCACGCGGCGGGGCTGTCTTCTTTCCCCCGTGAACACTGGGCTCGTGGCACCATTGTTCGCGTAGGATTGCAAGACTTGTCAGGATCTGTCTGTCAAATCCTAACAGGGACCCCAGCACGGCTTCGTCCAGTTCCTGTCTCGTCCTGTCATGGTACGCTTCATTTGCCGGCTTGAATTCTTTCTGACGAAACTCCTCAAGTATCTCTCTGCACTGTGCCAACTGCTTATCAGTGAGCACTCTCGGATCCAGTGTGATCAGTTCCGGGTGTCTTGTAATCGTTAGCCTTGCCCGGCCCTGCTGTTGGCGGGTTCCTGCCCACCAGAAGGAGATCAGGCCAATCGTTGTGTTTGCCCATAGAACAAGAGGGATTTCCCACTCCTCTTTTGTGGTAAAATTGGGCCATTCTCCGCCCAGGGATATTTCTTCGGTCAGGCAGGCAGCCAGGGGTTGGGAGTTAAGCTGAAAATTGATGTTCACATGGAGGCGTGAGGCATGGTTTTCCCACATCTTTACCCCTCTTTCCCGGCATCCCTCTTTGGGAATGCACTGCCTGTCTGGAGATACGATCATTCGGGTCTCCCGCTTGTGATCATGCCCCCACAGGATCGGGAATGCAGGGGCTGGTGTCAGGGGGGCAAGGTCAAAGGGACCGCGCGGGGTTGTCGTTCCATCTCTTTCTTTGTTCCATCCCGTGATGTCCAGTGCATACACTCCGCGCTGTCCGAGTTCACCAAGCGGGCAAACGGGGACAGGCACAGGCTTTCCCATCCGGGGCAGGAACAGATTTCTGTCCGTGAGAGACTCCATGAATTCCACCAGATCCCCGGCTCCTACACCACACGCAGACCATGTTCGGGTGCGAAAATAATTGCCCAGGGAATGCTTCGCGGTCAGTCTGATGGTCCCGGCACGCCCCGATGGATTCTGCCTGACTTGTTCCATCAGGCGAGCGGCAACGGCAGCTTCCAGCTGTCCCCCAGGTCTTTCATTCAGATTGACTGCCAGAATATTTTCCAGGCTGTGCCCCCATCCTTCCCCCTTCTCGTCTCGATGTTCCGAGTTTGCGGTGTAGAATTTCTTTCGCGTTGCGATCAGGAGAATTTCTGCCATCCCGGTATCGGCCGAGAATGCTCGTTCTCTCTGTCCTGTTGTCCAGATGCTCACAACCATGATGCCTTCGTAGTGTCTTCGGATCAGCTCCCGAGCATTCTTCCAGTCCTTCCCTGCTACAAAAGTGGCCGGCAAAACCAGTGCCATGATTCCGCCATGCCGGATCTTGGCATGTGCCAGATCCATAAAGTAGGTCGGATTCCCCACATTTCCATGCCATGCCGGACGCTCCTGATGGTTTGTTTTTCGAAGGGCTTTCTGCAGCTCTTTCTGTATACTGTTTCTCCGTACCCTCATCTTTTCCCGATCTTCCTCGGTGGTGCCGAATGCGGCAAGAGAGGGAAGCCAGGTCCCTTCCTTTTCCCCCTCCACCCCCACATCCCGCGTAAACGGCGGGTTCATAATGACCACATCCATGGACTTGTGCGGAACCTCAATCCTCCGTCCCGTCTCCCGATCTTCCTGTACGGTCTGCTTGCTGGATAATCCGGTCCTGCCTGTCCCCAAAACATCGGGAGCATAGTCATCCATGATCAGATCCAGCGATCCTACCCGGTACCCGTGGTCCGTTTTTCCGTAAGGGATCGTGACCAGCTCCGTGTTTTCATAGTCTCTTTCGGGGTGCATGCCCGAGAGCGTGGCCGCCGTCAAGTGCACCGCCGCAGGCATGATGTCCATTCCGACCATGACCTCCTCCATCATGCATGCATGAAGGTCCCCATCATAGCCATTGGCTCTGCGATACCGGGAGGAGATCGCATGACAGGCTGCCCCAAGGAGAGCCCCCGTGCCACAGGCAAAATCCCCGACCCGCAGTCTGGAAATCTGTGAGTGGTCATTCCAGTCCACCCGGAGACGAGAGATGGTCAGCTCTCCCAAAAGCATGGCAGAAGCGGGAAGCGTATAATAGGTTGCGAGAAACTCGCGGTCGGCAATGAGCTGCTGGAACATGCGCCCGGACAGGTCATGCACATCTATGGCTCCAAAATTCTGCAGCGAGGAGGCCATGTCTTCCAGTCGTGCCACGATCACATTCGTTTCGGAATCCGGCAATATCTCCAGCAGATCATGGGCCAGGGCAAAGATGGGCCAGTAATTGATCTGGAGAATCTGTCGCCAGGAGGCAAGCACACGGGATTTCAGGTAGATGTCCCATTCTGTTTTGCAGGTTACGATATCGGGTACCTCGTCCGGGCGGAGCCGGGCAAGACGCTTGTGAAAAATCACGGCATTCGCCAGAATTGCTATCGTCATTCTGGTCGTTTGCTCTCCCGGTTCCTGTCGCAGGACGTTCCCCAGTTCTCTGCGTACATAGTCATTCCTGTCTCCCGTCAGCAGTCCTGCGGACTGACGAACGGTCTGTTCCAGAAGGTTCGTTCCCTCCCACAGTCTTCGTGCAGACAGCGAGGTATGTTCAATGACATCAGCCAGAAAATTGATGTCTCCCGCGATGTATCCCTCACCTGGCCACCGCTCCAGTGTATTCTCCACATCAAGCGTGTAGACAGCAAGCTTCAGTTTTGTCTTGGTGAGGCTTCGCTGGGAGTTCTCTTTCACCTCCTCAGGAAGCACAACTGCAATGGCGGATTCAATCATGCGTCCGTCTCTCTCCAGTCGTTTGCCTACTCGTCCCTTCGCCTGTGCATCAACATTTCTCGGGTGTCCTGTTTTGATTTCAAGACAGATCGGATGATAGGGCGGAGCATTGACAACAATGTCAGGGGTCTTTCCCGGCTCATCACTGATCACCCCCGTATTTTCTGCATACACCGTTTCTTCGGTCCATCGTGCCCGGTTCCTCGTGCGGAGTATCCGCGCCAAATGGTCATTGATGATCGCCTCTACGGGCTTTCCTGTCATCGTCAGATCACTGGCAATTAGTGGGGACGGTTGGTCGTCGGAACTGAATCACTGCATTGCAGTGAGATGGGTATGTACGGCAAATGATGAGAGAAACACATTTATGCCAGCAACCATAACTCTCTGCGTGTGGATCCAATGATGTACCTTGGTCGCAGTCTTTGCGCCCCCGTCAGACAGACATGAAGAATATAGATTGTGAATGTCCATGCCGGGTACCCGAGTTTCGTGTTCTCCATCACAGTTCCTGTGCGGACACTGAAGCGTCTCCGGCATCTAGTAGGGCATGGAGGAATGTCTGCCCCCGGTCTGGATGTTCTTGGAGCCACATGTGGGGCAGATAATGGTGTCTCCCCATTGAGATTCCGCGAACCACGTTTCTGCTGCGGTATCGTCGGGAAACATCTGCAACAACTTCACCCATCAGATCCCTTCTCGCTGTCACTTCAGTGACCTGTTCTGTGCTTGCTCATATCCTTCTGCATTCTCTTGTGGTACGACGGTGAACAAATGCACAGGACATGGGTTCCTTTAGGCACTCAGATTCTGTAGCAACTAAAGTTACCCCCTGTGAAGCTCTGCCGGTGGAGCAGGCCTGCTATCCCAGGTGTATAAGCTCCTTAATTTGGCATGATATGTGCGTAGGAACATGAAAACACATGACATTTTGATTATGAACAGACTCTTATTTCTTGCAACTTTTCTGTTTCCCGGCGTAGCCATGGCGCAAATCTCGGTTGGCAGCATGTTGCCCGATTCACCCCTGACGGGCATGCAGGGGGGGCAAACATCTGCACATGCGCTTCTGGGAGCGCAAGGGGGTGCGTTTGTATTCTGGAGCAACGACTGTAACTGGACGGATCAATATGAAGATCGCATACAGGCTCTGAACAATGCAGATGTTCCGATTATTCTGGTCAACAGCAATGACGGAGTGACCTTTCCGAAAGAGGCTGAAGCGGGAAAGCAATATGCAGTAAGATATGTACGCGATTCTGGGGGAGATTTCGCCAGGGTACTGGGAGCGGAGAGAACGCCGCACGTATTTGTATTTGACAGTGCCATGAGACTGGTCTATTCTGGCGGGATTGATGACTCTCCCTCCGACCCGGGCATTGTTCAGGCAAACTGGCTGCGGGATGCTGTTGCACAACTGTCCAGTGGACAGGCTGTCAGTGTTGCCCCTACCACCCCCTTTGGGTGTCGGATTAAGCTGCCGTGAATATAGCAGACATTGAAACTCTGTTCACGAGAGTGAACAATGCGGAAGATTTTGCACGCATAGAGCGTGTACTGGAATCATATCAGAGAGAGTACTGCGAAGTCTACCGGCGTTTTGGGTACAAGTACCTGCCTGTCTCTGCATTCAAATATGCCGAAGTAGTTACATTTCCGGCTGGCGAAGCGGAATGTGTATTCCTGAGCAGTGCAACAGGGGGTAGCGGGCTGCGAAGCCGCCATCTCGTGCGCCGGATTGCTGTATACGAGACCTCTGTGTCAGCATCGTTTGAAGCGGTTTTCGGAAGGGGGCCCTTTACGATCTGGGCACATCTGCCGGGCTATGCATCGGAGTCTTCTCTGGTATGTATGATAAAGATTCTCATGCAGAGATATGGCGGGAAGAACAGCCAGTTCTTCTTGACAGATGAACTCCCCGCAATCTCATCCTCAGATCCGCCATTGTTGCTTTTCGGGGCAGCATTCGGTCTTCTTGATCTGGCGGAGGCAGGTCCATGGCAGCTGCCCCAAGATGCACGCATTATAGAAACAGGAGGCATGAAAACACATCGCCGTGCCATTGCCCGCAGAGAACTGCATGCCTGTCTTTCCTCAGGATTTGGTGTTGAAGAGGAACGGGTCTGGAGCGAGTACGGGATGTGCGAGCTTTTGAGCCAGGCATACGCACAGGGAGGCTCCGTGTATGCGCCTCCACCATGGATGCGGGTTCAGGTTGTTGACTCGTATGATCCAGGGACCGTCATGCCAGATGGGGAGCCGGGGCTCCTTGCGATTACGGATCTGGCAAATATGTACACGGTGTCCAGCATTCTGACGGAAGACATGGGGATAAGCCGCAGAGCGGGATTTGAAGTGATCGGTCGCGCGGAGAGAGGTGCACTCCGAGGATGCAATTTTTTGCTGGAGAGTTCATGATCTCTCTGATCATTGCGCTGGCAAAGGCTGCACTCCGATGGTGTGATTCCGGTCCACAGCAATTCAGAGCAGATGCTGTAAAAGCTACCCTTGCAGCCCCCAATCAATTTACTGAACAGGCTGTGGCGTTTGCCATTGATCAGCAGATGAGTGAGGTGACGGAGTCAGCCCTTTCTGACTGGATTCGGGGACGAGCTCCAGTCCAAAGCCATAAAATTGGGGTAATCAGTGCAGGGAATGTGCCATTTGCCGGGCTGCAAGATCTCTTGGCAGTTCTTCTTTGCGGGCACTCATATATCGGTGTACTATCCAGAAAGTCCCCCTTCCTCCTGCCTGCATTTGTGGAAAGTATACGGGATGAAGGAGGGATGATAGAAGCAGAGTTTACAGATCGTGATACAATGTGGAATGAGGCTGAAGCAGTCATCGCGACGGGAAGTGATGCTGCAATTGCGCAAATCAGAGATCAGGCAGCAGCAGGGGGAATCCCGCCTCATTGGTGTCTGTTTCGCAGGAACCGGTATGGGGTTGCCGTACTGGATGGCAAGGAGACAGAAGATGACCTGGAAAATCTTGCACTGGATGTATTGCTGCATGAGGGAATGGGATGCCGGAATGTGGCACTGATTTTCGCACCTGAGGGGCAGGAGCCGGACGCTCTCCTTCAGCATCTTGCCCAAATGCGGGGAATATTTCCTGCCCATCCTTCAACTCCTGGAAGACTGGCCATGCAGCGGGCTTATCTGGAGGCGACCAGTCAGCCACATGCGTACGGAGACGGGCTGGAGTTTTTGCTTAGCAAAGGGGAGGCAGAGCCTCAGATTCCCGGGCATGTACGCTGGGCAGAGTACAAGGACTTTGATGAAGTGGATGAAATAATCAGGGGATTGCGCAGCGAACTGCAATGCATTGTAGCGCGTGAGGCGGTGTGCACGATGTTGCCAGAGGGGTGGAATCCCCAGCTGCCTGGAACGACACAGAGACCCGCACTTGACTGGAGACCGGACGGAACAGACACGATTAATTTTTTATGCAACCTGTGGGAACACGGACAGAATGAAGCGAGTTTACCCTCCTCTTGACAGCGTAGCCATTGATGGTCAAGGAACGTGGGGGAAGAAAAGCTGACCGTATTTCCCTGCACTCCAGGGAGCTTGCCAGGAACTTGCAGGACTGGGCGGAACTCAGAATCCGGCTGGTTGTTCTACGGTACTGGGAGGCCGTGCAGCAGAACCGAAAAGCGATCTATATTTTGATTGCCGCGGGTTTTATGCTTGCTGTATCGGTCACTTTTTTGCTGATTGCTGCAGCATTGTGGGCTGGGGATTTGCTGGAGAGCAGAACAGGGGGATTTGTGCTGGTTGGTGGGATCATGGTGGTCATAGGGTTCGTTCTGTGCTGGTGGGCTGTTCAGTCAAGAGTACATAACATTAACAAACCAGACGATGTAACCAATGCAAGATATGACCGACACGAATCAGATACAGGAGCAGGCGAATGAGGAAGCTCGCAGGGCACTTGACGAGCGTATGAAGAAAATGGAGGAGTATATGGGGATTCTCCGGCGTGAGCTGGACAATTTGGTCCCTCCAGTGAAGGAGTTTATCACGAAGCATCCCATTGGCAGCATTTCTGCAATTCTCGGGGTTGGGGTAGCCTTGGGATATCTGATTGGAGGCAGCCAGAACAGGAGCAGCCGAAGCAGACGCAGGGCAAGGAGAAGGCACCGTGAAAGAAGAGATTCTGATATGTAGTCTCCCCCCAGACTCGGAGCGGAAGGTAAGGAAACAGGGCAAAGGCCAAGCCGTGTTCTCCACCTGACCGTGATAGAGTGATCAGAGTTGCGGGATGTGATACAAAGAAAACAGACACATTGTATAACCATCAATTCTTAAACGAATGAGTGAAAAAAAACAGAAGCAGGACCAGACCACGGACGGTGTTCAGGAGGCTCTCAGTGATCGCGAATCTAAAATAGAGCAGAACCTTGCGGATATTCGGAAGGAGCTGACGAGCATAGTTCCTTCGGTGAGGGAGCTCATCGAAAAACGCCCGATTGGCAGTGCGCTTACGGCGCTGGGGGCTGGATTGCTTGTGGGATATTTGATCGCAGGCGGCCAAAACAGACGTGACTCCGAAGGTGATCTGCCGTTCTAGGGAAGACTCTGATCAAATATTCCAGTTGGATAGATGATGCAAATGCTGTTTTTGCCACATTGCATGGCAGATTGCCTCAGAAATGTGACGCGCAAGAGAATTGGCATGGCAGTATCATTGGTGAACTGGTTACCTGCGCTGTCAGAAAAAGACTTGAACAAAATATAGGGTGCGAATGAAGGAAAAAAACAATAATCAGACAGGTACGAATGGAGTCCATGAGGCGATCCGTGATCGTGAATCTAGAATTGACCAGAACATTGGTGAGCTCCGAAAGGAGTTAACGGAACTGCTCCCATCCATGAGAGAATTCATTGAAAAACACCCGATGGGAAGTGCGGGCTCTGTCTTGGCGGCCGGGCTGGTAGTGGGATACTGGATTGCGGGCCGCAAGCGCAAGGGAATATCCCGTGGACGCTGGCTTTTCGACTCTGCGCTGGAAGCAGCGGACACGCACTTGGAAAACCGTAATAAGGTGTACTCTCCCACTGGGGTGTACCAGAAGAGGTTAGAACCGATTCTCCATATGGATGCACTTGATTCACCTTCAACAAACGTCGAGTATAGCAGAGCGTATTCTTCAGGCAGTACAGGAAAAGGCGTATTTAGTCGGCTGATGAATATGGTGGTTCCGATGGTTATTGAGAAAGGGTTGAGGGCACTTGAGAAGGATGGAAGTGAAGACGGCACCTGATAACGCTGCAGGTGATCGCCAACTTGTTTTCCTTGGTCCACCAGGATCAGGCAAAGGTACACAGGCAAGACTGCTGGCAGCGAAGTATGGATGGAAGCATATATCAACAGGTGCTATCCTTCGGAGAGAGATCAGAGCAGGTACACCTCTGGGATCGGAAGCAGGCAAATATATTGATGACGGGCAACTGGTCCCCGATGAGGTCGTACGCATACTCGCAGAAAATGCGATCCAGGAGGAAGATAACACGGGATTTATTCTGGACGGGTATCCCCGTACAATCCAGCAGGCTCTGTGGTTACGCGAGTTTATGGCTTCCCGGAAAGTACCCCTGAATGCTGTGATCAACCTCGTCATTGATAATGAAGATGTCGTGTTCCGGCTTTCCCAGCGTCGGATTCACTCCCTTACAGGCGAGAATTTTCACCTGTCAAACAAGCCGCCTCCCAAAGAACAGTCCGAATTTATCATCACACGGCCGGATGATCAGCCGGATGCAATCCGAAGACGACTGAATGTGTATGACGAGCAAACGAGGCCATTAGTTGAGTACTATAGCAGACAGGATGTGCTTGTGCCGGTTTCTGCCCTGGGATCATTCTCCGAGGTGAGCAGCGAGATCCAGAGACTTCTGAATTTGCCGTAGATCTATTTCCCCGGGGCGAAGCTGTTGACAGACCATGAATCTTGAGAATACACTCAAGGTGCTTCGCACAGAGATTGACACAGGTCTCGTGAACCTGGTCAAGGATCGCCGGCCGGATGAGATCTACGATTCCGTACGATATGTAATTGCAGGGGGAGGCAAGCGTCTTCGCCCGATCCTGCTCCTCCTTTCTGCCAGAATCTATGGTGCCAGTAGCTCGCAGGCAATGCCGCTTGCACTGGCCGTGGAACTGACTCACAACTTTTCACTGGTCCATGACGATATCATGGATCATGCGGACAGTCGCAGAGGTCGCAGGACAGTACATGTCGTGTGGGATGCGGAGACCGCCATCCTGTGCGGAGATGTTTTGCTTGCCTTGGCCTGTGAATGTACAGGCATGTCATTGTCGGGTGCTCAGGCGGCACTGACACAGATATTTGGAAAAATGACACGGGTGTTATGCGAGGGACAGGCACTGGATATGGCCATTGGACACAACCAGAACTTGACCACAGAAGACTATTTGCATATGGTTGATGGCAAGACAGGCGGACTGCTCTCGGCCTGTCTTGAAATGGGGGGAGTTGTTGCCGGAGCCGGGCTAAAGGACTGCGCTGCTCTACGGGAAGCAGGCATATCCATCGGCCGAGCATTTCAGATCCTGGATGATCTCTTGGACTTGACTGCAGATGATCATCGCTGGGGGAAGGTCCAGGGAGGAGATCTGATGGAAGGGAAAGGAACCTATTTGCTTGCCGAAGCGCGGGTGCGCGCAACGGGGGAAGATGCTGAGTTCTTCGCGAAAATATGCCCGGGTGCAGGCCTCACCAGCGAGGAGATTCCCAAGGCATATGCCAGACTGGAAGCTCTGGGCATTCTGGAGGATGCAAAGAAACAGGTGCACAGCTATACATCCCATGCGCTGGCGCAGATTACTTCAATCAAGGGGAACACGGAGGACCTGTGTGAACTCATTCGTCATATGGCATCCCGCATCTATTGATGGCCGGTCCGTTTGATCTTGCAGGCAGGAACAGACTTCTCCACTCCTCACGGTATACGTTCGTTATCAAGGAATCAACATGACAAGACAGGCTCTGGAACACATAGATACAGAGGGAATGTATGATGCCGTCCGTAGTTTTTCTGACCAGCTCCGTGAGGGGAGAAGAAGAGCTCTGGGGGGCAATACTCATGGCTGGCCCGGAGAAGATGTCACCGCAGTGACTGTTGCCGGTATGGGGGGAAGTGCGATTGGCGGTGATGTCTTGTCCGCACTTGCGGCAGACCATGCATCCATTCCGGTGATCACTTCACGCAGTTATTCATTGCCTGCATGGACAGGGCCGGACACAGCTGTTGTAGCTTCCAGTTATTCCGGGAATACGGAAGAAACACTGACAGCGTTTGAGGAGGCATGTGCCCGTGGAGCCAGAGTGCTGGTGATCTCAACAGGAGGAGAACTTGCCGAGCGAGCCAGGGCAAAAGATGTCCCCTGCATTGAACTTCCAGCCGGTATTCAGCCACGAGCTGCTCTGCCATACTCGCTCTCCGCACTGCTAACAGTTACGGAGTCGCTCCGGTTGACAGCCATCAAGTCACAGGACTGGGATGAGGCCATCACTGTAACTGCCAAGCAGGCAAAGGTGATGTCAGACCTGTCCGATTTGGAAAATCCGGCAATCAAGCTGGCCTCGGTACTGTATGGATGTTTTCCTGTGATCTACAGCAGTGAACAACTCGCTCCGGCAAATACCCGGTGGCGGAATCAGATACAGGAGAATTCCAAAAGTCTTGCCTTCGGAAATCTCCTCCCCGAAATGAATCATAACGAAATCATGGGATGGGCACGATCTCAGCCGGAATTAAAGCAGTTGGCTGTCGTTGCCCTGCGTGACCGGGAAGATCATGAACGCACAAAGCGCAGACTGGATGTAACCAGGTCTCTTCTGGAGCCTGATGCCCACAAGTGGACGGAGGTATGGAGCGAGGGGGAGAGCAGGCTGGCACGGCTCCTTTCCATCATGTATGTCAGCGACTGGGTGAGCCTCTATCTTGCCATTCTGAACGAGACTGATCCTTCCCCGGTGGGACTTATTTCCAGGCTAAAGGCGGCCCTGTCTGAAGACAGGTAACGGAACAGCCAGCGCACCGCGGCGTTGTTCCACAGGAATAATCACTGACTCATGCGCTATCTGGAAACTGTGTGCGTCTTGTGTGTCATCCTGGGGCTGGCCGGACTGCCAGTGTCGGCACAGTACAACTCCCATTTTGGGCGCAACAAGATCCAGTACGAAGATTTTGACTGGAATGTGCTGGAGACCGAGCACTTTGATGTGTATTTCTACCCGGAAATGCAAACGCTCGCAGAGCATGGGGCTGCATTTGCCGAGGAAGCCTATGCCGAACTTCAGAATCGGTTCAATTTTTCCGTGACACGTCGTGTCCCGATTGTATTCTACTCCTCCCATCATCACTTCAAGCAGACGAACATTACAGACGGATTTATTCCGGACGGGGTGGGGGGCTTTTACGAGTTTCTGAAGGGGCGTGTCGTGATTCCCGCAAATGGCAATCTGCACAAGTTTCGGCGGGTCATTCGGCATGAAATGGTCCATGTATTCACGCTGCACAAGCTTGCACGGGTGTATCGGGATTATCGCATTTCAATGGACCGCCTGCCTCCGCTATGGTTCACGGAGGGGCTGGCAGAATACTGGTCTGGTCCACAGGACCATCAGCACGAAATGATTATGAGGGATGCCATTTTTTCGAATTATCTCGTCCCTCTGGAGAATATGTACAGAATTAGCGGCACCTACGTGATGTACAAGGAAGGGGAAGCACTGTGCCGCTTTATTGCAGAA
This sequence comes from Rhodothermales bacterium, assembly GCA_965203305.1. GTDB lineage: Bacteria > Bacteroidota > Rhodothermia > Rhodothermales > Bin80 > Bin80. The sequence continues at coordinate 2,190,886 of OZ241874.1, read as the reverse complement.
AATTACGGAGAGGAGAAGCTGCTCCTGCTCATTGAGAACGCCTGGATGAATCGGGATTTTCGCAAGGTTCTTGAGCATACATTGCAAGAGAATTTGCAGGAGATCAGCAGTCAGTGGCAGCAATGGCTTCGCAGGATATATTATCCCAAACTGGACTTTGCCGAAAGTCCGACACTGATGACAGAAGGACTTTCTGTCCAGGGGTTCAACTCGAAACCCGTCTTTTACAGGCGAAAGAATGGGGATCGGCAGGTTTTGTTTACAGCGAACCATGGCGGATACAGCAATGTGTACTATGTTCAGGTTGACTCCATATTTGCGCCTCTGGGGGAGCCGCACATTCTGGTTCGCGGAGAACGGGGAAGCCAGTTTGAATCTTTCCATATTCTGGACAGCCGGATGAGTGTATCCAGAGACGGAAGACTTGCCTTTGTGACCAAGAGCGGGGAGGCAGATGTCATCCACATCCATGATCTGGAGTCAGATACAGCTGGCCCCGTGTACAGTTTTGACGGGATGATTGCATTGTACTCCCCGTCATGGAGCCCAGACGGGAAGCAGATTGCGTTTGTGGCAATTGACCAGAGCGGCTTCATTGATCTGTATGCCTATGACACGGAAGAGGATCGGTTGCGGCAATTAACAAATGACAGTTACGATGAGCGTGATCCCGACTGGAGCCCCGACGGAAACTCTATCGTCTTTTCTTCTGACCGGACTTCAAAGGGGTTTGAGAATGCCTATAACCTGTTCACATACGAACTGGAAACCGGTGCAGTAGATTATGTAACCTACGGTACACAACATGATTTTTCCCCCCGATGGAGTCCAGACGGGAACCACATCATCTATACAAGCACAAGGAGAGACTCAACGGGACGGTATGGCGGACAGGATCTCCATGTCATTGATGCGAAGCCAAGTGTGCCTCTGGTCGCTCTGGAAAATGCAGGAACTCGTGAAAACACCCCTCAATTCCCCGGCGTGAGATGGAAGAAACGGCTGACAGATATGACGACTGCCATTTATGATCCAGTATGGACGCAGGATGGTCAGGTGATTTTTTCTGCATTTGAAAATTACAGGTTTACCGTTCGTGCCCTGGGCGGACTGGACACTCTGATGCAGCGGCCCGTGTCGGTGGAACCACAGCTCCTCACACTGGATGCAGGCGAGCCCTGGACATTTCCGCGAATTGAGACAACCTCCGTCAGGGATGATTTGCGTCGTCAGAGAAGATACGGACTGGACATTGCACAGGGGCAGATATCCAGCAGTGCTGTCTGGGGGACAAGCGGAGGAGCACTCCTGGCATTTTCTGATCTTTTGGGCAATGACCGTTTCTTTCTCACACTGTACAGTACGAGCCAATACACAGGCGAATTTCTCCGAAGCCTGAATGTAAACATATCCAGACTGCACCTGAATCGCAGGACGAACATCGGATACGGGATTTATCGGTACGGGGGATTGCGATATGATTTAACGGAGCCAGATGCGCCAGCGGATTTTCCGCGATACTGGGAGGAGGTATGGGGCGGATTCGGGGCGGTAAGTTATCCGATTTCCATGTTCCGGCGTGTGGAGGTTGCCACCTCGCTGAGCTGGGATCACAAGGAAATTCCCCAGAGACGGATTGATCGCCAGGCACTGCTTTTGACAAATCAGGTCAGTCTGGTCCATGACAATACGCTGTTCGGGTACAATGGCCCTGTGGACGGATGGAGAGGGCGGCTGTCGGCAGCCTATACCACAGATGTGCTGTATTCCAATGTAAACTATGTTACACTGGAGGCGGATTTCCGGCATTATCTGAGGCTGTCCAGAAACATATCCTTCGCTTCACGGGCTTTGGGGCGCATGAATCACGGGCGAGAGGCCCGTTTATGGTTCATGGGAGGGAGCTGGGATTTGCGGGGATACCCAATCTTTGATGTGCGCGGCAAGAAAGCATGGTTTACAACGCATGAGCTGCGGTTTTCCATAGTGGAGAATCCCTCGGTATATATCCCTCCCCTGGCAATTCTGGGTGTTGTAAATCTGAGAGGTGCTTTGTTTTTTGATGCAGCCCATACTTGGAATGATCGGTATCACGAGCGAATTCCCCAGATTTTTGCGGGAGAGACTCTTGGGTCTACAGGTCTTGGATTCCGGCTGAATCTTTTCGGCGGGCTGGTCCTTCGGTATGATCTGGGCTATCGGTTGCGGGATGGATTGCGGTCACGGGAGAGAAATCTCTTTCGCCAATTCTTTTTTGGGTTTGATTTCTAGAAATTGTATACTTCCTGCTCTGCTGCTATGCGTCGGCTGTCGCGGGCTGGCAGTAAATATAGAGTCTTTACCCGCAAGGCAGGCGGAGCCAGCTTTGCCTCTTGAAGTCGCATGGACATACAATGCCCGGGCTGGCTTTGGTCCGGATGCTCCCCTGATTTTTGCAAATACGGTCATGGTGGGAACCAGGCAGGGAGAGGTTCATGTTATTGACTTGACGACCGGGAGACGCAGGGGAAACAAGCGGTTCGGGGACGCAATTAATGGGACTCCGGCGGTGATTGGGCATACCATGGTTGTTCCGCTGGCGCAAGGACGAAGAGCAGTGGCGGCCTATAATCTGGATCAGGCTTCCATGCGCTGGCGTACCCGCGGGGATCCAGTTCAGGTCGGGATCACACCAGCGGGATCAGGTGGAATCCTTGTGAACACAGACGGGGAGGTGCAGCATTTTGATCTGGAAACTGGAAGTGTAATCTGGACATATCAGATACAGGAGCGTACACAGGTATACACACGCCCTCTCATTCATCGGGATGTGGTCCTTGTGGTAACGGACAGTGGAACGATTTTGGCACTGTCACTGCTTGACGGGAATCTGGAGTGGAGTACGGATATTGACAATCCAGTGCATGCTACTCCCGCTTTGCAGGAAGAAACATTGTTTGTATCAACCACACGGGGCAGACTCGTTGCAATGGACTTGCGAACTAGAGGGATTCACTGGGACATGGTGCTGGAAGATGAGACCGTGCGTCTCTCCGCTCCGGCTATAGATGATGAACTCTTGGCAGCTGGAGGATCCGATGGCATGTTAAGGGTTCTTTATCTTGATACTGGAGAGCTCGCATGGGAGGCACAGTGTCCCGATGCGCTCGTGGCCAAGCCCCTGATAACACAGGATGTTATCTACACGGGAAGCATGGGGAATGGGTTTTATGCGTTTGATCGGCACAGCGGTGAACTGCTTCAGACGATTGAACTGCGCGGGAGAGTAAAGAGTGCAATCGGCATGGCGGACGATGGGCTGGTCGTTCTAGCCGAGCCTCGCTATGTGGTCAAACTTGTTTCCTCAAATCTGGATGCCGAGACAAGATAATCAACTTGTATTGCTCTTGTGGAGCATTCTCCTGGCCATTGTGCTCCCCTCTGCTGTGATGGCACAGTCACAGGCTCTTGTTCACATTACGAGTAATGATTCAGATGCGGCTGTCTATGCAGACTCGCTGTATCTCGGGCCAGTTCGTGGAAGCCCGTACCGGATTGATTACAGGACTAGAACGATTACCCTCTCTGCGCTCCGTGCTTCTACCTGGAATGTCGCACCAGTTCGTGCTCCTTTGCAAGCAACCCCCGGGGAAGATGTACATCTCACACTGAATTTCCCCATATATCACCGGATTGAGTCCAGTCCTTTTGGAGCGCAGGCCTGGCTTGAGCGAGGTTCGGAGCGCAGGCTGCTCGGAGTGACACCGGTGGTATTTCATTCCATAGACACGCATGATGGGGTATTCCATATTGAAATGGATGGACATGTTCCAGGTATCATCAAGCCTGGGACGGAGTTATGGAATCGCTATGAGATTACACTTGTAGCACTTGATCAGGGCAATCAGCAATCAGGGACCCGTCACACGGCACGGTATCAAAGGAGATGGATTGACTGGGGAATAGCCGCAGTAGCGGTGGCAGCGGGTGCTGTGGCTGTGCATTACAAATTTCGGGCGGATCACATCAATGACAGGTACCTGGAGACGGGAGATGCATCCCTGCGTCCGCGTGTAGCAAGACTGGATGATTATTCTGGAGTGGCACTGGGGGTAATGCAGGCGGGGCTTGTCACTCTGGCTGTCCGATTTGCTCTCCGGTGATCAGGTGAAAATTTCTCAACTTTTACGATATTCTTGCGTAATTAACAGTAAAGTAACAGGACCGTTGCCAATGAACTGGATTGATATAGTGATCGTCGTCATACTGGGACTGGGAGTTTTATCGGGTGCCCGGAGGGGGCTTGTCAAACAAATTATCGGGCTTGTCAGTCTGGTCGCATCGTTTTTGATTGGGTATCTGTACATGGAAGGTACAGGTTCGTGGCTTGGAGCTCAGGCAGGCATTCCTGCAGAGTATGCCACCATTGCGGGGTTTCTGGCGGTATTTCTGGGGGCGATGCTGGGATTTGTCATTCTTTCCCGTTTCCTGGACAGGGTTGTCAGCAATACGCCTCTACTGGGTGGACTGAACCGAATTGTCGGGGCGGGTCTGGGGCTGCTCTCCTCTGGATTGCTGCTTAGTTTGCTGCTTTACCTGTGTTCTGTCATAGGGCTCCCTCCAGATGAGGTTCGCACGTCTTCCATGCTGTATGAGTCCGCGTATCAGTTTCTTCCAGATACTTGGGATCTGGCTACCCGGCAGTTTCCCGGGCTTGAGGGGCTGACAGATCGGTTCCCCGCCTGGTTCTAGTAGTGCTGTTCGCAGGGGGCTCTTGCTAAAATTCCTCAACGCCGGTTCTGCCGTGCCCGCATGCACCACATAGAGGTGCGGGGATGGTTTTGCAAGGATCCTCGTATATTTGGACTCTGTCTAATCTACCGCGTATGGCAGTTCGGGTATCCTCAGCGTTTGATACGGTGGCAAAAGTCCAGCCAACTGAAATGAGATTTGCACTCTTGTTCGTTCTTCTCCTCCTTGTCAGAAATTCAGCAGGCAATGTGCAGTCAGCCAGACAGTCAGATACCTGTGGCCTAGTGGTACTGGCCTACGGCGGGAGTGATGAATGGAACATGGCTGTTCGCAGGGCTGTTGCTCCTGTTCGTGAGCAGGTGCCAACATCCATCGCTTTTGGAGTCGCAGATCCGGACGCATTGACAGATGCGATTGCAGAGCTGGAGCGGCAGGGTGTTGCTTGTATTGCCGTTGTACGCCTGTTCATGTCGGCACAGTCTTTTTTGCATCAGACAGAGTATTTCCTGGGATTGCGTGAAGATCCGCCTCCTTCCTTTGCCTCCCGCCACGCCCCTCCTTTTCCAGCAGAGTTTGAAGCTGAGGTCAAAATCAGCCAGACAGCTCTGCTGGATGCCCCCGAGACAGGACAGATTCTCGCCATGAATGCACTTGAGCTAAGCGACAGTTCGGGGACAGAGTCCGTCCTCATGATTGCGCATGGGGCAGAGGATGATGCCGTGGACGGGGAATGGGTGCAGAAAATGAATCTTCTGGCAGATTCGGTGCGAGCAACAGGACTGTTTCGCACTGTCGCTGTTCACAGTCTGCGAGAAGACTGGGAAGAGAAGCGCGCCAGAGCCGAAACAGAGATTCGCCGCTTCGTAGAGGATCATTCAGATGGAGATGGCCGTGTGATCGTGCTTCCGTTTCGCATGTTCGGATTTGGACCGTATACGGAAGTACTGGAGGGACTTTCATACATGTCCAGCAGCACAGGACTGCTACCTCATCCAAAGGTAACCGAATGGATTGAACGGATGGCCAATGAGTTGTTTGCCGAATTCAGCCAAGACTAGAGGATATAGTCATTCTCTTCTTCCTGTGCCAAATGTGCTGGTACAGGCAGAGGTGCATGTATTCGGGAAGACAGGCCATCAGGAGCGGATTCCGGGATGAAGGTATTTGGATCTGATTTTTTAATGATTGATCATTCAGGTACAATACAATTTTGTAAATTGAGGATTATCCAGACAATTTCTTGATGGGAAAAACTCCAAAGCTCTACTATTCAATCGGAGAAGTGAGCGAAATGCTTGGAGTAGAAACGTATGTGTTGCGTTATTGGGAGAATGAGTTCCCCCAGCTCCAGCCGCGGAAGAACAGATCCGGCAGACGGATTTACACAAGTGAGGACCTGGACCTTGTCCGCAGGCTCTACGATTTGTTGCGTGTTCGAAAGTATACGCTTGAAGGAGCCCGGCAGGCCCTCAAAGGGGACACGGAAAAAAAGGTTGACCAGACAGTAACCCGGCAGGAGTTACTAAACTTGCGATCCTTTCTGGAGAACATTGCCAAGCAGTTAGCGTAATCACTGTCACGGGACGTAGCGCAGCCAGGTAGCGCACTTCAATGGGGTTGAAGGGGTCGTGAGTTCGAATCTCGCCGTCCCGACAGACGGTCATGTTGAATCACATGCAGTTGGATTACGGCAGTATGTCATGCTCTGCCATCTGCGGAAAACACGGGTTTTTGCAGATCATGTATTCCATGTTGCCAATGTGCAGATCCATTGTGAATGCTCCCTGACCTGCATGAAGTTCGGACAATACATTATGATGCGTAGTTCTATGTTTCAGCTATATCTGTTCTACAAACAGCGAGTACCCCTTTAGTGAATGCAAAAAAGCAAGCAGGAACAGGCGAGGTGCAGATATGCCCAAGACCTTCGTTATCTCAGAGAGCAGAGAGGAGTCTCACTAGAGACTGTCTACGCGGAGACCCGCATTATCAAGTCCGTGCTGCGCGAGTACGAAAAAGACTGCCTCTACCATAATTCCAACTTCCACAGAATCTATCTGCGTTCGCTCACTGGTGCCTATGCGAATGTTGTTGGCCTTGATATTGATCAGGTACTGGAGGCATTGGACATGGCACTGGAAGGAACCTATGATGGAAGACTGGACCCAAACCATCAGGTACCCAAAGAAGCCCCGCCTCCACCCTCTGCCAAAAAATCAGCCAGCACCAGGGAGCCCAGGAGAGGAGCATCATCCCCCAAGAAGGATAAAACCACAGGCGGGGGGTAGGGGATTGCGTTGGTCAGCTCCTGGCGCATGTGCTCAATAATTTCTGGTCTGGCAAGCCCAATGCTTCCTCCCAGAATAATGACTTTGGGGTCTATTACACAGGCGATTCCGACAGCTGCCTGCACAATGTAGTTCGTTGCTGTACGGATCAGTTTTTGTGCGGTGGGATCTCCGGCATCAGCAGCACTGAATACTTCAACAGCACGCTTTGAGTCTGGTGGTCCTCCCTGAATGCGGGCCCACTGGGCAGCCAGTCCACTTCCCCCGGCATGACGTTCTGTACAGCCTCCCGGCTGCCACACCTGTCCGAGATATTCTGGATCGGGCACCATTTTTCCGAGTTCACCAGCGGAATAATTTGCCCCGCGCAGAATCTTTCCGTCAATGAGTATTCCGGCCGCAATACCGGTACTCACGGTCATGTATACGACTGGCAGATCTGTGGGAGGCATGCCTATTTTCGCTTCTGCAAGCACTGCCGCATTCACATCATTCTCAACGACGGTTGGCACTCCGATCTTTTCCTCAAGAGCTTTACGGAGAGGTACCTCTACCCAGCCCGTCAAATTGGCCGCCTTCAGGAGCGTACCGGTTTTGGTATTGGTCATCCCCGGTGCGACACAGCCAACAGCACACAGTCTTTCGTCAGGGGCAAGTCCCTTTTGGATTAACTTGACAGCCAGGTTCAGCACAGCATCCGGTCCTTCCTGGGGGGTTGGAACAGATATTCTATGAGTAATTTCCTCTGGGTGCCCCTTTTTTGCAATGGCACATCGGGTCCGGGTCCCTCCGATGTCAATTCCCGCAATCCATGTCATCTGACGAGATTCTATGGTTGTGATTCTAGATCACGAATCCAGATGTTGCGGAAACGTACAGGTTCATTATGATCCTGTAGAAACAGGGGCAGTGTGTCTTCGTGAGCTTTGTAGGGCGGGCGTGATTTATGACCCGTAGGCCCAGTCAGGATTGCATTGTTCTGAACGAGGATGCCGTTATGGAAAACAGTGACTTTTGCAGGTGTTTGCAGGCTCCCATCTTCTGCAAAATGCGGCCGCTGAAATACGATATCATAGGATTGCCACTCCAGTGGCGGGCGGCTTGCATTCACGAGCGGGGGATATTGTCCGTACAGTGCTGCAGCCTGTCCGTCAGGATAGGTTGTGCTATTGAATGAGTTCAGAACCTGGACTTCGTAAGTACTCATCAGATAGACCCCACTGTTGCCGCTGTCCTGGCCCGTACCGCTATTAGGGGTTGCCCATTCCAGATGGAGTTGAACATCACCAAATGCGCGTTTGGTCTTGATCATGCCGGTACCCGGTTTGACTTCCATATATCCATCCTGCAAATTCCAGCGGACGGCATCTCCATTGGAGTGAGTCCACTCATCAAAACCTGAGCCGTCAAACAGAATAATTGCATCAGATGGAGGAGGGGCAGATGCCAGTTTGCCCGGGGTAACAGTCTGTGGTTGGGGGCGATCAGGGTCATGAACCTTCCACGTATCCAGAGAGGGAATCTGTCCCAGAACTTGACAGGCAGTAATCAATATGAGGGCAGGGAGCAGGACGCAAAACTGTTGCATTGCAGGGCAGCTTTATAGGAGTTCAAATGTGCAAGATTCACCAGTATATGATGCTGATGCATAGATGGTGTTCTCAGGGTTCTCTGCATGCGGGTTATACGACAGAATGCTTTGATTCGTTTATGGAATGTTGCCTGGAGAATCTCATCCAATGCCAACGCCAGGATCTCGTGAGAATAGCTTACATTTGAACAGATGAATGAGGTGTGGAACTTGTCGGCAGGCTCCATAGGCGGGATCAGACTTCCCCGAAATCATCAAACAGATCAAGCCCGGAGTTTGGACCAGGTGTCACATTTTCCAATTGATATCCCAAAGATAGTTTCGTATAAATCATGGCATTTCCGAAGATCTCAGACGTATCCGTCCGAACAGCCTCCATATAAGCTGTCAGGGGGGATACGCTGGTATGGTGGATTTGTGCCTTCCTGAGTCCACTCTGTGACCGAGGGGTGGTCGTGTTATCGGTCTGCGGGTTCTTCTGGCAGTCTGTTGTCTCTTCGTGATTCCATGCCGGGGATTTTTCCTGGAAGCTGGAGTGGCTGTATTGGAAGGGGATCTTGGGTGGGGATGGATTCAGGAACAGTATTTATATTTATGTTGCATAAATTTTCACTTTTAGTATTTTATGTTGTATATTTCCAGCATGGAACGCATCGCTCCCATCCTGTCCGAGCACGCCCCGCCCCAGGAGATTCTGGAAGCTCTTCGGAAGAAGACCGCCGAGTGCGAGACCCTGCGAACGAAGTGCGAAGCCAGAGACCAGAAGATTGAGACCCTAGACCGGGAATGCGAGACCCTGCGAACGAAGTGCGAAGCCAGAGACCAGAAGATTGAGACCCTAGACCGGGAATGCGAGACCCTGCGAACGAAGTGCGAAGCCAGAGACCAGAAGATTGAGACCCTAGACCGGGAATGCGAGACCCTGCGAACGAAGTGCGAAGCCAGAGACCGGGAGATTGAGACCCTGGAAGCAAAGTGCGAGACCCAAGACCGGGAGAGCAAGACTCTGCGGGCAAAGTGCGAGACCCAAGAGAAAAAGATCCAAGACTTGCGCAAAGAAATCCGCGCCCTCAAACAGGAGCTTGCCTTCGTGAGAAGTCAGAAGTATCGACCGAAAAGCGAGCGGCATGACCGTAGCCAGTATGAGATGTTTCCAGATCAGGTCTCTGCTGCCGCTTGGCACGAGGTGGAGCGGAAAGAGAGGCGGAAGAAGACCGGGAAAAAGCGCGTCTATATGGGGAAAGAATTCTGGAAGAACGCAGGACTGCCCGTAGAAACGGTCCGCATGGATCCCCCGGACAACCTTCCCCCCGATGCCAAACTCGTCGGGTATGTGGAGAGAGAAAAGCTGGCTCGCAAACCGGGACAGTTGTATGTCAAGTGCGAACTGTATCCGGTCTTTGCGAGGGAAGACGGCACGAAACTGTGCGAGGCGCCGTTGCCCACCGACCGCGGACTGCGCAAGTGCCGGGCGGATGAGAGCCTGCTGACCCATCTGGTGCTCTCCAAGTATCTCTATCACCTCCCGATTGAGCGGATCGTGAAGCAGCTGCATCTGGAATCTGGCGTACAGATTTCCAAATCCACGGCAACGGACTGGGTACACCTGGTGGCCTCCCGGCTGGATCGCCTGAACCATCCCCTGCGCATGGAAGTGCTGGCAGATGGCTATATTCAGGCAGACGAAACCCGCATTCTGGTGCAGGATCGGGCGAAAAGCAGGGCCGGTGGCACCTATCACAGGGGCTGGTACTTTTTCTATACCTGTCCCATCTCTGGACTGATCCTGGTGGATTATCAGCCGACGCGTTCCCGGGCAGGGCCGACGGAAATGCTGGAGGGGTTCCGGGGAGAGTTGCAGACCGACGGCTATGCGGTCTACCATCAGTTTGGGAAAATAGACGGGATTGAACTGTTCGCGTGCTGGGCGCATGCCCGGCGGAAATTCAAGAATGCTCTGCGTGCCGAGGGAGAGAACTCCCCACAGGCGGAACAGGCTGTGGTGCTGATCCAGCAGCTGTATGCAGTGGAGGACGAGCTCCGCGAGCAGGGGGCAGACGCTGCGGAGCGGGTGCGGGTGCGCCAGGAGCAGTCCGTCCCCATCCTGCAGGTGCTGGAAGCCCTCCTGCGAGAACACACCGGGGACAATGACACCTTCTGGTTCAGAGCCGTGCGCTACACCCTGAAGCTATGGGATCGCCTGAGCGGCTTCACCCGCAATGGACGCGTGGAGATTGACAACAATCTCGTGGAGAACCGGGTTCGTCCCATTGCACTGGGACGCAAGAACTACCTGTTTGCCGGCTCGCATGCGGCCGCCGCCAATGCCGCCACGATCTACTCTCTGCTCAGTACTTGCCAACTCCATGAAGTCCATCCGCAGGAGTGGCTGATGGATATCCTGAGGCGCGTGGAAACCACGCCTGACGAAGAGCTCCACACGCTGCTGCCTCATCACTGGAAGGCGACCCGGCAGAAAGAACAACAAGTGCCACTCGCCAAGGCAGCATAGCCTCCCCCGCTTCCCCGCGGGAACGACACGGGATCCAAAACCATCGCTTGGTTCCCGCCAGAAAAAGTAGGACGCACCCGGCAGACCCGCACAGAACAGGGGACGAGAATCACAAACGGAAACTCCCGGGAACACACAGAACCTCTCTGCCTTCGGAATCCCTGATCCCCTCACAGAATATGCCGCAGGAAGGCACCAACCCTAGACAGGGGCGTATGCCAAAATACAGGGGCAAGACAGGGCTGTTCGGACGCTTACTCTCAGACATCCTGAGGGTGGACATTCACCAATTGCGCCGGGAGGCGATACAGGGGAATCCCTCCGCACAGTTTCAGCTGGGAATTTCCTACTACAAGGGAATGGGTGTACAACAAGATCACGAGGAGGCGTTCAAGTGGTGCTACAAGTCTGCAAAACAGGGAAATAAGTATGCACAGTTCTTTGTAGGCTATGCATACGGTCATGGTCAGGGAACTCAGAGGGATGATCAGGAGGCCATTACATGGTATCAACTGGCTGCGGAGCAGGGGCTGGCAGAGGGGCAAGTAGCCATGGGAGACCTGTACTCGAATGGTCAGGGCGTGCCGGCAAGTGACCAGGAAGCTGCCAAGTGGTACAGAATGGCCGCCGAGCAGGGATTCGTTGAAGGGCAGTTCAGCATGGGGAATGTGTATGCCAGCGGCAAAGGTATGCCTGTGGATGTTCAGGAGGAGATCAAATGGTTTCGAATGGCTGCCGAACAGGGGCACAGGCAGGCGCAGCATAATCTGGGGATTATCTATATGAACGGGGAAGGCATCCCGGCGGATAACAGGAAGGCACTCAAGTGGTTTCGGATTGCCGCAGAAAAGGGGCATGTAAAGGCACAGGTGAATGCAGGATACCTGTCTTCTGCCGGCGAGGGCTTGCCAGTGGACTACCAGGAGACACTAAAATGGTATCAACTGGCCGCTGAACGGGGAGATCCTCTGGCACAGACGGGGCTGGGCGCAATGTATTCTGCGGGCCGAGGTGTGGAGGTGAATGATCCAGAAGCAGTCAGGTGGTTTCGGATGGCTGCCGAACAAGGGTATGCACGAGCACAAGCCAGTCTGAGTCTCATGTATGTCAACGGTCGGGGGGAGCCGCGAAATGATCAGGAGACCGTCAAATGCTACCAGATCATTACCGAGCAGGAGGACACACGCGTACAATATCTCCTGGCTTATTCGCACTCCCACGATCAGGAAGAGGATGTGAATGATCAGCAATCCATTCAATGGTTCCGGGTAGTTGATCGCCCGGGAGGTGCCAAGGATGAGTACAATATAGAACTCAAGTATTCCACGGGATATGGAGTGCTGAATAGTGCACAGGAGGCCACCAAGTGGTATCAGATGGTTGCTGAGCAGGGAGGATTTGCGGTACAGTTTCGTCTGGATCTCATATATGACAGTGATCAGATCAAGCAGGGAAATAGCGGAGATTCTGCCAAAGCGGAATAATCGGCAAGTTTCCGGTCATCAAAAACCGCACTATGCCGAAGTCTCTCACGAACAAAAACTCCCTTGCCAAAGTGACAGGGGAGAAACCGATCTTTTCGCAGGCAAATGTATCCCATCATCTGCCATGCAAAGTGATGAGTTGAAGTGTACGGAAAACATTGTAATTCCTCCAATATCTATCTGCAGAATCTTGTGAACCGATTTCATTCCGCAGGGAATAAGGAGGCTACAGTATTGCCAACTGGTTGAGGGTTGCAAATTCATGAAGGTTTCCATACAGTGATGGTGCGGTATATGAACCAGGCTGACCCGGCTGGCAGCGTATGGGTATTCTTGTCAGCAAACGATCACACTTGCTCCATATTGAAAAGGTAATGTATACAGATTCTCCCCACATATCACGCACCCTGGAGATGACGGATGCCATTGTTGTCGGATCTGGAATCAGTGGAGGATTTGCGGCAAAAGAACTCACAGAGGCGGGATTGAATGTTCTGCTTCTGGAGCGGGGGCGTGATTTGAAGCATGGAGCAGGATACATTACCGAGCATCTGGAAAACTGGGAATTTCCCGCCCGGAACAGCAAAGGTTCACGCAGGCATCAGGAGAAGTACGCAATTCAGTCACGCACTTATGCATTCGCGGAGCATACGGAGCACTTCTTCATCAACGACGAGGAGAGCCCCTATGTGGAAGGAGAGCCATTTACCTGGATTCGGGCAGATGTAGTTGGAGGACGTTCCCTCTTGTGGGCTCGTCAGTGTTATCGCTGGGGACCCGCAGATTTTGAGGCAAACGTGCGGGACGGGATGGGAATTGACTGGCCAATCCGGTATGAAGAGATTGCACCATGGTACGACTATGTGGAACGATTTGCAGGGATCACAGGGCGGACTGAAGGGCTAGTGCAGTGCCCCGATGGTGTTTTTCTCCCTCCGATGGATCTAAACTGGGGAGAGCAAAAGGTACGCGAAGCGATAGGAGCACATTTTGATGACCGACTGCTGACGATTGGTCGTGCGGCAATTCTGACTCAGCCTCATAACGGGCGAGAGGCATGCCATTACTGCGGTCCATGCTACAGGGGGTGTTCAGCGGGAGCATATTTTAGCAGCCACAGCGCAACTCTGCCTGCCGCGTTCGCAACCGGAAAATTGACCCTACAGCCGGAGAGCATAGTGCATAGCGTGATCTATGATGAAGATCAGGGCAGGGCCACCGGAGTTCGCTATATTGACCGTGCCACCGGAATGATGCAGGAAGCTCACGCCCGAATCATATTCCTGTGTGCCTCCGCACTGGGAAGCACACAGATCATGCTGAATTCCACATCCTCGCGTTTCCCCAATGGGCTGGCAAATGACAGCGGAGCCTTGGGGCATTACTTGATGGATCATCATTTTCAGATTGGTGCCACGGGTGAGTTGCCCGGCGGGGAGGACCGGTATTATCAGGGGAGTCGTCCGAACGGAATCTATATTCCACGATTTCGGAATCTTTCAGGAAAGACGCAGCGCAGCGATTATTTGCGTGGATTCGGGTATCAGGGAGAGGCATTCCGGCCTTCCTGGGGGCGCCCGGTTCCGGGATTTGGAGCCGAACTCAAAGAAACGCTCAGGAATCCGGGACCGTGGGAGATGGTTCTGGAAGCATTCGGAGAAGCACTGCCAAGCTATGACAATTATGTCACACTGGATGAGTCTGTAACGGATGCATGGGGGATTCCAGCCCTGCGGATTCACTGCAAGTGGGGAGAGAATGAATTCGTCATGCGTGAAGACATGAAGCAGTCGGCAGCAGAAATGCTGGATGCTGCAGGGGGGCGGAATATCCAGGTCTATGACAATTATACAGAAGGAGGGCTTGGTGCCGAACCCGGGCTGGGAATTCACGAGATGGGGACGGCCCGCATGGGGCGTGATCCCGCGAGCAGTGTGCTAAATGCGCACAATCAGTGTCATTCGGTTCCGAACGTATTTGTAACCGATGGTGCATGCATGACATCTTCTGCCTGCCAGAATCCGTCCATTACCTATATGGCCCTGACAGCAAGAGCGGCAAGTTATGCTGTGGAAGAAATGAAGCGTCTGAACCTCTGATCAGGAGGGGCAGCTTCATTTTGCCGTGCGCTCCTCACTCAAGGGAGGAGAATGAAAACCTGGAGATGTGCTGGTATGGCCGAGCCTGCTTGCCTAGGTGATTTTGGCGGGGATGGATCGTGTTCTCCGGCAAACAGCAGGAAGCCCCCTCGCTCAGAAGTTCTGGAAGGATCTGAGCAGCACCTCAATCTTGGTATGTCGGTATGCGAAAATTCGGACTAGATCCTTTCTGACAAACATGCGATCAGCCAGTGATCCACCAGGTACCCGGTAGTGAACGGTGTCACTCACAAGCGTTCCTCCGTTTTCTTCCTTGAAATCATGGCGGTGCACCCATTTTCGGTAGGGTCCGCGCAGCTGTACATCGGTAAATCCGCGCGGGGGATCCCAGTCCACGATTTCGGTTCGCCAGCGGAGCGGAATTCCTCGCAGTTTCAGCTGGTAGTCAATCAGGGCCCCGGGTTCCATTTCAATCGGGGCGGGCGTGACGATGCGAAACTTCAGGAATGGGGGAGTAATCTCTTCCAGATTGCGGGCATCGGAAAAGAACTCAAAGGTGGTTTCCAGAGGGACAGCAAGCCACTTGTCAATGGAAAAGACAGAATCTCCTTTCTGTGGTGCACGAATGTCAATCTTTGATTTCATGGTCTGATTATCATTACGGGTATCACAACAGGTGGACTGGAAATGCAGAACTTTCTGTCCCGTTCTCCGATCTGTAGGATCCAAGAGTTAATCTAGAACATGGCAAAAACGTTCAACTTGGCTGATTGCATATTCCCCTGTGTTCCAGGCGCACCTGCTCTTCAAAACGATGTACGGGATGCCTCCCAGTATACGGAATAGTCCCGTTCAATTCGCGAACCTGCCGTAGAATTCAGTGAAATCCGCATGGATACAGGGGGAGTGTTATCTCTCAATCCCCATGTCTGTGCCTTGATTCCTGTCGGAAACCTCTTTGTCTGGCAACGACTCCTGTATCGGTTTGATGACGGGGGACTTAGCAGGCTCCTCTTGCGGAATCACGTTCTTCTCGTATTGCGTCTTTTCTGGTTTTTCCTCTGGTAACTGTTTTGACCGGGCCTGTTCCTGGGCTGTAAGCTCCTTCTCCGCCAGCCATTCCCGTACCATGTAGTCCCGGAGAGAGGGGATCGGAATGCTGTATCGTCGTCCCTTTTTATTCCTGTACAAGACCCCTTTTGCCAAGGCTTGGAAAAACCCCTCTTGTCCCACTGCCTCAATGATCACATTCTTGCGTAATCCTGTTTGCAAGCAGACATGCTGGAACAGCTCTGCGAGTCTGTCAAAGTGGCTGTCATCTAAGGTTCTTGTGCGATCCTGGTAGTATTGTCTACGGTGTTTGCGTCCCTTCTCCATGACGATACGCAGCCCCTCCTCTGTCATCTTTCCGTCATTTCCATCCAAATAATCCAGAGCAGGCTGGATATAGGAGATGATATGGTGTCCCCATCCATACGTCTCCCTGGAGATGGCATCTGCCCATTCAGCGATATCTCCTTTTGCCTTTCCCTCCTCCACCAGCCAGTCCCGGATCACGGCCTGCTCCTCGTCCTTCGTTAATGCCTCCATCTCGAAATAACAATTATTCTTGAATCGGGATATGTGCAGGGAATGGAAGGAGGAAAGTGTATTCCCCAGCCCGCCGGCCAACAGTACCAGCGGTCTGTCCATCTTCCCGTTGTGGATATTCTCAAGAATTGAGGTTACCGCTTCCCGCTTTTCATCAGGAATCAGTCTGGTATCCCCAAGCCGTTGCGCCTCATCAAGCAGGAGCAGCAAGGGGGCTTTCTTGCTCTGAAGTATCTGAATTGGAGTAGACGCATTCTCGTCAAAACCCAGCCCAACCTCTAGTCCCACTCCCTTGACACTTGCCCCAACCGTAAGGTTCTTCAGCCTTTTCCTGGCGATTCCCAGGCATTCCCGCAGAATGTCTGTGTCCCAGAGTGCCCCGGGCCGGATATCGCCAGTACTCCAGCCCTCCTGTTCTGCCCGCTTCCTGCATTCCGCCAGCAGAGCGGTTTTGCCCACGCCAGGAGGCCCCTGGACCAGAAAGATTGTCCCGGCTTGCCTGTCCTTTGATTCGGACAATTTCTTCAGGAATCCCCCGACCTCCTTCTCCCGACCATGGAAATACTTTGTCTCCCCGCGATCATCGGCAATCTCAGGATCAGGTGGAGGCACTGTATCTTTTCTGGGAGGCTCGGGGTGGAACATGGCGAAAACAAAAGGGAGTTATAAAGGAGACCTAGAGTCTGTTTGAACTTGGACGCAAAACAGATACCTGTGTTCCCGATAATTTCCCTCCTTCCAGTTATACTCTGTCCCAAGATATCACACAACCAAGTCCGTATCCCAACCCTTTTTGTCCCCATCAACAAGAGGCTCCCTGCATCGCTCCCGGCTGTGTCCTGCTCAGGGTTCTGGCAACTTTCCGTTTGAGCCTCTTGCAAAATTCCCGGCTGGCGGAAAAATATCGCCCTGAGAGTGCTTGCGGGCACATTAGGTCGGGTTATAGAGACATTTTTGCAGGAGCTTCTGTTTGTATTATCTTGTAGTAGATTCCGAGATCGTGCCTGTTCCAGACCTTATGGATTTGCTGGATAATTTCCATCAATATGTTGGATTTTGCAAGAGGCGCGAATTTATGCAAGGATAATTCTTTCGCTGAAGCCAAGGTTCAAGAAACCTTCTTCGGCCTCGCACATATCTGATGCTGTCTCTAAATCCAAAGTTGGTAAAAGACATGTGGAGCTTCTTAGAAAAACGGCCAAGGGAGGCCGCAAAATGGCCGCGGCCGACCACAGGGCGCAGGGCAGATCATTTTCGCTCGCTGCGGCAAAAACCCCAGAAGACAGAGAGACTGGCAAAACGCTGGGACCTCCGTTATGGTGTTTAAGACATGATTCTCGCAAACTCACTGGTATTGATCCCTGTCTGTCGTTTGCATGCTGAAGAAATGAACTGGAATTAACAAATTCGTATCTGTCTTGTAGAACGGTTCATTCTGGTGCTACGGCTCAATGGCCGAGTAACAGACTTCCGATCAAAACATTTGAACTTTCAATGGATCGAAGGGCCGCATTGCAGCGCATCGCTGTATTGATGGGAGGCACACTCTCGGCATCCACGATTGCCGGAGTTCTCGGAGGATGCAGTACGGGAGAAGAGGGAGAAGTGTTTACAGCCCGAACCCTGACGAAGGGCAGAGAGAAACTCGTAGCCACTCTGGCGGAGCTCATCATTCCAGAAACAGATACGCCGGGTGCCCGTGCGGCAAGAGTACATGAGTTCATAGACAATATGCTCACGGACTGGTATGATGCGGCTGAGGTAGAGCGGTTTCTTTCAGGGCTGGAGGATGTTGAGCAATACGCCCATAACTACAACGCAAAGTCTTTTGTAGACCTGGATGCAGACAGACAGATTGAAATTCTGACCCGGATGGAAGAAGAATCGCTGGCGGAGCAAGAAGAATCCGAGCCGCAGAACTTCTTCAAGACCATCAAATCGCTAACCCTGTTTGGGTATTATACCTCTGAGGCCGGTGCTACGCAGGAGTTGCGTGTGAACCCAATGGGAGTATACAAAGCAGATATTCCCTTTTCTGAGGTTGGCCGGGCATGGTCCTGAATATCGGAACGCAAGCCATCATGAACAGACGGACTTTTTTGCGGTCTTCAGTGATGCTTCCGACAGCAGTCGGTGCTTTGGCTGCATCCACATCAGGCTGTACATCGGAATCTGACAGCCCTCCGAACTCATCCGAGATGCGCTCACTTGATCGAATTGGGGTACAGCTGTATACCGTCAGAAATCTCCTGGCAAGTGACTACGAGGGAACGATTCAGTCCATAGCTGATATGGGCTATGACGAGGTGGAAACCGTATGGGATCCTGACCGCAATCCAGATGATACTCGTGCACTTTTTGACGAGCTTGGACTGGATGCTCCCTCTACCCATGTACCGATTGAGGCACTGCAAAATAACCTGGAGAGCGTACTGGATGCTGCAGCGAAAATTGGTCATTCCTATGTCGTCTGCCCGTGGTTGAGTGAAGATCAGCGGACCATGGAGAGGTACAGACACCATGCAGCACTATTTAATGAAGTGGGGGCTGCATGCAAGGAGGCAGGAGTACAGTTTGCCTACCACAATCATGAATTTGAATTTGAATCTGCAGATGGCGGGATCATTCCCTATGATTTCATTTTGGGAGAGACGGATCCAGATCTGGTCAAGATGGAACTGGATCTGTACTGGATTGCGTATGCGAATCGTGATCCCGTAGAGTACTTTGGGCGTTACCCCGGGCGGTTCCTGCTGTGCCATGTCAAGGATATGGGGGCAGACCGCGCAATGATGCCGGTCGGAGATGGACAGATTGACTTTGCCGCCATCTTTTCGGAGAGTGAAACCGCAGGACTCAGGCATTATATTGTGGAGCATGATCATCCAGAGGATGCGCTGGCCAGTATTCGTAGCAGCATTACCTACCTGAGATCACTAAAATTCTAAAATGGGACTGAACCGCAAACTTCGTTACGGCATGGTTGGGGGAGGGCCGGGGGCCTTCATTGGAAATGTACACAGGATGGCTGCTTCCCTTGACGGGACAATGGAACTGGTTGCAGGAGCATTCTCGTCCGATCCAGAAAAATCTCGTGCACAGGGAGAGGAGCTTGGTCTTTCACAGGATCGTTCTTATGCGTCTTTTCAGGCGATGGCAGAGGCAGAGGCCGTGCGTGAGGACGGGATTGATTTTGTATCCATTGTTCCCCCGAACCATATGCATTTTCCTGTTGCAAAGGCCTTCCTTGAGGCAGGCTTTCATATTGTCTGTGACAAGCCAATGACCAATACGCTACAGGATGCGGAAGAACTTTGTCATCTGGTGCGCAAACATGACCGTGTATTTGCGCTGATGCATAACTATACGGGGTATCCAATGGTCAAGCAGGCACGAGCCATGGTCATGGATGGAAAAATTGGGGCAGTGCGCAAAATTGTTGTAGAGTATCCACAGGGATGGCTGGCAACCCCGCTTGAACGGTCAGGACACAAGCAGGCAGACTGGAGGACAGACCCCAAACGGGCAGGAGCAGGAGCTCTGGGAGACATAGGATCTCATGCAGAAAATCTTGCCAGGTATGTAACAGGTCTGAAACTTGAGCAGATATGTGCGGATGTCACCTCATTTGTTGAGGGGCGAATCATAGACGATGATGTAAGCATGCTGGCCCATTATCAGGGGGGAGCCAGAGGAGTGTTGCATGCATCCCAGATTTCCATTGGAGAGGAAAACAATCTGAATATTCGCGTTCATGGAGAGACCGGATCTCTTCAGTGGTTCCAGGAGCATCCCAACTGGCTCTACTACCGGGATATGGATGGCCCCGAGCAGGTTCTCAAGCGGGGAAATGAATACCTCTCCGAGGCAGCAAAGCGGAGTACACGTCTCCCCAGCGGGCATCCAGAGGCATTCCTGGAAGCATTTGCAAATGTATACATGAATGCGGGCAGGACAATCGCAGCGTGTCAGGCTGGCGAAAGTTCAGACACTAGGGACTTGGACTTTCCAACGGTACAGGATGGTGCCAGGGGAGTGCACTTTATTCTTACGGCACTGGAAAGCGGCAGACGCAGAGAATGGGTAGATGCGACATATGCCCCTCCTGCCTGATCTGATACTCTTTTATCAGTTGAAAACAACGATCTTTGCCGCTTTTGGCAAAAACAGCACATCACTCTAATCAAATCTGACGATGGCACGACCAGTTACACTCTTCACCGGTCAGTGGGCTGACCTGACGCTTGAAACACTTGCGGAAAAAGCTGCTTCATGGGGCTATGACGGGCTGGAACTGGCATGCTGGGGAGATCATTTTGATGTACAGAAAGCACTGAATGAAAGCGGCTATTGTCAAGGACGGCATGATCTGCTTGAAAAGTATGGTCTGAAGGTATATGCGATTAGCAATCACCTGGTTGGCCAGGCGGTTTGTGATCGTATTGATGAACGTCACAAGGCAATCATCCCTGCTCATGTATGGGGAGACGGCGTACCGGCAGATGTGCAGAAACGGGCTGCACAGGAAATGCAGGATACGGCCAGAGCCGCGGCCAGTCTGGGAGTCAAGGTCGTGAACGGTTTTACCGGCAGCAGTATCTGGCCACTTCTGTACTCTTTTCCACCGAATGATCCCGCAATGATAGAGGCCGGGTTTCAGGATTTTGCAGACAGGTGGAATCCGATTCTTGATGTATTTGATGAAGCTGGGGTTCGCTTCGCACTGGAAGTGCACCCGACAGAAATTGCCTTTGACATCTCCAGCAGCGAGCGGGCACTGGACGCGATTGGACGCAGAGAGGCTTTTGGATTCAATTATGATCCAAGCCATCTGGGGTATCAGGGAGTGGACTATGTAGCGTTCATTGACCGCTTTTCAGATCGAATCTATCATGTTCACATGAAGGATGTCTGGTGGTCGGACCGTCTGACGGAGGCGGGAGTATTCGGTGGACATACCGAGTTCGGGACTTCCGGGCGGTACTGGGATTTTCGCTCCATTGGTCGCGGGTGTATTGATTTTGAGGAGATCATCCGTGCCCTGAACCGGGCCAACTACAGCGGCCCGCTCTCCATTGAATGGGAGGATATTGGCATGGATCGCGAGGCCGGAGCGTCAGAATCCTGTCTGCTCGTTAAAGGTGTGGACTTCAAGCCATCGGAAGCGGCCTTTGATGCAGCGTTTGCGAATTAGGATCCTTGCTGTTCTGCTCCCGTGCATCTGCCTTGGGGCCAGTGAGGGAATCGCACAGTCCCATTTGGAAACAATTACAGATACCATTCCTGGGACTGAGGTATACTTTACAATGGTTGGACTGGAGGGAGGATCATTTTTGATGGGAACTCCTGAAGGTGAAAAAGGGAGGGATGAAGATGAGGGGCCGCAGCGTGAAGTTGTAGTGTCACCGTTCTACATAGGAATCCATGAAGTTACCTACGATGAATTTCTTCTCTTTTCCAGTCTGGAACGCGATAGTCCAGAAGGCGGACCGGGTGTTGAGTTTGAGCCGGACCTGATTGCACGTCCAAGCCCGCCATACGAGGATCCTGCCCACAGTATGGGCACGAATGGATACCCGGCAGTTGGCATGACGCAGTGGAGTGCCCTCCAGTATGCGTACTGGCTTTCCACCAAAACAGGTGTGTTTTACAGGCTTCCAACAGAAGCCGAATGGGAGTACGCCTGCCGTGCGGGTGCATCATCCGCATTCAGTTTTGGCGAAGTAGCAGACTCGCTTGATCTCTATGCGTGGTACTACGGCAATAGCGATGAGACTTTCCAGAAAGTCGGAGAGAAGCCCGCCAATCGGTGGGGAATCCATGACATGCACGGGAATGTAGCTGAGTGGACCCTGGATGAGTATAGTGACGGGTTCTATGGAGAGCTCAGCGAGTCCTCCTCTAAAGATCCATGGAATCGGCCCACGAGATTGCATCCCCGTACGGTCAGAGGTGGGGCATATGATGATTCTCCAGAGGCATTGCGTTGCGGAGCCAGACTCAGGTCTGATCTGGACTGGAAGCGGCGTGACCCGCAAATTCCCAGATCCATGTGGTGGAATACAGATTCCCCATTCGTTGGATTTAGAATTGTTCGTCCATTCATTCAGCCAACCGCAGACGAGCAGCAGGAGTTCTGGGCAAATGCACTTGGTGTATGATAATTCCGAGAGATTTGTTAAATTCGGGAGAATTTTCCCATCAAGCAATGAGCAAGAAGACGCATCCTTTTAATCGTCGTGAGTTTGTAAGAAGTGGAGTGGCTGCTGTTGTCGGCACTACGCTTGCCAGTAAATTTCCATTGGGAGCGAATGCTTTCTATGGCGTAGATGATACGATCAAGGTAGGGTTGATCGGCTGTGGAGGGCAGGGGACAGGTACTGCACTCCGGACACTGCTGGCAGCCCCAAATACCAAATTGGTGGCCATGGCCGATGCGTTTGCTGATCGCATTGAAGAGAGTTATAAAAACATGACGGAGCCGGAGGAAGCCGATGAAATCACACCGGATGTCATTCAAAGGATTGATGTACCTGCCGAGAGGCGTTTTGACGGATTTGACGGGTATCAGGAAGTCATTGCAGCCTCAGATGTCGTGATTTTAACAACGCCTCCTGCGTTTCGCCCCTTGCACTTTGAAGCCGCGGTTGAAGCGGGGAAGCAAATCTTCATGGAAAAGCCGGTCGCAACGGATGTGCCAGGGATTCGACGAGTCCTGGCAGCCGCAGAAAAGGCGAAAGAAAAGCAATTGAATGTCGTTGTTGGACTGCAGCGCCGTTATCAGACCGGATATCGCGAGTGGGTTGAACAAATTCATGGGGGCGCAATCGGAGACATCATTTATGGTCGTGTCTACTGGAACGGTGGTGGAGTCTGGGTTCGGTCGCGCGCGGAGTATGAAGAGAAGGCAGGCCGCCCTCTCACGGAGATGGAATACCAGATGCGGAACTGGTATTACTTCAACTGGCTTTGTGGAGACCATATCGTGGAACAACACATTCACAATATTGATGTGGGAAACTGGGTCAAGCAGGCGCATCCCGTCAAGGCGCAGGGGCAGGGTGGTCGCCAAGTTCGTACAGGCCCGGATCACGGTGAGATTTATGATCACCACTTTGTGGAGTTTGAATATGCGGACGGAACTCGCATTATGAGTCAGTGCAGGCATATCGAAGGTTGTATGAACAGAGTTTCGGAGGCATTTCACGGGACATCGGGGCATGCCCCCTCTCCGGGTGAACTCTATCATGCGTCAGGCGAGACGATCCTGAAATATGATGGTACAGACGATCCGAATCCCTATCAGGTGGAGCAGGACGAGTTGTTTGCCGCCATAAATGCTGGCGAATTCAAGTATGCAGATGCAGAGAATGGAGCAATTGCAACGATGAGTGCCATTCTGGGTCGGATGGCGACTTACTCAGGAAAGGTCATCACCTGGGATGAGGCAATGGCCAGTGAGCTGGACCTCATGCCAGAAAGGTTTGCGTGGGATGCTGATCCTCCTGTTTTGCCAGATTCTGAGGGTCGCTATGAAATTCCGACTCCGGGTGTAAGCGTGGTGCTCTGAAAGAGGCTGTTATGCAGGAATTACGCTTCGAAACAGGGAGCCAATGTGTATGAGCAAGTATAAAGATTTGCCGACAAAGTGATTGATTCGCTCTCAATGTTGTATATTTGCAGAACTTTATTGAGCATAGCACATCATTCAGCGGGGTGCTGTGCCATCCGGTCTCGACTCTTTTATCAGCTGTAAATAGTACATTCACGACATGAGAAGTTTCTTTTCCAGCATTCCCCAATTCTTATCCTCTCTATTCAACATGTCCAATAAACACTCTTTTGCCCCCCCCCCAATTTTTCGGATGACCCAGAAGATACCTTGGACAGGGATGTAGTTCCCATTCATGGTGGCTCGTGGCAGAAAGAGGGGGTATTTGATCTGCTTCACGAACTGAAAGAGTTACGCAGAGACTCACAAATCGGGCTGGATGCACTAGAGACGGACGGAGTGGAGGTTGGGATAAAATTGAGCAAGATTCCTGAGGTTGCTTCTGAACAGGCCATAAGTCTCGACGGGAAGGAAAGAGTACTCAGAGGGCGATACGAGGGTCTGCATGTCCGTGTAGTGAAGAATTACGATCAGGAGAAAGAAAGCATTGAGCGGCCTGCACTGGAGGGGGATCACCGGGTACTGGCACTTCCCGAAAGTGTCACTGCAGATACCAAGGTATCCGAACTTTCTCCGTATGCCAAGGAAGCAACGGGGGCGATGGAGAACTGTATCGCGGAAAACAAGGCAGATCTGATCTTAAAAAAAGAGAAGGTGATCGCGACCAAAAGAGCATACAGTAAATTCATTGAAGATCATGGGATTACCAACGAAAACACGAGACACCTCAAGGAGAAGTTCAAGAAGAACCCCGCCACCGCTTGGCGGATACTCGTTGCAATGGTCGTTCTCGAGTCTGTGTTGAATGGGCTAGCTTTTATGGACGCAGGCGGAAGCGCACTTACCTCGTGGGCTTTCGCCATCCTGATTAGCTTGGTCAATGTCGTCTTCTTCGGATGGTGTATCTGGCAATGTATGAGATACATCAAATGTGCAAGCAGACACCAACCGGGTGGGTCCCGTCCCTTGCTGATAGTTTTTGCCGTACTTGCTGTTTTGGCAAACTTGGCGACTGCTCATTATAGGGATGCTCTCCCCGAGACATTCCCTGAAGAGGGGGAGAGGTGTTACCGAGAGCTCCCCACCCCTGAAGGAGTACCTGGGGACTATGCGAAAACTGATCCAAACGCGGAAGCATGGTGTCTGCTATACTCCCGCGTAGTGATTTTGCACGGTTTCACATCCTACGTCTTCTTCCTGCTGGGTATCCTGTTCATTGTCATTGCTGTTCACAAGTGGGAGGACCTGTATCCGGGGTATCCGGGACATCGGCATGTGTACGAGGAATGGCAACAAACCATTGTCATCAGAAAATCTGTGTCTGATGATACCAAGTCCGGGTTGAAAAAGTACAGGAACGCTGCTGCACATAAACTTAGTCACGGGGTAATGGATGCGTGGAACAGAGGCAAGGATTGCACCTCCAATCTGTTCGCATCGCACGGCAAGCTGAAGGAAAATTCTGCGATAGTGCACAACGAATGCAGGCATGCCATACGCGTCTGGCGGGACGCAAAGAAGCGGGGATGGGGAGACAAGAATCCCGAGCCATACCCCCCAGAATGGGATGAAGACTGGGAGGAAGAATGGAGCATCCCAGACTATGTGCCGAACAAGATCGGGGATTATATGCTGATCAGTAAAAAGGATGCAGAGAGGATACAGGAGAAAGACCGGGAACAAATCCCATACCTTGACGAGCAGTACAGAAGGTTCATTGAAATCGTGGAAATCTATACTGGTCTAGCTAACAAAAAAGACGACGAGGCATGACGACAATTCCTTACATGGCAATCCTGTCCATTGTGATTGCGGGCGTGTTTGGTTGCAAAGAAAAAAATGGTGGGGCTACTGTCAGGATAGTCGTGGACCACTCCGATGTACTGGATGCCTATCAAGTCCGTGAAGTAAAGAACAGGCTACTGGACAGACTATATGCCACCCCTGCACTGTCCCGAAAAATCAAACATACTATCATCCTGTCACAGGTACGGGAAACGGAAACACCAGAAAAGACAGACAGCTTGGCAGTCCGCCATACATTTCCCCGCAGAACTTGCCCTTGGTACCAGTGGCCTTGCAAGTCATTGGAACAGGATTCGCTCCTTGCAAGATACGCAATTGAATCAACCATTGATAGCTTGGTACGGAGACCGCCGACCAGAAAGTCCTACATACTCAGGTCGTTAGCATTGCCTCAGGTAAAGCCGTGCAAAACCAGCTGCATACTTTGGATCATGTCGGATATGCTGGAGAATTCGGGTTGGGGATCCTTCTACCCACCAAACAACATCCCGCAGTTCAGTGCCGTTCGTAACCAGATCAGGCGGCAGTGGGGACTTCCTGAGAATCTGCAGGGGTCTACATCCGTCATCTTTAAGTTGAACCGATGTTCTACCGAGGGGGGAAATGCGCAATCCGCCCCAGAGTACGAAGAGTTTTGGAATGCGTACTTTATGTATGTGACTGGAAACGAACCCGACTGGGTGGATATTTCGATTGGCAAGGATTGCCCAAAATGAGGTGCATACCATGCAATAGCCAGATCAGTTCAAGGATGTTTAATGCAAACACAACGTGAAAGACGAGGTTACGTATCTTCAGGCAGTGTTCCTTTATGAGTATGGGTATACCAGAATCAGGCGGGGATTCTCCTCGCGAGGCGAGTATCAAATATAAAGGAATCCCCCGCATAGGATAGTTCGTGGTTTATTGGCACCATTCCCACCAAAAAAGGGTCTTCCATAAATATAGTGGAAGACACTAAAAACATTACGAGCTACTTTGTCCCGTTTAAGTCCATCCACCTCAATTTCTTGCCTGCTAAATTCTGTGCTAGTAGAATCAGCTGGTCCATGGTGTCCAGTGGTCACCAGTTATGTTTTCCCGCGAATTGCTGGATATAGCGGTGCAAATGCTTCTTGCTGAGTTGAATGTAGGTTTCCCCATACGCCCGCTTGAAACTGGCCCAGAAGGATTCGCTCCCGTTCGTATGGGCCATCTCCGAGATAAACGTGGGGACCGTCCACTCTTCTGCACTGTGACAGACGACAGTGTGGTTACTCAATCCCTGATACGATCTGTGTTCATCTGTGAAGACCGGCACATTCTCTCCGCGAGTATCGTTCACAAACTCCTGCAATACGGGCTTGGTGGTACTTTCGACCACCCTGGCACGGAGCTGATTGCTCTCGCGATCCTTCGCTCCCACGACAGCCCCTAGTCCAGAGTTCCGCTTTTTGTCTCTATGCTTGTTCTTCTCCTTTCCACCAATGTACATCTCATCCACTTCTACCGCAGACTGGAACGCCTCCCTGTCGGCTTCGGGGAAACCGGTCCGAATCTTGTGGAGCAAGTGCCAGGCGGTATTCTGACTGATTCCCAGATCCCGATGCAGCTTCATGCTGGACACGCCTGTCAGGGAGGACATTTCCAGATAAAGAGCAATCGCCCACAGTTGAAGAGACAGCTTGCTGGAAGCCATTACCGTCCCTGTTTTCACTGAGAAGTACCTCTGGCATCCCCGGCATCGGCATGCCATTGTCATTCCATTTTACTGCATACGTAGTGTCTGTCCGAAAATTCAGAATATCGCCAATATATGCCGTTTCGAGAGCATATGAGGAGTTTTTGGAGATATTTTGGGGTATTTTTCTTGGAGAAGATGGAAGCCCTTTAGCGGACTGGAGCATGAAATCCCCGAACAGCGTCCATAAACACGCAATCTTCGTGTAAGATTTCCCCGAGTCTCTCATAGCGAACGAGCATCTGAATCGCGCCATACATGACGCTGTGGGGCAAAATACCTCTGGAATCCCCCGTATTTGGGGTTGCTGTGAATTTTCGGACAGACACTACGTATCCGATTTGCCACATTTCGGACATGTGCGCCCATCCTTTCAAATAACATCTTCACACCATTTCGTAGCCGATTGCTCATCTGGGAACAGGCGAAACAAGTCTGTGATTGCAATACTCTTGCGATGGGACTTTCCCGGGCCTTTTCTGGGCATAGTTTCCTCTCTGTACGTTGTGTGTATGCCCACTTAAACCGACTTCTCCCGTATTTGCTACAGTTTCTTTTATAACCCCCTTAACCAGCGTTGGGAATGGGCACTCAACAGTGATTTTCGCAATGAAGATGCTGAAATAGATGCACTGGTCAACGCCGATGTCTTGTCTGTCAGATATGCTCTCATAACCCAGATTCTAGGGAAAATTGCTGATGGGAGAAGGGGGCTTTTACACATCCAGGAGGGCGATGAAAAAGACCCTCTGGCGTGGGATGCCCGCAGTTTTTGCAACAAGGTTGTTATGCCTTGGGTGTCAGGGAATCATAATGTTTTAGGGAGTAGCCAAGACCCTTATGTAAGCCATCCATTGCGCAGACCGAGGCTGAATGTTGATTTGGATAGACGTAAATATCGTGATCATTGAATGAAGTTGATCAAAAATACTTGAAAAGAGTATTTGATGATTGTCTGGCGTGGCGAGACTTATAAGACACTCCATCAGTTATCAGATACCAGCAAGAGTGAGCCTCCCGCGAATGCTTGTATTGCTGGAAGAATATCTGGATGAAGCGAGCGGAGGTTTCCGCCCCTTGGCTGTGGCTGTTTCGTTGATGAATGTTCTTGGGCGGGCTTTTTCAATATTCGGACAGGTGAAATCTCAGAAAGTGAATGAAGCAGATTCACAAGCTGGAGTGCCTGGGGGTCTGATGTGCTATGATCAAGATGGTGAAATAGCATTGGCTATTGAGGTAAAAGACAGAGATTTAACCTTGGCTGATGTACGTACCTCAACAGTAAAAGCGCAGAAATCAGAGAGGCCTGTGTATAACCTTCTCTTTGTCTCTCCGAATCTTAAAGATGCTGACAGTGATGAAATTCAAAGATTTGCGCATCAGGTATGGCCGTCAGGACTAAACATTAATCAGATTGATATCATTGATCTGACAAAGGCAGCGTTTGTATTGCTGGCTGAGAATAAGCGTACGGAGTTTTTGCGTGAGATCAGTGATGAACTGGATCGTAGCAGTGACCTCAAGCATCGTCTTGCATGGTATAGGAGACTGGTTGATTTGTCTACCATTGGGAGTGGTCGAATTCATGTGCATCATTCAAGAGATGAGAAGACAGGCTGAAAGTCCAAAAGCACAAATTACAAACTTGCAGATTTGCACCATTAGATTGCAAGACATCAGGACCATCGCAAGGGAAAAGGTACTCTGGGGAGCAATTACATGAGACTGTGCCGGGTAAGGAGAGTTGAGTAACGATCCTGTTCAGTGTGCTGGTTGCCCGGAAACGGAACACTGGATCACACCATGCCGTCAGGATCGGTGATTCACTGAATGTATGTGAATGTCTCCACGCTAAAATGAAATCGCCCCAAAGTTTGGGAGCTATACTCATCGTGTCGGTGTTCTTGGCCAGCAGTGCGTGTGGCCAAGACAGTTTGCGGTTTGCGTTCACAAGGCCCCTGATGGGGACAGATGTTCGTATTGTACTTTATGCGACAGATTCACTGGTCGCAACAGAAGCGGCTGAATCAGCCTTTGACAGAATCATGGAGCTGAACAACCTGCTGAGTGATTATCTGGTTGAGAGTGAACTTAACCGTCTTTCCAGCACGAATAATCGGCTTGTCTCAGTCTCGGAGGATTTGTGGAATGTTCTCTCCACAGCCCAAAAAATTTCCCGCTTGTCGGAGGGAGCTTTTGATGTGACCGTAGGTCCACTTACCCTTCTGTGGAGGAGAGCGATGCGGCGGAATGTACTTCCAGATTCTGTTGATTTGCAGGAAGCAATGGCTGTTGTTGGATTTGAGTTTTTGCAACTGAATGACGATGATAAAACCACTAGCCTGGAGAAGAAAAATATGCGGCTTGATCTTGGCGGGATCGCAAAGGGATATGTAGCAGACCAGGCATTTAGGGTACTTGTACGGGGAGGATTCCCCAACTCTGCTGTGGATGTAGGTGGGGATATTGCTTTGGGGGAAGCACCCCCCAATACAGACGGTTGGCATATTGAGGTATTTGAAGGCAAGACAGACACAGAAATACTTCTTCTGACCAACTGTGGAATCGCGGTTTCTGGAGATACATATCAATATCTTGAGCACAAGGGAGTGAGATACTCTCATATTGTCAATCCTGAGACCGGGTACGGAGTAACTCACGAGAGGAAAGTTGCTGTGATTGCGCCGAGTGCGATGTTAGCCGATGCGTGGGCTTCCGCTTACAGTGTTATGGACTGGCAGAAGGTTGTTTTTGGATCCAAAAACCAGGATCTTCTGAGTATTCGAGTGGTGGAACACGAAGATAAGGAAGTACGTCAAATTGACACGGGAAAATTTGGGGAGTAATCAGCATGAAACGGAGACACGAGTTTCCGGCCGGTGGGTTGCGGGGGAGAATTCGTTCAGGAGACAGATCACAAACTGTTGTAAACGCGTTTTACAGTTTGCTTGAAAGTCCCGAAATTTATTCGAATAGGCGTATATTTGTAACCATCATTCATAACTAATCAATTATTCTTATGGAACAGAATGAAATCACCAGAAGAAACTTCGTGAAGGTAACCGCTGCCGGCACACTGGGGCTCATGACTTCGGGGAACTTTGCGTATGCCAATGGCAGCGATGTATTGCGGGTAGGTGTTATTGGATGCGGTGGCCGAGGTACAGGTGCGGCAAGAGATGCTGTGATATCCAGTGAGCAGGTAGAAATCGTTGCGATGGGAGATCTGTTCGAAGATCGCCTGGATGCATCCAGAAAGGGACTAAAGCAGGAGATTGGGGATGCCTACAAAGTGGATGATGCGCATGCGTTTGTCGGTTTTGATGCCTATCAGCATGTGATCAACAGTGACGTAGATATGGTGATCTTGGCTACACCGCCCGGGTTTCGGCCAGCACATTTTACGGCTGCCGTCAATGCCGGGAAACATGTCTTTATGGAAAAGCCCGTCAGTGTAGATGTCGCAGGATCACTGGAAATTATGGGAGCTGGCAGAATTGCTGCACAAAAAGGGCTTTCAGTCGTGGCAGGAACTCTTTATCGCCGGCAACCCAGCTTTGTGGAGGCCATCAAGCGGATCCATGACGGGATGATCGGTGAGATCGTGGCTGCGCAGGAATATTACATGACAGGTCCCATCTGGCTGCGTGAACGCAAAGCGGGGATGAGTGATATGGAATGGCAGTGTCGGAACTGGTACTACTTCACCTGGCTCGGTGGAGATCACATCGTAGAGCAATTTGTGCATAACCTTGATGTAATCAACTGGGTGTTCCAGGGACACCCGGAAAGCGCAATTGCCATGGGCGGAAGAATTGCAAGAACGGGCCCCGAGTACGGACATATTTATGATCACTTCAGTGTGGAGTATGTCTATCCGGGAAGTGTCGTTGTAGAAGCAAAGTGCAGGCAGCACCGGGGAGTCACCAACCGTGTCACCAACCGTGTAGTTGGGACCAAGGGAATTGCTGACTTGAACCCACAGAACTCAAAAATTCGATCCCATGACGGGAGCGTATTGTATGAGATGCCCGAACCCGGGGGGAATGGATATGTGCAGGAACACACCGATCTCATTCAGGCGATTCGGGAAAACAAACCTGTCAACGAGGCAATCCAGATCGCAGAGAGTACGCTTACGGCCGTACTGGGGCGTGAGAGTGCCTATACGGGCCATCAGACGAGTTGGGATGAGCTTATGGCATCTGGACTGGATCTGGTCCCCAAAAAGCTTGCTTTTGGAGAATTACCGTTTCCAGAGGTTCCCATTCCGGGAGTTACGAAACTCTCTCGCTCCGCATCTACAACAGCCCAAAGCCAATAGAAATCATGAACAGAAGAAAGTTTCTGCTCGCAGGTGCACTAGGCACTGCAGGAATCACCATGGGAAGCAGCCGCATTTTTTGCCAGACAGGCCAAGCCACCATTCGCAAGGCGGTGAAATTTGACATGGTGCAGGAGCCGGATCTGTCCATTGCAGAAAAATTTCAGATGCTCAAGAACTTGGGATTTGACGGAGTGGAAATGAGCAGTCCGAATGACTTGGACACAGACGAGGTGATCGCTGCACGGGATGCCACGGGACTGCCAATTCATGGTGTGGTTGACTCCGTGCACTGGAATCAGCCTCTCTCGGATCCTGATCCGAGTGTCAGGGAAGCCGGACTAAGCGGGTTAATGACGGCCATCCGGGATGCACATGCATATGGAGCATCTACCGTTCTTCTCGTGCCAGCCGTCGTGAACAAACAGGTCTCCTATGCAGATGCCTACACTCGTTCACAGGCTGAAATACGCAAAGCACTTCCGATGGCGGTGGAACACGGGATCAAAATTGCATTCGAAAATGTCTGGAACAAGTTCCTGCTGAGTCCGCTGGAGTGTGCGCGGTATGTGGACGAATTCGAGAGTGATCACACAGGTTGGTATTTTGATGTAGGAAATGTGGTCACCTATGGCTGGCCAGAGCAGTGGGTTCGCATTCTTGGACATCGCATTATGAAGCTTGATATCAAGGAATACAGCAGGTCAAAGGGAGATAGTGAGGGGCCATTTGCAGGCTTTAATGTCCCCTTGGGCGAGGGAGACTGTGACTGGCCAGCGGTGAATCAGGCTCTCGCAGACATTGGCTACGAAGGATGGGCAACCGCAGAGGTTGCAGGTGGAAACCGTGCCCGTATGGAAGAACTGGCCGGACGCATGGATAATATCCTGCCGACCAAATAAAACCTCTTCCGTACTCCTGTTTGGACGCACATGAAACGCAGATCCTTTATAGAAACGGGACTGACGGGGCTGGCAGGTGCCGGTTTGCTGGGGGCGGTTCCGAAGTCACATTTACGGGGGCGTGTGAATCACAGTGTCTGCAAGTGGTGTTATCCTGATTATTCAGTGGAAGAGTTGGCGCAGGCTGCCGCCACTATGGGGATAAAATCCGTGGAACTGCTGGAACCTAGGGAATGGAAAGTTCTGGAAAAATATGGTCTGGTGTGTGCCATGCCCATGGGGCCAATCATAGATGGCAAAGATCGCCTGACGGATGGCTTTAATGAGCCTGCCAATCATGAATGGCTCATCCCCATGTACAGGGAGCGGATTCAAGAAGTCGCAGAGGCTGGCTATGAGCGTGTGATCTGTTTTTCCGGGAACAGGCGCGGCATGGAAGATGCCAGAGGGCTTGAGAACTGCGTCCGGGGGCTTAGGGGTATCATTCCAGTGGCAGAAGAATATGAAATCACCGTGTGCATGGAACTGCTGAACAGCAAGGTCAGTCATCCTGACTACATGTGTGATTACACAAGCTGGGGTGTTGAGCTATGCAAACAGGTTGGTTCTGAGCGATTCAAGCTGCTTTATGACATCTATCATATGCAGGTGATGGAAGGAGATGTCATCCGCACCATTAGAGAGAATCATCAATACATTGGTCACTATCATACCGGAGGCAATCCCGGTCGGAATGAGATCGACGAAACCCAGGAACTGAACTATCCCGCAATCATGCGAGCGATTGTAGAGACGGGATACACAGGGTATGTAGGGCAGGAGTTTATCCCGACTCGAACACCAATGATTTCGTTACGAGATGCGGTACATCTCTGCGATGTGTGATTCTCAACCATCCATCAGGTACCCGGATTCGGAAATATGACACGGAGAGAATTTCTGCCTGTGATGTCTCTTTTCAGTGCAGGAACAGCGAATCTGGGTTGTACTTTCGTGGCGGGAGGTCAAAAGGGCTTTTCTATGCACTATGCTCCGCATTTCGGGATGTTCCGGTACAGTGCGGGGGATGACCTTGTGGATCAGCTACACTTCGCTGCGGATCAGGGTTTTACCGCATGGGAAGATAACGGCATGAAGGGGCGAAACAAGACTACGCAGGATCGGATTGCAAGTGCAATGGCCCAGCGCAATATGCGGATGGGGGTTTTTGTAGCGCATACGATTTTCTGGAACGAACCCAATCTTGCCAGTGGAAATGCAGATCACAGAGAGCAATTCCTCATAGAGATCAGGCAATCCGTAGAAGTTGCCAAACGCGTGAACGCGACTTGGATGACTGTCGTCCCCGGATTTGTTGATCTCCGACTTGATATGGGATACCAGACGGCGCATGTGATGGAAAGTCTGCGCCGTGCCTGCGACATTCTGGAACCCCATGGTCTGGTCATGGTCCTGGAGCCGCTGAATCCGCACAATCATCCCGGTCTTTTTCTGACGAAGATTTCGCAGGCATATGAAATTTGCCGCTCGGTAGACAGCCCTGCCTGCAAAATCTTGAATGACCTGTATCATCAGCAAATTACGGAGGGAAACCTGATTCCGAATATTGATGCTTCGTGGGATGAGATTGCCTACTTCCAGATCGGTGACAATCCTGGACGTAAAGAGCCGACAACTGGCGAAATCAATTACAGGAATGTCTTCTCCCATATACGGAGGAAGGGGTTTGCAGGAATTTTAGGCATGGAGCACGGGAACATGCACCCTGGACAAGAGGGAGAGCAGGCACTGATTCAGGCATATCGGAGTGTTGATGGAGGGAGGTGACTGCAACGCCTGTGAATGTGGGGCATGGAGCCTTCTTTTCAGTGTTTTCTCATGATCTCAGTACTCGCTCTTGTCAGCCCCCAGACTTTTCCCGAATAAATCGTGCAGAAGGTGAAGCCTAGAAAGCATGAGGGGGAGTAAGTATGCGTATGCTGCCCGCCTGCTGTGTATATTATTCGGCGAGATTCTCTTGTAAAAGATTTTTTGGCCGTTGAATTCTGACCGGATACTGGATGGAACTTTGAATTTTCTGAATGATCTTCTCCTGACAGGCAAGCGTAAACTGTTTGATTCGATTTAAGGGAAGCATACACATCTCTGTAAGTTCGTTGTCCAGTGAAACGCACCCTCCGAGAAAAAGCTTCTTGGTTCTGAAAAAGAATCCTGAACCTGGCAAAAATCAGGGGAAACTGAGCCTTGGAAGCGGGATAGATCCGTAAATTGCTATTTTTGCAAGAGTGCTCTATTAGTCATATTGCCTGCCTGATGTGTATAGTCAGGAAAGGACCGCATGAGTTGCGGTCTGATCACACACTAAACACTTTTCACCAACAAACAAACCTATGAAACATCTACAAAAATTGGGGGGGGGCAGGAGTTCTCCTCCTGACGCTTCTTTTTACAAACTCCGGTGCCTTCGCACAGAGGACGCTTTACATAGACCCGGCCAACGGAAAGACGACGGGGAGATGCAGTGATGTCAATGAACCGTGCACACTGGAACGTGCTTTTGCTGTGCCAGACAACGATGATGGGGATGTATTCCTGATCCGGGTTCGCCGGGCAGGTGAGAGCGTCACACTGGCTGCCCCCACGACTGCTCTGAACTTGGAACTCATTTTCGGGACCTATGTGCAGGGGGATACCACTCGCGTGAAGGGAACAATCCAGTTCACAGGCATCTTTACGATTGCCCCGGAAGGGCAGTTTCAACTGGATCCGAACGCAAGCGTCCAGTTTGCAGATGTCACACTGAGCGCAGGGAGCAGGACAGAAACGTTTGTCTTGATTGAGGATAAATCGGAGGAGCGGATTGCGGTGACCGGTACCCTGACCATTCCCGATGGAGAGAGCGTTCGGCTTCCTCTACTGGTGGTCTCCAAGAGTTTTACTCTGAAAGGAGGGACGAAAGCAGGAAAGACAAGTGAGTTCCGGGTGGGAGGGTCAACAAACGATATCACAATGACCGTTCATAGCGGAGCCACCTTGCGTATTAACGGTGTGGATCTGGTGGTGCACCTCCGGAAGGAGATGCTTGTGGAGGGAACGATTGAAGATGTGACGAAAGGGACAAGGCACCCCCTTCGGATTGCGTTTCTGAATACTAGTAGCACTGGAGACGGCAGCCGGAGGAATGGTCCATTTCTCAGGAGTACTTTGTATCGGCCTCGTTCTGGTGGTTTTGATACAAGTGATTGCAAACGGATTCGGGGCAAGGGGACAATTCCGTCCGGGATCTTCGCAATTGCCACGAGCAATCTCTGTGTGGAGCTGAAGCGAGTCGGTCCGGTCACAGCCTCTGGAAGCATACAGAACGATGTTCATACCCAGGCAAAGGTTACAACGGATATCGTTTTTCGGGAGGATGTGATCGTAAATGGGGATGTGGCACAATGGAACGATGCCCGGATTGTGTTTGAAAAGACGGTGACCATCCAGGGGGATGTGATTTTGCGGGACGGCGGGACTCCCTACACCAATACGGCTGACTATGGCGAGGCGAATATCGCCGCAGATTCCGGGGTTCGACCTGGCTGGCAGCTTTCTGACAACAAGTGGATCTGCGAATACTCAAATGCCAGAAGAAGAGATAACTGGGACTATGATATCGGAACCTATCATATTCCCGGAGTGCAGTTTGAAGGCGCATCAACGATTGCAGGAGATCTGAATGTGTACTCCAGCACGCTCACAGAAACGGTCACAGCGACGACCAAAGCCACCTCACGGTGTGCTCCGCGGGTGGTGTTCATAGCCCCGCTGGTCCAGGATGATGCCAAGGCGGATCTCCCTCTGGTATCGTCTGTCGGCGGGAGCCTAGTGGTGGAGGATACGGTGAGTTTCGGAGGCAAGGGGCGGGTGTACCTGGATTCGGACGCAAAGACGGTCAGTGGTGCTATTCGCCGAACGGCCCACAGCCTGCGGGTGGGTCTGGATCTGGCTGCCGGGGGCAGGAGTCTCGGGATGGCGTATCCGGCCACTTCCAATGTGGATGGGATGTGCACGTCGAACGATACCTCGCTGGCCTTCGGGAATCACTTGGTGCTCACAGATGCCGGAGAGAGCGTTGTGATCGGCAATGCCACGCTTGGGCTCACACTGGGGGCCCTGGTGACCCTCGGAGATCTGCGGGTGGAATCGGGGAGAGGGCCGCTGACGGTGAAGACGCTTCATGTAGGTTCTGATGCGGAACTGACGGCGAACAAGGATGTGACGGTGGAGGAATCCCTGATTCTGCAGGGGGAACTCAGCGGGGAGCTGAATGAGACATCTGCAATCAAGAGATTGACGTACGGGAGCCGAAACACCGATCTGGTGAAGAAGGCTGCCCTGCAACCGATGCTGGAGGCCCTGTCTGTTCAGGTCGGGAGCGGGGAATTGCGTCTGGAGGAGGTGATCAAGACAAAAAATCTGGGGCTGTGCAGTGGCACGCTGTCGCTGGTGGATGCCGGGAGCACGGCGGATTCGACCTTGCATGTGACGGAGCAGATCACCGTACAGAACGGAATGCTGCGGAAGGATGCGAATGATCCGGGGAGCCTCTCCACGGACAGGGCAAAGGAGGCCAATGTGGATGATCGCTATCTTCTGAAATACATCACCCCAGGCAAGCGGGAGATGACGGAGGGGGATCTGGAATGGTTCGATCCGCGGGATGTGATCGTGGATCATGCAAAGGCGGAGATCATGGCACCGGGCAGTCGCTCGCTGCCTGGAAAGCTGATGGTCACCAAAGGGAAGCTGACGGTGGACGGAATACTGACGGTGGGTGCCTCTACGCTGCATCGTACCGCGAGCGGTACAAATGCCCAAGATGCCCTCGCGCAGGTGAACCGGTACAGTGTGGAGGTGGCGGCGGGCGAACTGCATACCAGGGGGCAGGATGTGAGGGTGCATGGCAAGGTGACGGTGAGTGGCAAGAGCAAACTGATGACCGGGGGCGGGGACCTGCATGTACTGAGCCGGGTGCTGCAGGGAGCGTATGCCCACAATACCGCTCAGGTGAGCATTGCGAAAGACGCGATGGTGGATCTGGGAGACGGGACGCTGCTGCTGGGTCCGGCCACCACGAGGGGGAAGAATTTGAAAGGTATTGCCCGACCGGATGTAAAACTGGAGCTGCACGGGAGCCTGACGGGAAAGATCATGGTCCCGAAAGGAAGCAAGGAAACCAGTATTGGTCCCGCCAGTAAACTCGGCACGGTGATGTTTGACGGGACGAAGACCCCTAGAACCGGGAACCAGGATGGGATCGTGCGTCTGTTGACCAAAGATACGGAGCAGACCCTGGTGCTGGACAGTCTGTCGGCCATGCAGGGGTATGTGGATACGGGGGGCAAGAAGGTGACGATCACGAAGGATGTTGAACTTCGTTCGGCGACGCTGTTTCCGTACACTTCTGACAGTCTTACCTTCCAGGGGAATCTGACTCTCCGTGATACGGGTGGTCTGAGCCTGCAATGGAGTAGCGATGATGTCCGGCGAAATGTGCTGATCAAGGGAAACTTCACGCAGCGCATGGGGAGTCTGGTGAGTGCGGACACGGTTTTGTCGGGGGTCACCTTGCATCCGATGACGACAAAGACGGTGATGGGTGACTTTCTGGTGGCATCGGATGCGTCCCGGTACAAGAGGTCTACCTTCGGAAGCATCAAGATTCCGGTTCTGGTGGTGCACGGGGACTTCCACTTTGCGAAAAAGGGGGATCTGGATGTGCAGGTGGAGTTCAAAGGCGAGGAGGTGCAGGAGGTAATGACCGGGGACACGACGGCACTGCACAGTGTGGTGGTGAACAATGCCAAGGGACTGCTGCTGAAAAGCGATGTCACGCAGCAGAAGATGGCCACGCTGACGCTCCGGCAGGGGAAGATTCACAGCATGCCGATGGACAGCATGTATACCTGGACGGTGCAGAATGTGCAGGCAGAACAGGAGCTCCGTGGCCGGAGTTCGGCACAGGAAGGGAGCAAGTGCGGGGCAGACAGTGACGAGGAGTGCAAGGCCAGCATCCTTCGAGGTTCCTGGCAGTCGTATATTGGTGGTCCGGTCGCTCGGCACCTGTTACAGGGAACGGCAGGAGACGGCTTCAAGAGCGGGGGGTATCTGTTCCCGGTGGGAAGGGAAGAGGGGGATATGTCGTACTATCGTCCCTTGATTCTGCAGATGCCCTCGGACCTGAATGACACAACCGCTGTGACCGTGTCTCCAGTCATGCTCCCAGAGGGAACCATGCCAGAATGGGAGAACCTCACGGTTCCGACGGCGGGTGGCAGTCTGACGCTGGATGTGCATGCGGATCTGTTCTGGAAGGTGGATCTGGGGGCGGAGTCATTGCCCACGAATACGAACATCCGGCTGGCGGCGGCAGGACTGCGGAATGTGGCAGATGCCAGCGGACTCCGGATCGTGCAGTGGGATTGCAAGTGGAAAGAGAAGGCACAGCTGGCGGGACGGGTTCCCGCCCAGGCAGATGCGGAATCATTTGCCGTGAACGGCTACCTGAACGGAGTGGTGAACCTGACGCAGGAGGGGATTGGCTTGGGGAGCTGTGCGATCCTCGGGGTTGCGGCGAACGGGATTGAGAATCCGATTGACCAGGCCGATCTGAGCGGGGGACGGACGAACCTGCAGTTCATCCACAACCTGCCACTGACAAGCCCGATAGACCTGCATCTGGGGGACATCCGAATTGGCAGCGGAATGCAGTTCCGCAGTGCCACAGCCTACCGTCCGGTAGGAGCAGGCAGTCATGAACTGAAGATCCAGGCGGCGGGAGTGCCAGCAGAGCAGGCAATCACGAGCCCCCTGTCCCTGAATCCGAACACGAACACGGTGGTGATTGCCCACGGGAGTCTGGCAGAACCGAAGCTGAAGGTGCTGGACATGCGGATGACTTCGTCGGTGGCCACCAAAGCAGAGGTACGGCTGGTGCACGGATCGGCGGATCTGGGAGCAGCGCGGGTGCAGGTGATGGACCCGACCGACCCCATGATGCCGGTAATGACCCTGGCGGGGAACCTGATGCTGGATGAGGAGACCCGGCGATATGCCTCGCTGGATCCGTCGGTGCAGGTCATGCAGGTGAAGTCCACAGAGGGAGCTGTAGAGGAGTTCTACGAACTGGACCTGTACGGGTATGGAGGGCAGACGCTGGTGCTGAACCTGTCCGGGACGAAACGGGATCTGACGATCCTGGGAGTGGACAGGAATGGGGAGATCGTCCCGGTACAGACGGTGACCGGGATGGAGGAGAGTGCAGAGCTTCCGAAGGAGTTCGCGCTGCACGGGAACTATCCGAACCCGTTCAATCCGGGCACAAGAATCCAGTTTGACCTGCCAGAGAATGCGCAGGTGCAGATCCAGATTGTAGACATGCTGGGGCGGGAGGTGATCACGTTGCCGGCGCAGGAGCTGGAGGCAGGGGCGAACCGGAGCGTGGAGCTGAATGCGAGCAGTCTGGCAAGCGGAACTTATCTGTATCGGCTGATTGCAACCGGAGTGGAAAGTCGGCATGTAAAGACCGGACGCATGACCTTGGTGAAGTAAGGGAATAGGTGCCCAAAGCGGTAGAAGGGGAAATAGAACACCCCGGTACGAAACATGTACCGGGGTGTTCCGGGTTTGCGTAGAAGTGGGATCTTGGTTGCCTTGAGTCCAGTTCCAGTCCATGCCGCTTGTTGCAAGCCAGCGTACTTTGTACGGGAACACAAGGAATGACTCAGGAACCGGGTAAGAACCAAGAGTGTCTGTATGCGGAAAATTGATCAAGATCCACGGAGATAATAGAGTTTCTTGCAAAAATCCCGGATAGCAGAGAAATATCAATCTGAGAGTGTTTACAGGAACATCGGGCCATGTACAGAGATATTTTTGCAGGAGTCTCTCCATGGTAGAACCGATGGAGATTAACCATTAGTCTGCAGTAGAGATTATGTTGAGCAGGCAGTCCAGGAACTGATGAATATGCTTGACCGCCAGTTCATTGCACTACTGTGTCTTTCTTGTCCTGATACAGTCTGATAATGGGTTTTATGGCAGTACTTTTGATACTCATGCTTCAAGCACTCCTTGCGCCTGCTATGGACTCGGTGAATACACCTGGACCAGTGCGCATCGGGGTTGTGGGGCTGGTTCATGGGCATGTAGGCTGGATACTGGGCCGCGAAGCACTGGGAGACGTGGAAGTTGTCGGCATCGCAGAGTCAGATCATGAATTGGCTATGCACTTGGCCGACAGATTCGGATTTGATATGGAAATGGTCTATCCGTCCGTTGAAGAGATGCTGGATACTGTGCAACCCGAAGCGATTACGGTATTCTCTAACATATATGATCATCTGGCTGTAACCAAGGCTGCAGCCGTGCGAGGAGTGCATGTGATGGTGGAAAAGCCGCTGGCAATTTCGCTGGAGCATGCAGAGCAAATGAAGGAAGCGGCAGATTCGGCAGGAATACATTTGTTGACCAATTATGAAACGACATGGTATCCAAGCGTGCATTATGCCAGGGAATCTCTAGCTTCCATTGGGGATATTCGAAAGATGGTTGTACGGGACGGACACCCCGGTCCTGTTGAAATCGGTGTCGGAGAAGAGTTTTCTTCCTGGCTGCTGACCGAAGAAAAGAACGGGGGAGGTGCAATCACAGACTTTGGCTGTTACGGTGCAAATCTGATTACCTGGTTTATGGGTGGACAGCAACCAACAAGCGTTACAGCAGTGACGCAAATCTTCAAACCTGATCCGCCTTATGGTCAGGTAGACGATGAGGCCACCATCATTGTCACCTACCCGTCAGCACAGGGCATCATTCAGGCCTCTTGGAACTGGCCCTTCAATCGCAAAGACATGGATGTGTATGGGACAGACGGTTACATCTATGCTGTAAACCGAACGGATGGAATGGTTGGAGTTTCTGGCTCTGAACCTGTAGAATTCAAACAACTGCCGGATCTGGAAAGTCCTCACGATGATCCGTTTGCATTTCTTGCGGCAGTTGTGCGGGGAGAGGTTGATCCAGAGGGGAGCCTGTCGTCACTCTCCATCAGCATGGTCACCATGGAAATTCTGGATGCTGCCATTCGATCTTCCAAATCAGGGAAGATGATACACCTGTCTCCCTGACAGATTAACGGGCATTCCAGTTCGGTGGACGATACTCCTTGGGGACCTTGTCAGCAATACGCTCAAAGGCGTAGTACCCGTATACAATCACACCGTAAGGGTCAATCACTTCGCCAGATTCATCAATTAGTGTAGGACCGGAATTGAGTTCCATGAACGAGCGTTGCGAGCCGGGGC
This sequence comes from Rhodothermales bacterium, assembly GCA_965203305.1. GTDB lineage: Bacteria > Bacteroidota > Rhodothermia > Rhodothermales > Bin80 > Bin80. The sequence continues at coordinate 2,148,820 of OZ241874.1, read as the reverse complement.
GTGTCCATCCAGGCTGGCGTTGCCAGTCCTTGAAACTGTCATCTTCCAGTTCCCCGGTGTATGTGATTTCCAGTATGCCGGAAAATGTCAATAGTTGCTCAAGTGGAGTAGGACCGGGGTCCAGAAGTTGAGTCGGATCCATGTTAAATCGTGCACTGTTAGGTTCAAAGGAAAACCTGCGATGCACTTCAAATCCCTCCTCTTGTGTTCGGCCAGCCATCAGTGAGAGAAGAAAATGCCGCTCCGATCCATGGAAAGCACTCTCCCGGTTTACCTGCCAAAGCTGCCACTCGGCTGTATCCGCCGGGACAAGTTCTGTGAAGGATGGATCACCATCATACTTGATCGTATTTCCATAATAGAAGAACTCCTTCAGGTAGTATTGCAGCCGATACCCCAGTGCACGATTTTCTATGATGAGGGGTTCACTGGCCGTTGCAGAAAGTCTGCCAAGCCTGCTCCTGAAACTCAGCACTTCAGGATTCAGGATGGTTGTCAGTGCACTGTTATTGGTCTCTCCCAGGAAGAGTCTGGTAAACTTTTTGAGCCGTCTTTGCCACCGGCGAGCCAGTCGGGCATTGACCACGATTTCGTCCAACTCAACGGTTGTGGAGTTCAGACTCAGGTTCAGCTCATATGTTTTATCGGCGCGTAGCAGAGTGTCTGTACTAGCTGGTTCATAGCCGAGCATTGTAACCACCACGCGGTGAGCTCCTGGCGGGACACCGTCCAGCAGGAAATTTCCGTTATCGTCCGTGGCTGTTCCAATCAGGGATGATGCAATGAACACATGAGCATCCCGCAATGGGTACTCGGAGGATGCGTCCGTTACTTTCCCGACAACCACGACACTCTGACCGGATACAAGGCTGCCAGGAAAGAGCAGGAGCAGGAAAAGAAAACACTCAAAAGTTCTCACTCTGAAGCCAGGGACGAAATTCCCTGGGCATCTGATCACCTGTGCGCTCATAGGCAAAGTATCCACCATAGAAGGTTACGCCATACGGATCCAGTGTATCCCCCTTGAGGTCTACAACAGTGGGTCCGCGATCAAGGCGAATGGTTGAGGTTTGAAACTGTGCCCGTCCTCTGCGCCGCTGCAATTTGAGGTAGGCTTCGCTCTCCTCTTCGTGTGTATAAACCACATCAATGAAGCCTTCGAAATTCAGGACACGCTCATCATCGCTCTGACCGGGCTGAATAATATCCGACACTTTGACGGGGAAGCGATTGTTTTGTCCTCCGGCTGCTCCTCCACGAGGATCCACGACACCCTGATTGGATCCCGGACGGGAATATATTTTGAATCCCTGCTCCTCCACCTGATCATTAATGATAGAGAGGAGAAAGTGTCGGAACGATCCGTAAAAGGCGGAGTCTCTCCGGGCACTCCAGTGCGCAGCCTCCTCGGGACTGGATGGCTCTAGCGGTTCGAAGAGCGGCTCACCGTCCCACCGCCAGCTGTTCGGTTCTGCGATAAATTCATTCAGGAAATAGGTGAGTTTGTATCCAAGTCCTCTGTTTTCAATGATCAGAGGCTCGCTGGCCTGTGCCCGGAAATCCCCGCCACCGGCCGAAAAGTCCAGTACATGAGGGTTTGTGATCACGGTCTTTTCGGCATTGGGGCTTTCACCAATAAAGATGGTGGTGAACCGTTCCAGTTGCCGTTGCCACCTCCGGTTATTGCTGGAAACCGTCACTTCTCCCAGCTCATACACCTTTTCCGCAATCTGAAAATCCTGTGTATAGACCTCTGCACTACGCAGAAACAGATCAACATGGCTTGATTCATATCCGATCCGGGATACCACGAGCCGCAGGGTTCCCAAAGGAATTCCGCGCAGGGTATACCGTCCATTTGCATCGGTAGTTGTCCCGACCATGGAAGAGGCAATGAATACATTTGCCTCTTCAATCGGCGTACCCGTGCTGTCGGTTACCATGCCAGTAATGGTTGCCGCAATCTGGGCATTTGCAAGATGAACCGAAGCCCCAAGCAGGAACAAAATGGGAAAGTATTTCAGGGCATTCATGTTTCCAGAGCGGACAGGTCAGGATTTGTAGAACTCCACGCCACGCCCGGCCATGTCGGCCACACGCTCAATGAGGTTCACTCGCTCCTCTTCTGACAGACCGGAAAATGCGCGAGCCAGAGCGATCTTCTCGTTCAGCTGTTCAAGATCATCCGTCCCGCTTACAATCACACTGACGGGCAGGGACCATGCAAAATAGAGAGCTTCCTCAATTGAGATACGATTGGGAATCACGCGTGGTCTGTTCCCATGTTGACCGTGTGAGGAGCCTCCAAAGAAGCCCCCGTTTGCGAGAGTTTTCATGGCAATCAGTCCAATATTCTGTTCTACGAGTTCTGGCATTACTGTTTTGACAAAACTCTTGTAGCCTACGTCGGCTACATTGATGGGACACTGGACAGCATGGAACATGTCTGCCAGTCCAAGCAGGTGAAGATGCGCCGCTGGGTCAGTATGCCCGGAGAATCCAATGTGACGAGTTTTGCCTTCTACCAGTGCCTGTTCCATGATGTCAAGGACTCCTGCATTAATTCGCTGATTCACATCTTTCGGGCTGGTGACTGCATGCATTTGCCACAAGTCCAGCTGGTCTGTCTGGAGTCGCTTCAATGTCTGCCCAAGATGTTGACGGGCTGTGCGGGCAGTCTTCGCAGTTGTCTTGGACATCAAATAGACCTTGTCCCGATACTTCGGAACCAGAAACTTCCCGAGATAGCGTTCGCTCCCGCCGTTTTGATAGGATTCTGCGGAATCATAGAAACGGATTCCTCCTTCCATTGCTGTTTCAATAGCAAACTGCGCATCACGTTCGCTCATTTCCCCAATATGCCATCCGCCCAGTCCCAGGATTGTCACCTTTTCATTGGTACGGCCAAATGTGCGCTTGGGCAGTTCTCCAGAGTCTCCCGATGCCTGTTGTTGAACTAACTTGGCTGATCCGGTAGCCAAGACCCACTGAACAAAGTCTCGTCGGTTCATCTTATTCATCAATTGGTTTGGGGGGATTCCAGGGCCAGTGCACACAGGTCTTGATATCGGGAAAGAGTACGATATCGGCAGTTCCCTTGAGTACGAGGGTTGTGACCTTGAAGAGTCCCAAGATCTCCTTTGCCGTTTCCAAAGTTTTTCCCGAGACGGCTACATCGTCTACCAGGAGTATGTTTTCTATTTCCAGTGGAAGGGAGATGGTTTCGCATAATCTTGGAGAGGGGTAGAGGGGTTCATGATCGGGTGCGCGGTAACTGATCCACACTATTTTCATTGGAACTTGCAGTTTGTACGCGACCATGGAAGCAAATACAATGCCACCAGATCCGATTCCAACGACCAGGTCTACGGAGGGCAGTGTGAGATTGTGCAGGGCATCGGAAATTTCCTCAAATCTGACGGAGGAAATGCCAGCCTCTTCAAACTCCAAAATTGAGGATAAATATTCATTCATGTCACGAGGGATTGTTCGCTAGGCACTTTCTGGAAAAGCTTGGCAATGAGATAGACAGAAGGCTTGCACCTCTCCGAAATGAAAACGAAGAGTCTGCAAAAATGATCCTGGCATGTTCTGTTCACTGCTGCCAGACGGGGGGATTCTGTGAGTGGGTTCTGGGCTGTACATGCTCTAACACACTCTCTCATAATCTGCCTTGATATCCTGACGGGCATGGCATGGAACCGAATCCCGCGGGAAGGAATACACGCGCTGGTGATTCACCTGGATTCAATATCCAGGTGAATCTGGAAGAAACTCATCTCACAGCAGAATGCGATGGCTAAAATCGTGATCACGGGGGCAAGCAGTGGAATTGGCGCGTCACTTGCTGAGCTATTTCACAAGGACGGTTCCCATCAATTGATTCTGACTGGTCGTTCCGAGCGTCGCCTTGGAGCCGTGGCAAGGTCAACCAATGGAATTCCGCTGATCTGCGACATTACAGACGAGAAGCAGGTTGAGAAGACATGCACGGAGATTCATGCGAGATTTGACTCTCCTCCAGATGTGCTGGTAAACAATGCAGGACACTTTGCACCGAAGCCGTTTCTGGAAACCTCTCCAGACTTGTTCCGGCAGCAGGTGGATGCAAATCTTACCGGGTGTTTTCTGATGACGAGGCATTTGCTGCCTCCCATGATTGGGGAGGGGAGAGGGCATGTTTTCTTCATGGGATCTGTTGCATCTATACAGGGCTATGCCGGTGCATCGGCCTATTGTGCGGCAAAGCATGGACTGCTGGGCCTTGCGCGATCTGTTCGGATGGAGACACTAAACACAGGCGTACGGGTGACAACAATTCTTCCCGGAGCTACCCTTACACCAAGCTGGGAGGGGACCACACTTCATGAAGAGCGATTCATGCCCCCCGAAGATGTGGCTCGCTGTGTACTTGACGCATGGAAGCTAAGTCACAGGACTGTGATAGAGGAGATACTGCTCCGGCCTGCCGAGGGAGACATCTAGTTCAGACCACAATCACCTGAAACAAATACAAGCTCAACAGACCATGTCAGACTCGCTGCGTTATCCAACAGGGCATCCAGATATAGACAAGCCTCTTTCTGGGGAGGAAAGAAGCAGTCTGATTGACAAGATTGAATCCTTGCCTGCCCTGCTTCGCCAAGCGGTAGCTGGATTGAGCTTCTCCCAACAGGGGACTTCCTATCGCACGGATGGCTGGACAGTGCGGCAGGTCGTGCATCATGTTGCAGACAGTCATCTGAATGCGTATGTTCGCTTTCGATGGGCACTGACGGAGGATGTGCCAACGATAAAGGCATATGACCAGGACGGCTGGGCCCGCCTGCCAGATGCGTGTAATGGTCCGGTTGACGAGTCGCTTGACTTGTTGGACGCGCTGCACCGCAGGTGGTGCAGGCTTATGCGGGAGATGGGCAAGGATGACTGGAAGCGCAGGGTCATGCATCCCGAAGATGGAGAGCGAACATGCCAGAATTTTCTGATCATTTACGCATGGCACGGGCATCACCATCTCGCACATATTACGGATCTTCGCAATCGGGAAGACTGGCACCAGAGAAAGGTTGGGATTTGACAGAAACAGAAATAAAGTACCAAGTTCAATATGTTTCCCTGAAGCTGTGATAGACCCTTTATCCATAGTTCGCAGGCTTTATGAGGCAGGTGTTGATCCAAGCAGGCAGAAGAACATGCTGAGGCCACTGCCCAAGTTTTTGAACTCCAATACGGAAATCTTGCGACAGGAGAATTCGTGGAAACCCAAATCAATGCACTTGTAGAAGCCATAAGATCCACTGAGGCAAGGTAGAAGCAAAAATGGCATCGCTGGAAGTTCATTTAGTCCGCTGCATGATTACAACGATATTCGGAACTGCCGGTGTTCTTTTTGCTTTACTACGTCTCTTTCCGTCGCAACTCACTCACCGTTCGCTCTTGTCGAATTCGTGATTTTGGTTCCCCTGCAAGCCCTGCTGTTCTCCACTCAAAAAAGCTTCTTGGGTGAGAGGAACCAGTATTCAGATCATTGTTTGGGTACTTGGGATCAGTCAAGTATCTTCACAGGGAAGTGCGCACCGCGCACCTCAGGCTACAATTTGGGCGGTATCTGTATCAAGTTGTTCAGATCAGGACTGTATGAATAGAATCAAAGAGACAGATATCATCACACAATAGGATCCTCCACCGAAAGAAAAAACTGGGATGATGTAATTGAGGTGAGTATTAACGAAAAGAGAAACCTGACACATAACCTACTTCGGTTACCTTGGGCTCAGGTATGGTGAACAGGCAAACTTTGAGATGGAAGCGGCATAGAAACTGCACCATGCCAAATTTGCACGTAAAAACCTTCGCCGTGGGTAATAAACATAGTTCACACCACGTTACGTTAGTAGATGCAGAGACAAAAACTAAGAGTGTTTCTGTTGCTAGGTGGGTCTTTATCGGATTCCTGTTGGGGTTCATCAGGCACTGGTCGTGCATTTGCGATCTCCGAAAGTACTAGGCTGCAACCTATCTGTACGATGGAAAAGATTGTGATCTGTTTGAAATTGCCTGCACAGAGAAACTTAAGCCTTGACAAGTGAGAAATCACTTGGGCTGGGGTGATTATCAAAGCCGTATTCATGTTCATGCTTTTCGCCGCAACGATAATGATCATCAAGATAGCGAACTTGCAACAGACTAGGATGTGTATCCAATGACAGAACTGGGGGAAACAGGAGACTAGCAAATCAGGATAGCGGGTGTACATGTGAAGGACAGTCAGGAGCAGAAGATCATGCGGATTGCTGTGTTTTATGACGGGGCGTACTTGTCCCACATCTCAACCTATTATCGCTACAATCACCCCCGAAAGGCGGGAATCAACTTGCAGGGACTGCACACATGGATCGCCCACGAAGTGGCGAACCTGGAACGCAGGCAACCGCTCCTGTGCCATATTACGGATGCACACCTCTTCAGGGGGAAGTATGCTCCTGAAGACCAGGCAGACGAATACAAGCAGAAAGAGGAACGCTTTGAGCATGTACTGTCAAGACTGGGGATACAGCAACACTACCTGCCAATGGTTGCGGGAGGTGGAGAGAAGGGGATAGATGTATGGCTCGCCATCACTGCCATTGAACTGGGGCTACGAAAAACATTTGATATCTGTGCTCTCGTTGCGGGGGATGGGGACTTCACGCCGCTTGTGAGGAGATTAAAGGCACTGGGCTTACGCGTAATGGTACTGGGTTGGGATTTTCAATATACAAACAGGCATGACATTGAACACACGACAGAGACGGCTCAGTCCCTCCTGGATGCAGCTACCTACCCCGTGATGATGTCCAGCGTGATCAATGACCGATGCAAACAGAAAGATATCCTGCTTAATGGCATATTCATGCCACCGAAGGTGAACCACAACAGTACACAGACCGATGATTGAATCAGGTAAAATGGAGATTGTAGTAAAAGGAGGTCCTGCAAACTGTTGAGCGGCGGGGAGTGGTTTCTGGAATATATGAATAGCAAAAATAGAATATGATCATGCTGGACTGCCACTCCATGGATAATTTTTATCCAGTGGTACACATGATAAATAAGGGGCTTATATAGTGTCTGTCCGAAAATTCACAGCAATCCCCAATATGGGGGATTCCAGAGGCATTTTGCCCCACAGGGTCATGCATGGAGCGATTCAGATGCTCGTTCGCTATGAGGGGATTCGGGGAAATTTCGCACGAAGATTGTGTGTTTATGGACGCCGTTTGGGGATTTGATGCTCCAATCCGCCAAAGGGCTTCCATCTTCGTCAGGAAAAATACCAAAAAATATCTCCCAAAACCCCCTCATACGCTCTCTAAACGGCATATATTGGCAATATTCTGAATTTTCTGACGGCCACTATATACCTGAGTGCCCATGGGAACGATAAGCCCATGTACGCGTACTACATTGTAATACGAGAGAAGAACATGGCAAAGAAGAAAGGGAAGACGTGCCGAAGGATCACATACCGCATCCTGCCGGGGTCGGGCACCAAAGCCAGGAAACTGGCACGGCTGGCAGGGGTCTGGAGGAAGATGTGGAACGAAGGACTCGCCATCACCCTCCAGCGAAAACAGGAGGCACGGCAGCGAGGGGAGAAAGAACCGTCCACCACCTTCTTCAGTACCGGGAGCCCGTACATGCGGATCCTGAAGAAGTATTCGTGGCTGAAACACTACCAGTATGCCACCATCCGGTATGTGTTCAAGTACCAGGCAGACGCATGGGACAGGTCCTACAAGGGACTTTCGGAGCCTCCCCGCTTTCACAGCAGAGACCGGACGAAGCCGTCTTTCACCATCCCGGACAAGGAGAGCTACACATTGCGGGGAAACCAGCTGACCATCAAGGGGAAGTGGATGTGCACGGTAACCCTTCGCAGGAAAGGAGGGAATCCGTATCCGGATGGGATCACGAAAGACATCACGGTATACAAGAAAGGCGGGAAGTGGTGGGCCACCATCACATACGAGATAGACGACCCTGTCATAGAAGATACCGGCGTGGTGGCGGGAGTTGACCGGAACGCCGGTGGCATGATCGCAGTGGCCTACAGCGACGGCAGGGAACCCGAAGTGCTGGAGAGCGAAGCGGACAAGCGGGTGCGGTTGCGGAAACGCAGGTATGAGCGAAAACTGGCAAAGCAGAAGGCCCGGCAGAAAGCAGACGGTCGGAAAGAGATGTCGAACCGGGCCAGGAAGACCCAGTCCAGGGTACAGAGGTGCAGCACCTATCTGGCAAACTTCAGTCATAACCGCAATCACCAGAACAGTGCGAAGATCGCGAAGGAAGCCCCTGTAGTGGTGGTGGAGAACCTGAAGGTGAAAAGCATGACCGCCTCTGCCCGGGGAACCGCAGAGAATCCAGGCAAGAATGTCAAAGCGAAGGCGGGGCTGAACCGGGTGCTGCTGGAAGGCGCGCCGGGTCAATTGGTGCAGATGTTCGGCTACAAGTGTCTGGCGGTTCTGTGTGTGATGGCCGCGTATACGAGCTAGGACTGTAGCAGGTGCGGACACAGGGACGCGGGCAATCGTGCCTCCCTGCGTAAATTCAGGTGTATGTCCTGTGGACATGCGGAACACGCGGACATCAACGCTGCCGCGAACATCTTGGCCGCCGGGGTTGGGGCATCTGGACGTGCGAGGGGTGAACCGTTGGGTTCCCTGATGACCCGTCAACGAGACTGGGACCAAGACAAATAGTCTATGGGCACTCAGGTATATAAGCTCCATAAATAAAGTCTGTATGTGGGAGTGGCACACTTGGCAGAAGAAAGCACCGAAGGTTCACATAGTGTACTTTCAAAAGTAATGCTAATACGGAATATGTCAGAGGAATTTTAAGAATAGCCTCGAAAAATGATCAGAAGGTACATAGTGTCTGTCCGAAAATTCACAGCAACCCCAAATACGGGGGATTCCAGAGGCATTTTGCCCACAGCGTCATGTATGGAGCGATTCAGATGCTCGTTCGCTATGAGAGATTCGGGGGAATCTTGCACGAAGATTGCATGTTTATGGATGCTGTTCGGGGATTTCATGCTCCAATTCGCCAAAGAGCTTCCATCTTCGTCAGGAAAAACACCAAAAAATATCTCCAAAAACCTCTCATACGCTCTCTAAACGGCATATATTGGCGATATTCTGAATTTTCGGACAGACACTACACGTACAAGCCTGATTTGGACAGGAATTACGGAACGCTGCTCTGGATGCTTCTGCGCGGATGCAGGATCGGGGGTATGACCAAGAAGCTGGCAGAGAACACGAGAACGGGGAGGGCGGAGATGGTTACGTTTCATGCAGCGTTTGCCTAGGAGCCGGATGGGAATTCCAATACAGATACTTAACGAGAAAGGAATTGAGACGGCGATGCTGAATGTGCTTGTATATTATTTTGCCATATTGATGGGGGAAGATGGCAAGCGGGTTGAGAACAACGTACCGTATGCACTGGGTTTCTGCCGGCAAGCCTTCGGGGAGATGCTGGCTACGCAGATGCAGGAAGGCACACGAGTTACGTTGCAGGCAGCGTTGTCGGACAAGAAGCGGATACGGGTGACATACAATTTCGGCTCCATGACGAAGAAGGAATTTCGGGACGAGTTTCAGTGGATATTTTTTCACATCGTGGGGGCGTTCATGCGGCGCAGGGAATTTCAGAGGAAGGTGCGGAGGCTACTGGAAGGGGACAGACTAAAAGGAGAAGAGAGGGAGTTCCTTGTCCTGAGCGAGCCTCTGCCAATCACGATCAAAGATTAGATGATGGCAGGGGTTTCACATTCGAAGAATGGACACAATGTGCACATTCCAACCAGTTAGGTCAATGAACATAATGCAGTTTGGCCCCTTTCCTGGAATTCACCGGCTCAATTGGCCGGACTACATACAGCAGAGGCCCGGATAGGAAGAAAGGCAAGCATTCCCGGGTTGTACTGGAATACCCCCTGAATCCGGGAAAGACCCCCCAATCAGGACACAGACATGGGAATGGAGAGGCAGCTTCTTACCTTCCCCTGCATTCGTGCGGATTTTTCTGGATAATTCCCCAAAAAGATACCAAGACACCAGAGGAAGAGACAGGAAAAGCGTACTTCAAACGCTCAGATTGCGGGTCAGGAGGATGATGGCAAGTGGAATCACAAAGAAAATACAGCCAAGGTATACGGCTGCCCATGCACGATTGCGGACAACCAGACTCCCCAGATGTTCCGCCATCATGATCGGAATCCTGCGCAATCTTTTAATTGGAAGGAAGGCAAGCACCCCGCAGCAATTAAAAATCAGATGAGCGAGTGCCACCTGCAAAGCAGCAATGCCCAGTGTATCTCCGCCGCTAGACAGAACCAAGGCTGCAAGGAGTGCCGTGATAGTTGTCCCGACATTCGCGCCCAAGACGAAGGGGAAAATCTGTGATACGGTAACAATTCCCGCCCCCACCAAGGGCACCGTGATGGATGTCGTAATGGATGAACTTTGCACCATGATCGTTACGAGTGTGCCAAATGCCAGTGCGACAGGGGCCGGACCGAACAGGTACTTGTTAATCAGACGCTCAGAGCGTCCAAAGAACAGCGACCGAAGAAGGACAACCAGATAGCGAAGAGACAGGAAAAGCAATAACACGCCAAGAATCAGGACGAGTATTCCCGAATCCAGCATTAACTTGACTAGCCAGTCTACGACGGGTTCAGTGATCCTGCCAACAAAATCAAACAGTTCTGTCCCGCCGACCCCCGTGACCCCTTTTGTAAGAGCGGCAGACGATTTGGACAGAAACCCGAATGCCAGTTCCAGAGGGAAAAAGATTGCTACGGCCAGCAGATTAAAAAAGTCATGGACCGTCGCAGCTCCCATAGCTCGCCCAAACTCTTCTTTTCTTGCGACATGCCCCAAGGAAACGATTGTATTTGTCACACTGGTACCAACATTTGCCCCCAGGACAATTGGAATCGCACCTGCAATCGTGAGACCACCACCTGCTACTGCAGATACGGCCAGAGAAGTTATAGTTGAAGAACTCTGAACCAGAGAGGTTGCCAGAATACCAATGAACAGTGCGACAAAAGGATTGCTGGTTGTTTCAATCAGCTGCTCCGCAAATCCTTTTCCGAGGAGTTTCATGGAGGTTCCCATGAGCTCCAGGCTGACAAAGAAGCAAAACAGCACCCCCACCAATCCTAACAGGGGAAGGAGCGGAGCAAGTTGCCGGATTCCTGAGACTTCCCGGTTTCCTTCTGACATGATGGGAATAAACTGGGAATGCCGGGCTCCTCACACGGGAGAAACCCGGCATTCCCTTAAAGAGATGTTTCTGTCTACTTGACAAGCATCATCTTGCGGGTAAGCACCTGGCTTTCCGTCCGCAGTTGATAGATGTACAACCCGCTCGCGAGTTGGGTTCCACGGAACATCACCCGATAGGTGCCAGCAGCCTGGGGAGCATTGATGAGTTGCGTGATCTGCCGGCCGGACAGATCATAGACCCCAAGATGTACATGCTGTGCCCGATCCAGATTGAATTCAATCATGGTGGCGGGATTGAAGGGGTTGGGATAGTTCTGTCTCAGTGCGATCTCGGAGGGAATTTCTTCCTTAGCAACCTGCTCAATTGAGGTGGACATATCTCCGATATAACCAAGTGCATCCAGTGCCGTCCATCCAATCATCCAGTTCATCTCTCCAAAGGCACCGACATACTCAACAGATGTGAAGAAATCATCCTCGTCAGGATAGTCGGCCATGGGCATATCAAACGCATCGCTGCTTGCAGCGGGTCTTGGATCAAGTGTTCCGCCTGGTTCTGTTCCACGCTCAATTCCCATCAGCATAGGATCTCCAGGATTATTTGTATTGTCGCTCAGATGATCTTCTATGGATGACTTAAACGTTGCGTCACTAGCGTTTATCCAGTCGGTGATCTCTGAACCCGCACCAAAGTCCCACCAGATACTGTGAGTCAGCATAATATCTCCTGCCTCAAACCGTTTGCGGCTGTCCTCCGTTTTAGATCCTGAGTTATCAATATCCTCAATCTGAATGGCGTACCCTCCCTTGTCCGTATTGAACTGGGTGAAGATGGAGTTATGGTAGAATCCGCCTGTGTTATCACGGAACATAAGCATCTCACCACGATCCGACTCAGGGGAGGCATCCGAACCAGCTCCAACATAGGTGACGTTATAGATTCGTGGCCTCGCATAGGGGGTGTAAAATTCATCTCCCCCCGCACCATCCTGTTCGGCAGCGGCACCGGCCTTATCTGTCCCCTGGAGTACAAACCAGAACTGTCCTTTTCCTCGCCAGCCCTGATCCCAGTCAATGGCATCATCAGAGTTGAACACGCTCACGAAGTATTTCAGGTTGACTGTGCCCCCGAAAAATTCGACTCCGTCATCACCGCTGGCATACACCTCAATATACTCAAGCACAGTACCAGAGCCAACTCCCCCCAGGGTTAGCCCCTGAATTTCATTGCCGTCCGTCTCACCAATGTTGATTCCGGTGTGACGGATAGATGCATAGCGGATTATCCCTGAACTGTCATCATCCATCGTTCCACCGTATTCCGCGCGTGAATCACCCTCAGGCAGGAGTTCATTAACTCCTTCAATCTCCTTGTAATCCTGCTCGGCATCTCCGGGATTATTGGTGCTTGCGTGTCCAAGGATGACAATCCCCCCCCAGAGTCCACGATCTTCATAGGTCAGAAGATCATCGTCGGAGATATTGTCCTGTACCGAGGTGAATATGATGGGCTTGTCTTTAGTCCCTTCGGCAAATATTTTGCCTCCCCGAGCAATAACCAATGCAGCGGCATCGGTACCGGTCCCTTCTTCTGCCTTCACAACAGTTCCAGCCTCAATACGCAGTTCTGCGCCAGACTCAACAATAACAAGTCCATCCAGGACATACACGCTATCCGCAGACCATTGAACCATACTGCCGGGCATAATACTGTCATCCGTAACTGTGACCGTCGGTAGGTCTTCCACATCGTCGGTTTGTGCTGCAACGTCCAGCGAGAATACACAGAGCAGAAATGCAACAGATAGGGGAATGAAAAAATTTCGCATAAGATTGAATGATAAGTTTTAAATGTTTTGAATTAGAGTGACTGCTTGATATAGCGGGAGAAATTCCCGACCCATACGATGCGAGATGCGCGTTGATGTATGGTCACAAGGGAAAGTTTTGGGTGCAGATTCACATGTGTGAAACAGTATCATTATTCAATAACATAGCTGATCCCGATTCCAATCGTTTGGGAACGGGAATAGGAGATATAGTCATATATCCGACCCTTGAAGGTCTGAATCTGACGTACATCAGATCTGAGCAAATTCTTTGCTGTGATCTTCAGTCTCAGATTTACAGGCAAATCCTGAGAGATCGTAACATCAAGGTCGTTGCGCGCCTTCTCAAAAACATCAGGTGTAGCTCCTTCTGTAACCGAGGAAAGCCGGTCACCGAAAATCGTATAGTAGATCCCAATGACAGTCCCCGAGCGATAATTTTCATAGCTAGTGCTCAGGTTGAGCAGAAATGGAGACTGTCCCTCCAGCGAGCGGGAATCCCTTGCATTTGGATCTGACGCACGGATGATGATCAGTTCGTCCTCGGGAATATCCACATGGGAGCGAACCAGCGAGAAGTTTCCACCAACGGAGAGAGAGTTCAGGACTGGAAGCTCCGTCCAGGAAGCCAGTCGCTTGCGCACTTCAAATTCGGCACCAAATACGCGGGCATGATCTACATTCTGGAACGAAACGAATCTTCCCTCTCCTACATTGCGCAAAACGCGTTCAATGGGATCATCAAATATCTTGTAAAAGGCACTGATGGCGAGAATCTCCCCAGCCCGGGCAAACATTTCCCATCGGATGTCATAGTTGGTGATCAGGGTTCGGGTCAGCAGAGGATTTCCTTCCTGGACATCCCCCCCGACAAAGTTAAAGCTCTGAAATGGGGCCAGCTCCCGGTAGGTAGGACGAGCCAGTGTTCTTGTTGCAGCCAGCCGAATGTTCATGTTCTCGACAAGAGAATACACTACATTGACAGATGGTAGCCAGTCCCGGTTATTCAGCTCTCCTTTTCGCAGTTGATCTGGCAGGCTTTCATCGTGACTTTCCGAAATAATATCGGTTGATTCCAGCCTGACTCCACCAATCAGTTTTAGCTTGCGCGTGAGGGGCAGTTCAAGCATCAGATACGCGGCTGCAATCTCACGGATTGCGTCGTAGTTGGAGCGTGCAGGGGAGTTCTCCTGGATATACAGTCCGGTGTTGTATGCTACAATATCGCGAACGCGGAGCGTGTCCAATACACCAAAATTCCGATCAGAGAAGTACCTTGTAATATTCCCTTCAAAGTCCCTGTAATCAATCTCCCGTCCTTCATGGTACTCGAATCTCCGTTGCCGAAACTCTCGCTCGGAAAAATCATATCGCCCTCCGAACTTTACGCGGCCCCTCAGGTCTGCCCACTGCCGAAACGGAATGGTGATGTCCAGGACTGCCCCCTGACTATTCTCATTCAGGGTACGAAAATATCGCTGCGGCGGTGGGGCATTTCCTCCTCCCAGTGAGTAGGTCGTGTCAATGCCGCCGGATCTGTCTCTGATATTCTGTGTGGCGGAAAAGAAGCGCAGATCGGGTTCCTCTTGCGAATTATATGCAAGTGAAGTTTTCCATTCGATCTGAAAAGGAGCAAATACATGCTCCCCTCTTACCTGGAAACTGTGTAGTGCACGTTCCTGGTAGCCCAGCGTGCGTGTGATAAATGTAGTACCGCCCGTCTGGTCACGGAATCCCCCCAAAGATGTAGACTGGCTTTTACCGCTCTGAGTTCGGAGAGCGGTCGCCACCAGTTCATGATTGTCAGAGGGCTGGAGGCCAACTGTGGCAGATGCCCCCCAGTTGACCTCATCACTGCCTTGAGTATTTGCGAAAAAAGGTGTCTCTTTGGGATCTGCTCTCGTAATGATGTTGAGGTCGGGATTCGGGCCGAAGTATGTTGTACTGGACAGATTTTCCGTGGAGGCAACATCTCCGCCAATCAGCCTCCACTGGCTGAACACCCCGTCATCATAATAACTGTAGCTTCTTCCATAGGTCAGACTTCCCGTGACCCCGAGCGGTCGGCCAAGTAGCTTCATTTTTCCACCGGAGGCAATGGAAAAGCTGTGGTTGAGTGGAGTGGACCTCAGCGTAGGTGCCATGATTCCGTTGAATGCCTGTGCGAACGTATTCAGCGAATCTGCTCTGGCCGTCCGGATTTCGTTGGTCACTCCGCGACGCAAGTCACGCAGATCTGATTCCCTGGGCATTTCATCATCAGGTGTCTTGTCCTTGAGGACTTTTGGCAATGCTCGAACCCCGTTATCATAGCCTAGCCAGTCCGTACTGCTCCCTTTGTAGGAAAGGAAATGGTCAATCCTGCTTGCCTGATCATCATAGGTCACGGATGCAGATACTTGAAGCGTAAAGGATTCGGGAAAGGCTTTTGTGGCCACATCAACCAGTCCACCACTGAAATCCCCCGGCTTGTCAGGCGTAAATGTTTTGAGCGTGACAATATTGTCCAGAAGAGCCGCGGGGAAAAGATCCAGCTGGAATGCCTTGCGATCTGGATCTGCACTGGGCAGTGAAGATCCGTTCAGAGTTGTATTGGCGTATCTGTCTCCCAGTCCACGTATGTAAACATAGCGACCGCCGACAACGGATGCTCCGGTAACTTTGCTCATTGCGGCGGCTGCATCCCCGGATCCAGAGCGACTGATGGATTCTGAGCTGATGGCATCGCTGACCGCTACAGACCGGGCACGCTCCCGCAGAAGGCCTGCTTCGGATCCTTTGATCGCATCTGCAGTAATGACCACCTCTCCATACGAGATCGCTTCGGGAAGAAGTTCAATCTCTAGCCGTGTAACGTCTCCTGCGACAACGACGACATTCTCTACCGTAACGGTGGAAAAGCCCAGATAGGTGAATTTCAGTGTATATGTTCCAGGTTCGGCAACAAATTCGTACCTTCCATTCAGGTTGGTGGCATCTCCAATGGAGGAACCGTCAATGATGGCTGTAGCTCCAATAAGTGTTTCACCGTTTTCGCCGTCAACAACGAGCCCCGCGATAGTCCCCATCTGGGCACTTGCCCTGGGAGAGAGGAGCAGCAGCAGAACTGGCATGATACCAATCCATCGGATGCTACTGGTAAAAGACATAATCAGTTTGAGAGAGTAAAATATCAGGTTTCTGGAAACTCTTTAATGAGATGTGTCTCTAATGGATGTTACCCCCAGATTAAATCAGTTATAAGTTTGTGTAATCAGCAGGAACGGAACATTCACATTTAGAATCATCTGTTTGAGCTGTCAATATCATTCCTGCGGAGGAGGCACCATAAACTGGATCAATAGTCATGAGTGAAGAGACTGCTGTCAACAACATCCCTGACCGTGTGACGAATTACAAGGATCCCTCTCTGTACAACAACCGAGAACTGAGTCTGCTGGACTTTCAGTACCGCGTATTTGAAGAGGCCAGAGACGAAGCCAATCCGCTCCTGGAACGCCTGAAGTTCCTGTCTATTGTTGGATCCAATCTGGACGAATTCTACATGGTGCGGATTGGCGGACTCAAGAAGCAGGTTGCCAGCGGAACATCGGATCTGTCCATTGACGGACAAACCCCGGCCGAGTTGCTGCTGTCGGTGAGAGAAGGGGCGCATACATTGATGCAGGCGGCCCATGAATACCTCCTGTCAACAATGATCCCCGAACTGGCGGAGGCAGGGATTCGAATTTTGAGCTATTCCAGGCTGACAGATGCCCAGAAAGAAGAGGCAACCGACAAGTACAGAAAAACAATCTTTCCCGTTCTGACTCCGCTTGCCGTGGATCCGTCTCATCCCTTTCCGCACATTTCAAACCTGAGCCTCAATTTGGCAGTTACGGTGAAGGATGAACTTGGAGGCGAGCGGTTTGCGCGGGTCAAGGTTCCGCGGCCCATTGATCGGCTCATGTCGGTCGTTCCCGAACCATGGACTGTTCACATTGACGGAAGCATGCGGAGGGTCTTTTCGTTCGTATGGGTGGAGGATGTGATCGCCGCCAATCTGCAGTCACTGTTTCCAGGTATGGAAATACAGGCAGTCTATCCGTTTCGCGTGATACGGAATGCGGATATGACGATCCAGGAACTGGAGGCCGATGATTTGCTAGAGACCATGGAGCAGGGGGTACGCCAGCGCCGGCTCGGCTCTGTCCTTCGGCTCACGGTGAATCCAGACATGCCCGAGCATGTGTTAAAACTCCTGATTGAAAACATGGGAGCAGAAGAGGATGATGTCGTAGAGGTGGATGGCCCTCTGGGGCTGGGAAGCCTGATGGAGACTGCATCAGAGATAGACCGGTTTGACCTGAAATACTCTCCGTTTGTGCCATTTACTCCCCTGAGGCTTAAAACGGAAACACGTGATGGAGATTTTTTTAAGGCAGTTCAGACGCAGAATCATCTGGTGCACCATCCGTATGATTCATTTTCTCCTGTAATAGAATTTCTGGAAGCTGCAGCATCAGACCCCAATGTACTGGCGATCAAGATGACCTTGTATCGTGTGGGGCCTCACTCTCCAATTGTAGCTGCTCTGATGAAAGCACGAGAGAATGGGAAGCAAGTGGCAGTTCTGGTTGAGTTAAAAGCCCGTTTTGACGAGGCAAGCAATATAGGCTGGGCACGCATGCTTGAGCGGGAAGGTGTCCATGTGATCTACGGGGTGATCGGTCTAAAGACACACTCGAAAATCGCGCTGGTTATCCGAAAGGAAGGCGGGCATATCCGCAGGTATGTCCATCTTTCCACAGGGAATTATAACAGTGTAACTGCACACATATACGAAGATCTGGGGTTTTTTACATCGGATCCCCAGATTGGAGCAGACGTTTCGGATTTATTCAACTTTCTGACGGGATACTCCGAGAAGAGAGACTACCAGAAATTGCTGGTCGCTCCCATCAATATGCGCAAACGCTTTTCTGAATTAATTCGCCGGGAAATGGAGCATCAGAAATCTGGCCGGGATGCACACCTGATTCTCAAGACCAATGCCCTTGTGGACGAGAAGATGATTCAACTGCTTTACGAGGCATCTCAGGAAGGGGTGAAGATTGATCTGCTGGTGCGTGGAATATGCTGTCTCCGGCCGGGGATAGCAGGCTTGAGTGACAATATTCGTGTGATCAGTATCGTAAGCCGTTTTCTGGAACACAGTCGCATCTATTACTTCAGCAACGGCGGGGAAGAGCAGATTTATCTGGGGAGTGCGGACCTGATGCCGCGCAATCTCAACCGACGAGTAGAGGTGCTGTTTCCCATTCAGGATACAACGTATGTGCGCTATTTGCGGGACATCGTGCTGGAATCGTATTTGCGGGATTCTGTCAAGGCCAGATATTTGACAGCGGATGGCACATATACAAGACCGGAGCCTGTGGAGAACACGCTCTCCGTGCAGGAGAAGCTGCTGAGCGTACGAACGAAGTGGGTAGAAGAAGCGAAGGAGCACCCGTGGGAGCTCTTCTGAGCGGCGTTCTCTCCTGATCAGATCAGGGGAAAAGCAGATGTGTATCCCACTCTCCTGACGGCAGTTTTGTAAAGACGAGACGTTCGTGCAGGCGGCTTTCTCTGCCTTGCCAGAATTCGATTCTTTCTGGAACAACTCGAAATCCTCCCCAGTGTTCAGGGAGCGCAATCTCCTGGTCCAGATACTTTTTTTCATAGTGGTGAACGCGCTCTTCCAGTTCGGAGCGTTTGTTCAATGGTTTGCTCTGGCGGGAAGCCCATGCTCCAATACGACTTCCACGCGGGCGAGACTGGAAATACGCATTGCTCTCTTCGTGGCTAATTTGCTCTACCCTCCCTTCAATCCGTATCTGGCGTTCCAGGACTGCCCAGTGAAGGACGAGGGCTGCGTGCGGGTTTGATTCCAGTTCTTCTCCCTTGCGGCTCTGATAGTTCGTAAAGAACACGAATCCCTTGTGACTTGCTTGTTTGAGAAGGACAATTCTTGCACTCGGGATTCCATCTGATGTGGATGTTGCCAGTGTCATGGCTTCGGGCATGTAGATGTTTCTATCCTGTGCGAGGGAAAACCACTCTTCAAATTGGATGATCGGGTCCCTGTCCGGACTTGCTGCCGGTAAATCTTTGCTTACCTCGTGTTCAGAACGTCTCATAAAATATCTTTATCAGTGGGTGGCTATGCAGGAATTGACAGGCTGGTTCGGATGTATTGCAGTGAAGCAACATGTAATATGTTCAGGCTTTCAATCACACCGGGTGCACATTGTGGCAGGAAAACAATATCTCGCCGGACACTGCTTCCTGTCAGTACAGAATTTATTTGCAGTATATCGTAACTTGGATGCCCACCTTTCTCAAACTAGCATGCGTACATTTTGGATAAGTTTGCTGGCTGTTGTCTCAGGATATGTGGCAATGGTCATCGTGATTATGGGAGCATTCAGTCTGGCGTATCTCATTATGGGGGCCAATTGGTCATATCAGCCTGGATCATGGAATGTTTCTACAGCATGGGTAATTGTCAGTATTCTGATCGGGTTTGGAACAGCATGTCTGGGAGGCCGAATCTGCACATGGATATCTCGCAACCATACTGCTCCGAAGTATCTTATTGCCGTGATTCTTGTGATGGGAATGTTCTACGCAATGATGGCTGTTCCTCCCGATGCAGAAACGGTCCGAATGATTGAGCCATCACTTCTTGAAGCAATAGACGGTGAAAATACAGTGCAACCGAAGTGGTTTCTCTGGCTGAATCCATTGCTTGGAAGCGTGGGAGTTGCTCTTGGCAGTGGTCTGCTCACTCCGGGACACCACAGGGCGCAGTAGGGAGACTGTTCCTTTCCTGGCACAATCAGTTCAGTGCAAGCTATTCATCCGTGCAGACAGCCTGTCTATGCACTGACAGGGCCTGTGGAATACACGCATGGAGCAGTTTTCAAATCTGTCAGACGGCAGGGGCTCTCTCATTCTGTCTCTGATTTCCCGAATTGATCGGGTACGATCCGCTGGGTATCCATTGCTGGTCGAATATAATCCTGTTTGGGTTGCAATGGTGGCAAAGTAACTTCGGCGGGTTTGATTCTCTCGTAGGGAATTTGCCCCAAAAGATGATGAATGCAATTTAGTCTGGCCCGCCGCTTGTCATTCGCTTCAATGACCCACCATGGCGAATCAGGAAGGTCCGTGTTCAGAAACATCTGATCCTTTGCTCTGGAATAGTCTGTCCATCGGGCCCGCGATTCAAGATCCATCGGGCTGAGTTTCCATCTTCTTGTCGGGTCCTCAATCCGGCGGCGGAATCTGTATTCCTGTTCCTCTGCACTCACAGAAAACCAGTATTTGATGAGGATGATGCCACTTTGAATGAGCATTCGCTCAAACATTGGGCATTGCCGGAGAAATTCCCAGTATTCTTCTTCGGAGCAGTATCCCATGACACGCTCCACCCCTGCGCGATTATACCAGCTTCGGTCAAAGAGTACCATTTCGCCGCCCGCGGGCAGGTGGTGGACATATCTCTGGAAGTACCACTGTGTTGATTCTCTTTCTGTGGGTTTTGCAAGAGCCACCACACGACAGATTCGTGGATTCAGGGGTGCCAGGATGCGTTTGATAGTTCCGCCTTTGCCAGCGGCATCCCTGCCCTCGAACAGGACCACAATTTTTTTCTTCTTAATTCGGATAAATCGCTGTAGCCTGGCGAGCCGTACATGCAGCTTGGCCAGCTCAGCTTCATAAAATTTGCGTGACAGTTTGCCGTCGGGGCGTAGCATAGGGGCAGAAAATTTGGTGCCACTTGATTAGGGGCAGTACTACGTAAAAAGTGTTATATGCGTGGCGGGCGGGTAGACTTTCCACCGTGAACGCTGGGTTCGGCACACCACTGATTCCGCAGGATTTCGAGATTTTCCAGGATACTCTCATCAAATCTTAACAAATCTACCAGCATTACCTTGTCCAGATCCTGCCTGTTCTTGTCGCGATACGCCTCATTGGCGGGCTTGAACTCTTTCTCCCGAAACTCCTGAAATATCTTTGCGGATTTCGCCAATTGCTCTTTAGAAAGTACCCGTGTATCCATTACCAGAAGTTTTGGATGTCGTTTGACGGATAACCTGGATCGTCCCTGTTGTTGTCTTGTTCCCATCCACCAGAAGGAGATCAGCCCCAGTGTTGTGTTTGCCCAGAGAACCAGTGGTTCCTCCCATTCTTTATCAGTCAGGAAGTTTGGCCATGCAGTTCCTCCTAGAGATGGTTTCTCGGTCACGCACGCAGATAGAGGCTGTGAATTAAGCTGAAAATCAACATTAATGTGTAACCTGGATGCCATCGTATCCCACATTTCCGCGGCCCGTTCCCGGCATCCCTCCCGGTAGACACACTGCTGATCTGGCTTGACGGTCAGTTGCGTTTCACGGCTTGCATGGTGCCCCCACAGTGTCGGATACTCTACCTTGTCCAGAGGCGAGATTATCGGATGAATGTCAAAGGGACCTCGGAACCCGCCCGCCTTTTTGCTCTTTTCTTTTGAGCTGATGTCTCTGGACACGAGTCCTCGCTGTCCGAGCTTGCCCAGCTCGCAAACTGACAGGGGTAATGGTTTTCCCATTCTGGGGAGCAGCAGACCGCCTTCTGCGAGTGCATTCATGCATCTCACAAGTGAAGTCTGCCATACACCAATTCCAGCCCATTTCCGGGATCTGAAGTAGCTGACAGAAGGCTGATTTTGTTCTAGTTCAATTTTCCCTTCGGCATGTGTCCGGGTTTTTCGGGTGGTTTCAATCATACGGGCAATTACAGAGGCTTCCAGTTGCGTCCGTGGCCTTGCCAGAAGATTGGCTATATGCAAGTCATTCGGTTTTTGGTCCTTCTCAGTTCCGTGTTTTTTGGTGGCTACCAGGAGAATTTCCGCCATGCCTGTATCGGCTGAGAACGCCCGATTCAGGTTACCCTCAGCTGCAATTCCCACAATGAGGATATCTTTATAGTTTCTTTGAATCAAATTGCGGGCATTTTCCCAGCTATCTCCTCGTATACAGGTAATGGGAATGACCAGTGCAAGTATTCCACCGGGACGGAGCTTGAGGTGTGCTAGGTCAATAAAGTTTGTAGGGAGTCCCGCATTCCCATTACTGGCGGGAGGGCTGTGATGGTCTTTGCGCAACTTGCCAACTATTGTTCTCAGCCGCTCGGACATGTTCTTTTGCTCCTCTTCCGTAGTCTGGAAACCAGCGAACGAGGGAACACGAGCCTTGGTCTTCTCGTATCTCTCGTGGTTTGTCGGTCGGGTAAAGGGAGGATTCATGATCACGAGGTCCATGGAATATCCCGGAACTTCCAGGATTGATTCTCTCGGATTATCTTCTAATTCCCCGGTAGCGGACACTCTTTTTCGTCCCGTTCCATAAAGGGCAGGGGCCGTATCATCCTCAATCAGCTCTAGCGAGCCGACTACATGATGATTCTCATACTTCCCGTACGGCATGGTGCCGATCTGGGTCTTCTCAAAGGATTTATCTGGATGTATTCCAGAGAGCGTTGATGCTGTCAAGTGGACGGCAGCGGGCATGATGTCGGCCCCGATCAGGACATGTTCCATCATCCGTTCATGGAGTTCCCCATCGTCCTTTCCCGATCTTTGATAGCGAGAGCATATGGAACGGTAGACGGCCCCGAGGAGTGCACCCGTGCCGCATGCAAAATCACCAATTTGCAACTCGCTGATCTGCTCCATACTGTTCCAGTCAACCTGGAGACGAGAGACCGTCAACTCAGCCAGGAGTGTAGATGAAACAGGAAGTGTGTAAAAAGTGGCCAGAAACTTGCGGTCGGCAATGAGCCTCTGAAACATTCGCCCCGACAGGTCATGGACATCTATAGCCCCGAATCTATGCAACTCGGATGCCATCTTTTCCAGTCTGTCAATGATCTCGTGTGCTTCTGCATCAGGCAATAAATCCAGAAGATCGGAGGCTAGGCCAAAAATCGCCCAGTAGTTGATACTTAGGATCTCATCCCATAATTCCCACACATCGGACCTTCGGAAGGTGCCAAATTCTGTCTTGCAGTGTGTAATATCTTTGATTTTGGGATGCAGGCGTGCGAGGCGCTTGTGGAAGATTACTGCGTTCGCCAGGATGGCCATAGCCATTCGGGTAGTCTGTTCCCCCGGCTCCTGATGGAGTACTTCTCCAAGTTCTTCCCGAAGATATTCGAGTCGGGGCTCGGATAGCAATCCTGCGGCTTGACGCACCGTTTTTTCCAAAATATTCGTTCCCTTCTGCAGGTTGCTTTCGGACAGGGAGGAATGCTCAATTGCCTCTATCAGATCATCAATATCCCCGCAGATATACCCTTTGTCTGGCCATCTCTCCGGCATTCCCCCTGCGTTAAGAGTATACACGGCAAAGCGGAGAGTTGCCTCTGAAATTCTCCCGATATCCTCTGTTTCAGCCCCCTCGGGGAATACCACAGAGATAGCGGACCGGATTTCTTTCCCATTCGCCTGGAGATGTTTTCCCAATCTGCCCAAGGCATCCTTGTCAACCTCCCGTGCAGGATAAAGCTCTGCCTCAATACAGACCGGATTCCGAAATTCGGCCTCCACAACGATGTCGGGACGCTTGCGGGCATTCTCCAGTATATCTGTATTTTCTGATCTCACTGACCACCGAGGGTGCTTTTTGACCAGCAGGGTACGGAGCTCTGCGTTCAGTTGCGTTTCATGGTGACGGGCCATGTCTTGGTAGATCAGGTTGCTGAATGGATGTGTCCGAGTGGATCATCCTGGCGGGATACTTTTCTGAGGGGAAGAAAATCTCCAACGCTGATTCCCTCTGTCTGTTCAGATTTTCTAGCATATCCATGCATACAATTTACAGAATGCTGTGCTATCCCGCGGGATTTGGGTACATGTACTCCTGCTACATTACACATGGGTAGTGCGGCCTGTCTCTGCATTCGCATGAAACATCTTGGCAGAGCCTGCCTCTGTTTACAATTTTCGGTCGGGAGCGGATGCATAAATCAGTTTATACTTCTGTATTGCACAACATCGGTGAAAGCCAACAGTGAACAGCATGCTCTCTTTTCAGGTT
This sequence comes from Rhodothermales bacterium, assembly GCA_965203305.1. Classification (GTDB taxonomy): domain Bacteria; phylum Bacteroidota; class Rhodothermia; order Rhodothermales; family Bin80; genus Bin80. The sequence continues at coordinate 2,124,598 of OZ241874.1, read as the reverse complement.
GTACAAAGGATGCCTGCAGGGAAACTGGATCTTGGTGAAATCAACCGAAGGGGCTTCCTGTGATTTGACAGGTTTTCGTATACCGTCTATTCGGGTTATTATAAAAGTTCTGTAATGGATGAAGCCCACAGACGTGGAAATATCCTTGCACTAGGGGACTGGATTGGAATAGAAGTAGGGAAAGATGCTGAATCATCTCGTGTGTGCATAATCTGTTTGGGATGACTTTCCTGGGAAAATCAGACATAAGATTCAAGCAGACCATGTTAGACTGGGCAATGGTATGATTCCACATAGAATATGGCCCCGAATCAGGCTGGGTGAATGCATCGTGATGAACAAAGAGACATATTCCCAGTGCGAGGAATGGCCATTCGTCAATTATCTTGATACGGGCAGCATCACGGATAACCGGATAGAGGCATTTCAACGCTTGGACACCGGAGATGGCAAGCTCCCCAGCCGTGCGCGCCGAAAAGTACAAACTGGTGATATTGTATTCTCAACTGTGAGACCGAATCAGAGACACTTTGGATTGCTGAGAGACATCCCTGAAAACTTTCTCGCATCCACTGGCTTCGCAGTATTCCATGCGCGAGAAGATATCGCAGACACTGGTTTTCTCTACTGGTTTCTGGCACAAGATCAAATCGTAGAACGACTCCAGACCATCGCTGAACACAGCACATCAGCATATCCGGCAATACGCCCCACCGATATCTGTGAACTGGAGATTGATCTCCCCCCTCTTCCAGAACAGCGAGCCATTGCCCATATCCTGGGCACACTGGATGACAAGATCCAACTGAACCGGCAGATGAATCGGACGCTGGAGGCTATATCACGGACAATCTTCAAGGACTGGTTTGTGGATTTCGGGCCGGTGCGGGCAAAAATGGAGGGACGCGATCCCTACTTGCCTTCCGAAATATGGGAGTTGTTTCCAGATCGGTTTGTAAAATCTGAGCTTGGGGATATACCAAAAGGATGGGAGGTGAAGTCACTTGATCAAATCGCACATTTCCAGAACGGACTGGCACTTCAGAAATTTCGGCCCTCGTTGCATGAAGCCCGTCTTCCAGTAGTGAAGATCAAACAACTTCGATCTGGAGTGACGGGGGAAGAGGAGTGGGCTAGTGCCTCTATCAACCCACAGTGCATCATCAATGATGGTGATGTGGTATTCTCTTGGTCAGGGAGTCTTCTGGTTCGAGTGTGGGGTGGGGGTGAGGCGGCCTTGAACCAGCATCTCTTCAAGGTAACTTCTGAGAGATATCCGAAATGGCTCTACCTTTACAGTCTCCTGCAACACCTTCCACACTTTCAGAGGATCGCTGCGGACAAGGCGACAACAATGGGACATATCAGGCGGCATCATCTGTCAAGTGCTCTCTGTGTTATTCCCCCAGAGCATACCATCACTAAAATGACAGATCTGCTTGGAGACTTGATACAAATACAGGTTGTGAATAATGTGGCATGTCATACTCTGGCGAATCTACGCGATACCTTGCTTCCCAAACTGATCTCTGGAGAAATTCGGCTCACTGAAGCTGAAAATGCTCTCCAGCATCCCGAAGCAGAGAAAAGGAAGTATCAAAATTCCGATCTGGCTGGTCAAATTCTGAAATCCCCCAAGTCGGTTGTGATTGTTGGCTTGTCAACAGACGAGCGGAAAGACAGCCATGTGGTAGCCAAGTTCCTGCAAAGTAAGGGGATAAGAATCATTCCAGTTCATCCCCAGGCTGATTTGATTCTTGGGGAAAAAGTGTATAGACAGGTAGCAGATATTACGAAGAAGGTGGACATTGTAAATGTATTTCGCCCATCACATGAGTGCCCTCAATATGCGGAACAAGCTGTACAAATTGGTGCCAAAGTGCTCTGGCTGCAGCTTGGCATATTCAGTGAAGAGGCAGCCGAAATTGCAAGAGAAGCAGGTATGGCAGTCATCATGAATCTCTGTATCAAGGTTGAATATAGCCGCCACTATCCCAGCATCATCTCATCGGAATAGCATTTCGGCTGTTGCGAAGTGGGCTATGCTCGTTATCGGCTACTCAAGCAAGAAAACCAAGAAGAGTCCTGTCATCCAAGATGGATGCAGGAAGAGGGGGGCATAATTTCTGCGTATGCAGTTGACTACATCAAATAAATGGATGTCAGTGCCATGTCTGCAAAAATCACGAACTTTGCTCAGGAATTTTGAAGCGTGGGGATACCAGTGAGTTATCGTCCAGAAGAGTCGTGATTTGTACAATTCGTGAGAGCCCGGGGCTATACACGGTTACAGTCTTTTCTGCCGGGTACTCTTCGTCATGTGCTATTGTTGGATGATCCACAATGTCCATAATATCAACATTGATTGCCTGTAGGGACTCTGGATACCGGAGTTTCCCATAGGGAGCCGAACTGGACAGAACAACCTGACCGCCAGTAGTTGCAATTTCGATCTCGGAGATGGGCGTGGTCTTGACGATTCGCTGCAGGTGACGATTTGTTTTGGCAACGGACCATCCGGCACTCTCCGTAACACTCAGAAATGCATCAATAAGTCCGGCCTGAACCACCATCTGCTTGGTCAGCACGGCATCAAACACCAGTCGAACTTCGGCGACACGTGATGTGAATTGAGACGAAAGCAGCTCGGGTTCACCGAAAGCTGCCAAGGCTGCTGTCATGACAGGGGAGGCATAGCTATTATCCAGAAGACCCTGTTCCTCAAATGCGAGTGCGTTTCCGACCTGAACAATCCGTGGCTTGTCAATCCCGTTCACTCCAACATACTTGAAGATATTCCAGTCAATTTCACGTGTTTGAGCAGCTTGGGTGACACATTCATCGTTATCCACACTGGCTGAAAGCAGGGGAAAGAACGCAGAGGCCTGGGGTTGGGCACTGGAGTCTTTGGAAAATTTAAACTTTACTGGGTTTCCGTCTTCATCTCGAACGGTTGTCAGGTAGGCCATTCCTTCTGAATCAGTTACCCAAAGTTCATCCAGAACAGTCTTTTCCAGGATCTTGTCAAAGATGTAAATGATTTCTGCAGGAGAATGTCCATGGTCTTCTGCAGAGGCTACTAGGTGTGCGGCGATTCGGGCTTGCCCGGTCATTTGCTCATCAAGAAGGCGATCCAGTCCTTTGGCGATAACTGAGAGAGATAACTGGCTCATGGGCTTGATTGCAGGCAGTCGTTGAAGGAGACAAGGGGAACAGAACCGTCAATCCATTTACTGTACTACCATGTTTTGGTTTACGGTACAGAGAAGTTAATGTGAACAACCATCACTGTATTATTGGGACAACCAATACGGGAAACGAAGGGCAATGAAATAAGTTGCTTTTACAGATGGTCTGGTCAGAGAAGCGGTTCCATATTGCTGTGGGGCCAGTTTCTATTATCTCTAATACTAAAATCATTGCGACCAACCGATAATATTTCAGATTTCAGGATCACTCAGTTTCAATCACATATGCAATTTGGGTAGAGTAGGAAACCTATCATCTTTCAGATACATATCTGTGTTTGGGTCTTTCCCAAACTTTTCCAAAAGCACTTTACAACAACGAATGGCACCTGGTGCTCCCCAATCTGTATCCACATATAACTGGGTACCAGCTAGGATCTCTCCTTTACCTTTGAGCACATTTTTGTCCGTATGGGTTATGAATCTGCTACGGGAGAACTCGCAGGGTATCACTTCTGCGGTCAAAATCCCGTCTTTGTGGAGCTGTTCGGCAGTTCTCAAAGGCAGGTATTTCCAGTACCCCAGAGTCACCTCTTTTCCATTCCAGAAACGGATATCAAGGGAATGAGCTGTATTACCACGCTTGTTTTTATCCATGTAGCCTTGCACATCAAATTCCGCAAGACTTGTCCATTGTTTCGGATATGAGCCGCCATTCACAATAGGTATCGGTATCGGATCGGGAGCACCAATAAGCTCACGGGAGATTTCACTTATGATTTCCACGAAAAATTCTTTGACCGCCTTGGTTTTGCTACCCTTGTATATTTCCCGGTATACTACCTTGTTGAGGACGAAGGAAGCAAAATCGCTGCTTGGCTCCTCCAAATGCTTGGCAAGTAATGGCTTGAGGGCCTCTTTATACCTTATCCTCTTTGCAAACTTTATTACCGATTCTTGATCAAATTCTGACTTAGTGAATACTACAAGATTCCGGGCGATTGTTTCGGGGGCATCCTCAATTAGATTAATTTCCATGAATGGACTCTCGTCCATTATGTTTTGTTCGTCAAGATCAGAGTAACAGCGATATTGCAGGCCGTCTGTCAAAATACCAAACCTTGCAGACGTTGACGTGAAGTAGCGAAATAACTGGTTCAGTCCCTTCTGGGATAGTTCGGAGTCAACCACTTTGCATTCAATTAGGATAGTCGGTGATTTGCCTTTGAAAATGGCATAGTCTACCTTCTCCCCTCTTTTCCTCCCCAAGACATCAGCAACAAACTCTGGAATGACCTCGCTGGGATTCCGCATATCATATCCAAGTATTTCAATGAGTGGAGCCACAAGAAACTGTTTGGTGGCCGCCTCAGACTTTCGTGCGAGATCCAATCTGGATGGTATGAGTCGTTGTAATTCTTGTATGGAAGATACCAAGTGTTTCATAGCTTAATTTCGGAAAGTCCGGCAGGTAATATAACAACTCGAATCCAGTTTATCACAATTACTTTCTCGCTTTCCTGATTTCAGATGTTTTGTCCGAAGAGATCATTCTCCCCATTCGTTGTGCACCCCAGAGAACGGGCGGCCAAGAAAGGTATGGACATAATACCCCGAACAAGTACTTTGAAATGATCTCCTGTCTGCATATCCTTCAAGATAGAAATTTCATGTCGGGTTTTAGGGAGCTTGCTGAAATTGCAGTTCACAAGCCACTCCATCTCCGTCGCCATCCAGCCTGGGTTGATGTTCTCCGTCTGCCTTTGCAGTGAAATTGTCGTAAGGAAGATCTTTGCACCCTCTCCTGTAATTCTCATCAATGCATACATGCCAGTCAGGGTAACTCGGATCACATGTCGTTGATCGTATCATTGGATATTCGTCCTTCTTCATAGCGGCATACTGTCCTGAGGTAACAATGCGATGAGGAGGAAGGTCTGGGAGGGGAGGGGGACTGGTTTTACATCCCGGGTCTTCTGCATCAACAAGCTCATCAAAATCATTATCTACCCTGTCTGAACAGGATAATCCTGACTGGAGTGATTCAGGATCCGGGCGTACTCCTTTTTGTTGCCAATTTCCGGGAATGCTCTGCCAGATGCCTTCGTAGTATGAGTCAAACTGACGGGTCAATTTTGAAGATCTGACCAGCAGTGTGTTCTCGTCATTACTTCTTTGCCCTGCAGAAGTCCAGTTCATGGAGCCGAGTACAAGATATTTGCCATCAATAGAGGCAGCTTTCATGTGCATCTTGCCTCCCCAGTTCTCAATCTTGACCGGTATGCCTGCCTCTCGGAGAATTTCATGCTTGGAGTATCCGTTTTTAGCTGAGGTGGCATCAATGATCACCCGAACCTCCACGCCGCGCTGGTGTGCGGCAATCAGGTCTGCCGTCAAATACTTCGCGGTCAGGAAGAAAACAGCTACGTTAATGCGCTCCTCCGCTTTCGCAATGAGTCCCTGTACACCGTAGCGTAGCGAAGCATCCTGAGGCGAAAACCATGTCGTTACCCTGCCTGATTTGAGCTTGACCTCTTCAATACCGTTCGGGGACTTGGAACACTTATTCTCCCTGTTCCAGAGTTGCTCAAACTCTTCAGTGTAGATTTCGGCAATGCGACTGGATCGCATGACAGCCACCGCATTTGCATTGTAGCCCCCGGTTCCAGAATTAGAGATATTGGCAGATCCTGTCCAGACACGCTTCTTGTCCACAATGAAAAATTTGTTGTGCATGATACTCATCTCCCCAAAATCATCACGGGAAATGTGTCCTGACACAAGAATGCTGTCTCTGCCCAGCTCATACGCCAGGCATTGTAGTGGTCCGTTGAATCCATCGGGTTTCTTACATGGAGACTCTTCAACATATGGGTCTCGGCATTCAATTTCCCGAGGATAATCGTCTCTGATGTTTCCAATCTCCTGGGTCCACCTGTCTGTGGAACTGTAATAGTTTTCGTTGTTGGCATCCCTGTCCATATACCCCCGCACGATGACACCCCGATCCTGCGCCCGCAGTATAGCCTCAAGAATGTCTGCCTGTGCTCGGGTGCCATACACGGCAAAGTCAATTGTCTCCTCCGCGTCATCAAGCAATTTCACCAGAGATGTGCAAAGGTCACTCTCGCACCGATCCGCAGGAGAATCAAACTCCATTGGATCCTGGAGGATGAGTTTCATATCGGGTCCTTTTTTGTTTTTCCCGATCACGAAGAGAGGGAGCATCATCATCAGCATAAAAAGTGGCAGAAAAGCAAGAGAATTATCGTCCATATGAATCACCTGGTGTCAGTTCAGAAATCTCATGACTTCCCGGCAATATACAAAAAATGGCTTCGGCTACGGTAGCCATGCTGAGTGTTCTTCCAGTTCAGCACTCGTTCTTTAACCATGAGGCAGGAGAGCAGGCAGTGGGAGTGCCCAGATGTGCAGTGTATTCCCCCGGCCATCAAACACAAGAGCAGCTTTGGAACTGGTCGTAAATTCAACGAATATCAATCCCGTTCCCCGATGTTTTCGCAGGGCCTGCATGTCCTGCCTTGGGAGATAACCCATGTTCACGGCTCAATGTCGGGGTACGCAAACAGGGACAAGAGTGCAGTGCAAGTGTATGATGAATTCAAACTCTCTGGCAGAGTAAAGGGGAATCAACCATCCTTATACAATTCCCGAAAGTCTGCATGCCGTATCGTCTTTCCGTATCCAAAAATTAGTCAAATGAGAAGAACGATTATACTTGCATCAGGGGACAGTCTTGTGTTCATGGCCGGTCAGAGTTGCACTTCCCTTCAACGTGATCATAACGAATGACTGCAGATAATGAGCCTCCGGCTGCTCTGTCAGCAAAAGTAATCCATGTTCAGCAAACTCTTGCCTCCATTGGGGTAGAGTTTCAGGTCAGACAGCTTGCTCAATCTACCCGCACGGCAAGTGAAGCAGCGGAAGCACTTGGCTGTACCCTCGGCCAGATTGTCAAGTCTCTTGTTTTCTGTGCAGGGGATGATCCGTTCCTGGTGTTGGCTAGCGGAACCAATCGCGTGAACGAAAAGCTGTTAACGAATCTTGTCGGATACCCAGTCAAGCGTGCTCATCCAGATTTTGTCCGGCAGCATACAGGCCAGAGTATAGGTGGAGTAGCTCCGGTTGGTCATCCAAAGCCCCTGCACACCTTTGTAGACGAAGATTTGCTAAACTATGATACGGTTTGGGCAGCTGCCGGAGGCCCCTTTGCAGTATTTCCGTGCACGCCGGACTTCCTGGCTTCTTTGGGTAAGGTAGTACGAGTCTGCTGAGGTCACAGATTCATCTGCATTAGAACTCGAGTCCCGTGAAGCACGAGGTGTTGATTCACATGAACTTCCGGTATCCTGTCTGCTAATAGCTGGTGCCACCCACCCGTGAGCGTGATAGGCGAGGGCGTACCCAGCGAGCACTGTATACGACGAATTGCCCCGAGGACTCCGTCAATCATCCCGTGGATCAGGCCGTGCTGCAATGCTTTGGTTGTAGAATTCCCATAGGCTCCCTCCGGCAAGACCAGTGGCACCTCCGGTAATTTCGCGGTGTAACTGGACAAGGCCTGATTGGAAAGCGCAGGGCCAGGCATGATTACTCCACCCGGGAAAACACCATTCGCATGCACGACATCAATCGTAATCGCAGTGCCAGCATCAATAATAATCTGGGCACTTCCTCCCGGATACCAGGCACCACATGCTGCAGCCAGTCTGTCTGATCCCAGACTTTCTGGAGGAGTGTAGCTGATTTGAATGGGAAGAGCAGACGCACTGCTCACCTCAAAAATTGGTGCATCCGTGACGTTTCCAATCTTCGAAAGAAAAGGCCCTGAAAGCGAAGGCACCACACTGCAAAGCCCGACCCTCTGAATTTCTCTCCGTCTATTCCATTCAGCAATATAAGCGAGAATTTCAGCTATGGAGTTTGCAAAGGCTGTTTTCACGATCTGATCTCCGGCAAACAGTCCGGCCTTGACAGCACTGTTGCCAATATCAACGGTCAGCCACACGGAGCGAGACATTGCCTGCATAAATTGTTCGGGTTCCGTCACTTGTGTTGAGGAGTAACGCTCCAGAGTCTGCAATACCGAGGAGAGTGCCTTCTGCTTCATGGTTCATTCCAGTCACAGTGCAGATCTGTCCGATCCAGACCAGATTTTCGGTATACAGCTTCCGAATAGTTGAGGGTGCCTCCTGCATAAGATCCAGTTTCTTTTCCAGATTCAGCAAGACAGATCCCATCAGGGATGCTCTGTCCACCGGCTGTCCTGTGGAAAGAAGCAACGAGGTGGCATGTTGTTCCAGCTTCTCTGGGAACACGGTCTGATTCACATTAATTCCGATCCCAAGAATAAATTTTGTTGTGGATGTACTGACAGTTTGCAGGAGCATGCCGCATAATTTTCGCCCATTCAGCAGAATGTCATTGGGCCATTTGAACTGGGGCTTGTTTGGAGCTGCTGCGCCAGCAATCGCATCCGCAACTCCCAGGCAAGCGGCGACCTGCACCATTCCTGTGGTCTTTTCAGAAACAGGGATATCCAGAATGACGCTGAACATCAGATTCAGACCTTCATCCGCCGTCCATGTACGACCTTGCCGACCTCGTCCATGTGTCTGATAATCTGAGACAAATACAGTTCCATGCCCCGCTCCCCGCTGTGCAGCTTCCAGTGCCAGGGAATTCGTGGAGGACACTCTCTTCCTGAAATACAGTGGACGGCCCAGTGCTCTGGTATTCAGCAGTGCATTAACTTCCTGCCCGAGCGATGTAGTTGTAGAAGGTGACATTGCGAGCGAAGACCTGCTGCTGTCCAGAGGGAAGCCTCAGAGTAACATGTGTGATCAAGCGATAGGGAACCCAAACTGTACCTGCCGGGCGAAGCTGAAGCCGGTAGCGTGACAGCTCTTCAAACAGAATTGTGCGATTGTACTTGTGGAAGCTGGCAGAAACCAGTGCACGGGAAGCATCATCGTAGAGATAGGATGCTTCCATGATATCCTGACCGCTCCCCGGTCTGCTTTTGATGATAATTGCCCCGGCCGGCCGCGACCAGTAACTGGTATCCTCCCTGATTTGATAAAGGAAGTCATCCCGAAACCGTTCCGCAAGGTAGGGAGCATCGCCTGGCATCATCGCCTCAACGATTTCGGACCAGTCTGCAACAGCTGCGGAGTCCGAACCTGCAATCACCACCGCTGAGCCAGAGGAATCTGTGTGGACCAGCTGGACAGCGAATTCATATTCCTGAACCCCTCTATTCTCGGTGAAGTCGTGTCTGGTATACGACCAGACTGACAGTTCCCTGAATGCGTTCAGAATCCCATCCATTTCAATGCTGGAGAGGGCTTCAAAGGCTTCCTGCTCTGTCTTGCTTGGCGGTGGGAGAGATGGAGAGCAGGCTGTATAAAAGAGAAGAGCAGCAATTGCAGCCCGCCTGAGTGCGGGCAAGCCTTGAAACAGTACAGGACACATGAACGGGAAGAAAAGTCAGTTTGTACAAAAGCTCGTTCGCGCTCAGTGTATTCACTCCATCGCCGGTCTGCTCGCAGACTCGGTCTGGGCAGAAAATTGCACCGCTATGCTCAGAGATATTTTTTGTCTCATCCCGCATACTACACACTCCTCAAGATCAAACGCAATTCGGGAGATTTTGATGCGAAAGGGTACCTTTCTGCTGTCTTCGGCTGCTCGCATGGTAAGGGGAAAGACGAAACATCTCAAAATTGCGAAATCCGCAAGTTGAACCTTGTTCAGAGTTTGGACTAAAATCGGGGGCAGGTTCTGTCCATAGAGAGAATACTGCTGTATGTTGTATTTTATTGCAGAAGCCCTTATAAAATGGAAAGTTCAGGACTGCTCAAAGGCAAGAAAGGAGTCATTTTTGGTGCATTGAACGAGACCAGTCTCGCGTGGGCCATTGCAAAAGCTGCACACAGAGAGGGGGCCCAGTTTGCGCTCTCGAATGCTCCCGTGGCAAAGCGGCTGGGGACGCTTGAACGCATGGCCGAGGCAGTTCAGAGTCCCGTGATCTGGGCAGATGCGACAAGCAGCGGTGATCTGGAAGCTCTTTTTGCCGAACTCAAGGAGCAGTACGGACAGATAGACTTTATTGTCCATGCGATTGGCATGGGAGTGAATGTCCGGAAACGCCGGCCATACGAAAAGCTGAACTATGACTGGTATGCCAAAACACTGGATATTTCCGCAATCAGCCTTCACCGGATTGTTCAGCATGCCATAGAGAGTGAGTCTCTGAAGAAAGGGAGTTCCATTCTGACGATTTCGTATATTGGAGCGCAGCGGTCCTTTTCCCACTACTCCGAAATGGGAGATGCCAAAGCCCTTCTGGAAAGTATCGTCCGCACCTGGGGGGCAAGGCTTGGCGAACAGGGAATCCGGATTAATGCCATCTCCCAGAGTCCAACGCGCACGACAGCAGGGCAGGGGATATCGGGGTTTGACGCAATGTTTGAGTTCGGGGAAAAGATGTCTCCACTGGGAAATGCCGATGCAGACAGTTGCGGGGACTATGCTGTTACGCTTCTGAGTGACCTCACACGCATGGTCACGATGCAGACTCTGTACCATGATGGCGGGTTCAGCAGTATGGGAATTGCACATGCAATGGTGGAACCCATGATGCAGATGCTGAAGCATACGCAGTCAGAAGAAGGTTGATATGGCGTACACCTCTTGCGGGTTTGGAATACGTCAATTGTCCATTTCCGTGCTGGCAGTACTCAGTCTCTCGTTTGCAAGCACACATGCCGTACAATCCCCCGCAAGCAAGGTAGATGACCTGTTCTATGTGACCGGCCGTACTACGAATTTGTACCGAGATGCGGAGCGGTCACAGTCGTATATGAGGCTTCGCTTCCGAGAGCCGGTCACAGTTCTGGACACGGCAAATATGGTGAACAAGGTGCGAACGATGGACGGTGCAGTGGGGTATGTGCGTACGGATGAAGTATCAAATATCTGGATTCTCGTGTCGAAACGTCAAAAAAAATTGATGCTCCACCAAGGTATGGAAATCATCTCTGAGTTCAGGGCAGACTTCGGATACAATGCCTATTCGGATAAAGTCGTTCGGGGTTCGGAGGCAAAACCTGATCAGTGGAGAACTCCAGAGGGGGCATTTTATGTTGTAAAGAAGAATCCATACAGCAAATTTTATCGTGCCTTTCTTCTGAATTATCCCAATGCGGAAGATGCCAGGCGGGGGCTGGAGAATGAACTGATCAGCCAGAGAGAATATGATGCCATCATCCGGGCAGACAAGAGAGGGACTGTTCCCCCCATGGAAACCATGCTCGGCGGAATGATTGAAATCCACGGGAACGGAACCGGACTCGCCTCAAACTGGACACAGGGTTGTGTAGCTGTACGTGATGCCGACATGGATTTTATGTGGTCCTATGTCCAGGAAGGGACTCCTGTGGTCATAGAGAAGTAGTTGATGACAGAGCGGGCAGTCATGCAAATGGATGGAACAGCTTGTATCAGGTGCAAGCATGGTATACGAGTATGTCCATAAAATTCATATTTTCAGGATTATTGAATGAATGCGTTTGCAGCAGTTGTATCGGTTGAACCCTTACTGTTAAGCTATACGTAAAGAAAACAGGCTTCCCATGAGAAAAGTGAACAGGTTGAATATCTCCATATTGACCGCTGCTCTTCTTTTCTGCGTATCCTCTTCGCTTGCACAGGAGCGTACTCCCAAACCGCTTGAGTTGATTGCCAGTGATGTGGAAGGTCCAGTATTCGTGGTTCCTGTGAATGGCATGATTGATAATGGTCTGGCCCGGTATATTGAACGGGCAGTGAGTGATGCCACCAGCCATGGTGCTGTGTTGACCGTCTTTGAGGTAGATACATTCGGGGGACTTGTAGATGCAGCGGACAAGATTCGAAAAACTCTCCTGGATGCCGAAATGCCCACGGTTGCCTTTATTGACAAGAATGCAGCTTCGGCAGGTGCACTGATCTCTTATGCGGCAGACCGTATTGTTATGGTACCCGGGTCTTCCATTGGGGCAGCTACGGTTGTAGAGGGAACGAGCGGAGAGGAGGCACCAGACAAGTACCAGAGCTATATGCGTGGACTCATGCGGGCAACCGCAGAAGCAAACGGGCGTGACCCGCAGATTGCCGAATCCATGGTGGATCCTTCCATTGAGTTGGAAGGGGTTTCAGAAAAGGGGAAAGTGCTCACGCTCAGTGCCACAGAAGCCCTTGAGCTGGGAGTTGCCGATCAGATTCTGGAAACGACAGATGCCGTAATCTCTGCGTTCGGACTGGACACACCGACCCTGGTTGCGCACAGCGAAACCGTAGCAGAGCGAGTTCTTCGTTTTCTGGGGTCTCCGGTTGTTCAGTCTATCCTGATGCTCATGATGCTGGGAGGACTCTACTTTGAACTCCAGACTCCAGGGGTGGGATTTCCAGGGCTGATTGCGCTGTTGGGGATCGCACTGTTCTTTGCCCCCCATTATTTGCTGGGGCTTGTAGAAATATGGGAAATTCTCCTCTTTATTCTCGGAGTTTCCTTGATCATTGTGGAGCTGTTTCTGTTTCCGGGGTTCGGAATTGCCGGAATATCAGGGCTGGCTCTGGTTCTGTTCTCACTGGTGGCGGCACTAGTTGGCAATGTAGGGTTTTCCTTTCCGCCATTTGAGGCAATGATGCCGGGTGTATACACGCTGGCAGTGACCATGATAATTCTGGCTGCGGGAGCAGTTATGGCGGGGCGAATGTTGCCTGCCTCCCCGGTTGCCAATGTACTTGTGTTGTCACCAGAACTTAAAAGCAGTGAGGGGTACACAACGGCGCCGACCCATTCCGAGTATCTGGGGAAGGTAGGACGAACGGTCAGTGATCTCCGGCCGTCAGGAATCATGCTGATTGACCGGGAGCGGGTTGATGTCATCACTGCTGGCGAATATATTGACCGGGGAGTAGAGGTGGAAGTTGTTCGCGTGAGCGGAACCAGGGTTGAAGTGAGAACTTACGAGGCTTAGACATGGAAGCTCTTATCCCTGTGATTTGCATTTTGGCCGGACTTCTGCTGATTGCTGTAGAAGTTTACCTGATTCCGGGGTTCAACGTGATCGGGATACTTGGAGCGTTGCTGATCATTTTTGCGGTCGGGTATACATACAGTGAGTCGGGGTTGATTGGAGGCACGCTTGCCCTTTCAGGAACGTTGGTCAGCGGTATTGTTCTTTTCGTAATTCTGTGGAAATCAGGAGCGTGGGATCGCTTTATCCTGTCTACCACGCTAAAAACGGAGGCAGATGCCGCAAGCCGCAGAAGTGATGCAAGGGCCCGTTATCTGGGAAAAACCGGCATCGCAATCACTCCGCTTCGTCCCACGGGAATTGCTCAGATTGAAGGAGAGCGGATTGAGGTGTCTACCGAGGGAGAGTTTGTTGCCGTCGGCAGCCAGATCAGAATTGTTGCTATGGATCGTCGCCGGTTTTTTGCCCGCATGGAAACGACATAGCCGAACTGCTACCACTGGAACTGGGCGGAAATCGTAAGGGTGCGACCAATCAGGTAGCTTGTCTGGTCCGTCAGAACTTTTTTGTCTGATCCGGGCTGTCCCCGCTCCAGCAGGTAACGGTAGGCAGGATTCTGTCTCCCAAGAGCATTGAGCACATCAAGGCGAACCTGGAATCTGCGATCAGATCGGTCACGCAGGATGAGAGCAACCCCCAAGTCCAGTTGACTGAACGGGGCCAGTGCGTGTCCATCTGCCGTCGGATCCTCAAACGAGTACTCCTGGAATCTGGTTGCATAATCAATATCAGATCCCAGAAGATCATAATAGGCACGCTTAAAGGCCCATTTGCGTCCCCATGCCCCGTGCCAGCGCATAGTGCCCTCCAGTGCAGAAACAGGCCGCACTGTCGCTCTGATCTGAAACTGCTGCGGTACATTCCAGGGCACGGGCAGCATTTTGGCTTTATTGCCGCGGAAGGTGTACTCCCATATGGATTCACTGCGCTCAAACCGTATGCCCAGCTGGACCTTCTCGCCATTGCGACGCAATTCCATGGAGGTGCCATATACATAGCCGTCTGTCTCGCGAACAAACTGGTCAATCCTGTTAATCGTCTCCGTTGAGTCAACTTCCTGTTGCCAGAGCAGCGGGTAATCTATGCTATAGACGGACCGCTGGTCCTTGTAATAGTATTCAAGTCCAAGCTGCCAGTTCGTCCACAGCTGTGCAGACAGGTCAATACTGTAATGGTTGGACAGGGGGGCGGGAAGAGTTTCGTCAACGGGAAGCCAGAAACGTGTTGAGGGGACAATAGTGCTGGGACTGATAGTGGCAATCTCGAACTGGTTGATGAACTGGTAATAAATGCCGGTTGCCAGTCTGAGGGAAACGCCGTACCCATCCTTATACGGTGACTTGAACAGCAGGGCGGTGCGGGGCTCCATGTGCCACTTGCCCTGGGCCCGAAGTCGGGTAAACCGAAACCCTGTCGTCAATTCCATCCACGGAGCCGGTGCCCATATCTGCTGCAAATATCCAGATGCGATCAGAGAATTTCGCTCGTGATCAAGAACTCGGGGAAAGACATGCTGGATTCGGAAATGATGCTGCATCCAGGAAAAATCCAGCCCAGCCCGCAGGACCCCATAGCTGTTTCCGTGACTGATGGACAGGTCCAGGTCGTTGCTTGAGATGCCGTTCTCGTCACTGGTTTCGATGGAGTTGTATCGGTACTGGTTGAACGCGGCATGGACGCTGTTCTGGCGGTCAAGGCCTCCATAGTTATGAGAGAGCAGGTATTTTCCCCTGCGCCAGGAGATGCGCCAGTCAAGATTGCCCGTCAGTGGCTGCTGCCAGTAGAGCCGAACGCTCCGGTTCGTCCAGGTATGGCGATCCGGGGAAATACTCTTGCGCACTTCTTCTTCATCTTTCGGGGCAGACAGCAGCCGTCCTTCAAGATCGCTGTTCCCTGCATAGACAGATGCTCCTGCCTCTTTTCCGTATCCGAAATCAATCTTTGTTGCAGCATGAAGATCATTGAAACCAATATTGGGAAGGGAGGGAAGAGGGACTTTCTGGAGCCGGGAGACCAGATTGTTATAGCCATCTTCAAACGCCTGTTTGAGAGGGTAAATGCTGGCGAGCATGAGAAACTCATCGGGACGGTTCCATTCCCGGAGCAGATCATTCACGCTCTCGCTCCGCAGATTGCTCCACCAGTGATCCCAGATACTGGTTCGGAAGGCCCCCATCACGGACAGGGTTGTTCCCCTGAGATTCATCTGATTTGTAATTCGGGTATTCAGGGAGATCGGGTCTATTTGCACCTCTATAGCCCTGTCAGATGTGAGAGAGTGTTCAGCACTAATAATTCCTGCAAGATAGCTTCCGTATTCTGCATCAAACCCCGCTTTTCTGACGGTAATCTTGTCAATGGCAAAGGGATTGAAGATTCCGAACAGTCCCAGGTGGATTGGCTCAAACACCGTGCTTCCATCCAGTTTGAATTGATGTTCACCAAGACCGCTGCCCTGTATGTGAATGTCGCTAGTGGACAGGTCAATATAAAGTCCGGCGACATCCGAAAGGCTTCGAACAATGTCGGGAGTCCCAAGCCCGATGACCTGTCTCAGGTCTTTTGCGATCCGGATGTCCATTGCATAGGGGCGATCACTGATCAGGAATGGAAGTTCACCTAGCAGTGGAGAGGCGGTGATCTCCAGTGGACGCTCTTCCAGTACCCATTCGGAGAGCGATACATCCACAGCCACAATGGAGTCTGCAAGCAGTTCTACTTCCAAATGTTCCGGCAGGAACCCTACGTAGCTGACACGTATTTCTGCGGGATTCCGAGGCGCGGTTGACAGGATAAAGCGTCCCTGGAGGTCTGATGTGGTGCCTTCCTCTGTTCCAACAAGTGCTATGTGTGCACCTCGGAGTGGAGCTCCTGTCTCTTTGGATCGGACGCTCCCCAGGAGGGTCGAAACTCGGGCTTCAAGAGGTTTCAGAAAAAATGTGCCGCTAGACTGCTGAAAGAAGGTTACGCCGGTTCCGTCCAGCAAATGCTTTATATCCGTTTCCGCACTGGTGGCGACAGGCTCGGTCCACACAGTATACCGATCCTGCAGTGTGTTGGAGGCATAGGAAATGTCTGCACCCCAGACAGACTGGAAGTGCCTGACAGCATCAAGCAGGGGACGGCGAGATTGCGCAGACAGGTCCGGCACACTCCCAAGCAGTGCGGAAGCCAAGACAGCCGCGCAACAAGTCAGAATGCGCACGAAGTAGGTCTACAGTCAGCTAAGCAAAGACGGTTTCTGTGCGTCTCGGAGATATCTACGGAGGCGAAAGCAAGAATCCGTCCGAGGTCACACGATATGTGCAGTGTAACGCACAAATATCCTGAATGATCTCTTCGGCACTTTCGGGGGATTCTTTCAGGATACCGATGGACATGTTTGCCAAGGCCTGCGTCTCAATCGCGATGTCCACATCATAGCGACGTTCAATCTCCTCGGCGATATTCCCCAGTGGCTGTTCGAAGAACTTGAATACTCCATCCACCCAAGTGGATTCTTCGGACGAACCGTCAGAAGCCTGCCCGACCAGTGGCTCTTTCCCGTCCGGCTGGATCCGTGCGAATTCTCCTGCCATCAGGGTAACAGCCATATCTGGATCTGTCAGGGGAGTGACGCGAACCTGTCCAGATTTGACGGTAACATCAGTCGCAGCCCCAATTTCTTCGGGCCATGAGCGAACATTAAAGGAGGTTCCTAGCACTTCGGTACTGGCATCAAAGGATTCAACAATGAACGGAACAGTATCTCGCGTGACATCCAGGTAAATTTCGCCTTTGGCAAGAGTTAGCTCGCGGGATGAATCTCCAAACTTTCTGCTGTATTTGATCTTGGTTCCACTGTTCAGGATTACACTGCTTCCATCAGGCAATTCATGCGTGACCTGTTTCCCAAAGGGAGCTTCTACCGAAGCAGGCCGTTGCGTAAGTGTGATTCCAACGGAAAGGATGACAGCAATACATGCAGCCATCGCCATAGAGCGTCTCCAGGTGACTATCCGCCGCAACTTCGGCCGGGTAGCGTCCTGGATCAGCGGCCACATGTCTTTTCCGGCAAGTTCAAACTCTTCCGCAGAGGGCTCGCCAGCCACACAGCCAGCCGAGAGGTCCCATACTCTTTGGGTCTCGGGGATTTCGGAAAAATCCAGATGTTCCAGAATTTCGTCTGGAAGAGAGGATTCAGGTCTTTTGTTCATCTGTCTGATAGTCTTTGTGCAACGCCTCCAGCTTCATACGGAGCTCTCTTAGCGTAAGCATGACATGGGTATTTACAGTTCGTGGGGTAATGTTCATGATTTCGGCAATCTCTGCGTGTGAGAGTCCCTCAAAGCGACTGAGCTTGAAGGCTTCCTGTCGACGAGGGGGGAGGCTTTCAATCCACTGGTGAATCTTCCCCTCAAGCACTTTGAAGTCAATCTGCTCATCAGGCTTGGAACTGCTCTGGACCGTGATTTCAGATGTATCCACTCGGTCCGAGGAGCGATCATTACGGGCCAGGTTGAGAGCTCTGTTCCGCACCATGGTATACATGAGTGCGAGGAGTGACTTGTCAGGGTCCAGCGTGGTTCTTTTCTCCCACACTTTGATAAATACGTCTTGCACAACATCTCGCGAAGCATCATGATCATTCGTGTATCTCCAGCAAAACCGAAGCAGAGTAACATGCAGTTCGTCAAACAACTCCTGCAAAGCTTTTCTGTCCGACTCAAGCAGGCGCCGGCTCAGATCGGAAAGCCTCGCATTCGGAGCCGTCGCTCTCGCTTTTTTGTCTGTCAACTCTGATTCAATTTCAGCTCGTTTCTTCATGTACACATAATAGCGTATAAATGACCAATGGAAAAGCTTTAAATTTTACTGCTCCCTGACAGCAAAAGGTTTGCTAACCCGTTGTTTATTGCGATTATTTGATGAGTTAGGTTAGATCACTTAAAAATTTGGTTTAAGATAATCAGGGGCAAATTTTCTTCCCGTTACGCCAGGACCCCTGCAAGTGTTGCTGTCATGAGGTTTGCCAGAGATCCTACCAGGACTGCCTTGACCCCAAGCTCGGCAATCAGGGGGCGTTGGCTGGGAGCAAGCGGTCCAATTCCCCCCAGCTGAATTGCGATGGACGAGAAATTGGCAAAGCCGCACAGGGCAAATGTAGACATGGTGATTGCCTTCTGCGAGATGGCTCCCGTCTGCATGACATCCGCCAGTTGCAGATAAGCGACAAACTCATTTGCTACGACTTTATATCCGAGCATAGATCCCACGGACATGATATCTGCGGTTGGAACCCCGATCAGCCATGCGACAGGGGCAAACCCCCATCCCAGAATTTTCCCCAGGGTCAACTCTATTCCGAACAGGCCGCCCCCCCATCCCAAGAAGAAGTCTATCATTGCCAGCAAGGCGATGAACGCCAGCAGAATCGCGGAAATGTTCAGTACCAGCTGAAGCCCGTCTCTGGCACCGGTTGCCGCGGCATCAATGGCATTCTTTGACTCTGTGATCTTCGGAAGCTCCACTCTTCCCAGTGTGACTGGCTGGCCTGTTTCGGGAACGATAATCTTGCTCAGGATGATGGCAGCCGGGGCTGCCATGAGACTGGCCCCGAGAAGGTGTTCCGCAAACTTGAGCTGTGCCATGTCTATCGGGATTCCCTGCATGGCGGCATACGGAACGGCCAGAAAAGCAATGTAGGCAGCCATGACTCCTCCTGCCATAGTGGACATGCCAGCACTCATCAGCGTCATTACTTCCGAGCGGGTCATCTTTTCCAGGTACGGCCGGATAACCAGAGGAGCTTCTGTCTGCCCAACGAAAATGTTTGCCGCAACGGACAGAGATTCCGCTCCACTGGATTTAAGAAGTTTGACAGCAACGCGTGCCATGAACTTGACGATCCACTGCATCAGTCCCAGGTGATACAGGATTCCCATCAGGGACGCAAAGAAAATGATGGTCGGAAAGACCTGGAAGGCGAGGGAAGTCCCCCAGCTCTGTCCGATGACCAGGTTTGTACCGGGATCTATATTGCCGCTTGGGGGAATTGCAATGTCTCCAAGCACGAACTGAGCTCCTTCGGTTGTAAACCGCAGGATTAACACAAAGAAGGAGCTTATGCCGGAAAAGAAGAGTTTCGGCCAGCCCAGCGGAGCGAAGAATTCCCCCATGGCATCTCCCTTGAGTACCAGAAGGGCGATGATGATTTGCGCCAGAATGCCGATGATGATCAGCCGCCAGTTTGCCAAACGCCGATTTTCAGAAAAGAGTAGTGCAAGTCCAATGATCGCAGAAAGTCCGATCAGGGCACGGATGGCAGAAACAGTAAAGTCCATCAGGATTAATATGGTAAAGGCTTGGGAAACACCTAGAATGCAAGAAACTGTTTAATTTATGTCAGAGGGAAAGCTGATTGCTTGCAAATTCAGGATAGGAAGTTGTTTACGCTATGAATTGCTGGGGATGCCATTTACGAGTGTACCTTGGTGCTTCAGGATTAGAGCAGATTCCAGAACCTGCCATGGGGATTCAGATGCGTGAGGCAGATTGTCTATTTTCATCGCCTGGATAATCATGTCAGGAAGCAGGTATACATCGTCAAGAGTTTGATTTCACGCAGGTCACCAGCCACGATCTTCTTAGTATTGGCACATTTGCTCGCCAAACCGCATTTGGATGGAGGAGAACATGACATTCTCATCGGAAAAGGATGTACACATTGTGGATTGATTCTCTCAGTCAGACTTAGATTGGGATATGGGAGTGACTTTGGGGATCACTGGATGATGGAAGTATTGTCAGGAACAGGTCTTCTCACTATATGCAGCTTGATAACCCATATTGAAACAGGTGTGCCGATCATACAGATACACTGCCGTTCTGTTTGAAATCGGTCAATCAGAGACTGGCTCCGCTGTGAAGTCATTCCGAAATCGTTGACTGACAGGGAATCATTCTAATCAGACAGGAAGCGGATTATGGTGGGACTATCAGACAAGCTGGGCGTTTATTTTAGAATATTTTTCGGCGAATACTTGTGACCAATCTTGACCATGACGGAGACTGAATTTGACACAGGTCCAATTCTGGAAGGGCTCAATGACCGGCAGAGGGAGGCGGTACAGACCACGAAAGGGCCAGTGCTGGTTGTTGCTGGTCCCGGGTCTGGTAAAACATGTGTACTTACTCGTCGGATTGCATGGATTCTGGCAAACAAGATTGCGCGTCCCAGTCAGGTGCTGGCACTCACATTCACGAACAAAGCCGCGAAAGAAATGCGTGAGCGTGTGCAGGAACTCCTGCCCAAGGGAATGACAAAAAAAATGTGGATGGGAACATTTCATGCAATGATGGCAAGGCTATTGAGGATTGAGGCAGAGCACATAGGCTATACATCAGATTTCACGATCTATGATACAGATGATTCGGAGCGACTTCTCAAGCAACTCATTGATGAGCATGGCTATGATCCGAAAGAGATCAAGCCACGCACCATTCGAAACCATATTTCTGGGGCAAAGAATGCCGGACTATCTGCCCAGGACATGGAGAAGTCGGCCAAATCCAAACAGGCGAAGGCTGCCTCCCGTCTCTACGATCCCTATAATGAAGCTCTCAGCGCAGCCAACGCATTTGATTTTGATGATTTGTTGTTAAAACCACTGGAGCTATTCAAGCAGTGCCCGGATGTTCTCAACAAGTATCAGGAAAGGTGGTCTCATGTACTGATTGACGAGTATCAGGACACGAATCATGTACAGTACCGGCTGGCCTACGCTCTGTCTGGCGGGCATCGCAATTTATGCATTGTTGGGGATGATGCGCAAAGCATTTATTCGTTCCGGGGAGCGGACATCCAGAATATTCTTTCTTTTGAGAAGGATTTTGAGGAGGCCAAGGTGATTCGTCTTGAGCAGAATTACCGATCCACAGAAAAAATTCTGAAAGCGGCAGACTCGGTGATCTTTCATAACAGTGGGCAGATCAAGAAGAAGCTCTGGACGGAAAATGCTGGTGGCAGTCCAGTTACCGTGATCAGTGCCAGAGATGATCGGGATGAAGCGAGCTTGGCCTCCAACATTATCAGACATGCAATGGCTAGAGGCAGTCTCCGATATCGGGATTTTGCAATTCTCTACCGGACCAATGTACAGAGTCGCACCTTTGAGGAAGCACTTCGCAGGGATGGCATACCATATATAGTTATTGGTGGACTTTCATTCTATCAGCGCAAGGAAATCAAGGATGCCATTGCCTATCTGCAACTTCTGGTAAATCCCAATGACATCGCAAGTTTTCAACGCATTGTAAATTATCCTGCGAGAGGAATCGGTGTTAAATCTCAACAAAAAATCGCACAGTATTCACGTCAGGAGGGGTATGACCTGATGCGCGCCTTTGAGGAAATCGAATATCTGCCGATTCCGTTGCGGGCCCGAAATTCATTACAGAGTTTTGTAGATATCATCAGGAGTCATGCAGAGAGAGTCAGAGCGGGGAGCAATTCCAATGATGCTTCCACGGTGCTTCTTGATGAGGCAGGCGATATTCGTGAAGCTAAAGATATAGTGGGGCAGACACATGCTCAAGACTCACCGGGAGATTTGGTTGATATCATCAGAAGTCATGCAGAAAGGTTTGAATTAGAGGACGACCCCAGCGAGGTTATTACATCGCTTTTTCGCGAGGCAGGTCTTATTCTTGAAGATGGAGTTGAAGAAATGGAGGAACTATCACATTCCCAGAACTCGCGGGGAGATCAGGCAGATACTATTCATCCAGAGAGATTCGAGGCAGAGGAGGATTCCAGTGGTACTGCTATGCCGCTTTTTCGCGAGGTAGGCCCCACTCATGAAGCTGAAATCAAAGAAATAAAGGTACCCCCGCATCCCCAAGACACTCCCAAAAGTTTAGCGGATATCATCAGAAACCACTTGGAGAGATTCGAAGCAGGGGAAGACTCCAGTGAGGTTGCCGTGTCGCTTTTTCGCGAGGTAGGCCCCATCCTTAAAGCCAAAGAAATACAGGTACTATCATCCCCCAAAAACTCATCGGGAGATTTGGCAGATACTATCAGGGGGCAGGCAGAGGGAGCCGCACCAAGAGAGGATCCCAGTGATGTTGCTGCATCGCTTTTTCGCGAGGTGGGACTGATTCGTGAACTGGAGGCTGATGAAACTCCTGGCGGCCAGTCCCGGCTTGAAAATGTTCACGAGCTCCTGAGGGGAATTCAAGATTATTTTTTCGCAGATAAATCACATACACTCAGCAGTTATCTCCAGGAGGTGTCATTGATGACAGATGCGGATACGGATGAAGATAACAGAGATCGTGTTGTCCTGATGACGCTTCATGCATCCAAGGGATTAGAGTTTGATACTGTTTTTATCGGAGGTATGGAAGAAGGGTTATTGCCACTCATCCGGGAAGAAGATATCAGCTCGGCTGATCTGGAAGAAGAGCGAAGGCTTTTGTATGTTGGGATCACGAGAACAAAGTCCCACCTCTATCTGGCGTGGGCGAGAGTGCGTTCAAGATATGGAGGGATCCCGAATTATCCAGAGCCAAGTAGCTTCATTGAGGAGATAGATCCAGAAGTTTTGACTACTCTCTCTGCATCATCAAGCGGATGGAGATCATTTGGGCAGCCAAATCGCTCTTTCCAGACTTCCCATAATCTGCAGGCTGGGCAATCAAACCGGGGAAACAAGCGAAATCAGGTTTCAGTATCCAAATCATCTAGGCGTACGACGGCCAAGAAATTTCGGGCCCAAGATCCATCCAAGTTCAAAGTAGGTCGTCGGGTAAGGCATGAAAAACACGGGTTAGGAGAAGTTCTGTGGGTTGAGGGGAAGGGCGAGACGTCCACAGTGACTGTTGATTTTGGTGAACGCGGGCAAATGAAATTTCGACTGAAGTACGCTCCCATGCAAATTGTTGAATAATCGAAAAGAAATGCTGTTACAGTTTCTGGCAAAATTACTCGCATACTCCGACGAGAAGACACACAAGAGTGGATAAAAATCCACTTCATAAGGTCATAATGCGGTGCCAGGAGATTGAGACGGGTATCATTTTCAGCCCCTGCCCCAAGCAGCCCTCATAAAAATTCGGACATATAGGACATTGTTGACTGAGAGTCTTACGGACACATTAATTTGGGCTGGAAGTCTTTTGGCAAGACTCTCCTGTCAAACTCTATTTTGGGGGATGTATTATGCTTCTCCCCGTGTGTTGCCTTCCATGAGGATATCTATGAACTTCTCCCTTGTTTTCTGACTCTGGGCAAGATCGGGAAGGATATGGTGTACCAAGTAGGTATATTCATTCAGGAAGTCCTCGTTGGACATTTGGGGCAGAATGAAAGAAACCTCTATGGGGTCTGAGTTGTGAGCATACTTGACTTGAAAGGTGTAGGTAGAATTTTCTTCAATTCCCATCTGGAGTACTCTGTTGGCTATGAGTACCAGATGGTCCGCCATTCTCAGGATTTTCTCGAAGGTTTGCGGGTTCTGCATAGTATCCAGCGTGACAGGAGCTTCCATGATGTCGGAATAAAGGTAGAGTGCATGTGCAAGGGCCTGTGTCTTGAGGTACTGCATATATCTGATGTTGTCTAGTATTTCCGTAGTCATTATTACTACCTTGACTTTGCTATTTCTCTTGCTTTTTTGAGCATTCTCTTTCTCCTCTCAACTTCTCGGGATGTTCCCTGATCTGTCTCCACGACTTTCGGATTCCAGTCCCATAGTGGTGCGCCCCTGAAATAAAATTTGCCCGAGATGACCGCAAATCCCTTTGATATGCTTCGGGCGGGATGGAGTCTGTATCGCTGGAATTTGTTGTCTGTGTGCCTCAGGATATCAATGCATCCGTGGTCACGAATGAGGAAGATGTCTTGCATATTGATTTCAACCCACCATTTTTCTCTCGGATACAGTTTCGCCAAGCTACGAAATTGACCAATTCGCGGCACCCCCTCTGTTTCGGGAAAGATGTGAGGGGATTCGGGATGCCTCTTGGAATATGCCGTGAAATATTTTTGGGAAGTTTCTTGCTTCCCTCGGATAAACTCGTAGTCACTCTCCTTGAGCGGACTGATCTCAATATCGTCAAGAGGAAGAAACAGATTAAGATATCTCCGTGCCTCATTCTGTATCGGGCGAGGCATATCTTGGTTAACCTCGGTGTGTTCCCCGTATTTTTCTGTCGGAAAGAAGTTGATTCCGTGCAGGTCGGACAGGAACAGGGATCCCTCCCTTAATTTCTTCAGGAATGTACCCTCTGTACACCACTTGGTAATCCGTTTTCGTCCAGTTTGGATTACCAACCCATCTTCATTATTACTGTAGTATACACTCCCGAATGTCGGATGAAGTATATAACTCATGCTGAACATCTCGCTAAACTCACCATCTCGCAACATTGGTGACAGTTTATCAAGTTTCTGTCCTATCAGGATATAATTGTATCCCTCTTCTTTCTCCGAGTAGTCTCCGCCAACCTCCCAATCATCCAGTTGTCCGTTGAAGTGCCTCCATTCTTCCTTCAGTATCTCAAGTGCCTGTTTCTGAAGTTTTCTGACCGTGCATATGCAGAGAATGCGGAGCAGGCGAGGCCTAGGCAGGACACTTTCTACATGCACTAGCTCGTTCCGGGCGAATACACAACTGGTGACGCTTTCCTTCTCTGTCGCTCTCTTGCGGGGCGAGTGTTTGGCTACGCGGGCACCCGTCTCATCTAGATGGACCTGGCGGGTCCAAGATACTTCCCTGTCCAGAATATATCCACAATAGGCATCGCGAAAATGAAACTGTTTTCTCATGTAATTCTGTTTTTATTTCGAACAATCTTTCTTGATCAGTATCGCCGTACACTTTGGACTTGCTTTCTGCCATTTCCCTAAAACACACGCCACAGTAGAATGTGCCTCTGGGCGGGTGAAGGGTGAGATCAGATTCCAGAATCTGCGGTGTGAGGGCACATAAAACAATGCACTATATGATATTCGGTGCTATTGTTCACTGTGGATTTTTCTTCAATTGCCTCAGTAAGTCCATGAAAATGGAGTGGTTCTTAGAGATTTTGAGGTTACTTCAATTGAGTGATGAGAGGGGTGGGACCACTTGGAAGGCAACAAGGCATGAACTCACGAGATATAACTGGGAACAAAATCGTGGAAAATTCATTTCTTCCCTGCTGTCGGATGACTTGCACAATTATCATTGTCCACTGATCTAGTCAAATGTCACTTTCTGTTCTTGATTCCGCAAAGTATCTGTTAGAAAATTCCCGGGCTACAGTCACCCAGGTGGAACTTCAAAAACTCCTGTATCTCGCCCAGATGAGGCACTTGGGCGAATACGATAGACCGATGGTGGCATCCCGCTTTGAAGCATGGGAAATTGGTCCTGTGAGTCGAATTTTGTATAATGAGTTGACACACTTGGGAGCGAATCCCATCCCGAGTACGGCTGTTCCTGGGAATCGGGATGTTCTAGACGCATTGAATGGTACGGAGAAGGATGTGCTTGACAGAACTGTGCGTGAACTATCAGGAAAAGATGTTGTGGATCTCATGCGAATCACGCATTGGGAGGATGGTGCATGGGCCAAAACGTACAATCCGAAAGATTGGAGCATTGAAATTCCAGAAAGTCTTATGCGTCAGGAATATCTAGACAGAATGGAAATAGCACATGCCAGTATTACTGATTGAAAGTTATGAGTAGCCCTCCCAACGCATTTGATTCGCCAAAGTCTCCAAGGGAGCATACCGATGTCTTTGAGGCATTTGTTGGGAGGCTACTCACTAAGTATTATAACCAATTAAAGGCTAGGGAGCAGGAGATACAAAACGAAAAAGAACAGCAGAGGAACAAACTTCGGTTCCCGTTTGCACTTGGCTATTTTGTAATAGCAGTACTGTGGCTAGTTTTTACAGGGTACGTCATATTTGAAGGCGGGCGTGACGACCCGCTAACATCGGTTGACTACAGAATTATACTAGCAATGCTCGGCATAGGCTTGGGTGCGCTATACGCTCCTCTTCGCATTTTTGCTAAGTTTCTTTTTAACTGAATGACTTTTTCTGTCGGCTTTTCTCTGCAGTTCCCATTTTAAATTCCAATGTTGTTGGTCGCAGATGTTGGAAGGAGCATCTGTATCTTGTACGTGGTTGCATCAATTCCGAATACCAAGCCTGCCTTCTCTTTTTTGGGGATGTCCATGAGAACACACAGAGGAGCTCATCAAAACACGGATCTCCTTCGAATGGTGCAGTCCGGCGGTTGCTTTCACAGCCTTGTATTGTTTCTAATAGGATTCTGAAAGCGTTTACGGCTCCCGTAGTGTACACAACCAGTTTCTCTCACATCGTATCAAGATAAATTCATGAATCATGCCTAGATCTGAAAGAACTTCTCTTCCTGAACTCTATCATCCCTCATCTGAGTTCCGTACCAGAACACACTTCGGAACCAAGGAAGAGTACCTGTCCCAATATCAACAGTCTATTGCAGATCCTGAGGAATTCTGGAGTAGAGAGGCACGCGAACGAATCCACTGGTTCAAGCCTTTCACTCGTGTTAGAGATGTGTCCTACAATTCTTCAAATGTCCATATCCGATGGTTTGAAGATGGAGAATTAAATGCTTCTCACAATTGCCTGGACCGCCATCTTTCTGATAGGGGAGAGCAAACAGCCTTGATCTGGGAGCCGGACGATCCTCAAGAAGAAGTGCGTCATATATCGTATCGTGAGCTTCATGCAGAGGTATGCCAGCTCAGCAATGTCCTTGAATCTCACGGAGTCAAGCGGGGAGATCGCATAACTATCTACATGCCAATGATCCCCGAAGCGGCAGTTGCCATGCTGGCATGCAGCCGGGTGGGGGCAATACACTCCGTTGTATTTGCTGGATTCTCTCCAGAATCGCTTGCCAATCGGATTCTGGATTGTGACTCAACATTTGTGATTACGGCAGACGAAGGTTTGCGAGGCGGAAAGAAAGTACCTCTGAAAAAGAATGTGGATGAAGCACTGGAGCGTTGTCCTGAGGTAAATTCCGTGCTGGTCGTTCAGCGGACAGCAGGCGAAATCCCATGGAAGACAGGACGGGATTACTGGTACCATGAGCATGTTTCTGCGGCGAGCACAGAATATGTGGCTCAGTCCATGAATGCGGAAGATCCGCTGTTCATCCTGTATACTTCAGGTTCCACTGGCAAGCCCAAAGGGCTTTTGCATACAACGGGGGGCTATCTGGTGTATACCGCAATGACCCATGAAATCGTATTCGACTATCACGCCGGCGATATCTTCTGGTGTACAGCAGATGTGGGGTGGATTACAGGGCACTCGTACATTGTATACGGGCCTTTGCTGAATGGAGCAACGCAGATATTTTTTGAGGGCATTCCGACTTTCCCGGATGCCTCCCGTTTCTGGGAAGTAGTGGACAAGCACCAGGTGAATCAATTCTATACTGCCCCCACTGCAATACGGGCACTTATGAGCAAGGGAGATGCATTTGTCCACAAGACAAGTCGCTCCTCCTTGCGTCTTCTGGGGTCGGTAGGAGAGCCAATCAATCCCGAAGCGTGGAGATGGTATCACGAAGTCGTTGGCATGGGACAGTGTCCGATTGTGGATACCTGGTGGCAAACTGAAACAGGCGGAATCCTGATTACTCCATTGCCAGGGGCAATCCCCGCCAAACCAGGCTCTGCCACACTACCGTTCTTCGGCATACAGCCAGAAATTCTGGACAACTCCGGGAATGTCCTTCAGGGGGAGGCAGAAGGAGTCCTGGCAATTCGGGAGTCATGGCCAAGTCAAGCCCGAACCGTGTTCAAAGATCATGAGCGATTTGTGAATACGTATTTCACCGCATTTGAAGGGAAATACTTTACGGGGGATGGATGCAGACGAGATTCCGATGGATATTACTGGATTACGGGCCGGATTGATGATGTGCTGAATGTGAGCGGACATCGCATGGGAACAGCAGAAATAGAAAGTGCACTGGTGGCACATCATAGCGTTGCAGAAGCTGCTGTGGTTGGTTTTCCGCATGCCATCAAGGGACAGGGGATTTATGCCTATGTTACCCTGAATGCAGATGAAACTCCCTCGGAGTCGTTGCACAGGGAACTGGTGGAGCATGTCCGAACCCAGATTGGCCCTATTGCCAAACCGGATCACATACAGTTTGCCCCTTCACTGCCCAAAACACGGAGTGGCAAAATCATGCGCCGCATCCTTCGCAAGATTGCCGAGAATAACTATGATCAGTTGGGGGACACATCTACGCTTGCCGATCCTTCGGTTGTTGAGTCCCTCATTGAGGAACGTCAGAATCAGTAAATGATCGCATAGCGAGCCGAGCTGCTCCTTCTGCCGGAGTTGCCAGTGGAGCGGTGAATGTGGCAGGTGGCCAGATGTGTTTCATGGTCTGGCACAAGCTGCTTGTGTAGTATTCGTTGTTGCCCAGTCCGCCAATGATGGTGAATCTTGGGCTCAGGCCAGGATGCCTGTCCAGTATCAGTTTTGACTGATGTGCCAGCAGCTCCGTTTCCTCGCGTATGATGGAGGCTGCCACCTGATCTCCCCCCTCGGCAGCATTCAGCACCTCGGGAGCCAGATGCTGAAATTTCCAGTCGGGATGAGAAATAGCTTCCAGTAGGGACTGGCGATCAAATATGGTTAGGCTGGATTCAGCGAACTGGGCCAGCGATGTCTGCGGGCCTCCCTCCAGTGCATGTGCAATCGCCGTCATGGCACGTTTGCCGATAGAGTATCCGCTCCCCTCGTCCCCAATCAGATATCCCCAGCCTCCCACATGGATGACATCCGTGATGGCAGTGCCAGTTCTTGCGAGGACACCGCTCCCGGTTCCGGCAATGAAGAGAAGCCCCTTCCCCCCTTTGAATGCGCCTTCCAGAGCTGTTAAGCCATCACTGGAAATGCTCACAGAAACAGAGTTTTTTGCCTTCACAAGAAGGCGAATACGATCAATTAAATCCTTCTTCGTCTCCAGTGCACTAGTCCCGGCAATGCCGGCATGAATAGCACGCAAGGCTCCCCGCGGCAGCTTGGTTAAAGCATTGTTCACGAGCCTGGACAGGGTAGAGGCTACCTGTGTTTTTCCCTGCCGAAATATATTCGCCGGATCTCCGAACAGCTGAAAACTTTCCTCCCCTGTTCGCGAGCGTGCAAAAAGCCGCGATTTGGTGCCCCCGGCATCCAGCCCGAAAAACCAGTCATTTGAAGTCATTTCGGCACGAGCAGAGTAGTTTTTAGATATGAAGTGGGCAGTGAGAATACGATACTTCCCCGTTTTCCCGAAATATACCGGCCAAGTGGCTGTCGAAGATCCACATCGCGCCTGCGTATGAAGGGAGAGCTGTCTGATTCCATCCATGTCCACATTTCCCATGTACTCGGTGCAGCGACAGCACGCGCTCCGCCCCAGATCATGGTTGATTCATGACCAAATACAGGAGAGACAATTGGTGCATAGATCTTGCTGTCTGTCGGGCCGCGAAATGTAAATTGACTTGTATCTGTGTGCACACGCTCCCAAAGCCACAGACTCTCGTCTGCCCCGTATTGCTTCGTGAGGTAGTCTACTGCCTCATAAAGCGCAATTTCGGGGGAGGCCTTCCCGTATGAAATCCATTGATTGTAAATCGTTGCCCCGATACTCCGGCTATCAAAGCGGTAATCCCAGTTTCTGAGATAGGTGAGGGCAGACAGAACAGGTGCGGGTGCATCCTCCGGTATGCGCAGGGAATCCAGCCTTCGGGGCAGGATATCTGCAGCTTGCCTGCTGTATGTGTCTGTGATCCAGTCCACAGGACTCCCCGAGTCCAGGTCAATGCTGTTCAGGTAGTCTGCGCTGTGTACAGCTAGTGAATCATTGCTGATGACTATGCCGGAATCATTTGCCGAAAATACGAACTCCGGCTCTCCAAGTACGGACCATGAAGTGTCTGATGACAACAGAATCCCGTCCCCGCGCCAGAGATGAAAACGGGCAGGGCGATTCCGAAGCAGTGCAAACCAGGAACTGGCATCAGTTTCCAGACCAAATCCGTTCCAGAATAATTTCTGCTGTGATTCCGGGACACTGAATGTACTGTCGGACCGTTGATAATATACGATTTCTTCCCGATCAGGGAAATTGAGTCGCACTGCTGTATACTGGGAGGAGTCAGGAACCGGACGGCTTGTTTTGGGAGAGTGCAGCAGAAGGGCCCATGCATTGCTCATGGTTTTGCCTGCCGAAAAGAAAGGAGTTCCGAGGAGTGAGGCACCATGAACTTCAGGCCCGGAAGAAATTTTGAGGATAACCTCCTGAAAAGCTGGCGAAATACTGCTTCCAAGTACATGACGCTGATATAGCAAGTCACCTTGCGGCGCAGAAACGACCCATGCACTGCTTGCCTTAAAGTCATGCATGAGGAGGGCAGAGTGAAGTGACTGAGTACCCGAGCATATCTGGACTCCAAGGTTGCATGCGGCATCAGGGGAGGTGCTGACCCACGCCATCAATCGTTCAATCGCAAGTGCATGCCACGGCTCCCAGGGTTCTGGGATGACATCCTGCAGAAAAAATTCATGCATATGATCCGCTTCATCCCATGCGAGCTGAATTCCCGCTCCGAATGCCTCAATCAGATCGGATTCCTCAGGATTCAGGCTGGAATAAGAGGCTTGTGCAATTTCCGACAGTCCCAGTCGTCTGGTCAGTCTGTCTGCTCCTATTGTCTCGTTTCCGTACCAGTCGGACAGCCTTCCCAGTGCAGCCTGCCTCCATAGAGCAACCGTCCAGCCATTGAGTTGTCCCTGTACATAGCCAAGTCCCAGGAGCGCATCAGAAAGGGAACTGGCATGAATTTCAGCAGTACGAAACTTTCTCCAGCGAATTTCTACGGGGGACTGAAGAGTTTCTGCTTCCAGATGTCCCGGGAGACGGGATTTCCAGTTATAGGCAATGTTCCATATTCCGATAACAACTGCAACACAGATGACCACTGCCAGAAGAGCAAAAAAACCTGTTTTCACAGTGAACCTCTTTTATTTCTGAAACTTTGGATCCATTATCTGGCACAGTGGTTGCATAGGGTATTCATTATTCTTAGGGCAAAAGATACACCTCTTACAATCATGCGGACGAAAATAGTGTTTGGCGTATTCATACTGGCAACCGGCGTAATGCTGGGCATGCAGCTGGAGTCCGCCTTTTCAGATGACACGAGAGCTGCGTTGAAAAAACTGGAAGATGCCTTCCTCGTGATCAGTGAACGCTATGTAGAGGATGTAGATTCAGGATCTCTTGCCGAACACGCTCTGGAGGGAATGCTGGAAGAGCTGGATCCGCACTCGGTGTATATAGATGCAGAGACAATGCGTCGGGTGCAAGAAGATTTTAGCGGCGGGTTTGAGGGCATCGGCATTTCATTTGAATTTGTAGAGGGCGTAGAAGGGAAAGATACGCTGGCGGTATTGAGTGTAATTCCAGGTGGACCGAGTGAAGAGGTTGGACTTCACTCTGGAGATCGCATTGTGGAAGTAGATCAGCAAAGTACCATCGGGTTCACAACGCCCGATGTGCAGCGTACCTTGAAAGGCCCAAGAGGGACTTCAGTGGACATTGTGGTAGTTCGACCGGGATATCCAGCCCCAATCAACTTTACCATTGTGCGTGATCGTATTCCACTGTATGCTCTGGATGTTGCTTACATGATTGATGATGTAACCGGATTTATCAAGATTAATCGCTTCTCGGGGACGACATACAGCGAATTTCGTGATGCGGTAGAGCGTCTGCAGGATCAGGGCATGCAGCGTCTGATGCTTGATTTGCGTGGAAATGCCGGAGGATACATGGAAATGGCGGTACGAATCTCGGATGAGTTTCTTCCCGAGGACGCATTGATTGTGTCACAGCAGGGACGCATACGGGAAGCCAATGACGCATTCTACGGCACGGACCAGGGGTTGCTTGAGGATGTGCCGGTCATTGTGCTGGTCAATCAGTCTTCTGCCTCTGCCAGCGAGATTGTAGCCGGTGCATTACAGGACCATGATCGCGGACTGATTGTTGGCCGCAGAACTTTTGGAAAGGGGCTGGTGCAGCAGCAACATCTTTTGCCAGACGGGAGTGCCATGCGAGTAACGATTGCCCGGTACTATACGCCGTCGGGAAGACTGATCCAGACTCCGTATGAGAACGGTGATCGGGAGGACTACTATAGCTCAAAACGAGAGATACAGACGAGTTCAGCACTCTTGAGTGCACAGGAGATCATAGACAGTGTTCCCGATTCACTGCTATACGAGACAAGGAGCGGACGCACGGTCATCGGAGGCGGAGGAGTTCTTCCTGACTTCATCATAGGGATTGATTCGGCATCGGTATTTCTGCGAGAAGTACTCACTCGCGACCTTGCCAATACATACGCACGTATGTGGTACGACAGGGAAGGGGAGGCCCTGACAGCGTACTGGAGAGATCGCAGAAAGGAATTTCTTGATTCATTTGAAGTAGAGGACAGTAATTTTCAGTCCTTTCTTGAATATGCGCGTGTGCGCGGGATTCGCATAGGAGGTACCGAAGAGGGAGCGTTCACCAATGAAGAAGTGGAAGCAGACAGGGCATACCTTGAAGCGCGGATAAAGGCAAGACTGGCCGTGCGCCTGTTTGATCTGGAAGCATTCTACCCGGTGATGCACCCGGAAGACCTGATGTTGCAGGAAGCACTTAAACTCTGGCCAGAGGCAAAAAATCTGGCTGCGAGATAAGTCGAAAGTTCAATTAAAAACGCTATTTTTAATAAAGTCCAGTGTCTGTTCAATTTCTGCCACGGTTTGGCAAGATTCTTTCTAGAGCAGTATATTTGGAATTGTTCCGTATTTTCTAACCTATTTAATTAACTTTTGGGAGGACTCGTCCATGAAGCTTTTCGGGAATGTCATGCAAGATGCAGCGGCTACAGACGGAAACATGATCAATGTTCTGGTGAATTATTTTAACCAAGGCGGTGAATTCATGTGGCCTGTACTGGTTATTCTTATCATCGGGCTCGCTATCGCATTTGAGCGTGTGATTCAGCTGATCCTGGCTGATGTAAACACACGCAAGTTTATTGTCCGTGTCAAAGAGGCCATTGAAGGGGGTGGCGTATCCGCTGCGGAGGAAGTTTGCGCAGCAACGCGCGGGCCGGTTGCTTCCGTATTCCAGGCTGGACTGATGCGTTCCAGTGAAGGGATTGAAGCAGTTGAGAAGGCTGTGGTTGCCTATGGCTCTATTGAGATGAGCTTTCTGGAGCGCGGCCTCGTATGGCTGTCGCTCTTTATTGCGCTGGCACCCATGTTCGGATTCCTTGGGACTGTGATCGGGATGGTTGCCGCCTTTGACGCGATTGAAGCTGCGGGGGATATTTCCCCGAGTCTGGTGGCACGGGGGATAAAGATTGCCCTTTTGACCACGGTATTCGGACTGATCGTTGCCATCATCCTGCAGTTTTTCTACAACTATGCGGTTTCGAAAATTGACCGAATCGTTGTGGAAATGGAAGAGGCCTCCATTGAGCTGATTGATACGCTGGTCACGAAAAAATCAGTCTCATCCTGACTGAGAGCAGGCCGATTAATCAGGCATTCTGATCCGAATAAACCAAGACTGTTATGTCTCTTCTCAACATTGCACTATACATTGTTCTTGCCCTCATAGGAGTTGCCCTGCTGCTCATGCTTGCCTCCGGCATTCGCAGTCTCATGTTCGGCAAGGTGAAGGTAATCTCGCTTGCGTTCATGGCGGTTCCCCCGGTTCTATTCCTGATTCTGGGACTGATCCTGCCGACATGGACGGATGCGGGAATTATGACTATTGTTATTTCTCTGGGGTTGACTCTTCTGGCACTTCTGGTGTCAGGCATCAAGAATCTTGTGTCTTAACCTGATAACTGTGATGAGTATTCTTGCCAAGAAAAAGCAGCGTCAGGGTGCGGAGATTCCGACATCTTCAATGGCGGATATTGCATTTCTGCTTCTCATTTTCTTTCTGGTTACAACGACGATTGATGTGGATACCGGGATTGGGATGACATTGCCTCCAGAGCCGGATGAAACCACGCCGCCTCCTCCGGTGAGTGATCGGAACATGCTCAAGATTCTCATCAATGCACAGGGACAGGTCCTTCTTGAAGACTTGCCCTCTTCAGTCGGGCAGATCCGTAACGAAGTTCTGACTCATGTACAGAATAACGGCGTGGATGCGCGTTATTCGGATTCTCCGTCCAAGGCAGTTGTATCCATCAAGACAGACAGGCTGACTCCCTATAATCTTTATATCCAGACGCTGGATGAGGTTTGGATGGCATATTTTGAGATATGGGATACGGAAGCCCGCTCCATGGGATACTCCACGTATATTGAATATCGTTCTGAACTGGAACCTGGGCAAGAAAACGAAATTCGGGAGAAATGGCCGGCACAGGTCTCTCTCGCGGAACCTGATCCTGGTAATTGAGGAATATCATGTCTCGCTTCACAAAAAAATCCAAAGCCAAGCCCGAAATTTCCACGGCATCCCTGCCGGATATTATCTTCATGCTTCTGATCTTTTTCATGGTCACAACCGTATTGCGGGAGCAGGAGGTTCGGGTTCGAACCCTTCTGCCAGAGGCGGAGGCTCTGACAAAAATTGAACAGAAACGCTATGTGTCTTATGTCTGGATGGGGCCTGAGAAATTGCCTGCCAATCGGGTTGGAGAGACGAAAGTTCAGATTGATGATGCTGTAATTGAGGACTTGACGAACATTCGGTCTATCATGTACCGCAAGCTGAGCGAGCAACCGCGGCTGATTGTTTCTCTCCGAGTGGACGAGGAGTCAGAAATGGGAGTTGTCACGGATGTTCAGGGAGAGCTCCGAAAGGCTGGTACTCTTCGAATTAGCTACTCCTCCAGACGGGATATATCCAGCCTGTGATCTATCAGACAAGTCTGGAACTGACTGATGGGGAAAAGCGTACTGACTTCAGATACTTTTTTCGGGAAAATGAAAATGATAGACACTTTGCAGATAACCCGCAGCCTTATCAGCGCGGGAATTGATCGGGGGCATGCCGAAGCAACTACAGAAGCTATTGTCTACGCCGTGGAACAGTATCATCACGATGTTGCGACAAAAGAATTTGTCCGCAACGAATTAAACGTTCTGTCGGCAAGAATAGAGGCTTTGGAAGCGCGACTGGAGACCATTGAAGCAAGACTGACGGCGAAGATGGAGGCCTCAGAAGAGAAGATGATAGCAAAGATAGAAGCCTCGGAAGAAAGGATGACAGCAAAAATGAATGCAGGACAAGCTCAGCTTCTTCGCTGGATTGTCGGAACAGCCATTGCTGTTGTAGGCCTCGTTTTTACAGGTATTGCTCTCCTTGTGTGACCATGAGTTCCCTTCCCCAGACAGGGGGAATAGAGGATGAGAATGAACCCAGGCTTTTGTTGACCTCGAGGCCTGTGTCTTCTTTGTTGAGATGGATAGTTAGTGACTGGTGTAGTTCAGAGCCGGAAACTGCTTGGTCAAAAAAATCACCAGAAATAATCCAGGGGAATATTCGAAACATTCTGCTTCCGGCGAATCAGGAGTTAAAACAGGTGATTCTCTTGTTGGATCAAGAGAGGCAGAAGAACAATCATGATTTAGTAGCAGCAACACTGTGCTATCAGGCAAGAAAGTCTTCGCTCAGATGAAACGCTACTTCAAAAAGTACCGATCTCTTATCTGGTTTTGTATCGTTGCAATGGCATTTACATCTTTACCGATACTTGTAATTTTGTATTCCCCAGAGAGACGAATTGACACACTTGCCGAAAAACTTCCAACGCTCACAAGCGAAGAATCATCTGCACTTGAAGTGATGAAAAGTGCGGAGAGAGTATGCAAGTTGATAGACTCATCCCGTTGGCGTTTCTGGGATTGCCTCAAAATCGCTGCGACTTCTCTTTCAGATCAGAATTCTTCTGCTGAGCTAACCTTGCTTGAGGGTAAAATCAGAGCTTGCAGGGAGCAGTGGAATCTTCCCTCTGAAACGAATAAACAGGATGCATGCGTTATGAAGGTGATTGGACTGGAACAGAATGACTCCCCTTGGTCTCCGTTAGAGAGTTTATGAAAGCGATTGAATTTCGGTAGAGTTCGAGTCAATTCTGAATATGATTATGGGGGATGATCTTGAGCAAATGCCTAGCAGTGCTCGTCTTCCCTCCGCGGGACTGTGTATGCGAAACGGTGAAACCTGTTGTAAACATTGAGTCATTTGTTTTTTTGCTCCCTTCATACCCATGATGCAGACATATTTTCCCCTGTCGGCCTTTCTGGTTCAAATATCCGGGTAAACTCAGTCCCAGTGTTTTGCTGATTGTGTTATAGACTAGAAGCTATCTTTATGCACTCAGGCATGCACTTACTTCAAATGTCTGCGTAAAATCTTTCTCGCCTGTGGTACCACGGGTAACATAGAAAACTCATACTGAGCTCGCCACCACCTCTGCATGTACACAATTACTCTGATTCCAGGGGACGGAATTGGACCAGAGGTCACCGAGGCGGCCTGTAGAGTTATTGCTGCAGCAGGAGTAAATATACGCTGGGAGCGTTTTGAGTTCGTAGGTACTGCAGGAATTGAAGAGTATGGTCAGCCACTGCCAGATGAGGTGTTGCACTCCGTTCACAGAAATCATCTGGCTTTGAAAGGTCCAGTCACTACTCCTCTGGGAGAAGGGTTTCGAAGTGTCAATGTTACTCTCCGTCAAAAGCTGGACCTGTATGTGAATCTGCGGCCATGCAAACTTCTGCCTGGTGTGAAAACTCCGTTCCCCGGAGTGGATCTGGTCATTTTTCGGGAAAATACCGAAGGACTCTACTCAGGAATTGAAAGCTATGATGAACGCCTTGAAATTGCTGACTCCATTGCCCGAATTACCCGCAAGGGTTCCAGGCGTATCCTTCGCTATGCATTCAAGTGGGTCATTGCCAATCGGCGAAAAAGACTGACTGCAGTGCACAAGGCAAATGTTCTGAAACTCTCCACAGGGCTGTTTCTGAAGGAAGCTCAGGAGATCTCCAAGGAATACCCAGCTGTTCAGTTTGATCAGCTCAT
Organism: Rhodothermales bacterium; assembly: GCA_965203305.1. GTDB lineage: Bacteria > Bacteroidota > Rhodothermia > Rhodothermales > Bin80 > Bin80. The sequence continues at coordinate 2,087,143 of OZ241874.1, read as the reverse complement.
TGTGGATAACATGGCAATGCAACTGGTGATCAAACCGGAAGCGTTTGACTGCATCGTAACGACAAATCTCTTCGGGGATATACTGAGTGATCTCTGTGCCGGACTGGTTGGGGGACTCGGGTTGGTTCCGGGGGCAAATATCGGAGATGACATTGCTGTGTTTGAGGCAGTCCATGGGAGTGCGCCGGATATTGCAGGAACATCCCGGGCCAATCCCACAGCCCTCATCCGCTCTGCTGCTCTTCTTTTGCACCATATAGGAGAATCAGAGGCGGCCGTGCGGATAGAGCAGGCGGTAAATCGTGCTTATGAGGAAGGAACGAGCCTGACCGCAGATGTTGGCGGGACTGCATCCACCGAGAACATGACAGATCAGATTGTACATCTGATCACGGACACTGCTTAATAAATCATGGCACCATGGGATATGCTCATTCTGTCTTTTTGATACTAGCGGGACTGGCCTATATTCTCCTGCTTTTTGATACGGGACTGTCTGCAGGTATTGCCATGCAGGCATCCCGAATATCCCTGATTTTGATGGCCCCCTTGCTGTGGGGGTTTCTCCTGCTGAACGGGAAGCCTAAAACACAGCTTCGCTCTCTCAACATAACTCAGATTGTGATCGTCCTGCTACTGATCTTCTACTATTATCTGCTTTGGAGTGCAGGGACATATGGTCAGTGGTTTGACGGTACAGGAGGATCGTTGGGGTGGATGCTGGGCGGATTCGCTCCGGTTTTTGGGTATATATTTCTCTCCCTTTCCGTGCGTGTACTAGCCCGAAACCTCAGGAAGCTGAGCCGGGTGGATCGTCTGCGCGACTGATCGCAAACTTGTTCGCAGGGAGATCAGAAAAGAAATGCCTCCCTCGCAACAGATAATCCAGCAGGACCCTCCCCTGATAAGAGGGAAGGGCGGTGGCATGCTCTGGGGGAGAATAATGATGGCGCATTCGGTGGGCATCCAGGTACCCCCGGATCACGGACCCAAAATATCCCCATTTTCCTGACAGGAGCCAGGCAAGAGCGACAGAATGATCCAGCAGAACTCTCTGAAAGAATACCCTTTTGAACTGGTCAGATGGCAGATTCTTGTACAGCATCAGAATGCTGTTTCGAATGTTGTAGTAGAGTTTTCGGCTGCTTTTTCTGGACAGGGTGGCACCGCCAATATGGTACACCCTGCTTTCTGGAACGACTCCAATCTCATGTCCAGCCCGACGCAATCGCCAGCACAGATCAATCTCTTCCATGTGGAGTCCAAACAGTTCGTCCAAGAGTCCTACTTCATCCAGCACACTCCTGCGCAGCAACATGGCAGCACCACTGGCCCAGTCTATCGTTACGGATGCATCATACTGTCCGTGATCCTCTTCTGTGCGATCAAAGATGCGGCCACGTGCCAGTGGGTAGCCGAGTTGGTCAAGATAGCCTCCACAGGCCCCTGCGTACTCAAAATGATCCCTGCGACTGAACTGTAAAATTTTTGGCTGAAGGGCAGCAACTTTCGGATATTTTTCCGCATGCTTTACCAGAGGCTGCAGCCAATTCTCAGAAACAGCAACATCATTATTGAGAAGTACCGCGTAATCACACTGGATGCTTCGAATCGCCTCATTGTTTGCACGACTGAACAGCCAGTTATCCGGGTTAGCGAGGAGGTGAATCTCGGGAAAATGGTCAGCAACCCATTCAATAGAGTTATCGGAGGAGTTGTTGTCTACAAAGACAATTTGCAGGTTGTCCCATTTCGTTTTTGCCACGGATGGAAGACACTTCTGGACAATAGGAAGTCCATTATGGGAAACAATGATGACTGCCACTCGTGGAGTCTTCATCAGCAGATTCTCCTGAGGAGGTGCTATCGGTCAATGGCGAACCTGGTCTCCTGTCCGATCAGCTCTGTAACTTTGTTCAACACCGCCAGGTAGGTATCAGGATGTTCGGCGTAGAAGGCGATCTGACGGTCATAGTCTTTCCTGGAGATACCATGACGGCGAATAAGCGTATCCAGGGGAAGCCCCTCATTGCCATATCCCAGTTCAACGCGTGCGTTGTGTAGATGTACATCAATAAAAATCTCCACCATAAGGCTGTCCATCAGGGTTGCTTCAAGTTCTTCTTCGGGAGAGGAGCAGCCGGCACACAGAACAAAGATTCCCGCCAGACACCAGCTATATACTCTCACGCTGAACCTCTTCCTGAGTGCGAAAGGTATAGGCAATGACTTCCATCTGTCGCATGAATTCGCGTTTGGAGAAATTGGGAGCGAACACCATTCCGTCAATCAGATAGAGTCTTCGGCTGGGTTCATCGTAAAAAGCATAGGTTACAAAGGGACCTCCCATACCAAAGGGAAACTTGCGGCCACTCTCTTGTCCCACCATGTGCCACAATCCCCGAAATTCAATGGCATAGCGATCCTTGAAGTTGATTTCCTCAGCTGTCATTGGCCGCCGAGAATCAATCTCAATCCAGCCTCCAGATGTGCCGCCGATGTAACGTTGGGTGAGTGCATCACGGGCGCGGGCGATCCATTCTGCATTCAGTTTGGACGGATCCCCATCCTCTTCGTAATAGACGAAAATGCTCCGCCATGTATCTGTCAGCGAGCGGCGGAGCCATACGAACTGTGTTGTGTCAATTGCAATAAAGAAATCATGCTGGGCATTGACGGCAAATTCGTGTCGCTTCATCAGACTGTCTTCCAGCATGTGCTGACGGCCAATGTCGAACATGTCAAGGTGGAGACGTGTTCTGGAAACTTCGTTATAATGATATCTGATCTGCTCGGAATGCTGTTCAATAGACTGGATCAGATCATCGGCAGATCCTGCTGCCAGATAGTAGACAAGCTGATTCCTGCGCCAGTGATTGGGCCTTGCTACAAGTGCTGGTGCGCCGTCCATAATCATCTGGCGCAAAGAGTCGTTTCCAAAAACGACATTCAGGTATTCACTTTCGGGGGTGGGCACCCGGGTGCTCGTATCTGCAATCAGGCCTGCAAAGATGACATTTTTGCGGTCTTTAACCATGTCAAAGGCAGTCTGGGAAGATAGCCCGATTGCCTCAAGATCAAACTCCGGCTCAATAGCAGGGAGGGTTTCAATCGCACCGCCTATATGAACCTGGAGAGCCTCTCCGACGGGTCCATTCCATAATGTGGAGTCAATCACAACCGTAATCTCTCCTTCAACGCCTGTAGCCACTGGACGGTAGTCACCACCAAGAAAACCGCCTTCCCCGCAACCTGCGGAAGACAGGATCACGGCCAGCAGAAATATCATATGCCGCATGATGATTAGCAATGTACAGGTGCCTTGAGAGAGCGCACAAATTGTGCCAGAAGCTGTCCACGCTCAGGCAGCGACAGCTCAGTGCGTGTCCAGAGATGCTCAATCTTTTTGATCACAGCAGATCCGACAATAAAGCCGTCCGTATGTTCCGAGAGGATTTCCGCGTCTTCACGAGTCTGAATCCCAAACCCGACCATGAGTGGATTGCCTGTGATAATGTTGCGGGCATGTTTCAGGTAGGCATTGATGGCACTCTCCTGTCCACGGAGTCCTGCCCCGGTAAGCCCGGTAATGGAAACGCAATACACAAACCCGCTGGACAGTTGATCTACTTCCTCCATGCGTTCAGTGGATGTGTTTGGGGCAACCAGAAATACCATGTCCAGCCTATTTTTCTGTGCATGCTCGCATAGGAGAGAGGATTCCTGCGGCGGGAGGTCAGGAATAATGAGCCCATCGGCTCCTGCTGTTGCCGCCCGTTCGCAAAAATCTTCTACCCCAAATCGCAGAATCGGGTTAATATAGCCCATAAGCAAAAGAGGAGTTTCGCTACTCTTTCTGAACTGTGCAACTGCTTCCAGTGTATCTTTCATGGTGGTCCCGGCTTGCAGTGCACACATGCTGGAGTGCTGAATTGGCAGTCCTTCCGCAAGCGGATCACTGTGAGGCATTCCCAACTCAATGAAGTCGGCTCCTCCCCTGTCTACCGCATCCAGTAACAGGTTCGTCACACCGGGGTGGGGGAATCCACTCGTGAGGAAGATTCCCATTGCTTTTTCGTCTTTTGACCGCAAGGAGCGTAGCCTGGCAGACAGTCGGGAGCTCATAGGTGATCCATGATGGTTTGCATGTCCTTGTCTCCACGCCCCGAACAGTTTACTACGATGATGGAATCGGAGGTAACCTCCTGAACGATTGCTTCCAGTGCAACAATGGCATGAGCCGTTTCGAGTGCCGGAATGATTCCCTCTGTTCTGGAGAGGAGTGCAACTCCTCGCAGGGCATCTTCATCTGTTACGGCAATATACTTTACGCGCCCGATGTCCTTGAGCCATGAATGTTCAGGGCCTACCCCTGGATAATCCAGCCCCGCAGAGACTGAATGCGCCATTGTGATCTGTCCATCATGATCTTGCAGGAGATAGCTCATTGCGCCATGCAGGACACCAACAGTCCCCCGTGAGAGTGTTGCCGCGTGCGCTCCGTCCAGTCCTTCTCCGGCAGCCTCAACCCCGTACATCTGCACCCCTGAACTGTTGATGAACGGGTAGAACATCCCAATGGCATTGGAGCCTCCACCGACACATGCCACAAGCATATCCGGAGTTTCTCTACCGGTTGTTTTCTCTAGTTGGGATTGCACCTCTTCTCCGATCACATTATGGAAGGTACGTACCATCATCGGGTACGGATGTGGTCCAACGACGGAGCCAATAATGTAGAACGTGTCTGTCGGATTGGAGACCCAGTCGCGGATGGCTTCATTTGTTGCGTCCTTGAGAGTCTGACTGCCGCTGGTTGCCGCCCGCACCTCTGCCCCCAGCAGTTGCATGCGGGCTACATTCAGGGACTGGCGTTTCATGTCTTCTGCCCCCATGTACACGATACACTGGAGACCGAATCTGGCAGCAACCGTAGCCGTAGCAACTCCATGCTGCCCTGCACCTGTTTCGGCGATGATTCGTGTCTTGCCCATTTGACGGGCAAGCAAAATCTGGCCTATTGTATTGTTAATCTTGTGTGCACCAGTATGGCACAGATCTTCCCGTTTCAGAAAAACCTGTCCACTCCCCAACGCATCACTCAGTCTTTCGGCAAAGGTCAGAGCGGTGGGTCTGCCAACATAGGTTCTGAGCAGAGCGAGATACTCCTCTCGAAATTCCGGATCAGCCCATGACTGCTCAAATGCTGTCTGGACGGCCTGCAGCTCGGGAATCAGTACTTCTGGAACGAAGGCTCCGCCATATGGGCCGAAGCGTCCGTTCTTGTCTGGTGCGTTATAATTCACGATTCTCTTCCGCAATCAGATCAGAGAAACGGGTGATCAGGTCAAAATCTTTTACTCCGGGTGCTGATTCAAGCCCGCTGGACACATCAATCCCCCAGGGGGAAACACTTTGAATCGCTTCCTTCACATTGGCGGGGCCCAGTCCACCTGCCAGTATAATTCGGAAATCTTTGGCCAAGTCTCTGGCAACATCCCAGTCAAAGGTTTTTCCTGTCCCGCCTGCCAGTTCGGGATGCCAGGTATCAAGAAGAAAGGCATCCACGCAATTCTCATAGGCCGAAAGGATTCTTGCAAGTGAGCGGACCGTGTCTTTGGGTCGGACCGTCCATGCTTTGATTACCGGACGAGCCATGCGCCTGCAGTAGGATGGAGACTCATCTCCATGCAGCTGCACAAGATCAAACCCTGCCGTTTCGCTGCTGGTATTGACGGTTTCTGCATCTGTGTTCACGAACACACCGACTGTTCGGGGACCATGGAGCCATTCTTTGATCTCTTTAACTTCATCGGGGGGGATATATCTTGGACTTGGCGGATGTTGAATGAAGCCAAGATAGTCCACTCCTGCCCCTGCGCAGAACCGCGCATCTTCCAGAGTTTTCAGACCACAGATTTTTATTTTACACGCCATCAGATCATGCTTGACGAGCAGAGCACCAGTTGGCTGGTTCTACTGTGAAAGACATAAATTTGTTGTCAGGTGAAGGATGATATTCCCGTTCCGCTGTTCACATGCGGGTGTCACCATGCCGCCAGGGATTCAGGCAGGATGTTGAGTTTCTGGAATTTGCGGGTATGAGCTGACCAGTGATCACAAGACATCATCATTCTCAGCAGCGGTGAAATAGCCCGCAGATCTGGATACACTATACGAGGCGATTACAAAACTGCCTCTATCCCCGAATTGATGTGTCTGCATGCACTCTCGGAGCGATATTTCCTGGTCATTCAGGAATTTTGCAGGAGGCTCTCTGGTTGAAATACCGACAATAAGAAAATGCAGGCAGAGATCTCCGACAGGATATATTGCAGGAAATTCCCTGACGCGAGAGGCAAAAACTCAACCATTTTGATGCAGTCCTGTCAGAGATGCACCGGCCTCCCTGTACCCATGCTCTTGTGGTATATCCCTTCTGCATGTAGGCAACAGAGGGTACTGCCCATCTTGCGACAGTCTAATTGACGCAGGAGACTCGAACAGTTAACTTGCCCTTATATGTTCCATTGGGTGTTCCCGCAGGAATGATGACATCACCTCCAAACTGGAGGTATATGATCTTGGGGTCCTCATCCCCAAATTCAATTCTGTCTCCTGCTCTCAGTCGTTGCCAAGTGCCCCCAGATTCCTCGTCGTAGAGCCGTCCCACTGCGAGTGAATAGTCCAGCGAACAACTTCCAGATGCGTCTGAATCTCCATCGCAACGCCTGAGCACAAGCCCTTCATTAAGGGAGAAGATTTGAATTCGTTGTTTCCCTCCTCTCATCAGATTGTATGCAGTCACGGACATGGTACCGATCCTATGAGTACCGCTGGGTATGAGTTCGGTGTCGGAGTCATCCCTGTACGAGAAATCACCACCACCAACCGCAGGATCAAACGAGGCTGTCCGCGTGCCAGATATGGGGGCTTGCAGTGTCCCGTACTCAAGGTTCCGTGTCCCGCCCAATGTACAGCTGGGCTCTCCGCGCTTGAGGTTGATTTTCACTGGAACTCCCTCCTCGTCCGTTGAGGGATCTTCTTGTGCGAAACTGTTCGCAGTGGAGAATGTCACAGACAGCACCAAACCAGTGATGAGAATACGGCTCATCTCTTAATACTTGTGCTTGGTTGCAGGACAGCCTCTTGCAAAAAATTCTGGATGACGGAGAAATGTTGTTCGGAGAGTGCTTACCGGCATATCAGGTCAGGCAATAAGGCTACCAGTCCGTTCTCAAGTGCATGGCAGGCCGGATTATCTGTCTGGGGCAAGTATTGCCGTAGCATGATCTGTTTTCGGAATCTCACCAGGGAATGGCTAATACTGATGGAATGTCTGAGATACAAAGTGAAGTACAGCAGGCAGGCTCTCTCGCCAGTAGGTCCATGTGTGACCGCCATCACGAATCCGAAATTCATGCGGAATGTCCCGTTTGCGCATCTCAATGTGTATGAGTGAACTGCCCTCATACAGATAGTCATCATCCCCGCAGTCAATGAACCAGCGAACAGAACGAATGCCTTTCTCTGGCAATGTCTGGATTAGCCTGACAGCGTTGTGCTCGTCAACATACTTCTCAATCTCCCTGTCGGATACATCCGACAAGTCATTTCCCCACCGTTCCATAACATCTCTGTATTCTTCAGCCGAATCGGGGCCTATCCATGCACTCAGCGGTGCTGCGGAAGAGAACAGGTCGGGACGGCGAAGTGCATAGATGAAGGCTCCGCCTCCTCCCATGGAAAGCCCGGAAACAGCACGATACTGTTTCTGGGGCTTAACCCGAAATCTTCCCTCTACATGAGGAATCAGCTCCTCGAAAAAGAAGTCCTCATACCGCCATGTATTCGTCACATCATTGTAATATCCACGGACTCCCGTATTCGCATCTGGCATGATAATGACCATGGGGGTTGCCTTGCCTGTCCGAATTGCTGTATCGGCAATATGCTGAACTTCTCCAAACTGAATCCAGCCTGTCTGATCATCACCAGATCCGTGCAACAGGTACAGTGCAGGATACCTGCGCTCGCTCGTATGATAATCCGGGGGTAGGTAGACGGCAAATTTTCGTTCGGATCCCAGAATGTCACTTTGCAGTGCAAGTTCATCATGTACAGTGCCATATGGCTGCGCAAGTGCACTGCCTGGAACAAGCAGGAAGAGCAGGAGCAACATTGTGGCGTTTCCCGGGAGTTTGCTGCCAAACAGGCGATCAATGCTGTATTTTCCGGGACCAGCCAGAAACATGCCTGCACAGACAAACAGATTCTTGAAGGCATGTCCTGGATTCCCGTTTCCGGTTATGGCAAGAGACAGGGTTGCCACGAACATGGTGAATCCAAGCATGACCATTGCTGGCCGGTAAAAAATTCCAAGAACCACGCACACTGCGCCAGCGGATTCTGCAAGGGCAGCAAGAAAACCAAAGAACGCATGTCCAAAGCCGATTCCGAAAATTTGCATGGACTCTCCGACGGAGGCCCATGCCTCGGGGCCCCCAATCAATTTTCCCCATCCATGAAAGACCAGCATCCCAATTCCGAATCCGATTCGGAGAATGAGGAGTCCCAGATCGGCATGCTTTTCAAGTTGATTCCAGAATGGCATAGGATGGCAAGGTTTGGTTTCAGAAGCCACAAGTTACGGAATGGGATGGAAGGGGTTCTCTACGGGGCAATCTCTCCTGAGAGAGTATCGGGAAAGTGCGACACAGCTCAATCCATGTGGCCGGTTTGTGGCGGGGTCATGTTGAGGTGTCTGCAGGTACAGTTCCGCCATCAGACTTGATCCGGGAGGCAGAATGGAAACCGGACAGTCCCCACGGAATGATTCATTCTTGCTGTTTATGCCTGCCTAGGGGGTAGTTGCAGGCCAAGGATCGCACTGGTTTTTTCGCGGAGTACCCGCAGGGCAGTACCGGGATTGTCTGCACGCATAAACGTTTCCCCGATGAGCACGGCATCAACCCCTTGCTGGTGCAGATAGGCTAAATCTTCCGGGGACCGAAGTCCGCTCTCGGATACCCGGACAATATCCCTGTCCAGCATCTCAAATACCCGAAGAGAATGTTCAATGTCCACCTCAAATGTGTGCAGATTGCGATTGTTTACTCCCAGGATGGAAACCTGGCTAAAGTCAATTTTTTCCAGTTCTACAGGGTCATAGACTTCAACCAGACAGTCCAGGTTCAGCTCTGCCGCAATATTCAGCAGATCACGGAGTTGTGGTCTGTCCAGGATTGCAGCAATCAGCAATACAGCATCTGCGCCGCAGGATTTCGCCTCGTACAGCTGGTAAGGATCTATAATAAAATCTTTTCGCAGAACGGGCAGGCCTGTATGGCTGGATACGATTCTGAGATGCGAAAGGGAGCCGTCAAAATGATTTTCTTCGGTCAGAACACTGATGGCATCTGCAGGGGCATTCGAGTAATCTCTGGCAAGGGCTTGTACATCAAACGGATGCCTCAGCAGTCCCTTGGAAGGGGAGCGTTGCTTGATTTCGGCAATGATGCCCAGTCCCGGAGCAGTCAGTGCAGCCTGAAAGTCTTTCAGAGGGGTTGCTGTATCAATGGACGCTTTCAGTTCATGGAGTGGAGTGCGGCGTTTTCGTGTGCTCAGAGCATCCCTGACATCCGTTACAATGCGGTCAAGAACCGTCATGGATGCAGGCTGCTGATTTTGCACAGCGTTTGAAGTTTTGCATCTGCTGCTCCCGAATCAATGCTTGTGTGTGCGGCATCCATACAGGCCTTCATGCTGTCATACTGGCCAGAAACCCATAGCCCAAGTGCACTGTTCAGAAGGACAACATCCCGGCAGGGACCGGTATCTCCACTCAGAACAGAACGAATCATGGACGCATTCTGTTTGGCATCTCTGCCTGTGAGAGAGGAGAGAGGAGCTCTTGCCAGTCCATAATCCTCAGGCTTGATCTGAAAAACTGCTGGCTCCTCCTCTGTTGCACGATACTCAATTACCGTTGTGGGAGCAGCAACAGAGACTTCATCAAGGCCATCTTCGGAGTGGAGAGCAACAACATGCTCTGCCCCCAGTCTGTGCATGATCGTGGCAATCGTCCTCGCGGTTTCCAGGTCAAAAGCTCCAATGATCTGCCGTCTTACGCCAGCGGGATTGCAGAGCGGTCCCAGGATATTGAATGCTGTACGTGCATTCAGTTTTGTCCGGACTGGCATGACATGACGCATGGCCGGATGATAGTGCCGCGCAAAGATAAATCCAATCCCTGCCTTTTCAAGACACAGGGCCACCGCATCAGCTCCCATGTCAATGTTTACTCCCAGCTCCTCAAGCACATCTGCGCTGCCAGATCTGGAGGATACACTTCGATTGCCATGTTTGGCAACTGTAACTCCTGCACCGGCACAGACCAGTGCTGCCGCGGTGGAAATGTTGAAGGTATGACTGCCGTCTCCACCGGTCCCGCAGACATCAATAGCATTCGGGGCCCTGCACTGTACAGGGACGAGGTAGGTCCGCATAACACGGGCAAATGCCGTCAATTCTTCAATGGATTCCCCTCGGGCTCTCATGCCCATGAGGAGTCCCGCAATCTGGACAGGATCTGCCTCTCCCCGCATGATCTGGTGCATTGCCCCAGCTGCCTGCTCCTCGGAAAGAAGCTCCCCCCTGGAAAGACACTTCAGATACTCATTCATGACCTGAACCCGAGGCGGGAAAGCCAGTTGTTGAGCAATGTCTGTCCATCACGAGTCATGATGCTTTCTGGATGGAATTGCACTCCCTCCACAGGATCGTCAACATGCCGGACTCCCATAACGATATCATCGGATGTGGAAGCAGTCACTTCCAGGCAGTCAGGAATGGAATCCGGTTGCAGGACGAGGGAGTGGTACCGCGTTGCCTCAAAAGGGTCGGGGATATCCTTGAAAAGCTCCTGCCCGCTGTGCCGAACCATGCATGTCTTGCCATGCATCAGGGCCGGAGCATGGATCACCTCTGCTCCATAGACTTCCCCGATAATCTGATGTCCCAGACAAATCCCCAGGATGGGAGTTTCCTGTCCGAGTTCCCCCACCACCTCATTGCAGATTCCTGCATCCTTCGGGCGACCGGGGCCGGGCGAAATCACAATCCCGTCCGGCCCCATGGCGCGAATCCCGGCAATCGTAATGGCGTCGTTACGTTCTACGCAAATATCCTCCGTGGTGCAACCGATCAGCTGCACCAGGTTGTAGGTAAAGGAGTCGTAATTGTCAATGACCAGGATCAAACCTTGTATGTAGTTATCAGTCCTGTCAGTTCTCGAACTGCTTCCATGCAGACTTCCGCACGTTCCCGTGCATTGATTCCCCCCTGGCGCAGAACATCCTGGACATAGTCTGGATCTTTAAGAAGCTCTCGTCTCCTCTCTCGTGCATCTGCAAAGTATTCTGTGATCAGATCGGTCAGCACTTTCTTTGCATGTCCGTATCCGTACCCTCCCCGCAGATAGGCTTCTCTGATTTCAGTCTGCTGTTGTTCGGACGCAAACAGTCGGATCAGAGCGAACACATTATCCTTGTCTGGATTCTTGGAATCTTCCAGTGGGGTAGAGTCTGTTACGATACTTTTGATCCGCTGGCTGAGCTGTTTTCCCTCGTCAAATATTCCGATAGCATTCCCGTAGCTTTTAGACATCTTGCGCCCGTCAATTCCGGGAACGAGGGCCACATTTTCAATGATGTGGGCATCCGGGATCGGGAACAGGGGCTGGTCTGGAGTCCATGTACGGTTAAACCGCTGGGCAGTGTCCCGCGCGATCTCAATATGCTGTTTTTGATCTGCCCCTACAGGGACCAGCGTTCCGCCATAGATGAGGATATCAGAAGCCTGCAGAATCGGATAATTGAACAGTCCGCAGTTTGCCGAAAGTCCCTGTGCAACCTTGTCCTTGTACGAGGTTGCTTTTTCCAGTTGTGAAACAGGAGTCAGGCAGAAGAAAAGCCAGGTCAGCTCATTCAGGAGCGGCACATCACTCTGCACAAACAGGTTGCCTTTTGACGGATCAAATCCGAGAGCCAGATACGTGATTGCCGCTTCAAGCGTGTGCGTTCGCAGTGCTTCTGGATCACGAACTGTGGTCATCGCGTGATAATTCACGATGAAGTAGTAGGACGGATGCCTTTTATGCAGCGCAATATGCTGTCGCAGGGCACCAAAGTAGTTGCCGAGATGCAAAGCTCCAGAAGACTGGATGCCAGATACAACGACAGTTTCACCGGGGGGAAAGGGATACTGTGCCATGCAGTACTTTATGCGGTTGCCCGTGATCGCCGGGCGCAGGCTCGGAGGAAGGAATATCTGGAAACACTGTTTTCTCGCAGGCGTGTCAGGACTGCTTCCGTGCGAATTTGATGTTCGACGGGTTTCTCGTCTTCCAGCAATGCATGGAATGCCTGTTCGCGATCCTGCAAATCGGAGAGCGGCCTGTCTTCTGCAAGTACAAAGGATTCCGGTTCGAGGGAAGTGCCATTAAAGGCAGTTTCTCCGCAACTGAAGACAAGCTCCTTGAGTTTGCCGACATCCAGCCGGAGCGTCTTCAGGACAGAGGCCAGCTCCTCTCGCTCTTCGTCTGTCGCGAGATGGGGCAGAAGGCTGGCATAGCCATGCTTCAGCTTCACATGTGCTTCAATGAGTGGATTCAGCCTCTGTGCCGTTTCCGGGCGACTGATGGTCTTTCCTGCCCAGCCTTTTTTCAGCAGGGCCGCCTTGATTTCCTTGACGGTCATGAACTGATGCAATCAAATGGACGAACTGTATCGTGTGACAGCAAGCAACAGAGGGGGTGCATGTATACCATTCATCCGGAATTATGTTTTTCTTGCACGAGTAATTCCAGTTCCCTCTCTTTCATTGCCTCAAACTCATGCAGAGCTTCTCCAGCTGCAAGAAACGCCTCTTTTATGTGCTCTGGAATTTCATGGATGTAATCAAATTCTGTGAATACAAAGACTGCCTCCATGCTTGTATCCTATCTGTCTCTGGATTCCTCCCACAGATCGTAGCTCTCTCTGGCAAATTTGGGAGCATATCGCTTGGCAAGTGCAATCAGGGAGGCAAAGAGCAGTGTTTGCATCTTAAAACCATCAAAATATCTGTGGTCAGCTTCCGCAAGGTTGCCTTTCCGAGATTTTTGACATCCTTCGGTGAATATCGCATCAGAGCTATAACCAGATCTGTGATGTAGTCAGGCACCTCTTTCATCATGGGAGGCCAGTCAAGGGTGAGGGTGTCTATGTTGTTCACTGCGTCCCAACAATTTCGAAGTCATTAACGCGGGCAGCTACATCTTTCGGGGCATAGATTTCACAGAAATGCAGTAACGCAATGAACGCCGCGTGGACGGAAGAAACACCAGCGAGCTGGGGCTAGGCCGGGTATAATTCTCTTGCGCAGTTTCATGCCTGATATTGAATTATGACTGGTGAACTCCAGTTTGCAGTGGATTTCTACGATCTATTCAAGGGATTTATCCCCACTGGGAGCATTTGATCAGTCGGTACTAGTGCAATTCGTATGAAAACCGTATTTTTGGAGCTTCCATTTCCCATTCAAGAAACGATGAATACCAAGGCAAAATTTTTTTACGAGACATTGTTCCTGGGAGAGGACTGGGTTGTTGATGAGGTTACGACGGAGGAGTCCACGGAGACGATTCATGTCTACATTTCCCATGCTGGCGGGGAGGTTTTCTGTCCAGAGACGGGAGAGCGTGGACCGGCCTATGACTTGCGGAAATCGCGTCAGTGGCGCCATCTGGATCATTTTCAATACAAGTGTATTCTTCACTGTCGGGTTCCACGGAGCAAGTCATCGGCTGGGGTCAAAACCATTCGGATTCCATGGGCATCAGTGTCGGATCGCTTCACCCACATGTTTGCACGCCGGGTGATTGACGTACTGAAACCAACGGAGAGCCAGAGCAAAACGGCACAGCTGATGGGGTGCAACTTTCGGCTGGTTCACCGGGTGATGCATCGGGCGGTAGACCGTGGCATGGAACGCCGGGTTGTGGAGGAGTTCAGGCATTTGAGCATAGACGAGAAGGCGTTTGCCAGGCGGTATCAGTTTGCGACTATCGTGAGTAACGGAGACTTGGGATATGTGATTGATTTGGCGGAAGGACACGACGAAAAGAGTGCTACAGCACTGGTGGAGCGCATTTTGCCCAAGCACATGCGGGACAGGATTGAAACGATTACCTCGGATATGTGGAAGGCATTTCTTAATCTTGCCGAGAATTTGCTTCCCGGTGCACTCTTGGTTCATGACCGCTTTCATTTGATCAAGATCCTCAATAAAGCCCTGAACAACCTTCGGAGACAGGAGGCGAAGTCGCATCCAGAAGCATTGAAAAGCAGTCGGTACGCACTCCTGAAAAATCCAGAAAACCGCACCGAAAAGCAGGAAGAGATTTTCCAGACGATCATGGACGCGAATCTCAAGGTCGGCGTACTCTGGCAGCAGCGAGAGAACTTCAAGGCGATCTTCCGATGTTCGTCCCCCGCCGAAGCCATGACCTATCTCAAGCTCTGGCTCGCCAGTGTCAGAAAGACAGGCATTGAACAGGCCATCAAGGTCGCCGACACCTCTGAAGAACATATCAATGGAGTCTGTAATGCGCTCTGGTGCGAACAGTCCAATGCCAAAGCTGAACGCATTAACGGGAAAATTCAACGGGTGCTTACCATTGCAAGAGGCTTCCGAAATTTCGAGAATTTCAGAGTGGCGGTCCTCTTCTTCCATGGAAATCTGAGCCTCTATCCACAGGAATTGCAGTAATACCGATCAGTCATATCCCAGTCAATGGATGGAACGGGGATTTTCATGAGAGGCAGCATAGCGGGTTTGCATCATTCATTCAGATTTTCGATAGCATTTATCATCCATTCGAGTGTCGTCCCCTCTTCAAACGCGACCAGGGCCATCTGCAGCACGAGAATGATTATCATTAAAGAATCGGGAAGCACATCAAGACCTCTGGAAAATACATCAGCGAAGTCCTCCTTCATGGCAGCACTATTTCCATGTTTCACCCAGAAATTGTAGGTTTCTTTCGCCAGTTTGGGAGCATATCGTTTGGAATATGCGATGATGGTGATATAGAGGAGATTTTCGGCATTTCCGACACCGAAGTAATTAATGTCAATCTTTTCGAGCTTTTCTGCACCAGAAGATATTTCATCTCCTGGACGCATAAACTTGTGGTCAATCACCGTCAGGTACTCAATAAGATCCCGGAATGCACGGATCACCTCTTGTGCGGGGAGAGGCAGGCCATCAAGTTTTGCATCAATCTTGTCGCGCTCAGACCAGCTTATATCTTCCCATTCCGGGAGATTTTCCTGCAGAAAACAAGAGAATGCTGCACACGCAAATACCGTTGGGTAGATGTCAGGGAGCTGTGGCCAAATCTCCTCGGAAATGATTTTCTTGCGTGGTTTCATGATGGTGTTGAGTACTGAGTGGCGGATTTCGGGCGAGTCACCGGATGGTGCTATAAGGTTATACGAGGCCTGTCCAGGTATGGACCAGATTTCCTTTCGGAAGATCTCTTCTCACGTGTATGCAGCCATTCCATGCCCAATTTACAGAAGTCCACGCGCGGCAACAAGCAGGGCCTGCCGGAGTGCACGGGCCTTGTTCTTTGTTTCTTCATATTCCAGTTCGGGAATGCTGTCAGCCACGATTCCTGCTCCCGCCTGGACAAAGATATGATTCTCCTGCACAACCATCGTTCGAATGGCAATGCACATATCCATATTTCCTGAAAAATCAATGTATCCTACTGCCCCCGCATACACGCCGCGGCGTACGGGTTCGAGTTCGTCAATAATCTCCATGGCTCTGACCTTTGGAGCTCCGCTTACGGTCCCGGCGGGAAAACATGCCCGAAAAACATCCATTGCCGTTACATCATCTCGCAACGCCCCAGAAACGGCACTTACGATGTGCATGACATGGGAATAACGTTCAATATAGGCGTAGCGATCTACCGTAACACTGCCCAGTTTGCTGACTCTTCCGAGGTCATTCCGGCCAAGATCAACCAGCATCAGGTGCTCCGCACGCTCTTTGGAGTCAGAGAGCAGATCCTGTGCAAGCAGGTCATCTTCTGCAACTGTTTTGCCGCGAGGCCGTGTCCCCGCAATGGGAAGCAATTCCGCTCGTCCATCTTCTGCACGCACGAGAACTTCAGGGGAGCTGCCAATCAGGGAGACCTCTTCCAGATCAAGGTAAAACAGATAGGGAGAGGGGTTAATCTGGCGCAGGGCTCGATACAGGTTGAATGGATCTCCCCGGAAGGAAAGAGAAAATCGCTGTGAGAGTACAACCTGGAAGATGTCTCCCTCGTAAATCAGGTCTTTTGCCCTGGCAACAATCGCCTCAAAATCTTCACGGGCAAAATTTGACGTAAACTCTTCCGAATCAAGATGTACGGGTTCCGGGCTTTCGAAGGGGGAGTGCAGGTCATGTTCCAGATCATCAAGCCGTACATTTGTCTGCGTATAAGCATTGTCCAGATCTGAGTCAGGTGTAACGAAGACATTGGCAATGAGCACAATTTGATGCTTCACCCGATCAAAGGCCGCGAGCGTATCGTAAAATGCCCAGATTGCATCTGGAAGCTGAAGATCATCGGCTGGCGGATTTGGCAGATGCTCTACAAGACGCACAACATCATATCCCATATACCCGACTGCTCCACACCGGAATCGGGGAAGTCCGGGAATTTCCAGTTCCACAAATTCATCCATATAGCGTTGAAGAACCTCAAATATGTCTGCCTGTGGTGCTTTGATCACTTCCCCCGTCCGAACATGCTCTACGGTGACTTCACTGCCGGAAGATCGTACAATGCGGTAGGGATTCCGACCCAGAAAAGAGTATCTGGCCATGTTTTCGCCTCCCTCTACACTCTCAAGGAGAAATGCACGATGACTGTTTTGTCTCAGTGCGAGGAGTGCACTCACAGGGGTCAGGAGGTCGGCACTCAAGCGTCGGCATATGGGAACGACGAAGCATTCCGTACTCTTGGCCCGCTCTTGTGTAACTACCGAATGAAACTCATTGCGTGTCATACAAACTTGTACGCACCAGGGCGGATTATATCCCCGTTCAAAAATTGATCTGGATCATCAGTTGAAAGCTGATTGTAATGATCGGCACAATTCATAAATTTGCAGGAACAAGAACCCAAAGCTATGTCCTCTTACGTGTACAATAAAACTCTTGAACGTATTCTGTACGTGCTGGCACTGGCTGGTACTGGCCTGACACTCCATATTGCGCTGTGGTATGACGGGGGAGGCGGAGCAGGTGATCCGCTCTGCGGAGTTGGATCAAACTGTATCGGTGTTATCGCAAACGATCCTGCTCCACTGGGTATTCCGAGTGCGTGGTGGGGATTTGTATTTTATGCCGTCATCGGTTTGGGGAGTATCCTGATCGCACGGAATGCTGGTGGCTGGGGAAGTCAGCTCATGCGGGGGAGAGCACTTCTGGTAGGGCTGGGGTGGCTGTATTCTTTGTTCCTCACGATTTTACAGGCAACCGCCATTGACGGATGGTGCAGGCTGTGTCTCTGTTCGTTCTTGATTGCCACATTGATCACTGTGTGCACATTTTACGGCTTCTTCAAAAAACCTGCCTCACGCAAGTCACATGCAGTTCTGAAGGGGGAGGGAGTTTTTCACGGGGGAGTTGCGATAGCACTCGTGATTCTTCTTGGAATTGACTATTTCAGTCTCCCGAAAGGGCAGGAGGTGGCGAATACCGTCGCCATCAGTCAGGCAAGTGTGGATCCGGCATCATGCACATATGCAGAGGGTTCACAAGTATTTGACAATATGGATCAGATTATTATGGAGTATGATCCTGTTGTCGGTCCGGCAGATGCTCCCATTCTGGTTATGGAATTCCTGGACCCGAATTGCAATCACTGCAAGGCCATACATCCGAATATCAAGGCATTGGCGGAGGCTTATCCTGACTCTGTGCGTGTGGTCTACAAGCCCGTTCCGATTGTGGGTGGTCCAACGCATTCTCTGGAGGAGATCGCAGCTCTCTATTATGCCAATGATCACGGGGTATTCCCGGAGATGCTGGAGCTGGTGTTTCGGCATCAATCGCCGGCCACGGGACTGTCGCTGGATCGCCTCTCTGAATTTGCGGATGACCTGGGGCTGGACAGGAGGGATTTCCGGAGGGCACTGATGGATCGCGAGTATTCGTCCATGACGGTCCAGACGAACCGATTTTTTGAGGGAATGGGCTTAACAGGGGTTCCGGTTGTCATTGTCAATGGCAGGCAAATCAGCAGTGCAAGCCGCAGTCCGGGATGTCTCAAGCATTTTGTTGAGCAGGCCAAACTTCAATTATAGCAATGGCAGCAAAAGAACTGGAAGGGATCTGCATTGATACCATACGGATGCTGGCCGTAGATGCAGTGGAGTGTGCCAGGAGTGGCCATCCCGGCATGCCCATGGGCGCGGCCCCTATGGCATATGTTCTTTGGACCGAATTTATGCGGCATAATCCCGCAGATCCCGACTGGTTTAACCGGGACCGCTTCATTCTTTCCGCAGGGCACGGGTCCATGCTTCTCTATGCACTTCTTCATCTGACGGGCTATGATCTTTCCGTGGACGATATCAAGAAATTTAGGCAGTGGGGGAGCAAGACCCCCGGGCATCCTGAGTTTGGGACTACTCCTGGAGTAGAGACAACGACGGGACCGCTTGGACAGGGATTCGGCAATGGGGTTGGCATGGCAATCGCGGAGGCGAACCTTTCCTCACGCTTCAACCGTGAGGATGCAACCGTTATAGACCATTACACTTACGGGATTGTTTCGGATGGAGACCTGATGGAAGGCATTTCCCACGAGGCAGCCTCACTGGCCGGCCATCTGGGTCTGGGGAAACTGATTTACTTGTGGGATGACAACCAGATCACGATTGACGGCAGTCTGAACCTGTGTTCTTCCGAGCACATACAGGGCAGATTTACAGCGTATGAGTGGCATGTCGTTCCAGGTGTTGACGGGGCAGATCCACAATCCATCCGGGAGGCAATTCAGCAAGCGCGCGAGTGTACAGATCGCCCCTCTCTGATTTGTATTCGTACGACGATTGGGCATGGGAGTCCAAACAAGGCGGGGACCGCTGCAGCACATGGAGCCCCCCTTGGCCCAGACGAAGTTGTGCTTACGAAGCAGGCACAAGGCTGGCAGACAGAACCCAAATTTTTAGTGCCGCCAGAGGTGCGAACTGCGATGGACTGCACTCAGTCAGGGATGGAGTATCAGGAGGAGTGGACCTCTCGCAGAGCTGTGTATGGGAGGCTATACCCAGACGAGCTGGCGGAACTGGAGTCCATTCGCAAGCGTGCGTTGCCAGATGGCTGGTCTGAGGGACTTGATCAACTGGATCTGGACAGCACCATGGCTACGCGGGTTGCCAGTGGGCAGGTACTGAATCTGCTCCTTGATACGGTACCCGGTCTGATAGGAGGTTCTGCAGACCTGACGGGGTCTAATAAAACGAAGGGAAAAGTACAGAGAGCATTCACGCACAAGGAAAAATCTGGAACTTACCTGTACTATGGTGTCCGTGAACATGCGATGGCAGCGATCAGCAATGGACTGGCATTGGATGGATGTTTTCGGCCGTACTGTGCGACATTTCTGGTATTCAGTGATTATCTGCGTCCGTCCCTGCGTCTCAGCGCAATCATGGGGCTTCCTGTCATCTATATTTTTACGCACGATTCCATCGGCACTGGTGAAGATGGTCCAACCCATCAGGGGATTGAGCAGGTCATGTCGCTTCGGGCCATCCCGAATCTGGTTGTTTTCCGTCCTGCAGATGGCAGTGAAACCCGCCATGCGTGGAGGGCAGCTATCCAGCGTCAGGACGGTCCCACGGCACTCATTCTGACGAGGCAGAGCGTTCCCCCGCTGACTGGTCATTCTTTGGGTCAGCCCCGTCTGGGTGCCTATGTAGCAGTTACAGAGAGCAAAGCAGATCCCGAAGTGATTCTTATCGGGACAGGGAGCGAGCTGCAATATGCGATTGATGCAGCATCCACCCTGGAGTCGGAGGGAATTGCTACCCGGGTCGTGAGCATGCCATCCTGGGAGATTTTTGCTGAGCAGCCGGAGGAGTACAGGGAGGAGGTTCTGCCGGGGGGATTTCCGGTTCGGGTTGCCGTGGAAGCTGGAGTATCTCTGGGCTGGGAGCGTTATGCCAATTATACAGTTTGTATTGACAGGTTTGGTGCGTCTGCACCGGGCAGTGTCTTGTTTGAGAAGTTTGGTTTCACTGCGGAGCATGTCGCAGAGGCAGCCCGACAAGCTCTTCATGGCAGTTGATCATGCGTCTTGCAATCATGGTCTGGGTGTTCATGTTCTTCGCTCACAGCGGGGCAGCTCAGCGATTTGCGGGAGAAAAAGCGTGGAAGGAGCTCTTTGAGCATGAGGGAGTCCGATTTCTGTATGTCTTTTACCCAAGGGCAGATTCTGCAGATGACGGGGTTGTGATGATGCTTCAGAACCAGAATGCGTACGCCGTCACGTACAGGTTTACGGTCATCTTTGAGTCTCCTGAGGGGACATCATCTGCGGATGTGGAAGGAGTGCTAGAACCGATGGAGATGAAGACGGGAGATGCGGACGGCTTGTTCTGGATTCCGTTTGATGACGGGCGTGCGCTTGGTGCAATTCGGATGCGAAACTACAGGATCACCCGCATAGAGGGTTCCAGTGCAGGGGCAGAATGCGATTCGGTATGTATTTGAGTGATTATTCTTATATTTGCACCCCTTGCGGCGTTGTTTTAATCATCAAAAAGGAGATCTGGAAGGGCAAAAATATGGGTGATCAGAAAAAAATTGGGGGGGGGCGAACGCACAAAACTCCACAAAACTATCTGGCGCATTGCCAACGATTTGCGCGGGTCTGTGGATGGCTGGGACTTCAAGAGTTATGTGCTCGGGATGCTGTTCTACAGGTTCATCTCCGAGAACCTGACCCACTACCTCAATGAGCAGGAGCGCAAGGCGGGAGATCCCTCGTTTGACTATGCAGGCCTGAGTGATAATCGCGCAGAAAATGGGCGGGCTGAAACCGTAAAGGAGAGGGGATTCTACATCCTGCCCTCCGAGCTCTTCGCAAACCTGCGTACAAGGGCACGGCAGGATCCGAATCTCAACGAGACGCTCAACCGCATTTTTGCCAATATTGAAGGATCCGCCATTGGCACGGAGAGCGAAGGAGATATGAAGGGCCTGTTTGACGACCTTGATGTCAATAGTAACAAGTTAGGTTCTAGTGTCAGCAGGCGGAATGAAAAATTGGTTAAACTCTTGGATGCAATCGGAGACCTGCCTCTGAATAACGAGGGTAACTTCTCCAACAATTCCAACGACTTGTTCGGGGATGCATACGAGTATCTGATGACGATGTATGCATCCAAGGCTGGAAAGTCTGGTGGGGAGTTCTTTACCCCGCAGGAAGTTGCAGAACTACTTGCACGGATTACCGTGGTAGGCAAGACAGAGGTCAACAAAGTCTACGACCCAGCCTGTGGATCTGGATCTCTGCTGCTAAAATTCGCCAAGGTCTTGGGGCGTGACAGGGTACGTCAAGGATTCTTCGGGCAAGAAATCAATCTGACAACCTACAATCTGTGCCGGATTAATATGTTCTTGCACGATATCAATTTCGAGAAGTTTGACATTGCTCTTGGGGATACGTTGATTGAACCTGCACATTTGGACGAAGAGCCTTTTGAGGCAATCGTTTCCAATCCTCCCTATTCCAAGAAATGGCCGGGAAAGAGTGATCCATTGTTGATCAATGATTCCCGCTACTCCCCTGCGGGTGTACTTGCACCGAAGAAATGGTCAGATCTTGCCTTTACTATGCACATTTTATCGTGGTTGTCGGTGAATGGGACAGCTGCCATCGTGGAGTTTCCAGGGGTTCTTTATCGGGGTGGGGCAGAGCAGAAGATTCGGCAATACTTGATCGACAATAACTTCATTGATGCGGTGATCCAACTACCAAAGGATCTGTTTTTCGGAACGAGCATTGCCACTTGTATCATCATACTCAAGAAATCTAAACGCGACAACGCGGTTCTGTTTATTGATGCATCATCAGAGTTTGAACGAAGCGATAGCAAGAATCGGCTCATGCCTGAACACCAGAAAAAGATTCTTGAGGCATTTACTGCACGTCAAGACACCCTTTATTTTTCGAGATTAGTGGACCACTGTGAGATCGCAGAAAACAGCTATAACATTGCAGTTTCAGGTTATGTTACACCAAAGGATTCCCACAGGGCAGTAAATATTCAAGCACTGAATGCGGAAATTGCACTGAGAGTGGCAAGACAGGCAGAGTTGAGATCGGAGGTTGACATGATTGTGTCTAATTTAGAGGGGTAAAGGCATGAATAAAATTGAAAAATTACTCGCCGAACATTGTCCAGGTGGAGTGGTCTTCAGAGAACTTCAGAATATCTTTGACATTAAGAACGGCTATACCCCGTCAAAGAAAAATTCAGAGTACTGGACGAGTGGAACTATCCCTTGGTTTCGAATCGCTAGTTTGCCACAGCGTAGTTCAACAATCGGACACAGCTCCCCTGTTCCCTTTTTTGGGATGATTTTTTCGTAGTCCACAGGTTCCAGCGACTTCGCAGGTCAGATCATGGGGGCTGTTCTCTTCGTTCTGCACTGTTTTTCCGGCAAAGCACACCGAGAGTCTGCCTGGCGAATGGCGGATGGGCATAGCACTCCCCGCTCCCTGCGGAGTGCTGTTTTTTTCTCGGCAAAAATCCTGCCTGTTTCATGAATCAGGAGGCTTTTCCTCTTCGGGAAGCAGCGTACATTCTTTCGCTGGTGATTTTTCTTCGGGACCATCCCGCCCCCGCTCCTCTCCCTTCGTCTTCTCGGGATCATACAGGATCCCCAGAATCCGAAAGATCTGCTGCACGAACGGGGTCAGATCCTGATCCATCCGCGTGATCAGGTACCGCTGTCGGAGTTGGTGGAATTTGGTGATGATGCGCTGAATCTTGTTGAGGTGCTTCCGAATTGTACTCCAGCTGGACGAGATGCCCTGGGCCTTGAGCGGGATTCGGATCATCTGTGCAAAGCAGACCCCCAGCAGCGCAAGAAACAGATGCCCCTCAATCCGCTCGTCCTTGCTGTGATAAATGGGCCCCAGTCCAAACTCGGATTTCATGGAGCGGAAGACATGCTCCACCTCATACTGTCGCCAGTAGGTCTGGGCCACCTCCCGGAGGGACCAGTCCCGATGACTGGTGCGGATCACATACCCGCCACAGGCCTGCATCCACGCCGCATGCGCCGGAAGACGGGTCACCCGAATCGTGTCCGCATAGTCGGTCTCTTCGTTGCGAATCACCTCCACATCGTAGAGATGTGCCACGCGCGGATGATCGCGTTCCAGACGCGTCACCCGTCTCTGCACCGGAGCAAATTTCTTGACACACCCGGGTTGGGACAGTCCCTCCCGCAATTTGTCCAGTGCCTTCTCATACGCCTCACACCGCCGCTGCTTGATCTGCAACTCCGTCTTTGCCTTTGCTTCACTGTAAATGTACACGCGTCGTTCGCCATTCTCTTCGGACAGCTCCCACGCCTTGATCTGCCTTCCGCCCCCCGTCTCAAACCGGGCATCCGCAGGTCCCGTGGGAACAGGCGGCGTGCTGCTGCGCTCTATGCCGACCCAGTCAAAGCCCTTCTCCTGCATGAGAGCCACATTCCCATCCGTGCAGATCCCGGCATCCATGACCAAAGTCGAATCCTCGTCCCCCAGCTTCTCCAGAACCCCAGCCAGGGTGCCCGGCTCGCTCACATTCCCCGGCAAAATCTCCATCCCGCAGGGCATCCCGTTCCCGCTCATGGACACCGAAAGAGACGTTTGCCGAAGATCATTCCGCTTGTTCTTGCTCCGCCCGTGCCGCAGGTATTGTCCCTTCTCCTTCCCGTAATACGGCGTGTTGGTCAGATCATACAGAATGATCTTTCCCCCGAAAGGAAGCGTGGACTGTGCCCTCTCATAGAGCCACGAGAGAATCTCGTCCCGGTGCCGGTTCAGCAGATCCACCGTCCGGTACAGCGTGTTCAGACTCGGGGCAGGAAGATGCAGAAGCTCCAGAATGGCAGAGGTGGAGGTGAGCCAGTCATGGGTGTGCCGCTCGCTGCCCGGACTCAGCATCTTGCCAATGACCATCACATAGATCAGCTTCACCTGCTCTTCGGTACATCCCAGATCCAGCAAAAAGCAGTCAAAGCCAATCCGGTGAAACAGGGACAGGAGCAGACGCTCGCCCCCAACCGTGCCGGAACCGGGATGCGAAATCCGAAGGAAACTCACCACACGCTCTGCCGGCGTGCGGGGGGTTCCCACCTCACAGCCACGCTCCACCAGGTTTTGTGCAATCTGCTGAACCAGATCCCGAAAAAACGGACGCTGTTCCGCAAAGTCCAGCCGAGGCGATCCGTCCATGTGTGCCTTCACATGAGCCCCAAAGGCTTTGATCTCTTCCTCAGACAGATCCACATCTTTGCCGAGGCAAAACAGCGTTTTTCGTTTGGGGATGCCGTTGACCCGTTTGCAGTAGGACAGATAGAATCGGAATCCTTTCTCTCCTGTCTTGAGGCGGTAAGGGGCTCGGAAGAGGAACATGCCGGGGTGGTTTATCCCAAATTTTAAACCGCATATCCGGGGGGAGGTTCCCGGAAAAAAATACGGTATACTACAACGGAGGTCTGGAGAGCAAATCCGTAATAAATAAGGGAAAACAGGGCAAATACGAAAGAAATGAAACCAAAATAGACAAATAAGTGAAATTTCTAAGGCAAAATGGAGAAGAATTTCCGCGAAAATCGGATTTTTAAAGAATCATGGCGAACTTGCGGAATGGAGGACATACGCAAAAATGGTCGAATTCTTAGTGATTCAATTCAACATGTGACTCCTCAGGCAGTCAAGAGAAGTGGTCTTTTTCCTGCGAATTCAATCATTATTTCTACAACAGCGACCATTGGAGAACATGCTCTGATTAAGGTTGATGCCTTAGGTAATCAAACTTTGACGTTTTTAACTCCCAAGGTGAGATATTCTGCTGAGATAAATATGAAGTTTATGTTCTATTATGGTTATGTACTGGGGAAATGGTGTAGGAGTAATATCAATCCTGGGAGTTTTGCTTCGGTTAATATGACGAAATTTAGGAGATTTAAAATTCCCGTTCCACCACTCGTGGTACAGTATGAAATAGTGGGGATTTTGGATAAATTTACAGAACTACAAGCAGAACTACAAGCACGGAAAAGGCAATATCAGTACTATAGAGATAAACTGATGAACTTCGAAAATTTGGGGGGGGGGGTATTTGCAGAAAGGCAGTAGAGTTTAAGGCATTGAAAGAAATAGTATCATATCCCAGATTGCGAGTTCAGGCATCACATCTTAATGAGATCTCATATGTTGGCGTAGCTAATCTTCTGCCGGAGATGCAAGGTAAAACAAAATCATCCCATGTTCCTTCGTCAGGAACCTGCATTGGTTACGGACCAGGCGATATACTGATCGGAAATATTCGCCCGTATCTCAAGAAAATATGGTTAGCCGACTCAGTGGGTGGAACGAACCAGGATGTTGTCATCATTCGTATTAGGGGGAGTAACCAAAGCCATATAAAACCAAAATTTCTATACTATGTCTTGGCATCTGATGATTTCTTTTCCTACAATGTCTCTCGTTCCAAGGGTGGCAAGATGCCTCGTGGAGATAAGAAAGCGATTCTGAAATACCAAATCCCAATCCCGCCGATTGAAGTGCAACATGAAATTGTCTCCATCCTTGACAAGTTTGATACACTGGTGAATGACCTGTGCGACGGAATCCCCGCAGAAATCAACGCCCGTCGCAAGCAATATGAGTACTACCGCGACAAATTGTTGACCTTTAAAGAGGCCGCATGAGCAACCACCCGGGTTCCAGTTATTTTGAACCAATTGCTCTTTCAGGAAAGAGCACAGTAGTTGCTGAATTCCAGCCTGACAAAGCCCATGAAACCGCCTACCAGTCCGAAATCGAACTCGAGCGAAAGTTCATCCAACAACTGGAATCACAAGCCTATGAGTATCTCACTTTTGCTTCAGAAGAAGAGCTAATCTCCAACCTGCGAAAGCAACTGGAGAAGCTGAACAGATTCAAGTTCTCTGACAAGGAGTGGGAAAGTTTTTTCAGGCAAAGTATCTCAGGGGAAAAGGATGGACTTCTGGAAAAGACCAAGCGGATCCAGGAAGACCATGTTCAGGTGCTCGCGCGGGATGATGGTACATTCAAGAATATCCGTCTCATTGACAAGGAGAATATCCACAATAACTCCCTGCAAGTCATTAACCAGTATGAATCAGAAGGCGGGCGTATCAACCGTTATGATGTGACCGTGCTTGTCAATGGTCTGCCCCTGGTACATGTAGAACTCAAGCGCAGAGGAGTAGATATCCGGGAGGCCTTCAATCAGATCAATCGCTATCGACGAGAGAGTTTCTGGGCAGGCAGTGGTCTATTTGAATATGTGCAGTTGTTTGTTATCAGCAACGGAACCCTGACCAAGTACTACAGCAACACGGTGCGCAAGGGACATCTTGATGAGCGTGGCCGAAAATCACGCACCAGGACATCCAACAGTTTCGCGTTTACCACCTGGTGGGCAGATGCCAAGAATCAGCGAATAGGTGATCTGACAGGCTTCACTCAGACCTTCTTTGCCAAACATGCACTGTTGAATATCCTGACGAAGTACTGCGTATTTGATGCAGATGAAAAGCTCCTGGTGATGAGGCCTTACCAGATTGTGGCAACCGAGCAAATTCTGCAACGCATCAAGATATCTACGAATTCTCGAAATCTCGGGAAATCAGAGGCAGGAGGATATATATGGCATACGACCGGGAGCGGCAAGACACTGACCAGTTTTAAAGTGGCACAATTGGCCAGCAAGTTGCCGGAAATAGACAAGGTGCTGTTCGTCGTTGATCGCAAGGACCTTGATTATCAGACGATGCGGGAGTACGACAAGTTCGAAAAGGGGGCAGCCAATTCAAATACGTCAACAAGGATATTACAAAAGCAGCTGGAGGATCCGAATGCTCGTATCATTATCACCACCATCCAAAAGCTCAGTCGCTTTGTAGCGAGGAACAGGACACATCCTGTATATGGAATGCATGCCGTGGTGATTTTTGACGAATGTCACCGCAGTCAATTCGGGGATATGCACAGGGAGATCACTCGTGCCTTCAAACGCTATCATCTGTTTGGCTTTACCGGGACACCAATCTTTGCGGACAACGCGAGTAGCAACCGGAATCCCAAATATCGGACGACGGAACAGGTATTCGGAGACAAGTTGCATGCCTACACCATTGTGGATGCAATCAGCGATAAGAATGTGCTGCCTTTTCGGATTGACTACATCAATACGATCAGGAGTGCTTCTGGAATAGAAGACAAGCAGGTTTCAGCAATTGCGACTGAGGAGGCACTTCAGAATCCAGAGAGGATTAAACAGGTGGTAGCCTATATCCTGAAACGTTTTGACCAGAAGACCAAGCGTAATAGGGGATATCACTATTCGGGCCAGCAACGAAGTGGGTTCAACTCGTTATTTGCAACCGCTTCAATCAATGCTGCTAAGAAGTATTACACTGAATTCGCCAGGCAACAGGCAGGACTACCAGCGGATGCAAAGCGACTCAAGGTTGGATTGATTTACAGTTTTCCTGCCAATGAGGAAGAGTTTGACGGACTGCTGAACGAGGAGAGCTTTGAGACGGGGAATCTGGATCAGAGTTCACGTGATTTCCTGGATGCTGCAATCTGTGACTACAACAAGTTGTTTTCTACAAGCTATGACACCTCATCTGACAGGTTTCAGAACTATTACAAAGATGTTTCAGAACGCCTCAGAAATCGTGAACTGGACATCGTCATTGTGGTCAACATGTTTTTGACAGGTTTTGATGCCACTACACTGAACACATTGTGGGTTGACAAGAATCTGCGGGCTCATGGATTGATTCAGGCATACTCTCGCACGAATCGTATTCTTAATTTGGTAAAGACTTATGGCAACATTGTATCTTTTCGCGATCTGGAAAAGGCAACCAACGACGCTCTGTCCCTGTTTGGCAACAAGGATGCCAGAGGAATTGTGCTATTGAAGCCCTATCTGGAGTATTACAACGAGTATGAGGCGAAGATTTCAGTCCTTACCAGTGACTTTCCGTTTGACAAGGAACTAATCGGAGAAGCAGATCAGAAGGCGTTCATCAAGCTCTTTGGTGCGATTCTGAAGCTCAAGAACATCCTTACTGCCTTTGATGATTTTGAGGGGAATGAGATTCTGGATGACCGTGCCTATCAGGATTACCAGAGCAGATATCTGAATTTGTATGAGGAGCTTGTTCGCTCGTCAGATGATAACAAGGAGCCGATCATTGACGATCTGGTATTTGAGATTGAACTCATCAAATCCGTCGAAATCAATGTAGATTACATCTTGATGCTTGTCGAAAAATATCGCAACGAAAAGGATATGGATAAAGCGCAAGAGACCCGTGACGCGATTGAGTATGCAGTCAGTGCCAGCCTGAGTTTGCGAAGCAAAAAAGATCTCATTGACAAGTTTGTGGATTCTGTATCTATAACCTCAGACATCGGAGAAGAGTGGGTTGGTTTTGTCAAGGAAGAGATGAATAAAGAGCTTTGCCGGATCATAGAGGAGGCGAACCTGAAACCGGCGGAAACGGACGAGTTCGTGAAGAATGCTTTTCAGGATGGGGCAATACCGGATACAGGAACGGCCATCACAAAAATTCTTCCGCCAACCTCCAGATTCAGCCCAGACAGCAATCATGCACGCAAGAAGCAAACGGTATTGGGAAAACTCATCACATTTTTTGAGCGATTCTATGGTTTGATCCGAAACGCTAATGAGGGTATGTGATGCAGAATGGAAGTATTTGTCCTCCCTCCTGCACCTGAAGTATTTTTGTTGTACTTTGGTGAAGTCCAGCATGGATAATATGCAGGCTAAAAGATGCGAATATGGAACATGCCGGGATCATTTTATCAGAATACATGTTCCGTATGAACAACTTCCTGTGAAAGGCCTATAAGGTCTCTCAATGTGCCGTATATCGCACGGGGATTAAACCTTTAACATAAAATTTGAATGACAAATGGAACAGCTTTTTGATCCAGTCACAGCCAGTATTATTCTGGGGCTACTAGGTCTTGTTGTGGGTCTTATTATCGCACTCTTTCGAATGAACGCTGGCAACAACAAGCGTTTGGATGCTGTGAACGCTGAGAACAACAAGCGTTTGGATGCTATGAATGCCGAGAACAACAAGCGTTTTGACGATCTAAAACAACAATTGAATGATCTAGTCATACTGCAAAGCAAGCAGTTTGGTGAGGTATACAAGCGTCTTGATAACATAGTTGATACACAGGTTAAACGCGCTGACGAGCAAGCCAAACGTATTGATGTCGTAGTTGATACACAAGCCCAGCACTTTGTTGACCTGACCAAGCGTTCTGATGAGCAGGACAAGCGTCTTGATAATCTGGAACGCTCCAATGGGCAGTTCAAGAAGCACCCTCATGTCACAGCAGACTCGCAAGCCTAACGCTTGACGGTGTTGTATTTCCCGTTTAGCTCGTCAAGACGGAATCTGGTACTCTGTAAAGGTCTTCTGACATTGGAGGCTCTTGCAAAAACGTACTCTGTACCCGATCTAATGGGGAATTATCCCGCAAAATCCGCAAGGGTGCGAAAGTGGAACAGACCCTGTTCAATGGCGTACTTGTTCCTTGGGGCATATCCCAAATGAAACGATGAACAAGATTCAAGGCTTTCGAGACAGAGGAGCGGCCAAACACTTTCACGGACGCAAAACGATCCTGTTGGAGTTCCAGAAGGCACTTGCGGAGTCCATGGAATCCAAGGGCGGAACCATATTTCTAATTCAAGGCCCTCCGGGGGTGGGCAAAACTGCGCTCCTGGCAAAATGCTGGGAGGAGACAGAAGAGCGGGGTTGGGGAGTAGCAGAGATTGATCCAGAAGACTTGTGGAATCCAGACGAGTTGCGGAAAACGCTTGGTCTTCCCCCGCAAAGGGTGGGGAAAACAACGGGGTGAGGACTGGATAAAATCTTCAACTTCTTCCGGAAAACCGAGACAGAGATCAATGCCCCTCTGGACACCGCCGCAGATATTCTCAAGCTGAAAACAGCCCCTGTTTTGCTTATCCTGGATGAGGCCCAGCACTTGGGAGAAGACGGCGGAGTCCCGGAAGAGCACCGCAAATCAGTACGTACTCTCCTGGATCAGATTCACAATAGCAGACTAGGGAAGCCTGTCATTCTTCTGGCTGGCGGGCTGGGGATGACAGACAAGGCATTGGAAGCACTGGGGCTATCCCGGTTGGCAGAGGAGGAGTGCACATTTGATATGGAACCACTAGAAGAGGAGGAGGAACGGCAGGTGATCAAGGACTGGCTTAAAAAAGAGGGAAAGGCGAAGGGAGACACGACAGAGTGGGTAGATGCGATTGCGGAAGAAACGTATTGCTGGCCCAGACATATTCATTCCTACTCAACAAGTGCTGCCCATGTACTCAAGCAAAGCGGGGGAGAGATGACCGCGGAGGGGTTGCGTATCGTCATGGAGAAGGGACGGGTAAACCGCAGGAAATATTACCGTGGTCGGACGAAAAACTTGGCGTACAATGAGTTCATGGGACTGGCGGAATTGTTTCAGCATGTTTCGCTGGAGATTGGACTGACAGATGAAGAGATCAAGCGGGCGATTGGGAAAAGCGGATTTGAGCGGTCCCTGTCGAAAGGTGTTCTGTACAGGAAGGGGTTGCGATACAGCATTCCGATCCCCTCTCTCCGGGACTACATGGTACGGGAATGGCTGGTAGAGAAGGAACATGTAGCCCAGGAACAGGCCCGGTCAAAACCGTCGCCAGAGGTGGATACCGAGAAGGAGGGTTTCCAAAAGAAATCGGAAAACCATACAACGGACAGCCCCTCCCCCGAAAAAGAGGAGAGGGAAGAACTCACGACACCCGAATCAGGCAAAGACCCTTCCGGTAGGGATCAAGACACAGACATGGGGATGGAGAGATAACCCCCTGCGTTAATGCGGATTTTGCTGGATAAGTCCCACCTAATGTGTCCGAAAACACTCTCGGAGCGATACCTCTCTGTCATATGGGAATTTTGCAAGAGGCTCATTGGATATAATGGAGGCTTCCCAACCGCGGTATTCTGGTATTCTACCCAGTGAGCCTCGGATGGACCTTCCCCATCGTGGGACTCAGATTCATAGAGCATTCCATAGTACCTGACTTTGACGGTTGCTGCTGTTGCAGAGGTACTGGGTTGGGATCTGGTTCACTACACTGCACCTGCTATTTTTCGAGAAAATTCTGTTCCTTGCCAAACGCAGTGATTGACAGGAACGGTATGCTATTGCAGGGGCCGCCCCGTTGCTTGGTAGAGTTGGATTCTCTCTTCGGTCAATTTGGAGGGAACCAGATATTCATGCCCATTGCTCCGACCACAGATAATAGTGGCCTCTACATTGCGGAGTTCTTACAGAATCTGCTGCTGCCCACTCAGGCATTCCTTGACTCCAAACATCGTGTTGTAATGTTATCGCAGGATGCGGGACAGAGCAAAAGCTACAAAGCAGATCGCGATATGTGCTTGCACCCGGCACACCATGGTGGAATATCGGACATACCACCAGGGTGTGCTTCAAGACCAGGAAGCCTTCTTCAATCCGCCATAACTCCCCGGATTGGACATAACACCCGGAGCTGATCCAGAGGCTGTATGTGCGCAGATGATTGCATGTTTCGATTCGTTGAGTGGGCAGACAGAAAAGGATCACTCCCTGACTGTCCACAGTTTCAGTCAAATGAAAAACAACCCCAAACTGTACCATGCCTGAAAAACCTGCCCTTAAAGCACAGAAACAAAGGTTTTTGTGAAATCTTGAAATGAACCGTTAAAGTCAGGAGTCCGTGAAGAATGCCTTTCAGGATGGGACAATACCGGATACAGGAACGACCATCACAAAAATTCTTCCGCCAACTTCCAGATTCAGCCCTGATAGCGATCATGCACGCAAGAAGCAAACGGTATTGGGAAAACTCTTCACATTTTTTGAGCGTTTCTATGGTTTGATCCGAAACGCTAATGAGGGTATGTGATGCAGAATGGAAGTATTTGTCCTCCCCTCTGCACTAGTACCGTATTTTTGTTGTACTTTGGTGAAGTCCAGCATGGATAATATGCAGGCTAAAAGATGCGAATATGGAACATGCCGGGATCATTTTATCAGAATACATGTTCCGTATGAACAACTTCCTGTGAAAGGCCTATAAGGTCTCTCAATGTGCCGTATATCGCACGGGGATTAAACCTTTAACATAAAATTTGAATGACAAATGGAACAGCTTTTTGATCCAGTCACAGCCAGTATTATTCTGGGGCTACTAGGTCTTGTTGTGGGTCTTATTATCGCACTCTTTCGAATGAACGCTGGCAACAACAAGCGTTTTGATGCCATGAATGCCGAGAACAACAAGCGTTTTGATGCTATGAATGCCGAGAACAACAAGCGTTTTGACGATCTAAAACAACAACTGAATGATCTAGTCACACTGCAAAGCAAGCAGTTTGGTGAGGTATACAAGCAGTTTGGTGAGATATACAAGCAGTTTGGCGAGATAACCAAGCGTCTTGATAACATGGTTGATACACAGGGTAAACGCGCTGACGAGCAAGCCAAACGTATTGATGTCGTAGTTGATACACAAGCTCAGCACTTTGCTGACCTGACCAAGCGTTCTGATGAGCAGGACAAGCGTCTTGATAATCTGGAACGTTCCAATGGGCAGGTCAAGAAGCACCCTCATGTCATAGCAGACTCGCAAGCCTAATGCTTGACGGTGTTGTATTTCCCGTTTAGTTCGTCAAGACGGAATCTGGTGCTCTGTAAAGGTCTTCTGACATTGGATATAATGGAGGCTTCCCAACCGCGGTATTCAGGTATTCTACCCAGCGAGCCTCGGATGGACCTTCCCCATCGTGGGACTCAGATTCATAGAGCATTCCATAGTACCTGACTTTGACGGTTACCGCTGTTGCAGAGGTACTGGGTTGGGATCTGGTTCACTACACTGCACCTGCTATTTATCGAGAAAATTCTGTTCCTTGCCAAACGCAGTGATTGACAGGAACGGTATGCTGTTGCAGGGTCCGTCCCGTTGCTTGGTAGAGTTGGATTCTCTCTTCGGTCAATTTGGAGGGAACCAGATATTCATGCCCATTGCTCCGACTACAGATAATAGTGGCCTCTACATTGCGGAGTTCTTACAGAATCTGCTGCTGCCCACTCAGGCATTCCTTGACTCCAAACATCGTATTGTAATGTTATGCAGGATGCGGGACAGAGCAAAAGCTACAAAGCAGATCGCGATATGTGCTTGCACCCGGCACACCATGGTGGAATATCGGACATACCACCAGGGTGTGCTTCAAGACCAGGAAGCCTTCTTCAATCCGCCATAACTCCCCGGATTGGACATAACACCCGGAGCTGATCCAGAGGCTGTATGTGCGCAGATGATTGCATGTTTCGATTCGTTGAGTGGGCAGACAGAAAAGGATCACTCCCTGACTGTCCACAGTTTCAGTCAAATGAAAAACAACCCCAAACTGTACCATGCCTGAAAAACCTGCCCTTAAAGCACAGAAACAAAGGTTTTTGTGAAATCTTGAAATGAACCGCCAAAGTCAGGAGTCCGTGAAGAATGCTTTTCAGGATGGAGCGATACCGGACGGACACTGGGCCAGCCATCACCATGCCCTTTCACCAACCTCCAGATTCAGCCCGGACAGCAATCATGCAAGAAAGAAGCAAGCGGTATTGGGAAAACTCATCACATTTCTGAGCGATTCTATGGTTTGATCCGAAACGCTGAATAGGCTGGCCCTTCTTCGGGAGTGCGGAATATAATCCGGGATATACTGGTCCCGCATATGTGGATAGCTTAGTCAGACCGATCAGACTTATGAATCCTTCTGATTCGGGCAGTAATCTTTTCGAAAATTTCTGTCTCAACTTGTGATTTCATTATTTGGTACCACCCAGAATAGGGGTGGATAAGTGGGGCGCGGATAGACACGGGGAATAGTATCCCGTTCCTTTTTGACATTGTGCGAAGGTACTTAGTGATCCGACTCCAAGTATCCCTAGCAGTACTCGTAATTCTCTGCAATCCAAGTACGCACAGAGGGAGATCAGGATGCTACATGTTTCGTTGAGCTTGCGCAGCAGCCTTCTGCCCAGAGCCTGGAAGAATACATACTTGGCTTCCGTTCTATTGTACTCCGTTGCCAGAGCTTCTCGAACCCCCTTCTCTTTTGGGGGAGATATCCCGGTAACTTTGCAAAACTCCTGTGATATTCGGGACCGATTCCCTGCCTCAACTGTCCAGAGTACATTTTCAGGATTTTTCTGCCTTCTCGGAGAACTCTTACACCTGGTACGCATACTCCAGTGCAGTCTGGAAAATCTCCCTTGATGCTTCTCTCGTGCAGGATGGTCATTGTAATCAACCTTCTGCCCTCAGGTGCTTCTCCGTTTGTTTCAACCTGCTGATAAGCCCCTTATACGGGAACATGACGGATAAAACAGGGTAATCTGGCGAGTGAGATAGTAATATGTAGCCGGCAAGCACATATTGAGCTGCGGAGATCACTCTGAGAAGCAGAAATGCCGACGGGCAGGGATGCCAGCAGAACTGCTGGATGCAAATTTGCGATCAACCTGAGGTTGATCATATGCGTTTGCAAGGGGCAGAATCTTTTTAAGCCACATATTCTGAACGACGAAGCACATGCAAATCCTGAAAATGGGGAACGAGCGTCCCAAGCTCTCCGATTTCAAGTATGAGATCCCCAGAGAGCTGATTGCCAAGTATCCGGCCGATCCGAGAGACTCCTCACGCCTCATGGTCATTGACCGGAAAAAAGAAACCATTGAACATCACCACTTCCATGATATTGCCGAATACTTCGCACCGGATGATGTGCTGGTTGTCAACGATACCAAGGTCTTTCCTGCCAGGTTATACGGGACAAAGGAAAAGACCAAGGCAAAGATTGAAGTCTTTCTGTTGCGGGAACTGAACGCCCAGAGCAGGCTGTGGGATGTGATCGTTGATCCTGCTCGCAAGATCCGAATCGGGAACAAGCTCTTCTTCAAGAACGGGCTGGAGGCGGAAGTGATTGACAATACAACCTCCCGTGGTCGAACGATCCGCTTTAACTGTGACGGAGATAATGATGCGCTGTATCGCCTCATTGACAAGGAAGGGAAGACCCCACTTCCGCCATACATAAAAAGGAAGGTGGAAAAAAAAGATGCCGCACGGTACCAGACCGTCTTTGCGGAACATCGCGGTGCCGTCGCTGCACCAACCGCAGGACTCCATTTCACGCCCGAACTGGTCAAGAAACTGGTCAAGAAAGGAGTTCAGATTGTGCCGATCACACTGCATGTTGGGATTGGTACTTTTAGCAGTGTCGCAGTGGAAGACTTGACCAAGCACCGGATGTTTTCCGAGTACTACTCCATCTCAAAAGAGGCCGCAGAATCTGTGAACCGGGCCCTTGATTCCAGCATCAACCGGGTGACTGTTTGCGGGACAACGGTCGTGCGGGCCGTAGAAACCAGCCTAACTGTTTCCCGGCACCTCAAACCCAAAGAGGGCTGGACAGACAAGTTTATTTATTCGCCGTACGATTTTGCCGTGACCGAGCGACTGATCACCAATTTTCACATGCCGGCCAGTACGCTCATCATGCTCACCTCCGCGTTTGCAGGACATGAACTTCTCAAGGAAGCCTATGCGATTGCCATTGAAAAGAAGTATCGCCTGTATTCCTTCGGGGATGCCATGCTGATCATCTGAGTGATGGTTTCCGTGGTCATTCCGGCAGCGGGATCGGGATCGCGTCTGGGGGGGCAGCCCAAGCAGTTGCGTCATCTGGGGAATGCACCTCTGATTTTCCAGACCGCATGTATCTTTGATCAGCACCCGGAGATTCACAATCTTGCCGTGGCAGGCCCAGCAGAGCAACTGGATGAGATAAAAGAAATTCTTTCACCTCTGGCAAAGCCATGCCAGGTTGTACAGGGAGGGGCAACGAGGCAGCACTCCGTACAGGCCGGACTGTCGGCTCTGGGCGAGTCAACCGCGATTGTACTGGTTCACGATGCTGCACGTCCCTTCGTTTCGGAGCGAGTGATTACGGATGTCATTGATGCTGCAAAGGCGCATGGTGCCGCCGCTGCCGCGTTATGTGTCACAGATACCGTGCGCTATGGAGAGGATGACTCCTTCACAAGTACAGTCTCCCGCGAGGGGCTGTACGCCATGCAAACTCCACAAGGATTCAGGTATGATCTCCTGTTACGGGCATTTCGGGAGGCCGGGGATGTATCCCGTGCCACAGACGATGCTGAATTGATGCATCATATTGGACAGTCTGTTCGTATCGTTCCCGGCGAGCG
Source organism: Rhodothermales bacterium (assembly GCA_965203305.1). GTDB lineage: Bacteria > Bacteroidota > Rhodothermia > Rhodothermales > Bin80 > Bin80. Next base: position 2,050,395 of record OZ241874.1, on the reverse strand, counting down.
AAGCAACATCAAAATTACAACACAATCCGACTGGGACTGGGCAAGCCAGGTATGGAGCAAACAGAAAACAGTACAATGAAGTTGAGGATCGGGATGGGGTATGATGTTCATCCGCTCACCGAGGATCGCCCGCTGATCATTGGAGGGGTAGAGATTCCTTATTTAAAGGGACTCGCAGGGCATTCGGATGCCGATGTACTGCTTCACGCCATCTGTGATGCTCTTTTGGGAGCAGCAGCACTTGGAGATATCGGCACACACTTTCCAGATACGGATGATCGCTGGAAAGGAGCAGACAGTCGAATCCTGCTTCAGGAAGTAAAGTCCACACTGTCGGATGCAGGCTATATTGTTGTGAATGTGGATGCCACGGTTGCCCTGGAACGCCCCAAGCTCCGTCCGCATATTGATACCATCAGACAGTTGATTGCCGTGGATCTGGAGATTGGAGTTGATCAGGTTTCTGTTAAAGCTACAACCTCGGAAAAGATAGGAATGGTTGGACGTGAAGAGGGGGCGGCAGCGTGGGCAGTATGCCTGCTTGCCGGATCCTGATACCTCGCCCCGCAATGGAACAGTTCTTTACAGAGCTCCTGGAAAAAACGAGCGAGGTTCCGGCAGTCTGGGGGTATTCCGTTGTCTTTTTCATTGCATGGTTTGAGAATATCTTCCCGCCCATTCCGGGCGATGTACTTATTGTATTCGCAGGATACCTTGCGGCCACGGGTCCAATGGCTCTCGTTCCTGTGATTGTAGTCAGCACACTGGGAGGGACACTCGGATTTATGTGCATGTACTATGCTGGACGTTATGGCGGAACCAGGCTCCTTGCATCCCGAGCCATGCGCTGGTTGCCTGGCGATTCCGTATCCAGAGTGCAGGGCTGGATTCATTTGCGAGGATACCTGGTTGTTGCGGCGAACCGATTTCTGAGCGGAGCACGTACCGTGATTGCTTTTGCTGTTGGGATGACTCGAATGCCGGCCTTGCCCGTGGGATTGCTAGCATTTCTGAGTGCAGCTGTCTGGGTAACCCTGATTACCGTGCTTGGATACATTGTCGGGGATGAATGGGAGCGTATTGTTGACTATCTTTCGCGCTATGGACAGGTAATCTTTGGACTGATTTTGCTGTTTCTTGCCTGGCAGTTGTACAAATCAATTCGAAGGTCTCGTAAAAAAGTGTGATCCTTTCTTTTTTCGTGCGTATAAGGGCAGGCTATACAATACATGGGAACTCTCATTGCTGGCGTAGCTCAGCTGGTAGAGCAGCTGATTTGTAATCAGCAGGTCGGGGGTTCGAGTCCCTTCGCCAGCTCTTCATGACAAACGGAGGGGCACAAGAGACAGGAATTCTCATAGAATCAAACATGCTTGTCGGGCAGGTACCCAAGTGGCCAACGGGGGCAGACTGTAAATCTGCTGGCTCAGCCTTCGGAGGTTCGAATCCTTCCCTGCCCACTGCACCAGCGGGAGTAGCTCAGTTGGTAGAGCATCAGCCTTCCAAGCTGAATGTCGCGAGTTCGAACCTCGTCTCCCGCTCAACGATGCTGATCGCCGCCTTAGCTCAGGGGTAGAGCACTTCCATGGTAAGGAAGGGGGCCTCGGTTCAATCCCGAGAGGCGGCTCGAAATAAACCAACATCTACTCTATTTACTGCTTAATCCAAAATGGCAAAGGAAGTATTTCAGCGTACCAAGCCGCATGTAAATGTGGGGACGATTGGTCATGTGGATCATGGCAAGACGACGCTCACTGCGGCGATCACGCGTGTATTGAATGATCGGTACGGGGGGACGGAGATCCGTTCGTTTGACTCGATTGACAATGCGCCGGAGGAGCGGGAGCGTGGGATTACGATTGCGACGGCGCATGTGGAGTATGAGACGGAGGCGCGTCATTATGCGCATGTGGACTGTCCGGGGCATGCGGACTATGTGAAGAACATGGTCACGGGGGCGGCGCAGATGGATGGAGCGATTCTGGTGGTGGATGCGTCGGATGGACCGATGCCGCAGACGCGGGAGCACATTCTTTTGGCGCGCCAGGTGGGGGTTCCCTACATCGTGGTGTTTATGAACAAGGTGGATCTGGTAGATGACGAGGAGCTTCTGGAACTGGTGGAGATGGAGATTCGGGAGCTGCTGGAGACGTACGAGTTTCCGGGGGAGGAGATTCCGATCATTCAGGGATCCGCCTTGGGTGCACTGAACGGGGAAGCGGAGTGGGAGGAGACGGTGGTGGAGCTGATGCAGGAAGTAGACAGGTATGTGCCGACGCCGGAGCGTGACACGGAGAAGCCGTTTTTGATGCCGGTGGAGGATGTATTTTCGATCACGGGTCGGGGGACGGTGGCGACGGGTCGGATAGAGCGTGGGATTGTTCGCACGGGCGAGAAGGTGGAGATCGTAGGGATTCGGGAAGAGAAGACAGGGACGACGGTAACGGGGGTGGAGATGTTTCGGAAGATCCTGGATGAGGGGCAGGCGGGGGACAATGTAGGACTGTTGCTTCGCGGGATTGCGAAGGACGGGGTGGAGCGTGGGCAGGTGATCGTGCATCCGGGTTCGATTACGCCGCACCGGAATTTTGAGTGCGAGGTGTATATTTTGAGCAAGGATGAGGGGGGACGGCACACGCCGTTTTTCAAGGGATACCGTCCGCAGTTCTATTTTCGGACGACGGATGTGACGGGGGACATTGAGTTGCCGGGGGGAACGGAGATGGTGATGCCGGGGGACAACACGCAGTTCAAGGTGAAGCTGATCCAGCCGGTGGCGATGGAGCAGGGGTTGCGGTTTGCGATCCGTGAAGGGGGACGGACGGTTGGAGCAGGAGTCGTTACCAAAATTACGGACTGAACTTAAACAGACGGGTGTAGCTCAACTGGCAGAGCGGCGGTCTCCAAAACCGCAGGTTGTGGGTTCAAGTCCTACCACCCGTGCAAAATGAACAGACTACCATGAAAAAATTGTTTTCCAAAGTCCGTAACTACCTGGAGGATGTTGCCACGGAGATGCGCAAGGCAAGCTGGCCGCAACGAAAAGAGCTGATCAGCCATACCCTGATCACGCTCGTGTCCAGTTTTGTTCTTGCGCTGTTCATCTTTGGTGCAGACCGGGTGATTAGTTATGTGCTTGATGTGATTTACCCAGGCTAACATTCTTTGAACGAAAATGGAACTGGTACAGAACACCAAATTCAAGTGGTATGCCCTGCAAACTTTCTCTGGACACGAGAAAAAAGTCAAGGAGTACATCATAGAAACGCTGGAGCGTGAAGGACTTGCAGATCAGCTCGGGGAAATTCTGATTCCGACCCAAAATGTCTTTGTGATGCGGGCCGGAAAAAAACGCACACGCGAAAAGGCGGATTTCCCTGGATACATGCTGGTAAATGCAGCACTGGACAGGCGGCTGGTGCATGTGTTCAAGGAACAGGTCTTCAAACAAAAAAGAGAAGCCATCAAGTGGCTGCCCTCTCGGGATCATCCAGAGCCGCTCCTGGAAGAGGATATCAAACGGATTCTTGGCCGGATTGATGAAGCCAAAGAGTCGGGAGACAAGCCGGAAATTCCCTTCGCAACAGGCGATACCATTCGCGTGATAGATGGTCCGTTCAACAACTTCTCGGGCGTTGTGGATGATGTCTACCCGGACAAGATGAAGGTTGTCGTGATGGTCTCCATTTTCGGACGCAAAACTCCGGTGGAGCTGGACTATCTGCAGATTGTCCCCGAAGACTAGAAAAAAATTTTCAGTGCGGGAACCCGGAGATGTTGCGGTCGTAACAGTGGGCTATCCTAAAATTTTGCGCTTGTCTGTGAGATCAAAATGGCTGCAGGAAAACCCGTAGAAAATCTGATCAAGCTCCAGGTCAAAGCCGGACAGGCGAACCCTGCTCCGCCAATCGGGCCAGCACTTGGACAGTATGGACTGAATATCATGGATTTCTGCAATCAGTTCAATGCAGAAACCAAAGATCGCATGGGGCTGGTGCTTCCCGTGGTGATCAGTGTCTATGCAGACAAGACGTTCTCCTTCATTGTCAAAAGCCCGCCTGCTGCGGTATTGCTGTTGCAGGCAGCTGGATTGAGCAAGGGGGCAGACGATTCAATCCGGAATAAAGTTGGCTCTGTAACATGGGATGCCTGTCGGGAGATTGCACAAAAGAAAATGGATGATCTGAACGCGTTTGATCTGGACAAGGGAGCTGCCATGATTGCCGGCACTGCCCGATCCATGGGAATTACTGTAACGGGTATTCCTGTCTGAAAACTGTCTGGATGCAACCATTGCGGGGTATAGAGTTGCCCTGCCTTTTTATTTGACTACCGATAACTGATTGTATGGCAAAGAGAGGAAAACGCTACATGAATGCTTCCAAAGTGATTCAGGAAGCAGGTGGCGGCCCGTTCACTCTGGAAGAGGCGGCAGATGTGCTGAAGAAAATCAAGCCGGCAGCATTTGATGAATCCGTGGATATTGACCTTCGTCTGGGCGTGGATCCGCGTCATGCAGACCAGATGGTTCGCGGGAGTGTAGCACTGCCACACGGAACCGGAAAAGAGATTCGGGTTCTCGTCCTGGCCAGCGAGGACAAGCAGGAAGAAGCAACGGCTGCAGGCGCGGAGCATGTCGGACTGGATGACTATGTCAAGCGCATCCAGGAAGGCTGGACGGATATAGATGTGATCATAGCTACTCCAAATGTGATGTCCAAGGTCGGCCGTTTGGGGCGTGTACTTGGCCCAAGAGGACTCATGCCAAACCCCAAGAGCGGAACGGTAACGATGGATGTTGCCGGTGCAGTCAAGGCGGTCAAGGCCGGAAAGATAGATTTTCGTGTAGACAAGCAGGGGAATCTGCATACAGGAATTGGGCGTGCATCTTTCACGGCAGCTCAGCTGAAAGAGAATGCCCGTACGTTCCTGATGGAAGTTCTGCGTTTGCGCCCCTCATCTGCGAAAGGCGCATACATACGATCCATCACGCTGTCAACCACAATGGGGCCAGCTGTGGAGGTATCGTCCACAGAAGCCGTTCATATCGCCAGATAGATTTGATGTCAGTAACCAGAGCGCAAAAAGAAGCCGTTGTTGCACTTTTGACGGAAAAGCTGGAGGAAACCCCTTCTGTCTACATCACAGACTACAAGGGACTTGATGTAGAGGCAATCAGTCAGTTGCGGCATGTTTTCCGCGAGGCTGGCGTGGAGTACCGTGTGGTGAAAAACACGCTGCTTAAGCGTGCTATGGAGAATACAGGGGGATATGAGGCAGCTATTGAATACCTGAGCGGTCCGACGGCAGTTGCCATCAGTGCGCAGCCGAGTGCCGCCGCACGGGCAATCAAGGCGTTCAGAAAAGAATCAAATCAGACACTCCCGGAACTGAAAGCCGCCATTGTAGAAGGTACTCTGTTCACGGGCAATCAATTGGATGAACTGGCTTCCCTGAAGACCACGGAAGAGCTTCTGGGCGAAGTGATTACCCTGCTGTGTTCCCCCATTCAGAGTGTGGTTACAGCAGTTGAATCGCCGGGAAGCAACTTGCTGGCAATCCTGGAATCATTACAAAATCGCAGTGAGGCCTGAAATGCCTCCATCCCTTAAATCTGCGGCGCAGCTGTTGTGGCTGAGACCGCCGCCGGAAAACCCAATACACAAATTATGGCAGACTTGAACGCACTGGCTGAACAGCTGGTATCCCTGACGATCAAAGAAGCAAGTGACCTTGCCTCAATTCTAGAGACCGAATACGGTATCAAACCCGCCGCGGCAGCAGTTGCGGTCGCAGCCCCCGGAACAGGAGGTGGAGAAGCAGTTGCCGCGGAGGAGCAGACAGCATTTGATGTCGTCCTCAATGGCTTTGGCAGCAGCAAAATTAACGTGATCAAAGAAGTACGTGCCATTACCGGGCTGGGACTGAAAGAAGCCAAGGTACTCGTGGACAGCTCCCCCGTTCCCGTCAAGGAAGGGGCCTCGAAAGAGGAAGCCGACGAAATCAAGACACGCCTTGAAGCTGCAGGCGCAGAAATTGAAGTCAAGTAATTTTGGCGATCCGGCCGAAATCACCAGCAGTACCCCCGGTCAGCTTTTCCGGCGGGTACATCACTTATGACCAGTCCCCAGGTATCTATGTCCAGTAAGAATGGCCAGTATACGGCGCGTGTAAACTTTGCCCGCTCGCGCCCAGTTTTGGATTACCCGGATTTTTTGGATGTACAGCTTGAGTCCTATGAGGACTTTGTGCAAGCGAAGCTGTCTCCTGACCAGCGTTCCGAAGATAAAGGGTTGCAGCAGATATTTCTCAGCCATTTTCCGATTGAGGATGCCAAGGGACGCTACACGCTGGAGTTTATTGATTACGAGATCGGTGCTCCCAAGCATTCCATTGAAGAATGTCTTGCGCAGGGGCTGAATTTTTCCATTCCCCTCAAGGCAACCCTCCGGCTCTCTGCAAAGGAAGATGAGGACGAGGATGAGGCAGAAGAAGCAGTAGAGCAGGAAGTCTATCTGGGAGACTTGCCCGCAATGACTTCCCGGGGATCATTTGTCATCAATGGTGCCGAGCGGGTTGTGGTATCGCAGCTGCACCGAAGCCCTGGTGTTTTCTTCGGGCAGGCCGTTCATCCGAACGGGACACAGCTCTTCTCTGCACGCATTATTCCGTTCCGGGGATCGTGGATTGAGTTTTCCACGGATGTGCAGAATGTGATGTGGGCATACATAGACCGCAAGCGAAAACTGCCTGTTACGACACTGCTTCGAGCGATGGGGTTTGGAGAGACGGATGAGATTATCCGGCTGTTTGACCTGGCAAAGGGCATAAGTGTGCAGACCGAACGAAAATTCAAGAAAGCAGTCGGCTCCGTGCTGGCATTTGATGTCACACGGAAAGTCACGCCAATCCGTGTATATAATCCAGATACCAGCGAATTTCTCGGCTATCAGGAGGAAGAAACCGGACTGGACATAGAGTACCAGACGCGGGATCTCGGCGAATTTCTTGAGATTGTTGACAAGCAGACCGGGGAAATGATCGAACACATTGATCAGGAGACCGGGGATGTTGTGGAGTATATCAACCAGGAAACGGGCGAGATTATCGTGGAAACCATCAACCGGATCATTCTTCCCGCTGATCGTGTCGTTGAAAAAGAGGACTGGAAGGCCCTGAACAACTACAGGGTTGACCAGATCTATGTGCTGCATGAAGAGGACACGGAAGTGCTGGATACAAGTACACTGGTCAAAACGGTCAGACGGGACACCACAAGCAGCCAGACAGAAGCCCTGGAAGAGTTGTATCGGGTACTTCGGGACAGCGAGCCTCCAGATTCGGATGCGGCCAAGGGGATACTGGACCGGCTGATTTTCAATGAAAAGCGGTACGATCTGGGGGCAGTGGGGCGTTATCGCATCAACAAGCGACTGGGACTCAATGTATCCCCGGATACGGTCACGCTGACACAGGAAGATATTGTCACCATCATTCGCAGACTGCTGGAACTGCGTGCGGGGCAGAGCGGGATGGATGATATTGACCACTTAAGCAATCGGCGTGTGAAAACGGTAGGGGAGCAGCTGGGGGACCAGTTCTCGCTGGGACTCGCCCGCATGGCACGGACGATTCGCGAACGGATGAATGCAAGGGATGCCGATTCGCTGACTCCGCAGGATGTGGTGAATGCGAAGACCATCTCCAGTGTGATCAATACCTTCTTCGGCACCAGTCAGCTCAGTCAGTATATGGATCAGACGAACCCGCTGGCAGAGCTGACGCACAAGCGTCGAATGTCAGCACTGGGGCCAGGAGGGCTGACCCGTGAACGTGCCGGGTTTGAGGTGCGGGATGTACACTACACGCACTATGGACGGCTGTGCCCGATTGAGACTCCCGAGGGTCCCAATATTGGACTGATCTCCTCGCTCTGTGTACATGGACGGATTAATCATTTCGGGTTTATTGAGACACCTTATCGGCGTGTTACGGATGGCAAGGTGACCGATTCGATTGTCTACCTTTCCGCAGAGGAGGAGGATGAGGCCGTCATTGCGCAGGCCAATGCGCTCATTGACGAGGAGGGCAACTTTCTGGATGATCTGATTCGCTGCCGCCATCGGGGGGAATTTCCCTCGGAGCGGCCGGAGCAGATTCAGTTCATGGACATTTCTCCGAACCAGATTGTCTCTCCCAGTGCTTCTATCATCCCGTTCCTTGAGCATGATGATGCAAACCGTGCACTCATGGGATCAAACATGCAGCGCCAGGCAGTTCCGCTGCTTCGCGCGGAGGCACCCGTTGTCGGAACAGGGATGGAGGGCCGTGTAGCCAGAGACTCCCGTGCTGCGATGATTGCTGAAGGGAAAGGGACCGTCCAGTATGTTGATTCCACCAGGATTGTTGTTCGCTACAACCAGTCGCCCCGCGAAAAGAAACTGGCATTTGAAGAGCCGGTCAAGGAGTATGAGCTCACCAAATTCCGGCGCACGAATCAGGATACCTGCATTAACCAGAAGCCGATTGTCAAGCAAGGGCAAAAGGTAGAGGAGGGAACGGTACTGACAGACGGCTTTGCCACAGAGAAGGGAGAACTGGCACTTGGCAAGAATGTGCTGGTCGCATTTATGCCCTGGCGAGGGTACAACTTTGAGGATGCCATTGTACTCTCCGAGCGTCTCGTGACAGAAGATGTCTTTACGTCCGTGCATATTGAAGCCTTTGAATTGCAGGTCAGGGAGACGAAGCGGGGACAGGAAGAGCTGACACGCGAAATCCCCAATGTCTCCGTAGAAGCGACCAAAGACCTGGATGAGCGGGGGATTGTCCGGATTGGTGCCGAAGTCAAGGCAGGCGATATCATCGTCGGGAAAATCACCCCCAAAGGCGAAACGGATCCTACTCCCGAGGAGAAGCTTCTGCGAGCCATTTTTGGGGACAAGGCAGGGGATGTCAAGGATGCTTCTCTGAAGGCACCTCCCGGAATGGATGGTGTCGTGATTGATACCCAGCTGTACAGCAGACGCAGTTCAGATCCCGAGTCAAAGAAACGCGAGCATCAGCAGCTTGCGGAGATTGAGAATACGTATGAGCGGGAACTAGAGACCTTGCATGCGGAGTTTTCCCAGAAATTCTTTGATCTTGTCAAGGGGCATGATGCCAAGACAGACATTGAATCCAGAGATGGAGAAGTCGTAGTTGCACAGGGAGCGAAAATTCTTGAATCGAATTTTAAGGATGTGAAGCCACACGAGCTGAATCCGAAATTTGCCGTGCAGGGATCCCGCAACCTGAATAACAATCTGAAGCAGCTGTTTGCAAATTACAGCCAGGCTTTCCACCGGATTGATGCCAAGGCCAAGCGGGATCGCCATCGGACACAGATGGGGGATGAACTTTCTCCCGGGATTGTGCAGCTGGCCAAGGTCTACATCGCCAAAAAGCGTAAAATTCAGGTAGGAGACAAGATGGCCGGGCGGCATGGGAACAAGGGAGTGGTGGCGCGTGTGGTGCCGGTGGAAGACATGCCATTCCTGGAAGATGGTACGCCGGTTGACATCATTCTCAACCCGCTTGGGGTTCCGTCTCGCATGAATCTGGGGCAGATTTATGAAACACTCCTGGGATGGGCTGGCACGAGACTGGGCAAACGGTTTGCCACTCCCAGTTTTGACGGGCCGACGATGGAGGATCTTGTTGAGAATATGGCGGCGGCAGGCTTGCCTGTTGACGGAAGAGCACAGCTGTATGATGGTCTGACGGGGGAACCGTTTGATCAGAAGACTACGGTTGGCCAGATTTACATGATGAAGCTGAGCCATCTTGTGGACGACAAGATTCATGCCAGATCCATCGGTCCCTACAGCCTGATTACCCAGCAGCCACTCGGCGGAAAAGCGCAGTTCGGCGGGCAGCGACTTGGGGAAATGGAAGTCTGGGCCATGTATGCCTATGGAGCTTCCAATGTGCTGCAGGAAATGCTCACCTACAAGAGCGATGATGTTCATGGACGCTCCAAAGCGTACGAATCCATTGTCAAGGGAGAGAATATGCCACCAGCCGGCATCCCGGAGAGCTTTAACGTGCTGGTTCGGGAGCTTCAGGGACTCGGACTAGAAGTGACACTGGACTAGCAGGGCTGGCAGGTACCCATTCCACTTAAACCATTCAGGCGAATTGCATTATGCCATACGGGAACACCCCATCACAGAGTCAGTCATTCTCATCCATCACGATAAACCTTGCCTCTCCAGAGTCAATCCTGGACAGGAGCCATGGCGAGGTTCTCAAGCCGGAAACCATCAACTACCGCAGTTTCAAGCCGGAAAAGGACGGGCTGTTCTGCGAGCGAATTTTCGGACCGGTCAAGGACTGGGAGTGCTATTGCAACAAGTACAAGCGAATCCGCTACAAGGGGATCATCTGTGATCGCTGCGGGGTGGAGGTGACACAGAAGAGCGTTCGACGGGAGCGTATGGGGCATATTTCCCTGTCTGTGCCTGTAGTACACATCTGGTACTTTCGTACCATGCCGAACAAGATTGGACACCTCCTTAATGTTCGGACAAAGAAACTGGAAAAGGTCATCTATTATGAGGAGTACATTGTGGTACAGGCCGGCTCTGCTGCCGAACATGGAATTGAAGACAACCAGCTTCTGAAGGAAGAGGAGTACTACGAAATTCTGTACAAGATCAGAGAGGACAATAACCGGCTCTCTGACGATGATCCAGAGAAGTTCATTGCCATGATCGGGGGGGAGGCGATTGAGTTCATGCTCAAGCGTCTTCGTCTGGAAGAGCTGTCCCACGAGCTTCGGTTCCAGATCAAGACGGAGAGCAGTCAGCAGCGCAAGGCGGAAGCCATCAAGCGGCTGACCGTCGTGGAGGCATTTCGCAATGCCAACCGGCGCATAGACAACTATCCAGAATGGATGGTTCTGCGTGTGATCCCCGTCATTCCGCCAGAACTGCGTCCTCTGGTCCCTCTTGAGGGCGGGAGGTTTGCCACCAGCGATCTGAATGATCTGTATCGCCGGGTGATCATCCGGAATAACAGACTGCAGCGCCTGATTGATATCAAGGCACCGGAAGTAATCCTGCGGAATGAGAAGCGGATGCTCCAGGAAGCGGTGGACAGTCTGTTTGACAACTCCCGAAAAGTGAATGCGGTACGCAGCGACTCCAATCGGGCCCTGAAAAGTCTCTCGGACATGCTCAAGGGGAAGCAGGGACGCTTCCGCCAGAATCTGCTGGGGAAGCGGGTTGACTATTCCGGGCGTTCCGTCATTGTGGTTGGACCAGAACTGGATCTGCACCAGTGTGGCATTCCGAAAGAAATGGCTGTGGAGCTCTTCAAGCCATTCGTCATTCGCAAACTGATTGAGCGAGGGATTGTCAAAACGGTCAAGAGTGCCAAAAAGGTGGTGGACAAGCGGACATCAGAGGTATGGGACATTCTGGAAAAAGTGATTCAGGGGCGGCCCGTCATGCTGAACAGGGCTCCGACGCTTCATCGTCTGGGCTTCCAGGCATTCCAGCCGGTACTGACCGAGGGAAAGGCGATTCAGCTGCATCCCCTTGTGTGTACGGCATTTAATGCCGACTTTGACGGTGACCAGATGGCGGTTCATGTTCCATTGGGACATGATGCCTGCATGGAAGCCATGATCCTGATGCTGTCAAGTCATAACATTCTCTCTCCGGCTCATGGCGGTCCGATCACGGTACCAACACAGGATATGGTGCTGGGGCTGTATTACCTCACGAAGTCGCGTTCAGACTGCAAAGGGGAGGGGATGCGTTTTGCCTCTCTGGCAGAGGTTCGGCAGGCCTTTGACCAGAAGAGGGTTGATGTGCATGCCAAGATCAAGGTTCGGCTTGCCGATGGAGAGATCATTGACACCACTGTTGGACGCGTGCTCTTCAATGAGGTTGTGCCGGAAGGAGTCCCTTACATCAATGATGTGCTGACGAAAAAGAATCTGCGACGCATTATTGGGGAAGTGCTGACAGCTACGGATTTTCCCCAGACCGTTCGTTTCCTGGACGAGATCAAGCGGGCAGGCTTCCAGCGCGCAACAACGGCCGGACTGACATTCTCGCTGGCAGATATCGTCGTGCCAGACAAGAAGATGGATCTGATTGATACCGCCAAGACGGAAGTCTCCAAGGCGCATTCGAATTACGAGGAGGGCTATATCACGGACAATGAGCGGTATAACAAGGTCATAGATATCTGGACCCGGACCAACAACAGCGTGTCCGAGGTTCTCTTTGACACGCTCAAGGAGCATGAGGAAGGCTTCAATGCCATCTACATGATGGCAGACTCGGGGGCTCGCGGTTCCAAAGAACAGATCCGGCAGCTGGGGGGGATGCGCGGGTTGATGGCAAAGCCGCAGAAAAGCCTCGTCGGCTCTGCCGGGGAGATTATTGAAAATCCGATTGTATCCAACTTCAAGGAAGGACTGTCCGTTCTTGAGTATTTTATTTCCACACACGGTGCACGGAAGGGGCTTGCAGATACGGCACTAAAAACGGCAGATGCCGGGTATCTGACACGCCGTCTTGTGGATGTAGCACAGGATGTGACGGTTACGCAGTATGACTGTGGCACTTTGCGGGGAATTACGATCAGTGCGCTGAAGGACGGCGAGACCGTCGTGGAACCGCTGGCAGACCGGATTCTTGGCCGGGTTTCGCTGCATGATGTACGCGATCCGCTTACGGATGAAGTGATTGTATTTGCCAATCAGGTCATTGACGAAGAGAAAGCCAGGCACATTTCGGAAACCAGTATTGAGCAGGTTGAAATTCGCTCTGTCCTCACTTGCGAGGCGAAGAATGGCATCTGTGCTCTTTGCTACGGGCGTAACCTGGGGACCGGCCGGCTGGTGGAAATCGGCGAGGCGGTCGGTATTGTTGCTGCGCAGTCCATTGGCGAGCCGGGGACACAGCTGACCTTGCGAACCTTCCATGTTGGCGGAACAGCCAGCCGGATTGAGGCGGACAGTGCCATCAGGAGCAAGTTTGCCGGAAAGGTTGTGTATGAGAACCTGCGTACGGTTTCCTATGAAGGATCAGAGGGACCTATGGAGATTGTTCTGACCCGGCAGGGGGAGATTCGGATTGTAGATGAGGAGAATCGCCAGCTGTTTGCATCCGTTCTTCCGTTTGGCGCGGAGGTGCTGGTGTCCGATGGAGATATGGTAGACAGGGAAGCTGTTCTTGCCAGTTGGGATCCCTATAACAGCGTGATCCTGTCGGAGGTCTCTGGATCTGTCAGATTCCAGGATATTATTGAGGGCACGACGTTACGGGAGGAGTCGGACAAGTTCATTGGTCGCAAGGAGAAGGTCGTCATAGAGAGCAGAGAGCGTTCCCTTACGCCAGCCATTCGGGTATTTACGGGCGGGGAAGACAGTTATCGGGAGTATCCGCTGCCTGTTCGTGCCAGGCTGCAGGTGAACGAGGGAGATACGGTGCAGGCGGGGGAAGTGCTTGCCAAAATTCCAAGACAGTCTGCGAGAACGCGTGACATTACGGGTGGTCTGCCCCGTGTAACCGAGTTATTTGAGGCCCGAACGCCGACGGATTCTGCGGTTGTGAGCGAGATTGACGGTGTCGTAGGTTTTGGTGCCAGAAAACGCGGTGCACAGGAGGTCATCATTACGAGTCTGGACGAGGTGGACAGGCATACGTATCTTGTTTCCTTGCAGAAGCATATTCTGGTCAACGAGAATGATTTTGTTCGTGCCGGGGATGCACTTTCGGATGGACAGATTTCTCCTCGAGACATTCTGCGAATCAAGGGGGCGAGAGCCGTGCAGGAGTACCTTGTGAACGAGATCCAGGAGGTGTACAGGCTGCAGGGAGTTGACATCAACGACAAGCACATTGAAGTGATTGTTCGTCAGATGATGCAGAAGATCCGTGTTACGGATCCGGGAGACACAAAGCTTATGGAAGAGGAGTCCATTGCCCGACACCAGCTTGAGGAACTGAATGATGCTCTGTATGACAAGTTTGTCGTTACGGATGCCGGGGAATCAGATCTTCGGATTGGATCCTTGGTGGATCGCCGTCAATTGCGTGAAGTCAATTCGGAGATGAAGCGGCGTGACTTGGGCGAGGTTACGGTCCGTGAAGCACAGCCTGCGGTTGGGGAGCCGCTCCTGCTGGGGATTACCCAGGCAGCACTTGCCACCGATTCATTCATATCGGCTGCTTCATTCCAGGAGACGACCAAAGTGCTTACGGAGGCAGCCATTGGGGGCAAAGTAGATTCCCTGTACGGACTCAAGGAGAATGTCATTGTCGGTCATCTGATCCCGGCTGGAACGGGACAGCGGAAGTTCCGTGATATCGTGGTCGGTTCCAAGTCTGAACTGGAGGAACTGCAGGCCGCGATTGGCACCGAACTGGAGCAGGCTGCCTCTGGGGATGGGGCTCCCTCCATTCAGCCTCCTGTCAGGAAGATCAAGCCTGCACTGGAACTCAAGGTATAACAACTCGCGGGAGCAAAACTTTCCCTGGATATACTGAACCTCAGATCCTCTGTGGAGATACGGACTTGTGTACATCCAGCACGAGAACCTCCGTACCGTGATACCGCTCATGGCGTACGGATGTGGTGAGGTGCTTGAGCATTCTGAGCGAGACATCCCGTTCCAGATCTGGTGCAGAGACATCTGATCCGATGAGTGCCATTCGGTCCTGGAGATTTTCTTTGGAATCCGCAGCGACAAATTCCAGTTCTGCATGCTCAGGTTCCCCTTTTACGATCAGCTGAAGAACTCCGTCTTTTTTATCTGGATCGGTCTGGTCGCAGAGGATCAGGAGTGCTTCTTCCACGGCTGCCTCCACCCGGATAGTAAAGTCGGAAGACCACGAATGCCTCTTGGAGAAGGTTCGGATAAAGGACTGCATCTCTGCCAGTGAGGCAATGTCCAGACGTGTCTGTACACGTTTCCGACTCTTGGAAGAAAATTCGGATATAACGGTGAGAAGGATCGCAACCAGTCCACCGCTGACCATTCCATTTTCGAATGTCCCGGCTGCCAGCCCGCTGAAAAATTCGGGGAAAATTGTGTCATTCTGAAGACCTGCGCCGACCCAAAAAGAGATGCCACAGATCAGTCCGCTCCGATAGTTAATTCCATCCTGTATCACGATCTTCATCCCCAATATGAAGAGCATTGCAATTAAAACCATGACGAACGCTCCAACAACGGGGGCGGGGATGGCCAGGATTGCGGCCAGAAATTTTGGGTTTACAGAGAGCAGGAGCAGGATCGCCCCAATGGCGATTCCGCAAGCTCGGGAAGCCACTCCGGTAAGTTCTACCACAGAAATAGAGGAGGAGTAGGTTGTATTGGGGATGGTTCCGGTAACTCCAGAGAGGAAGTTTCCGATCCCGTCTGCTGTGAGTGCACCTTGGACCGTACGGAAGTCGGATGCCCGGGGAGTTTTCCACGAGATCTTCTGGATTGCGATAGAATCTCCCACTGTTTCAATTGCCCCGATCATGGTAACAAAAATAAATGCAGGCAGAAAAGCCCAAAAGACGGGGCCAAACGACAGATCCATTCCGGGCCATCCTGCTGCAGCAGGAAATCCGAGCCATGCCGCATCCTGAATGGTCTGGGTATCATACAGTCCATAAAATGCAGAAACAACCGTTCCGGTCAGAACTCCGATCATCGGTGCCCACAGGCGAAGGATGCCCCTGGCCTTGATCGCAAGAAAGAGAGTAACGAGAAGTGTGATTCCTGCACTCAGCGCACCTCCCGATGTGGAAGCTCCTTCAGGAATCTGATTCAGCATATCAAACAGGATGGGCATTACAGTCACAGCGATCAGCATAATCACCGTTCCTGTCACAGTAGGGGTTAAAACACGTCTGAAGCTGGAGAGCTTTCTTGCAAATAAAATCTGGAATAGTGCAGAGATGATGACAAGGGTTGACATCATGGCGGGCCCGCTTTGACTCAGTGCACCAATACAGACCCCGATAAAGGCCCCTGATGTCCCCATGAGCAGAACATATCCGGCTCCAATCCTGAATTTTCCCAGGGCTTGCAGGATGGTAGAGATTCCGCTCACGACAACCGCAGCAAATACAGCCCATGCCAGATATTCTTCATTTTCTACCCCAGCGGCACGAATTACAATAGCCGGAGTAAGGACGATACCGCCGATGCCGAGGAGAACCATCTGGAATCCCAGGCCAATGGTGAGGGGCAGTGGCGGGGTTTCGTTTGGTTCGTACCGAATGTCGGTTGAAGGTGCAGGGATGCTCATGTCCGAATGGATTGTGTATAAAATAATTTATGTGGAACCACACACTGATCAAGTATCCAGAATAATCAGGGATCACAGGGTGGTAATTGATGTTGTCAGGTTCATTTGTATTCCGCTGACAGATGCGGAAATATCCAGATGTCGGGTTGAATTTCGGAAAGATACGGTAAACTTGACTTCCTGTAACATCGGATCATGCACTTTGGGTTCTTGCAGCATAGCAGGGGATACTCCACCGGCGAGGCTTCCTGGGGACAAGTTCAGGAGCTGTGTGATTTCATACAGTCCGTATTGTGTTGCAGCTGTGGAGTCCATACATGTCTGGATCATCTTGTCGTGGTACATGTTCCATGTGGAGAATCCGATGAACTGATGGATGATACGAAAAATGACCGCCATTCTCTGTGATCATGCCCATTGTAGTGTGCAGCAAGCGTTGTGAAAGTTTCCGATGATGGTATCCTGGCGTATGAACAATACCCAAGATGACCTCTCTGACATGCGGTGCAGGGCTTGCCAATATGAATTGACGAGAAGTGAATGCAGTCAGAAATGATGCCGAGAAACAGTGAATTTGCCCCCCCCCGATTTTTCTATATTCTGCCTGACTGAAAGGCATTATCCGGGCAGGCGCGGCTCCCCGGATCCCGAGTCCGACTGTGAAGGTGCATCGCCGGAAAAATCCTGCCTGTTTGGAATTCGCAGGGGGACTGTGCTTGATTCCCTTCGTGAAGCGGTTTCGGACAATCTGGCAGATTGTCCTGCTCCTTGTGGAGAAGTCTTTGATCCCGACCTGTTCGGTACATTGGAGTGGTCTGCCTGGCGATACAGTGCCATACTTTCCCGAAACTCCACGACAAGGGGGGCTGAGCCCGTCACGTATGAAATCTACCGAAACCATCCTGAATTATCTTTTTCAATTCGGGTAAGACACCTTGGGAATGAAGGCAAGTGCGCAGGGATGCAGAGTCAGAATTGTACAAGGAGGGCATGCGCTTCTTGATATTCTGCTTTATTTTGGCGGGGGTAGCAAAGGTTGCAAGTGGACAGGATTGTTCAGTGGATAATCCAGATGCCTGCGAAACCGCTGTGGAGGGAATAGCCAGACTTGAAGTCCTGGACGAAGAGTGTGAAATTAAGGTAACAGTCAATTCTGATAATGGGGTGGATTTCGGGACTCTGCAAAAACCAGGATCGGGCTCATCTGGTGGTGGAATGACGCTCAATCCCGTAGATGAAAGCCGTGTCACTTTTGGTGGTGTCAAATCCGTTTCAGGAAGTTCTTCTCCCAGGCTTGAAACTTTGATCGTAGATTACGTCAACTGTAATGGTTTATGTGGCATAGAGATAATCAGTACGCCAGAAGTACTGGAACATGGGGTTGAGCCAGAGAAAACCATTGATTATGAATTTTTGTGGGCTTTCAAACGAGACGTACAAATGCGTGGATGGAGGGATGTATCCAGATCCTTCGCGCTTTACCATTTTTTTCGTGTGGATAGCGAACCGGATGACAGAGTGAGAAACCGGTTCGGTGGCAAGATATCCGGCATTACATCAGATACCCGGGAAGGGAAGTATAGTGGTACAATATCCGTTATGCTGCGATGTAGTCCCTAACTTCGCTCTTTCCTCACAATATGATCAGGATGTCTCATGTATGGGCAGGAAAACCCAACTTGGCTACTTCTGTAGAAATGATCCAGTTCGGGTGGCTGTTGTCATCTGCTCCCGGGTACGAGCAGATACCACTCGTCCAGAATAACATGGGTTTCTTTCCGTTCACCGATGATGATGACCATCCACAGCAACTTCAGTTATGAACGGCTCAGACTCAATGGAATCTGAATTTGAGCTTATCCCACTCCGGTGCATATCATTGACTTGTGGAAACGGATTTAATTCAGGCATGATATTCGGTGCCCTTTCCCTCTCCATACGCACACTCGTACCCACTGTCGCACTCTTCGGTATTCTGTCAAGCGTTCACGCACAGGAGGAGCCGAAGGATACCCCCCTGTACCTCGGATCAGGTGTAAGAGTAGAGTATCATCCGAACAATTTTCCCGAGTACAAGCTTCATGCTCCCGAGACATCGGAGGTCTGCGCTCCAGAGGATATGGGGAACTCGTGCGGGAGAGTATGGTGGAATTCGTCCCGGAATCCCGTGCCAGGGCAGAAATATGTGACTCAGGTACCAAGAATGGTCCGTCTGAGAGGACAGGGGAGAGAAGCATGGTGGTCTCCCTTTGTACACTGCATGATAAAGGATGTGGAACAAAAATTGCGGAGTACCAGCCCACCTGGAGTGCAGTGTATATCCATGCTTAAAAAGCCTGAAGAGCGTATGGAGTGGGCTCTGGGAGGGACTGTTACGGGCATTGATTACGCAATTCCAGGTACGTACACCGGTATCATCCAGCTCACGGTTACCCGGTCTGGTGTACGCTGGGAGCTGGACATTCCTGTTGCTTATATCGTCCACAAGAGCCAACAAGTATGCGCAATACGTGTTGTTGATCCCGATAACTTAGATTTTGAGTTTGACAAGGTCGTGGAGGGGCAAACCAGAACCTGGAATGTAGGATTTGGATTGCAGGTCTTGGGTTCAGGGAATATCATATTTGATGCCCTTGGACCAGAGAGTCCTAGTCCAACCTTTGAGCTACGGGCGGCGATTAGACAAAGCTTCTTCTTCCCACCTAGTGACCCTCCATGGCGAGATTATTCAGTCTCTTTTACGGCTCATGGATTTGAAAACCTGTCGCCCGGCTGGTATGATCATCGCTGGAGGTTATCCGTCATGTGTGGCGAAAGCGGATAATAAAATCCGGTTCTGTTCCGATTGTTATGTATATGAGGTCTAAATGTAGGCTTTGTAGAGAGGTGCTGTATGGAAGCACCGTACAGCATATTTCGGCGGGTTGATCTTGGCACGAAAAGACTCTGAAAAATTCCCGCATATCCGCTTTCCCATGCCTATAAGCATTCTCAGAGCAACCACTGCCCTGATTGGGGAGGTCTGCGGGAACTTCCACATACGATCCATCAGAGCATGCTGATCACCGGTACCAAGCATCTAAACACTCGGGGGTACCAGCCTCTGGAAATAGTAAAATAACGCGAATCGGGATAGAACTTATAAATTTGCAATCATGGTTACCCCAGTCTGGAAAGATTTATGAATCTGTCCCGCATGATTCTCCATAACTTCTGTACATATGAGGTTTGTACGGAAAATGCATCAAAGAGAAGCGTCAAAATCAGCCCAACAGCCATAACACGGGTTCTGCCACTTTTCAACAGAAAAGAAGTAGTCAGAATACGCGCCCATGCCAGCCCCGTAATTCTGCGAACAAAAATTTGCTCTGCGAGAGAGGAAGTATCAGGGCCCTTATGTCAGGGTTCAACTCTGCAGGTTACTTTTCTGCCTGTAGGTGAAGCCAGCAGGAATTTCATTCCACGAAGACCAGGGCTGTGAAATCTCTATAAGGGCTGATTTGGAAGGTGTTCAAAGATCATATGTACTGCTTCATTTGTAGAAGATGATATTCATTCGCCGATTTCTGTATTTTTATGCTTCTTGAGGGGCTGTATATTTATCCGATCAAGTCAACGCATCGCGTCACCCAATTGCGCAGTCAGGTGAATCCATGGGGGCTTGCCGGGGACAGGCGTTGGATGATGATTGATGACGATGTAACGTTTCTTACGCAACGCGAATTTCCCCGCATGTCCCTGATTCAGGCTGTCCCACAGCGTGATGGTATGTTGCTCCTCACAGCATTTGGGCAGCAACCTGTTATGGTTGAGGTTCCGGGAAAAACGGCCCCGGTTCTGCAGGTATCAATATGGCGTGATTCCGTTCCTGCCCGAGTAGCTTCTGACAGGGTAAATGCGTGGCTGACAGATTTCCTTGAGCATCCCGTCCGTCTTGTCTATATGTACGACACTGGCTCAAGACCCACAGATACGAAGTATGCCAAGCCGGGGAGTACCGTCTCATTTGCAGATGGGTATCCCTTACTTTGTACCACGAATGCTTCACTTCAGGAACTGAACAGAAAATTACCCGAGCCCGTTCCCATGGAGCGATTCAGACCCAATGTAGTCGTGTCTGGGGATCAACCGTTCGGGGAAGATATATGGAAGCAATTACGTATAGGAGAAGTCATTTTTTCGGTTGTGAAACCCTGTACTCGTTGCGTGATCACAACCGTAGATCAGGATACAGCTTCCCAGAGCAAGGAGCCTCTGCGCACATTGAGCCGTTTCCGAAAGAGAGACGGTAAGGTGTATTTCGGAGAGAACCTGGTGCCAGAAAATACGGGTATCATTCAGAGAGGAGACGAAGTGGAAGTGCTAGAGTTTGAATAGAATCCATGAAGTAATTCAAGAATTGGAGCAAATCAGAGATTATCTAATTTAACAGAGCAACGAGTCCCTGATATCTTCGCTACTCCATTTTTCAAGTCTGTGGCGTGTGCGGTTCAGTATCCAGACAACGGATAGCATGAAGACGCATGTGCTTGTACTGAATCACGACTACAGTGCACTGACCATTTGCACAGTGCGGAGAGCAGTTGTACTTGTTCATCTGAAGAAAGCAGATCTCGTGGAGTCCATTCCGGATCTCTTTTTCCGATCTCCTTCAACAAAATTTCCCTGTCCCAGCATTGTTCGTCTGCGGGGATATGTACGTATCCCGTACAGGAATATCATGTTGTCCAGAAAGAATGTGCTTCGGAGAGATGGACACAGATGTCAGTATTGTAATCGGAGAGAATCCCTCACCGTAGACCATGTGCTTCCCAAGTCCAGGGGCGGAAAAGATCGCTGGACAAACCTGGTTGCTGCCTGCAACTCGTGCAACAATAAAAAGGGAGACCGGACTCCTGAAGAGGCAAATATGCCACTGAGAAGGAAACCATTCCGGCCCAGCCATGTGATGTTTATTCGGGATTTTATGGGATCTCTTGAAGAAGCATGGAAACCCTACCTTTTCCTGGTCTGAGTGACAAGATCTGATGGTAAAGATCATTGCCCGAATTTTCTGGGGAGTCCCGATAGTGCTGATCCTCCTGTCCGTGAATCAGGGGTTCGTGGCAAAGGAGCTGCGCAGCACATGGAAACAGGGTATATCTGCTACAGCAAAAGTGAAAGAATTTGACACAACCAATCGGGCAGATGTGACCTATGGCTACATTCATCTTCAGGTTACCTTGCCAGATGGACAGGCGATTGAACATGAACGAATGTCTCTTCCCCAGTCCCTCTGGTCTCGTGTAAAAGGACAGGATTCTCTCCGGGTATCCGTCCGACCGGGGGCATCACAGGAAATTGTGATTGACAAGCTGATGCCTGCTCACTGGCTCATCGCAGCATCGCAGGTGGGGATCAGTCTGATCGGCGCGATCCTTTCCGGTGTACTGGCTTATTTCTGGAACAGAGGCTTGCGCCGGAAACAGTCCTGAAAATTACCGAATAATTGGACCTGCGGGGGAGCGGGGCTCATCAGGGTACAAATCACGCACCCACTCATCATATCCATTGAATAACTGTGTACGGATTCGCCGTTCTACTCCCTCGCTCTGCATGAATCGTTCAGATGCCTGGGTCCATCGCGGGTGGGGGATATTCGGATTGACATTCGACAGAAACCCATACTCCCTCGGTTGCAGTTTATTCCAGAATGTATCGGGCTGCTTGCGTGTAAACTCAATGCGTGTAATCGCCTTCGGGCCTTTGTAGCCATACTTCCAAGGAAGAACAAGCCGAAGTGGAGAGCCATTCTGCTTGGGAAGTGCCTCCCCGTACATGCCAACAGCAACGAATGCCAGTTCATTCGTTGCCTCATCCATCCTCAGTCCTTCAAAGTAGGGCCAAGGATACCATGTCGATTTCTCTTGTCCAGGCAACTCATCCGGGCGCGAAACACAGGTGAACTTGATGTGGGTGGCAGAGGATTTCGGATTGCATTTTTTGATCAGGGCAGAGAGGGGAAAGCCGGTCCAGGGAATGGTCATGGACCAGGCTTCCACACATCTGAATCGATAGATCCGCTCTTCCAGTGGCATGGACTTGATCAATGCTACCAGATCCCAAGTCTGTTTCTTTTCAACTTGCCCCCGAACCTGAAGTGTCCAGGGGAAGGGCTTGTAGTCATCTACCAGTGGCCATACATTCTTCAGGTCACCCTGATTGATGAATTCATAGAAATTATTGTAGGACGAAGCAAGAATACGCTCTGTCATTTCCCGTTCGGGAACTTGGAACGTCTTATTATGCGGGGCAGGGAACAGGTCATGCGGGGCATTCTTTGGAATTTTATCCAGGGGGCCGTCCATCGTATTTTGACTTTGTACAGCACATCCGCCCAGAGCGGCAAAGCCAATGGCACCCAAACCGAGAGACTTAACAAATTTGCGCCGGTTCGTATAAGCAGCTTTGGTTGTACAGGCACTTTCCTTGAGTGCCCAGCCCGGTGAAAGAATGATATTTGCCATATTCAGAGGCCTGTCAATTCCAATACAAACTTTAAGGTGAAGATAAGTGAAAGATCCGAAAGCATTCAACTTTGACGGCGATTACGGGGATGATTACAAGGAGCTTGCCAGCCTTGTGATTCCCGGGTATGACGAACTCTTCGTGGCAACACTCGCCCTTCTGCAGGAGCGTCTGGACACAGAATCCCGACTATTGATTGTAGGATGTGGTACTGGTCAGGAAATTGAAGTGTTCGCTCCATCAGAGCACGCGTGGACATTTGACTGTGTAGATCCCTCAGAGGCAATGATTGAATACTCTCGCCAGGCAGCCGAGCGGCTAGGGGTGTCTTCGCGTGTGCAATTTCACAATGCCTATACGCATGAGCTTGATCTTGGGTATCCGTTTGATGCCGCAACAGTGATCAATGTGATGCATTTTCTCATGGATGACGGATCCAAAGACGAACTGATGCAGAGCGTTGCCCAGCGAGTCAAGCCTGGCGGGACGGTGATTCTGTTTGACCTGCATGGAAATCCCGAAGAACCGTATTTCAAGCTGTTCTATGATGCGTGGATTCGTTACATGGATCTCCGGGGATATAGAGGAAAGAAGAAAGATCGCCTTCTTGAGCGACTTGAGAAGGGAATCGCGTATGCTGATCCAGTCCGAATTCTCCAGATATGCCACAACGCCGGACTGAGCCTGATTCGCTCCTACTGGAGCGGGCTCCTGTACACAGCCTGGATATTTGAACGGATGGATGCCTGAGAAGAGTTGGCTCTATGATACCGACCTTCGTTCATGTTCAGAATGGAGCGTAGCTGTCTGCTCCGCAAAATAATTGCTGGTGCGGGCACAACATCAATGAAAGGTGCCTATCCCAAAAATAGACCCAGAAGATGCTATTAGTCAACCTTGGCCTTTTGGAGAAAAGAATGAACTGTCCTTGCGAACAGTTAACTCTGTGGAGAGAGAGTCTCCTTTCGGACTATTGCGTTATATCGTTCGCGGGAAGCAAATAGCAACATGTCCGCACCAAGGAATAGGTTCTACTTGGCAGATTCAGACGACCACACTAAAAAGGTTTCTGCACATCTTTGCACCGATTTTTATCCTCTGGAAAAGTATAGACTAATAGCCACATGTCAGTTTTTGTTTCACATGATTTACTCATCAAGCCCAAAATGTAGCCTGACTTTTTCGCAGATTTGCACAAGATCGTTATTGTATTCAAATTCCGCAGCCCATAAAGGTATAGAACCAATTATTGGACCTTCCGCAGTGCGCAACTCCAATCTTGCGTTTTCATCGTAAGAGTAGCCCTGCTTGCTCTTACAACATTCCGCGGCATCAGCGATAGTACTCTTAAGAGTGCCCAGAGAACAGTAGTATTCGTCTGAATACGTATAGTCACCGTCTGGGTGTTCGCATCTGAACACAATTCTGAACTTGGAACTTTTGAAAAATCCCATTATGTATAGTGCGTTATTTTATAGTCTACAGGGCCGCTTGTATGCACCTCTCAGATTCTGGTTTCATGAGAATTTTCTATCACTCTTCACATCGGTGTAAGATTATTGGCTGTTCCACAAGTTTAGTGGAGAGCCGCCATCTCAGTATCCGTCCGAAAAGCCTCCATGTAAGCTGTCAGGGGGGATACGTTTGTATGAGACCAACCAAGACAGGGGCAAAATTCTCAAGGAATAGAGGCAGGAAAAAGCCATGCTGGATGCGGGAATCAGAACACATACCCAGCCCAGAAATAGTCAAGACAAAGAGAAGGGAGTTGATATTGACCTCGCCTGTGAGGCCCTTTAACTCACTTTGCTCGGTCGGTGCAGTGTGATTGCACTCGTCGCGGGAGACGGGAACTTCACTCCTTTGCGCAAGTTCGCCATGATTCTTAAAAAATCCGATTTTCGCGGAAATTCTTCCCAATTTTGCCTTAGAAATTCCACTTATTTGCCTGTTTTGGTGTAATTACTTTCGTATTTGCCCTGTTTTCCCTTATTTATTACGGATTTGCTCTCCAGAACCCCGTTGTAGTATACCGTATTTTTTTCCGGGAACCTACCCCCGGATATGCGGTTTAAAATTTGGGATAAACCGCCACGGCATGTTCCTCTTCCGAGCCCCTTACCGCCTCAAGACAGGAGAGAAAGGATTCCGATTCTATCTGTCCTACTGCAAACGGGTCAACGGCATCCCCAAACGAAAAACGCTGTTTTGCCTCGGCAAAGATGTGGATCTGTCCGAGGAAGAGATCAAAGTCTTTGGGGCTCATGTGAAGGCACAAATGGACGGAGCACCTCGTCTGGACTTTGCGGAACAGCGCCCGTTCTTTCGGGATCTGGTTCAGCAGATTGCGCAAAACCTGGTGGAGCGTGGCTGTGAGGTGGGAACCCCTCGCACGCCGGCAGAGCGTGTGGTGAGTTTCCTTCGGATTTCGCATCCTGGTTCCGGTACGGTTGGGGGCGAGCGTCTGCTCCTGTCCCTGTTTCATCGGGTTGGCTTTGATTGCTTGTTGCTGGATTTGGGATGTACCGAAGAGCAGGTGAAGCTGATCTATGTGATGGTCATTGGCAAGATGCTGAGTCCGGGCAGCGAGCGGCACACCCATGACTGGCTCACCTCCACCTCTGCCATTCTGGAGCTTCTGAATCTTCCTGCCCCGAGTCTGAACACGCTGTACCGGACGGTGGATCTGCTGAACCGGCACCGGGACGAGATTCTCTCGTGGCTCTATGAGAGGGCACAGTCCACGCTTCCTTTCGGGGGAAAGATCATTCTGTATGATCTGACCAACACGCCGTATTACGGGAAGGAGAAGGGACAATACCTGCGGCACGGGCGGAGCAAGAACAAGCGGAACGATCTTCGGCAAACGTCTCTTTCGGTGTCCATGAGCGGGAACGGGATGCCCTGCGGGATGGAGATTCTGCCGGGGAATGTGAGCGAGCCGGGCACCCTGGCTGGTGTTCTGGAGAAGCTGGGGGACGAGGATTCGACGTTGGTCATGGATGCCGGGATCTGTACGGATGGGAATGTGGCCCTCATGCAGGAGAAGGGCTTTGACTGGGTCGGCATAGAGCGCAGCAGCACGCCGCCTGTTCCCACGGGACCTGCGGATGCCCGGTTTGAGACGGGGGGCGGAAGGCAGATCAAGGCGTGGGAGCTGTCCGAAGAGAATGGCGAACGACGCGTGTACATTTACAGTGAGGCAAAGGCAAAGACGGAGTTGCAGATCAAGCAGCGGCGGTGTGAGGCGTATGAGAAGGCGCTGGACAAATTGCGGGAGGGACTGTCCAAACCCGGGTGTGTCAAGAAATTTGCTCCGGTGCAGAGACGGGTGACGCGTCTGGAACGCGATCACCCGCACGTGGCATATCTCTACGATGTGGAGGTGATTCGCAACGAAGAGACCGACTATGCGGACACGATTCGGGTGACCCGTCTTCCGGCGCATGCGTCGTGGATGCAGGCCTGTGGCGGGTATGTGATCCGCACCAGTCATCTGGACTGGTCTCTCCGGGAGGTGGCCCAGACCTACTGGCGACAGTATGAGGTGGAGCATGTCTTTCGCTCCATGAAATCCGAGTTTGGACTGGGGCCCATTTATCACAGCAAGGACGAGCGGATTGAGGGGCATCTGTTTCTTGCGCTGCTGGGGGTCTGCTTTGCACAGATGATCCGAATCCCGCTCAAGGCCCGGGGCATCCCGTCCAGCTGGAGTACAATTCGGAAGCACCTCAACAAGATTCAGCGCATCATCACCAAATTCCACCAACTCCGACAGCGGTACCTGATCACGCGGATGGATCAGGATCTGACCCCGTTCGTGCAACAGATCTTTCGGATTCTGGGGATCCTGTATGATCCCGAGAAGACGAAGGGAGAGGAGCGGGGCCGGGATGGTCCCGAAGAGAAAGCACCAGCGAAAGAATGTACGCTGCTTCCCGAAGAGGAAAAGCCTCCTGATTCATGAAACAGGCAGGATTCTTGCCGAGAAAAAAACAGCACTCCGCAGGGAGCGGGGAGTGCTATGCCCATCCGCGATTCACCAGGCAGACTCTCGGCGTACTTTGCCGGAAAAACAGCGCAGAACGAAGAGAAAAGCCACCATGATCTGACCCGCGAAGTCGCTGAAACCTGTGGAATACGAAAAAATCATCCCAAAAAAGGGAACAGGGGAGATATGTCCGATTGTTGAACTACGCTGTGGCAAACTAGCGTTTGGTATGGAAGCTAAGATCACTGGGGATAAGAGTATTTGTGTTTTCATGGACATGGTCAGATTATATTACCGACGAGGGGTATTCAAGGGACGGAAGCCACTATGCCTCATCTCTTCATAAAGCGGAGAACAGAGCATTTGATGTGTCCAAGACTGTGGATGATCTAAACAGGAAGGATAATCCGATTGTGAGTGGGATATTTCGTAAACAGAAACGGATGGACAGGAACAGAAGAGATACTTTTGGAGATTATAGGGGCGGTGACAATTTGAAGGAGTTGAGGAGGCAGATGTCCTCCGCACCGGAATCATCTCCCCACTGAAGCAGGTTTGATAGTACGGCATAAGAGAATATGTTGCTTTCCCAATGATCATTCACTAAACCATAGAAAATGGCCATGTCAAATAACCCTCCACCTGACCTCCGCAATATGGAGAATCCAGTTGAGAAGGCTCATAAGCGAATTAAGGAAGCCAGCACATTTGCGGAGTTGAGGAAAATTGAAAAATTCATTCAAGATTACTGCGTTACGGGTCAGGGCTATGAGGAGGAAGATATAAGATTGCTGAACGCGCGGTGGAAGGCAAGGTGGAATGAATTTGCAGAACTGGTGCCGGGCATGGGCAAGGTATAACGTGTACTGGAGGAGGACATCAGTGTATCCCAGATATTTGCAGAGTGAGACATGTTTGCATGAAACCAGCCCTAGTATATCCAGCCGAGGGGATGTCCCGTATAGGGATGCTGTCAAGCCTGTGACACAACCTTACGAGTTTTTGCGGGTATACTGTCCATAGCTGTTTTCAAGCGTGGGTAAATTGCCAAAATTTCAACGAAATCTTTTGTAGCCTTTGCTGAGGTGCAAAATCAGTTTGTAAATAGTCATTACGGGGATATGAATATGGGAATTTCAGCCCATATACGCATATTCCGAAGCAAACGCTGTTGGTAAGAGTCTAGGAACATTGTCAATGTTAACGGGATAAGACATGACCCAACAGGTATTGGATTCCAACTATATTACAGAATCTGATTCAGAAAATGGAGCAACTTCAGCGAGAGACGCGTAAAAGTTCGGATTTTATGACTATATTTGGCATAATAGTTTCACTCACGCCCACCGTGTACCCTGAGGCAGGTGTATGCAAACGATCATAAGACAATGAAAGTCCTTAATCCAGGGGATTTTGCTCGTTGCCTTACCCTAAAAAAAGTCAAAAAATGGGGGGGGGGGTAAACTCGTCTGTTACGGCATCGTATCGCCTGTCTCTTCCGCCTGGATTGCCTGCTGAAGGTCAGTCATTTGGCCGGATAGCTTCCCTTACAGTAGGGCCGACAGTTCTCCAGTTCGTGCGGAGTATCCTGTCGGAACTACTGATCCTGTCCACTCCCCTGAGGCTTAGCAACTGGGTATTTTGGTGTCGGCAACGATACCACGAACGCTGTAATGAGGCTCGTGAGGGAAGGGAAACTGTACCAACAGATCCCTTCCAAGATGGAGATCCATCCTTTGCACTTGTTGCGGACAACCTGCTGAATGCAGTTGGGCAGGACTGCCGAGGAGATACCATCTGCCTTTTCCCCCGACCACAAAGAGGTACTGTTTATTCGGAAACACAGGGATACGATTCGTTGGCGATGAGTGATGGAAGTGCTCTTGGAACTCTCGCATTTGGAGAGAGAACTCCGAATGCGGGATACCATTACCGCGATGCGAGCGAGTGTCAAGAAGCGTGGACCGAGAGCGGCAAGAGGAGGATGAGGTCATGCGCACTCTAAAGACTTGTGTCATTCAGAGTGGGATTTCCAAGGCCGTGAGCGGGGGCAGGAATCTATCTGGTCCGGTAGCAAACGGTATGCATCATTCCATCACTTCTGGCATCTCCTGTACTTGCTATTATTGCCTGTTGTTCGGTGATGGACGGGTTGATTTCGGAGAGTATATGACTCTGGTATCTGGCAGTGGTGGTGGACCACTGAGTTTTGATAAGAAGGTGACAGATGTCAACGGTCATGTTGGCACAATTTTTCACGGTGGGAAATCCGTTACACATGTCCAATCCCTCACTATCAATGCCAGTATCGCGGCGGATGAGAGATCCATTGAGATCGGAAAGATAGCTGACACATCATCAATGCAACATAGAGAAATGACACGAAATTCGTGTAAATCTCGCAGGTAACAATACACATTCAACAGAAATAC
The DNA here is from genome assembly GCA_965203305.1 of Rhodothermales bacterium. Lineage (GTDB taxonomy): Bacteria > Bacteroidota > Rhodothermia > Rhodothermales > Bin80 > Bin80. The sequence continues at coordinate 2,021,158 of OZ241874.1, read as the reverse complement.
ACACAAGATTCTATACAGAAAATGAAATACTTATCCATTCTCGCGCTGCTCTTGGTTCTCCTCATTGAGAATAGCCTCGCACAGGCGACTTCCAGTGAGAACATTGATGTCACTGCTACAATTGAGTCAGCCCCCGGCACATGTGAACTGTCGAATGGAACCGATCTTGCTTTCGGGAACCTTCAGAGACCGAACACCGGTTCGGCAGGAACGGTGGCATACTCGTCTACAGAAGATGGTGGAGGCACTCCCACCCTCGGCGGTGGTCTGCTTCTTGGTGGTGGGACCAGGACTATTGGTAAGATGTCCGTGAATCCTCAAAATACCAGCAGTGTCACGGTCACAGTTACTTTTCCCACTGAAATTGCTTCAGGGACTGGTCCAACTGCTCCTGAAATCACCTTTGCCGGAAACTGGGCGAGCTCTGAGACAGAAACTGGAGGTCCATGGACCACGATCCCCAGTAGTTTTGATAAACCAAATATTACCTCGGACAATGTGACCTATTGGTTTCAGTTCGGCGGGACGCTCTCTGGGATATCCAATACACAGGATGAAGGGAGTTACTCTGCGACGATCAGTGTGTCATCAAGCTGTCCCGAATAGCTCGGCAGTAACGGTGCACAGTCTACCTTGGATACTCCGTATGCATTTCTTGCGTTCAGAGTATGAAGATGCATATGGCGTAAGCAGGAGAAAGTGAAGTGAACATACAACACACTGATTCGCCTTGTTGCCCCGACGATAGAAATTGCAGAGTTTTGTTCATGTATGGGAGTGATGATTTTCCAGTGCCACATAATTACACTTTACCAGACTTCTTTGTAACGAGCACCCCATTGCCAACAGGCCTGAAGGTTCTGTCTTTTGATGCAAGAAATCCGAGCAGGGATCAACGTATGACTGTTGTATCCGGGACAGATCTGGGTGATGGCAGGCAGTGAAACTGTGTATGCAACGAGAAAAGTAAAAAACATGACATCTTCGCAGAGTTATGAATCTGCTCCATGTCCAACTCACTGGAGCAGAAGGGGCTCACCACCTTTGATATCTGGCGGAGGGAAGTGCTATCCGAGAGGGCGAACATGTCCTCTGTGACTCCCTTTGAATCATGATCAGACTCCTTTTACTTCTTTTGCTGGCGTGTCCGATGGTGCTCTATGCGCAGGAGGAGGGCAGTTTGGCGGTTCAGGCAGAAATAATTCCGGCCACATTGATGTTGTCCATTTCATCGACCCATCTGAACTTCGGAGAAGTGGGCAGTGATGCAGGGGAGGTGCGGATTGATCCGGCGAGCGGAGAGCGTGGAGGACTAGCGTTCGGACCGCACAGTACGGGAAGCGTACTGCTTACAGGTGATCCGGGATATCCGTACATGGTTCAGGTCTCCCCCCCGACCAGTCTATACTCAGCCAACCGGGAAGCCCGATCACCGACCTACTCTGTGCTTGTGGCACAAAGCTCCAAATGCGAGGCCAGTGGCTTCACGCAGGCAATAGATCCTTTCAGGGTTCAGGGAGCTATCGGAGAAGACGGTTGTGCACGACTCCAAATCGGAGGACTGCTTACGGTGAGTGGAGCCACCCCAGGGATCTATGAAGGAGTCATGTCCGTCCATATTATACGAAACTAAATTATGCGTATGCTACTGATCAGTACCTTGGCGGTGCTGATGTTTAGTCATAAAACGTTTGCCCAGGATGAGGGGGAACTGTCGGTTTCCATGTCCCCCTCGTTCGCATGGTTCAGCAGTGAGCGTCCATATGGAAACTTCAGAATCTCGAATACGGGAACGCGGCTTGCCGAGATTTCCGTTTCGGTATCCTATGGCGTGATTGAGTCTCCACCAGACGGGGCATCGGCAGGGATTGTGTTCGGGGAAGAACACGCGCCCATGCTGGATCTGACCGAGCATCTGTCTATTTTCCCGCCCCGCATGATCATTCCCCCAGGGGAAACCCAAACGGTACGCTATGCCATCTCTAGCACGGATAACCTCCCGCCGGGCGGGTATGTGAGCATGGTCAGTTACAAGCTGAACCAGCGTGCACCGGTAGTGAGAGAGCAGGTGCCAGCCAGCTCGGCCGGAGTGCAGATTGAATACACTCTGGTGGCTCCCCTTGTATTTATTAAGGGGCAGGGACAGCCGGTGATCCGGCCAGAAATACTCTCCCTGCAGGACAGTACACTGTCCATCCTGCTTCATAATGATGGTACACTTCCATGGACGGGGCGAGTCACGGTGGGCAGCGTGGACCGCGAAGAGACCTACGGCGATGCTGTTACAACAGTCTTTACGCGAAGGCGCACAGACATCCAGGTAAAAGGCGAGATTTCGGATACATTACGTGTGATGTTTTTGCGCAATGAAGAGTCGTCAATTCCGGAATCAGTACACAATCGCCTGCAGCAGCCCAAGGATGTCATCATTGTTCGATGATCAATGAGATGGTACGGCATGCTGCTCTGTATTGTCTGTGCACTCGCACCGGCGACGACAGTCCGAGCACAGACTATTCTCTTTGATGTTCCTATCGCACTCCAGGCTCCAAGATATAATGGCATCATGATGGCATGGAATGATGGAGAGCTGTTCTGGGTTGATGTTGTAGAGCTGATAGAGATCCTCGGATATGAGGTGCAGACTGCAGACTCGGCTCAGGTGGTTGCAAGGGATGCCAGACGCGTACTGGCGTTTGATGCAATCGCAGGCACATTGACGGTGAACAGAGAGCCGCGCATGTCTGACATGGAGTCCATGACAGGAGCAGAGGGACAGATGCTGATCTCCCTAGATGCGTTGCAAACAGCATTTGGTTCAGATATGGAATGGGACGAAGCGGGTCTGACCCTTAGAATCTCCTCTGCTGCCTCTCTCTTTGATCCGACCAGATTCGGCAGTCGGAGGCCGCTCGGCTCAGAGCCTCCTGCCAAGGTTCTGTTTCCGCGAGAGCGGAGTTTGCTCGGTGGGGTGCAGCTGAATTATGACCTGCAGTACACATGGAGCAGAACGGTCGGCCACACATGGTCCGGGCAGGTTCGGACTACGGCAGCGATGGCAGGAGGAGTCGTTCGTGCCAATCTTTCCCGTCGCAACCCCACGGCCAGCTACACGATTGTGACAGGTCGCCCGTGGCTCACCCGTGCTCAGGTAGACTACAGACACTCCCAGCAAACACCTTCACTTCGGCTGACGAACGAGCCTCTGGTACTGCCCCGCATTTTTGCGGAGCGGACACAACGCGGCCAGACCATCCCGCATGCAATTGTTCGTGCCAAAGTAGGGGGCACCCCAACTGACCAGACACAGGCGGATGGGGAAGGGCGGTATTCCGTGCGTCTGCCGCTGTTCTATGGCACGACACGTTCCAGCATAGAGGTAGAACCCCTGGGCGAAGATCCGATGGAGCCGGAGTTTATGTATTACCTTACCCCCCGCAGTGCACTGCCTCGCGGGCGGTTGCAGTATGATCTTCGCGCATCGGATCGTGGCACCATGGAAATTGCCTACGGCGTATCAAATTTTTTGACCGTCCGGGGTACAGGAGGAATCAAGCCGAACCGGGGAATTGCCGGAGTTACCGCACGTCTTCTGCCTGCTGTGGTTGCCGAAGCAGATGCTGATCTCATACAGGGGACCGGATCTGCCCGTCTCCGGCACTGGCAGGGGCGAAGTGGACTGGAGGTTGACTATCGCCGCTACAGAGATAATTATCATGTTCTCACCGGAACCGCGCTGTTCCAGTTTCGCGAACTGTCCGTGTCCGGTGCCATCAGCCATCGGAGATTTCCAAATGCTTCTCCCACTACAGAGATTTCTCCAAGTCTTCGGTGGTATTCTCGGTCCGGAATTGGAGCATCCCTTACGGGACGCTGGCTGGCAGGACAGCCGGACTTTCCCTCCATGTCTCCGCAGGTTTCCTGGAGACGCTCGGTCCGGCGGAGTCTTGTGTTCATAAGCGGTGGAGTGAATCTGGAGGACGGGAAGGTACGAGCCTATCGGTCTTCCTTGCGTGTCTCTGATGGAAGATGGTCTTTTGCTGTGCAAGGAGACCGGGGGAGGGGACGGAGACAGTCACAGCTCCGGCTGTCCCTCCAGCTGAATACAGACTGGGCATGGATCGGAGCGAACAGCAGAGTGACCAAAGATGATGTGCGTGTGATGCAGAGGGTACGAGGGACCGTCGGAATAGATAGGGGGCTGAGCTTCAGTGCCATCGTCCAGAACAATTCACAGGCAGTCTTCCGTGTGTTTGTGGATCAGAATCTGAACGGAACACTGGATGATACGGAGCATCCGCTCCCTGGGCCCCAGATCAATCTGCACAGCCATCCCCTGCGCCGCATGGATGGCGTGTTTCGTGCGCTGAATCTGTCTCCAAACGAAACCTACACGGTATCCATTCGACCAGAGTCTATCATGGACCCGATGCTCTATCCGGCGACCGGATATGAGTTTGCTTTTGTTGCCGAGGCTGGCAGGACCCGATATATTGATATTCCCCTGCAACTTCTTCCACTGGTGGAGGGACAGCTGACGGGCTGGCCGGCGGCCTATGAAGTGCTGAGTATAGAGGTATCAGGCATGGGGATGGAGCGAACACTGGATGTCTACAGGGACGGTGCATTCTTTACACAGCTCTTGCCAGGAACCTATGACATAAAGATCCAAAACCGGGTAACCAAGGAAATCCTCATGGAACAAGAGTACACGATTAATGCCACTTCGTCACAGATTGTGATCAACATGGAGCAGAGCAGTCCGTAATTCATGAATGATCACAGTATAGAAACCGGCAATCATTCCCCAGTCATGCACATTCCATGGATGGGATTTATGAAGGGCAGATGGACTGCATCGCATGCCTCTGCATACAGCTTTCTGATTGACCATTTGAACCTGAGTGTGTCTCCAAACGGCTTGGCAGCATGTTCCGTCGATGGTGACCTTGCTAGACAGAGATGTGGACGGCAGTCATCCTTTGTGACTTGCGAAATGCCCCTGCTTTCTGCCCCTTGTTCATGTTCGGTAAAGATGCATTTTCCTGAAGTTTTTCTATCTTGCAAAGTTGACTCAAAACTTAAAAAAAAATCCGATCACTCCGAAAACAGTTACAGATATTTCAGTTTGATGTGCATGACAGTCTCTGAAAACCTTCTCCATGAAATACTGTTGGAATTCAGAGCAGGGGTTGCCCTCTGTGTCTCTGCACAGCCTATAAGAATTCCATGATGAATCCGAGAATTTTTCTTCTGTTCGTTTTTCTGTTCACTTCTTCTGCTACGGGACAGTCCTTTGACAGGCTGATCCGCCCGATGGTGACCCTGACAGACCCGATGGTTATGGATCAGATCTTGTCAGACCTGCTGATTTTGCCACCGGATTCTCTTGCTTCCATCCAACTTGTGGATGTTACAGCGAACGGATATGGACCGGATGACCTGCTAATCCTGAACCCCACCGCAGAGGTGCATTATCTCGGAGAATTTATCCCGCGAGAATTCCGAGATCTGGTCGCAGGCTGGAATCTGGAAGTAGATTACCGGTATGAGGCACTCCGCGAGGAGTCTGGCCCTGCACTCCTGGCTGCACACATGGAGCAGGATGCATCTGCCGCGATTGCGGTGAGTTGTGTAGAAGCAGTGGAGCGGCATTATGAAGGAGAAGATCTCCAGCTGCAACTGATTCGTGATCAGGGGACAGTGCGTCTGGAGATGTGGGATTATGCCCCCGAAGCTCTTCAGTATGGCGGTGCTCCCGAAGCTGCCGCATGCGAAATGGACCGCCAGCGGTTTGAAATGGCCCGTCCGATCCGGGTGAGCTATTTCCGGGATGAAGGAGATTGCGTGGAAGCGTGGGCAGAGGAAGGAAAAGTGAAAACGAGATCATGCGTACAATGACAGGCTGTCTTTTAGGGGCGGGAATTACAGAGAGTACTAGCGGAAAGAATGCAGAGCGTATCATGTCTTCCATCTGGCATGAATCTGGAACGGACAAAGGCATCCCTGATCCCACACCTGTATGGTCTCCGCGATCATCCCTTGAATTGGCAGAGGCTTCCATTTCAAGAAATTCTGTGGACTGCCAGGATTCGGAGGGCAACCCTGGTTGCAATTCCCTCTTCTCCAGAACCTGTACAGGCTCTGGATTTATCCCATTTGAACCAGTTGCCTGAACGTGGGAATGGATGTTCAAAATTACATGGGCTCCGTGAGCGGTTCTCGCCAGTATTTCGCTCGGACAGATCGGGTGAGCAAAAATTTTGGCATATTCTGACATGGAGTGGGAGGTTGTGTGCAAGACATCAAGAAGCACTGCCGGTGACCCTGCAGATGTGACTGCAGCCCCAAGCATCCGAATATCAGCTATGTTTCCAGGTACTGTATCAGGGTATCGTTTAGGCATAAAAAGCCTTCAGAACGAATGCTGTACCACAAATTTTCTCGCGAGATTATTCGCTCCGCGCGATAAATTCGTATATTTGCAAACGATTACATCTTCACCAAAACAAACCTGCTTCATTCTTTTGCAGGCCTTCCATACGACATGAAAATAACCCTTCTGCAGGCGCAAGACGCGACTACTCAGGCGCAGGATACGCTTGCGTCCGCATCCGATCCGTCCGCCGCACAAAACATTCTTGACATCATCGGCCTGGCTGGTGGATTTCAGTGGCCCATCCTGCTCGTATTCGTCCTTGGACTGGCAGCTCTCATGAATACGCTGGTGCGCCTGTACCACGATGGAGTTCAGTCAAAATCGTTACGAAACATGGATACGGACTCCATGGAGGCCAGGGACTTTCAGTCAGAGGCCGAAAAGCCGGGACAGAGTATCTATCATAACCTGTTACAGCGTCTTTTGCGCCGTTCACAGTTCACTTCGGATCATGGCGGACTGTTAAAAACAGTGGGAGCGGTCATCTCTGATCAGCAGGAGTCGTTTTCGCTCACGAACAAGCTCGTCACGTACTGCTCAAGTGCTGCCGGGGGGCTGGGACTCGCAGGTACTCTGGTCGGCATGTACTCATCGTTCGCCGCTGCAGGCACGGACCCCAATACGGTTTACGTAGGAATCAGCCTTGCCTTGGTCTCCACATTGCTGGGGGTTGCTGCATCTCTGATCCTGGAAGCCGCAGAGACTTTCGTGAGCCGCTATGCAGGCAAGCATTTGGCAAAAGGGCGTGCGTGGGGCGAGAATGTGGCGACGAGGATGAGCTATCTGGGGCAGCAGCAGGTCACTCGAGGAGCCGGAGAGTACACAGAAGCCCAAACGAACTAAAGATACGGCTCGCGCCGACAGGCACATGCAGTCCAATTTCGTTGTCCGGCTGATTGACCTTACGCTCCTGCTGTTGCTGAGCCTGCTGGCAGTCGTAAAGATCACCGAGTTCAATGTGGAACTTCCGGTAAGTCGTGATCTGGAAGATCAGGGGGCAATACTGGATCCGATTCAGGCTGCAGTGAGTGCAGATGGCAGTCTTATGGTGGCAGGCCTCGGGAATGTGAATGCACTGGAACTGGCACGAATCAGCGCAGAAGAGCAGAGGCCAATTGAGTTGCGTGTAGATGCAAATGCGGATGCATTCCTGCTTGTACAGATCCATCGTATCTTCAAGCAGGCAGACCGTCCGGCTGTGTTCATTGTTGAGCATCGTTCGCGATAACCTATCCCAGACCAGATCATGCGCAATACACGAATGATGATCCGTTTTTTGGATCTGACTCTCATCCTTCTGATGGCATTTCTCCTCCAGGCAGATCTGGCGATTGAGCGAGAAGTGGAGCTGCCTCGGGGCAGCGATGAGGAAGGCGAAATACAGGATGTATTGCGACTTAATCTTGGAATCCAGTCCTGGTGGGTTGCCAGAGAGGGAGTACAGGTGTGTACAGGAACAGACACAGCGGAGCTTCGCTCCTGCCTGTCAGAGTCGGCCAGTTCAGAAACCACCATCCTGATCACACCAGAGCGGGGGGTTCTTGTCCAGAATCTGGTGGATGCCCTGGATGTCTGTGCGAGTATCAATCTTTCCTGCTCGGCCAGTGAATGGAATGAGAATTAAAAATATACGGAGATTGCAATGCGTGACAAAAATATTCTGTCAAGACTGAAACTCCCGGACATGTCTGCGCTTCGCCAAATACTCGCGAGTCGCAATGTACAGGATCGTCTGGGAGGGTGGGGGATTACACTCTCCCTACTCGCTGGCATGTATCTCCTGGCAGCATGGTCAGATGTGTCTCCATCGGAATACACATCCCGTATTTTGACCTTTACCTCGGTCGCAATACCACCTCCCCCGCCACCGCCTCCTGTTCCAGTAGAAGCATCACCGGCCGAATCAGAAGCTCCAGAGGTCACTGTGGAGGAGGTATCTCTTCCTGTCAGAGAAAGCATATCCCTGCAGCCTCCTGCCGGACTGGATAGCAACCCAGAGCGAACATCCCTGGCAGAGTCCCGGCTGGCAATCAATGACGGTGGACAACTGAGTGCTCTGCCGGAATCCCGGCTTGCGCTGGATCGCTCGCCAAGCGGAACGGAGATTGCCGCTGCTCGGGGGATTCAGGGTCGCAGTCGAATCTCGCTTCCCGGTACAAGACTTGCACTTCCATCGGACCAGCTGAGCGCGGGAGGCCCTGCGGGTGCGAATTCCTCTATGAGAGGCCCCGCCAGCGAGGTTCCGTCCGAGCGGGTGGGAGCCGAAGCTCCCGAGATTCGTGCCTTTGACGAGAGCATGCTTTCCGGGGGAGGGGGAAGAGATAATGTAACATCTGCCATTATGGAGTGGGTGAAGAACAATCCCCATCCACACCCGGCTGTGGTACGGGTGCACCTGGATCATGCAAGCGGTGACCATACGGCCATTGCATCCTCTGCTATTGACGGGCGTGAGGTGCAATTCTACCTTCTCGTTCGATCCGGATACGATCAGTTGCAGGTGGTCATGGTGGACGGAGAAGACTCCTATCTGTTCTTTGATCGGGGCTTGCAGAAAGAAGTCTCCCGTTTCCGTGTGGGGCGAGTGACACACAACGACGGGCGGATTGCCCGGATCATATCCCAGGAGCGAGAAATTACCAGTGAAGAAGCGAAAGCATTCTATGCCGCCTTTATAGACTGGTGGGAAACCGTAGTAGAAGCAGAGAAATGAGAACATTATCCTTTCTGATATTGGCCCTTCTGATCTTTGGATGCTCTCCCAAGGAGGCGTTGATTGTAGAGGAAGAGGAGCCTGAACTTCCGAGCCTGCCGGGTGTGGACAGTGTATTCATTGCGATGGCGGATGTATATGCATCCAGAGGAGGATTGGTGAGCGATCAGTCTGTTATGGAAGCTCGCCAGGCGGTGGAAGGGGGACGCAGGCTTTTTGATATTGCAGACAGCCTGACGAAACATCTGGTGACTTCCTCGGACTCGGTAGATGTAGATACGGAGGCAGAAGCAGAGGCAATTCGCCGATTCAATGAAGGTGCCCAGCTGCTTTCGGGGGAAGTGCTCGGACTGGAAGAGCTGCAGGGCGCAGCAGAACAGTTTCGCCTTGCGCTGGATGCGAACCCGTACGATCTGGAAGCCAGTTACTGGCTTAGTCGCGTGTACGAACTGCTGTATGAACGTTTAGGGCAGGAGAATGCATTAGATGAGCAGATCAAGATCCTGGAGCGGCTCACAAAGCTGCACCCTGAGCGGCACGATTATGCAGCTCTGCTGGCAAGTGCGAAAGAATCTCTTGGCAATGCCAAGAACTGGCTGGACTCTGGTGCATGGTGGTACAGAGCGTCCGTGCTCTTGAAAGATCAAGCCCTGTTATCTCTGGACACAACGATGGTACTGGACTCGTCAACTGCGTTTATTTACCTTGCAAACTCCTCCCGTGCCTTCATTGAGGCCGATCAGGGAAACCAGGCACTGGCAGTTCTGAACGAAGCAGATGCATATGTCCTTGATCAGGAAAGCAGGCAGTATGTGGAGTCAGAGCGTGAGTGGCTTCTGTGGGATACTACCGTGGTGACGCGGAAGCGGTTTGATACGCTATTGCAGACGGCTGCATCAAATCCGGCGGATGCTGTTGGAGGAATGCGCGCTCTTTTGCTGGATGTGGCGCGTCCGCTGGCAAAACTGGAAGTCCGCTACCAACTTGCCCGGGCACTGTACAATACAGAAGAAACGGAGGAGGGAATCTCTATTATCCAGGCTGTGTGGAAGGAGATTGCCCCGGAAACGGTTCCCCTTCGCACGAGAGTGCAAGAGGATTACGGCGTGATGAGTTATACACTTGCCATGGAGATGCGCAGTCAGGGAGAGCTCCGGAATGCTCTAGCCTACCTTCTTCAAAGCGAGTCCACTGGATTCTCGCAGGCAGCACGCACGGCCCTGACCCTGTCACTGCTCCTTCGTAATGATCCGCAGGCCTCACTGGAGGCAGCCGAACGTGCAGAGTCTGGCTGGGAAAGTCTGGATGTGCAGGATCAGCGTACATTACTGGAGCACATGGTGAATCTCCATCGCAGGCTGCAGAATCGGAATGAAGCCATGGCCTATGTCCAGAGATACCGCACGTTTATGAGTGAATCCCGGACGAACTGACTGGGGAGCAGCTTTCATGGATCAGCATGTGATCCATGCCCTTTCCCCGTCACTCCGAAAACATGCGTCAATGATGCGCATGTTACACAGAGAGTCAGTAACAGGAGCAGAGAAGGACGATCTCCCCGCAAATTGCAGAGGAAAATGGATCAGACTGTTCCGAGAACTGAGTCAAGGAGTCAGTCAGTTGCCAGAAATCTTTGGGACTTATCCAGCAAAATTCGCAAGCCCGGAACAGGTATCTTCCAACCCCTGACATGAAACGTTCAGATTAGGATAGAAGTCCTTTATCCCAACCTTCTTTTCCCGCATGTACAAGCGGTTCCTTGTACCATACCTCCGCGCAATTTCTGCAATCCTCCCATGAATCAAACACTTCGCGTAACAGTCTCCGGTCCAATTCCTTTCGCAGAGGATTCATATACATCAGGAGAGGGGACAGGATAATCCGCAATGTTGAATTAGGACAAGGAAGGCGAACAATGAGGGATAACACTCCCTCCCTGCCTTCATGCGGATTTTGCTGGATAATTTCCTGATAGGGGGAACCTGAAGCAGTGTCTGGGTGTCCAACCCTAAGATTTCTGCCAGTGCTCTTCTGTCCTCACCATGTTCCGTACAAACTTCCCGACCAGGACAAACCACTTCTGGAAGAAACGATGAGCAAGATTAAAGGCTTTCGAGACAGAGGAGCGGCGAAACACTTTCGCGGACGCGAAGCGATCCTCTCGAAGTTCCGGGAGGCACTTGGGGAGTTCAGCGAATCCAAAGGCGGAACTATATTTTTGGTACAGGGGCCTCCTGGCGTGGGGAAAACCGCTCTGCTGGCAAAATGCTGGGATATAGCAGAGGAGCAGGAGTGGGAAGTGGCAGAGATTGACCCGAGAGATCTGTGGGATCCAGACAAGTTGCGGAAAACACTTGAGATCGGCCCCGAAATCAGGGTTACAGGCGGGGAAGGGGAAGCAGGGATAACGAAATTTTTGGTTGCGAAGGGCAAGGCAAAAATCACGGTTGATCACCACCCCCGCACCCCACAAGACATACTCAAGATAGGCGACACCCCCCTTCTGTTGATTCTTGACGAGGCCCAGCATTTGGGCGAAGACAGCAGGATAACGGGAGGGTACAAAGACGATGTCCGAGATCTCCTGAAGCGGATTCATAACAGCGGGCTGGGGAAGCCTGTCATCCTGTTAGCTGGTGGATTGGGCACGACAGACAGAGCATTGAACAGTCTGGGGGTCTCTCGCTCTTCCTTCGGATCCATCACGAACTTGGATCCACTGGAAGAAGAGGAGGAGCGGACGGTGATCAGAGAGTGGCTCAGAGAAGAGGGGGAGGCGAAGGGAGACACGACGGATTGGGTGGATGCGATTGCCAGAGAGACTTACAGGTGGCCCCAGCACATTATCGCATACACGGTGCCAGCCGCAGCCCATCTCAGAGAAGACGGCGGGGAGATGACAGAGGAGGGGTTGCTGTCTGTCTTGGAACAGGGGCGTAAACACCGCAGAGAATACTATGTAGGGCGGATGTCGGAATTTGTTTCTGAAGAAAGAACCAGTTTTGCTCAGATCATAGGAGGTGTTCCCAAAGACGGGAGGCTAACAAAGACAGAGATTCTTGCGCATCTCACAAGAGAGTATGGGGAGGAGAAAGCAAAGGAGCTATTTTTTCTGTCCGTGAAGAAGGGGGTGTTTTACTACGATGAGGAAGGGAACTACTCTGTCCCGATCCCGTCCATGCGGGACTGGCTGTTAGAAAATTATCTTCCGAAAGAGATTCAGGAGCAACAACCGGAGTCCAAGGATCAGGGGGAGCCGAGACAGTTACCCGAGGCGGATCCCGAGAAGGAGCCGGAAAACCATACTCCAGACAGTCCCTCCCCTGAAAAAGGGGAGGGGAAAGGCAATCCTGGTCAGGAATCTCCACAGGGCAGAGAACCTTCCGACAGTGATCTGGACGCAGACACGGGGATAGAGAGATAATACTCTCTCCCTGCCTTCATGCAGATTTTGCTGGATAATTTCCTAATAGAGGGAACCTGAAGCAGTGTCTGGGTGTCCAAGCCCAAAGGTTCTGCCAACGCTATCCTGTCCTCACCATGTTCTGTACAAAACTTCCCGACTAGGACAAACCACTTCCAGAAGAAACGATGAGCAAGATTAAAGGCTTTCGAGACAGAGGAGCAGCTAAACACTTTCGCGGACGCGAAACGATCCTCTCGAAGTTCCGGGAGGCACTTGAGGAGTTCAGCGAATCCAAAGGCGGAACTATATTTTTGGTACAGGGGCCTCCTGGCGTGGGGAAAACCGCTCTGCTGGCAAAATGCTGGGATATAGCAGAGGAGCAGGAGTGGGAAGTGGCAGAGATTGACCCGAGAGATCTGTGGGATCCAGACAAGTTGCGGAAAACACTTGAGATCGGCCCCGAAATCAGGGTTACAGGCGGGGAAGGTGAAGCAGGGATAACGAAATTTCTGGTTGCGAAGGGCAAAGCAAAAATCACGGTTGATCACCACCCCCGCACCCCACAAGACATACTCAAGATAGGTGACACCCCCCTTCTGCTTATTCTTGACGAGGCCCAGCATTTGGGCGAAGACAGCAGGATAACCGGAGGATACAAAGACGATGTCCGAGATCTCCTGAAGCGGATTCATAACAGCGGGCTGGGGAAGCCTGTCATCCTGTTAGCTGGCGGATTGGGCACGACAGACAGGGCATTGAACAGTCTGGGAATCTATCGTGCCTCCTTAGGATCCATCACGAACCTGGATCCACTGGAAGAAGAGGAAGAGTGGACGGTGATCAGAGAGTGGCTCAAAGAAGAGGGGAAGGCGAAGGGAGACACGACGGATTGGGTGGATGCGATTGCCAAAGAGACCTACCGGTGGCCCCAGCACATTATCGCATACACGGTCCCAGCTGCGGCCCATCTCAAGGAAAACGATGGGGAGATGACCAGGGGAGAGCTTCTGTCTGTCCTGGAACAGGGGAGGAAAAACCGCAGAGAATACTATGAAGGTCGTTTGAGTGACTTCACTGCAAAAGAGTGCCGAAGCCTTGCCAGAATCCTGGCAGCAAGTTCTAAGGAGGGCATTGTAGAGCAGGAAGATGTTATAGAACAGCTGGACAGAGAGTATGGGATGGGGAAAGGGGAAGAAATCTTCTGGCGGGCGGTACGCAAGGGAGTCTTTTACCTTAATAAGAAACTACGATGTTATTCCGTTCCGATCCCGTCTTTGCGAAATTTCATTGTAAGGAATTTTCCCCCGAAAGAGATTTCGGAGCAACATCCGGAGTCCAAGGATCAGGGGGAGCCGAGACAGTTACCCGAGGCGGATCCCGAGGAGTAGCCGGAAAACCATACTCCAGACAGTCCCTCCCCAGAAAAAGGGGAGGGAAAAGGCAATCCTGGTCAGGAACCTCCACAGGGCAGAGACCCTTCCGACAGTGATCGGGACGCAGATACGGGGATAGAGAGATAACACTCTCTCCCTGCCTTCATGCGGATTTTGCTGGATAATTTCCAAATCTTTACGGTGAGTGGAAATGGCCCCCATCCTTGCGGTTTACAGTGTTCCAGCCTTACTCCTGACTTCTCAGTCTGTAACCCCGAGATGCTGCCAGACACAAGTCAGATACTCCCTGAATCGGGATGGTTTCGGAAGTGCCTATTTCAATCAATTGGGCCGGTGAATCCAATCTTATTTGGCCATCTGTTCGGTATGTTTTCAATGGTCTTCATGATTCGGACACTTGGGTCTGTAATTCTTGTTCTCCTTTGACCTTGCGCATGGACTCTCCGGTTAATTGGATTCTGTGTTCATTGCTGACAAGACATCCAGGAAGCCAAAGTCAGGATGTTGAAAGATTCTTCCCTGCTGAACGCACCTTCTGTAAGAATGAGCATGGGACATCATACAAGTTGTGGATGTTTCTTGCAAGCATCTGCTCATTGCACTGTCTGTCGGGGGAATCTCTATACAAAAAACTTTCTCTGATGAATCAGGCAGCCACCTTACGAGTGCAACATCAGTACGAAAAGAGCCTACTGCAGAACTTACAAATGCAAAGAAATTGCTGACTGGAAGGTGCTTACAGACGCTGTGTATGGGGTGCAGGAAAAGTTCTGCAAGTAGTTCAACGGATTCGGAGTACGAATCAATTTCCTGATCTGCAGGCTCTGCCTTGAAGCAAGTACAAAACAGTAAATTGCGACATGTCACGAACGACGGTCCGAAACAACCTTAATGTCATGCCTGCGACAGCCCAATACAAAAAGACTGATGAGCGGACTGAAAAGAAAGACCTGAAACTTGAGGTGACGGATTTCGGACCAATTGCCAAGGCAGAAGTTGATCTGAGGCCACTCATGGTGTTCGTGGGGGCCAGCAATACGGGGAAGTCCTATCTGGCGATCCTGATCTATGCGTTACATCGTTTTTTCAACGACGGTACATACTCTGGTAAGAGACATTCTTTTGGAGGATGGCGGTCCCGACTGGAGCGGGGGTTCGGCGATATCTCCGAAGAGAAAATTAACACCCTGTCAGGCTCAATAAATGCTATTGAGATCAATTCTTCACCGCCAAATCAAGGCAGCATTGTCCTGCCCCCTCCATTCGCTGACAGACTTCGCTCTGGATTTAGTCAACAGATGGATACATTATCCCATGAAATCGTCAGATGCTTCGGGGTTGACGAAATTGACAGACTGGTTCGCAGGAACTAGGCGGTGAGGGAGTCGTGTCTCGTGATGCGGCAATCTGTCGGGGATCCTCCATATTTTGTTAATCACACGGTTTCGCTCAGTGAGATCCCCGCTTTTGAAACTATGATCCCGGAGAAGATACCAATTCCGATTGACCCCAGAGCCGGGGACAGAAGGAAAGAAAAGTGGCTTGAACGCATGCTATATCTCTTCCAGAAAGATCAGGATATAGAATATCGCCTGTTCGCGATCCAAGATCTTTTGTCATCGCTTGGCAATGTACTGATACCATCGCTGTTTGGCACCCTGCACTCGCCCGCCTATTACCTGCCCGCAGACCGGACCGGTGTCATGCATGCGCACAGTGTGGTGGTCAACGCTTTGATTGCGAGCGCATCGGCTGCGGGCATTATCCCTGCCGCTAACACGCCAATGCTTTCTGGGGTGCTGGCAGATTTCCTCGAACAGTTAGTTGGATTTGAGCCAATTCGGAAGGGCAAACAGGATCTTGGCAGAAGCATTGAAGATAATATTCTTGACGGAGCGATTCGCATCACGCGACCAGCCAACTATCCGAATTTCACGTATCGGCCACGCGGCTGGGAAGAAGATCTCACGCTGGCAAACGCGTCTTCCATGGTTTCGGAGCTCGCACCCGTG
Organism: Rhodothermales bacterium; assembly: GCA_965203305.1. Classification (GTDB taxonomy): domain Bacteria; phylum Bacteroidota; class Rhodothermia; order Rhodothermales; family Bin80; genus Bin80. The sequence goes on along the minus strand of OZ241874.1, from coordinate 2,005,194 downwards.
GTATTGTATCTCCGTCATGTGATTAAGCCAGGCAATGTCTTGATTATGGAAGAACCAGAATCTCATCTGCATCCGGCAATGCAGGTCAAATTCATACGTGAAATTGCCGCACTCATCAAGATCGGTGTTCGGGTAATCGTCACCACGCACAGCGAATGGTTGCTGGAAGAATTAGCCAACATAGTGCGTCGATCACATCCCAAAGTTCGGTACAACGGTAGCGGCGAGATAGCCCTGGATACTGGTCAAGTAGGTGTATGGCTGTTTGAACCGGAGAAGTACCTTGAGGGTACAGTTGTAAAAGAGGTGTACCTTGATGATTCCAACCTGTATTCCTCTGGCTTTGATGATGTTGCATATGCTCTGCACAACGATTCAGCTGACATCACAAGCCTCATTGAGAACAACTCGTGATGGAATCATTGGATGACATCAGCCAAAGGTTTGATGAGGCATGTCTGGTAAGTGGCGGGCTGAACAAGGACGGATGTAAAGTGGTGATGGCTGGCGTATCTGATCGTATTGTTGTTGATTTTGACAGGTCCGGCTCGCCATTGGCAACAGACATGACGCGCTGTGACTACCTTCTGGTTACTAGAGGAAAAAGTAAGGATATGAGCGGCTGGGTGGTCATTGAACTGAAGCGTAGAGGTTGGACGCAAGTAAGGTCATTCAGCAATTTCAGGCAGGTGCTTCTGTTGCTGAGAAGTTCATCTTTTCAAGCGAAGCACAAGGATTCCAGTTCAAGCCTGTTGTAGTCTGCGGCAAACGAAACAAACACCAGCTCAAGAAACTGAGGCGTAACAGGATCGGATTCCATGAGTGTAGAGAAACTATTAGGATGATGAGGTGTGGGGACAGTCTGAGGGCAGTGCTTGGACAATGAGGCGTACTCTTGGATTCATGTCTCTTAACGTATGCTGAGGCTCTTGCAAAAGCATCTGTACACCTGCCCCGATGCGCCTTTAAGCAATCTCAGAGCAGTATTTCTCTATCATCCGGGATTTTCGCAAGAGGCTCTACTGACTGGTTTCCTATGTTGAAGGTCATTTCAAACGCAGAGGTAATGGTACACCAGATGACCATCAAATCAAGGGCGAAGAAGGGGCTGATTCCCCCTCTTCTCAGAGCACGCATATCACTCAAAATCATTCGCTGAAGAGCCATTGTATGTCCAGCATTTATCGGTTTTTTCATACTCGCAGGGTTTCGCTTCCAGATGGTCGGATATTACAGACACTCCCTAGTTTCTCTTCAATACGCAGTAACGATACAGACTAAGAGTTTTTTGCCAGTCTTCTGGATAGGTTGCTACCGCATGCCCTTGTCCATACTTCTCGGCAAGATCTACGACCGAGTTGGATTCGACAATTTGGAGCGGAGTCTCTTTCTCAAAGACTGACAGGTCCGGGAACCCCGCCGTGAAAGATACACCAAGCGCGTTCTCTACTCCCTCAATTCTTTTTAAGTCTTCCCCGCTATTCAATTCTCTGTTCTGCAGATCCATTGCGAAATAGTCGAAGGCAATCTGGAATGCGGGCATCCTGCTTTCCAACCGGTTCAGAAAACGGATAATACTCTCAGGTAGCAAGTACATCGTGTTTCCCTCCCACAGAATTGAAGTAGGTGCGTCAAGCTTCAGACCAAGGCTGGCAAGCTCTGCGGGGACATCAATTTCGAGGTAATTGCCCGGGACAGAAGGCTGCCGAGAAAATCCGTTTCGTTCAAAAATAGAACATTTGTAGTCCAGGACAGCTTTTTGGTCTACCTCAAAGAAATTAACACTTGAATCTCTGAACCGGTGTGCCCGCATGTCAAAGCCTCCACCAAGCAGTACGAACTGTCTGATTCCGTTTGCAATACCGTGTTCAACTATATGATCAAAGTAGCAGGTGCGGAAGCGGATCATGGTCGTTGCAGGCGGAAAAGCCGCGTCCATTTTACGAGCTGCTTCTTGGGCCCATTCATTGGAAAACCATCCTGAATAGGGGTCATGGAAGAGTGGCTCCGTTTTTTCAGATTCCATGGCCCGGATGGATGCAATTACAAAGGCGGTTGCTCCAATTTCGTTGATGTCAAATGTATGCTCACTCATGGTGACTTCGACGGTTTTGGTTTGACATTTCGGTAGAAACTTGTATTTCCGTGCGTTACGGACAGGGTTTTTCGATCTCTGAATTGTAGTGTTCAGTTTTCGTGAAAATCGCCCTCCAATGCCTCTGTGCGCAAATTAACCGTCGAAGTCAAGACATCCATGAAGCCAAAGTCAATAGACTTATGGAGATTCACTGCCTTCGTGGGTATATCTGTACTGTCTGACTGAAAACTCATCTTCGGAAAGCTCCATTCAGACGGGGCACACTGTGTGAATCGGATGAAGCTCACTCCGTCCGCTAATGTACATGCAGATGAGTTGCCATTCCATCAGAGAAGTACTACACGGAAATACGACAGGAGAGAAAGTCTGCTGCAGAGCGGAACCAGGGCTACGGTTGATCCGTCAGTGCATCCAGTCCAGGAAGATTTGCCCCTTCCAGAAACTTTAGCATGGCACCACCCCCGGTGGATACATGCGTCACTCTCTCATGCAAATTCGCCTGTTTGATCGCTGCGACGGAATCTCCTCCACCAATGATCGTGACTGCACCCTGACCCGTTGCGGAAGCCATAGCCTGTGCCATAGCGTTTGTACCAGAGGCATATGCAGGGATCTCAAACACTCCCATCGGACCATTCCAGATGCAGGTATTTGCTCCCAGCACCAAATTCGTATACTCGGTAACGGTTGCCGGGCCAATGTCCAGTCCCATAAGCCCCGATCCAATTCCTCCAGTGACCGTCTCGCATGCTTCCGGTGCATCAAGAGAGGTGCTGACAATATGGTCAGCGGGCAGGTGAAGTTTTCCAGCAGCTTCGTCCAGTATTTTGCCTGCCTCATCCAGGCGGTCTTCTTCTACCAGTGAGTCTCCAACAGGAATTCCCTTCGCCTTCAGAAATGTGTACGCCATTGCTCCACCGATCAGGATATGGTCTGCGATTCCCAGCAGATTGGTGATCACTCCCATCTTGTCGGATACTTTTGCTCCTCCAAGGAGTGCAACAGCAGGAAGGGACGGAGCCTCAAGTGCGTTGCCAAGCTGTATTAATTCCTCTTCCAGCAGGCATCCTGCCGCAGCTTGCGAGAAGTGGCTGGCAACCCCCACATTGGAAGCATGGGCCCGGTGTGCCGTGCCGAAGGCATCATTTACGAACAGATCCCCTAGCTTGGCCAGTTCCGAAGCAAAGGCCGGATCATTTGCCGTTTCTCCGGGAAAGAATCGGGTATTCTCAAGGAGGATCAGACTGCCATTTGGCATGGTACGGATAGTCTTCTCAATGATGCTGCCAATCGTCTCACTTGAGAATCGTACACGCATGCCCAGAATCTCTCCCAGACGATCCGCGACCGGAGCTAAGCTGTACCTTTGTTCAGGTTGCCCTTTCGGGCGGCCCAGATGGCTGATAAGTACAGCTTTTCCGCCCGCTTTCAGGATCGTTTTGATGGTTGGCAAAGCCGCACGAATGCGGGTATCGTCAGCAACTTCGTAGCGATCAGAATCTCCAGATACGTGTAACGGAACATTAAAATCTACACGCACAAGGACACACTTTCCGTGCAGATCCAGATCATTCAGAGCTAATTTAGGCATATGCTTTGGGCCTATCCGGCCTTTTGCATCAGCAGGGCAGCAATATCAGCAACACGGTTTGAATATCCCCATTCATTATCGTACCAGCCCAGAACCTTGACCGTGTTTCCCTGCACCATCGTTGCCAGACTGTCAAAGATTACAGAATGGGCATTGTGAACGATGTCAATAGACACGATAGGATCTGTACAGAATTCCAGGATGCCTTTCAGGGATCCGTTGCCAGCAGTTTGAAACGCACTGTTGACTTCCTCTTTGCTGGGAGTGGCATTTACCTGAACAGTAAGATCTGTCAGCGAACCATTGGGAATTGGCACTCGCATGGCCATTCCGTCCAGTTTGCCTTTCATGTGCGGCAGAACCAGCCCGACAGCTTTTGCAGCCCCCGTTGTAGTGGGGATAATAGAATATGCAGCCGCCCGCGCACGTCTCAGGTCACTATGGGGAGCATCCTGAATCCGCTGGTCGCTGGTATAGGCATGGACCGTGGTCATCAGACCGCTCTGGATTCCAAATGCATCATCAACCACCTTGATCATGGGAGCAATACAGTTCGTGGTACAACTGGCATTAGAGATAATCTCCTCTTGTCCCGTCAGGACATGTTCGTTCACCCCAAGTACTACAGTGGCATCAACCTGATCTTTTGCAGGCGCAGAAATGACAACTTTCCGGGCACCTGCCGCAAGATGTTTTCCGGCCCCGGCGCGGTTCCTGAAAAATCCTGTTGACTCAATGACAACATCGCAACCGAGAGCATTCCATGGCAAATTCGCCGGATCACGTTCGCTCAAAACGGGAATCTTGAGGCTGTCAATGTACAGGTGGCCATCCTCTGTGGATACATTCCCCGGCCATGTTCCGTGCACGGAATCATACTTGAACAGGTGCGCTAGTGTAGCAGCATCTGTAAGGTCGTTGACGGCAACGATCTTGAAATTGTCAAGGTTGCGCTCCAGGATTGAACGCAGTGTGAGGCGGCCAATACGACCAAAGCCATTGATAGCAAGTTTGTAAGCCATTCTGGATTGATTGTTGAAGTTTCTGGTTTGTGTAGATGGACGAAGAATTTCGCACTTTCTTCCCTGTTCTCCAGAATTTCGGGAACTGGATAACAAAGGATTCAGAGAGTGAGCATTCTTCACGGAAGCGGGTACAACGAACGAGTACGGGAGATGATCCTGTTGAGCAGGTCTTTGATCTGTCAGAAGACTGAACGAACACAAAAACTGGCAAATGGCAAAAATGAAGGCTCCCACAGGAGCTATCAGGCAAAGAGGGAGTCAGCGGGCGGAATCACGCAGAAGCTGGTACGCTCCTCTCCTGGCACTCTATTACGGCAACAGGCGTATCCTGACAGGGCTGGCTGTCGGAATCATCCTGGTAATTGCAGGTGTTTTCGGATACAACTATATCCAGGGAGAGCGTGATTCCCAGGCGCAGGAGCTCCTGGGGGCGATCATCCTTGAGTATGAACGGGATGAGTATCGGGTTGCTCTGGATGGCAGCGGGGAAACACTGGGACTCCTGGACATTGTGGATCGCTACGGAAGCACTCCCGCGGGCAATACAGCACGGTTTTATGCTGGGAATGCATACTTTGAACTGAAAGAGTATGACTTGGCACTGGAGCAGTTTGAGAGCTTCAGCGCAAAAAACGATTTTCTTGGTGCCAGTGCAACCGCCGGTCGTGCTGCCATTCATGAATTGCAGGGGGATTTCTCACTGGCAGCGGATCTGTTCCGGCGCGCAGCAGACATGGATGAGAATCCGGTACGTGCCCCATATTATTTGCGCTCTGCCGCGCGTGGCTACCTGGAGTCCGGCGATCTGGATGCTGCAGAGAATGTGATCAAGGAAGCGAAGGAGGACTACCCGGAAACGAGTCTGATTGACGAGTTCAACTATATGCTGGGGCAGGTCCTCGCTCTCAAATAGCTGAGCAGATGTCCGCTCCTCGCGTGCTGGTCGTTGATGATGAAGTAAGCATTCGAAGGACTCTTCGGGAGATTCTGGAGTATGAGGATCTTGAAGTTGATGAGGCAGGCGATGGCAATGAGGCCATAGAGAAACTCAAAAAGCGGACCTTTGATGTCGTTCTTCTGGACATCAAGATGCCGAAACAGGACGGGCTTCAGGTTCTGGCTACTTGTGTAGAGACATGGCCAGAACTGCCCGTTATCATGATCAGCGGTCATGCCGATATTAAAACGGCTGTAGAGGCTACCCAGTCGGGAGCATTCCATTTTATTGAAAAGCCGCCAGATCTGCAGCATCTTCTGGTCACTGTTCGCTCTGCCCTGGAGCGGGGGAAGCTTGTTGTCGAAAACCGGCGCCTGAAACAGACACTGAAACAGCAGCAGGGCAGTGCCCTGACACCGATGCTTGGGGAAAGCCGTACAATGCAGGATGTGAAAGAACTCATTGAACGTGTTGCCCCGACGGAAGCAAGAGTGCTTATTACAGGGGAGCCCGGGACGGGCAAGGAGCTGGCCGCTCGCTGGATTCATGCGCAGAGCCTGCGAACGGAGGGACCCATCGTTGAAGTCAACTGCGCCGCAATTCCGACCGAACTCATTGAAAGCGAGCTCTTCGGCCACGAGAAGGGATCATTCACCGGGGCGAATCGCCAGCGAATCGGAAAATTTGAACAGGCTCACGGGGGCACACTCTTTCTGGACGAGATCGGAGACATGAGCATGTCTGCCCAGGCCAAGGTGCTCAGAGTACTGCAGGAAAACAAACTTACCCGGGTAGGGGGGGAGCGTACCATCCGTGTAGATGTCCGTGTGATTGCGGCAACGAACAAGGATCTGCGCACGGCCATTGAGGAGGGTGATTTTCGGGAGGACCTGTATCATAGACTCAGCGTAATTCCCCTGACCATGCCTCCGGTCAGAGAACGAAAAGGTGATGTCCCCGTCCTTCTGGAGCATTTTGCATCCAGACTCTCCAAACGTAACGGACTGCGGCCGAAAACCTTTACCAAGGGGGCCATCAAAAAACTCTCCACACTTCCCTGGAAAGGGAATGTTCGCGAAATCGGCAATGTAGTGGAGCGGCTCATGATCCTCAGTGAAAAGAAATCCGTTACCCTCGCAGATGTGGACCGTCTTGTCCTGCCAGCCTTCTCCAAAAAAGACCAGACGGAACCTGCTGTCAAGAAACATGGGAACATGGAAGAGTTTCGTGATCATGCCGAGCGAATCTTTCTTCGTGAAAAACTTGAGGAGAGTAACTGGGATATACGCAAAACTTCCGCAAAGCTCGGGATTCCGCACGCAAACCTGAGTGCCCGAATCAAGCATCATAAACTTGAACGTGATGTCTGATTTTTATCCGGCCGTCGTATTTGGCATGCTCGGACTGCTTCTGGTGATTCCTGCCGGAGTCGGTATCGCTCAGGTTTCTGACGGGGGAAGGCTCAGCGTGTTTCTGGACTGCGACACCTGTGATGAATTGCATATTCGGACAGAGCTGAATTTTGTTGACTATGTCCGGGACCAGAACCAGGCAGATGTGCACATCTTTGTGACCCGGAGCATCACAGTATTTGGAGGCAACCTGTATGAATTGTCTTTTATTGGACGGGGGACTTTGGAAGGTTCAAGCCTGAATCTCAGCAGGGTACTCGGACAGGATACATCCGGTGAGCAGCGAAGAGCAGTCATCAATGAAGCTCTTCGGCTGGGGCTGGCACCCTTCCTGGGTTCGGAAGGTTCCACCGATGTCTTCTCCATCAACTATGCCAGGAATGAATCTGTGCAATCAGATCAGCTGCTTAGCAGAGATCCGTGGAGGCACTGGATATTCAATCTGTACGGAGGAGATTTTGAGCTGGATCTGGAGTCCAACCGTACGGTATTTGATTCGCGATGGGGATTTTATGCTGATCACCGGAGCGAGGAGTGGAAGGCCAGGATTCGTCCCTACTTCAACTATGACCTTGTACGGATTCAACGAGATCAAGGGGCAGTCATACGCAGCAGCATCAGCCGGCATGGACTGGACAGCTATCTGATCCGAAGCCTGGGACCTCACTGGTCCGCAGGACTCTTTGTGGACTATGTGACACGTAATGACCGCAACCTCAGGCATTTGCTGGAAGTCGTTCCCGGGGTTGAATACAGTCTGCTTCCGTACGAAGTCGCCACGCGACGAGCGATCACATTTGTATATCGGATCGGGTTTTTGTATGCGGATTACTTTGAACCGACGATTTTTGGCGAAACTGAAGAGTGGCTGCCACATCATCATCTGGATGCGACCGTTGCGATTCGTCGCCCGTGGGGAGATATTTTCAGCGGACTGGAGGGATCCCAGTATCTGCATGACCTGTCAAAGCAGCGCGCAGAGTTTTTCGCGAATATTTCTGTGCGTCTTTTTGAGGGATTCTCTCTGGAAGTGGAGGGAAGTTTTCAGATGATTCGGGATCAGCTCTTTCTGCCTGCCGGAAAACTGTTACTGGAGGACATTCTGCTTCAGCAGCGCGAGCTGGCGACAGATTACTATGCCAGCACCAGTATTGCCTTCTCGTATACGTTCGGGTCAAAGTTTGCCAATGTAGTTAACACGCGGTTCTGATGCAGTCGCGTCTGGTTGTAGAAAATCTTCACAAGGGGTTTGAAACGGGATCAGGCGGAAGACTGGAAGTGCTCAGGGGAATCTCCATGCGTGTTGACGAAGGCGAAGTTGTAGCAATCGTAGGGGACAGTGGAACAGGCAAGACGACACTCCTTAATCTGTTGGGAGCTCTGGATCGGCCGGATCAGGGCAGGGTCTTTTACGACGGGCAGGATGTTTTTCAGCAGAATGACCGCTCGCTGAGCCGCTGGCGGAATCAGTCTGTCGGATTCATATTTCAGTTTCACCACCTGCTCCCCGAGTTTAGTGCACTGGAGAATGTAGCGATGCCTGCACTCATCGGGGGAGAATCGCTTCGCAAAGCGCAGGGCAGAGCAGAAACATTGCTGCAACAGCTTGGACTGGATTCGCGTTTTCATCATCGCCCGTCCGAGCTTTCTGGGGGAGAGCAGCAGCGAGTCGCCGTGGCACGTGCCTTAATGAATCAGCCGGCACTGGTTCTTGCCGATGAGCCTTCAGGAAGTCTGGACACAGGAACTGCCGAAGCATTGCATGAAGAGATGCTGAGTCTGAGCCGGCAGTACAGCCAGGCATTCATAATCGCGACCCATAACCCTGCCCTGAGCCAGTTGTGTGATCGTGTCCTGCGGTTACGGGACGGGCAGCTTCACGAGGGGTAAACCCGCCGAATCAGGCAGGCATGTCAGGATCATTGCCACAAAAACATTTCTTGGGCGTTCGCTGTCAGGTAAGAGCATAAGATTCAGTGCAGGGAACACACAGCCAAACCTGAAAAATCATGCCCGTGCCCATTGATCTTCCTGGCAGCAGACTGGATCAGGCTGGATTTATTGACGAGCCTGTTGATCCAGCGCTGGACCTCTATGAGGAAATAGAGCTTCTCAAAAAGGAAAAGAATGCCATTCTGCTTGCACACTATTACCAGGAGCCTGCCATCCAGGATGCTGCCGATTTTATCGGTGACTCACTGGGGCTTTCCCGGCAGGCAGCGGCAACTTCGGCCGACATGATTGTTTTTTCCGGGGTTCATTTTATGGCAGAAACGGCAAAAATTCTGTGTCCTGACAAGAAAGTTGTCCTTCCAGATCTGAATGCGGGATGCTCTCTGGCAGACACATGCCCTGCGGATGAATTTCAGGCTTTCTGTGACAGGCATCCAGATCATCTAGTGATGTCATATATCAACTGCTCCGCTGCTGTAAAGGCGAGAAGTGATCTTATCTGCACTTCCACGAATGCGGAGCATCTGTTACGGATGATCCCGGAATCCCAGCCCGTCATTTTTGCACCGGACCGCAATCTGGGCCGCTGGCTTGAGCGCAAGACAGGACGCGACCTGATCATATGGGACGGAGTCTGCATCGTACATGAAACATTTAGCGAGCGGAAGCTGCTTTCCCTGAAAGTGGAGTTTCCCGATGCCAGGGTGCTGGCGCACCCGGAATGTGAAGAAGCTGTCCTTCGGCATGCTGATTATGTCGGCTCCACGAGCGGAATCCGCCGGTTTGCACGGGAAGATGAAGGAGACTCGTTCATCATTGCAACCGAGGAAGGAATTCTGCATCAGATGCGGAAAGACTCTCCGCACAAGCAGTTTATTCCTGCTCCTCCTGAAAGCGGATGCAACTGCAGCCAGTGTCCACATATGCGCCTGAATACGCTCGAAAAGCTTTACCTCTGCATGCAGCATGAATTGCCAGAAATTCGCATGGAAGAATCCGTCCGCAGACGAGCACTCAAGCCCATTGAGCGTATGATTGAAATGAGTGAAGGAGTATCATAGGGTGGAGAGGTACAGACATTTTGGGAGTTATCCAGCAAAATCCGCAAGCTGGGAACGGGCAGACTCCCTGCGTGTTTCTGCTCCGTTTCCCTTCTCTGGGTTCAGCAGTTGGGTAGACATCCAACCCGGCCCTGCACAAACCTGGCCCCAAAAACCGGGGGAACCTGAAGCAGTGTCTGAGTGTCCAAGCATAAAAGTTCTGCCAGCCATCTCCTGTCTCCGCTATGTTCCGCACAAAACTTCCCGATCAGGACAAGCCACTTCCAGAAGGAGAAATTATTGACGACCGCGGGGAGACAAGATACTTCCACGGGCGGGAAAACGAGAAGAAGTACTTTCTGCGGTTATTATTCCGGTCCAGCCCTGGAAAGAAGGGTTCCTGTTTCCTGGTCTAGGGCCCCCAGGTGTGGGCAAAACCGCATTCCTGGCGGAGTGCAGAAAATGGGCGGAGGAGAAAGGCTGGGGCACCGCAGAGATCAGACCAGGGGCACTCTGGGACACAGATATTCTGTGGGAATGTCTGGGGAAAGCCAAACGTCGATTAAAAAGAATCTCCGCAGAGGTCGAAATAGATATTGCCTCTCTAGGGATATCGCTTGATCTGGACAGAGATGCATCCACCCCTATCAAGGCTCTTCAGAGCAAAGATGCCCCGCTCCTGCTGATTCTTGATGAGGCACAGCGATTTGGAAGTCCGACCCTCATCCCTGCGGGAAAACAAGAATTGGCAACCTCCCTTCTAGACTATATCTACAATGGGAAGATGGACAGGCCTTTGGTATTACTGGTTGGTGGACTAGGGAATACCCGGTCTGTATTTGAGGGAGTGCTGGGCATATCCCGGTTCAAGAGCAACTGCTATTTCAATCTTGAGGCACTCTCCAGAGCGGAGGAACGAGGGGTGATCAAGGACTGGCTCACAGAGGAGGGGAAGGCGAAGGGGGACATCACTGCTTGGATGAATGCCATCACAGCAGAGACACACGGGTGGGGGCACCACATCGCGTCCTACCTGGACCCTGCCCTGGAGTACTTAAAGAAATCCGAGGGGGAGATGACCGCGGAGGGGTTGCGTATCGTCATGGAGCAGGGGCGGGTAAACCGCAGGGAATACTACCGTGGCCGGACGGAAGACTTGACGTATAATGAATTCAATGGACTGGCGGAATTGTTTCAGCATGTTTCGCTGGAGATTGGACTGACAGATGAGGAGATCAAGCGGGCGATTGGGGAAGGTGGATTTGATCGGGCCCTGTCAAAGGGCGTTCTGCACAAGAAGGGGCGGAGATACATCATTCCGATCCCCTCTCTCCACGACTACATGATACGGGAATGGCTGGCGGAGAAGGAGCTCACAGCCCGGGAACAGTCCCATTTGAAACAGGTTTCTGGGGAAGAAACAGGAAAAGAGTCTCCCCCAAAGGAACCAGAGAATCATAAAGCAGACAGCCCATTTCCCGAAAAAGAGGAGGGAAAAATCAAACCAGAACAGGAATCTCACAGAGCAAAGACGACCCGGACAAGGGGCAAAACACAGATATGGGAATGGAGAGGTAATCTCTCATTGTTCGCATTCTCTGGTCTGATTCAACATTGAAGATTATCCTGTTTTGGGATATTGGCAGCCGACAGCAAATGGGGAGGTCTGATGTTGTTCTGTCCATGTTATCACAGATTCCTGTGTTTGACTGTCGAAAACTAACCGAAAAACAGATTCATCAATGCCAGACGATATTCTCGGATATGCAGGGCAGGGAATTCCTGTTCGCTCACCTGAGGGGCTTATATACCAGGGGGTAACTTCAGTAATGAGCAGTAGAGGTTTCTGCAAAAATATCAAGTTGGCGGAGATTCGGTCCCCTGAAAGTGCTTGCAAGTATGCATGGTCCTTTACCAAAGTATTTCTGCAAGAGGCTCTGTTTGCAGAAGGCATTCTCCGCTGCCCGTTCTATGGTCAATGTGAATTCCCAAAGGATTACCGGGGCTTATTAGCTGTGGACAATCCTGCGTAGATTGGATCTCACTTGTGCAGAATCTGTAATGATATGTGGGCACGAGAGCTTGCGTCAATAGACCTGCCATCTTTGGCTCATCTGTATGCGCAGGGGCGAGGCATGATCTGGCTTGACAGCTCATCCAATGACCTGCGGTTCGGTCGCTACTCTTACCTTTGCATTGATCCAGTAGAGTCAATTCCCTCTACGGCAAACCTTGATGATTTGCGGCGGATTCTCGGGAGTTATGCAACCGGGCGGATTAATGATGGTCCGTCGTTCCAGGGCGGACTGGTCGGCTTTTTTGACTACGAATTCGCGGAAACTGATGCGCATACCATATCTCGCCATTCTGCGGAGGGAGGCGATCATTGTCACTTCAGGCTATATGATACTATTATTGCCGTTGATCATCACGCAAGCCGTACGTGGATCATTTCATCTGGTCTTCAAAACGGATCGTACGAGCCATGCAAGGATGTGGCTGAGGCTCATATGCGCGCAATCAGGGAGAACATAGAAGAAATGATTCAGCCTGATGTGCCGGTGCTGAATCTAACTTGGCATAACGAGATTGCAAAAGCGGCTTATGTGGAATCGGTGAATGATATCCTTGAATTCATCCGTGCAGGTGATATTTATCAGGCAAATTTTGCGCAAACCTTCACAGCATCGGACCCTGACAGCTCAGGGCCATTACAAATCTATTATGCGATTCGAAACAGCAATCCCTCTCCCTTTTCTGCCTATGGTATTTTCGGGGAGAGGGCTATCGCCTGTACTTCACCAGAGCGGCTGATTTCTTTGAGTTCTGAGGGAGAGGCTGAAGCAAGACCAATCAAAGGAACGATTGAGCGATCCGATGATCTATATGAAGACGGGCAATTGAGGGAAAGGCTTCTCGGTTCAGAGAAAGATCGTGCAGAAAACACCATGGTGGTTGATTTGCTTCGGAATGACTTGTCCAAAGTATGCAGGGTTTGTTCGGTGCAGGTACCGGAGCTCTGCACCCTGGAATCCTACGCGGGGTTGCATCAGCTTACTTCTTCCATTCAGGGAAAATTGAAAGAAGGACAGGATGCGTTTGATCTTTTTTCGGCGGTATTTCCTGGGGGTTCTGTTACAGGTGCACCAAAGAGCCGGGCCATGGAGGTTATCCAGCAACTTGAACATTCCCCCCGTCGTGCCTTTTGCGGATCCTTTGGCTATTTTGGATTCGATGGTGCGGCAGATTTTAACATCATGATTCGGACGATCCAGTTTGACGGTGATCAGATACGTCTGGATGTTGGCAGCGGGATCACATCCCTGTCAGATCCAGACGAAGAGTATTCTGAAACTCTACTGAAGGCACGGAAGATATTTGATGGCACGAGTAGCCCGGAATGATCCTGATACTAAATAATCGTGACAGTTTTGTATTCAATCTTAGCAGATACTTTGAGGAGCTTGCCCAGCGTACAAAGGTGGTGGATGCAGGACATGTGACCCTGAATGATATTGAAGCAATAGCCCCCAAAGCACTGGTGATTTCTCCAGGGCCGGGTACGCCAGATCAAGCCGGGATCAGCATGAATGCGATTGCGCATTTTTCGGGAAAACTTCCCATACTCGGTGTATGTCTAGGACATCAGGCAATTGCGCAATCGTATGGCGGTCGGGTGACGAGGGCACTGTTTCCCAAGTATGGACAGGCGAGCCCAATTGCGCACTGTGGATCTGATCTGTTTGAAGGGTTGCCCAATCCGCTGAAAGCAGGGCTGTATCACTCTCTGATTGTAACAGACATTGATGGAAGCGATCTGGATGTTCAGGCTAAATCACTGGAAGGCGAGGTCATGGCACTGCGTCACAGGAGAAAGCCGACATTCGGGATACAGTTTCACCCGGAATCAATTCTGAGTGAATCCGGACATGCACTCCTGCAAAATTTCATACGGATTATGGAGCGATTCTAATGTTCTTCCTGGAGCAGTTACGGCAACAAAATACGAGCCATCTTTTTGATCTGCGGGATCGGGGGCTTTTGCTTGCGGATGGTGTATTTGACACTTCTCTGGTCATACATGGCTCCATGATTCTGCGTGAGGCGCATTTGAGCAGACTTGTTCGGGATGCCTCTGCACTTGACATCTCCATCAGCCTTGAAAAAATCAGCACTCTGCTTGACAGGAAATTGACCAGAGATCATAATGGCATTCTGCGGATCACGGTTACCTCTGGACCTGCGGAAAGAGGGCTTGCAAATGCACATCAGGTTCAGCCAACGGTTCTGCTAGGCCTGTCCCCTCTGAATACAGATGACCAGTTTTCCCCCATTACACTGCAGACAAGCCTCATTCGAAGAAATAGCACATCTCCAGCAAGCATTCATAAAACTCTTGCCTATACGGACAACATCATAGCCTTGCGAGATGCATGTACCGCAGGCTATGATGATGCTCTATTCCTGAATGAGTCTGGCCATGTTTGTTGTACAACAGGCGGAAATCTGTTTCTGAAATTTGGCGATACTTGGATGACTCCGTTAATTTCGGATGGTGTTCTTCCGGGAGTCATGCGTCAGTGGGTCATAGACAGTGCCACAGAAATGGGGCTGAAAATCACAGAGCAACAGATTGCGGAGGAAGCATTGTCATTTGCAGAATCTGCCTTTATGACGAATAGCGTACGTTTGCTGGCACCAGTTCAGAACTTGGACACACGCAAGCTCGATTCAAAAATCCCAGACAGTCTACGACAGGCTGCAATGGGTCTGGTAAGCAATTTCTGATGATACTAATATCGGGAGGTATATGGAGTAAGGGGATTACCATGTTACAACACAACAATTGAGCGTTTTGGGGTGGCGGATTATCATCAAATCTTGCAAGAATATGATCCCATGCCATTTGACATACACGGATGCAGAGGATTATATACTCTCTCTGGAAGTTGTGTCCGATTGTTGAACTATGTCATGGAAAACTCACGTTTTGGATTGTATCCAACATCTCCTCTTGACAGGCGAAGAAGACCTCTCGGTTCTGCACAAAGAATCCGACGCAAACCGGACTTGGCAAGAATCAAGGAAGCCTGGGCCTCAGAAATGGGTTGAACGTTCTAAAATGCTACTTTTGCAAGAGGCTCTTACTAGTGCCCATGGGAAATTCCGAGTGATCTAAACATTTGAGGCTTTTAGCGTGCAAAATTTTTCTGAATGACTAGGGTTGCGATTCTCATTGATGGAGGTTTTTTTCTCAGGGGTATGGTGCTCTACCATTGTCACCAGTCAGTATCCGGTCAACAAGTGGCATGAAACCATGGAAAATCCCACATTGGCGGATGCCATTCTGGATCGCCTCGTCAACAATGCACACCGCATTCCGTTAACCGGAGAGTCCATGCGAAAGATCAAAGGAGAACAAGAATTACAGCCCCAATCTGCCGAGTCATGAACACTATCCCAAACATGCCGAACGGGTGGCCCAATAAAATTGGATTCACCGGCCCAATTGATTGGAATAGGCATCCTTCCTCTCCTGAAATGAATAGAGTCTATTCAAAAGCACTGATCCTGATCACTGCAACGCTCACTGTTTATTTTGCTGGATGCAAATCCCCTGCATGGGAAGAAGTCACGACCACATGGCTAGATAAGTTTGGCGAACTTGGTGGAAAAGCATACGAGGCAAGATCTGCATGGACATATTCTGTGGATGGAGCTGGAAAACCAATAATAATCTCTATTTTTGCATGCCAGATATATCTTTTCATTGATGGTATCTCTCCACCATCTTATTGGGAGTTATCCCGTAAAATCCGCAAGGGGTGCAATAGGGGAACAAACCCTGCTCCGAAGGGTAGTCTTTTTTGACCAACCACGACAGGAACCATGGATCCGCTTCGAAAATCCACAGACCGTGGAGCCACCCCCTACTTCCACGGGCGCACCCCCATACTGGACAGCTTTGAGAACAGGCTGGTGGATGACAAAGAAAATAACGAAGGGACCATCTTCCTTGTGCAAGGGCCGCCGGGGATCGGCAAAACGGCCCTGCTGGACGAATGCAGGAAGAAGGCAAAGAGAGAGAAGTGGGAGGTCCGAAAACTTGTTGTCACGGCCCTGTGGGATCCGGACTTGATGGCGGAATGCCTGGGGCTGAAGAAAAAAGAGGTCGCCACAGAAAAAACCATCGGGGGTGGCGGGAAAGTGAAATACTTTGGGGCATCCCTCGAAGGGGGGCTATCACGGACGACAAAAAAAGCCACTCCGAAGGTCACCCCCAAGAGCCTGATCCAGAAAATAAAGGACCCGCTCCTCTTGATTCTGGACGAGGCCCAGCGTATGGGAGAAAGCAAAAATATCAATGGACCGTACAAAGACGAGGTCAGCGATCTTCTGACGGAGATTCACAATGGAGAGTTGGGGAAGCCCGTGATCCTGCTGGCGGGTGGACTGGGGATGACCCATGCCGCATTCAAAGCACTGGGGATATCCAGGATGGCAGCTCAATGCCATTTTGATATGAAACCACTGGAAGAGGAGGAGGAACGGCAGGTGATCAAGAACTGGCTCAAAAGGGCAGGGAAAGCAAAAGGGGACACCACAGACTGGATCAATGCGATCACCCAAGAGACGTATTTGTGGCCCAGGCATGTAGATTCCTATGCACGGAATGCCGCCCACTTGGTCTACGCGAACGATGGGGTGATGACCCCGGAGTTGCTGCGTCTCGTCATGGAGAAAGGGCGGGAAGAACGCATGGAATACTATCAAGGCCGACTGTATGGGGTCGACAACGATGACATCCTCCGCTTGGTGAAGATATTTCGTAATGCGCAGGAACATGTCCCCAAAAAAGAGCTTTTGGAGAAATTGGGCGAAGCCGTGTTTGCACAAGTGGTCAGTCAAGGCGTTCTCTACCGTAAAAATGGCTTCTACACGATCCCCATCCCGTCCCTGCACAAGTACTTGACGGAACGCGCTGCGCATATCCGTGAGGTGGAAGCACGCCGCAGGCAAGATCGTATGGACAGTGATCGGGACACAGACATGGGACTGGAGAGATAATACTCTCTCCCTGCATCCTGTGCGGATTTTACGGGATAATTCCATCAAGAAAATGAGTGGGATGCAGAAATTCGATACAGCGAAAATCCTTGATGGTCTGAACGAAAAGCAGAAGGAAGCAGTCCAGACCACACGGGGGCCGTTGCTGGTGATACTGGCTCGGATTGAATTCAGGGTTATTACATCTTAAATGTAAAAAGCCAACATATCCGTGTTTTTGGCAGAAAAATATTAAGGCGGGAACCTCTTGTTTCGGAAATTATAGAACAGTACATCTGCCCCTTAGCAGTAAGCCTAGCTCCTGCCTTCTTCGTAGGGCGGCGATCCTGAGCAAGGCCGAGCCTTTGGGGCTTGTATTCTTGTGCACACTTCTGAATAACGAGTAGAGGGATTACATTTTGTTCCTGACTTTGACGGTTTCGATTTGTCATTTTGGCAAAACGAGCCTCTTGCAAAATTCCCAGATGACGGAGAAATATCGCTCCGAGAGTGCTTTCGGACACATTAGATCGGGTCCAGAGTATGTTTTCGCAGGAGCCTCAAAACCTTTGGTTCTTGCAGATGATTGATTCTCAGAGTGGAATGATTCTGGATACACACCAGCCTAATCGCATATAGCGGGCCGCGTTGAAATGCGCCCAGATTTTTTTAATTTGTGTCTTCCGTAAATCCAGAAATCACTGGACTGGCACAGAAGATGTGGATGATATGAACATCTTTGGTCTTGTGCGTAAGATGATTTTGAGGGGTTCTTATAGGAATATCTCTGCACGCCAACCGACCTAATGTGCCTGCAAGCATTCTCAGGTTAATGTCTCTTCCTCAACCGGGAATTTTGCCAGAGGCTCTTTTGTTTGATTTTTACGAGATGTAGGTTGCAAGGATATGATGGACTATACGAAATTCCGACTATCGCTTGAACGACTGGAGGAGCAAAATGAAAATTGCCAAAATCCCATGCCAGTCATGCTTGAATTTGAACTTATGGGGCAGGCGGTCACTGAATCAGTGATCAAGCGGTTTGAGACCTGCTACGATTGCTTATGGAAGGTTCTGCGGCGATATCTAGCCGAGGAACTTGGAGTTTCTTCCCCTCCCAACAGCCCAAAGCCTGTACTAAGATTGGCCTTTGAAAATGATTTGCTGGAAGAACCTCTGAGCCGGTGGTTGAAATACACGAATGCACGGAATGATACATCACATGACTACAATAAAGGGAAAGCCGAGGATTGTACAGAGTTGATTCCAGACTTCATTGATGATGCTATTCGTCTCTACCAGAAAATGACCGGAGAAATATGGAAGAGATAATCTCAGCTGTGGACATTACGGAGGCGGATTTCAAGATCATTCAGAGGTTACTTGCCAGTTACATTCCTGACACAACCGTCTGGATATATGGATCCAGAGTGAAAGGAACCTCTACTCCAAAATCAGATCTGGATCTCGTTGTATTCTCAACACCCGAGGAAGAGCAACAGATCGGAGATTTGCGGGAAGAATTTGAGGAAAGTGATCTGCCATTCCGTGTGGATTTGTTCGTGTGGGACGATCTGCCAGAGAGGTTCAAGGAACAAATTGCTTCTGAAGCTTTCCCGCTGGTGAACAGAGTGCCATAAGAGTCTGTTCTCAGGCAAAATCGGGAATACTAGAGGGATGGGCAATTCAGGCGAACAACGCTGGCACCAGCGACTGGACAGTTATGGAAAAGCACTTGCACAGCTGACTGATGCTTGTGAGCAAGAGCAGTACAATAACCTTGAGCTTGCCGGGTTAATCAAGACATTTGAGTTCTGTTTTGGACTGTCATGGAACGTTTTGAAGGACCTGCTTTCCTGTGAAGAACATGATGTACGGGTGCCCCGAGCGGTCATCCGCAAGAGCTTTGAAGTTGGTTATCTTAGCCAGGATGATTGCGAGACACTGCTTGATGCTTTGGACAAGCGCAATTTATTAAGCCATATTTATCTGAGTGAGGTTGCAGTAGAGGCCCAAGATCTGATCAAGAAGCACTATCACCCGGTACTCCTGCGAATCCACCGAACCCTTGAAGCCAGACGTATTTCATAATGGGCGGTATTAAGGATGTACATCGGGATGCAATCATTGCCCAGTTCGCGGCAAATAAACGAGTGGAACGAGCTGTTTTATTTGGGTCCAGAGCAATGGGAACCAGCACCGTAGTGTCCGATGTGGACATTGCACTGTTTGGAGAGGAGTTAACACTGACGGATCAGGCAAGCCTTGCTGCTATACTGGACTGTATCCCGATGGCGCAGTCCGTAGATCTGGTTCTGTACAAGTCAATACGGAATCAGAAACTCAAGGATCACATTTTGAACTATGGTATTGAGTGGTATCGACGGGACAGGGGAGATGTTTCCCTCGCAGATAAGTGAAATCCAGCCATGAATCATTGATATCTGACTGCATCTGGGTGTTGTACATTTTCGGATGAATACTACATGCCAATACGGAAGAAGTACTGTTTTAATGTGGGATCGTAACAGGGACGAGAGAGAGTTTCGTGACGAAATGCATATCTGGAATAATAGCCGTGAAGTGCAAACGTTCTGCGAAGCATGCAAGGAGTAAAATGGATATGCAGAAATAACAAACTTGTATAGAACAGCTTATGTCACGCAATAGCAAGGGGCAAAACAACGGTGATTCAGCCATGGGGAAGAAAGATATGATGGCAGAGTATGAAGCCAAACTCTGGGAGATGGCGGACGCTCTGCGTGGCTCAATGGACGCGGCTGAATACAAGCATGTTGTACTCGGACTTCTCTTCCTGAAATATATTTCGGATGCGTTTGAAGAACGACATGATGTGCTTGAGGGAGAGCGCAACCAGGGTGCCGATCCAGAGGATCCTGACGAGTATCGGAGAGAAAATATTTTCTGGGTGCCTCAGGAAGCACGCTGGGGGAATCTGATGGAGCAGGCACGTCAGCCTACGATTGGCCAGCATATTGATGAGGCAATGATTGCAGTTGAACGCGAGAATGAGAGCCTTAAGGATATTCTTCCGAAGAACTATGCCCGTCCTGCGCTCAATAAGGTAAGACTGGGACAACTCATAGATGTGATTAGCGACATCCGGGTAGGTGGAAAAGAAGCCCGAGCCAAAGATGTACTGGGTCGCGTTTATGAATACTTCCTTTCTCAATTTGCAAGTGCTGAGAGCAAGAGGGGAGGCGAGTTTTATACGCCCCGATGCATTGTGAGGCTTCTGGTTGAAATGATTGAACCGTATCATGGGCGGGTGTATGATCCATGTTGCGGCTCATCCGGGATGTTTGTTCAATCGGTCGAGTTTATTCAGTCGCATGCCACGGGAAATGGCAATAGAGGTAAGGCGAGAGGCAATATATCCGTTTGGGGTCAGGAGTCGAATCATACAACCTGGAGACTGGCAAAAATGAATTTGGCGATTCGCGGCATTGACGGACAGGTTGCACATGGAGATACTTTTCTCAATGATCAACATCCAGACTTAAAGGCAGATTTTATTCTTGCTAATCCACCATTCAATGTTTCCGACTGGGGAGGGGAGCATCTGGTAGAGGACAAGCGATGGGTTCATGGCATACCACCAAAGGGCAATGCCAATTATGCCTGGGTTCAGCACATCCTGCACCATTTAGCTCCGGGAGGAATTGCAGGGTTTGTACTGGCAAACGGATCAATGTCATCAGGGCAGTCGGCAGAGGCAGAAATCAGAAAGAATCTGATTGAAGATGGCTTGCTTGATTGCATGGTAGCACTTCCCGGGCAGCTTTTCTACTCAACCCAGATTCCTGCCTGTCTGTGGTTCCTTTCCCGTGAGCGCAAGCGGGATGAGATACTATTTGTTGATGTACGCAAATTTGGTCAGATGGTAAGCCGAACGCGTCGCGAAATCAGTGACGAGGAGATCAGCCGCATTGCTAGCACCTATCATTCATGGCGGGCGGAAACAGAGGCAGGTGACTATGAGGACATCCCGGGTTATTGCAAAAGTGCCACGCTGGATGAGGTTCGCAGGAATGGTTACATTCTGACACCGGGACGCTATGTTGGCATGGAAGCTGAGGAAGAAGATACAGAACCGTTTGCGGACAAGATGGGGAGACTGGTAGCCGAACTTCACAGGCAGCAGACTGAAAGTGCCAGACTTGACAGCGCAATTAAGCAAAATTTGGGTGTATTGGGATTTCAAATGGAGGAGGGGAAGTAGAAATTCGTGATGATGTTTCTGCTCAGAGACATATCCTTATTGCGGGGAGTGTGCCCTGTGACCACAATCAGTGAAGTCAAAAAAAGCGATGCCTCTCCAGATTGATCACTTAAAAAAGTCTCTTGATGCGCTTGTTGAAGTTCTTGCTGTGAGCGAGGATAATGAGCGCATGATTCAGTTGAGTCATTTTGAGCGTATTGCGATTCGTGCTGGTGTTGTCCAGCACTTTGAAATAACGTATGAACTCTGCTGGAAGATGATGAGGCGATGGCTTGAAGAGAATATATCTCCAGATATAGTAAAAGGAGTAACTAGACGGCATTTTTTTCGAATCGCAGCTGAGCATAGACTTATCCATGATGTAGACAATTGGGTGCAGTATAATGAAGGACGGAATAGAACCACCCATATTTATGATTTCGAGAGAGCTGAACATGTGTATGAATCCATAGAAAAGTTCATTCATGATGCACATGATCTGGTTCGTTTTTTGGAGACAAGGGATGAATAGGCGCATAACTCTCTGCAATGAGTGCATCTCCTCCCTCCATTGATCTGCGTCCTGACCACTGGGACATTGTTCGTGAGACTCTTCAGCGGCATGTGCCAGATCGCAGTGTACTTGCCTTTGGCTCCCGTGCCACCTGGACTGCGTGGGACTATTCTGATCTTGACATTGCCATTATGGGAGAAGTGCCTCTGCCCCAAAGTACACTCTGGAATTTGAAGGAGGAATTCGTTGAGTCAGAGCTTCCTTTCCGAGTTGATATCGTAGAATTTGCAAGACTGGAGGATGATTTCCGAGGCATTGTGCGTGCGCATGGTGTGCTTATACAAAGTCCCAAGGACACAGTTAGCCCGATCATAGACATTCCCGAAAAGGAGTTCAGAACCATTCAAAAATTGCTTCAGAAGCATCTGCCAGATACAGAAGTATGGGCTTATGGAGACAGGGTGAATGGTTCGGCAACTCCAAAATCAGATCTGTACCTTGCTGTATTTTCCACCCCCAAACAACAGCAACAGGTTGATGAGTTGGGGAAATCACTGGAAGAAAGCGATTTGTTATTTCGCGTATGCATATCTGTTTGGGACGACTTATCCGGAGAAATCAGACAGAAGATTCCAGCAGACCATGTTAGACTGGGCAATGGTATGATTCCACATAGAATATGGCCCCGAATCAGGCTGGATGAATGCATCGTCATGAACAAAGAGACATATTCCCAGTGCGAGGAATGGCCATTCGTCAATTATCTTGATACGGGCAGCATCACAGATAACTGGATAGAGGCATTTCAACGCTTTGACACCGGAAATGGCAAGCTCCCCAGCCGTGCGCGCCGAAAAGTACAAACTGGTGATATTGTATTCTCAACTGTGAGACCGAATCAGAGACACTTTGGATTGCTGAGAGACATCCCTGAAAACGTCCTCGCATCCACTGGCTTCGCAGTATTCCATGCGCGAGAAGATATCGCAGACACTGGTTTTCTCTACTGGTTTCTGGCACAAGATCAAATCGTAGAACGACTCCAGACCATCGCTGAACACAGCACATCAGCATATCCGGCAATACGCCCTACCGATATCTGTGAACTGGAGATTGATCTTCCTCCTCTTCCAGAACAGCGAGCCATTGCCCATATCCTGGGCACGCTGGATGACAAGATCCAACTGAACCGGCAGATGAATCAGACGCTGGAGGCAATCGCACGGACGATCTTCAAGGACTGGTTTGTGGATTTCGGGCCGGTGCGGGCAAAAATGGAAGGACGCGATTCCTACCTGCCTCCCGAAATATGGGAGTTGTTTCCAGATATGCTGGATGACGAAGGCAAGCCTGCCGGGTGGATGGTATCCGAAATCGGTAGTGAAGTTGATGTTTTCGGTGGTGGAACTCCCAGTACGAAAGACCACTCCTACTGGGATGGTGGTACGCATAATTGGGCCACCCCAAAGGACTTGTCCAAGTTGACATCACCGGTGTTGCTTGACACAGACAGAAAGATTACTGATGCCGGATTGAATAAGATAAGTTCGGGGCTCTTGCCTGCCGGTACCGTTCTTCTTTCCTCACGCGCTCCTATTGGCTACTTGGCCATTGCTGAAGACCCAACCGCAGTGAATCAAGGGTTCATTGCCATGGTTTGTAACAAGCAACTTCCCAATATTTTTGTTCTGTTTTGGTGCCATCAAAATATTGAATACATCAAGGCTGTATCCAGTGGATCAACCTTTGCGGAGATTAACAAAAGATCCTTCTGTCCCATTCCAGTTACAGTACCTTCAAGTAAAATTCTGACTGCCTATTACGGCCTGGTACGGCCACTTTATGCATGCATTGTAGTAAATACTAAGGCAAACGAGATGCTCTCTCGGATACGCAATACTCTGCTTCCCAAGCTGATATCTGGAGAAATCCGACTCACTGAAGTCGAAAATATTCTCCAGAATCCCGGAGTAAATCCTCCCTCTTTACTGCAGGAATCCTTGCCCGTAACATCCGCGACAGAGCCGAAATAATGGCATTGAGTAATCCGACAAGGTTCTGGCAGGAGGTCGCTCTGGGGGAGGATACAAACATGGAGCTGAAGGCCGTTGAGTTCCGGGGCAAGAAGGTTACGGCACCCCGGAGAGATTCCCTTGCGGATGAGATGGCCGCTTTCGGCAATGGTAACGGAGGCAGGCTAGTACTGGGAGTAACGGATGACGGACGACCACAATCTTTGGATCGTTCGGAGCTGGATACACTCGTCAGATTGGTAGGTGAGATATGTATGGACAGCATCAAGCCGTCTCTTGACTACAGCGTCTTCAGGGTGGCAGTGGAACCTGATGGCGGTGGCGCACTCCTGGTGGAAATCCCCCAGAGCACGACGGTGCATCATTCTCCAGGAGGATACTTTCGTCGGAAAGGAGATCGAAAGCATAAAATGGAGGCAGCCGAGGTCAGTAGGCTGACTCATATGCGCGGGCAGTCCGATGACTCTTCCACAGATACCCAGGTCATCAGGAATACCGGTATTAAAAGTCTTCACAGGGGGCTGTGGCGCAAGTATATGAGCTCCCGGATACAGGAATCTTCCGAAGTTGCTCTGGCGAAATTGAAATTCATCAAACGAGATGCAAGCGGTGATTTCCTGGCAACGGTGGGAGGCGTACTGCTGGCATCAGAGGATCCGCGAAAATGGTTGCCGAATGCATGGGTGCAAGCTGTGTGCTACAGGGGACAACGAATGGACAGCAGTCAGCAGATAGATTCCCGGGATATCGCTGGCCCCATTGATCAGCAGATCCGCGAAGCTGTACGTTTCGTAGAGAAGAATATGCGCACTGCAGCCTACAAGGATCCTGCCCGAATGGATTTGCCCCAGTTTAGTATCAGGGCGGTTTTTGAAGCTGTTGTAAATGCAGTGGTCCACCGTGACTATGCAGTTCGCGGATCACACATCCGCCTGCTTATGTTTAAAGATCGTTTGGAATTGTACTCTCCCGGTGGTCTGTGCAATTCCATGACTACGGAGGATCTCCGCATGAGCCAGTTCACACGCAATGAACTGCTGGCTTCACGATTGGGACAGTGCCCGGTTGGTGATCTTCCGGGATCTGGAGGCCGTGAGTATTTTATAGAACGGAGAGGGGAAGGAGTTGGGATTATTGAGGATGATACCTACTCTCTGACGGGGCAGAAGCCGATGTTCCAGTTAATCGGAGGGCGCGAACTGAAAATTGTTTTGCCTGCAGCCCGTCTCCCGGTGCCTGAGGGTATACCTGTTTCTGTGATGGCTTCTCACGGAGACACGGAAAAACCGCAGCCGGGAGTACAAGTGCTCGTACTCTATCCGAATAATACATACCTGGAAGCACAAACAGATGCACTTGGACAGGTCCGGTTCTCCCTCCATTCCAGACTTCCAGTGACCGTGTTCTGTGCGGCAGAGGGATTCGAGGCACATGTGGAGCGACATTACTTGCCGGAAAGTCCATTAAAAATTTTTCTTCGGCCTGCCCCGAATGGAGGATCGCAGATTATTCCCAGTCATTCAGGAAATATGCCCGGGATTCAAGGACACCTGAATCCGATACTGGATGCTTTGGATCGTATACATCTCTATGCATCTGGTATCGTCATCAACGAAGGACAGGCACAACCGGTGCATTTTCTGTTGAATGAATCGATACATCTCAGAGACGCTCTCGGTGCCAGTGCGACGCTCTGGTTTCGCGAGATGCTGGGAGCCTCCTGTATCTTTGACTACCGCTATGAAAAGCAATAACGAAAACTGGTAAATAATGACGGATGGCATTGCAGTTCCTACCGAATCAACACTTGAAACCACTTTACTGGAGTGGCTGGAACGCCTTGGATGGGAGGTTAAACATGAGAGTGATCTTGACCGGCATGAGAGAGGCATTGGTTCAGTGAAGAGAGAGCAGGAGGTGATTTTTGGGGGCAGACAGTGTGATGCCCTTGACAGGCTGAACTCGTGGCTTCCCATGAGTGCTCTGATCAGTGCACAAATAGATGTGTACCACCCCGGTGGTTCTGCACTGGAAAGTCGTAACCATGCATTTCACCGCATGCTCATAGACGGTGTACCGACGGAGTATTATGATGAATATGACAAGCGTTTCCGGGGTGCCCAAGTCCGGCTAATTGATTTTGACGATCACAGCAAGAACGACTGGCTTGCCGTCAGCCAATTTACCGTGGAAGAAAATAAACGGAGACGGAGGCTGGATATCGTACTGTTTGTCAACGGGATGCCGCTGGTCATTGTGGAGCTGAAGAATCCTTCGAATGAGAGGACGACTGTCCAGTCCGCCTATCAGCAACTGCAAACCTACAAGTCGCAGATTCCTTCCATCTTTACTTATAACGCCGCTCTGATCATATCAGATGGAATAGAAGCGCGTATCGGGACGCTAACTGCTGGACCAGAGTGGTTCAAGCCATGGCGAACGATTTCGGGGAAGGAGGAGGAGGAGTCTCGGGATAAGTTGCAACTAGAGGTATTGACAGAGGGTGTTCTCAAGCCAGAAAGACTTCTGAAATTAATCCGGGACTTCATTGTGTTTGAGGATGACGGAAGTGGTGTGCTGTCCAAAAAGATGGCCGGATATCACCAATATCATGCTGTGGATGTAGCTGTTGAAGAAACCCTGCGTGCCACACAGATGCAGAGGGAAGTAGCCCTCAGAGAGAACACGATGCATGGAGGAGATATAGGAGATCGCCGGATTGGTGTAGTCTGGCATACGCAGGGATCCGGCAAGAGCCTGACGATGGCGTTCTATGCAGGTCGTATCGTACGGGAACCGGAAATGAAAAATCCGACCATTGTTGTACTGACCGACCGGAATGATCTGGATGATCAACTGTTTGCCACATTTTCACGGTGTTCCGATCTCCTCCGTCAGTCACCTGTTCGGGCGAGAAGCCGGGCACATTTACGAAAAAGACTTTCCGTAAAATCAGGAGGCATTGTATTCACGACAATTCAAAAGTTCTTTCCTGATCAGAAAGGAGAAGAGCATCCGCTACTCTCGGACCGACACAATATCGTGGTGATTGCCGACGAGGCGCATCGCAGCCAGTATGATTTTATTGACGGCTATGCACGGCATATGCGAGACGCATTGCCCAATGCCTCATTCATTGGATTTACCGGAACACCCATTGAGCATGCGGATGCCAATACTCGCGCAGTATTTGGGAATCACATCAGCATTTATGATATCCGCAGATCCGTTGATGATGGTGCCACCGTTCCGATTTATTATGAAAATCGCCTTGTGAAGCTCAAGCTGAACGAGGACGAGAAACCCAACATTGACAGCGATTTTGAGGAAGTCACGGAGGCTGAAGAAGCCAATCGCCGGGAAAAGGTAAAAACAAAGTGGGCACAACTGGAGGCTATCGTTGGTGCAAAGAAGCGCACAGCAATTATTGCGGAAGATATCGTCAACCATTTTGAAGGGCGACTGGAGGTAATGAAGGGAAAGGCAATGGTGGTCTGCATGAGTCGGCGTATCTGTATTGATTTGTACAAAGAGCTGGAGCGTCTTCGTCCAGACTGGTGTAACGATGATGACAATTCAGGTGAGCTAAAGATCGTCATGACCGGATCAGCTTCGGACCCCATTAAATGGCAACCACACATACGAAACAAATCCAGAAGAGAGCTGCTCTCAAAGCGATTTCGGGACCCGGAAGATCCACTCAGGATGGTTCTGGTGCGTGACATGTGGCTGACAGGCTTTGATGCCCCCAGCCTGCACACCATGTACGTAGACAAGCCAATGCGAGGCCACGGATTGATGCAGGCTATTGCCAGAGTCAATCGTGTATTCAAGGAGAAGCCAGGAGGTTTGATTGTTGACTATTTGGGTCTAGCCTATGCACTGAAGCAGGCACTCGCAAACTATACAGAAAGCGGTGGACAAGGTGATGCAACGGTGGACAAGGAAAAGGCAGTTCAGGTTTTGCTCAAAAACTATGAAATCTGCTGTGATATGTTTCACGGATTTGACTGGAAAGTTGCCTCCTCGTCAGAGCAACTCGCCCTGTTGCCAGCTGCAATGGAACATATTTTGGCACAGGAAAAAGGCAAAGAGCGATATGTAACCGTCGTCCGTCAGCTCAGGAAAGCGTTTGCCTTGGCCGTTCCACACGAGGAGGCTGAGCGAATACGAGATGATGTGGCATTTTTCCAGACCGTACAAGTGGCACTGTCAAAGCGTGCAGCATCCGAAGGAAAGACTGATGAGGAGATAGATCATGCGGTGCGTCAGATTGTCTCTCGGAGCATAATGCCCGAAGGAGTAACAGATATTTTTACCTCCGCGGGATTGAAAAAACCGGATGTGTCCATCCTCTCGGAAGACTTTCTGAAGGAAGTCCTGAATATGCACAAGCCCAATCTTGCAGTTGAGCTGCTACGGAAACTTCTGAAAGGGGAGATTGCAACCCGCAGAAAAAAGAATGTCGTTCAGGGTCGGTCTTTTGCCGAAATGCTGGAACAGACCATCCGCCGGTATCAGAATCGTGCCGTAGAAGCGGCACAAATCATTGAAGAACTGATTGAGCTTGCACGGGAGATGAGAGAGGCAAACGCTCGCGGCGAAGCACTGGGGCTGTCCGAAGATGAGATGGCATTTTATGATGCACTGGAAACCAATGACAGTGCAGTTCGGGAGATGGGGGAAGACAAGCTCTGCGACATTGCACGAAAACTTGTCAGAACCGTGCAGGAAAATGTCAGGATTGACTGGACGATTCGTGAGGATGTTCGTGCAAACCTCAGGGCTCTGATAAAGCGGAATCTGCGAAAATATGGCTACCCGCCAGACAAGCAGGAAAAAGCAGCCGAAACAGTACTTGAGCAGGCGGAGATACTGTCCACTGAATGGGTGGATGTACAGTAGAGATGCCGTGTGGTGTATCTTCAGGGATAGACAAGGAGATACGGGGATGGTTCAGTTTGAAATCAAACCCTCAGGGAAAGCTCTCAAAGATGGATTCGAATTCCCAGTGTTGGCTCAAAGCGTCTCTGAACGAGATAGTGAGTTCCAGACTCAATGGGTTCGAACGTATATCGTGCCTCTGTCCGAAGAAATACAGACTGTCTGATGCGAAGTATGTTCACAAGGATTAGTGCACTCTGCTCAGAGAATGAGGAGAAGATGTCTGTGAACCTGTGCTCCCCAAGACGATCAACACCGACCTGGAGATTGAAGTAGGCACCCTGTCTCATGAAAAGACGAAAATGAAATTCGCTGAGGGGCTGAGATCCGAAGTGCCTCCGCCAGCTGTAAGCTATTCGAAATCTTTCCAGAATCTGAAGGTCAAACTCTGTTATCAGGTCGTTGACTCCGCGAGCCTCTCGCAGGAGCAGACCTGCGTAATCTTCAGGCATAATGTTTTCCAGAACGGCACCTCTGCGGATAATTCGGTTCTGCGGGTTATTCACGCTGAACAAGGTTCCGATGTAACCTGGAATAAAATGCCTGCTACTGTAAAAAGCCCCGACTCTCAGCCGGAAACTCAGCACATCCAGAAAGCCGGAGCTCTGCACATCTGCCCCGAATGCCAGCCCGTCTCCGTGTTGAGTATACCATGCATAACTGACATAGGGAGCAAAGGCAATTCTGCCTGTCTCGAAAACTTCACTCTGCAGGTCAATGCTCCAGGCTATGAGGTCAGTTGGAATATGGTTCGCATAATTGACTCCAAGTTTGCTGGAATATGGAAGAGCGACACTCCCCCTCACACCAATCAGGTTATTGAAGAGAATATCTGCGGTAAAGGCACTGAGATGAAACCGGTTTCCACTCCATGCTACTTCGGAACCAATCGTGCGAGCATCCCATGAGACGGACGAACGGTAATGATTGACGACATGTCCAATTCCCAGTCGCATGTCTTCTATTGGACCGATGCGGGCATACATATTTTGGGTTTGGACACGCGCAAACCGGATGAGCCGCAAAACATCATAGGTCTCATTCCAGTCAGGGGCGTATCGTCCCAGGGGCCCCTGTCTGAGATTTCCAGCTAATTGAACAGCAAAGGGATGTTTAGCCAATTCGAAGTTCAGTGATGCAAGGCCTCTCCACTGTGCACCAATCAGGGAAACACCTGCCATAGCATTCACTTGCTTGTGAACTTGCCATCGCCGCTGAACCAGTTTTTCTGAAAGCTGGTTCATGGAGCCAAAGCCATCTTGTGCTGCACATTCTGTGCTGCCATATATGCATAAGAGGCAAAGGCAGACAGACAGAATCCGATACATGATTATGCTAGTGATGAAAATGCAAGAGGAATACATATCCCGCATCCTCATGTGACTCTGTCAAGAGCATCTGTTTTCCGGGCAAGCAGAGGCTCTTCTTCGTGGGTACGCCACCGTGCATCCGAGAGTAGAAAAACGGATATGCATCCCGGCTGTGATGCAGGAAAATAATTGCCGAATTTATAATCAAGGGTGTGTTACCA
This sequence comes from Rhodothermales bacterium, assembly GCA_965203305.1. Taxonomy (GTDB): domain Bacteria; phylum Bacteroidota; class Rhodothermia; order Rhodothermales; family Bin80; genus Bin80. The sequence continues at coordinate 1,974,847 of OZ241874.1, read as the reverse complement.
GCCATTTTTCACAGTAATTCAAATGGCAGACCAGACTAAACAAGATGTATCTCTCAAACTGATATGGAGTGACACATTATCTCGTGGCTGAACTGATACAGCAATATTGAAGGAGGTTTTTGATTTCAGATTGTTCAGATGTATAGAAAAATGTGGAATAGGACACAGTGATACCGCTCAATCAGCCTCTCTGTCCCAGAGAAGCCAGCATCATATCAGCCTTTTACCTGACTGAATGAACAGGGACTTATACATTTCTGGACTTGCTTCCTGGTATACTGCTCAGCGCATAAGGCAATGTACTGCCCCGTCTCAGTTGTAATACTCCTGTTTGTTGGCTATGTTATCATCAATGTTACTTTCTCTGGAGCAGGGTTTGGCATACTATCCTGAACTGCGGCAGGATACTGGTGGATATTGACGCGGGCGATTTTCAGATACGAAAGATACTGGAACAAGTTAGTAGTTGAGATGAGAGTGGATAACGAGGAGAACAGAGTTGAGGGAAAAGATGGTTGGGATAAATTTTCAGAAGAAATAGTGACCCTAAGGGTTGCAATGAAATTTGACACAGTGCTCTCAATACGTCAGTTGAAAACTTGGGAGGCAAGCCTTTAAGCTGAACGGTGGGGTGAACAATTGAAAACCAGATTCCCCTGCAAAAACACTTTTATAACCGAACCGGTACGCCTTTGAACACTCCCAGTGATTGATTATTCTCAATATCTAGAATTTTGCAAGAGGATCGGGGGATAAGCCTGCCAATTTCTATCTGGGCGGAATCGGCTCTATCCCAATTAGTGTAGTTCTGTTATTTCCGCAGGCATCCCCAATTGGGGCAGTGATTGCTCTGAGAATGCTTGTGGACATGACAAGGTGAATATGTGGAAATTTTGCCAGAGCCTCCTCGTGCCAAACATGGTGTAGCAAAATGTGCTGTATAGTACTTCCAAACACACTCTCTCTATACATCCCAGATTTAGATGTCTGTCTATAACTATCGGGATAGAACCGGCGAATCCCATTTATGCGTGCCCTTCTTAAAAAGATTCGGAGGTGCGTATTACCACATTGTGATTGCAATAGGAAGTCATGGTTCAGAGATCTGGGAACATGTGCGTCTGGAACCTTGTACCATGCATATGGTACTATCTGGTGGAGAAAAAAAATCAGAATTGGAAATGCAGGGTATGGAACATGCCAGGAACAATCTCGTGTACAATGCATAGAAGGTTACTAGGCAGTTTGCGAGTCTCGAAATTATACAGAAAAAACTCAAAACAAAACCTGAATTGAACTCATGGAGCTAGTACAGTCCATCACTATAGCCTCAGTAAGTACTATCGTGACCCTTTCGGGCATTATTGTAACTTTGATTATCGCATCTCGGCATACGAACGCTTCCGTGAACAAGCGATTTGATGCCGTAAGCGAGCGTATTGACACTGTGATTGAATCGCAAAATCAGGGCTTTCGTAAGTTAATCAGAGCCTTCGTGAGGTCAGCAAGCGCATTGACACTGTGATTGAATCGCAAAATCAGGGCCTTCTCCAAGCCAGCAAGAACTTCACCGAACTCGGCAAGCGCATTGATGTTTTGTCTAATGTACAAACCGAGAGATGTGAATTGCAATCCAAGCACTTTGCGGATCTGACCAGACGCTGCGGCGAACAGACCAAGCACTTTGCGGATCTGACCAGACGCTGCGGCGAACAGACCAAGCACTTTGCGGATCTGACCAAACGCTGCGACGAACAGACCAAGCACTTTGCGGATCTGACCAAACGCTGCGACAAACAGACCGGGAACCTTGAAGATCTGACCAGACATCAAGATGAGCAAGCTAAACTTCTTGCGGATCTGACCAGACGTTTTAATGCGCAGTCCAAGCCTCTGAATGATAAGACTGATCCACAGATCAAACACTCTGATACTCTGGTTGAAGCGTAAGCCAAGTGCTCAATGATTGTCCAGACTTCTTCGGAAAAGAAAGCCTTCTCTCTTGCAAAATTCTGAATATTGAGAATAATAATTCCCCGGGAGTGTTTACAGGCATACTGGTTCGGTATAAAAGGATTTTTGCAGGAGGCTCCGAAGAGTTTTGAGAGAGATTCAAGTAGATATTTCGAACAAGATTGTTGAGCTTGAGCCGCTTGATCTGGAGAGAAATTGGCTATTTAGTGTCCCTCCAAAAATTCATAATACCGCTAATATATGGGGCTTATCCAGTAAAATCCGCAAGTGCGGGAACAGACCCTGCCCCGAAGCGTAGTCTTTTTTTGACCAACCACGACAGGAAATGAGCGGGATACAAGGACTTTATGATCGGGGAGCCACCGACTACTTCCACGGACGGAAACGAATCCTGAAAAGATTCGAAGACTTGCTGGCCAAGTCCGGGGAGACCAGTGGGGGAAGCACGTTCCTCGTGCAAGGCCCGCCGGGGATCGGCAAAACAGCACTTCTGGCCGAATGCTGGATGAAGGCGGCGGAAGCTGGATGGCATGTCGCAGAGATTGACCCGGATGATTTGTGGGATGCAGACAAACTGCAGGAAACGCTTGGTCTCCCGCCAGAAAAAAGAACCGTGTCGCACACCGTGGAAGGAGGGGGGACGCTGAATTTAAACCTGGTCAAGGGGGGAGCAAAACGCAGAAAAACATCCGTGGTTGATACATCCAGGGCTACCCCTCTGGGGCTGATAAAAAAAGCGGGGGAACCACTCCTACTGATTCTGGACGAGGCCCAGCATCTGGGCGAAGACGGTGGTCCGCCAGAAGAGCACCGCAAGCCTGTCCGCACTCTTCTGAAAAAGATTCACAATGGCGGGGTCGGGAAATCCGTCATCCTGCTGGCGGGCGGGCTGGGGATGACCTTCGAATCCTTTGCAGCACTGGGCATATCCCGCCCACTGCTTGGGTCCAGGTTCAACATGGAACCCCTGAAAAGGGAAGAAGAAAGGGCGGTGGTGGAAGACTGGCTCACAAAGGAAGGGGAAGCACAGGGAGACCCCACCGCGTGGATTGATGCGATCACCCAGGAAACATACGGATGGGCGCAACACATCATATCGTATACGGAACCCGCCGTCTCCTACCTGAAAAAACATGGCAACAAGATGACAGACATGGGACTTGCCTCCGTCATGGAAGAAGGACGGGCAAATCGCATGGAATACTATAAACACCGTCTGAGTCCCTTCACGGCGAAAGAGTGCAGGAGTTTTGCACGGATACTGCTGGCAAGTTCGGGGGAAGGCGGGATAGAACAGGAGGTGGCCGTGGACCAACTGGACAAGGAGTACGGAGCGGGGGAAGGCGCAGAACTCTTTTTCCAGGCGGTTCGCCGGGGAGTCTTCCATATGGAAGAAACAACGAAGTTATACTCCGCCCCGATCCCGTCCCTGCGGGAATACATCATCAGGAATTTCCCTCCAAAAGAGCAGTCCCCGGACATGGGACTGGAGAAATAATACTCTCTCCCGGTTCCAGACTTGCGGATTTTACTGGATAATTCCCTAATATATGGGATTTAGGGGCGTATGAGGGGTTTGGGGAGATATGTTTCCCGACGAAGATGGAAGATTTTCGGCGAATTGGGATATGAAATCAACAGGCCCGCAAACATGTAATCTTCGCGCAAGATTCCCCCGAATCTCTCATAGCGAACGAACGCCCTGAATCGCCCCATATATGAACGCTATGAGGGAGAGTGTGCCGCTTTAATCCCCCGTATTTGAGGTTACTGTGAATTTCTGAACATACACTATCTTTTTGGATGAAATTGAAATTTTCCTCTTGGATGCAATGCCGCATTTGGGAGAGCTGAAAGGCATGTATATGTCCAAGCTATAGCACGAGGAAATGCCTTCTCTGGCTATATGAGCAAGGATTTTTTTTCACATGTCATTATTCGTAGTAGCCTGAAACGGATAAAGAGGGTTGGATGTTATACTCAAACTGCCTATGCCCTGAAACACTATCTGATGGCCAAGTTAAAGGGAGTTCTTAACTCCAGACTATTTGGACAGACAGAAAATTTGGTACTGGTGGTAGTACCATCAAATCAGCATCTCTGCCCCAGAGAGCAGTTGATCCCTTAGAAGATCAAGCTATTCGAAATTGCAGGCAGGATAAGTGCTTAATGCCATTGCTTTGAGATTATCCCTGAGTCCTGAACTTACTCCCCTAACAGCTTTTTGAGGCCTCAAAGAAAATTGAAATACCTCGTGTCCGTCTCAAAATTCAGAATATTCCAAGTATGGCGCTATCATCCTAAGCGAGGCGACAAAGAGCATATTCAGTTCCCAGAGAGTTAGAAATTTACAGACGGGTATGTTGAAGAGACAAAATGCTACCTTGGTTTTAATGTCAATTCGATCCAGTATGGTACTGCCTTCCGCTTTTTTACGTCATCAGGGAACTATACACTCAAGAACTCATAAGGACTCATTCAACACATAGCACTCACAAGATACATGGATGTCTCAGTCATAATAACGATTTCTGAGGCAGTGGAGAATGTCAGAATTGAGATGAAAGGAGACCACAAGGCCCTTAAGACATCGGTTGATGACTTGGGAAGCAATCGTTTGACTTGAACAGCGAAGTGAAGGCGATCTGGGGATATCTGTTCGGAATCGGAAAGCGTGTCAGAGACGAAGTTGAAAAGGAGCGTGAATCTTCTATGTCACAGTGATAATTCCAGGGACAATAACCAGAGTTGAGATCGTTTCCGGCATTGCTTAGGAATAGTTTTTTCGAGATGTTCCGCACGCATGTACTGCTCAAGTGAATTGTTTTGGTGTGTCTTTTCAGGATATTTGCATATGAGAGGCGTTTGTATGAACTTGCACGATTTCTATCCTCAGCACCTCTTCTGGCAAGGTAGTAACACGCTGACAAACTCGTTGTGCATTCTGAATGAGGTATGTCAGAATTGAGACTAGCCAAGCGGAAGAAATCTGAAGTCGGTAGTAGTTGATCAGGAATGTTTACTCTCTATCTGGAACCTCAAACCATTTCTTCAACAGGGACTCAATGAGTTTCCGCCCGCAGGAGAAGTCAATCGTCAGGTGGCTTCTGCAAAAATGCTAACACCCCTGGAGCAATACTTCTCCGTCGCTCGGGATTTTTGCAAGAGACTCGTCAGGATTCATGCCAAAGATTGGAGCATATACACTGCATGCAATTGAGTCTGGACAGTTCAGGCTTGACGGCGGCGCAATGTTTGGAATTATCCCGCGTGTCCTGTGGGAAAGACGAACACCTCCCGATGAACGCAATCGTATCCAGATGTGCATGCGATCACTCCTCATGGAAGGCAATGGACATGTCATCCTGATTGATGCGGGTGCCGGAAATAAATACAGCGAGCGGTTCAGAGACATCTATGCACTGGAAGAAAGCACTCTGAAAGTTTCCCTTGAGCAGGCAGGATTTTGCACGGATGATGTGACCGATGTAATTCTGACACACCTGCATTTTGATCATGCGGGAGGAGGCACAGAGCGTAACAGAGAAGAGATTGTACCTGCATTCAAAAACGCCACATACCATCTTCAAGAGGATCATCTGGAAGAAGCCCGGAATCCCAATATCCGTGAAAAGGACTCTTTCTTTTCGGACAACTTTGAACCGCTAGTTGCCACAGGCCAGATGAAGACGCATCAGGGGGGCAGCGAAATTTTTCAGGGGATAGAACTGCTGGTCATGAACGGACATACAAAAGCACAGCAGTTGGTCAAGATTTCTGGACAGGAAGGGACGGTTGTTTTCTGTGCAGATCTTTTGCCAACTGTTCATCACCTGCGGGGGCCATGGATAATGGCCTATGATGTGAGACCGCTCCTCACAGTTCAGGAGAAGGAGACATTTCTTCGCGAGGCGCATGACCGGGGATGGCAACTGTTTTTTGAGCATGATCCTGAGGTTGCCGTTGCCAGCCTCCACGAGACGGAAAAGGGTATCACCGCCTGTATGCCCCGGCCTCTGAATGAATTGCTCTGAATGGCCCGAAATTTGTTAACATATAGTAACGGATGTACAAGCAGACCAGAAATAATTCACAAGCCGATTGCATATTTCGCATCTCTCATGTGTATATATTCCAATGCTGAGCAAGAATTGAATGATTCTGCCTGTCCTGAATTTGGATGGACTTGAATCTGCATCCAATGCTTCGCGTCAGAATCAAACGCTATGAATTACTGGAACACGCAGTTCTTGACGAAGTAACACTCACCATCATCTACGATTTCAATATTGCCTGAAAGCTACCAGTTTGCGTATAAATGCGGCGTGTAAGTCGCAGTTAACCAAAAGCCTGATCAAGTGTGCTCTTGGCACTTACATAAGCTGGTCTGTTGGGCAGGCATATCCGATGTCCTTTGCTTGTGTGTTCTGGTATCCGGAATTTCTGTTTCCGTCCAGGCACAGGATGCGTCCCTGAATCTTATTGACTCCAGCCCGGGTCTCATCCTGTATGAGTTGAACGCGGAGTGGGGAGATACCCGGCCAGACACAGGCGGACTCCTTGAACTTTCCGCTGTCTTGAATTTACCCTCATTGGTACAGCCCAGTGTGCGTGTACTCGGAGCTGAGTTTGATGAGTATCCATTTGATCCGGTTCAGGGAATTGGCAGTGAAGCTGCCGAGGTTGTTGGGCTTGGCATTTCCAGGAAACAGCCTGCCGCAACTCTGATTGCCCGTCTCGTAACCTATGACTCAGCCTCTGCCAAACTGCGCAGATACAGGCATATGCGCATTGAGGTAAGATACCCGGCGGCGCAGCAGGCAGGCATGGACAGCCGCACTGCGAAATATACCTCCCCGGACAATCCCCACCTGAATGTAACCCGAAGCGTCCTGGCAAACGGGGGGTTCTTCAAGATTGCGATCTCGGAAACAGGAATCTACCGGATTGATCGCGCCTTCCTTGAATCCCTGCCGGGTCTGGAGACATCAGTAAATAACATTGATCCAGAGCAGGTCAGGGTTTTCGGCAATGGCGGAAATCCGGTTCCCGCACTCAATAGTACTCCCCGAATCGCTGATCTGGCAGAAAATAAAGTTTTCGTACAGGGAGGAGGAGATGGCAGCTTTGATGAGGGAGATGCTGTATGGTTCTACGGGAAAGGGCCAACTGGATGGTACAGCAAGCAGCAAACCAATTCACGCGGAAGACCAATCCTGGATTCTAGTGGAGAACCCATTCGGGAATGGACACACTATGTACATCCATTTGATTCCACCAATTACTATTTTCTTGAAATTGGCACTGCGGACAATAAGCCGTATGTGCAGGAAGCATACGCAGATGCTCCTGCTACGGCTGTATTATCTGAGGTCAAGGGGAGACATTTTATAGACCTGGATGAGTACCTGTGGGGAAGGGAAGGGGGGCATTCCGGTCATACCTGGGTGAGCAAACTCATACCCGGTGCCGGCCCTGGACGCACAGTCATGGAAAATATGCAGCTTCCTGGACTCAAAAATGGCAGACTGGAATATCGGATCAGAGCCGCTGTACAGAGTAATCCCCCCGCAGCTCTGTATTACAAAGATGGATCCCGAACGCTTCACAGCATGAATCTCGGGAGCACCTTCAGCTCACCAACTTCCCCAATTGCGCGTTCGGGGATTGCAGAATTTGAGTATCCCGTGACCTCCGGTCAATCGGTTACTCTGATTGCTGATCTGGAAAATCAGACCGGAGGGCCCCAGGCAGCCCTTGACTGGGTTCGCATGTTTTATCCAAAATCATTGACCGCTGGACAATCCCCGATCACGTTTAGCACTCCTCTGGCAGAGGTCGGCACCTATACTTTTGTTCTGAAAGGATTCAGTGCAGAACCCGTAGTTCTTGACGTAACGGAACCGGGAGCATACAAATGGCTTGGTACCAGGGCACAGGGAGGCGATTTTCTCGTTCAGGCAACTGCCAGTTCCAAAGATCAGCCCAGAGAGTTGATTGTATTCACGCCGGATCAGATTCAGTCCATGGATATCGCCAAGGCTTGTGGCACGGCATGCGGTGTTCCGGCCCAGAATTTGCACGGCATTCAGTCATGGCCGGATTTTTTGATTATTGCACCAGGCCTGTTCTTCACACAGGCAAAAGCTCTGGCTGATCGGCGAAGAACGGAAGGAATGGTCGTTGAAGTCGTGGATATATCCCAGATATACAATGAATTTTCAGGTGGGCAACAGGATATACGAGGGATCAGGGACTACCTGAAATTCATCTATGACAGAAGCCCGGATGCAGAGCGGATGCTGAAGTATGTTCTTCTGTTTGGAGATGGACATTTTGACTACCGGAATCTGGACGAGACCGCGACATTCCCCAATCTGGTTCCGCCGTTTCAGACGGAAGAATCATGGAATCCGGAAATCTCCTACACAACAGACGATTACTATGGACTGCTGGATGACAATGAGGGACTTTGGCCCTTTTCACGAGGAACATTTTCCGGCTCGGATGAGCGTCTGAACGAACGTGTAGATATAGGGATTGGACGCTTTACTGTGCATACGGTAGATGAAGCACAGCTGATGATTAACAAGATTGAACATTACGAGAGTCAGGATACCTATGGACAGTGGCGCAATCGCTATCTGTTTCTTGCAGATGACGGGCCAACGGGAACCGCAGGACTGCAGGATGATCGCGATCTGCATACCCAGAACACGGATGTTGTAGCTACTTCGGTGGCAAAACTGGCTCCTGAGATTAACCAGCAGAAGGTTTATGCGCTCTCCTACACACGAGAATTTCTGGATACCTGGCAAATTCCAGAAGCACGAAAGGACTTGTTATCAGCGATTGAAGAAGGAACACTCGTGGTAAACTTCAGTGGTCATGGAGGAGAACGAGGGCTGGCCCAGGAAAATCTGTTCACAGTAGAAGACTCCCGCAGTCTGCAGAACTACGATACCCTCCCATTATTCATCACAGCAACCTGTTCATTTGGACGGTGGGATCTGGGGGATGAACAAACGGGGGCAGAGGAATTGCTTCTCAATGCTTCGGGGGGTGCGATTGCGCTCCTGACCACCGTACGTACAGTATACACATCCGGGAATGCGACTACACTGAATGTAGGACTGAATGTAGCACTCAATGAAGAGCTCTTCACGCGCGAGTCCAATGATCTGCTCCCTCGCCTTGGTGATGCCCTGCGAAGAACAAAAAACAGGCGTGTAGGGTACGAAGGCAATAACCGCAAGTTCAATCTGCTAGGAGATCCAACACTGCGTCTGGGACTGCCCGCCAATTATGCGACAGTCACCCATATTAATGGAACCGGGATTCAGACCACAGAAGGGCGAATGCGTGCTCTGGAAAAAATTGAACTGAAAGGCGAGATTCGCAAACCGGATGGCTCAAGGGATACTTCCTTTGATGGTACTGTCTTCCTTATGGTGTTTGATGCACTCAGGCAGGTCCCGATCCCCCGAGAAAAGCTGCGCTATATGCCACAGCCATACTATGAAGTGCGAGAAGACCTGATATGGCGCGGCAGTACGAGTGTGAGTAACGGGGAGTTTACCTCACGATTTGTCGTTCCGAAGGACATATCATATACAAACCAGTCTGGAAAAATTGCACTCTATGCGAAAGGAAATTCAAGGCATATGAATGGCTACACAGAGCGGTTCGTCGTTGGAGGAACTGCAGACGATGTGGCCAACGATGTGAAAGGCCCGGAAATTGCACTCTATCTGGGAGATGAAACCTTCACCAGCGGCGGACTGGCACCTCCCCGGCCCCAAGTACTTGCCCGCATTTATGATGAGAGCGGGATTAATACCGTTGGGGCAGGGATTGGACACGAAATGCTGCTCGTTCTTGATGGAAACGAAAAGGATGCCGTCAACATCGGAAATCTCTACGAAAGCGACGAAGACTCGTTTCAGAAAGGATCCGTATCGTATTCCTTTGACGAGCCGCTTGCCCCCGGAGCACATACCCTTAGCTTGCGGGCATGGGATGTTGTGAACAATTCTGGCGAAACAACTCTGGATTTTATCGTAACGGATACGGAAGAGCTGGTGATTCGAAATGTATTCAATTACCCCAATCCAACAACCGGCCCGACACGGTTTGTCTTTGAGCACAACCAGGTACCCGGTACAATGGTTAAAGTGCGGGTGCGGGTATATACGCTTGCAGGAAGACCCATACGAACATTGGAAGCAGAAGAAATACTTCCAGCAGGTCCCGTACAAATTTTATGGGATGGACTGGACAACGATTACGCAAGGCTGTCACCGGGCGTGTACCTGTACAAAGTACGGGCAGAGACTGCGGGAGCAGAAACCACGCATGTTGCCGAGATCGTCGAAAAGCTGGCAGTTGTACGTTAATACCACAACACAGAATACTCTTTTATCCAATCATTGAAGCAATGAAGAGCCAAACATTCAGATTTCTGAACATTTTCACACTTTTGATTCTGGCTGCAGGCAGCAGCCTGGTTCAGAAGGCTGACGCACAGACGGGTGCTGCAGCGGTTGTATTTCTCATGATTGAACCCGACAGCAGGGCGGCAGGCATGGGCAATGCGGGAGTGGCAGTCGCCGACAATGCAAATGCACTGTTCTGGAATCCTGCCGGACTGGCAGACCAGGTGGGAACCGAAGTGGCACTCACGCACAGCAACTGGCTTCCCGAACTGACCTCTGATCTCTTTTTTGAGTATCTGGTAGCCAAGCACCATATTAGAAACTGGGGAACGGTTGGCGCACATGTTACCTTTCTCAATCTCGGCGAGCACGAACACCGGGATGAGTTGAATACGCCACTGGGGACATTTCGCTCGTATGATCTCTCCGTTGGCGTTTCGTATGGATTCAAGGTGACCAGAAATCTGTCTCTTGGCACGGGAATCCGCTGGATCCGCTCGAACCTTGCCAGTGTCAGTGTCGGGGCGCAGGAATCTCAGCCCGGGGTATCCGTTGGGGTGGACATTGCGGCCCTCTACAAATTCCCTGCCTTCAATCTGGGGAATATGGTTGGAAAATACAACCTTGGGTTTAATCTGGCCAATATGGGACCGAAAATTCAGTATTCGGACAGCGAGCAGGCAGATCCCATTCCCACACTGTTTCGCTTTGGACAGGCACTGACACTGGACTTTGACGACTACAACAAGATCACACTGGCGACGGATGTATCCAAAATTCTTGTTCGGCAGAGAGTGAATGAGACATGCATAGATGAAACAGATCCAGAGACATGCACGAAAGAATACTCTTCGGATCCGTTCTATCGTGCCATCTTTACCGCATGGAGTCCCATTGAAATCATGAGCTCGGCAGCGAACAGTGAAAAGCAGGAATTGCGGAATCTGTCGGTCGTGGATCAGCTCCTGCTTTCGGTCGGATTTGAGTACTGGTACAATGACCTGTTTGCTGCCAGGGGAGGGTATTTCTATGAGAATCCGTACAATGGAAACCGGGAGTTCATGACCTTTGGAGCAGGGATTCGATACAATATCGTCGGGGTTGATTTTTCCTATGTCTATGCCCTGAAAGAGAATCATCCGCTCTCGGACACGATGCGCTTTTCGCTTCTCCTGAACTTTGCGAGGTAGCACTGACCAGTTCCGCGCAGGGATGAGGCGGTTCACTTTATGGATGCTGGGATTCTTGTCCCTGCCTCCAGCCTACGCACAGATTGTTCCTCCGGCGGACCCGCACTACAATCTGGTGGCACTTCGTGTGGAGTTTGCGCCGGATACCTCGCGTTTCACGACCGGGGACGGGACATTTGCAGGGCTTGAATTTCCGCTTGTTCCCAAGGTAGACCCGCTTCCCCATGATGCCGAGTATTTTCGGGCGCACCTTGATTTTCTGGAGCACTACATCCAGACGGCAAGTGCCGGCAAGACAACACTTTCCACGCTCCTCATCCCGGAAATCATCCAGCTGGCAAATCCAATGGCCAGCTACAGCCCGACTGGAGAGGATTCAGAGAGTGATGCCGAACTGGCCAAGCTGGCCGCGCTGGTGCGTGATTCATGGACCGAAGCCGAGCGGGTGAGTACATTTAACCCGGCACAGCTTTCACAGGGAAAGACGGCACTCCTGCTGTTTCATGCAGGGGTCGGACGTGACATTAAACTCATTGGGACAACGCTCAACAAAACTCCTCAGGATATTCCCTCCGTCTTCATCAATTCGGAGTTATTGACAAAATCGGGAGCAGGAGGTTTAACATTCAAGGGGATTCCGGTAGATCATTCCATCATCATTCCACGCACGGAGACGCGAATCGGCGTGAACTCCATCACCGATGAGGCCTATCTGCTGGAGTTATCCATCAACGGGCTTCTGGCAGCAAGTTTCATGAGCTATTTGGGGGTACCCGATCTGTTTAATACGGAGACGGGAGAATCCGTGATTGGCCCATTCGGGCTGATGGACCCTCTGGGAATTTTTGCTTATGGCGGCCTGTTCCCGCCATTGCCCAGTGCATGGACACAGGTAGCAGCCGGATGGGTAACACCAAAGAAAATCCAGAACCCCGGGACGTATGAATTACGGGCGGGGGAGGTTGCGAAAGTGGAAATTTCACAGGCCGAGTACTTTTTGCTTGAAAATCGTGTTCGCACCCCGGATAACCGCGGACTTGTCATGCAAATATTCAGGAACGGATCCATTGAATCTCAGACCATTTCCGAAGTACGGGATGATTTTAACCGGTTTGATGTAGAGGCATTTCAGGGAGGAGTCGTGACACAGGTGAATTCCTATGATTATGCCTTGCCGGGACGGGATGCAGACAAGAATCAGTACAATGGTGGAATCCTGATCTGGCATGTTGACGAGCGCCAGTTCTCGCAGTCCGTGAACAATGACCGTGGCAGACTGGCAGTTGACATTGAAGAGGCAGATGGGGCACAGGATATAGGCTTTGATGATAATATAGGGTCTCCCTTTGATTTCTATTTTGCGGGGAACCCCGCAAGTGTATCGCTCCCATCCGGGCGCACGGTGCCTCTCTACGAGAACCGATTTGGACCGGATACCACTCCCGACAGCAGAACGAACGGAGGGGGGAGCAGCTTTGTGATTTTGGAAAACTTCTCAGAAGCAGGACCTGTCATGTACTTTTCCTTCAAGAAGAAGACTAATGGAACGGTAATGGAATCAAGTATGGTTTCACTTGGCGGGCGCATCAATGCGGAAGGTAGCATCAGCAGTGCAGGCAGGTACTCAACTGTGTTCACGGGGACAGAGGTGCTGCTGCCGGGACTGGGCAAGATACATGCGTCTGTACGGCCATCTTTCGGTTCTGGAAGCATAGAAAGTATAGATGCTGAAAGTGGTATGGATGCAATCTTCCAGAGGTATGTCATCCGGGATCAGCAACTGAACCTGCTCAATTCAATTGCGCTCCCGACACAGCTTCCTGTGCAAAGCCCGGTTGTGCATCATGGTACAGCGCATTATGTTTTATTCTCAAATACGGATCGCTCTGAGGTTATTCGAATCTCCAAGAGCAATCAAACACATTCCTATGACATGAATGACCGCGGAGCAGGACTGGTAGCTGCGGATAAAGATGTGTATGTGTTTGGGCAATCACAGGCAGGGCCATTAGGAAGCTCTCCTGTTTGGACCTATCGTCTTGATCATGATGCCGGGGATCCGGTTATGGGGAGAGATCGCACTGGACTTTGGGGAGCGATTCCGCTCCCGGAGGAATTGATACTTTTACAGCCGGATGGTTCGGTCATTCAGGTGGATGCTTCTGCCTATTTTGGAGAAGACAAGTTTTCAGGATCACTTGCTATTGCCGATCTTGATCAGGACGGAATTCTGGATATTCTTACCACTGTCGGGAACCATGCAGTCGCCTTTTCCCAGGGGGGAGCACTGCTTCCACCGTTTCCTGTCCAGATCGGTTCGCCGGCACTCAGTTCCCCGCTGGTATATGAATCAGAGGAGGGAATTGTGGTCGTTGTGGCAGCAGCCGATGGAAATGTATATGCCCTGGATTTGGAGCAGGGGGGAGCCTCTGTACCGGGATTCCCTTTATCTGCAGGGCATTCTCTGCGGGCTGCTCCCTATATTTCAAGTGACAGTTTAACTGTTGTAACCCAAGAGGGCATTCTAAGGAGCTATCAGATCAGTAATGTCAAACGTATTCTATGGTCACAGAAGCATGGTAACAGTCAAAATACAGGCTTTGCCGCGCTGGAATCGCCTCCTGATGAGACCTCCTCTCTTCTCAGTCCGGTGGAAACCTATAACTGGCCGAATCCGATTCGGGACGGCTCCACATTTTTTCGGTGCATGACTCGCGAGGATGCGGATGTATCCATTACGGTTGTAGATGCAGCGGGATCACTGGCGGATTCATTCAGCTTCACAACCTCTGCCGGGGTGCCTCGTGAAATCTCATGGCATACGGATGCTGCAAGCGGGGTGTACTATGCAAGGGTCAAGGCAATTTCTGTTTCAGGGACAACAGACTCTCGCCTGATCAGGCTCGCAATTATTCGATGAGACGGCTGGTCTGCATCCTTTTCACGGCAGGAACTTTCGCATGTGCACAGGCACAGGTATCCCCAGGCCTTCTGGATTTTAGTCGTCCAACACTTGACTGGTACCAGATTGAGACCGAGCATTTTGTGGTCCTTTTTCACGCAGATGAGGAAGGGAATGGTGCCAGTCGTTCGGCACAGGTGACGGCACGGATTGCCGAAGAGGTCTACGGGCCGATCACAAAGCTCTACGGGTATGAACCCGGTGGCAAAGTGCATATTATTCTCAAGGACTACGAGGACTATTCCAACGGGGCAGCATTCTTCTTTGACAACAAGATCGAAATCTGGGCTCCTGCACTGGACTCCCCCTTGCGTGGAGCACACGACTGGTTACGTAATGTGATCACGCACGAGTTCACACACATCGTGCAGATCCAGGCGGCAATGAAGCTCCCGCGAGCCATGCCGTTTGGGTATTTGCAAGTGCTGGACTATGAAAAGGTACGCCGCCCGGATGTTCTGTACGGGTATCCCAATGTGCTTGCAAGCTATCCAGTTGTCGGCCTGAGCAATCCGGCATGGCTGGCAGAAGGAACAGCACAGTACCAGCATGAACACTTCCACTATGACCAGTGGGATTCGCACCGGGACATGCTGCTCCGGACTCGGGTCCTGGAAGGCGAAAGCATGAGCCTGAGCGAACTGGGAGGTTTTTATTCCAAAAGCAGTCTGATGCGGGAGGGGGTCTATAACTACGGTTTTGCATTTACCCTGTATCTGGCACACAGGTATGGACCGGCTGTATTGCCTGCCATCACGGATAATTTGCGGCGATGGGATACCTGGCGTGTTGAGAAGGCAATCACACTAGCAACGGGCACAAGCGGGAAAGAAGTGTACAGACAGTGGCTGGAAGAACTGGCACAATCGTACAAACAGGCAACGGCTGCCATATCTCCCGTACCCGAAACCATCATAGCACCGCATGGCTTTGCCAATTATTTTCCGCGATTCTCGCCAGACGGATCAAAGCTCGCGTATATTTCCAATGAGGGGGAGCACTTCAGCCGGGCAAGTCTGTATGTTCGGGACTTGAAAAGGGGCACTGCCATAGTCCATCACCTGGGAGTAGCAGCAGCAGATCATATCTGCTCCCTGGGGCATCGAATCAAAGCAGGGGTTCGCGGGGGAGCGGCATGGAGACCGGATGGAAAAGCAATTGCCTATGCTCGCCACAAGACGACACCTGAGGGGTTTCTGTATACAGATCTTCACCTGATGGATCTGGATACACAGAAATCTGTGCAGCTCACAGAAAATGCCCGTGCCTCACAGCCTGCCTGGGATGCCGCCGGAAGCAGGATTGCCTATGTCACATCTCGTGATGGAACCAGTAATCTGTGGCTCCTTGATGTACAGACGGGCCGAACAAAACCAGTTACGCAATTTTTGGATGGCACTCAGGTGAGTGGCCCGGCATGGGATGGTGAATGGGTCTATTTTGCGCGACTTGCCCCGGGAGACCATGGAAACGATTTGTGGAAGATCAGAGCGGATGGTACGGATCCTTCCCCTGTCTTGCAAACTGTTGCCGATGAGCGATCTCCCATGATCGCAGATGGCGTTTTGTATTATGCTTCAGATGCCAATGGCATTTACAATATCTACCGAATGCAAGGAGAGACTCCTCAGCAGTTGACGCAGGTGATCGGAGGTGCCTTTATGCCAGACAAGAGATCAGACGGGACGATTGCCTATGCGACCTACAAATGGGATGGATACAAGATTGCCCTGCTTGAAACCCCTCGGCCCCTGGAATCTGATTTTATCTATACTTCGCCTGACTTTACTGCGAAGACGGCGCAGCATGCGACTCCCCGAAGTGATGCGGACATCAGAGAGCTGAGTCACAATGAACTTTCTGGGGCAGTCGAGGAGGATATCCCCGTCGGGGCTGATTCGCTGGATGTGTCTCCCTATAGTGCCTCGTTCACCCGCTTTACGGTTTCGCCTGTGATCCGTCTGGATCAGTATGTGGAGCGTGAACTGGAAGGCCGTATTCGGGGCAGGGCAGAGACCTTCTGGCGAAACCTCAAGTTTGGTGCCTATGCTTCGTCCAGAGAAGTTCTGGAAGGGATGAGTCTGTTTGGCGGGCTAATGGTCGGCCCGGGATCGCATGAGGGCGGACAGTTTTTTGCCCCGGCGAATTTGCTGGCTCTGGAGCGAGATGTATTTCTGCAGTTTGACTACTCCAGAGGATTCCGAATGCTCCCTGGACGATGGTCCCCACAACTGTCCATTCAGCTTTTCAATATTCAGCGCATGGTGGAGAGCGGCCTGTCCATAGAAGAACATCCCTGTACAGCATGTCTGCCAGAAAAAACCAGTGCAGACCTGACGTACGGACTCTGGGAAGGAAACATCTATCTGCGCAGCAAGGTCAACCGCTATCTGGTACTGGAAGCCGGATACCGGTACAGTCCCTATCGCGTCAAAACGAATCGTTTTTATTCAAGAGAGCTGGCAGACTGGGTTCCCAGCACCTCGTCACGCTATTATATCGGACGCAGCTATCTGGCGAATGCTTATCTTGAGTTATTGCGTCCGCACCGCGAATCGGACATCATGCGCACCGGTGTCCGCCTGACTGCCTCCTATCAGCAGGAGACAGGCAGACTTCTGGGAAAATTTGATGTTCGGGACGGGCAACTGGTTCCCGTTTACGGCACCAGCACATTGCATCGGCTCCGAGTGGATCTGGAAGGAGGATTCCGGTTGCCGGGACAAATACATGGCACATCGCACGGACTACACTTCAGGTTGCGTGCCTCCACTGTGCTTGGCAAGACAGCGGATTCATTTTACTATGACTATGTCGGAGGAATGTCTGGAGCCCGGGGATACCCCTTTTACGGGCTGGGGGGCACCGAAACCCTGTGGCTGCAGACTGCATGGACTTTCCCGCTTCTGCCGGATATCAAGCGTCAGATTGGCCCGGTATATCTGGACAAGGCATTCATGCGTCTGTATGCGGACGGAGCCAGGGTCCAGCCGGAAAGTCGGGCAATTCGCAGGGATGTCGGGGCAGAATTTCGCCTGATGATGGGAAGCTATTATCTCTTGCCCACGGCACTCTTCGTGAGTGCAACCTACGGGCTTGATTCATTTGATGTAAAGCTGGATGATGCGTTCATCACATCGCAGCCCAGTGTTCGTTATGGCAAGCAGCTCCAGTGGCACTTTGGGATGCTCTTCGGGTTTGACTTGTAGCCAATTTCATTTCCATGGTACTGATACAGGTTTTTTGCTCATTATTTATCGTTGTCGGACTAGGGCTGGTATACATGGTGTTGCGCAGGAACTCGCGCCCGGTTCCTCGGGGGGCTATGCAGTGGATGGTCACTACCATGTGCGTACTGCTTGTTTGCCTGTCAGGACTGACGCTTGCACTTACCTCCCTGAAGCATGAGGGGGATGAGTACGAGGATGTTGATCTTGCTGTCGTATCATCCCAGGTTGAGTCATTTGAATTTCTGCTGGTTTCCAGTCAGGAAACGAAGAATATCAGCGATTTTGCCGGGAGTGTGGTTCTGTTAAATTTCTGGGCAACCTGGTGCCAGCCGTGTATCACGGAACTGCCAGAACTGGATGAACTGCAGATCGCCTATCGGGACAGGGGGCTGGTGGTGATCACCATTTCGGATGAGAAGCTGGAGGAGCTGCAGCTGTATACCGATCTATTGCCTCGGGAAACGGTTTCCGGTTATGTCAGACACGAGGATTTGCCGGCATCGTTCCGGTATGAACTGGCAAACGGGCGGCCTGTCACGTATGTCATTGATGCCGAGGGGATCATACGTGAACATCTTCGCGGAGCGGGCAATTTTGCATACTTTGAGGGACTGGTCACTCCATGGCTGGCTGCACTGGAATCGTAAGCATGAGGTATGTCCTGCTTGTGCTGGGTCTACTGTTTGGCACTCATCATGTGCAAGCACAACCGAGTGCGGATAGTCTGGAGAGCCTGTTTTCAAGCCCCAGGCGCAGTGTTCCTCTGGCGTTCGGCATGTCTGCGGTCATTCCGGGGGCAGGGCAGGTGTATAACCGTGACTGGATGAAAGCTGCGGTTGCCATTGCGGCAGAAGCCACGGTACTTGTACTCTACACATCCTGGCGCAAACAGGGCGTAAACGGACGGGATGCATACAAAGCGCAGGCGCATGCTCACTGGAGTCCCGTCCAGTATGCACACTGGCTGAATGACTACACGAAGTATCTGAATCAGCTGCCCAATGCACGGCAGGTCAATGCACTTCCTGTGGATATTCCGGTACTCCTTGCAGGGATCAAATTTTCCCAGCCGGATACCTGGACTCCGTCCGAACGGTTGGCTGTACACTCGCTTTTTCAGGATATCCGACGGCTTGAGCGGGCGGTGTATCATGGGGAGACAGGTGCCGCCTTCTCGCATGTACTGCCATTTTTTGGTGAGCAACAGTACTATGAACTGATCGGAAAATACTTTCAGTATGCTCCGGGATGGGGTGATTATGTTGCTTTGACCAGAGAGGGCCGGGTTACCTGGATTGATGAAAACGGGGAGTTCATTGCATCTATTGAGCCAGAAGCCGGGGCATCGGGGAATACCAGGCCAAATGTATCGGAAAGGTTTTATCGCTACGCGGACGACCATGCCAGTGCAAATACATACTTGCGGAGAGCTTCCCGCATTACAACGCTGCTTGTCGCCAATCATGTGATTGCTGCCATAGACGCGGCCATATTCGCCAGATTGCATAATCGCCGTGTACACCTGCGCTTTGGACTGCTGGAAGATATTCACGGCGGAACATATATGGCACCGCAACTGCGTTTTACTCTGGGTTCCAGGAGCAGACCGCAAAAGCTCCGGTAATCCAGAGTATGGCAGGCGTATGCTCTGCAGTGCTTATATTGATTCAAACAGTTGCATTTCCTTCAATCAAGCAAAAAAATCTTCAAATGAACTGGCTCAAACAGTTGCACTTCTGGATTATTCTTGGACTTTTTCTCGGGCTGGGGTACGGGATACTGTCCGCTGCCATGGGCTGGGGAGAATTTACCCAGGCATGGATCAGTCCATTCGGGGATATCTTTCTGAATGCACTGTTTATGATCGCAGTACCTCTCGTTCTAGGATCTATCATTACAGGAATTGCGTCACTGTCGGATACACGCAAACTGGCACGTATTGGGGGAAAAACAATCGCAATTTATATTGGGACCACAGTTGCGGCTTTGATTATCGGATTGATCCTGGTGAACATTATTCGCCCGGGGGATACGGTTCCAGACGAAGTACGTACTGACTTGGAAGCGGAGTACAGTGACAGGGCAGAAGCTCGTCAGGAGAGTGCTGCCTCTGCCGAAGAGCGAGGGCCGCTTCAGGCATTTGTAGACATGGTTCCCCGCAATATCACAGATGCAGCCTCAAACAATCGAAATATGCTGCAGGTGGTCCTGGTTGCCGTTTTGTTCGGGATCGCACTGCTTCTGATTCCCCGAGAGAAAGCACAGCCACTTCTCAAGCTGTTTGAAAGCCTGACGGCAGCAGTGATCAAGATTGTAGAAATCATTATGTGGATTGCGCCTATTGGCGTATTTGCCCTTCTCGCCGATACGATCAGCTTGATCTCCGGGGATAATCTGAATGAATTATGGGGACTGTTGAGAGCACTCGGATACTATATGATCGTGGTTCTGGCCGGTCTTGTACTGCATGTGACGATTACCTACGGGTCTATTATCGGATTTTTCACCCCTCTTGGTCTGAAACAGTTTATTGCTGGCATTGCCCCCGCACAACTGGTGGCATTCAGCACATCTTCAAGCGGTGCAACCCTTCCGGTTACAATGGACTGTGCGGAGAACAAGCTCGGGATTAGCGAAGAGGTTTCTTCTTTTGTTTTGCCCCTGGGAGCTACGATCAACATGGATGGAACTGCCCTCTATCAGGCAGTTGCTGCGGTGTTTATTGCACAGACCGTCGGGATTGCACTTGGATTTATGGATCAACTTGAAATTATTCTTCTGGCTGTGCTCGCTTCCATTGGTACTGCTGCCGTGCCCAGTGCAGGGATTATCATGCTGATCATCATTTTGCAGTCCGTTGGTGTTCCTGCAGCAGGGATTGCACTGATTCTGGGAGTTGACCGGATCCTGGACATGTGCCGAACGGTCTGCAATGTGACCGGGGATGCGACCGTAGCTACTGTGGTTGCATCGTCGGAGGGACAACTCAGGAATGATATTATCCGGCAGGGGTACGCCCGAGAGGATTCGAACCTCTGGCCTTCTGCTCCGGAGGCAGACGCTCTATCCAGCTGAGCTACGGGCGCATGCCTGCTCTAATGTATAACAGCCCCAAAACGTTTCCATGAGCAGCGAGAAATCTGAGTTTGCGGATGGTACTGCAGCATCTCGGGATGTACCGATTTGGGGTACAGGCGGGCGGAAAGCTGGTCTCTTTGACGGTGTATCAGGGAGTTGGCCGTCCTATGCTGTACTGCTTCTGTGGGTATTCATCGGGATCATTGCCTATCAGCTGACTGGCGTTCTTTGTTCATTTCTTTTTCTTGGGTTGCAGGGTGCCAGTCTGCAAGACCTTCTGGCAAACCAGCAGCCCCTTCTTGCGGAGTATGGAACTGAACTTTTGGGAGCGAATGCTGTCGGTCTTGCACTGGGACTTGGCGGCATTGCACTCCTTGCAAGCCGGCTAGACTCTTCCCGCCCTCTGCATTACCTGCGAATGAAAGCCTTCGCCCCCAAAGATCTGATCCTGTCCTGTTTGAGTTTTCTTTTCCTCCTTCCCGTTGTTTTGGGGCTGGGCATCCTGAATGAGCAGCTTCCACTGCCGGAAGCACTCCAGAGGATGGAGGATCAACAGATGGAACTCATTGAATGGCTTGCTTCCGGGGAAGGGAATTTCTGGTCAAGCCTGATGTTTGTTGCCGTAACACCAGCTCTGTTTGAAGAAATGTTTTTCCGGGGATTCATGCAGCGACGTGCGGAGAGAGCGATGGGGGTGACAGGGGGAATCCTTTTGACCGGAATTCTGTTTGGCTTGTTTCACTTGCGGTTAACACAGGTGGTGCCCTTGGCTGTGCTGGGATGTTTCTTTGCGTATATTGCATGGAGCACGGGAAGTCTGTGGATTCCGATTATTCTCCATTTCCTGAACAACGCACTGATGCTGGCCGTATCTGAATGGGGGCCGGAATCTGTTTCTGATCCTGAAACCATTCCGTGGGCAATCATTATTGGCGGTGGAATCGGATTCCTGTTTTGTATTCTAATCATTCACAGTGGTCATGGGAAACGACAGTACTGACTGGACAGAAGTTTTTCGCTCCGGGACGGACTATGAAGCCTCTCTCGTCCATGCCCGCCTGCAGGATGCAGATATCCCTGCGGTCATTCTGAACCAGCGCGATCATGCGTTCAACCTCACGTTCGGCTATCTGGCAAAAGTAAAGGTGATGGTCCCAAAATCCATGAAAAAGGAGGCATCCGAGTTGCTATCCAAACCGCCCCTTACCGATGAGGAATTGTCACAGGCAGCCCTAAAGGAGCAGTAAGTTGTCAAGGGGGAGGGATGCCAGAGATCTTGACACGCCTGTTCACGGCCACGATTGGGGCATCTTTGCTGGTGGGGTCTGCATGGCTCGGGCCATGGTACTTTGGAATTGTCGTATTGATTATTGCACTTCTGGGACAGATTGAATTGTACCAGCTCTATGAACGATGCGGAGTCAAAGCGTGGAGAATTACAGGATTGCTGGTGGGGGCAGGACTATGTCTGCGAGCACTGGTGCCAGATATTTTTCTGCTGACTGCGGTTCCTGTTGTCGGCCTTGTTTTGTGGTGCACATTCACGAAAACCGAACAGCCATTGATGCGCCTTGGAGCAACACTCTCGGGTGCCGTTTATCCCACAGCCCTGTTAGCTTTTTTGACGGATCTGCGTACAATTGAAGGGTATAGTGCGGAAGAAGCTATGGTGCTGACCATTACAGTTCTGGTTATGGTTTGGGCAAGTGACATTTTTGCGTTCTTTACAGGTTCTTTCTGGGGAAATCATCCGCTGGCCCCCACTATTTCTCCGGGCAAAACCTGGGAAGGGTTTCTTGGTGGAATTGGCGGAGCTGTTCTGGCAGCAGTGACGCTCAGTTTGACGGGGACAGTGCCGCTGGGAATCGTTCATCTCATGGTTCTTGCCATGGTGTGTACTCTCTCTGGTGCGGTCGGGGATCTGGCGGAAAGCAGATTCAAGCGTGTGGCCGGAGTCAAGGACTCCGGGATCATTTTGCCTGGGCACGGGGGAGTTCTGGATCGTTTTGACGGAATCATCGTAGCCGCTCCACTGGCGTACATGTACATCACTTTTATTGTAAGATAGCCCTGACATGAGCCTTTTGTTCGGGCGCAAGCCCAAGCCTCGCCGGTTTGACTATACGCCGCGCTACTATGACCCTCGCAAAGACGAGAATCTGAAGCACCGCATGCGGATCCAGAGCCGTGTCCGTCGTCGCCGCAGTCCGATTGCCCTCTTTTATCTTGCGGGACTGCTTCTGACAGCTCTGTACATTTACAACGTAATCGGACGTTAAATCGGCGGAGCACATGGCACAAATCCAGCGCATGCCGATTGAGCTGGCGAACAAGATTGCCGCTGGTGAAGTCGTTCAGCGTCCTGCATCCGCAGTCAAGGAATTGCTTGAGAATGCGATTGATGCAGGTGCCACAGAAATTTCTGTTCTGGTCAAAGCATCTGGCAGCAACCTTATCCAGGTCAAGGACAACGGGAGCGGCATGAGTCTGGAGGATGCACTCCAGTGCTTTGAACGCCATGCAACCAGCAAGATCAGGCAGGCGGAGGATCTGGAAAATATTCGTACCCTGGGATTCCGAGGCGAAGCACTTGCTTCCATTGCCGCGATTGCACAGGTTTCACTGAAAACAAAAAGACAGGAAGATGCACAGGGTACACAGGTACGCATTGAAGGCGGGCAGGTACTGGAAACTTCCCCATGTGCTACAACGGAGGGCACAACCATTGCTGTTCGGAATCTGTTCTTCAATGTTCCGGCACGCCGGAGTTTTCTGAAAGCACCAGCAACGGAGTTCCGGCATATTTCGGATGTCTTCATTGCCTGTGCACTGGCAAATCCGTGGACCACATTCAGGCTGGAACACGAGAGGCAGGATGTATACCGGCTTATTGGCTCACGCGCAGACAACTTCCAGGATGCACTCAGAGAGCGTCTTCGCGCAATTCTTGGCTCGGAGATTGCTCAGCACACTGTACCAGCAGAGGAATCCACAAGCTATATCTCCGTGTTGGGGTTTCTGGCACACCCGGAGCATGCCCGAAAATCCCGAAAAGATCAGTATCTGTTTGTGAATGGTCGTCCCGTAAGGAGCCCCAGCCTGAATCACGCGATCCGATCTGCGTATGAAGTGATCCTCCCGGAGGGAAGACAGCCTCTGTATGCTCTTTTCTTGACGGTTGACCCCAGAAATGTGGATGTGAATGTTCATCCTTCAAAAATCGAAGTTCGATTTGATGATGACCGGGGGGTATACAATTTTTTGCAGGCTGCCTGTCGGAGGGCCTTTGGCATTGCGGATCTGGTTCCGCAACATCCAGGGGCTGTTTCTTCCTTAAGTTTTCAGAAAGAATCGGGAACAGGTTCAGGTTCGTGGAGGCCGCCTCCACGCGCGGATGAGTTGCCGCCTGTACAGGGGCGGCAGACTTCCATCGTTTACGAGGTGGAGCCCAGCCGAGTACCTGAGGGGGCGAATCCCAGACCGGACGGTTTCCTGTGGCAGCTTCAGGAGAGTTATATCCTTACGCAGTTGAATAACGGGATTCTGGTGGTTGACCAGCATGCTGCGCACCAGCGCATACTGTTTGAGCGTGCCATAGAGGATATGCGTTCCGGTACGGGGCTGTCGCAGCAGCTTCTGTTTCCGCACCTCATATGTCTGACAGAGCGGGACTGCGGTCTTTTGCAGGAGCTGGGTTCGCTTGCAAGGGCTCTCGGGTTTGATTATTCCATATCTGAAAATCGCACAGTAACGGTTCGGGGGGTTCCGTCGCATATCCGAACGGGTGCAGAAAAGGAAATTCTTCAGTCCATTCTGGATGCCTATAAAGAGAACTCCGAGACGGAGCTGGACCCTCTTCCAATGGAAGAAAACATGGCACGCAGCATTGCCATGCGTGGTGCCTTGCTGTCAGGAGTAAAGCTGAACGAGGAAGAAATGAGAACCCTGATTGACCGTCTCTTTGAATGCCAGGAACCGTACCGCACCCCCAATGGAAAACCGACGCTGATTCGCATAACCCTTGAGGAGCTGAAGCGTCGTTTTGACCAGCGTATTACAGAGTCGGATGAGCAGCCCACTGTGTGATCAAGTATCCGCCTATATGGAGCGTACGGGCCAGGCATCCGCTGGACAGCGAATCCTGGTGGGAGTCAGTGGAGGAATTGACTCGGTTGTGCTTCTTGATGTTCTGCAAGAACTGGAATATGCGTGCGAGGTGATTCATGTTAATTTTCAACTGCGGGGGAGCGATTCGGATGAGGACGAGGCATTTGTAATGGAACTGTGTGCCCGTCGAAATGTGAATATACATGTTCATCAGGCTCCTGCCCGTTCTCATGCCACAAGTACAAGCTGTTCCATACAGATGGCTGCCCGGGAGCTTCGATATGATTTGTTTGCCAAAACCGCCATGGAGTGCGGGATTTCTGCGGTAGCGGTGGGACATCACCGGGATGACCAGTCCGAGTCTCTCTTGATCAATCTCAATCGCGGGACGGGGCCAGAAGGAATTGCCGGGATGCGTCCAAGACGGTCTCTGAACAATCAGGTTGCACTCATTCGGCCGTTGCTTGCCGAAAGCAGAGCTTCCATTCGTGCCTATGCCGAAGGCAGGGGGCTTCGCTGGCGTGAAGATGTCAGCAACCAGTATGACACCTATCTGCGGTCCAGAATGCGCCTGAATGTGCTCCCGCACCTGAATGCGCAGGCACTGGCTCGAAGCTCCCGCCTGATGAGGCAGTGGGCAGATCAGGTGATCATTCCAATGATTCAGGAGCACTTTGCTGCAGCCTCCGAGGGACAGTCACTGAATATCGGTTATTTAAAGGGGTTGCCAGAGGTGCTTGCACATCGTTTGGTGATTGAGGGACTGCGGACATGGATGCCGGATGCACCTGCGGATGCAGCACTGGCTGCAAAAATCATGGGCTTGATCAACGCACAGCCAGGAAAACGCATTGAAACAGGTGGAGGAGCAGTCTGGCGGGATCACAGCCATCTTGCCTTTGCAGACCTGGCTATGAATCAGCCTGTACAAAAGCAGGAGCTTTTTTCGGATTCCAGTCCGGTTTCTGTTCCGGGAGGCCAGCTTTGGCTTCGCGTGACAACAGCACAGCCTGCAGAGTTTTCTGATCCAGATGTGGTGTGGCTTGATGCGGAAATGCTGAGGTTTCCCCTGACCGTTCGCAGCTGGAAATCAGGAGACCGGATTCACCCCTTTGGAATGGATGGGACAAAGAAAGTGAGTGATCTCTTGACCGATGCCGCGGTTCCCTCATCCCGACGTGCACATGTGCCCGTAGTCTGCAGTGGAGATGATATTGCATGGGTTGTAGGGTGTCGGATGTCCCATGAGTTTCGGATCACGGAATCTACCCGAAGATATGCCAGACTCTGTTTTGCGCGAGGTTGATCTCATTCATGGCAGGAACCTGAAACTGTTCCAGGATGCAGATGCTATTGCGGTCCGTGTTCAGGAACTGGGGGAGATTCTGACGAGTGTTCATCAGGGGAATCGCCCTGTCGTCATTGGTATCATGCACGGGGCTTTCATGTTTACGGCAGATCTGGTCCGTGCCATCAAGCTGCCCTGCATGGTTGATTTCTGGCGACTAGGTTCCTATGGAAGCCGTACTGCGAGCAGTCAATCCGTACGGGAGATCATGCCTCCTACTATAGACCTTCACGATCAGCATGTCATTCTGGTGGAGGACATTGTAGATACTGGGCAAACCCTCGAATATATGCGCCGGGAGATTGCCAGGCATACCCCGAAATCTGTCACGACTGTCTCTCTGGTAAAGGTAGCGGGAAGTCCTGTTGAAGTGGATTATGCGGGGTTTATTTCCAATGGAGAGTTTATCGTTGGCTATGGACTGGATATCGCCCATGAACTCCGCGAGTTGCCCGCACTATACTATTTGCGGAATTCTGGTCAGACCGAAGATGTTGAATAGGAAGCGGGCAGGGCAGGATGTCCAGCACCATGCCCTGACTGCGTTTCCTTGAAAGGGGCTGGTGTGAATGTCTCCGTACAGGCAACCGTTTCAAGCATCACAGTGATCCATTAAAGGAGAATGGGCAGTTGTGCAGTTTACCTCTTTGAATGGGATTCATCTCTTTTGCAACAATAAAACTCGGCTTTCTCAGATCACATAAGAGTCTGTCAAATTCAGGACTCTGCGCCAAAATACAAGAGTCAAGTCCACTAACATTTCCAGCTTCAATCTTTTTCTGAAGATTGAATTGTTCGTGTTCAGATGCGGTTATCAGGTGGACATTGGATCTTCTGTAAACCTGTTTGATCGCCAGTCCCTCCAGATCAGCTTGCTTCCATCTCTCGCGCAATGAAACTTTACAAGAGAGAACTACCGGAGAAATTTCGTTATAGCAGACAATGTCAAATTTTACATTCGGAATAAACGACATAGATGCTTGATAATAGAAAGGGGTAACTTTCATTTGTATCAAGCACTCAATAACACAGTATTCGAATACGTTTCCATTGACTGATGGAATGCTAGGATAATTTTTCACGTACCCATCAATCAAGGCTTCCTGGATAAACTTGCTAGGTGTATCAAAGTCTATGTTTTCGAGGAGGCAATTGTAAATCTGGAATGACTTGTTTCGTTCAGATATCCCTTGTATTTTGCTTCGCATTCTTTTGCAGAAACTTGCTAGATGGCGAACACCTTCGGGGATTCATATTTTAATGTCTTCTTGTAAAGCATTGTTTGATGTTCAGTTGAAAGGTCATTTGGCAAGTATGGTAATCCATGATCAATTGTTGCAATCACCATGGTTCCACTACCCGCAAGTGGGCCTGTGATTCATCGGGATAGAACCAAAAATTCCAGAATTTAGGTTCCGATAGGATCACATTCAAGCATTAAATGTTGATCAAAACTGGTTCTCTTGACAGCCACTTCACAATACCCCTCGTCAATCTCAATGCCGATACCGTAGCGCCCCAGTTTTTTTGTTGCAATCAAGGTTGAACCAGACCCAAGAAATGGATCAAGAACTGTATCGCCAACATAGCTGAACAACTTGATACAACGCCTGGGCAGTTCAACGGGGAAAGCTGCTGGATGTCCTCCCGCACCCTTCTTCGTTTGACCGTTGAAAGTCCACAAGCCGTTTGTCCACTTGATAAACTCATCTCTTGATATGTCACTTGCACCAGGTATTATTTTTTTCCATTGATCTTTGTACATCACAACGACAATTTCAACAGGTGCAATAACATATGGGGCGGATGCAGACATCCACGATCCCCAAGCAGTTCTTCTTGATATGTTACCTTCGTTCCAGATAATCGTGGAGTGATAACCGTAACCGATTTTTTTTGCTATAGTGGTTATATCTGCCCCAACTGATTGTTGCCCACCCTTGTTCTTGTCAAGAGGGATGTTCAAACATATTCTGCCGCTTGGTTTAAGCCACTTAAAACACCGTTTAAGCCATTTTTCCGTCCAGAACAAGTACTCAGTATAACTATTACTATCCGAACTCGAGTTATACTTGATATCTACGTTGTACGGTGGCGAGGTGATAATCAGATCTATGGAGTCAGGGTTGACCAACTGCGTACTCAATACATCATCGTTGATAATCTTTAGTGAATTATGATTTCCGTTTAATACAAGTTTTTGAGTATTCATGTTCAAGGGGAATGTATCGATAAGGAGGGTTTGTGGTCTCCCATATCGGATCTTTGTTACTTGCTTACTTTCGAGAAGTCTGTAGCGAACAATATACGATACAAGCAAATATGTTCAGTCAACCGCTTCGTCATCTTGAAAAGTAAGAGGCTCTTGCAAAAACATTTGCATATCTTACCCAATGTGCTTTTAAGCACTCTCAGAGCGATACTTCTTCGTCATACGGAATTTTTGCAAGAGTCTGGTAAGATAATCAATCTGAACCTCTATCCGCAATAATTGCAGTCATACCAAAACATGTTCAGGAAGCAGAAACCACTTCGGCATGGTGCAGTTTTTGGTTGTTCTTCGTTTGACTAAAACTAAAACTGCGGATAGTTCGGGAGGGATCCCATTCTGTCTGCCCAACAACAAATCGAACCATGCCATCATCTGTGCACCCTCTGGGAACATGTATCCTCTTCACAGAATACGACCGAGACAGAGCAAGAATATCTGGCGAAAAACAACCAAAACTAGCACCATGCCCACAGAGGAGAGTCTAAGTACTTTGACATACACTCTTGTTCCACCTTTTCGGAGAGCTAGAAGGGCCAGTCCTTTATCCCACAGAAGTTTTGGACCATGCGGATTCTGCTGCACAGGTCCCTTTAATTGCACAGTCAAAAAATGAAATCACAAGAATCGCAGGATACACACACTCTTATTGAGGAGGCCACCTTGACACTGGAAAAGGCCAGTCGTGAAAAAACCGGAGGAAAGTGGCTAGAAAAACTTACCATCATCGTTGCCCCCTACATAAAAGAGTGGGATATCGTCAAGTGTTATGCATGGCATGACTGGAATGACAGGCCTGACAAGTACTCCAACACCACAGGCCAAGATACGGGTATTGATGTTGTGGCCATCCGCCGTAGTGATGGGAAACACATTGCGATTCAATGTAAGGCAAGGCAACTGGACGAGCAGGGACATGGTGGAAGAATCAGTAAAAGCGAACTGGACAAGTTCATCGCAATGTCTGCTGATGATTTCTGGGTGGAACGCTGGCTGGTTACCAATGGAGGAGTTGACCTGAGTCGGAACATTGAAAGTCTGCCTGGTCACCGGGACAGGCCCATCAAACCAGTTAATCTCCACACCGACCTGCAGCGTGAGAGGCAGGGAAATCAGGCTGATCCGCATTCCCCTCCAGACACACTGGATAAGTCAATCCAGACCAGGCAGTCAATGCAGGACGAGGCTGTTTCCTCAGCCATCAGCATCCTTCGAAAACATGAGAAGAGTGACAGTGGAGGATTGCCAAAAGGGCAGGCACGGGGCAAAATCATTCTGCCATGCGGCACAGGCAAAACTCGTGTTTCGCTACGTATCATCGAAAATCTGTCTCATTTCGGAGATGTATCCATCGTACTGTGCCCATCTATTGCTTTAGTTGCCCAGATCAGGCGAGAGTATTTGCAAAATGCAGTAGGCAGTATTAAAATATTGGCTGTCTGCTCCGATGAAACAGCTGGATACGATCCGAAGAAAGAAGGAAGCCGAGACACAGTGAAGGATCCTACCATTGACAGCAGTAATATGAGTGCGTCGGTCATCAAAGGTGCAGTCACCACCAATGTTGAAGAAATTAGTGCATGGGTAAGAGAGGCAAAGCGTTATCGTGACGGGATCGGAATCATCATAGGCACCTATCAGAGTGGACATCGCGTTGCGGAAGCATTGCGCAATACGGGAACTGTTGCCCGTGTTATGATATGCGACGAGGCCCACCGGACGGCGGGACTACGCAAAAACAGGAAGCCTGACATAAATGAGAAACTGAGAAATTTCACCATCTGTCACGATAACGATCTGTTTCCCTCCACATACCGCGTGTATCAGACCGCTACGCCCAAGGTGTTTGGGCAAAGCAAAATCCGGCGCAAGAATGCAGAATGGATTGTCCGCTCCATGGATGATGAAAGTGTGTTTGGGGTAGAAATTTACCGACGAAGCTATGTAGATGCCGTGAATAATGGGTGGCTGTCAGACTATCGTATTATTGCGATTGGCATCAATGATTCTGAAGCCTATAAAGCGGCAAATGAACTTGCCAGAAATACAAGAAGCAAAGGACGCAATCCGCTGACCTCCGATCATTATATCCGCGGATTGGCTTTTGCTCTTGCCATGGGAAATGCAATCCGGCAGGATGATGATGAAGAGGTGCAAGTGGATATTCACTCCTGCATCGCTTTTATGAATACGGTGGATAAGTCCAGAAATATGAAGGAAGATCTTCAATCTGGAACTGTTAAGGAATGGATTCAAAAATATCTGGATGAGAATCTTCCTGGCCGCCAGGCTTCCGACTACAAACTGGAACATCTGGATGCCACATCCAATGTTCTGAGGCGCGAGCAGGCCAAGGTAAAACTGGCTGGAGCTACCGCGGAGGAGCCTTATGGCATCCTCAATGTTGGTATCTTTGGAGAAGGAACTGATACTCCATCGTTGAGTGCAGTGGCTTTCTTGGAGCCACGTAAAAGCCCGATTGATGTAATTCAGGCAGTAGGTCGTGCCATGCGAACTTCTCCCGGAAAGGAGGTGGGGTACATCATCTGTCCTATCGTGATTCCACCATATGCAGACCCAGAAGAATGGTTGCAGACCAGTGAAAAGGAAGACGGATGGCAAGAATTGGGGCAAATACTGATGGCACTGCGTGCCCATGACGAGCGAATTGAGGACCAACTGGCAGAGTTGATCATGTTGCGCATCCCGAAACCGAGGGAAACTGTAGCTACGGCAGTCAGCGTAGCCAGTCAAGATACAAAGCGTATTCGCCACTACTACCATGTGGGGCCTCCGGGAGAGGCTCAGAGAGCGGGGGAGCAGGTAGTAGAGAATAAATCTAGCCCCAAGGATTTGGGATTACGCCCTCTAAGTGAGCTGGCCGGGAGGTCAGAAGAAAAAAATGGGGGGGGGGGGCAAAATCGGAAAATCTGTCACCGGACACCGTTACCCTTTCCCATATCCACACCTTGCAAACCACGCATGAAAAAGCTGATGGCAGTGTAGAAACCCGGCGTGATGCCCCTGTTCGGAGGAGTCGCAAATCGGGGGAGACACTTGTGGAGATTGACATCAGAAAAACCCGGGAGAAGGCCGCCCGGATGGTGAATAAGGGCGAAGGGGTTCGCCTGGAGCATACCCGCAAGCGAAAAAAGAAGAAGACGAGGAAGCGGGAAGATGTTCCAGAACTGTTCAGGGATGTCATGTCCCAGAGCATCCGGGCCATCAGTGTAAACTTGTTGACCAGGTCAGGACTGAAGGGGAACAAGGTGGATCGCGATCTGAATATTCTGCGAGAATGCGTACTGGAAGCTGGGAGACATCTGAGAGACGATGAGCTGCAGTCCGCACTGAACAGGCATTTTGAAATGGATAACCTGGCTGAAGGCAAAAGGAATGACAGTTGTAATGTCGCAGCTTTGCTTATGATGAATGCTGCGATGCTACACCAGCGAATCGCCGTGGGCAACTGGCTGCCTGTCAGCAATCTCTCGGAGATCAAGAATGCAACCGATATAGTGGATCAACTGTCCACACAATGGAAATGTATCAGAGATAAGCATGACTTCATTCCTGTGCTAAAACCAGCACTGGAGGCGATATACGCTGCCAAAAATACAGGCAAGACAGTCGGACTAGAGAGAGCTTTGCGCCATATTGCCAAATCCGCCGAAGAAATTGCCATTGTCTATGCGGACATGGGAGCTGACCATGCGGGACCTGTCTTTAATGAATTTATGGGCAATCAGGCCAGCGATGGCGCATTCTTTACCCGCCCGTTAGCAGCGTCCATTGCTGCCAGACTAACACTGGATGCCTGCGGTGATGTGGACTGGGATGATGACCAGGTATGGAGAGAACACAGGACCGTTGACTTGGCCTGCGGGAGCGGTACCCTGTTGGCAGCTATGCTCACTGACATGAAGAGGAGAGCGCGGGAAAAGGGGGCAGATGATGCCAAGATATCTGATCTGCACAAGCTCGCAGTAGAGGATACCATCAAGGGAATGGATATTAATCCGGTCTCTCTGCAACTGGCCGCCTCGCAATTAACCGCCAGTACACGAAATATCAAATACAGGAAAATGGGATTGCACTGGATGCCATATGGACCACAGAAATACCCACATCAAGATCAGGTTGCTGCGGGAACACTTGAATTGCTGCTCCAGAATGATATAGTCAACAGACAAGACCTGGGGATGGGGGATGAGGAGTTGAGAGTACAGAATATCTGGAAGTCAAATGATGCAGCCATAGAAAGGGTCGTGGACGAGCTACGGAATGCCCGCATCATTATCATGAATCCCCCATTTACAAATCGCGAAAACATGGGGGAGAAGTTTGAAAAAAACATACAGAGGAATCTGCGAGAACGCACGGACGCTTTGGAAGCGATTTTGGTAAATGCGGATCCAGATTTGAAGGGATTTGCGGACAAGAATTCCATTGAGCCGCTTTTTGTAGCTCTTGCTGATCACATACAAAAGTCTTCTGGCGGGATAGTCACGATGATCAACCCCACTGTTGCCTTGTCAGCCAGCTCCGCTCTA
The DNA here is from genome assembly GCA_965203305.1 of Rhodothermales bacterium. Taxonomy (GTDB): domain Bacteria; phylum Bacteroidota; class Rhodothermia; order Rhodothermales; family Bin80; genus Bin80. The sequence continues at coordinate 1,941,701 of OZ241874.1, read as the reverse complement.
AACAAACGCAAGTTACTTGCGGGGAGATTTCATATCCATACAGTTCTTACCTGTCATCAACCAAGGAATGTCAATCTGAGTCAGAATACTGGACTTAACGAAAGCATTATTGTGATGCAACGTTACCAAGGAGAAGGCCCGAAGCCGTCTACCAGGTTTATCTGTCTGGACAAGTTTCCCACGGACGAGAATGGGATAGAGGAGTTTCACAGATGTTTACTGGACTGTGCCCAAGGCTCCATATCAAACGGTTGGGGGGAAGTGTCTTACTGGCCTTCTGAGCGTATGGCAAGGGGAGACTGGACCCCGGCAGTCTGGCGATCATCTGAATTAGCAGAGGCATCTTATAAATACGCAAACCACCCAGATATGAGCAGTATCAAGGACGCTGGCCTGTCGGTTCATGCGACAGGCCGGCAACTGCGCGGCTCTTACGAGCGCGCAGTTGCCGGCATTCCGGGGAGTTTTCCCATACTGAAGTCTAAGGGAGCAGATGCCCAAAAAACAATACGGAGCCAGCCTGATGAGTGCTGGATATCTAAGAAGTTAGGGCAGGGCACAGACTTGTGGAGCGAGGATGTCCACCCGATAACGGACAGAATTCTGGAGAAGGCGGGGTATCTTCTGGTTACCGCGGGTCAGGGGACCAGCTCTGCACGTCTGGCTGCAGTTGCAGATAAACAAAAGTATATCGGTAACAGCTGGACCCCTGTCACTGGATTGTCGGCAAAGCAAGCATTAGCACTGGCAGTATTTATCAATTCAACCGCAGGGAGATTACAGCTTATGAGGAATCCTGGGAAAATGCTTGCCTTTCCGACCTATAGTTCAGGTGAATCTGAAAAACTACGCATTCCTGACATTAAGGATGACCGTATCATCGGAATCCTGGCAGATTGCTGGGAGCTGACTAAGAATGAGATAGTACCTCAGTACCGGGACGGAGAGTGTAAAGTGCGGAGACTGTGGGATGAGGCTGTCGCCAAGGCAATGGGGTGGGATGCAGATGAACTTCACCACCTGCGAAATCTCCTCAATAAGGAGCCTCATGTGCACGGCTTGGGGTACAATCAGTACGACAACTCACTGGCAGAGGATAATGACATGCCAGAATAAAATGCCTGATAGGGTGCCTTGCGGGGCAAGAATTTCTCTTTCAAAGACAGCCAGCACTATTGCAGTGAACTGCCCGCTAGCGTATGAAAATGGTTGCCGTAGGCCATTCGCTGGTTCGATTGATCAGGCTGTAGGTTGTGTTGGACTCCACTGACTCAGGAACAGTATTCTCCAGAAGTATAAACTGTGATCTCCCCGGGTCAGGATCAGGGTCGGGCTCAAGAGATACCGTCACGCGGGCACCACCCACATGGAGCGGAAATATAAGATCATCCGGCGCGTTGACCAGAAAATCCTCTCCTGGAAAATTATACCCCGGCTGCGGGCCGCTGTAAATGTTGGAGTCATCCGACTGGCTGTGATTCGTGATGATGCCCATATTGAGCGCAATGCCGTCCGCATCTGTCCAGGCCTGGTATTTCCAACCGGGAATGGGAGTCTTGATTTGCAATCCCCGTGCAGGAGGACCTGCTGTCAGGTTCACAAACCATATGCCACTCTGTTCGGACGATTCAGAACCATTGGTAGGGGTTTCTACAATATAATTCCCACGGGCAAGAATCAGCTCATCTTCAATTCCTTCCACATCAGTGATTCGAAGTTCTGCGGTGTTTTCGACGAACAAGCCACCCATAAGTCTGGTGTTGGAAGGAGAAGTATCTGCGTCTCCAGGGGGTTCAATCGTGATATAGGCTATGCGAGCACTGTCAACTGCGAAGGGAACCTCAAACCTCCCTGCCATAATCTCCTCGCCGGAAAGATTCAGGAGCTTCCCTGTTAATCCAATCGTGAATTTTCCTATGGACGCGGTTGTCAATTCTGAGGTTGTAATCCATGCCTCCAGGTGGTAGTCTCCGGGAAGCGGGCGCAAATCGTTCACGGTCAGAATCAGTACGCCGGTTTCGGGGTCATTATTGCCAGGGCCACCGGAGTCACACCCAAGGGAAAGCATTCCCAGAATTAGTCCGAATCCCAGCAGTTTTGTATGCTTCATATTTGCTCTCTTAATCGTGTACGAAGTTGAGACTGGTGTATAAGAGAAACGATAGTGCAGGCTTTTTCGTTGCATTGCCCTTTTACGTTCATTAAATCAATGGAAACATCAAATTTACACTGGTCTCCTGAATCATGGCGCAAAAAAAGTGCCATTCAGCAGGTGGAGTATGCGGACGAAGCACATCTTGCCACTGTCCTTGATCAATTGAGGCGGCAGCCTCCTCTGGTAACTTCCTGGGAAATTGAAGCTCTGCGAAAGCATCTCGGTGAGGCAGCGTCGGGACGCAGGTTTCTGCTGCAGGGGGGAGACTGTGCAGAGCGCTTCGAAGACTGCAGGGTGGAGTTCATCAAGAATCGACTCAAGATTCTGCTTCAAATGAGTGTGATCCTGATCTACGGTCTGAAGATGCCTGTCATTCGGGTTGGCCGCTTTGCCGGGCAGTATGCAAAGCCCCGCAGTGAGGCAGAAGAGACTCGTGATGGAGTCTCGCTCCCGTCGTACCGGGGAGATAATATTAATGCCCCCGAGTTTACGCAGGAGGCACGTACGCCGGATCCCGAGCGTCTCACACAAGCATATTACAACTCTGCCATTCATCTGAATCTGGTCCGTGCACTGGCAGATGCCGGATTTGCCGATCTGCATAATGCAGAGAACTGGAACCTTAGCTTTGCAGACCAGGCCCCGTATATTCAGACCTATCACGAGATTATTCGAAAAGTCTACAGTGCTCTTGATTTTGCCAAAACGGTATCTAGTCATCCGATAGGCGGGCTGGGGCGCGTCACGTTTTATACAAGCCATGAGGCACTTCATCTGCCGTATGAGGAAGCATTCACGAGAGAAGTTGCCCATGCCAATGCAGTATACAATCTGTCTACACACATGCCATGGATTGGCAAGCGGACGCTGTTTGAAGACAGTGCGCATGTTGAGTACATGCGAGGGATACGCAATCCGATTGCAATAAAGATTGGTCATGACATGACACCGGGTGATCTTCTGGCACTGGTGCGCAATTTGAATCCTGTGAATGATCCCGGAAGACTAGCTATTATCACCAGAATGGGAGCAGAGAAGGTGGAAGACGCACTGCCACGACTCATTGAAGCCGTACAGCGATCAGGGCTGAATATATTGTGGTGCTGTGATCCCATGCATGGAAATACAGAAATTGCTTCCAGTGGCATAAAAACTCGAAAATTCAGCAATATTCTGGCAGAGCTGGAGACTGTGATTGACATGCATATCCGCATGAAGAGTATCCTGGGGGGAGTTCATTTTGAGCTGACCGGGGAAGATGTTACAGAATGTGTCGGAGGGGCAAGCGGGGTAGAGGAGAGAGATCTGAGCCGCCGATATCATTCTACCGTAGATCCCAGGCTGAATGTGAGCCAGTCATTGGAAATGGCCCTGAAGATTGCCCAGAAATACCAGAATATGGAAAGTGACTGACCGTTCTGACACACGAGAGGCGTGCACATTCTCCCGCAATGCGTGATGGCAGCTGCTCTGTCAAGTTTCGTGCAAGGAACACAGCATCCGATGGATACGAATCCTGCTCCGTCAAACCTGAACGGGAGATTTGGGCTTGAACAGGGACAGCATGGCAACCGATGCGAGCGGAGCCAGCAGGGTAGCAGAGAATAGCCCCGCAGTGACCGTGACTGCGAGTCCCGTCCAGAAGTCATCATTGTTCGGGAAGACCAGCAGGGGCAGCATGGCTGCGCAACTGGTCAGCGTGGTTGTCCACATGGGACGCAATCTCTCACGAACAGCCAGACGGGCAAGAATGGAAGGCTTCCCGTATGGACGAGCCAACTGCAACTGGCGAAAGCGGTCCGTCAAAAGGATGCTGTCGTTCACCGCAATTCCGATCAGAAGGACCGTCCCGATAAAGGCTCCCTCCACGAAACTGATCTGCAGGAACAAAAAGCCAAGGCAGACCCCCACAGCAGCCAGTGGAACACTGAGCATGACAACAAAAGGCAAACGCCAGGACTCAAAGATGGAGGCCGTCACGAAGAATACAAGCAGGATTGTGGCGGCAAAGACCCAGCCGAACGCACGCTTGGTCTCCTCCGTAAAGAAGATACTCTCGTCACCTCCCATCCTGTATCCAGGAGGGACAGGGAAAACATCCAGTGCAGTTTCCATGAACTTTCGTCTCATCTCAAACGGCCCGCGAAAATCTACATCAATGCGCCGTACGTATTGCTGGTTTTCGCGCTCAATTTCCGCTGCCATTTCCACGACCCTGTAATCGGCAACTCCCGCAAGCCGAAGCATGGAACTGTCCCGGAGAACCAGAGGACGCTGTGTAATTTGATCCACATCAAGGCTGGCAGCCTGGTTCATGATCAGACGAATCGGGACACGCGAATCCCCTGCAATGTCTGCTCTCCACATCGGTCGATTCGTTTCAAAGTAGGGTCTCATCCGATTGCGAATCCAGTACGCATCCGCGCCGGTTCGGGCGGTCGCCTCCGCAGTCCACTCAAATTGAAGAATTTGACGGGACTCGCCGCGAGTCCAGTAATTCCTTGTCGCATTCATGTCAATACTCTGAACGCGCCTGCTCCGGCGTTTCAGAAAATCACCGAACTGGTGTGCAAGAGCATCCAGATCCTCATAGTTGGGGCCATACAGCTGCACACCTGCCCCGTACATCCCTCCGCCGCCTCCGCTATAGTATCCTGTCTGGGGAATAATTTCCCCAACGGAGACGTATATCCCCCCAAGCAAAATGGCTCTTCCCACCAGTCTTCTCTGCAGCATGTAGGGGCCGGGAGTCTCCAGAGAGCCCTTTTTAAACTCAATATTCAGATAGGCATAGTCTTCATTGATGCGGACATCCGTCTGGTATACACTCTCTTCCGCCAGAGCCATTCGCTCAAAATTTGCAATGAGCGAGTCGCTGCGTTCAATCGTGTTTCCTTTGGAAAATCTCAGACTGACATGGATACTTCTGCGTTCGGGATATTGCCAGGGTTTATAGAAGGATACAAACGTGAAAAAGGGGTGCAGAACGCCTCCCAGAACAGGGTCAAGAATTTGTCGGGTATCCTGAACGGCCGGATTGCCCAGTGAGAGGTTGTAGACATTTGCAAAACGCTCCTTCACCTCGCTTGACCACCCGAGCCGGGGCTCGTTGATTTGCACAGGCAACTTCCAGAGAGGAGTGCCGAGTACAAAAAACAGGAGAATCAGGGTGGTTTTCGGGAGCCGTGCTGCCAGACGATAGGGGCAGGCCACTGCTCTTCGGAGCCATTTCCATTCCGGCTTTTCGGCATGCGGAGGCAAAAATCGCACGACCACGGGAACAAATGTAACTGCACTGATCAGGGAGATCAGAAGTGTAAGACTCACCAGAATCCCAAATGGCAGAAACAAATCCCGCAAATCTCCACTGAGATAAACCAGGGGCAGCATGACGGCCATTGTGCTCAGGGTCCCTCCCAAGAGCGGCAGCCATACGGCTTTTAGTGCTGCCTGTGTACGGACAATCTGCAATTCCAGCCCCCTGATTCCTCGTGCCAGGAATTTTTGCTGTTGCAAAAGAAGCTGCTCCACAACGACCACGCTGTTATCAATCAGCAGACCAAAAACGAGCACCAGCCCGGCAAGCGTGATGATATTCAGCGAGAGATCAAAGAACCGGAAGAGTGTGAGTGCCGGCGCGAGGGCAGCAGCAACGCTGAACAGAACGATGACGGTTGCCCGTACGCTTTTGAGCATAAAGAGCAGTACAAGCGTGACCAGGACGAGTCCGATTCCTCCCCGCAGAGCCAGGTCGTTGAGCAGTTCCCGTACATTTTCCGTACGATCCGTTACAACCAGGAGACGGCCACCCTCCGGCAGATCTTCGCGAAGTTCGTCAATTCGTTCATGGACGGTTTCCGCAACGCTGATGATATGGGAACCTCGCGTACGTTCCAGATCCAGAGCTACGGCATTCAGCCCGTCAATGCGCCGAATATTGTGACGAGGAGCGGGTCCAAGCTGCAGGCTGGCAACTTGATCAAGCCGTACGGGGAGTTTTCCCAGTCTGCTTTGGCTGACAATGATGGAAGATAACCGGTTTAGGTCAAGCTCCGGTCTGTTGATCATCAGATGCCCTCTGCCACGTGCATCCATTCGCCCGAAAACATGGTCATCCAGTGCCGAACTGATCTGCCACACAACATCATCGTACTCAACTCCGTGGGCATCCAGCCGGTCCGGTTCCAGTGTGATCAGAAGCTCGCGTTCACTTCCACCCGTTACCTCAACGAGATCAATTCCCGTCAGGCTTTCAAACTTTGGCTTGAGAAGCTCATCGGCTACTTTGCGAAGTTCATCCGGGCTGTAAGGGCCAATCAGCCGCAGAGTCATAAATCCCTGTACATCTCGAAATGCCTCTGGAATCTGCTTCGTCAGGCGTGGAATAACGTTTGCGGGTAGCCGATCTCGGAGCAGAGTCAGGTTCTCTCCGATCTGTGTGCTGAATGTGCCCAGATCAGTGTCGGGGTCCACCTGGATTTGTATATGTGAATGTCCTTCCCGGGAGATACTATTGATTTCAGCAATTCCGGGAACCGTCTGAATCTCGCGTTCAATCGGTGCCGTTACGTATCGCTCCACCTGCCTTGGTGATGCCCCGGGCCAGAATGCCGAGACACTCACACGGGGAAGTTCGGTATTCGGCGAGTATTCAATCGGAATGTCCGTAGCCGCCCATATCCCTGCGAGAACGATAGCCGTGCACCAGGAAATCACGGCAATCGGTCTCTTCAGAAGCTGGGCAATGCCTTTACTGAACATGCGGGGAGAGACGACGGGGACACCTGACTATTAAACAAGTCATGGCAAAATACAGTAGCTGTTGCCTGTCGTGTGCAACTAAATCACTATGGCCGTGTTCTAATTTCGGAAACTGGCAGAAACCAGTCTATCTTTATGGCAAATCAGTCACGTACATCACGCAAGATTCGGCCATGGCATGTTTTCGGTGTCATTCTGGCACTGACAACAACAGGACTGGTTGCCTACGGAATCTGGCCTGCTGTGGTGGGAGAGGGGGTAGATGGAGACCGGGAGGCAACCGAGGAACCGGAAGTTTCCCGTGCCCCTGTGGAGGTTATGGTGCTCGAACGGGGGGAATTCCCGCTTCGCGCAGAAGCAACCGGACACTTGGCTCCCTGGCGCGAATCCAAAATCAGTGCCCAGATCAGTGGACTGATTCTTGACCGGCCCGTAGAAGAGGGACAGCGGGTCAGGACCGGACAGGTTCTGATACGCGTGGATGACAGAGAAGCCAAAATACTTCTGGCAGAAGCAGAGGCTGCCCTTCTTCAGGCAAGGGCAGATTATGCGGTTCAGATGAGCAATGCCGGAGAGCTGGTAACCACAGACACAACGCAACTCGCAGAGGCCAGAACCCGACTTGAGCAGGCGGAGAAAGCATTCGCAGAGGGATCTGTTACCCAGACAGAACTGGACCGGGTCCGGAGGCACTTCAAAGCCATGGATGTACTGGCTGGCAATCAGCGAGAAGATGTAGCAGCAGTATACACCAACCTGACCCAGAGAGAACAGCAAGTAGAGAAAGCACGACTGCAGCTGGAGCGGACACAGATCGTTGCTCCCTTCAGCGGCCGCGTTGCCGATCTTCAGGTGGAAAAAGGGCAGCATGTAGGTGCTGGAGTTCACCTTCTTACGTTACTTGAAGATGGTCGAATGAAGGTGTCCGTGGATGTTCTGGAAGGCGATCTGGTACATATCCGTCCCGGTGTCACAGCAAATGTAGTTGTGCCAAGCTACAGCAATGAAATGTTCCAGGGCTATGTGCATGCCGTGAACCCCTCTGTTGACCCCAAAACCGGTTCAGGGCGCATTACGGTTGCACTTCGGAACCCGGGTGGACGGCTGGTTTCCGGTCTGTATGCAGATGTGGCACTGGAAACCAGTCGTTTGCAAGACCGAATGGTCGCTCCGTCCGAAGCTGTCATTGTTCGGCAGGGAAGGGATGTGGTTTTTCTGGTCAAAGGGGGAAGATCCTACTGGATGTATGTGATTACAGGTGAGCGTTCAGGGGATTTCACGGAAATCATTCGCGGGGACTCCCCCAGTGTGGTGGAGCCGGGAGATTCCCTGATCGTTATCGGCAACTATGCCCTGGCGCATGATGTCCCTGTGGAAGTGACCAAAGTGGTGGAGCTTGGACTTCAGTAAACCTTCGCGCCACTGATCGCTCCTGATCAGGCATGAAATCATTCATCTCTTCCTGCCTGAACCGCCCTGTTGCTGTCACGGCATTCTACATTCTGCTCATGGTTCTGGCGGTCGTGGCCTATGTACGGCTGCCCGTAGCCCTTCTCCCGGATCTCAGATATCCCGGGCTGGTTGTGTGGACCAGTTACCCTGATGTGCCGCCAGACAGGGTAGAACGGGCCGTCACGGAAGAGATTGAACAGGCCGTTGCGGGAACTGCAGGTTTGACTCGCATTACCTCACGCACACTGCTCGGCGGCAGTCTTGTCCATATGCAGTTCGGGTGGAATGCAGACCTGGATTTGGCCCTGCTGGATGTGAGAGAGAATCTGGATCGGCTGGGGGACCAGTTCCCCAGAGAAGCATCAAGGCCAGCGGTGCTCCATCTTGATCCGGGAGATCGTCCGATCATGGTGATTGCTCTCCGTTCCAGAGAGACGGCCGGAGAAAGTGCGCCGGAAGACTTGGTGGAACTCAAGCGCACCGGGAGAGACCTCGTGGCACGAAGGCTTGAGCAGCTTGGCGATGTGGCCCGTGTACAGGTTACAGGGGGCTTTGAGCGACGGATTGAGGTGGAAATTGACCCAGATCAGAAGCTGGCATATGGAATCAGTCTCAATCAAATCGCAGGGGAACTGGAAAGAGCAAATGTAGCCCTGCAGGGAGGGGTGATTCGGAGAGGGCAGTTCCGTTATCCTGTGGAGATCAGCGGGGAGTTCAAGGATACAGAGGATATTGCAGAAACGGTCATTTCTGTGCGCAACAATACTCCCATCCGACTGCGGGATGTAGCCGAGGTCCGTGATGGCGTTGCAGATCGTCGCGGAATGGTGCGTCTGGACGGAGTGGAAACGCTTTTGTTGCTTGTAGAGCGAAAGGCAGATGCCAATGTGGTTCGTGCCGTAGAGGATATTCGTACCGTCCTGGCTGAACTGGAACTGGAATATGAGCAGATTTCTCTGGAAGTGATTGTAGATGAGAGCGAATTCATCAAGGCCGCGATTGGCGGAGTAACGCAGGCCGTGCTTCTGGGGGGGATTCTGGCAATTCTGGTCCTGTTTGCCTTTCTGAGACGGATGAGAGCTCTTTTGGCTGCGGCCGTGGCTGTGCCGCTCTCACTGGGGGTAACCATGGTTTTCTTTGAACCACTGGAGGTCACCTTCAATCTGATTTCGCTGAGTGGACTGGCATTGGGGGCCGGGATGCTTGTGGACAATGCCATTGTCGTGATTGAAAACATCACCCGACTGCGCGAGCAGGGGCAGTCCTTTCTGGAGGCAGCACGCAATGGTGCTTCCGAGGTCGCCGGTGCAATTACAGCAAGCACCCTGACCACAATCGCCGTCTTTTTGCCAATCACACTTGTGGAGGGACTTGCCGGCCGGCTCTTCAGAGATCAGTCTCTGGCAGTGGTGTGTTCTCTTCTGGCCTCGCTTCTTGTGGCACTGACTGTGGTCCCGCTCATTGTTTCGCGGGGGAAAGAATCCGGGAAAGAGCCTGTACGAAAGCCTGATTCCAGATCAGGGTGGCTGGCGAGGTATGAGGCAGCTCTTTCCTGGAGTCTGGATCATCGCTGGACGGTCATGATGCTCTGTGCTCTTCTGCTGATGGGAGCCGGAGTACTGGTTGTAAATCTTCCTCGGGAGGTGATTCCGAAAACGGAGCAGGGCAGAATTGATGTGCGAATAACTTTGCCGACGGATGCCGATTTAAGCATGGTAGCAGCACGCGCAGCAGAGGTTGAAACGCAGGCAAGATCCAGAGGATGGGCAGAGCGGATTCTGGCAGATCTGGGGGAGCGTGACCAGGCCCGGCTGGATCTGGATCCACGCCCGCCCTACGAGGGAGATATTACCTTGCTGTTACCGGAGGGCAAGAATGCCGATGAAGTTCTTCTTTCCATGCAGTCCATGAGTTTGCCGAATGATGTCACAATCAGGGCACAGCGGGTAGAGACGCAGCTGGAACAGCTGCTGACCGTCAGTGATGCCGATCTGCTCATTGATCTGGTGAGTGAAGATCGCCGGGATGCCGAGGCGGCGGTTGACCGTGTGCAAGAGCGACTGTCAAACCGTCCAGAACTGGCCAATGTACGACGGACGGATGCGGCCGCGGTGCCAACCTACCAGTTGACATTCAGGCGGGAGGTCATGAATCGTTACGGGGTGGATACCCGAACACTTACGTCCTATCTTGAGGCAGGAGCACGCGGCAGTGTAGCAACCTCCCTCAAAACAGTCAATGAGGAGATACCGATTGTGATCCGCTCCCGCTATATTGATTCCATTGAGCGGTTGCTGTCGGAGCAGATTCCCGCCCGTGACGGGCTGATGCCTATTCGTACTTTCGTGACCGCGGAATCTCTTCCGCTGCCTGCTGCCCTTGTGCGGACAGGACAGGCTTCGGTGATACGGCTCATCGCCGATATTGGACAGGGGCATGATCTGGCACGGGCGATCCGTGCCGTAGATGAAGTCACAGAGCAGGAACTTCCAGTTACGGTCCGCAGCCGTGTGGGGGGCTCGGTAGAGGTATTCCAGCAAAGCCTGTTCGGGGTCGCTCTGAGTCTTGCACTGAGTCTGCTCCTCGTCTATTTGATTCTGGCTGCCCAGTTTGAAAACCTGCTTCAGCCACTGATAATACTGATTTCCGTACCTTTGGCAGGTGCAGGGGTTGCTTTTGTACTCGGACTTACGGGGCAGTCCATTAATCTGATGAGCCTGATGGGGACGGTAGTGCTTGTCGGGATTGTGGTGAACGATGCGATTATCAAGACAGATTTTATTAATCAGCGGCGCACGGCGGGAATGCCCATTCGGGAAGCAATTCTGGCTGCGGGGCATGACCGTGTACGTCCGATCCTGATGACGACAATCACCACAGTTCTGGGGCTTTTGCCATTGGCGATGGGATTTGGTCAGGGAGCCGAGTTGCGGGCTCCACTGGCAATTGCAATTGTTGGCGGTCTGACCAGTGCATCTCTGCTGACACTGTTTATTGTCCCGGTACTGTACAGTATCATTGCACGAATGAAATAGAAGGGAATTGCCATGCGCTATAAGGAGATGAACATGCTTGGGAACAGGTTCCTGGTTGCTTTGCTTTTGATACTGGGTTCTGTGTACACCAGCACGGCGGCAAAGGCACAGAGCGGGGAGCTGTTCAAGGATCTGAAGTTTCGCTATATCGGTCCTTCCCGAGGAGGAAGAGTAACCACTGTGACGGGGCATAAAGACACCCCGGGGACCTTTTATATGGGAGCAACCGGTGGAGGAGTCTGGAGGACAGCAGATTATGGGGCCAACTGGACGAATCTGTCTGACGGATATTTCGAAACCGGATCCATTGGCTCCATTGATGTCGCCGACACAAACCCCGATATCATATATGCGGGAACGGGATCAGACGGACTTCGCAGCAATGTGATTATCGGTCGGGGCATGTACAAGTCTATGGATAGAGGTGAATCCTGGCAACATATCGGGCTTCGGGATGCCGGGCAGATTGGTTCTGTTGTCATTCATCCGACAAATCCGCAGGTTGTCTATGTTGCAGCTTTAGGGAATCCGTTCGGTCCCAATCCACAACGTGGTGTATTCAAGTCTGTTGACGGGGGAAGTATCTGGGAGCATGTCCTGTTTGTTTCGGACAGAACGGGAGCGGTAGACATTGAGCTTGCCCCGGGCAATCCCGATGTAGTCTATGCTGCTCTGTGGCGTGCAGAGCGCAAGCCATGGACTATCATCAGTGGCGATGACGGCATGGAGAATGGCATTTATGTTTCGCGGGATGCCGGCAAGACCTGGTCAAAGAGCATAGAGGGATTGCCATCGGAACTGATTGGCAAAATTGATTTTGCGGTAAGCCCTGCTGATCCCAGCCGGGTATATGCCTTGGTGGAAGCAGTTCCAGAAGAAGAAGGACTCTATCGCTCCAATGATATGGGAGCAACATGGCATGTAGTCAGTACCGAGGAGTACCTGATGACCCGTCCATTCTATTACACCAATGTAGATGCAGATCCCACGGATGCCGATGTCGTCTGGGTGAATAATCTGGGGCTCTGGCGGTCAGAAAATGGAGGGGAAGAGTGGACCAGAGTTGGTACTCCGCACGGAGACAATCACGACATGTGGATCAATCCAGAAAATCCTCTGGTCATGGTGCAGTCAAATGATGGCGGGGCAAATGTCACTCGCGATGGTGGCAAAACCTGGTCTACCCAGCATAATCAGCCTACGGCGGAGCTGTACCAGGCTGATGTTGACGAACGATTTCCGTACTGGGTATATGCGGGGCAGCAGGATAACAGCACGATTGCGATCCCCAGCTTTCCGCCGGATTTTCGCCCGGGAGGGGCAACTGCATACTGGGAGGCAGTTGGAGGATGCGAAACAGGCCCCTCTGTTCCTCATCCGTTGAATCCGATGATCATCTATAGCAACTGCAAGGGGACATTTCGACGATATAACCGCGCTACAGGGCAGCAGAAGTCATATTATGTTGGAGGAGTCAACATGTACGGCGTGAATCCGCGAGAATTGCCCTACCGATTCCAGCGTGTTGTTCCCATTGAAATCTCTCCGCATGATCCGGACATCATCTATCACGGGTCACAATATGTACATCGTACAAGAGACGAGGGGCGTACGTGGGAGACGCTCAGCGGCGATCTGACAGCATTCCGTCCAGAGCGTCAAGTCATCAGCGGAGGCCCCATCACACGAGATATTACGGGGGAAGAACATTACAGTGCACTCTATGTGATTGAGGTATCTCCGTTAAACGAAAATGTGATCTGGACCGGAGCCAATGATGGTCCGGTTCATGTGACTCGGGATGGTGGGCAAACATGGACCAACGTAACCCCTCCTGAGATGCCTCCCGAAGGGCGGATCCAGACGATTGATCCCTCACATCATGCGGAGGGCAAGGCCTATGTGGCAGGTTACCGATATTTGCTTGGGGATTTTCAGCCCTACATCTACCGAACGACGGATTTTGGAGCAACCTGGATCAGGCTGACGGACGGGAGTAACGGGATTCCGGAGGATTCTCCGACTCGCGTGATCCGGGAAGACCCGGGCAGGGCAGGGCTGCTGTATGCCGGAACCGAATTTGGACTGTTCGTATCCTTTGATGACGGCACGATGTGGGAGGGATTTCAGCGGGGCTTGCCCGTGACCCCGGTAACAGATTTGAAGGTCCACCGGGGAGATCTGGTGGTATCCACGATGGGGCGCGGGTTCTGGATTCTGGACAATATCACGGCACTGCGTACCCTGACCCCAGATGTGCTTGATTCGGGGAACCATCTGTTTCCGATTCGGGATGCTTACCGTGTGAGATACGGTTCGGGTGGTCAGGAAAGTGCTGCGCCAGCCTATCCGAGGCCAGGAATGGTTCTTGACTATTACTTCAAAGAGGAGCAGGCGGGGGAGGTATTTCTGGAAATCCGCAATCATGAAGGTACTGTGATTCGCACAGTGAAGGCGGATGATCCTCAGATCGGCATGCCTGAAGTGCAGGGAATGCGGGGAATTTCTGCACGGCCCTCTGCAGAGGAAGGACTGAAGCGTGCATCTGGAATGCACAGGTATACATGGGACATGCGTCATTCGGGACTGAGTTCGCCGGAGGAGTGGACAATTCAGGGGCCGATAGTGCCTCCGGGAACCTATGAATTTCGCTTGCATGCAGATGGAGAAGTACTGACACAGCAGGGAGTATTGCATATGGATCCGCGTGTTGCTGCCGATCATGTGACCGAGGATGATCTTCGGGCGCAGTTTGAGTTCGGAATAGAGCTGATGAAGATTCGCGGGAATGCGGAAACGGCTGTGCAACGGATTGATTCGTTAATGGAAACTGCCTCGGAGGGGTTAGGGACAGAAGAACTGACAAGATTGCGGGCACTGCTGGTAACGGAAACGGGAGACAGTTATCCCGCACCTATGCTCATAGATCAGCTGAGGTATCTGTCCGGCTTCACTTCCCGGGGAGATTTTCGTCCTGGACAGGATGCCTATCATCGTCTGCAGGAACTGAGCAGTGATCTATCCGAGATCATTCAGCGAATCAATGAATGACGGGTTTGTCTGTCTAGGAAACAGCTATGATGCTTGCGAAAATACGCTCGCGTACCCTGACCAGATGATTCATGCGTATTTGGTATCCGTACTCTCCAACAGGATACTGAGCTATTCTGAATCACATCATGCCTGTCCCTGTATAGCTCTGACAGTTGAGATTTCTATTATAACGGGCGAGGTTTTTCACTGAGCTTTTCTCTGTTTTATTCTTCAAAGAAGTACTCATGTATCTTTCCAAAATCCCGAATCGGAATTCCAACCCAACCTACCTTATCCGAAAGTCTGAGTGGGTGAATGGAAAAGTCAGAAAAATTACCCTTGCCAATATTACGAAACTCCCCCCAGAGTTCAGAGATGCGATAGGCGCACTCCTCAAAGGGGGAATACTCTTCAAATCTCTTGAAGAGGCGTTTGAGACCAGAAGCAACAAGGCTCACGGGCATGTGGCAGCTGTACTGGGCATGATGAATCAGTTGGGACTCCCCGAACTCATAGCCCCTAAAAATACTCGCAATCGCCGCCTGATCCTTGGGATGATCGCTACACGGGTATTACATCCATACGGAGGATTGTCTGTCAGAAGATTTCTGGATGCAGATACTGCATCTACGACCCTCAATGAGGAACTGGGACTTGAAAGTGTAGATGAGCATGATCTTCATAAAGCCATGAATGAGCTGGTGAAGCGCAAGCCGGAGATTGAATGCAGCTTGGCCAAGCGACACCTCAAGGAAGGGGGCATGGTACTTTACGATGCTGCAAGAATCTGTGTAGAGAAAAACAGGGATAAATTTGATGTATTCGGCTATGATCAGGACCAGAGCGACAGGCAGGTTGTAATTGGCCTGATAACAGATCGGGATGGTCGTCCAGTTTCCCTGGATGTGTTTCCCGGAGAAACAAAAATTGCCAAGACCCTTGGTGCACAGGTAAACAAAATTCAGGAGGTTTTTGGACTCAGGAGTGTGACCATCACAGGAGATCGGAGGATTCTGAGTCAGAAACGACTGAGAAGGGATATCATCCCTGCAGGACTGAACTGGATTACAGCCATGAACAAGCGCAAGATTTACAGGGTGGTGAAGAAAGGACTGGTACAAATGAGTCTGTTTGATGAGAAGGGCATAGTGGAAGTGCACAGCGATCTGTACCCGGGGGAGAAGCTGGTCCTAAGCAGAAATTTTTTACAGGCAGAGGAGAGCCAACAGCGACGGGATGGCACCCATGCAATCCGTTCCAGTCTTAAAGATCATCCCGGTGAGGAGTTAATGGCGAATTATGGGAGGCTTGCATTGGCAGGGGATGTATTGCGCACATTCAGGATACTCTCATGGCATCTTGATTCAGAGGAACATTGCACTCAACAGCATCTGGCCGGACATGTATTCCTGTCCATGCTGTCCGAAGAGAATAATCTGGAAGAAGAGCAAGAACAGGGAAGCAGCCCAGCGGAGTCGTTCCAGACATCACTTGATGAAACAAAGAATGTACGAGACGAGAATGGAACAGAGTATGAGGCAGGGGACATGAGTTTTGAAGATGTGCTGAAATGTATGTCCGGGCTGTGCCGCCTCACAGTTGTGCCTAAAACTGCCATAAATCCAAAACCCACGGTTATGATGGGTGAACTCAGCTCCACACAGAGGAATGCATTCGAGTTATTGAACATTGAAATAGAGGAGGAAGCCAACAATTCGAAGCGAAAGCATCCGGCACAGGTATGAGCCAGCCTTCTGGTTTGCAAATTCTATTCTAAAAGGGTGCAAAGTATTGGAAAGCAGTCTGGCACCATGCCCCGGTCTCAATAAAATTTGGTGTCGTGTCCGTAGCGGATCAACGAAAAAATGGTTCTGTCCCGATGTTCGAGGAGTTCGTTCAAATGCTGAATCAGATGCAGTTGCCGACACATATCCATGGTAATGCTCTCCAGACCTGCCTTGCACACCTTCAAAAAAGACACACTATGGATACAACGTATCCGTCCGAACACTCCAGAAGGCGACAAGACTGGGACATACCGCGTTCCTACGATGTTGTAGCTTATCAGTTGATGGAGCTTATCTCTGTACGGAAGAGCATTACTGTTACTAGGGAGGGGCGATTTACTGGGAGTATAACTCACGGCAGTACATCGTCTATCGTGATGGTGTTTGGGGGAGGGGAGCAGATTTCGAAGTCATACGTCAGGCGATCAAGTACGAGGCACAGATTAACATGTAGAACCAGAGTTTTCTCACATTTCCGAATCCACGGGATGTTTTCTGGGGAATCTATCTGTCATTTTAGATAGTGGGGTTCTTCTGCAGAGCTGTGCATGGATTCATTCTCGTGTATGCATGGCACGAGTCAGGAGATTTAGTATCGCGTCGGAATGCAGCACTAGGATGTACGGATCATTATGCCATACCAGAGGTTACCCATGAACGGCATCGCACTTTGATCGTACCCAGCAGGGCCTGATACATTCTGTGACTTCGAAATAATTAGTGTCTGTCCGAAAATTCAGAATATCGCCAATATATGCCGTTTGGAGAGCGTATGAGGGGCATGGGGAGATATTTCTGGGTATTTTTCCTGACGAAGATGGAAACCCCTTGGCGGATTGGAGCATGAAATCTCCGAACAGCGTCCATAAACACGCAATCTTCGTGCAAGATTTTCCCGAATCTCTCATAGCCAACGAGCATCTGAATCGCGCCATACATGACGCTGTGGGGCAAAATGCCTCTGGAATCCCCCGTATTGGGGGTTGCTGTGAATTTTCGGACAGACACTAATTAGTGGCCGTCCGAAAATTCAGAATATCGCCAATATATGCCGTTTCGAGAGCGTATGAGGGGTTTTTGGAGATATTTTTTGGTGTTTTTTCTGACGAAGATGGAAGCCATTTAGCGGATTGGAGCATGAAATCCCCAAACAGCGTCCATAAACACGCAATCTTCGTGCAAGATTTCCCCGAATCTCTCATAGCCAACGAGCATCTGAATCGCGCCATACATGACGCTGTGGGGCAAAATGCCTCTGGAATCCCCCGTATTTGGGGTTGCTGTGAATTTTCGGACAGACACTAATTAAAACAGGCTCTTAGGTTAGATGGACGCAATTTCTATCACCGTCATCAGTTCGGCAGCAAGCCTCATGGTTGCCATGATTGTTGCATTCTGGCATCAGAATGTTGCACAAAACAGGCGTTTTGACGAACAAGACAGGCGTTCCGATGAACGCTACGATGCTCTCTTGAACCAGTTAATCTCAGTACGAGAAGATGTCACCAAGATTCAGGTTGATATTGCCGAACTGAAGGAGGGCTATAAAGAGATGGGAAAGCTTCGTCTCGCTGTTGTCTCCATGCAAGGAGGTATTGGCACAATACAAAAAGATTTTGCCGAACTGAAGGAGGGCTATAAAGAGATTAAAGAACTTCATCTCGCTGTTGTCTCCATGCAAAAAGATTTTGTCAAACTGGAGGAAGGATACAAAAGGATTGAAGAAGTTCCTCTTGTTATTGTCTCGATGCAAAAAGATTTTGTCAAACTGGAGGAAGAGTACAAAGAGATAAAGGTTGTTGTAGTTGATACCAATGCTCGCGTCTCACGCATAGAAGGAGCGGTATTGATCAGCCCGAAACTGAGAAATCTCTTTGAAGATGATCTGCCTTCATCGCCGTCGTCCATGCAAGGCACAGCCGTTCCAGCATCTCCTGTTTCGACAAGAGTACCATAAGCCGGACATATCGGATGCCAGTTCACTGTCATTATTCTGCCCATGGAATCTCCACTTAGCGCGCGGGTTTGATCCTGTAGTATAGAGGGCAGGAATAATTCGCGAGGCCGCGTTGAGACACAAGTGGAACAAGGAATGACATCGGAGCAGGAAAACAGAAGGGACAGAAAAGGGCATAGAAAGCAAAGCAAGGGCGAAGGATAGGGCAGAGGGACTCGGGTTCAGGGATAGAGGTTGTCCTCTGCTCTGGGTCATTCTTGCCGGGATGGTGTTGGCGGGTTCACCTCATCTGCATAGATCTGCCTGCCACCGCGGAAATTCGGTTGTAACCGTCCGAACAGCCCTGTCTTGCCCCTGTCTAGGGCTGGTGTCCTCCTGCGGGCACATTCTGTGAGGGGATCCGGGTTCCGAAGGCAGAGAGGTTCTGTGCGTTCCCGGTCGTTTCCGTTTGTGATTCTCGTTGTCCTGTTCTGTGAGGGTCTGCCGGGTGCCTCCTGCTTTTTCTGGCGGGAACCATGAGGCGGTTTCGGATTCCGTGTCGTCCCCGCGGGGAGGCTATGCTGCCTTGGCGAGTGGCACTTGTTTCTCTTCCTGCCGGGTCGCCTTCCAGTGATGAGGCAACAGCGTGTGGAGCTCTTCGTCAGGCGTGGTTTCCACGCGCTTCAGGATTTCCATCAGCCACTCCTGCGGATGGACTTCATGGAGTTGGCAAATCCCGAGCAGAGAGCAGATCGTGGCTGCATTGGCAGCGGCCTCATGCGAGCCGGCAAACAGGTAGTTCTTACGTCCCAGTGCAATGGGACGAACCCGGTTTTCCACGAGATTGTTGTCAGTCTCCACGCGTCCATTGCGGGTGAAGCCGCTCAGGCGATCCCATAGCCTCAGGGTGTAGCGCACGGCTCTGAACCAAAAGGTGTCATTGTCCCCGGTGTGTTCTCGCAGGAGGGCTTCCAGCACCTGCAGGATGGGGACGGACTGCTCCTGGCGCACCCGCTCCCGCTCCGCAGCGTCTGCCCCTGCTCGCGGAGCTCGTCCTCCACCACATACAGCCGCTGGATCAGCACCACAGCCTGTTCCGCTTGGGGGAGTTCTCTCCCTCGGCACGCAGAGCATCCTTGAATTTCCGCCGGGCATGCGCCCAGCTCAATTCCGTCTATTTTCCAAACTGATAGTAGACCACATAGCCGTCTCTCCACAGGCAACAGCACGGGACATAAATACGATAGCCGGCGTTCGGCCCACACTGCAACGAGCTAGCCGCTTGTGCCTGGTTCTGATTTCCTTTCAGGAGATCAACGACTCAAACAGATATGTGTGCCGACTAGAGAACTCTGCCCAAGGCACCGCAATCGTCTTGATGCCTGCCGAAGACTTGACCCGGGGAACCCGGCAATGGAGATAAAACTTGCGCCCTGCGAAATCCATATGTCGCCAGCAGCGCGCTCTGTTGCGGTCGTACTGATCGCCCTTCTCTCCCGTTTCTGGACAGACCAGTTCCCCGCCTGCATGCGAAACATAGAGCGTATATTCCTTGGTGTCCTCATCGTACACGAACTCGTCAATCACCCAGTCATCGTTCAAATTAAATGAATCCCGAAAACCAACTTTGTAATCCTTTTTCATAAGAGTACGCTAGAATTTGTGAATGGGTTAGAAAGTAGGGAAGATAACAAAATCATACGAATCGGGATAGAACCCATTAATCTCGGGCTTCTCTGCACCGTCACATGATACGGTACACAAGCATCTTTAATCCTCAAGAATACTGTACACGGGCATATTCCCCTGTCTGTGCCGACTTCTTCACTGCCAAGGCAACTGCAAGTGATCGGAGGCCGTCATCTGCTGTCGCGGCCGGTTCACCAGCTCCCTGAACCGCTTGATTAAAACAGTTAACAGCACACTCATACAGATTCACATGAGGTGGCAGTTTGACAGGCTGCTCCTGATTGCCTCGCCGGAGTAAGACTTGTCCGACAGGCCGCTGTGTCATCACATCTGTGGCAATGAGTGAACCCTCTGTGCCGTGAATTTCGAGTCCTGTTCCAGCATGACCGATCACAAACGAATCATGGAATTGTGCAAGTGTGCCACCATCAAATCGCATGACTCCCATCACAGTATCTTCAATTCCGTGCTCTCCGAAACCATGCGAAGAATGGAATGCCATCACAGATTCTACCTCGTCATTCAGAATAAATCGAAGGGTGTCCGTATCGTGAACTGTGACATCCAGAATCACTCCGCCACCGGCTGAAGAATCCTTGGTTCGCCATGTTCTCAGATTCGGAGACAGAAGAACAGCATGAAATACCCGTGCCGCAATGGGATTGCCGATGGTGCCATTTTGAACCAGATCACGAATTTTTCGGTGGGTGACGGCATTGCGAAGATGATGATTGGTCCCCATCACCACCCCCGCTTTGTCACAGGCATCTATCATTTGCCTTGCATCTGCAATGGACAGGGCCAGAGGCTTTTCACAGAGGACATGTTTCTTTGCGGAAGCGGCGGCAAGAGTCTGCGGCTTGTGCAATTCATTTGTCGTTCCTACATAGTGTCTGTCCGAAAATTCAGAATATCGCCAATATATGCCGTTTCGAGAGCGTATGAGGGGGTTTTGGAGATATTTTTTTGGTATTTTTTCTGACGAAGATGGAAGCTCTTTGGCGGATTGGAGCATGAAATCCCCGAACAGCGTCCATAAACATGCAATCTTCGTGCAAGATTTCCCCGAATCTCTCATAGCGAACGAGCATCTGAATCGTGCCATACATGACGCTGTGGAGCAAAATGCCTCTGAAATCCCCCGTATTGGGGCTTGCCGTGAATTTTCGGACAGACACTACATAGATGACATCAAGTTCTGGATTTTCGAGAAGTGCATCAAGTTCCGTATACAGGTGCTCAATTCCAAACTGTTTCTGAACATCCTCTCCCCGCTGCTGAGATCTGCTCATGATGGCCAGTACCCGGCTTTGAAGACTTTTGTTAATGGCATTGATCATCCATTCTTGTGCAATTGTGCTTGCACCGATCACTCCCCAGTTAATCATAACTCTGTATTAAATTCTGTCTGAGAAAATCACATTGAATCATGTCCACCGGAACATAAAATTCTCGTTTGGCACCCTGCTTTTGGGGGCATTCGTTCGCTGGAATGGATATGTACCGAATCTCTAATATGTGCAGATGACACTTCAAAAAATTTGAGAATTTATCCAGCAAAATCCGCACGAAAGGTTATCTCTCCATCCCCATGTCTGTGTCTTGATCACTGTCGGAAGGGTCTTTGCCCTGTGGGGGATCCTGCCCAGGATTGCCTTTCCCCGATTTGGGTGGCGTGGGTTCTTTTCCCTCCTCTTTTTCGGGGGAAAGACGGTCTGTTGTATGGTTTTCCAGCTCCTTCTTGGGATCCGCCTCTGGCAATTGTTTCGGCTCAGACAGGTCTTTCGAATCCAGTTGTTGCTCCGAAATCTCTTTCGGGGGGGAAATTCTTTACGATGAAATTCCGCATAGACGGAATGGGGACGGAATAAGATCCCAGTGACTTGTTAAAGTAAAAGACTCCCTTGCGTATCGCACGGAAGAAGATTTCTTCCCCGTTCCCCATCCCATACTCTCTGTCTAGCTGTTCTACAACCTCTTCCTGCTCTACTCCGCTCTCCTCAGAGCTTGCTACCAAGATCCTGGCAAGGCTTCTGCGCTCTTTTGCAGTGAAGCCACTCAGACGGTATTCATAGTATTGTCTACGCTTTGCTCGTCCCTTCTCCATGACGATACGTAACCTGTGCTCGGTCATCTCTCCCCCGCTTTGCTTGAGTACGTATGCGGCACATGTGGAATAAGAATGAATGTGCTGGGGCCAGCGATGCGTCTCTTTGGAGATCGCATCCACCCAGCCAGTGATGTCTCCCTTCGCCTTTCCCTCCTTTGTGAGCCAGTCCGCGATCACCTTCCGTTCCTCCCCTTCTTCTAGTGGCTCCATATCAAACGTACATTCCTCCGCCATCCGGGATATGCCCAGTGCTTCAAATGCCTGAAATGTCATGCCGAGCCCGCCCGCCAGCAGGACGACAGGTGTTCCCAATCCGCTGTTATGAATCCGTTTCAGGAGAGTACATACATCGTCTTTGCACTCTCCTGTTATCCTGCTGTCTTCGCCCAAGTGCTGGGCTTCGTCCAGGACAAGTAAAAGAGGTTTTGGCCCCAGCCTGAGTATGTCCAGTGTCGTGCGGGGGTAGTGGTCAATGGTGATTTCTGCTTTGCCCTTCGCAACCAGAAATTTCGTTATCCCTGCTTCACCTTCCCCGCCTGTAACCCTGATTTCGGGGCCGATCTTGAGTGTTTTCCGCAACTTGTCTGGATCCCACAGATCTCTCGGATCAATCTCTACCACGTCCCACTTCTTCTTTTTTGCTTCTTTCCAGCATTTTGCCAGCAATGCAGTTTTCCCCACACCTGGAGGCCCTTGGATCAGAAGTATGCTTCCGCCCTTGGAGTTCTCGGCAATTTCTAGCCCATCCTTAAACTTGTCGCGGATCTCCTTCCGTCCGTGGAAGTATTTGGCTGTTCCTCTGTCAAGAAAGCCTTTAATCTCACTCATCGCTTCTTCTGGAAATGGTTCGTCCTGATCGGGAAGTTTTGTACGGATACATAGCGGAGACAGGAGATGACTGGCAGAACTTTTATGCTTGGACACCCAGACACTACCTCAGGTTCCCCCGGTTTTGGGTCAGGTTTCCGCAGGGCCGGGTGGCATGTCTCCCCCACTGCTGAACTCAAAGAAGGTGAACAGAGTCAGAACAATCAGCATTCTTTTTCGTATTTGCCATGACCTGTATCTGTTTTTGTATTCACTTGAGCCCCTTGCAAAAATCCCGTATGACGAAGAAATATCGCTCTGAGAGTTCTTACAGGCACATTGGGCAAGGTACACAGATGTTTTTGCAAGAGCCTCACGTGTAACACATACAGGAATCCTACCTGTTTCCGGTTTGCGGATTCTGCTGGATAAACCTCAAAATCTGCAGTATCAAAAATTGGACAAAGATAACAGGATAAAGGTACAACTGCCAACCCCCGGTTACCTGCATCCTCATTGTCCTGCGGCGTTGTGTGATGCGGTATTCTTCCCTTTGAGATAAAGTGCTGGACATATTTTCCGTGAATCTGCATGAACATTATTGTATGTATAAAGCAGGTTGCTGATACCGAATCCCGGCCTGTACTGAGTTCCGACGGTGCCTGTATTACTGACGAAGGGCTGGTATGGGTTATAAATCCTCATGATGAGTCTGCCATTGAAGTGGCTGTGCAACTGCGTGATCAGAGGGGAGGCGCAGTTACGCTGGTTACTCTTGGACCTGAACGGGCAGAAAGTGCACTGAGGCAGGGGCTGGCCATGGGAGCTGATCACGCTGTGCACCTTGAGTGTGACAGTATGCCAGATGCTTCCAAAATTATTGCGGATGCACTTGCCAGCTGGCTTAAGCCGCAAGAGTTTGATCTGATCTTGACAGGGGAGGTGGCTATTGACAGCGCGGGATCTCAGGTGCCACAGAGGTTGGGGATATTACTTGACTTGCCATGCGTCACGGGAGTTGAAGAGTTGGAACTGGCATCAGGCCAATTGACAGCCAGGCATCCTGTTGAACAGGGAGACGAGATCCATACGTGCCAGCTACCAGCTGTGATCGGTATCAACCGCCGGATTATGGAACCGCGTTATCCGTCATTCAAGGGGATCATGAAAGCAAAACGGCAGCCGATTGTCAAGGAAGCGGCCACTCTGCCTCCTTCTCAATACCATATAGCATCACTGGATCTGTCTGTGTCCAGGTCAGAGGGGAAAGTCATGATATACGAGGATGGGATAGAGAACGAAGTCGTAAAACTCCTGCGTAAAGAGGCAAAGGTACTCTGAAAGACCATCATGTTCAAAATTCTGGTAGTTGCCGAAACAAGCGGCTTGGATCTGACAGTATCCACCCTGGAAGTATGTCAGGCTGCCTCCATGCTTGCTATTTCAAAGGGGGGAAGCTGGAGTATTCTGGTTCCCGCTCATGCTGCGAATGTAGCGGAGATGATCGCACCCGAAGTGCTGTCGTTTCAGGCAGAAGAGAGTGCATATTATGGAGCCGAGATGATGTCCGAGTTGGCAGCCCAGTCCATTGATCTGGTTGATTTGGTGATGATGGCGGCAACAAGTACGGGGAAAGATGTGATGGCGAGACTGGCACAGACATTCTCTGCCCCCTTGGCTCAGGATTGCACCGGGGTTAAAGTTGAATCAGGAGAGATGATCTTCCAACATCCGTTGTATGGAGGGAAAGTACTCTCGAATGTAAGATTATCGGGGAACCCGATTTTTGCAAGTTTCCGCCCCAGATCATTTGCCCCGATTGCCAGATCAGGGGATAGTGCCGGCGTGATTGTACAGGTAGCGAACAACTGCACTCCAAAGGCGCAGGTTGAGTTTCAGTCCAGAACTGCAAGAGAACGCCCTGACGTAACTGAAGCCTCTATTGTTGTGAGCGGGGGAAGAGGTTTGCAAGGCCCCGAAAACTGGCACATCCTTGAGGACCTTCTGGATGCACTTGGCCCGAATGCTGCCCTGGCTTGTTCGCGTCCAGTGAGTGATGAAAAATGGCGCCCTCACGATGAACATGTGGGCCAGACTGGCCGTGCCATTGCCCCAGATTTATATATTGCTGTTGGCATTTCGGGAGCAATGCAACATGTAGCTGGTATTGCCAGGTCCAAATGTATTCTTGCAATCAACAAAGATCCCGATGCGCCGATTTTTCAGGTTGCCGACTATGGGATTATTGGAGATTTGTTTGAAGTGGTCCCTGCGCTTGCCAGGGCAATTCGTAGTTCAGCTTGACCTAAAAGATTCTATCGGATCAATGTGAATCCAGAGCACAGAAACTTCATGAGGGTTGTGCTGTTTGCCTGTTTTCTTCGTAGAGGATAACTGGAACCTCATTTTTTCGAGTTAGTCACCTTACCTGCTTGATGTGTATATTACAGGGGATGATCGCATGAGTTGCGGTCTGATCACACGCTAAGCACTTTTCACCAACCAACAGACCTATGAAACACTTGCAAAAAATGGGGGGGGGGGGGGCAGGATTTGTCCTTCTGTTTTTTCTCTTCACGGCTTCCAGTGCGTTCGCACAGAGGACGCTTTACATAGACCCGGCCAATGGTAAAACGGACGGAAATTGCAATAATATAAATCCTGCGAATGCGGACGGACCGTGCACGCTGGAACGTGCCTTTGCGCTGTCAGACCCTAACGACGATGATGTATTCCTGATCCGGGTTCGCCGGGCAGGTGGTAGCGTTACGCTGGCAGCCCCCACCGTTGCCTTGGACAAAAAATTCGAATTCGGGGCCTACGTCCAGGGAAGTACCACTCCCGTCAAGGGAACGATCCAGTTCACAGGCACCTTTACGATTGCCGCGGCGGGTGAGTTTCGACTGGACCCGAACGCAAGTGTTCAATTTGAGAATGTCACCGTGAGCGCAGGGGACAGGACCTTCCCGTTTTTCTGGATTGGGGACAAGTCGGAGGACCGGATTGCGATCACCGATACACTGACCATTCCCGATGGAGAGAGCGTTCGGTTTCCTGTACTGGTAGTTTCCAAGAGTTTTACCGTGAAGGGAGGGACGAAGGCAGGAAAGACGAGCAGGCTTAGAGTTGGAGGTCCGGGATCAGGCGGAGGCAGTCCAATAGATAACTCATTGAGAGTCCATAGCGGGGCTACCCTTCGTGTAGACGGAGTGGATCTTGTAGTTCATGTTGAGCATGAGTTTACGGTGGAGGGTGCGATTGAAGATGTGACGAAAGGGACTAGGCATCCTATCTGGATTGCATACCGGAATTCTGACACTGGACCCGGCAGCCGGGGCACCAGTCAATTTCTTGACAGTTATGCATATTCGCCTCTTGAGAACGGTTTTGACCAAAATGATTGCAAACGCATTCGGGGCATGGGAACGATTCCGGCCGGGATCTTCGCAATCGCCACGGGCAATCTTTGTGTGGAGCTGAAACGGGTGGGTCCGGTCACAGTCTCGGGAAGTCTTGCAAACGATGCATATACTACTGGCTCAAAGATTTCGACGGACCTCATCTTCCGGGAGGATGTGGTGGTGGAGGGAGATGTAGCGCAGTGGAACGATTCCCGGATTGTTTTCGCAAAGACGGCAACGATCCGGGGAGATGTGATCTTGCGGGATGGCGGGACTCCCTACACGAATACGGATGACTATGGCGAGGCGAATACCGCTGCCGATTCCAGTGTTCGATTTGGCTGGGGATTGAATGATAACAAATACATCTGTGAGTACTCGAATGACCTAAGAAGGGATGCTGCGGCTGATGATGGGGGACTCTGGACGCTTCATTGGCCGGGGGTTCATTTCGCAGGCACAGCGACGATCACAGGAGATCTGAATGTGTATTCCAACACGCTCACGGAAACAGCCACAGCGACTACGGAAGACGATTCGAGGTGTGCTCCGCGGGTGCTGTTTATGGCTCCCCTTGCGAAAACAAGTGGGGACAGGGAAATCACGCTGACCTCTTCGGTTGGGGGAAACCTGGTAATTGAGGATACGGTGAGCTTCGGCGGCAAAGGACGGGTGTACCTGGATACGGACTCTCTGGAAACGAATACGGTT
Organism: Rhodothermales bacterium; assembly: GCA_965203305.1. Taxonomy (GTDB): domain Bacteria; phylum Bacteroidota; class Rhodothermia; order Rhodothermales; family Bin80; genus Bin80. The sequence continues at coordinate 1,914,824 of OZ241874.1, read as the reverse complement.
ATGCGCCGCACCTCCCACAGCCTTCGTGTGGGTGGGGATCTGGCTGCCGGAGGCAAGAGTCTCGGGATGGAAGTTCCGGCCACCTCCAATGTGGACGGGATGTGTACGATAAAGGATACCTCGCTTACGTTCGGGAATCGTATTGAGCTGACGGATGCCGGAGAAAGCGTTGTTATCGGCAATGCCACGCTCGGGCTCACACTGGGGGCCCTGGTGACGCTTGGGGATCTGCGGGTGGAACCCGGCAAGGGTCCGCTGACGGTGAAGACTCTGCATGTGGGGCCGGATGCTGAACTGACGGCGAACAAGGATGTGACGGTGGAGGAATCCCTGATTCTGCGGGGGGAACTCAGCGGGGAGCTGAATGAGACATCTGCAATCAAGAGATTGACCTACGGGAGCCGAAACACCGATCTGGTGAAGAAGGCTGCCCTGCAACCGATGCTGGAGGCCCTGTCTGTTCAGGTCGGGAGTGGAGAATTGCGTCTGGAGGAGGTGATCAAGACAAAAAATCTGGGTCTGTGCAGTGGCACGCTGTTACTGGCGGATACCGAGAGCACAACGGATTCGACCCTGCATGTGACGGAGCAGATCACCGTCCAGAACGGGATGCTGCGGAAGGATGCGAATGATCCAGGGAGCCTCTCCACGGACAGGATGGCGAAGCCTGACATGAATGACCGGTATATGTTGACCTACATCACCCCGGGTGCGCGGGAGGTGAAAGCGGGGGATCTGGAATGGTTTGACCCGCGGGATGTGACCGTGAATCATGCGAAGGCGGAGATCATGGTGCCGAATGGCCGCTCGCTGCCTGGAAAACTGACGGTCACCAAAGGGAAGCTGACGGTGGACGGAATACTGACGGTGGGTGCCTCTACGCTGCATCGCACGGATGCCGCGGAGGTAGGGCGGTACAGTGTGGAGGTGGCGGCGGGCGAACTGCATACCAAGGGGCAGGATGTGATGGTGCACGGGAAGGTGACGGTGAAAGAGAAGAGCAAACTGATGACCGGAGGCGGGGACCTGCATGTGCTGGGCCGGGTGTTGCAGGGAGCGTATGCCCACAATACCGCTCAGGTGACCATTGCGAAAGACGCGATGGTGGACTTGGGAGACGGGACGCTCATGCTGGGGCCGGCCACCACGGCAGGGAAGAATTTGAAAGGTGATGCACGACCGGATGTAAAACTGGCGCTGCACGGGAGCCTGACGGGAAAGATCATGGTTCCGAAAGGGAGCAAGGAAACCAGTATTGGTCCTGCCAGCAAACTCGGCACGGTGATGTTTGACGGGACCAGGACTCCCGGAACCGGGAACCAGGATGGGATCGTGCGTCTGTTGACCAAAGATACGGAGCACACCCTGGTGCTGGACAGTCTGTCGGCCATGCAGGGCTATGTAGACACGGGAGGCAAGAAGGTGACGATCACGAAGGATGTCGAACTTCGTTCGGCGACGCTGTTTCCGTACACTTCTGACAGTCTTACCTTCCAGGGGAATCTGACTCTCCGTGATACGGGTGGTCTGAGCCTGCAATGGAGTAGCGATGATGCCCGGCGAAATGTGCTGATCAGGGGAAACTTCACGCAGCGCATGGGGAGTCTGGTGAGTGCGGACACGGTTTTGTCGGGGGTCACCTTGCATCCCATGACGACGAAGACGGTGTTGGGTGACTTTCTGGTGGCATTGGATGCGTCCCGGTACAAGAGGTCTACCTTCGGAAGCATCAAGATTCCGGTTCTGGTGGTGCACGGGGATTTCCACTTTGCGAAGAAGGGGGATCTGGATGTGCAGGTGGAGTTCAGGGGGAAAGAGGTGCAGGAGGTGATGATCGGGGACACGACGGCGTTGCACAGTGTCACGGTGAACAACGCCAAGGGACTGCTGCTGAAAAGCGATGTCATGCAGCAGAAGGCAGCCACACTGACGCTCCGGCAGGGGAAGATTCACAGCATGCCGATGGACAGCATGTATACCTGGACGGTGCAGAATGTACAGGCAGAACAGGAGCTGCGTGGCCGGAGTTCAGCACAGACAGGGAGCAAGTGCGGTGCAGATAATGACGAGGAGTGCAAGGCCACGATCCTGCGTGGCTCTCGCCAGTCGTATGTCGGCGGTCCGGTCGCGCGGCACCTGTTACAGGGAACGGCAGGAGACGGCTTCAAGAGCGGGGGATATCTGTTCCCGGTGGGAATGGACCATAAAACAGACCGTGATACCCTGTCGTACTATCGTCCACTGATTCTGCAGCTGCCCTCGGACCTGAATGACACGACCGCCGTGACCGTATCGCCGATCATGGTGCCCGACGGGGAGATGCCAAAATGGGAGAACCTCACGGTTCCAACCGCGGGAGGCAGTCTGACGCTGGATGTGCATGCGGATCTGTTCTGGAAGGTGGATCTGGGGGTGGAGTCATTGCCCACGAATACGAACATCCGGCTGGCGGCGGCAGGGCTGCGGAATGTGGCAGATGCCAGTGGACTCCGGATCGTGCAGTGGGATTGCAAGTGGGAAGGGAAGGCACAGCTGGCGGGACGGGTTCCCGCCCAGGCAGATGCGGAATCGTTTGCCGTGAATGGCTACCTGAACGGAGTGGTGAACCTGACGCAGGAAGGGATTGGCTTGGGGAGCTGTGCGATCTTCGGGGTTGCGGCGAACGGGATTGAGAATCCGATTGACCAGGCCGATCTGAGTGCGGGACGGGCGAACCTGCAGTTCATTCACAACCTGCCGCTGACAAGCCCGATCAACCTGCATCTGGGGGACATCCGAATTGGCAGTGGAATGCAGTTCCGCAGTGCTACGGCGTATCGTCCGGTGGGAGCAGGCAGTCATGTGCTGAAGATTCAGCCAGTGGGAGCCCCGGCCGAACAGGCGATCACGCGTACCCTGTCCCTGAATCCGAACACGAATACGGTGGTGATTGCCCACGGGAGTCTGGCAGAACCGAAGCTGAAGGTGCTGGACATGCGGATGACTTCTTCGGTGGCCACCAAGGCAGAAGTGCGGCTGGTGCACGGATCGGCAGATCTGGGGGCAGCGCAGGTGCAGGTGATGGACCCGACCGATCCCATGATGCCGGTAATGACCCTGGCGGGGAACCTGATGCTGGATGAGGAGACCCGGCGATATGTCTCGCTGGATCCGTCGGTGCAGGTCATGCGTGTGAAGTCCGCAGAGGGAGATACCGAGGAGTTCTACGAGCTGGACCTGTACGGGTACGGAGGGCAGACGCTGGTGCTGAACCTGTCCGGGATGCGGAATGATCTGACGATTCTGGGGGTGGACAGGAATGGGGAGATCGTCCCGGTACAGACGGTGACCGGGGTGGAGGAGAGTGCAGAGCTTCCGAAGGAGTTTGTGCTGCATGGCAACTATCCGAATCCGTTCAATCCGGGCACAAGAATCCTGTTTGACCTGCCGGAGAATGCGCAGGTGCAGATCCAGATTGTAGACATGCTGGGGCGGGAGGTGATGGTATTGCCAGCGCAGGAGGTGGAGGCAGGGGCGAACCGGAGTATGGAGCTGAACGCAGGCAGTCTGGCAAGCGGGACCTATCTGTACCGGATCATGGCGACCGGAGCAGAACATAGGCATGTGAAGACCGGACGCATGACACTGGTGAAGTAAAGAAATAGCCAGAAAGGCTGTTTAGGAGTTTGGCAGAAGCACCCCGGTACGGCAGCGTATCGGGGTGCTTCAGGTTTGGGGGAGCTAAGGAGAGACCGATTTCTGCGGGATCACTGATGCTTCTTCCGAATGTGGTGTTGAGTCCGAGAACCGTCACATCAGAAAGAAGCCAAGCAGCGCACCCCCTAGGACCAGCCAGACCGCACTGGCCTTGAATCGCAGACTAGCAACAGAAGCAATCAGAAAGATCACTATAGGTGCCCAGCCTGTCAGGATGCTTGTTCCCAGTTGTATGGTAACGACAAGCATAAGCGCAACCGCACTCACGTTTACGGCATCAAGAAATGCTCCCATAAGTACGGATTTGCGCAAGCGTGGGATGATGGGATTCAGAATGCTTACAAATACAAAGGAAGGGAGGAAGATGGCCACAGTGGCAATCAGTCCACCCTGCCAGCCGTCCAGAAACACCCCAATGAAGGTTGCCGTGCTGAGTACAGGGCCGGGAGTGAACTGTCCAATTGCAATGGCATCCAGCAGCTGCTGTTCGGTCAGCCAGCCATAATCCTGTACCAGCCCGCCCTCCAGGAATGCAATCAGAACATACCCGCTCCCGTAAAGAACCGATCCAACCTTGAGGAAAAACCACCCCAAATTCCAGATGCTGTACTCTACCTTGGGAGTCTGGAGGAGTCCAAAGACAAACGGAACTGCCGCACTCACAGCAGCCGTCAAACGGTGCCTCCAGAGATAAAGCCCGACGAGTCCAAGGATGCCTCCTCCCAGCATGGCAAGCACTTCATTTATGCCATACAGCAATGCAATGGATACAGCCAGTCCAATGGGAACCAGAGACCAGGATTTGGCCGCAGATTTCCCCAGTCGCCAGAGTGCACCCAGAATGATTGCCAGCACAGCCGGTTTAATCCCGCGAAGGAATGGCTCAACCTCTGGCATCTGTCCATATTCAGCATACAGCCAGCCGAGTATCCCCGTCATAAAGGCAGCGGGCAGAATAAAGCAAAGGCCAGCGATGACCATGCCCCCCGGTCCACGCCGCTCGTAGCCAACATGCATGGCCATTTCCGTAGAATTCGGTCCTGGAATCAGGTTGGTAGCTCCGACCAGATCCAGGAAGTGTTCCCGGGTCAGCCACTTGCGCCGGGTAACCACCTCATCGTCTATCATGGCGATGACTGCCGCAGGGCCGCCAAAACCGATAAAACCCAGTTTGAGGAAAAGACGTACAAGTTCGCCCATGATCCCACGATTTGATGGCAGAAAAGGCAGAAATCAGGTATGATGAAGAGTGTCCAGTCTGCACTGGCTCAGTCCACTGGCTGCGCAGGCATGATCATCACAACAGGCTGTCCTGTACACCCCTTCCGGCCGGAGCCTCATCCGTCATCCTGAAGGACAGCGAAGGAGTGTGGGAAGCCTCCACCGCGGCATTGCGTGCTCTGCGTCATCTTGGTGGTGTATGGAGTGTGATCGCACGGATGCTCATGATCATTCCAGGGCCAGTTCGTGATGCAGTGTACCGAATCATTGCACGAAACCGATATCGAATGTTCACGGGCTCTGGAGTAGCTCAAAATAACGCTGAATCAGTGCCTGGTAATCCTTTGCGTAGCCGCTTTCAAGGGCATTCATCAAGGCGCGTCTAAGCTCATCCTGTGTCATATTTGGCTGTAGCAGTTCGGGAGGAGAGGCTCTTTCAACATCGCTTCCCATCTGTCCTTCCCGTTTCCGCTCTCTTCCCCTTTCCTGCAGACTGCGTGATGCATCCAGGAGCCTCGTAAGAATCTGTTGTTGTCGCTGCCGGATCGGGCGATCCACTTGTCCAGATTGCAGTTCCTGAACGGATTCTTCCATCTGTTGTGCGATACGTTCAAGATCTCCTGCCAGTTGACTGACCAGATCACGTTCCTGTGCCATTTCGGTGAGCTGGCGACGCATGGCTTCCTGTTGTGCGGCAAGCTGTTGCAGGCGTTCCTGCATGTCTGCATTCAGGCGTTCTCCAGGTTCTCGTCCCAGAAGCTCTTCAAGTGCCTGATTTAACTGGTCCTGCTGTGTGGCCATTTGCTGAAGCTTCTGGATCATTTCTTCCATGGACATCCCACTGCCGCTATTTGATGCGGAAGAATTCATCAGCTGATCCAGCAGGTCGCTTAGCAGGAGAGCCAGCTCATTCAGGCTGGTCATTGCCCCGGCTGCATGAGATTCCGCACTGCTGTTATTCCGTGCGGTGAGTGCCTCTATGGAAGAGGACATGTTCAGGAGCGTTTCGCCGGCGAACTGTTGTATGTTTCTCGAAAGCTGTGGCAAACTGCGCCCCAGTACCTGAAGCGAATCTGCAATGACGGCACCACCAGTTGCCAGAACAGACTGCTCCCTTGCGTAATCACGTAACAGGGAACTCTCTCGCGTAGCCTCCGCAATTTGCTGGCGAAGGTCTTCCTGATCCTGAGAAAGCCTCAGAACATTGCTTAAAATCAGCCGGAGTGCGGCCGTATTGATCTGCATCTGCTGTCCGGCCATTCCATCCTGCATGTTCTGCAAATCAGACTGTAGCTGTTGCATGCTCTGACTCATCTGCTGCTGTCCCTGATTGGCTTCCTGCATTTGACCAGACTGCATTTGCTGTGCATTCTGGTGCATGCCTTCAGGAAGCTTTTGATCCTGTGTTTGCTGGCTGAGCTGCTCCATTTGTGTTTGGGGAGCATTCTGGAGTTCTTGCATGCGATCCGTGATCTCCTCCATTTTTTCTTCAAGAGAAGCCATCTCCTCGGCTGCCTTTTCTTGCCTGTCTACAAGAGCTTCCGTGTTCTCTTCGGATGCATTCTCACTGGTCTGCTCTGCAAGATTCTCCTGAACCTGCTGCAAGTCTTCTGCACGCCGTGCGGCTTCTTCCAATTGCTGCTGGACCTGAAAATTCTTGAAAAGTTCCAGTGTTCGTTCCATACGTTCACGAAACATCTCTTCATTGAATTCGAATTTCTCCAGCGATTCCTGCATTGCGGCGGGGTCAAGTTCAGAAAAGGCTTCCTGCAGCTCTTCCAGTGCTTCCACAAGTTCAGGGGAGCTGATTTCTTCGGTTACTCTCTGAAGCTCTTCAAACAGATCCAGCAATTCATCACTAACCAGATTGTGATCGTCCATCTGCTGTACTGCCTCAGCCATATTGCTGGCGAGTTCGTCTACCTGATTCTGCAACTCTTCCTGTGCCTGGCGAAGTCCTTCAAGATTCTGGCGGTCATCCCAGCTGGCATCCTGTTTTCTTCGAATCTCATCCCGAAGTTCATCAAACTGCCTCCGGACTCTCTCTGCTTCATCCAGAAGCGATTCAAGCCCTGTCTCTGTTTCATTCTGCACGGACTCAAGCGCATCATATCGTTCTGTGATTGACGGAAGTCGGACCTCCTGTATGAGGCTTGAGCTTTTTTTCGCTCCATTGTAGCGATCATTGTCCCAAATGGTCACGAAATAGCTGACGACATCCCCCGGTACTATATCAAGTCCTGTGGTGAGGCCCAGGTCCCACAGGTACTGGACCTCGGGGGAAGCGGGGAGCGGAAGTTCCATATTCTCAAAATCATCCATGGTATCCCCGAACCGACTCTCTGACAGCCGCCAGGAGAGAAGAAAGCGCGAGAATCCAAAATCATCCTGTACACGGACCTGCAAAGGGACCATCAGATCAAAATCCATGTCTGTTCGAGCAGCTGGCGAGAGTATCTCAACCGATGGAGGCTGGTCAGGTATCGGAGTGACTGCATGCGTGATTGGGTCAAGATTGCGGATACCCTGGGGGGATTCAAGCAGGATGCGGTAGGTCATCTCGTCACGCACAACAAGTGTCCCGGACATGTTTTCCAGAGGAGTATCGTCGCTATCCGAGTCAAGAGAGAGCCAGGCATATGTATCCGGGATGCTGGATCGGACCCGAATATGTGCCTCCGTTCCCTGAATCGCCGTGATATTCCCTGTTCCGGGGGGAAGCTGCTCCGTCGGCAGCCCGGTATAGGAAGGCGGGTGCAGCGTTATCTGCAGGTTTCGCAGAACCGGCCGATCAATGACGGAAATCTGATACCAGTCAGATGTTACAGGGCCCGACACGGCACGGTACCGGAGCGAGAGTCGGAGATTGCTTTCCTGATACACAAACTGTCCAAGTGAGTCCTTTTGGACCGTCTGAGATCGTACAGCAGACTCCCCAGGCACTCCCAGTTCAAAGGTCACGATCTCAGGCAGCAATTTTCCTTCTGCCCGTGCAGCAATGATCAAAGAATCGCCGCGGGTCACTTCAGTATTTCCAGGAACAACCGTGAGGGAAAAGGGGGCTGGTTTCGCAAAATCCATCCCGGGGGAAAACAGGCGGACTGACGCATCCCGAGATCCATCTGGCGCGGCAAAAAGCAGAATGGCAATCAGTCCGAGTGGAATTGCGGCATATCGGCTCCATGCAACGGGCTGGTGCCAGTTTATTTTCTTTACAAGCGGCAGCCGGGATACCTGGCTGTCCAGTTTCTGTACGGCATGATCCACCAGAGGGGGAGGAGAGGGGCTTGTATCTCCATCACACAACTCAAGCAGGCATACCAGCTGATTCTGCAAAGCGGACCGTTCTTCTGTCACGCTCCGCACAATCTTTCTGTAGTGCGAACGGTGAAGCCAGCCTCGTGTCCAGGGCCGAACCACATACCATGCAAGCAAAAAAGCTCCCGCAATGATCCAGGCATAAAACAGCGTACTCCGCCATGCCGTTGTCATCCAGAAACTCATCTCCAGGAGCAAAAGCAGAGAGAAACTGCCTGCCATGCCAAGGATGAGCAGAGCGAGTCCAGTTACGACGTGCTCGGCAATCAGCCGATTCCAGCACATCCGAAGCTGGGACTGAATTCTGTGCAGAATATGTCTGGATTCATCACTCATTGTCATCATTTGAGGTTTGCAACCCTGAACGGTTTTCGTCTTTTCATGTTCATGTACCTGAATGCGAGATGATCGCATCTTTGGTGCAAAAATATACACTCCCGCTCTCTTTCCCCGGAATTATCTGACCACAGCATGTTTGACTGCATTGCGATTATTCTAGGAGGCGGTACAGGTTCACGCCTGTTTCCGCTCACACTCCTCCGCTCCAAGCCTGCTGTACCGCTGGCAGGGAAATACAGGCTGATTGACGTGCCGGTTTCCAACTGTATCAATTCGAATATCAACAAGATATTTGTCCTGACCCAGTTCAACTCTGCAAGTTTGAATCGTCATCTGGTGCATACGTATCAGTTTGACAATTATCGGCGTGGATTTGTAACCGTAATGGCGGCAGAGCAGACACAGCGTTCTGCGGACTGGTTTCAGGGAACAGCGGATGCTGTCCGTCAATGCATCCCGCATGTCTCCATCTATCGTCAGAAGTATGTGCTGATCCTTTCGGGAGATCAGCTCTATACGATGGATTACAATAAAATCATGGCGCATCATATAGAGAATGAGGCAGATGTCACCATCGCGACAATTCCCGTCAAAGCTGAGCAGGCCCCCGGCTTTGGCATCCTGAAAACAGGCATGGATCACCAGATCACGGAATTTCACGAGAAGCCCCGGGATCTTGCCAACAAGTCCAGTGTGGTCAGTGAATCCATGAATGCGGAAAAGCGCGTCTATCTGGCTTCCATGGGTATTTATGTGTTCAACAGCGATCTTCTCTTCCAGACACTGGATGAATATCCCAATGATCATGATTTCGGGAAGCAGATCATCCCCCGGGCGATCAACAAGAAAACGGTCATCAGTTATCCGTTTGAAGGATACTGGAGTGATATTGGGACAATTCGCTCGTATTACGATGCCAGTTTAATGCTGACGCAGCCCGAACCGGGATTTAGTCTGTACAACCCTGACATGAGGCTGTATACGAATGCACGGATGCTGGCACCGGCAAAAATATCCGGTGCAAAACTCACGGACAGTCTTATCTCTGAGGGAAGTGTAATCGGGAACAGCACTATCACCAGATCCGTGATCGGCATTCGTTCCTGCATTGGCAATCATACTACCATCCGTGATTCTGTGCTGCTTGGAGCAGATTATTATCCCTGGCACATCGTCACTTCCCGCGAGCGCATGGAAGGGCCGGAGCAGCCGGGCGTAGGGGATCATACCTTTATTGAGGGAACGATTATAGACAAGAATGTGCGGATTGGAAACAAATGCATCATACGCAACAAGGAGAGCGTTCAAGAGCACGACGGGAAGAATTTCTACATTCGGGATGGAATTGTTGTAATTCCCAAGAATGTTACAATCCCGGACGAAACTGTAATCTGATCAATGACCAAAAGCAAGCACTGGTGGATTTCACCAATCATTGGAATTGTTCTCCTGACGGGGTGCAGAACGTATGGTGGCGGTACGGATGACCAGGTAGAGGAAAGCCTTCTGGCAGCAGCGGAGCAAATTGCAGCAGAATCCTCCATCCTGGAAACGGAAGCAAGGATGCTGACGGAAGCTGCCACTGTCCACTCCGAACTGCTTCCCTATAGCGAGCGTATGCAGGCGATTGTCTCCGGCTACATGGAGATGACAAAGAAGCAGGAAAAGCTGATTGCCGAGGTCGTATCTGTGGAAGACAATATCGTGACGAACTGGGTTGGGAAGGATCGCTACCGGGGATTGCATCGTGCACTGGGAGCGATCATCAGTGAGCGAGACCTGAAACAAGGCAAACGATACAGGCTTTCCCTTGATCTTCAGGAACATCTGGGGATACCATTCAAGCCGAGAGAATCAGACGAAGAGGGACGCTTGCAAATCAGACCGCACCATTATAACCAGTCCTGGGCAGCCATGGATATTCAGGATATCCTGGCTGGCATGAAATTTGATCCTGTGGAGTAGTATCTCCAGAAAAGGGATATAGTTCATCATTCTTGAACGTATGATCCTGAGGGTACTGCTTCTGTTATGCGTTGCCGGGACAGCCCAGGCTCAGGTGCCGACGGATTCACTGGTCCACTACGAGCTGGGAGATATCGTTGTACGTCCCCCAGGGAATTCCCCGGATATTTCTTCTATTTCTACGGTGCAGCGGGTTCCGCTGGCAGGGATTGCCCAGTCGGATGCAATCTCCATAGATCAGGTATTCCGCCGGATTCCCTCTGCCCATCTGCAGACCAATTCGAGGGGCGAATCCCTGGTGTATTTGCGCGGGGCAGGCGAGCGGCAGGTGAGTCTGTTTTTTGATGGTGCTCTGCTCAACATTCCATGGGATAATCGTGTGGACCTGAGTCTGATCCCGTCAGAGGTTGTCGGAGAGATTTCAATTTCCAAGGGGGTACCGTCTGTCCTTTACGGGGCAAATGTGCTGGGGGGAGCCATCAATCTGACATCCAGACAGCTTCGCAATCCAGGCAGTTTTTCGCAGGTATCGGGAATTCTTGGTTCACATGGTTCCCGGCAGGCTCGCGTGACCTGGCTTCAGCGCAAAGAGAGGTTTCAGTCCACAATTTTTGCGGGGTTCTCAGACCAGAGTGGCTACGGATTGCCACAAGGGGTCGGGTTGCCATACAGTCAGGATCCGAATGGTCTTCGGACTAATACGGATCGGCGGATGAGATCTGCCTTTGGGCAGGTATCTTTTAATGTTGCAAAGGAGGGGAAAATCGGATTCTCTGTCTTGCGTTTTGAAGGCAAAAAGGGAATTGCACCGGAGGGACATGTAGATCCGAGATACACGAATGTCCGATACTGGCGGTATCCGGAATGGGGAACAAGTATGGCCATTGTCAGCGGAAATTTTCCAATTCAGACAGGAACCCTCCGTGGAGCTGCCTGGGCAAGCGATTTTTCACAAACCATTGCACAGTATTCGGATGAATCCTACTCCGAGCAACTGGAGACACAGTTAGATCAGGATAATACGTATGGCGTGCGCCTTACGTATTTGCGTGATTTTCCCAATTCCGGGTCACTCCGGGCCGCGGTGAGTCTGGTTAGTTCCATTCATGCGCAGGACGATCTGGAAACGGGCAAAATGCCCTTGTCCAGAACCTTTTCGCAGCGCATTCTCAGCAACGGGATTGAGTATGCCAGAACTGGGGTGGTAGATGTTCTGATTGGGGCCAGTATGGATGTGCTTGCGACCCCCAAGACCGGTGACAAGCCGGATCGGGGGCCGCAGACAGCTCTTGGGGTTACCATGGGACTCTCGCGAGATCTCTCCCCCGGTGTTACCATAAGAGGTGTTCTTGGGCGGAAAACGCGTTTCCCTACGATGAGAGAGCTGTTTGGGGAAGCTCTCGGACGTTTTCTTGTGAATCCAAATCTGAAACCGGAATCTACCCTTCTGTCGGAGCTTGCTATTGAAATTGACCGGAACGGAACACTGGTGGAGGCCATTGTCTTCCTCAACCGGACATTTGATACGATTGGACAGGAGATGATACTTTTGTCGGGGGAGTCAAAGCCCAGGCGGCAACGGATAAATCTTGATGGAAGTGGAGTGCTGGGACTGGAGACCACTTTCAGGGCCCGGGTTGCCTCTCGTCTGCGCATGGGTTGCAATCTGACTGCGATGTATGCCAGAGAGCTTGATTATGGCTTTGAGAGGCCACTTCCTGAAAAACCGGCATGGATCGGAAGATGTGATATGAACTACCAGCCCGGATCGGGAATCTCGCTAATTCTGGAGAGTCATTATTCCGGTCGTGCATACGGGCTGAGTGACGGGAACGATCTCATTCCTCTCCCGAGTTCACTGGTTGTGAACACACGTATATCTTGGCTGATTTTATACAGGAAATACTCAGCTGAGGTGTTCGGGAGGATAAACAATCTGACGGATGAGATTGTGCTTCCCCAGTTGGGGCTTCCAGGCCCCGGTCGGGCATTGCATATCGGGCTTCAGATCACGTTTTGACGGGGAATTCCGTATGTGAGTGCACACAGGTCCTGGCGCAAGGCACCGGACATATGTCCCCGCGAAGACAAATGTCTGCTCGTACCGTCTCTGGCATTGACAGAAGCCACTCACTCGGGACGGGGGTTGCCACAGACGTACTCTGGTGTGCCCGCAAGGAGCCTCGCAGTCAACCAGATTGATTCACTGGAATCTGTTCTAAACAGGCGATACAGACACATAATGTGCAACCCGTTCATTTGGTGAGCAAAAGCACGAAATTTTCAGATCGGGGGAAAGCCACGTATTTCTATGGGCGGAAGAATATCCTGAATATGTTTCGGGAGACACTGAAGGAGGCGAAGGAAGCAAAAGGGGGGACCATCTTTCTGGTGCAAGCTCCCCCGGGTGCCAGGAAGACAGCCCTTTTATATGAATGTAAAAAATTGGCACAGTGGTGGAAGATCGCAGATATAAAAGGACTGCTCTGTGGGACCCGAATGTGTTACGGAAGGCACTCGGGCTGGAACCGGAAACAAAAAAGGTAGGCGGGAAATTTGAAGGAGGGGTTGAGAAGGCTGTTGGCACACGGGAGACCGTCACAGACAGTTCTCCTCGGACAACACTTGACATGCTTAGGGCAGAGGAGAAGCCATTGCTGCTCGTTTTGGATGAAGCCCCAAAACTGGGGGCTTTGGAACGCCTGTCTTCAAGTGTACGAGAAGCACACTGGAAGATATACTTGAAGATATTCATAACGGCAATCTGGGCAAACCGGTCGTATTTCTGGCTGCAGGTCTGGGGATGACTACCAGAGTGTTTGAGTCTCTGGTAGATCTGGAAGCACTTGACAGGGAGTCCGAGCGAGCAGTACTCACGGACTGGCTTGTGAAGGAAGGAAAAGCCCAAAATGATATCACCTCTTGGGTGGCCGCACCATATCATATCCGATATGAAACCGGCTGCGAGGCGATTAAGAAGAGACGGAGGAGAATTGACTCCTGCGGGGCTGGATTTTGTTTTGACGGAAGGCAAGAAGCTCCGCACACGGTACTACATGGAACGTACGAAAATATCAGCGATGACTGCTCTGATGGTCTGGCAAAAATGTTCAAAGACATTCCTCTAAGCCGGGGTTTTGAGGAAAAAGACATCGCTGAGGCGATTGGCAAAGGGAGTTCTGTACCAGAAGGGCAGGGCATATACGATTCCCATTCCGTCACTATATGGTCATGGAGGGGATGTCGGGGCAGGGCAGAGAGATAACGTGTTCTTCGATGAAAACGTCCGTACAGATTCTCCGGGCATGGGAATGGAGTGAAAAAGAATGATCCAACAAAATCCGCGGGGGACTACCTTTCCATCCCCATGTCTGTATCCTGATCAGGGCTTTTTCTGGACTTGGGGGGCGTGGGTTCTTTCTTCTGCTCTTTATTGGGAATGATCCAGCAAAATCCGCAAGCTCCCTTCATAGCTGAAGTTACCGTTCTAGCCCCATGTCTGTATCCTGCTCCTTGCCGGAAGTGTCTCTGCTCTGTGGAGTATTCTGATCAGGGTTGCCTTTCCCGGATTGGGGTGTCGTGGGTTCTGTCCCCTCCTCTTTTTCGGGGGAGGGACTGTCTGTTTTATGGTTTTCCGGTTCCTTCTGGGCCCCCTCCTTCTCGGGATCCGCCTCTGGTAACTGTTCAATCTCAGACTGGTCTCTGGGCTCCGGCTGTTGCTCCGAAATCTCCTTCGGAAGATAATTCTCTAACAGCCAGTCCCGCATGGACGGGATCGGGACAGAGTAATCCCCCATTTCCGCACTATAGCAAAACACGCCTTTCTGCACAGAAAGAAAGAACAGCTTCCCTGCCTTCTCCTCCCCATACTCTTTTGCAAGATGTGCAAGAATCTCTGTCTTTTTTAGCGGCCTGTCTTTGGGGACACTTCCTATGATCTGAGCAAAACTGGTTCTTTCTTCAGAAACAAATTCCACCATCCGCCCTACATAGTATTGTCTGCGGTTTTCGCGGCCCTGCTCCAGGACAGACATCAGTCCCTCCATGGTCATCTTCCCGCCGGTTTCCTCAAGGTGGTCCGCAGCTGGTTCTGTGTATGCGATAATGTGTTGGGGCCACCCGTAGGTCTCTTTGGAAATCGCATCCACCCAATCTGTCGTATCTCCCTGCGCCTTGCCCTCTTTTTTGAGCCATTCTCTGATTACTGTCCGTTCCTCCTCGTCATCCAATGGAACCAAGTTTGTGATGGATCTGAGGGAGGATCGTGATATCCCCAGATTGTTAAATGCCCTGGATGTCATGCCCAGCCCGCCCGCTAACAGGATGACAGGCCTTCCCAGCCCGCTGTTGTGAATCCGCTTCAGGAGATTTCGGACACTGTCTTTGTACTCTCCCGTTATTCTGCTGTCTTCCCCCAGATGCTGGGCCTCGTCCAGGATCAAAAGGAGTGGTTTCTTTTTCAGCTTCAGCAGGTCCAAAGGGGTGCGGGGATGATTGTCTATTTCAATCCCTCTTTTTCTCTTCAGTGTGAACCATTTTCTCCATCCTGCTTCTCCTCCTCCACTGACGACTCTTTTCTGCGCACGGAGTCCAAGCGTTTTTCGCAGGCTGTCAGGATTCCACAAGTCTTCTGGATCAATCTCCACCACTTTCCACCTTCGCTCTTCTGCCTCATCCCAGCATTTTGCCAGCAGAGCGGTTTTACCCACGCCCGGAGGCCCCTGAACAAGAAGTATGGTTCCGCCTTTGGATTTCTTAAAAATCTTTAATCTTTTCCTGAACTCCCTGAGAATTTCAGTTCGTCCGTGGAAGTGTTTGGCT
Organism: Rhodothermales bacterium; assembly: GCA_965203305.1. Taxonomy (GTDB): domain Bacteria; phylum Bacteroidota; class Rhodothermia; order Rhodothermales; family Bin80; genus Bin80. Next base: position 1,899,464 of record OZ241874.1, on the reverse strand, counting down.
GCGCCTCTGTCCAGGAAGCCCTTGATCTGGCTCATCGTTTCACTTGAAATCCATCAAGAGAACAGGTACGCTCTGGTGCATGGTCTGTTCCACTTTCGCACCCATGCGGATTTTGTTGGATAATTTCCTTTTTATCGGGGAGGGGACGGTCTGTTGTATGGTTTCCCGCTTCCTTTTGGGAATCCTCCTTCTCTGGCTTTGCCTCTGGCAACGGTTTTGACCAGGCCTGTTCCTGGGCTACATGTTCCTTCTCTACCAGCCATTCCCGTACCATGTAGTCCCGGAGAGAGAGAATCGGAATGCTGTATCGCAACCCCTTTTTGTACAGAACACCCCTTGACAGGGACCGCTCAAATCCGCTTTTCCCAATCGCCCGCTTGATCTCCTCATCTGTCAGCCCAATCTCCAGCGAAACATGCTGAAACAATTCCGCCAGTCCACTGAATTCATTATATGTCAAGTTTTTCGTCCGACCACGGTCATATTCTCTGCGGTTTACTCGTCCCCTCTCCATAACGATACGCAGCCCCTCCGCGGTCATCTCTCCCTCGCTTTGCTTGAGTACATGGGCAGCACTTGTTGAGTAGGAATGAATATGTCTAGGCCAGCAATGCGTCTCTTCCGCAATCGCATCTACCCACTCTTTCGTGTCTCCCTTCGCCTTTCCCCCTGATATAGTAGGACGGCTCCACCGGCAGAGTTTCACAGGGCGATATGTATGTTCAGGGGTTACATGAGGGATGTCAGGTTTGACCTGTGGAGAGGTGATCTGGCGGCTTCGACGGCTACATCAATCTGGTATTCGCGTGCTTGGCCCAAAGGACTATAACGCATGGTTTCGGTTCGTACGGAGCTGCCACTATCTTTTGACGCGCGCTCACCAGCCAGAGGCTGGCTTATCGCAAGGGGGGAACGTGGATCCTCCAACCGTGCCGATCACCTCTCCATACGTCACGTTATCATCGTTCGTGTCACGTTGTTTGAATCAGGGGATTCTTCACGTGCAGAGCCTGCCAGAGGAACCCCACCAGTTCGCGGGCTACCGCGGTATTGGCGGTGCACCGCGAACTGGTTTCTGCCAATGTACGAAAACGTTTGTACAGTCGGTTCTGTGCCTTCTGGGTAATCGCCACTACCTCTGCCGAGACTATACTTTGCCGTTCCCGAAGTGTTGCACTGCACCGTGGGGGATACGCATATTTCCATGCGACAGAGACCAGAGCTTTCCGAACATGCCCATTTCCCGTTTTTGTGATCCCACCCCGCCGGGTGTGTTCTCCCGAACTGTGTTCGCTGGGAACCAGCCCCAGATAGCCCATCAACTGGCGAGGATGGGCGAACCGGCGGAGGTCGCCCAACTCTGCCACCAGCGTGAACGCGGTCACCAGACCCATGCCACGGAACGCCATGAGGGTTCGAACCTGTGTACGGTACAGGTCTGTGTCCGCCATCTCTGCCAGCTTGGCTTCCAACTGGAGCACTTGCTGTTCCAGTTGGGCAAGATGAAACCAGGAACTGTTGAGGGTGATCTGGTCTACTTCACTCATCGGCAATCCACAGACCCAAGTCCGAAATGTCTTGGTCCAGTGGGTTCCTGTTCCATAGGCAAAGCCCCGGAGTTGGAGAAACGCCAGGATCTGTTGTTTGAGGCGGGGGATGCTGTCCACATGGGAGGCCCGACAACGCACCAGAGCGCGAAGCTCTTCCTGCTCCTTGCCCGGAACACAGATCGCCGTCAGAAGATCGCCCGCATACAGGGTCGCCAACTTCCTGGCATCTCTGCGATCCGTCTTGATTCGATCCCCCGAACGACGAGGAATCGACGACGGCGCAATCACCTCGCAGGTGATGCCCTCCTCTCCTTGCAAATCACGTTACAACCCGTAGCCACACGAAGAGGCTTCGTAACAGCACCGAAGCTCCGGCGAATGCTGCCGTATGCGATGAAGATGTTTCCGAACCTTCGGCAGATCGTGCGGCAACTCCCGCTCATCAAACAGAACCCGCCTGTTGGGATCGTACACGCAGACCGCAATGGTCCTCTTGTGCACATCCATGCCAACAAAAAAGGGAGACTTTGCGTGATAAGATTTCATTTGACTTGATAAGATGGTGAAAGGGTGAAGGAGCCAAGGGAAGCCCTGCCATCTTATACAGCCGTCCTGCTATACGCTAGTTTGCCACAGCGTAGTTCAACAATCGGACACAGCTCCCCTGTTCCCTTTTTGGGGATGATTTTTTCGTAGTCCACAGGTTCCAGCGACTTCGCAGGTCAGATCATGGTGGCTGTTCTCTTCGTTCTGTGCCGTTTTTCCGGCAAAGTACGCCGAGAGTCTGCCTGGCGAATGGCGGATGGGCATAGCACTCCCCGCTCCCTGCGGAGTGCTGTTTTTTTCTCGGCAAGAATCCTCCCTGTTTCATGAATCAGGAGGCTTTTCCTCTTCGGGAAGCAGCGTACATTCTTTCGCTGGTGATTTTTCTTCGGGACCATCCCGCCCCCGCTCCTCTCCCTTCGTCTTCTCGGGATCATACAGGATCCCCAGAATCCGAAAGATCTGCTGCACGAACGGGGTCAGATCCTGATCCATCCGTGTGATCAGGTACCGCTGTCGGAGTTGGTGGAATTTGGTGATGATGCGCTGAATCTTGTTGAGGTGCTTCCGAATCGTACTCCAGCTGGACGAGATGCCCTGGGCCTTGAGCGGGATTCGGATCATCTGTGCAAAGCAGACCCCCAGCAGCGCAAGAAACAGATGCCCCTCAATCCGCTCGTCCTTGCTGTGATAAATGGGCCCCAGTCCAAACTCGGATTTCATGGAGCGAAAGACATGCTCCACCTCATACTGTCGCCAGTAGGTCTGGGCCACCTCCCGGAGGGACCAGTCCAGATGACTGGTGCGGATCACATACCCGCCACAGGCCCGCATCCACGACGCATGCGCCGGAAGACGGGTTACCCGAATCGTGTCCGCATAGTCGGTCTCTTCGTTGCGAATCACCTCCACATCGTAGAGATATGCCACGTGCGGGTGATCGCGTTCCAGACGCGTCACCCGTCTCTGCACCGGAGCAAATTTCTTGACACACCCGGGTTTGGACAGTCCCTCCCGCAATTTGTCCAGTGCCTTCTCATACGCCTCACACCGCCGCTGCTTGATCTGCAACTCCGTCTTTGCCTTCGCCTCACTGTAAATGTACACGCGTCGTTCGCCATTCTCTTCGGACAGCTCCCACGCCTTGATCTGCCTTCCGCCCCCCGTCTCAAACCGGGCATCCGCAGGTCCCGTGGGAACAGGCGGCGTGCTGCTGCGCTCTATGCCGACCCAGTCAAAGCCCTTCTCCTGCATGAGAGCCACATTCCCATCCGTGCAGATCCCGGCATCCATGACCAAAGTCGAATCCTCGTCCCCCAGCTTCTCCAGAACACCAGCCAAGGTGCCAGGCTCGCTCACATTCCCCGGCAGAATCTCCATCCCGCAGGGCATCCCGTTCCCGCTCATGGACACCGAAAGAGACGTTTGCCGAAGATCACTCCGCTTGTTCTTGCTCCGCCCGTGCCGCAGGTATTGTCCCTTCTCCTTCCCGTAATACGGCGTGTTGGTCAGATCATACAGAATGATCTTTCCCCCGAAAGGAAGCGTGGACTGTGCCCTCTCATAGAGCCACGAGAGAATCTCGTCCCGGTGCCGGTTCAGCAGATCCACCGTCCGGTACAGGGTGTTCAGACTCGGTACAGGAAGATGCAGAAGCTCCAGAATGGCAGAGGTGGAGGTGAGCCAGTCATGGGTGTGCCGCTCGCTGCCCGGACTCAGCATCTTGCCAATGACCATCACATAGATCAGCTTCACCTGCTCTTCGGTACATCCCAGATCCAGCAACAAGCAATCAAAGCCAACCCGATGAAACAGGGACAGGAGCAGACGCTCGCCCCCAACCGTGCCGGAACCAGGATGCGAAAGCCGAAGGAAACTCACCACACGCTCTGCCGGCGTGCGAGGGGTTCCCACCTCACAGCCACGCTCCACCAGGTTTTGCGCAATCTGCTGCACCAGATCCCGAAAGAACGGACGCTGTTCCGCAAAGTCCAGCCGAGGGGCTCCGTCCATGTGCGCCTTCACATGAGCCCCAAAGGCTTGGATCTCTTCCTCGGACAGATCCACATCCTTGCCGAGGCAAAACAGCGTTTTTCGTTTGGGGATGCCGTTGACCCGTTTGCAGTAGGACAGATAGAATCGGAATCCTTTCTCTCCTGTCTTGAGGCGGTAGGGGGCTCGGAAGAGGAACATGCCGTGGTGGTTGATCCCAAATTTAAACCGCATATCCGGGGGGAGGTTCCCGGAAAAAATACGGTATACTACAACGGGGTTCTGGAGAGCAAACCCGTAATAAATAAGGGAAAACAGGGCAAATACGAAAATAATTACACCAAAACAGGCAAATAAGTGGAATTACTAAGGCAAAATGGCGAGAAATTTCCGCGAAAACCGGATTTTTAAAGAATCATGGCGAACTTGCGTATAGAATCTTTTTTAAGCCAGTCTTTGATCACCTGCCGTTCCTTCTCCTCTTCTAGTGGTTCCATATCAAACGTGCACTCCTCTGCCAGCCGGGATAGCCCCAGTGCTTCAAATGCCCTGTCTGTCATCCCCAGCCCGCCAGCCAGAAGAATGACAGGCTTTCTTAACCTGCCATTGTGAATCTGATCCAGAAGATATCGGACATCATCTTTATGCCCCCCAGTTATTCTGCTATCTTCCCCCCAGATGCTGGGCCTCGTCAAGAATAAGCAGGAGGGAGGTGTCGCCTGTCTTGAGTATGTCTAATGGCGTGCGGGGGCGGTGATCAATCGTGATTTCTGCTTCGCCTTCTCCCCCGACAACCCTGATCTCCAGGCTGATGGGAAGTGTTTTTCGCAGGCGATCTGGGTCCCACAGGTCCCTTGGGGTGATCTGGGCCACATCCCACCCCTTCTTTTTTGCTTCTTCCCAACATTTTGCCAGCAATGCCGTCTTCCCCACACCAGGCGGCCCCTGAACCAGAAGTATGGTTCCCCCTCTGGAGTTCTCTGCAATTTCCATCCGATACGCAAACTTGTCAAGGATATCCTTCCTTCCGTGGAAGTATTTGGCTACTCCTCTGTCAAGAAAGCCTGTAATCGCACTCATCGCTTCTTCTGGAAGCGGTTCGTCGTTCCGGTCGGGAAGTTTTGTACGGAACATGGCGAAGACAGGAGATGGGTAGCAGAACCTTTATGTTTGGACACCTAGACACTATCCCAGGTTCCCCCGGGGTGTATTTCGGGCGGATGACCATGGACGAACGGCAGACCGGGATGCAAAAAGTGATCAAGGAGCAGTGAGCAATCCCTTGGGGAAACACACTGGTGAATCAACTGCAATCTATGTGTCAAATTCCTGATAGCAATTCAGGATTGATTCCGGTCTCTATTCGCTATATGTGGTCACAAATTCGGAGATGTTCAATCAATCCATATAACCGTCAGTCAATGACATCGCTGTTTTCTGTGATCCCTGGTTGCGAACAGTTGGCAAGGCAATTCTGTGATACTAGGATACAGCGTGAGCTGCGCGATTCTACTCAGTATGAGAATGGACATGCTGGTTCAGTGCATCTCGGAGGGCGTGGGTAGCGTTGGCTGCTGCCTTGGCAAAGTCTCTGTCAGAGGACGCATACAGGATATTGCGGCTGCTGTTCACAAGGATCGGTCCATCTGGAGTAGCTGTACTTGCAACGGCTTCCAGTGAACCTCCCTGCGCTCCAATCCCCGGAATCAGAAAAGGGACTTCTGGATGTTGATTCCGCAATTTTCGCAGTTCTTCGGGGCTGGTTGCTCCTACGACAAACCCAATAGAACCGGGCATATGCTGCCCCCATTCAAAGGCAAGGTCAGCAACAATTTGGTACAGAGGCTTGCCATTTGCAGTTAGTGACTGGAACTGACTGCCGCTCGGGTTGGAGGTTCGGACCAGGACAAATACTCCACAGCCCCCATACTCCAGAAAAGGCTTTACGGCATCTGCCCCCATATAGGGGGCAACGGTGCAGCCATCGGCCTTGAGCAGACGAAAGATGCTGGAGGCATACATGGATGCGGTATTCCCGATGTCCCCTCGTTTTGCGTCAACGATTCGAATCTTTTCTTCCGGGATAAAGCTAAGGGTTTCGCTGAGCACCTCAAACCCGGGACTTCCCAGATTCTCATAGAAAGCAGAATTGAGTTTATATGCGCAGGCGTATGGGGCAGTGGCCTGTATGACTGCTTTGTTGAAGGCAACGACTGCGGAGTGCGGTGAGTCATGCTGTCGGAGCAGAAATGCAGGAATCCTGTCCAAATCTGGATCCAGTCCAACACATACCAGACTGTCAGCAGCAGCTTGGGCCTTCCGCAGACGTTGAATAAAGTCAGGCTTCATTGGGGGAAAGAATTGGAATACGGAGCAGGGAATTATGGATGACTGCGGTTTCCGCAATACATGTTTACCTGTCTCGCGACTTGTGACTGCGTCTCTTTTCTGGGGATTTTTCCAGAAGTGGCATCTTCATCTTCTCATAGAGAAGAAAGAGATGGTAAACGCGATCCTGTTCTGATTTAAAGCCCCTTGGATGATACAGTTTATCCACAGCGCGATCCAGTTTCTGATGTGCCTGCCGAAGATCTGGCGGCATGAGATTTGGGTCATACAGCTGAGCCATAGTTGACTGCGGATGGGCAGCACGAGCGTCCAATACGGCCTGTGCCAGGGCCCCCAGGCTATGTGGCAATTCTCCCTTATCCATGACTTCCTGAGGTAGAGAAAATGTATTGTACACCACTCCAATGGAGTATCTGTATCCACTGCCCAGCCGACCGGCCACCGTTCGCATCCAGGCCATATGCATGGCAGAAGTAAGCAGTGCAAAGTGACAGAGTGTGGCATCCATCAGTATTTTCATACTGTTACTGGGAACTACGGGAGGGGATATCCAGCCAATCGGGATATATTCTCTGCGGTGAGAGCTGGTTTCTGGAATCGCCAAAAAAGGGGATTCGGGAATGACATTTACATGATACAGCGTAGGTGTCTGGGCAATTTTTTGCGTGGGAAGACTCTTGCTGGCTGCCCGGTACGAGCGCACGGAAGCCATGCGTTCTTGAACATGCGGAAGCTGTGCCAGCACGTTTGGGGAGGCATTGTGCAAAGCCAGTATCCAGCGTTTTTCACCTTGCAGAAACTCATGTGCTCCGCAGTAGGGGCGCATGAATACCTCCGCTTCCGGCTCAATCTCCAGGAATTCTCTTCTCTCTTCTTCGGTAAAGATATAGTTTCCGCCATCAATCGGCTTTGAGCCGATGATCATTGGTTTCAGCCCATTGATTGGGAGGCTTTCTTCTTGTACTGTAAGATGTGGATTATGCAGACTGCTGGCATCAGACAGATAGGGAGAGATCATGGAGACCCTTGTTTCCAGTGGCTCGCCGCGGATGTCAGGGTAGCTGAACAGGCGTTTCCTGTTCGGGGAACGATCTTTTTGATCCAGTCCGAGAATCACCACATGTACCTGTGCCTTTCCCCGTGCATCGGAACCCCATGCGAATGTCTGATGCGCAAATGAAATTTCCAGATTGCAACGCCTGAACAGAATCGGCCAGAACTGTCCGGCCTGCTCTCCCTGTGTAATAGAATTGGTAGCTACGAATCCGATTCTTCCCTGACCAGTACCAATATACTCCCCTGCTTTGATGAACCATGCGGTTACATAGTCCAGTGTACCGCCATTGCCATTCCTTGCCAACTCTGCTATCCTTTGTATCTGCGCTCTCTGTGCTTTGCTCTGAAGCTTGGCACCTACAAAGGGAGGATTTCCAAACACAGCCGAACACTCCTTTGCCGGAAGAACACTGTTCCAGTCCATCTCCAGGGCATCCCCATGAATGATATGTGGAGAGGCCTGCAGAGGAATCCGCGTGTACGTTTCCCCAAACTCCAGACTGAGACGATTATTCATGATGTGATCCATCATCCAAAGTGCCGTCTCCGCAATCCGAACCGGAAATTCCCCCAGTTCAATCCCGTAAAACTGGTTTACGTTAATCAGGGACAGATCGCAGACATCCATCTCTTGTTGCACCGTTCCCTGGTTGATCTCTTTCAGAATCTCAATCTCAAGGAGCCGCAACTCCCGGTACGCAATGATCAGGAAATTGCCACAGCCACATGCCGGGTCAAAGAACTTCATTCGACTTAACTTCCTCTGGAACTCCCGAAGGTCCGCCTTTCTGCGGTGATCTTTTCTGGCTTTCAGCCGCTCGAATTCACTGCGCAGGTCATCCAGAAAAAGAGGTCCAATCACCTTCGGGATGTTCTTCTCTGTTGTATAGTGTGCCCCTGTCTCTCTGCGTTCCTTCGGGTTCATCACCGATTGAAACAACGCTCCAAAAATGGCGGGAGATATGTTTGACCAGTCAAACTGGCAGGCATCCAGGAGAGCCTGCCGCATGGCGGAATTAAATGAAGGGATGTGAAGTGTTCCCCGAAACAATTCTCCGTCAACATAAGGGAAGCTGTTCATATCTTCATCCAGGGTATTGACACGTTCTGTCTCGGGAGTGTTCAGTACCTGAAACACATGAGTCAGCATAGCCCCCAGATAAGTCCCGTCCCCTGGGATTCTCTCTTCGATAAAGTTCAGGAACAGGTCACGAGGCTCGAAAATCCCGGTGTCGTCCGCAAAGAGACAGAACACAATCCGTACAAGAAAACGCTCCAGATCATGCCCCTTGTACCCGGACTCATCCAGCATATCATGCAATTTCCCAACCAGTTCGGAGGCCCTGATATTTGCCGGATCCTGATCCCGGAATACCCTGTGAACCCCAAGAATAAAACTGAATGCCTCTACATTGGCGGGAAGCTCGGAAAGTCGAAAGCTTACCTTTTCTCGTTCGTCCCGATCATAGAGATCAAAGGTCTGAAAATCACTCACCAGAATATAGCGGGGGTGATCACCTTCTGGAAAGCTGTCAAAGTATTCCCCGGCCTGTTCATAGGCTACCCCAAGGTCACGCCCGGCACTTTTCTGCTCTACAATCAGAACACCGGGCCAGAACAGATCAATGAACCCCGAGCGATGATCAAGTTTGGTCACTCGTTCTTCATAGCGGGCAACCGTCCGACGCTGCACCCCAAAGATCTCAAAGAAGTCATTGTAGAAACTCTGGGTCTCTCCTTTTTCGTACACTGCAGCCTGCCATTGATCGGAAAACCTCGCTGCACGGGTACGAATCTCATTCCATGAAAGACGCATCAGGGGACACCAGCTCTTCTATGGGTTGCAGGGACCATGCCAGCCGTAATTTCCCAAAGCCTGCATGTGATAAGGGAAAAATCTGTAACATATGCTTCTATCAGAATACTGATTTCTCGTCTGTTTCCTGCGGCAGCGATCACGACCATATTCGCAAATATCTGCAATCACGTTCTGGCCAACATCATATGGCACAGGTCTGTGTTCTGTTGTCTTCATTTTCTCCTGTGCTTCTTCGTTCTTCTCTGGCCGTCCATGAGTGGTGCCTTTATGTTCTCATAGAGCCGAAAAAGATGGTGAACACGCTCCTGCTCGGACTCAAAGCCTTGGGAATGATACAGCTTGTCTACGGCAGAATCCAACTTCTGGTGTGCCTGTCGAAGGTTTAGCGGCATGATGTCTGGATCGTAGAGATTCGCCAGTGTTGCCTGTGGATGCGCATTGCGAGCATCCAGTATGGCTTGTGCCAAGGGGGTAAGTCTGTGCAATGTTTCTCCCTTGTCTATGACTTCTTGCGGAAGAGGAAACGTATTGTATACTACTCCTGCGGAATAGAGATAGCGGCTTTCCAAGCGTCCAGTCACTGTTCGCGTCCATGCCATATGCATGGCGGAAGTAAGCAGTGCAAAATCACCCAGCGTGGCATCAGGGAGGATAAGCAAGGCATCGCTCGGGATTCTTGGTGGCTCCATCCAACCAATGGGAATGTACTCCCGTCGCTCGGAAGTGACTCTAGGAATCACCAGAAAAGAGGCCTCCGGGATTACATTTACCTGGTATAATGTTGGGGTTCTTGCCAGTTTTAATGTGGAGGCACGCTTACTTTTTTTCCGGTAAGAACGAACCTCGGTGATACGTTTCCGCACATGCGGAAGCTGTGCTAGGACATTTGGAGGCACATCTTGCAAGGCCAGAATCCAGCGATTTTTACCATACAGAAACCCCTTCCCAGCATAATAGGGACGCATGAATGCTTCTGCCCCAGGCTCCATATCCAGAAATTCTCTTCGCTCTTGTTCGTTAAAGATGTAGTGTCCGCCATCTATCGGCTGTGAGCCAATAATGATCTGTTTCAACCCATTAATTGGACGATGCTCTTCCTGCACAGTGAGGTGCGGATCATGCAGATCACTTGCATCAAACAGGTATGGAGAGATCGTGGAAATCTGCCTCTCCAATGGCTCACCTCGAATATCCGGGTAGCTGAACAGGCGTTTTTTGTTTGGGGAACGATCTTTTTGATCCAGCCCTAGAATCACCACATGTACATGCGCCTTCCCGCGCGCATCTGATCCCCACGCGAATGGCTGATGAGCAAATGAGATGTTTATATCCCAATTCTTGAACAGGATCGGCCAGAATTGCCCCACCTGTTCCCCCTGTGTAATGGAATTGGTTGCCACGAATCCGATTCGCCCACTCCCGGACTGGATATACTCCCCCGCTTTGAAAAACCATGCCGTCACATAGTCCAGTGTACCCCCGCTTCCCCGCTTTGCCAACCCGGAAATCCTGTGTACCTGGGCGCGTTGCTCCTTGCTCTGAAACTTGGCACCTCCAAAGGGAGGATTCCCGAATACAAAGGAACACTCTTCTGCTGGGAGAATATCGTTCCAGTTCATCTCTAGGGCATCCCCATGTACAATGTGCGGCGATGCCTGCAAAGGAATCCGGGTGTAGGTTTCTCCAAACTCCATGCTGAGACAGTTATTCATGATGTGATCCATCATCCACAGTGCGGTCTCCGCAATCCGTACCGGAAATTCCCCCAGTTCAATTCCGTAAAACTGATCTACATTGATTAGCGGCAGGTCAGTGGTGTACATCTCTCCCTGCCTTCCGCTGGCAGATCTGGGGTTGATCTCTTTCAAGATCTCAATCTCCAGTAGCCGCAACTCCCGGTACGCAATGATCAGGAAATTGCCGCAGCCACATGCCGGATCAAAGAACTTCATCCGACTCAGCCTTGCCTGAAACTTTCGAAGGTCGGCCTTTCTACGGTGATCTTTTCTGGCTTTTAGCCTGTCAAACTCGCTCCGCAAATCATCCAGGAAGAGAGGAGCGATTACCTTCAGAATGTTCTTCTCCGTCGTGTAGTGGGCCCCGATCTCCCTGCGTTCTTTCGGATCCATCACAGACTGAAACAGGGCTCCGAAAATGGCAGGGGAGATGTTTGACCAGTTGAATCGGCAGGCATCCAAAAGGGCCTCACGCATGGCCGAATTGAACTGGGGAATGCGAAGGGGGCCTCGGAACAGTTCGCCATTGACATAGGGAAACTTGTCTAGATCCTCATCCAGACCAGCTGTACGTTCTGTTTCCGGTGTATCCAGCACCTGAAACAGATGGGTGAGCACAGCACCAAGATGTGCACCGTCTTGCTCGGTTCTCTCTTCAATAAAGTTCAGGAACAGGTCGCGGGGCTCGAAAATTCCGGTGTCGTCCGCAAAGAGACAGAACACAATCCGTACAAGGAAACGCTCCAGATCATGCCCCTTGTACCCGGACTCATCCAGCATATCATGCAATTTCCCAACCAGTTCGGAGGCCCTGATATTTGCCGGATCCTGATCCCGGAATACCCTGTGAACCCCAAGAATAAAGCTGAACGCCTCTACATTGGAGGGAAGCTCGGAAAGTCGAAAACTCACCTTTTCGCGCTCGTCCCGATCATAGAGATCAAAGGTCTGAAAGTCGCTCACCAGAATGTAGCGGGGACGATCACTTTCTGGAAGGCTGTCAAAGTATTCCCCGGCCTGTTCATAGGCTACCGCAAGGTCACGCCCGGCACTCTTCTGCTCCACAATCAGAACACCGGGCCAGAACAGATCAATGAACCCCGAGCGATGATCCAGTTTGGTCACTCGTTCTTCATAGCGGGCAACCGTGCGACGCTGCACCCCGAAGATCTCAAAGAAGTCGTTATAGAAACTCTGGGTCTCTCCTTTTTCGTACACTGCAGCCTGCCATTGATCGGAAAACCTCGCTGCACGGGTACGAATCTCATTCCATGAAAGACGCATCAGAATCTGTAACCTCTCTTATCGGTTGACATTCACCATTGATATAGTCCCCAAAGTAGCTGCGCTAAATGTGGCAAAGTAAGAACACGCGAGATATGATAGCATAATTGCCAAGATTAAATTTTACTGTGTTCAGAAAGGTAGAAAGATTTAGGAGTTATTCAACAAAATCCGCAAGAGAGGTTACTTCTCCATCCTCATGTCTGTATCTTGATCATTGTCGGAAGGGTCTCTGCCCTGTGGAGTATCCTGACCAGGATTGCCTTTCCCCGATTTAGGTGGCGTGGATTCTTTTCCCTCCTCTTTTTCGGGGGAGGGAATGTCTGTTGTACGGTGGCGACTGGACTGTATTTGTTTCTTGACCCGCTCGTAGCGCAATGTGGCCTCTCGAATTCGCGAGGCTCTTTCTGTCAGGCAGTCATATAGGGACGGAATAGGAAGGGTGTACAAGGGGTTGCTATAATAAAGAACGACCCTAGAGACTGCCTGCGCAACCCCTGGTTTGTCTAGCTCCCCCACAAGATCTTGCTTCTGGAATCCCTCTTCCGCGGGAGTATAACGAAACATCTTGACCAAGCGGACAATACGATCATCGTCAAGCCCCTCCGTTCTGCCTGTATAATATGCCCAGCGATTTGCTCGTCCCTTCTCCCTGACGATACACAACCCCTCCGCGGTCATCTCCCCCTCGGATTTCTTTAAGTACTCTAGGGCAGGGTCCAGGTAGGACGCTATGTGGTGTCCCCACCCATGTGTTTCTGCTGCAGTACTCCAGCCCTCCTGTTCTGCCCGCTTCCTGCATTCCCCCAGCAGAGCGGTTTTGCCCACGCCAGGAGGCCCCTGTACCAAAAAGATTGTCCCGACTTTCCTGTCCTTTGATTCGGACAATCTCCTCAGGAAGTACTCCACATCCTTCTTCCGACCATGGAAATACTTCGTCTCTCCGCGATCATCTGCAATCTCAGGATCGGGCGGTGGCACTGTATCTTTTCCGGGAGTTTCGGGGTGGAACATGGCGAAAAAACTTAGAAATTATTCGGGCTTGGACGCAAAACAGATGTCGGTGTTCCTGATCGGACCCATTCCCGACTGGCGTGCACACACAGGCACCTGCCTGTCCAGTTTCATATCCAAGGCTTGCAGATCGCAGTTGATTCAACACATCCAGTGCACTCATGCTCCGTCATATCAGAATGCGAGTGAGGTTCTTGCAAAAACACCTCTATCTCCGACCTGATGTACACTCAAGTACTCTCCGACCAGTATTTTTCCGTCATCTGGGAATTTTCCAGGAGGCTCCAATGATCATGCTCTTTTCCAGTGAAATCCCATTCGTGATATTTGCGGGTTGGGGCGGTGTTCAATTTGACAGGAATGTTGATTGTGTCCCTGCAGAATTGAGTTTTCCCAGGAATTTCGCGCCATGCTTTTGTAGTATCCTGTGAAGGCAGATCCCAGTTCCTGAGGTTTCATGGTGGCAGACGGGAACAGCATGGAACGCTGTTCCAGATCATCCCAGTTCCTGTTGGCAATGATTCCTGAATATACAGGAAGATTCCTGCAAAAATCCTTCAGCAGATACGATTCTCTCTCTGAGCGTACCTGTTGCGCAATAAAACTGGTGTTTGAGGATTTTTGCATGAGACAGTTCCAGAGACGGGGGGATGGTACCGATGTCAGTTGGAAACATTGGATCTGAATGAATGGCTGGTCAGGGGATTTTCCTTCCTTCTAGCCACTTTTCACATGCGATTATGTTCCAACAAAAATTCTTTCGGGATCTCAATCAGACGCTTCTCCACACCACATCACAGGTATACATGAACCTTCTCTCCGGGCTCCTTGCAAACATAGCCCTGTCTCCAGTCTGACATGCCTGCAAGAGCACTCCCCGAACGACAGCTCTTCGTCATACGGGGGATGTTTGCAAGAGGCTTGAGTGACCCAGCCTGGTAGCCGATCTGTAAGGCTGGATCCCCCAATGCAGAGCACCCCGATACGCTGCCGTACCGGGGTGCTCTCGGTTTCACCTTGAGCCGCTCTGGGCGGCTATTTCTTACTTCACCAGCGTCATGCGTCCGGTCTTCACATGCCTCTGTTCGGCTCCGGTTGCGATCAGCCGGTACAGGTAGGTTCCGCTTGCCAGACTGGTGGCATGCAGTTCCAGGCTCCGGTTCGCTCCTGCCTCCATTTCCTGCGCTGGCAACACCATCACTTCCCGTCCCAGCATGTCTACAATCTGGACTCGCACCTGCGCATTTTCCGGCAGGTCAAACTGGATTCTTGTGCCCGGATTGAACGGGTTCGGATAGTTGCCATGCAGGGCAAACTCCGTCGGAAGCTCTGCGCTCTCCTCCACTCCTGTCACCACCACCGTTGGAATGACCATCCCGTTCTTGTCAATCCCCAGGATCGTCAGATCCTCCTTCATCCCGGACAGGTTCAGCACCAGCGTCTGGTTCGCATACCCGTACAGATCCATCTCATAGGCTTGTGTCACCTCCTGATCCGCAGACTTCACCCGGAGAACCTGCTGCGAGGGAGCCAGTGAAGCGTAGCGCCGTGTGGCATCGTTCAGCATCAGGTTTCCTGCCAGCGTCATGTTCACGGTCATGGGATCCACCGGATCCAGCACCTCTACCCGCGCCGCCCCCAGATCTGCCGACCCGTGCACCAGCAGCACATCCACCTGGTTTGCAACCTGCGATGTCATCCGGGTTTCCAGCACCTTGAGCATGGGTTCCGCTAGACTCCCGTGGGCAATCACCACATAGTTTTTATTATGCGCCAGGGGAAGCGTCTGGGTGATCGCCTGCTCGGCCGGTGCGCCAGCGGGCTGGATTTTCAGTTCATGACTTCCTGCCCCTACCGGACGGTAGGCTGTGGCACTGCGGAACTGCATTCCGCTACCAATCTGGATGTCTCCCAGATGCAGGTTGATCGGGGTCGGCAGGGGCACATTGTGGATGAACTGCAGGTTCGCCCGTCCTCCGCTCAGATCAGCCTGGTCAATCGGATTCTCAATCCCGTTCGCTGCAATCCCGAAGATCGCACAGCTCCCCAGCCCAATCCCCTCCTGCGTCAGGTTCAGTACCCCGCTGATATACCCGTTCACTGCAAAGGAGCCTGCCTCCACCTGTGCCGGACGCCGGCCTGCCAGCTTCGGATTCTTCCACATGCAGTCCCACTGCACGATCCGCAGTCCGCTGGCATCTGCCACATTCCGGATCCCTTCCGCCGCGATCCGAAGGTTCGTATTCGTGGGCAGCGACTCCGTCCCCAGATCCACCTTCCAGAACAGATCCGCATGCACATCCAGGGTCAGGCTGCCCCCCGCCGTCGGAACCGTGAGGTTCTGCCATGCCGGCATGGCTCCGTCTGGCACCATCACTGGAGACACGGTAGCCGCCGTGGTATCAATCAGGTCGGAGGGCAGCTGCAGGATGAGCGGACGGTAGTGGGACATGTCTCCCTTCTCCATTCCCACCGGGAACAGATACCCTCCACTCGCAAAGCCTGCTCCGGAAACCCCCTGCAGCAGGTGCCGCACCACCGGGGTGGCCGCATACGACTGGCGGGAGCCGCGCAGGATCGTGGCCTTGCATGCTTCATTGTTCTTGTCTCCACACTTGCTCCCTTCCTGTGCCGTACTCCGCCCGCGGAGCTCCTGTTCTGCCTGCACATTCTGCACCGTCCACATAAACATGCTGTCCATCGGCATGCTGTGAATCTTCCCCTGCCGGAGCGTCAGTGTGGCTGCCTTCTGCTGCATGACATGGCTTTTCAGCAGCAGTCCCTTTGCGTTGTTCACCGTGACACTGTGCAGGGCTGTCGTGTCTCCAGTCATCACCTCCTGCGCCTCCTTGCCCGTGAACTCCACCGTCGCGTTCAGATCCCCCTTCTTTGCAAAGTGGAAGCCCCCATGCACCATCAATACTGGCATTCCGTCTGTCACATAGCGCGACGCATCCGTTGCCACCATGAAGTCCCCCATCACCGTTTTCGTTGCCCCAGAGTGCAGGCGCACCCCCGCGACATCCTCCATCACCGTCCCCTTCGTTTGCATAAAGTCTCCGTGAATCAGGATGGACCGCTTTGCCGCATTGTTATAGCGGGAATTCAGCCCGCCGGTCCCGCTGATCATGAGGTTCCCCATGAACTCCGTCGTTTCCGCGGTCGGCCAGATCGTCGCAGAGCTCAGGGCAACATCTTTGGTGATCATCACCTTCTTGTTTTGCAGCTCTACCGATCCTTGCATGGCGGACAGGCTGTCCACGGTAAGCATCTTGCCGTCTGCAGTGGCACTCTTCAGGTACAGCGTCCCGCCCCAGTTTCCGGTGCCCGGGGTCATCGTGCCGTCAAAGACGACGGTCTGCAGCATCTTGCTGTCGGCACTCGCATCAATGGTGGTCTGCTTGCTCCCCTTCGGCACTTTGATTATGTCCGCCGTCAGGCTTCCCGTCAGGGTCAGCAGCACATCGGGACGATCATTGTCCTTCACATTGGTTCGCTTGCTTGTGTCTTCCGGCCCCAGCATCAGGGTCCCGTCCCCCAGGTGGATCATGGCATCTTTTTCCACAGTTACCTGGGCCGTGTTCCCAATATATTTGCCTTGACTCACCCGTCCCAGCACATGCAGGTCCCCGCCTTCGGTCATGAGTTTGCTCTTGCCCTTGACCGTCACTTTCCCGTGCACCCTCACATCCTGTCCCTCTGTGTGCAGTTCGCCTGCTGCGACGACTACACTATAATTGTCTACCTTCGCAGCACTGGTGCGATCCAGGATGGAGGTCCCCACGGTCAGCATCCCGTCCACCATCAGCTTCCCTTTGGTGATCATCAGTTTGCCCACAATGGAGCGGTCTCCGCTCGTGGTGATCTCGGCACTGGCATGATTCACGACCACATCCCGCGGATCAAACCATTCCAGCGCATCCGTCACCGTGCGCTTGCCCGGCGTGATATACGTCAGCACATACCGGTCATTGACATTGGCGGTTTTTGCCTTGTCCGTGGAGATGCTCCCCGGATCATTGGAGTCTTTCTCCAGCATCCCGTTCTGCACCGTGATGTGCTCCATTACATGCAGCGTGGAATCGGTTGTGCTCTCGGCATCCACCAGCGACAGCGTGCCACTGCACAGTCCCAGATTCTTCGTCTTGACTGCTTCATCCAGCCGGAGCTCCCCGCTGCCTATATGGATCGCAAGGGCATCCAGCGTGTCGGACAGGGCAGCCTTCTTGACCAGATCCGTATTTCGGCTGCCATAGGTCAGTTTTTTGATCGTGGAGGCTTCATCCAGCTCCCCGCTCAGCTCTCCCTGCAGGAGCAGCGACTCGGTTACCTTGACATTTTTCCCCATGAGTTCGGCGCGGGGGCCCACATGGAGGGTCTTCACCGCCAGAGGTCCGCTGGGGACTGCCAGTTCATCCAGGGCCATCACGGCATCCAGGATCACTTCCGAGCCCCGCCCGGTCACGGACTGCTTGTCTGTGCCCCCGAATAGAATATGATTCCCGAAGGTGAGTCCGGTGTCTTTTGCGGTGCACATCCCGTCCGCGGTGAGGGTGGACGCATATCCCATTCCGATCGTGTTCCCCTGGGCAGAGATCCCGCCTTCTATCCGCACATTGTGCACGGTTTTGGGCCGTTTCGCCTTACTTGCGCCGGTCGTGTCTGCATCCAGATGCACCCGTCCCCTGTCTTCAAAGTCCGCCGCGTCTTCCACAGTCAGTGCCCCCTTGATCACGGACTCCCGCGTGGTTGTCCCGCTGAGTGGTGCCAGAAACAGCACGCGCGGAGCGCACGCCGGGGCCTTGGGTTTGGTATCCGCGGCAG
Organism: Rhodothermales bacterium; assembly: GCA_965203305.1. GTDB lineage: Bacteria > Bacteroidota > Rhodothermia > Rhodothermales > Bin80 > Bin80. The sequence goes on along the minus strand of OZ241874.1, from coordinate 1,881,297 downwards.
CCCCGTCGGTGAAGCTGCTGTATTTTACCTTCACATCTCCCTCAATCGTCACCGCATCTTCAAACTGCATCCCCGGAATGTGCATGCCCCGCTTCTTGTTGTCCTTGCCGTCCGGCCCCCGTGGGGTATACAAGCAGCTGAACTTTCCTTTTCCTCCGATCTGCACTCCCCGGCGAACACTGCCGGATCGCCGCACCCCGAAAGCTGTCCCAAGTATGTCCGTCGGGTAGGTCCCGTCATCCAGGCTGATATCCCCCCGGATCGTCGCGGTCTTCTCAAAGACCATCCGGGCATCTCCCCACAGGTCAATATTGCCATCCACGATCACCTCACTGCGGAAAATGACATCTGTGCTGATGTTTGCCTCCGTAACCCCAGACGGTTCTACAATACTCCCGAACACCTCCAGATCATCCACCTGTTTCAGGTCCACACAGACGTTGCCGAGGGCAATCAGCTGGAGGCGGACATTCTGGATTGTTCCCTTGCCGGCAATGCGCACGCAATCGTTCTGGTCCACCCCGTTGGTGGAAGGATCGTAGGCATCGGTGGGAATGCGGGGGGTAAAGTTTGCCCGATTCCCTTTGCCGAGGTAGTCGGTGGTGATGAGGGCATCCATCCCGGGATGTCCCTGAATCGTCCCGTCCACGGTGAGCAGCCCTTGTGGGTCTGTACTGCTGCTTCCCTTCTTGAAAAAGAGAGACAGCTCCACCCGTCCGATCCTGCTAAGATCATTCACGCTTCGTTTCAGGGTCAGGGTCGCCCCATTTTTGATCGTCAGCCCTCCGCCCACAAAGGCAAGGTACGCCCCTGCTGTGCCCGCTGCCTGGATCGTCATGTCCTGGGAGACTACAAGAGAATGTAGCCTGGCAGCATTGCTGCCATCTCGGTTCAAGAACAGCGTCCCGGTGATGGTGATCCGCTCCGCCGCCTCAAAATGGAAAAAGTCGGAGTTGAGGGCCCGGGCCTCTACCCACACATTCTTGAACTCCACCTTGGCCTTCGCGTCCAGCCGGAACTGTCCATTGGGGTTGATCCGAAAGTGCCGGTTCGTAACTGTTGGGTGTTCCGTAAACTTGATGGTTCCCTCCACGGCCCCGTCGCTCTCCTGCACATAGGTGCCAAATCGGACCTTCTCGGATAGCGGATTGCCTGATCCAGGAGGGACAAGCGTAACGGTGCCCCCGGGGAAGGGGACGCGGATCAGGAAGTTGGTATTATCTGGATTGGACTTCTTGTAGGCTTCCACCAGCTGGCACGGCGCACTGCGGGTGCAGGTCGTCCCCGAACCTTTCTCGGGGTCAATGTAGCGGGTTGCCTGGGCAAAGGCACTAGAAACGGTAAAGAGAAGAAGGAGAAGAGCGAATCCTGCCCCCCCCCCATTTTTTAGAAATTTCATTGGTTGATGTATGAATTAATGAAAAATTTTTGCGATGTGATCCGACCACCGCTGGCAGGATCAGCTCCCAATATACACATCAGGCAGGGAATATGACTAATCTCCCCGCAATTTTTTTCAGATTCTTTTTTCGGAAGAAGGATAATCATATGAACACACTGGTATCGGCACAGAGAAAAAAGCCTGTCTGACAGTACCCAGCCTCTGGATTTGATCTATACTGCTGGTTGTTCGTATCCTGTCCATTGCTTTCAGCTGAGACAGAGCCAGTTATGCGGTCAAGCCAGATTATTCTTCGTGCCCGCAGTTTTCAGATATGATCCAGACCTGCGTCAGGATTCAAAACATAATCAAATGAGCAAAGCCCATGTCCATTGCCACTGAAATCCTGAAGATGCCCTCGCTCAGCCTAGGCATTGAAGAGGAGTACCTGATTGTTGACAGAGATACAGGAAAGCTGATTCGTGAAGCATCTCCTCTGATGCTGAAAGATGCCAGACTGGCACTTGGCGAGCAGGTGTCGCAGGAATTTTTCCAGTCCCAGATTGAAGTTGGTACCAGTGTGTGCAAAACAGTACAAGAGGCCCGCGAAGAATTGATTCGGCTGCGCCGAACGGTATCCGATGTGGTGGAACCCTATGGACTTGCCATCATTGCCGCTTCCTCACACCCGAATGCGTCGTACATCACACAGCGTCATACGCCACGGGAACGCTACGAGATTCTGGCGCAGAACATGCAGGTGATTGCGCAGCGAATGGTGATTTGCGGAATGCACATACATGCAGGGATTGAAGACCACAACTTGCGGATTGACATGATGAATCAGGCCACCTATGTACTGCCTCACCTGCTGGCACTAAGTTCCTCCTCTCCGTACTGGGAAGGGCAAGATACAGGCCTGATGTCCTACCGGATCGCGGTATGGAATGAAATCCCGCGTACCGGACTCCCGGAGCATTTCGAGAGCTACGCAGAATTTGAGCGGCATGTCAGCATACTGGTGCATGCCGGCGTGATTGAGGACAGTACCAAAATCTGGTGGGATATCCGGCCCAGCCATCGCTTTCCCACACTGGAAATGCGCGTCACAGATATCTGCACGAGAGTAGAGGATGCTATCTGTATTGCCGCACTGTATCAATGCTGGCTCCATATGCTCTGGCGCTTGCGGCGGGAGAATCAGCGATGGCGGAGTTATGCGAATATGCTTCTCTATGAAAATCGCTGGCTCGCCCAGCGATACGGGATTGACGGAAAGCTCATTGATTACGGGAAGGGGAAGATGGTCCCCTATCCAGAGTTAATTGATGAGTTGTTGATATCCATACGACCGGATGCAGAAGATCTTGGATGTGTGGAAGAGGTGGAGCATGCGCGAACGATCCTGAAACGCGGAACCAGTGCGCACTGGCAGCGAGATGCGTATAAGGAAGCAATTGTGAGAGGATCAACTCCAGAAGAAGCTGCCAAAGCAGTAGTAGACATGCTGATTCAGGAGACTATGAGCGGAGTCGTGTAAGTCTATCCGTCCTCTGGAGGGAAGACCATAAATCGGATACTGTCCCTGGCCACGCTTCCAAACAGACCATGCGCACCGGACAGGGTCGGAACTGCATTGGGGATGACCCCTGGTCCGAATGCTCCATCCCCTCCCTGCTGTTGTTCAACAGAACGGATAAAACCCGCAAGATTGTCGTCTAGTGCATTCACATAGATGATATTCCGACCGTAGAAACTCACCCCGATCCACGGATAGATCAGTTCAATGGTACCGTCCGGGAATCGGACAAAATTTCCTTCTGTAATGATCGGAGATCCGCTAATCCTGAAATCTTCCAGTGTAAACCCGTCATCATCGTCGTCTTCTACAAATCCCGCCACAATCGGAACTGCCAAACTTTCCTGAAAATCCAGAGCCTTGGTGACCAGTGTAAAGTTGCTTTGCGGCTGGTCCGAACTGCGTCCGGGGGTAACCTTGAGGATCAGCTGCTCATCACTCAGGTAGGTTCCTGATTCACGGGATGCACTTAAAATTTCTACAGGCGTGGGGACATTGGTCATTCCAGTAATCGGAGCTGTTATGCCAGGGACCGTGACCCGCAGTTCATAAAGATTGCCAGGCTTCACAGTATGCTCCTCCCCGAGATATTCATACATGCCCGGCGATTTGGCCGAAGGTTCCAGCAGTAAATCGGTTCCCCCCGTGCGAAGAATGACTTGAGCATTGGTGACTGCCAGATTCCTGAACGCATTGGGCTGGTCTGTCGGGGCAAGTTCGCTCACCCTGGCCGGAGGTATCGGTTCATCTGCAACCAGTGTGAGCTCCACGACAATTTTATTGTCCAGTACGCTGAAATCTGCTGAGTCACAGCCAATGAAAGCCACAGCCAAAAGCAGACAGACAGCGAGCAGTCGTCTTCGCATCAGAAATTGAGCGTAAAGGAAATATTGGGAAGAGGGACCGGAATCTGCGGGATGGTGTTCCTGGTGAGACTTCTATTGTCCGCAAAGTCATTGAAAATAAACCAGATATTTCTTCTGGCATAGGCATTGATGACCTGTATCTGCAGCTCGTAGTCCGCAAAATTTCTGATGGAGCCGTTCCGGGTAGCACCAATGTCAAGACGGTGATAGGCAGGCAGCCTCGCCTGGTTTAGTCCCGGGGAGACCAGCAGGTTGGTCTCATCAAATCCATTGACAAGCTCCAGCCCATAGGCGGTATAGGTTGCTTCGGGGCGCGTATATGCCTGTCCAGTAGCGTACGTGAACACGGCTCCCAGCTCCCAGCGACGGGAGATTTTCCACTGGGCAACCACATTCAGATCATGAAGGCGGTCATTGCGCGGGATGAAGTTTCGGGGCTTGCCAAATGCATCCTGATTCAGCCTCGGAAAGAATCGGTTTGTATGTGCCAGGGTATAGGCAATAAATCCATTGACACGACCGACCTGGCGGGACAGCTGAATTTCTGCACCGCGAGCCGCTCCCTTGCCAAATGCAAACAGTTCAGAATACTCCTGCCCGGCAAGTCCGGTACTAAATGGATCCAGAATGAAGAGCTGGTGCATGGTCCGGTAATATACCTCGGCATCCAGGGTAATATCATTCACGAGATTGGTTTTGATGCCAAGAATGTACTGGTCTCCATAGGCGGGATTGACTCCTTCTCCACTCGTAAGCCAGAAGTCAAATCCAGAAAAGGCCTCATTGCTGATCAGGGTCAGAAACTGAAAATATCTCCCTGCACTCGCCTGAAGCCGGATATCTGCCCCCAGCTGCCGCTCCACGGATAATCTTGGGCCCACGGTAAAATGTCTCCCATATCCATAGTAGGTTGCGCGCACTCCCGAGATGACAGACCAGTCCGGTGTCGGGCGATAGGTATCCTGCAGATAGACAGAGGCATGCTCCACGCGATTGCGGGTACGGAAAACTTCCCTGTCATCAAAAAAATTGGTAAGCGGCGCATTGAAAATTCCTGTCCAGAGTCCACCGACAATTTCATGTTTTGGACCAGGATAGTACTCAAAATCTGCTCGTACAGAGGTTTCTGCCACGCGGTTAATCTGCTTGAAATTCGTCCCGCCAATGGTTGCTCTTGGAGTGGACTGGTACCAGGTAGAGGTAATGGTTGCATTCGTGAAGAACTGGTTGGACCACAAGTGGGTCCAGCTTCCTGCCACCGTCCGATTGCCGTAGAGCAGCTTTATTTCTACTCCCCGCGTGAAGGTGGAACGCAAGTAATCCGAACCTGCATAGAATGAAAGCGAAAGCCGGTCATTGCGGGATGCATCAAAATTGAGTTTTCCATTAAAATCATAGAAGTAGAAGGCTTTCGGGATTGCATCAATATCCTGAAATGCCGCCAGAATCGGCTCCAGTGTCGAGCGACGCAGTGCGACCATCCACGACCCGCGCGAATAGGGGCCCTCGGCAAAAGCACGCGAGGCCAGGAGTCCAACACTGAGCTTTCCATGGGTTTCCCGCCGATTGCCATCCTTGTTCTGTACATCCAGAACGGATCCCAGTACCCCGCCATACTTGGCAGGAAACCCTCCCTTGTAAAGTCGCACATCCTTGATGGCATCCGTATTGAAGGTGGAGAAGAATCCGAATACATGGCTGGGATTGTAGATCTTCGTCCGGTCCAGAAGGATAAGGGTCTGGCTAGGATCCCCTCCCCGGATGTACAGTCCGCTGGAATAATCCGAAGACTGTGCAACGCCTGGCAACAGCTGCAGTGATCGGAATACATCCGGTTCAAAGACCTGGGGCAACTGCTGAATGGTGGCCACACTGATCTGGCCAACCCCAATGGAACGAATCTCCTCCTCGGTAATGCGGTCTGCGGATACTTCAATGGCATCCAGCAATTCCTGTGCAGGAGTCAATTCTATGTCAAGCCGGATGGATTCCCCGGAAACGAAGGTAACCTCCCGCTGAACGGTATCAAATCCGATGTAGGAAAATCGGACCGTATAGGTCCCCGGTTCAATGCCGGAAACCGCATAGTATCCCGACAGATTGCTGGTCCCGCCCCGCAGTGTCCCCTCAATAAAAACATTGGCCGCAATCAGTGTCTCTCCATTGGAGGCATCCGTAATGAACCCGTCCAGTGCCGCCAGCTCCTGGGCCTGGGCGGAGCTGTACAGCAGGAAGATGAATCCAGCAAGAAGGGAAAGTTTTTGAAGTGCAGACCGGGCAATATCCAGGATGGGCTTTGCAGAGAGGAGAATCACGTCAGGAATCGTTTGTTCGGGGGGAATTCAGATAGGGTTCCAGAATTGGCGGCAGCTCATACGAACCGTCTTCCTTCTGGTTATGCTCCAGAAGTGCAGCAACAACTCTGGGCAAGGCCAGAGCACTCCCGTTCAGGGTGTGTATCAGTTGAGGTTTTCCTCCATGATCGGGCCGGAATCGAATATTCATCCGGCGAGCCTGATAATCGGTGAAGTTGGAGATGGAAGAAACTTCCAGCCAGCGTTTCTGTCCGGCACTCCATACCTCCAGGTCGTACTGCTTTGTCTGGTTAAATCCCAGTTCGCCTGCACACATGAGCAGACAGCGATAGGGCAGTTCCAGGGCTTTCAGGAGGCTTTCTGCATGAATGCGCATGGCTTCCAGAATCTCATAACTCTCATCGGGATGGGTCAGCTGAACAATTTCCACCTTGTCAAACTGGTGCAGCCGGTTCAGTCCACGTACATGTGCCCCGTAGGAGCCTGCTTCTCGCCGCCAGCAGGGAGTATGCGCACAGAACCTGATCGGCAAATCTGCCTGAGACAGAATTTCATCCCGGTAGTAGTTGGTCAGCGGGACTTCCGCCGTCGGCACGGGATAAAAGCTGTCTTCGGTACAGTACATCTGCCCCTCCTTGTCGGGGAGCTGCCCTGTCCCCTGCGCACTGGCCCCATTGACGAACAGGGGCGGGCGAACTTCGGTGTATTCTGGTGTTGCTGCATGGATAAAAAAATTGATCAGGGCGCGATGCAGCCGCGCTCCAGAATCCACATAGAATGGAAACCCCGCCCCCGTGACTTTTGCCCCTCGCTCAAAGTCAATCATCCCATGGCGTTTGGCAATGTCCCAGTGGGGCAGGGGAGCAAAGTCAAACGAAGGGAGCTCGCCATGGCGATAAACCACCACATTGTCTGCTTCAGTCAGCCCTTCAGGTACACTCTCATGTGTCACATTGGGAATCGCAAGGAGCAGTTCCGATATCTGCTGTTCGGACTCTGTGACTTTCTGTCCCAGAGATTTGATTTCTGCTTTCAGGTCTTTCTGGCATGCAATCGCCTCCCCGGCTTCGTCCTTCTTTCCCGCGCGCATCAGGGTACCGATGGATCTGCTTTTTTCATTTAGTGCCCACTGTTTGTTCTGCTGCAGTGTCAGGGCTTCCCGCAGAATGCGGTCCTGCACCAGAACTTTGTCCACCAGTGTGACGGCCTCCAGTGCACCTCGGAGCGAGAGGGACTGGCGAACCTGGTCCGGGTTGGACCGGATAAACTCAACACCAAGCATCCGCGGGGCGAGTTCCTGTGGAGATGTTCCGGGTACGATCCCGAAGATGCAACAGTGCCTGTTGCAGGGACAGCGGGCGGTAGTCCAGTTCGGTTTCGGACTTCAGGATGACCAGCCCCGTGTATTGAGGGCGCGGAGCGGCCTGGGGTCTTGTGTGCTGCACGACTGGTGTAATCAGGGTTGAATCAAGATCAAAGGCTTCGGCAATGGACAGGGAGAATTCATACATGCTCAGAAACTCCCTACCGGACAGGTTATACACGCCATTCTTCTGAAAGTGTACCAGCCGCAGAATTCCCGTTGCAAGATCATGAGTGTAGGAGGGGGTGCGCCATTGATCGGTATATACCTGAATCTCTTTCCTGCCTGTCAGGTTCGTTACGACCCACCGGACAAAATCCTGATTCTGCGTTCCCTGCGCGGCCCCATATACGACATTCGTTCGCACAACGGACCATTTTCCTGTTCCCGCATTCCGTGCAGCATTTTCACCGGCCAGTTTCGATTTTCCATAAAAATTCACCGGATTGGGGCGGTCATGTTCCCGGTAGGGCCCCTGTTTGCCATCAAAGACGAAGTCCGTGGACAATTGAACCAGATGTGCTCCATGGGCATGGCATGATTTTGCGATGTGTCCGACAGCTTCCGCATTTACACGCCAGCAGGCCTCCCGACTGGTTTCGGCATCATCTACTCCGGTTACTGCAGCGCAGTTGATCACGCATTCTGGAGAAAACTCTCGAAACACTTGCTGTATGTTCTCTTTATTGCATATATCAAGGGATGCATAGGTGCACTCCAGGGATTCCTTCAGACGGGAAGAATCATCCAGCCCGGTAGCCAGCAGATCCCAGTCCCTCCGCTTGGAAATTTGCCGGACCAGTTCCTGCCCCAGGAGTCCATTGGCTCCTGTAACCAGTATGCGCTTCTTCGTCATCTATACATCCTTGCGGGAAATCTCTGCCAGCAAATCATCCTTGAGGTATACCGACTTTTCAAGAGACAGACGGCCTTTCATGTACAGGCGCAGCTCTCTCCGCATGGCTGCTCTTTCATAGCGTTCCTTTTCCGGGTCTGTTTCGGGGTGGATGGGAATGACCGGGGCGGGCTTGCCCTGCTCGTCTATGGCCACAAAGGTGAAATATGCACGATTGCATGTGCGGCGTTCCGTCTGGGAGATGTTTTCCGCTTCCACTGAGATTTCCACCTCAAGCGAGGTTGTGAACACCCGGTTCACCCATGCCTGGATCGTGACAACTTCGCCGAGGTGTAGCGGGGAGGAGAACTCTACCGAATCAATTGCCGCGGTTACGCACAGGAGTTCAGAGTGACGCATGGCACTGATTGCGGCACACTTGTCCATCAATGACAGGAGGTGCCCGCCAAACATTGTCCCGTGCGAGTTGGTGTCGTTCGGAAGAACGATCTCGGACATGATGCATCGCGAGTCACGAGGGGTTTTGCGAGAACTCATGGCACTCAGGTTTTCTGCTTCTTCTTCCGGGCTGCGGGGAAGAGGATATTGTTCAGGATCAGGCGATAGCCCGGCGAGTTTGGATGCAGGCTCAGATCGGTCGGAGGATCCCCGACGAAGTGCTGATAATCCTCTGGATCATGTCCCCCATAAAACGTAAAGGTCCCCTGTCCATACGATCCATGCAGGTACTTTACCTCTTCCCGCTGTGGAGATTCAGCAAGAACGACTACCTCGGGTTTGATGAGATGCTTTCGGAACGCGGTGGTCTGTCCAATGAATCCCGCCACAGTTCCGACATGATTCTGTGTGAGCATGGTGGGAACAGGGTCCCATTTGGCACTAAATTCAAATAGCGTGAAGTAATCCAGCGCAGGATTCTGCATTTGCGGGGGAGGAGGCCCTGTATCAATGTCTGAATGCTCATACTCGGCCGCATTAAAGCTCGGTGTGAAATTCTCGAATGCCAGCGTGGCAGAATAATCCAGTTTCCTGTGCGCATCCGGGTCTACCGGGTCTCCGTCATATTCTGCCGGGACAATGTCTGTGGCATAGGCGGACAGAGAGATGTCATACGTGTCTGTACCAGAGCACATTGCAAACAGGAATCCGCCATCGGACACATACTGCTTGATCGTCTGGGCAACCAGCAGCTTGAGGTGGCTCACTTTTCGCTGTCCCTGACGCTGCGCAGCCAGCTCCGCCTCTCGCTGCTGCTCAATGTACCATGGCATGTTTCTGTATTGATAGAACTTTCCATGTTGCCCGGTAAAATCCTCATGATGCAGGTGGAGCCAGTCATACGCAGACAGTGCCCCGCCCAGAATGTCGTCATCATAAATCATGTCATACGGAACTTCGGCATACTTGAGAGCCAGAAGCACGGCATCATCCCACGGCAGGGTCTGTTCGGGAGCATATACGGCAATGCGAGGCGGAGTCTCCAGCCGAACCAGTGCCGTATTTGCCTGATTGCTCTCCACTTCAGCAATCAATTGCGCGACGGTGACCCCAGCAAGGGTGACATGGCTAATTCCGCGAAGAGCGAGCTCATTCCCCAGTCCTGAAAAATCGGCCAAAAGAAACGCTCCCCCGCGATAATTAAGCAGCCAGTCCACAGGCTCTCCCCGCTGCAGTGCCCAGTACACAGCTCCATAGGCTTTCAGGTGGTCGGACTGGCTGTCATCCATCGGAATCAGGACATCCAGCTGCGCCCGGGCCGGGAGTGCCACGAGCAGGAACAACAGGCCGACAATCTTACAGGTTCGTTGCACGAAGCACCCGTATGCGCTCGCGCACTTTGCTGACCAGCAGCGAGCCGGGGTGCTGGACAAGCAGGTCATTGTAGGCCTGCAGGGCCTCTGCGGGGGTTCCTCGGGTTTCAAGAATTTCGGCATAGTGAAAGAGGCTGCGATCACGCAGCGGACTTGTCGGGTGAATCAGGGAGAACTCGCCAAAGGCCGCCTGTGCCTCCTCCATCTGGCGATCAAGCAAAAGGGCTTCGGCACGCAGGAACCTGGTTTCGTCTGCAATCGGGTGTTGTCCCCACTGTGCAAGTATATCTTGTGCAGCCTGTACGGTTTCCTTTGCTTTCTGCTGACGCAGGAGCAGTTGTGCTCTGGCATATCTTCGCAGTGCCTGGTTTGTAGAATCGGAGGGCGGGTTTTCAAGGAGCAGAACCCGTAGCATGATTGCATTATTGGCCGTTTCCTTGTCTGTATGCCGCTGAATGCCAGCCAGAATAGACTGGGTTTCTTCAAATCTGCCTGAATAAAAGTGAATCAGTGCCTGCTCAAACCGGGACTGTACAGAGAGTTCACCCTCTGTCCGCTCAGACAGTGATACAAGGATGTCCATCGCCTCGTCCAGATTTCCTTCTTCCACGGCGAGACGACCGAGATCAAATTGCGCCTGATGACCAACAGGGGAATTGGCATACTGTACAGACAGGACGGAAAGCAGGTCTCGGGCGGCTTCCCCATCCCGGAAGACATCCTGCTGCAGGGAGGCAATCCGCGCCATCACAAGGGGAATCTGCGGGTGTTCCGGGTAATCCGTCAGAAACCGTTCATACGCCTCCAGGGCATCCGTATAGTGTTCCGGGGACGGACTGGTTCGCTCTGCCTGCAATCTGTGCATGTCGGCAATCCCGAGATGCACTTCAGCAGAGATGTTTTCTTCGGGGTGTGTTGTGAGCACATCCTGGAACGCTTTGGCAGCAACCCCGAACGCCCCTTCCTCCGCTGCCCGGAGGGCAAACTGATACATTTCATGGCCCCAGACATCTCTCCTCTTTGCGAGTGCAGTCATTTCTTCGTACGCAGGCCCAAACTCCCCGTTTTCTTCATAGAGCCATGCGAGGAGATCGCGGAACTGCAGGAGCTCCGGTTCCACTGAAGTGCGCAGTTTCGTTACTCGAGTGGCAGCATCCAGAGCTCCTTCCTGCTGCAAATCTCGAGCAAACCGTCCTTTTACATAGTTGAGCTGCCGTTCATTCCGCGCCAGAAGATCCAGGTATTCCTGTGTGGCAAGTTCATGCTGTCCGGTCAGGTTGTACAGATAGGCGAGTTCAGTCTGAAAAAGATCCTGACTTCCAGTCATGTTCCTGCCCCGCAGAAGAAGATCAATCGCTTGAACGAGCAGACGCACACGGAGCATGCTGTTGTAGGCAATAAGGTACGCATTTTCTGCCCATGAAGAGGAATCAACCAGTGCATGCCACGCGTCCATGGCAGCGGGCTCATTTCCGCTCAGATAGAGCAGCTGGGCCCGCTCGGCGGCAAGCACAGGCTCCCGCTGTGTACTGGCATGTGCAAGCTCATCCTCCAGAAGCGCGATGGCATTTGCATACTGCTTGGCACTGACATACGCTTCCTTGAGCTTCTCAAAGAAGATCGGACGCTCGGGATATTCACGGTACAGGTCCCGCAGGATGGCAATCGCCTGATCAAACTGCATTCCCTGCAGGTAGCCGAGAGCAAGCTGATAGCGGGGAGCGTCTCCCTCTTCAAGAAGTTCCTCTTCCGTTGCAGGGGAGCGGTCCGTACGCTGCGGCTGTGCCAGCACTGTACTGGCGCAGACAAGCATGCAGAGATATGGAAGAAAAAGGAAACGCATCAGGTCTTGAACTCAATTGAACAAAGAGAGTGCAACGCCTCTCCCGAAACAGAGAATCCCGCAATACAGGAAAATAAAAGGATAGAATCTACTTTAAGTAAAATACGTTTTCAGTCCTTATGGAAGCAAAATTCATTGTAAGACATAACGTGTGAATTTGATAAAATTGCTCGCCTCATTCGGTTGCCCTTGTACATGTCTTGTCAGAAATACAATATCCATACCCCCCCCGCTCAATCAGCGAGACCGCATTATGCACTCCTCTGAGGCAGACAGGCAATGAACGAACGGCAGTGCAGCATAAGTATCATCGGATCAACCGGATCTATCGGAACGCAATGTCTGGATATCGTTCGGAGAAATCCAGAGAGGCTATGTGTGACAGCTCTTGGTGCCAACCGGAATACAGACCTGCTGGTGCGTCAGGCATACGAGTTTGCCCCGAAAGTGGTTGCCCTGGCAGACGAGTCCAGAGTAGAGATTCTTCAGAGGGAGCTGGATGGCACTGGAATCCGGGTTCTGGGAGGAGAGGAAGGAATCTGTACATGTGCCACACACCCGGAAGCAGATATTGTAGTGGGAGCTGCCACTGGGGTTGCCGGGCTGCAATCCGTCCTGTCTGCTCTAGGGGCAGGAAAAGTACTGGCACTGGCAAACAAGGAAACGCTGGTGGCCGCAGGCAGCCTGGCCATGCAGACCGCCCGGACCCATCAAGCCACAATCATTCCGGTAGACAGTGAGCATTCTGCTGTCTTTCAGTGCCTGGAACGGGGAGGAACAGACAATGTGGAGAAGATATTCCTTACGGCCTCTGGAGGTCCCTTTAGAGAAACAGACCGTGCTGACCTGGACAGCATTACCCCGGAACAGGCCCTCAAGCATCCAAACTGGAGTATGGGACCCAAAGTGACCATTGATTCCGCTACGATGATGAACAAGGGACTGGAGGTGATTGAGGCCTACTGGCTGTTTGGGCTGAACAAGGGACAGATTGATGTGGTAGTGCATCCGCAGTCCATTGTTCATTCCATGGTGTTGTTTGCAGATGGCTCCATGAAAGCACAATTAAGCGCACCGGACATGCGCCTGCCCATACAGTATGCACTCAGCTATCCCGACAGGTGGCCATTCCCCGAGGGACGTATAGACTGGTCCAGTCCACAGGCACTGAACTTTGCTCCACCTGATCTGGAAAAATTTCCCTGCTTGCGTCTGGCACAGGAAGCTCTTGTTGCGGGGGGGAATGCATCAGCCGTATTGAATGCTGCCAACGAGGCCGCGGTCCATCTCTTTCTGAATGAGCAGCTCAGTTTTATGGGGATTCCACATGTAATTGAGAGAGCACTCGGCAGCCTGTCCGGGCCCGAGCCTGGCACATGCGAAGAGGTTGTGGAGACTGACCGGGAAGCAAGGCGGCATGTTCTGGATGCTGTGAAACGGAACACATTTGTGCTATGACGTATACCCGCCCGAACTTATCCTCCGTGTCACCGTGAACCTTCTCTGGATTCTCCTTACATTCATTCCGGCCCTGATGATTCTCGTGTTCGTGCACGAGTTGGGGCATTTCTGGGCAGCCCGGGCTTTCGGGATGCGGGTAGACCGGTTTTCCATCGGGTTCCCGCCCAATCTTCTCAAAAAGCGTTTTGGCCAGACAGAATATGTTCTTGGTCTAACTCCGCTCGGGGGGTATGTCAAGATTGCCGGCATGGTGGACGAGAGTCTGGATACGGAGTTCAAGGACGAGGAGCCGCAGCCAGACGAATTTCGATCCAAACCTCTGTGGCAGCGCATGATTGTGATCAGTGCGGGCGTAATCATGAACATGATTCTCGCACTGGTGATCTTTTTTGCCCTGACCTGGGGATACGGCTCCAGCCGTGTTGCCCATACTGAAGACGGGACGGTTTTCGTAGCAGACAGTTCCGTTGCAGCACTGGACATCGGCATGCAGACGGGGGATCGCCTTCTTTCTATTGGGGGGCGTGCCTATGATTCGTCTGGGTCAGACATTCCCGTCTCCTCACTGATTTCCGAACCTCTCGTGCTGGAAGTAGAGCGCGAGGGGCAGCGTATCACGCTTGGGGGACCGGAAAACCTGATGACACGCATCCAGGAATTGCCGACTGGCGGACTGTACGGACTTGGAATCTATACATGGCCAAGCACAATCGGACGGATTGCAGAGGGAATGCCCGCAGACTTGGCCGGAATCCAGTCAGGGGATCAAATTGTTGCTATAAATCGGACTCCTGTCCGGTATTGGCCTGAACTGGGCAATCATGTCAAAAACTCGGGGGGAGATTCCCTGCAGTTCACCTGGATGCGAGACGATGGGAACGAGTCTGTCAAACATGAGGCAACACTGGCTCCCGTGATGAATCCGAACTGCGAATATGTCATCGGGATTGGTCTCGAGTTCACTGAAATCAGTCATGGCCCGGTAGCATCAGCAGGAATGGCATGGTCGGATACCTGGAACAACACCGGGGCCATTGTCGCCAGCCTGTGGCAGATCGCCTCGGGAAAAGAGAGTGTTCGGGAGAATCTTGGTGGACCCGTCATGGTGGCGAATGTGATCGGGGAAGCTGCAAGCAGTGGAGCACGCCCGTTCTGGCACATTGTCGCCATACTCTCCATTACGCTGGCGATTGTAAATATTCTGCCTATCCCGGTTCTGGATGGGGGGCATCTCATGTTTCTCGTCTATGAGCTGTTTGCCCGCAGGGAGCCGCCCATGAAGGTTCGAATCTTCCTGCAACAGGCAGGGATGATTCTGTTGCTGATTCTGATGGCATTTCTGATTACAAATGATGTCATCCGTGCCTTCAGCAGTCAAGGGCAGTCCAGTCCAGCGGAGCCTCCTCCGGTCTCCTGTCAGGCAGATCAGCCAGAGTCCGAATGAGGTCTGCGACTGGATACGAATTTTCCCGCACACTTCGTTTGAGAGGAGCGTAGAAACAAGAGCTACCCGTAGTGGTACTACATCCTGTTGCGCAATGCCAATCTCCTCACTCCAATACATGACTGAACCATGATGCGCATTATCTCTGTGGTGTTGATTCCGATTTTGGGTGCCAGTAGTGCAGTGGTGGCGCAGGAACTCTCTGGAAGCCCGTTCGCCTACGGCTCCCAACAGGAGCTGGAGATTCTGGGAATTTCCGTGGAGGGAGCAGAGACGGAGAGCATGCGCAATTTTGCCCTGCGGAGCAGCGGGTTAACCGTAGGACAAAAGATTGTCCTGCCAGGGGATCCTACCATTTCCGAGGCGATTCAGAACATCTACAAACTGCGTGTTTTCTCGGATGTAAAGATTGTAGAGGAACGCAGGGCAGGATCGGGCATCTTTTTGCTGATCCAGCTCACGGAAGAGCCGCCGCTCGGCGAGTTCACCTTTGCAGGAATCAAAAAGAAAGACCGGCGAAAGCTCAGAGAGGAAGTCCCCCTCTTCCGAGGGTCCCGCGTCCGGCCTGCTGACCTGGAACGCTCCAGACAGGTGATCAAGGACTACTTTGCCAAGAAAGGATTTCTGCTTGCCGAAGTAGAGGTGAAAAAGATTTCAGATCCCGAAGGAGACAGCGTGAATCTTGAATTTGTTATCAACAGGGGCGAAAAGGTGAGAATCCGGGAAGTTCGGGTGGAAGGAAACGAAAACATCAGCGACAGATCGGTACGCAGAAAACTCAAAAAGACCAAACCCAGACGGCCGCTCTTCTTCTGGCGGAAAGCCCGGTTTGACCGCATGCTCTACGAGGAGGACAAGGTAAATGTGATCAATCACTTCAATGCAAAAGGCTTCTATGATGCCAGGATTGAGCAGGATTCTGTATGGCTGGATACTTCAGGAGAGAAGCCGGGGATGATTGTATCTCTGAAGATTCATGAAGGCCCGAAATACCACGTGCGAAATGTTGAATGGGAGGGTAACACTGTATATCCGGATGAGGTGCTGTCAACGGCATTGGGCGTGGAGTCAGGCGATGTGTACAACTCTGACCGAATTGACAAGAACCTGTATGGAAACTCGTCTAGCAGTGATGTATCCAGTCTGTATATGAACCGGGGACATATGCTCTTTCGTGCACAGCCAGAGGTTCGTGTAGTGGAAGGAGATTCCCTTGACCTGTACTATGATCTGTATGAAGGCGACATCTTCAGTTTTGGAGAGATCACCATTGCTGGAAATGACAAGACCAAAGAGCATGTTGTGCGCCGGGAACTGTACACGATCCCCGGCCAGACCTTCAGCAGAGAGCTGATCCAGGAGACGATTCGCAGATTGTCCCAGCTGAAGTATTTTGATCAGGAAAAGCTCGGGGCGGGCCCCTCTATTGATCTGGACCAGGAAGACAAGAAAGTCAATCTGACATACAATCTGGATGAGATCGGCAGTGACCAGCTGGAACTGAGCGGAACGTACGGGCGGTTCGGCGTGATTTTGATGCTCCGGTTTGGATTCAACAATTTCAGTGCACAGGATCTATTCAAGGGCAGTGCATGGCGACCCCTGCCGTCCGGTGACGGGCAGCAGCTCTCGGTCAGTCTCCAGACCAGCGGGAGACAGTATCAAAGCTATTCCCTGGGATTTACCGAGCCCTGGCTGAATGGAAAGCCTACCCCTGTCGGCTTTCAGGTTTCACACTCAAGATTTAAGGGGCTGGGCTTTTACGGATACAATTACCTGGGAAGGAACAATCAGTCCGACAGCAATATCGGTTTTGCAAATACATCGGCACGGGTCTTTTATGAGCAGAGGCTCAAGTGGCCGGATGACAAGTTCAGCACCAGCACTTCTCTGGGGTACCAGTTCTACTCCAACAGGAATTACACCTCGGCACTTCCTTCCGGGCAGAGTCATCAGGTCACTGTCCGGCAGGCACTCACCCGAAGCTCCGTGGATCACCCGGTCTTTCCTACGGCGGGCTCCACATTCCTGCTTTCGGGAGAGTTTGCGTTGCCTGTTTCGGATTTTATACAGTATCACAAGTGGGAGCTAAACACATCCTGGAATGTTCCGATTATTCGGAAGCTCTCTACCAGTTTCTCGGCTGATTTTGGCTATATCGGATCACTCACGGGTGCGGATGTTCTGTTTGAACGCTACATTGTTGGCGGGTCCCCGTTTGATGTCCAGGGATATCGAAACAACTTCGGAAAGGATATCGTCTACATGCGAGGGTATCCGGCTCGCGTACTTGGACCTCGCCGGGGGAATGAAGCAGTTGGGGGACGTATTCTGAACAAGTTTACTTCAGAATTGCGCTTGCTGGCAGTCCAGACTCCTCAGCTCACTGCAGCACCGTATCTTTTCATGGATGCTGCGAATACCTGGGACAATGTGCAGACATATAACCCGCGGCAGCTGTACCGTTCCGCAGGTGTCGGGACACGCCTGTTTCTGCCAATACTGGGCATGCTAGAAATTGCCTATGGGTATAATTTTGACGAGTTCAGACCGCTTGGTGGGCAAAGTTCCAGTCACGATGGTTCAAGGAAATGGTTCTTTCAGTTTACACTTGGCCAAGGATTTAATTAACGCGACGAACGATGAGGAAAATACTGAGTCTCTGGCTTCTCCTGGCATGGTCTGTTGTGCCCGCTCTGGCACAGCACAAGATTGCGTACATTGATTCCGAGCGGATTTACCAGAATTACCCGGAGTTTGCTACGGCCCAGCAGTCACTGGATCGGATTACCCAGCAATGGGAACAGGATCTGGCCGAGCGTCAGGATGAACTGGACGAGATGTTCCAGGAATACCAGGCACGAGAATTGCTGTACACGGCAGAATCACGCCAGCAGAAGCAGAACGAGATCATTGCTGCGGAAGAGGAACTGGAGCGGTTACGGGTGCAATACTTTGGGCCGGAGGGACAGCTGTTCCAGCAGCAGGAACAGATTCTGCGTCCGATACAGGAGAAGGTTCTGGTCGCCATTGAAGAGGTGGCGGAAGCGGAGGATTACGACTATGTATTTGACCGGGGCGGTGATTTTGTATTTTTGTATGCAAACAGCAGGCTTGACATTACGGACATTGTTCTGGAAGAACTGGGGATTGAAGCTCTCCAAAATTCCGGGCAATAAGGTTTCCACTTTAACTCATTAAATTTTATGCGACTCTTTTCGCTCAAACGAAGCATCGGGTGTCTTTTTGTTGTCACGACTCTTTGCGGTTTTATGGCAACCGCACAGGCACAGCAGCTTCCAGCTCTCCGGATCGGGTATACCGATCATGAAGTATTGATCTCAAATATGCCACGGACCCGTGTCATACAGGAAGAATTGCAAGCAGAACTGCAAAGTGGTCAGAGAATTCTTACAACCATGCAGGAAGACTATGTCGGGAAGGTAGACAGATATCAGAAGCAGCAGGCACTGCTGTCAGAAGAGCGCCGGCAGGAACGCGAACAGGAGTTGGCCTCTCTGCAGGAGGAGATACGTACCAGAGCAGAAGAACTGGAACAGGATCTGGTACAGCGTGAAGTTGATCTGATGGGTCCCATCTTTCAGCAGGTAGATACGGCAATTCGGAAGATTGCTTCTGAAAAAGGGCTGGATCTGGTTCTCCGAACCCAGGCGGGGCCCGCTCAGCCCATTCTGCTCTATGCGAACGAAGAGCGTATTACAGATATCACGCTTGAAGTGGCCCGTGAACTGGGGATTGATGTGGATGCCGCGATGCAACAGTCTCAGGAAAACTAAGAGGACTGGAGCTTCTCCTTCTTCATTAGGAATAGTCCGTCTTCATGGATGGTGTCAAGAGAGTAACCACTCAGACATTGCGCCAGATGAAGGCGGATGGTGTGCCGATTGCCATGCTCACGGCATACGACTATACCATGGCCCGCATCCTGGATCAGGCAGGCGTGGATGTTCTTCTGGTGGGAGATTCGGCCTCGAATGTGATGGCCGGGCATGAAACAACACTCCCGATCACGCTGGAGCATATGATCTATCATGCGCAGTGCGTTGTCAGAGGAGTAAAGCGCGCACTCGTCATCGTAGACCTGCCATTTGGAGCCTATCAGGGAAACAGCCGGGAGGCTCTGGTGTCCTCCATCCGAGTGATGAAGGAAGCTGGTGCCCATGCCGTGAAGGCAGAGGGAGGGAGAACCGTCGTTTCTGCCATTGAAGTGATTACCCAGTCCGGGATTCCAGTTATGGGCCATTTGGGGCTGACTCCGCAGAGCATATATCATTTTGGAACCTACAGGGTGCGAGCCACAAGCCTGGAAGAAGCTGATCAGCTCAGGGAAGATGCACTTGCTCTTCAGAATGCAGGCTGTTTTGCGATTGTTCTGGAAAAGATTCCGTCAAAACTGGCTGGGGAAATTTCTGCATCATTGAGTATTCCAACCATCGGAATCGGGGCGGGAAATGCGTGTGATGGCCAGGTACTGGTGACCCATGATGCACTGGGACTAAACACGGAATTTAATCCAAGATTTGTCCGTCATTATGCAGACTTGTCAGAGGTGATGAAAGAGTCTGTTAAAAATTATGTGGATGATGTGCGCAACCGTTCGTTTCCGTCTCTGGAGGAGAGTTACTAGCTCATGGCGACTTCCAGCGCAAAAGATCGTCTGATACAGTCGCGGCGGCAGCCGCTGATCCTTGTGACGAATGACGACGGGATCAATGCCCCGGGGATTTATGCGCTGGCAAGGGCCATGGATCGCATAGGGGAGGTGGTGGTGGTGGCCCCCGTGAATGAGCAGAGCGCGGTGGGACATGCCATCACACTGAACAGTCCCATTCGGGTAGAAGATTACAGTTTTGGCGGTGAGTTGAGGCATGTACACGCCATGGGGATTACAGGAACTCCCTGCGACTGTGTAAAACTGGCACTGCATGAGTTGCTGCATCGGAAACCTGATCTGGTGGTAAGTGGCATTAATAGAGGATCCAATATCGCAATCAATGTGGTCTACTCTGGCACAATCGGTGCTGCTACCGAATCATCGGCCAACGGGATTGACTCCATTGCCTTTAGCCTGGACTCGAAAGATCCCAATGCGGACTATGCTCCTGCTGGCAATTACGCCGTAACCATAGCACAGAAAGTGCTTCGCAGCCAGCTCCCAAGGGGGGTTGTTCTCAGTGCAAATATTCCTGCCATACCGGAGCATGAGATCAAGGGGATTCGGGTGACTCGCCAGGCCCGGTCCCGATGGGAAGAAGAATTTGTCGGCCGGATGGATCCATCCAACAAATCCTACTACTGGTACCGCGGTGTACTGAACATACTGGATGACGGACCGGAGACAGATAACGAGGTCATCCAGAGTGGATACGTATCCATTACGCCGCTGCAGTATGATCGTACATCTCACGGATGCATAGGTGTATTGAAGACCTGGCGATGGTCCGAGTTTGCGAATCAGAACATCTCGTCGGGGTAGGGGCACCTGGATAGAAATCACATGCCTGTTGTTCCTTCCGCGTATCGTCCCATTTTGTTCAGCAGAGCAGGCATCTTCCGCAGGATATGGTGATGCGGGTGTACCGGGACGAACAGGGGTATGGGTCGGGGAAGAAGGAGTGGAAAGAAAAATCTGTGCATTTGGCATTCATACCAGCCGATGGATAACCATGCATGGACCTGGCTCTGAACGTGAATCTGGATTTGTGAGATATTTCCGCAGGATCACCCTTGTGGGATTACAGACCGGGGAGTTACCTCTATCGTTCAGAAACTGGAGCACACCTGCGACACGGAGGATGCAGCCAGTTCTATTGTGTGTCGCTTTGACGAGGTGTTCGGTGCTGCCTCCCAGACACTTCGTGGCAGCGAGGCATACGAATATCTGGAAGGCCTTGCCAGGCAGCAACATCTCCAGGAGAATTTAGCCGCGCAGTTGAACCAGAAATAATCTGCCACCGTCCCTGACAGCATGGATACTCCGTTTTCTGATTCCTTCATTCTTGAAATGCTCCAGGAATGGTTTTTGAGTGCTCCTTCCGAGGATTTTGAGCATGCCGAGGTGATCCTGCGGCATGGTGCTAGTTTGGGCAGCTTTTCGCCAGATGTTATTGGCCTGTCCCAGTTGCATTCTGTGGGGAGGATACATGTTTCCAGAGGGCTAGTTTCAGGTCATCCAACTGATCCTGATACACGATCCTATTCAGTCGTCGCTCCGCGTTCAGCACAGCCATCACGGTCCGCAGCTGGGTCTGATCCGGGTTTTTCCACCGCTTGATCCGGCTGTTTACATGCTCTATGCGATTCGTGGTACGCAGTTGCCTTTCCCACTCCGAATCGGTGTAGCGTCAGGGTGTCTTCCAGCCCCTCCCGCAGGCTGTTTTTGGCTGCACTGTGGTATCCCTTGCTATCCAAGTCCGTACAGATCGTCAGAAGAGCTGTCTTTGCCTCGGCATACGTATCTTGCTCATACGCTGCTTTCATGGACGCTTTGACGGCGTTCTGCTCCTTCTTATACTGGATCTTCACTGCCATATTCTCCCGCCTGTACCAATTGTGCACTGCGCTGGATCATCGCATACGTTCCGAATACCTTGCGAATCCCCTTGTAGATGCCCCTGGCACCATCTACGACAAGCAGAAGCCCACGATCATACCACAGCCCCCGCGCAATCAGACGCTGCAGCATCCCTTCCACGGCATCCGCATTCTCCGTCAAAAGCTCGGTGATTGCCAGCACATGCTCCTCTCCCTTCTCCGTGAATCCCATGTACACCATCACTTGGCACCCGTACATGTGCGTCCCGTCCAGGGTGATCGCTACATATCTGTGCTCGGACAAGTCTCGCGATTCAAACCGTTCCAGTGCCTTCCTGCTCTCTTTCCGGATAATCCGGCTGACCGAGGCACTCACTCCCAGACAGTCTCCCAGAGCATCCTCTATCGTCCGGTAATCCCGAAGCACAAGCCCATGAAATATGCTACGGGGCAACCGTTTCCGGTCAACTGGCGGCATCTTGCGCAATGCGGCGTAGCACTTTGGAAGAAACGACTTCCCTGTCTTCTTGTTCAGAATCCTCTGAATCTGGATGCGTTTCTTCTCGTCCCCGACCCAGATGGCTCCCGGGCGTCTGCCGTTGCGCCTGTACCTCCCCTCGTTCGGATGGTCATGCTTCCAGTATTCCCCACAGTATGAGACAATCTCTGCAAGAATCCAAGCCAAGGCCACCTGAAGTCCGCATTCCTGGATATACTCCCGTGCTTTCTTGACATAGTCCCGATTCTGGATGCACTCTTCAATCAGACAGGCCTGCTCCGCAGAGGCCACTGCGGCATGGAGGTTGAGTGCTTTTCGTGGTCTCAGTTTCATGGGATAAAAAGGAAAAGTTATGAGTGAAGGTTGTAGGTCAATCCTGTTGCGGCCCCTGATTGGCAAAGAGAGCCGAGGTTCTTGCAAAAATACCTCTATCTCCGACCTGATGTGCACTCAAGTACTCTCCGACCAGTATTTTTCCGTCATCTCCAGTGAAATACCATTCGTGATATTTGCGGGTTGGGGCGGTGTTCAATTTGACAGGAATGTTGATTGTGTACCTGCAGGATTGAGTTTTCCCAGGAATTTTGCTCCATGCTTTTGTATAATCCTGCGAAGGCAGATCCCAGTTCCTGAGGTTTCATGGTGGCAGACGGGAACAGGGACTCTCCACTCAGAACAGCATGGAACGCTGTTCCAGATCATACCAGTTCCTGTTGGCAGTGATTCCTGAATATACAGGGAGATTCCTGCCAAAATTCTTCAACGGATACGATTCTCTCTCTGAGCGTACCTGTTGCGCAATAAAACTGGTGTTTGAGGATTTTTGCATGAGACAGTTCCAGAGACTGGGGGATGGTACCGATGTCAGTTGGAAACATTGGATCTGAATGAATGGCTGGTCAGGGGATTTTCCTTCCTTCTAACCACTTTCCACATGCGATCATGTTCCAACAGAAATCTTTTCGGAATCTCAATCAGACGCTTCTCCACACCACATCACAGGCATACATGAACCTTCTCCCCAGGCTCCTTGCAAACATAGCCCTGTCTCCAGTCTGACATGCCTGCAAGAGCACTCCCCGAACAACAGTTCTTCGTCATACGGGGTGTTTGCAAGAGGCTTGAGTGATCCAGCCTGGCAGCCGATCCGCAAGCCTGTTTCTCCCAATGCAGAGCACCCTAGTGCGGATATCACTCATAGGGTACTCTTAGGTGTGGGAAACACAGGCGCATGGGTTGGTGATGACGAGATGGCATATCCATAAGCATCTGCTTCAAGCGGAGGGGAAAGGGAAGGAACTCCCTGAAAATTCGGGATCCAGAAGGTAACCAAGAGTGCCCGTAGGGTGTACAGAGATACATTTGAAAGCTGAATCCGCCCCGCAGGGAATACAATAAAACTTGCTATGTTACACCCTGAAATCGCTTGATAGCCGAACAGGGAGTTTCAATCTTTGGTTTTGAAGTAGTTGTTCTCCCCATCATCCGTATCTTTGGAGGAGACGTGTTCAATTTCTTCGGAAGATTTGCGTTCAATACGTATCGTTACGTCGGTAGCAAGTGCCGCGATGGCACCAACTGCAGCAAGGGTCGGTGCGAGCACAACAGCCGCCACCGATCCTCCAAGGCCGAGATACAAGGGAAATTCTCCAAGTGTACGACCATCTTTCAGAATGGTAATCTTCCGTACCTTTCCTTCCCGAGCAAGCTCTTTCACCTTGTTCACTAGCTGAGATCCTTCCACCCTGATTTCCTCAAAACGCTCTCCGAGGCGTTCGCCGATGTTTTTGTTACGTGGAGACATGAAAAGATGAGATTTTTTGTTCCTGTCTGCTGGTACGCAGATTTATGTATGCGGTTGCATGTTACGTAACCCCCAACCTGTGAACACTGCAATACCATGGGCAAAAGCCTGCTAGTTCATAGTATAATGAATGTTCTTCATCATGCAAGAGTGTAATGCTGACAGTCAAGCATTTTATTGATGCGATTTCAAGTGGAAATATCGGTTTGCATGACTCTGATGATGCAGGCAGTTCGCTCCATGATCGTTCGTTTGAGCAGTACGGAGCATGCAACAGCCAAAATAGCAAGGCCGATCTTCACAGTATTCAGTTGTTCCCGGATTAACAGGCGATTCCAGAACTAGTCAGAAAGTTATCCTATTGTCCAGAAAACCAGGCAGATGGGGAATCAGCACAGAATTGTATTGGCAGGGCCTATGTATCCCTATCGGGGAGGCATAGCACATCTGTCTGAAAGAATGGCAAAAGGACTAGTGGAACGCGGTCACGATGTGTATGCCATCACATTCACGCGTCAATACCCAGCTCTCCTCTTTCCAGGCAAAACCCAGTACGAAACAGAGGCAAACCCAGAGAGAGCGGTCGTTGCGGAGCGACTGATTGATTCACTCAACCCATATTCCTGGTGGAAAACTGTAAAACGAATCCGGGAACTGGGGGCAGAGACTGTAATTTTCCGGTACTGGGTACCCTTCTTTGCCCCTGCCTTTGGCACGATTGCACGCGGACTGGCCAAGTATAATATCAAGTCTGTAGCTGTGGTGGATAATGCACTGCCACACGAGCGTCGAATTGGAGATTTCACGCTGGGACATTACTTTTTCAGGGCTGTGAATGGCTGTGTCGTGATGTCTGCTTCCGTGGGCAGAGACCTGGATACACTGGGAGTATCCTGTCCACGAGCTTTTGCCCCACATCCACTATACGACAGTTTTGGCAAGCCTGCTGATGCAACGCGAGCGCGCAGGAAATTGCAACTGGATCCCGATGCTCCAGTTATTTTGTTTTTTGGATTTATAAGAAAATATAAGGGCTTGCACATACTTATAGACTGTATGCAAGAAGTAAAACAGGCACTTCCCGGCATCTGCCTGCTGGTCGCAGGAGAATTTTATGAGGAGGAGGATATCTGCAAGGAAAAAATCAAAAAACTTGATCTGTCCAGGCAAGTGAGACTGTTTAACCGATACATTCCCCAAGATGATGTGGCAGATTATTTTGCCGCCGCAGATGTAGTTGTGCAGCCATATTTGTCTGCAACGCAGAGCGGGGTAGCACAGGTTGCCTACCACTTTGAGGTGCCTGTCATTACCTCGGATGTTGGGGGGCTTGCTGAAGTCGTACCCCATGAAGAAGCGGGGCTTATTGTCCCCCCGAATGATCCACCAGCATTGGCAGGTGCGATCATACGATACTTTTCAGACAAGATGCAGGACAGGCTTATACAGGGAGTAAAACGACAGAAACACCGGTTTGGATGGGACAGATTGCTTGACGCGATTGAGTCGGTAATGTAATCTTCTGTCAACGAATATGATGATCCAGAAGCTGTACAGAATAATACATCCATATCCTGTTAGTGTTATTCTCTTGTGCCTGCTTGCGGGCTGTGCAGGCATGACTTTCGTAGACTCGGAAACAGATGATGGTTCCTTCTCGTGGCAGCCGGCGAATGTGATCCGGGATGTGAACCAGTTGATTCAGATAGAAGAGTCCGGGGAATACCGGGATGTTGTTGAATATATGGCTACCCAGATGACCGGAGTTCAACCGGTATTTGGAGATTCTCTCACCGTTCAACTGCAGGGAGACAGGCGTGTCATTCACGGGGCAACACTTGGAGATGTAGGAGGAGAAGGCAGGATGTTCTGGCCAGATTTTCGTTCAGATGCGGGGAGCGGAATCATTACCGCACTGAAAACCTCCGAAAATGCAGTTTTGAATGAGGGCACGGCCATTATGGTGCCTGAAGAATCTCTGACGGATGATCACCTTCGTGATCTTTCAGAAAATGGTGCAAGGATGATCCTGAGCGTGGGGAAGGTGGAGCATCATCTGGCAGCAGCGAGGGGGATTGGTGTTCTAGTACTGCAGGTTACTCCAGAAGCTCTTGCAGAGATAACCGGGCTGCCTGCCGGTCATGTTGACATGCAAATGCTTTCTGAAAAAAGTTACGCTCTTCCCGAACCTGTTCGCATAGAAGCCCGGATCAAACGGCATGAATCGCCCCTGAATACAATGGGATTTATTGCGGGGCAGAACCCGGAGTATGCATCGGATCTCGTCATTGTCGCTATGGACCCAGAGTGGAGTATGTCAGATTCAGAGTTCCCCAAGTGGCTTCCCGCGGCACTTCTGCTGGAACTCCTCCGCAAGCATGCCGCAGGAAGTGCAACAGGGGCGTTTCCGAGACGGACTATTCTGGTCATAATGGGAAACGGAGCAGCGTTACACGCAGCACTGGAACACCCCATCTGGGACAGGCAGAAGATCCATAGCATATTGATGCTGGGACAGGCAGGAAATGGTTCTATTCAGACAGGCGACGACGAAATTCCATTCTGGGGGCATCCGATCTCCGAGATAAGTGAACCGGAGGGCACACATGATCAGATTCGGGCAGCCCTGAATGATCTTGATACTGCTGTACAGCAACTAGATCAACTGGTGCCTCTAGGGAGTTAACCTGCCTCATGCCACAGGGGGCTTCCGTGAAAATCCGGGCAGAAGAGGGTTGCCCCCGAGAACATTTGCAAGCCGCGAGGCGAACTCGTTTCTAATAGGTCAAGACAGAATGGAGAATTTATAGACAGCATCTGATCTGGATGGGGAGTCAATCCCGTTCCGGGATCATGTCATATCCTTGTGGTACAACTTGTCAATAATGTGGTCGGGCTCTCCGATGAATTTTTTGAAGTATTTGCGTTCAACAGTGCGATTACAGTCGTGAACCAAGATGTGTCTGTATTTCAGTCTAGATGCGGAATAAATACTCTGCATTCTTCCTGGTGTCCCCCCGTTGGATCCGATGGGGGCATCTATAAAAATCACATCCCAGTACAGCTCAGGGATTATATCGGACAGATTCATACACAGCCTTTCTGGCTGGTTTATAATCCGTCTCCACTGTCTCCTTTTGGTTGGATAGGTGACCATCTTCACCTGAATATCAGGGATTTGATTCTGGATGCGATTGGCCCATTCAGGGTTGTCTTCCAAAAACCATGTCGTTCCCCCCTGATTAAATCGTATCCAGTATGAACTGTCGTACCCGACTCCAAAGACAAGGACATTTCCTGGACTATGCTGTTGAATCAAACCGCCGATATACTGATACTCGCTCAGAGAGCAGTTGCAGGAATTTGCCCCCACTAATTCCCTGAAATCAGACTTCACTATATTCTGTTCTGCCATCCCCTCTCCGTCGAGCTGAAAGTCATAAATCGGATTGCACCGTGCATTCCATGATGTCTTTTCTTGGGCATGGATAACTGCATCAAACGAGCGATGCTGTGCCGCATGGCTACATATCGTGTTTGGAGCAGAAAACCTCTTTTCGGATTTAGCCAACGGCAGGTAAAGGGTTCATTTTCTGATTTGGAGAATTCCATCAAGCTAGAAGAGCACTCCTGCCATAATTGCCCATCCCCGGTTGTTCAGGATCGTAGATGCACCTGTCTCGGAGTTGGGTTTTGTCACATCATTCTGCCCTTGGTAGTATCTGGCTTCAAGCGTAAACCGCTGGGCAGTCAGGTGAAAATCAACAGCAGCTCCGGCCACCAGTCCATAATCAAAGAACTCAATTGAGTCATCTTCTTCAATAAATATCTGCCTGTCTGTACGAGATTCTACAATAATGGCAGACTCCAGAGCAAACAGAGCAGCACCTCCCAGAAAGAACCGAGGTTTCATGATTCCTTGGGTTTCCATTCGAAACTGTGCCAGAACCGGAACGGAAAGGTAGGAGGATTGGCTGGTCAGCACTCCAGGGCGGCTGTTGTATGACACCCGGGTTTTCGCTCCCATTCGGAGGTACAGCAACTCACCAACCATACTGAATCCCCGATAGAGATACCATTCAGTCGTGACTCCTCCAGCAATCCCGGTAACACTTTTCCAGTCTGTCTCTTCACTGGACAGCTCACCGGAAAATGTGGTCTGTGTCATTCCAAATTTCAGTCCTCCAGTGATCTGCTGTGCGTTCGCTGATGTGACATTGATCAGAAAAAAAACACAGGCAGTCAGCAAATGCAGGATTCGCATGGAATCTTGGGGGGAGTGATCCAGAAAGCTCAGTTTTGTCGTTCTCAGACAATTTACTGATTTTGCGGGCAAATTCTATATTCCGATACAAGCGGGGCACTGACTCCTGTATAATCCAATGAGTCATTTGTGATTGTATATGGTTACAGGTATAATGGGACACAAGTATACAACTGGCGGCTGAAGAGATTTGTATTTCGCCTTATAGCTTGTACGTATCTGTTCGGGAATCCATCTGCAGATTCCTGTTTCACCGATATGAGGGAATTTGAATCTCCTCCCTTTTCTTGCACCATTCCGGGAGGCCAGGGGAATTTGTGTTTGTAGAGTTGTCCAAACCTGAACCAGAAGTAAACTTGCCGTAACTGCCGCGGGAACATGGAATTCTCAATCGCGTCCAACCGTCATTCCCTGTCCCGCCCGTAAGATGTTGAAAAAAGTGAGAAGTCTGTCCCCGAGTCCGAGAAAAGCGTGAAGATTCCAGATGCATACAGGAAATTTCATGTCCGGCAGAAATACACATTTCAGATGCTGGGGGGCACTGGGGTATGTTTCGACTGGAAACCGAAATGAGACGGCTGCAGGGCAGATTTGCCAGGCGAATGGCCCAGAGCTGACACTCTGACTGAATACTTCAGCCCTCCAGATTGGCGAACCCCCTGACATTGCAACCCGCAGAACCGACATTATATGTCAATTTCAAGAGAGGAAGTGCGTCATATTGCGAAACTGGCCAGATTAAGTTTCACGGAAGCCGAGGAGGAGATCCTGTCTCAGGACATGAGCAAGATACTTGACTATGTCAGTACACTCAATGAAGTAGACACCTCGAATGTAGAGCCCATGACACATGTGCATGATCTTGCGCATGCAGTGCGCCCGGATTCCGTTCAAGAGCGTATCACGCACGAGGATGCCCTGAAGAATGCCCCCGACGCAGATGGAGAGTATTTTCGGGTACCAAAAGTAATCGGGTAGAAATCGAATCCATGGGCAAATCCAAAGTGTCAGGTCGTCTCCAGACACAGAGTTCATGGTGGACAGCACAGACCCCGGTTACGCAGCATTTGCTGTGTATTCTTGTGCTACTGATAGTTGCCGTCTACTTTTCCGGGGCAACCCTTTTTAGCGGTAAAAGCCTCGTTGGTGGGGATATGGTGCACTGGCGAGCCACTGCACAGAGCATGATTGAGCACCGTGAAGAGACTGGGAAAGAGCCGCTCTGGGCGACGAATGTATTCGGAGGAATGCCGGGATATATCATCTCCCATCCTCCTCTGGTCCCTCAACTGGATGATTTGCCTCGAGCTCTGCGGAAAATTTCATGGCCCATATCGCATGTAATCTTCATGCTGGCAGGGGGCTACTTTCTGGTATGGTACCTGACTCGGGATACGCTGAGTTCAGTGCTGGCTGCCTGTGCATACGCCATGACCACGTACATGCCAGTCATTCTGGTGGCGGGGCACAATACAAAGTTCATTGCACTGGCTTATGTCCCGTGGCTGCTGCTAGCGTTTGCTTATGCAATCCGAAAACCCAATATACTTGCCAGCCTTCTGTTTGCAAGTGCTCTTGCTGTAAATCTTCGTGCGGGGCATGTCCAGATTACCTACTATGCGACATTCCTGATTCTCGTATGGTGGATTGTATTGCTGCTTGAAGCCTATCAGCGCAGGCAGTTGCCTGATTTTTTCAAGGCTACAGGACTGCTGACAGCGGGTTGCATACTGGCACTGCTGATGGTATCCGAATATTACTGGCCCAAGTTCGAATACAAGGAATTCAGCATTCGGGGCACATCAGCGGGCGGCGTTGAAGGGGGGCTGAGCTGGGAGTACTCCATGAACTGGAGTCAAAGTCCCGGGGAACTTCTGACTTTACTGGTTGCAGATGCCTATGGGGGGGTCATGTACTACTGGGGACAAAAGCCTTTCACAGGTGGCCCCCATTATATAGGGGGGACTGTATTGATTCTTGCGATTATAGCACTTTGGCGCACTCGTTCTCGTCTCTTGACAGCCCTCGGGATTGCCGGTGGCCTAATGATGCTGTTTTCCCTTGGACGGCACTTTGAATTGCTGAACCGCATCATGTTCAATTATTTTCCTCTGTTTGATGCGTTCCGAACCCCGGAAACCTGGCTCATTGCGGTTGCACTGATCCTGTCAATTCTGGCTGCAGTTGGACTGGCTTATGTTGTAAGACAGGAGACCTCTGCCAACTCGGAGCGCATCAAATGGCGTTCGGCTTATATCGTGCTTGGCATATTTGGAGGAACCTTGCTACTCTTGCTGGCAACGGGCGGCTCACTGTTTGACTTTGAAAAGAAAGGAGAGCTGCAGGAAGTTGCTGCTTATGTAGCGCAGTCTGCACAGCGCAGTCCATCAGATTCGCAGGTCATTGCTGCAGCAAGGCAGGTTCTTGCGGAGCGACTTGTACCTCCACGCAAAGAAGCGTTTATGGGCGATGTGAGGCGTTCGTTCCTCTTTGTTCTGTTGACAGGAATTGCATTCATTGCCGTTCAGCGCAGGGTTTTGCCGGGCTGGGTGGCACAGATATGTCTGTCACTTCTGGTGATCCTTGATCTAGGAGGGGTTGCAGGCAGATATCTGAATTCAGACAATCTCAGCATGTCAGAGGATCCCGTTCAACGAATACAAACCCTGGATGTGGACAGGTATGTACTTGAGCAGGAAGGACAGTTCCGCGTCCTGTCGCTAGAGAGGAGAGACCAGTCAACGCTTTCGCGTCCGTCATTTCATCATGAATCAATCGGAGGATACAGTGGAGCCAAACTGCGACTGTATCAGGATTTTCTGGACAATCTCCTCTTTGATCCTGGCACAGGAATGCCCAGCGAGAATATGCTTGACATGATGAATGTCCAATACATCCTGTCTTCCGCTCCGGTTAGCGGGGCACTGGATGTGGAGTACGGAGCCGAATCTGGCCTGACGGTCTATGAAAACCTGGATGTTCTCCCTCGGGCATATTTTGCAGGAGAGACAGAAGTAATTGAAGATTCGGACACAGCCATGCGTCGTCTGCAGGAACCCGACTTTGATCCCGCAGAAATAGCTCTGCTCTCCGCACCCATTGAAGCGCGGATTACTCCCCTGGATTCATCCAGCGTTGCGATAGTGAACCCGGTCCATCACGGCCCAAGAAGAATTTCCTATGAACTGGAAACAGATGCGCCGCGACTGCTGGTGGTCAGTGAGGTATATTATCCGGCAGGATGGAGTGCTACACTCAACGGGGAGAGCATACCAATTCACAGGGTCAATTATCTGCTGCGGGGAGTGGCAATCCCGCCGGGACAGCATATACTTGAAATGACATTCAACCCGGACAGCTATGTCTGGGGGAAAAGAATCAGTCTCTTCTCTACGATCCTCGTATATGGCTTGATACTTGCCTTGCTTGGGTTTCTGTTTGTATCCACGAAGCGGAGAGATCGGAAATAGCATTGTGTTGGAACATCCGAGGGAGGGAAAGTGCTGAGACTGCATCTGCGGTTTCCTGGTCACGATTTTCTCCGTTCAAATCCAGGATTTTTGTGTCCCGTTGCTCCATGTTAGAGTACCCCGTACACTCGGAACAGACGCGAGCATTTCCGGGGAAGTATCCGATCCTGTAATCAGTACTTCACGGAGTCTTTACAAATTTCCCAGACTGAACTGAAATTCCCGCAGGTGAATCTGCAATCAAGCGATACAGATACAGCCCCGCAGGCAAAGAGCCTCCGTTGATCTCTATTGTCCGTTCCCGTCCTGCTTCTATGCCCCTCCCGGGGACAGTCAACAGATGTCTTCCGATTACATCCATTACCTCTACTTGAACATGTGCAGGCTGGGGCAGATCAAACGTTAACTGCGTATTCTCG
The DNA here is from genome assembly GCA_965203305.1 of Rhodothermales bacterium. Classification (GTDB taxonomy): domain Bacteria; phylum Bacteroidota; class Rhodothermia; order Rhodothermales; family Bin80; genus Bin80. The sequence goes on along the minus strand of OZ241874.1, from coordinate 1,849,367 downwards.
CGAAACGGATTCGGATAGCTGCCAACAATGGCAAAAGTCTCCGGCAAGGATGCTGTTCCCGCATGGATAGGATCCTCAGAATCTTCTTCCAGTCCTGTCGGGAGAGAAGGCATATCTGCGATATAGATAAAATTCTCTCCACTGGCAGCGAGAAAACGCCCGTCACTGGAAATATCAACGGATCGGACTTCTGACTCTTGAATTTCCGCGAAGTGATGGACTTGCTCTCCAGTACTGACAGCCCACAGACGAACTGTTCCATCGTCTGATCCAGATGCGATATGCTTTCCATCCGGGGAAAATTCCACGGACCAGACAGTGGTTGTGTGTCCCGTGAGTTCCCTCAGCAACTGTCCATTTTCCGCGTTCCACAGGCGAACGGGTTCCGCTTTTTCAGGTGACAGGTAACTGGATACCAGATGAGATCCGTCTGGGGAAAATGCCACAGCCTGCACAGGTACATCACCTCCGGGAAATTGCCGCACTTTCTGCTTTGTAGCTGCATCCCACAATCGAACGGTACCGTCGAAAGACCCGGAAGCTATGTACTTGCCGTCTGGCGAAAATGCTACGGAGAGAACAGCATTAATAGGGTTTGTGGTCTCATCACCCAGATCTATCTTCCAGATTCTGTTTCCGGTTTCCACATCCCATAGCTGAAGTGTTCTGTCCATGGATCCAGAGATTATTTTGGTACCATCCGGTGAAAATGCCACAGAGTATACCTGTAGTGAGTGCTCCCTGAATTTCTTCACTTCCTGCCCGGTGGATACCTCCCACAGATGAACATCGGTACCTCTGGTGAGGAAGCCTTCAGCTGCAGTCAGACGTGTTCCATCCGGTGAAAATGCCACAGAATGAATCTCGGATACATGCCCCGTAAAACGTCGAATCTCCTGCTGCGTGGCTACATCCAGCAGACGGAGTATTTTTCCCTCGGCAGATGCCAGTTTCGTATCGTCTGGTGAAAATGCCACGGCCCTTGAAGCCTCTTCTCCAATTACGGCAAATTTTACAACTTGCTGTGCAGGAACAGATGTGGAGAACAAGAACATCATGAGAGAACATACTGTACCCCTCAAGGCAAGTCTGTACATATTCATTAGATTGCGTCCTGTTTGTGGATTAATTCGGTTCACCCAACCAGTAATAGTACTGTCAAGAAAATAACTCTCGTCAGATATCGCCTCTGTCCAGGAGTAACAAGAATCTTCGCATGATACTATGATCCAGTGAATTTGTTATTCGCAGCCGATTGTGATCGGTTACATGTTGAATAGTCGGTATGGAGCGAAATCAGCATGCCACTCGCCGATCCTTTGGATTTCACAACATCAGTCCGATGCCATACTTAGCCTAATCAGAAGCGGGTGCCAGAAATGTTTTCAGATGGATTTCAATCTTTTCAAGCGAGTGAAAAATTGCATGCGCATCAACTTCCTGCAGTACATCATGGGAAAATGTCGTTGCCACCCCGAAAACATGACACCCCGCCCGCATTGCACTGAGAATACCATAGATGGAATCTTCAATAGCAAGGCACTCCTGAGGAGGGAAGCCAAGCCCTGCAGCTCCCATCTGATATGGCTGGGGCGCAGGCTTGGGAAAGGCAACATCCTCAACCGTGACAACCGATGAGAAGTAGGGGGCAAGCCCGAATTTCTCAAATGTTCTCCTCTGGTCAGCCCTTGTGGCAGAGGTAACCAGTCCCAGAGGAAGGCCCAGCTCATGTACAAATTGCACCAGATGCAGAGCTCCCGGCAGCAATACAAGCTCATCTGCTAAACTGGCATACGTTGCATGCTTGGCTCTGACCAGTTCTTCTACGGTTGCCGAATTCTTGCCGTAGTGCGTAACAATATGTTCGTACACCCGCTCCTCCGTCCACCCCTTGAACATGGAGGACAGGGACTTGGGCACTTCCAGCTCATATTGTTTGCAGACAATGTCCTGTGCTTTCTCGTGCAAGAACTCCGAGTCAACAAGAACTCCATCCATATCAAACAGGATGGCAGAGGGGATTGCAGTGATCAGGGGCCTCCAGTCAAGTTTCCTGCTTGTACGACAGGGCAGGGGGAAGTGGCATATTGCCAATGTCCAGATCCGGCAAAGATACAGAAATGATCTGGAAAATCAGTCTTTCGCAATCCATTCCAATGACCTGGACGCATCAAAGAATTGCCCCTCTGGTTCGTAGCTGAATACGCAGAAGGAACATGTCTGCTGTGACATACAACACACTCCCGTCATCTCCGAAAGCACAGTTCGCAGTAGACTGAGTAGTACTGATCGTGCCAAGATGCACCCCCTCCGGGGAAAAGACCAGAACTCCTCCTGGTCCGGTTGCAAAGAGATTGCCTTGCATATCCACCTTTAATCCATCAGGCAGCCCCGGAAGTCCTTCTTCTACAAGGCTTGTCGCATCAAAGAAAATACGCCCATTCTCAATTCCCCCGTCGGGCAGAACATCATACGCCATCCAGATGGCCCGTTCCGGGTCCGAATTTGCAACATACAGGGTTTTCTCATCTGGTGAGAATGCTAGCCCATTGGGACGACTCAGTTCCGACTCAAGAAGCGTGACGGTACCATCCGGGCTAACACGAAATACGCCCTGAAAATCCAACTCTTTGGCTGGATCAGACATTCGCAATTCAAGTCCATAGGCAGGATCAGTGAAGTACAATGTTCCGCTTGAATGATAGACGAGATCATTGGGGCTGTTAAACCGGGCTCCCTCGTACCTGTCAGCAACCGTGTCATACACCGGTTCGGGGTCCGTTATACTTCCTTTCAGTCTGGCGATACGGCGATCACCATGTTGTGTGACAATCAGATTCCCCCTGGAGTCCAGTGTAAGTCCGTTTGACCCAAGCGAGCCCCCTCGCTCTTCGGAGCCTGTGTATCCTGACGGCTCCAGAAATATATGCAGTCCACTTTCTTCGTTCCATTTGTAGATTTGATTCGTTGGGACATCGGAAAAGAGCACGAACTCTCCATCACTGACCCAGACAGGCCCCTCTGACCAAACAAACTCCTCCGCCAGAACTTCAAACTGGGCATCTGGTGAAACTAGCTGATTCAGTGCTTCATCCAGCACTTGAACAGAGCCGATCAGTTCCTGCCCGGAAGCCCCCGGAACTTGGAGAACTGCCAGAGAAAGTACAAGAAAGTAAGTGTGACGCATGGATTCTGTGGATTTATTTAGTTTGACCTAACTGTGTCTTCAGGGGAGAATATGTACCTGAAAGGTTCGGGGATTCCCTGATTGACATCTCTGCGGAGCTCTTCTGCGGTCCAAGCCTCGTTTCTGTCACTTGTTGCCTCCCGCACCAGCCGGACTTCAGTATCTGTCACCTCGGATGCATCGTTGTCCCATGCCGTTCGAATATAGGTAAGGAGTGTGGCCATTTCCTGATCATTCAGAAAAGTTTTCCATGGTGGCATAGCACCGGTGTAGACGGTGTTTCCTACCTGAATCGGCCCAATCACTCCATCCAGAACGATTCGGATGAGCCGTCCTTTATCTCCCGTAACCCAGTCCACTTCATTAAGCGGGGGAAATGCGCCAGTGATTCCCTCTCCGTTTGGCAGATGGCAGGAAGCGCATCTTGTCACGTAAAGTGCTTCCCCGTCTGGCGGTGTGGTCTCTTGCGCAACACCGTCCCCAGTCATCCCTGTTATGGCTGCCAAAACGATGAAAAGAAGACATGGGTAACCAGACCTGAGTACCATGAGCGGGTATGTCTGATCATTCCCGATACGGAAGAGTTGGTGCATACCCTCAGAATAATTTTTGCATAACTCTGCAAGTATGCTTATCATACGCTTCAACAAGAATCACCTGAAAATTGCTGAACTGTTGCAAGGGATCAAGATAAATTTTGAATGGTTTCCCACCTGTATGCGCTGATGCCGAGATGACAGTCCTCGTATACTGCTGAAATCATGCCAGGTGCATTCGGGGCATAACATGGTGACGAACCCAGATCGTAAAAGTCTGTCCTTCAATTTGCGCCTACTGAATGTACATTCCTGTGGCTCTTTGATGAGGTATGATGACCGGATACTGGTGGAATCTGATATGTTGATGCAGTTGATTTACGATGTACGACACAGTATAAATGGATATGCCAAAGATGGTTCGGGCAGGCTCAGAGACGAGAATGTGTTGAAGACAGGGCTGAGGAGTATCGTAAAGCTGCTTTCCTGTTACGCGAGTGGTTACGATAATCGTGCTTGATTGAAGTGAAAGAGTGTAAAAGTTTCCAATATTGCAACAAAATAGACATCGTACGGTAGCAGGCTGCATCAGAGTACGAGCCAGTATTTGTCAGATCAGATGGGTAAGAAAACAATATCTCCTCCTGATGTCTTTCATGTGCCTTTTCCCACCCATCCATTCTGGGGAAGGAAGGCACACCTGCCGGGTGCCAAACTGCTTCGTATTGTGGAGAGAAAGAGGGAAAAAAATGCCAACTTTTTTTCCCCAACTGAGCTTGTCCTTGAGGATAATTCCGTGTGGGAGGTTTTCTTTGAATATGCAGAGAAACCCCTGCAATGGCCCCTTGATACTCCCTGCGTACTGGTGCGCGAGGGAGAGAGACATACCTTCCCCTCCTCTTCCTATACAACTTATTTGGAAGAGTTAAATTCCGGTGATATGGTAGCTGCAAAAAGATTGAGATAGCCAATTTGGATCTGCCTGCCGAAGTTGATGGATTTCTTGAAAGAGAAGCACTGCAGTAATGCAGATTCGTTTTGGGCTGAGCTTGGGACGCTTCAAAGGAAATCTGGTTCATATCGACAATCAATTTACCGGGGGCATGCGGATGCGGACTGGCGACTTCTGCCTACGATTCTCCGTCCTGGGGAAACCAAAAAAGACTTGGAAGAGCTGTCTGGGTCCCCAGTGATGTCTGAAGGCCAGGTTCAGACTGAATTTTATGGGCCTTCAACAAATTTAGTGGAGGCAACCTAAAACTGGCTGGTGGTTTCAATGAGTTTCGGATCCGTTGGTTGCTGTCTTTCGCCTGCCGGTTCTGTACGCATTTCTCTCCATTCAGACATCCATCACAGTCGTATGAAAGTAGACATCAAGCACATGAACAAGATCTGTGGAGTGGAAGCTCCGTGGACGATTTTTCGGATCATCTCCAGGGAGAGCGAGAAGGAGGTGGAGGTTCACGTAGAGTGTGCGGAGGAGGAGTCCCTGCCCTGCCCCACCTGTGGACAGTCGTGTCCCGTGTATGATCGTCGTCCTCGTCGGTGGCGACATCTGGACATGATCAAGTACCGTGCGTATGTGGTGGCGGATGTTCCGCGTGTATCGTGTCCGGAGCATGGAGTGCGCACGGTGTCGGTTCCGTGGGCCTCCCGGAGTGCCCGGGTGACGCATGCGTTTGCGGTGCAGGTGATTGACTGGCTGCAGGAGACCACGATCTCTGCGGTGTCGCGCCGGCTTGGGATGAGCTGGACGGCTGTGGACGGGATCATGCAACGCGCGGTAGATCGCGGGCTTGCCCGGCGAGAGCAGAAGGTCGTGAAGCATATTGGGGTGGATGAGACCTCCTACAAGAAGCGACACAATTACATCACGGTAGTGATTGATGCGAAGACAGGCAAGGTGCTGTATGTGGGGGAAGGACGCACGAAAGAGGCACTTGGAGCCTGGTATGAGAGTCTTTGCCCGGAGCAACTGGAGGGGATAGAGAGTGTCAGCATGGACATGTGGCCTGCGTTTATCAAGACGACAGAGGAGTACTTGCCGGCGGCCAAAGAGAAGATTGCCTTTGACAAGTTCCATGTCGTGAAGTACATTGCCGATGGCGTAGATACGGTTCGCAAACAGGAGCACAGGGCGTTGAGGAAGGAAGGGCGGGATGATCTGAAAGGAACGAAGTATGACTGGCTGACCAATGAAGAGAATCTGTCGGAGAAGCAGAAAGCCCGGTTCGAGGGGCTACGCCAGAGTACGCTGAAAACAGCCGAAGCATGGGCGTTCAAGGAAGCCGCCAAATACCTGTGGCAACATTCAGACCGCACCCATGCCCGCAAGGACTGGGAACGCTGGCTGGCATGGGTGACGCGGTCTCAGCTGGAACCCATGAAAAAAGCCGCCAAAACGATTCGGGAGCACCTGTGGGGCATTATCAATGCGATCCTGCTACGAGTCACCAATGGTCCCTCCGAAAGCATGAACAGCCGCATCAAAACAATCAAAGTGCGAGCACGGGGATTCCGAAATCACGAACGCCTGAAAACCGCCATTTACTTCTATCTCGGAGGGCTGAATCTGTATCCCTGAAGCGTCCAAAAACAACCCCCTCCACTAAAAGTAATGAAGAGCCAATTTTATATGATGAAACAGTTCGTTTACAATTGTGATGAGGTTGGAATTGCGGTACCCAATGACTCAATTGAGTTTAGAGAGAAGAACCTGTCCGATGACAAATTTGAGGAATATCGTCAAAATCCTTCTCTATGGCCCAACAACGAATTAATTGAAGCTATGGTTATGGCAAGACTCCATGCGCTTCCAACCAGATTTCTTGATTGGACTACGGATCCTTATGTGGCCATTTACTTTGCCGTTAGTCAAGCATTGAATTCACAAAAATTGTGGAGAAGGGGACAAAAAATAGCTGTATTTTCTCTCCGTGTCAAAGAAAAATCCAATGAGTACCTTGGTCCGGTTAGAGTACTTCGTGTTCGTGGTGCTATTTCAAAGAATTTGGCCGCACAGAAGGGGCTTTTCACAGTCCATCCTGTGCTTGAGGGAGTAGGAGAGCCTGTTAGTTCAAAAAGTTTAGAAGAGTATCTGCCTTCTGAGACACTGCTTCTGAAATATACTGTGCCGGTGGAGGAGTGTGCAGAGTTGTATTATTTATGCGGCCAGTTTAACTATAATGCTGCTCGCTTGTACCCTGATATAAATGGTGCAAGTATGTCAGTCCTTGAGAATCTGTCATATCTTCGCGCGAAAAATCAATCATGAGTGATTCACCAGCTCTTCCTGTCATATGAACTGAACTCCCCATCCTCATGTGCAAAAGTATGACTATCGTGCGAATATTTAGTGTCTGTCCGAAAATTCACAGCAACCCTCAATACGGGGGATTCCAGAGGCATTTTGCCCCACAGCGTCATGTATGGCGCGATTCAGATGCTCGTTCGCTATGAGAGATTCGGGGAAATCTTGCACGAAGATTGCATGTTTATGGACGCTGTTCGGAGATTTCATGCTCCAATCCGCCAAGGGGCTTCCATCTTCGTCAGGAAAAATACCCAAAAATATCTCCAAAAACCCCTCATACGCTCTCTAAACGGCATATATTGGCGATATTCTGAATTTTCGGACAGACACTATTTACGAATGCAGTGGAAAGTGGGTACAAAGATGGGTTTGCATGTCAAATTGCGGATGTTTCAGTTCTTTACCTGTTTTCGCACAGGTAATTCACGTATCCTTTTGCTTTGAGCTATTGGCAGGCTTTGACAAAAATATTTCTGCGCTCAAATCAGAATGCCTTCAGACCCTCCCCAGTATACAGCATTCTCAATATTTGGAATGCTGAGAGAAACTCTGTCGTATAAATTAGTGGGAGCTCTGACAACAGATTCCTGTGACGGGCAGCGAAGTAGAAGATATTCTATACTCATGCCAGCAATTTTCTTGAAGTTGATGTCATTCTCTGTTACTTTGTTACCAATCCCCACCTGAATTTATCTCCGTGAGCCAGAGGCAAAGACGGAGGAGTCATCCAGACTATATGGTGCCATGATTGCCAGAGGCATGAATGCCATAGGGATATGTCTGGAAACCAGCAGGCAGGCACTAGAAGCTGTGCTTGGCTGCATGCAGTCTGGTATGTCCGTGTGCATGCTGAGCATGCGGTGGCCAGCTGCTTTGATTGACAGAACACTGGAAGGATTGGGAATTGCCCACGTCGTGACCACAAGGACGGATCTAAAAACTGGAAGTGTCCACCCATCATTCTGCCATACAGCAGGAATCAATCCAGAGATCCTCCGCCATCTTCACAGGAGTGCTGTAACAATTATGCACACAACAGGCTCATCCGCTGAGCCCAAGGCGGTTGTGCATACGCTGAACAATCATCTGTTCAGTGCAAAAAAAGCCATCTCAAGACTGAATCTGCAGAGTACAGATCGCTGGCTGTTAAGCCTCCCGTTGTGGCATGTCTCTGGCATGAGTATCGTCTTTCGGTGTCTGACTGCCGGGGCAGAATTCATTATCCCGAAACCGGAAATTTCTCTGATGGAAGCACTCTCTGCCTACAGAATTACGCATGTTTCCATGGTTTCCACCCAACTTGTTCAAGTATTGGATACGTCTCCGCCTGCAAGCCTCCGTGCCGCCATCGTCGGAGGAGGGCCTGTATCACATGGTGTTCTGGAAAGGGCAATAAAGAACGGCTGGCCAATTCGCACGACCTATGGCATGACAGAAACAAGCTCCATGATCACGCTCAGTGATCCAGAATTTGTCCCTGGATCCTCAGGACATGCCCTAGACGAGAATGAGCTAAAAATCGCCCCGGATGGCGAAATTCTCATTCGCAGCCCGGCGGTCTGTGCCGGGTATCTGCACAAGGGGGAGATCCAGAGCATCGTAGATGAGGATGGGTGGTTTTCTACGGGAGATCTGGGGAAACTGCATCCGACGGAAGGCCTTTATGTCTTGGGGCGCAAGGATAATGTGTATATTTCAGGAGGAGAGAATATCAGCCCTGAAGAGATTGAACGAGTTTTGTGCGAGTTTTCCGGGGTTCAGGATGCCATTGTGGTCCCGGTACCGGATGACAAGTTCGGACAACGCTCGGTCGCCTTTGTTCAGGCATCGTCAGACTTTGAGGGACTCAAATCATTCCTTGCTGCAAATCTGCCAAAATTCAAAATCCCAATCTGTTACCCGTGGCCTGAACATACTCTGTCAGGAACTATTAAGCCGGATCGGACATCGTTCAAAGAATTGGCCATTCAATTAAAGACAGAGTAGGTCAGCATGTCAGGAACAGAGGTGTGTGCAACGCATGAATTTCGGGGTTTCCAATGTTCCCATAAGCACGATCAGACAGGAAAAGTGTTTATCCATGTGACATCGGAGGTTATCTCTCACAGCAACGAAAAAGATGCTGGCGGGGGAGGGCAAACAGTATCCGGCAATATTGGGGGACTCCTAAAGGCTATATCTGCATGCTACAGTGAATGGACAACATAGTATACGTGCAGATGGTACAGTACGCTTAGGGACATACCAGGCATGGTGCAGTTTTTGGTTGGTTTTCATTTGCCTAAAACTGCGGGTAGTTCGGGAGGGATTCCATTCTGTCTGCCTGCCAACAAATCGAAACATGTCATCATCTGTGCCCCCTCTGGAACTGGATCAGGCTTTTCGGGAAGCTGGCGAGACGGGGGAGCATCTTCGCTGGTCTCTGTTGCGTCATTTCAGCGAACTGATTCGGGATTTGACGCATGCGGTGGACTTGCCGGTCCCCGCCTTGCAGGATGCCCCTGATTTGGAACCGGACTCTGCCCCGCCCCCGGCGATGGAGGAAAAATCGTCTCCTGTTCCGCCATCTGGTGTACTTGCGCTGTCGGAATACGGGGATGAAGCTGCGCTGCACGAAGTGCGGCTGGAAGCTCTGCATGAGCTGGAGACGCGTTCTCTTGCCCGGGAGGAGATCGTGGCTCTGTGGCTGGATGTGGTGCCCTTCTGGGGGCATCCGCTGGCGTTGTGCATCGGGGTAACGGTGGAGGGCTATCGGCGCATTCTGGGCTTTGCGGAGGCAAACCTGCAAGAAATAGATGCCATGCAGCACCTGATTCAGGATGTACTGGATCGCGGGCTGTGTGTGAAGAAGGGACTGCTCTGGATCACGCCGGGACTGCCGGGACTGTCCCGTCTTCTCACGGAGTGTCTGGGAGCGCAGGTGCGCCATCAGCACTGTCAGGTCTACAAGTGCATTCAGGTCACCAGTCTGCTGCCGGAAGAGGAGCAGAGGCGGATTCGGGGCGCGATCAAACGTGCCTATGCCCAGCCGGGTGCTAGGCAAGCCCATGCGGATCTGCTGCGGATTCATGCCACGCTTGCCCGTCAGAATCGGTCGGCAGCGCAGTGTCTGCTGCAGGGGCTGGAGCACACGCTAACGGTGCACCAGAGCGGACTGGCAGGGCGGATCAGTCCCAGCCTGTACACGACCCGCTCCATTGCGCGGACGGGATGTCTTTTGCAACAGCGGGTGCGGGGCGTGCGTCGCTGGCTCCCTCCCCAGACCCGCCGGGCACAGATTGCCTTATTGCTTCTGGAACGAGAACTGCGGATGCGCCGCTTGGCACACGCATCAGTCCTTTCGGTCCTGCGGACAGCTCTCTTTGCGAACCGGGAGACCGAACCGGAGTAATCTGCCCATTCACTCATAACTTTCCTTTTTATCTCATGAAACTGACCCCACGCAAACCCATCATCAACCTCCATGACGCGGTGGCCTCTGCGGAGCAGTCCCGTCTGCTGGAAGAGTGCATCCGGAATCGGGACTATGTCGCGAAAGCACGGGAGCATATCCAGGAATGTGGACTCCAGGTAGCCCTGGCATGGATTCTGGCGGAGATCGTCTCGTACTGTGGTGCCTACTGGAAGCATGACCATCCGAACGAGGGGAGGTACAGACGCAATGGCAATCGTCCGGGTTCCATCTGGGTCGGGGGCGAGAAGAAACGCATCCTGATTCAGCGGATTCTGGACAGGAAGACCGGGAAGACCTTTCTTCCGAAGTGCTACAGCCTGCTGCGCAAGATGTCCCTCAAAGACCGGGAACGGTTGACTCTACGCATCTCTCGGGGGATTGTGATGCGGGACTACCGGCTGGTAGAGGATGCGATGGAGGGGGGCTTGGGGATGAGTGCGTCTTCGGTCAGCCGGATTGTCCGGGAAGAGAGCAGGAAGGCACTGGAACGGTTTGAATCGCGGGATCTGTCTGCGCACAGATATGTGGCGATCACGCTGGATGGAACGTACCTGTACGGGTGCCAGATGATGGTATGCCTGGGATTCACCGAGAAGGGGGAGGTGCATGTGCTGGGAATCACGGAGCTTTCGACAGAGAATGCGGATGCGGTGGAAGGGATGCTGCAGCGTCTGATTGCGCGGGGGCTGCGCTATGATCACGGGCTTCTGTTTGTCGTAGATGGGGCCAAGGGCATCCACAAGGGGATTCGCACGGTGTTCGGAAGATATGCGATGATCCAGCGATGCCACTGGCACAAGCGGGAAAATGTGGCAGGAAAGGTCCGGGGCAAGAAGGAGCAGAAAGCCGTCAAGGCAGCCCTGACCGCCGCGTATGAGGAGGATACATATGCGGAGGCCAAGAAGGCTCTTCTGGCGATCTGTGCGGACTTGGAGAGCCAAGGGGAGCACAGTGCAGCCAACAGCCTGCGAGAGGGACTGGAAGATACGCTGACGCTGCACCGATTACGGGTGGGAAAAGAGTTGCGACAGCAACTGCGAACCACGAATCGTACGGAGCATGTGAACAGCCGAATCAAACATGATGTCCGCCGGATCAAGCGGTGGAACAACTCGAATCAGACCCAGCGGTGGACGGTGATGGCGGTGCTGGACGCAGAGCGAAGACTGAACAGAATCGTGTATCAGGATCAACTGGATGCCCTGAAACAAGCCCTCTGGGAACATGTATCCTCTTCACAGAATACAACCGAAACAGAACAAGAATATCTGGCGAAAACCAACCAAAACTAGCACCATGCCACATACCATCCATTCTGCCAGAACAAAACGGTATTCTGACACTCAACCATGTTTACCAGACGATCATTCCTGCAGCTTACAAGCGGGGGGCTCTTGGCCTTTCCCCGCTTTAATCGCGAGTGGGAGACAGATATTGCAATCATTGGAGGGGGGACTGGAGGGTGTGCAGCCGCGCTGGCCGCACTGAGAATGGGAAAAAGAGTCATTCTTACCGAAGAGACGGACTGGATTGGAGGACAGTTTACCCAACAGGGGGTTCCACCAGATGAACATAAGTGGATTGAGTCCCAGGGAGCAACCGCCAGCTATCTGGAGTTTCGCACCCAGATTCGGAACTACTACCGGAATCACTATCCGCTTGCCAGTCCTGATGCAGAGGTGCTGAATCCGGGTACATGCTGGGTCGCCTATCTCTGCCATGAACCGCGTGCGGCACTGTCTGTACTTGAGGACTGGTTCGCCCCCTATCTGAGCAGTGGACAGCTCAAACTGCTCCTGAATGTGAAGCCAATACATGCAGAAGTCCATGGAGATCAGGTGCAGGCAGTCCATATGTCCCCAATACAGGGGGTGATCAGAGCAAAATACTTCGTTGATGCAACTGAGGATGGACTCCTTCTTGAGCTGTCAAAGACGGAGCTGGTCACGGGAGCTGAAGCCAATACCGGGGAACTGCACGCATCTCCCCGCCCGGGACCGGAAAATATGCAAGCTCCTACATGGTGCTTTGCAATGGATTACAGGCCCGGTGAAGATCATACCATGGAGCAGCCGGATTCGTACAGGTACTGGCGAGACTATGTCCCCCCAATTGATCCTCCCTGGTCAGGAAAACTCTTCAGTCTGACCTACAGCGATCCAGTTACGCTAAAGCCCCGCACCGCGTCGTTTGACCCCAGAATAGGGGCAGAAACGGAGAGCTTTAATCTGTGGTCCTATCGAAGGCTGATAAATCCCGGATTATTTGAATCAGGGACATATGCAGGAGGAATTTCGCTTGTGAACTGGCCGCAGAATGACTATATCAACGGAAACCTGTTTGGCAGTGCAGACCATGAATTTCACCTGCAGGCAGCCCGTGATCTGAGTCTGTCCTTCTTCTACTGGCTTCAGACAGAAGTGCCACGGGAAGACGGGGGGCAGGGGTGGCCGGGCCTGAGATTGCGTGGAGATGTGATGGGAACACCGGATGGACTTGCCAAAGCTCCCTATCTGCGCGAAGCCCGGCGCATTCAGGCAGAGTTCACCGTCATGGAAGATCATGTTGGCGAGGAAGCTCGGGAAGGAACCAGGCGGGCAGAGCACTTTTATGATTCCGTTGGGGTAGGGAGCTATCGCATAGACCTGCATCCATCTACCGGGGGAGACAATTATATTGATGTAGCCTCTCTGCCCTTTGAAATTCCACTAGGATCGCTGATCCCCGTTCGCATGGAGAATCTTCTGCCAGCAGCAAAAAATATCGGGGTTACCCATATCACTGCCGGGTGTTACCGTCTGCATCCCGTGGAATGGAATATCGGTGAATCAGCGGGACTGCTCGCGGCATGGTGCATTGACAAGTCTGTTTCCCCAAGAGGAGTGCGTGCAAACCATCTGGAAGAATTTCAGGATGCGTTGACTGCACATGGGGTGCAGCTCCGATGGCCGGAATCAATCTACTAGTGGATGGCACGTTTGCAGAACCGTTACATACGGCTGCCCAAACGTCAAAGAAGGCTGGTTGCTGTACTTCTGGGCGGGTTTGGTGTGCTTCTGGTCAACAGCCTGTTCCTGTATCTGATAGAGGGATCTACCGCATTCCTCTATCTGAGCAATGTACTGCTCCATATCGGACTGGGCACTCTGTTCACGCTCCCTTCCGTGATCTTTATTTCCCTGCATCTGGCAAAGATGCCCCTCCGCAGCAACTGGCGGGCAACTTTGGCCGGAGCTGTCACGGGAGCCTCTCTCATAGCTCTCCTGTCGTCAGGATTCGGACTTGTATTCCTAGGGTCAACATGGGCAAATAGCATCCTCCTGTATATACATGTGATTTCTGTAGCCACAGCAAGCGTCGGGTTTGTCATCCATATCTCCCTGAAAGATGGCATACGGTACCGGTTTCTGGAATGGGGGCAGGCATTCAAGTCAGGGGGGACACATCTGTGGAGACATCCATTATCCATGACTCTGGTGGCTGGTCTTGCGGTAACGCTTCTGGTCGGGCTAGTTCCATGGCTGCAGGACAGAGGCTCAATTTATGTAGAGGGGTCAGAAGAGAATCCCCTGGCTGCATCCCAGGCAATCCTTGCCCATGAGGGATATCTTAGTGATGATGATCTGGGGAGGTCTGAATCCTGTGGGCAGGAGGGATGCCATCCAGATGTTGTTGCGCAGTGGGAAGCGTCCGCACATCGCTTCTCCTCATTCAACAATCCGTATTATCGCAAGAGTGTAGAGGCACTGGTGGAACGAGCCGGCAATGATCCAGCCCGATGGTGCGCTTCCTGCCATGATCCTCTGGTGCTGTATACCGGGCGTTTGACCGATGAACAGCTTCTGGATTTTGATCATCCAACCTTCAGTGCAGGACTCACATGCCTGTCCTGCCATGCCATCGAAGCCTTGCGAGATGTCAAGGGAAATGGCCGCTATGTGATCTCTGCCCCAGATGAGTATCCCTTCGCCCGTGCCAGTGATGACCCTCGTCAGTGGGTGCACAATACACTGGTCCGTGCCAAGCCGGGGCCGCACAGGGAAGCCATGCTGAAGCCGGTTCATCAAACGATGGAGTTCTGCGGGACCTGCCACAAGGTGGGACTTCCTCCCGAGGTGAATAACTATCGGTGGAAACGAGGACAGAATGAATATGACGCGTGGCAAAGCAGCGGTACAAGCGGAAACACAGTGCGATCATTTTATTTGCCGGAATCTCCCCTTAACTGTGTAGACTGCCACATGCCGCTCGTCGCATCAAACGATCAGGGAGGATCGGACGGATTTATCCGAAGCCACACATTCGCCTCCGCGAACACAGCATTGCCCGCTCTGAAAGGGTATCCCGAACAGACCATAGAGGCACAGAAAGATTTGCAGTCGTCGGCTTCCGTTGATATTTTTTCCATCATGGCAGATGGACAGACGTATGGTCCCAGTGACACAATGCCAGCCATCAAGCCAGGCACAGAGATGATGGTAACCGTGGTCGTCCGGAATCGCCGCGTAGGTCATCTGCTTCCCGGCGGGACGAATGACTCAAACGAAATGTGGCTCGAATTTTCGGCAAAAGACTCGTCTGGAGCAGAGGTGCTGATCTCGGGTGATCTGGATGCAGAAGGAAGGGTAGATACAACCGCACACTTCTGGGGGGCCGTACAGGTAGACCGTGCCAGTCAGGCAATCAATCGACGCAATGCACAGGACTGGACTGCAACCGTCTACGCAAACATGATTGGGCCCGGGACAGCGCATACGGTACACTATGCATTCCGTGTGCCGGAGGGAGTAAATCTGAATACACTGTCCGCCAAGTTGTATCACCGCAAGTTCAAGTGGTACTTTCATAACTGGACATTTCGGGGGCGTGTAGCTTCTGGGCAGCCGGATTCCCTGGCGTTGAAGGAAGTAGATTTGCGGCAATGGGAACTGGGACCAGGCGAAGCACCAGATATTCCAGTCACACTGATGGCTTCAGCAATCCGGCTAAGCGGACACTCCTCTGATACTGCATATGCTCTCTGGGAACGCTGGAACGATTATGGCATCGGACTTTTTCTTGAGGGAGATACCCGGGGGGCACTGGAAGCATTTGGACAGGTTTCTGCCATTTCACCAGAGAGTCCAGAAGGACCGATCAATCTGGCACGTGTATATATCTCGGAGGGTAATTTGACAGACGCAGAAGCACAGCTTCAGGAAGCAGAGAGCAGGCAGCCGGGATACCTGAAGACAGCGTATTTCCGTGCCGAGGTTTTACGGGGATCTGGATATTATGAGGAGGCACTTGCAGAGTGGCTGACTGTGTATGAGAAGTACCCCGATGACCGTGTCCTCTTGCTCTCCATTGCACGAGTTCACTACCTCATGGAAAGATATCCAGAGTCAATGCAATGGATTGAGCGTGTCCTTGCCATAGATCCAGAAAATCTGGGCGGGCTGTACAACCGGATGCTGGTGCTTGGTGCACTCGGACGCACAGAAGAGCTCCAGGAAGCACAAAGGAAGTATGAATTTTACAAGGAAGATGAGACGGCACTTGCCGTAACCGGCCCCTACAAGCGACGGCATCCGTCAGACAACCTGGAGGCACAGCCAATTCACCAGCACAGCTTGAGGCTGGTTCGGAATCAGCCCTGATCCGGTGTAGCAAACTCGTCGTACTGCTCTCGGCGGATATCAATGTTGCATGCACTGAGTTTGGATTCCAGCTGCTCGTAGCCTCTGTCTAGGTGATAGATTCGGCCGACATGTGTAATGCCTTTTGCAACCATGGCAGCAAGCACCAGAGAGACACTTGCCCGCAGATCCGTACTCATGACATGGGCCCCGGTCAATGGGTGTCCTCCCCTGACTGTAACCCTTTTCCCGTCAACACGCGCCTGCAGTCCCATTCGTGCCAGTTCTGGAATATGGTTGAATCTGTCGCCATAGATATCATCGGTGACTGATGCCTCTCCGTTTGCACAAGCCAGAAGTACGGTCCACTGTGCCTGCAGATCCGTCGAAAACCCCGGATAGATTGCTGTTGTGATGGAAACAGGGGTTATGGTTTCGGGAGGTGTCACAGTGACCGTGTCGTCCTCAATGGCACACCCTGCCCCGGTCTCTCGGAATGCTTCCAGAAATTCTGTCCCCAAATGATCCGGGCGTGCATGGGTCATGCGTACAGGTTTTCCGGGCGTACCTGCAATGACCGCTGCAATCATAAATGTGCCGAGTTCAATCCGGTCGGGGCAATTGCCGAAATCAACCGGTTGCAACTCGGAAACTCCCTGAACCTCAATGGTGCGTGTTCCGATCCCGTCCAGCTGTGCTCCCATCGCCTGGAGCATTTCGCAGAAGACAATCACATCCGGCTCCATAGCAGCGTTCTCAATGCGGCTCCCCCCTCGTCCCAGACTGGCGGCCAGAAGCAGGTTGACCGTAGCTCCGACACTGGAAGGTTCGAACCTGTAGGCCCCGCCTGGCAGACCTCCGCGGGGTACGCGAGCCACAACATATCCTTCTTCCAGATCAATTTCGGCTCCCAGGGCTTTCAGCCCTTCCATATGCAGGTTCACGGGGCGGGGCCCCCATGCACATCCACCCGGCAGGGACACCTTTGCCCGCCCACAGCGGCCAAGCAGTGCCCCCAGCATGTAGAACGAGGCCCGCATTTTCTTCACAAGCTCATACGGGGATTCGGGGAATCCAACCCGCGTTGCATCAATTTGCAGTCCGTGGGCACTGCGCTCCACAGAGGCACCCGTAATCCGGATCACATGCGAAAATGTGGTGATGTCCCGCAACCTTGGAATATGACCCAGTCGGGTTACACCGTGTGGCAGGATCGCGGCAGCCATGAGCGGTAACGCTGTGTTCTTGGAACCACTGACAGGGAGTGTTCCATGCAATGCTTGCCCTCCTCGAATAACTAGTTTCTCCATCCTAAAAAAAACTCCGCTTGTGTCATGAAAGATAAGACACTGCCATATTTCCGCAAAATGTGTTCGGGCGAAAACAGAGATGAGGTGTGTATTCCACCACAAATGGGCCACCGAATCTGCTCCAATTGGGCCGCCTGTAGTGTATGTTCAGGATGGGATAGATGATTCGATGGATTGTGAGTGTAATTCTTGTTTTCCTTTGATCTTGTGCATGGACTCTCCGGTTAACTGGATTCGGTATGCATTGTTGACAAGACGATCCAGAATGGCATCTGCCAAGGCAGGGTTTCCCATGGTTTCATGCCACTTTTCGATGGGGTACTGCCTGGTAACAATGCTGGAGCGCAGCGTATAGCGATCCTCCAAGAGTTCCATGAGATCTCGTTGCTGCCTGTGTCCAATGCCATGCAGTCCCCAGTCGTCCAGCGCCAGCACATCGGTGCGGCCCAGTTGTTTGAGCATGTGCAGGTGGCCACGCTCTTGGCGGGCATCTGCCAGCAGTTCCAAGAGGCGATGCAGACGGTGATACACGGTCCGAAAGTCTTCCAGGTATGCCTGATGGGCCAGGGCACACGCCACCTAATTTTTGCCCACGCCAGTGGGACCGGTAATCAGCACATTTTGCCGTTGCCGGATCCGCTGACAACTTGCCAGATGAAGCATCACCTGCCGATCCAGTCCCCCCGAAACGCTAACGTCAAGGGTTGCCATGCAGACCTGCAGTCGCAGCTTTGCTGCCTTTCATCGTCGGGGTAGACGATGGTCCTCGCGTACCGCCTCCTCTTGGTCTACCATCCGTCCCAGACTGTCTAGGAAGGACAGCCTCTCAGTGTCCGGCATTGCTCGTTGATTCCGCAAGGAGGTGGCCATGCCAAGAAGCAGCATGCGTTCCAGTTTTGGAATGGTGGGATAGAGAAGCATCTGGATGTTTTGGTGTGGAGATTGGAATCATATTCGGGATCCCGAATGTTTTCATGGTCAATAGGCAGGGGTTGACTTTTATGAAGCCGGGCGGAGACTTTCTCGCACAGGGTCTGCACGGTCCCGTAACTGCGTCGTTGTTCAAACAGGGCAATCCGGCATGCCTCTTTGAGAACTTCATTGCGGTAGCTGTCGGTCAGCTTCAGGATTGCCATACACCGCCGATCGTACTACTCGGGGGCCCTTGTCCCCCCCAGATTCGCTTTGATCAGGACATCTGTTTTTTGGCCAATGGTTTTGGACCAGCGCAGGAACCGATCTGGAGTCCACTCTTGGTGTGCCGGATGATTGAAGGGCATATGGAGCAAATGGGGCGTATCCCCGCAGGGTTCCTTCCCTTGCAAATTGGAGACAATCCGGGTGTCCTTGTCATAAATCGCCACCACATCTTTACAGACCACGGCCCGTGCCTTCTTTCCCTTGTAGGTGTGCGGGATCCTGTAAACATGGCTCTCGATAGTGCAGGATCGCGCCTTCCACGGCAGCCTTGTCCCGGGGCCTGCCTAGACGAGTGGGAAGTACATGCACATCCTAATGATCCGCCAAACCTCGGAACAATCCGTTCAGTTTGGGAAGGTCATTGCGGCAGAAGCGAAGGATGGCAGCCTTCAGGTTATCCGGCACAGGAATCCGAGGGACACTGCCCAGAAACTCGAAGGTCCGACGAACCGAAGCGCAGAAGTCCTGTGTAGCTTGGGATTCGGTTGCTTTGACATAGAGGTAGACGGAGGCCGACAGCGCGGCTACAAAGCTCTAGGCCTTGAAAACCGCCCCGGTAACCAGGTGAAGGAACTCCGGTCGTTTGCCCGCATAGTTCACATGCAACCTCTCGTCTGCCCGATGGGTCAGGTGCATGACAGATTTCTCCGCTACTTTGCGGCAGATGCGATACAACTCGCAAGCATAGCTGTACTGATCCCCGTCAGGGGGTTCCTCTTTATACTCCTTCCAGATCTGCCTCCGGGTGAGATACCGACTGCCGTTTAGGGTTGACTGGACCTCCTTCCAGTCTGGCACCACCGGGGAGGAGGGCGAAGGATACAACTTTTGCGCCAACTCCTCCTCCGTCATCCGATCGGCAAGCGGCCAAGTGAGACCCAGTGTCTTCGCACGGGAAAGGGCGCGGGAAAGGGACAGCTCCAGAATACGGGTGATCTTGACGTAATACGATGCTCTTGTGAAAGAGAAAAGCATAGAATATCGGCACGAGATCCGAACGAAAGACAAGCTGCCACAAGACAGGGAGTTCGCAGATAATCTCCTCGGAATTCAGCATGAAATACGGCAGATCTCCGGATCGGAAGGAAGGCAAATATCCCCGGGATTTACTGTCCCCGCTGGAGCGGATTCGGTGGCCCAATAACACTGGAATATACAAATGCCTGTCGGATGTGGACAGTTGACTAGAATACACCCAGCAAGATTGAGATGACAAAGAATGCAAGGAATGTAATCGGAAGAATCGTTTCGGCGGTGGTGAGTTTCCAGTATGTGCGATACTCTCTTCCCTCTTTCAGTATTTCCCATTCTCGGATAAAGAAAGGATATTCCAGTTTCCCTTCAAGCTCTTGGAGGGTCTGAAATTTACCTGTATTTAACTGCCGGTACGAACGGATGATGATATACCAAGAAATTGACAGCGTGACTCCAAGAATACCTGCCAGCAAGAGAACACCATTGTTTGCCGGAGTAGAGTTTCCCGTTGTGATCATAGCGAAAGCGGCTGCCAAAAGTCCAGTCAGAAGTGTGACGAACAGTCGATTAGCTCCCTCTCTTCGCTGACTTACCCTGTCTGCCAGTTCAGCATGAAGCTTATAGAGTTCAACGAATTCTTCTTTCTGAGTCATTTTCGTTTCCTTTTTTTCGAGTTTCGTCTAATGGCATCAACTATACTCTTGGAGTTCCAGTGAACTACTTCTGCGGTCGCATCTCTCACGGTTGCCGAGATTCTAATACTTCCCCATGGTTTAATGGCTATAATGGGCTTGGGATTTTGGAAGCCCTGATTCGCCAAATTCATTTCAGTGCGAATCCATTTGCTGTACGAGGAGTAAACCCCCGCGAGTACCAAAATGACACTGCATGGGGCCATCTGTCTGCGAATGGCTTGGCGTAATTCTTTTGCTGTACCACTAGTATGAATCGGATCATTTTTAGGGACCGAATAATTCTTGAACTTAAAGTGACACCTCTTTCTAAGCAGTTTTTGGAGTCTATCGTAATGGTGCCTATACCCCCAAGAATGACTGATAAACAGGTTATATGTTCTGAGGTTCATGTCATGATTCCAGTTTTTTAGTTCTGTGCACAGCAGACCTGCAGACGGAAAACAATGGCAATGTTGGTAATGTTCCCTGCTGGACTGAGTTGCATCAAAATCAGATGTTTCGGCAAAATAGCCAGATACGATCTAATGGCATCGTGATGACAATTTCACTAATATTCTTGGGTACCTCCCTAGGTATCCAGATACGTCTCTGATTTCGGTACTCTCAAAATTGTAGCTCAGGAGTAGCAATATTGATCAATACAATACTGGTATGCGCCAATAACACCCACCATTTTCAGGAATTTTGACGTTCTATACCACAACAGCCATAGTTGAACTGAAAATCACCTACAATTAAACGGAACTCATTGCCGCCAACACTTTCCAGTTTTGCTGATTCCAGCGCTTCCTTACTCATCTCTATGGATTTAGATCACCGAAACATATGTGCAGGCAAATTGAATGTCGTTACATTTTTCCTGAAAGCACCAAGGCTTGGGGATGTCAGTTTTACACGGAATCCATCGTCGCCAAGTTGAGTCCTGACGCAAGTTCGCCATGATTCTTTAAAAATCCGGTTTTCGCGGAAATTCTTCTCCATTTTGCCTTAATAATTCCACTTATTTGCCTGTTTTGGTTTCATTACTTTCGTATTTGCCCCGTTTTCCCTTATTTATTACGGGTTTGCTCTCCAGAACCCCGTTGTAGTATACCGTATTTTTTTCCGGGAACCTCCCCCCGGATATGCGGTTTAAATTTGGGATCAACCACCACGGCATGTTCCTCTTCCGAGCCCCCTACCGCCTCAAGACAGGAGAGAAAGGATTCCGATTCTATCTGTCCTACTGCAAACGGGTCAACGGCATCCCCAAACGAAAAACGCTGTTTTGCCTCGGCAAAGATGTGGATCTGTCCGAGGAAGAGATCCAAGCCTTTGGGGCTCATGTGAAGGCGCACATGGACGGAGCACTTCGGCTGGACTTTGTGGAACAGCGTCCGTTCTTTCGGGATCTGGTGCAGCAGATTGCGCAAAACCTGGTGGAGCGTGGCTGTGAGGTGGGAACCCCTCGCACGCCGGCAGAGCGTGTGGTGAGTTTCCTTCGGCTTTCGCATCCCGGTTCCGGCACGGTTGGGGGCGAGCGTCTGCTCCTGTCCCTGTTTCATCGGGTTGGCTTTGATTGCTTGTTGCTGGATTTGGGATGTACCGAAGAGCAGGTGAAGCTGATCTATGTGATGGTCATTGGCAAGATGCTGAGTCCGGGCAGCGAGCGGCACACCCATGACTGGCTCACCTCCACCTCTGCCATTCTGGAGCTTCTGCATCTTCCTGTACCGAGTCTGAACACCCTGTACCGGACGGTGGATCTGCTGAACCGGCACCGGGACGAGATTCTCTCGTGGCTCTATGAGAGGGCACAGTCCACGCTTCCTTTCGGGGGAAAGATCATTCTGTATGATCTGACCAACACGCCGTATTACGGGAAGGAGAAGGGACAATACCTGCGGCACGGGCGGAGCAAGAACAAGCGGAGTGATCTTCGGCAAACGTCTCTTTCGGTGTCCATGAGCGGGAACGGGATGCCCTGCGGGATGGAGATTCTGCCGGGGAATGTGAGCGAGCCTGGCACCTTGGCTGGTGTTCTGGAGAAGCTGGGGGACGAGGATTCGACTTTGGTCATGGATGCCGGGATCTGCACGGATGGGAATGTGGCTCTCATGCAGGAGAAGGGCTTTGACTGGGTCGGCATAGAGCGCAGCAGCACGCCGCCTGTTCCCACGGGACCTGCGGATGCCCGGTTTGAGACGGGGGGCGGAAGGCAGATCAAGGCGTGGGAGCTGTCCGAAGAGAATGGCGAACGACGCGTGTACATTTACAGTGAGGCGAAGGCAAAGACGGAGTTGCAGATCAAGCAGCGGCGGTGTGAGGCGTATGAGAAGGCACTGGACAAATTGCGGGAGGGACTGTCCAAACCCGGGTGTGTCAAGAAATTTGCTCCGGTGCAGAGACGGGTGACGCGTCTGGAACGCGACCACCCGCACGTGGCATATCTCTACGATGTGGAGGTGATTCGCAACGAAGAGACCGACTATGCGGACACGATTCGGGTAACCCGTCTTCCGGCGCATGCGTCGTGGATGCGGGCCTGTGGCGGGTATGTGATCCGCACCAGTCATCTGGACTGGTCCCTCCGGGAGGTGGCCCAGACCTACTGGCGACAGTATGAGGTGGAGCATGTCTTTCGCTCCATGAAATCCGAGTTTGGACTGGGGCCCATTTATCACAGCAAGGACGAGCGGATTGAGGGGCATCTGTTTCTTGCGCTGCTGGGGGTCTGCTTTGCACAGATGATCCGAATCCCGCTCAAGGCCTAGGGCATCTCGTCCAGCTGGAGTACGATTCGGAAGCACCTCAACAAGATTCAGCGCATCATCACCAAATTCCACCAACTCCTACAGCGGTACCTGATCACACGGATGGATCAGGATCTGACCCCGTTCGTGCAGCAGATCTTTCGGATTCTGGGGATCCTGTATGATCCCGAGAAGACGAAGGGAGAGGAGCGGGGGCGGGATGGTCCCGAAGAAAAATCACCAGCGAAAGAATGTACGCTGCTTCCCGAAGAGGAAAAGCCTCCTGATTCATGAAACAGGCAGGATTCTTGCCGAGAAAAAAACAGCACTCCGCAGGGAGCGGGGAGTGCTATGCCCATCCGCCATTCGCCAGGCAGACTCTCGGCGTACTTTGCCGGAAAAACGGCACAGAACGAAGAGAACAGCCACCATGATCTGACCTGCGAAGTTGATGGAACCTGTGGACTACGAAAAAATCATCCCAAAAAAGGGAACAGGGGAGCTGTGTCCGATTGTTGAACTACGCTGTGGCAAACTAGCGCTGAGGCGAGTTTCGGTTTGCATATCCCCGAATGTGAAATTTTCGTCAATGGGTTCAGTTCTGGTTAGTGCATGAAGTCGGGCAATTTGACGTTCTGCAGATCCTTTTCCTGTAAGTTCATTCAGATGATTTTTCCATTTTGGACCAAGATCTACTGCGAGTTGGCGGAGAAATCCCAAACGGGTGGCTTTCTTCACCAGCTCTCTGCACATGGAGGGTATTATCCATGGACTCAAGTCTTCAGGGGAAATCTTGCACGAAGATTGCGTGTTTATGGACGCTGTTCGGAGATTTCATGCTCCAATCCGCCAGAGGGCTTCCATCTTCGTCAGGAAAAATACCAAAAAATATCTCCCCAAACCCCCTCATACGCTCTCTAAACGGCATATATTGGCAATATTCCGAATTTTCTGACGGCCACTATATACATGAGTACCCATTACATTCCTTGGGGAAAGCTCCCCCATCCCGTCTACTTCTGCCATCTCCCGCTGCCGTTCCAGCATGGGGGACCTTTCGAACCGTCTTCGTCCTAGTTTTCCTCCTTCTTGACTCCCGCTTCCCGTACCTCCATCGGCATGGAATCCCGCGAAATATGCCCCACAACCTCATTCTTGTAGCAACTCCTGATCAGAGCTTCATGAATCCGGGTCGGCAGTTCGCTCTCGGAAAATTCATGAAAAACCCGCGAAAAGGTAGACTCGCTGGGCACATCGCATCCGCGGGACCACCCACACAAGGACCGAAGAATGCGATCCATCAGTAGACGCTCTCGCAGGGCGGTGGTCGTGGGAATCTGGAAGATCATCCTGGCGAAAAACGCCTTCGCGATGGAAGTACGATGGGCTAGGGGACGGCCTCGGCTGTCGCGCGACTGGGACGGCAGAAAGTCCTCCATAGGCACCATCTCCAGGGCCAGTATAAAGAGCTCGTAGCGTTTGGGCAAGGGACCAAACGACTCATCCAACTCCGAGAAGATCTCCTCTTGACAGGCCAGGGTAAATTGTTTGATTCGATCTGAAAGAAGCATACACACCTCCCTCCGCAGGTTCGTTTTTCCATGATTAAGCACCCTCAAAGAAAAAGCTTCTCAGTTCTGCACAAGAAAACCCGACGCGAACCGTCCTTGGCCACGGATCAAAGAAACCTGAACCTGAAAAGTGGATAAACTGCACCATGCCCAAAATCGAAACATTTTTTAAGTAAATTTAGTTATAACTGATGTGTATAGTTAGGGAAGAACCACATGAGTTGCAGTCTGATCGCATACTAACAAACATTTTTCACCAATCAATAGACCTATGAATTATCTACAAAAAATGGGGGGGGGGCAGGATTCATCTTTCTGTTCCTTTTCCTCACGACTTCCAGTGCCTTCGCACAAGCCAACCGCTACATTGACCCGGCCAACGGAAAGACGACGGGGAGATGCAACGATGTCAACGAACCGTGCACGCTGGAACATGCCTTTTCCAGGTCAGACAATGCTAGTGGGGATGTATTTCTGATCCGGGTTCGCCGGGCCGGGGGTAGAGTTACGCTGGCAGCCCCCACCGCTGCCTTGGACAAGTACTTCCAATTCGGGACCTATGTACAGGGGAATGCCGCTCCCGTCAGGGGAAAGATCCAGTTCACGGGCACCTTTACGATTGCCCCGGCGGGTGAGTTTCTACTGGATCCGAACGCGAGCGTTCAGTTTGAGAATGTCACATTGAGCGCAGGTGCTAGGACTAGCACGTTTTTCCACATTGCGGACAAGTCAGAGGAGCGGATTGCGATCACCGACACCTTGACCATTCCCAAAGGGGAGAAGGTCCGACTTCCTGTGCTGATCGTCTCCCGGAGTTTCACCCTGAAGGGAGGGATGAAGGAAGGAAAAGCTAGCGAGCTCCGAGTAGGAGGGCCGCTGTCCACGGGAGGGGACGAAGTGGTGACTCCACTGCTGGTCCAGAGCGGAGCCACCCTGCGGATTGACGGGGTAGATCTTGTGGTTCATTTCAGGAAGGAGTTTTTTGTGGAGGGGGCGATTGAAGATGTGACAAAAGGAACAAGTCACCCCCTTCGGATTGCGTATCTGAATGTTGCCACTGGACCCGGCAGGCGGGGATCTGCCTCACTTCGTAATCATGGTGCGTACCTGCCCCTTTCCAGAGGGTTTAGTGACAAGGATTGTCTGCGCATTCGAGGCAAGGGAACGATTTCTGCCGGGATCTATGCGATTGCCATGGGCAATGTCTGTGTGGAGCTGAAGCGGGTGGGTCCGGTCACGGTCTCGGGAAGCCTTAAAAATGACAGATTTAAGGGCTTTAAGGCTACGACGGATCTCATTTTCCGGGAGAATGTGATCGTGGAGGGGGATGTGGAGCAGTGGAACGATGCCCGAATTTTATTTGAGAAAACGGCGACGATACAGGGGGATGTGATCTTGCGAGACGGGGAGACTCCCTACACCAATACGGCAGACTATGGAGAGGCGAATACTGCAGCAGATTCCGGGATTCGAGTTGGCTGGCGAGATGGTGCTACCACCGATGACAGTAGGCGGTATACCTGTGCATACTCAAACCGTCACAGGCGAGGTTATGCCAGTGTTGATGGAGGAGTCCGAACTCGTCATATTCCGGGGATTCACTTCGGAGGTGCGGTGACAATTACCGGGGACCTAAATGTGTACTCCAACACCCTCACTGAAACGACGACCGGCGCCACGGCAGGTGATACGCATTGTGCTCCGAAGGTATTGTTTATGGCCCCGCTCGTGCAGAATGATGCCAAAGCGGATCTCCACCTGGTGTCTTCTGTCGGCGGGAACCTGGTGGTGGAGGATACGGTGAGTTTCGGGGGCAAGGGGCGGGTGTATCTGGATTCGGACGCAAAGACGGTCAGTGGTGCTACTCGCCGAACGGCGCACAGCCTGCGGGTAGGTCTGGATCTGGCTGCCGGGGGCATGAGTCTCGGGATGGCGTATCCGGCCACCTCCAATGTGGACGGGATGTGTACGACAAACGACACCTCGCTGCCCTTCGGGAACCGTCTTGTTCTCACAGATGCCGGCGAGAGTGTGATCATCGGGGATGCCACGCTGGGGCTCACGCTGGATGCCCTGGTGACGCTTGGGGATCTGCGGGTGGAACCTGGGAAAGGTCCGCTGACGGTGAAGACGCTGCATGTGGGGCCGGATGCGGAACTGACGGCGAAGGAGGATGTGACGGTGGAGGAATCCCTGATTCTGCAGGGGGAACTCAGCGGGGAGCTGGCCGAAGCCTCCACAATCAAGAGATTGACGTACGGCAGCCGAAACACCGATCTGGTGAAGAAGGCTGCCCTGGTCAAGACGCTGGAGGTACTTTCCATTGATGTCGGAGATCGGGGCACTTTGCGTCTGGAGGAGGTGATCAAGACAAAAAATCTGGGGCTGTGCAGTGGCACGCTGTCGCTGGTGGATGCCGAGAGCACGACCGATTCGACCCTGCATGTCACGGAGCAGATCACGGTACAGAACGGGATGCTGCGGAAGGATAGCAATGATCCCGGGAACATCTCCACGGACAGGGCAAAGGAGGCCAATGTGAATGATCGGTATATGTTGACCTACATCACCCCGGGTGCGCGGGAGGTGAAAGCGGGGGATCTGGAATGGTTCGATCCGCGGGATGTGATCGTGGAGCATGCGAAGGCGGAGATCATGGTACTAGGCGACCGCTCGCTGCCCGGGAAGCTGACGGTCACCAAGGGGAAGCTGACGGTGGACGGAATGCTGACCGTGGGGACCTCTACGCTGCATCGCACGGATGCCACGGAGGTAGGGCGGTACAGCGTGGAGGTGGCTGCAGGCGAACTGCATACGAAGGGGCAGGATGTGATGGTGCACGGGAAGGTGACGGTGAGTGGCAAGAGCAAACTGATGACCGGGGGCGGAGACCTGCATGTGCTGGGACGGGTGCTGCAGGGAGAGTATGCCCACAATACGGCCCAAGTGACCATTGCGAAGGAGGCGATGGTGGATCTGGGAGACGGGACGCTGATGCTGGGACCGGAAGACACGAAGAAGCGGAATAATGTGCGGGACGTGGACGGATACAACAAGGGGACAGACGGGAAGGGGGCCAACTCCCGTCCAGATGTGAAGCTGACGCTGACGGGGAGTCTGAAGGCAGGCATGATCAACATTCCGAAGGGGAGCAAGGAAACGGTGCTGGACGCGAGTGCGGACAGCAAGATGCTGGGGACGGTTGTATTTGACGGGACGAGGACCCCGAAACTGAGTGGCACGACCGAGAACGACGATGGACTGCTGCGAATCCTGAGTGCCAGTGCGGCCGGGAAGAAGCTGACGATAGACAGTCTGTCGGCGATGCAGGGGTCGGTGGAAACGCACAACAAGAAGGTGGTGATCATGGATGCGGTGTCCCTGCGTTCCGCCACGATCTGGCCGTACACGGACTCAACAGAGTTCATGGGAGATCTTGTGATCAGCGGGACGGGCGGTCTGAACACGGAATACAATGGAAACAATGACAAGCGGATTGTGAAGATCCACGGGGACTTCACACAGAGCAAAGGGGCGATCAGTGGAGACCTGGCGGGGGTGAAGCTGCATCCGAGTACAACGAAGACGGTGATGGGGGACTTGATGGTGGCGGCGGATGCGTCCCGCTACGAGGGGAAAACGGCATCGGACAAGATGCCGAGTCTGGTGGTGCATGGGGACTTCCACTTTGCGAAGAAGGGGAATCTGGATGTGCAGGTGGAGTTTACGGGCACGGAGGCTCAGGAGGTGATGACCGGGGACACGACGGCACTGCACAGTGTCACGGTGAACAACGCCAAGGGACTGCTGCTGAAAAGCGATGTCACGCAGCAGAGGATGGCGAAGCTGACGCTCCGGCAGGGGAAGATCCACAGCATGCCGATGGACAGCATGTTTACATGGACGGTGCAGAATGTAGAGGCAGAACAGGAGCTCCGTGGTCGGAGTACGGCGCAGACAGGGAGCAGGTGCGGGGCAGACAGTGACGAGGAGTGCAAGGGCACGATCCTTCGAGGTTCCCGCCAGTCGTATGTCGGCGGTCCGGTCGCTCGGCACCTGTTACAGGGAACGGCAGGAGACGGCTTCAAGAGCGGGGGGTATCTGTTCCCGGTGGGAATGGACCATAAAACGGATCAGGATACCCTGTCGTACTACCGTCCCTTGATCCTGCAGCTGCCTTCCGATCTGAATGACACGACCACGGTGACCGTGTCTCCAGTCATGCTCCCAGAGGGAACCATGCCAGAATGGGAGAACCTCACGGTTCCGACGGCGGGTGGCAGTCTGACGCTGGATGTGCATGCGGATCTGTTCTGGAAGGTGGATCTGGGGGCGGAGTCATTGCCCACGAATACGAACATCCGGCTGGCGGCGGCAGGACTGCGGAATGTGGCAGATGCCAGTGGACTCCGGATCGTGCAGTGGGATTGTGTTGATGATGATAATGATGCCTGGGAGAATTCCAGGCTGGCGG
The DNA here is from genome assembly GCA_965203305.1 of Rhodothermales bacterium. Classification (GTDB taxonomy): domain Bacteria; phylum Bacteroidota; class Rhodothermia; order Rhodothermales; family Bin80; genus Bin80. The sequence continues at coordinate 1,820,302 of OZ241874.1, read as the reverse complement.
GACGGGTTTCCGCCCAGGCAGACGCAGAATCGTTTGCCGTGAACGGCTACCTGAACGGAGTGGTGAACCTGACGCAAGAAGGGATTGGCTTGGGGAGCTGTGCGATCTTCGGGATTGCGGCGAACGGGAGTGAAAATCCGATTGACCAGGCCGATCTGGGTGCGGGACGGGCGAACCTGCAGTTCATTCACAACCTGCCACTGACAAGCCCAATAGACCTGCATCTGGGGGACATCCGAATTGGCAGTGGAATGCAGTTCCGCAGTGCTACGGCGTATCGTCCGGTGGGAGCAGGCAGTCATGTGCTGAAGATTCAGCCAGTGGGAGCCCCGGCCGAGCAGGCGGTCACACGTACCCTGTCCCTGAATCCGAACACGAATACGGTAGTGATTGCCCACGGGAGTCTGGCAGAACCAAAGCTGAAGGTGCTGGACATGCGGATGACTTCTTCGGTGGCCACCAAAGCAGAGGTGCGACTGGTACACGGATCGGCATATCTGGGAGCAGCGCAGGTGCAGGTGATGGACCCGACCAATCCCATGATGCCGGTAATGACCCTGGCGGGGAACCTGATGCTGGATGAAGAGACCCGGAGATATGCCTCGCTGGATCCGTCGGTGCAGGTCATGCGTGTGAAGTCCACAGATGGAGCCGTAGAGGAGTTCTACGAACTGGACCTGTACGGGTATGGAGGGCAGACGCTGGTGCTGAACCTGTCTGGGATGCGGAATGATCTGACGATTCTGGGGGTGGACAGGAATGGAGGGATCGTCCCGGTACAGACGGTGACCGGGGTGGAGGAGAGTGCAGAGCTTCCGAAGGAGTTTGTCTTGCATGGAAACTACCCGAATCCGTTTAATCCGGGCACAAGAATCCAGTTTGACCTGCCAGAGAATGCGCAGGTGCAGATCCAGATTGTAGACATGCTGGGGCGGGAGGTGATCACGTTGCCGGCGCAGGAGCTGGAGGCAGGGGCGAACCGGAGCGTGGAACTGCATGCAGGCAGTCTGGCAAGCGGGACCTATCTGTACCGGATCATGGCGACCGGAGCAGAACATAGGCATGTGAAGACTGGACGCATGACCCTGGTGAAGTAAAGAAATAGCCGCCTCAAAGCGGTCAAAGAGAAAACAGAGCACCTCCGGTACAAGATAGTGTACTGGAGGTGCTCTGAGCTTGTGGGAGTACACCGGAACCGGCTGAAGGCTTGGTGAATTGTACTGGTGCTGGACGGCAGAACGCCCAGCCAAAGTGGAAATCAGGATTGGGAACGATCAGGGGGAGGCACAGAGCGGCAGGTGCCACCCTGGAGCACAGGAGAAATTTCGTCACGAACGGCAACAATTATGGCAGTACCCGCCAGAGACCGCCGCGGGATGAGACGGAGAGAGTGCCTGCGGGGAGAATTGGATGCAGTTCCGGGAAGATTTGTACATTTGCGCTGGGGATAACCATTCAAACTGCAACGAAATGTGGAAATCGGTTTCACAGGAAAATAGAGCTGTGAGGACCTGAACATGCGTCAACTTGTAATTTGGAGAGAACCCTGTAAAAACATCTCTATACCCGCTCTAAGATGCCTGCAGGTGCTCTCAGAGCGATACTCCTCCGTCATCAGGGAATTTTACAAGAGGCTCTGGAGTATAATTTCCTTTGCATTCCGTGGTACAAAAAAACTGTAGTGGTCTGTGCAATCAAGGTGAAGCAAAAGCTGGAATGTGTCCTGTCAGAGATGGATATGTTGTGATAATTGATGCAGGAACTGTCTTAGGATGATATAAAAATTCCCTGCTCGTTCCTGCATGCCCTCGCATTCAAATGATGGCAGAATAGTCAGACCCCTTGTGTAGAGCAGATGCTTGCATGAACGATCCTCTCCCTCAGACCATATACATGGACCATGCAGCGACTACTCCAGTGGCTCCTGCCGTACTGGAGGCGATGCTGCCGTACCTGAAGCACAGCTTTGGAAATGCCTCCTCCGTTCATCGTCCAGGCAGAGAGGCGAGAGGAGCTCTGGAAGACAGTCGGGGCCGTATTGCAGCACATCTCAATACCAAACCGGAGCAAATTATTTTTACCAGCGGGGCCACGGAAGCCAACAATCTGGGACTGAGCATACTGCGTACAGGCGAGCATCTGATCACATCAAAGATTGAACACAAGGCAGTACTGGAGCCAGCCGAGGCTCTGAAAACAGCAGACATACATACGACCTTCCTGGCACCAGCTCCCGAGACAGGCTCCTTGCACAGCTCACAGGTAGCTGCAGCAGTAAGACCGGACACCCGACTGGTTTCGGTAATGTATGTGAATAATGAAACGGGGGCGATCTCTCCTTTGGGAAAAATTGCTTCTGTCTGCCACGAGCATGAGATTCTGTTACACACGGATGCGGCACAGGCCGCCGCATGGCTTCCCCTGGACAAGGAAACCTTGGGAACAGATTTGCTGTCCCTGTCCGCTCACAAGATCTATGGACCCAAGGGAATTGGCATTCTGTATGTTCGGGAAGGCGTAGAACTTCCCTCGCAGATTCTCGGTGGCTCGCAGGAACGGGGGCGTCGTGGCGGTACGGAAAATATTGCAGGGGCAGTCGGAATGGCAACTGCGATGGATCTTGTTGCCAAGACGCAGTCTGCAGATACACGCCGCGTCCATGCACTCAGAAAGGAACTGCAAGATCAACTTCTGGCGAAGATCGGAGACCGGTTGATTGTAAATACGCCCGTCCATGCAGCCCCGCATATTCTCAATGTGGCATTCAAGCCCATGGATGGCACTCCCCTGGACGGGGAAATGCTGCTCCTGAATCTGGATATAGAAGGAGTCTATGCATCGGCGGGATCTGCCTGCACCAGCGGGGCAATCTCCCCAAGCCATGTACTGCTCGGACTTGGACTCCCGGAACACACAGCTCGTGCAGCACTGAGGCTGTCACTTGGCCGCACAACAACAAAGGAGGAAGTCAAACGAACGGCAGACTGTATCTGCAGAGTGGTGAAACGAATGCGGGAACAGAGAAAGGCGGATGGGTAGGGCACTGATTGCATTTGCCCGCTCTCCGAAGACAGGGCAGGTCAAGTCAAGACTTACGAGTCTGATCTCCCCAAAAGAAGCTGCAGACTTGTACCGGGCGTTCCTCATGGACAGTCTGCAGCAGTACGCATCGTTCAATATAGCGGTGCGTCTGTACATGTCCAGTGAAGACCCGCCTGATGTTCCCCTGCATGGAGCAGTTATCCGGCAACAGCACGGTAATGGGCTTGGCGAGCGCATGCAGCATGCGTTCAATGAAACGGCTGCGGAAGGACATGACCAGGCGGTCATTATCGGAACCGATCACCCCACACTGCCGGATGCCTTCATTCAAAGTGCACTAGACGCACTGTCGGAAGCCCCCTCCATATGCATTGGCCCTGCAGAAGATGGAGGTTACTATCTTCTTGGAATGAATCCATTGATGCACGGGCTGTTTGATGACATCACATACAGCCAGCCGGATGTGTACAGGCGAACACTGGAACGAGCGTATCAATCGGGAGCCAGAGTCGTTCAACTGCCGCAATGGTACGATGTGGATACACCAGCTGATCTGAAGCGTCTGATTGCAGAGGAAGATTCTGTGCCGACGAATACATGGAAAACTCTGAGGGACTTAAAAGTTAAATACGCTTTCTAGCACTAGATTCTCACAATCAGGGCAGGTCTGCTCCGAGCCCCCTGCTGGCAATCAGAAAAAACCAAGTACTGCTCATGGGGAGCTCTGCGAATCCGGCCACAAGAGTTTTTGGCCCTGCTTCCCTGTCCAATCTGGGGCCAGGGTTTGATACACTGGGATTATGTCTCCGTGGAGTTGGGGACATTATTGAGGCATGTTTTTCTTCCAAGCCGGGGATCACCATCTCGTCTTCTGTCCCGATTCCACTGACAGCAGAAAAGAATACAGCGGGACGCGCAGCACATCTTGTCATGACGAAAGCCGGAGACAAGCGGGGACTTCACTTGCACATTGAAAAGGGGATTCCGCTGGGTTCCGGGATTGGAGGCTCTGCTGCAAGCGCATCTGCCGGAGCATGGGCGGCCAATCTCGTTCTGGGCAAACCATTCAGGAGAAAAGAACTGGTGTATGCCGTGCTCGAAGCAGAACGCCTGGCGAGCGGGGGGACGCTCCATGGAGATAATGCACTGCCATCCCTGCTTGGGGGGCTCGTACTTACCTCTCCGGTCAATCCCATGGATTATCGACGGATCCGGCTCAAAGACACCCTGCATCTTGTCGTAGTACTGCCGCAAAGAGAAATTCTCACCGCAGATGCACGAACGATTCTGCCCCGAGTTGTGCCAAGAACGGAGGCCGTACACAATGCCAGTGATCTGGGCTTTATGCTGCATGCATTGATGACCGGTGACTGGGCAGCCGTTGCACCCTATATGATGCGAGACCGAATCGTTGAACCCGCACGTGCAAGCCTTGTACCCTGTTACGATGCAGTACGCAGGGCAGCACTGAATGCCGGTGCGCATGCTGTCGCACTCACAGGATCTGGGCCGGCAATGTTTGCGATTGCAAAGGATAAAACATCAACGATTGCTGTTCGTGATGCAATGGTGGAAGCAACGGGTGAGAATGCACGGGGCATCATCACGCAGGCAGATATGCAGGGGGTTCGCCAGTGTACTTGAGCCATGCAATATACAAGCACGCGTGACCGCACGCGCTCGGTCAGCTTTTCGACGGCCCTGCTGCAAGGACTGGCTCCAGATGGCGGCCTTTATGTCCCGGAAACTGTCCCGGAAGTAAAGCCGCATGTATGGAAAGACGCAGATGACTTTCCCGCAATGGCAACGCGCATCCTTTTCCCATGGCTGTCCGGTCAGATATCTGAATCCGTCCTGGATTCAATCCTCAGGCAGGCACTGGATTTTCCGGTTCCGATAGTCAGGGTGGGGAATGCCTGGGTGCTTGAGCTTTTTCATGGTCCGACATTGTCCTTCAAGGATTTTGGGGCACGGACAATGTCCCGATTCATGAATCACCTTGTGGGGGATAATCCGCTGACTATTCTGGTGGCAACCTCGGGAGATACGGGAAGTGCCGTAGCGGACGGGTTCGGGAACCTCCCCAACCTGCGTGTAGCAGTCTTGTATCCTGATGGACAGGTCAGCCAGATACAGGAACGGCAGCTCACTGTCCAGAGAAAGGGGGTACGTACCTATGCGGTGCAGGGGACATTTGATGATTGCCAGGCCATGGTCAAGGAGCTCCTTGTTGCTCCGGGCGGATTGCATCTTTCTGCGGCAAACTCCATCAATGCAGGACGGCTTCTGCCACAGATGCTCTACTATTACTGGGCTTTCGCCAGGGGCGGGTGGAAATCCGCCGATGTGTGCGTTCCATGCGGCAATCTGGGCAATCTGACGGCGGGGGTACTCGCCTCACTCTCCGGGCTTCCTGTTCGAAAATTCATGGCAGCTCATAATACAAATGATGGATTCCCGAAATTTCTCGCAGGCGGGACAGCTCCTTCCAGAGATTCCGTGCGAACGCTCTCGAATGCAATGGATGTCGGACGGCCAAGCAATTTTGAGCGCCTCCAGTTTCTGCTGGCAGATGATCAGATGCGTCATATGATTCAGGGCAGTTCATATACGGATCAGGAAACCCTCGCGTCCATTCGGCATGTGTACGAAGAAACGGGGTACATTACGGATCCTCATACGGCATTGGGGCTGGCTGCCGCGCATGACATGCCGGCTCCCGTGATTGTACTGGCAACGGCTCATCCTGCAAAATTTCCAGATACGGTCAAACAGGCAATCGGGCGCAGCCCCGATCCTGTTGAAGCCCTGACAAGACTGGAATCCATGCCGGTTCGGGGGCAATCCCTTGCACCCACATCAAGTGCACTGCGCATACAACTGGAATCCTGGACCTGAGTCATGACTCCGTTCGCTCCATCAAACTGGCCGAAGGGAGAACTGCGCGAAGCTGCAGAAATTCTCTGGGACTGGTATCGCGTCGCACAGCATGGAGAATCTTCACTAGCGGATCCAAGCCAGGCCCATGCAGTATGCAGGAAATTCCATTTGCCGGGCAGTCTGGTAGATGTCCAGATGACAGAAGGGGGCGTATCACCCATCCCGACGGTTACAGAATTATTTGATTGCATGGATACGGTTGCGGGCTCTCATGCCCTTCTTTTGGCAAAGCTTGCAGGTTACACTGCAAACTGGATTGAGACTCCGGTGAAGCACTTTGCAAGAGCAGTCTTTCTGACACGCTCTGTCTGCTTCCTGAAGGAAGATAGTCTTGCCGGGAGACATTTTATCCCGCTAGATGCACTGGAAAAAGAGGGTGTGTCTGAAGCAGACTTGCGGGAAGGCAGGCAAACCCCACAAATGCGCTCGCTACTCTGGAAACAGGCAGTTCGTGCCCGTGATGCCTATGCTTCATGCAGGACACTGAACAGTGACCTGCGTGGCTGGTGCCGAAAACATTTCCGAATTTGCTGGACCGGAGGACTGGATCTGCTGGCTCGTATTGAATCACGAAAATTTGATGTGTGGTCTGGACCGGCGAAGTTCACCATACTGCACAAGACACGCGTATATTTGCAGGCACATATGGGCAAAACGACGAGATGACAACATACAGGGAAGCAGGAGTGGATATTCAGGCAGCTGATGAGGCACTCAAACGCCTAAAGCCGGCAATCCAGTCCACCCATACCCCCGGGGTCATTCGGGATGTAGGGGCATTTGGGGGATTTTTTCAACTGGATATTGCAAACTGTACACAGCCGGTGCTGGTCTCCTCGATTGACGGGGTGGGAACCAAGGTAAAAGTTGCTGTACAGGCTGGGGTCCATGATACGATTGGAGAAGATCTGGTCCATCATTGCATCAACGACATTGCCGTATGCGGGGCGGAGCCTCTGTATTTTTTGGACTATTTTGCGACGGGCGAACTTTCCGCAGAGGTCATAGAGGCAGTAATGACAGGACTGGCCCGAGCATGCAAGCGCTCGGGAGTTGCCCTGATCGGTGGAGAAACAGCCGAAATGCCAGACCTGTATTCTCTCACGGATTACGATCTGGCAGGAGTCATCACAGGAGTGGTGGACAAGGATAAAATTATTGATGGCAGCAAGGTGCAGAGAGGTGACCTGCTCTGGGGAATTGCCTCTTCGGGGATTCATACAAATGGATATTCCCTTGCCCGCAAAGTTCTCTTGGGGACACTTTCGGGATACTCTCTTAACGAGAGACCTGCTCAGCTGGAGGGGAAAAGTATTCAGGAAGAACTGCTGGGCATCCACAAGTGTTATCTGCCTCTAATCCGTGACCTCAAGGAACATGTGCATGCATTCGTGCATGTCACCGGGGGAGGAATTGAAGGCAATGCACAGCGTGTCCTTCCCGAGGGGTTGCACTTGCAGGTAGATTATGAAAGCTGGGATCCATTCCCTATCTTTAAGCTCATACAGGAACGAGGAGCGGTGCCACAAGAGGATATGCGCAGTACGTTTAATCTGGGCATCGGGCTGGTTGTCATTGCACCATCTTCGGCTGAAGAGGAGATTCGTCGCATTGCAACCCGTCACCAGGAGGCACCCATCCTGATTGGCTCCGTTTACCAGGAATAAATCTGGCAACCGCATGGCGAATTTTCTGCATCAGGCGGTACATATCAACAAGTGAACTGATCAAATGGGGTCCATTGCACTAATCCTGATTTTGAGTTATCTGGCAGGGTCTGTTCCCGGAAGTATCTGGACCGGGCAGGTGCTGTATGGGGTTGATGTTCGCAAGCATGGCAGCCGGAATGCAGGGGCAACGAATGTTTTTCGTGTACTGGGATGGAAAGCGGGAATACTTTCAACGGTGATTGATGTAGGGAAGGGGCTGTTTGCGGCAGGCGTGATTGCCATGATCAGGATTGACACGCTCCCCGCAGAGCCCGCCTTTTTGCAAGTGGAATCCGTCATGCGTCTCCTGGCAGGAATTGCGGCGATCATTGGACACATGCTGCCGATCTGGGCACGATTCAAAGGAGGGAAGGGAGTAAATACCGCGGCAGGTGTCCTGTTTGCCATTACCCCGAAAACCATGTTGATCGTGATCGGAGTGTTCACGCTGATTCTGTTTATTTCAAGGTATGTGTCTCTGGCGAGCATGATTGCGGCCTTGACATTTCCGGCTACAGTTGCCATCCGGATGTATCTTTTCGACATAGAAGTTCTGGATCGAAGTCTGCTCTTGTTTGGGGGGATATTTGCACTTGCCATTCTGTATGCTCATCGAAGCAACATTCAGAGACTCCTTTCCGGGACGGAGAATCAGATCAAGCATTTCCGACTGGCCCATGGCATGCGCGGTCGTGGGGAGCTCTAGTCTCGGCCAGATATATGCCGTCTGCCATATCGGTTTTTGGAGCTGGTAGCTGGGGAACTGCACTGTCGGTCAGCTTGGCTCATGGTGGGCATAATGTAACACTCTGGGCACGCCGGGAGGGCGTGGCAAGTGGAATTCTCACGGAGGGGCGCAATCCTGCGTATCTGGCAGGAACCCTGATTCCAGATTCGGTATCTGTTACGACGAATCTTAAGGTTGCGGCGGAGCACGCTGATCACTGGATCATCGCAACCCCGTCGCATGCAGTACGAAATCTGGCCGCAAATCTGGCCGTCTACAGTAACGAGGGCAAGATCATAGTGTCCGTTGCAAAGGGGGTTGAGGAAAAAACACAGCTTACAACAACGGCTGTGCTTGCAGATGTGCTGACTCCCCCCGTTCCAGAGGGGAATCTGGTTGTTCTGTATGGTCCAAGTCATGCCGAGGAGGTAGCACTGGGGCTTCCCACAACCTTGGTAGCGGCTTCAGCCAGTATGGATCGTGCAGAAGCTGTGCAGGAAATTTTTATGACAGACCGATTGCGGGTTTATGTGAATAGCGATGTTCGGGGAGTAGAAATTGGGGGGAGTGTAAAGAACATTATGGCAATCGCATCTGGAATCAGCGACGGAATTGGCTATGGAGATAATGCAAGAGCGGCACTTATTACCAGGGGGATTGCGGAAATTCAGCGACTGGGAAGTGCGCTGGGGGCAAAGCCCGCTACCTTTACAGGGCTGACAGGGCTGGGAGATCTTGTTGTAACCTGCATGAGCCAACACAGCCGCAACCGTCATCTTGGGGAAATGATTGGCCGAGGAGCAAAACTTGAGGAAGCGACTGCATCCATGAATATGGTTGCCGAAGGCGTAAAGACAACGGAAGCTGTGTACCACATGGCACAGCGTCTCCAAATTGAAATGCCAATCACAGAAGCTGTGTACCAGATCCTTTTCCAGAGAAAGAATCCAAGGGATGTTGTTCAGCAGTTAATGACGCGTTCCGCCAAGCAGGAAGAATGGCTGCAGGGGTGAGGTGGCGGGATGAGTAATTTGGAACTTCCTTAGATCGGAATCTATATGAGCGCAGATCTTCTGCTGTACAGGAGAGGCATATACAGAAGACTTGTACGTCAAGTTGACAGGCAGATCCCCTCACAGATATTTGGTAATCATGACCAGACAGGACCTGGAGCGGATCGTGGAAGCGGGAGAGGGGTTGTACCTCGAGTTCAAGCATCGCCTGCCAGAAAGTGAGAGAATTGCTCGTGAAGTTACAGCACTGGCAAATACATGCGGGGGGCACCTGCTGGTCGGAGTTACAGATGACGGAACTTTGCAGGGAGTCAAGGATCCCGAAGAAGAATTGTATGCCCTGAACAAGGCAATGGACCGGTATTGTATGCCGGAAATAGCCCTGGATGCTAAGTGTGTGAAAGTCAGTCGAACCCGCACGGTAGTTGCTGTCCGAATTCCTCTGAGTCCGTCCAGGCCCCACTATGTTCAGAATCCTTTGATTCGGAAGAGGTCCGTCTTCGTCAGATTTGAAGACAGGTGTATCGTAGCCAGCCGCGAGGCACGCAAATTAATGGGAACATCTTCTGAACAGGAACACACACTCATCAGGATCGGAGAAAAGGAGCGTCTCCTGTTGAAACATCTTGAACGAGAAGGGCAGGTTACCGTGCACAGTTTTGCCAAATATGCAAGGATTCATCCTGGAAGAGCATCGCGAATCATACTCAGAATGAGCAGAGCAAGAGTTCTTGTTCATCATATTGACTTGCATGAGGACTATTTTACTGCAGGAATCGCGCTGTCAACGGAGGCATGCACTGCTCCCCTGAACAACTGATCATGCATGGACTGGAATGATCAGAGAAGTTTTATGTGGATGCTGATTCTCCATGACTGTTTTCAGGTTTTGTGAGTTTCCTGTAGCATCAGGATGGTCTTTTCGCTGCCTGTTCATCAACAGACTTTGGATACGGGAAGAATGCAGATTCACTTCATGATCTTTTTCTTGCTCCGATCCCCTGTGACACACCGCCCACCAATGGAAGACATTCCTTCTGAAAACCTTCACAAAATGGTGACAGAAAAAATCTGTCTATCAAGTTTGTATAAAATTATTTTAGTATATTTGCTCTCGGGCTGGGTTCAGAGCCATAAAACATGGAAGAGAAAGCCGGCCTTAACGATGGGGGGTTCTATGTCTTGAACCCATACACTAACAGTCACTAAACCGGTACAATTATGATGAATACCCTACTCAAGTTATGCTTGTGGAGTTTGTGCATGCTGCTGGGATTGTCTACGACTACGACCAAGCTTGTGCATGCTCAAGATCACACCGTTCAGGGTACGGTGGTGTCCGAGGTTGATAATGAACCCTTGCCAGGAGCTTCTGTTGTGGAGACGGGAACACTCAATGGAACCGCTACCGATGTGGATGGAACCTTCTCGCTGGAAGTATCAAGTCCGAATGCGTCACTTACAGTAACATTTATTGGTTATGTAAGCCAGACCGTTGCGATTGAGGGACGGGAGAACATTCCCATTTCCCTTGAAGAGGATACCGGACTTCTTGAGGAGGTTGTTGTGACCGCTGGCGGTATTGAGCGGAAGGAACGTGCTCTTGGATATGCTGTATCCGAAGTCGGTGGGGAAGATTTGCGTGAAATTCGGGAGAACAATGTGGCAAATGCACTAGCCGGGAAAGTTGCCGGAGTGATCGTCACCAAGCCTGCCACCGGGCCTGCAGGCTCAAGTCGCGTCATCATACGCGGAGCTTCCTCTCTCGGGGAAGACAGCCAGCCGCTCTATGTGGTGGATGGTGTGCCGATTGATAATACGACCCTGGGCAGTGCCGGGATGTGGGGCGGATTTGATGGCGGTGACGGGATTGGCTCCATCAACCCAGACGATATCGAAACCATGACGGTGCTGAAAGGACCAGCAGCAGCAGCCCTCTATGGCACCCGTGCGAAAAATGGAGTGATCCTGATTACCACGAAGAAAGCCTCCCCCGGCATGGGATTGGGCATTGAGTTTTCCAGTAACACAACATTTGAGAATGTCCTGGTCAATACGGACTGGCAGACCCAGTATGGACAAGGTACGCGAGGTGCCAAGCCTACCTCGGAAGATGAAGCGCGTTCCACGGTTGATGATGCCTGGGGACCTCGCCTGGATGGCTCCCAGACTCTGAGCTGGGACGGCTCGCAACAACCATACAGTCTCGCGTCCAATCCGGTGAACACATTCTACAACACTGGAATTACCAGCACAAACAGTCTGGCCCTGACTGCTGCGAATGAAGCCAGTTCCCTGAGAATCGGTGTTTCCCATTTGGCAAATGAGGGGATCAGTCCGAATTCTGGATTGTCAAGAACTACACTCTCGTTACGGGGCACATCGCAGTTTGGACCTCGCCTGAGTGCAGATGCAAAGATCAACCTGGTCCGCGAGTTCGTGAGCAACCGGCCGAGGCTGAGTGACTCCCCAGGGAATGCCAACTATTCTGTGTACCAGTTAGCACCAAATGTGGATGTAGAGACGATGCGGTGCCCCCCGCAGAATGAAAACTGCACAGAACCGGGCACAGATGTAGATGGCAGGGAGTTGCACGGGGGACTGTTTGATAATATTTATCAGCAGAATCCTTACTGGGCTGCCCACCAGTTCACGAACAGAGATGAAGACCTGCGTGCCATCGGGTTCGTTTCCCTGGGCTACAAATTTGCCGAAGGCATTCATCTCCGGGGCCGTTTTGGCGGTGACACATACAGTACACGCCGAACGGGGATTACTCCGTGGGGAACCGCCTACCAGCCAGTGGGATCACAGTCTGAGAACGAGTACAAAATCACTGAGATCAACACAGACTTTCTCCTGACAATTGATCGCAGCCTGTCAAGTTCCATTGGACTTCAGGCAACGGCAGGAGGAAACATTATGTACCGGGAAGCCGAAACGCTGACGCTGAGCGGGGGTGGAGGATTTAATGTGCCCGGGCTTGAGGTTGTGAGCAATCAGAATGTCCGTTCGCATGGCTATGGCTACAATGAGAAGCAGATCAACTCACTGTATGGTTCTGCAGAATTGGCGTACAACGACTTTTTCTACCTGACTCTGACGGCCCGGAATGACTGGTCTTCCACACTTCCGATTGAGAACAACAGCTATTTTTATCCTTCCATCAGCGGGAGCCTTGTACTCTCGGATGCACTTGACATGCCGAACTGGGTCAGTTTTGCCAAGCTCCGGGCTTCTTGGGCCGCGGTAGGAGGAGACACATTTCCCTATCAGCTGGCCCTTACCTACGGACTGAGTGGCAGTCATCTCGGCCAGCCACGCGGAAATGTTGCACAGGGCAATATCCCTCTGGCTACGCTGAAGCCTTCCCAGACTGTAGGAATTGAGGGGGGCTTTGATGTGCGGTTTGCGGATAATCGCCTGGGATTTGATTTCACATATTACACCGAAACGGCGACGAACCAGATCTTGTCTACCACAATCTCAAACGCATCAGGATTCGGCAGCCAGGTCATTAATGCAGGTGAAATTTCGAATCAGGGATTCGAACTGCTCGTGAGCACGACTCCCGTACGGCAAGGATCCTGGCGCTGGGATCTGGATCTGAATCTTGCACGCAACCGCAATGAGGTCGTTGAACTGACCGAAGGCCAGACTTCGCTGGTGCTCGCCGAGAGCCGTCACCGCGGAAATTTCGTGACCGCGGATGTAGGGGAGCCCTACGGATCCATCAAGGGACGCAAGTATCTCCGCCAGAACGTGCCAACCGGAGAAGATGCCTCCGATTGTGATGCGACGGGGCCAATTGTGCATGATAAAGACGGACTGCCCATGCGAACCAGCGATCTGTGCGTACTGGGGAATGGCTCCCCGGATATCAGTGGAGGGGTCCGGAATGCACTTCGCTGGCGAAATGTGTCGCTGAACCTTCTTTTTGATCTGCGTTTTGGTGGAGACCTTTTTTCTGTAACGAACAGTGCAGGATACGTCAACGGGCTTCACAAGAATACGCTGCAAGGCCGTGATGTGGGATACATTGTCGGAGATGGTGTGAACGAAAAAGGTGAGAAGAACACAGTGCAGGCGGACCCCCAGGATTACTTCGGAAGGATTGGTGGAGGAACAATCGGAGAAGAGTTCATCTACGATGCCAGTTTCGTGAAGCTCCGGGAGCTGTCCATTAGCTATAATCTGCCATCACGCATATTCGTTCGCACGCCCGTCAAGTTTGCGTCCATTTCCGTGATTGCACGGAACCTCTGGCTGCTCTACAGTAATGTGGATAACCTTGATCCGGAATCTCTCTACAACAGCACGAACAGAGGGATTGGACTTGAGCATGCCGGGGTACCACAGACGCGAAGCATCGGACTGAATCTCAATGTCCGGTTATAACTCTCAGAACCTTGAAAACTCCGATATAATGATTAAACGTAACAGCATTTCGATATTGGCTGCTTTGAGTCTGTCTCTCCTGGTTGTCTCGTGTGACTCGGGTTTTGAAGAGATGAATGTCAACCCGACCCAGGCCAGCCAGATTGATCCCAATTTCAAGCTGACCAATATTCAGCTCCGCATCAGTGGCGAGCGCTATGAGAACTGGCGAACCAATCTGATTTACAGCTCCGTGATGATTCAGCACTTTGCTACCTTGCCCACATACTGGGCAGGGGACAAGTATGGATACATCTCTTCCTATTCTGCTGCGATGTGGGACCGATACTATCCGAACATTGCCAAGAATATTGAAGATCTGCTCGTTCAGACAGCGGAAGATCCGGCGGATGCCAATCTTCACCACATTACACAGATCGTGCGGGTGATCATGTATCATCGACTCACGGATCTCTACGGGGATATTCCATATTCTGAGGCGGGCAAGGGATTCATTGAGGGGATTACCCAACCCAAATATGATGTGCAGTCCTCTATTTATCCAGATATGCTCGCCAAACTGGAGGCAGCGGCGACAGCACTGAACGCAAGCAATCGTTCGTTTGGAGACGGGGATTTGATCTATAAGGGGGATGTAGAAAAGTGGAAACGGCTTGCCAATTCACTCATGCTGCGGCTGGGAATGCGATTGAGCAAGGCTGATCCAGCCGCCGCGCAAAGCTGGGTGCAAAAAGCCATTTCAGGGGGAACGATGGAAAGCAACGATGACATTGCCTACATTCCGCACAATGATCCTTCCGGCTGGCAAAATGGGAACGGGCAAGTGTTCCTGGCAGACGGGAGCCCGCGACTAAGTGAGTTCTTCGTGAACTGGATGGTGGATCATAATGATCCCCGTCTCTATGTCTATGGACAGAGTCCTGTGGCGGGATCTCCTCCGATTGGCATGCCCAATGGGAGGATTACCGGTGGATCGGACCCGAATAACGGAATTGAGAATCATGCCAGCTGGGTTAGCTGCGATTCGGGTGCGGAGCCATGCGAAATGGATGTGTACATGGTTCCCAATGATGTGATCAAGGGAACGGATGATCCCATGTTCTTCATGACCTATGCCGAAGTGGAACTTCTCAAGGCAGAGGCAGTGGAGCGGAACTGGCACAGCGGGGATGCTGCCATCCATTACGCGAATGGAGTGCGTGCTGCAATGGAGTATCTCGGGATGTATGGTGCAGCAGCAGCGATTCCGAGTGACCAGATTGATGCGTATCTGGCAGCCAATCCTTACGATCCTGCGAATGGATTGAAGATGATCGGCGAACAGATCTGGGCTGCGGTGTTATTGAACGAGTACGAGGCCTATGCCAACTGGAGAAGAACTGGCTATCCTGAACTTACTCCGGTGAACTATCCAGGCAATGTAACGGGTGGCACCATTCCTCGCCGTTTGCGCTACCGGGAGAACGAAGCCGTTGCGAATCCCACAAACTACTCTGCGGCACTCTCTGCCCAGGGACCAGACGAGCTTACAACCCGAGTCTGGTGGGACAAGTAGGTTGAAACTGGCGATTCGCCATTACGCAACAGGGACATTTGCGAACGCAGGTGTCCCTGTTTTTTTATCCTGGTGGTCCTGCCACTCTTATGACTGAAGTTACCCCCTTTTTCGTAGGAATCAGGCGATTCTGCTGCTCTCTTGTTTCTGCGTTACCCCCCACAGGAGCTCTCTGAGAGCGATTTTCCCCTGTTTTTCGTGAATTGTTGGTGTGTTTTCCCCCAGAATATGTGTCCATGTATTACTAAAATTTATTTTTGATTTTTGATCATTTTTCTTGCTTTTTATTTCTTTATTGCGTATATTAGACACAGCAATTCACCAATTTATGTGTCCATGTATGTTGATGTTATCCCCAACAGAAATTCCAATCCAACCTGGCTCGTTCGCAAGTCCCAGAGAGTCAATGGCAAAGTCGTCAAGCAGACGCTGTCCAATATCACCAAACTCCCTCCAGAGACCCGAGAGATTCTCCGGGAAACCTTCCGCGGAAACTTCTCCATGGAGGATCTCACCGCGGCCTGTGAGATCAAAAGCAACAAGCCCCACGGACATGTGGCCGCCGTCCTGCATGTGATGCAGGACTTGGGGATTGCCGAACTCCTCGGACCGAAGAATACCCGGAACCGCCGCGTGCTTCTTGGCGCAATTGCCGCACGGGTGCTCAAACCCGGGAGCAAGCTGTCCACCAGTTCCTTTCTGGATGCCCAGACCACCTCTACCACCCTGAACGAAGAACTGAAGCTCAAGCGCGTGAATGCGGATGATCTCTACAAGGCCATGGATGAACTGGTGCAGCGCAAGCCGGACGTGGAATGTGCCCTGGCCAAACGGCACCTGGACGAAGGTGCCATGGTGCTCTATGATGTGACCAGCAGCTACGTGGAGGGCAAAAAGAACGAGTTGGCCGAGTATGGCTACAACCGGGACGGGAAGAAGAACAAGAAGCAGGTGGTCATCGGACTGATGACCGACCAGGAGGGCTGTCCGGTCTCTCTGGAGGTCTTTCGCGGGAATACGAAGGATACCGCCACGCTGCGCACACAGATCACCAAGATTCGCGAGAGTTTCGGGATGCAGAAGGTCGTCATGGTGGGAGATCGGGGCATCCTGCAGAATGCCGAGCTGAACAAAGAGATCATCCCGGTGGGACTGGACTGGATCACTGGCATGCGCCGGAGCGAGATTCAGTCGGTCGTGGAACAGACGAATTTCCAGATGAGCCTGTTTGACGAGCAGGATCTGGTGGAGGTTCACTGTGATCTATACCCGAAGGACAAGCTGGTTCTGTGCCGGAATCCCTTGCAGGCGGAGAAAAGCAAACGCCAGCGGGAGGAGTTGATCCCCAAGACGGAAGCCGCCCTGAATCGCATTGTTGCCGCGACCCAGCGGGAGTCCCGCCCCCTGACCGACGCAGCAGAGATCGGCGCACGGAAGGAACGCGTGCTGCTAAAGTACAAGATGCGAAAATACTTCACGCTGAAAATAGAAGAGGGACATTTTTCCTACACGCGCAACGAGGAAGCCATCCAGCAGGCCGCGCGGCTGGATGGCATCTATGCGATCCGCTCCAGCCTGCAAGAGCAGCCCAAAGAGGAACTGGTCTCCAATTACAAGCGGCTGTCTCTGGTGGAGATTGCGTTCCGTACGCTCAAAACCTTCTCGCTGCGGATCCGCCCGATTCATCACCGCAAGAAGGAGCGGGTAGTAGCGCATGCGTTCCTGTGCATGCTGGCGTACTATGTGGAGTACCACATGCGCAAGAAGCTGGCACCGATGTTGCTGGCAGAGGATGATCCCAAGGGGAAACAAACCCAGCGAAGCACCCCGGTAGCGCCGGCACAGCCCTCGCCCAGCAAGAAGAAAAAAGCCCGCACCAAAAAGACAGAAAACGGGCAGAAAGCCATGAGCTTTGTGGATCTGATGGAGAACCTGTCTGGACTGTGCCGGATCATTGCCGTGCCGAAATTCCCCAAAGATACAGACGAAGAAATCACCCTGATCAAGGATATCAACGACACCCAAAAACTGGCATTCTCGCTCTTGGGACTCAAGTTGCTGGGGAAAAAATCCGATTCCTAGAGTCGGAAAACCGTCCAATTTTACAAAAAAAATACCCCCCATTCCCAAGGAATCTCGTACCTCGTCAAAACGAAAAAGGGGGTAACTTCAGTTATGATCCCATTGCTACTTCACTCATTGCCCTGTTTTCTGTGTCTCCGGTAGAAGGACTCCGAATCCGGGCAGGGGTTTTTCATCCGGCAAATGTAACGGATTTATCCAGCTAAATCCGTGAGGATGGAGCAGGTAAGGTCCCTGTGTGTACTACAAGTGAATACAGAAACAGAGACACATCATGGCAAAGACGAAAAAAGAGTGTTGATCGTTCCGGCTCCGTTCACCTTCCTTGGGTTCAGCAGTTGGGTGGACTGCAACTCGGCCCTGCACAAGCCTGACCCAAAACCGGAGGAAGGGTCTCAAAACGGTATGTGCAACAAAGCAAGGAGATAAAGTCCGTGAGTCCGGCGTGGGTAGTTGATCATGGATGAATAGTGTGTATACATTCTGGTGAGCTTGAGACAGTAATATCCTGAGAAGAACTCTACTCCACATAATGGAGATCAATAGATCTGAAAGCGGAGGTACCCGCCACCAGGTCTGTAACGGTTAACGTCAGGGTACATGGTCCAGGGGTACGCCACTGGTCAAAATCAATGGCAATAAATTCGCGAACCGTGGCAGAATCTCCCTCATATTCAAAGGTGGTCGTGATTGGGGCTTCCTCCTGTCCAGTGAGTGAATACGCAATCGTGTAGTTCGTTCTGTCGGTTTCGCTGAAGCGCAGGAAATAGGTTTCAAAGTACAGTGCAAAGGGAGTATCGGAGCGGATTTTCCGCTCCAGATAGGGTACTGCACGATCAAAAGCATCAGGAGATTCCAGGAGAAGCGGTTTCAGATCACTTACCTCCAGGGAAGTCCCGCTTCCATTGAGTGCGTTCAGAGTGTCCAAATGAGCAATCCCGATTGCCCAGGCAGCATCGGGCTGCGGGGGAATGGAATCTGGGACCGTCCAGTGAAGCGACCACTGCATGGCTATGGAGGAGACGGCCCCGTAATCAGATAGCATCCAGGAGTATACGCGCGGTTCTGTATTCGAACCTTGGGGAAGGTGGTATCGCCGGATCTGGATATCCTGAGGTTCGAAGTTTGCGCCCCGAGTGGTCAGCCCTGCACTTACTATGAAATCATCCGATACCTCCTGTCCCAGCTGCCGCACACGCCGAACCATGTAACGACTGGGCTGCACATCGCGTACATCAACACTCCAGTATGTCTCCAGACGGGTAGAACCGTCTCTTTCCAAAAAGCGAGTGAATCGAACCTGCGGATCCAGTTCAACGGCATGTCCATATATGTTTGTAGTACTGATGGGAATTGACTCAGCACGACGCATCTGCTGTTGATCATCTCTGACCCGTGTATCCTGAATGGCTTTCTGTGAGAACTCGTAGGGACGTAGCGGTTCAGAGGTCGGCAGTGTTGTATAGTTGACGACTGCGTCATAGATTGCGCCATAGTGGTCATGTTCCATTGCCAGCTGTCCAAATATATCTTCCATCCACGCAAGGAGAATGTCAACTCTTCTTCGTGTTCCCCGAAGACTGGAAGGGATCAGCGATTCAGAAGTGGCAATTTGATATGGTCGGCGGCGTGACATCTGCACAAAGAGATAGTGTGCATCATCGTGGATGCCCCGATACACCCATATTTCGTTTTTGGGAAGCCTGTATTCAAGGGGCAAGGTTTTCAGACGAAAATTTTTCAGCGAGATCACACTTTCCTTCCATGGCCTGCCAAATCGTACAAAAATGCGCCCGCGATCATCTACTCCCAGTGAGTCTCGGCGATCAGCATAGTTTCGTTCCGCATAATACACCCGGTACAGATGCTCCTCAATCCGTTCATTGTAAAAGGTCGCGGGGAGAGGATCCTGCTGATGCCACCAGGAGACGATAGTATTTGCGTCCTCATGTGTACCACGGCCGTCTGTAAGCAAGTAAGCCAACCGACGGACTGGTGTATCTTCGGGGGCAAGGAGTGCGATCCAGCGCAGATGCTTTTTCAGTGCATCCAGATCTCTGACATCTGGACTGGCAGCCTGTGCAATCCACTCAAGATAGGATGCCGTAGCTTCCGAGTATAGAGGAGTGTTTTCTTCTGCAAAGATGCGGGAAATCCTCGCCTCCTGAGCTGACAAGGATGAAACAATCAGTAACTGAGTCCAGCAGATGGAAAGAACCCGTATTATCATCGTTGGATTTCGTTTACCGGAGTTGGGTAACAGGCTTATGTCAATACATTGCGGACCAAACAAGGCTATTCTTTTTGGCCTGATCATCTTCATGGGCTGCACGCGGGAACGCCCGCTATTTACGCTCATGGAACAAACGGGGATTGCCTTTGAGAACAGAATCATTGAGCAGGATGCCTTCAATGTTCTAGAGTATGAATACTTTTATAATGGAGCAGGGGTTGCAGCAGGTGATCTGAATAATGACGGACATGTAGATCTGTATTTCACAGCAAACATGGCTCCCGACCAGTTATACCTCAATCTGGGGAACTGGTCCTTCAAAGAAATCACCGAACAGGCAGGAATCACCCATATGTCAGCCTGGACCACTGGAGTCACCATGGCAGATGTTAACGGGGACGGACTGCTCGACATCTATGTCTGTCGCAGCGGCAATGTCGGAACAGACCGGAGGCGGAATTCACTATATATCAACCAGGGAGACCTGACCTTCAGGGATGAGGCAATGGCCTACGGTCTTGACGATCCTTCTTACTCCAATCACGCCACATTTTTTGACTATGACAATGATGGTGATCTGGACATGTATCTTCTTAATCACTCCATTCGCAGATACTCCCATTTTGTCGTTGACTATGTGCGTGCACAGCGCGACTCGCTGGCAGGAGACAAACTCTTTCGGAATGATGGCAATTTCTTCACGGATGTGAGTGAAGAAGCTGGAATTATTGGCAATCCCCTGAGCTACGGTCTGAGTGTTGTGGTGAGTGATCTAAATGGAGATCTATGGCCAGACCTCTATATTTCGAATGACTACATTGAGGATGACTATCTCTATATCAACCAGCAGGATGGTACATTCTCGGAATCCATTCGATCCTATCTGACACACACCTCTTATGCCTCCATGGGAGCAGATATTGCAGACATCAATAATGACCTGCTTCCAGACATTTTTACGCTGGATATGCTTGCTGAGGATAACTATCGCCAAAAAGTGCTCAAGGGGCCAGAGAATTACAAGTTCTATGCGCAACTGCGCATGGATGGATTTCATGAGCAGTACATGAGGAACATGCTCCATGTGCGCCGAGGTCCCGACTATGTTGAAATCGGGCAGCTGGCAGGCGTTTCCAACACGGACTGGAGCTGGGCACCAATCTTTGCTGACCTGGACCGGGATGGTCTTAAGGATTTGATCGTAACGAACGGCTATTTGCGTGACTACACTGATCTGGATTTTCTGTCAACAACATTGCCGAACGCTTCCAGGGAAGCACAGATGCGCGGCACGGCCGTTTCCGGGCTGGAAATGGTGGAGAAGATGCCCACCACGCGCATTCCAAATTACGCATACAGGGGGCAGGATGGAATCCGATTTCAGAATGTCACTTCAGACTGGGGACTGGAGATCCCAACGCACTCGAACGGGATGACATTTGCGGATCTGGACGGTGATCTTGATTTGGATGTAATCATCAGCAACCTCAATCAGCCAGCTCTGGTGTACCGCAACGAGGCGGATGAGCAGAGCAGGGGAGGAGCACTCCGTGTCCTTCTTGAAGGTCCCTCCCGAAATCCCCACGGAATAGGGACAAAGGTTCTTCTTCATGGGGAAGGACAATCCATGATGCAGGAAGCCTTTTTCGTACGGGGATACCTTTCCTCTCTTGAGCCAGCCCTGTTTTTTGGAACAGGCGACTGGGAAACCGCAGATATGGAAGTCCATTGGCCCGACGGGCAATGGCAGCGATTAAACAGGATTGCCACGGGGCAGACCGTCCGTGTGAGGTATAGCGATGCCGGCGTACGGGAGGCACAAGAGATTTCCGATCAGGAAATCAGTCCATTGCTTGTGCGAGATTCCCTCTCAGGAATCAATTATCTGCATCGTGAAGACAGTTACACGGACTGGGATCAGCAACCGCTTCTGCCTCGTGATCTGGCCCAAGAGGGACCTGCCATCGCAAAAGGTGACATTAATGGGGATCACCTTACAGATATTTTCTTGGGGGGAAGCCGGGGAGAACGCGGCACCCTGTTTCTCCAGCAACTCAACAGTACGTTTACAGAAGTATCTCTACCCATATTTGAACAGCATGCGGAATACGAAGATGTGGCTGCTGCATTGGCAGATTTTACAGGAGACGGGCTCCTAGATCTTTATGTGGGGAGTGGAAGCGGTCCTGACCCGGATTACTGGCAGGACCGGCTATATATAAATTCGGGATTTGGTGAACTAGTTTATGCACCTGCCCTGTTACCTTCCATGGAAACGGTTGCCAGCAGTGTTTCTCCCTATGATTATGATGCAGATGGCGACCTTGATCTCTTTGTCGGAGGTCTTCATGTTCCTGGACAATACGGAAGATCACCTCGTAGCTATCTCCTGGAGAATACCCCAGATGGATTTCTGGATCGGACAGAACACTGGGGGGCAGATTTACAATATCCGGGCATGGTCTCAACAGCAGTTTGGGCAGATGTATACGGCGACGAGAAGAAAGAACTGATGATTGCGGGACACTGGATGCCAATCCGGGTCTTTTGTACACATGAATCAGGGAGCCTGGAAGATTGTAGCAGCTCCTTAGGGTTAACAGGGACGAGCGGCTTCTGGAATCAAATCATTCCAGCCGACTTGGACTTGGATGGGGATATGGATTTTATTGCCGGAAATCGGGGACTCAATACCCAAATTCAGATTTCCCCCGAGTATCCGGCTACCCTTCATGCAGGAGATCTTGATCGTTCTGGGACATGGGAAATCATATACAGCAGCTTTGTGAAAGCCATGGATGTGCCTGTGGCATCTCGGGATCAGATGGTATCTCAATTACCCGATACACGCATCCGATTCGCAACGTATTCGGAGTATGCTTCCGCAACCACAAGCGAAATTCTCGCTGGTTACGAGGGTACACATACGGTACTCAAAGCAGAAAACAGTACCTCCGCTATCTTTGAATTCACTGATGACGGAACCTTTATGCCCAGGGCTCTTCCTCTGTCAGCGCAGTTCGCCCCGCTTCGGGATGCGCTCGTTTTCGATTTCAATGCGGACAACAATCTGGATATTCTTTTCGTGGGCAATGACTACGCGAATCGTGCGGAGGAGGGACGCATGAATAGCGGAAGGGGAGGGGTATTATTGGGAAATGGACGACTGGGTTTCACGGATGCAGATCCGCAGGACTTTTGGTTGCCCCGAGATGCGCGTCGTGTCTTGAGAGTTAATCGTCGTGTGATCATAGTGAATAACCACGATAAGCTGGATATATTCCAGATAAACAGATGAGTAGGATGTGGCATAGCCTTCCCCTTGTATCTATCGGATTCGTACCAAGTGTCCCAAGTGAACGAAATGCCCTTCCGTCGCGTCTGCTGTCAAGCGGTAGAGATATGTCCCCGAGGGGAGTGCCATGCCACGTAAGGTGATTGTCTGCCCTGAACCTGCACGAAGATTTTCCGGCTGTTGCATGAACACGCGCCGTCCGATCACATCCAGTACTTCTACTTTCACACGGGCCGGCCAGGGAAGATCAACCAAAATATTGGTGGCATCTCGGAATGGATTTGGATAGTTATCGTGGACTGCGAACTCATCTGGCAGATCGTCCTGCTCCGCAGAGACAGGGGAGTACACCTCAATAGTAAATATCAACCAGTCCCAGAACCCGCCCACATCGGTTGCTCTGTAAGCAAAGGAGGTTGCCGGAATTACTTCCGTAGGAGTTCCGCTCAATGTTCGCGTGGATGGATCAAAGATCAAGCCCCCTGGAAGATCAGGAGTAAGCGTATACATGATTGGCGAGCGTCGACCATCAACTTTGGGGAGAGTCAGTGGCACAATTGGATGTGTACGTGGATAAGATTGAGGATCAATACTCGTGGTGAACCTCACAGAATGGTATATCTCAATTTCGAATACCAGTGAGTCCTGGAATCCCTCTGAATCGGTTGCTGTGTAGGTATAGGGAGTTGATGCCATCACCTTCCTGGGAGTTCCACTCAGCGTACGAGTGGACTGGCTGAAGCTCAGTCCCTCTGGAAGTGCGGGAGTAAGTGAATATGTGGTTGGAGGGATTCCATCGTTGGCTTCAGGCAAAATAAGTGGCATGATCGGATAGCCACGATCATAGGACTGATCTGCGGTACTGGCAGAAAAAGAAACGCTTTTGCATGTGGGACCGTCCATATTTGAAATCGTGCCCAGCCATGCTTGAAATTCGTCGTCTGGCGGTGCACAGACTCCTGCATCTGCAAAATGGAGAGTATGAAGTTTTTGCAACTTCAAGAAGCATCGGGGCAATTTACCCGCAAAATCGTTCTCGTGCATACGAAGTTCACTGAGTTGTGAAAGATTGCAGATTTCCTGCGGAATCTTGCCAGTCAGCCTATTTCCTTCCAGATGGAGGGCTGTCAGGTTCTTCAGCTTCCCGAACTCGGGGGGAATTGATTCAGAAAGCTGATTGTTACTCAGGGTTAGTCTTGTCAGGTGGGATAGATTGCCTAGTTCTGGCGGAATCTTCCCGTCCAAACGATTATCTGACAGAAGCAGACTCTCCAGCTGTAGTAAGTCACCGAGCTCAGAGGGGATCACGCCTGTTAGGTCATTCTTGAAAAGGTGGAGACTTTCCATCCGCTGCAAGTTACCCAGTTCTGGGGGAATTGTGCCAGTTAATTGATTGTTATCAAGCCATAGAGTTTTCAGGTTTGTAAGGTTCGCAAGGTCGGGTGGAAGGTTTCCGACGAGGTTATTGTGTAATAGCTTAATCTGAACCAGTGCTCCTTCTGCGACAGAAAGTCCATGCCACTGTCCAAGTGCTTGTATACTCGGTGGCTCTGTCCCGGTATCCCACCCGGATTTGTTCACCCATTGATCCCCATTCGTGGAACTATAGAGTGCACTTAATGCCTGATGAAGAACCGTCACAGACTCGTTCACCATGAAAGAAAGCACGCCTACGGAATTTTCAAGCGTACCATCCCGGATATGTACGGAAAGCTGAATTCGCTGGTTCATGGGAGCATCCTCTGTCACGCCAAGGCCAAATTCAACCGTGACCGAATCGCCTTTTTCTAGAAGTCCCACCACCACTTCTTGTATTTGCCAGTTCAGGAATGGATACGGTTCTGATTCACCAAGTTGCACTTGAAGTTGCTGCGCATCCTCCAGATAGTTCGCGAAGACAGCCTCTACCACAACCTCATCCCCAGAAGAAATTTCCATGTCCCCGTCACCATCGGACCAAGAAAAGCGTTTGAGTCTTACTCCAGATGAGGAGGGAGAGGTCTGTACTGCCTCCCGTGCATTCACGAAACCGTTCCCCAGCTTTCCCTCGTACCCAGGATTTTTAGCATCTATGGGATCACTAGTCAACCGGATATATTCATGCAATCTGTCCGGGGGCATATCGGGATATCGTGTTTTTATCAATGCCGCGATACCCGATACAAGCGGAGTTGCGGCAGAGGTTCCGCTCATGGTGGTGAATCCACCACCTGTGCGGGTTGTTGCAATAGCCCTTCCAGGAGCATATACGCTGACAGTTTTTCCATAATTGGAGAAGGATGCGAGTTGATGCAGGCTTCTCTCTGTTGCACCCACAGACAACACACGCGGATGCCGTGCGGGGTAGTGAAGAGTCTGGTCCAGATTTTTGCCCCCATTGCCTGCTGATGCTACGACAAGTGCTCCCATGTCTGTTGCCAAGTCCAGTGACTGACCCAAAAGACGGGACCGTTCGGGTGTCACCTCAAAAAAGCTGCTCCAACTTGCATTGATGATGTCCGCCCCATTGGTGGCAGCATAAACAATACCTTCATACCCAAAACAGATGAATCTATCTGTGTCTGCACACCCTGCATTAACATGCATGATTTCTGCGTTCCAGGACGTTCCTGCCACGCCGATACCATTATCTGCTACGGCCCCTGCTATTCCTGCTACGGCCGTTCCATGATGAGCATTTTGGGGTGTTTCGGGAGAGCCCGTAGGATCATTGCTGTCCTCTCGGTGAAAATTGACTCCATGTACATCATCCACGAATCCATTATTATCATCATCTACACCATTCCCAGCGATCTCGTCTGGATTCGTCCACACATTTTCCCGCAGGTCTTCGTGCTTCCAGTCACCTCCACCTCCCACAATTGCAATGACGACTCGGGGGAAGCCATCTTCGCCCTTGACTATATCCCAGGCTTCGGGCAAGTGCAACTGCTGGAGTGCATACTGTCTGTAATATTCTGGATCATTAGGCACTTCATCAAACCGCAGAGCCTGCGTATGATTAATGGCGACGGGTTCTGCGTAGAGTATACCTCTGGATGATTTCAGCTCATCTGCAACTTGCTCAGGTGGTGCATTTGAGTGATAGCGTACATAATAAGTACGGCGGAGTGCTAGCAAATTTTGGCGGATTTTCGGCGTGGGGTCAACATAATCCAGGAAGGGATAGATACGCTCCATGGAGTATCCTCCGAACAGCGCAACCTTCTGGTCGAATTCTTGAAGTCCGGTATCCAGTCCTGTCTTATGGGCAACCTCTGGCAGGAATTGAACCGCAACCATACCGGGTGCATACCTCTGCCGATCCTGTCCCAATGACATGGAAGCAGTGCAAAAGATCACCGGCATAAGCAGCAGAAAGTGTCGGAGCATGGAGATATGGGATCGCTACGCAAGAATTTTGCCGAAGATACGGTATTCTCGTATGTTCAGGCATCCGTCCGAGAACTCACGGAAATTCCAGATACGGGGGATTCTGGAGGCATTTTACCGTTCAGCGTCTGGTATGGGGCGATTTAGCTGTTCGTTAGATATGGGAAGTTCGGGAGAATTTTGCACGAAGATTTCACGGTTATGGACCCTATTCAGGGAATTAACGCTCAAATCTGCTTAGAGGCCTTCATCTTCGTCAGGAAAAAATCCCGAAAAACCCCTCATGAATCCCAAGAAACGCCTATATTCGGTATTTCTGGACGGACACTATTTACCATGTCCGATTCCCTTGATATATGGCATCAATGCAAAGTTGTCCTTATCCCTCGTTGGTGCATAACCATTGCCATTTAAATGTAGAATCAAGGAGATTCTTGTCTGAAACAAAAAAGGGGTGGGGCATTTCAAGAATCATCTACAGCGAAAACTGCAGCGTCCAGAATTTGCCGATTACATTCGTTGCTGGTTTCCCGAGGATGACCTGCGAATTGAATACAGCCCGGCGGGAGATGGCAATGATTGGTTACCGATCACGCAAGGTTCACAAGGTCAGTGCTCGGCGGCCTTATTGGCATTTGGTGACGAACCTCTGATCCTTGATCAGCCCGAGGATGATCTGGACAACCACCTGATTTATGAGTTGATTGTCCAACAAATTCGCGAGAATAAAGGCCGTCGTCAACTGATTATTGTGTCACACAATCCGAATGTAGTTATCAATGGGGATGCAGAGATGATACATATTCTTCATCTTCATCTTCATCGGGGGCAGTGCAAAGTTCTGCAACGCGGAGCTCTGCAGGAACAGGGAGTAAGAGAGGAGGTATGCAGAATTATGGAAGGTGGACGCGAGGCATTCTCCCTCCGTTGGTTTCGCCTAAGCAGAATAACATGATATGTTCGCTACACGTAGTGAGTTACTAGAAAAGATTCGACTGGGAAAAGACAGCCTTCTGGAGTTTAAACAGGTTCGTTTTTCCGGGAATAAGTTAACAGTTCCGAAAAGAGACGACCTTGCTGATGAATTGGCAGCCTTTGCCAACAGCAAAGTGAGAGGTACACTTTTGTTGGGCGTGAGTGACAAACCTCGTGAGGTGACAGGGATACGACATGATCAACTTGGTCTATCCGAGTTCACCGTGAACGTATTATGGACAAGAGGGGGGAAGGAGTAAATATCATCTTGGATTACAGCAGAGAGCTCTCAGGAAAGATCCCTGAATATCATCTGTTTAGTGAGTCTGAACTACGACTGACAATCTATGCCGCAGATCCCTCTCAGACGTGACTGTTATGATATGTCAGAAATTTATAGTGGAAGAATCATTGGCAGTAGTAAAATGGTTTCTCTGTGGGAATATCAGTTGAAATTGCCTGAGCATTATGTGTGGTCGCATTGTACAAACTGACTCAACCAAAAAGTTGGTTGAGCTGTTAGAGGTTCAACATGGTGCTGAAAACATTGCTGACGCAGAACCATCCTATAATCTTGCTCCGGGGAGCAGGATCATTGCATTGCAAATCAATGAGCATGGAGATAAGATCTGGACTATGCTCTCCTGGGGAATGCAGCCAGAGTGGATGGCGGCTAAGCGTCCCGTCATCAACGCCCGAGCGGAGACCGTACAGCAGAAACCGTTGTTCCGAAATGCTTTCCAAAAACGGCGTAGCGTGATTCCTGTGACGGCATACTATGAGTGGCATCCGGTCAAGGATGGCAAGCAACCGTACTGTATCAGACGGAGAGATAATTTGCCACTATTACTTGCCGGACTGCATAACGGGAACGAATGTGTGATCATGACACGCTCCGCGCGGTGGGATATTGCATTTATTCACAACCGTATGCCTGTGATCCTGAGTTCACGGGATGCTCATCTCTATCTTGGGAGTACAGACAAGGCCCACAGGCTTTTCCTGTCGGAGAATGATGGACTTGAATTAGATGTCTATCCAGTAACAAAAAGGGTCGGAACCCCCACATTCAATCATCCGGTCTGTCTGGAGCCAATTGATCGTGAGTAGTTCGGAGCAGAAATGCAGAATTCAAAGAGCCTGGATTCAGAAAATACTGAATTCTTCTGGTGCCAAGGGGATACTTATTACTCATTTACCCCACATCCGATGGGCATGCGGATTCACAGGATCTAGTGGGTTTCTGATTGTAAGAGAAAATGAGCGGCATTTGTTAACGGACCGCCGATATGAAATTCAGGCGGAGTTGGAAGTACGAGGAGCAAAGGTCCATATTGGTACGCATAATCTGGTAGAATCTGCCAAAAAGGCAGGGCTGATTGATTCATCAGAGCAATTGATCATTCAGCCAGAGTACATTACACTCGCAGAACTCAACCTGTGGGAAACGTTTTTAGGCAAAACTTCCTTCCTTCCCTATGAGAATTTGTTGAACAGGCTCGTCGCAATAAAGTCTGAAGATGATATCGCTGGTATGCGGCGGGCTCAGGCAATATCCGATACTGTTTTCAACGAGATTCTTCGGCACATCAAGCCAGGGGTTCGCGAACATGAACTGGCAACGATGATTGACTACCATCATCGGATGCATGGAGCCTCCGGGATGGCTTTTGAAACAATTGTTGCATTTGGCGAAAACAGTGCACTCCCGCATGCACGGCCGAGCAGTCGGGAATTAGTCTCCGACGAGCCCATCTTGTTAGATTTTGGGGGCATTGTTGATGGATTTACCTCAGACATGACGCGGACTCTACATTATGGGCAACCCGGCAAAGAGTTTATTCTTGGCTATAAGGCAGTCCAGAAAGCTCAAAGCCGGGCCGTGAATGCTGTCTGTGCCGGGGCTTGGGCGGCAGATGTAGATCGGGCGGCCAGGTCCAGTCTGAAAGCCGATGGGTTCGGGAAATTCTTTAGCCACAGCACCGGTCATGGGATAGGAACAGAGGTCCATGAGTGGCCCCGTATTTCGGCTAATTCAGACGCGAAGCTACTCAGGGGAAATACAATTACCATTGAGCCCGGGGTTTATTTACCGGAAAATTTCGGAATCAGAATTGAGGATACAGTTTTGGTTGATTCGTTCGGGTGTGAGCAGTTATCTCTGATTGAACGAGACCTGATCATAGTTTGAACGGTTGGCTCTACGGTGCATTATTGTCTGTAATAGGGCATTTGGGAAATTCCAGTTGCACAATCTTCTTCGTTTTTGGTGAGGTAAATCTGCTTACACATCAAGCTCAAAACCTTCTCCCGAAAAAAATCCGAAAAATGTCAGAGGGATTGATCATATGTGCTGGCTGATGTGTATACTCTAGAACTGATCCCACCGATTGTGGTCTGATCACAACCTCAAAGCTTTCCATTAAACGAATCAACATAAACCTATGAATTTATTTACAAAAAAGGGGGGGGGGCAGGATTCGTCCTTCTGTTTTTCCTGCTCGCGACATCTGGCAGTGCGTTCGCACAAACGAAACTGTACATAGATCCAGCCAATGGCAAAACAACAGGGGATTGCAACCAGATAAATCCTTCGGATGACAATGGGCCGTGTACGCTGGAGCACGCCTTTACTTTGTCAAAAGCAGTAAGAAATAACAATATCCTGATTCGAGTTCGTCGGGCAGGGGGCAGGGTTACCTTGGCAGCCCCCACCGTAGCCTTGGATGTAAACCCTCAGTTCGGGGTCTATGTACAGGGCAATGATACTCCCGTAGAGGGAACGATTGAGTTCACGGGCACCTTCAAGATTGCTGCGGAAGGGCAGCTGCAACTGGATCCGAAGGCGAGCGTTCAGTTTGAGAATGTCACATTGAGCGAGGGAAGCCGGTCAACAAGTGTGGGGGAACAGGAATTCTTCCGCATTGCGGACAAATCGGAGGAGCGGATCGCGATCACCGGCACCTTGACCATTCCGGCGGGAGCGAGCGTTCGGCTTCCTGCCCTGGTGGTCTCCCGAAGCCTGACCTTGAAAGGAGGGACGGAGGCAGGAAAGACGAGCGAGCTGAGAATGGGAGGTCCACCCAGCACGGGAGGTAGCCCTGTAGAGATTCCATTGAGAGTCCATAGCGGGGCTACCCTGCATATGGACGGGGTGGATCTTGTGGTTCACCTTGGGAAGGAGATCTTTGTCGAGGGTGCGATTGAAGATGTGACGAAAGGGGCTGAGCGGCACCGCCTCCGAATTGCGTTTCTGAATTCTGCCAATCCTGAACCCAGTAGCCGGCAACCCGCTGGATTTCTTGAGGGTGGTGCATATTCGCCTCTTGAAGAAGGGATTGACGATAAGGATTGCAAACGCATTCGGGGCACGGGAACGATTCCGGCCGGGATCCTGGCGATTGCCATGGGCAGTGTGTGTGTGGACTTGAAGCGGGTGGGCCCGGTCACGGTATCAGGAAGCCTTCAGAGCGATGTCTATACTGACGCAAAGATTACGACGGACCTGATTTTTCGGGAGGATGTGGTAGTGGACGGGGATGTGGTACAGTGGAACGATTCCCGGGTTTTGTTTACGAAGACGGCTACGATCCGGGGAGATGTGATTTTGCGGGACGGGGGGATTCCCTACACGAACACGGCAGACTATGGGGAGGGGAATACCGCCGCAAATTCCGGGATTCGAGTTGGCTGGCAAGATGTCCTGAACAACAGACGGTATACGTGTGAATACTCGAACCGCTGGAGAAGAACTTTTTCTCATAGAGATGGAGGACTCCGGACGGATCACATTCCGGGGGTTCATTTCGCAGATGAGGCAACGATTGCAGGGGATCTGAATGTGTACTCCAATACGCTCACCGAAACAACGACAGGGGCCACGGCAGCCGATACGAAGTGCGCCCCGCGGGTGCTGTTCATGGCACCACTTGCGAAAACAAGTGGGGACGAGGAAATTGCGCTGACCTCGTTAGTTGGGGGGAGTCTGGTGGTGGAGGATACGGTGAGCTTCGGCGGCAAAGGCAGGGTGTATCTGGACACAGACTCGTTGAAAACAGGTGCCGTTGTGCGCAAGACGACCCATACCCTTCGTGTAGGCGGTGATCTGGCTGCCGGGGGGAAGACCCTCGGGATGGCGTATCCAGCTATATCCAGCATGGACGGGATGTGCACGGGGAACGATATCAAGCTCACTTTCGGGAATCATGTGGTGCTGACGGATGCTGGCAAGAGCGTTGTGATCGGCGATGCCACGAATGGGCTCACACTGGATGCGCTGGTAACGCTCGGGGATTTGCGGGTGGAATCGGGCAAAGGTCCGCTGACCGTGACGACGCTTCATGTGGGTGCCGATGCCGAACTGACGGCGAACAAGGATGTGAAGGTGACGGAATCGCTCATTCTTCAGGGGGAGTTGAGTGGGGAGTTGGACGCGTCGTCCACGATCAAGATGCTGACCTACGGCAATCGGAATACGGATCCTGTGAAGAATGCTGCGTTGATCACGATACTGGATGCACTTGCCATCCATATGGGGAGTGGAGAACTTCGCCTGGACGAGGTGCACAAGACGAAGAATTTGGGGCTGTGCAGTGGCACGCTGTCGCTGGTAGATGTGGAGAGTACAACGGATTCCACGCTGCATGTGACGGAGCAGATCACGGTGCAGAACGGGATGCTGCAGAAGGATACCAGTGATCCAGGGAGCATTTCTACGGACAAGGCGAAAACCGCCAATGTCAATGATCGGTATGTGTTGAAATATATCACGCCGGGTGTGCGCGAAGTGAAAGCGGGGGATCTGGAATGGTTTGCTCCGCGGGATATGATTGTGGATCATGCGAAGGCAGAGATTATGGTATTCGGGGATCAATCATTGCCTGGCAAACTGACGGTTTCAAAGGGGAAGCTGATCGTGGATGGAGATCTGACGGTGGGCACCTCTTCCCTGCATCGTACCACAAGCAGCAATACTGACAGGGATGCACTCACCCAAGTGAACCGGTACAGCGTGGTGGTCACAGCGGGCGAATTGCACGCAGAGAATATGGTAGTGCATGGCAAAGTAACGGTGAGCGGCAAGAGCAAACTGATGACCAGCGGCGGAGACTTGCATATGCTAGGGCGGGTAAATGATGGCGAATATGTCAACGCCACGGCAGAGATGAGAGTCGAAAAGGATGCCATGGCAGATTTGGGAGCGGGCACGCTGATGCTGGGCCCGGAAGACACGAAGAAGCGCAATGGCATTACATTGTCTACGATTCCCTTCGCAAGGCTATTTCTTCATGGAATTCTGAACGGGAATATTTATGTGCCGAAAGGCAGCAGGTACACCGACATTTTCCACGCCCGGAAACTGGATACAGTAACCTTTGACGGGACCAGAACCCCGAAAGCAAGTGGAACTGCAGAAAATACTGCCGGGATATTGCGGTTCTTGGGCGCGAGTGATTCAGAGGTAGAGCTTGTGATTGACAGCCTGTCGGCCATGGAGGGGATAGTGGTTATGAACGGAAAACAGGTGACCATCAAATCAGATGTTATCCTGGGATCAGCTACGTTTTCTACATACGGTGCGAAGATTGTATTTGATGGAGATTTGACGCTCCATGACATGGGCGGTCTGAGAGTCAGATCATCCAGGGAGCATCATGTGGAGATTCGTGGAAATTTCACGCAGAAGAGGAGAAACATGGGAAGTGGTGTTGCGGTGGGGGTGACTCTGCGCCCCAAGACGACGAAGACCGTGATGGGGACGTATATGGTAGAGGACTCGGTTCGCTACGAAGTGGAAACGAGCACCACGGCGATTCCGCATCTGGTCTTGCACGGAGACTTCCATTTTGGGAAGGCGGGGATGCTGCATGCGAAGATTGCGTTCAAGGGGAAAGAGAGGCAGGAGGTGATGACCGCCGCAAAGACAGAGCTGGATACGGTTGTGGTGGACAACCCGAAGGGGATCAGGCTCAAGAGCAATATCACGCAGCAGAAGGATGCCGCCCTGATACTTCGCCGGGGAAAAGTATACAGTGACAGTACCAAGGTGTACACCTGGACGGTGCAAAATGTGCAGGGGGAGCAGGATCTCCGCGGTCGGCTGTCGGCACAGGAAGGAAACAAATGCGGAGCGGACAGGGATGAGGCCTGCAAGGCAAGCATTTTGCGGGGTTCTCGGCAGTCCTATGCGTCCACGCCGGTGGTGCGTGACCTGTTGCAGGGGACCGCAGGCACAGGGTTCGCGAGCGGAGGGTATCTGTTCCCGGTGGGAATGGACCATAAAACGGATCAGGATACCCTGTCGCACTATCGTCCACTGATTCTGCAGCTGCCTTCGGACCTGAATGACACGACCGCCGTGATGGTGTCTCCGATCATGGTTCCAGAGGGAACCATGCCGGCATGGCCTGTGGAGAACCTTACAGTTCCGGCGGCGGGAGGCAGCTTGACTCTGGATGTGCATGCCCCGATCTTCTGGAAGATGAATCTGGGGGAGGAAGAATTGCCGACGAATACGAATCTTCGGGTTGTCGCCGACGGGCTCCGGAATGTGACGGACATTACGGGGCTGCGGATCGTGCAGTGGGATTGCGAATGGAAGCATCCGAAGCTGGCAGGGCGACTTCCCGCGCAGGCGGAGGCGAATTCATTTGCCGTGAACGGGTATATCAACGGGGTAGTGAATCTGACGCAGGAAGGGATTGGTCTGGGGAGCTGTGCGATCTTCGGGATTGCGGCGAACGGGGGTGAGAATCCGATTGACCAGGCCGATCTGAGCGGGGGACGGGCGATGGTCCAGTTCATTCACAATGTGCCTGCACCTGGGTCGGCTCCGATGGAGATAGATCTGGGGGAAGTGCGCATCAGCAGCAGTCTGATGTTTCGGCATGCGACAGCCTATCGTCCGGTGAGGGCAGGCAGTCATGTGCTGATGATCCAGCCGGTGGGAGCTCCGGCAGCGCAGGCAATCACGGATACGACGGTGTCGCTGACGCACGACAGAAATTATGCCGTGATTCTGCACGGAAGCCTAGCGGATCCAAAGCTGAAGGTGCTGGACATGCGGATGGCCTCGTCGGTTGCCAGCAAGGCAGAGGTGCGGCTGGTACACGGATCGGCAGATCTGGGGGCAGCCAGCGTACAGGTGATGGACTTAACCGATCCCGTGATGCCGGTGATGACCCTGGCAGGGAACCTGATGCTGGATGAGGTCACCCGGAGATACGCCGTACTGGATCCGTCGGTGCAGGTCATGCAGGTGAAATCCGCAGATGGAGATGTAGAGGAGTTCTACGAACTGGACCTGTCCGGGTACGGAGGGCAGACGCTGGTGATAAATCTGTCGGGGACGAAACGGGATCTGACGATGCTGGGGGTGGACAGGAACGGGAAGATCGTCCCGACACTGGTGGTGACAGATACAGAGACGGAAGGGGTTGAAATCCCAAAAGAGTTTGCCTTGCACGGCAACTATCCAAATCCGTTTAATCCGAGCACAAAAATTCAATTTGACCTGCCGGAACGTGCACAGGTAAGTGTACAGATTGTGGACCTGCTGGGACGGGAAGTGATGGTGCTGCCGGCACAGGAGATGGAAGCAGGGGCGAACCGGAGTGTGGAACTGAATGCGACCCGTCTGGCGAGTGGAACCTACCTGTATCGGCTAGTGGCGACGGGAGCAGAAAGCCCGCATGTGAAGACCGGACGCATGACGCTCGTGAAATAAGAATAGCCAAGAAGACTGTGCAAAACGAGACGGAGCCCCCCCCGGTACGACAGTGTATCGGGGTGCTTCAGGCTTGCAGGACTGTCCTGAAATATTAGCCGTAAAATGAATCACTTGCACCAGATCACAGGGTCCTGAACTCGTGTACGGAAAACGGAATTATGATTCACAGGAATTGCAGTAGAACCTCTTTTAACCGGGGCAGGAAAAGTACCTTTCAACAAAGAAAAAATCCAATCAGATCCTCAAGTGAATTCTCGGAAGAAATTCGACGATATGTGCCATAGCGGCGAAACCATGTAAGCTGTCGTTTTGCATAGCGTCGGCTGTTTCGCTTGATAAGTTCAGTCATTTTCTGCCAAGTATACAGACCATCCAGGTAGCCCATTGGTTCTTCGTATCCAATTGATTTTAAGGCTGGAAGGGCTGGATCCAGATTCAGAGCACGAATAGAGCGAACCTCGTCCATGAGCCCCGCTTCCAGCATCGTATCAACCCGCGCCTCAATTCTCTGATACAGGGCAGGGCGGTCAAGGGTGAGCACTGTGACCAGAAATTTATGAGCAGGAGGGATCAGCTTGCCGTGAAATTCGGACAGGGGAGTGCGGGTCAACTCAAAGACTTCCAAGGCACGAATCATGCGAGAAGTTTTGGAGGGATCCATCTTGCTGGCTGACTGCGGATCAACCTTGGAGAGCTCTTCATAGAGTGCCTCTCGCCCAATCTTCTCAAGTCGTTTTTCAATCGTCGCTCGTACAGCCGGGTCAGAAGGCGGGGAGGGGGACAGGCCATGTACTAGTGCGTGCAAATACAGCGTTGATCCGCCAACAACGACGGGGGTTCGTCCGCGTGACAGAACTTGATGAATTCGTTCCGAGGCTTGCTTGGCAAACAAGCCTGCAGAATAAAGCTCCCCCAGATTTAATTCATTAATGAAATGATGTGGAACCTTTTCCAGATCGCAGGCGGCAGGCTTGGCAGCTCCTATGGAAAGCTCTTTATAGATCTGGCGGCTATCGGCAGAGATGATCTCACCGTCCAGGACCTGGGCCAGACGAAGCCCCAAGGCGGACTTGCCGGTTGCAGTAGGACCCGTAATTACATGGATGGATGGTATTGCTGTGCAGGCTAATATGTCGGCAGATCAGGATCAATTTCCTTGCTCCATGCAAGCGTCCCGCCACGAAGATTCCTGGCATTCGGATAACCGACAGCATTCAGGAATCTCACTGCCTGAGCAGATCGTCCTCCGGATCTGCAATGCACTACGATCAAATCATCTTCCCGATGCTGCCCCAGCTCGTCCAGACGATCAGAGAGTTGTTTCAGGGGGATCAGATGTCCTTCCAAATTGGCGGTGGAATACTCCCATTCCTCCCGTACATCAAGGATAAACGGCCTCTTATCTTCATCCATGAGGCATTTCAGTTCCTGCACTGTGATTTCAGGAACATGATCTTCGGACAATCCAGTCATTTAGGAATCAGCATTTTCATGATCGCGGATAAACGAACAATAGCGGATCTAGTTCGCAAATACTCGGAGCATGTCCTCGGCGAATATGAAAGAGGCTGTACAGGGGCTAGTTCCTTGCACACTCGTGGGTAATTTCAGCATCGCCAGAAGCACTCTGCGGTCGTGCTGATATGCCATACCCTTCTGGTCCAAGCAGTGATTCCAGCATCAGGGAGTGTCAGTTTGATGATCATGCAAGGACTCGTGTTCTATATCCTTTGCATTGCATGTTATTGTATGCGTAACTGGATTGTAATTCTTTCGGGAAATGATCTCGGGGCATGGTCAGTGCGGCATGGTGCTATAATTACTGGCCTGAATGCGAGGTATCGGGCAGTGTGTAGCGTTTTTCATATCTTTGGCATGTTGGTTCCTCAATTTCGTATCAAAATCATGCCTCGTATATTTTTTCTGTTCTCACTTGCTTCCCTCTGGAATGTCTCCGTATCTCTGGGACAGGATGTTTCTGGATATATGCCAGGAGTGGTTGCCGTTCAATTCGCCCCAGAGGTCGCTCACAAGGCGGAGACTCGCACCGAACTTCAGGAATTCAACCACAGGGCTGATCAATATGAGATGTACTCTCTGGAACGAGTATATCCGTTTCTGGATTATGTAGAGCCTACCCCCAAAACCCGAAAAAATCTTCTGGCACTGCGGCGGACATACTACATGCGTTATCATTCACATACTGCACCTGAACAGGTTGCTGATGATCTGGACTTGGTCCAAGGCGTGGTCTATGCAGAACCGGTAGTGATTAACCGCATGGATGCCCTCCGGTTCGATGAGACTGTACCCAATGATCCCAAATTTAATGACTCACCTCATCTGCGACATTTACGGTTACCTGAGGCATGGAATATAGTCAAGGGGGAAGACGGCTCGCCCCGAGTAGTCATTGCGATTGTAGACAATGGAGGCGAATGGCAACATGAAGACCTGCTGGCAAATGTATGGACAAACCCCGACGAAATTGCAGACAATGGAATAGATGACGACAAGAATGGATTTGTGGACGATGTACATGGGGTTAATTTTCGCCACAAGACCAGCAATGATCCCATTGCGAATACTCCTGCAAATATCCAGCATGGAACATCTATGGCAGGAGTTGTGGGAGCTGTAACAGACAATGGCGTGGGGATCTCGGGGGCGGCCTGGAATGCGGACATCATGCATGTTCATGCAGGTTGTGTTAGCTCAAATGAGCAGGTTGGGGCATGTTTTGGATATGAAGGGATTCTTTATGCCGCTACCAATGGAGCAGATATTATCAATACAAGCTGGGGCAGTACAGTTAGCGTTGAGAGTGCTCGTCTTATGGATCAAACCCTGGAGTTGGCCACGGATATGGGTTCACTTATTGTAGCATCAACGGGAAATGACAGCAAAAATCTGGAATATCACCGTCGCCGCTACCCCGCATGGCATCCGCGAGTTCTGTCGGTGGGGGCAACCGAGAGGGAGACACGGAAACTTACATGGTATTCAAACTACGGAACGAGGGTAGATGTCTACGCTCCCGGTACCTCCATATATACAACTTTGCGTGAAAATATCTATGGCCATGCTACCGGAACTTCACCTGCAGCCGCATTGGTTTCTGGTGTAGCTGCCTTGATCAAAACGAAGTATCCCGCCTGGAC
This sequence comes from Rhodothermales bacterium, assembly GCA_965203305.1. Classification (GTDB taxonomy): domain Bacteria; phylum Bacteroidota; class Rhodothermia; order Rhodothermales; family Bin80; genus Bin80. The sequence goes on along the minus strand of OZ241874.1, from coordinate 1,782,071 downwards.
TCCTGACATGATTCGGGAGCGTATTCATCTCACGAGTGAAAGTATAGATGCAGAAAACCCTTCTTATGCTGGTATATTAGGTGGCGGGTATGTGAATGTACTGAGTGCACTTAACGAGTCTATTGTAGTCCATCATCAATCGCTACATATGCTCTATACTTCCACGGGCGGAGATCAGTGGAAGAACAAATCTGGTTGGGATACTGAAACCATGCCTCCGATTGTGGGACATTTTGCACAGTGGCACGGGCTTACCGTGGAAAACGGGGCACTGACCCAGATTGAGCTGTCGCGAAACAATCTGAGGGGGAGCCTTCCCGCAGAACTTGGGAACCTGTCCAAATTACGGAAACTTTCCCTGGGAAGAAATCAACTGAGGGGCGGAGTTCCTTCCGCATTCGGGAAGTTGGCCAGTCTGAATATTCTCCATCTGAAAGGCAACTGGCTGACGGGGCTCCCCCTAGAGATCGGAAATCTGTCAAATCTGAAAAAACTGCATCTGGGAGAAAATCAGTTGTCCACGCTTCCGCCGGAACTTGGGAATCTCTCGAACTTGGAGATCCTGAGACTGCAGGGGAATCACCTCACGATACTTCCGCCAGAACTCGGGAGCCTGTCGAATCTTCGGGACCTGAGACTGCAAGGGAATCAACTGGCTAGGCTCCCCCGGGAGATCGGAAAGCTGACGAATCTGGAATATCTGGATCTGAGCAGCAATCAGCTGTCCGGTGAAGTTCCGCCCGAACTCTGCCAGCTGTCGCGGTTGGAGGTTCTGTACCTGGGCGAGAACAACCTCACAGGCTCTTTGCCCAGGTGTCTGATGGACTTGCAAAATCTTACTACACTCTCGTTCGGACTTTCCGGGGTCTGTGCCCCTTCGGACGATGAGTTTCAAGTGTGGCTGGGATCAATTTCGATCATGTATGGTCCTACATGTGGCAATGGGGCATTTTCTGGTGATATGCTTGATTACCAGTCCTATCCACTGATGCGTCCCGTTGCTCCGCTGGTTCTGCCAAAGGCTGACACAGGACATCCGCCAATCACATATACACTCACCCCCTCACTGCCATCGGGACTAAGTTTTGATGCCTCTACACGAACACTGAGTGGCGTGCCTACAGAAGCGATTCCTGTGACATCTTTTACCTACACGGCAATTGATGCGACCGGTGAAGTGCAAAGAAAGTCGGCATTTACGATTGAGATATACTCTTCCGTCTCCACGGAGCAGGATGCCTTGCCCGCAGAGTTCACTGTTTATCCCAGTTACCCGAGCCCATTCCAGGATGAAGCCAGCATTCGATTTGATCTTCCCTGGTCTGCACATGTGGAAGTAGAAGTTCTGGACATGACAGGGCGGCGTGTGTTCATGCTACCAACGGCTGACCTGCCTGCTGGCTCGGGGCAAGAAATCACTCTGCGTGGGATGACATTTCCCTCAGGGGCATACCTGTATCGTCTGACGGCTGATTCTTCCGAAGGACGCTTTGTGCATACAGGAAATTTCGTACGAATCAGATAGGACGTGTGGCATGCTCTGTGTGAGCAAAAACAGTTCTATTGCAATCACACTGTTGGTTTGAAGAAACTCTTGGATTGAACATTCGAGATGTAGGGAGCCTCTTGCAGAGTTTCTGGATGACAGAGAAACTCTGATGCTCATGTGCAGGCATCTTCGGGAAGGGTTTCGGATTCGTAGATGCTACCATAGTAGTCTACCATTGAATCAAGGGTAATCACGGACTTTCCCCGCTCTCTGGTGGAAAGTCCCTTCCGAGCTTCTATCCACGGTTTTTCTGTGTATGTTAAATTCGTTAGCCGGTGTGGCAAATGGGGGCCATAGAATCCCAGAACTGCATCCACAGTTTCTTTCTGATCTTGACTCAAATTCTGTGGATTGCTGGGTTGAACCGTATCAATCTTGAATTTTCCCTTATGTTTTTCGTACAAATCAGGACATACAGGACCGTTAAGCCACGCTTGAATCTCTTCTGGAAATAACGGTTGCTCATCCCATACAAGAGACCATGCCTGACTATAGTACACCAGCTTCTGTAGCTTCCATGCGGTGATAGGGCCTTCCTTCTCTAGAATGTAAGCCGCAACATCAAGTACTGTGGGCATTGTAATGGGTTTGTGTTCAGCGATTTTGTATGTCAGAATACTGCTCAATTGCGATTAAAACCAAACCTTGTGCAGTAGGGTGCAATGAAATGTTTCAATATTTGTTTCCTGTCAAGAAAACTGAATAAGCCTTTATCCTTCTTCCAGTGATATGACATCACCCGAAGACAAGCTGAACGAGATTGATCAGCGTTTTTGTGGATATACTTCGTGGTTAGGATCATACCACAAGATATACAAGACAGAGTCTACGACTAGACCATACAACCTCTCTTTTCCTTTAATCCGCAGAGAGTATATCTCATCCAAGTCTTCCAGGAAGATCATTTTCAGATGTCTCTGGGCCTCTTTCGCAAGCTCATTGACGGACACATGGTGGCTGTTAGTTCCACTTCTGCGACCACCGACCTGATTAGCGATTTCGGACCATTTCATACTCTCCCGATCAGAGAGAGCTTTTAGTAACCCGTTCTTCCTGTCACACCATTTATTCTTGAAGACATCGGTTGTCAGTCCCCATCTGCCGGAGAATTCAGCAATGTCTAGGGACCATTCAAACCTGCGAGAATTTTGCTTGAGTTGCACATCACTCAAACGATCCATATTTATATTCTTCACTGAGCCGGGTATACGCGTCGGTGGGAATCCTTTCTTACGCTTGGACATCTTCGGGGAGAGCGTCAGATTGATTGATGCTTCCATAGTAATCTGCCATTGAATCAATGGTAATCACCGAATTTCCCCGCTCTCTCATGGAAAGGCCTTCACGGGCTTTTTTCCACGGAGGTTCTGTACATATCAAATTTCTGAGCCAGTGCGGTGCTTGGTCACCATAAGAATCCAGAACTGCATCTATGGTTTCCTTCTGTTCTTGATTCAGATTGTTGGAGTCACCAGAGTTTAGCTTCTCGAGTTCAAATTTGTCCTTGTGTTTCTCATGTAAATCAGGGCACACGGGGCCATTGATCCATGCTTGGATCTCTTCTGAAAACAGAGGTTGATCATCCCATACAAGAGACCATGCCTGGCTGTAGTATACCAGTTTCTGCAACTTCCATACGAGAACGGCCCCTTTCCTTTCCAGAATGTAAGCCGCAACATCAAGTACTGTGGACATTGTAGCGAGTCTGTGTCAAAAACACGGTTTGAGTGTGAATAAAATCAGGCTACAGCGGGAGGCTAAATGAAATGCCCCAGAATTTGTTTCCTGTCAGGAAAATGAACAAGCCTTCATCCTTTGATCAGAGCCTCATGGATCCAGGTCGGCAGTTCGCTCTCGGAAAATTCCTGGAACACCCGTGAAAAGATAGACTCGCTGGGCACATCGCACCCCGCGGGACCACCCACACAAAGACCGAAGAATGCGATCCATCAGCAGACGCTCTCGCAGGACAGTGGTCGTGGGAATCTGGGAGATCATCTTGGCTAAAAACGCCTTCGCGATGGAAGTACGATGGGCCAGGGGACGACCTCGGCTGCCGCGCGACTGGGACGGCAGAAAGTCCTCCATATACACTATCTCCAAAGCCAACACAAAGAGTTGGTAGCGTCCGGGCAAAGGACCAAACGACGCATCCAACTCCGAGAAGATCTCCTCCTGACAGGCAAGCGTAAACTGTTTGATTCGATCTAAAAGAAGCATACACACCTCCGTAGGTTAGTTGTTCAGTGAAACGCACTCTCCGAGAAAAAGCCTCCCAATTCTGAAAAACCCCCGAGTCTGGTAAAAATCAAGGGAACTTGAGTCTCAGAAACGGGTTAAATGCTTTAAATTGCTATTTTGCAAGAAGCTCGAGATGAATTCCCTGACTGCAGAACTCCAGAAACTCCTATTTGTTCTCGGGATTGCAGGGTGGTGCATGGGGTGTGTCGGGACTGGTACTGACTATTGGTATGGTGATTCGGCTATTCAGTTCAGTTCGGATACTCTGACTAGTTGAGGATCTTGCAAAAATATCTGTATACCTTACCCCATGTGCCTGTAAGCACTCTCAGAGCGACATTTCTTCGTCATACGGGATTTTTGCAAGAGGATCTAGTTACACTTTGGAAGGTGAACTATTTACGAGCTCTGATTCTCTCGCAGCACCGTTTAGGATTGTAACGGACGAGAATTATCTCTACGTTGGGGATGCCGAAATGGTGCGGCCTCTAATCGTGTTTGATCGTAACACTGGAGAATTTGTAAAGTGGATAGGAAGTAAAGGTAGTGGGCCTCGTGAACTTGCTGGCGTATGGTCAATAGATTTTAAGCCAGGAAGCGACAGAGGTTGGGTATATGAGGGTGGGTCATCCTACATTATGAAGCAATTTGGTATGGAAGGATTAACCGGAAAAAGTGTTAGGCTCCAAGGTACAGGTTTTCCACTGAGCCCCGTTCGGATCAGCGGAGACAGTATCGCCTCTACAGGATTTCTTGAAAATGGACGAATGGCCATATACAGTCCGGATGGGGTATTTACCCGATTTATCGGAACACACCCGCCAGGTGAATCCAAGGTTCCAATTCCTGTTCGGCAACATGCATATCAGGCAAAAGCTCAGACCAATTCTGAGGGGAGTCTGATCGTTCTTGCATCACGCAATACAGACCTGATTGAGATATTCAATGCTACAGGTTTACTTCATGCCATACGAGGACCAGGCTTTGACGAGCCAGTGTATACGCTACATGGTGATAAAGAAGGTAACCAATGGCTCTCTATTGACCCGGAAACAGTCCGGAGTTACACCAGTCTTGCGGTCACTGATGATTTAATTTTTACCTTGTACTCAGGCATGACAGAAGAGGAGATAAGGAGAAGATCGGGGACTTTTACTTTCACACCAGCTGGAACTGTCTTCGTTTTCTCTTGGTCAGGCACTCCACTTGCTGCTTTGAAAATAAAGCACGATGCCCTCAGTATTGCTGTTTCATGGGATGGGAAAGATATGTATGCAATCTACTGGAATCCAGTCCCGATGATTATGCGCTACAATTTGCCACGCTTAGGATAGCGATTTCCAGATTAAATTCTCGTGAGAAAGAGCATTATTGTGTTCTGTTTTCTTCATATTTGGCTATATTTGTTAAAAGAACCTCCTGAAAAATCCCGGTTGAGTCAGAAGTATTACCCTGAGGGTGTTTAGGCGCATATCACGCCGGGTGTAGGAGTTCTCTTTCCGTCTGCGCAACCTACGAATAGAAGCATGCGCTCATCTGACAAGCATTCCCTGTATCAGATGCTCCGCGAAACGAGGAGACAGGGTAGTATCTTTGCTGGTCGCTGTTGAGTCATTTCAGCGAGTTGGTTCGGGATTTAACTCATCATGCAGAACTGGAACCGCCCCGCATACAGCCAAAGAGGAGGAACACAGTCACCTGTCCTGCCCGTCCAGTGTGCTTCCAAATACGGGTATGAGGCTTCACTGCACGAGGTGCACAAGAAGAAGAGCTCTTGATGAGCTCTAGTTGTGAGGGATCGGTTTTCTCTGGCGAACGAGGATGTGGTTGCCCTGTGGCGATTTTGGGAACACCCTCTGTTTTCGGACAAACAATGTAACATAATTATCCTTATGTTACATTGAGAATTCATCGGAAACAAAATGTATCATTGTGTGTATCTTTGCGCATACGGGTTATGTCGCACTTTTTTCGTATACTTAGGTACAGTCCGACCAAATCTCCAAAAATCTGATGAAACCGCAAACAAGCACGCAAAGCCAAGTACCTGTGACTAAGGTAGAGGTCAAACAAAACGGAGAAAAGCACAATGCTACACAGGGCGATGACCGGTTCGTCTGGAAGCCTGGGAGAGTTGACCTGAAAACCAGGGAAATCTTTGAAGAGGTCAAGGTACGGAGGGCGGAAGCATTAAGACTGTTGGCCGATCACTAGGGAGCACTACAAGGTCACATTGGAGGACGCTCTGAAAGGCGACCGTATGGCCGTGGAAGATCATTCCGCGGTGATCGGGCAAAACGAATTACTCTCCGCCATGGGATTATATCAAGTCATCCCTTTCTAGACGGAAATAAACGTACGGCTTTATATCTAGCTGAGGCTCTCCTGCAGAAAAGTGGTTATGGTATGATCACAGAGAGGATGTTGAGATTTTCGAGAAATTCGCCCTTATCGCTAAGGGTGATCTGGGGTATGAACAGCTTGAAAAGTGGTTACGGAAAGTCATAGTTCCTTGGACTAGCCTGATACTTATGGCTCCCGATTTAGATTGTATTTAGTTGCACCACAGGACTGTGGTACTAGTCTGTGTCCAATAGCGTACAGTGTTCAAGGCAAGACCAATCAGTTGATGCTTGTACCAGTCAGTTCTCCAAGATCCAGTCAGGCAGATGATGATGTGCATCTGATCAACCTGTGGTTACAGGGAAAAAGCCCGCATTCACAAGAGGCCTATACTCGGGATGTTGCACAGTTCGTAGACTTTGTAGACTTACCTCTTGGCGAGGTCAAGTTGCAACATTTCTGGGACTGGGTTGATCACTTAAAAAGGCAAGGTGCTCTTCCTGCTACGCAGGCACGTAAACTGGCCGCGGTCAAAAGTCTGTTTAGCTTTGCTCACAGAATCGGATACCTTCTTTTCAATGTAGGGGCAGCTGTAACTCTTCCTGATATTCCTGAAAAGTTGAGTGAGCGCATATTGTCAGAGGAGGATATTACAGAAATTTTCCACCAGGCAAGTACTCTACGCAATCTCGTACTCCTAAAACTTTTTTATGCCTCCGGTGCACGTGTCTCAGAGCTGGCACGTCTTTATTGGGGGGCCGTAATTCCCCGCAATGACAATCAACAGGGGCAGATATCTCTACTTGGCAAGGGAAATAAGACGCGAACTTTGCTACTCCCTGCTTCAGTATGGGCGGAACTGATGGAGTTAAAATCGGAAACTAAAGATGTGCAGTCAAATCATCCAGTCTTTCGATCACGTAAAGGAGGCCCTCTCTCCCGACAGCAGATATGGCGAATCGTGCGAGACGCTGCCAAGAGTGCGGGTTTCAGTCAGAATGTTTCACCGCACTGGCTTCGACACGCACACGCATCTCATGCACTTGACCACGGAGCACCTGTTCATTTAGTAAAGGAAACCCTTGGGCACCAGTCTCTTACGACGACAAGCAAGTATACGCATGCGCGTCCAGACGATTCCTCATCAAAATACTTGAAGATATAATTGAGGATTTCTCTACCGAAACAACTAACGTATAGGTTGCTTCCACCGCATCTGTTGAAAACACTGAATTCATAACTGCATGTGGTTTGCGTGTAACCTGAATTTGAGCGATTCACACCAATTACAGTAGAACTTTTATTCTTAATCGTTATCCATCTAACGCCTGAAATTTGACCAAGTGCTCTACTTTGCCCTGTATATTTATACTCCTACCCCAAATTATGTCCAATAGGAATAAGGTTGTCCGTTTCAGAAGCAAACAGATAAATGTGTGAGCAGTCCAGCTCAAACTTCAACTGCCTTGCAATTCCGAAATTGGAGGTACCATTGACCTTGGCCGTGAATGTACCTGAAGGTGTTTTTGCATATACAAAAGATTCAGCCCCCAAATGCTCTTCAAATACAACCTCTGCTTCAAAAATACCATCCGCATGATCGGCATGAGCATTTACGACTGGCTTGACGTGCTCAGGGCGGAAACCAAGTACAACCTGATGATGATCACGGGCTACCGCATGTGGAGCCAGGGAAATACGGACGCACAGTTCACGATACTGGGATATAAACCTCCATCCCCCACCCTCCTTTTCCAATGAACCATTCATAAAATTCATCCCCGGATTACCAATAAATCCTGCAACAAATCTATTCTGAGGCTGGCTGTAGAGTGTGACAGGATCATCTATTTGTTGAATAACTCCCCCGCTCATTACGGCAATCCGATCCCCTAAACTCATCGCTTCTGTCTGATCGTGAGTAACATAAATCATCGTGGCATTCATTTTCCTTTGCAAGTATGCCAATTCCGTCCGCATCTGGACACGCAAATTGGCATCCAGGTTTGACAGTGGTTCATCAAGCAGAAATACTTTGGGCTTACGAACGAAGGCACGCCCCACTGCCACCCTTTGTTGTTCTCCACCAGATAGCTGCCTGGGCTTTCGGTCCAATATATCTGTAATGCCCAGAATTTCTGCTATCTCCCCTACCCGCTCTCGAATTTCAGCCTTCTGGTATTTCCTCAGCTTCAATCCGAAGGCTATATTATTGAAGACAGTCATGTGTGGGTAAAGTGCATGATTCTGAAACACCATTGCCACATCCCTGTCTTTGGACGGAATGTCATTGACTACCCGGTCATCAATTCGGATAAATCCGCCCGTGACGGATTCCAAACCGGCAATCATACGAAGTGTAGTGCTTTTGCCACAACCAGATGGTCCTACTAGTGCCATTAGTTCACCATCTTCTATGGTGAAATTCAACCTGTCAACAGCCAGATGACCGTTATCATAAACTTTCCGGACCTCCTCAAAGGCTATACTTGCCATCGTCTTGGATAAGAACAGGTGCATTCACAATATAGTACAAGTGAATTATTTTGCACCACATCCCACAGAAATATCCAAATGGCACGATCCAAGTCACCAGTCACAATTTATGAAGTTGCAAGCCAGGCTGGAGTCGCAATCTCAACCGTATCCCGTGTATTGAATGATTCTCCCGATGTTGCAAAAGACACCAGAGAGCATGTTCTTGATGTGATTGATGAGCTAAAATATCTTCCAAACCGTGTGGCCAGGTCTCTGGCACAGAGCGGTTCAAGCCTGATTGCAATAGCAACTCCTACGGTGACCACTGCATTTCACAATTCACTTCTCAAGGGACTCCGATCAGTTCTTGCTGATGTTGATGAAGAATGCGATCTGCTTCTTTTTGATCTTGGAAGTACGGATCCTCATGAGCGTTTGCAAAGCAAGCTGAAAGGAGGGAAAGTAGATGGTCTGATTCTAGCGGGGATACCTGTCATGCCTCACCTGGCAGAAAAGCTGAAAGCATTTTATGCTCCGGTCATTCTCATCGGAAATCATCATACGGAGTTTGACTGCTTCTACTGGGATAATACTGTTGGTGCCGAAGAAGCTACCAAGCATTTTCTGGAAAGAGGACATCGTAGAATCGGACTCATACGTGCCTACACGGATGGCTATGTGCAACTCCAGCGAATTCAGGGCTACAGGAAAGCACTGGATGAATACCAGATAAAGTTTGATGAGAGTCTGATTCAAAGTGGCAGAACCATCAAGCATGCAGGCTTTAGTGAAGAACATGGATTTGAGGCGATGAATAATCTCTTGAAGATATCTCCGCCAGTTACAGCTGTACTTGCCAGTAGCGATGTACACGCAATTGGTGCATGGAAGGCGATACGGGATGCAGGCAAGCGTGTACCGGAGGATATCGCTCTGGTCGGATATGATGATGTCAAGACCAGCTACTACATTGGATTAAGCAGTATTGACCAGCGCATTGAAGAAACTGGACGCTTGGCTGCCGAGCGTCTGCTTGCCCGTCAGCAAAATCCCTCAGATCCAGTCAGGATAGATCATAAAATCATAGCTGAACTGCGAGTACGACGGTCCAGCAAATACAACCGAACACTAGATACAAATGCATAACAAAATAATCAACCATCAATTGGACAAGACCTTAACCGGAACAGATTTTTCTGATCTGGGCACCAAGTATCAAGGCAAAGTCCGAGATACCTATGAGCAGGGAGATCGTCTCATTATGATTACTACTGATCGGATTTCTGCGTTTGATCAAGTCCTTGATCAAACTATCCCGTTCAAAGGTCAAGTACTCAATCAACTGGCGGCTTTTTTCTTTGAAGCAACCAGTGACATAATACCCAATCACATTCTGGAGGTACCAGATCCCAATGTCACGATTGCGAGAAAATGCACTCCTGGAAAACTTGAATTTGTGGTAAGAGGCTATCTCGTTGGTCATGCGTGGCGAACATACAGGACAGGAAAACGCATACTCTGCGGGAAGTCCCTGCCTGAGGGACTGAAGGAAAACGACAGGCTGCCCAAGCCAATTCTTACGCCCACGACAAAAGCACAGGTTGGTCATGACGAGGATATCAGTCGTGAAGAAGCCATTGCTCAGGGACTGATTGAGGCAAAAACGTTTGATCAACTGGAAGAAGTCTCGCTGGCATTATTTCAGAGAGGCACTGAGCTTGCAGCTGCTCAGGGGCTCATCCTGGTTGACACCAAATATGAATTTGGACAAGCTCTCAACGGAAAATGGGTCTTGATTGATGAAGTTCACACTCCTGATTCTTCACGCTACTTTTATCTGGAACCCTATGAAGGCCTTCTGAAACAGGAAAAACCTCAGCAGCAACTCTCAAAAGAATTCGTACGTGAATGGCTCATGGATCATGGTTTTCATGGACAAGAAGGACAGTCAGCACCCGCACTTCCAGATGAGTTCCGGGCTCAGGTATCTACACGCTATATTGATCTCTTTGAGAAGATTTCGGGCAAGCCATTCAATCCCGACACTCACCCGAACCCGGAAGATCGGATTTTAAGCATACTAAAGAGGTAGACAATAGAAGTCCTTTCCGAAAATCCATTGGGAAAGCACTTCTGCTTTCAGATGGGAAAATTGGTGTTTTTTGTTTGGGTCAGGTATCGCAGACATGCTGCTCCATTTCTGAGCAAATATTCGGGAAATGTTCATGGCGGTATCAAATAAAGCCATACTTACCTTAGCATGGTAAATCTTATTAGGGTAACAATACCTCTGATATATTGTTAGATTCTGGATAAAAAGATTGTAGAGGTAGGATTCCGATCCACCAAGACATGTCTGAGAGTGTAGGTAGTGTCTGTCCGAAAATTCACAGCAACCCCCAATACGGGGGATTTCAGGGGCATTTTGCCCCACAGCGTCATGTATGGCGCGATTCAGATGCTTGTTCGCTATGAGAGATTCGGGGAAATCTTGCACGAAGATTGCGTGTTTATGGATGCTGTTCGGAGATTTCATGCTCCAATCCGCTAAAGGGTTTCCATCTTCGTCAGGAAAAATACCAAAAAAATATCTCCAAAAACCCCTCATACGCTCTCTAAACGGCATATATTGGCGATATTCTGAATTTTCGGACAGACACTAGGTACATCTCCTGGAATAAACTTCTTGATTCGCATAAAAATTATGAAGCTCAGCAAAAGACGAAAAATATATAAAGCTATTGAAGACTACCGCGGCCGCCCCCTCATTGTCTATGTGACCAGCACACGGCTGGGGATTCCCGCTCAAATCACAGGAGATGCCGTCAGAGAATTCATTGATCAGATTGATTTGATTTCAGATTCAGACGAGGAGGTGGATGTTCTGGTCCACAGCACTGGGGGTGATGCTCTTACTGCATGGAAGTTGATGTCTATTTTGCGGGAGCGATTTAAGAAGGTTTACGTGCTTGTGCCCTACATGGCGTTCAGTGCAGCAACCTTGTTTGCTCTGGGAGGAGATGAGATTATAATGCATCCTCATGCCTCATTGGGGCCGATTGATCCTCAGATGACCGTTTTTCAACCAGACAAGGCCCCCAGACACTTTGCTTATGAAGATGTCGGAGCATTTTTACGTTTTCTATCCAGTGAAGTTAAAATAAGCGAACAGGTACATCTTTCAGCCATCATTGAAAAACTGTTTTCCGCTGTGGATCCAGTTAATATAGGGGCGGCCAAGCGTGCAAGTGAATTGTCATCTTCCATTGGAGAAAGGTTGCTTCTTCTACATATGACCGAGGCAGAAGAGAAACCTAAGGCAAGAGAAATTGCCGAAAATCTGAACAAAAGTTTCTTTGATCATGCCGATGCAGTGTCTCGTTCCAGGGCAAAAGAGTTGAAACTCCGAGTAGCCGAGCCAGATGAAGAGCTTGAAGCATTTATCTGGAATGCCTATCTCGGTATTGAGGAATACATGAAATTTAGACAGCCATTCAACGCCCTGCATCTCTACTCAAAAGATCCAAGAGTTGCTGAGTTAGTGCGGCCGCTTCCCCCACTTCGGTTGCCGCAAAACACACCGAATTCTATTTTGCTAAACACTTGGGAGAATCTCGCGCAACAAGCAATCAATAGATGTCTAAGCGAGAAAGCCATTGAAGTTGATTTTTCGGTAACCAGTGCCATCGTTGAGAGTTTACGATCAGCATCAGAATTTAGGATATCTGGAACGCTAACTGCGTCTCTTGATCCTTACGGTAACCCTGGTGTCTCAATAACTGAGACCGATTTTGGCTGGAAACCCACTGATGAAATTAAGGCTTAGCAACTTTCAACTCACCTCTAGGGGAACAAAAGAAAGAGGTTTCTGTTCATCGCTGTAAATGTATTACAAATCTGCGGAAACATGCAACCCATAACAAAACAAAGAGAGATCAGACTTCATCATCCTACTCCGCACAATTGCAAAGTGGCTGATGATCCTGAGCTTGCCCGTATTAAAGAGAAGGCACAGAAAGCTGAGAGAGAAAGACAGGAGAGAGAGCATGGACTTCATCGCCCTACTCCGTATAAGTATCCAGTAGCCTACGATCCCAATTATTTTAGCCTTGAAGATGCTACCGTAGAGTCTCCTTTGGCACGGAAGTTCCAGTCTGGAATACTACAACCGTAACCGGAGGCTATGGGAAGAGAGGATTCGTAAGAATCAGATGACTCCTGATGACTTGCTAAGCTCCCAGTGGGTCAAGCGCAGGTATGGTGGATACCTCAGGGGAATGCTTGTGTGGAGGGTAACTTTATCACTCCTACTATACCAAGCATGTAAGCACCTACAAAAGCCAGCACGAAATGCTTTTAGAAAATGATCCGAGTCGTCTCTTGAAACAGAAATTTCTGAGGGACACTCTGGGGCTAGTAGAAGCATAAACTCACAGTGATTTGACCATTCTGTAAGAAGGTACAGAGGCGAGGTTCCCCGGGACAGATTGAGGAATGAGAAGTGTGATGTCCCACTCCTTGCCCGTAGCCAAATACGCTTCCCAAATCAATAGCCCCTATTGAAACCGCAAGATACGCAGAGGCGAAATCCGTGAGGCAATGCGGGCAGGGAAATACGAAGCCAGCAGACATAATGCAAGCGATACCACTGCGACGAGCACAAAATCAGTTGGATGCAGAGAAACAGGGGCAGTATCCATGTAATACGCTTCTGCCGGCAAACCTATAATCCCGTAATGTGATTGTATTGTAGCCAAGCCCCACGCCAGAACCAGTCCTGTTATGGTTCCCAACCCGCCCACAAAAAAACCCACACGCAAGTACAGTTGCTGAATGTCTCTGCGAGATGCTCCCATACTGGCCAGGATTCCGATTTCCCTGGTCTTCTCCAAAACAATCATCAGGAGTGCCCCCATCACATTGAATGCAGCAACCAGGATGAGTACACTGATCACAAGCGGGATAATAGCTTCCTGAAGGTCAACCCAGGCAAATAATCCCCGGTATATCTCGAAAATACTCCGCGCCAAAACACCTAGTCCCAATGATTCTTCAAGAAGTAATGATACAGATTCGGCTGTCGTTACATCTTGAAGCATCACATCAAAGCGAGTTACTTCATCAGGCATGTAATCAAGCAGCTGCCTTGCTGTGTTAATGTCCGTAAATACGTACGTCTCATCAAAATCCGCTAACGCGGTTTCATAAATGCCTGTGATCTCAAACTGCTTGAGTCGTGGCCTTGCCTGAAAGAGATTTTTGGTATTGGTCAAATTCCTCGTGGAGAGGAGGATCACACGATCACCAGTTGAAAGATCAAGTTTCTCCGCAAGAAGATTGCCGATAATCAGTTGAGGATTTGTAGCAGGTTCCAGATTTCCTGAACCAGCCATGAGGTGCTTTTGCAGATAATCAGGGAGGCGGTCTGTTCCCCATAGCCCTACCCCGTCAATGTCCTGACCGGATCTTCTGAGCAGAACAAATTCTGTGACCACGGGCTGAACCGCAACGACTTCGTCCTGCTCCCGTATCCTGCCCATAAGTTCAGTTGCCTGCTTCAGGGGAGTATGCCGAATACTTTCGACTTGTACGTGGGCACCGAATCCGGCAATCTTGGCTTCAATCTCCTGGCTAAACCCGCGTACAACAGCAAGTGCGAGCAGAAGAGTGGCAACACCAAGAGCAACACTGCCTATGGCTACAACGGAAATAAAGCGCAGAAATCTGCTTCCACTCTCGTTGATCTGAGATCCACGAAGGTATCGCCATGCTATGAAACTTTTGAAGGACACTGGATCAGCACTCAGAGAAAATGAACTGTGGCAAGTACATCGAAATTATCTGAATCCATGCCTCAGCAATATGGAAAATTGCGATGTTTGAGAAGTATAACCTCACATTCTTCTATATGTTGATCAAACCTGCTCTAAACTAATCCGTCACACATTTGATGAATAACAGCAAGCCCGTTATACCAACAGCAATCAATGAACCGGTCCTGAATTATGCACCAGGCTCCTCGGAGCGCAGCTCTTTACAGGCGAAACTGCGTGAGCTCAAGCGAACGGAACTGGAAATCCCAGCCTTTATCCATGGCAATGCTGTGCATACAGGAGATCTTGAAGAGATTCGCCCCCCGCATGAATTGAATCATCGCCTCGGTACCGTACACAAGTGCGGAACCGGAGAGGTGAATCGGGCCATTGACTCCGCCCTGGAAGCCCGACAGGCATGGTCAGAGATGGATTTTACTGATCGGGCTGCCATCTTTCTCGGGGCGGCAGAACTGCTGGCTGGTCCATGGAGAGATGTGCTCAACGCGTCAACAATGCTTGGCCAGAGCAAGAATGCCTATCAGGCAGAAATTGATGCCGCCTGTGAACTCATTGATTTCTTCCGCTTCAATGTAGAGTATGCCTCCGAAATCTATGAGGAGCAGCCCTACTCTGCCCCAGGAGTCTGGAACCGACTGGAATACCGCCCGCTGGAAGGTTTTGTGTTTGCAGTAACACCTTTCAACTTTACCTCCATTACAGGGAATTTGCCAACCGCTCCAGCCCTGATGGGAAATACCGTGATCTGGAAACCAGCCTCCACTTCTGTCTACTCGGCATACTTCATTTACAAGTTGCTCGAAGAAGCTGGACTCCCTCCGGGAGTGATCAATATGGTTCCCGGTTCCGGCCCGGTGATTGGGGATCCAGTGCTGGCACACTCAAGCTTTTCGGGACTTCATTTTACCGGCTCCACGGGCACCTTTCAGCATATGTGGCGAACGATTGGCACCAATATCGCCAATTATGACACATATCCTCGTATCGTAGGCGAAACCGGCGGAAAAGATTTCATTCTCGCGCACGCATCCGCAGACCCGGATGTCGTAGCTGCTGCCATCGTGCGCGGAGCATTTGAATATCAAGGGCAGAAATGCTCTGCCGCCTCACGTGTGTACTTGCCCAGATCTCAATGGAATATTACCAGGGAAGCCCTTATGGGGCAATTGGATGAGGTGAAGATGGGATCAGTGGAAGATTTTTCGAACTTTGTCAATGCCGTCATAGACCAGAAATCCTACCAGAATATCTCAAACTACATCGCAGAGGCAGAACAGTCTTCCGATGCAGAGATTATTGCCGGTGGGAAATGTAGTTCGGAGGAGGGATACTTCATTGAGCCAACGGTTGTTCTGGTTTCGGATCCTCATTATCGGACCATGTGCGAGGAGATTTTTGGGCCTGTGGTTAGCATCTATGTCTACGAGGATCAAGCCTTTGATGAAACCCTGAAGCTTGTAGATCAGACATCACCTTATGCACTTACGGGTGCCGTTTTTGCCCGAGACAGGCGTGTTATTGTTCAGGCAAGTAACGCATTGCGGAATGCAGCTGGCAACTTTTACATCAACGACAAGCCAACGGGTGCGGTTGTAGGGCAACAGCCGTTCGGCGGAGCACGGGCATCAGGAACCAATGACAAGGCGGGAGCACCACCGAATCTAATGCGCTGGGTTTCGGTTCGTACAGTTAAAGAAACCTTTAACCCGCCTGCTCACTTCGGATATCCGTTCCATCAGCCAGATGACGAATGAGCACAGGAGAAAGCCAGCCTGTCCGAATCGTTCAGTATGGATTAGGTCCCATTGGACAGGGATCTGCCAAGCTGGTTCTGGAAAAGGCCAAAACAGGCAAAATAGAACTGGTTGGGGCAATTGATATTGCCCCTGATAAAGTTGGCAAGACCGTTGGATCACTGGTCGGGGACTCATCGGGTGTGGTGATCTCATCGGATGCTGCCGAATTCCTTGCGGATACGCAGCCGGATGTGGTGATTCATACCACCAGTTCATTCATGCCTCAGGTTGAAGAGCAGCTGCTCCAGTGTATTCGCTCTGGAGCAGCGGTCGTGTCAAGTACTGAAGAACTCCCCTACCCCTTTGACCGACATCCGGCAATCTCCAGCCGAATAGATGCACAGGCTAAAGAACATGGAGTAGCCGTGCTTGGCACAGGCGTAAACCCCGGATATGCAATGGATGTACTTGCCCTGGTTGCAACAGGTGTATGTACCAATGTGCAATCTGTGACTGTGCGGCGAATCGTGGACGCAGGCTTAAGGCGGCAACCACTTCAGAATAAAGTCGGTGCTGGAATCACAGTAGAGGAATTCCAAAGACGATACGAACAGGGAGGCTTTGGACACATTGGGCTGGTGGAGTCGCTAAGACTAGTGATGCATGGCCTTGGCTGGTCAATTGAGACATTCTCCGAATTGCTGGAGCCTGTCATTGCCAATTCGGAGGTGGAAACACCGTACGTAACTGTACTCCCTGGCAGAGTTGCAGGCATCAGGCACACCGCAGAGGCATTTATGAATGGACATTGCGTTGTATCCCTGGACTTGCAGATGTATGTGGGGGCCGATCAGCCAGAGGACCGTGTGATTGTGGACGGAGATCCCCCTATTAATCTGGTTGTAGAGGGTGGAATTTTTGGGGATACAGCCACTGTTGCAGCTCTGGTGAATGGAATTCCACAGGTACTCAGTGCAACACCGGGATTACGAACCGTTGCAGATATGCCAGTCCCCAGATGCTATTTGCCTGTAGTATAACTTGAATTTGTCCCCCAAGACCACCAATAATCTGTAAGGGATTGACCGATCAGATCCAAATTTCTCACGAACTGCCAGTTGCCGGATAACTGACTCGTGTATGGTGTATTGCCAGAAGCTGCTCTATCAGCACCTTCTTTATACAGGCAATGTCCCGAAATGTCAGCCCAGTGTCATCCAGTTGTCCCTCTTCAACCTTGCTGGCAATCAGGTGACTCACCATATCCCGCAACTTCTCTTCTGTTACCTCCTGCATCGTTCGACTCGTGGCCTCCACAGTATCGGTTAACATCAAGATACCCGCTTCCTTGGAACCGGGCTTTGGTCCAGGGTAGGTGAAGGAATCTTCGCCCAGCGCAGAGCCATCTGCTTCACTTTCTTCAACTGCTTTCTGAAAGAAATACTCTGTTCGAGTTGTTCCATGGTGAGATGCTATGAGATGTAAAACTCTTGCAGGAAGACGGTAACGTTCGCCCAGTTCAAGCCCTCTGGTTACATGGCTAATGATAATTTGTGCACTCTCTGCCGGGGGCAATTTGTCGTGCGGATTGAACTCTCCTGTTTGATTCTCAATAAAATACTCAGGAGCAGAGAGCTTGCCCACATCATGGTAGAGTGCCCCTACTCTGGTCAGGAGAGTATTCGCTCCAATCTCGTCGGCCACAGATCCGGCGAGACTGGACACCTGGACGGAATGATTGCAGGTTCCCGGCGCATTCTTCATCAGTTCCCTGAGCAGAGGATGATTCGTGTCGGAAAGCTCCAGCAGGCGCAAGTCTGTCGCCACGCCAAACACGCGCTCAAGAACCCAGAGGAACGGATAAGCGGTCACAAGCAGGAATGAGCCTACACCTGCAAACAGCAACTGTTCCTGAAGTTGAGATAACGTATTCCCTTCATGTAGCCATATGGTAGAGAGAGCCAGGGCATATCCTCCAAATGCATAGGCAGCGGTGAGAAAGAGCTGTCCACGATTGCGCAGATCTCTGGCACTGACAATTGCGACAGCCCCTCCCACAAGGGTGGTGAGTGTATAGGTGAAATCGGAATTTAGCAGAAAACCGCCGATCAGGGCCAGAATCAGCGTTCCCCACAATGCCAGACGCGAGTCAAAAATTACGGTTAGCAGAACGGATACAATAACAACAGGTACTGCATACATAAACTCTGCCGGAGCAATCCGGATTACCGTACCAAATGCGATGACCGTCCCAGCATAAAGGACAGAGAGAAGGATCACAGACTTGTTGTCCGCAAAAATACTTTGCCGTGCACTTCGCAGAAACAGGGCGAAAATGCTGATCACAATTAGAGCGAACAGGACTTGTCCCATCAATTGCAACCTGCTTGAGGGGTGGGCAGGGATTCCCCCTCCCCGCTCTCGCTCCAGAGAATCCAGTTTTTGTTTGATCTCCGGGGTGATCAACTCTCCATTCCGCACAATCTCTTCCCCCTGGTTAACCATGCCACGAACAGGGAGAATTTGTGCCTCTGCCTCTCTCCGTCTCTGCTCTGTCGGTCCAGACTGGTAGGTTAGTGAGGGTCGGAGGACCGCTTGAATCAATGGTATCACAGATTCGGGAGTGACAATAGAGTCCCTTTCAAATACCATCTCCTCAAGCCATACCCGAATACGATCACCTGCCTCATTCTGGTCAATCACGCCGGTTACAGGCCTTCGCTCAAAGGTATTGTCTAGCGTATCTCGTACGATCAGATGTGACGTATAGACAGAATCTGCCGGAATATCCAGAACTCCCTGAAGCTGCAATCGCTGGCTGCGATTGGCAATTGCATTCATGATGACTTCAAAGAGGGGCGGAGTGTCAGAGATCAAAGTGGCTTCCGTGCGGATTTCCGGGCTGCGCTGCACATAATCCTGTCCAAGAAGGTCCCAGATGGAGTCATTCAACAGAACAGGAACCTCAAGACGCAACCTGGAAGATTCGAGGGAATCTTCTATAGTGCTCTCCGACATGCGTGGACCTGCCGGATCGTCCGCAGTTGTACGCCTGTCTCGTATGATTCCGATCCGGTAGTCCGTATACACATCAAATACGCGCTCCATAGAGATAATGATGGAATCTGCCGCTTCGCGCGTTTCCTGTCTCGCCGCAGGGAGCGAATAAAACACAGGCTCCACCGTCTCCCGCATGCGCTTCCTTTCTGCCCGAAGCGAATCATCGGACTTATATAGAGGAAAGGGAGACTCGGCAACCAGGGTTTCCTTCTGCCATCGGTCTCCAACCGATAATAAAATTTCTGCTTTATTTCCCTGCTTGAAGGCGAGCGTCGTCAGCACAACCAGCAGTACAGACAGCCCAGATTTTATGCTGACCAGATTTTTCATCGGGGAAAGCAGGTGTCCAGGTTCGAGGATATTCATACGTGGCATGGAGGTCAGTTACCTGGGACTCCATGATTCTGAGGCATGGCCTGCACTGTATCCGACCCTCGCCAGAGGTGTCTGTGACGGAGCGACAGAAGGAATCCTGTAGATACGCAGAGAACACTTCCGATCAGTGTGTACCATGGCCAAGCTATTTGACGCAGTTCATTGCTCTTGACCACGGTATCTGCCGGATTGAAGGCAAACATCCACCCCTCTGCCGGACTGTACCAGATGCCGAAAATCACCAGTACCATAACCAGTATTGTAAACAGGAATGCAATGATGGCATCTGATTCTTTGGCATGTTTTACAATGATCCCGAGCATAAACCCTCCCAGGAGTCCTCCATATGTAAAGGAGGCGATTGCCAGCCCCAGCTCAACAACAGGGTTCTCCGTGTTCTCAAACAGACTTGCAAATACAATAAAGAGAGCAGCCCAGAACAGAGTCAGCCCCCTTGAGAGTAGCAGCCTGCGGGCATCATTGCCTGTCTTCTTGATAAACCGTTCCGCCAGATCCAGCATGGAAGACGAGGCCAGCGAATTGAGTGAAGAAGACAGCGTACTCATCGCAGCTGCCAAAATGCCAGCCAGAAGCAATCCTGACAGCCCCGCGGGCAATCCTTCAATGATATACATGGGAAACACCTCATCTCCACGACTCAGCCCCAGTTCCTGCGGCGTTAGCCCTCCATAATGAATCCAGAGCAGTACGCCTACGATAAGAAAAAGGACGAATTGTACAGCGACCAGGACTGCACTGCCGATGAGTGCACGCTGGCTGTCCCTGAGATTCCGGCAGGTCAGAAGACGCTGCACGATCAATTGATCTGTTCCATGTGATGCCATGGAGAATACCGCTCCCCCAATAACGGCAGTGATAAGAACATATGGCTGTGTAATCCAGTCCGTCAGAGATCCTCCCAGTCCAAGATCAATGAAATCAAATTTGTCTTCCTGTACGGCTATTTGCATCCAGTTTTCTGGCAATCCGTTGATCAAAAGAACGGCACACAGGATTCCTCCAAACAGGTACAGTGCCATTTGTACAACATCAATCCAGATAACTGCGCGAATTCCTCCAACCATGGTGTAAATAGCGGTGATAATGCCAAGCAGAAGAATAATCTGCCCGTAAGAAATCGGCTCGCCCATCAGGCTCATTCCTGCTGAATCCGCAATGACCTTGATCGGAATCGCAGTGGCAAACAGTCGTACTCCATCTGCCAGCAGCCTGGTAACCATAAACGTGACGGATGCCACCCATCGCATGTGCCCCCCGAATCTTTCCCCCAAGTACGCATATGCTGTGCTCATTGCCCCCTTAAAGTAACGCGGGAGGAAGAGCAGGCTAACGACTATACGGCCTAATAGATATCCGCCTGTGATCTGAAAAAAAATCATGGTTCCCCCGTACGAGACTGCGGGAACCCCGATAATGGTCAGGGTGCTTGTTTCGGTAGCCACCACGGAAAAGCATACTGCCCACCAGGGAAGGTCTCGCCCTCCCAGAAAATAGTCATCCGTTGAGCGCTGACGGCCTCCAAGCCAGACACCAAGAATGGCAACGCCAATCAGGTATAGAGCAATCACGATAAAGTCCAATCCTGAAAGCATCAGGCAAACTATTCAATCCCCAGGTTCTTGTTCATTTCTTCCAGCGGGACTCCCTTTGTTTCCGGCATGACAAAAATCACCCAAAGCAATTGTCCAACCATACAGAGGGCATAAAACGCGAAGATATTTGCCCCGGATACTTCGGCAATCATCGGGAAGGTCAGGGAAATGATGGCAGCCATAATCCAGTGCACGAAGCTCCCTAGGCTTTGCCCTCTTGCCCGAATGCTGTTCGGAAATATCTCCCCGATGAACACCCAGATTACAGCCCCCTGTCCGAATGCATGCGAAGCAATAAATACAATCAGGCAGGCCAGTACAACCGGGCCTGTCGTGTCGGTATAGAAGGCAATCGCCGTCGCTCCGAGGCTCAGAATATAGCCTATGGAACCTGTGAGCATCAGGTTCCTGCGCCCCAGCCTGTCAATTACCGCGAGGGCAGCAGCGGTCATAATCAGATTTACGCCACCGATAATTACGGACTGCAGGAGTGCCGAGGTACCGGATGCCCCGGCCATTTCAAATATTCGGCGTGTGTAGTAGATCAATGCATTGATTCCAGACAACTGGTTGAATGCGGCAATCGCTACGGCAAGGAGGATTGGTTTCAGGTATTTGCGCTGAAAAAACTTCTCTGCCAGATGATCACGCGCTTCTGTGAGGGAAGCCCGTATGGCATCAAGCTCCTTTGCAATATCAAATCCATTTCCCGAGATCTCCAGCAGTACACTCTCGGCTTCCTTGTCCCGGCCCTGTGCCACCAGCCATCTTGGGCTTCTGGGATTTGTAAAGAGCAGCACTGTGAACGCAAGGGCTGGAATCGCTTCCACTCCAAACATCCACCGCCATTCCACAGCTCCCAGTTCATACGATGCAATAATAAAGTTGGATAAATAGGCAACCAGGATGCCAAGTACGATATTCAGTTGAACCATTGCTACAAGCCGGCCCCGCATATTGGCTGGCGCGATTTCAGCTACATACATCGGGGCAACTACGGATGCTCCACCAACCCCCAGTCCTCCAATAAGGCGAAAAATGGTGAACGATTCTGCATTCCACGCCATTGCACTTCCGAGTGCGGATGCAAAGTAGAGAATCCCCATGAGCATCAGCATTGGGCGGCGCCCATATCGGTCTGCGGGCTTTGCAAAAGCCAGTGACCCGATAATTGTCCCAACCAGCGCACTGGCTACAAGGGTGCCATGCCAGAAAGCTGGCGTACCAAAAAAAGAGCTGAGGTGCTGATACGCGGGATCATACAGTACTCGAAGAGCTCCCTCTGCTCCCGAGATTACCGCTGTGTCAAAACCGAATAACAAGCCCCCAAGTGCGGCAACGATAGAGGCCCAGATTACACGAGTCATGGTACTTGTGCTGCTATGAATATCTCAAAAGTGCACTAATGTAAGAAGAATATCCCGAAAGATAAACGTTACGGCGTACAATACGGTCAAAATCACTGGAAAGCAGAAAGAGTTCGCACAGCAATATATGCGGAGTAGGATGCTCCGTTCAACAACATATGACCGCTTCTTTCTCAGCACGTCTGTCATATGTTCCATGAAGTGTCTTCCGGCAGAATATATGTCACGAAATTTGGATGCACACGATCCAGAACTGATCTGATGCAGGCAGAAGGGCATCATTTCCTTTATGGCCCGTACAATAAGGCTTTTCTGATCTTCACATGCTTGCAGATACCCTCTACAACTTGGGGAATCCAATACAATATGTTTTGATACTAAGGCAGGCCATAACATATGTTTTCAAGGGGAATGTCTTACTGCACATATGTTTCCGTAAAAGCATGCATGCGTGGCTGTGACTAAAAGAGATTTCCAGTCAGTCGGTTTGGGTATGCTGGCGGAGGAGAACTGGCAGTACTCCAGGAGGCTTCTCTCTGCTCGGGAAAGGAAACAGGATGTAATCCCTTTGAGCACACTTGCAGAAAGTATCCCTGTCCTGCCTCGCCTGCCTGACGAAACGTCTGATCCAGATCCTGAAAGGATTCTCGTTGGAACATGATCATATGGGGAAAGTGGTTAGAAGGAAAGAAAATCCCCTAACCAGCCGTCATTCAGATCATACCTTTTCCAACTGACACTGGCACCATCCCATCTCCGAAACAAGGTAAAGGAGTGAGAACAGTACCATCCCGTATTTGCATGCCATCCTGTAATATCCAGCAAAACACCTGAAGTTTGGCTACATGAAACAGAGCCGAAAAGCCATATATGGTCTCGCACGATAAAGCTCACAATTGAGTCGCGAGATACTGAGTTCAAGGACTGGAGCACCAGAGTGAAGGTAACCGGAGGTGGTGGCAGGTCCGTTGAACAGGAAGCAGGGCTGCTGGAAGAGTCCTTGTTAAAGATTGGTGCAGGATTTCTCAACGAGAGAAGGCAGAAGCACATCCCCGAAGATACCATAATGAGATTAATCGACGAAGGCATCTGGGGAAGACTTCTACAAATCCGTTTTTGATCGAATGCTGGATGCGGTAAATGCCGAGAAGATCCGGGAAATCTTCACGGGGGGAGGCGGGGAATTTCGGAATATCCGTGAGTTTGGTGAGTGGTTTGGGCGTACGATGGAAGATGAACTGGGGGCATGATTGAACACAGGTCTGAACAGCCTGATCAGGATACAGAGTTCCGAGAGGTGACAAAAGAACTCGTCGCCGTGCAAGAGGGGGACTGGAATCAAACGCTGTTACCTGACACCCAGATACTGCTGCGGGAAACTTTTTTCAGTGATCGCAGGGATTTCCCAGTCATAGCACTGGAACACTGTGATTTTGCGCGTAAACTGCTGAATGCACTCGCTATATCCGGGGATCTTCGGGGGATACTCCGCAAGGAGGAGCGAAAAAAGGGCAAGAATAGCTCAGCAACAAACGGCAAAAGCGGTCTGAGTCAACGCAAAAGGCTGATCGGCTAGAGATCCCGGTGAGTAGGTCGCAGCAGCCTCAGACTCCCCCCGCTGTATGATACTGCGATCAGCCGCTCTTCACCGGAGTGTACAACTTGAAAAGCACGTATCTCCCCTTCCCTGTTCAATCCACTGTCGGCTGCAGACATTTCCGTGAAATGTTTCGTCGAATCCCGGCGCAAAACCACACCATATCCGGCATCATATCTTCCAGCCTGAGGGCTTGCTGCGTACAGATTGCCTCCCATCAGAATCTCGGGGATACTGTCTCCGTCAATATCTTCAGCAAGTATAGTGTACATGGGGGTTAATTGAGAGCGAAATGGCAGTATTTCCATGCTGAAGGAATCATCCTGCTGGTTCCATAGCACGACAGTCTCCAGCCTCTCTGCGGCATAATGCATTGCATCGTTCAATGCCGTGCCAAACAGATCATGTACAGTCTTTTCTGCATACGATTCAAAGGAGTCTGTCAGCGGTGTCAAATGAGGGAATTTCTGAAGAATCCACTGGAGTTCGGCCTGCCCGCCCGGCAGATCACTGCGAGCAATGTAGGGGGCGAGACCAAAGTGTAACAGAAGTTGTTCGCGAAGGGCAAATGGCCAGGGACCCCCGTTCCCGTCATACCCTGTAATAATTTGATCTGATCTTCCATCACGATCAAAATCATGGACCCACATTCCCAATGGCTGATGGGGTTCTGCCTTGAAACGTGTATTCAGTCCATGATTTCCTGCTATGACGTCCAACGCTCCATCATCATCCAGATCAGCAAGAGCAACGGACTGCCACCACCCGGATGTGCCTGCAAGCCCTGCCCTGTCCGGTTCAATGCGCACCAGAATTCCGTTACGATTGAGGAACACGGTAAGTGGCATCCATTCCCCAGCTACCACTAGATCGGGATACCCATCCCGGTTTAGATCTCCCCATGCCGCATCCGTAATTCCAGCACTCTTCAATTCAGATTCTCGTATTCCGGGAATCAGGTGGTCTGTTGCATCACGAAATCGCCCTGCCCCGTCATTTTCAAGAAGTATGCCCCCGGCCGGCTCGCCATAGACGGCACCCTGTCGAATTCCGACAAGCAGGTCGCTGTCTCCATCCTGATCTACATCGGCAGCACGAACCGCACCTGTAGGCTGATTTTTATAGGAGTGATCCGGCAGTTCATGCTCAAAGGGGACAAGAATTGCCTCTTCATTAAGGGCATAGAGACGGTCTGCCAAAACCGGCTGGCCAGAAGGAAATTCACTGCTTCCACTTGCGACATACAGTTCCAGTCCCCCATCTCCATCAACATCTGCCCATACACAGTCTACATCTTCTGCCTCTTGATCCCGCTCCAGGGCAGGCTGAAGGGTTTTCCTGAAATTCCCCGCGGAATCCTGTGTGAACAATACACCAGGCTGCCCCCGGCCACCACCCGCATACAATTCATCTCGCCCATCCCCGTTAATATCGGCACTGCACAGGGGAGGCCCCTCTGTTGACCGCATATGAAACAGAAGGGGGGAGTGCTGAAAATCATTATGTGGAAACTCTACATGCGTCCAGTCCAGCCCTCTCTTCTCGGTAACATCTTCCATGAAGGGGATGTTACGCAGACTGTTCGCATCTCTCGGAGAAGCAAAAGAAGCCTTTGCAGGTACTGTATCGGGCCAAAACGCCTGCTCCTGATGAAGTGTGACTTGTTGACGAGTGAAGACTTGTGTCTGAATTGTTACACGTCCGTCCGGCCACTGAATATGTAGGGTATCCACCACGTCTACACCTGCTCCAAGCCCCAAATGAATCACAGGATCCATAGAAGATTGGAATCCGCGCTGCAGCATCTGCTCGGCATA
This sequence comes from Rhodothermales bacterium, assembly GCA_965203305.1. Taxonomy (GTDB): domain Bacteria; phylum Bacteroidota; class Rhodothermia; order Rhodothermales; family Bin80; genus Bin80. The sequence continues at coordinate 1,756,061 of OZ241874.1, read as the reverse complement.
CCACTGTCTTCTGTGATGTACAGCCCTGATCTGTGCCCCCACTCCCTGTGAATTGGTGTTCTCTCCCTTTAATTCAATTTGAAGCCAGCTGCGGTCAGGATACTGCTCCGAGGTGTGGTTGCGATACACATAGGCTTCCATATTGACATTGTTGACCACCAAATCAAGGTCCCCATCCCCGTCCAGGTCGCCATAGGCCGCGCCACTTGAGAAGCCGGGAGTATCCAGTCCCCAGTCAGAGGCGCGATCTTCAAACCGCAAGTCTCCCAAATTTTCAAAAGCATGATTGGAAATGGGAGTGACTGGCATCATGTCTACAACCTGCCGGATATAATCTGCTTGTCCCAGCCCCGTGGAAGCCAAACGGGCGGAGGTCATAAGCAAGTCCTTGTCCGTAACATCTTTGTAAAAACCGTTCGGTACAAAAATATCTCGCAAACCATCCAGATTGAAGTCTGCCAGCAGCCCGCCCCAGCTCCAGTCTGTAGCCTCTACTCCCGAATATCGTCCGATTTCGCTAAACGTACCGTCGGCATTGTTATAGTGCAGTGTGTTTCTGAGAAATTTTCGATGGTATCCAAGTTCAATTTCTTCCCGGTACTTTTCCCACTCAGCAAATCGGGCAACTCGCTTGATACGTCCCTCCGTAGCCGGAAGCATGTCCGAGATGAATATCTCCGGTGCTCCATCATTGTCTAGGTCTGCAATATCGCCTCCCATGGATGTAGTGCTGGTACTGGGGAGAATACTCTCCAGAGACTCCCTGAAAGTCCCATTGCATTGATTGATATACAGATAATCCCGCTCAAAAAAGTCATTGGATACATAGAGGTCCATACACCCATCTCTATTCAGATCTCCTGCCGAGGCCCCAAGGGCAAACCCCGCTTCGGAGCTAAAGATGCCAGCAGTTTCGGTCACATCTACAAAAGATTTTCCGGTGTTCCGGTACAACCGGTCTCCACCCTCAAAATTGGGGCGATTCCGGTCCATTCCCGCCAAATCATACGCGGCAATCGGTCTTGCGGGAAAATTGTTCACGATATATATATCCAGACGCTCATCCTGATCATAATCAAAGAATACCGCATGAACCGAATAGCCTTCATCGGCTAGTCCATACTCCCCGGCACGTTCCGTAAAGGTTCCATCTCCATTATTGACGAACAATTCGTTGGCACGAAACGCTCTCTGGAATGCACCTGCATTCGTCACATAAAGATCAGGTAATCCATCGGCATTGATATCTGCCACACTTGCACCTGTTGACCATGGGAATCTCCCTCCCGTGCCCGATGTCTCTGTCATATCCTCAAATACAAAATCCCCTCGGTTCAGGTACAGCCTGTTGCTGTTCTGATTGCTGACTAGGTATATGTCCAGCTGTCCATCACCATCAAAGTCTGCAAGTGCTACGCCGCCGCCAGCATAAAAATTGTTGTAAGAATAGATATTGAGGGAGTCAGTAGAGGTTACAGTATTGGAAAACAGAACGCCTGACCTCTTCGACGAGACCCGTTCAAACAGAGAATTCTGTGTGTTGTCCACCGCACATCCTGTACACCAGATGGCCACAACCAGAGCCTGAAACAGACCCAGTACTCCAGAAGGAGAATCGTTTCGTTCTTCGCCATCCAGAGACTTCATGCGTATGTCTGTCAGTTCACACGGAAGATACTTTGGCAAATTCCCTCTTCTGTCATGAGTACATTTTTTCTTTGCCTCCCCCCATACGCAACCCGCCCTCTACCCCGGCATCATGAGCGCAAGGATAGAGGGCGAGCTGTTCTTTGACAGGACTTCAGGTGTTTATTCCGATCTGAAAATCAGTCAAATTTGGCAGGGGAAGATGAGCTTGCACTCCCTTTTCCTACTTGGCGGCATCCCACCAGACTCGTGTATCATTCTCATCAGGTCCACCAAGCAATGACACAGCAGCTGTGGTCGCCTCTCCGTTATCATCGTATTCGCTGCTTACGAATGTCATGCGGCGCATAACCTCGTCTACACCCACTCGCGGGTTTTGTGATTCAATGATGGGATAGAGCTTAGGATAACCCGTTCGACGGTATTCAGCATATGCCTCCCATCCATCTGGGTAGAGTGCAAGCCACTTCTGGGTGATGATCTGCTCCAGTTGCCGCTCTGCCGATCCGCCGGTATCAAATGCCACAGGTATATCACTGAGCGGAGGAGTTGACCAGCTGTCTTGCGGATCAGCCGGCAGGCTCGTGCCTGCAATGTAAGCATCGGCTGTCGCCATGTCCGCACCGATACGGCTTTCCGTCAGGGACATCCGAATTCCTGTTTCATAGAGGTCTTTTGCCGATCCACCCATGTTCCAATTCTGAACCGCTCCTTCAGCCCGTAACAGATACACTTCCGAGGCTCCCATGATACGAATCACCGGATTCGTTCCTCCCTTGCCCGGAGGAAGCCAGTCCTTACCCATATCCGAATACTGACTGTTTAACACACTTCCTTTCTGAACCCGAGGCAATCCGTTTCTCATTCCTTCATACGGGCTGCCATCCCCATCAGAGTCTCCATCGCCAGCCGGGCTGAAGTAAACCCCGGCCCGAGGGTCTTTGTACCCTTCCAGAAGACTTTCCATGGCAGAGCTCATCCGAAACTCTCCCCAGTTCGTGATGATGTTATAGGGGTTGCGTGAAGCCGCAGTAGTTTTCAGCATGGCATTGTGTGAATTGTCCATCATTACTCCCGCTGCCACGGCCTTTTCTGCCTCTGTTTTTGCCTTTGCCGCATCAACATAACGGATTCGCATTGCCAAACGCAGACGCAGTGAGTTCGCAAAAGTGATCCAGCGATCTACACTCCCGTCAAATACCTGGTCGTGTCCCGCAAAGACAGAGCCTCCCCGATTCTGGTTCAGCACGGCCAGTGCCTCGTCCAGCGTGGTGAAAAAGTCCATGTAGATATCCTTCTGCGAATCATACGGGACGCTGGTCTCGCCGTTACCAAAATTTGAGTAGAGAACCGGTCCCCAGTAGTCGGTCATTCGGTGATAGAGCTGAACCCGCCAGACCTTTGCAACAGCATTCGGCAGTTCAAGTCCTTCATTCTCGGTGGAGAATGTTTCCACAAAATCCAGTGAACGGGCACCGTCTCCGTAGAAACTTCTCCAGAAACCGTTGATCCACCGCCCCACTTCCACGAACTGATCCGAATCGAAATTCTCGGCTGTGGTGGCAAAGTACTGTGAGTACAGATCAGCAAACAGAGACTGTCCCAGCTGGAATGCGCCGGGACTTCCCTGCATTCCGTAATACTGTGACCGCGCGAATGCCTGCCCCAAGAGGCTGACATCAATACTGCCCTCGGAAATCTGATGAGGTGGAGTATTCAGGCTTACAAAATCATCCGTGCAGCTGGACACGGCGAAGGGAAGCACAGCTGCAAGCACAAGCAGTACGCCCCATTCTTTGATACGATGTATTTGTTTTTTCATAGGTATATCCCTTTTGGTCAGGATTGAATTTTTTGTAAATGAAGACATAAGGCTCATCCTAGTAGTCTATGGAAAGGTTAAACCCGAAGGAACGGGAGGAAGGAGGTGCAAACGAGTCAAATCCTTCAGCCGTTTTCCCGGTGCCAGTCAGCACATCAGGATCTATGTTCTTGGATGCGCGATGGATAAAGAACAGGTTTCTTCCCACCAGAGAGATCCGCATGCCCGAAATGGGTACATTTCCAAAAAGTGACGGGGAGAAGCTGTATCCGAGCGTAAATTCACGCAGACGGGTGTTGGTTGCCTCCACCACAAACGCCTCTCCTACGGGTGCATTACGCCCTCCCACAGCACGCCAGTATTTTTCGGCACTTACCGCTATGGTATTGGGGGTGTTCGTCGGTTTCCCGTCTGCATCTGCCATTACAGCCGTTTCGTGCGACCAGAAGTTGTCCCCAAAAATGAGTCCTCCCTCGCGTCCCTGCAGGGTCTCTTTGGTGACCCCGTCAGCATAAAGAATGGCGTTCGTCAGTGAGGTGATCGTTCCACCCTGGCGATGATCTATAAGAACACTGGCATCCCAATTTTTCCATTGAACAGACGCAGAAATACTTCCCAGCCAGTCAGGGTTGTAATTGGCGACCAGAACATCATTCCCCGGAGTAATCAGAGGGATGCCATCTTTGCCGATCAGAACACGTCCCTGATCATCGCGCTGGAATCCGCGAGAGTATACGTTCCCGAACGGCTCGCCTTGCTCAATATAGTACTGCCGGAGAAAGTCTCCCCCTATATTCAGACGAGGACGCTCATCGGAGATGGATTCTACCATGTTCCGGTTCATGGAAAAATTCACGTTCACTCCCACATTCAGATCATCAGTCCGGACAGGAGTTCCGTTCACCATCAACTCGAACCCCTCATTCCGAACATCCCCTCCGTTCGTGAACAGGTTTGCTGCCCCTGAGCCGATCGGAAGAGCCACCGTGAAGAGCTGATTCTGGGTCTTCGTATTGTAGTAGGTGGCATCAAAACCGAGCCGGTTCTGGAGGAAGCGCATGTCAAGTCCAAACACAATAGACTCTGTTTTTTCGGGAACAAGCTCCTCATTGGGAAGCGTTCCGCTCAAGGACAGGTATCCGCCGAGTCCCCCGCCGCTAACACTGGCGGTACGCAAGAGTCTGAAGGGAGAGGTACTGTTCCCCACCTGGGCATAGTTGGCACGAATTCGCCCGAAGCTGACCACATCTGACGCATCCACAAGCTCCGTCAAAATAACGGACAGTCCCACAGACGGGTAGAAATAGGACCAGTTATCCTCGGGAAGTGTAGAGCTCCAGTCATTGCGACCGGTCAGATCAAGATACACGGCATCTCGCCATCCCACTTTCGCAAACGCATATGCAGAATTTATATCCACGGGGGCTCCGACTCCCTGGGAAGCATTTACTCGCTGCGTATTGGAAAGTGTGAAAAAATTCTGCACCGTGAGTGAAACTCCAGTGTTTGCCAGGAGTGAGGTATTCCGTCTCTTCTGTATGTTTCCGCCTACATTGATATCAAAGTCAATTTCTGCATCAGGCAAGGACTTGCTGTAAGTAAGAAGAGCATCCCCGTTGAATACATGAGAATTTGCCTTGTACAGGGTATAGCGTCCACCTTGCGCAATGACATAACTGTCTGCATACAGTGTTCTTGAAGCGTCGCTTGCTTTGGCATCAAAGGAGCCGCGGACCATCAGGGAAAGTCCGTCCATGATTTCGTAGGTTGCCGAACTCAGCAGAAGAACCCGGTCATCCACCCCTGTACGTGTATTTCGATTCAGGGTCCAGTATGGATTCGCGCCCCCATTTGACCCGGGCACCCAGTAATGTTGTCTGCGCTGTCCACTCTCCGTAAAATACTCGAATTCCTTGGCATCTTTTGTACTGATGTTTCGAGGCAGGCGATAGGCGTGACGCATTGGATTTGCGAAATTCTCGCCAGTATCAAGCCTGTTGTCAAGACTGGACCGAATATAATTCAGCTTCCCGTCAATGGAAAGGCGGGTGGAGGGCTGAGCCGTGACACGAACCTGTGTGCTGTGACGGAGCAGTGTATTGCCGGGGACAATCCCTTTCGCATCCGTGTAGGAATAGGAAAAATATCCCTGGATACGCTCGGATCCGATATTCGCGGAAACACTTGTCGTGGACTGGTACCCATTCCGAAACACATCAGCAACATTGTTCGGCTGCGGCCGGAGCTGATAGGTTGGTGCTTCTGCCTCGGACTTGCTGGGGGTCCAGAAAGGCACGGACTGTCCTGTCATTTTTGGCCCCCAGGAAAACTCGGAGTTTCGTTTGTACTCGCCCCCGCTACCCTGTCCATACTCATTCTGAAATTCCGTGAGGATGAGCGGTTGCTGAACGGTATAGTTCGTGCTGAATCGGGCACTTACGGTTCCTGAACCGCCCCGATTCGTGGTGATGATCACGGCCCCGTTCTGTGCAGCACTTCCATACAGTGCTGCCGCATTGGCTCCTTTCAGAACAGAAATGTTTGCGATATCATTCGGGTTGATATCTCTGATATCTCCACCAATAGGGACACCATCTACCACAAACAGAGGCTGGCTGCTACCGCTGATAGAGCGATTTCCTCGCAGGATCAGCCGGGTAGGACCGCCCAGTCCAGAACCCGTCTGGTTAACGGACAGCCCCGCCACTCTTCCCGCCAGCGAGAAGGCTACATTCAATTCGCGTGCCTGTGCCAGTTCTACCGGACTAATGCTCTGGGTGCTGTACGTAAGAGAGCGCTCTTCGCGTTCCACGCCGAGAGCGGTCACCACAAGGCCTCCCAGTTCCAGCGCAGTCTCTTCCAGTACAATGGTTTGTACTGTAGTCGTTTGCCCGGCCGAAACCATGACATTCGGCACTTCTTCACTCGCAAAGCCGACGAACGAGGCGACAACCGTATACACCCCCGGTTCAAGACTGGAAATGGCGTAATTGCCTTGCGGGTCCGTAACATCCCCCAAGGTGGTCCCTTGGATAGACACACTAACCCCTGGAAGCGGTTGCATATCTTGGTCAACGACTGTCCCCTCAATTTGCCCTGTCTGCGCAAAAGTTGCGGTCGGAGACCACAAGAATGCCGTCAAGGCTAAGGTTAGCCAAATACTGTAGCGTTTACTCATAGTTAAAAGGTTTATGTTATTGATTATGAGGTAACAAAATTGAAGCAAAAATTTCCCTATGATAACACTTTTATTCGGAAATAACAAATTTCCCCCGCCAGACTGCCCCCATGAGAAACGGAGGTAGCCGCCAGACGATTCGTTTGAATATCTGCTTGCGAAGATTCTCTTCTATGACTCTGGAAGCATTATCCTAAATTCTGAGCCCCGACCGACGGCAGAGTGCGTCAGGGACAGCAAACCACCATGATAGTCTACGATGATGCGCTTAGCAAGACTGAGTCCCAATCCCCATCCTCGAGTTTTTGTGCTGAACCCCGGCTTGAAAATACTGGACCAGTTCTTGCGATCAATCCCCTTGCCGTTGTCGCTCACATCAATGTAGATGCGATTGCGCTCTGCCCCCGCCTTGATTTGAATGCTGCCCTCCTCATTCTCTATGGCATCCATTGCGTTCTTGAGCAGATTTTCAATAACCCAGGCAAACAGTTCCGCATTGATTGGAGCCCGCAGTTCACTGGAAACATCTACGGCAAGTGTCATGCCCCGACGCGGGAAACGCCTGCGAATATAATCTGCCGTGGCATCTACAACCGGGGCCAGTGGCTGCGTTTCGAGTTTTGGCTTGGACCCAATATCATTAAACCGATTCGCAACAAGCTTGAGACGCTGGATGTCCGTGTCTACCTCCTTCAGGGTATCATGATCTGCCTCGGGATTTGTGCGCATCACCTCCACCCACCCCATCAGGCTTGAGATGGGTGTTCCCAACTGATGTGCGGCCTCACGTGCCATTCCGACCCATAAATTGCTCTGTTCACTCCTGCGAGCATAGGAAAAACCGAGATAGCCAAATCCGATAAACATGGCGACAAATGCAAGCTGCAGATAGGGATAGATTCGCAAATCCCGGATGACCGAGCTCTCTCCATAATGCACCCGCTGAATCAGTCCCGGTGTGGTGGAATCCGGCTGAACCTCAATCATGATTGGATCAAAGTTGCGGTCCATCCGAGCGATGCGTTTGGCGATTTTAAGAGAATCTTCCAAAGTTGGCACGCCTTCTTCGGGCACGCCCAGATGTTGCCACCTGATTGGGTTTCCCGCCTCGTCAACAATCGCAGCGGGGACATCTGGGGAATGTTCGGAAATAATGTCAAAAATGAAGTCAATATGATCTCCCATTGGCAATCTGCCTGCCCACGAGAGTGCAGCACGGCGTTGCGGTGTCAAGAGGTCTGCCTGTTCAAGGGTATTTGCCATGTTAAGAAACTCCGCCTCATACGGATTCTGTTTGGCAGCAAGTGCTACCTGCTCTATTGCTTCCGCCCATATCGTCACACTGGTTCTCTCCCGCTCCTGCAAATGCTGGACAAGATTGCTGGTATACAGCAGTGATGCCAGCGCAATGCACATCGCAAATACGCTGAGCAGCAGCTTAAGCCTGAGCTTTCCAATAAAATTCCGCATAGAACCAAGAGTGATCTGCGAGTGGGAGGAAATCAGGAGCCCAGATGAAGCGTCTGTGAACGCCTTGGCCCCGTGGAAACAATCCTGACTGGAACACCCGTGAATGTCTGAATGCGGCTGATCAATTTTTGAGCCGCCCCTGGCAACTCGTTGCTGTTCGTATATCCGTGAATCTCCTCATCCCATCCAGAAAGTTCTTCATACTTGGGTATGACCCTGGACAGAGCCTGTGCACCATGAACAAATTGAGAAGTACATCTGCCGTCCACTTCGTATTCAGTGCATGCGTTTACCGTCTTCAGTCCAGACAGTACATCCAGTTTTGTGACGGCCAGCTCCGTGAATCCATTCAGCCTGCAACTGTACCGAAGTGCGACCAGATCCAGCCACCCACACCTGCGAGGCCTTCCCGTTGTCGCACCAAATTCTCCACCTGTCTTGCGGAGGCAGCCGCCAATTGTATCCGTCAGTTCCGTAGGAAATGGCCCATTCCCTACACGTGTACAATACGCCTTGGTAATTCCAATCACCCGGCCAATTGCCGTTGGAGGAATGCCGAGTCCTGTGCAGACCCCGCCTGCGGTCGGAGTGCTGGATGTCACATAAGGATACGTCCCGAAATCAATATCCAGAAGACATCCTTGTGCCCCTTCCGCAAGGATTTGCTTGCCGGAATCAAGTGCTTCATGCAACAGCCCCGTTGTATCGGTAACATATCCTGCCAGTTCACGCCCGTACTCCGCATATTCTGCCAGAATTTCTTCTGCATCCATACTTGGCTCGCCATATGCTCCAGAAAGAATGGAGTTCGTGCGCTGTACTTCCACGCGCAGGCATTCGGCAAACAGGTCAGGATTTACCAGTTCGGCAATCCGTATTCCATTTCGGGCGATCTTGTCTGCATACGCCGGGCCAATCCCGCGATTCGTCGTTCCAATTCTTTCCGCAGACTGAACTTTTTCCAGTGCCTTGTGATACGGCAGGATGCAGTGCGCATTGCTGGAAATCCACAGCCGGCCAGACAGGTCATACCCCAGGCTCTGAACTTTCTGAATTTCAGAGACGAGTACCACCGGGTCAATCACAACCCCATTTCCGATCACACAGTGCACGCGGGAAGAAAATACACCGCTTGGCAAGAGGTGTAGAACCTGAGTTTTGTCTCCCCACCTGATCGTATGCCCGGCATTGGCACCACCCTGGTAACGTGCGACGACATCAAACTGCGGTGCAAGCAAGTCTACAACTTTCCCTTTCCCCTCATCTCCCCACTGACTGCCCACCACTACGGTTACTGCCATGAAGGTATCATTCCAGCGCACACCGCCATACAGAAAAGCCGCATGGGTATGTGAACGAGACTTCTTCTAGGAGTCCTTAAAACTCTCTGCTGCTTCCTGAACCGAGTCAAAGTGCTCAAACACCGTAATCAGTTTGGTTACGACCAGAAGCGACCTGATTTTTGCAGCGGGGTTTGCCAAACGCAGATCACCACCTGCATTTCGCATGGTGGTCATGGCACTGATCAGCATTCCAAGACCGCTGGAATTCATAAATTTGACCTTGGCCAGATCCACAACCACATTCAGCTTCCCTTCCTCCTTCAGACTGTTGAGCGTGTCGTGGAGCTTTGCTCCGGTTGGTCCCCCCATTATGTTTCCCTTGAGGGTAATTACCACTGCATTGTATACTTCGGAAACCGAAAAATTCATACTTTCTGAGGTTAGCGGCGGCCGGTCTTTGCAACCGAACCGGACCTGTTATGCAATTCAACCACTACGGGAGTGGCCACGAATACGGACGAATATGTTCCAATAATAATTCCGATAATAAGTGCAAATGAGAACCCTCGCAAGACCTCGCCCCCGAATGTGAACAGTGTAGCAACAACCAGCAGGGTTGTTCCCGAAGTGACAAATGTGCGACTCAGCGTTGTGTTTACCGAGCGATTCACTACAATCTGGTAGGGCTCTGTCTTGAATAGGTTTGTGTATTCCCGGATACGGTCAAAGATAACCACTGTATCATTCAATGAATACCCGACAATGGTAAGGAACGCGGCAATGATTGCCTGATCAACCTGCAGAGAGAATGGCATAACCCCTTGCAACAGGGAGAATATCCCCAGTGTGATCAGGACATCGTGGAAAAGAGCTGCCACGGCACCAACTCCGAATTTCCACTCAAAGCGAAGCATCACATACAGGAAAATCACCAGGAGTGAACCAAGTACGGCATAGAGTGACCCTCTCTTCAAATCCTCCGCAAACCGGGGACCAACTATATCTGTCTTGACAATTCTCGGATTGCTCTCGGAGAACGCCCCCGAAATCCCCTGAAGAATCAGGGCCTGAATTTCGGCTGTCTCTCCTTCGGACACGGTTCGAATCAGCAGTGCGTCCTGGCCTCCTGCCCCAACATCGCTATAGGTTTTTACCTCAGGTGCTGTTTCCAGCAGGGAAGTCAGGGCGGTGCGCACCTCCGTTACTTCCAGAGACTGGTCGCTTTCTACGACAAACTCCATTCCGCCCCTGAAATCTATTCCCAGTTCCAGTCCGAGAGTGAGAATGGAACCAATGCTCAGGAGAAGAAGAACTGCACTGACGATATAGCCTTTTCTTCTGCTCCCGACCAAGTTAAAATCAGTATTCTCAAAGATGCGCATAACAGATATTTCGGTTCAGGTACACTGCGCCTGGATCAGCCGAAGCTGACGGTTCCGCGGCGCCCAATCACTACGTAATCAAAAATGATGCGGGTAAACACAATTGCACTGAAGAGTGAAGCAAGGATTCCCGCCATCAGGGTTACAGCGAATCCCTGAATTGGTCCAACTCCGAATGAGTAGAGAATGATACCAACAAAAAAGGTGGTGATGTTGGCATCCACAATCGCACTGAGAGCTTTTCCGTATCCTCCGTCAATGGCGGCTTTCAGGGTCTTCCCTGTGGCCTGCTCCTCGCGAACACGTTCAAAGATCAGAACATTCGCATCCACCGCCATGCCGATTGTGAGAACAATCCCTGCGATCCCGGGCAGTGTCAGTGTTGCATTAAAGCCCGCCAGAATCCCCAGAATGAATATAATATTGATAATCAGTGCAAGATCGGCAACCATACCCCCTGCCCGATAATACATGATCATAAAGATGGCCACAATCGTGAGTCCAACCAGAAGGGAGGTCAGGCCGGATCTTCGGGCAACTTCGCCGAGGCTTGGCCCTACGGTTCGCTCTTCTACAATTTCAACGGGTGCTGGCAGTGCACCACTCTTGAGTACTGTCACAATATCTTCGGACTCTTCCTGTGATTCGAGTCCTGTGATCTGTGATCTGCCGCCGCTGATCTGTGAGATGACCGTTGGATAAGAGTAGACGACACGGTCTAGTACAATCGCTACATTCTTGCCAACATTTGCGCCCGTGAGGCGTGACCATATACGTGCACCTTCCGAATTCATTTCCATATCCACGAGTGGCTGGTTGGTCGTCTGATCAAAGTCAGATCTAGCATCTGTAATCACATCGCCGGTCAGTTCGGCATTTTTATTCACTGCCAGAACCGGGTAATACTCTGCCCCTTCCGTACCGCTGGGATTTGCATCATAGAGCAGCTCAATATCGCGCGGGAGCATGGCCTGCACTTCTGGGTCCATCATTAACGCATTGAACGCAGCTGTATCCTGAGCAGACACTTCGCCGAAGACCACTGAGCCTTGCCCGGCAGGGATGAGAACATCCAGAAGGGCATTGCCCACATCATCCAGGGATTCTGTGTCTGCTAGCAGCTGGCTCACATCAAAGGTCGTATCTGCCTCTTCGGAGACTTCTTCTTCGCCAACCTCTGCCGAATCAGCTGCCACATCTACCTCATAGTGGGTAATAATTCTTTGCAAAGAGGAGTTTAGCTCTCCGGGATCGGCCATCAGTCGAAATTCCAGTCTTGCTGTACCTTTCAGAAGGCGACGCACACGCTCTGGATCATCAATTCCGGGCAATTCTACGACGATTCTTCGATTCCCCTGTGTTTGAATGGACGGTTCGGTTACTCCGAACCGGTCAACACGGTTGCGAATGACCTGCATGGCACGCTCAATCGCATCCGTGCCTTGTGTGCGCAGATATTCGGTCACTTCTGCATTGCTGGCCCGGCGTGTGATTTCTTCACTGCGAAAGTACCGGGACAGGCTGGCCTCAGGATCTCGGCGTTCAAACTCTTCCACGAACGCATCAATCAGTGAGACTCCTTCTTCCTGACTGCGCTCGTCTGCTACCGCGAGAACCTGATCAAATGCATCATCTCTCCGTTCGTCTGCCAGCTGAAAAATGAGTTCCCGAAGCCCGACCTCCATCGTCGTATGCATCCCTCCCTGGAGATCAAGTCCGAGATTGAGTGATCCCTCCTTGATTGATTCTATTCTGGCGTAATTATCGCGTTCATACTCGGTCCTCTCCTCTGGATCCATGTCCTTCAAGCTGTTGTTCAGAGACAGTCCTTGAAGGGAAGGGAATAAATACCATGCCGAGAGTGCCAGAAAGAACACAACCGTACCTGCCTTGAATCCGTTGCCTTGCATGTATGCCTTTAATTATGATGTAAGTGCACAGCTGAAATTTTGGGACAGCGCATAATTTACGGAGCCGTGAAACGCTGACCGGTTCAAAAAGGTGCACGACTGCAATTTATAATTGGGGTTTTTTATCAGCCGCAGGCGGGGAAGGAGAACTGCTCCGGGAATTCCTGCAGACGATGCAGGGAGATGTGACTATGGTTTCCATGGAAATTTATTGCACCGGCAATCTCTTGCGGAAATGGAGAAATTCTCTCTTGAACTTTGCCACATTGAAGTGATCTGGGCGAATACGGTTCCCTCTGCCTCATTTCGATGTGTGTCTTTATTCCTGGGAGAATTCCCCAGAATACGGGGAGATGCAGTGAACCAGTTTCTCGAAAATTGATCTCCACGATACGCAAATCAACCGATGAAGTCAAGACAGGGAGCCTCATCAAGAATCTGCCCTGACGGACCAGCCCGAACGACAAGTATAGTACTTTCCAGCAAAGTGCCAATCCATGAAAAAGTGCGCGAAACTAGGGCAGAAACAAGAAACTGGGCATCCTGCTGCCATATGGAATTCCCTGAATCTGCCTACCGCTGATGTCCAGTGCCAGGCAAGGCAGGATCCGGGTAGCAGTTCATGACCAGCTAGTCCTGCATTGACGGAATCGGAATTCCGTAGTCTTTCTTGTACTGGTAGAGAAATCCTTTTGTCACGGCCCTCGTGAACAGCTTGTCTCCTTTTTCCTCCCCATACTCCCTGTATAAAAGTGTCTGGATATGCTCCTCCAGTAGCCCTTTTACAGGAACATTTTTGAACATCCTCGCAAAACTCCGACATTCTTTTTTGGCTCTTCATTACTTTTAGTGGGGCGGGTTGTTTTTGGACGCTTCAGGGATACAGATTCAACCCTCCGAGATAGAAGTAAATGGCGTTTTTCAGGCGTTCGTGATTTCGGAATCCCCGTGCTTGCACTTTGCTCGTTTTGATGCGGCTGTTCATGCTTTCGGGGGGACCATTGGTGACCCGTAGCAGGATGGCATTGATAATGCCCCACAGGTGCTCCCGAATCGTTTTGGCGGCTTTTTTCATGGGTTCCAGATGAGACCGCATTCCCCATGCCAGCCAGCATTCCCAGTCCTTACGGGCATGGGTACGATCCGAATGTTGCCACAGGTGTTTCGCGGTTTCTTTGATCGCCCATGCTCTGCCCGTTTCCAGTTGGCGGTCACGCAGGGACTCGAACCGTTCCCGCTGCTTGTCTGACAGATTCTCCTCCTTGGTCAGCCCGATATACTTGGTTCCGGTCAGATCCTCCCGCCCTTCCTTTTTCAGTGCCCGGTGTTCCTGTTTGCGAACCGTGTCCACGCCTTCCCCGATGTACTTCACAACGTGAAACTTGTCAAAGGCGATCTTCTCTTTGGCCGCCGGCAAATACTCCTCTGTCGTCTTGATCAACGCAGGCCACATGTCCATACGGACACTCTCTATCCCCTCCAGTTGCTCCGGGCAAAGGCACTCATACCAGGCTCCAAGTGCCTCTTTCGTGCGTCCTTCCCCCACATACAGCACCTTGCCTGTCTTCGCATCAATCACTACCGTGATGGAATTGTGTCGCTTCTTGTAGGAGGTCTCATCCACCCCAATATGCTTCACGACCTTCTGCTCTCTCCGGGCAAGCCCGCGATCTACTGCGCGTTGCATGATCCCGTCCACGGCCGTCCAGCTCATCCCAAGCCGGCGCGACACCGCAGAGATCGTGGTCTCCTGCAGCCAGTCAATCACCTGCACCTCAAACGCATGCGTCACCCGGGCACTCCGGGAGGCCCACGGAACGTAAGCGTCCGAACGGCCCTGTTTTGCCCCTGTATTTTGGCATACGCCCCTGTTTAGTGCTGGTGCCCTCCTGCGGGCACATTCTGTGAGGGGTTCCGAAGGCAGAGAGGTTCTGTGCGTTCCCGGTGGTTTCCGTTTGTGATTCTCGTTGTCCTGTTCTGTGCGGGTCTGCGGACTGCCGGGTGCCTCCTGCTTTTTCTGGCGGGAACCAGGAGGCAGTTTCGGATCCCGTGTCGTTCCCGCGGGGAGGCTATGCTGCCTTGGCGAGTGGCACTTGTTTCTCTTCCTGCCGGGTCGCCTTCCAGTGATGAGGCAGCAACGTGTGGAGCTCTTCGTCAGGCGTGGTTTCCACGCGCTTCAGGATTTCCATCAGCCACTCCTGCGGATGGACCTCATGGAGTTGGCAAGTACTGAGCAGAGAGTAGATCGTGGCTGCATTGGCGGCGGCCGCATGCGAGCCGGCAAACAGGTAGTTCTTGCGTCCCAGTGCAATGGGACGGACCCGGTTCTCCACGAGATTGTTGTCGATCTCCACGCGTCCATTGCGGGTGAAGCCGCTCAGGCGATCCCATAGCCTCAGGGTGTAGCGCACGGCTCTGAACCAGAAGGTGTCCTTGTCCCCGGCGTGTTCTCGCAGGAGGGCTTCCAGCACCTGCAGAATAGGGACCGACTGCTCCTGGCGCACCCGCTCCCGCTCCGCAAAGTCTGCCCCCTGCTCGCGGAGCTCGTCCTCCACCGCATACAGCCGCTGGATCAGCACCACAGCCTGTTCCGCCTGGGGGGAGTTCTCTCCCTCGGCACGCAGAGCATCCTTGAATTTCCTCCGGGCATGCGCCCAGCACGCGAACAGGGCAATCCCGTCTATTTTCCCAAACTGATGGTAGACCGCATAGCCGTCGGTCTGCAACTCTCCCCGGAACCCCTCCAGCATTTCCGTCGGCCCTGCCCGAGAACGCGTCGGCTGGTAATCCACCAGGATCAGTCTGGAGATGGGACAGGTATAGAGAAAGTACCAGCCCCTGTGATAGGTGCCACCGGCCCTGCTTTTCGCCCGATCCTGCACCAGAATGCGGGTTTCGTCTGCCTGAATATAGCCATCTGCCAGCACTTCCATGCGCAGGGGATGGTTCAGGCGGTCCAGCCGGGAGGCCACCAGGTGTACCCAGTCCGTTGCAGTGGACGTGGAAATCTGTACGCCAGATTCCAGATGCAGCTGCTTCACGACTCGCTCAATCGGGAGGTGATAGAGATACTTGGAGAGCACCAGATGGGTCAGCAGGCTCTCATCCGCCCGGCACTTGCGCAGTCCGCGGTCGGTGGGCAACGGAGCCTCGCACAGTTTCGTGCCGTCTTCCCTCGCAAAGACCGGATACAGCTCGCGCTTGACATACAACTGTCCCGGTTGGCGGGCCAGCTTTTCTCTCTCCACATACCCGACGAGTTTGGCATCGGGGGGAAGGTTGTCCGGGGGATCCATACGAACCGTTTCTACGGGCAGCCCTGCGTCCTTCCAGAATTGTTTCCCCATATAGACACGCTTTTTCCCGGTCTTCTTCCGCCCCTCCTTCCTCTCCCCCTCGTGCCAGACGGCGGCAGAGACCGGATCCGCAAACATCTCAAGCTGGCCGGAGTCATGCCGCTCGCTTTTCGGTTGATACTTCTGACTTCTCATGAAGGCAAGCTCCTGTTTGAGGGTGCGGTTTTCTTTGTGCAAGGCTTGGATCTTTTTCTCTTGGGTCTCGCACTTTGCCCGCAGGGTCTTGCTCTCCCGGTCTCTGGCTTCGCACTTTGTTCGCAGGGTCTCGCATTCCCGGTCTTTGCCCTCGTACTTTGCCTCCAGGGTCTCCATCTTCTGGTCCTTGGCTTCGCACTTTGTTCGCAGGGTCTCGCACTCGGCGGTCTTCTTCCGAAGAGCTTCCAGTATCTCCTGGGGCGGGGCGTGCTCGGACAGTATGGGAGCGATGCGTTCCATGCTGGAAATATACGACACAAAATAATAAAAGTGTAAATTCATACAACATAAATATAAATACTGTTTTTGAATCCATCCCTACCCAAGATCACCTTCCAATACAGCTACTCCATCCTCCAGGAAAAATCCCCGGCATGGAATCACGAAGAGACAACCGACTGCCAGAAGAACCCGCAGACCGATAACACGACCATCCTCGGTCACAGAGTGGACTCAGGAAGGCACAAATCCACCATACTAACGTATCCCCCCTGACAGCTTATATGGAGGCTGTTCGGACGGATACCACGGAACCGACACCGTGAGCACTCCATGCTCCGGACACGATACACGCGGAACATCCGCCACCACATACGCACGGTACTTGATCATGTCCAGATGTCGCCACCGACGAGGACGACGATCCTACACGGGACACGACTGCCCACAGGTGGGGCAGGGCAAGGACTCCTCCTCCGCACACTCTACGTGAACCTCCACCTCCTTCTCGCTCTCCTTGGAGATGATCCGAAACATCGTCCACGAAGCTTCCACTCCACAGATCTTGTTCATGTGCTTGATGTCTACTTTCATACGACTGTGATGGATGTCTGAATGGAGAGGAATGCGTACAGAACTGTCAGGCGAAAGACAGCAACCAACGGATCCAAAACTCATTCAAACCACCAGCCAGTTTTAGATTGCCTCCACTAAATTTGTTGAAGGCCCTCTTTTTTGTTAAAACTTTCTGTTCTCTCCTCGTAGTATGCCTCTTTGTTCGCTCTTCCTGCCGTCAGCACCAAATCCAGCCCCTGTCAGTCATACGCCCGTTGTCTTTCTCTATCTGTTCGACGGCAGGCATTCTATATGCGACGAGAAGCTGTGGCCATCCATGTGTCTCTTCTGTGATCCTGTTGATCCAAGGCATGGGGTCTTCAATTGCCCCGGCATCCTTGACAAACCATTCGTATAGTACCATGCACTCAGCTTCCCTGTTCGTGGCATCCAGTTCTTGGCGGGCACCTCCCTTGAATCTGGACAGCCCGAGGGACTGGAGTATCTCATAGCTCCGCCCCAGCCCCGCCCCGCCAAAAGCACAACAGGCTTGTTCAGTTTTCCGTTAAGGATGTGATCCAGAGTTGCAAATGCAGATGCTGTAACTTCTGGAAGTATCACATTTTTCGCCCCCAGATGTTGGACTTCATCTAGCACCAGCAGGAGTGGTTTTTTTTGTCTTCTTAAGGATTCCGACAACAGAGTCTTCGTTTTTCCCGAAGTCCATCCCTGCCTCTACGGGCCCCAGCGCGCACTTCAGTACACCGGTGACTTGGGACATGATCCCCATCATCCGACGCTCCAGTCCCTCCCTCATCTTTGACGGATGCCAGAGTGCAGATAGCTCAATCTCGGCAGACTCCCAGCCAAATGCAATCTTGCGACACTCCGACAGGAGTGCTGTTTTCCCGACCCCGGGTGGTCCCTGCACGAGGAAGATAGTCCCGCTCCAGTTCTCTTTCTTTTCCGCCTCTTTTAATACCTCACGCAACCTCCCTATAACAATTTCCCGTCCATGGAAATACTTCGCAGGCCCCCTGTCATCTAACAGCATGAGTTCGGTGAATTACGTTCGGTGGGCTGACCGGCTACGGACACGCCCTGCCCCGCTTTGTTCCCAGCGAACCACGCTTCATACACCACAAGCGGGGGGATTGTAAGACATCCGTCATATATTGCCCCCTGCTGAATCATTTCCGATTCAATCCGTTTCGGGAAATCGGAAGTCCCCAGAACAAACTTCAGCAAGGAGGACGAGGGGCAAATTTAGGGAATTATCCAGCATAATCCGCAAGGCGGGAACCGGCTGTGGTTCCCAGTGTAATACATTTGAATACATGATGCACAGTGCCCATGGCCAAGAACAAGCGGAAGGGTGCCAGGACCCTACAACGAAAAAGATGACAACTTCGGGGGTCGCAGGACCAAACTGGGAAAATCGCACCTTATTTCAAGCGGATAACTTGGATGTGATGCTGGGTATGAACTCTAATACAGTTGATCTCATTGCCACGGACCCACCCTTCAACAAGAACAGGGATTTTTATGCTACACCAGGCAGTATTGCCTCAGGCACCAAGTTTCAGGACCGGTGGAGCTGGGATCATGATGTTCACCCGGACTGGTTGCGAGCGTTGATGGATGAAGACCTGAAAAGATATAGGGGGAGACTGGTGGGGGGAGAACGCCCTGGCAGCAGGGAAAGATTGGTCAAGTTTATTGAATCTAGTAATCAGACATACGGGAATAGCATGGGGGCATATCTTTGCTTCATGGCAGTTCGTTTGCTCCAGATGCACCGTATCCTGAAACCAACTGGAAGCATCTACCTGCACTGCGATCCGACTGCGAGCCACTACTTAGTGTCTGTCCGAAAATTTACAGCAACCCCAAATACGGGGGATTCCAGAGGCATTTTGCCCCCACAGCGTCATGTATGGAGCGATTCAGATGCTCGTTCGCTATGAGAGATTCGGGGAAATCTTGCACGAAGATTTCGTGTTTATGGATGCTGTTCGGGGATTTCATGCTCCAATCCGCCAAAGGGCTTCCATCTTCGTCAGGAAAAATACCAAAAAATATCTCCCAAAACCCCTCATACGCTCTCGAAACGGCATATATTGGCGATATCCTGAATTTTCTGACGGCCACTACTTAAAAATCCTTATGGACGCAATTTTCGGGCACAAGAATTTCCTGAACGAAATTGTCTGGTGTTATTATACTGGTGGAACAAGCAGGAAGTACTTTCCCCATAAACATGATATCATCCTTGTTTATGTGAAGGGGAAAAAATGGACATTTAATAATCAAGACCCTGATGTACGGGTACCCTACTCGGATATGGCGTTAGAGATGCACTTCAAGCATACGGATAAGGATGGCAGGCGTTATCGTCAGAAAGGAAAGTACAGGTACTATGCAGACGAAGGAAAATTAATGCCTGATTATTGGACAGACATAGCAAGCCAGGAAGGAAGTTCTCCTATACTGGGAGAGTCGGTTGGATATCCGACGCAAAAGCCGGGAAGGCTCTATGAGCGCATTATCAAGGTTGCGTCCAACGAGGGGGAGATTGTCTTTGACCCTTTCGCAGGCTGTGGGACGACTATCTGTGCAGCGGAAAGGCTGGGGAGAAGATGGGTGGGGGCGGATATCTGGGAGAAGGCCCAAACACAGCTTTTGAAGATGATGGATAAAAAGGGGATATTAGCGCAGGGCACTCAGGTTGATCAGGGGTGGCTTTTCCCAGTAGACATGGTCTTTACGGATCGTGCCCCCGCAAGAACTGATGGGGCAGTTGAACGTGAAGACGAATACCTGGCTACAACTTGGCGGAAGGATCTCGCCCCCTGGCAGAGGCTGAGCAAGAAGGATATCCGAACTCATTTGGAGGATGCTCAGAGAGCGGAAGGAGGAAGAATTACTTGTGCGGGGTGCGGGCGGAAAATGGAGACAGAGTTTATGCAGCTTGATCATATTAAACCGCGATCTGACGGGGGCGCAGATAACATATCGAATTATATTTTACTGTGTACGTACTGCAACTCCAGAAAATCGAATAGATTGACACTCTCTGGACTACATAACGACAACAGGAAAAAGGACGTTTCTGGCAAAACGTGGATGGTTGATTTGCAAGCTGCAAAGTCTGCGGTCCAGAAAGCACACAAGAAGTACCAGGAAGTCAAAGAAGGGTCTTCGCCACCTTCACCACCACAAGGAACACTCTTTCAATAATTTTGGCGTTCACAAAAAAAAACAGTTTTCCATGATGGATTATTACCTGATTCTGGGGGTGAACAGGCAGGCATCTCTCTCCGAGATCAAGAAGGCGTACCGAATGAAGGCACTGGAGCATCATCCAGACCATAACCCGAACGATACAAGTGCAACGGAATGGTTCCAGAAATTGAACGAGGCATATGAGATCTTGGGAGACAGAAAAAAAGACAAACGTATGATGAACGGCTGGGGAATACACCGGGAAGCAGGCAGGAAAAAGAAAGTCATGATTCCCATAATGGATGGCGTTATGACAGCAAATGCATTTATGCTTCTTCGAAATCAGTACGTTCCGTGAATGGTCTGGGAGAACGAGTGTACTTGAAGGTACAGGAAATACCTAGGGTGGGAAGTTCAGCTTCACTCATAGCAGACGAAACCCCGATCAGCCGGTTTCTTGAATCTGTCGACAGGTACTTCAGCTTGGACATTCCCATGAAAGTGGATGGAATCGAAAAAAGTGTCACCGCGAGTATCTGTGACACTTCTATACTCTTATTCTCAATAAATAATTTTGATTTTCCCGAAATCAGTTTGAGCCATTATTCCAAATCCATTCATGCCGGATATGGACGGGTTGCTAAATGCCTAGCACAGGCAAGCACACTCAGTATGATCCTTCCCACACGCGAATACGGCAGGCTGATCTACGAGTTTGACATGACAGGCTCATATAAAGCCATCCAGACAGCATGTCCAGTCCTGTTTTTTTGATGACATGAAGCCACAGTTACTAACTTTATCCTTGTTCATGGCGATTCCACTGTGTGCGGATGCACAATGGGTTGCTATACAAGAGCTTGATGAGTGGAATGAACCGAAAGACGAATACGTTGCATTTTCCGAAAAAACAACCCCGGAAATTGGGGATGGGTACACTATAAGAATAGGTGTCTCTGATTGCGGATCCGCACATATCCTTGTGGATGGCGGGGCACCTGACTTCAACTATGAAGATCAAGCGAAACTCGAAGACCTTTTGTTTTTTCGTGTCCCTGTAGAAATTGATGGACACAGACACGAATGGGCCGCAGGAACCATGGAACACAAAAACAGTTTTTTCTTCATGTCGGATACGATTCAAGAACTCAAAGACGCAATAGTCCTTAGATTGATTCTGGTCACCCACCAGTACGGTAGCAGAGTATACAAATTCAACATGCGGGGATCAAGCAGGGCTATCCAGAAAGTGTGTCCAGACCTGTTCTGACTGCCATCCCCCCTGCCGTAACTGTGTTCTTTCTGAACATAGATGTGAAGTGTCTTTATAGAAGCCCCAAAAGATTGTGGACTGGCGCGAGAGGATGAGCAAAGAACGATACAGGGAACCGGAGAGAAGCCATAAAGAACAAAGTGGGCGGTTCATTCCGTTTCCCCATGCGGATTTTGCGGGATAACTCCCCAAATTTAGGGGTTTATCCCGCAAAATCCGCAGGGAGAGAGTATTATCTCTCCATCCCCATGTCTGTATCCCGATCACTGTTGGAAGGGGCTCTGCCCGGTGGAGGTTCCTGACGATAATTGTCTTTCTCCGATTTGCGTATCGTGGGTTCTTTTCCCTCCTCTTTTTCAGGAGAGGGACTGTCTAGAGTATGGTTCCCCGCTTCCTTTTGGGGACCCTCCGCCTCAGACTGGTCTTTTGACTCCGGCTGTTGCCCGGAAACATCTCTTGTAGGGTGGCGACTTGCCTGTCTCTGTTTCTTGACCCGCTCGTAGCGCAATGCGGCCTCTCGAATTCGCGTGGCTCTTTCTGTCAGGCAGTCATATAGGGACGGAATGGGGAGTGTGTACAAGGGGGTGCTATAATAAAAAGAACACCCCTGGAGACCGCCTGCTCAAACCCTGGTTCGCCTAGCTCCGCTACAAGATCTTGCTTCCGGAACCCTTCCTCCACGGGAGTATCACGAAACATCTCCACAAGCCGGACAATATGGTCATCGTCAAGCCCCTCCGTTCTGCCTGTATAATATGCCCAGCGTTCTTCCCGCCCTTTCTCCATGACGAGACGTAACAACCCCTCGGTCATCACCCCATCGTTCGCGTAGACCAAGTGGGCGGCATTCCGTGCATAGGAATCAACATGTCTGGGCCACTGGACTGTCTCTGTGGTGATCGCATCAATCCAGTCTGTTGTGTCTCCCTTTGCTTTCCCTGCTCTTTTGAGCCAGTTCTTGATCACCTGCCGTTCCTCCTCCTCTTCCAGTGGTTTCATATCAAACTTGCATTGCGCTGCCATCCGGGATATGCCCAGTGCTCTGAATGCATCTTCGGTCAGCCCCAGTCCACCGGCCAGCAGGATCACGGGCTTGCCCAACTCTCCATTGTGAATCTCCGTCAGCAGGGCTTTGACCGCGTGGAGGTGTTCTTTTGGTGGACCTCCGTCTTCGCCCAGGTGCTGGGCCTCGTCCAGAATCAAAAGAAGAGGGTTCTTTATTTTCTGTATCAGGCTTCGCGGGGTGACCTTCGGGGTGGATTTCTTTGTCGTTCCTGATACCGCCCCTTTGAACTTGGCTACACCAGCGCTAATTTCCCCACCTCCCCCCACAGTTTTTTCTGTGGTGCTCTCTTTTTTCTTCAGCCCCAGGCATTCCGCCATTAAGTCCGGGTCCCACAGGGCGGGGACGACAAGTTTTCGGACTTCCCAGTTCTTATTCTTTGCCTTCTTCCAGCATTCGGCCAGAAGTGCTGTTTTCCCGATCCCCGGCGGGCCTTGCACGATAAAGATGGTCCCTTCGTCTTTTTTTCTGTATTTCACCAGGCTGTTCTCGAAGCTGGCCAGTATGGGGGTACGCCCGTGAAAGAAGGGTGTGGGACCACGGTCAGATGGTTTGTCAAGCAGGTTGTCCTTCATTTTCTGTCAGGAGTAGTCAAAAAGGGACTACGCTTCGGGGCACGGACTGTTCCCGCACTTGCGGATTTTGCGGGATAACTCCCCAAATTTAGAAAGCAATCCCGGAGACTGCCTCTACACTACTGGCCGCCCAGGATTAGAGGGAGACCGTCCTCGCCCCCACCTACAATTACGGTTTTGCTGTTGGGAGAGTTGGCAAGCTGCTGCGTCGCCTCAATCCCCTTGAATCTCAAAAACTGCGATGTGAGACTTGCCGTTATGATCTGCTGATAGGCGGCCTGACCTTCTGCCTCAATACGCTTGCGCTCCGCTTCCAGACGCTCCTTCTCAATGGTAAATTCATACCGCTCGGCCTCCTGTTCCTCTTTCAGCTTGTTTTCAATTGCCACCCTGATCTGCTCGGGAAGCCGTACATCCCTGATGAGTATCGCCTCAATGATAACATTCTCTCCCTCTACGCTTTCTCTGACAAGAGAAAAAATCTGATCCTGAAGTTCAGTCCTCCGGGTGGAATACAGCTCTTCCGGCGTAAATTGACCAATGACTTCTCTGACCACACTGCGAAGCTCTGGACCAATGAGCTTCCGGAAATAATCCACACCATAGTTCACATGCAGAACCGGCAATGTCTCCGAATGTGGTCGCCAGCGTACCGAAATATCCGTACCGATAGACAGTCCATTGGAGGAGAGTGCTTCCATATTCTCAAGCCTCTCTTGCACACGGACATCATATTTGATGACATTGACCCATGGAGCATGAATCTGCAGTCCCTCGCTGTACGTACGATCAAGGTCCGTTCCGCCAAACGGGGAGTACTTGACCCCCGCCTGCCCCGAAACTAGAGTGGTTGTCATGCAGCCGGCAGCCATCGCCCCGACAACAAGAACCACAGCTACAAGTATAGCTCCTCTTGTCAATAAACGGGACATGTCTGGTAAGTTTGATCTGGCACTCATTGCTTTGTTCTTTAGTTGAAGTTACGAAACCTGCCTTTCTAAGTTAACGCCTCACTTTATAAGTGGTTGCAGTACCCGTTATCTGTGATGAAAAAGTTGCTGGAACGCCTTGTTGGGAAAGAATCTGTTGTTCAAGAAAACATCCGACTGGCACCCTACACGACCATGAATGTAGGGGGGACCGCTGATCTCTTTATAGAAACCAGCAGTGTTCCAGCTCTTGATAAGGCCGTGAGAGCTATTCGTGAACTGAACCTTCCCTGCTTCCTGCTGGGACGCGGAGCAAATATAATCATTGGGGATTCCGGTTTCCGCGGGGTAGTTCTTTACAATACCTCAAGTCAGATATCCTTTGATGGAGAGCTGGTGACAGCGGCAAGCGGTGTGACAATGTATCCTGATCTTATTGAACGCACCGCATCCAGGTCACTCTCTGGACTTGAGCATTATGTCGGCATTCCTTCCACCGTTGGCGGTGCTCTCTGGCAAAATCTTCACTTTTTGTCACCCGCTCCGGCGCGCGAGCGTACCATGTTCATTGAAGAAGTTCTCGAATATGCAGATCTCCTGACGGAAGAAAATGAGTCAAAACGCGTTGGCGTTGACTATTTCGAGTTTGGATACGACAAGTCTATTCTTCATTCTCGTGATGACATTGTGCTAAGTGCGACATTTCGACTCGAAAGAGCCTCCCAAACGGACATCCACAGAGTAATGCATGAGAATCTTGCCTGGCGAGCATTACGGCATCCTGATCTGAATACAGAGCCAAGCGTTGGATCCATCTTCAAGAAAATTCAGGGTATAGGAGCCGGAAGACTCATTGACGAGTGTGGTCTCAAGGGAGCCTGCTATGGGGGCATGGTCGTCTCGCACCGGCATGCAAACATTGTCGTTAACCGTGGAGACGGGACTGCGGCTGATCTGCAGGCACTGGTTTCCTATGTTCAAAAGGAAGTAGCACAGCAGACGGGGTATCACCTAGAAACAGAAATTGACTTTATCGGTGCGTTTCTGCCTCCCACAAGTGGGTCGCCAGTATTTCTGGCTCGGCCGGAAGGCCTGGTCACGGCCGAAGAACTGGCTGCACATCAATCATTATGAATCTGCTGAACAGACTTCCAGAATGGCTTGCCGGAGCAATCGTTATACTCTGGAAAGATTTTCGCCTGGAACTGCGCAATGCGTCGGTTTTGGGCACAGTGTTCGTCTTTGTTCTAAGTACGCTGATCCTCTTCCTGTTTGCCACAGGAAAAACCGAGCCGGGGCTCCGGGTTCAGGCGGGTATGCTTTGGGTCATCATTCTGTTCACTGCAGCAGTAGGATTGGGGCGAACCTTCCTGTCAGAAGAGGAGAGAGGAACCGGAATCTTCCTGCGACTCCATACACAGAGTGCCATGGTCTATACGGGGAAACTTCTGTACAGCTTTCTGACCATCCTGATTGCCAACATCATTACGACCGTGCTGTTTTTGCTCTCTCTGAAGGTGGAGATCGCGTTGCCAGGTCTCTTCATGCTTACCCTCCTTCTCGGCACTTTGGGGATTGCAGGGGCAACGACGCTCCTGTCCGCACTGACCTCGCAAACCTCACGCGGCGGCCCTCTCCTGCCGGTATTACTGTTTCCGATTTTGATCCCTTTGCTGCTCTCTGTCGTTGAAGCAACCTACTTTAGTCTCGCGGGTCAGCCATTTGCGGACAGAGGATGGAGCTCAGCCATGCCATCACTAATCACAATGGTCAGTTTCTCCGGTGTCGCCATTACCATGTCAATCTTCCTGTTTCAGTTTGTATGGAATGAGTAACATCCCCTACAAGGCTCGTCCCAAGTATTACAATACAATACGTTTGATCATCGGAATCTGGATGGTTTTCGTGATCCTTGGCGCGTTTTCGTTTGGCGGATTGTGGCTGAACATCCCAAATGTGCCAATGCTGGCACATACTGCACGGAACCTGTATTTCCATGTCCCGATGTGGTTTTCCATGATGGCAATGACCTTTCTGTCAGCGATACATGCCTTTGAGTATCTCCGGACAAGAAATCTGATGAGTGACATTCGGTCCAGCAATGCGGCAGTCATTGCACTGATGTTTGGATTTTTGGGCCTCTTTACGGGAATTATATGGTCACGCTACACATGGTACGAAGGGACGAACATATGGTGGAATTTTGACCCGAAACAGTCCATGGCTGCCATACAGGTGCTCATCTACGGTGGCTATCTCGCTCTTCGTGGCTCTCTGGATGATGTAGAGAGGAAAGCGCGTATTTCCGCAGTGTACAATGGGTTTGCATTCGCAATGGTCCCGTTCCTTCTGTTTGTTCTCCCGCGTCAGCTAGACAGTTTGCACCCCGGATCCGAGGGGAACCCTGCATTCAGCGAAATCACAGATCCTGTCATGCGCTTTGTATTCTACCCCGCAGTCATTGGCTTTATCGGTGTGGCATGGCTGTTCTATACTCAGCGTGTCCGATTACGTTGCTTCAAGGTCACACTGGACTCTCTGCGCCAATAAAACCGTTTAACGTCAAGATTATGCTTGCCTTTTTTATACGGAGTTATATCCAGGATGCCGGAATTGAGGGCGTTATGCTGGATAATGATAAGCTCTGGGTCGTTCTTGCCGTAGTGCTCTTCATATGGCTGGCTTTCATTGTTCTTATTTTTCTCATAGATCGGCAGATTGACAAGCTAGAATCCAATGTAGAGCAACTTCTTGATATGGAACATTCATCCGAATAACTCTATCTCACAGAGACCATGCGCAGTCGCCGTCGTACAATTATTGCCCTGATTTTTCTAGTGGTATTTATGTCTCTGCTTCTGTTCAACTTTGGTGAACAGGTAAGTGGATACATGCCCTTTTCGGAGGCTGAGGCCTCCGGTGCATATGCCCATGTCATTGGCCACTGGGTACAGCCAGAAACAGCCCGCTACAGTCCCGAGGAAAATCTCTTCACTTTTCACATGCAGGATGAAGAAGGAGGTGTACGAAAGGTCCACTACCGCAATACCAAGCCCGCAAGTTTTGAGAGTGCCGAAAAACTGGTGGTGCAGGGTCGCCTGAATGGGGATGTTTTCGAGGCAAAAAACATCCTTATGAAATGTCCCTCCAAGTACAGTGAAACGAACGCTCTGGAACAGTCCGAGCCATCCTAGCTCCAAAACTGCGAGTCTGTTCTTCCTAGCAGAATCAGTTCTGTTGCGGGCGGTCTTCCTGTAATATGCAAGTCAGGATGATGTGGATGCAGGTTCACTGGTCATTGCGGGACTTATCCGGGTGATTTGCCCCATGTATGATTTGGCAATGGAGAGTACACCCGCCAAAATCTACCCCTGATGGACAATTATTCCGGGTTCTGGGATGGTGTTACCGAATATTGATTCACAAAGGCCTGCTGGCACCAACCATACCATCATTGCAATCAGGACAAAATCGGAAGGAGAGGCAATACAGGCAGAAACATGTGGGCGCAAGGGACACGACTGGCACCTTATGGACCGAAGCGGGGATCTTTACAGACCTCCTATGCGGACTCTTGTGCGAATGCCAGGGACCTGCAAGGACGGGTTGCCCGAAGCGAAGATCATGGATGTGCTCGGAGAGGAGGCAGCAAGAGAGGTGTCTGATCTGGCACTCCACAAGGGGTGTACTCCATGTCTATAGGGATATCTGCCGAATCTCTGTCCCTGCCATGAAGGATTGGATCGCAGAAAATGGCAAGTCACGAAAAATGTCTGTTTGGGAAACGCCTTCCTGAAAAGGGATTATCCATCCCTGTCCGTTCCCCATGAACAATCCTGTGGCCGTCCCAAATGACCAGTACCATTGATTCCGTCTGCATCTATCAATATCGCCTGGCATTGAAGCTGCCCGTCCTCTGGAATCGCAAGCCTCATTCACACCGCAATGGACTTCTTGTATGCCTGAAGGGGGTAGATGTAGAAGGATGGGGCGAAATCGCACCTCTGCCAGGATTTAGCCAGGAATCACTCGTCAAAGCAAAAGAGGAGGCTGTCGCACTTGGGAAACGCCTTCAGGATATTCCTGCATGCACTCCTGACTTTGGAGATGCCAGCCCTTCTGTCCGATTTGGATTCGAACTTGCTCAATATAATCTGGACGCAGCGGGGCATGGACAACTCTCAGACAAGAGAGCACCCGTAGCATGCTGCGGGTTAATTGACAGTCCGAATATTGAACGGGATGCCCTGACTGATTTTCAGAATATCTTCAGCTACGGGGCTGTCAAGATCAAAGTGGGGAGACAGAGTCTGGCCCAAGATATTGAGTTCATTCACAGGATATGTCAGGAAAACCCGGAACTTGAGGTGCGTATTGATGCCAATCGAGCCTGGACCCTGAAAATGTCACGGGAATTTCTGTCAAATACACGCAATCTGAAACTGGGATATATCGAAGAACCTCTGAAAAACAAGGCGGAACTTCCAGAGTTTGCCAGAATCAGTCATGTCCCCCTGGCACTGGACGAGACTCTCCGTGAACCCGGCACAGAGAAGTATAGAGAGATCACAGATGTTTATGTCCTTAAACCAGCTCTGGACGGGGGAATTACGACAACCAGAAAGGAAATCTGCCTAGCAAAGAACGAGGGCAAACGGTGCATTATCAGTTCATCCTATGAGTCTGGTGTTGGAATGCTGGGACTGATTGAATTGGCCAGAGGCATTCCTGATGAAGTTCATGGACTGGACACCCATAAAGTATTTGCGCATGATGTATTTTCACCTCCTCTTCCTCTGACAGGCTCAATCCTGCAACCGGGGAAACATTCTGTCTCAGAATCTGATTTGGACTTTTCCGTTCTGGAAGAAGTATTCCTGTCCAGAACCAGTGACTAGCTGAGCCTCTTGCAAAATTCCTGGATGACAGAGAAATATCGCTCTGAGAGTACTTTCAGGCACATTTGTTCGGGTACAGTGGTATTTTTGCAAGAGCCTTGACTAGAAAAACGCATTCTCCGAGAAGAATCTTGTCGGTTCTGCAAAAATCCAGACCTTGTCAAGAATTAAGGGAACTTGAGCCTCAGGAATGGGTCAAATCGTCCTCTTTGCAAGAGATTCTTAGGGATAAAGTCAAACTTAAACATCAGATGCAAATGAGTTACGAATCAAACAGCAATCTAATACACGGCTGGTATGATCCAAGTTTGCAGCTTCCACTGGAAAGTCCTCCCGTAACATTCTCCGTAGCATTGAAGAATGGCAGAGTTTCAGGTTCATGGAAAGCTGAAACAAAAAAGAAAGGTGATGTATACGTATATTCTCGAGATGGGCAAGGATGTGCACATATCAGCCTTCACGCATCGGGATGTCAGCATATCAAGATCAGAGATAAAGAAGGACACGAGAGAAAAGAGAAATGGAAAGAACCTCAACGAGTCTCCCCCGTCCAAGCATCTTTCAAGTTGTTGTTTCCCTTGTGGTCACTTGGTGTGGGAGCGACGAGAGATATGACTGTGGAGGAGATACAGAGAAGCCGGAGGAAAAATAAGATATTCATAGAAGGAGTAGATAACGAAGATTATGTGATCTCGGTTTGCTTTTTTCTCACACCTCCTAAAATTCGTCACCAACTACTTCCGTCACCTCCAATGGAAGCATTGGCCATTTTGCCCGCAGGAGAGGAGAAGGAGCTGCACATCATAGTGCGAGAGGAACATCGTCCGAATTTTAGAGCAGAGACGGAAAATATATTTAACAGAGATAAAAGTTTGATGCATGGACCGATTGGCAAAAAATCTAGCTTATTCCAGTTCAATGAGGATGCTGACGGCCGACCCTATGTGACACAGGTCTTAGTCGAAAAGACACTGCAAGGGATTAAGCTTCTGCAAGGAAACCGAATGCCTGTGGAGTTAAACTAAATAGTGTCTGTCCGAAAATTCACAGCAAGCCCCAATACGGGGGACTTTCAGGGGCATTTTACCCCACAGCGTCATTTATGGCGCGATTCAGATGCTCGTTCGCTATGAGAGATTCGGGGAAATCTTGCACGAAGATTGCGTGTTTATGGACGCCGTTCGGGGATTTGATGCTCCAATCCGCCAAAGGGCTTCCATCTTCGTCAGGAAAAATACCAAAAAATATCTCCCAAAACCCCCTCATACGCTCTCTAAACGGCATATATTGGCGATATTCTGAATTTTCGGACAGACACTAAATAGTGAACCTCTTGTAAAAATCCCGTACTACGAAGAAATATCGCTCCGGGGAGTGCTTGTAAACATATCAGGTGCAGGAATATTTTTGCAATAGCCTCTAGCTCATAACTCGTATCAGCGAAAAGCGGCAGGTCAAAGAACAGCCTCAACGGCATAATAGCGGGGAGTAACCCGGCGAAGAAGCGGGCGTATGCCATTGCACACGCCGTAGCTTGTCCACTTTTCGGTCCGTACAATCTTCCATCCAGAGTGCTCCAGAAACCAGTCAAACTGCCAGCTCTCAAATTCATGGAAATGCCTGTCTCACGGATCGTCCAAGTTTTGATATGCCGGGGCGATCCACAAGCGCAGCGGTATGGTTGCAATGAGTCTTGGAGCCAGGATAAAGCAAAGAATACTGGATGGTGATGTCAGCTGCTCCAGAATCTCGAACGCCGTCGCAATATCAGCTCCCCGCCCAATCGGCTCAGAAACCGATTCCAGGTCTCCCCCATATTGGCGACTTCGTATCCCACTTGTTCCATTCTCCTGTCAAGTTCATTCGGTGTACCCAAGTCAAGGATTCATGCAGATGGAGGGGCGGAAGCCCGCAGAAATTCAAGCCTATTCCTGAATCTTCTTTCCAGAGTTTCATGAGATAACCGTCTGCACCATCAAACAGATTAAAGGAATTTTTATCCGGTGAAAAAACAGATGGTTCATGTCTGCCCTTCTCGTCACAAAATCCAGCCCAGCGCAAATAGCATACTGTATCCAAGCAGCAATAGTGCTGTTTGCCCGAGATACGGATTCAGTCGGGACAGATCCCTGACGGTAACCAGTCCATAATAAATCCCTGTGGCTGGAATCAAAATCAGTGCTGCAAGCCCTGCCCAGACATGGTCATCTGTGAAATGAACAAGCCCCAAGGGCAGAAGAGACGCAATGACCACACAGCTGGCCCAGAAACCAGTCCCGAATTTTCGACCGAAGCGAACCACGAGGGTACTTTTACCTGCGGCGCGATCCTCTTCCACATCCCGGATATTATTGACAGTCAGGATTGCTGTTGCCAGCAGCCCCGGTGCCAGGCCTGCAATCATCACCTCGGGAGTGATCGCAAGTGTCTGGACATAGTATGTCCCTCCAACGGCCACGGGCCCAAAGAAAATCAGGACAGATACATCTCCCAAACCTCGGTATCCGTACGGCCACGGTCCAGCCGTATAAGAAATCCCCGCCAGGATTGAAACGAAACCAATCAAAAGCACCGGCCATCCCCCCCTGTAGATCAGATATATTCCAAGAACCGTCGCAAGTGCAAAAACCAGAACGGTCGCCCCCCTGATGTGCTTGGGAGCAATCAGCCCTGCTTGGGTGACTCGTAACGGACCCTTCCGATCTTCCGTATCCGCACCTCTTGCAAAATCAGCATAATCATTGCAAAAGTTGGTCCCAATCGTGATCAGGAGTGCACATATTGTTGCGACCGAGACAGCCCCCAGGTGCAATCCACCATCGGCCCACGCCATGGCAGATGCAATGATGATCGGAGCGATTGCAACAGGCAGGGTTTTGGGCCGCGAAGCCAAAAGCCATACATGAATCCGGGATTTCTTCATGGCCTGTAGCCATCCTTGTCAAAATTTGGTGGTCGTTTATTCAAATATGCGTCCCTCCCCTCCTGCCCTTCTTCTGTCATGTAGAACAGCATTGTGGCATGACCGGCCAGTTCCTGCAGCCCCGCCTGTCCGTCACAGTCTGCATTAAATCCTGCCTTAAGCATTCGAATGGCTATATTCGAGTTCATGAGTATCTCCCTGCACCACTGCACCGTCGTTTGCTCCAGTTCTTCCAGTGGCACTACCGTATTGACCAGTCCCATCTGCAGAGCCTCCGAGGCATCATAGGGCCTGCACAGGAACCAGATTTCCCTTGCTTTTTTCTGGCCTACATGACGGGCGAGGTAACTTGCCCCGTAGCCACCATCAAAAGATCCCACTTTGGGGCCGGTCTGCATGAACCTGGCATTCTCGGCAGCAATTGTGAGATCGCAGATCACATGCAGAACATGCCCTCCGCCCACGGCCCATCCTGCAACCATGGCAATCACCGGCTTGGGACAGGTTCGAATCTGCCTCTGCAGATCAAGCACATTTAGTCGCTGGGGGCCAGAGCCTTCCTCGGCATATCCATGATCTCCCCGAATACGCTG
Organism: Rhodothermales bacterium; assembly: GCA_965203305.1. Classification (GTDB taxonomy): domain Bacteria; phylum Bacteroidota; class Rhodothermia; order Rhodothermales; family Bin80; genus Bin80. The sequence goes on along the minus strand of OZ241874.1, from coordinate 1,723,565 downwards.
GTCTCCACCAGAGCAGAACGCGTCAGGTCCAGCTCCGGTCAGAATGATTGTCCCGATGGAGGCATCATCACGCGCCTTTGCAAACGCATCCTGCATTTCGGTGACAGTCAGGGGACGAAATGCGTTACGAACCTCTGGACGGTTGATCGTGACTTTGGCAATCCCTGCCGTATCCGTCTCTGGAATCCCTGTCTGGTACAGAATGTCCGTATACTCTCCCGCTTTCTGCCATTCTATAGGACCGTTAACGTTCGGCCGATATGTAAAGTGATGTTTTTTCTGGGACATAGTTAAAGAGTCGTGAGGGTCTGCTCCGTTATTTCACTGGCGAGGGCATGGAGAGTATTGTGGATCTGTGCATTTTCCTTCCGATCTGTCTGAACTTCAATCAAATGCGGAGAATCTGAACGTGCTGCTGATCGCCAGGCCTTTTTGAACTCATCTCGGGAATTGACCTGAGAATACGGAATATAGAACTGCTCGGCTGCCATCTGGAAGTCCATTCCATGTGGGGTTCCCAGAACCTGCTCAAACTCTTTCTGCCCCAAAGCAATCGGAAGCATATGAAAGATGCCACCGCCATCATTGTTTGTCACCACAATGGTGACTTCCTTCTCTCTCAGGAGATGGAGAGAGTTCAAGTCATGCAGCAGGGCCAAGTCACCCAGGAGTACCGTACCGCGTCCTGGCAATGCCCGGGATATTCCGGCAGCCGTAGCCAGTGTACCGTCAATGCCGCTGGCTCCGCGGTTGGAAAAAATACGCGGCCCTCCTGCCTTCTTCCTGCGAAAGAAAGACTGCAAATCCCTGACTGGCATGCTGCTCGCCCCCAAAATCCAGTTTTCCGTATCAAGCAGATCAGAAAGATCCCACGCCACGGACGGTTCTGACAGCTGATCCCCCAGTTTCAACTCAAGTGTTCTTCGAACTGCGCCATCCGCCCATACCCAGCTACACATCCATTCTGGCTCGGATTTAATAACAGAAACAGCATTAATGATCTCATCACAAACAGGGCTGATGTCTCCCTGGATCCGTTCTGTCACGGCATGGAATGGATCTATCCTGTCGGAGGAAGGAGTAATCACTGCATACGTTTCAAAGGAAGAGTGTGCCAGAAACTTCTGCAATTCTTTGGAGACCAGCGGACCCCCCAAGTGCAAGATTACATCTGGCGAACACTCATGTGCAAAGACAGAATTTCGCACAATCAGGTCAAAAAAATTTATCTGATTCCCCCCGCCAGCCACAGTTGCGCAGATATCTGCCAGTAATGGCCAGCCAAGAAATTTGGACAGTTTACTGACCGCCTCCGCCTCCCTGACCGTCTGCAGTCTTCCCGCAACAATCAAACCGCGTGTCGCATTCTGGATACTTTGTATCAGATGCCATCCCGGGCTTCCCGATTTTCCTATCTGATGGGAGTAACATGTTTGCGGGGGAGCTTCCGGTGGCCAGGAAAGTTCTGGAATTGACTGATCTTGATCATCCTGTTCCAGCAAAGGCTCTCGAAACATGCAATTCAGATGTACAGGCCCTTCCCGTGCCTTATAGACGGCATGGTCCATTGTTGAGCGCAGAAATGCCCCATCCTCTTCCGTCCCGGGAGCGGGAAGATCGGCAAACCATCTCGGGTAATGTCCAAACAGGTGAACCTGGTCAATCGTCTGGTTCGCACCGGTATCACGAAGCTCCGCAGGACGGTCAGCCGTGAGACAAATCATGGGGACACTGTCCATGGATGCTTCAATAACAGCGGGGAATCCGTTAGCTGCTGCCGTACCTGAAGTGGTGATCCAGACACATGGGTTTCGGGCTGCTCTGCCATAGCCGAGTGCAAAGAATGCACTCCCCCGCTCGTCAAAATGGACCGTCACATGTGCCGAGGGATGGCTGATCGCTGCCAAGGCAAGAGGTGCACTTCGAAACCCGGGAGCAACCACAAACTGATTTATGCCACAGCGGACCAGTTCCCCGATCATTATGCGTGCCCGTTCGGCATTGGCCAGCACCATGGCGCAAACTCTGCCTAGACTTGTTCTGTCGTCAATCCAAGTACCTGGGCCAAATCCCCTGTCTTGTGTTCCACCTCATTCCACTCATCCCGGGAAACGGATCCCCGGACAATTCCTGCACCGGAATACAGTCGAATCGTCGATCCAGACACGAGAGCAGAGCGGATTCCTACGGCAAATTCTGCCTCATTTACCCCGATCCAGCCTACCGGACCTGCATACCATCCCCGATCAAAGGATTCCTGCTCTTTAATAAAATCCATTGCCTCATCGGATGGATATCCCCCGACTGCCGGAGACGGGTGCAAGGCTTCCAAGATATCCAGACTTGTACACTCCTGCGGTATAATTGCACGCAAGCGGGAAACCAGATGTCTCTCTGAGGCCAGACGCATGATGGATGGCTGTGTATCCATGGTCACATACTCGGCCAAAGGGGCAAGTTCTTCCTGCAAACTGATCCGGACAAACTCGTGCTCCCGCTGCTCTTTTGCGCTTCTGTACAATTCATCAATCATTCTCGCATCATCCACATCCGAATCTCCGCGTGGACGGGTACCGGCAACGGCTTCACTCTCAATAGAACGTCCTTCCCGTCGGAACAATCTTTCTGGGGATGCCCCCAGAAATGCGCCATCTTCATCCGGCTCAAACAGAAAATGGAAACAGTTGGGGGTAATCTGTTTCAGTTCCTGCATAATGGAAACGGGATCCAGCCGTTCCGAAAAGTTCACCGATGCCTCTCTTGCCAGCACTACCTTCTCAATTGGTGTCGTTTTGAAGCGCTGAAGTGCACTGCCAACAGCCAGTCCCCATTCCTGAAAATCAGGCTCAAATTTTCGATTTATGAACTGGGGAGTTGTTTTTTTTGTCTGATTATCCCTTCGAAGACTGTAAAATTCGTCAAGAATCCAGTCTGCGTCCATATAGTCTTGTGGCAGCACAAGATTGCATGTAAGTACCGTAGCTTTGGAATGCTTTTGCACTTCAAATCTCGGCAATACGAATCGCCATGTTCCAAATGAGTTCCATTGGGGTTTGGGAAAATCAAAGAGACTAAAACGAATCCCGCCGTAGTATCTGATTCCTTGTTCACGGCCTGCGAGTGCGGGCGTGAGTTGGCTGCGTAACTCTTTGAGTCCCAGATAATATCCGCTGTATTTACAATCTGCTTCCCCCACCGCTGCGACTTCAATCCCGTAGTCTCTTCCAGACCAGTAGATACGCTTTCCAGGGCGGCGGTTGCGAAGCCATTCCAGCGGAGTCATGTCGTCAAACTGTACAGAGATTCGCTCAATGCGGATTGCCTCTGGAGGTTTACCTGTGGGCGGTTCCAGTACTTTTTCTACCCGCTTGTGCAATTTTTCAAGTGCTTCTGCGTAGGTCGGTTTTTTCATTGATTATGCTTTTCTGCGGGCCCCTTTCTTGAAGACATCCCGGAGAATGCCTTGTTCAATGTCCTTGAAGTCTGTGAGCGTAATTCCATTGCGAAGTGCACTGCGAACAAGAAAGGCTCTCAGGATGTGATCGGGGACCGGGAGTTTATACATTGCTTTCCAGCAGCGTGTGACCAGAGGCCTCACCATAAAGGTGAGTATTCCCCAACGAATACAGACAAATCCTGTCAGTCCTGTGGCCACGGCCATATATTGCCCCGATATGGCTAGCATGGACACTGTTCCAGCGTAGAGAATAGCCTGCAACAGCACGGCATCCAGCACCCTTAGAAGAGGATACAAACTGCGATTTACCAGTGAAGGAGACAAGATTTGCCAGACGAGAAAGAATCCCGGCACAATAAATGCCAGCTGCCAAAGTTCAGAATACAGGATTCCGAAAGCAAGAATCCAGAGAGACAGTGTTTGCGGAGAACGTACCCAAGTATCGGAACGCGCCAGATGTATCTTAAGAGGTTCGCGCTCAAACAGCTCGGCTGCGTACTCATTCAACAAAGCAGCAGTCGTCCTGTACCAAATTCCTGACTCGGTAAGAATTCCCTGCGGAGTATCGTGGTATTCAACCCTGCTTTTTGGCCACAGTGGCCAACTCATCGTGTAACCGTTCAAACTGCGGAGCTTAAACTATCCCCGCATATCGTTGTTGCTAAACGGAAGGTCACTGTGATCCGATATTGATAAAGTATCGCAGCCGGCCTGGAGAGACGGTTACCTGACGCAGCATAAGCTCTGAGGGATAGTCCACTGCCGGCACTACATTCCCTGTCGTATCGTTGTATATTTGCGCATACGATACATACACGCGTATCTGCGGAGACTGTCTCGCCTCTGAGAATTTTGCCAGAGGAACCTGGTAGGTAACCGTTACATATTCTGGATCAAGCTGAACAGCATTGCTTGTGTTTGTAATTCCTTCCACCTCTACCTTCACTCGTTCTTTTTGCCCCTCTGTATACCGGGGGGCTAGCCTGCTGACCGTTGTCTGCTTTGTCGCCAGGCGAACGATCCCGCCTAGCGAATCTTCCAGATGTACTTGATACTGGACTGTGTCACTAGTCCCGAAAATGCTGTCTGCCTCTGTCGGCCATGATGCAATCTGTCCGACCACAGAGGCCGGGCCTGAAACCAGAACGGTATCGGGGTCAAGTCGATAGTCACCTGCAAAAAGATGGGGTGCCTCTGATATGAACATGACCCGCGACTCAATCGGAATTCGGCGTTCTATCCTTGCTTCTTTCTGGAAATAGATTCTTTCTGGAACGACTGTTTCCACGCTCACTTCTTCGGGGATTCGAAGTACCATCTGGGTTTCTAGCACTCCAGCATCGGAACTGAATGTAATGGGACTGCTCCAGTATCGTGAACGGAGATGCTGGACCAGAAGGCTCAGCCTTGGACCATACAAGGTGGCGCGGATGATCTCTGGCAGGGGCTGTACGAGAGCAGAGTCCTCATCCAGCTCGGCAATGCATGAAGGAGATTCTTCGTTCCATTCGGATGCACAGGTAACATACTCCACAGGCAAATAATCATTCTCGGACAGACTGAGCAAGAGCCAAATCAGGACAGAGGCTGCCAGACTGAAGATCATTGCCCGCCGCCGAATTCCAGAGGGCTTGTCGGAATCTCCCAGGGTAGAGCGATCTTCCAGAATCACCCATCGAATGCCGCGCCATATCTGCTCCAGTCTGTCCAGCATTTTCTGTCAGGCTTGCAATGTGTTCCAGGAGAGAGAGTTTATGTTTGCCTGGGGACTGATGTGTCTTCTCGCCTGGATTCGCGCTCCTGTTTCATTTCCTGGTACATTTCTGTGAGTGAATATACGGAGACATCCCGGTTGTACCGCTCCATTACAGCATTGTGACCATTCTGCCCCATCTGTTCACGGCGCGCTGGGCTCTCGTACAGTTTCATCGGATCTGAAGCCGGTGTCTGTTGGTCTCTATACTGCACAACCAGCCCACAGTCCGTTTGCTCCACGATTCGCTGCATGGGGATGCAGTTTATTGCGATGATCGGACATTTCAGGCACATAAACAGCTTGTGAGGTATTGTTGTGTCTGTATGTTCACAATTGACCACCGGGATTAGAAATACATCACTCGCCAGAACATAACTCCTGATGGAAAGCTGCGGGTGTGAGATAGTATCAATGTCAGTTGGAAAAGAGGGCCTTCAACAAATTTAGTGGAGGCAACCTAAAACTGTCTGGTGGTTTCAATGAGTTTCGGATCCGTTGGTTGCTGTCTTTCGCCTGACGGTTCTGTACGCATTTCTCTCCATTCAGACATCCATCACAGTCGTATGAAAGTAGACATCAAGCACATGAACAAGATCTGTGGAGTGGACGCTCCGTGGACGATTTTTCGGATCATCTCCAGGGAGAGCGAGAAGGAGGTGGAGGTTCACGTAGCGTGTGCGGAGGAGGAGTCCTTGCCCTGCCCCACCTGTGGACAGTCGTGTCCCGTATATGATCGTCGTCCTCGTCGGTGGCGACATCTGGACATGATCAAGTACCGTGCGTATGTGGTGGCGGATGTTCCGCGTGTATCGTGTCCAGAGCATGGAGTGCGCACGGTGTCGGTTCCGTGGGCCTCCCGGAGTGCCCGGGTGACGCATGCGTTTGAGGTGCAGGTGATTGACTGGCTGCAGGAGACCACGATCTCTGCGGTGTCGCGCCGGCTTGGGATGAGCTGGACGGCTGTGGACGGGATCATGCAACGCGCGGTAGATCGCGGGCTTGCCCGAAGAGAGCAGAAGGTCGTGAAGCATATTGGGGTGGATGAGACCTCCTACAAGAAGCGACACAATTACATTACGGTAGTGATTGATGCGAAGACAGGCAAGGTGCTGTATGTGGGGGAAGGACGCACGAAAGAGGCACTTGGAGCCTGGTATGAGAGCCTTTGTCCAGAGCAACTGGAGGGGATAGAGAGCGTCAGCATGGACATGTGGCCTGCGTTTATCAAGACGACAGAGGAGTACTTGCCGGCGGCCAAAGAGAAGATCGCCTTTGACAAGTTCCATGTCGTGAAGTACATTGCCGATGGCGTAGATACGGTTCGCAAACAGGAACACAGGGCGTTGAGGAAGGAAGGGCGGGATGATCTGACAGGAACGAAGTATGACTGGCTGACCAATGAAGAGAATATGTCGGAGAAGCAGAAAGCCCGGTTCGAGGGGCTGCGCCAGAGTACGCTGAAAACAGCCGAAGCATGGGCGTTCAAGGAAGCCGCCAAATACCTGTGGCAACATTCAGACCGCACCCATGCCCGCAAGGACTGGGAACGCTGGCTGGCATGGGTGACGCGGTCTCAGCTGGAACCCATGAAAAAAGCCGCCAAAACGATTCGGGAGCACCTGTGGGGCATTATCAATGCGATCCTGCTACGAGTCACCAATGGTCCCTCCGAAAGCATGAACAGCCGCATCAAAACAATCAAAGTGCGAGCACGGGGATTCCGAAATCACGAACGCCTGAAAACCGCCATTTACTTCTATCTCGGAGGGCTGAATCTGTATCCCTGAAGCGTCCAAAAACAACCCCCTCCACTAAAAGTAATGAAGAGCCGGAAAAGATAGGAATGATGCTCTTTTTCCACAGGGTACTGATCAATACACCATGACAGGAAAGGAATTGTACTCGCAAGCCCTCTCATCCGGTTGCAGAGTTTCCTGGGGGCTTGTCGGTGCAGAATGGTAAATCCGTCATGCTTTTCCATTGACGGTCTGGTATCAGGAACAGGGACCAGCAATGGGATGGGATATCAAACCCGGACCTCACGAGTGCACATGCTCCTGTCATCTGTCGGTTCCAGATTCCCCCTGAACGCTAGTTTGCCACAGCGTAGTTCAACAATCGGACACAGCTCCCCTGTTCCCTTTTTTGGGATGATTTTTTCGTAGTCCACAGGTTCCAGCGACTTCGCAGGTCAGATCATGGTGGCTGTTCTCTTCGTTCTGTGCCGTTTTTCCGGCAAAGTACGCCGAGAGTCTGCCTGGCGAATGGCGGATGGGCATAGCACTCCCCGCTCCCTGCGGAGTGCTGTTTTTTTCTCGGCAAGAATCCTGTCTGTTTCATAAATCAGGAGGCTTTTCCTCTTCGGGAAGCAGCGTACATTCTTTCGCTGGTGATTTTTCTTCGGGACCATCCCGCCCCCGCTCCTCTCCCTTCGTCTTCTCGGGATCATACAGGATCCCCAGAATCCGAAAGATCTGCTGCACGAACGGGGACAGATCCTGATCCATCCGCGTGATCAGGTACCGCTGTCGGAGTTGGTGGAATTTGGTGATGATGCGCTGAATCTTGTTGAGGTGCTTCCGAATCGTACTCCAGCTGGACGAGATGCCCTGGGCCTTGAGCGGGATTCGGATCATCTGTGCAAAGCAGACCCCCAGCAGCGCAAGAAACAGATGCCCCTCAATCCGCTCGTCCTTGCTGTGATAAATGGGCCCCAGTCCAAACTCGGATTTCATGGAGCGAAAGACATGCTCCACCTCATACTGTCGCCAGTAGGTCTGGGCCACCTCCCGGAGAGACCAGTCCAGATGACTGGTGCGGATCACATACCCGCCACAGGCCTGCATCCACGACGCATGCGCCGGAAGACGGGTCACCCGAATCGTGTCCGCATAGTCGGTCTCTTCGTTGCGAATCACCTCCACATCGTAGAGATATGCCACGTGCGGGTGATCGCGTTCCAGACGCGTCACCCGTCTCTGCACCGGAGCAAATTTCTTGACACACCCGGGTTTGGACAGTCCCTCCCGCAATTTGTCCAGCGCCTTCTCATACGCCTCACACCGCCGCTGCTTGATCTGCAACTCCGTCTTTGCCTTCGCCTCACTGTAAATGTACACGCGTCGTTCGCCATTCTCTTCGGACAGATCCCACGCCTTGATCTGCCTTCCGCCCCCCGTCTCAAACCGGGCATCCGCAGGTCCCGTGGGAACAGGCGGCGTGCTGCTGCGCTCTATGCCGACCCAGTCAAAGCCCTTCTCCTGCATGAGAGCCACATTCCCATCCGTGCAGATCCCGGCATCCATGACCAAAGTCGAATCCTCGTCCCCCAGCTTCTCCAGAACACCAGCCAAGGTGCCAGGCTCGCTCACATTCCCCGGCAGAATCTCCATCCCGCAGGGCATCCCGTTCCCGCTCATGGACACCGAAAGAGACGTTTGCCGAAGATCACTCCGCTTGTTCTTGCTCCGCCCGTGCCGCAGGTATTGTCCCTTCTCCTTCCCGTAATACGGCGTGTTGGTCAGATCATACAGAATGATCTTTCCCCCGAAAGGAAGCGTGGACTGTGCCCTCTCATAGAGCCACGAGAGAATCTCGTCCCGGTGCCGGTTCAGCAGATCCACCGTCCGGTACAGGGTGTTCAGACTCGGTACAGGAAGATTCAGAAGCTCCAGAATGGCAGAGGTGGAGGTGAGCCAGTCATGGGTGTGCCGCTCGCTGCCCGGACTCAGCATCTTGCCAATGACCATCACATAGATCAGCTTCACCTGCTCTTCGGTACATCCCAAATCCAGCAACAAGCAATCAAAGCCAACCCGATGAAACAGGGACAGGAGCAGACGCTCGCCCCCAACCGTGCCGGAACCAGGATGCGAAAGCCGAAGGAAACTCACCACACGCTCTGCCGGCGTGCGAGGGGTTCCCACCTCACAGCCACGCTCCACCAGGTTTTGCGCAATCTGCTGCACCAGATCCCGAAAGAACGGACGCTGTTCCGCAAAGTCCAGCCGAGGTGCTCCGTCCATGTGCGCCTTCACATGAGCCCCAAAGGCTTGGATCTCTTCCTCGGACAGATCCACATCCTTGCCGAGGCAAAACAGCGTTTTTCGTTTGGGGATGCCGTTGACCCGTTTGCAGTAGGACAGATAGAATCGGAATCCTTTCTCTCCTGTCTTGAGGCGGTAGGGGGCTCGGAAGAGGAACATGCCGTGGTGGTTGATCCCAAATTTAAACCGCATATCCGGGGGGAGGTTCCCGGAAAAAATACGGTATACTACAACGGGGTTCTGGAGAGCAAACCCGTAATAAATAAGGGAAAACAGGGCAAATACGAAAATAATTACACCAAAACAGGCAAATAAGTGGAATTACTAAGGCAAAATGGCGAGGAATTTCCGCGAAAACCGGATTTTTAAAGAATCATGGCGAACTTGCGTGAAGAATACGCGCAATGGTCTTGGCAGGTGCCCCCTCTGGGCCCTCTCCAAGTCCACATTGCAGTCCGGTCGGTGTCTGACTTGCAGCATGAAGAATTGCTTTGGTATGTGCCCCCGTACATATGCTCCAGCCGTTATCCAAGGTCTCGGGATACTCGGTCTCTTCACGCAAAATAATACAGGGCACTCCCATCCAGTACGCTTCTTTCTGAAGTCCGCCACTGTCGGTAAGCACACGGTGCGCATTGGAGATAAGCGTCAGCATTGCCAGATAGCTGACTGGTGGAATAATCTCTACATTATCTGGTACACTTACGGCTCCCATAGCTACTTTTGTTCTTGGATGAAGGGGCAGAATTACAGGCCAGTGCAATTGTCCAAATGCTTCGAAAATAGCGCACAGATTCTCCTTGCTATCCGTGTTTGATGGCCGATGCACGGTCGCCAGGGCATAAGTTCCGGGGCTATGATGAGTGAGTGCTTCCAGCGGTTGCTGCTTTTTGGAGCGTTCTCTGAACATGCGAGTAGCATCCAGCATCACATCTCCTACGAGTACGGTTTGTCCTGCCAGTCCCTCCCCTTCCAGATTTTCAACGGCTGTTCGTGTAGGTGCAAACAGCCACCTGGATACACGGTCTGTCAAAATTCGGTTGATCTCCTCCGGCATCTCCCAATTAAAGCTGCGCACGCCCGCCTCTACATGGGCAAGCGGTATATTTCCCTTGGCTGCGACCAGAGCCCCTGCCAGCGTCGTGTTTGTATCTCCATACACAATGACGGCATCATAGGGTCCCGTATCCTCAATGAACCTCTCCAGCTGTACCATAATCTCCCCTGTCTGCCTAGCGTGTGAACCTGATCCGACTTCCAGGTTTGCCACCGGTTCAGGAACTCCGAGTTCCTCAAAAAACACCTGACTTAACATCCTGTCATAATGCTGCCCGGAATGAATCAGCGTTTCCGTGATTCCTGCCTCCTTGAGTGCTGGACTTACAGCTGCTGCTTTCACGAATTGCGGCCGAGCTCCGACCAGTGTGCATACATGCATGATGGGCAGTATCAGGGCTACTTTGCTTGATGCAAACGATCCAGCAGTCGTGCCAGTTGTCCCGTGAGATGAGGACGCTCATATTCGGCCAAGGTCTCCTCATTAATTTGCCAGGGCTGATGCCGCGATTCAAGACAGGTGTGCAAAAACGAAACGATGCCCTCCTGATCTTCATGATCAAAGATATTTCCTGCATGCACTTGTCTCAGGATATCTGCCAGATCTCCGTCCGTGGGGCCCAGTGCCAGAATGGGCCGGCGAGCAGACATGTACTCAAAAGCCTTGCCTGAAACATTCCCTGCGGCGATATGACCATGTATGCATGGTAGTGCCAGCAAGAGAACATCCGCAGACCGCATATATGCCGTTGCCTCGGCATGCGGGAGATAGCCGATTTCTTTTGCCATAATACCTTTCTTGTGGTATGCCTCCAGTGGTTCAGGATCAACTTTTCCAACGAGATGAACTTCTACAGGAACTCTGTTCTGCAATTGCTGGAGTGCGGCTGCCAGTGCTTCAGAGTGCCTGCGCATATTGTAGGTTCCAATGTATGCAATGATAAACGTATCCCGCCTCTCCATCGGAGCATGATTCTGTGGCATATCCGCCGGGTCATAACCGTTGGGGATCGTCTCGTAGTGCTGCATCCTGACACGACGCTTGAGTCCTGCTCCTACATGCCTGCTGACCGAAACGACGGCACTGGCTGTAGTCAGAGCTTTTCGTTCCACATGTGTCTGGATTTTTCTCGCCAGAGCACTCTCGTACATTTGATCGCTATAATAGACTTCCACCCAGGGATCCCGCATGTCCACCACCCAGGGAATCCCTGAAACCTTGTGTGCTGCCATGGCAATCAAGTGACTGGAATGAGGGGGGCCTGTACTCATGATGGCATCAAATCTTTGCTCTCGCACGAGCTGGCGAGCAACCCGGGATGCGAACGGGACCCACCCCACCCGGGCATCGGGAAGAAAAATGTTTCCCCGGAGCCATCGAGCGACGGTGTTGATCCCCTTTCCTCCTCCAATATGTCCGACCTTGACAACCTCCTTCTTCTCCTTTCCCTGAACGCGGCCATACATGCTAAACGGATCCCATGCCCGAGTACGAACTACCTGAACTTCAGAGGGAATTTCATGAAGCAGAGATTGATCCATAGATGGAAATGCTGCATACTCTGGGTCAACTGTCAGGACCGTCGGAAGCCATCCGTGATCTGGAAGGTACCGTGCAAATTTCAGCATTCTTTGCACCCCGGATCCCCCGGATGGAGGGAAGTAGTAACTGACTAAAAGAACACGTTTCACGGATTCAGTTCTCAGAATCTATTTCCAATCTCTGCCCTCCATACGCAGGTTCGCAATATGACGAACTTCCTCCCTTGAGATGGGCATGAGAATATGGTGTCAGAGACTTACAGAGTGTATGCTATTTCAGCAATTGGGAAATCTGACATGCAAGACCGGAGTATCGGATTCTGGCGGTTCGCTGAGTGGATCTGCCCTGTAACAGTATATCATCTCGGATTCCAGTCAAAACATATTTCCAAAGACCTTAGCATCTGGAATGTATTTTCTCTGCGGACATCAAACTCTCGGCATATATCTGGAATCTTCACGCTTTTCCTGGAATTGGGGGCGGGTTCCTCCTGTGTTACAACAGTGGCATTATGTACATGTGCGAATGCCACCAACCAACCGTCTGCTACTCCTGTAAATTCCTCCTTTGCCTGTTCACTATAGTTTGGATGTTGTCGTATCCAGTCTCTGATTTCTTTATAAATGCGCATTACTTTGCCGGTGTTCGTCTTCCAGAAGAAGTTTTCTGGAACTTCCCTTCTTACCCATTGAATGAGATCTTCGGTTTTGCTACCCGCGAGTAATTCGCTATGGACTTGGTCAATACTGAAAATTCGGCCCTCCTGATGATAATGCAGAAGGCTATCCCAAAAACCGGGACACAGGTCAAATGCGTAGTATTTATTCTTCGCTGCAATAAAAACATCGGAGTCCAAGAGATAATACTGATCTGCCATCAGCCAAGTCGAATCCCCAAATGTGTGGCATAGTTCTGAAAAGTCCCACCTCCAAGTCCAGTCAGTCTGTAAGCCTCCCTGAATCCAACTTGCCCCCCCAATGCAGCATTGATCACACGAGTTGCAAAAAGCTTGCCGATACGTGCGTTTTGCGTGTTATAGAAATTCCCGCCGCCCGATGACGTTTTTCTATCCGAATGATTCTGTTTGCTACAAGTCTCATAAAAACTGAAGAAGGACTTCTTGTCAATGAGATTTAGATCCATAGCCCGACGGGCAGCGACTACGGGACTCACTTTGAATAACTTTGCAAGAAATTTGAATGGTTCCCGTTCTTGTACAGCCTGTGCCCAACATTTCTGTAACTCACTTGACGGCAATAGAAACTCTGCCGCGGCCCGATTGCACCATTCTTCCACTTCAGTGCCGCCAGGAAGCAATTTTTCGAAGCCGGAGAGGCCGCCTTCACCCAACCAGATATGAGCCAGTTCATGAGCCAGTGTGAACATTTGAGCAGACTTTGCGTCCTTTCCGTTCACGAAAATCAGGGGTGCATAGTCATCACTAAGCGCAAAACCCCGAAATTCTTCTACACTCAATGGGCGGTGCGTATTATTCCCCACAACCCCGTTAATGACTGCCATCACACGGATGTCCTCAATCTTGTGACGCAGTTTATTTACTGCTTCTTGCCAAGTGTGAACACTTTCTGCCCAACCATCATCCAGACCTACAACATGCCGCATATCCAAACCCACCGCCTCAGGGTCATCATCAAGACTGGCACAGGCTACAAATGGTAACGGATCTTCTTCAATTTCAATAAGATATTCCTGTAGCCAATCCTGCCTCCGTTGCATAGCATAGATTGTTGCCATCAAATTGGGGCTAGCCTCGAACTTGGTTGAATTTCTAATCGTACGAAAGTCAGTGATTGGAAGAGGCTCATCTGGAGGTTCATCCAAGAACATGTCTCCTATTGGAACATGGACCGTGCGGGCAAATTCTTCAAGCTGCCTCAAAGTAGGACTTATCACGCCTCGTTCCCATTCGGGTAATTTCTTGAATTTTGATACAAGCTCGGCTTGCGTCATCCCGGCACGTTCACGGGCCCAACGAATCAGTGCAGGTTCCACCGGAGCGCGTGCTACCATGACAAGTACTTGGTATGGTTCCCTTGAAGTCTGAAACAGAATTTCGGAGAGATGAGTTATCTCAGATACAACACGATAACCCCCTAAACTATCAGTTATATACTCATATTGAATTGTGGTTGCACCTGCGCACAATCGGAAATGAATCGCGGTGCCAAGATGTAAGGGTTATCCTAGATGATCTCCTAGGTAAAAACATCAAAAGAAGAAAGTTATTTCCCTGAGGCTCACAGGTAAGCCGTTAGGATACAAAAACAATGTTATGAGGCTCTGAGTACATGGACACTGCGTATCATAGAAAAATGACGAAAAAACAACCATGTCGGAAATCATGTCCGTCACAGTCCCAAAAGCAATCTTGATCCGGCATCATTCAATTCGAATTCCTAACTGTCTGGCGTAGTCTTCAAAGGCTCCTCTTTTAAGACCCGTCAGACGATAAGCCTCTTTGTACCCAACCTGCTTCTCCAGTACGGCATTAATTACACGAGTTGCAAAAAGCTTGCCGATACGTGCGTTTTGCGTGTTATAGAAATGCCCACCTGATGATGTTTTTCCAGCCTGATTACTCTGTTTACTACAAGTCTCATAAAAACTGAAGAAGGATTTCTTGTCAATGAGATTTAAATCCATGGCCCGACGGGCTGCGACTATGGGACTAACTTTGAACAACTTCGCAAGAAATTTGAACGGCTCTCGTTCTTGTACAGCCTGTGCCCAGCATTTCTGTAACTCACTTGACGGCAATAGAAACTCTGCCGCGGCCCGGTTACACCATTCTTCAACTTTGATCCCAGTAGGAAGCAACTTTTCAAAGCCAGAGATGCCGCCTTTCCCTAACCAGATATGAGCCAGTTCATGAGCAAGTGTGAACATCTGAGCGGACTTTGCGTCCTTTCCATTCACGAAAATCAGAGGTGCATATTCATCACTAAGCGCAAATCCCCGAAATTCTTCTACACTCAATGGGCGGTGCGTATTATTCCCCACAACTCCATTGATCACTACCATTACACGGATGTCCTCAATCTTGACTCGCAGTTTATGTACTGCGTCTTGCCAGGTGCGAACACTTTTTGCCCATCCATCATTCAATCCTACAACACTCCGCATGTCCAAGCCCACTGCATTGGGGTCATCATTGAGGCTGGCACTGCCTGCAAATGGCAGTGGATTTTCTTCAATTTCAATAAGATATTCCTGCAACCAGTCCTGTCGCCACAACATGGTATAGATTGTGTCTATCAAGTTCGGACTTGGTTTAGCCTTTGCTGAGTCTGCGATTGTGCGAAAGTCGGTAATTGGAAGAGTCTCATCTGGGGGAGCATCCAAGAACATGTCTCCTATTGGAACATGGACCGTACGGGCAAATTCTTCAAGCTGCCTCAAAGTAGGACTTATCACGCCTCGTTCCCATTCGGGTAATTTCTTGAATTTTGATACAAGTTCGGATTGTTTCATCCCTGCACGTTCACTGGCCCAACGAATCAACTCAGGTTCTACTGGAGCGCGCACTACCATGGTAAGCACTTAGTATGGTTCCCTTGAAGTTTGAAGCAGAATTTCGGAGAGGTGAGTTGCCCCAGATACAACACGATACCCCTAAACCACCAATTATATACTCATATTGAATTATGGTTGCACCTGCGCACAATCGGAAATGAATCGCAGTGCTGGGATGTGAGAGTTATCTGAGCCCAGTACAAACATCAAAAGAATAGAACTATTTCCCTATGGCTTACAGGCAGGCAGTTCGGATACGATAACAACTTTATGGAGCCTCTGAGTACCTAGACTAGTTACCATGCTTTGGTCCACATTTTCTTCACGGTCTCTAATACAAAGTAAGTACGACCTGAGAAATATATTCATCTATTATTTCTTTATCCTGTGGTTCTTCTCATGGTGCCAGACGGGAGTCTTTACTCTGCGTATGGGCATAATCAGATATTTCCGTATTCCCCAACAATAAATTTCGGTAGAATAAATTCCACCATGCCCGCGAAAGGGACTCAGGTGATATTATCTTGGACAGGCTAGCCAGAAATTACTTGACCGGTCGCCGAGTATGATTGGGCAGAAGTATGCGAATCAACCCATTGAGCTCGCCCATGATACCCTTGCTGTCCAATAATTCTCTGATGCAGCGAGATATACCAACCTGCCCCTCCATTTTTTCGTTTGAACTATGGGGTACCGGGGCGTGCTGGTGTCCTGGCATGACGGGGAAGAGTTCTGGGTTCCCGCGGGAGAGCTGGTGCGAATGCTGGGGTATGACGTACGGCAAGCCGATTCCATGAAGGTGCTGGCCAGAGACGCGAACCGGGTCATCCTGTCTGATGCCCGTGCCGCACCCTTTCGGTAAATCAGGACATCCTCCTGTCCGGCATGCCAGTGTTCCGGGGGACGGGCGGAGAAATCCTTGTCTCCATGGATGCCCTGCAGACCGCCTTCGGAGCGGACATGGAGTGGGACGAAGGGAGGCTCACGCTCCGCCTGTCCAGCCGGGCCACCCTGTTCGACCCGCACCAGTTCGGGGAACGCACATAGACTACGCCCCCTTCCTTCACGACACTCCTGACAAATTCCGTTAATGTCTCCGTATCCGCTTTCCAGATATGTTTCGCCATGACCCTCCCCGTTTCCCGGTCCCTGCAGGCAACCACGGTCTCCTTCCCGGTTTGCCCGCCCTGGATGGACAGCTTCTTGTCCGCGTGCTTGTTTTTCTCCTTCCCCCCGAGATAGGTCTCATCCACCTCTACCGGACCCGCGAAGAATCCTCCCGGCTGCTGACATGCCTTGAAAATCCGCATCCGCAGGAACCATGCACTTGCTTGCGTGATCTCCAGATAAACAGACAGTGTTGTGCTGGGAATCCCCTTGGGGTGAACAGTAAAAATATAGATTGCCAAGAGCCATTGGCGCAGGGAGAGATTGGACTGTTCCAGCACCGTATTCGTGCGGACGGAAAGGTACTCCTTCCCTTTCTTTGCTTTCCGGCAGTCCCTGCATCGGTAAGGCATGGGCTGCTTCCCGGTAGAGATCGCGATGTTGTCCGAACAACAACGGGGACAGACAGGCTTCCCCTTCCACCGCGCCCTTGCGAAATGTGCTTCTGCGGCTTCCTCGGTGGAGAAACGACTCAGGAACCTCAGAAGCCCGTACTTCTGTGCAGGAAGCACAGATTCCAGTGGGGTGGCAGGGATGGACCGTGCCATGGTTTTCAGGATATGTTTATCATTTATGTGAGAACACCTTTTCTACCCCGCTGGACTGCAGAGGTTTTGGCATGGGTAGCATTGTATATAAATCCCACCGTGAAAGATGTGCACGCAGTAGCTCAAGGACGGATATGGACTGGACAGGCGGCTCTGGGAGTCGGACTCGTTGATGAGCTGGGAAGTCTCGATGATGCTATCAGAATTACCGCCAAAATGGCAAACCTTGAGGAACGCACATACCGACTCAAAAGATTACCAAAAACCCGAGACTCTGATGGATCAATACCTGGAGCTTTTCCTTACCAGCATCCGCTCCTTCTTTGAATCCCCGATTGAAGCTCAGCTTCGGGCAGAGGCTCGCCTGCTTGATGAGGCAATTAAGTTACAAGGAATACCTATTGCCCGCATGCCTCTTGATCTGGAAAACTGAATCTGACTTGTCCGGGAGTTACAGGAGATCATGTAGTAATGCACACTGAGACTTGTATTCAGAATGCATGTCACGGTTGATCTATCCATAAACTTTGTAACATCTCCACCCTCTTCATCTCCTCTCGGATGTCAGCACACGCTAGATCCGGGGTAGTATCTCAAAACCAGAGTTCCTTGCTTCCCATGCAACAAGATCCTGGCCAAGCTTCGACTTTTCCAGATCGTCCCGATGGAACGCGAGCCTGAGACACTGCCTTATCATGTCAGGTTTCACATCCTGCTCTTTATTCGTACCAAGTGCATTCCTCAGACCAAAAGACAACACTTCAAGCATATCTTTTCCGTAACATATTAGCCAGTTGCTGGTCAATTTTTGCTGGATCATTTTTATCTCTTCCACGATGTCTGGATTCGACAGATTAGGACGCTGAGAGCGATTGAGCACTTCCTGAACGAGAGCCTCAACATCAATCTTAAGAATTTGTCTGTCAATAAACTTTGCATACTTGAGTCCTTGAAATTTTAGATTCAAGTTGGCGCGGTATGAATATAGACGAAGGCACCCAACCCAGACAGCCCTTGATAACAGTAGTTCCCGCACATCCTCCCCAAACTCGTTGATCTTTTTTGTACTTCCCAATTCTATCAAAACATCATCAAGTGCACTGGATTTGATCATAAGTGCTTCCAGGTCTACTGTCTCAAGGACGATGAGATTATCACTTTCGAGCGTATTTTGCTCAACATGATCCAAATCTGCATCCACCACGCCGACATAACCGGAAAACTCCTGTCTCTCCAATATGGAGACTATCTCAACGACATAACTTTTCCCACTAGCCACCGTAATCTGACAACTATCAAAATTCACAAGCTGATTGAAAAATTTCCTGTCATCTTCCCCTTCAACAATCAGAAAACACCCCGCATAATTTTGGTGACGAAGCCGAATTTCATTGACCTTAAAAATTGGGGAGAAGGGGCTCATCGGTCTTTATTTCTGATGCTCAACTCAACAGTCAGATGCCATTTATCATTGATAATTACGGGAGAATGCGTCGCAGCAATCGCTCGAAAGTTAGAGAGAATTGCCGCTTCTTCAAGATCTTTGAGCCATTGGTCTTGCCAAGAAACATGGAGTGAAAGTTCCGGCTCATCAATGAGAATGAGAGATTTATCCGATGCGCGAAATAACATCTCGTAAAGCATCACAAGTTCATGTTGTTCCCCTGAGGAAAGCAAGTGTAGACTCAAACGGGTGTCATCGTCCTTTTGGATATGCAAGCCATTTTTGTTAACTGAAACCCTCTTGTGACTAAAGCGAGAGTCAATGATCCTCTTGAAAGCACTAATTTTTTTATGTAGATCATCAAAGACCTCAAGCTTCTTTTTGGCATCCTCTGCATAAACTGCAAGTGTTTTTAGTTGTAATTTCTCTACATCTTTCAGATTGGGAATATCAAGACCTGACTCCTCTTCTACCAAGATTCCGACATTCTCTAGTTGGTGGCGTTTCTGTTTGATCATGTCAAGATCTTCCTGCAATGTTTCAACCGGCGGATAGTCTAGTTGCTCTCCACTGGTAACCAAGCGAGCTGGAAAAGTGCTGTCAAGTGATTGGGATAGTACCCCGTATTCGGCAATCGTATTTTGTATACGGTCACCCAACCGTTTTGAATAATGAGTGACGGTACGTGTTGCCCTCATCGCGCGATCATATGGCCGTCGTCCCCATGATACACGAGTTAAACGCTCGGTATCAATGAGGAAGACCTCCACAGAGTTCTTTATATCCCGCAGCCAGTCAGGAACATTGACATTGCCTCCCTGAAAATCAGGAGGAAAATAATCTGGGAAGGTTGTTAATACATCCGTGAGATCAAGCATTGATCCCGTCTCAAGGTCATGCCATCTTCGAGGTCCACTCCGAACAAGCGAAGGCACATAATCTTCAACTGCGGACAAGGGGATCTCCACATTCCTCGGATCAATGAATAACTTGGGAGGCTGAAACGACTGACTCTTGCCATCTTGATGAAAGGTCAATGTGAGTGGCAGCAAATCAGAATCAGGATCGGCCGGCTCTCTTCTTGCAGTAAGTTGCGATTCGTTGTCAAACAAAACATTTACTTCCCGGAACGGCATGTTACAAAGCTGCGCAAATGACTGCTTAAATAACATGTTGATGAGTTTCAAAACGGTGGTCTTTCCAGAGCCATTTGGACCAACTAAAAGCATGATATGCTCTCCTGGCAGAAAAGCAAGCTCATGATCCCAGTCATCAAAAAGTCCCCTGATATAAATGCGATCAATGTTCATGGTTATCGTTCAAATTTGCACTTGTTGGCAGAGATCAGTTGGCAGTATTCCCCTTTTCTGGTGTCATAGACAAGTCCAGAGAATACCCAACAACTGTATAACCATTCCCGAGGGACATGGATGCCCGAACTAACGCAAGTAAAATCTGGAATCTCCATTTTACAAAAAAACTCTTTCCAGTAAATATCTCATCAATTACAAAATCCCGCTCTCACACGAGATCAAGTTTTCCCGAGTTGCAATATGATCGCAGAATCCCGGATTTTACCCTGTATCAGCAGGTCTGCAACCCGCCAATACCGGAACACTCAGAATTGAATAACTGAGCGAACCATATCCCGATATCGCAATTTTGTTCTGCCTTTCAGGTGAGACAGTTCAAGCAAAAACGACAATCCTGCGATTTCGCCTCCACTTCGGTCTACCAAATCTTCTACGGCAGAGCGGCAGTACCACCGGTAGTAAGCACATCATCGTGAATCAATACGCAATCATTCGGGCGTACAGCACTTGTATGCATTTCTATCGTGCCTGAACCATATTCAAGATCATAAGAAACACTGTATGTCTCACGCGGCAACCTTCCCTCCTTTCTGACAGGTATAAAACCTGCCCCCAACTCAAATGCGAGCAGTGGTGCCATAACAAACCCTCTGGATTCTACCCCGATTACCTTACTGATATTGCTTTCCCGAAACGGAAAAGCCAATTGCTGTACTACCAGCTTTAAGAGAGAAATCTCGGACAGGATCGGAGTGATGTCCTTGAATTCAATTCCAGGCTTGGGGAAGTCAGGAACCGTACGAACAGCCTTCCTGAGTGCTTCAACAGGGTGCATGATCAGGGCCTGATGGGAGAAATCAGGGGAGTAATGTAAGAGAATTACTCTCCCATAGTACACTCTGGCGAGCTAAAAAGATTGTTCTGCCGACGACAGCACACATATCCATGCGAGACAGATGTGTGAATATACGGACAGCCCTGATATCTTCAGACTTGGGGGCAATGAAGTGATTATGGTGACTAGCGATACGATGAGCCCCGCCCCATGAGTTGATTGATCCGGTCTTCAATAATTACATCCCTGTTTTTCTGACGCTCCTCCACCGTCCTGCTCTGTGCTTCCAGTTCAATACGCTTTCGGTCTATTTCCCCCAGTTCCATCTCCTGCTTGTAGTCAAATATTTTCTCCAATTGTGCTCTCAATTTTTCCTCTTTTTCTTGATGTGACTCTTCATCAGCCTCGCGCAACTCGCGAGCCAGGCAGCGTGTCTATGTTTCCACTTCTCGCAATTCTCTACTGCCCCGCTTCTCCGGGTGGACATGATGTTCTCTGCCCCGTTTCCGTCCACGATGTTCGAGTCTGTTACGAATCCGCCGACCACACTGACCTCCATGACTGTGAAGGAGCATTCGAACCTTGGGATCTCTTGTTACATGCCCTATGATCGTTGTATCTCCATCTGAATTGATCATGACTTCACGCTCTATGCGTATCTGACGCGCACCATGTCGTATGTTCCCATGGACTGGGGTCATAATGACTAGAGTATCGCTCGCCGAGTTCACGATTACCTCATGTTCTACTTTAACTGAATCACGTTGAGCCTCCGATTCATCGGTTACAAAAACGGTCAAAGCCAACACAAGAATGAATAAAGTTCTTGGGGCATCATTACAACTGTTCGTGTGCCTCGGCACATGTGGATAGAATACCCGATGTCCTCGCTATTGCCCGTTCCCCAAGAGTTCATCCAGGCGCGCATCAATTAGACGATCCTTAGCCTGAGAGCTTTCCCTCAACCGCTCTTCCATTCTCTCAAGTTCCATTTCCAGATGCTTGATCTCCATGCGCCGGTTCTCCTGCTTCATTAAAAAGATCTCTTCCAGCTTTGCTTCCAATTCCTCAATAGCTGCATCACGCTCAGCACCCTCCACAAGCTCTTGAATCTCTCTGGCCATTTCAATGGCTTCGGCTTCCTCTCTCCACTCATGTCTCAGTAATTCAAACAGTTCGCTGCTGGCATCTCTGACGCTTTCCAGGCGTATCTATCCGAATATCCATGAGTAGTTCTCTGTTTCTCTGACTTGTTCGGTTCTCGTATCGTTTCTTCGGCATGGTGCTAGTTTGGGTTGCTTTTCGCCAAATGTTCCACGCCTGTGTGGGTTAAAGGTTTTGAGAGATGTACATGTTCCCAGAGGGCTTGTTTGAGGGCATCCAGCTGGTTCTGGTACGTGATCCTTTTCAGTCTTGGTTCAATGTCCAGCACAGACATGCCCGTCCACCGATGCATCTGACTGGAGTTGTTCCATCGTTTGATCCGCTTTACATCATACTTGATCCGGCTGTTCATGTGCTCCATGTGGTTTGTTGTCCGCAGCTTCTTGCGCAGTTCTTTGCCTACCCCGAGCCTGTGCAGGGTTAGCGTTTCTTCCATCCCCTCTCGCAGGCTGTTGGCAGCCCGGTGGTATCCTTTGCTCTCCAGGTCGGTACAGATGTCCAGCAGGGCGCGGTTCGCCTCCGCATGGGTATCCTGATCATAGGCTTCTCGCAAGGCACGTCGGACCGCTTTCTGTTCCTGTTCATTCTCCACCTTCTGGAGTACATTTTCCTGCTTGTGCCAGGTACACCGCTGGATCACGGCGTATCTCCCGAACACATCCCGAATCGCCTTGTGAATGCCCTTGGCCCCGTCCACGACAAACAGGAGCCCGTTCTCATACCGCAATCCCCGCGCAATCAGGCGATGCAGCAGCCCTTCTACGGCCGATGCATTCTCCGTGGACATCTCGGTCATCCCCAAAACATGCGCCTCGCCATGCTCGGTAAATCCCAGGCAGATCATCACATGACATCCGTACATCTGGGTGCCGTCCAGGGATACTGCCACATACCGATCCTGCGACAGGTCTCTGGATGTAAACTCTTCCAGAATCTGTGCACTCTCCTCCCGTGCGATCCGGCTGATGGAGGAGGCACTCAGACCGGGACCACCCCCCAGCGGATCCTCTACCGCCCGGTAATCCCGCTCTATAATCCCGCGAAAGACCCGCCGGGTAATCCGCTCCCGGTCTATTCTTGCCATCTTGCGCAAGTAAGCGTCCGAACAGCCCTGTCTTGCCCCTGTATTTTGGCATACGCCCCTGTCTAGGGTTGGTGCCTTCCTGCGGCATATTCTGTGAGGGGATCAGGGATTCCGAAGGCAGAGAGGTTCTGTGTGTTCCCGGGAGTTTCCGTTTGTGATTCTCGTCCCCTG
Organism: Rhodothermales bacterium; assembly: GCA_965203305.1. GTDB lineage: Bacteria > Bacteroidota > Rhodothermia > Rhodothermales > Bin80 > Bin80. The sequence goes on along the minus strand of OZ241874.1, from coordinate 1,700,447 downwards.
TTCTGTGCGGGTCTGCCGGGTGCGTCCTACTTTTTCTGGCGGGAACCAAGCGATGGTTTTGGATCCCGTGTCGTTCCCGCGGGGAAGCGGGGGAGGCTATGCTGCCTTGGCGAGTGGCACTTGTTGTTCTTCCTGCCGGGTCGCCTTCCAGTGATGAGGCAACAGCGTGTGGAGCTCTTCGTCAGGCGTGGTTTCCACGCGCCTCAGGATATCCATCAGCCACTCCTGCGGATGGACTTCATGGAGTTGGCAAGTACTGAGCAGAGAGTAGATCGTGGCTGCATTGGCGGCGGCCGCATGCGAGCCGGCAAACAGGTAGTTCTTGCGTCCCAGTGCAATGGGACGCACCCGGTTCTCCACGAGATTGTTGTCAATCTCCACGCGTCCATTGCGGGTGAAGCCGCTCAGGCGATCCCATAGCTTCAGGGTGTAGCGCACGGCTCTGAACCAGAAGGTGTCATTGTCCCCGGTGTGTTCTCGCAGGAGGGCTTCCAGCACCTGCAGGATGGGGACGGACTGCTCCTGGCGCACCCGCTCCCGCTCCGCAACGTCTGCCCCCTGCTCGCGAAGCTCGTCCTCCACCGCATACAGATGCTGAATCAGCACCACAGCCTGTTCCGCCTGGGGGGAGTTCTCTCCCTCGGCACGCAGAGCATTCTTGAATTTCCGCCGGGCATGCGCCCAGCACGCAAACAGTTCAATCCCGTCTATTTTTCCAAACTGATGGTAGACCGCATAGCCGTCGGTCTGCAACTCTCCCCGGAACCCCTCCAGCATTTCCGTCGGCCCTGCCCGGGAACGCGTCGGCTGGTAATCCACCAGGATCAGTCTGGAGATGGGACAGGTATAGAAAAAGTACCAGCCCCTGTGATAGGTCCCACCGGCCCTGCTTTTCGCCCGATCCTGCACCAGAATGCGGGTTTCGTCTGCCTGAATATAGCCATCTGCCAGCACTTCCATGCGCAGGGGATGGTTCAGGCGATCCAGCCGGGAGGCCACCAGGTGTACCCAGTCCGTTGCCGTGGACTTGGAAATCTGTACGCCAGATTCCAGATGCAGCTGCTTCACGATCCGCTCAATCGGGAGGTGATAGAGATACTTGGAGAGCACCAGATGGGTCAGCAGGCTCTCATCCGCCCGGCACTTGCGCAGTCCGCGGTCGGTGGGCAACGGCGCCTCGCACAGTTTCGTGCCGTCTTCCCTCGCAAAGACCGGATACAGTTCGCACTTGACATACAACTGTCCCGGTTTGCGGGCCAGCTTTTCTCTCTCCACATACCCGACGAGTTTGGCATCGGGGGGAAGGTTATCCGGGGGATCCATGCGGACCGTTTCTACGGGCAGTCCTGCGTTCTTCCAGAATTCTTTCCCCATATAGACGCGCTTTTTCCCGGTCTTCTTCCGCCTCTCTTTCCGCTCCACCTCGTGCCAAGCGGCAGCAGAGACCTGATCTGGAAACATCTCATACTGGCTACGGTCATGCCGCTCGCTTTTCGGTCGATACTTCTGACTTCTCACGAAGGCAAGCTCCTGTTTGAGGGCGCGGATTTCTTTGCGCAAGTCTTGGATCTTTTTCTCTTGGGTCTCGCACTTTGCCCGCAGGGTCTTGCTCTTCCGGTCTTGGGTCTCGCACTTTGCTTCCAGGGTCTCCATCTCCCGGTCTCTGGCTTCGCACTTCGTTCGCAGGGTCTCGCACTCCCGGTCTAGGGTCTCAATCTTCTGGTCCCTGGCTTTGCACTTTGTTCGCAGGGTCTCGCACTCCCGGTCTAGGGTCTCAATCTTCTGGTCCCTGGCTTTGCACTTTGTTCGCAGGGTCTCGCACTCGGCGGTCTTCTTCCGAAGAGCTTCCAGAATCTCCTGGGGCGGGGCGTGCTCGGACAGGATGGGAGCGATGCGTTCCATGCTGGAAATATACGACATAAAATACTAAAAGTGCAAATTTATGCAACATAAATATAAATACTGTTCGTGAATCCATCCCCACCCAAGATCCCCTTCCAATACAGCTACTCCAGCTTCCAGGAAAAATCCCCGGCATGGAATCACGAAGAGACAACAGACTGCCAGAAGAACCCGCAGACCGATAACACGACCACCCCTCGGTCACAGAGTGGACTCAGGAAGGCACAAATCCACCATACCAACGTATCCCCCCTGACAGCTTATATGGAGGCTGTTCGGACGGATACTTGCGCAACGCCCGATAACACTTCGGAAAAAAGGTCTTCCCGGTCTTTTGGTTCAGGATCCGATGAATCCGTACCCGTTTCTTCTCGCCCCCGATCCAGATGGATCCCGCACGCGTCCCGTTCCGCTTGTACGTCCCGTGATGCGGACGGTCATGCTTCCAGCGCTCCCCGCAGTAGTACGCGATTTCTGCCAGAATCCATGCCAGTGCCATGGCCAGCCCGCACGCCTGGATATGGGCCTGCGCCTTGGCAACATAATTCCGGTTTTTGATGCACTCTTGCACCATATGGTCATGCTTCATCGTGGAGAGCACGCTCTCCATATTGATCAGATTTCCTGTATTCATAAGATGTAAAGAAGAAGGGTGGATGAACAAGATGTCTATGGCAAGTCTGCCATCGTCTCCCGGCTGGCAAAGAGAGCCGTTCGCAAGGCAGAAAGATACGATGCATGCGCCAATCGGCGCATATACTGTTCGCGTTCCAGGAGGAGCAGGGCAATCTGCGCCTGTCGGCTCCGGGGCGGGAGCCAGCGGCGCACTCCCCGGCTCCGGTGCTGCAGATGCTGTCCCAGCCGGGCAATGCAGCGCGTAGTCCGCAAACTGGGACTCAGATGCTCCGTCAGTCCGCTCTGGTACACCGTCAGGGTCTGCCCCAGATCTTGCAGCAGCCACTGCGCTGCCGAACGATTGCGGCGAAGCAGATCCGTATGAAGCTGCCGCAGAGCATCCTGTGCCTGCCGGGGATTCGGATGGGCATAGGCACGCTGGATGGTGCCCCGAACCCCGCGCTGTTCCTCTTCCGGCAGCAGACTGGTCACGCGAACGCACTTGTGTACCTGACAGTGCTGATGGCGCATGCGTGTCCCCAGAACCTCTGCCAGAAGGGCGGACAGTCCGGCCGTTCCCGGCGTAATCCAGAGCAGTCCCCGCTCCGTACACAGCCCCCGATCCAGCAAATCCTGCAACAGGCGGCGGACAGCATCCCTCTCTTGCAGAGAAGCCTCTGCAAAGCCCAGAATCCGCCGATAGCCCTCCACATTGACCGCTACACACAAGAGCAGGGGATACCCCCAGAAGGGCACGACATCCAGCCACAGAGCCACCACATCCTCCTTCGCCAGCGAACGCGCGGTGAACTCCTGCAAGGCTTCCCTGCGCACCTCCTGCAGCGAAGCCTCATCTCCGTATTCCGACAGCGCAAGTACACCTGCTGGCGGGGCAGCGGGCGGAGCCTCCTCCAGAACCAGGGTCGGGACAGAGGCAGAGGCAGGTTCCTGCGAAGAAGAGACAGAGCCAACCTCCACATTCTGTGTCAAATCCCGGATCAACTCACCCAGATGACACAACAACGACCAGCGAAGATGCTGCCCAGCCTCCCCCGCCTCGCGAAGCGTCTGATCCAAATCCAGCCTGTCTTCCAGTGATTGCATGATTCGATTCTGTGTCTGTGTAGATGGAAAGCCTCATGACCTAGCCAGCTACAATTTTGTAGAATGAAAAGCAACCCAAAACTGCACCATGCCTTCTTCTGCACACTATTCTCCTTTTCCCTGTCCGAGGAGTTGATGGAGGGGTTTGTCTGGAATCCAGAGCTTGGTCCGCAGGGGTCTCGGGTTCGTGCCTTGCTCGCGGGGAGGTGCTATGCTGCTTTGGCGAGTTCGGCTTCCCGGCTGGCTTTCCAGGAGTCGGGGAGCAGGGTATGGAGTTCGGCTTCGGGGGTCTTGTCCATGCGTTGCAAGACCTCCGCAAACCACTCTGCAAACTTCACGCCGTGTGGTTTGCAGATGCTCACCAGTGAATACAGTACGGAGGCGTTACGGGCGGCTTCATACGAGCCGGCAACCAGATAGTTTTTGCGTCCCAATGCCACCGGACGAATCTGATTCTCTACGAGATTATTGTCAGTCTCCACCCGTCCGTTGGTGGTGAAGCTGACCAGACGTTCCCACTGATTCAGCATATAGCCTACCGCTTGGGACCAGAGGGAGCTGGTTCCCACAGGATGCGCTTCCAGGAAGGTCTTGCTCTCCTCCAGGATCGGAACCGACCGGAGCTGACGTACGCGTTCCCGCTCCGCAAAGGTGGCGTTCTTTTGGCGCAACTCCCGCTCCACCTCATACCGTTGTCCCATCAGATCCAGCACCACCTCTGCACAGGGATCTCCTCGCTAGTTTGCCACAGCGTAGTTCAACAATCGGACACAGCTCCCCTGTTCCCTTTTTTGGGATGATTTTTTCGTAGTCCACAGGTTCCAGCGACTTTGCAGGTCAGATCATGGTGGCTGTTCTCTTCGTTCTGCGCTGTTTTTCCGGCAAAGTACGCTGAGAGTCTGTCTGGCGAATGGCGGATGGGCATAGCACTCCCCGCTCCCTGCGGAGTGCTGTTTTTTTCTCGGCAAGAATCCTGCCTGTTTCATGAATCAGGAGGCTTTTCCTCTTCGGGAAGCAGCGTACATTCTTTCGCTGGTGCTTTCTCTTCGGGACCATCCCGCCCCCGCTCCTCTCCCTTCGTCTTCTCGGGATCATACAGGATCCCCAGAATCCGAAAGATCTGCTGCACGAACGGGGTCAGATCCTGATCCATCCGCGTGATCAGGTACCGCTGTCGGAGTTGGTGGAATTTGGTGACGATGCGCTGAATTTTGTTGAGGTGCTTCCGAATTGTACTCCAGCTGGACGAGATGCCCCGGGCCTTGAGCGGGATTCGGATCATCTGTGCAAAGCAGACCCCCAGCAGCGCAAGAAACAGATGCCCCTCAATCCGCTCGTCCTTGCTGTGATAAATGGGCCCCAGTCCAAACTCGGATTTCATGGAGCGGAAGACATGCTCCACCTCATACTGTCGCCAGTAGGTCTGGGCCACCTCCCGGAGGGACCAGTCCCGGTGACTGGTGCGGATCACATACCCGCCACAGGCCCGCATCCACGCCGCGTGCGCCGGAAGACGGGTCACCCGAATCGTGTCCGCATAGTCGGTCTCTTCGTTGCGAATCACCTCCACATCGTAGAGATGCGCCACGTGCGGGTGATCGCGTTCCAGACGCGTCACCCGTCTCTGCACCGGAGCAAATTTCTTGACACACCCGGGTTTGGACAGTCCCTCCCGCAATTTGTCCAGTGCCTTCTCATACGCCTCACATCGCCGCTGCTTGATCTGCAACTCCGTTTTTGCCTTTGCCTCACTGTAAATGTACACGCGTCGTTCGCCATTCTCTTCGAACAGCTCCCACGCCTTGATCTGCCTTCCGCCCCCCGTCTCAAACCGGGCATCCGCAGGTCCCGTGGGAACAGGAGGCGTGCTGCTGCGCTCTATGCCGACCCAGTCAAAGCCCTTCTCCTGCATGAGAGCCACATTCCCATCCGTGCAGATCCCGGCATCCATGACCAACGTCGAATCCTCGTCCCCCAGCTTCTCCAGAACCCCAGCCAGGGTGCCCGGCTCGCTCACATTCCCCGGCAGAATCTCCATCCCGCAGGGCATCCCGTTCCCGCTCATGGATACCGAAAGAGAGGTTTGCCGAAGATCATTCCGCTTGTTCTTGCTCCGCCCGTGCCGCAGGTATTGTCCCTTCTCCTTCCCGTAATACGGCGTGTTGGTCAGATCATACAGAATGATCTTTCCCCCGAAAGGAAGCGTGGACTGTGCCCTCTCATAGAGCCACGAGAGAATCTCGTCCCGGTGCCGGTTCAGCAGATCCACCGTCCGGTACAGCGTGTTCAGACTCGGGGCAGGAAGATGCAGAAGCTCCAGAATGGCAGAGGTGGAGGTGAGCCAGTCATGGGTGTGCCGCTCGCTGCCCGGACTCAGCATCTTGCCAATGACCATCACATAGATCAGCTTCACCTGCTCTTCGGTACATCCCAGATCCAGCAAAAAGCAGTCAAAGCCAATCCGATGAAACAGGGACAGGAGCAGACGCTCGCCCCCAACCGTGCCGGAACCAGGATGCGAAATCCGAAGGAAACTCACCACACGCTCTGCCGGCGTGCGGGGGGTTCCCACCTCACAGCCACGCTCCACCAGGTTTTGCGCAATCTTCTGAACCAGATCCCGAAAGAACGGACGCTGTTCCGCAAAGTCCAGCCGAGGCGATCCGTCCATGTGTGCCTTCACATGAGCCCCAAAGGCTTTGATCTCTTCCTCGGACAGATCCACATCTTTGCCGAGGCAAAACAGCGTTTTTCGTTTGGGGATGCCGTTGACCCGTTTGCAGTAGGCCAGATAGAATCGGAATCCTTTCTCTCCTGTCTTGAGGCGGTAAGGGGCTCGGAAGAGGAACATGCCGTGGTGGTTTATCCCAAATTTAAACCGCATATCCGGGGGTAGGTTCCCGGAAAAAAATACGGTATACTACAACGGGGGTCTGAAGAGCAAACCCGTAATAAATAAGGGAAAACAGGTCAAATACGAAAGAAATGAAACCAAAACAGGCAAATAGATGGAATTATTAAGGCAAAATGGAGAGGAATTTCCGCGAAAACCGGATTTTATAAGAATCATGGCGAACTTGCGTCCTGCTTTTTTTTGCCTTGTGGAACCTTCGGCGGGCATGGGCCAAGCACCCGTGGAGCGTGATCTCGCCGGAGCGTCCAAAGTGGTTGTATACGGCATAGCCATCGGTCTGCAAGTCTCCTTCAAACCCCTCCAGAAAGGCGGAGGGACCATCTCGCGAGAGCGTCCTTTCTGGTAATCAAACAGTCCCAGTTTCGCCACCGGATCCGAATGCACCCAGTAGTACCCTTGATGATGCTTGCCAAGGTGTCGGCTTTTTTCGCGATCTCGCACCAGAATGGTGGTCTCGTCTGCCTGAATGTACTGTCCGGCCAGAATCCGTACCCGCAGAGGCTGGAGTAGTGGGAGTACCTTCTGTGCTCCGCGCTGGATCCAGTCCGAGAGCGTGGAGGAGGAAATCGCATGCCCGGCATGGGCAAGTTGTTCCCGGGTGCGCTCATTGAACATGTGATAGACAAACTTGTTGGCTACCACATGCGACACCCGTTCCGTGCTTGCCTTGCCCATGATCTCGGGAGGCAGGGCAGCAACAGGATACCTCCCCTCCGCATCCTGATACACATGCCGCCGAAGCCCCACCAGAATCCGTTGCATGGGAATGCGCGTGTAGTACCGAAATACCCGCGTATCTACGTTTCGCCAGTCTTTTTGGATGCCGTCAGGATTCCGTTCTCTGACCTCATCCGGGAGGCGATCCAGCACATACTTGCCCCGAGGCATCTTCGTACGGGATTGGCGAGGCTTCTCGGTCCTGTCCTTCTCGGGGAGCGGTGCCAGGATTTCGTCAGGAAACAACTCCTTCTGGCACTCGTCTATGGGGAGACGGATGCCGCTCGCAGGATTGTCCGCACTTCTCGTCCAGAAGACAATCAACGCGCTCCTGCAAACAGGCAATACAGGGATCCTTGTGCATGCCCGCCTCCCGTTCCTTTGCAAGTGCTGCAGTCAGGAACTTGGCGCGTTCCTCCAGTTCTCTACAGCGGGTTTCTATTGACAAGATACAAGCGGTTTGATCAATGCCTCATTGATACGAAATAAAACACAAATGTGGAAAGGAATGCAACATAACTATACGTCGTGTCTTTTGCCCTGAATGATGGGGCCAGGATACCGCACAATCCCCTATATCTTTTATAAACTACTAAATGGGGTAGTTTCCAGGTGTGGATGCAGGGGGCAGGAGAGTCCGGCGAATGCTGCTGTTTTGTTGGCGTTGGAAGGGGAGGTTGGATCGGTATCCATAACTTCCGTACGTTTCACTTTCTCACAGCGGATTAACTCCCCGGGAGTAACTAGTAGCCCCCAGCATCTTGAATGCCCGGGGGGGGGGGGAGGAGATGTACCCCGGGGAGTTGCTGTGACCGACATCCTGTGAAGAGTATGTGCCACTTGAGCCCCCATATAGGGGCAGATGACGGTCACCGCTGATCCGCATTCTTACTCACCTTCAGAACAAATATACGATGAATCCTGAAGTAAACTGCACTGCCTTTGCAGGCATTGACTGGGGGGATTCCTCCCATCAGGTCTGCGTTCTTGACTCCGAGGGCACCGTTCTTGGAGAGAAAGCCTTTGCCCACTCCGGGGAAGGGTTGCGTGACATGATCACTTGGCTTCTTGCTTGCGTCAGCTGTATCTCGGCACAGGTTGCTGTTGCTATTGAGCGTCCGCACGGTGCCGTGGTGGACACGCTGCTGAATCGGGGCTTCCAGGTCGGTGCCATCAATCCCAAGCAGTCAGATCGCTTTCGGGACCGGTTCTCCCCCGCAGGTGCCAAGGATGACCGCCGGGACGCACGCGTCCTCGCCAGTGCCATCCGAACCGACCCGCACTGCTTCCGAATGCTCTCGCCGCTGCCTGCCGAGCAGGTCACTCTGCGCGAATGCTCCCGCATGACAGAGGATCTGACCGAGCAGAGAACCAAACTCACCAATCAGATCCGACAGCGACTCCATGAGTACTTCCCCCAATTCCTGGAACTGGGCGGAATGCTCTACACCCTGTGGCTGCTGGAACTCTGGAAACTCATCCCCACCCCAGAGCGGGCGAAGCGGGTACGGCTCAAAACGGTCGCCACATTGATGAAAAAGCACCGCATCCGTCGACTGACCCCGGAGCAGGTCCTACAGATTTTACGAAGCCCGTCCGTCTATGTCGCTCCCGGTGTTCTGGATGCGTCTGTCCGGAATATCCAGCGCCTGTGTGCGCTGCTGCATGTGGTGAACGAACAGCTTCGCGAGGCAAAGCGCGAAACAGAAGCTCTCCTGGATGAGATGGATGCCGCCACACAGCCCGCCCCGGAAGAGGAATGCCCCGTGGCAGGGGAGACCAGCACGGATGAATCCAGAAGCGAAGAAACAGCCACAGAGTCCGAATACCGACACAGCATCATTGCGATTCTCCGATCCATGCCCGGGATTGGAACGACGGTCTTGGCAACCCTGCTCTCGGAAGCCGGCGAACTGATCAGCAAACAGGACTATAGGGCCTTGCGATGTCTGTGCGGGGTGGCTCCCGTTACCAAACGATCTGGAAAAGCCCGGACCGTCGTCCGACGACTGGCAATGCACAAGCGCCTCAATAATGCAATCTACCACTGGGCCATGGTGGCCATGCAGCATGACCCCATCTCCAAAGCCAAGTACAGGGCCCTGCGGGCACGAGGACACTCTCATGGACGCGCGTTGCGAACCGTGGGAGATCGCCTCCTCGGAGTCGCATGTGCCATGCTCCGAAATGGAACCCTGTTTGATCCCGAAAGAATAAGCAGAAATGCACAGGCATAGCCAGACATCTTCCCCAAAACACACACAGAACCACACGCCGAAAGATCAGAACTTATGACGGCCAACCTCTCCTGTATTGTCCGATTTTTGCCTCCTGTAAATGGTGAAGAGTCCCCCCCCCCGAATCACGATGCCTCCGCCGGGGGCTACACAGTCCCGATCATCCGCCCCAGCCCAACCTGGATGTTGTGCAAAGAATATCCTGTATTCTTCCCCGTAATCATCGCACAGAATCACCACATCCCCTTGTACAAATCAAATGCAATCCCACTGCGCCAAAAACACGGCATGGACTCGATGCGCTCGCAATTCGACACATTCCCCGAGCTCAAACGTATCTCCAAAAAGCACCATGCCATGGACTTTCGGATAGATACATTCTTCTCATGGTGCCACTACGGGAGTCCTTACTCTGCGTATAGGCATAATCAGATATTTCCGCATTCCCCAACAATGAATTTCGGTAGAATAAATTCCACCATGCCCGCGAAAGGGACTCAGGTGATATTATCTTGGACAGGCTATTCAGAAATTACTTGACCGGTCGCCGAGTATGATTGGGTAGAATCATACAGACCAACCTGTTGAGCTCGCCCATGATACCCTCGCTGTCCAATAATTCTCTGATGCAACGAGATATACCAACTTGCCCCCCCCCCCATTTTTTTCGTTTGAACTATTAATTATGGTTGTTGCCAGACTTTCTGCCCTACGAGTTACCTCGGCAATACTCCCGTGTATATTGTTATTACTCTGGAATTGGGGAATGGGAATTTTTCGCCAAGGATTTTTGTGGAATGTTCTCCCACTGGTTCTTGAATCTGCAAATGCTTTTGTCAGGGCAGAGGAGTTTAGTACTCCGACCAGATATGCGGCTTCATCCTCGTTTCTTGCGATAAACCAGTATATACTCGAATCAACTATGGCCTTACTTGGGATCATCCGTGCAGCACGCATGATATCTCCGCATGTTGGATAAACGACTTTTGTGGGTTCTCCCCTGCATTCCTCCCTGTAAGCCTTTAACTGAACTGTGATATGCTTGCGATTATCAACCTGACTGATAAGCGTTTGGGGAGTGGAGTTTCCCTGCCCTCGGTATTCCCCATACATTTCGTCAAACTTGCACCATGAGGGAGATACCCTCCCTGGAGCGGAAGATAGATGAAGCCCATCTGGGTCCATGGGAATTATCGTCGAATCTAATGCACTGTCAATAGTAAATGGAAACAGCTTTTGAGATCTGAGCGTACGCTTGATCCATTTCCTCGGAAAAGTGCCCTGTTGTGGTTGAACTTCTCTCCATGGGAGATGCATGGATTCAGCAGTGATTATAGTACACTCTCGTTCCGTTATCTCAATAGTTTTATCCACGAGCGTGAGCACTTTCGGAGTAATTGTTGCACCCATTCTGAACCCATGATAATCCGATGGTGAATCGGGAAAAGGCTGTGGTGCTGCCTCGAAAAAGAGAAGCCTTAGAGCCTCCTCTTTATTCATATGAGACTTGGGGCGAATCCTTGGCTCAGTCAGCCTGACGATGGCCTTGGGTATCTGGCTAATTGCAGGTAGCAACGAGACTTTCCTGTATTCAAACATCACGCAACATCTCCGAGCATCCCCTCCACCAAAAGGTTGCGCTTCCGTAAGATCTAGGGATTGCCAGAGTATTTTTCTGTGATAATTTTCCCTAAATGTCTCCCATCCGCCTGACGTAAGCGCAGCGAGTTTGACCAGCCAAGCGGAGGGATTGTGTCCAGGATTCACCAGATATAACTCCCTGCATCGCTTCATGAACAGTTGTGCAATATCAAAGTGAGGAGCATTTCTGCCTCCAGACCAAATTCCCGACTCATTCTGCGCGAAGGCCTCAAGGGCGCGTTTTCTTGCTGTATCCTGTATACCTGCCATAGATACCCAAGGTGGGTTGGCTACAATGCGGTCTACCTTTCGCTGGAATAACTGGTATGGTCCAGCCATATTTACTATGTACCATGTCCATACTGAATCTCCCTCATTTTGAATGATTTTGACAAGATTTTTATGCGCCTCTCGAATTGTCTCCTGTTCTTCAGAATCGGTTGAAGCTACAATATCTTCAGGACAGTCACCCTCTGCGACAGCTGTTTCAACGAGGCGACGAATTAAATTTGCAAAATCCGTTCTGTATATAAAGGAGCGTGGTAAGAGTATACTTCGCCCTTTCGGAGATTCAAACAGTATCCGGTTTTCGTCGGGGGTAAAAAGTTCAGTACCCCGTTTGCGTACTTGCAGGGAATCTCCTTCATAAATCCTTAGAAAGCTCATACCTTCCCCCGGTGCCCACCTTAGTGCACGCATAAGCGTAGCACGCGCCATCTCGGCAGCCACAGGATGTACATCGATGCCATTGACCAACTTGGCGACTGCACTTGATTTTTCAACATGAGAAAGACCCAGCTCCGTCATCACCTCTGACTCCATGAGCCGCTTTGCAGCAAAATACAAGAATGTTCCTGATCCGCAGGCAGGGTCTAATACTCCCACTCCATTAAGTGCATCAGGATCATACTGTGCACTTAACGCGGATTTAACTGCTTTTTTGCACCAGTCGTCATCCAGAACCTCTTCTACCATCAGCTGAGCCAACCAGTCCGGTGTGTAGAATTCACCAAATGATTTCCGGTCCTTTTCGTCAACAAATGCCTCATATAGCGGACGTAGAACATCTCCCTGCCTGCGTGTCCAGTCCCACCCATTTATCTCTCTTAGAAAATCCCTCGCCCATTCTCTTCCTTTGTTCGAATCCAAAACCCAAGCAATAAACCCCTCCCCTAGCAAATCTTTGGCACTGGGATCTCGGTTTGGGGCAACTACTGTATGGATTACGCCCTTCGCCAAAGAAACCAAAAAGGTATGTGACACAAAAAGGCGTTCTTGTGCCGATCTGCGGGTGGGGGCCATACTGGATGTTCGTAGCATATCCAGCCACAGGGATAATTTGGTGTCCGTGTGGGCCCGCCTCGGACCGGAAAGTCCTTCATATACATCCCTGAGACTGTCCAGATGTGACTGGAATTCCTCGCGTGGATTGTCGGGTATTCCCGGCTTTCCAAATGGCTGATGATCCCACAGGAATAGAAATTTCCTCAGGAGACTACGAGCATTCTGTGGACGAATGCCATCCAAAACTTGTCCTATTTCCTTCCCTGTATCAGTATGGTACTTCCACGCATACCAAACCTGTCCATCTGTGAGGATACCGGTGAAATCGGGGAGTTTCTCATCATTTGAGAAGATTCCCCACTCCTCCTTAGCCAAGCGATCCACATACCTAGATACTTGTGCTTTATCTTCCCGTGAGACAGACCCTGGTGCCTTGGTTTCAATGACCACGCGATGTCGGGGCATGTATATGTCAACTCTACCACCCCTGACAGGATGCTCAGTGTAGTTCTCGAAATCATAATCATCCAGTATCCGACATATATTTTGACGAACCCTACTTTCCGTGATTCCTTGACGCAACTCCCGCAACTTCTTTGCATACTTCATGGATTCTTCTTTGAGTTCCGTGGAATTTCCGTGATGAACAACTCTTTTAGTGCTCATATCTCTAACTTGTCTGAATCAATTTCTGCTCTCTCATCTTCAAATTGGAGGACAACACCGAGTATTTAGCAAACATAGTCAAGGAGTAACATTAGGTTTAATAGTAGTCTCAATGAGAACAGTGTCAGCTTGGGATATTCCGAACGGTGTTAGTGCTTGAGTTTTAGCAAGAGGCCCATTTTGTTCTAAAGCACATATCCGCCAAGATGTGTTTTTTCTGATGAACTATCATATTATATACAATGCACTGTTAGCGAAGGACGACAAGTGGCCTCGTCTTCTTGAAGATCGTAGAAGAAAATCCGTCTACCAAAATTCTGTACAGATAGATGCCTCCCGACAATACAGAGGTATCCAGAGTAGTCACATACCATTCTCCAGACTCCCTGTACTGATCTTCACCTACGAGAACCATTCTTCCAGTGAGATCAAAGAGACGTACCGATACAATCCCCGATTCACTTTCAAGAAAATACCGGATTGTGGTTTCGGATGAGGTGGGATTGGGAAAGGATTGTGCCAGAATATCCGTCATGCCCGGCTCTATGGAAATTTCGGCAATCGCCAACTGCTGCTGCGTTCCCCGTTTACCCTGCACAATCAATTCGTAAACATGCTCACCCACGCCGGGGGTATCCGTAGTCCTTCCATCCACGGCACCCTTCCCCCTGAAAATCTCCACTATGTTATCACCCTCCTCGCGCCGCTGAACAATAAATTCATCAATTCCATAGTCTGCACTGAAAGTCCATCTGACCCCCACAGTACCTGACTGATTCAGGCGAGCAATGAGCACCCCCTCCCCTAATACATCGCTTCCCCGCACAAGCAGATCTTCTACTTTCAGCATAAAATCGGAAAGCATGGAATAATTATTGTCCCCTGGACATGCAGTGGTGCTGAAATCACGATGTCCCCGCATATCATCTGGAGATACTTCATAACGCTCCGACAGGAATCCGAAGGTTCCAATCAGCGAGTCAATCGCGGCCGAGGTCATTTTATCCCGGCAACCCGTTCCCTCAGGGGGATGATAGCATCCCATCAGAGACACACCAATATTTCCTGTATTTGCACCCCCTACATGTGCACCCTGTGCCAGACGGGGCCCCTGATCAAAGGGATCTGCTTCATTCAAGAATGGTCTCCCCTGATATAACCGCCCCTCCTGGTCCATCAGAAACTGATAGCCGATGTCACTCCATCCACGGCCATTCTGGTGAAAATCCTGGATCCGCCGAACCTGCTCCAGTCCATCTTGTAACGTTGTTGCCGAAAATCCCGCTGTATGATGCAGCGTCATATAATCGTAACTGGGGCGATTCAGAGGCACCGGAGTCCCCCGAAATGGCTGTGCCCCCCATTCCGCTCGGCGGCGGATATGCGGTGGCCGGACTACAAATTGACCAGACCGATCTATTCTTTTGGAAGACTGTTCCTCTCCTCCCTCATCATCCAGACGTTGATCAAAGGTGCCTGCGCTCAGGATTTCCAGCGCATGCGAAGAACTTGCCTGAAAACGAAGCTCAAATCTGGATGCCCTGCGAACACGATCCCCCCGATATGCGGCAAGAAAGGCATGATCCGTGGCACTTCGGACAATATAGAGGGAGTGCCACTCTCCCCAGTCGGCATCCTCAAAGAATCGGACAAACCCGGACAAGGAATCACTGGCTGTGAATCCCTGCAAGGCAATGCCGGTGAATTCGGTGATGAGTCCTTGGCTGACAAGTTGTATTGAGGCTGTCTTTCCAGAAAGAGTAACCTGAGGTGAATTCAACGCAACTTCAGCATGAATTACATCATGCAAAAGCTGTGCCTGAGTCACCGTTGCACATACAAGCAACACGGGAATACTGGACAGCCATATCTTCATTTTGGCTAAAAAGAAAGATTAAAGGTGAACCAGTGTGTCTGTGTCAGCCTGCCAAAGTCAGCGTATGCATAATCAAATCTTGTGGCAAGATCCCGGTTAATTCGGACCATCAGGCTGCCCCCGGCAGTCAGCCCCTGCTCCGTATCCGGTTCAAACAAATTTCGGTATCCGGCTCTAAAAGCAATAAGGTCCCTGAATGCGTATTCTGCCCCCGCATTGACATACTCCGCATTGTCATTGGGATGTGCGGCATCGGTCATCACCACCACGCGGTGCGTCCCCGTGTCCAGTGCATTCCAGGCAAGTCCTATTCTGAAGATCAGCGGCATGGAAAACCCGTCCATGCGATACTGCGCATTCACGATTTCGGCGGTCCCGTCCGTGTTTGGACTCGGATCTTCGCTGAAGAGTATGTCTCGCCCGTCCATGCGCATTTTCGGGCCCAGGTTGGACATGCTGGCTCCGAGGCGCAAGTTTTTATAGGGTGTAATAAAAAGGGTACCTATATCAAAGGCAATGGACGAGGCTTTGCTATGCCAGATACGTTCCTGAACCAGTTTTACGTTTCCTCCGACAGAAAACTGGTCACTGAGATTCCGTGCGTAGGTGAGTTGCAGAGCAAAGCTGAGTGTATTGAACTGTTCCCCTGTTCCCTCAGGCTGCATTTCCGTACGAACGGGCATGTCTCCACTGTCCACCATAAGAAGCGAAAGCCCCATGGAGCCAACCCGGTCAATTGAAGTCCCGAACGCTGCAAAATTGTACTGGATATCCGCAAGGTATCGTGTATTGCTCAGTTGCAGATGACTGCCAGAAAGTCGTGCAAACCCTGCCGGATTCCAGTACACAGCACTCATGTCGTTCGCTTCTGCGACATAGGCACCTCCCAGGGAAATCGCACGGGCACCTACCCCCAGTTTCAAAAACTGTGCTGCAGTAGTTCCGACGCGTGTAATGGTCCCGGTATCCGGTGGCTCTGGATTATCCTGAGCCATCACCTGAACAGCGGCAGATATTCCCAGGAATACAAGAACCATACCGGTGTATCTGCTCATGGGATTTACTTGATGACTGCAAATTTCCCGATATAGGATCCTTCCGGGCTGTCCACATGGAAGATGTAAAGACCGTAAGCCAGGTTCATATTGTCTTTGGTCCGCATATCCCAGAATACTTTGCCATTGTCCAGTGAACTGTTGTGGTCAAGAGTTTCCACCAGCTCGCCGGCCAGCGTATAAATACGAATCGTGCACTGCCTTGGCACATTGGCAAAATACAGTCTGCGCTCTCCGCGCTCGGATCGTGCAACGGGGTTGCGCGGCTCAAAGACCGAGGTGGCTACATACGGATTCGGAACTACATAAATATCCTGCAATTCCCGGGTAGCCAAAGTGTCATCTGTTGCTGCCGCCACCGTACGGAAAGAGAACTGATCATTTTTGGCGAATGGCTTGCGGGTAGCCAGAAAAAGAACATCTCCACTCCCCGGCATCGTACTCGTATCCTCCAGGCGGACCTCCCAGGTTGTAATCTGCGCCCCATCCACCTGCTCCAGAAATATGATCCGCTCATTCACATTCCACGCTCCATCTCGATTGGCATCCGGGACGAACACCTGAATCGGACGATTCGCCTGGGTTACATTGATCACTTCAAAGGGGATGGGGATGTTGTTACTGAACCCGGTCCCGACAGGGGCATCGGAAAACCGGATTTCGTAATCAAATGGCTGGACTGCTCGCCCTGTGCCGGTACTGGCACGCCGAAGTTGATAGGGGATATCCGTCGTATTGCCTGTCCATCCAGATGCCTCCACATCAAACTGCAGGGAATCATCCTGTACAAAAACATGGAGTCCTTCAAATACAATATTTGCCTCCTCCCCCCGAAAAAGCCTGCTTTCAAAAAGGGGAGCATACTGAAATGTTGCCTGCAATTCTTCTCCACCAGAAACACCCGCGTTCCCGAACACATGAATGGTCCCCATTGGCCCATTCACGCGATAATCTGTATCTCGCTCCAGGAGTCGACCATCGGATGTTCTCACCTCTACTGAGTTCTCTATAATATTCCGGTAGGCCGTAGTTTGACTCTTTCCAGGTGCGGCACGGACGCTCACAGAAACAGGCCCTTCATTGATCACCGAGTATGCCATTCCGTCCATCGTCTCGGCAAACTCAATCCGATAAGACTGATTATCAAGTACTGCCAGTTCATCAACTATATTGATCACAATACTTCCCGTAGCATGTCCAGTATTATGTGTCAGACCGGACGGATCAAGTGCGGACGCAGAAACATAGCCGGCCACTCTGGGCCCCGGAACAACAGACACGGTATTGACATCAAAGATGTACTGATCTGTCGTCGGATCATAGGTGATGGTTTTGCTTGTTTCACTCGGAGGAATGCCATTTGCCTCTCCCCCATCCCCGCCATACCCGTGATCATAGGCAGCAACTGTGTAATAATATGTCTGGCCGTTGACTACATTATTGGAGTCTACGAATGTATGAAAGAGACCTGTATCATCACCCAGATCATAGCTTACGCCCCGGCCAGGAAACGGAATAGGACTGGCACCACGTAATCCATTCGCCAGATCGAATCGGGCCTCTACACCTAGGGAAGTTTTGAGCGGCGTAAACAGAAAGTTGCTCCCGTTAATGTCCGTAATCGTCTGCTGATCCGAGAATTCGTGATCTGTGGAACGGTAGATCACATATCCCTCAAAGTCATTCTCCCTCGTGAGCGGATCAACAGAACTCTCCGCCATATCATCCCAGTAAAGCGTGACTCGCTTGTCCCCAGGTGCAGCTCTTACTGTCGGCTTTTGGGGAGGCTTGGCAAACACATACCCGACATCGTAGATCTGCTGGGCGATATTTGCATTCAGCCGCAAATCCTGCCGGTTCTGGCCCACAATCAGAGCAATAGAGAATCTCTTGGTTGCTCCGGCGCGAAGCCGGAAAGAGCCTGATCCGTACAGAAACACATAGTCTCCTGGAGAAGTTGGGACAACATCAAAACGTCCCGGCTGTACGAAACTCCATACACGCTCGTCATTGCTGACACGATTGCCCGCAAAAGGAGGCGACGCAAACGATGTTAATCCGAACTGGTCACTCTCGTCAATGTCTGTGAACTCAAAGTTGGGTTCTCCCGGCTTGGTAATATCAAACTGATCTCCTGCAGTGGGTACGCCATCTCCCTCCCCAGTATCTCCAGTTCCCGGGATGCCGTCCACTCCGACATCATCGGTATCGGGGTTCCAGTCTCCGTCATTGTCAATCCCGTCTGTCCATGATTCATCCACCATCCCGTCGTCATCATTGTCAATACCATCATCATCAACTCCTGGACTCTCCAGAAATTTGTATCCGAAGTATCCAGGCACTCGGCCCGCAATATCACTGCGCCCATCATCATCCCATGCAAATACCATATTGAGTTCTTCATCATAGAAGGCCCAGTCGTCAGGCCAGTCATTCGGGCCTCCCACATGCGGATCCCCCCACATTCCAAAGATCACCTTCTCCAGATCTTTTTCGCTCTTGTTTGTGATCTTGTAAATCAGAAAAATCACATCCTCTGCAAGAGGATTTGCCCACTGATACAGCCGAACCTCAACCTCGAGTCCCAGTCCTCTCTTTGTACTGTCACTGGGAAAGGGCCAATAGCTGAACTCACCATTGTTATAGTCATTCATAAAATACAAGGTCTCCTTGTCCGCATTGGAAGCCCCCTGCTGCAATGCACCTGGCCACAGGTATCGTTCCAGTGATTCATTGTACCAGTCTTCTGGCCATGAATCCGGCTTCCCGTCCAGATCGTTATCCGCATCATCATTCGTGGGAATTTTGATGGACTGCGGATTTACAACCTGCAGCCCTCCGAAACTCCCAACCGGCTCTGCACATGCGATGGGTTGCCAGCCCCAGTAGCTGGATCCATCTGGAGAAACTTCTCCCCCGTTGGAGACCAGTCCATCGGAAACAATTCGCATGACATACACCTGGTTGCCATTTTCATCCAGAACCGGATTCCCATTGTTGTCCTGTAACGGAACACTCTGTGGATCCCGGGCACGGCCATCTTCCCGATAGGTATCTATGATTTCGGCAGCAACAAAGGGACCGAATTCATATCCGTACCCGAGGCCATTCCAGACAATGTCCGTGATGGTGTTTCCCGGTGCAGAAATGGACCCGAAATTGAAAATCTGTGTCGTGATCCGGTTGCCGTTCAGAATGGCATCCCGACGATTCGTAAGCCCCTCTTCGCAGTCCAGGTTTGCTCCCTTCCGAACGGGCAGCTTGCCAAGACTTGTGAGCCAGGCATGGACTTCATGCTGGTCCCAGCCCCGCAGACGCTCGCTCCCCCTCTGCTGGGCATTTGCCTGCCCCGCTACCAGCAACAGGCCCAGAAATACAAAATTTCGGAATCCAAGGTTCATTAAAAGGAAAGGGTTACACCAACACGTACCAGACGCGGGGAAGAGTACCAGTGCGGCCGCGTATCGTATTCCTTGAGTGTACGGATGCCGGGAAGGTGATAGTTCGGCTCCCATGTCGCATGGAGGTTTCGCTGAGCGGACAGCGAGTATGTGGCACGTCCGGTATCGTTGAACACAAAGTTTTCGTTCAAACGATCCAGTACGTTGAAGACTTTTACAAACGCCCTGACCGGCACACTCATCACATCAAACTGCCGGAACATGTGCACATCCAGATTCAGTTTGGCCGGCTTTCGCCCGCTTCGTGTCGGCAAGTCCACATTCTGATCCAGAATGAAAGGGGAGTATGGATAGCCTGTTGCAAACTGCCCGTTGAACGAAAGTCCAAATTTTCTGGAACGCGAAAGGGTCACCGTAGAAGAAATCACATGACGCTGATCAAAAGTAAGGGGAACAACCTCAAGCTCGTTCTCCCTTCCAGACAGCCGATTGAAGAAAAACCGGTTTGCATCATCATCACTGCCTTCCGCGATCTGGAATGTATAATCCAGTGTAGCCGCCAGAAATCCGTCCCGAGCCTTGCGTTTGGTAAATGAAACCGTCAGTCCGGTCACATTGGCGTACGCCTTGTTGAGATAGATGTTATACAGATCTTCTCCCGCAATCGTGGAATGACGTACCAGCTGCAGAGCCATATAATCCCGTATGTTCTTGAAGTATCCCGTTACATGAACCGCTAGCAGCTCCCCCACCTGCTGTTGCACGCCGAATTCGTATTGCACGGTCCGCTCTGGTCTCAGATTTGTATTTCCGAAGGTTGGAGCACTCCCTTTAGGGAATTCAAATTCCGGGTTCAGATACAGGTTCCGCAAGGATGGCATCTGTGCAAAATGTCCGTACGAAAAGTGAATGATTCCACGCTCGGTGATTGAGAAGGAGACTCCCAGCCGGGGCAGAAGAAGGTTCTTGGTGGATGCCTGCGCCAGGTCTCCCTTTGGATCAAACAGATCGGGAATATAGGTGCCATTCGGATCAAAACGCTCATACCGCAGACCCGCATTGATGATAAAGTTGTCAAACTCAAGCTTGTCCTGCACATAGGCACTCAGCTCAAGGACCTTCTGATCATCATAGCGGTCATGGGAGGGATTGTCTACTGACTCCACCGTTGGTTTCAGGTACCTGTTTCCATCAAAAAGCACCACGAAATTTTGACGACTCAGGCTGTGCTGCTGGACATCTATTCCCGCTTTCACCTCATGCGTGATCCCGAACTGACGAGTCATGTCCACCTTGCCTCGCAAGGACTGCGAATCTTCGTAAATATGGGATTTCTGATTTCCGCCAAAGAGGTAATTATTGCCTGGAAAGCCGGTTACATTTCCTGCCCCAATCCCGCCAGTGTCCTTGACATAGCGGGGATCGGAAGGGTCTTTGTACAGGAAGTTTTGATACGAAGCCTTGGCCCAGGAAAGCTTGACCGTGTAAAATGTGCGGGGATTCAGCGTATGCGTAAAATGCAGGCTGTGATTCTGATTCCTCCGCTGATTGCTTGCAACCCCATCTGGATTGTACCTGTACCCGAAACTGAACCCTTTCCTTTCGCTGTGATCCACCAGATAGGAATACTCCAGTTGTGTATTGCGAGTTGGTTTTACCGACAGCTTTGAGAGTACATTTAACCGCTCATTCGGGTTCATGGCTACGCGCTGATCAGGAAGTGCCAGTCCCCGTCCACCAACCACTGACCCGTCTGGAAGCGTTACAGTGCTGTCGGCATAATCCCACCACGGATTCCCGTGGATTTCGTAGTACCAGGGACTGCTGTTGAAATTGGCAGAATCACTCGGCAAATGCTGGCGGATGCCGTACAGATGGCCGTCATTGTTATCATACCTCCCCGAAACCAGAAAGCGCAGTTGTGAACCGACTGGAACAGGGCCACTGAGCGAACCTTCTATGGTGGTTGAGTTGAGATGTACACCTTTCGGCAGCAGAAACAGGTCATTGTTCTGTGTCAGATAATCCCCGCCATAGACTGTTACAGAACCTTCGTACTGCTCCCCTCCCTGCTTGGTCACAAGATTGACCACTGCGGACATGGCCTTTCCGTACTCCGCATTGAAAGCCCCGGAAATCACCGAAAGTTCATCAATCGCGTCAATGGCCACCTGCGTATTGATCCCATTGGTGCTGAACGGATTGCTGACGGCTAGTCCGTCTACCAGATAAGATATTTCGTTACTGCGGCCCCCACGCACATGCAACTCTCCCGACGCACCTGTTGTCACGCCAGCAGTAGTGGCAAGAACGCCAAAGATGCTCTCCACCGGCAATGCCTCAATCTCTTCGGCAATGATCGTCTTTTTGGATGCCGTCAGATCTTTCTGGACCAAGGGTCGCTCCGCCTGAACGATCAACTCTTCTCCTTCAATGACGGTCTGACTGAGTTCAACATCAATCCGTGTGGTCTGTCCACTGGTGACCTGGATGCCGGTAATCCGCTGCCCCTGATAGCCCAGATAGGAAAACACAAGCGTGTAGGATCCGGGTCGCAGATTCAGCAATACGTAATTTCCTTCCAGATCTGTCGTCGTACCACGCCCCGTTCCTTCAATGAGAACAGCAACACCTATGAGCTCTTCCCCCGTACCGGCATCCTCTATGTGACCAGCCACTTTCCCCTGCCCCAGCGCGGCGGGTACATACCAGAGCGAAGCCAGGAATACAAGTCCCAGAAGCCTGCGCATCATCTACCAGAAGCCATGCTGAATGAAGATCAAACAAGCCAGACCTGGGCTGACCGGATGGAGGAAAATGCAGAGAGATCCCCCATCCGGTCAAGTATGACCTACCTACTTTACAAGTACCATGCGCTGCGCCTGTCGGAAATGCCCCCATTCCAGTGTGTAGACATACTGTCCACTTGCAACTGCGGTCCCACCGTCACTCCTTCCGTTCCAGGTCACGGAATGTGTCCCCTGAACATACGTTTCATCATTGACGAGAGTTCGGACGAGCCGCCCCGTCATGTCGTAAATTCTTACACTGATACGCTTGTCCAGAGGAAGCGTGAAAGAGAAGGTCGTGGAGGGGTTGAACGGATTCGGATAATTTGGATGCAGTTCAAAATCTGAAGGAACAATCACTCTGTCACTCGAAATGCTTGTCGTGAGACCATCCCCGGAAATCACACGCATGAAGGCCCGATGCGGGTTGGGGAGACGCGATGTGGTATCGCTCTTGGCCCAAGTTGAATCCGCAGGATCCCATGTTTCGCTGTACACATAGACGCTGTCCGCAAGCCCCTGGAAACTCATGGCAACCTCATTGTTTCCATCCCCATCCACGTCGCCAAGATAGGCGAACTGGCCTGCAAAGACAGGCTCGCCGCGAAGCAGGGAGGTTCTCACCCCCGCACTGTCGCGGTTCACGGCATCAAACATGAGTATCCGTCCGAACAGCCTCCATATAAGCTGTCAGGGGGGATACGCTGGTATGGTGGATTTGTGCCTTCCTGAGTCCACTCTGTGACCGAGGGGTGGTCGTGTTATCGGTCTGCGGGTTCTTCTGGCAGTCTGTTGTCTCTTCGTGATTCCATGCCGGGGATTTTTCCTGGAAGCTGGAGTGGCTGTATTGGAAGGGGATCTTGGGTGGGGATGGATTCAGGAACAGTATTTATATTTATGTTGCATAAATTTTCACTTTTAGTATTTTATGTTGTATATTTCCAGCATGGAACGCATCGCTCCCATCCTGTCCGAGCACGCCCCGCCCCAGGAGATTCTGGAAGCTCTTCGGAAGAAGACCGCCGAGTGCGAGACCCTGCGAACGAAGTGCGAAGCCAGAGACCAGAAGATTGAGACCCTAGACCGGGAATGCGAGACCCTGCGAACGAAGTGCGAAGCCAGAGACCAGAAGATTGAGACCCTAGACCGGGAATGCGAGACCCTGCGAACGAAGTGCGAAGCCAGAGACCAGAAGATTGAGACCCTAGACCGGGAATGCGAGACCCTGCGAACGAAGTGCGAAGCCAGAGACCGGGAGATTGAGACCCTGGAAGCAAAGTGCGAGACCCAAGACCGGGAGAGCAAGACTCTGCGGGCAAAGTGCGAGACCCAAGAGAAAAAGATCCAAGACTTGCGCAAAGAAATCCGCGCCCTCAAACAGGAGCTTGCCTTCGTGAGAAGTCAGAAGTATCGACCGAAAAGCGAGCGGCATGACCGTAGCCAGTATGAGATGTTTCCAGATCAGGTCTCTGCTGCCGCTTGGCACGAGGTGGAGCGGAAAGAGAGGCGGAAGAAGACCGGGAAAAAGCGCGTCTATATGGGGAAAGAATTCTGGAAGAACGCAGGACTGCCCGTAGAAACGGTCCGCATGGATCCCCCGGACAACCTTCCCCCCGATGCCAAACTCGTCGGGTATGTGGAGAGAGAAAAGCTGGCTCGCAAACCGGGACAGTTGTATGTCAAGTGCGAACTGTATCCGGTCTTTGCGAGGGAAGACGGCACGAAACTGTGCGAGGCGCCGTTGCCCACCGACCGCGGACTGCGCAAGTGCCGGGCGGATGAGAGCCTGCTGACCCATCTGGTGCTCTCCAAGTATCTCTATCACCTCCCGATTGAGCGGATCGTGAAGCAGCTGCATCTGGAATCTGGCGTACAGATTTCCAAATCCACGGCAACGGACTGGGTACACCTGGTGGCCTCCCGGCTGGATCGCCTGAACCATCCCCTGCGCATGGAAGTGCTGGCAGATGGCTATATTCAGGCAGACGAAACCCGCATTCTGGTGCAGGATCGGGCGAAAAGCAGGGCCGGTGGCACCTATCACAGGGGCTGGTACTTTTTCTATACCTGTCCCATCTCTGGACTGATCCTGGTGGATTATCAGCCGACGCGTTCCCGGGCAGGGCCGACGGAAATGCTGGAGGGGTTCCGGGGAGAGTTGCAGACCGACGGCTATGCGGTCTACCATCAGTTTGGGAAAATAGACGGGATTGAACTGTTCGCGTGCTGGGCGCATGCCCGGCGGAAATTCAAGAATGCTCTGCGTGCCGAGGGAGAGAACTCCCCACAGGCGGAACAGGCTGTGGTGCTGATCCAGCAGCTGTATGCAGTGGAGGACGAGCTCCGCGAGCAGGGGGCAGACGCTGCGGAGCGGGTGCGGGTGCGCCAGGAGCAGTCCGTCCCCATCCTGCAGGTGCTGGAAGCCCTCCTGCGAGAACACACCGGGGACAATGACACCTTCTGGTTCAGAGCCGTGCGCTACACCCTGAAGCTATGGGATCGCCTGAGCGGCTTCACCCGCAATGGACGCGTGGAGATTGACAACAATCTCGTGGAGAACCGGGTTCGTCCCATTGCACTGGGACGCAAGAACTACCTGTTTGCCGGCTCGCATGCGGCCGCCGCCAATGCCGCCACGATCTACTCTCTGCTCAGTACTTGCCAACTCCATGAAGTCCATCCGCAGGAGTGGCTGATGGATATCCTGAGGCGCGTGGAAACCACGCCTGACGAAGAGCTCCACACGCTGCTGCCTCATCACTGGAAGGCGACCCGGCAGAAAGAACAACAAGTGCCACTCGCCAAGGCAGCATAGCCTCCCCCGCTTCCCCGCGGGAACGACACGGGATCCAAAACCATCGCTTGGTTCCCGCCAGAAAAAGTAGGACGCACCCGGCAGACCCGCACAGAACAGGGGACGAGAATCACAAACGGAAACTCCCGGGAACACACAGAACCTCTCTGCCTTCGGAATCCCTGATCCCCTCACAGAATATGCCGCAGGAAGGCACCAACCCTAGACAGGGGCGTATGCCAAAATACAGGGGCAAGACAGGGCTGTTCGGACGCTTACAAACATGATCTGTTCTGGCATGGGGAACTCCAGATGCCGTACTCTGTAGCTGCTCGGATCTTCCACACCTTTTTCGTGATCGTTGTTGTAGTCTACAACCGTTACCCATCTCGGAGAAGACTCCTTCTCTTGGTCACTTGGGGAGTAACTGGGGCCGGTCGCAATCAGTTCTGGAGCTCCGTCCCCGTCAATATCCCCAGAGGTAATTCCAAGACTTGATATATTTTCGAGAAGCGGATAGACTACATTCTCCGCAGTAATCTCCAGAGGATTCTCCCCTTCCTCGTAGTTGATGATGGCAAGACCTCCTGACGAGTACGCCGGGCAGTACACCTCGTCATCTCCATTCATGTCCATATCAACCGCTGTACACCCAAACAGAGGAACCTCATCTCTTTCAGATGCCTTGTAATGAGCATTATCCCCTGATGGACTCATATACATGTTCGCTCCGGTCACATCCACATTGGAGAAGTTCAGATTATTCCAACTCGCCAGCGCAAGCTCATGAGTTCCATCCCCATCCAGATCTGCAGGAACAATGGAATACGGGCTCCCGCCCCCTCGGTTGACTTGATCAACAGAATCAGATCTGCTGGTGAATCTTGCCTCTTGCGTCCAGGTCGCCAGCCCGCTCAGATCGTTTGCACTCACGACATACCAGCTGTCAAACGGATTGGCTGACCCATTATTTGCAAAGAGCAACTCATCAATATCATCTCCGTCTGCATCCGCAATCATCATCCGCTCAATTCTGAATCTGTCGGGAATATTCTCTTCCCCGTCAAAATCCCAGAGGCTGGGAAGCAGTTCAAATGAGTTGTCTCCATTCGCTTCCAGGGCACCAAGACGTGGACCACCCAAAAATGCACGGGCAGGACTGGTCTCCTCCAAGCCATGCCCCAAGAAGAGATAGACCTCCCCAAAATCATCTCCATCTAAATTTCCTGCCCCCACACCACGAGCATTATTACTGGTTCCAAGGGTAGGGTTCAATGTGTAGGAAGAATAAATTAACTCCCACATATCTGTGCCGATGTTTTCAATGACATGAATGCGCCCTCCCCCCGAATAATCGGACAACACCACCTCCATTTTGCCGTCATTGTCCAAGTCCACTGGGCCGGCAATACTTCTGGCACCAGAGCTAATCCCCGGGGCGTAGGCAGGAATCCCGGGGGAACCTGCAGGGGCCAGGGAAAACCCAACCCCCTCATCCTGGCTGGGCTGCCATGTGAAGTCCACCGTAGCCATTTCCAGATTGCCAGTTGTCTGGGCGGATACAGACGTCACCACAAGAAGGAAAGCTGCCAGAAATGGCAGAAAAAGTTTGTACATTTGATGCATGGTTCGTTTCGGGTATGTGATTAGAGTGTGAAGATTCAGTGTTGCTGGGTAAATATAGCCAAAAGAAAAATACTTCGTAGCATGACAAGGAAGTTTACTGTCCACAAAAGTGCCAATTCTGCTTCGTCCCTGTGCTGTTGTTGCGTGGATCAAGAATCTCCAGCAAAAATATCACCACACCTGACCTAATGACCAGCAAGCACTCTCAGAGCGATATTTCTCCGTCATCCTGGATTTTCGCAAGAGGCTCATCAATGTACCAGCTGCTTCATAAAAGTATAACCCTTACGGGATGAGCGTCAGATTTGAGAAGTGCCAGATCAATTCAAATCTTTTTCAGCCACTCCCGAACTGGCTCTAACAGGATGTGGTATGCAACCGTCCCGTATAAGTTCTCCAGAGCCAATCTGGAAGAGATAGCCTGCTCCCGAATCTTCTGAACACTGATGGATCAAAATAAAGTTTTGCCCCTGATTGTCCGCGAGCCCATCGTCCTGTTCATCATTTCCTGCAACGGCATTGCTCTTTTTCTGGATGCTTTTCCAGAAATTCACGAACGGGCCGGACACATCATCCAATGGCTGGATATCGGATTCCTAGGGTACTTTGTTGCCGAGATTTTCATAAAAATCCGGCATTGGGGATCCTTTAGAAAGTACTTTTCCGACCCGTGGAACGCCTTTGACTTCATTATCGTAGCCCTGAGTACACCTGCTGCATTCAGTCTCCTTTTTCCCCTGGGTGCTGAAAATGCAATTCTCATTACAATCCTGAGGCTGGCACGGATCCTGCGTCTTGTTCGACCACTTCGCCTCGTCCCTGATGGAGCTAAGATTTTGCGGGGAGTCGTTCGGGCATTGCGTGCATCGGTCGGGATATTCCTGATTCTGCTGTTTCTGAATCTGATTCTCTCTCTGACAGCGACCCTGCTGTTCGGTGGAATTCCCGAGGCGAAAGAGTTCTTCGGGAATCCCTTCTACTCCATGTATTCCCTCATGAAGATATTCACCGTTGAGGGGTGGCACGAGATTCCCGACATACTTGCAGAACGGGGGGCCTCGGAGGAGTATATCCTTGGGTTACGCATCCATGTTGTCGTGACTGTATTCGTTTGCGGCATTCTGGGGTTATCCATCGCCAATGCGGTATTCGTGGATACGCTTGTGGCAGACAATTCAGATGATCTGGAACGAAAGGTAACGGAACTTCACGAAGAGGTGCGGCAACTCCGCCTGGAAATAACCCGCAGAGGACACGAAGAATGATCTGGTTTTACTGCAGCCCCGGTGCCGTGGTCATTTTCCATGTCTGAAGTTACCTACCCATGGCATGGTACAGTAATGGGGCTTCACCGGCCAAGCTTCACGAGGCGATCAGGGTGCCCCGCTGAATCGTCCAATCGGGGCAATGATTTGATGCTAGAGAGCCTCTTGCAAAAATCACAGATAACGAAGAAACATTGCTCTGGGAACACTTAAGGGCACATCAGATCAGGCATGAATATATTTTTGCAAGAGCTTCTAAACAAAAGGGTGCCTCCCGAACGAGAAGCACCCTCCAGATGCGGTCCGGACGGGACTCGAACCCGCGGCCTCTGGCGTGACAGGCCAGCGTTCTAACCAAACTGAACTACCGGACCGGAATAATCAGATCTGCGTTCTACGAATGAGGAGCCGCAATGGTTCACAGTGGTCAGGGAGGGATTTGAACCCCCGACACACGGATTTTCAGTCCGTTGCTCTACCACCTGAGCTACCTGACCGGCAAGATTGCATAAACCAGGCAGGGGGGATGATAGTTTCAGGGAAATGATGAAAACACCGGTAATCACACGCTACACCTGGGATCCTGAGGTGGCAGCTGGCTTCATATCCGAAGGAAAAGTGGTGGTATTTCCTACGGAAACCGTCTATGGCGTTGGAGCATGTGCTCTCTATCCGAGAGCCGTAGAGCTAGTCTACGCTGTAAAACAGCGTCCGCATTCCAATCCCCTCATTGTCCACCTTGCGGAACGCTCGGATGTTTTTATTGTCGCAGAGGAAACTCCCCCAACAGCGAGATTGCTTATAGAGGCCTTTTTTCCAGGCCCTCTCACACTTATTCTGCCTCGAAACCCAGCCTTTCCGAAGATTGTTTCTGGAGGCCTAGATACCGTTGCCGTCCGGATGCCTGCTTTGCCACTTGCCAGAGAATTTATGAATGCGGTTCAGCTCCCCGTCGCTGCTCCCTCTGCAAACCTCAGTGGACACCCCAGTGCCACAACATGGGAATCTGCATCAGAAGACCTGATTCACCGTGTGAATTGCATTCTGTGCGGACCGCCAGCAACGATTGGCCTAGAATCAACTGTTGTTGACTGTACGGATGACCTGCCCTCCCTCCTTCGACCGGGTGCAGTCAGCATCGAAAAACTGCGTAAGGTCATTCCAGAACTTTCCCCAGTACCCCGCCATGTAGATCGCAGCCCTGGCATGCGCTATCATCACTATGCCCCCGCCGCAAAAGTTCAGATTGTGGGAGCACCCGAGGATGCCGCACCTCATAATCGCGCAGGATATATTGGACTGACATCACCTACTGCAACGGCACAATTCGGGAAATGCCTTATCCCCGCAGATGTAAAGGAATACAGCCACCAGCTATTCGAATTTTTTCGGGAATGTGATCGCAAGGAGATCACTGTAATTTACTGTCAGGAAGTTCCAGAAACAGAACTTGGGCATGCCCTGATGGACCGTATCCTGCGAGCATCTAAATTGACCAAGTGAGGGATATCCTGTTCATGCTCAGCCCCAGGTTTACACTGCCTGCCAGTCGTTGATGCCTTTTTGAAAGCAGATATCCTGTTCCAAGTCCGACGAGTGCACCTCCCAGAACATCACTGAACCAGTGATAATCGTCTGCCATTCTGGCAACTGCGGTCCCTATGCCCAAGACAAAGAGTGCGCCTGTGGTGATCCCCGGGTAGTACAGTATCCATGGTGTTGTAAAGGCAAATACGGTTGTGGCATGTCCCGAAGGAAAGGATCGTTGCCCACTGAAAGGCTGTAAGGAATCGGGACCACGCCCGGCATTGGGTCTGGCCCGTCCGATTACAAGCTTGAGTCCGTTCGTGAACAGATTTGCCAGAATGACGGATTCCAGAGAAGTAAACGCGGCATCCTGGAAATGAATATTCCCGCTGGTTAGTGCTCCTGCAAACACAATGGCAGCCATGGGACGAATCACATTCGCATTGCCTGCTTCATGAAATACCTTGCGGACACGCCGGGGGGCAAAATCCGCAATTCTTTCGGCCTCATGCGAAAGTCTGCGGTCAAAGTGTGATACCGCCAGAACACTACCTGCTGCAACTCCCAATGTTAGCCCCGATCTCAGTGTCAGGGTAGCCTGTGGGATCGCAAGCACATCCCCGATGGTCCATTGCACAAATCTCAGAGGACTATCAGACTGTGCTTTTGCGCAGGAAACAGCGATCATGCAAATCACTCCCGTCAGTGCAGCCCATCTGCGCAACCGATCCCCCCGTAGCTCTGTCATCCGCTTGCCTGCAAATCTCCATAGGACACCAGCCTGCCCCGGGTGTCAATGATGAATACTCTGACTAGACCTCTAAGTCCCAATACACGGGGCATAAACCGAAAAACATAGGAGCCAGGCTCACTGGCATTTGGGATACTGTCCAGTCTGCGTGGAATTTCGCTCGCATCATACGTTACGATTTCCAGGCCTCCCTGAACGGAATCTGCAAACCGAATCCGAACCGGGATCATGACAGAGCCCCCTGACGGGACCGGATTCGGGAACGCCGGCTCAATGAGAATGCGTCCATGATACGCTGGCGAAACTCTCCAGTCATCCTCATCCTGAAGTTCCACTGCTCCGCTTTCGCTGGTTTGCGTAAACCCGACAGGTTCCGAGAATGCCCGGTTCTCAAACGCGTCCTGATCCTCACCCGTATCACAGGCACCGAGTGCAGTGATCATCGTTAACGCCAGCATAATTCTGTGTATTCTCATCAAGTCACAATTCTGAGCCGTGTCCATTACACAGTCAGACGGTAATGTTTCAGAAAACATGGCGAACCCGCTGCTGGTCACGAGAGATTTGAGTGTCCAGATTCTGGATACTACCATTCTCCATCCCGTCCGGTTTAATCTCTTTGCAGGTACGTTTACCGGGCTTGTCGGACCAAACGGTTGTGGCAAGACCACCCTGCTTCGTGCCATTTGTGGTTACTTGCCGTATACAGGTTCCATCCTTCTTGAAGATACAGAAATTTGCGAATGGCCCAGAAAAAAGCTGTCTCGCAAAATTTCTCTTGTCCGGCAGGCTCCTTCCCTTTCATTTAACTTTACTGTTGAGGAGTTGGGGCTGCTGGGGTTATTGCCCCACAAGTCTCTGCTTGAGGATATATCTGCCCAAGATCGTGCTTTACTGAAAGCAGTACTTGAACAGGTTGGGCTATCAGGCTTTGCCAAACGCGCCCTCCAGTCAATGAGTGGTGGGGAACGCCAGCGTGCATATCTGGCCCAAGCCATTCTGCAAGATGCCGAACTTCTTCTGCTGGACGAGCCTACAACTCATCTGGACATTTGCCATCAATATCAATTTCTTGAATTGATGAGGAGCCTCGTAAATCGGGGGAAAACTGTTCTCTCCGTCTTCCATGATCTTGAACTTGCTGCAAAATTCTCTGATCACCTCCTTGTGCTACATAACGGACATCTGGTAGCAACTGGCACACCGGAAAGCGTCCTGAATGATAGCCTGATCTCGGAAGTATTTCGGATGTCTGCCAGCGTCAGCATAACTCAGGACGGAGACTGCCAGATTAGCTATAACTCTGCCCTGCAGGAATCACGAACTGTCAATTGCGAGCAATTGTGACCGGACACATCAGAGGTGGTGAGAAGAGATTTCCGGGCATTCTACCGCCTTCAGATTTGCTCCTTCGGCAACTTCACCTACCCCATGCAAAGTTAGGACAAGGGAAGGATATGAGCTATCCAATGTGTCTATCAAACCAGTTCTTGGCCTATCCCGTTAAAAATGACGAACCAACAATACTGAGCAGTGCTGTCTGGATGGTGTCAAGACGATCCTCGGTCAGAAATTGACGAGACTCTGGAGTCAGTATATGCCATGCCCATACGGCAACAAACCCCAGGTACAGTACGGAAGCAGCCCAAAGTCCTGTCAGTGATACCCAGTGCATGTTTTGGCGAACCTGCTGACTTCTCTTGTGACTGCCCTCTTTTCCCTCAAATAAACGCCTTCGCTCTGCCTCTGTGTTTCACTCGTCTGGCTTCTCTACTCCCTTGTCTTGACCGATTTACATGAGTTTACTCATGGCATCGGTCATTTTGCTTCGAGAATGACTGATAATAGTTCATGATCATTTCATTTGGAATAATAGCGTTTTCACCATATTTCTTGATTGTCATATCCCATGGGCTGTCTGGTCGGTGTGTTAGTGCAGACAGATATAGGCCGTCATACATCCCGTACTCATCCATGACTCGATTAATTATAGCATAAGGCTTTTCATCAAACAGATCTCGCCGATCTTTGAACCTTACCAAAACCTGTGAATACCCGAACCGTTTGTACTTGTGGTAAACCTTGGGGACCACTGGTCCATATTTCCATGCCTCTGCATCATCGCTGAACAGAGGCTTTTCACATAAACCAAGCGTCCATCCGTGACTGATGTAGGACAGCTTAAGTACCTGCATTGGAGTCAAACGCCTGCCAATCTGATTTGCAATCCAGAGAATCTGAGATGCAACATTGACTGCATTTGGGATTGATTTTGCCATGATTCCAGAAAGTCATGTAAAGTACCGTCCGGCTATACTGGACATCCTGTTAGAACACTCGTTGTGCAGTGCTTGCGGAAAGAGGACTTCTCCCCCACTTACGACTCCCTTCTGAACAGAATCAGCCTCAAACATTGCGGATTAATTTTCCCTCTTGTGTACTTATTCGGTATTGGATTTTCGGATTGGAACATCAAATTTTTTCACACAGAATTGAGCGATTCCGTCAAAAATATTATCGCTTGTTTTCTTTCTGCAAAAGATAAATACGAGAGTTGCAAGTGTTACAATATGTCGGGACATACCGTCCGAATTGCTTCGTGTGATCCCGTCATATCAAACTCATAAATCAAATTTCCATAATCGCGTGTCGGGAGCGTGATCTTGAATGTCTCTGCCTCCACCAGTAGGCGCGTGAATTTGTATGTAATATCATTAAAAAGTCTTTCAAATTCGCTTTCAGAGGTAATTTTCCAGTCGTAAAAATCATCAGGATGACCTATTTTTAGGGAGTTATAAAGGAAACTGTACCGCGAGAATTCATGCGGCCGGACTCCTTTCTGGCATCTATTTCTCCGGTGTTGCTGGAAGCACTTGGAAACCCCGAACCAGATGCGCTGTTCCGTATTTATTACAGTTTTCTTTATAACTCCCTAAAATTACCAGCATATTTGTTTGTTAACCAAGAGGGTGCGCATTTGGAAGCTCAAAAAGGCATTTCGCTCATTGCTCTGGTTGGTCCCAATAACTTTTCTAATGGGTTGAAGTCAGACATTGTACGGCTTAACTACTTTCACCGTCACAGGCCTGGCTGGATCAACTCCGTAGAGGGTTATTATGTATCGGAACAGTCTGATCTTTTTGAGGAATTTATATCAATGCACGACATCCAGTTTCCCCTCTCTAAAAGAAATATCCCTTCTTCGTCCTATATGGACAAAGTGACAACTCCGCTCATTCTGATCATTGATTCGCAAAGCGGAACGATTCTGGATACACACCAGCCAATCCTTGAAGTGTCCAAAAACAACCCCCTCCACTAAAAGTAATGAAGAGCCAAAAATGTGAATATCATGAAGAGGAGATATAAGCCAATCCAGAGAATAAAGCCTATGGCTAGCCCTATCCAGGTAGCCTTAACTTGTCTCCTGTTCAGGACATCAACATAGGCCTTTTCGAAAAAATAACGGTCTTCTCCATCATATTCAACCAGTAGCCTCACAGGTACTTTGGGGGAGCGCAAGTATACGATCAGTATTCCGATGATGCCAAGGAAAAATCCGATAAAATACCATGCAGTAACAGGAAATTTCTCTCCTTCTAATTCGGCCTGAATGACAGCAGATTTATTCTCGCTTTCCATGAAAAAAGTTGGTCTCATCAGTTAATACGAGCCTCTTTCGAAAATTTCAGATGACGGAGAGCTATCTCCCTGAGGGTGCTTGAAGGCACATTAGGTCGGGAATAGAGGTATTTTTGCAAGAACCTCATACGTACCAGATAGACATGCCCTCTCCGGGCAAGGGAAAATCCGATGGAACGCGTCTTTTGCTCTCCAAACGTAAATGGAAAATCAAACTGGATGCTGTCTACAATCATATCTGTATCGGGATCAAGTGCATACCAAGTCAATTCACTGCCAAGTGCAAACCTTCCAGTTTCTGGTAAGGGAATGCTTCCTGCAACGGAATGACCAAGCTAGATATATCCAGTGGATGTATCCCGAGCACTGGATTCCGCAAGAAGTCCCTCGTGAATCAATCCAATCGAATCATATTCAGTAAATTCGTTCGGACGCTGATATTCATGGTTCTTCCGTATTTGTTACAGTTTCCTTTATAACTTCCCTTGTTTTCTTCCTGCAAAAGACGAATACAAGAGTTGCAAGTGTTACAATATGTCGGAACATACCGTCCGAATTGCTTCGTGTGATCCCGTCATATCAAACTTATAAATCAAATTTCCATAATCGCGTGTCGGGAGCGTGATCTTGAATGTCTCTGCCTCCACCAGTAGGCGCGTGAATTTGTATGTAATATCATTAAAAAGTCTTTCAAATTCGCTTTCAGAGGTAATTTTCCAGTCGTAAAAATCATCAGGATGACCTATTTTTAGCACCAAAGTATTTGGTGC
The DNA here is from genome assembly GCA_965203305.1 of Rhodothermales bacterium. Taxonomy (GTDB): domain Bacteria; phylum Bacteroidota; class Rhodothermia; order Rhodothermales; family Bin80; genus Bin80. The sequence continues at coordinate 1,665,871 of OZ241874.1, read as the reverse complement.
CATCCCGTATATCACTCCATAGGCCTCCCTTTCGTTCCCATTTACCTGTACAGGTGTGTAAAATATATTGTCTTGGACAAATCCTTTCTTGTCTTTTCCTTGCGGTACAAGCTCGGGATCTGCGGGTGGGGGGCCACCCCGAGAATATATTGTGCTTGTGCAGGGGGCATCGTTTCTGGACTGCACACTTAGACGCATACTCTTTCCTGTTCCATTCTCGGAATGCGTCCATCCCGAACTTGCAATTTGTTTCCCCATACTTTCATTCCGATGATCATAGGCATCCGCTACCCTCCACTGAGTTTGTGTACTGGTAGTGCATCCGGTAAAAAGGATGGAAAACAGGATCACTCGCTTCATCATGCCGCTATTTCAGCAGCAACTGGACTGCTGTTTTATCCTGGCTGGTCTCTTGCAAAAACACCTGACTGCTACACTTTACACACCTCCCAGGGTTCATGGCATGGTGCAAGGATAGCAAATTGGGCACTCTAGACATTTCTAAAATTCCGGTTCCCCTGATCAGTGTCAAGGACTGTTTGCTACCGCGGAGTTTATTTTCAGACGGGTCCCGCAAGGACAGAATTAGTCTGGCTTTCCCTTCGGGATGCGTATCATGGAAAAATAAATTTCAGAGATGTATGTGCTTCTTTTGGATTGAGTCAGGGCATTTGCTATGGCTCTTGCCAGGAAGGGGCTTCTCGGAATTGGAGGAGATGTCTGATATGTCGCTGCCCCACCATAAATTGCTCTTGTTTGCCTTGAGCTTGAACAGCTGATGCCATTCCGCAAGTGAGGGAGAGATAGCAACGATTTGGTGTCTTGTCCAAGATTTCTTAACTTTCAGGCAGGGCCGCGGCTAGAGTATTCGAAGATGCCCCGCCCTGCCGACTGGAACATACTCCGCTACCCCACCTGCTCTTTATGAAGATCTATACCCGTACAGGGGATGACGGAACTACGGGGCTCTATGGAGCAGGCCGCGTGCCCAAATTCCATCCTCGCGTGCAGGCCATGGGAGGGGTGGATGAAACCAATGCTGCTCTGGGGGCTGCGCTTGCGGCGTTACCCGCTGAGTCAGCCATGCGCTCAACGATCCTGCGTCTGCAGCATGAATTGTTTATCCTTGGTGCAGATCTCGCTACCCCCCCTGATGCAAAGACTGCCGTTCCGCGCATTGAAGAAGAACATGTCCTGGCTCTGGAGAAGGAAATTGATAACTGGGAAGGCAAGCTGCCCCCCCTCCAGTACTTCATCCTGCCGGGCGGTACACAGGCGGCATCCATGCTGCACCTGGCACGTGGAATATGCCGGCGCGCGGAACGCTATGTGGCTGAAAACCTGGAAGCCATATCCTCAGAATCATACATTTTGCACTACCTCAACCGATTGTCCGATTTACTTTTTATACTAGCCAGGCGAGCAAATCACGATTCAGGAGTTTCGGACGTAAGGTGGGAGCAGTAAAGCACTCACCTTTCCAACAAAATCCACAAGAAAACATGAGGTAATATGAGAAAATGCTACTTCTATGCATGTCTGTGCATGCTAGCTGCATTCCTGTTTCCGACCAGCCCAGAGGGTGATCCGCGATCCCCAAAAGCAGCCGAGGTGGAACGAAATCAATTTCAGCTTCCCCTGACCGGACTTGCTGAACACGCGACCCGTGTCCAGGGAGGCGAAACCCTTGGATCCATCATGCATGACCAGGGAATATCCCCGGATGTCATTCGCATGGCTTCCGAAAAGGCATCATCGTACATAGACCTGCGGAAAATTCGAAAAGGGGATCCTCTGTACGCCTATACTGACCCCGCAGAAGGAACAACTTCTTTCATTGTGTATCAGCCCAGCGTGGAACGCTTCCTGGTCTTTGATCTGCGAGATTCGGTACTGGTACATGAGGATTTCTTTCCCGTGTCCACAGTAACACGGACCGGATCAGGAACCGTAAAAACATCTCTTTCACAGGCGGTGGAAGATGCTGGACTTAATCCTGAATTAACCACAAAACTTAGCGATATCTTCGCCTGGCAAATCAGCTTTTTTCACCTGCAGCCAGAGGACAATTTTTCACTCCAGTTTGAAGAGAAGATTGTAAATGGACACTCCATCTCTGTGGATATCAGAGGAGCACGGATGAACCATGACGGGAAAGATTTTTTTGCATTCTTTTTTCCGTCAGACAGTATCGGTGGCTTTTATGATGAGAGTGGACATTCACTGAGACGGCCGTTTCTGCGGGCACCCATCAACTACAGGCGTATCTCCTCCCGGTACAGTCTCCGCCGGTTTCACCCAGTACAAAAACGGTATAAACCTCATTTGGGTACCGATTTCGCCGCTGCCAGGGGAACCCCCATCTTTGCGACCGCCGACGGCTCCGTGATCGCTGCTTCCTACACACGGGGAAATGGAAATTATGTCAAAATTCGACATAATGATGTCTATACGACCGGGTACCTCCATATGTCTCGAATTGAGAATGGGATTCGTCCGGGTGTCCGAGTGAACCAGGGCCAGCGGATTGGCTATGTGGGCAGTACAGGATTCGCCACAGGCCCCCATGTCTGTTATCGCTTCTGGAAAAATGGGCGACAGGTGGATGCCATGAAGGTAGAGATGCCGCCGTCAGAGCCGCTCCCCGAAGAGTTTATGCCACAGTTCAACCAGATCGTCAACCAGCTGAAATCTCAACTGGTCTCTTCCGCTAATCCTGCGGCGGACTGATCTGGAGTGTCACCGTTTCTTCTGTACTTCCGAGTCGGAACAGAATCTGATATTCGCCGGGAGGCAAATAGTATTCTCCATTCTCGCCTGGCTCCAGCGGCGAATCGTCCTGTGCAGGTAACAGAGCAGCCGCTTCCTCATCTGCGGACAAGTCATACGTGAAGAAATTCAGCCCCCGCTCTGCATCGTCATTCAGTGTACGCAGAACTGCACCATCTCCATCTCGGACTTCTATCGTTGCCTGTGACTTTGTCCCGGCCCAGTACGGAATCAGCAATTTGGGAATGGCATACTCCCCCCACCAGACAGAACGGCTGCCCCAGTTTGCACTGTACTCCTGTGTATCCAGCGCAAATACCTTCAGCGGACTCTGCGTCACCTCAGGGGTCAAGGACTGAATCAGGGCAATATCCGCACGATAAATGGAGCGGCCATGTGTGCCAATGAGCAGGTGTTTCCTCCGATGTTGCAGTTTGAGGTCATGAACCGGCACATGAGGCATTCCATTCTGCATCGCCATAAAAGACTCTCCCCCGTCCAGGGACACATACAAACCGTGATCAGTCCCCACATAAAGTACCGACGCATTTACCGGATCTTCCAGGATTACGTTGACAGGCTCCATGGGCAAGCCAGCATGCAGAGCTTCCCATGTCTGCCCAAAATCGTCCGACCGATAGACATACGGAGCAAAATGATCCCACCTGTATCCATTGAGTGTTACGTATACCCGGCCAAGTTCATGACTGGATGCCTCCACACGGCTTACCCAGAGCTCTCCCCAATCGTCCCCTGTAATGTTCTCCCAAACATATCCCCCATCCCGTGACACATGAACGAGCCCGTCATCCGAACCTGTATACACCAGTCCGAATCGCAGAGGAGACTCATCAATACTCGTTAATGTACCATATGGCACATCTCCACGACGGCCGCCACGGGTCAGATCACCGGAGAGAGTTTCCCAGTCGTCTCCGCGATTAAAGGAGCGATGAAGTTTGTTCGAGCCATAATACAGTACATCCTGATTGTGTCGGGACAGATGAATGGGAGTCTGCCAGTTGTACCGAAGAGGCCGCTCTCCCAGTTTATGCCGGGGACGGATTGATTTGCGAGATCCTGTGGCTGTCTCTATGCGCCGGTATGCACCAAACTGTGAACCCGTATAGATGATGTCATTTGTACGGGTATCCACCTCAACCTGCATGCCATCACCCCCCAGATAGGAAGTGTACGGATACTTGCCATAGGCATGCCAGCCGACTGATTCTGCATACGTATGCGGGCCGCCCCAGACCCCGTTATCCTGCAGTCCCCCATAAACATGATACGGCGTTTGATCATCTACACCGATGGCATAGAACTGCCCTACTGAAGGTGTATTCCCCTTAAACCATGATTTTCCATTGTCATAGGTGATGTTCAGCCCTCCATCATTTCCGCTGATCAGATGCCCGGAACGAGAGGGATTGATCCAGAGAGCCTGATGATCCACATGCACGCTCGGGCCACCGATGGATTCCCAGGATGCTCCACCATCTCCCGAGGTTAGAAGAGGAACACCCAAAATATAGATTCGGTCAGAATTGCGGGAGTCTACACGAATTTCCCCGAAGTAGTATCCATACGAATTGTAGACCCGGTCCAGATAATTCTCATGCGTCCGCTGCCAGGATGCGCCCCCGTCATCGGAACGATACACCTCGGCACCGATCACGGGCGTATCAAACAGTTCCCGATTCGCATCCTCAACATACCAGACCAGATGCACTGGCTCAATCGTTCCCTCCTCCACCATGCCTCGAATCACTTCTGCGCTGTACTTCTCTTCAAAGTTGTTCTCTGCCAGATACTCTGCAATTGCCTCATCCTCCAGTTGCAGAAATTCGGACCTGCTCATGGATCGGAGTGCATCTCGTGTCAGAGCGGGACTATCTTCTTCATCTTCCGGGGCTCTGCGATCCTGATTGTCAACAAGAGCGTAGAGGATACCGGGGTTGTCCGGGAAAATGGCCAGCCCGATACGCCCGACGGTATCTCCACTTGGAAGCCCATTTTCAGAAAGCTGTTTCCACGAGACTCCTCCGTCTGTTGATTTCCATATCTTGGATTCGCTCCCGCCCTCCACAAAATTCCATGCCCGGCGCTCGCGATACCAGCTTGCAGCATACAGAACATCAGGATTCACGGGATCAATGACCAGATCAATGATCCCCGCTTTATCCGAGATAAAGAGCGTTTGGGTCCAGGTTTTTCCACCATCACTGGTCTTGTAGATCCCCCGATGAGGACTGTCGGAGTAGAGTGCACCAGCTGCGGCAACCCACACGGTTTGCGTATCTGCGGGATGCAGAACAATTCGGCCAGTCCGGTGCATATCCTCTAGCCCCATATGCTCCCAGGATTCTCCCCGGTCTGTGGACCGATACATGCCTGTCCCGGCATAAGAGGACCGGCTGGAGTTGTTTTCACCTGTACCAACCCAGATCACCTCGTCATGTGTCCAGTCCACAGCAATATCCCCGATAGTCATAGAGGCCTCCCCGTCAAACAGAGGCTTGAAAGAAATCCCATTGGTTTCGCTTCGCCAGAGGCCGCCGGATGCATACGCCACATACATGTGTTCTGGCTCCTCTGGATTGGCATCAATGTCCACGATCCGCCCGCTCATAACGGTCGGACCAATACTCACCAGCTCTATGTTGGAGAGGAGAGAATGCTGTGAATCATGGAGACGCTGATCAAAGCTGCTCAACCGCTCCGCTCCAGGTGTTGGGGGCACGAGAGAAGACATCTCCGCTACCTGAGCAGTCAGCACTGGAATCTGAAAAACCAGAGAAAGAGACAGGAACAGACAACACCGCATGAAAAGACAGAATCTTGTGTGACCAAAGTTACGGCGATCAGCAACAAGATTCACTCTTTCGGCTAGTCATCCTGTGCCTGCGCGAGAATCTCTAGCTGCCGGAATGAAATCCTGTCTCTGGCCGATTCACAGATGGACATGGAGACACCATCACCCATAATTGCAACAAGAAATCGGTCTTCCGCCCACGAGTGCAGTTCGCATGATTCGTGACCGCGTTCATTATGGTACTTTTTGTAGATGGGATACTCTCCGGTTCGACTCCGAAAGATTTGTGTTCGCTCGAATCCCCGGTCACTTTCCCGGTCAATTTCTTCATCAAGCCAGTCCGAGAGCGAAAGTGCTGCCAGCCTTCCAAATGCTGCCAGATCAATAATCGCAACGGTTACAACCTGTTCACCATCCTCATATTCACCATGCACTTTGGATATCCCGCCTCCAATCTCAATCATCTGGCCGTCTGTTATGACCGGGGACACTCCATTGACACTCTTCGGGAGAATTTTCTGAAGTTCCTGGTAGCTGACTGCCGAAATGCCATTCACGGACCCCGATACCTCTCCGAGGATATTTGACAGTTCCAGAGCGATAGACTCTATGTCCCCTGCATCATTCTCGCCCGCAGGGAACCCAGAATTCTCGCCGGCCCCATCCTTTTTATCCAAGGATTCGGAGAAGTCTTCTCCGTCTTCATGTGTACCTTGACAACCCATAATAAAGGGTATGAAAAGGTTTGCAAACAACAAAAGCCAAAAACTCGGGATTATATGTCTTGTCATTCAGGCTTTATCAGGATTGGTTAACATCTTCTTTACACTCCCTTTACGTAAAATTATCGCTTGAGGTTCACGGGGAGCATGAATAAATCGCAGATGCCCGATATCAAGGGGATCGGATTTCTGAGCAAAATTCTGACTGACTGCCCCCTCACCCGTCTCCATTTATGAGCTGAACAACCAGGTCGCAGATTTCCTGCCCGATATCATCCATGTCGCGCAAAGTACCATCGTGATCATGGCAATCAATCATCTGGAGGGGATCCAGCATATGCAAACTGATGAGCCAGTGATACACTTCTTTTACGCGGATGAGATACTCCACATCACGCTCGTGGAGATCATACACCTGTTCGGTATACGTACGAATTTCTTTGCGGGCTACCAGTTTTTGGGATGCACGAGAAGGAATATCAAGAAAGAATGTTACATCCGGCTTTGGCAGACGATATACCCCATATTCCAGATTCGAGAGCCACTCCATGAACATCATGCGTTCTGGCATGGCAATCCGTGCACTCTGGTAGGCAAGGTTGGACGCGACGTATCGGTCAACAATCACCAGTTCATAGTCCCTGCACATCTGCTCAAGGTGAGGACGGCTTTCCATGCGATCCAGTGCAAAGAGGGTCGCTGCAAATGCAGGAGGCACCTCCTGCAGCGTGCCAAACTTGCCATTCAGGTATGCCGCAACCATCTCCGAAGAATGCGTGTCTTTGTAACGGGGAAAAGAAAGAAGCTCCGCGGTATACCCCAGACTCCGAGTGCGCTCCAGCAGCTGTCTGGCCTGCGTCCCCTTCCCTGCCCCATCAATTCCCTCAATCGCAACAAGCATGTATGTGACTATTCCAGTTAGTACAGCAAAATCCGTGGATCATGTTATGGATATCGGGTTTCATTTAATGTACCGGACAAATTCTCCTGCTGATTGACCAAACAATTTAGGGAATATACCTCAGACTGCGGGCGAAAAGTACACCATGACGCGTCTGAATCGTATATGCACTCTGATTATGAATATCAGACTGCGGAACAACAGCAGCCGGGTTCACCATAGTTCATCCCCGGGCAGTACCTTTCCAGTAATCGCAATACTCATTCAAAGCTGTCTCACTGCCTGTATCATGAGTCATCGCTTCACGGTCTTTCTTTGCTTTCTCGGGATCCTCTCCCATACAGGTTCCGCACAGGATTCAGCAACTGTATCTCTTCCCGTGATGACGGTCCAGTCCACCCGACAGCTGGAAACCTATACTACTGCTGCCCGCAGCATTTTTGTTCGGAAACATGACATCATTTTCTCCGAACCTGGACTGTCTCTCCAGCGTGTACTTCGCGGACTGCCTGGGACCCAGATCAGCGAGCGGGGGCATTTCGCCCTCGGGGAAAGAATCCTGGTCCGGGGAATGGGATACCGTGCGGCATTCGGAGTGCGCGGGGTACAGGCGTTCCTGAACGGGATTCCACTCACCATGCCAGACGGACAGAGCATGCTGGATGTGGTGGATCCTGTATTCATTGGGCATTCCGAACTGCTCAGAGGACCCAGCTCGCTTTTCTGGGGCAATGCCAGCGGAGGCGTGTTGCACCTTGCCAGCTCTGCGGAGACTTCCCCCCTTCGAATCCGATATATGGCAGGCAGTCATGGACTGCATCATGCACTGGCAAGCACTCATTTCCGATTTGGACCGTATCAGATCAACGCCCATGCTTCAGGGATAAGGAAAACCGGATATCGTGCACATAGCAAAGGATACTTCTCCCGTGCAGGCGTGCATGTCCGAGCAGCAGCCGGTCCCCGCACAGCAATCCTGTTTGCATTCAATGCAGCCATTCAGGATGTTCTGTCTCCCGGCTCGCTGACGCTGGCACAGATGTCACAGAACCCCAGACAGGCAGACCCCAGACATGTAAAGATGTCTGCAGGGAAGGCCAGCCTGCATCTGCAAACCGGAGTGACCTTGCACAGGCAGATCCGTCAGGGCAGTGTAACGGCAACAGCCTATGGCATCCGCAGATATCTTGAGAATCCCCTGAGCTTTGCCTGGAGTGAACTGGAGCGCATTGCCGGCGGCCTGTATGCCCAGTTCCAGATAAATGCAGGAGAAGATTTCGGATTTACGACAGGCATTGACCTGCGACACATGCGGGATGACCGCATCCGATTCAACAACAGCGCAGGCAACAGGGGAAACCGAACGCTTCTTGACCAGGAGGAAACGGCAGGAAGTCTTGCTGTATTTGCAGGTTTGAACGTACATCTTTCAGCGAAATTTGGATTCTCCGCCGGAGCAAGGCTGGATCGGCTGCGATTCACGATGCTGGATCATCTGCAAGCGGACGGAGATCAAGGCGGGAACCGAACCTTCGTGGCGTTCAGTCCATCGGTCGGCGTATTTTATCACACAGGTACCTTGACCTGGTATGCGAATACAGGAACTGCTTTTGAGACACCGACCACAACGGAGCTCATCAACAGCCCTTCGGAGCGCGGTGGATTCAATTCTGATCTTGGTCCGCAGCAGACCCTTGGAACAGAAGCCGGAGTGCGTGGCAGACTGGATCACCTGCGCATTGAGTTGGACCTGGCGATCTTTTCCCTCCGCATACGGGATCGGCTCCTCCCACAGCAGAGTGAAGACGGGCGTACATGGTATGTGAATGGTGGAAAGAATCGGCACCGCGGCGCAGAAATTGCCCTTGAATGGCCTGCGAACTCTCCCGCAGGTGTACGAATCTCATATAGTTATGGCTCCTTTATTTTCCTCAACAATCCGGGCAAAGGCCGCAAAATTCCGGGCGTACCTTCTCATCAGCTCCATATGACACTTTACGGCATAACTGCCAGCGGGTGGGCTGCCCAGATTGTCCTTGAGTCTGCCTCCGCAGTGTGGGGGGACAATGAAAATTCCACGCAATCTGACAGCTTCGTTGTCCTGGATCTCTACCTCTCCCGTTCAAGCTGGCAAATCAGCCCCCACATTACACTTGCTCCCTTTGTACGTATTCAGAATGCTCTTAATCAACCGCATGTACGTTCACTGGTCGTAAATGCCTTTGGGGGACGCTACTTTGAGCCGGCAGAAGGCCGCTCTCTTCAGGCCGGCATTGGAATGAATCTATAGACATCTCTTCAATGATGGGGCACAGTCATTCCATCGTCACACTAACCACGGATTTTGGGAATCGTGAGGGATATGTTGGTGCCATGAAAGGCATCATGCTGGGAATGAACCCAAATCTGACTTTCATTGATATCAGCCACGAGGTACAGGCGTTTGATGTGATGGCCGCTGCATTCATCCTGCAGCAGGCTCTGCCGTATTTCCAGCCTGGCACAATTCATCTGGTTGTTGTGGATCCAGGAGTTGGCTCTGATCGGCGTGCAGTGGCTCTGCGGCACAATGAACATTATTTCGTGGGGCCGGACAATGGGCTGTTCACACTCCTTCTGGAGACAGAAACCCCCGACCAGATGGTGGAACTGAAGGCGAATGGGGCTAGTCCTGTCTCAGCGACATTTCATGGGCGAGACCTTTTTGCTCCTGCTGCCGCACAGCTGTCCAGTGGCATTCCGCTTGAGAAGCTGGGACCTCCCCTCACAAAGCTGAGACCTCTTCACTGGGCACTGCCAATTGATGACCAGGAAGGCATTCGGGGCTGGGTGGTATATATTGACCACTTTGGAAACTGTATCACGAATATCTCTCGGGAGCTCTTTGAGAAACACTCTGGCGGGAGACAAGCCAAGGGCTATGCGGGAAGCGGAATTATTCGCAATGTTCACCGTACATACAGCGATGTGCCTGTGGGAGAAACACTGATGCTTTTCGGAAGCAGCAACCTGCTTGAAGTAGCAACGAATCAGGGCAACGCTGCAACTCTCTTGCATATCCAGAGAGGAACCCCTGTCAACATCGTCTTCGGGGGCAGCACATCCAGGTGATGACTGAAATGTGTGGCCGGCATTGGTACAGTACTCCCCGAAATTTCCGTTTGCTATGTGCAGATTTCGGGAGACTGTCACCCCCACGATCCACAGAAAAAGCATGGTACTTTGATGCACTTTCAGAGAACGAGCGTCCCCGCCACACTCCGGTCAGCAATTTTCAGACATTTGATCTCTGTCCCTGATCAGCCAGTACGCTGGCATAACCCTCAATATCTGCATGATTTCATGGGGCACTCGCGAACCATATGCGATTTTATCGGTACCAGAACCCGAACATAATCCTTATCTAAAGTGTCAGCAAAAAGATTTAAAGTGCTCGTGGCAGGATGCGGACATATGGGGGTTTCCCACGCCCGCGCCTATCATGCTATGGATGATTCCTTCGAAATCGTGGGGCTTGTAAGCCGTACCCCCACATCCCGCAATCAGCTTAGCGAAGAACTGGGCAGACTGCCTACCTTTGCTTCCTACGAACAGGCATTAGCGGCTACCGCCCCTGATGTCGTGTCAATCAATACCTATCCTGACACCCATGCCGACTATGTGCGGATGGGACTTGAAGCAAATTGCCATGTGTTCGTAGAAAAGCCCCTTGCAGAAACAGCAGAGGAGGCACAGACACTCGTTGATCTGGCACACAAGCTGGACCGGAAAATGGTTATCGGATACATCCTGCGCGTGCACCCGGCCTGGACGAAATTCATTTCGATTGCTCAACAGCTGGGCAAGCCCCTGGTTATGCGTATGAATCTGAATCAGCAGAGCAGTGGCAGGCAGTGGGATACCCACAAGAAACTGATGGATTCCATGTCTCCGATTGTGGACTGTGGAGTTCACTACGTAGATGTGATGTGTCAGATGACAAGGGCCCGTCCAGTGGCCGTCAGTGCAATTGGAGCAAGACTCTCCGATGAAATCCATCCCGACATGTATAACTACGGGCAGCTTCAGGTATCGTTTGATGACGGGTCTGTAGGCTGGTATGAGGCTGGATGGGGTCCCATGATGAGTGAAACAGCTTCATTTGTAAAGGATGTCGTCGGTCCTCTTGGCTCTGTAAGCATCGTGGATGAAGCAAAAGATCAAACAGATGATATTGAGGGACACACCCAGACCGGAGGCCTCAAAATTCACCACAGCAGCCGGGATAAATCTGGCAATTTTGACAGGCAGGACGATCTGATTGATACTTCTGACGAACCCTCACATGACGAGCTGTGTGCGCTGGAGCAGGAATTTTTGCTCCGTGCGATCCAGGAAGACCTTGATCTGACAGACCATATGCAGGATGCCGTCAGCAGCCTTAAGATCGTGCTGGCCGCGGACAGGGCTGCGCGCGAGCGGCGAACAGTCAGACTGTAGGCTTCGGGAAAGAATACTCCTGCCAGGGGGATTTGTACCACAGCTCCAAGCCCCCACTGACAGCTTTCAAAGGGGAATTATCCAGCAAAATCCGCAAGTGCGCGAAAGTAGAACAGACCCTGTTCCATGGCGTACTTGTTCTCCAGGAGATATCCCAAATGAAACGATGAACAAGATTCAAGGCTTTCGAGACAGAGGAGCGGCCAAACACTTTCACGGACGCAAAACGATCCTGTTGGAGTTCCAGAAGGCACTTGCGGAGTCTATGGAATCCAAAGGCGGAACCATATTTCTAATTCAAGGACCTCCGGGTGTGGGCAAAACTGCGCTCCTGGCAAAATGCTGGGATGAGGCAGAAGAGCGGGGTTGGGGAGTAGCAGAGATTGATCCAGAAGACTTGTGGAATCCAGACGAGTTGCGGAAAACGCTTGGTCTTCCCCCGCAAAGGGTGGGGAAAACAACGGGGTGGGGACTGGATAAATTTTTCAACTTCTCCCGGAAAACCGAGACAGAGATCAATGCCCCTCTGGACACCCCCGCAGATATTCTCAAGCTAGAAACAGCACCTGTTTTGCTTATCCTGGACGAGGCCCAGCATTTGGGCGAAGACGGCAGAATAACAGGGGAGTACAAAGACGATGTCCGATATCTCCTGGATCAGATTCACAATAGCAAACTAAGGAGACCTGTCATCCTGCTGGCGGGCGGACTGGGGATGACCCATGCAGCATTCAGAGCACTGGGGATATCCAGGATGGCAGAGGACTGCATGTTTGATATGGAACCCCTGAAAAAGGAAGAAGAGAGAGCCGTGGTGGAAGACTGGCTCAAGAAAGCGGGGGAAGCGACAGGAGATGTCACGCACTGGATAGACACGATCATCACAGAGACATACCAGTGGCCGAGGCATGTTGATTCCTACGCACGGAATGCCGCACAGATACTTAAGGCGAACGGTGGGCGGATGACCCCGGAGTTGCTACGTCTCGTCATGGAGAAAGGACGGGCACGTCGCATGGAATACTATCAAGCCCGACTGGATGACTTCACAGCGAAAGAGTGCAGGAGTTTTGTACGGATACTGCTGGCAAGTTCGGGGGAAGGCGGGATAGAACAGGAGGTGGCCGTGGACCAACTGGACAAGGAGTACGGAGCGGGGGAAGGCGCAGAGCTCTTTTTCCGGGCAGTTCGCCGGGGAGTCTTCCATATTGAAGGAGCAACGAAGTTATACTCCGCCCCGATCCCGTCCCTGCGGGAGTACATCATAAGGAATTTCCCTCCAAAAGAGCAGCCCCCGGACATGGGGATGGAGAAATAACCTCTCTTGCGGATCTTGCGGGATCATTCCCTTTCAAAGAGTGAGAACCGTCTGTTTTTATCTGCGGTAGCTGTAGTTCGGGGCTTCTTTCGTGATATGAACGCTGTGGGGATGGCTTTCACGCAGCCCGCTGGCCGTAATTCTTACAAATTCCGACTTCTTGCGAAATGTTTCTAGGTCTTCGCATCCACAGTATCCCATAGCTGCCCTGAGTCCGCCGACCATCTGGTAGACAACCTCGTGAAGGTATCCACTATAGGGAACCCTGCCCTCAATTCCTTCCGGGACCAGCTTCTTGATATCATCCTCGGCATCCTGAAAATACCTGTCCTTGCTTCCCTGCTTCATCGCCCCAAGGGATCCCATCCCCCGATAGGACTTGAACTTTCGTCCCTCAAAGATCACCGTCTCTCCCGGGCTCTCTTCAACAGCTGCAAACAGACTCCCGACCATGATGCTGGATGCACCTGCTGCCAGTGCTTTGGGGATGTCTCCCGTTTGCTTGATTCCCCCGTCCGCTACAACCGGAATCCCGTGTGGCTTTGCTGCGGCAGCACATTCAAGAATGGCCGTGAACTGCGGGACCCCTACTCCAGCCACAACTCGTGTTGTACAGATTGATCCCGGGCCAATGCCCACCTTGATGCCATCTGCTCCTGCAGCAATCAGATCTTCTGTTCCTTTGCCTGTGGCAACATTTCCGGCAACAACCTGCAGGGCAGCATGGCGCGTTTTCAGGTCTTCTACAGCTTTCAGAACCCCTTCTGAATGTCCATGTGCCGTGTCCACAACAACAAAATCAACCTCTTCCGCAAGCAGTGCATCCACACGCTTATGCATATTTCCGAATACTCCCACTGCTGCTCCAACACGGAGGCGCCCATGACTGTCCTTGCATGCAAGGGGATGACGGCGCTTTTTTTCAATATCCTTGAATGTAATCAGCCCCTTCAGATGCCCTTCGTCGTCAACAACAGGCAGCTTTTCAATTTTGTATTGCTGGAGGATTGCCTCCGCCTGTTCCAGGGTTGTCCCCACAGGGGCAGTACGCAGTGGCGATGGGGTCATGACACTCCTCACCGGCTGCTGATTATCTTCCTGAAACCGCAAGTCCCGATTCGTAATAATCCCTACCAGATGCTGTGCACTGTCTACAACAGGGATTCCCCCTATGGAATATCTGGACATTAGCGTACGGGCATCTCCTACCGTGCTCTCCACCTCAAGAGTAATCGGATCCAGGATCATCCCGCTTTCTGATCGCTTGACACGGCGTACTTGTGCAGCCTGATCCTCTATGGACATGTTCTTGTGCAGGACACCAACTCCCCCCTCCCGTGCCATTGCGATGGCAAGCCCTGCCTCTGTAACTGTATCCATCGCTGCCGAGAGCAGTGGAATATTGAGTTTTATCTTCCGTGTCACCCATGTATGGATCTTGACATCTCTGGGCATTATGCTTGACTTTCCCGGAACCAGGAGCACATCGTCGTACGTCAATCCTTCGCGCCTGACCTTGCTCATAAATGCCTGATCCTGGACAGATAGATCTTTTGTGCTGGGCTGTTTCATGATCAAACCATGCGAATCAATTTTCTAATTTCCTTTTCACTGAGCCTGCGCCATTTCCCGCGCTGCAGTTTGTGTGTTGTCAGCCCGGCATACGATATTCTCTCCAGAGCGGTAACCTCATGATTCAGTGCAGCCAACATACGTCGAATCTGGCGATTTCTGCCTGCATGCAATTCAACGCCAATTTCACAAGAATTGCCGGACTTTATATAGATGGCCTGATCACAGGCCGCCATTCCATCCTCTAGAACGACACCGCGCCGAAGTTGATCAAGATGTTCCGGTCGCACCGGATCTTTTGTACGCACCCTGTACTGCTTGGGAATCTGAAAACTCGGATGCATCAGCCGATGTCCCAGATCACCATCTGATGTCAGGAGCAGTACCCCCGTAGTGTTCCGATCAAGTCTTCCCACGGGAAACAGTCCACTTGTTCCCCCTTCGATCCTGATCAGATCCAGAACCGTTTTGCGTCCCTTCTGGTCCTTGACAGTGGTGATTGTATCCTTGGGCTTGTTCAGCAGTATGTACAAAAACTGGCGTGGCGAAATTTCCTTGCCGTTGACACTAACCTGATCTCCTTTTTTGACCTTGTACCAGTACTCCTGGACAATTTTCCCATTCACCCGAACTTGCCCGTTTTCAATAAGCTCATCTGCACCTCTGCGAGAGCAGACCCCGGAACGGGCAATGTAACGATTCAGTCTTCCCGCTTCCAGTGACTGTCCCTTCGGTTTGCCTCCCCGTGTCTGCATCATTGCTCTTCTGAATCCAGTTCTGCATCCTGTCGTGCCGCCGATGCTGACTCCCCATCGGAGGAGGCAGCATCCGCATGCTCATCACTTCCTGAATCTGCACTATTTGAAATCAAGAGACGCAAACGCTCCTAGTCAAAGTTCGTATCTCCCAGCAATTCTTCCGCTTCACGCAGGCTTGGCAATCCGTCCAGATCCTTGAGTCCAAACTCTTCCAGGAAGCGGTCTGTGGTAGCATACAGCATGGGACGGCCAGCAACCTCTGCCCTCCCTGTGATGCACACAAGATCAAGCGAAAGCAATTTTCGGATTGAGTACCCCGAATCTACCCCCCGGACAGCATCAACATCCGCTCTTGTGGAGGGTTGCTTGTAGGCAATGATCGCCAGAGTTTCCATCAAGGGTTTGGTCAGGCGGCGTTCACGCTCCCTGCGAAAAAAAGCCTCAAGAAATGGAGCAGCCGCTGCCACTGTTGCCATGCGCAAGCCACCTGCCCAGGATTGAATTCGCAGTGCATGCCCGCCCTCTTCAAAGGAAGCGTTAAGCATTTCCAGGGCCTCTTCAGCTTCCCTCTCGCCTGGTGGAGTATCCATTCCAAGCACTTCGGCATAGACTGCACAGATCTGCGTGATACGTACCGGAGTTTCCGAAGCAAATGCCAGTGCCTGCAGGGCCATTGCCAAAGTAACTTCCCTGCTGTGCTGTGTTTCACTGCTGCTCATCCTCTCGCTCAATGACGAAGCTGTTCTCACTGTACATGTTTGAGACAAGAATTTCCTGTGCAAAGATCATTTCCAGTATAGCCAGAAATGTGGCAACAATGAAGGCCCTAGTCTGTCCTCTTACCATGTTTCTGAAACTTATCCGCCTCTCCGCAAACAAAATTTTGCGCACATACTCAGACTGCTCTTCTACCGAGTATTCCTGCCGGGGGATTGTCACTGTCTCATCACCGGATGCTTTTTCCAGTGCCGAGTGAAGGGCACTGATGAGATCAAACAGGGTTGTTTTGACCAGAACATCCTGCTCGGGAATATCTGCTTCCGCTGGTCTGGATGCGTCTCCCCGAGTAAAGAGTTGTAAACGACGATCCCGGTGTTCATCCAGGGTTTCTGCTGCATCCTTGTAACGAATGTATTCAAGAAGCCGATTCACCAGTTGCTGCCGTGGATCAGCCGCCTCTTCTTCCCCCGCCGCCTCTGGTTGCGGGAGCAGCATTCGTGCCTTGATGCTGATCAAGAGCGCAGCGAAATAGATGTAATCTGCGACTCCGTCCAGATTAATGGACTTCATCAGGCCTACGCAGGACAGATATTCGCTTGTAATCTGGGCAATCGGGATGTCAAAGATGTCTATCTCTCTCCGATTGATGAGGAGCAGCAAAAGATCAAGCGGTCCCTCAAAGTCGTCAAGCTCAACTCTGTACATCAACCGGGGAGATTGCGAGACTTGAACCAGTTGACGGTTTCCCGGAGACCCGCATCAAGGCTGGTTTCTGGTTTCCATGAGAGCTGACGGGCTGCTTGATTGCAGTCCAGCACACTGCGCCGCTGCTCTCCCGGCTTCTGCGGACCGTGCACTGCTTTCTTCTCACTGCCAGTCACCTCTTGCAGTTTGCCATGAAGCGTGACCACATCTGTCTCCATGCCGGTACCAATATTGAATGCTGCTGATTCTCCGCTAAAGTTAAGGGCTGCGAGGTTTGCGCGGGCGACATCCTCCACATAGACATAATCTCGGGTCTGCAGTCCATCTCCATGTATGGTGGTCGGCTCCCCTGAAAGCAGTCTTTCGGTAAAGATTGCGATGACTCCTGCCTCGCCATGCGAATTCTGGCGGGGACCGTATACATTCCCATACCTCAGGGCCACATACTGGATTCCATATTCCGAAAAGTAAAAGTGAAGCAGCTTTTCAGAGGTCAACTTGCTGATCCCGTATGGCGAGAGTGGCTGTTGCGGATGCATTTCGCACTGCGGGCCTGCCTCTGGCTCACCATAGATTGCACCGCCTGTTGACGCAAAAATGACTTTTTTCAGTCCGCTCTCTCTTCCTGCCTCCATGAGGTTTATGAGTCCCAGTACATTGACGGAGACATCAAACGCCGGATCCTGAACGCTGCGTCGGACATCCATCTGTGCTGCGTGATGCACCAGAACATCATATCTGTTTTGCTTCATCAGGACAGATGCCGCAGGGGACTGAATATCCTCTGCATGGAGCTTCACGGAATTCGGGAGGTTTTCCCGAAACCCGCTGGAGAGATCGTCCAGTACCTCAACGGCATATCCTTGACTGACCAGCAAGTCCGTGATATGTGAGCCTATGAATCCTGCCCCACCCGTAACAAGGATTTTCATCGTATGTTGGCCAAACTTCAATTTCGTTGATCAATAAGTCCGTATACGCTCACATGCCTCATAATGTCTAATTCACATGTTCTGTCCTCCTGCATGGCAGAGTCCGTTTGCGACTGTGCCATCCCCTTCCCGCCCTGGAAAGGGCTGCATTCGGTGTTACAGAATTTTTCGTAGATTAGGCCGTGTTGGGTGCGGTACTTGAGAGATTGGTTAGCTTTCCCCGGAAATCCCTGACTGTTATTGAGCAGCCCTGAGCAATACCAGCCATGATGCCAATCGTCACGGCCTGTGTATCACGAGGAGAGTGGAACAACGGGAAACGCAGTCATTTGTCGTTGCTGGAATGACACATTCACGGAGAATAGCAGCCCCGCATGAACCTCTTCTGAAACGAGTACAAATATATCCAATTGTTCATAAATGTCACACTGCAGGCAGTTCTGACATGCTCCTTTACAAATAATATGATGCGTAGAACCATCTTCTTTGGACTGATCTTTTTGATCTCCTTCTATACTGCAACCGCCCAGGAAAAACCCAAACACTGGATCTTCCTGGCTGACAAGCCGGAGGTACTTGCCAAACATGAACAGGTAGAAGAGAACCACTTGACGGACAGAGCCATGGCTCGACGTACCCTGCGGGGAGAACTTGGACTGGCAGCCAGATTTGCCGTGCAGGATGCACCAGTATCGCAAGACTATGCGGCTGATCTCAAGCGGAGAGGAATCAAGATTGAACAGCGGAGCCGCTGGTTGAATGCTGTAACTGCCCGACTGGACGAGGACGAAATAAAACGGATTGTTGCCCTTCCCTATGTACGCAGTATACGCCCCGTAGCACTCTTGTCCACTGATACACAGCCGGTGGCACCTGTATCTTCGTTGATTCCCGAACGAGTTTCGTCTAACTGTCCATCCAGCATATTTGGCAACTCCTGTACTCAACTGGATGTCGTGAATGCCATTCCAGCTATTGAGCGGGGGATCAATGGAAATGGAGTTGTTCTCGGATTTATTGATACTTACTTCAATACGACAGGAACGGAACCCTTTTCCCATCCCTCGCTGATACACATTCGCGACGAGAATAAACTCAAAAAATTCCGTGATTTCACCCAGAATGACCCAATACAGGCTTGTGCCAGGGTCAGTGCTCACGGGATGCTTGTTGCCTCTGTCGCAGCAGGATACCAGAAGGGGCAGATCGTAGGACCTGGCCATGGTGCGACGATCTATGCTGCAGCCTCGGAGTGCAGCTCTTACGAACGCAATATTGAAGAAGACAATTTCGTCGCAGCCGTGGAGTGGCTGGAGTCCGAGGGAGTGGATGTGATCACAGCTTCCCTGGGCTATTATGATTTTGATGACGGACAAGAGAGCTACACAAAAGAGGATCTTGATGGGGACACCGGACCAGCCACCATTGCCATGGACTGGGCAGCACAGCGCGGAATTGTGACAGTCTCCAGTGCTGGAAATGGAGGCCCCGATGCACAAACAATTACCACTCCCGCAGATGGAGATTCGGTAATTTCGGTGGGCGGGGTGTGGTCAAGTAGAGCTGTCGCCCGCTTCAGCAGCCGTGGACCCACCTTTGACGGACGTATCAAACCTGATGTATCTGGACAGGCCGCCAGGGTCTGGATGGCCTCTGTGGCAGGGGGATATGGACTGGGAAACGGCACATCATTATCTGCTCCCATGATCGCAGGAATCGTAACACAAATTCTTGAGGTTAACCCCAATCTTGGGCCAAGGGATGTCTGGCAGATTTTGACCGCAACAGCCAGTCAGTCCAGCGCGCCGGATAATGAATTTGGATGGGGAATTGTTGATGCCGATGCTGCCATCAGGATGGCATCGGCAAGGTTCCTGTATCAGGCTCTGAATACACTCTATATTTCCACGGGGGGAGATCAGTGGAAAAACAGATCTGGTTGGGATACTGGAACCACTCCTCCAAATGTAGAGCATTTTGCACAGTGGCACGGGCTCGCCGTGAAGGACGGGGATCTGACCCGGATTGAACTGTCAAGAAACAATCTGAGGGGAAACCTTCCCCCGGAACTTGGGAACTTGTCCAGATTACGAAAACTTTCCCTGGGAAGAAATCAGCTGACGGGCGGAGTTCCTTCCGCATTCGGGAAGTTGGCCAGTCTGAATATTCTCCATCTGAAAGGCAACTGGCTGACGGGACTCCCTCCAGAGATCGGAAATCTGTCAAATCTGAAAAAACTGCATCTGGGAGAAAATCAGTTGACCACGCTTCCGCCGGAGATCGGAAATCTCTCAAATCTTCGGAACCTGAGATTGCAAGGGAATCAACTGACCAGACTTCCCCCGGAGATCGGGAAACTGACGAATCTGAAGTATCTGGATCTGAGCAGTAATCAGCTGTCCGGTGAAGTTCCGCCCGAGCTCTGCCACCTGTCACGGCTGGAGGTTCTGTACCTGGGGGAGAACAACATGACCGGCACTTTGCCCAGATGTCTGATGGATTTGCAAAACCTTGCTACCCTCTCGTTTGGAATTTCTGGGGTCTGTGCCCCTTCGGACGATGAGTTTCAGGCTTGGCTAAGTTCAATCCCAAATCTGGGCGGCCCTACATGTGGCAGTGGTGTATCTTTTTCTGACGGGATAGCCGATCAGTTTTATTCCAGTGCACATCCGATCACGCCGCTGATTCTTCCCGAAGCAAAGGGATCCCGTCTGCCAGTCACGTATGCAATTATGCCTGAGTTGCCCGCAGGACTGAATTTTGATCCTTCTACCCGGACATTGAGTGGAACCCCTGCGGAAGTGATCCCTCCGACAGTTTATACCTACACGGCAACTGGTGCAGACCAATTCAGAGACCAGTTAGTGTTTGCGATTGAGATCCTTTCTTCTGTCTCCGCAGAACAGAATGCCCTGCCGATCAGGTTTGCAGTCCATGCCAGTTACCCAAACCCGTTCCGGGATGCAACCAGTATCCGGCTTGATCTTCCTTGGCCCGCCCGTGTAGATGTGGAGGTTCTGGACATGACAGGGAGACGCGTATTTGTGCAGCCGACAGCCAATCTGCCTGCTGGTCCGGGGCAGGACATTACCCTGCGCGGGATATCCCTTCCCTCGGGAGCATACCTGTATCGCCTGACGGCCAACTCTGCCGAGAAACGTTTCGTGCACACAGGGCACTTCGTGAGAGTCCGATAAGGATAAAAACTGGTCTGCGAGGCGCGAACTACGAAACTCGCAGGATCAGAGCAATTTGGTCCAGACCTGGTTTCAGGCTGTTTTTCTCAGGCCAGTCCTGTTTGCCGTTTCAGATGGTTGGAATGTGCAGGGACAAGCAGGACCCTGGAAAAAGCATCCGGTACGAGAAATTCGGAAGCAAATGTTTGAATTTCTTCTGCAGTGACCGCTTCCAGTTCCGCAATCGTCTCGTCTATGGGGATCACTCTCCCGAAATGCAGTTCCTGCTTTCCAAGACGAATCATCCGGTTGGACATGCTCTCCAGCCCGAGTGCAATTCCTCCCCGAGCCTGCACCTTTGCACGGGACAGTACCTGTTTGCTCACAGGCTTCTGCACCAGGCGATCAAGCTCGCGGAAGATCAGACGGAGAGCATGGCTGATCCTTGACGGATCCAGCCCCAAATAAATTCCAAAGTCCCCGCAGTCGGAATATGTATTCAGGAATGAATGAATCGTGTAGCAGAATCCGTACCTCTCCCGAATTCTCTGGTTCAGCCGACTGGAACTGCCTCCTCCCAGAATGATATTTATCAGCTCCAGTGCAGGTCTGTATTTCGAGTGTATGGAGATGGCAGGTCGCCCCAGAATCAGATGAGCCTGCTGTATTGGTCGTGTGAGGGATACTTCCGCTGCCTGATACGGAGAGAGCCTGCCCTCTTTGCCGACATCTTTGCTGGCAGGGCGGAGCCCCTCAAATGCTTTTTTCACACTTCTGACCAGCATTGTGTGACGAAGATTCCCGGAAGCAGCTACAACGATTTGGTCTGGTGTATACCGGCTGGATACATGTCTGAGAAGATCCTCCCGTTCAAGTTCTGCAACTGTCTCAGGGTATCCAATGATCGGCCGGCCAATCGCCTGAGACGGGTATATGACGGATTCGAACTGATCCAGGATATACTCCTCTGGAGCATCATCATACATCTTAATCTCTTCAAGAACCACGCCCTTTTCCTTTTCAATCTCATGCTCTGGAAATACAGGAGAGGCAACCAGATCGCACACTGAATCAACACTTCTGGCAAGATGGGAGTCCAAGGCTCTGGCAAGATAGCATGTATGCTCCTTGGAGGTAAACGCATTGAGATACCCGCCCACCGACTCCATGCGGCTGGCAATCTGATGCATCCGGCGTTTTGCCGTGCCCTTGAAGACGGCGTGCTCAACAAAGTGACTGATCCCCGCCTGATTCTCCGGGTCATTGCGGCTTCCAGAGTCAATCCATACCCCTGTGGCAATTGATCTCACGGAAGGAACAGACTCACTGAGAATGCGGACACCACTGGGCAGTGTCGTTTTGGCAATCACAACTTTTGGTATCCAGCTATTAGCGGCGTGGCCCCCGGAAATTCCCTCTGCCTCCGCGATGATGTCCTCCACTACCACGTCCTCCTCCGCGAGGAGGACGATCCCCGCGAGACGCATGTGCCGGACGAGGAAGTGTCACCTTGTGGCTGAGGCGAAGTCTTCCGCGATCACGAATTTCCATAAGCCTTACCTTGATCCTGTCACCAACCTGTACGATATCATTCGGATCGTCAATCCAGTCCCAGGACAATTCGCTCTTGTGCACAAGCCCCTCTTTCCCGGGGAGGATTTCCACAATGGCACCAATGTCAATAATGCTGCGAACCGTCCCTCGTATTCTTCGCCCACTTCTGGCATTGTAACCAGAGAGCGAATAATTTCAATCGCCTTATTGACGGAATCTTCATCAGAGCCTGCGATGGTGACATATCCCAGGTTGTCCTTTTCTTCCACTTCAATGACAACTCCCGTATCCGCCTGTATTCCCCGAACAATCTTGCCTCCCGGACCAATGATGGCACCAATCAGCTCCCCGTCAATCGTAATCTGGGTGAGTCTGGGGGCATGGGGAGACATGGTTTCGCGTGGTGCAGCAAGGGTCTGATCCATAACATCCAGGATGTGCAGTCTGGCTTCCCGTGCCTGCAGCAGTGCCTGCAGCATCAGCTCTCTGGAAAGCCCGCTGATCTTGATATCCATCTGGCATGCCGTAATCCCGTCACGAGTTCCTGTCACCTTGAAATCCATATCTCCCAGATGATCCTCTGTACCGAGAATATCCGTAAGCACAACGTGTCGGGTTTCGTCCGCGATCATTCCCATTGCGACACCTGCAACCGCCTTGCGGACAGGAATGCCTGCATCCATGAGTGCAAGGCTTCCAGAACATACGCTCGCCATGGAAGAGGATCCATTGGATTCAAGGACATCTGCATTCACCCGAATGGTATACGGGAACTCCTCTGTATCAGGAATCATGCCTTGCAGTGCCCGTTCTGCAAGGTAGCCATGTCCAATTTCTCGTCTGCTTGCGCCGCGAAGGAATTTGACCTCGCCTGTCGAGAATGGCGGAAATTCATAATGCAGGAAGAAGTGCTTGTCTTCCTGATCAAAAACCTGATCTACTGGCTGCTGATCCCGTGTCGTACCGAGAGTAACTGATGCCATGACCTGCGTTTCGCCTCTGGTAAAGATGGACGATCCATGAACACGTGGCAGATATCCTGCTTCACACCAGATTGGCCTCACCGACTGGGGATCGCGTCCGTCAATGCGCCTGTGCTCTGCCATGACCATCTCACGCATAACATCCCGCGAAACGATTCCTGCGGCAGACTTGATCTGGTCCGCAATCGGTTCTTCCGATTCGGGAAGCTCCGAGGAGATCGTCTCCACAGCTTCATCCGTCAGATCCGACAGACCTTTGTAGAATCTTTTCTTCTCATAGGGATCCCGAATATGTGCTTCCAGTTTGCCCTGAAGGATTCCCCGTACACGATCTACAAGCGCAGAATCTGGCAAGTCCACTTCATATTCCTGTGCTTCAATCGGAGCATGTGCAGACTCAAATTCTGTGCGCAGATCCAATTGTGCCTGGCAAAACTTTTTGATGGCTTCGTGTGCGATTTCCAGTGCTTCCACTACATCTTCTTCGGAGCACTCCTCCATTTCTCCCTCCACCATCATGATGGCATCCATCTTGCCTGCCACGACCAGATTCACATCACTTAATTCCTGTTCGTCTTTGGTCGGGTTCACGATAAGTCTGCCTTGAATGCGTCCAATACGAACTTCTGCAATTGGCCCGTCAAAGGGAGCTCCTGACAGCATCAATGCAGCGGAGGCTCCTATGCCGAAAAGCATGTCTCCGTCATTCTCGCTGTCTGCTGAAATTACCGAGCCAATCAGCTGGACTTCATTCCGATAGCCCTCTGGAAAGAGGGGGCGGACTGCACGGTCAACCAGTCGGGATGTAAGAATTTCTTTATCGTTCAGCCTCCCTTCCCGCTTGATGAAGCCACCGGGAATCTTTCCTCCAGAGGAGAATTTTTCTCTGTAATCCACCGTGAGCGGAAAGAAGCTCTGCCCGGGACGGGCTGTATTTGAGGCGACAGCGGTCGCCATCACCATTGTGTCTCCGGTACGTACGACAACCGCGCCTCCTGCCTGCTTGGCCAAGCGGCCGGTTTCCATTGATATGATTTTTCCCGGCGCATATTCTACTTGCGCCGTTATTGCTTTGGGGGTCATGTAACCTCATAATAATAAAGCGTTTCTGAACACAGTTCAGATATTTACTTTGCCTACTTGCGCAGGCCTAACGCTTTGGTGATATTTCGATAACGCTCAATATCCTTGTTAATCAGATAATTGAGCATTCTACGACGCTTTCCAACCAGTTTCAGCAGTCCGCGCCGCGTTGCGTGATCTTTGCTATTGTTTTTTAAGTGCTGTGTCAGATGGCGAATTCGCTCAGAAAAAATCGCAATCTGTACTTCTGCCCTTCCCGTATCCGAGGGCCCGCTGCCATACTTCTCCGCTAGGTGTTGAGTTTGTTCTTTCGTTATCATATTGGTGTAAGGATATTGCCCAAGTAAGATCGCATCCCCGTCAAAGTGCCCACCGTGCAGGGCTGGACACGGTGAATATTTTTGGCTGACCAGAATGAATCAGGGGCATGATACTGTACAGTATATACACTGTTCCCAAAAAGTCTCACGGGCACAGAACCGGGAAGAACTACTGCACAGCTCAAGTGATCCAAATGCTTTTGAGGCCCTGTATGATCGGCGTGTTTCAACTCGCAAGAAGACAGTCATTGAACAAACAATATCTCCCCCACTGCGTTGCAATGGAGTATGAAAGAGGAGGGGCAGTGAGCTGTCCTTTATTTGGGAATTGTCCAGCAAAATCCGCAAGGGTGCGAAAATGGAACAGACCCTGTTCAATGGCATACTTGTTCCCTAGGACATGCCCCAAATGAAACGACAGAATGAAACGATGAGCAAGATTCAGGGGATTCGAGACAGAGGAGCAACCAAATACTTTCACGGACGAGAGAAGATATTGGCGGAGTTCCAGAATTTGCTTGCGGATTCCGATAAATCCAAAGGCGGAACCACATTCATGGTGCAGGGACCGCCAGGGATAGGCAAGACGGCACTTCTGGCAGAATGCTGGGAGAAGGCGAAGAAGAGGCGGTGGCAGAGATTGATCTCGTAGACCTATGGAACGCAGACAAGCTGGGGCAAACGCTTAAGCTTTCCACGAAAAAAATAACCCGCATGAAAACCTTGGGGGGAGGAGGGAAGTTGGGGGGTAGCAAAGGTGAGTTGGGGGCGCAATTCGAGGCAACGTCCAAAGTAGACCTCCCGATGGCTACATCGCTGAGGCTGATACAGAAAACGAGGAAACCACTCCTTTTAATTCTGGACGAGGCCCAGCGTCTGGGAGAAAGCAATAATATCAATGGACCGTACAAAGATGATGTCAGCGATCTTCTGTACAGAATTCACAACGGCAAAGTAGGGAAGCCAGTCATCCTGTTGGCTGGAGGGTTAGGCATGACCTATACGGCATTCAAAGCACTGGGCATATCCAGGACGGCAGAGAAATGCAAGTTCAATATGAAGCCACTAAAAAAAGAGGAGGAGCGAGCGGTGATCCATGCCTGGCTTACGAAGGAAGGGGAAGCCCGTGGCGACCTGACAGAATGGACATATGCGATCTCCCAGGAGACACATTGCTGGCCCCGGCATATTCATTCCTATTCAACCTGTGCCGCACACGTACTCAAGCAAAGCGGGGGAGAGATGACAGAGGAGGGGTTGCGTATCGTCATGGAAAAGGGACTAGAGAATCGCTGGGCATATTATACAGGCAGAACGGAGGGGCTTGACGATGATCATATTGTTCGCTTGGTGGAGATGTTTCGTGATACTCCCGTGGAGGAAGGGTTCCAGAAGCAAGATCTTGTAGCGGAGCTAGGCAAACCAGGGTTTGCGCAGGCAGTCTCCAGGGGCGTTCTTTGTTATAGCAACCCCTTGTACACCCTTCCTATTCCGTCCCTGTATGATTACCTGACAGAAAGAGCCTTGCGAATTCGAGAGGCCACACTGCGCTACGAGCGGGTCAAGAAACAGAGACAGACAAGTCGCCACCTTACAAGAGATGTTTCCCAGCAACAGCCGGAGTTGAAAAACCAGTCTGAGGCGGAGGGTTCTCAAAAGGAAGCGGGAAACCATACTCCAGACAGTCCCTCCCCTGAAAAAGAGGAGGGAAAAGAACCCACGATACTCAAATCGGAGAAAGGCAATCCTCGTCAGGATACTCCACCAGGCAAAGACCCTTCTGGCAGTGATCGGGACACAGACATGGGGATGGAGAGGTAACCTCTCTTGCGAATTTTCCTGGATAATTCCTTTTATTTCTGTCTGGTGATGGAAAAACATATTCTTGTTGATGTTGGAGGCGAACGGATTCGGGTCTGCCTCTTAGAAGATCAACTGTCTGTTTCCGGTGAAAATTCTGATGTATCTCTCGCAGAGTTGCGACCACATGTTTACAGCCTGCTGCTCAATGGTCAAAGCCATCTGATTCATGTGGGAGACGGTCCAGACAACTTGCTGACGATCAATGGGGAAACGGTCAAGTCCAGGACTATCAGTGAACGCTCCGAATTGATCCTTCGCTATGGACAGCAAACTGGAGATCATCGGACAGTCAGTGAGTTGCGCGCTCCCATGCCCGGACTGATTATGAAAATTATGGTCCAGACAAGAGATCCTGTCAGCAAAGGAGATGGGCTCGTTGTGCTGGAAGCAATGAAGATGGAAAATGAATTGCGGTCTCCCTGTACAGGCCACGTAAAACATGTATACATTCAGGAAAAGGATGTCGTCACACTTGACACACTCCTCATGGAGTTTGAATAATCAGCGTGTCTGGCATTGACACCCATGCTACACATTTGAACATGACACGATTATCGTCCGAAAATGATTTTATCCGTACGATCATCAACAAAGATATTGCTGCGGGAACATGTCAAAAGGTTGTCGTGCGATTCCCTCCAGAACCCAACGGATTTCCGCATATTGGGCATGCAAAGAGCAGTACGCTGAATTTTGGCATCGTAGCGGAGTATGGCGGACGCTGCCATCTGCGCTTTGATGATACAAATCCCGAGACAGAAGATCAGAAATATGTGGATGCTATCAAGCGTGATCTGAAATGGCTTGGGTTTGACTGGGGGGAGCATGAATACTATGCTTCCGATTACTTTGAAACGCTGTTTGAGTGGGCCTGCAAACTGATCAAAAAAGGACTGGCCTATGTAGATGATTCCCCTGAAAATATCATTCGGGAGATGAGAGGAAGCGTTACTGCGCCCGGGGTTCACAGTGATTACCGTGACAGGCCGCCAGAGGAAAATCTGGAGATTTTTCATGCAATGCGCTCCGGCGATTTTGAAGATGGAGTCCGGGTACTTCGTGCAAAGATTGATATGTCGCATCCGAACATGAAGATGCGGGACCCTCTGATGTATCGTATCCGTCATGCTACGCATTATCGCAGGGGTGATGCATGGTGTATCTATCCATTCTATGACTGGGCACACGGACAGTCCGACGCAATTGAGGGTGTCACACACTCTATCTGCACCCTGGAATTTTCAACGAATCGTATTTTGTACGACTGGTATCTGGATGCTCTTGAGATTGATCCTCGACCCCGACAGTATGAATTTGCCAGATTGAATCTGGACTATTATGTCACTTCAAAGCGCAAGCTCCTGAGCCTTGTGCAGGAGAACGTAGTAGATGGCTGGAGCGATCCGCGTATGCCTACCCTGGCTGGACTCCGGAGACGTGGAGTGCGGCCCGGAGCAATTCGAACATTCTGTAATTCGGTTGGCACAACAAGAGTGGACAGCACACATGACCCTGCACTCCTGGATCACTTTATCCGGGAAGATCTGAATCATCATGCTCCTCGTATTCACTGTGTGCAGGATCCTCTGCCTGTCACACTGACGAATTGGCCGGAAGGCCGCGTAGAATCTCTGTCTGCCCCCTACTGGCCGCATGATATTCCCCGTGAAGGTACACGGGATATTCCCTTTTCCAGAGAATTGCTGATTGAGCGAAGTGACTTTTCCGAGAACCCGCCAAAAGGATTCCGAAGACTAACGCCCGGCGGAATTGTACGGTTGAGACACGCATACATGATCCGTTGTGCTCGTGTAGAGAAGAATGCAGAGGGACATGTGACTCGTCTGCATTGCGAGTGGATTGACGGCACAAGGAGTGGAACAGATGCCTCTCCGATCAAGCCTCAGGGGACAATTCACTGGGTTGATGCCACGCAATCTCTCCCCGTTACTGTCCGGGTATATGACCGATTACTGACCGAGCCATCCACAGATGGGGAATTATGGAACAGTCTTAATCCTCGCTCTTTGGTTACATATCAACACGCAAGGATTGAACCGAGTATAGCAGATGATCCAACTGATCAGAGATACCAGTTCGTGCGGCTCGGATTTTACTGGCGCGATCCTGAATCCATAGATCAATCTCCCACTGTATTCAATTGTATTGTTCCGCTCCGAGATTCTTCAATCAAAGAGTCTAAAGACAACAAGCAAAAGGAATCCACTAGTGGGACTGATAAACAAGAAAACAGGCAGGATCAACGCCCCCTAACACTGGATGAAGAGCAGTGGCTCCATCGAAGCAAACTGAGTGTTGCGACCGGCCTGGCTATTTACGGAATAAAGGGGGCTCCCGAATTTTTTGAGGCTGCATCGGCTTCGGCTCCGCCAGTATCCGTTGGAAACTGGATGGCAAATCATCTTTTGCCTGCCCTGAGGGATCAGCCTCTCTCAAGCCTGCCGTTTGGACCCAACAAGTTCGCAGAGTTGATTCAACTTGCCGACAATGAAACTGGAAGTGCCCACGAAATTCGTACGGTATTAAAGCTCATGTTTGATACAAACGAACATCCCGCCCAAATTCTGGCCCGCATACAGGAATCAACTGTCAGTGACCCGGACACCCTGAAAGAGATCATCTCGGATATCCTTCACAGGCATGAAGATCGTGTTGATGCTTATATAGCAGGGAAAATTGGACTGCTTGGCTTTTTTGTAGGACAGGTCATGAGGCGTGTCCATGGTAACGCAAACCCAAAACAAGTGCAGGAACTGGTTTTGGAGGAACTTGGACGAAGAGCTTCCTGACACTTGGCAATCGGCATGCTTCGCTGAATCGCATGCGGACTTTCCGCAGACATCTCCTGATAGGGGCAGTGATTGCTCTGAGAATGCTGGCATGCATGACGAGACGGATATGAGGGGATTTTGCCAGAACCTCTTCATGCCAACATCAATCCATCAACATATACCGTATGGTGCTTCTGGGTATTCCTCCCTTCATAAGGCCCAGATGCAGACCTCTATGTGTGAGTTCGCCACGGTTTTCAAGGTCGGCCGGCATGTTGGCGGTGGCGATCCCATTCTATGCTGATTACAGGTTCCTTGATAACTCCCTTTCTCTCTGTACTCATCCCTGCATCCCTATCCCTCTGGGAATTATCCAGCAAAATCCACAGGAATGCGGGGAGGGAGTGTTATCTCTCTATCCCCATGTCTGTGTCCCGATCACTGTCGGAAGGGTCTCTGCCCTGTGGAGGTTCCTGACCAGGACTGCCTTTCTCCGATTTGGGTGGCGTGGGTTCTTTTCCCTCCTCTTTTTCCAAGGAGGGACTGTCTAGAGCATGGTTTCCCGGCTCCTTAATCGAGATCCGACTCTGGCACCTGTTCCGGCTCAGACTGGTCTTTGGACTCCGGTTGTTGCTCCTGAATCTCTTTCGGAAGATAATTCTCTAACAGCCAGTCCCACATGGACGGGATCGGGACAGAGTAGTTCCCTTCCTCACTGTAGTAAAACACCCCCTTCTTCACAGACAGAAAAAACAGCTCCTTTGCTCTCTCCTCCCCATACTCTCTTGTGAGATGCGCAAGAATCTCTGTCTTTGTTAGCCTCGCGTCTTTGGGAACACCTCCTATGATCTGAGCAAAACTGGTTCTTTCTTCAGAAACAAATTCCGACATCCGCCCTACATAGTATTCTCTGCGATGTTTACGCCCCTGCTCCAGGACAGACAGCAACCCATCCTTTGTCATCTCCCCACCGTTTTCTCTGAGATGGGCTGTGGCTGGCACCGTGTATGCGATAATGTGCTGGGGCCACCTGTAGGTCTCTTTGGCAACCGCATCCACCCAATCCGTCGTGTCTCCCTTCGCCTCCCCCTCTTCTCTAAGCCATTCTCTGATCACCGTCCGCTCCTGCTCTTCTTCCAGTGGATCCAGGTTCGTGATGGATCCGAAGGAGGCACGAGAGATTCCCAGACTGTTCAATGCCCTGTCTGTCGTGCCTAATCCGCCAGCTAACAGGATGACGGGTTTTCCCAGATTGCCATTGTGAATCTGATTCAGGAGATCTCGGACATCATCTTTGTACCCTCCCGTTATCCTGCTGTCTTCGCCCAAATGCTGGGCCTCGTCAAGAATCAACAGAAGGGGGGTGTCGCCTATCTTGAGTATGTCTTGTGGTGTGCGGGGGTGGTGATCCACCGTGACTTCTGCTTTGCCCTTCGCAACCAAAAATTTCTTTATCCCTGCTTCACCTTCCCCACCTGTAACCCTGATTTCGGGGCCGATCTCAAGTGTTTTTCGCAAGCGGTCTGGGTCCCACAGGTCCCTCGGGATGATCTGGGCCACCTCCCATTTTTCTTCCTCTGCCAGTTCCCAGCACTTTGACAGCAATGCGGTTTTCCCCACACCGGGAGGCCCCTGGATCAGGAGTATGCTTCCGCTCTTGGATTCCACGGACTCCCTCAGTGCCCCCTGGAACTCCGAAAGAATCGTTTCGCGTCCGCGAAAGTGTTTAGCCGCCCCTCTGTCTCGAAAGCCTTTAATCTTGCTCATCGTTTCTTCCAGAAGTGGTTTGTCCTAGTCGGGAAGTTTTGTACGGAACATGGTGGTGACAGGAGAGCGTTGGCAGAACTTTTAGGCTTGGACACCCAGACACTGCTTCAGGTTCCCTTTACAGGAAATTATCCCTCTCGGGTGGTGCCATGTTCACCATGCTCCGTGCATTCTTTTCCAGCCAAGTAAACAGGGAGGAGATCGGAATGGTGTAAAACCCCGCCTGCTCATGCAGTACCCCTCTGTCCAGTGCATCATAGAAAAATTTTTCCGACTCCGCCTGCCCGTACTCTGCGGCCAATGCCTTTATAATCTGTATTTGGGTCAATCCTTTCGGGGAGGGATTTTTCCGCAATGTTTTCGTTAGACTTCCATAATGTTCAGGTGCAAGCCCCTCCGCCCTTTTTCTGTAATATGCTTCCCGCAACTCTCTTCCTGTTTCCATCATGGACAGCCGACTCT
Organism: Rhodothermales bacterium; assembly: GCA_965203305.1. Lineage (GTDB taxonomy): Bacteria > Bacteroidota > Rhodothermia > Rhodothermales > Bin80 > Bin80. Next base: position 1,634,180 of record OZ241874.1, on the reverse strand, counting down.
TCTCCGTCAGGGTGCGACTATGCTGTTTTATATGATCTATGCATGCCCTGATATAAGATGTGATGTGGTGAGGCCACCCTTGCGTCTCCTCCAGGATTCCGTCAATCCAGGGGTCGTATCCTTCCTTGATCTCGAACTCTTTCTCAAACCAGTCCACGAACACAGCCCGCTCCTCCTCCCGCTTCATCCTGCCTAGCTCTACCAGCGACTTTCCATCAATCCTGGATGCACCCAGAGACTTGAATACCATGGAGGTCATCCCCAAGCCTGCCGCAAGGAGAATGAGCGGTCGGCCCATCTCCCCGTTATGGATTTCCTTGAGCAGTCTCTTTACGTTCTGCCTGTCCTGTACAGGCAAGTCCAGAGCATCCGCCATATCCTGTGCTTCATCCAGAATGAGCAACAGAGGAGACTCCCCCTCTCGGAGTATATCCAGTGGCGTGGAGGGAAAGCTGTCCACGGTAATCATCCGCCCTGTTGTGCCCACGAGATGCGACTCAGGACCTGCTTTTTGTTCCCTGCCCGTAACCCTTTCATCAGGCTTTCGTCCCAAAAGTTTTCGTAATTCGTTTGAATTCCACAAGGCCATCTCCGAGATCTTCAGGGTCTGCCATTTGTCCTTGTCGGCAAGTTTTTTGCACTCTTCCACCAAGGCGGTTTTTCCCGCCCCGGGTGGTGCCTGGATCACGAAGATGGTCCCGCTGTTCTGGACTGTCGCATGCTCCAGCCTTTTCCTCCACTCCCGCAACTCCTCCTTTCGCCCGTGAAAATACTTCGCAGGCCCCCTGTCAAGCTCGTCAATCCACTGTCTTGTCTCTTTCTTTTTTCCCATTTGTAATCTTCCGATTCATACAATCCGCTACATATCCCAGTGCCCCAGGCTTTACTTTGTTTCCCGAGTACTTCCCGTACTGGTCGTATACAGGCATGGTGCAGTTTTAGGTTGTTTTTCATTTGACTAAAACTGCAGACATCCAGGGAGTCATCCCTTTCTGTCTGCCCACTCAACGAATAGAAACATGCAATCATCTACGCACACACTGGGACTTGGATCAGCCCCTCTGAGAAGCTGGCGAGACGAGGTAGCATCTTCGCTGGTCCCTGCTACGTCATTTCAGCGGATTGATTCAGGATTTGACGCATATACGGTGGACCCGCCTGTACACTCATTGCGCAGGATGTTCCCTTTCTGGAACAGGCCCCTGCCCTGAACCCGGTTACGGAAGCAGAACGGCTCCCTGTCTTCTCACCCGGTGTATGTGCGCTGTCCGAATAAGGGGATAAAGCTACTCTGCATGAGTTTGAGATACCGTTCTCTTGCCCGTGAGTAGATCGTTGCCCTGTTGCTATATGTTGTGCCTTTATAGGGTATCCGTCCGAACAGCCAGTGAGTTTAATAGGGATCTCCCGCAAGTCTGTTCTCAGACAAATCCAGTATTTCCAGATCTGGCAGATTACCCAGTTCATGCGGAATTTCAACCGTAAGTTTGTTGTAAGACAAGTCAAGTGTTCTTAAACCTGAAAGCCTGCCAAGCTCAACCGGAATCTCGCCCGTAAGCCTGTTCCCCGACAGATTCAGACTTCCCAGACTGGACAAGCCTCCAAATTCAGAAGGAATCCCGCCCGCGAGTCTGTTCTCAGACAAATCCAGTATTTCCAGATCTGATAGATTACCGAGACCACCAGAAACCCCCGTAAATTTATTGTTGGACAACCACATCGTTTCCAGACTTGAAAGGTTGCCCAGTTCATGCGGAATTTCACCCGTGAGTTTGTTGTAAGACAAATCAAGTGTTCTTAAACCTGAAAGCCTGCCAAGCTCAACCGGAATCTCGCCCGTAAGCCTGTTCTCCGACAGATTCAGACTTCCCAGACTGGACAAGCCTCCAAATTCAGAAGGAATCCCGCCCGCGAGTCTATTCTCAGACAAGTCCAGTATTTCCAGATCTGATAGATTACCGAGACCACCAGAAACCCCCGTAAATTTATTGCTGGACAACCACATCGTTTCCAGACTTGAAAGGTTGCCCAGTTCATGCGGAATTTCACCCGTGAGTTTGTTGTAAGACAAATCAAGTGTTCTTAAACTTGAAAGCCTGCCAAGCTCAACCGGAATCTCGCCTGTAAGCCTGTTCTCCGACAGATTCAGACTTCCCAGACTGGACAAGCCTCCAAATTCAGAAGGAATCCCGCCCGCGAGTCTATTCTCAGACAAGTCCAGTATTTCCAGATCTGATAGATTACCGAGACCACCAGAAACCCCCGTAAATTTATTGCTGAACAACCACATCGTTTCCAGACTTGAAAGGTTGCCCAGTTCATGCGGAATTTCACCCGTGAGTTTGTTGTAAGACAAATCAAGTGTTCTTAAACTTGAAAGCCTGCCAAGCTCAACCGGAATCTCGCCCGTAAGCCTGTTCTCCGACAGATTCAGACTTCCCAGACTGGACAAGCCTCCAAATTCAGAAGGAATCCCGCCCAAAAGTTTGTTTTCAGACAAGTCCAGCATTTCAAGACTCAACAGACTGCTAATCTCAGGGGGAATCCCACCCGCAATCTTATTACCAGATAAATCTAGCCTTTCTAGACTTGACAGGCTACCGAGTTCAGGGGGGAGTGCCCCAAGAAGATTATTGTATTCCAGATCAATCGCAACCAAATCTCCACTGAACACAGTTAGGCCATACCAACTGTTGAAACCTTCCATGTTCTTGGGAGCTACGCCCATATTCCAACCGGAATTGTCCTCCCACTGCTCCCCGTTTGTCGAAGTGTACAGTACAGTCAGTGCCTTATATGTGGACTGTACTTTTATGTCTTTCATCTGAAAAGATTTTTAGCGGCATCTTACGCGAAAACCCTACTTTTTCTGCCCATTCGCAAGAAATAGAGATGGCTATAAAACGAGAAGGGTACAGTATGAAAATACAAATTCCCGTTCTGACCTGAACTCTCCATATGCGAAGCAGGCACTGGTGGCATTTGAGGATAGGAATTCCTGTGTACAGAAAATCTCACTATCAGACGGCATATAACTGAAGTTACCCCCTAGTTTTTTGGGGGGCTTCAAAAACCGTAATAATTAAGGTTATTTGATCCAAATATATAAGAAATAACGGAAAAATGTCGAATTATCCTTAATAATTTAGGGAGTTACATGGGCAGGCATCTGAAAAATCATGCCGTAAAAAGTACGATTTTTTTAGAGAAAAACTTCAATTATCAAGTATTTTCTCTCATATTATCTTAAAAAGTATCAGAATTTGAACCCTTTTCCTTAAATCTTAGGGTTGAAATATTTTCAAATACGGGGTAACTTCAGATATAACCACGCCTTAAATTCGTCATTCTCTGGCACATGCACGCTGTGGGGAAGAGAAATATCTTCTAACTTTTGTAGTCCTAGAAAGCTACGCGGGACATCTCCTGTCAGATCATTTGCGTGCAGCGACAGCTTTTCCAAATTCAAAAGGTTGCCCAGCTCAGGAGGGATTTTACCTATAAGCTGATTAAAGTGTAGTGACAAGTCCCTCAGTTTTGACAGTTTACCCAGTTCGGAAGGAATCTTACCCGTCAGCCGATTGCGGTCCAGTGATATCCCTTCTAGATTTGACAAATTACCCAATTCGGGAGGAATCTCACCCTTGAGCTTATTAAAGCTCAGAGACAGCCCCTTTAGGTTTGATAGCTTACCTATATTTTGACAGGAATTCTACCTGTCAGCTGATTATGCTGCAACAACAGCACTTCCAATGCTGACAGGTTGCTAAAAGTTCAGATGGAGTTCGCCCCCGGAGATCATTCAATCCGAGATCAATCTTAACTAAATCTCCGCCAGACACAGTCAAACCATGCCAATGCTTAAAATCTTCCATACTGTTGGGAACGGTTCCTATATCCCAACCAGTTTTATTATACCACTCACCCCATTCGTGGAAGTATAGAGTACTTTCAGTGCTTCATGTGTGGATTCTATTTTTAGCTCTGACATCGTGTTGATCAATCAATTTGCACCTGCGAGAGGCAACAGCAGTTCATGTTTCGGAAAAGGCTAACCGAACTATTTCGTAACCTGCCTTTTGGAGTGCCTTCCGAGTAGCCAATAGATTGCGTGTGAGAATATAGTCCGTATCGTAAGTCGAAATGGCAAGAATTGGTAACTCCGCCTCCATCAATGTGGCTGTAAGCCTACCCAGAATTCCCACGGAAGAAAAGTCCAGTGGACCTTGACAGCCAATCAGAAACCATCCACCTGCGATAGATTGTTCAGGCGGAACATTTTGCTCTTGGCATATCACGGAAAGCTCCTCAGGAGTTCGCGTGATAGAAGTGAATGTACCACTGCATGCCCAGTCGGGAACTTGGCTGTCGGGTGCAAGCCGAACAATTGCATACGCCTCAGGATACTCTATCAATACCATTATGCTATTCCAGAATATGTGCCGCAGAACGCAGACGACGCACACATGCAGTCTTCCCCAAAACACGCAGTAATGCAAAAAGTCTTGGGCCCGCAGTAGTTCCACTCACGGCAAGTCTCACAGAGTGTATGACTCTACCTGCACTAACTCCCATTTTTTCGGATAAACTACGCAACGCTACTTCAAGTGATACTTCATCAAAAATATCGGCTGATTCCAGTTGATCTGAATATTCCTGCACCAGACTTGGAGAGTCTGGCTTCCATCTTTTTTTGATGCCTGCAGGATCAAAAGTCTCCGGGTCTGAAAAGAAATACCGAAAACGCGTCACTATGTCCCCAGTATGCTCCATTCGATCCTGTATCAGTTCACATACATCCAGCAGGTACTGATCATCCCTGTAATCAAGCCCTTTTTCTTCAAGAAGCGGTCGCACATATTCCGCCAGCGTTTTTATATCCAGTCGGCGAAGATGCTGGGAATTGAACCACTTGAGCTTGTCAATGTCAAATTTTGCCGGAGCTGAGCCAACCCGTTCAAGGCTGAATGCCTGCTCCAGCTCCTTGAGATCAAACACCTCTTCTTCCGAGCCAGGATTCCACCCCAGAAAAGCAAGAAAATTTACAACTGCCTGCGGCTCATATCCATTCGCACGATAATCCCGGACATTAATCGGAATTCCTTGTCGCTCTGCACTTCTCTTGGAGAGCTTTCCGCCAGTCGGACTCAAGATCAGGGGCAGATGTGCCATCAGGGGCGGTTTCCAGCCGAGTGCCTGATACAGCAAAATATGCTTGGGAGTAGATGGCAGCCACTCATCTCCCCGAATTACATGAGAAATGTCCATATGGTGGTCATCCACCACATTCGCCAAGTGGTAGGTTGGCATGCCATCCGACTTGATCAGCACCTGATCATCAATGCTCTCACTTGCAACATGTATGCTGCCTTTGATCAAATCATCAAACTGCACTGTCTCCCGTTCAGGCACACGCAAACGTATAACATGGGCTTCCTGCGCGGCTAGCCGCCGCTGGACTACCTGATCTGGCAGTGTCAGACTGTTATCCATCCGAAGCCTTGTACTTATCCCATAGGCTTCGTTATCCTTCCGCAGAGCATCAATTGCATCTGGAGTGTCAAAGGCATAATACGCATGCCCTGAATCCACCAGAGACTCTGCCTGTTGAATGTATAGCAACTGACGCTCTGACTGACGATACGGACCATAGCTCCCTCCCTGCCTAGGGCCCTCATCCACTTTCAGTCCGCACCACTCCAATGCCTGAAGGATGTCTGTCTCAGCATCGAAAACAAATCGCGAACGATCTGTATCTTCAATGCGAAGAACAAATCGCCCCCCCTGACTCCGTGCAAACAGATAGCAGTACAAAGCGGTTCTCAATCCTCCAATATGCAGGTATCCCGTAGGGCTTGGAGCAAATCTGACACGAATCAAAACTGTACCTCAGAGGCCTGTTAAAAATTGGGTCTTGTATAACGTGAGTGCCCATGAGCAAATGTACCCCTCAGGAAGCTCTCACGGAGCGTTTTCCAGAAAGTCAGTCTTCGAATTTCACCGCTTTGAGTTCTGAGACAATCCTGTTCGTCTCCATGCTCGCCGTGATCACTTTGGCTAATAGCCGGAGTGGATAGGCTGGATCTTTCATGGTTTCCATGGCGAAACGATTGGCATCATTGACGATTTGACTGTCCCTGTCGGTTTTCACACGCTGCCGTTCCATAACCCATGCGATAGCGGGTTTGCCATTGACCACATAGTCATAGGCTTCCATGGGGATATCCTGTACCGTGATATGGTCATTGTACATGATGCAGGACTGATCCTTCCGTCTTGCTTTTCCGGGATGCCGCATACTCCGATTCCCCACCCGGAACCAGTCCTCTGACTGTATTTCATCTCTCGGCTCCCAGCCTCCCTTTGCAAATTTGATGGGATATTCACTGACCTCTTCGTACCCAACATGTAGTTCTCCGAGTTCTCGTCCGGCTTTCGCCAGCATCCAGAACTGTGCTTCATCTTCGGGAAGCGGTATCCGGGGGAGCTCAATCCGCAGGTTGTTGGCGTATCTGGTACGGTAGTGGGGCACATGCAGAACACCATAGATATAGAAGAACAGGTCTTCTGGAGAGATCCTGCGCCCCACTTTGTCTTGGAAAGATTGCAGGGAGAATTCCGTAATCGCACTCTTTTTTATGTATCCATGTTCGTCAGGCAAGCTGTCGTTTCCTGAGTCAATTTGAGGCTCACCAGGCACCTGTTCGTATAGTGACAGCGGGAAACACTGGCTTTTGTTGACGAAATCTATGCTGGGCATGTTTTGGACCATCAGGCAGGAGAATGGGGTGGTTGCTCCTTTCCCCGTCACGCAGATCAGCAGATTCTCGGCATCTGCATGCGGAAAGATCTGAGGCATCTGATAGACTCTTTCATTCAATCGCCGGCTAAAATACATCTGCGTTCTTGTGAAGGGTCTGTATTGAGCGATGGTAATCCGCCCCTCTTCTTTACTCAAATCTTTGTTCTTCCTCAGATCAGATTTCAGATTCGTAGTCCAGCTGATTTTCGTTGGATCGTTATCCACCAATCGTGTGACTTCGGCCGGAGTCAGGCTGCTCCCCGTTGTATTCCCCTGTATAAGCCGCTCCCGTTCTGCATGGTAAAACCGGATCATCCGACGGGTATTCTCCCGCAGGGCAATCTCGGAATAATTGTAGCACCATGCGTCCCGATTCGTCTTTACTCCACCTGAATAGTTCTGGAAGATCACCGATGCATTCCGATTCCTCTTGTCGCCCAGTGCCATGAACTTGCCAAAACCTTCTTCCCGGCTCAGGTAATCCCCAATGTCGTGATACCGGATCGTGCACCCCGTCCGTTCCGGGTTCTTCACCAAAAGCAGCACCGACACCGGGGCCCGCGATCCCGATCCAAACACATTTCCCCCTTCTTTGCGTCTTCTCTCTCCCTGTGTGCGTGCTTGCCCCCGCAGGTTCAGCACATAGATCAACGCAAACTCCCGAGCCAGACACTTCCGCATCCCATCCATCGCAATCCCCTCCAGCCACCCAGCATTCGTCACAAACCCGATCACACCACGCTCCCCGATACGATCCGATGCCCACCGAATCGCCAATATGTAACTGTCGTACAAACTGTTCTTGTTGGTAGCAACGGAAAAGTTGGCATATGTGTCGTCAATTCTTTGATCCAGCTTTGGATACGACTGATTCCTGGCAGCATCATTTTCACTCCGCTGCCCTTTACTCCACGGGGGATTTCCCACAATAACCATGATATCCGCCTTTATCTGACGTTCTCTCCGTTCCGAATTCTCGGGCATGACCCCCGCAATCTCATCCCGCTTGTCCACCATGTCAAAGGTGTCCGTCAATGCCAGCCCCGTGAAGGGCTCGTATTCTTCTGGGTCCACCCCCGCCCGATAGGCTTCTTCAATATTAATGGATGCAATATAGTAGGCCAAGAGGACAATCTCGCTTGCGTACATCTCGGAGTGATACTTCTTCCGCAGCTGCTCTGGGGGAATCAGCCCGTTCTGGATCATGCGGGTAAGGAAGGTCCCTGTTCCCGTGAACGGATCCAGAATGCCTACGCCGTCCGAAGCGAGTGATTTTCCGAATTCACCTTGCAACACCTGATCCACCGAGTGCAGAACAAAGTCCACCAGTTCTATTGGCGTATAGACAATCCCCAGTTTATCCGCTGTCCTTTTGAAGGCCCCAACGAAGAAGTCATTATAGAGCTTCCGGATGATTTTCTGTCGTGCCACCGGCGAAGTTGCCTGTTTCGCCCGGGATGCCACCTCCTCGTAGAGCCCTGACAGTTTTTTTGTCTCCTCCTCAAACTGCTCGGGCTTTAGGGTATCCAGCACCAGCTGCATGCTTCTGCTGATCGCATTCTGCTCGGCAAACTGTGTTCCACCGAGTAATGCATCAAAGACCGGCTTCGTCACCATGTGCTGAGCCAGCATCTCAATGGCATCCTCTTTCGTTACCCCCGCGTTCAGATCATCCTGCAACTCCGTCAGGAACAGCCCAAACACTTCTTTTGCAGCTTCATGTCGTTCTACCATTGCCGTGATCCGCTCGGTATGCACCCGCGCAATCTCGGACACATCCTCTGCCCAGCTGCTCCAGTACCGCCTCGTCCCGCACTTCTTCGCCCATACGGCCAGGAGACTCTCCGCTACCGGGAAATTGATCGTGAGCTGCTGCGCTTCTTCAGTGTCCGTCTCGTCCCCGTCTTCTCCGTTTCGGGTACCGAACGGGTCTCGTTTCCTGGTTCGTTTCGGTTGCCACTGTGAAAGCAGAATCATGGATACGCGGTTATCGTTCTCTCCATCCGCCAGCAGGTTCAGGGACGCGGCAAAGTCCTCGTCATGGGAGCGGATGGCATTGCAAACCTGCCAGATCACTGCAAAATTCTTTTCCTTCGCCAGCACAGACTCCGGCGTAGCTGTTGTGGGAATGACGACCGGAAGGAGCACATACCCGATCTCTTTTCCTTCCGCTTTTCGCATCACCCGTCCCACGGCCTGTATGACCTCCACCTGACTCTTGCGGGGGTGCATAAATATCACTGCATCCAGGTCAGGTACATCCACTCCTTCCGACAGGCATCGGACATTGGACAGCATGTGGATTGTATCATTCCCCGGCGTGTTCAGCCAGTTCAGCAGATCGTTTCGCTTGCCTGCCCGCATGCTCCCGTCTATATGATCCGCCGCAATGGCAGTCTGCGGAGCGTTCCCGCCAGGAGAGTCGCAGGCATCCAGGTAGTTGTCTACCGTATTCTGGAATTCCTGGACGATATACTTGGAGTCTGCAATGGTTTGCGAGTACGCGATCACCTTGCGGAGGGGCTGTTTCGGACTAATCAGTTTGCTTTTGTCCGTGCCGGACAGGATTCGCCAGATTCCGATGAATTTGCTCGCAGCATTGACGGTTGTCTGGCTGTTTGCCTGATTCCTGGCTTGTGCCTCCAGTCCTTCCGTTTCTGGAATGCCCAGTGCGATCAACCGGTAATCAGACAGATGTCCGTCCCGCAGTGCATCCCGAAACTTGTACTCAAAAAGAACTTCCCCGTACTGATCTGTATCGTTCATGGAGTACAGCACTCCCTCCTCCTCGTTCTGCCTGCCGGGTTCCTGTGTCCTTCTGTCTGCCTCCTCAAACGACTCTTTGTAAACCTTGGGGGTGGCGGTCATATACATTCGCCGGTCCACATGGATCGTCTTGTTTTCATGGATTGCCGTAAACGCGGAATCGTTTTTCTTGGCCGTATGATGTGCCTCGTCGCAGATCGCCAGATCAAATGCAGGGAGCCCGTATTCCACCTGCGCCTCGTGAATGCGTTTGCTGGACTGGTAGGTGGCAAATACCACCGTCATGGTTTCCGCATGTTCACTCCTGGCATACGCAGCCAGCTTCTCCCCGTCCGTGGTCGGAGGAATCTGCATCTCTATGTCTGTCATCTGTACCCTGTCCTCATCCTTGCGACTGCGCTGGCGAGTCTTCTTGTGTCCAATCTGGGAGTCACTGCACACGGCGTAGGAGCGCAGGGGCAGTTTGGATTGCTGGTGCCATGTGCGGATTGTTTGAGACATCAGTGCCAGGCTTGGTACCAGATACAGAACACGACCCCCACTGCCTGCCAGATCTTCCGCAATCCGAAGCGAGGTCAGCGTCTTGCCGGTCCCGCATGCCATGAGCACTTTCCCTCGACTCCCCTTCTCCTTCAGCCCTTGGAGTACTTTTTCCAGACATTCCTGCTGGAAGGGATGCAGTTCATGGAGATCCTCTCGCAATGTCATCTCCCCAGTGTCCACGAACTTGTCCCAGTCAACCGTGCTGCCCCGGAGGTGGCTCAGCGTGATGTGGGTGACCGGGATGTACTGCCCCGTGAGCAGCTTCTGCATTGGTCTCGTCAGGGGCTTGCCTGTAGTATCTATCAGAATCCGTCGCGTGAACGGGGGTTTGCCGGAGGCAGTGATGAATTTGTTCACCTCTGTACTCGGAAGAGTCTTTTCCTCTCCGTACATCTTGCACTGGATGGCGCACCACCCGCCTGCATCCTTCCGTTTGGCAACCAGATCAATCCCGTATTCGCTCGCATCCATCCCTCGTCCACGGGCCCATTGTGCATATGGCACTGCCAGTTCCAGCTGATTGGCATACACTTTCTCGTGCGCCAGAAATTGTATGCACAGCTCTTCAAATGCAGTCCCCTTGTGCCGCTCTTTATTGTATTCGGACTCTTTGGCGGTTTTTCGCCAAGTGTTCAGGAGTCTGTCCAGTGGATGCATGGAGATCCCGTGCAGGGTGGATTGAAGCAAAAGTAATATCTCGTCGCCTTAGACATTGATGTGACTTTCTGGCACCTCCTCTCGCTTTGGATTGCTTATCCTGAGTATCCGGCAGTTCAGCCTCTGTTCGGTCATGCCCTTGACAATCTCTTCCATCTGATCAACGGAACCGTCTCCGCATATCCGGCATCTGTAGGGCATGGAGGGATGTTTCGCCCCTGCCTGGATGTTCCCGGAGCCATATCTGGGACATGTGATGGTCTCTCCCTAGCGCGACTTGCAGAACCACGCTTCTGCGGCAACATCATCAGGAAACATCTTCAGCAGCTTCACCCAAGAGGATACCCTCCCGCTGGGAAGTACCCGATCCTGTTCTTCGTGTGCTCATGTTCATCTATATTCATTTGTGTTATGGTACAAACAAACGCAGGAGCTTCATGTTTCTGTGGGCACTCAGGTGTATGCGCCCGAAAAATTACACACTGAAACCCGACAGGGGCAAAAACAGATTCATTCATGGAACCGTTATCCCAGAAAATGGTGCAACGGTGCTGTTTTCAGAAAATGACTCATATCCATGAAATTCATTCGCTGCGCCGCTCTGCTCGCAGGGATACTCCTGATCTCTTCGTGTTCTGTAAAAGATGTAATTGTACAAGACGGAACACCGGAAGCTGTCACACTGGCAAGCATTGACGGAGAAGCCCTGACATTAGAGGAATTTGAACGGGAGTATGCAAAAACTGTCGGAACTGATGTTGCAAGTCGTCATTCGGAGGAAGAGTATGCTGACTTCCTGAGACGCTATGTTAATTTTCGCATAAAGCTGAAAGAAGCCGAAAGTGCTGGGTACTTTGAAGATGAAGACCTGATCTCCGAAATTGACGGGTACCGGGCTTCCTTTGCCAAGCCCTATCTCCTTGACAAGGAGGTCGTGGAGCCGATTGTCCGGGACCTGTACGAAAAGCGGAAGAAGCATATTCATGCAAGCCATATCATGGTAAACCTTCCCCGAAGAGATGACCCTGCCCCCGGAGATACCCTGATAGCCTGGAACAAAATTTCTGCTTTGCAGGATTCCCTTGAACAGGGTGTCCCGTTTGGTGATCTTGCATTTCGACAGTCCGAAGATCGCGCAGCAGGCAATCCCTCCTCCTCAATTGGATATCGGGGGGACCTCGGGTTCTTTACTGGCGGTGGCATGATTGAATCCTTTGAAAATAAAGCCTATAATACGCCTGCAGGAGAAATATCCGGTATTGTCCGAAGTGCCTACGGCTACCATATTATCAAAGTCCACGATCAGGTAGAAACTAAACCGGACTATCGTGCTTCCCACATCCTGATTTTTATTCGGCAACCATCCGATTCAGCCCGTGCCTACTCCAAAATAGATAGCCTAAAAACGCTGATTGATGCGGGAGCATCCTTCGCAGAAGTGGCCCGGGAGTACTCAGAGGACACAGGAACTGCTTCTTCCGGAGGGGTACTACCAGCCGTCTCGTATAGAATGCGCGGATGGGATACCACATTTCTTGACAGCCTCTTTGCCCTGGATACCCCCGGACAGGTATCCGGTGTCTTGCGGAGTGCATTTGGAGTGCACCTGATCAAACTGGATGAAATTCTGCCGAAAAAAACATATGACGAGCAGTATGACGACCTGGCGAAACTGGCGCAGTCCCTCCCGCGAATTCGAACTGCCGAAACTGCCCTAGTTAAGTCGCTGCGCAAGCAGTATGCAAGTGCGGTGGACACTACCCTGTTAACCCGCCTGATCGGTGGAGTAGAGCCCGATTCGCTCCTGTCATACCTGCAACTTCTGGGCGAAACTGACACCTCCCGTTCCATGCAACTCATTACACTGGAGGATTCGGCCTATACGGTCAGAGAATTTTCAGATTTTGTGCAGAATCAGTCAACTCCTCCATTCTCTCAACTCTCCTCAACGGAAAATTCACTCAGGTATGCGGAGGCATTTCTGGATGAAAAGGTTCTGCTCCACCGTTCCTTTGAACTGGAAAATTCCGACGAGCAGTTCAAGGAAATTATGCAGAATTTCAGGGACGGGCTTGCGATATTCGCGATCATGGAAGATTCCGTCTGGAATGCATCTTCCGAAGATACACTGCGCTTGATGCAGCACTATGAGGCGAATATAGAGCAATATCAATGGCCGGACAGATATCGCCTGATTGAACTCTCTGGATCTTCGGATTCGCTCTTGACTGAGGCGATACGCATGGTAGAGAACGGAATGACATGGACCGATCTAGAACAGAAGATTGCCTCAGATTCAACATGGAATCTGCAATTGGACACTGTAGTCGTTGCCGATTCAACCGGAAGCATTTATGACAAGGCACTTGGACTGGAATCGGGGGAACATACGGAAATTCTCTCTGCCCGCAGCCGCAAACTTGTGCTGTATATGGACGGAACTGAACCTGCCAGACCGAAGACATTTGAAGAAGCCCGAACGGATGTCATGGCAGAAATTCAGGTACTCCTCGAGGAGAATCTTCACCAGAGGTTGCGATCAAAGTATCGTGTTCGGGTTTTTCCTGAACGCCTTGAGATGGTCTTCCGACAGTGATGACGATCAGAGCTGGAACAGTCGCCTTGCTACTGATCGGGACTGCAGGCTGCCGTCAACTGGATTCATCAGACGAATTTGTGGCAAGAGTTGGAGATTCCTATTTGCTCTCTTCAGATATTGAAGCCAGTTTTGCCAGTCTGGCTACGGGCTTTGATACAACCAAAGCCCGCAGTCAAATCATTAACCAGTGGATTATCAGCGAACTTCTCTATCAGGAAGCATTGCGACTCCGTCTCTCCGATAAAGAGGATATCCAGCGCCGCCTTGACGAAAGTTCCCGTGCAGTTCTGATTGAGGGGATGATCTCTGAATATCATAGCCAGGCTGACGATGAAATCACATCAGATGACATTGAAAATTTTTATGAACAGAATAAAGAACACCTGCGATTCTTTGAGTCATTCGTACACATTCGCTACCTGAGTAACCCGAGCCGGGACTCTGTGGAAACAGCCGTGCAGCTGATGAACCGTGAAGAAGCTGCCGATTCTTTGTTTGCCACGCTGATTGAGCGTTTCAGCAGTTCCCCTGCCGAACACCTCAGGATGACACAAAACCACTTCCTGGAAACCCGGCTGTTCATTGACCAGCCAGAGTTGATGGAACTTCTCCAGAATACAGAAGCAGGGACTCCTCCACAGATTTTCCTGGCAGACTCGCTGTATCACCTGCTAGAAGTTACGAATCGCAGTGCCCCCAACTCAATTCCCGAATTGGCCTGGGTTGAGAACTTCATTCGGGAACAGCTGACCATCCGCTTCCGGAAACAGAATTATACTCGCAGAGTTCAGGCACTTCGCGTGGAAGCCGAGTTTCGTGGAGAGATTGAAATAAAGTGAATGATGCTCCTGTATGCCTCTGGTATCTACTAATCATTCAGAGTTGTCCGTTCTAGAAAAACTCCCCGCGCATTTTCCATCATATTCTCCGAATGCCTAAAAGAATCCTGATTTTCCGACATATTGCACTCATTATGTTCTTTCTGCTTCCCTGGTCACTGGTACGGGCACAAGAGAATGTTGTGGACGAGATCGTTGCCATTGTCGGAGAGAATAAGATCATACTCCGCTCCGAGATTGATGGAATCGTACTCAATCTCACAAGGCAGGAAGAGTTTGAGTACAGCGAGGCACTCTGGTATCAGGCCCTGCAGCAACTCATTGACGGAGAAGTCCTGGCCGAACATGCGCGGAGAGATACCAACATCGTTATCACGGAAGAGCAGATTGATCAGTCCCTTGATCAGCGTATCCAGTTCATGACTGAAAACATGGGCAGTGAAAGCAGGCTGGAAGAAGTCTATGGCAAGAGTGTCATCCAGATTCGGGCTGATCTTCGGAATGAAGTTCGGGACCAGCTTCTGGCAGATCAGTTTCGAAGCACAAAACTTCGAGACTTGCACATTACTCCCAGTGAGGTACGCAAGTGGTTCGAACAGTTTCCCGCAGATTCATTGCCCGTACTCCCGCCGATTGTACGCGTCTCTCACATCGTAAAATACCCCGAGATTCTGCCCGAAGCAAGGCAGGAGGCCCTAGAGATTATCAGTGCAATCAGGGACTCCATTACCACAGGGACAAGTACGCTTGAAGAAATGGCGGAGCGTTACTCGGATGATACAGGCTCTTATGAGAATGGAGGGAGATATGAGAGTATGGAACTGGAAGATCTGGTGCCAGAATTTGCAGCAATCGCTGCCCGAATTGATCCGGGAGAGCTGTCTCAGCCATTTCAGAGCCCGTTTGGATTTCATATTCTTCGCGTGAATGAACGAGTGGGAGATGTGATTGACTTTAGTCATGTGCTCATCAATATTGACCGTTCACGTTCCGACCCGGCCAGAGCGATTGCTGAACTTGAAGTCCTGCGTGATTCCATCCTGACCTATGATATTCCCTTTGAGCTCATGGCAAGGAGACACTCCGAAGAAGATGCATCCTCCGAAATTGGCGGACGTGTCGTTGACCGGAATTCAGGAGAACGCGACCTTTTTATAGATGCTCTGGGAGGAGACTGGAAAGCAACAACGGATACACTGGAAATTGGGGAAATCAGCCAGCCGGCCAAAGTCACGCTGCGCGACGGAAATGTAGCATGGCACATCGTACTGCTCCAGCGCAAGGTCCCCACTCATCGCGTAAGCATTGAAACGGACTACGCACGGATTAAATCACTGGCTCTGGAAAACAAACGCGCCGCAGAAATGCGCCGCTGGCTGGATTTGCTGAGGGAAGATGTTTTTATTGAACTTCGCGGGAAAGCCTCCGATATTCACTCTGTACTGGCAATCTGACCGCAGTTAACCGACAGGCATGTCACATACCATCAGCAATGAAGCAACACCGGCAGACGATCTGTCCCCCGCTCTTGCGGAGACTCTGCCTCCAGCATGCAAGCGTCTGGAAGAGGAAATTTCCAAAATCATTGTCGGACAGAAAGATATTGTCCGCAATATAGTGGTATGCCTGCTGGCTCGAGGACATGTGCTTCTCGTTGGGGTTCCCGGACTTGCCAAGACACTCCTGATCCGTACTCTGGCAGAGGCACTGGCACTGGATTTTACGCGAATCCAGTTTACCCCCGACCTGATGCCCGGGGATATCACCGGAACTGAAATCATTGAGGAGGACAAGCGGACGGGAGGGCGCGCATTTCGATTTGTGAAGGGGCCCATATTTGCCAACATCGTACTTGCAGATGAAGTGAACCGGACTCCTCCCAAGACCCAGGCTGCACTTCTGGAAGCCATGCAAGAGCACCGGGTGACTGCCGGAGGAAACACATTTGTACTTGAAGAACCGTTCTTTGTACTGGCAACCCAGAACCCGATTGAGCAGGAGGGGACTTACCCTCTCCCGGAAGCCCAGCTGGATCGATTCATGCTGAATCTCTGGCTAGATTACCCTTCCTTCAGCGAAGAGGTTGAAGTCGTTCGCTCAACGACAGCGGGCCAGACTGCTGCGATCAACCCGGCCATGTCCCAGACGGAGCTCCTAAGCTATCAGAAACTGGTACGCCATCTTCCGGTAGCAAATAACGTCATTGAGTATGCTGTTCGCCTGACAGCACATACACGCCCCCACCGTGAAGGCATACCGGATTTCGTAAACGATTATATCGCATATGGGGCGGGTCCACGTGCCTCCCAGTATCTGATCCTGGGGGCAAAAGCACTGGCAGCCATTGATGGCAGATTCACCCCTCTGGTCAGTGATGTACAGGCACTGGCCACTGCAGTGTTGCGCCATCGCGTTATTGCGAATTTCAATGCCGAGGCAGATGGCATCTCGGTGCCCGACCTGATTGAGCGAATCCTTGAAACGGTTCCTTCGTAGTGCAGTCTTCGCCCCTTGTTCTACGGGCGATGCATTCCATTTCTGTCCATGCCAGAGTCCCTGACGCTGCGCAGGTCTGCGATCCATCCTTCTCCATTATCACGCAACATGCAGACCTTTCGAAGGATTCGAGTATCGCTGACACGAAACACCCCGATTCTCTCCTTGCTTCCCGTTGGACTGGGATACATGATTGTGGCTGTCTTCTTCTTCAGCCTGATGTCTCTGATGGCAAAACTTGTGTCTACAACCATCCCGACGGGGCAGATTGTCCTGATCAGGGCCGTGATCGGGAGTCTGCTCACCTACTGGGGAATCCGCCTGGCTGGAGTACATCTCTGGGGAGTCCATAAAAAGTTGCTGATCTTTCGGGGTATCACGGGATTTGGTGCACTGCTGTGCTTCTTCTGGACTCTGATTGCATTGCCACTGGCTGAAGCCACCGTACTCTTCTATACCTCACCATGCCTTGCAGCAATCATTGCAGCCGTCCTTCTCCGGGAGCACCTGTCTCCCGGGATGATGATCGGGCTTCTCCTTTGTATTGCAGGAGTAGTCTGTGTTATCCAGCCAGAATTCATTTTTAATGTACAGAGGCTCCATCTGCCTTCTGTTTTGGTGGGCATTTTAGGAGCATTTCTGGCGGCACTTGCATTTGTATCCGTGCGCAAACTTCGGGAAACGGATCATGCACTTGTCGTGATCTTTTACTTCTCGTTCGTATCTGTATTTGCTTCGGTTCCTTTTGTTGTTGCCCAGTATGCAGTTCCATCCTTCACGGAGTGGCTCTTGATGATCGGCGTCGGCATCTCTACCCATATTGCCCAGATGTTCCTTACCTGGAGTCTCCATCGGGAGCACACGACCCGCGCTATGGGGGTCAGTTATGTCCAGATCCTGTTTGCCGTCGGCTGGGGGATTTTGATCTTTGGGGACTACCCGAACATTCTGTCTCTTGCTGGAATGCTTCTCGTCTCGGCAGGAAGTATCATTGCCGCCCGCCGGCCAGGAACTTCACCAGCCAGATAGCTCTCCCCAGAATGCCGATGGACCTCCTGGCATGGTGCTAGTTTGGGCTGCTTGTCTGTGTATTCCGATGGGAATGGTCTGGAGAATCCGACAGTTACGAAGTCTTGGTCAATTATGGGGGAACTCCTTATTATTTCTGTATGTACTTGCTGATCGGCGATTTTTTAGTGTTTGACTAGATCGTAGTCCATGCGACTTCCCTCTGGATATACACGGCAAGCCGGAAGTGCAACTACTTCACTGGGGAAGTTTTTTGCAGAAGGATTTTTCAGTTATGATGCCATTTTCCCGATCCTGTTTTCCTGATCAATTGCACATTATCTTGCGCAGCCCTTGTCTGTATTTTATGAATTCATCGTAACTTGAAGCCCTGCAACGGATACACATCCATGCTATTATCATCCTTCTGATGGCCGCAATCAAGACAGTACGGATGCAAGAACACATGACAAGACACGCTCTGCTACTGTTCATTCTCCTTCTCTCCGTGACCGGATGTACCCGTACTGGTACCACAGAGATGATTAAACTTGGACACGGACTTGATACCAACCATCCCGTCCACCGAGCCATGGTCTTCATGCAGGAACGGCTGGACAGCCTGTCAGGGGGATCACTTCAGATTCAAATTTATCCAAGTCAGCAGCTGGGGACAGAACGTCAGCTCCTGGAACTGTTGCAGCTTGGCAGTCTTGGCATGACAAAGGTGGCTTCCGCAGTACTGGAAGGGTTTGCACCCGAATACAAGGTACTCAGCCTGCCCTACCTGTTTCGTGACGAAGCACATCGTCATGCTGTACTCCGTGGCCCTGCGGGAAGAGAAATTTTGCTGTCAGGGGAACGGTACTGGCTGCGTGGACTGACGTACTATGACGCAGGAAGCCGCAGTTTCTATACAACAGACCGCCCCGTCTACTCGCCCAGCGATCTGGAGGGATTAAAAATTCGTACCCTTGAAAGCGAAACCCAAGTGAAGATGGTGAACAGTCTCGGAGGTTCAGCAACACCGATTGCGTGGGGAGAACTCTACACTTCGCTGCAGCAGGGAGTTGTGGATGGTGCCGAAAACAATCCGCCCTCATTTTACACATCCCGACACTATGAAGTATCCAAATACTACACGCTTGACGAGCATACAGGACTCCCCGATGTATTGCTCATCAGCACCATAATCTGGGATCAGCTGAACCCAAAACAACAGGCATGGGTGCAACAGGCTGCCGATGAATCCGCGGAATATCAGAAGCAGCTCTGGAAAGTGGCCACCGAAGAAGCCCTGCAAAACGTACAGGAGGCAGGAATACAGATTATCTATCCTGACAAAGCCCCTTTCGCGGAGCGAGTCTTGCATCTCTACGATGAATACAGGGAGACTCCCGCAATCCACACCCTGATTGAACAAATTCACGCCACCGTTCCATGTGACTCCCCGGGAGACTGCGAAGTCCAGAATGAATCCATGGAATGACACCCCTGGACACTGCATGACACTCACCCGTAGATGGCTTGACCGATTCCTGTCTGCACTGGTAGCCACACTTATGGCTGCACTTGTGCTGGATGTCCTGTGGCAGGTGTTTACACGATTCATCCTGGGGGCTCCCAGTTCATGGACAGAAGAACTGGCAAGGTACCTGATGATCTGGGTGGGACTCATTGGTGCTGCATACGCAGCGGGGCGCAAAATGCACCTCAGCCTGGACCTCCTGCCCGGTGTACTCGTCGGGAAAAATGTGCATCTCTTGCGGATTTTGATTGAATCGCTTGTACTTGTATTTGCACTGGCAGCACTCTTCGCGGGAGGAGTACGCCTGGTCTGGGTCATGCTTGCACTCGGACAAACATCCGCCAGTCTGCAATTGCCTCTGGGGTATATCTATCTGGCTGTCCCGATAAGCGGATTCTGTATTGCATGGTATGCTATTCTGGATCTGGTGGATGAAATAAAAAAGCTTCGGAATGGAGACCACTGAGATTCTCATACTTGTGGTATCCTTTGCCGGAATGCTCCTCCTGGGAGTTCCGGTTGCCTACAGCATTGGACTGGCAACCTTGGCGACCATGCTGTTCACTATGGGAACATGGCCCGCCCTGACAACCCAGGCTCAGCGTATTGCCACCGGACTGGACAGCTTCGCCCTGCTGGCAATCCCTTTCTTTATCCTTGCTGGCCAGATTATGAACCGGGGTGGTATGGCACGGAGACTCATTGATTTTGCACAAGCCTTGCTTGGACTTCTTCCAGGGGCACTCGCACATGTAAACATCATGGCATCCATGCTCTTCGGAGCCATATCGGGATCGGCAGTCGCAGCAGCCTCCGCTGTCGGTAGTACCATGGCTCCGCAAATGGAAAAAGACGGATATGATCGCAATTTCAGTGCAGCCATCAATATCACCTCTGCCACCACAGGACTCCTGATTCCCCCCAGCAATATCCTGATTGTGTATTCCCTTGCCAGTGGAGGTGTGTCTATTGCAGCACTGTTCCTTGCCGGATATCTTCCGGGAATCCTGGTCGGGCTTGCACTGATGGCTGTAGCCGGAGTCTTTGCAATGCGACGAAACTACGGGAGTGCGAAAGCTGCCAGTATCAGGAATGTCTTCTGGAAATTTCTGGATGCACTCCCCAGTCTTACACTGCTGTTCATTGTCATGGGTGGAATCGTGGCAGGCTTCTTTACCGCCACCGAAGCTGCCGCCGTTGCTGTACTGTATGCACTCATTCTCGCGCTGATCTATCGGGAAGTCTCCATTCGGGATTTGCCACAGATTCTCATGGATGCCAGCGGTACAACAGCGGTTGTCCTGTTTCTTGTTGCCACTTCGGTGGGCATGTCCTGGATCATGGCCTATGTCAATATCCCGCAACAGCTTACCGCATCACTTCTGGCCCTGAGCGACAGTGGAATCATCATTTTGCTGCTCATTAATGTTACTCTGCTGTGCATAGGCATCTTTATGGACATCACGCCTGCGGTTCTCATCTTCACTCCCATATTCCTGCCCGTCGCCATTGAACTGGGGATTGATCCGATCCACTTTGGAATCATTATTGTTCTCAACCTTTGCATCGGACTCTGTACACCACCGGTTGGAAGTGTGCTTTTTGTAGGAGTAGGGGTTGCCGGGACGAAAATCTCACAGGTCACCCGGCCACTGCTCCCCTTCTTCATTGCGATGATCGTGGTGCTCATAATCGTAACCTGTGTCCCAGGCTTGAGCCTGTGGCTGCCGAATCTTTTCCTTGACTAGCGAACAGGCACAAGTTTATGCCAGAAAAGGTACTCCAGTTCGGAACTGGCCGCTTCCTGAGAGCTTTTGCCGACTGCTTCATTGACGAGGCATGCACCTCTGGAATGTATGATGGCCAGATCGTCATGGTTGCTTCCACCCCCAGTGGCCGTGCCGAACTGCTCAATCAGCAAGAGGGACGCTATGCGCTCTGGACCCGGGGGCATGACTCAGAGGAGCTGGTTGACAGGCTCCATACCGTGACCTCAGTGAGCCGTGTCCTGTCTGCAAGTACAGAATGGAATGAGATACTCGCCGTGGCCAGAAGTCCCCATCTGGAAGCAGTTCTTTCCAATACCACAGAAGTTGGTCTCTCCCTTCAGGAAAATGACACACTGCAGGATCCCCAGTCCTTCCCCGCCAGACTCTGTGCCTTGCTGCATGAACGCGCAGAATGTTTCGATTATGCCGATACAAGAGGCCCTGTTATTCTTCCCTGTGAGCTGATTCACAATAACGGAGACCTGTTACGAGGACTGATACAGAAGCAGGGGGAGCGGTGGAACCTGGAAGAACGTTTTACGAACTGGCTCCGGCACTCTGTCCTGTTCTGCAATACCCTGGTGGACCGCATTGTGCCAGGGCTGCCGGAAGAATCTGACTTGCAGACAGCATACAGCCGCCTCGGATACGAGGATGAGCTGCTTACGGTCTGCGAGCCGTATCGGCTTTGGGCCATCCAAGGTGATGAAGCCCTTCAAGAGAGGCTGGGATTCCTGAAAAATGCCAATGGAATTGTTCTCACACCGAATATTGCACCGTATCGGACAAGAAAAATACGGCTGCTGAACGGCGGACATACGCTCCTGGCACCTGCAGGAATTCTGGCAGGATGCGAAACCGTGCTGCACAGCATGAACCACCCAGACGTTCGCCAATTCATTGCATTACTGCTGCGAGACGAGATCGGACCCGTCCTACCAGTTCCTTCAGATACAGTAGATCCCTACATCAATGAAGTTCTTCAGCGATGGCAAAACCCGTACCTGCATCATCGCCTTATTGACATTACCCTGCAGTCTACGACAAAAATTCAGCACCGCGTTGTACCAACATTGATTGACTACTATGAAAAGCATCCCGATGGCCCCGCCCCCAAATGGATTGCGTGCGGCTTCGCTGCATGGCTTCGCTTTATGCAGGGAGAAGAGAAAACTGACGGGGTGATCTACGGCAAGGTGCGAGGCATTCCGTATCCTGTTCATGATGATTATGCAGAGCAGTTTTATCAGTGGAGGAGTTCTGCCAATCTGGAAGATATCATGGCATTTGTGCAGAATGTATTATCAAGCAAGGATCTGTGGGGAGCTTCACTGGATGATTTTCCAGGATTCACCAAGTCTGTAGCAGCAGCCCTCTGGGTCACCGTGTGTTTCGGGATTGAGATGTTGCTGAATGGCACACAGCGAATCCGATAAAGTTACAGGGGTGGCCCGTGTGCCTGCGCTATGAGTCACGAATTTCAGCTTTATAATACACTCGGAGGCAGGGTAGAACCCCTGTCCCTGACTGAACCCGGTCATCTGCGCTTTTACAGCTGCGGACCAACCGTTTATTCCTATGCCCATATTGGAAACTTTCGTTCGTTCCTCACTGCAGATATCATCCTGCGGACCGCACGGGCACTCGGATGGAGAACAACCTATGTCACGAACATCACCGATGTCGGTCATCTTACGAATGATGATACAATGGATGCCTCTGGCGAAGATCGCATGGCTCTGGCACTCCGATCCGCAGAGGGAACGCGCTTTGCCAATGTATGGGACCTTAGCCGTCACTACTCCTCTGCCCTGCAATCTGACTGGCGAAAATTAAATCTGCTGGAACCGGATGTGCAACCACGAGCAACCGAACACATACGGGAGCAGATTCAGGCAGTGGAACAACTCCTGTCCAAAGGAGCTGCCTATCAGACCCCCTCTGGAGTGTACTTCTCCGTAGCTGATTTTCCAGAGTATGGCAAGCTGTCCGGGAACAGGACGGCCGAAGCCCTGGGGGTTGCCGTACGGGATGTTGTCGTGGATCCTGAAAAAAAGGATCCGCGTGATTTTGCCCTGTGGAAAAAGGATGACAGGCACCTGATGCAATGGCACAGCCCGTGGGGATGGGGATTCCCCGGCTGGCATATTGAGTGTTCCGTCATGGCACAGGCCTATCTTGGACCTGTAATTGACCTGCACGCAGGAGGCGAGGACCTGATTTTCCCCCATCATGAATGCGAGATTGCCCAAGCCGAATCACTGACTGGACAAGCGTTTTGCAGACACTGGGCCCATACACGATTCCTCCAGGTGGAAGGACAGAAAATGTCCAAGCGACTGGGAAATTTCTACACAGTACGGGATCTCGTCCACGAGCGGGACGTGACTCCGCTTGCTGTACGCCTGACTCTGATCAGCGGACAGTATCGCAGGCCCTTCAACTTTACCTTCTCCACACTCCGGGACAGCGAACGGCATGTGAAGCGATTCCAGGAAGCCTTTGATGTGGCAAAAGAGGCACAGGAGCAGGGGGCTGAAGGAGCAGCTCATCTTGGAGAAGCACTGGAAGAGAGGCGACTGGCGATGCTTCGAGCACTGCTTGATGATCTGAATACGCCCGCAGCCATTGCCGAAGCACTGGACGGCATGCGTACCATTCTGGGGAATCGGGAGAAACTTGGATCCCGGGCATACCAGTTTATGACCGGGGTTTCCGATTTGCTGGGGATTGTGCGCTTGCCAGAAGACCGTGCCCGCACTGCGAATCCTGCACTGCATGGACAACACCAGAACGGGGAAACCGCACCTCCGACAGAGCATACGATTGAGGAAATGATTCAGGCACGTGCAACTGCACGCAAAGCACGTGACTTTGCCACAGCAGACAAGATTCGTGATGAACTGCTGGCAATGAATATCGCAATCAAGGACGGTGTCAACGGCACCACATGGCACAGAAAAAGCAAACTGCAAACACCATGAAATTTCAACAGATTGACTTCAGCACGGTGGGTGGCGGACTGGGGCGAATGATGGAACGGTTCGTGGATACCGGCACATTGACCGGAGACGAGAGCGAGGATGCCTTCATCTCCGCCAGCCCGACCGCAGCGATCCTTGGACTGCTGTTTGATCAGCGTGTACGCGCTGAAGTGGCCTTTACCGGAGCCAAACGCCTGCATGACCGCCTCGGACATCTGGATCTGGCAATCATTGCCGACATGAACGAAGAGGCACTGCGTGAAACTTTTGCGGAATCGCCCGCGGTTCACCGCTTCTCCAACAAGATGGCCGACACCACGCGGCAGGTGGCACGCTTTCTGGTGGACCGGTATGATGGCAAGCCGGAACGCCTGTGGAACGACGGGGCAGCTGTGAATGTGATTGAGAAGCGCATCCAGGAACTGCCCGGATTTGGACCAGGAAAAGCGGCAAAGATCAAATATGTCCTGCACTACTTCGGGTTTCGCGATTTTAGCGGAGAGTAGGCTGGCAGGCTGTTATTCCTCCTGATCCGCCGGCAGGGTGATCCGCATTTTGGTGCCTTTCCCCGGTTCGGTCGTGAATCTTATATCTCCGCCAGAGAGCTCCACAGCCCGCTTCGCAATGGCCAGTCCGAGCCCTGCCCCGCTGGTTTTTGTTGAAAAGTTCGGTTCAAAAATCCGTCCATGCATCTCCGGCGGGATCCCCCTGCCGTTGTCAATCACCTCGGTAACAATTTGATCTCCCTCCTGTCTGCCCGTGATCGTGATCTTTCCTTTCTCTTGCTCCTCAACAGCTTCCATCGCATTTTTGATCAGATTGATGTACATGCGACGCAATTCGCTGGGATCCTCCCGAGCCGGGAGTGGAGTATCTGGAAGCTGCATATCCAGTGTGATTTTCTCCGACACCTCCGCCTGCATGAGTGCATGCGCTTCTCTCAGAACTGTTCGCAGGTCAAGACGAACGACATTTCGCCTGGGAAGTCTGGCAAAGGAGGAGAATTCGTTGGCAATGTAGGCCAGACTGTCAATCTGGGCAATGAGTGTCTCGGTGGTGCGCTGGAACTGTTTCCGGAACCGGGAATCATTCCTGTTCCAAAAGGAACGCTGAAGGTGCTGAATGGCCAGTTTCATCGGGGTCAGCGGGTTTTTGATCTCGTGTGCAATCTGGCGTGCCATTTCCCGCCAGGCCAGCTGCCGCTCCTGCGTGGCAAGTTTCTGCCTGCTCTCCGAGAGCTGCTCCTGCATGACATTAAACGTAGTGACCAGTTCTCCCACCTCATCGCGTGACCGTACCGGAAGGACACGCTCAAATTTCCCCTGCGCGGCTTCCTTCAGTCCCTGCTGAAGTCTGGAAATCGGCTGTGCGAGTGCACGGGCAAGTACGGAAGCGGTAAACACAACCAGAATCCCCAGCCCCAGCATGGCACCAAACAGGTAGGCCAGCGTACGTGTACGCTCCTCTTCAATGCGCTCTGCCTCTGGCAGGTTGGGAACCGACAGTACATATACCGGCTCTCCATTTGTGTCCAGGATTGCGCGATATCCTGCCGTATATTCAAAGTCACCCAGCCTGTGCTCCATGAATGTAAAGCGTTCGGAATCTCCATAAATGGCACGGAACACCTCTGCTGGAAGCCGTACATCCACGATATGATCATTCACCAGTTGACGACGACTCGCAGCAACAAGTCGTGTATCACGATACAGATTCAGGTCCAGCCCCACACGCATGGACAGAGAGTCAATACTGCTGCGTTCCAGTGCACTCGCGCTATTTTCGCCAAGCCTTCCATCGGGAACCAGTGTTGATTCTACACGCTCCAGATGCTGCCGAAGCCAGCTTTGTACCGCTTTTTCATTCTCTTCCGTGACCACATTGTATCCTGCGATCCCGACGGGAATGACGGCAACGACTCCAAGCAGAAAGAATGCATTCATGACCTTGTCCTGGTACCTCAGGCGTTTTCTGGGAAGGAGTCCTGCTTTCCACTGCATTGCATAGCCAACCAGGCAGAATGGAATTCCCAGCAACAGTCCGCCGGCGACCATCCGCAGAAGGTAGTACAGATGATCAAACGGGCCGTCAATTGCCATCCGTGCAGCAACGGTATCGCTTCCTCTCTGGAGATAGTAGGTCAGATAACTTCTGCCTCCCCCGACAGACTGTTTCCTCCAGAGTGACGGCTGACGATTCAGGTCCGACACAACATCAGAATCCAGCTGGTATTTGGTAAAGCGTCTTCCAAACGTATGGACCAGCCGCTCATTGCTGTAAGAAGCCAAAGAGAGGTCTTCGTACAGGTCAAGATATCCAGAGGACAGAAGAATCCGCAAGAGCGGTGTATTCGCTTCCTCGGATACGACATGTGGCTGTGCCCGAACGAGAATCCATCCGCTCTCCAGTGCAGCCAGTCCTGCATACTGGTGCCGGGGATTCCCTTCTAGTTGAGGTTCCATGAGCATGTACTTCCCGGGCTGGGGGGCCGCTCCGCTGCGTAACTCCATGAAAAGTTTCTGAACAGCCTCAGGAGACAATGCGGCACTGCCAGCACTGTAAATTTCTTCGCCATCGCTGGAAAGGAAGGCAATGCTGGCATCATATGCTCCCAGAGAAGCGAGGAGAGACCCACTCAGGATCCTCTCGGCTTCATCCGAAACATCTTCCCGGGACAGAAGCACCTCTGGGAGCTGTGTTCGCTGCAGTGCAACTTCCAGAATCTCGCGTACCGCCAGGGATACGTTCGGACTTCCTGACTGACCAAAGGTAGAGGCAGCATACATGACCCGCTCTCTCTTCCGCTGATCCAGAGCCTGATAGTACACCGGATACAGCAGCAGGCAAATACCCAGTGCGGCGGGAATGACCCGCCTGACCGCGAGCCAGTCATAAATGCTTCCCTTTACGGCCCACACGGCAATGTACAGACATGCAACCAGGAAACCGAGACTGAGCATCCAGGAACACCACTGAAGCCAGTGAAGAAGAACGATACCCCCCGCAGTTGCCATACCCAAAAACCAGAGACATATACGGCTTGGCTCCATGCTGAACCCTCGGAACAGATTCGCGGACACGATCAGAACAGTCCCCAATACCAACAGAACCAGAGAACCATATACGATCAGTTCCAGAGAACTCGGAACAAGTACACTGCGTCCGGTATAGCCGAGTGTAGAATCCAGCACACTTGCCTGCACAACCGCCATCAGGATGGATGCAAGTGCCAGTCCTGTCAGGATGGTGATCCCCAAATAGATCCATGCCATATTCCGATGTCTGGACAGAGACCTGGATCGTGAACTCGCATATCGGAAAACTGCCACTCCCAGTATAAATACGCACAGGGCACTCATGAACAAATCTCCTATTGTCTGCATCAGCCCGCCCCCTACTGCAGAAGCAAGGTGAATAGGATCAAATAATGGGCTGAACGGAGCCTTTCCTGTCTGGTATCTCGCCGGTACATCAAGGTAGAGGAAGGCGACACGTCCCGCCCACAGCACAGATGCAAATGTCACCAGACGAGACACACTCAATTCCTCGCGATACCATCGCCATGTCCCCCACAGAATCCACAGTATCAGCAGTGCCAGGCTCAGTGTCATCAGGTTATCGTAGAATGCTTCCGTTGCCCTGATCAGCCTCGCTTCGGGAGGTGGACGCACCTCGTAGGTCCCCAGGGCATGCCCGTCCAGAGACCGAAGGATACTGCTCCCCGTTGTATCTCCATAGAGCACCCGGATGTCCAGTCCAGTCTTTCGTTTCCATGTATCCACAATGTCGTAATCCCTCAGTACAGAATTCTGTACAGGTGCCTTGGCAAACAGATTCCGTGTGATGCGTATGTGTCCAGCAATCTCATCCCCCTTACTGATCGGCTTCCATAACACCAGTGCAGTGCGCCACTCGTCATCTCGCACAATTTTCCACAGAGACTGGCCTGCACCGGAATCCCCCTCCATTGGAATACTTTTTCCCTTCCATGCGATCAGGTTCATGTCCGTATCATACACAGACACGGATGACTGCTCCGGGATCTGCAGTGCCTCCATTTCTTGGATCAGGGGCGGAGATGGAACCCCCTCGAATGAAAATGTGTACTCCGAAACGTGTCTGACAGCATCCAGAGCAAGTGCCTGCATTCCTTCCTGGATATGCTTGAACTCAGACAGGACAAATTCATCTGCAACAGTAACTTCCTCCTGCTGTCGCGGTCCAATATCCTGGCTGACAATTCTTACATGCACCTGCTGCCCGATCCATGCCAGCAAGGTAACAAGAACAAATGCCCCCGTAATTCCAGCAAAAAACCTGTACCGTAAAGGATGCCTCATCAGGAACGAATGACTTGTACTGCCTTCAGAACATACATTGGGGACGAGCGGTCAAAACGCAAATAAAAACGCAGGAACTGTTCTTCATCCCGGAGAGCATAGCGTCCGATCAGCCACCATTCTTCCCCCTGTATCATGCTGTGTCCGACCTCAAATCCATCGGACGGGTACTGACGAAAAAACTTTTTCAGAATGTACAGTGCCTGGGAACGAGTATAGCGATGAGGCTGCTCTAGCAGGGCAAGCTCCAGGTGTTCACTCGCATGAAGCATCAGGGACTCGGCATTGCCCTCTGACAGATATTCCGTCACAGCAACTAGATTGAGTGTATCTGTCTGCCCCCTGCTGATGCCGGGCATCACGCCAAGGGACACAATGAGAAGTGCCAGAATTCTATACCTTGCGATGCGGGATTCTGTCATCTTTCGTTAAACAGGCATTGATGGAATCAACAACCATATTTGACATTGCCATGCGTGTCTCCATTGTGGCTGTTCCTGCATGCGGGGTCAATACAACCCTTGGATGCTGCCGAACTGCTTCTGGCAGATATGAACTGAACACATCCAGCCCTGCTCCCCAGATTTTCCCCGATGTCAGTGCGTGTTCCAGAGCAGCTTCGTCTACGACTGCGGAGCGTGCGGTATTGATCAGAATCACATTCTCCTTCATGCGATCCAGTACTTTTGCATTTATCAGGTGATGACTGTCCTCATTAAGATCACAGTGCAGGGTAAGGATGTCACTGACCGCAAACAGCTCTTCTTGTGTACAATAGGACGCTGTGGTTTCCCGTTCAATGGTCGGATTGGCCCGCTTGCGATTGGCATACAGAATCTTCATCCCGAAGGCATGGGCCCGACGCGCGACCGCAGCCCCAATCTGCCCCATCCCGATGATTCCAAGTGTTTTCCCGGCAAGTTCCATCCCCAGTGGCATTGCCTCCGGCCCCTGATCCAGTACCTCCTGCGCTTCCCTGAATCTGCGCGTCACAGAAAGAAGCAGCGCAATGGTTAACTCAGCTGTCGCAGAGGTGACAGCATTGGGGGTATGCGTGACAACCACCCCATGTGCTTTTGCACTCTGCAGATCAATGTTGTCAGTCCCTGTCCCAAACTGTGCAACAATCTTCAATTTGGGAGCCCGACCAAAAAATTTGGAATCTATCCGGTCATAGGGGGTGGTCACAATGGCATGAATATCCCGAATCTCTTCATCAGAAACCGGCTCCCCCAGAGTTCTCACAGAGACGGCATGCTGGTCACGGAGACGGCCCAGTGCATCTTCTGACAATACACATGCACTTATGTTGTGAACTGGCATCTATAACAGCCCTTCTTCCAGTTGCTGAACAGCATAGGCACAGGCCCGTGCGGTCAGTGCCATATAGGTGAGGGACGGGTTCTGGCAGGCCGACGAAGTCATGCATGCACCATCTGTGACGAACAGATTGCGTACATCATGGCACTGATTATGTGCGTTTAGTACACTGGTTTTCGGATCGCGTCCCATCCGTGCTGCTCCCATTTCATGATTGCCCAGTCCGGGAGCAGACTCTGTCCTGTCATACGGAGTGACCTCAACGGCACCGCCGACTTCCAGCATCTCTGCCGCGGTTTTCATCATATCCTTGCGCATGGCCCGGTCATTGTCATCCCGGGTGACATGAAACCGCAAGACCGGGAGTCCCCATGGATCAAGCTCTGATTCATCCAGTGTGCAGTAATTTTCGTATCGG
This sequence comes from Rhodothermales bacterium, assembly GCA_965203305.1. Classification (GTDB taxonomy): domain Bacteria; phylum Bacteroidota; class Rhodothermia; order Rhodothermales; family Bin80; genus Bin80. The sequence continues at coordinate 1,604,111 of OZ241874.1, read as the reverse complement.
GGGAGTGTCTCTCCAAATGCTCCAAGTCCCATTCTCCAGCGTCCAGGAGTGCGCAGGCTGTGCTTGAATTCTGCACCGAAGCCAGACATTTGATTGCCCCGCCCCCACCCTTCCCGACCGGCAGAGCCCTGAAAACCATACCCGCGCACAAACGCAGGGTGTCGCGTATCCGAGTTCAGATTTCGGAATCTTGGGATATAGATTCCATTCGGACGATTCCCCTGGTAGTACCGATCTTCGTATCCTTCAAAGACTGCATCTGCGCCTGCATGATAATGATGATCCATGAGATAGTGCCCCAGTACGCCGCTGCTATTGGCAATCCCCTCCGGGAAACTGCGGCTTCTGGAAAGAAGCATAATGCGTGCTGTATTCATGGAGGAGGCACACAGAAATACCATCTTCCCGTTACAGGTTTTTCGTTCTCCGGTTTCCGTATCTATGACATCCACTCCGGTCGCCCGGCCAGTAGTCTCATCATAGTTTACCTGATATACCAGACTGTTTGGCTGGAGGGTAAGGTTTCCTGTTGCTTCCGCTTTGGGGAGTGCAACGCTCACTGTACTGTAATAGGAACTGGTGGAGCATCCCCGTTCACACGGACCGCAGTAATGACATGCGGCTCTGTCTTCCAGTGGCTCGGTGAGCGTAGCCGTTCTCCCTATGGTGACCGTCCGCTCGGGAAAGCGATCCTCTACGCGCTTTTTGAGCATTTTCTCAATCACATTCATTTCCATGGGCGGCTGAAATATCCCATCTGGGAGTTGTGGCAATCCTTCCGCCTGTCCACTGACACCAATCGTCCTTTCTACATACTCATACCACGGTGCCAGGTCATCATATCGTATTGGCCAGTCTGCCCCGTGTCCATCTTCCAGATTCGACAGAAAATCCATCGGACTGAACCGGTAGCTTTGCCTGGCCCACATGAGTGATCGTCCGCCGACAACATTCGCCTGGATCCATGTATAGGGTTCTTCCTGCAAATAGGGATACTCTGAATCACGCATAAAGAAGTGTCGCGTAGCTTCGGAGAATGCGTATGTCTTGCTTTGTACCGGGTAGTGCTGGCGGGCCGTAGCTGGAGGAACCCTTCCCCGATTGGGGAGCTCCCACGGGTGCTTGTGCTCTGTGATATAATCATGGACATGACGAACCATTCGGCCACGCTCCAGAACTAGTGTCTTGAGTCCCATACGACAGAGTTCCATCATAGCCCATCCACCGGACATTCCAGAACCGACTACAATGGCATCGAACTGCTCTTTCCGATGAAAATTCATGGCCTGAACTGTTGAATGACCTGCACTGGAAGTGGACTGGCATAATCTTCCCAGAGTGCATCAAGCAGTTCCTGGTCAGATTTTCCGTCATATGTTACAAACCGGTATTTCCATACTGCAGGTTCTTCCGGGGTAATTGCAAAAGCTCCGGCCTGTGTGGGCGCAAAGTTGAAGAATGGCTCTGTCGGATGAATCCGCATAGGCTGGGGGGCTTCGTGATTGTCGGGATGACTCAGTACAGCGATTCCTGCATATTCCCCATCTATCCGACCCCCTACATGACACCAGCGTGCCCTTGTTGCATGCCCATTCTCTCGTATACGCCCCTCAGAGGTAAGAAACTCCGCACCTTCTTCCCCGCTCCAGCTCCGGTGTCCACGAAGCCCTACCCCTCCATATCGGTGTTCAGAAAGTACCAGTGCGCTATCTGTTGCGGTCGTATGGACAAGAGCCAGATCAAAGATATTCATGTCCAGAGAGTTCCCGTATACCTTCATATGCCATGATTCATACAGTGCGGACACATCTTCCTGCGCTGTCATGTCAACATACCGATGACTTGCCTTGATCCCTGCATGAACAGATCCGCTCCACATGCTGTCCAGGATATTCACTTCCACCCGGCCGGTCAGATTTCCCATATTCCAAAAATCCGGTGTTCGTCCCTGAAAGATTGTACGCGTCCAGGCAGCCCATATCCCGTGATGATGCAGATGATCTGGCGGGTAGTCATCGGTTACGATTCTTCCAAGTGGAGTTCTGACTGGATGCAGGTACCCATCCCTGTGATAAATCGCGGGAATGTCTGTGCGGGGCAACTTCCCCCTGGAAACATGATACGCTGCGACCTCACGTCCTTCAGCATGAAACAGAATCTGGCTGGCTGCATGTCGGGCTGTGACTGATGCCTCCTCGTTTGCAGTCGGGTAAACAGTCCATCTTGTCACCGCTCCCGGGAGCACACGCACGAGCAGAATGGTTGCTTTGCCTTCCTGACCTACCTGCAGCGGGACTCTTTTTGCCGTATGATCTTTTGCGATGTAATTCCCGGCCTCCAGATCCGTATCAAATGTAACCAGTGCCAGTGGACGCATCTGGTCGGCACCTGTGGTTTCAAATGTCAGGAGTGCCGCATTGTCACATGCCGAACTCAGAAGAAGAACGGCAACAAGCAATTTCGGGAAAAAATGAAACCGGTGCAGAGACATCTGCCATGAAATGTGAGTTGACGCACTTGCCTGTAAAGATAACATGGGATATTTTCCCTGAGCGGGTATCGTTCATTTGTTGTCCGGCTTGCAACCTTCGGCTGCGAAGCTAGGTTGCATCAAAAGTGCTGAAACTGTCTTCCTGGTCCGTGGAAACAGCAGGAACAGCCAAAAGGATGCCGATCATATTACGGGAAACTTGCTGTCAATGGCATGAGTGACAGAATGCGACCAACCACAGTGGAAGAATACATCCTGACGGTACCCGATGAAGCTCTCCCCCATCTGTACAAGCTCCGTGCGATCCTTCGGAGTGCAGCACCGAATGCTCAGGAAGTAATCAAGTGGGGAACACCTTTCTTCGTAGAGCCTCGGTTTCTGTTTGCCTATGCTGCGTACAAGGCGCATCTGAACTTTTCTCCACACACTGCCTCTCTGGATTTTTTTCGGGAGGAGTTGAAAAGCTACAAAACAACCAAATACAGTCTGCAAATCCCCTACAGAGAGCCTCTTATGGAAGACTTGATCCAGAAAATGGCCCAGTATTGTGTCAAACATGTGGGAGGGAGAGAAGACACGAGCTTCTGGTGAGATTTCGAAAACAGACCATGCTACCATAATATTCAATGGGCACTCTGGTATAAACTCGCCACAATAGTCGGATCTATTGCTCTATATCCATCCCTGAGTTTGTATCCTGCTCTCTTTTTATAGCTCCCTCCGATGATGCTTCTTTGCCCTCATCATCTGCCACATTTCTGTGTTGCTCCTCCGTATTGTCGTGCACTTTCTCCGGCGGGTAATCCTCCTTGAGCCAATTCCACATGGAGGGAATAGGGATACCATAGGTTTCATCATCTTCACACAGAAATCTCTTCGCAAGTACTCTGTAAAATATCTCTTCTGCTCTTTCTTGCCCGCAATGCTTTGCCAGGGGCCCAGTGATCTCGCTGTCTTCCAGCTTCGCCCCTTCGGGCATGTTTTGGAAGATCTCCACGAAAATCTTTCGCTCCCCTGGCCTGATCCCGCTTGCGCGGTCCTTGTAGTACTATATTCGTCTTCCCCGTCCTTCTTTCAGGGCAAGCTCCAGTGCTTCTGCACTCATCTTGCCTCCAGATTTTTTTGAGCTGACGCACAGCAGGGCTGTTTTCCCCACCCCAAGCGGTCCCGCCTCCGGCATCTCTGGACTTCTCCAGTATCGTATGAAACCTGCCAAGATATCTTTCCGCCCATGAAAGCACCTAGCAGGTCCACGATCAAGAATACTCGTACTTCTTCCCATGAGATCTGATGCCTGTGGCACTGTTATTTTCAGGTACACCTTTGATACCAAAGGTTCCCGGACTGCCACTCCCATTCTCCATACTGGATTCTGCATCCAGTCCCCCTGCTGATATTCTTTGGCCCGTCTGTAGCTAACGCGGCCTAGCGAATTTTATGCATTCTTCTTCGTCAGACAGTCGCACATGGACGGGATGGGGAGCGTATACAGCGGGTCATCACAACACAGAACGCCCTGGAATACGCGGCCTTGCCAAACCCTGACATTCCTGCATCCTGTACAAACAACCAAACAAGGCAGTTTGCAGGTATGGATTCACGGCACGATAAAAGTAGTCAGGAGAGTCTGGCAGAGGTTGCTGTTCTTTTGGAACTGGAAGGAAAGGTTCTTTCCGTACCAAAACAGCTTTCGCCAATTTTCTCTCACTTCACGAGCGTCATACGTCCGGTCTTCACATGACTCTGCTCTGCTCCGGTCGCCATCAGCCGGTACAGGTAGGTTCCGCTTGCCAGACCGACCGCATGCAGTTCAATGCTCCGGTTCGCCCCTGCCTCTATCTCCTGCGCCGGAACCATCATCACCTCCCGTCCCAGCAGGTCCACAACCTGTACCCGCACCTGGGCACGTTCCGGCAAGTCAAACTGGATCCGCGTACCTGGATTGAACGGATTCGGATAGTTGTCATGAACCACAAACTCCACAGGCAGGACATCCTGTTCCGCAGATACGGAAGCGTGAACCTCAATCTGAAACGTTAACTGATCCCCGTACTCGCCTGCCCCTGCTGCCGTGTAGGTAAAGACTGTCGGGGAAATCACTTCCGTGGGAGTTCCACTCAGCATCCGGGTAGACGGATCAAAACGCAGCCCCGCCGGCAAGGCAGGGGCGAGCATATAGGTGACTGACAGATGGTCTCCGTCAACTTCGGGCAGAATCAGCGGCACAATCGGATGCGCACTGGCATAAGACTGATCCCCTACACTGTCCGAAAATGACACACCACTCCCACATGCAGGCCCCTCCAGACTGGAGAGTGAACGCAGCCACACCTGAAACTCATCGTCCGAAGGTGCACAGGCCCCCGAAATTCCAAACGAGAGGGTGGTGAGATTTTGCAAGTCCATCAGACATCTGGGTAAAGAACCGGTCAGATTGTTTTCACCCAGGTACAGAACCTCCAGCCGCGACAGCTGGCAGAGTTCGGACGGAACTTCACCGGACAGCTGATTGCTGCTCAGATCCAGGTACTCCAAATTCGCCAGCTTCCCGATCTCGGGCGGAAGCCTGGTCAGCCGATTCCCTTGCAACCTCAGGTCCCGAAGATTCAACAGGTTCCCGAGCTCAGACGGAAGTGTCGTGAGGTAATTCCCCTGCAGTCTCAGGACCCGCAGGTTCGAGAGCTTCCCAAGTTCAAGAGGAAGCGTGGTCAGTTGATTTTCTCCCAGATACAGTATTCGCAGGTTTGCCAGATTCCCGATCTGGGGTGGAAGCCCCGTCAGCCGATTGCCTCTCAGATGGAGAATCTTCAGACTGGTCAACTTCCCGAATGCGGGAGGAATGCTGCCCGTGAGGTGATTTCGTTCCAGGGAAAATTTCCGTAATCTGGACAGCCTCCCAAGTTCCGGTGGAAGTGTTCCCCTCAGGTTGTTCCGCGATAAGTCAATCTGGGTCAGGGCCTCGTCCCTCACGAAAAGCCCGTGCCACTGTGCAAAATCATTCATGCTCCGGGGAACGGTTCCCGTATCCCAGCCGGACTGCATCCTCCATTGATCCCCGTTAGTGGAAGTGTAGAGAGCTTTCAGGGCTTGATGAGGGACCGCAGTGGCCAAGTTCACAGCCGTCAGTGCGTTCACAAAACCGCCGTCCAGCTTGCCGGCATGCGACGGATTCGCTGCCTCTATGCTTTCACTCGTCAGGCGAATAGTATCCCGAATCCTGTCGGGGGGCCAGTCGGGATACTTCGTCTTTACCAGTGCCGCTACGCCCGCCACCAGCGCGGTTGCCGCCGATGTCCCGCTACTGTAGCCATAGGTGTCTCCACGCAATGTGGTGTGCAGGAATCGCCCGGGCGCGTACACATCAATCCCTCTGCCATAGGTGGAATAATACCACAACCGGGATGTATCTCTTTCCGTGGCTCCCACCGACAAAACCCGGGGATGATGCGCAGGGTAGTAACGAACATGCTCCCAGTGTTCCGCAAAATCAATGCCCCGATTGCCGGCACTGGATACGACAAGGGCCCCCATATCCGTTGCCAGATCCAGGGTTTGATCCAGGAGGCGAGACCGAGTCACCGTGTATACAGCCCCCCAACTTGCACTGATGATGTCCGCCCCATTGGATGCAGCATAAAGAATCCCCTTGTACCCCTCGCACAAGCCTTTCTCATCATCCTCTAGAGAAGCGCAGCCTACATTCACATGCATGAGATCCACATTCCATGCCGACCCCGAAACTCCGACCCCGTTGTTCGTGGAAGCTCCCGCTATCCCTGCCATAGCGGTTCCATGATAGCGACTGTCCGGCGTATTCGCAAGCGGATCGTTGCTGGCCCCGGTGCGAAAATTGACCCCGTGCACATCATCCACGAATCCGTTCTGGTCATCGTCTATATTATTGCCCGCAATCTCGCCAGGATTCGTCCACACATTTGACAGCAGATCTTCATGTCCCCACTCGCCCCCGTCATCTATGATCGCAAGGACAACACGGGGAGAGCCGTCTTCTCCCTTGACGATCTCCCACGCCTCGGGTAACCGCAAACGGCGTAGGTAAGGAGACTCATGAAATTTCGGATCATTGGGGACCCTTTCGCGGGGGGAGAGAGCATCCCGACGACTAATCACAACCGGCTCGGCATAGACGACCCCGTGGACTGAGTGCAGATCACTCGCTACCTCCTCCGGGTGTGCCTGCGAGCGATAGCGCACATAGTAGGTCCTGCGAAGGGCCAAAAGGTTCCGGCGGGTTTTCGGAGTGGGGTCCACATAGTCCAGAAATGGATAGACCCGCTCCAGAGATTCCATCTCGTACCGGGCTACCCTGATATCAAATTCTTGCAGTCCAGTATGAACCCCTGTCTTGTGGGCAACTTCTGGCGCAAACTGAACAGCAACTACACCTGGCACATATTCAGGATTCAGATCCTGTCCCCATGATGCGGAGACCAACCAGAGAGAGAGAAAACAGCAGAAAAATGTTCGGTACATGATTTTTGATATTTGATGCAGAAACAAACAGAAGGCTGCCCCAGACTTCGGAGTCCCCGGTATGCTATCTCATACCGGGGCTCCGTTTGTCTTCCAATTGCTCTGCCCCTTACTTCACTAGGGTCATGCGTCCGGTCTTCACATGCCTCTGTTCGGCTCCGGTCGCGATCAGCCGGTACAGGTAGGTCCCGCTTGCCAGACTGGTTGCATTCAGTTCCAGGCTCCGGTTCGCCCCTGCCTCCATCTCCTGCGCTGGCAGCGTGATCACCTCCCGTCCCAGCATGTCTACAATCTGGACCTGCACCTGCGCATTCTCCGGCAGGTCAAACTGGATCCGTGTGGACGGATTGAACGGGTTCGGATAGTTTCCATGCAGGGCAAACTCTGTCGGAAGCTCTGCGCTCTCCTCCACTCCTGTCACCATCATCGTCGGGACGACCATCCCGTTCCTGTCCACTCCCAGGATCGTCAGATCGTTCCGCATCCCGGACAGGTTCAGCACCAGCGTCTGGTTCGCATACCCGTACAGATCCATCTCATAGGCCTCCGTGACCTCCTGATCTGTGGATTGTACCCGGAAAATCTGTTGCGAGGGTGCCAGCGAAGCGTAGCGCCGCGTGGCATCGTCCAGCATCAGGTTCCCTGCCAGCGTCGTTTTCACCGTCATCGGATCTATCGGATCCAGCACCTCTACCCGCGCTGCCCCCAGATCTGCCGCCCCGTGCACCAGCAGCACATCCACCTGGTTTGCGACCTGCGATGTCATCCGGGTTTCCAGCACCTTCAGCCTTGTATCGCTCGGGCTTCCATGGGCGATCACCACATAGTTTTTGTTATGCGCCAGCGACAGGGTACTCGTGATCGCGTCCTCTGCCGGGGCCCCCACCTCCTGGATTTTCAGGTCATGGCTTCCTGCCCCCACGGGACGGTAGGCCGTCGCATGTCGGAACTGGATCCCGCTGCCAATCTGGATGTCTCCCAGATGCAGGTCTACCGAGGTTGGCAGGGGCACATTGTGGATGAACTGCAGGTTTGCCCGTCCTCCGCTCAGATCGCCCTGGTCAATCGGATTTTCAATCCCGTTCGCCGCAATCCCGAAGATCGCACAGCTTCCCAGCCCAATTCCCTCCTGCGTCAGGTGCAGTACCCCGCTGATATACCCGTTCACTGCAAAGGAGCCTGCCTCCACCTGTGCCGGACGCCGGCCCGCCAGCTTCGGATTCTTCCACATGCAGTCCCACTGCACGATCCGCAGTCCGCTGGCATCTGCCACATTCTGGAGCCCCGCCGCCGCGATCCGAAGGTTCGTATTCGTGGGCAGCGACTCCTCTCCCAGATCCACCTTCCAGAACAGGTCTGCATGCACATCCATGGTCAGGCTGCCCCCCGCCGTCGGAACCGTGAGGTTCTGCCATGCCGGCATGGCTCCGTCTGGAACCATCATTGGAGACACGGTCGCCGCCGTGGTATCAGTCAGGTCGGAGGGCAGTTGCAGGATGAGCGGACGGTAGTGCGACATCTCTCCCTTCTCCATTCCCACCGGGAACAGATACCCCCCGCTCGCAAAACCTGCTCTTGCATTCCCCTGTGCTAGGTGCCGTACCACCGGGCCGCCAACATACGACTGGCGAGAGCCGCGCAGGATCGTGGACTTGCATTCCTCGTCATTGTCCGCCCCGCACTTCTCTCCTGTCTGTGCTGAACTCCGCCCGCGGAGCTCCTGTTCCACCTGCACATTCTGCACCGTCCACATAAACATGCTGTCCATTGGCATGCTGTGAATCTTCCCCTGCCGGAGCGTCAGTGTGGCCATCTTCTGCTGCATGACATCGCTTTTCAGCAGCAGTCCCTTGGCGTTATTCACCGTGACACTGTGCAGGGCTGTACTGTCCCCGGTCATGACTTCCTGCGCCTCTTTCCCCTTGAACTCCACCTTCACACCCGGATTCCCTTTCTTCGAAAAGTGGAAGTCTCCATGTAATACCAGCGTTGGCATATTGCCCGATGCCGTTTCCCCCTCGTACCGGGATGCATCTGATGCCACCATCAGGTCCCCCATCACCGTCTTCGTCGTCATGGGATGCAGCTTCACCCCCGCAATATCTCCCTTGGTTCCCTTCTGTTGCGTAAAGTCCCCGTGGATCACCACACTCCGCTTGACATCATTCTCGTTGTGTTCCGTATTCAGTCCGCCCGTCCCGCTGAGCGCGAGATCTCCCATGAACTCCGTCGCTTCCGCGCGTGGCCAGATCGTGGCAGAACTCAGGGCGACATCCTTGGTGATCACTGCCTTCTTGCTGCCGTCGATAATTTCTACCGATCCCTTCATGGCGGACAGGCTGTCCACGGTAAGCATCTTGCCGTCCCCTGTGGCACCCTTCAGGTAGAGCGTCCCGTCCCAGTTTCCGGTGCCCGGGGTCATCGTGCCGTCAAAGACGACTGTCTGCAGCATCTTGCTGTCGGCACTCGCGTCAATGGTGGTCTGCTTGCTTCCCTTCGGCACTTTGATCATGTCCGCGGTCAGGCTCCCCGTCAGGGTCAGCAGCACATCGGGACGATCATTATCCTTCACATTGTTTCGCTTGCTTGTGTCTTCCGGGCCCAGCATCAGGGTCCCGTCTCCCAGGTGGATCATGGCATCTTTTTTAATGCTCGCCTGGGCGGTATTGCTGGCATACTTGCCCTGCTGCACCCGTCCCAGCACATGCAGGTCCCCGCCCCCGGTCATCAATTTGCTCTTGCCATTCACCGTCACCTTCCCTTGCACCCTTACGTCCTGTCCCTCCGTGTGCAGTTCGCCTGCTGCCACAACTATGCTGTAATTGTCTACCTTCGTGGCATCCGTGCGATGCAGCGTAGAGGTGCCCACGGTCAGCATTCCGTCCACCATCAGCTTCCCCTTGGTGATCGTCAGTTTGCCCACAATGGAGCGATTCCCGCTCGTGCTGATCTCCGCACTGGCATGATTCACGATCACATCCCGCGGAGCAAACCATTCCAGCGCATCCGTCACCGTCCGCTTGCCCGGCGTGATATAGGTCAGAATATACCGGTCATTGATACTGGCCGTTTTTGCACGGTCCGTGGAGATACTCCCCGGATCATTGGTATCCTTTTCCAGCATCCCGTTCTGGACGGTAATATGCTCCGTCACATGCAGCGTGGAATCGGTCGTGCTCTCGGCATCTGCCAGCGACAGCGTGCCGCTGCACAGCCCCAAGTTTTTTGTCTTGTACACCTCGTCCAGACGCAACTCTCCACTACCCACATGGATGGCAAGCGCATCCAGCATACTGGTCAACGCAGCCTTCTTCACAACATCTGTATTCCGGTTGCCATAGGTCAGCCTCTTGATTGTGGAGGCCTCGTCCAGCTCCCCGCTCAGCTCTCCCTGCAGAATGAGCGATTCCGTCACCTTCACATCCTTGGTGGACATCAGTTCCGCGCGAGGTCCCACATGCAATGTCTTCACCGTCAGGGGCCCCCGATCCACATCCATACCCCCCAGCACCACCAGGGCATCCAGCATCAGGGCAGAACCCTGCCCGGCAATGGTCTGCGTTTGCGATCCTGTGAGCACAATGTGATTCCCAAAGGTGAGTCCGGTATCCTTCCCCGTGCACATTCCGTCCAGATTGGATGTGGACGGGTGTGCCATCCCGATCGTGTTCCCTTTCACAGACAGATACCTCTTGACCTGCACATTATGGGCCGTTCGCCGCATTGCCGCTCCCGTCCCGTGGACATCCGAGTCCAGATGCACCCGCCCCTTGTTCCCGAAACTCAGCGTGTCCTCAATGGCGATACCTCCGGCAATGGAAGAGGTCAATGCATGTCCGGCTGCAGGAGTCGTGGCCGTTGCCACCGGGGCCATGAACAGCACCCTCGGGGCACACGCAGGAGCGTTCGTTGCGTCGGGATCCCCGTCTCTGAGTGTACTGGCACGGATATCGAGGTTTCCCCCTATCGTTACCGCGCCCATGAACTGTACTCCTGGAATATGCACCGCCCGTTGCTTCTTGTCTGTCCGACGGGTCGCGTAGGCGCAGGTGTAGTCCCCACTGGTGCCCATCTGCACCCCTTTCCGAACACTGGCTGCCCGCGCAGCCCCGAAAGATGGCGAATGGAAAATGCCAGGATACGCACCATCACTGACACTCACACTCCCCTTGATTGTCGCCGTCTTCTCAAAGACCACACGAGCACCGCCGTAGCTATGAACGAATTCTTCCACTACAACATCATTGCGGAAAATGATATCCGTACTGATGTTCTTTTTCTGTCGGGCTGTATTATCCTCTTGAATGCTTCCTGCAACTTGCAGAACAAAAATTTTCTTCAGGTCAATACATACGTTGCCGTGAGCAATCACACGGAGAGCAGCTTCTCGGATCTCCCCACTACCAGTAATGCGCACGCAATCGTTGTGGTCCACTCCATCGGAAGGATCGTATGCGCTGGTCGGGAGAAAATAGCTTCCATCTCCCCGATCAGACTTGAGGTACATCGCCGCGATCACCGGGCCAGATTTCGCGTTGGTGTACCCGCCCAATGTCCCATTTACGGTGAGCAGTCCTTTCTTGTCCGTACTGCTAGATCCTTTCTTCAAAGCGAGATAAACAGTAACTCCATTCCCGGCAGTATTTCGCGCAAAGGACAGAGTCGCGCCGTGGTTGATGGTCAGTCCATTCAACACCGTAAAGTTAGCAGCAGCTTCCCCCGCCTTGATCGTCATACTCCTGGAGACAACGAACTTGTCAAGGAATGCAGTCGCGTCATTCAGGGTCAACGTTCCGGTAATCGTGATCCGCTCCTCCGCTCCGTTATCCGTCAGGAAAAAGTAGGTACCCGTACTTCTCCCGGCCTTCACCAAAACATGAGCGAACTCCACTTTGGCTTTCGCGTCCAACTGAAACTGCCCTAATGAGGCGATTTGAAAAGGTGTGTCAAAATTTCCTGCGATGAACCTTATCGTGCCCTCCACAGAAGATGCACTCCCCTGCACATACGTACCAAAGCGTATCTTCTTATCCAGGGAATAGCTCGTGCCTGGCGGAAAGAGCGAAACCGTACCACCTTCTACAAGAACCCGGATCAGGAATATGTCACCATTTGCATTTGTCTTCTTGTAGGCCTCCGTTAAGGTGCACGGTGCAGCCAAGGTACATGCCGTCCCGGACCCATGCGCCGCATCTATGTAACGTGTTGTTTGCGCACACACGCCAGAGACGGCAAGGAACAGAGTCAGAAGAGCTAATCCTGCCCCCCCCCCATTTTGTATGATTTTCATATGCTTAGTGGAGACTCACTCCAGTTTGATGAAAAGTTTTGGATACATGATCAGACCACAGTTGGCATGATCGTTTTCTAATATACACATTAAGCAGCATATATGATGAATCCGCATGCAATTTTTTTCAAATCTTTTGAACTTGCCAGGAACGTACTCAGATGTCTGTTTGCCTACGATCAAAATAGCTTGCTTGTAAAAATCTCTGTGTGACAGAGAGGGATCGCTCTGGAATACGACCCGCACAGCAAATCAGATATCGGGATATGTTTGCAAGAGCCTCGGTAGAATTTCCCCGGGAATTGTATCGCTGAGAACCTGGTTAGAACTTCCTCTGAGAACCAAGTGGTTATATTTCGCGGCAAGTCGGGCAAAAGAGAAGACTGCACCGAAAGCGGATTTGATGTTCCTGGACTCACAGCAGAATTCACCTGCTCCAGTAAATCTGGAACAGTGGAGCAAATTTGGGGAGGTTCTCGGTTCGCCCCAAACAGAGCGATGCAGGGGAGTGCACTCTCGGCACACATCTGGGAAAAATCCATCCTAGCTTGAGCTCATTGGGGAGTAGCAAGTACAAGTTCATGGAAAAACGGAAATTCTGCATAATAATCATTTCCGTAATTTCCGCGTTTCATGCCCCTTTCCAGAGAGAATCTGGATCATACCAAATCTTTTATAAGAGGCTCTGTATCCCATTTAGTGGAAAAAACACAATATATTCTGGACCTGACCGGAGCAGAAGCTCGTGAGTACTTTTTGAAAGAATCAAGCTATTGCGATTTCAAACTGCCGAGTTACTTCACATTTAATCCCCTGCTGAAGAACATCGCAGAAACCGTCCCCAGCCATACCCAATCTGACCTGTACAACCGGAACCTGATCAGGGACATTGATGATGTAAATTATCGTTTGTTCACCAACAAAGACGGAAAATATGCGTGGCGACAACTTGATCTCATACACCCTCTGCTATATGTTTTACTCGTCAACCAGATCACCCGGGATCGTAGCTGGGAAAAGATTCTGCATCGGTTTGGAGAGTTTCGCCAGCCGGATTTTCCCATCCAGTGCGTAAGCATTCCCGTAGCACCCAAAGAGAAGGAAAGTCCTGACGCGCTTCAGGTAACGACATGGTGGAATGAACTGGAACAACGATCCGTTGAGTATGCCCTAGACTATGAGTACATCATGCATACTGATGTGACCGATTGCTATCCATCAATATATACCTGGGCAATCTCGCTGGCACTTGATGGGGACAAGAGCAGTCCAAGATCAGTTGGCAGTGTCATTGACAAGTTCATGCAGGATATGCAGCATGGACAAAAAAGAGGCCTTCCGCAGGGGTCCTCCCTGATGAATTTGATTGCGGAGATCGTCCTGGGGTATTCAGACTTCCTGCTGATGCGGAAATTGCAAAACGAAAACTTGGAAGAGTACAAAATTCTTCGGTATCGGGATGATTACCGCATCTTCACGAATAATCCGCCAGACGGGGATCAAATCCTGAAATCACTTGGAGAAGTCATGCGAAGTCTGGGCATGAAGCTGCATCCGCAAAAAACAGAGGCGAGCAGCGATGTGATCTGGTCGTCCATCAAGCCGGACAAGCGAACATGGATCATGCGAAAACAACAGGAGAAGTATCTTCAGAAACATCTGATGATCATCCACGACCACAGCACGATTCATCCGAATGCGGGAAGTCTGCTCCGGGGGCTCACTGAATTCCGTGACCGATTGGACAAGAAAAACGATTCCCAGAGAAAATATGTCCAGGCACTGCCACTGATCAGTATTGCCACAGATATTGCCTACCGGAACCCGAGAACCTATCCACAAGTGTTTTCAATCATCAGCAAGTGCCTTCAATATCTGAGCAAGGAAGACCGAAAAGGTGTGCTGGAAAGGGTCCGAAACAAGCTGTCAAAGGTCACGAATGCGGGGCACAGGGATATATGGCTACAGCGACTCTGCCTGCCGTATGATTCGGTCGTTTTCGAAGAGCCTCTCTGCAAACTTGTATCTGAAACTGCAAGCGAAATATGGAACAATTCATGGATCAGGGCGGAAAAGGTCAAGAAGGCCGTAAACGCGGAAAGCATTGTGAACCGGGAACTGATCCAGAACCTCCCGCAGGTAATTGATCGAAAAGAAATAGAACTCTTCCCGTTAACATATGGGAGCAAAAACTAAACCCAATCCAGGCGAAATACTCCCTCGCACTGCTCTGATCCAGTCCTTTCGTTGTCGAGCCGTGTGCAATATCCTTGATGACAGTTCACGAGTGATGAGCGGGTAGCCTCCGTTTTCTGATCTGGATTCTTTGCGATTTATCGGGACAGGTCAACCAGGAATCTCCCAGGAGCCTTTCCCTGGATTTTGGCCTTGCAGACGCTCCTTATATCTTCCAGTGCGACTGTTCCCATGGACAACTGACTGACCTCATCTTGGGAAAGGAGAGCAGATAGTCGTTGCCATGCAATCTGCCTGTCCTCTAGTGATGCTGTATTGGAATCAATCCCTGCAAGTGTAATCCCCCGCAGGATGAACGGATACACAGTCGTGACCAGTTTGGCACCGGCCGCATTGCCGGAGGCGGCCACGCATCCATGTCGTTTCACTTGGGGCAATGCCGCTGCCAATATGTTTCCCCCAGCTGCATCTGCCACACCGTCATACAGAGCATGCTCAAGAGGTCTGGTAGACGCAATCCTGTCAATCGTTTCAGTTGCTCCCAGCCCTGAAATTTTATGCCACAAGTGTGAACTCCCACAGGATGCAATCACGGTATATCCCAAGTTGGCCAGCAACTTGACGGCAATCATTCCCACACCTCCAGATGCGCCCGTGACCAGTATCTTGCCACTCGTAACGCCATGATTCTCCAATGCCATAATACTCAGCATCGCTGTAAGACCTGCCGTACCCAGTATCATGGATGTTCGTGTACTCATCCCATCAGGGAGCCTCAGCAGATACTCGGGGGTAACTGCCTGTAGTTGGGTATATCCCCCACTTAAAGACTCACCAAGTCCGCCGCCCGTTAATACGACCCGATCTCCTGGAATGTAACCATCAAGTTCGGATTTTATGACCGTACCCGCCAGATCAATTCCCGGTATAAACGGAAAGGGAGCACGAATAATTTTGCCTGTTCCTGTGACCGCTAGTGCATCCTTGTAATTGATCCCGGAGTACTCTACCGAGATTATAACCGCCCTCTCCTGTACGGATGTAGAGCTTCTCCACTCAACGGAGCACTGTCCGGAATTTGTCAAAACCAGGGATTTGTATCTCTCTGACATTAATGCAACTTATTTGCAAGCCCGAGTACTAATACGAAATGTCCCCTGCTTTTGCCCAATGCGTTCCAACTACATCAAGAATGCATTCTACCATTTGCGCATGATGGTTGCCCTTGCGGCCAGCCTAGTGATCGTTACGCTATGCTTCAAGCTTCCGCTCAGATTTGACCCCACCCCCAAGCCGTGGGAACCACATGTTCATCCGTATGGATTTAATACCGGAACTGAACTTGCCACATTTTCGCTCTCTGTCACCCCTGCACAGTCCGCCAAATCTCCCGCAGGGAAAGCCTCAGATGGACTCGTGTCTGAAATCGCCATGATCAAAGAAGAACCTGTCTCGGAGAACAGTGATGGTTCCCGGATCCCGGAACTTGGTACTGTGCCCGTGCTAGATTATGCGGAAATCATGCCCGAAATACGCGGTGGACTGAGAGCATACTACATCCTCATTGAATACCCGGAAGAGGCCATCAGCCAGGGAATTGAAGGACGGTTGGCCCTTACATTTACTGTGAATCGGGATGGTACAACAAGTGATATTGTAGTTTCAGAACCTGTGCACTCCCTGCTTGATTCTGCGGCTGTGCAGGCACTTCGCCGGACACGGTTCATCCCCGGCCAACACCTTGGCGAATCAGCCCGCGTCCGAATGCGGCTGCCCGTCCGTTTTGAACTGGTTGAGCCAACTGATTCCACGCGCACAGAATCAGAACCTGCGAAATAGGCTCCGCAATAATGCTCGCATAAATCCCCGAAGCATGCCGGTAATAGCTTTCGAGAATGATGATCCAAATGACATCTGGTCAGACGGGGGGGTATGCGTAGGAGGCTCCAAATCCCAGGGGAATTCCCAGTACCCAGTACAAAATCAGAAACGCTGTCCAAGCAACCAGAAATGTAATGGAGTAGGGAATCATAATGGAGGTCAGTGTCCCAATTCCCGTCTGTTTGAAGTATTTCTGGCAGTACACGACCACCAGAGGGAAGTACGGCATCAAGGGCGTAATGATGTTTGAGGACGAGTCCCCCACCCGATAAGCTGCCTGTGTCAGATCTGGAGAGATTCCCACCTGCATCAACATCGGCACAAAAATTGGAGCCAGCAGTGCCCATTTGGCAGAGGCTGATCCAACAAAGAGATTTACAAATGCCGTCAACAGAATAATCCCGATGATTGTAACCGAACCGGGCAGTGCGAGAGACTGAAGCACACCGGCACCTTTCAGTGCCAGTAACGCCCCTATATTTGATGAACCAAATGCGTGTACAAAGAGTGCACAAAAGAATGCCATTACGATGTAGTACGCCATCCCGCTCATCGCTTTTGTCATTGCATCCACCATATCCTTTGACGACTTGAAGGCGCGTGCCACATAACCGTACACAACACCCGGTACAAGAAAGAGCAGGAAGATGAGAGGCACAATGGACTGCATGATCGGAGCCTGAAAAGAATTCAGTGATCCACTCGCATCCCGAAACGGAGAATTATCGGGAATGAGCGTCAAGATGAGTATCAGAATCCCGAACAACATTACCCCTGTGGCCCACCAGAATGCTTTGGATTCTCTCCCGCTGATCGTATCCATCCCTTCGGACTTTTCCGCACCTTCATCTACCGGGGTATTCTTGCGAAGACGAGGCTCTATCAGACGATCCGTGATATACCAGCCCAGAGCGATGATCAGTCCACTGGAAATTGTCGTGAAGAAATAATTACAGAGTGGGTTGACCAGTATGGCAGCATCCAGAATCTGGGCCGCTGGCTGCGTAAATCCCTGCAGGAGAGGGTCAAGAGCAGATGGAAGTGGATTTGCACTAAATCCACCGGAAACTCCTGCAAATGCTGCCGCAATCCCTGCTAGGGGATGACGGCCTGCCGCCTGAAAGATGATTCCTCCCAATGGAATAACCAATACATAGCCTGCATCTACTGCACTGTGACTCAACAGTCCCACCAGAATCACAACCGGGGTCAAAAGTCCCACAGATGTTTTGGACAGGAGTAATTTAATACCTGTATTGAAGTACCCTGCTTCATCTGCTACACCAACACCCAGCATTGCGACCAAAACCACACCAAGTGGAGCAAAGCCTGTGAAGATTGAAACCATCCGACTCATAAAGTCGGTGATTGCACTGCCAGTCAACAGATTGTTGATCACCAATGGTGCCTGAGTACGCGGATCAATAACCGAGGTAAATGAAAAGTTGGACAGTAATGCACTCAGAATCCAGACTACAATGAGCAATAGCAGGAAGAGCATAGATGGATCTGGCAGTTTATTGCCAACTACCTCAATGCCCCGGAGACATCGGTCTACAAATCCTTTATTCGATTCAATACTGATCTGCCCGTCCATATGTCAGAAGAAAGAAGTTGGCAGTCTCATCAACCGTAGCACAACCCGTCAGGATATGATTGAGGCCACATTAGAGAGCAGGCTGATTTTAAGCCCCTTGCGAATAAGGGCCAAGTCGCATTTCATACAAACTTGGTCAACCTGAATATGCATCTGGAAAGCCACAGTTCAAACCATCCTCCCTGTTATAGTACAGCGATTCAGATGTTCGTTCGCTATGAGAGATTCGGGGAAATCTTGCACGAAGATTGCGTGTTTATGGACGCTGTTCGGGGATTTGATGCTCTAATCTGCCAAAGGGCTTCTATCTTCGTCAGGAAAAATACCAAAAAATATCTCCCCAAACCCCCTCATACGCTCTCTAAACGGCATATATTGGCGATATTCTGAATTTTCTGACGGCCACTACCTAAAATACTTGGACTGAACGCTACTGCGACGGAGGTGCAACATATTAGTAATCTGATCTCCTCCCAAACATACCCTCTTTCACGTTTCGCGGCCTAAGACGTTTAACAATTGACTCCTCAGTGGTTTCAATGCTTTCTTTCAAAGGTGAAAAACCTGCATCAATACCTTCCCGCAATTGCTTGCATTCCGTCTTGAGGCGGCTAACAACCGAATCTGTTGACCTGCTAATGCTCTCTTTCACTTGCCCAATCTGCGGCTCTATTTTCGCAAGAACCTGTCCAGCACTTGCATTAATACTTTTTCTTAACGATATATTCTCGGCATCAGTATGCTCTCGCAGTTTCTTGCACTCCGTCTCCAGACGACTAGCCACCGAATCAGTTGACTTGCTAATGCCTTTCTGTATGTCTTGACAGTTTTCCTTTACTCGTTCAATCTGAGGCTCTATCTGTCCTGTGATTTTTTGAGCACTGGTATTGATTTCATCCCGTAACTGTGCATGCCCTGACTCAGTAACCTCTCTCAGCTGTTTAATCTGCTGTGTAAGCGCATCAAATCTTGAATGAAGTGCCCCCAGATCAGTTTTCTGCAATATATTGGCCACTTCTTGAAGTGCTAATACGGCACCTCTGAATTCCTTTGTTGCCTCTTTGGTTGCGGTGGCAAGTTCTGTAACCACTGAATTTGCTTCCGTTAGCCCCTTGCTGGCAATATTGATTTCGTCCTGAATTGGCACTTGCTTCTCAAGCGTACTGATCACAGTAATGGCACGCTCTTCTAGCTGTTGCAGTCGACTAGCAAGCTCTGCCATCAAATTTTGATCGGCATTGATATTCTCACTCATTTCACTTATAATGTTTTGTGGTGTGTGACTTGTTAAGTTATCAAATACGGGAGCGAATTTCCTCAAAATTCCGGTTTTGGGTACTGCATACATTCTCCAGTTGCTTCATCAACTGATCCAGACGATGCCAATTTAAAATTGCCATTGTCTCAGGGTTGTTGCTGCGTACGCCCTCATTCAGAGCAACTTCCGAGGTAAACCGGTAGGTATCATCTTTTTCTTCGGCTACATGAAGAAGGGTGTATGTCAATACCGGTTCAATCCTGTCAACTTCTACTGCTGTCACGAGAGGATCTCCGTAGGCTTCACGGCTCACATGAAGCAACCTAGCGATTACATCCCTAAAGTCCTCGGCGGAAATACTATATTCTTCGGTTCCTGTCATAATCGCCTGCCTGATGCTGGTATAGGCAACATCCCAATAATAGTCTATTGCCATTGCCTCTGCTATTCCACGAATCATCAGTGCACCGGGATGCTCAGCATAGGACTCAAGTGCGCGAATGCACCTGCCCCGAAGTTCCCCCGCTTCCCACGGACTTTCAATCCTGACTTCCTCTTCCAATATCACAAGATCCAACCACTCGGATAAATCAACCTTCTCCCGCTCACACAACTCAAGAATTCGCTCACTCCCTCGCCCTTCCTGTAGATAATCAAGTAATCTCCTGCGAATTTCTGCATCCGCTTTGCACTGCCTGGCGAGGAGGATTGTTTCCTGTATTGCTCGCCTCCTCGCTCGCTCAATCGCATTGTAAGTAAGGTTAATGAATATCTCCGCTAGCCCAATCAAGAATTTTCGAGGATCTTCCGTATCAATTCTGGCAACCTCCTGCATCTGAACTCCGAGCCTTCCTGGGGCAACCTTTCGGACATACTCGCGAAAACACTTACAAAAGTGATCAATGTTAAATTCATTCGTGGTAACCTTGAACTCTCCCCTGGTCTGCGAAATTGTAGCATTCGGCTTCCCATCTGCTATCCCGTCAGAATCCTCATATTGTTTCTTTCCCTCGTATGCATAAGCGCACATCTGTTTTATCCTATCCTTTTTTGCACCGTAGAATGTCCACATCTTTTGCTCATGGTCCCATCTCCCTCTCGCCTTCCTTGCCATCCCAATAAAAGTCTCATTATAAGGCGATTTTACCTTGATTGAGTCTCCCGTATCATGTATCTCGTACAGGACGATCCTGCCATCTGCCGAGAAGAAACGCTCAATCTCGGGAGGAATCTTTTTCTTCGGGACGACCGTGTCTGCTACACTCGTCCACCTCACCGTATATTCCTTTATATAGCCGAGTCTGTACAGACGATAAATCGCCTTCTCCTTGCTCAACTTGTCTTTATCATCAGAAAAGGGAATTGGGATTGGAATTCCCGCAGGTTTTCCAGCAATACTATCTACCAGATATTCTACTGCCCCAAGATCAATTTCTTTGCCTTGAAATCCCTGCAGATGAAACCAGAGATTGCTAATCGTATCGTCTCTGTAGTCGTGACCAGGATCCAGTCTTCTGCGAACCTTGCGGAGCTCCTCTATGTTCAGTGCAGGATCCAACATCTGATCGGATATAGACTCGTCAATTTCGCTGAAAATAAGCGTGGAATATGCCTCCTTGCGGTCTCGCCCTGCTCGGCCAACCTCCTGGTAGTACTGTTCCAAAGAAGTAGGCGTGGCGTAATGAATAGTAAAGCGAATATTAGGTTTGTCAATCCCCATTCCGAACGCTTTCGTAGATACAAGTAGCGGTGCTTCATTTTGCTTGAACCTGCGTGCATTTGTACGCTTGATCTCATTCCATTTCTTCCGCTTCACACCATACTTGCTTTTGGGTGGTTTTCCGCAATAAAGAGTGACATCCACCCCCGGCAGAGCACCCATAACCAGTTCCCGTGTTGCGTCAATACCAGCCATACCATTCACCGTGGGTACGAAGATAATTCCAGAATTGGTCTTCCGCCCATTGGGACCATAACACGCAGGACTTGGCGTTCCCAACCTTGTTGGTAGCGTATGCTGCAATTCTCGTGTGAGCTTTACATCCGCCTTAGCACTTGGAGATACGGGGGATGCTTTGATGATCCTGAACTTGATTTCTTTTCGATCAAATGATTCTGGACGAATCAGTGTGTCTTCTCCTATATCCCTGACTTCAAGGTCATTAATCATATCCCGAAGGACTGCATAGGAAGCCGTTCCCGTCAGAGCCAAAATCGGAGGTCTTTCTTCTCCATCCGTACCGGTGATCCTCCTGAGGGAATTAGTAAGTCCCAGGTAGGCGGGACGAAAGTCATGTCCCCACTCGGAAACACAGTGGGCTTCGTCAACTACTGCAAAATTGATCGGGTTATCCTCTGGGAGCCCGCCAATGGACTCGCGAAATTTAGGTATCTGAAGACGTTCGGGGGACACAAAGACAAAATAATACTGTCCCTTCTTCATAAGTTCGGACGCTAATTCTACTTGTTCGCCATGTCCTGCAGAATGTATCGCGACCATTCTGTCAATTCCATATGCTCTGAAACCGTCAACCTGATCATCCATGAGTGCAATCAGGGGATCAAGGACTAGCGTCACTCCTGGCATCAGTATCCCGGCTAGTTGGTAGATAATACTCTTTCCACCACCGGTAGGAAGAAGAACGATAGTGTCACTCTGCTTGAGTGCGTTCAGGATTGCCTTTCCTTGCCCTTCAAGAAAATCTCGCTTCCGATAGATATGTCTAAGAAATAACCGCAGTGAGAGGTGCGTGGGCGACTTTTCTTCCCATACTTGTGCCACTGACGGAGAAAACTTTCTATGTCCACCGTCTACGGAGGCAGGCTCCGGCTTGGAGAAGAGACTGCATGGAAGATATGCTGACCGGATAATGCAGTCAGCATCATCATTGCCATGTATAGTGTGATAGGGACCACGATGCATCTCGACGGAAACTGTAAAACAATCCATCACCTCACATCTACCCTGTGAATTCCCGCTCTTCATACTGACTTTCTTCTGCCAGTCAGTTACGCTATTGTCATCCAATTTAATTTGGCAGTGTTCGGGAGAAACTTGAATACCATAAATCACCTCAATTGCCTTAAGCATCTCAAGCAGTTCAACGACACCAACAACCGAAGAAGAATCTGCACCTTTGATTTTTATCTCCCAGCAATAGTCAGGACGTAACCTGCCTCGCCAAAGTGCTTCAGCAACAGCGAATTGTACTTTCGCTGCTGTGGTACAACTCATAATAAATGCCGAAACTTGCTGGATATTTTCCGAGAATGATTTTTCGGAAAACAAATTGCGTAGACGATCACGAATCGTGTTCAGATTGGGACCCGATCCTGCTTCTATCCCCCTAGCTGAAACTGGGATAGTTTGTATTCCAGGAAACCTGTGTGACTCATTCTGTCCTGGTGCAACTCTACGGTGTTGCCCTCCATTAATTTTAATAGCCAAAGGGGCAGATAGCGGATGGCAAAAAAGAAGATCAGACCATGATATAGGTATAAACCACTGACCTGCCGAATTTCCTAGTTCCCTTGGAACCCACTCGTTGAGAAACTTCGCCACATGCCCGGATATCGTATCAGGACGGTTGGCTCCCCTAGATTCAAATGAAGGGTCAAGCACAAAATTATCCCGGTCTATCACAGACTCCAAAACAGCCGTAGAATCAGGATACATATCTGATTTCCAGCCCACCTCCGGGTGGTCAAGATCCATTTCCTCAATTTCTTCTGAATCATGAAGACCACAAATTTTCAGAGCCTCGCGTTCAATTTCAAGCGTGGGAAATGGTGCTGTACCACGCATGAGAATCTTTTCAAGTATACTAGCAGCGAAACGTGCCTCGTCAACAGAAAAACCTTCCCAGTCCCCTTTCAGCAAGAATGCAGTCTGGGAAAGGAATCTCCTCAGACGCTTCAAGGGGCTAACCCGACTTTGATCTAGATGAAACGCATCTGGTGATAAACTTTCATACAAGACTGCAGGGACTGCTCCAACCGAAACATATTTGGCGAGGTGTGACTTCCGATTTCTGTAATCACTCCACGCAACCGGAATTTCCTGTGATTGGACATCGGAAGACAGATTCTGCTCTTGATAATTCTGAAAACGACTTTGTCCGTGCATTCACGACAAGAAAATTTCTGCAAACACCGTTAGACTACTGAGTTCAGATTTTGTTGGACTGGCACCCGCAAAGTGGTGCCAAAGTTAATTAATCTTCAGATACAAGACAACAATCATGTCTAAACACACCGCTAAAACTGAGGTGATTCGACAGTCATTTCCTGCACTCCAGCGTGTACATAATGGATACCCAGTAGCCTATTTTGACGGCCCGGGCGGCACACAGGTCCCTGCAATGGTGACCGATGCCATGACAGATTATCTTCTTCATCACAATGCGAATACGCATTGGGCATATCCCTCCAGTGCGGAAACAGACACAATGATGGAGCACGCCCGCACCACATTTGGCGACTTCCTGAACTGCCAGCCTGAAGAAGTTGTGTTCGGTCAGAATATGACTACACTCACATTTCATGTGGCGCGGGCACTCGGACGATCATGGAATCACAATGACGAAATCATCGTCACGGACCTAGACCATCACGCAAACATTGACCCGTGGAAAGACCTTGCACGAGAACACGGATTTGTTGTACGGTCCGCGAAGTTCAATCTGGAAACCGGGCAGCTGGATCTTGATCATCTTAAGAGTCTGATCACTTCACGTACCCGACTGATTGCAGTTGGAGCCGCCTCAAATGCACTTGGAAGCATGAATGATATCAAAACCATCACCGGACTGGCACGAGAGACGGAAATCACCACCTACATTGATGGAGTTGCCTATGCACCCCATGTCCTGTGTGATGTGCAGGATCTGGGATGTGACTTTTTCGCCTGCTCCCCCTACAAATTCTATGGACCGCATGCGGGCATACTGTACGGGCGGAAAGAATTGCTTGAACATCTGGATGTTCCCCGTCTGAGACCGGCAGGCTCACGGGCACCCGAACGCCTGGAAACAGGGACACTCAGCCATGAAGCGATTGCTGGCTCCGCAGCATCCGTTGATTACCTTGCATCTCTGACTTCTGATCGCTCTCAACGTGCTGCCCTCAAAGCTACATATCATGCACTTCACGAGCGGACAAGGCTGCTCTTTCAGCACCTGTGGGAAAATCTGCATGACATAGATGGTGTGAACTGCTACGGTCCAGCCCCATCCGAGCCCCGTATTCCAACCGTCAGTTTTACCATCCGGGGGCTTACCTCGGAAGAAGCCTGCAGACAACTGAGTGCATATGGCTTATTTCTCTCACACGGTGATTTCTATGCCACTACGGTCGTAGAGAGATTGGGACTTGAGGGACTGATTCGAGCGGGGATTTCCTGCTACACCAACCAGGAAGAGGTTGACCGGCTCATTGCCGGCGTGAAAAAGCTCTGTCAACACTGACTCTTTCTATCCGCCCTGCAGCAACGAAAAGAACCCCGTAACGACCATGACATCATAGAGGGCATGTGTCCACGCGACAACGGCAAACCCTCTTATCAAAAAGACAATGTTGAATACTAGTCCGAAGATGGCTCTGAAGAGAAATACATCAAATGCCCATGGATCTCCCAAGCTTCCGATATGGTGGACCAAACTGAAACTCACGGCACCAATCACCGCTGCAATGATATACATGAGTGTCCGCTGATTTGGAAAAGCATACCTTAATATCCAGAACAACCCTCCCACAAGCAGCACCCGAAACAGCAACTCCTCATAAATGCCTGCGCCCAGCGAGAGCACCAGTTGCATCGCCAGACTCTGACTCTGCATCTCCTGAATCATCAGTAATGGAGACAACAACATCTGTGTAACTCCTGATACAAAAAAGGCCAGTACCACTGCATACACGGCACTCTCAAGAAGTATCCAGCCTGGATAACGGGTGCTGAACTCAACTTTCTTCTTCCGCTCCCAGACAAGAATAGCAATGCCTGTGGCTAAAACAATTCCTAGAAGAATCAGCTCATGTGTGAGTCCAAAACTGGAAAAAAATCGTTTGATCACACTCTCTGAGGAAATACGAATTACGTCGGATCTGCCACTGTTAACCCATACGATTCCGACTTCATAGAGAATAATCAATGGCAGTGCCATTAAAAATCCCCAAGTTGCCGTGCGAGTAGCTTGAAAATAGCCTTGGGTGCTACTAGTCTGCTCCGCAGCAACAAGTGGGGAATATTCCTTACTCATCTTCCATCTCCATCAAAGCCTGTTGTAACTCAGCACGATCTTTGTTCTCCCCCAGTAGATTGCAAACTTGAATCCCGTCTTTATATATCCTTGAAGCATCTTTGGGACGACCCAGTTCCGCATACAACTTCCCCAGGTGATAGTAGACTCCAGTATAGCTTGGAGTGGATTCTACAAGGGCCTCATACCACCGAAGTGCGTCGTTCAACTGCCCCATTTTCTGGTACTCGAATCCAAGTGCAAACTGGGTAAATGGATCTGATTTGTCGTCTTCATAAAGCTGTAACAGCAATTCGATTCGATCCATCCGGCTTATATATCCTGAACTCACTGCGACTCCGAGCAAGCCACATGGAGCCTGATTAACCACTTCTACCAGCTCCCGCCAGCACCTCCTCCTCCAAAACCACCACCACCAAATCCTCCTCCGAATCCACCACCGAACCCTCCACCACCGCCAAAACCGCCCCCGAATCCACTTGCTCCCCGGCCGCTGGCATGCCCCAATAAAAACATGAGCGGGAGAATATCACTGTCGCCATATCTGCGCTTGGGACCTCTGCCTCCCCCTCTGTTTCGCACTATCATTGTAATTGCAAATACCAGTACCATCAAAAACAGAATCACGCCTCCCAGATCACTCCCCCTGCTTGATACGTTTCGCTGGGGCAGTGATTCCGCAGTGTATTCACCTGCGGCCGCCAACATAATTGCATCAACTGCTCCGGCCAACCCTGCGTAATACCTCCCTTCCCTGAAATTCGGGACAACGACATCTCGTACAATTCGACCAGCCAATGCATCGGGAATTGCTCCCTCCAGTCCATATCCCACAGCAATGAACACTTCCCGATCCCCGGTGCTAACAACAATCAGTACACCATTGTCATTTTCTGACTGGCCGACTCCGAGAGATTGCCCCAGTTCTGTTGCATATTCTGCGATATTTTGCCCGTCCAGTGATGACAGAGTACGGATGGCAATCTGATTTGATGTACTGTCTGCGTACAGCCGCAAAACGAGCGACAGCCGCTGCTCTTCCTGAGGGGTCAATACGCCCGCTTCATCCACAATAATCTGCTGCTGCCGTGCCTGGCTCTGGTGAGGCACGACAAGGAACAGAGCCAATACAATCGGGAGAGGCCAGTCTCTCGTACTTTTGCTATGAACCAAAATCAACCTCAGGTGCATCTTGTGCTTCGCTTTCTGCCTCAAATGGAGACCGGCGACTGTGACCGAACATCCCGGCAAATATGGCCGCCGGGAATTGGCGAATGGCCGTGTTGTACTGCCTTACGGAACCATTGTATCTCGTTCGTGCTGTGTTGATACGATTTTCCGTGCCCTCCAGTTGAACCTGCAAGTCGCGAAATCCTGCGGTCGCCTGCAACTGCGGATAATTCTCACTGACAACCAGCAGTCTGCCCAAAGCACCTGATAGTTGAGACTGGGCCTGCTGGAATTGTGCCAGACTTGCGGGATCGCGAAGATCGTCTGCCGATACATTGATGGATGTTGCCCGTGCCCTCGCTTCGGTGACTGCCTGCAGGGTTTCCTGCTCAAAATCCCCAGCCGCTCTCACCGTACTTACAAGATTGGGAATCAGGTCCGCTCGCCGCTGATATGCGGTCTGAACATTCCCCCAAGCCTCTTCAACCGCTTCCTCCTGTCCAATCAGGTTGTTGTAAGTCCCGCAGCCAGCACAGCCTGCAAACCCCAGAAGCAGAACAACTATGATCAAAAGTATTGTACTCGTATTGCGCATGTTCTGAAACGATATTATTCCTGTGCGTACGTTATTCAGAGCTTGTGGTTTCGGGAATTGAATCCAGATAATCCTCTAGAATGATACAAGCCGCGACTTGATCAACATAGCCTGGTTTCTTTTTACCTTTCCTGGCAGACAGCCGTGATTTTGCCTCCTCAGACGTATACCGTTCATCCCACCGTATGATTTCCACATCCGGCAGCTGTGTTTCCAATTGCCGAATGTATCTGTCTACCCGGTGCGTGGCCTCCCCTTCTGATCCATCTTCGTGGAGAGGCCAGCCAATAACAATCGTACCGATTGTTTCACGTTCATGAAGAGCTACAAGTTGTTCTATGGCAAATTTCGGACTACAGGTATCCAGAGGTTGTGCAAATAATCGCAGAGGGTCTGCCAGTGACAGGCCCACTCTTTGGGTACCGTAATCAACAGCTACAATTCGCGGGAAATTCCTGCCTGGCTTATTCTTCAAAGCGATACACCCCCTGAACACTTTCTACCCGTTTGATGCGCTCAATCAAACGCTTGAGATGCCGCAAATCACTGACCTGAAGGATGAGCGTTCCCTCAAAAAATCCATCTTCCGTCTTCAATGTGAGAGAACGTATGTTCGTTTTCAGGTTTCTGGAGATTACAGTGGTCAGATCGTGAATAATTCCAACTCTATCCTCTCCGATCACACGCAGCCCTACAACAAATCGAACATCTTTCTGTCGACTCCATGCACAGGACTGAATCCGATCAGGATGGTTGATCAGCAGGTGTGCCGCATTCCGACACCCCGTACGGTGAATGTTGATGGAACCAGCTTTGCTGGTATACCCAAAAACAGCATCGCCTGGAATCGGATTACAACAGGAAGCATACACCGTGGCGATTCCCTTGATGCGTTCCCCATTGATGAGCAGCGTTTCGGAACCGCTGCTCTGTGCATGTTCCAGAAAAGAGATCGGAGATTCCTGTTCCTCCTCCATCTCCTCAGATTCAGGTGCATCTCCTGTACGCAGATACAGAATCAGATCCTGTACATCCAGAAGGCCAGAGGAGATTTCATAGAACATCTGTTCCGGCGTGGAATACTTGAACTGTGCCGCCAGTCGTATAAACTCGGCTTCCGTTAGCGAAATTTTGGAACGTTTCGCTTTCTTTTCCAAGAGCTTCCGACCATATCGTATCGCCTCTCGACGCTCTTCATTGATTCGGTGGCGAATACGACTGCGTGCCTTGTGAGTCACCACAAACTTGATCCACCCGGAATTGGCAGTCATTTTTTTTGATGTAATTACCTCAACCTGATCTCCACTTCGGAGCTTGTGAGATAGCGGAACCATCTTGCCATTTACTTTGGCACCAATGCAGTGAAAGCCAACATCCGTATGTATCTGGAAGGCGAAGTCTACCGGCGTGGCCCCTTTCGGCAGAGTCTTTAGATCTCCCCTTGGAGTGAACACATAAATCTCGTCTGTATAGAGATCCAGGCTGAACTCCTGCACGAACTCTGTTGCCTGCTCAGCATCAGGATTTTCCATGAGGTCGTGAACCCATGTCAGGAACTGATCCATCTGGGTATCCATTTTCTCTACGCCTTCCTTGTACTTCCAGTGCGCAGCTACGCCACGTTCAGCGATCTCGTGCATTTCCTGTGTCCGGATCTGGACCTCCATTCGGTGCCCCTCTGCATCCAGAACAGTTGTATGCAGGCTCTGGTATCCATTTGACTTGGGAACCGAAATAAAATCTCTGAAGCGTTCCGGAATCGGCTTGTACAAATCCGTCACAATAGAATATACCCGCCAGCAATCCTCTTTGCCTTTTCCGCCATCCGTTTTCAGTATGATTCGAATCGCAAACACATCGTAGATTTCTTCCAGTGGCTTGCTCTGCACCCGCATTTTTCGGAAAATCGAATACAGATTCTTGGACCGTCCTTTAATTTCGAAATCAAATCCTTGCTTTTCAAGGTTTTTGCGGAGCGGCTCAATAAACCGGCGTATATGTGCTTCCCGCTCCTGTCTGCTTCCTTTCAGCCCAGAAATGATCGCAGAATACGCTTCTGGTTCAATCACCCTGAGCGCCAGGTCCTCCAGTTCACTTTTGATGCGCTGCAGCCCAAAACGGTGTGCCAGTGGTGCAAACAGGCGGAGCGTTTCTGTCGCAATCTTGAGTTGTTTGGCTTTGGGAAGGGATTCCAGAGTCTTCATGTTGTGCAGCCGATCTGCAAACTTCACGAAGATCACCCGCACATCCTGAGCCATGGACAGGATGAGTTTCCGCACATTTTCGGCCTGTCCCAGTGCACGGTTCGTATAGATTCCCCGAATTTTGGTGAGCCCGTCAATCAACAGGGCCATCTGCTCCCCAAATTCGGATCGAATGATTTCGACGGTCAAATCGGTATCTTCCACCACATCATGCAGCAGAGCTGCCCCAACACTGGTATCGTCCAGCCGGATTTCTCTGGCAACAATGCGAGCAACGGCAAGTGGATGCGAGATATAGAGTTCACCTGAAGCGCGTTGATCATTTCTGTGCGCCCAGTAGCTGAGGTTGAACGCCCGCCGGATCATCGTCTCATTGACAGCAGGAAGATACTGATGGCACTCTGCAACCAGTTCGTCCAGCTGTTGCCTGTAGGGCTCCGCAATTTTTACATCCCGTTCCTGAAGAATTTCTGATGCTTCCAGCATCTGTCAGTGTGTCTGGGCCGTTCCAATTCGCTACAGAATGCAAACGCAGAAACACCCGTCAGGATCATTCTTCACGGTCTTTTTCGGCTCTGCTGTCATCATTATGGTGGAGATACAGCATCACGAGGAGAGTGACCAGCGAGGGGAACCTCTTGAAAAAATCACGGATAACGAAGAAATATTGCTCAAGGAATGCTTACAGGCACACCACCTGATCAAGTGTGAATGTATTTTTGCAAGAGCTTCATGTGAGTATCCACAGAAACAGCACGCTGTGGCACTTTGGTTGCCTGGCATGGTGAGTCCACAGCGAAATCCTCACATAGCCACCTCACTATGCCAAGAAACATTCTCAGAGCAATGACTGCTCCAGCAAAACAGGCTGACCACCTGTACGAAGCATCTGGAAATGACACGAATCTGAACAGAACACAAGATCGCATGGGATACATACATTCTGGAATTTTGGACATGATTGTGCCGGGGAACACTGCTAATATCTCGCCAGAATATTTCCGTCCTGCTACTCTCCTGTACCTCTCAGAATCTGTCCCGCATTTGCATCCCGCATTTTCTCACGATCCGAAATCTTTTTTCGGAGGAAAGTGCTTCATCAGCCAGTCCCGCATGGACGGGATCGGAGCGGAATAGGCCCCCCTGTCGTTATTATAATAAAATACACCCTTCTGCGCAGACAGAAAAAATAACTCTCTCCCCCTCTCCGCTCCGTACTCCTTCACTAGCGGGTTCAGTATGTCGTCTTCCTCCAGGAACCCGTCCCTCGGAATCTCTGTCATGATCCTTGCAAGACTTCTCCGCTCTTGTGCCACAAATTTAAGTACCCGCCCCTCGTAGTATTTCCGACGAAGTTCCGCCCCGGCCGCGACTACAAGTCCTAACCCCTCTGAGTTCATTTCTCCCCCTGTTTCCTGGAGATGATCCACAGCCGCTTCTTTGTAGGCATTAATATGCTGGCCCCATCCGTGGGTCTCCTGCATGATTTTCTCCACCCAGGACGTGACATCTCCCTTGGCTTTCCCTTCCTTCACGAGCCAGTCCGTGAGTATAGCCCGTTCATTCTCTTTTTTGAGTGCATGGAGTTCTATCAGGCATCCGTCCTTATGCCTGGATATGCCGAGATCATCAAAGATATCCGCCGTCTTGCCGAGTCCCCCTGCAAGCAGTATAACGGGGGTTCCCATTGTACCCAGATGGATACTCTCCAGCAGGGGAACAGTCACTTCTCTCTGTGCTTCAGGAAGCACACCGGGAATGGCTAGCGTCTGGGCTTCATCCAGTATCAGAAGAAGAGGGGCTTTCGCACTCGCCAGTATCTTCTTCGTATGTTCTTTTGCGGGGTTCATCTTTCCACCCAGCTTCGCACTTCCCGTTACTCCACCTGCCGTGATCCCGAGTTCTCCAAAGATTTCCGTCAGCTCTGCACCTGTGCTTTTTCCCAGATCATGTCGCAAAATATCCGGATCCCAGAGTGCATTTGTGGAAATCAGGGCTGTAATCCACCCCTCCTCGTGTGCCCTCTTCCTGCACTCATAGAGCAGGGCTGTTTTCCCTACACCTGGTGGTCCCTGCACCAGAAAACTGGTTCCCCGTTCCTGTTTTTCCGCCCGATCCATCCACTTCCTGAAAGTCTTCAGGTGGTCTGCTCTCCCGTGAAAATACTTGGCTACAGGGTTCACCATCGGGGAGACCTGCTCGCTTGCGGGCACAGGCTTTTGTAAAAACCGCCATGCGGGATACATCCTGGATTGGCAATTTTTTTGTATTCGTCTGTATTACGGCATGATACAAATACAGGTGTGGCAGGTTCCTGTGCGCACTCGCGCATATAAGCCCCCAAAGAGGCGGTCTCTCTGAGAGAAGGGAATGCCCTCATATTATGACTGATTATTCAGAATCTGGCACAATTGAAACGGGAATATCACAGTGAATGGGAAAGCCTTCCGGCGGACTGCAATATGATTCAGGCATTTCCTGCACCATGCCCACGGCCTCCTCTACAAGCCGGAAAATTGCACATCCTCTCAAAGAGATATCCATCTGGCAACAGACTGAACAGGGGAAACCGACATACATTTGTGTGAACTCAGGAGGTTGCGACTGAACTCACCCTACACATCTTTTGTAAACTGCTAAACATGGCAGATTACAGGTGTGGGCATAGAAAAGTAGTCAGGAGAGTCCGGCGAATACTGATGCTCTATTGCAGTTAGGAGGGGAAGTTACATTCGTAACTATACCTTCCGTAAGTTTCATTCTTTCACAGCGGATCACCCCTTGGGAGTAACTGATAGCCCCGGTATCTTGAACTCTTGAGGAGTTGCCATGACCTGTATCCTGTAAAGTCTGTGCCACCGAGCACCAATGCAGGGGATGATGAACGTCACATCCGATCTGCATGTTATCCACCATCAGAACAGATATACGATGAACCCTGAAGTAAAACGTACACAAGCTCTTGCAAAAATATCCCTGTACCCCGATCTAATATGCCTGCAGGCATTCCCAGAGCAGTAGTTCCTTGTCATGCGGGATTTTTGCAAGAGGCTCGTACTGTGTTTGCAGGCATTGACTGGACCTCCCATCAGTTCTGCGTTCTTGACTCTGAGGGCACCGTTCTTGGAGAAAAACCCTTTCGCCACTCCGAGGAGGGGGTGCACGATATGATCGCTTGGATACCTGCCTGTTCAAACGGTATCTCGGCGCAGATTTCCGTTGCCATTGAGCTCCCGCCAGGCTCCGTGGTGGACACGCTGCTGCATCGTGGCTTTGAGATCGGCTCCATCAATCCCGAACAGTCGGACCGCCTCTGGGACCGGTTCTCCACCGCAGAAGCCAAGGATGACCGCAGGGATGCACACATACTCGCCAGTGCCATCCGGACCGACCCGCACTGCTTCCAGATGCTCTCCCCTCTGCCTGCCGAGCAGGTCGCTCTGCGCGAACGCTCCCGAAGGGCGGAGGAGCTGACAGAGCAGAGAACCAAACTCGCCACTCAGATCCGGCAACGACTCCAGCAATATTTCCCCCAGTTCCTTGACCTAGGTGGGGTGCTCTACAGCACATGACTGCTGGAACTCTGGGAGCTCATCCCCACCCCGGAGCGTGCGAAGCGGGTACGCCTCGAAAAGGTCTCCACATTGATGAAGAAGCATCATATCCGTCAAATGACCCCAGAACAGGTCCTGCAGATTTTACGAAGCCCGTCCGTCCATGTGGCTCCCAGGATTCTGGAGGCTTCCATCCATCATGTCCAGTGTCTTCTGACAGAGATGCTGCACATTGTGAACCGACAGCTTCGCAACGCGAAGCGCAAAGCAGATGCTCTCCTTACTGAGATGGATGCCGCCACACAGACTGCATTGGAAAAGGAACACTCCTCGGCAGTGGAGACAGGAGCGGATGGATCCACACGCGAATAGACTGCCACAGTTTCCGAATGCCGACACAGCAACATGGCGATTCTCCGATCTATGCCCGGGATCGGAAGTACAGTCCTGTCAACTCTGCTCTCGGAAGCTGGCGAACTGATCCAGAAACAGGACTATACGGCCTTGCGATGTCTGTGCGGGGTGGCTCCCATTACCAAACGCTCCAGAAAAGTACGGATCGTCCCCTCCACGACTGGCAGTGCAACCACGCCCCAACAATGCGATGTACCATTGGGCGCAGGGTGGCTGCGCAGCACGACCCCGTCTCCAGGGCCAAGTATCAGGCCCTCCGGGCGCGAGGACACTCTCATGGACGCGCATTGCGAGCCTTGGGAGATCGCCTCCTCGGAGTCGCATGTGCCATGCTCCGAAATGGAACCCTGTTTGATCCTGAGAGAGCAAGCAGAGGGGCACAGGTATAGCCAGAAATCTTCCCCCAAAAATACACGGAACAGCACGCCAAGAGATCAGAACATATGAATCCAGACCTCTCTTGTATCGCCCGATTTTTGGCTTCCACAAATGGTGCGGAGCCTGCCCACTTGCAAATTTTGTTCGGGGAAGGTTCTGCGCTTGCTGTATAGACGGACTCAATTCGCCAAGAGAGGAGAGGCATTACAGCAGATTTCGGTGGATTAATCTTGGCGCGAAGAGGTTCTGGCGAAATCCCATATATCTGCCTTACCGTGCCCGTAAGCATTCTCGGGGTAACATTTCTCCGTGGTTTGGGATTTCTGAAAGGGCCGAACCTGATAATTTTGGGATTTATCCAGCAAAATCCGCAAGAGAGGTTACCTCTCCATCCCCATGTCTGTGTCCTGATCCCTGTCCTTACGATCTCGCCTGCGGCGTGCTTCCACCTCACGGATATGCGCAGCGCGTTCCGTCAAGTACTTGTGCAGGGACGGGATGGGGATCGTGTAGAAGTCATTTTTACGGTAGAGAACGCCTTGACTGACCACTTGTGCAAACACGGCTTCGCCCAATCTCTCCAAAAGCTCTTTTTTGTCGACCTGTTCCTGCGCAGTACGAAATATCTTCACCAAGCGGATGATGTCATCGCTGTCCACCCCATCCAGTCGGGCTTGATAGTACTTCCAGCGACGTGCCCGTCCTTTCTCCATGACGAGACACAGCAACTCCGGGGTCATCCGCCCATCGTTCGCCTTAAGTATCTGTGCGGCATTCCGTGCGTAGGAATCAACATGTCTCGGCCACTGGTATGTCTCTGTGGTGATCGTGTCTATCCAGTGCGTGACGTCTCCTGTCGCTTCCCCCGCTTTCTTGAGCCAGTCCCGGATGATCAACCGCTCTTCCTCTTTCTCCAGGGGTTCCATATCAAACATGCAGTCCTCTGCCATCCGGGATATGCCCAGTGCTTTCAATGCCTGAAATGTCATGCCCAGCCCGCCCGCCAGCAGGATGACAGGCCTTTCTAGTTTACTATTGTGAATCTGATCCAGGAGAGTACGCACTGATTTGCGGTGCTCTTCCGGGACTCCGCCGTCTTCTCCCAAATGCTGGGCCTCATCCAAGACAAGCAAAACAGGGGCTGTTTCCAGCCTGAGAATATCTGCGGGAGTGTCCAGAGGGGCATTGATCTGCGTCTCGGTTTTCCGAAAGAAGTTGAAGATTTTATCCAGTCCCCACCCCGTTGTTTTCCCCACCCTTTGCGGGGGAAGACCAAGCGTTTTCCGCAACTCGTCTGGATTCCACAAGTCTTCTGGATCAATCTCTGCTACTCCCCAACCCCGCTCTTCAGCCTCATCCCAGCATTTTGCCAGGAGAGCAGTTTTGCCCACCCCCGGAGGTCCTTGAATTAGAAATATGGTTCCGCCTTTGGATTCCATGGACTCCGCAAGTGCCTTCTGGAACTACAACAGGATCGTTTTGCGTCCGTGAAAGTGTTTGGCCGCTCCTCTGTCTCGAAAGCCTGTAATCTTGTTCATCGTTTCATTTGGGATATCTCCTAGAGAACAAGTACGCCGTGGAACAGGGTCTGTTCCCCTGTCGCACCCCTGCGGATTTTACTGGATAATTCCCATAATTTTGGGGCTTATATACCTGAGGGCCCATCTCACGATGGAACCGGTACACGTACACTTGACGGGTCAAGTGCGGTGATCATTTCCCTGCTGCTCCCGCTGCGCACAGTTTTTTCCGCAGCAGGATAGTTCCCCCTCCCCGAAATTATCTGTCAGATAATTTCCAGCTTGCGCAGGAACCACTTTTTATTCTGGTATCTGCGCCGTTCCGGGTCTTTCTGAATTTCCTGACTGATTTTCAGATAGGCTTGTCCCCTCTCCTCGAAGGAAGTGCTCATCTGCCACACGACATAGGAGAGCGTGACTTCCGCATTGCGGACCGCAGAGAAGTCTTTTCTCTTGATCTCGTGCCGTATGTCCTCCAGAATATCATGGAGGGAAGGGAGAACATATTTTCCCGCGTCCTGCATCAGCTTCGTCTGCCCCATCCCCCCTGTTCATGAAATCTGTTCCAGTCAACAGGCTCAAATTCCAATTTCGCATCTTCCCCGTAAGGAACTAGAACCTTATCCACACACACGACTGCGTTCCTGAACTTTTCCCCTCCCCGCACAATAACGTGGGCCGGATCTTCTTTCTCGATCATTTCCCCCTGTTCCAGGGGAATCAGGACATGACAATGATTATAGCCTTCGCTGGCTTGCCCCTTCACATCAATAATGCGGGGCAGAAAGTGATGAGCTACTCCTTTTTCCTGACAGATATCATCGAATTTCTCCTGCGCCAGTACCCGAATCGCAGACTCGTTCATATACGGATCGGTTACGTAGGGATACAGGTAGATACAGAGTTCCTCAAAAGATTTTGTCTTTTGCCATGGGACTGCTGCCTGCTCCCGTGTGAGCTGATGAAGGTAGTCGAGCACATCTTTTCTTTCTTCTTCGTTCATGGGCTTGTGTACATTGGTGAATGTATTCCAATATAACACATTTCAGTCTTTGGAAGGTTCCCCAAAGCGGGAACATTTTCAGAACTGCGCTGTTTGGATTTTCTGGAGATGAAAACCCTATGACAATGAAAAAACAATCCAAAGCAGAGAGGAGCAGCAGAATGAAATTGCATGTTGTTCCCATTGAACGGGCAGGAGCAGAGGGGGAACGTACCAAGGAACCGACTCCTTTTGAGTGGATGGGGCCACTCAAAAACATCCGAAGCACTGTCGGCATATTCCAGGAACGGATCAATGACTGTGCGACTCGGCAGGTGGAAGGGCTGTACAGGTTTGATCATCCATCATGGTTCCGTAAATCTATGGCAAACCCGGGATGGGGCGCGGAACAGATTCACTCCGCCGCACAAGCAGTCAAAACCAGTGTTCACATGATGCAGGAACACATGCGTCCTGCCCTGGAAGAGTACAACCAGTGTGCCATTTCTGAAAGTGCACTGTACCACTTGAACGTGGAGAAGAAGTGGGAGGGAGCACAGGTACTGGGGGCAATCTGTGCCCGTCATGTCTATGACCTCGAGGGAGCGTTGATTTGCAAGGAGAAGATCACGGAAGATTTTCAAAAGGCATGTAATAGGGATTCCAGGACAGTCCAGACACAGTCCCTGCGGAAAGACGCATGTGGGCTGGAACGGTAAGCCCCTTTCAGGAACTTCCCTGCCCCAGAAACGTATAAGCAGGTGTAGAGGTCATCTTTTCAGTGTCTGGCTAAGGGGCAGGGGAATACCGCACAAAAGCCTCCTTCCCTATGCCAGACACCCTAAAATCAATAGGATTGTTTTGGCAATGACAGGAAATCACAGATCTTTCTTCTTCCCCATACCCTTTGGAATTGCAGACAGGACTGGGGAATACTCGCGCACTGTCTTTTCTCCGCACCATGCCGAGGCGGGAAATGTCGTTCTAGTCCGTCCGGAACCGGGAGAAGAAGCACCCACCTGGGGGAGACTGGTTTCACTGGTGTCTGCCGGACAGCAGGAATGGACTTGGGAGGAAGTAACTCCGGAAGAAATCTGTCAATATATTCAGGATTTTCTTCTGGAAAACGATCCAGCACGGCCAGTACTGGAAAGTCTCCAGCCAGAAATCGGAGTTGATAGTCCTGTTATTTTGTAACGGGAGAACAAGAATATCAGGCGAAAAGCAACCACAACCTGCTCCCGTGAACCCGGAAGCACAAGCAGGGAAGGAAGAGGGGAAATTATCTAGAAAGATCCGCATGGACTGAAAACTCGGCGGAATGAAGTTATAATGGGGAGTTATACAGGAAACTGTAACAAATATGGAACAGCGCGTCTGGTTCGGGGTTTCCAAGTGCTTCCAGCAGCACCGGTGGAATAGATGACAGAAACACGGAACGGGAAAGCGTATCGTGGGGTGCGCTACAGGCTGATTCCTGTTACGCGGGACAATGCCCTCTTCCTGCTTGCCATGTGCGGGGCGTGCCGATTCGTCTGGAATTTCTTCCTGGCAAAGAACCAGAAAGAATATGCGGAGGCCAAGGAGAACGGCACACAGGTGCCATCCACGCAATGGCAGACCCTCTTCACGGAGTTCACCAAACTGCGGAACAGCCCGAAGTATACATGGCTGCAGGAATACTCCTCTGCCTGTGTTCGCCACACGCTGAAACAGCTGTCGCAGGCATTCGAGAACTGCTTTGCCGACCGGGCCGGCAAGCCCCGATTTAAGTCCAGAGATCGCACACGCCCCTCCTGTACGATTCCGCAGGATGTCAAGATCAGGGACGGGAAGATTTGGATCCCGAAACGGGGGTATATGCGGATTCGCAGACGAGGAGGGAATCCCTATCCCGAAGGAGCGCCAAAGTCTGCGACGATCTTCAAGGAAAGAGGCAGGTGGTATGTTACGGTTCTGTATGAGATCGCTGCCCCTGTGATTCCAGACAACGGAGTGGTTGCCGGGATTGACCGGAACGCCAACGGCATGATCGCCGTGGCCTACAGCGACGGCAGGGAACCCGAGGTGCTGGAGAGTGAAGCGGACAAGCGGGTACGGTTGCGGAAACGCAGGTATGAGCGGAAACTGGCAAGGCAGAAGGCCCGGCAGAAAGCAGACGGTCGGAAAGAGATGTCCAACCGGGCCAGGAAGACCCAGTCCAAGGTACAGAAGTGCAGCACCTATCTGGCAAACTTCAGTCATAACCGCAATCACCAGAACAGTGCGAAGATCGCGAAGGAAGCCCCTGTGGTGGTGGTGGAGAATCTGAAGGTGAAAAGCATGACCGCCTCTGCCCGGGCAACCGCAGAGAATCCGGGCAAGAATGTCAAAGCGAAGGCGGGGCTGAACCGGGTGCTGCTGGAAGGCGCGCCGGGGCAACTGGTGCAAATGTTCGGCTACAAGTGTCTGGCGGTTCTGTGTGTGATGGCCGCGTATACGAGCCAAGACTGTAGCAGGTGCGGACACAGGGACGCGGGCAATCGTGCCTCCCTGCGCAAATTCAGGTGTATGTCCTGTGGACATGCGGAACACGCGGATCTGAATGCTGCCGCGAACATCTTGGCCTCGGGGACTGGGGCAACTGGACGCGCGAGGGGTGAACCGCTGGGTTCCCCGATGACCCGTCAAATGACAGAAAGGAGTCCGGCCGCATGAGGTTTCTGCGTACAGTTTCCTTTATAAGTCCCTATTATATAGAAAGGAAAAGGTTCCCGCCTCTGCCTCCAACTTTCACTCTACATTGAGAACATGGCAAGCATCAACACAACGGCCCGGCTGGAGGCGAAGATTGACGCACAGAATGCATTGATTGCTGCACTTCGCGAGTCACAGGATACGAAGTACCGTGCGTTGCTCTGGGTGATTGGGGTAAGTGCAGCGGTCATTTCAATCACGCTGATACTGATTTCTGATCTTGGGGGTGGCGGCGCAGGGTAGCCAATAAAATTCTCCAGTGCACATGTCTCATTCGATAAAATCAAACCCTGACCTGGGAAACCCAATAAAGGAACAAGCGCAGGAGACATACTGTGGGTCCCGCAGGATCTCGAATCCTCCTGTCTCAAGATACTATCTCCCCGACCATTTCTCTCCCCGACTGGCTCTCCCTTCCATGGAAAGAGAGTGTGCCGTCATCATTGAGGCAGGAGAGTTCCGTCACATGGAAGAAATCCTTGTCCACATCGGAGGTGGAATGAGTCCCCGGATGGAGTCCGAGTATTTGGCCGGCAATATCTCGGAAGCAGCTTGCAAGGCATGGGAACAGGCGATACACAGCGGGAGAACATTTTCCAAAGAAGGGTTTGTGCGTGTCTACGACATTGCTAAGGGAACACTGCTTGGCGAAATATGTTGGCAGACATGTCTCGGATATCACTCCACCCGGCTAGTCCGGAGATTATGGACTCCCCCCTACGAGAAATTCCACCATATGGGGCAGTTTCTTGGCTGGTACGCCAGTGCAATTCCCGGGGAAATTGGATTCTGTATCATACGGCGGAAAAATTGCCCCTGTTGCCTGGAACTGGCATCGGATGTGGTAACCGAACTAGAGGAGGTGCGGTGGGGGTACCGTCCGTGGGATGACTCGCTGCTTCCAGACACCCAGATTGAACTCTGGGACATGTATTTCGGGAAAGAGTCCACGTTCCCGGAGTATGTTCTAGGGCTTGTTGATTCCTCCCCACTGCCCAGCCAATCCTTTGAAGTGGTCTCTGCACTGCGAGATGAAATTCGCAAAGAAAAATCCCCGGCATGGAAAAAATCCCTTTACAAGAACGGGAAGGCGTGGTGGCAGCGGATCCGTGGAAAAAAATTAATCAAGGGGGCTTATATATCTGAGGGCCCATGAGGAGTGAACCATTGTATCGGCCCGCAGGTTGAGAGAGAACACTGACAGTCACCATGGCAAAGGCAGGCAAGACCTATCGCGGCATAACGTTCCGTATGCTTCCCGATGAGGAGCAGGAACACCAGCTTCATGGGATGTGCGGGGCCTGCCGCTTCGTCTGGAATTTTTTCCTGGCAAAGAATCAGAAAGAATATGCGGAGGCCAAGGAGAACGGCACACAGGTGCCATCCACGCAATGGCAGACCCTCTTCACGGAGTTCACCAAACTGCGGAACAGCCCGGAGTATGCATGGCTGCAGGAATACTCCTTTGCCTGTGTTCGCCACACCGTGCGGGAGCTTTCGCAGGCATTCGAGAACTGCTTTGCCGACCGGGCCCGCAAGCCCCGGTTTCACGCCAAGCACAAAACCGCTCCCTCCTTCACAATTCCACAGGATGTCAAGATCAGGGACGGGAAGATTCATATCCCCAGAGTCGGGAAGGTGCGGCTCCGTCGACGGGGCGAGAATCCGTATCCCGATGGAGTCCCGAGACAGGCACGCGTCAGCAAACGCGGGAACAAGTGGTATGTGTCGGTGACCTACGAGATTGCCGAGCCGGTGCGGGTGGACAATGGAGTCACGGCGGGGATTGACCGGAACGCCAGTGGCATGATCGCCGTGGTCTACTCGGATGATACGCCGGCGGAGGTGATTGACAAGCCGACCAAAGGCATCTATGCCACCAAGAAAAAGCGTAAGCAGCGGAAGTTTGCCCGGCAACTGGCACGGCAGAAGAAGGACGGACGACCGGAGATGTCGAACCGGGCGAAGAAAACAAAGGAACAGATTGCCCGTCTGAGCGAGAAGGAGAAGAACTGCCGGCATGACCGAAATCACCAGAACAGTGCCCGGATTGCGAAGAAAGCATCCACGGTGAAAGTGGAAAAGCTGGACATCAAGGGGATGACCGGGTCTGCCAGTGGGACACTAGAGAATCCGGGGACGAATGTCCGGCAGAAAGCGGGGCTCAACCGGGTTTTGCTGGAAGGTGCCCCCGCCCAGCTGGTCCAGATGCTGGGGTACAAGTGCGTTCTCGTTCTCTATGTGGTAGCAGCGTACACCAGTCAGACCAGCAGTCAGTGCGGGCATGTAGACAGGAACAGCCGGGCCACATTGCGCAAGTTTGTGTGCTTGGGCTGTGGCTATGAAGAACACGCGGATCTGAATGCGGCCGCGAACATCTTGCGGGCTCCAGGGCATGGGGCATCTGGACGTGCGAGGGGCGATCTCGCTGGGGACCCCGATGACCCGTCAAGTGTACGTGTACCGGTTCCATCGTGAGATGGGCCCTCAGGTATATAAGCCCCATAATTTTGCTACTCTGAAACTTCCCCAAGAGCATCCAAAATTTTTCTGGCAGCAATCTCGTCCTTCTGCATGGCTTCCTGCAGCTGCTCCATGGAGACAAAGTCCAGTTCGCCCCGAAGCCTCTTGATGAAGTGCACCACCAGCTCCTCGCCATAGATCGTGCGCTCAAAATCAAACAAATGCACTTCCAGATGCACGCCTTCACTGTTCTTAATCGCCGGACGCACTCCAATACTCATCATCCCTCCATTGCGCTCCCCCGAAACCTCAGCCATTACAACATAAATTCCGTGAGCAGGAACGACTTTCCCGGGATCTGTCAATCGTACATTTGCCGTAGGATATCCCAGTTTCCTGCCCCGAGCGGCACCATGAATTACCTCTCCGGTCAGCGAATGTGACCGAGCCATCAGTTTGGCAGCAAATGCTACATCTCCCTCCTCCAGTATAGAGCGTATCCCTCGGGAAGAAACCGCCTGCTCACCGTGTATATAGGGGCTGATCACTCCCACATCAAAACCATACTGCTTGCCCATGGAAGCCAGCAGATTAACATCTCCCCTTCTGCCCTGCCCGAACCGATGATCATGCCCGACTATAATCGTTCGTATCCCTGTGCGTTTCACAAGTAGCTCTGTCACGAAGTCTTCTGGACTCAGCCGGGAAAATTCTTCGGTGAACGGCAATACAATCATTCGATCCAGTCCAAGAGACTCCAGAATAGCCGCACGTTCTTCTATGGTGGTCAATTTGGGCAGGGACTGCCGAAAAAGTACTTCCCTCGGATGCGGGTCAAAGGTAATTAGCGTACTGGTTCCATCTATACTTCTCGTACGCTTTACAAGATCGTGAATGATCTTCCTGTGCCCCAGATGCACACCATCAAATGTTCCCACAGTCAGAACGCTGTCCGTTCGCCGGGTTATGGCATCCAGCCCTCGCTCAAAAATCATGTATTCTCAAGGATGGCAGTTAACTCTTCCACCGTAAATGACTGCTGGACATTGTACTCCCCGATTGCTGTACGACGAAGCCTCGTCAGGTGCCCGCCAACATGTAAATGCTGCCCTACATCATGCGCCAGCACCCGGATATAGGTCCCCTTGCTGCATCGCACCCGAAAACGCACATCCGCTCCATGTATATCCAGAACCTCAAGAGCGTGAATCGTAACCGTATTGGGACGACGGGGGACCGATTCCCCCCTTCTTGCCTTTTTGTACAGACGCTCTCCATTTACCTTGACAGCAGAATACATCGGAGGGATCTGCTGGATTGCTCCTGTATGAGCAGCACAGGCGGATTTGACTTGTTCCAGGGTAAGTGTCTCAGTGCTTTTCCGCTCGAGAACCTCGGTTTCCGAATCCATAGACGGCGTAACCTCCCCCAGACGGACTGTCCCTTCATACGTCTTGGGAAGAGCAAGAAACATGTGGTGCGATTTCGTTGCTTTTCCAAACAGCAAGATCAGCAATCCCGTTGCCAGCGGATCAAGCGTACCCGCATGTCCTATTTTCGTTGACTTTGGGAAATACCTCTTTAGTCTTCTGATCACATCATAGGAAGTCCAGCTGCAAGGCTTGTCAACGAGAAGTGCCGAGCCTGGAATTTGTTGCGACAGGCCAGTCCCCGGGAAGGAAGATCTGTCCAGTACAGATACTGGCTTTCTGGCTCGAATTCGCTCCGGTGTCTCGGTGATCATGAAAGGTTTTTCGTTTGTACCCCGGCAAACCCGTCATTCACCACGATTGCGAACTTTGATCTCCTCAAACAACGCATCCATTTTACGGATATGCTCCTGGGAATCATCCAGAAAAAAACGGAGTTCTGGAACAGCCCGCATCTGATGGCGAATCCTGCCAGCAAGAATCTTTCGTACTGCTGGAGACTGACTGACCAGATCATCAAAGACTTTTTTGCGTTCCGCTGCCGAATCAAGCATAATACTCAGATCTGCATAGACAATGGAGAGGTCTCGTGTGACCCGGACACCAGTCACGGTCACCATGGAATTCTCAGGGAACTCGCGAGCGATAATGTCCGCAATCTCGCGGTGCATCAACCTGGCAACGCGCTGCGTCCGCACACTCATTTTCTATACTTCAAGCGTACGCTTGGTCTGGATCGTCTCAAAGGCCTCAATCTGGTCACCGACTTGAATGTCATTGTAATTTTCAACTCCAATACCACATTCGTACCCGGTGACGACTTCTCGCACATCGTCCTTGAATCGGCGAAGTGAGGAAAGACGGCCGTTATAGATTACAATTCCTTCTCTCAGAACGTGTACCGTATCACTCCGGCGAATACGCCCCTCCGAGATATGGCAGCCTGCGACCGAGCCAATTTTGGGGACTTTGAAGACCTCTCGCACCTCAGCAACCCCTGTAATTTTCTCCGTTTCTTCAGGGGTAAGCAACCCTTCCAGGGCATCTCGAACATCCTCAATTGCATCGTAAATAATGGAGTAGGTGCGAATGTCAATCTCTTCACGCTCTGAAGCCGCAGAGGCACCTGCAGTTGGACGAACCTGGAATCCGATGATCACCGCGTCGGAGGCCGAAGCCAGCATCACATCGCTTTCCGTAATTGCTCCTACTCCCGAATGAATGATGTTCACAGCAACCTCATCCGTCGAAATCTTGTGCAAAGAATCACTGATTGCTTCCACCGATCCCCCCACATCCGCCTTGATAATCAGATTCAGCTCATTGAAATCTCCCAGTGCCATGCGCCGTCCAATATCCTCCAGTCGCACATGCTTGTACTGCCGCATCTTCTGTTCGCGCCAGATCTGTTGCCTGCGCTGGGCAATTTCGCGTGCTTCTGACTCGTCCTCTATTCCGGCCAGCTGATCTCCTACGGTAGGCTGTCCTGGAAGCCCCAGTACCAGGGCTGGCTCACTCGGTCCTACCGACTTGATCTGCTGATCCCATTCGTCAAACATCGCCCGAACCCGTCCACCGTAAATCCCCGCC
This sequence comes from Rhodothermales bacterium, assembly GCA_965203305.1. Taxonomy (GTDB): domain Bacteria; phylum Bacteroidota; class Rhodothermia; order Rhodothermales; family Bin80; genus Bin80. The sequence goes on along the minus strand of OZ241874.1, from coordinate 1,559,611 downwards.
ACAAACGCGTCTCCCACCTTGAGTGTCCCGTTCTGAACAAGGACGGTTGCTACATTCCCCCGTCCGCGGTCCAGACGACTTTCAATGACAATGCCGTTGGCAAAGCGTTTGGGATTTCCTTTCAGCTCCATGAGGTCTGCTTCAAGAAGCACTTTTTCCAGAAGATCGTCAATCCCCTCACCTGTCTTTGCTGATACGAATGCACACTGAACCTTGCCACCATACTGCTCCACCAGAACGCCATGATCAGACAGTTCCTTCATCACTCGCTGTGTGTCCGCCTGTTCCAGGTCAATTTTGTTAATCGCGATGATCAGAGGTACCCCTGCCGCTTTAGAATGATTAATGGCTTCAACAGTCTGCGGCATCACAGAATCATTTGCCGCAATAACAAGGATCACAACGTCTGTCACCTTTGCCCCGCGAGCTCGCATGGCCGTGAATGCTTCATGTCCCGGTGTGTCCAGAAAGGTGACAATACGATTATCCCCCAGGGCAACCTTGTAGGCACCGATGTGTTGCGTAATGCCTCCTGACTCCCCTGCTGCCACACTCGCATTCCGGACATAGTCAAGCAGTGATGTCTTCCCATGATCTACATGCCCCATCACGGTAACTACGGGGGCTCTAGGGGTCAGATCTTCTGGATCATCCTCAATCACCTCAATATCCTCCGACCCGAATTCGGTGATGAACTCCACGGTAAACTGGAACTCATCTGCTACATAAGCGATGGTATCTGCATCCAGCCTCTGATTAATGGAGACCATCATGCCGGAACTCAGGAGCATACTGATCACATCCGTTACCGGAATCCCCATCAAGTCTGCAAGCTCACCTGTGGATACAAATTCGGTGACACGAATAGTCTGATCCTTTTCTTCCTGCTGTATCTGGGTATTGCGTCGTTCTTCTTCCCGCTGCTGGCGACGTGCTCTTCGGCGGCGCTGACGCGTCCGGGCTGTTCCCTGATCCAGCGAACGCAATGTCTCTTGTACGGACTGTCCGACTTCCTGTGAATCCACCTTGCTCCTGCGCCTGCGCTTGCGTTTCGCGGGGTCTGTCTGCTCTGCCGGCTTGTCTTCTGACTTTGCTGCAGTTTCAGAGTCGGGCGCAGCAACTTTTTTGCGCTTGCGTTTACGCTTGCGCCTTCGTTTGATACCGGGTTCGGCATCCTCCTCAAGCGTCTTCAGATCAATCTTGCCGATTACTTTTGTACCCTGCAGCTGGTATCTGTCCGCCGAGATCACATCATCCCCACCGGATTCGATTCCTTCCGCGGGCTGCTCTGGCTCCGGTAGCAGAGTGCTGGCTTCTTTATCCTCTTCCGTGTCCTGCTGCTCCACATCTTCTGCCTCCTTTTCCTCCGCAGCGGGGATGATAACTTCTTCAGATGATTCCGGTGAATCATCTTTGGCTTGCGGTTCTTCCTCCGCTTCCGGTTCAGCAGTTTCTTCAGCCTCCACAGTCGCAGGGTCGCTCTCTGGTGCGATTTCCTGCCCAGGTTCTATGGAGGTATCAGGGGCTGTCTCCTGCTTTTCTTCCTCCGACTCCGGTTCAGATACTGGTTCGGGAGAACCCGCCTGGACAGGCTCTCCAGTCTCTTCCGGTTTGGTGGCAGAGGGTACATCTGGCTCAGAGTCTGGCTCCTGAACTGTGCCAGACACAGCATCCGTAGACTGCTCAGCTACTTCCGAAACCTCTTCTTCATCTTCGGAAGTGGCAAATACTGCTTCCCGCTGAGCACGGAGATCCTGCACACGTGCACGAATTTCTCGGTCTTCAGCAAAATGCTCATACAGATCAAGGTAGGCCTCCTCCTCCGTGAGTGCCATATTGACACCCTTCCCGCTCAGCGCACCTTTATGTCCGTGTTCCTCCAGGTAACTGACGATGGTGTCCATCGCCAGGTTCAGCTCTTTGGCCACCTTGTGCAGCCGAACTTTTTTGAATTTCTTTTCTGTGGCGGTTGGCGCCATCTGGCTTATTGCGCTGGTTTACAGTACTGATGCCGTGCATCTATAATTCGAACTCCTCTTCCTCCAGTTCCTGCCCCTCTTCGTCATCAAACTCCGCTTTGATGGATTCCATAATGCTTGTTGCCACCTCTAGCTCTAGCGAACTCCTGCGAATCAGCTCATCCACAGAAAGCTGCAGGACTGCCTTCGCTGAGTCACACCCGATTTCGCGAAGCTTGTCAATGATCTCCGAGCTGAACTCATCCGCAAATTCGCCAATCTCCACATCTTCCTCGTCCTCCGGGATCTCCCGAAAGATATCCAGTTCCACTCCGGTCATTCGGGAGGCAAGGCGAATGTTGATCCCCCCTTTGCCGATGGCTTGACTCACCTCGTCCGCCCTGACAACTACCTTGGCCTTGGGCGGAGACATTGCCTCATTGATATTGATGGAGATCGGATTGGAAGGAGAAAGAGCTCGCTTGATCAGCAGAAACTGGTCTTCGGTCCACTCCATGACATCAATGTTCTCATTGCTGAGCTCTCGTACAACTGCATGGATGCGGTTTCCCTTCAGTCCCACGCACGCTCCGACAGGATCTATGCGTTCATCATGACTGATGACCGCGACCTTGGCCCGATCTCCCGGCTCACGTTCAATCGCCTTGATCTCAACAATCCCTTCGTCAATCTCGGGGACTTCCAGTTCAAACAGACGCTCCATGAGCTGGGGGGCAGTCCGACTGATAATCACCTGCGGATTGCTGCCTGTATCCTTGCGTACCTCTTTCACAACTGCCCGCAGCATATCCCCCTTTCGATACCGGTCGCGGGGAATCTGCTCTTCCCGTGGCATCACCAGTTCTACCCTGTTATGCAGAACCAGAATTTCCCGTCTTCGAATCTGATAGATTTCCCCGACCACCAGCTCCCCAATCAGATCGTTGTATTCTATGTACACATTTTCTTTTTCAATGTCCCGGATACGATTGCGGAACGTATACTTGCCCATCTGTACGGCCCGTCTGCCAAAACCGTCAATGGAGATTTCTTCCGCAACATCATCCTCCACCTCAAAGTCATCCTCAATCCTGATCGCATCCCGAAGTTCAATCTGTGTCACAGGATCCGACAGATCATAATCTTCCACCACTTCACGGATATGCAGAACTTGTATGTCTCCGTGATCTGGATTCAGAATGATTTCAAAGGCTTCGTCTGATCCGAATCGTGTTCGGATCATGGCTCGTATAACATCCTCCACGATAAGCTGAAGGGCATCCCGGTCAATATCCTTTTCCCGGGCAATCTCGGCAAATGATGAAACAAGATCTCTACTGTGCATTGCAATGAATCATTTATAATTCTTACCAGGGCAGCTGCACTTTGGCCCACTGGATACTGTCGTGACGGATTTCTGTGACTTCTTTTCCGTTCTGAATCCGAATCAGCGACTCTTCTGCAGCAAGCAGCTCTCCGCAAATTTCTGTGAATGTATCTTCTGACTCGCGATAATGAACCCGAAGGTCTCGTCCGAGGTGTTTCTGGTACTGTCGGAGCTGGCGCAGTGGACGATCTGCCCCCGGCGTAGACACATTCAGCACATACGGGCCCGGCATGATGTCTTCCGTATCCAGCAAAAATCCAACTTCCCTGCTTAGCTCTGCGAGCTCATCAGCCCCCAGAGAATCATCACTTTCAACAAAGATATCAATCGCATGAGAGCCGCGGGTCCCGCGTACCGAAAACTCAACCAGAAAGACCGGGCCTGCTTTCAGCATCCCCTCTACCAGAGGACGCACACGCGTTTCAAGTCCGGGTGTCTCCATAACTGCTGTATGTTAAAAACGCCCTGTCTCACATGCGTGACGGGCGCAGTTCAAAACAAAGTCTAACAAAAAGGAGCTCGCTCCCGAGCTCTTCTCTGCCGTCAAGCAACACTGCACTCACCAGACATGTTCTGACTGATTCTTGCGGTGCTGCTACATAGACAGCGTGAAACCAGACCTGTTATATCATTGTTCCAGCTGAACTAGACCAGAGTTGGTCGCCGCTCTGTAGCCACCTGCTCTGGGTAATCCAGTGTATAGTGTAGCCCCCTGCTCTCTCTCCGCATCTGTGCACTGCGAATAATCAGGTAAGCGACAGCAATCAGGTTGCGAAGCTCACAGAGTCCACTGGAGATGCTTGTACGGTCGTAAAAATCCTCCACTTCCTGGTACAGCAGTCTGCTCCGACGAAGTGCTCTGGCAAGTCTCAGATCGGAGCGAACAATCCCCACATAGTTCCACATCGTCCGCTGCAACTCTTCCCGATTGTGGGAGATGAGCACCCACTCCCGTTGCTGTATGGTACCGGAAGCATCCCAATCTGGAACAGATTCATTCGGTGTTCGCTCTGCTGCGATTTGCGGAGCCAGATTTGCAGCTCTGCGACTGAACACCATTGCTTCCAGAAGAGAATTGCTCGCAAGCCGATTGGCACCATGCAACCCGGTACAGGCAACCTCTCCGATTGCCAGAAGCCCCGCAATGCTGGTTCTTGCCATGGCATCCGTCTGTACACCGCCACACTGATAGTGCGCAGCGGGAACGACCGGAATCGGTTCTGTTGTCGGGTCAATTCCCATAATCCGACATGTACGCAAGATATTCGGGAAGGCCTCCTCCGTTTTGGCAGCTTCAATGTGAGAGAGATCCAGAAACACATGATCTTCCCCTTGATACTTGAGCTGGTCATCAATGGCACGAGCCACAATATCACGCGGTGCCAGGTCAGCCCGCGAATCATACCGCTCCATGAATGCTTCTCCGTTCTTGTTGAGCAAAACGCCTCCATGCCCCCTGACAGCCTCCGAAATCAGAAATGCCCGCCCCTCATGAAATTTTCCCTGATACAGAGCCGTTGGATGAAACTGAACGAACTCCATATTGGCTACTCGTGCTTTGGCACGGTACGCCATGGCAACCCCGTCTCCCGTTGCAATAGACGGATTCGTGGTGTGCTGGTACACGGCACATGATCCGCCCGTTGCCAAGAGGGTTACCCGAGACAGGAATGTATGCACAGTCTCGTTTCTTTCATCCAGTACGTAAGCCCCGTAGCAACTGATATCCGGGCGCAGTCTAGAGACATGCTGTCCTAGATGATGCTCCGTAATCAGGTCCACGGCGTAGTGAAAATCAAAGACTGTGATGTTGGGATGTGACAGTATTCTTTCCAGAAGAATCTTCTCTATCTCCCGTCCGGTTGCATCCTTTGCATGCAGGATTCTGGCATGTGCATGCCCTGCCTCGCGCCCCAAGTGGAACTGTCCGCCTGATCGGGTAAAGGATGCTCCGAAGTCAATCAATGCCTGAATTTCAGAGGGGCCTTCGGTGACCACATCGCGGACTATCTTCTCATCACAGAGTCCCGCTCCGGCAATCAGGGTATCCTGGATGTGACTTTGAACGGAGTCATTCTTGTCCCAGACCCCCGCAATCCCGCCCTGTGCATAATTCGTATTTGACTCGGCCGTCTCTTTTTTGGTGATGATGGCAACCTGCCCGTGATCTGCAACTCCAAGCGAGAACCACAGTCCGGCAATTCCGCTCCCCAGGACAAGGTAATCATACCGGTACCGCTCTGCCATGGATTATTGCAACAGATATGCTTTAATGAATGCATGCAAATCTCCATCCATGACCGACTGCACATCGGTGATTTTGAGTTCTGTCCGATGGTCATTGACCATAGTATACGGCTGAAATACGTAGGAGCGTATCTGACTTCCGAAATCAATTCGCTTTTTTTGGGATTCACGCTTGTTCTTTTCTTCCTCCTGAATAGCCTGCTCCAGGCGGTAGACCCGGCTCTTGAGCATCGTCATCGCCCGCTCCCTGTTCTGGAGTTGACTGCGTTCTTCTGTGCACTCCGCAGCGACGCGAACCTCTTCTCCATTTGAGAGTGCTCCGGTCCAGATCAGGCGTACGCCGGTATCAAGCTTGTTGACATTTTGCCCGCCTTTGCCACCTGAACGGAATGTTTGTAGCTCAATATCTGCAGTCCGCAGGTCAACTTCAATGCTATCGTCAATTTCGGGATACACAAATATGCTTGCAAAGGAGGTGTGGCGGCGTGAATTGGAGTCAAACGGGGAAATACGCACGAGCCGATGGACACCGGATTCAGCCTTCAGGTATCCATATGCGAATTGTCCCTGAATGCTGAGTGAGGCACTCTTGATCCCGGCAACATCCCCTTCCTGACGGCCGAGAAGTGCGACTTTGAAGCCACTGCGCTCGGCATAGCGAGTATACATCCGCAGGAGTATCTCGGCCCAGTCCTGGCTCTCTGTTCCGCCTGCACCAGGATTGATTGTCAGAATCGCACTCCGGTGATCATCTTTCCCCGAGAGCATACTCCGTAATTCCAGGGATTCAACAGCTTTTTGCAATGCCTGAAGACTTGCTCCGATCTCATCTTCCAAATCTTCCGACTCCTCTTCGGAGAGTTCCAGAAGAACGGTCACATCTTCGGCGTGCTCGCACACAGTCTCGTATGCATCAAGCCATTCGCTCTCGGATGCAATCGCCCGCTCGTTCGCCTGTGCCACATCTGCATCTTCCCAGTAATCAGGCGCAAGCCGTTTTTCATTCAAAGCCTGAACACGCTCTGATCGCCTGGCAATGTCAAAGATAGCCTCCGAGCGCATGAGCACGCTCCAGCAAACTGTCAATCTCTGGTTTGGACATCACAGGGGGCAGTTGTTAAGGGTTCTACTGCGACGGTTACAGATAGTATTCAGATCTAATGCATTCGGCGAATCCTGACATGGGAATTTCGTGATTCCTGCTTGAGTCCCTGAGTACATCCCAACCTTTCCTGCCCACAAATTACGTCATTTAACACAATTTACCAAACGCTGACCTCGTGATACCCTGCAAACCCGGAGCACCCCGATACACTAATCGTACCGGGGTGCTCTGTTTAGATTTCAACAGTCTCTTCCTTACTTCACCAGGGTCATCCGTCCGGTCCTCACATGCCTATGTTCTGCTCCGGTTGCCACCAACCGATACAGATAGGTTCCGCTTGCCAGACTGGTTGCCTGCAGTTCAATGCTCCGGTTCGCCCCTGCCTCCATCTCCTGTGCTGGTAGCGTGATCACTTCCCGCCCCAGCATGTCTACAATCTGGATCTGCACCTGCGCATTCTCTGGCAGATCAGACTGGATTCTTGTGCCCGGATTGAACGGGTTCGGATAGTTGCCATGCAGCGCAAACTCCGTCGGAAGCTCTGCACTCTCCTCCACCCCGGTCACCGTCTGTACCGGGACGATCTCCCCGTTCCGGTCCACTCCCAGGATCGTCAGATCATTCCGCATCCCGGACAGGTTCAGCACCAGCGTCTGCCCCCCATACCCGTACAGGTCCAGTTCGTAGAACTCCTCTACAGCTCCATCTGTGGACTTCACCTGCATGACCTGCACCGACGGATCCAGCGAGACGTATCTCCGCGTTGCTTCATCCAGCATCAGGTTCCCCGCCAGGGTCATTACCGGCATCATGGGATCGATCGGATCCATCACCTGCACCCGCGCTGCTCCCAGATCTGCCGATCCGTGCACCAGCCGCACCTCTGCCTTGGTGGCCACCGACGAAGTCATTCGCATGTCCAGCATCTTCAGCTTCGGTTCTGCCAGACTCCCGTGGGCAATCACCACCGTATTCGTGTTCGGATTCAGGGACAGCGTGCTCGTGATTGCCTGCTCTGCTGGCACTCCTGCCGCCTGGATCTTCAGCACATGACTGCCTGCTCCCACCGGACGATAGCCCGTGGCACTGCGGAACTGCATTCCACTACCAATTCGGATGTCCCCCAGATGCAGGTCTATCGGGCTTGCCAGCGGCAGGTTGTGGATGAACTGCAGATTCGCCCGTCCCCCGCTCAGATCGGCCTGGTCAATCGGATTCTCAATCCCGTTCGCCGCAACCCCGAAGATCGCACAGCTCCCCAAGCCAATCCCTTCCTGCGTCAGGTGCACCACTCCGTTCAGATAGCCATTCACGGCAAACGATTCTGCATCTGCCTGGGCAGGAACCCGTCCCGCCAGCTGTGCCTTCTCTTCCCACTCACAATCCCACTGCACGATCCGGAGTCCACTGGCATCTGCCACATTCCGCAGTCCTGCCGCCGCCAGCCGGATGTTCGTATTCGTGGGCAATGACTCCGCCCCCAGATCCACCTTCCAGAACAGATCGGCATACACATCCAGGGTCAGACTGCCTCCCGCCGTCGGAACCGTGAGGTCCTCCCATTCTGGCATGGTTCCCTCTGGGAGCATGATCGGAGATACGGTCACGGCGGTCGTGTCATTCAGATCGGAGGGCAGCTGCAGAATCAAGGGACGATAGTACGACATGTCTCCCTCTTCCATTCCCACCGGGAACAGATACCCTCCGCTCTTGAAGCCGTCTCCTGCCGTTCCCTGTAACAAATGACGAGCGACCGGCCCCCCAACATACGACTGGCGAGAGCCGCGCAGGATCGTGGCCTTGCACTCCTCGTCATTGTCTGCCCCGCACTTGCTCCCTTCCTGTGCCGAACTCCGGCCACGGAGTTCCTGCTCCACCTGCACATTCTGCACCGTCCACATAAACATGCTGTCCCTTGGCATGCTGTGAATCTTCCCCTGCCGGAGCGTCAGCTTCGCCATCCTCTGCTGCTTGACATCGCTTTTCAGCAGCAGTCCCTTGGCGTTGTTCACCGTGACACTGTGCAACGCCGTCGTGTCCCCGGTCAGCACCTCCTGCCCCTCCTCGCCTGTGAACTCCACCTGCACATCCAGCTCCCCCTTCTTCGCAAAGTGGAAGCCCCCATGCACCACCAGACTCGGCATCTTGCCCGATGCCGTTTTCCCAATATAGCGGGACGCATCCGCCGCCACCATCAGGTCCCCCATCACCGTCTTCGTCGTCATGGGATGCAGCTTCACCCCCGCCAGGTCTCCACTGATCGTCCCTTTGCTCTGTGTGAAGTCCCCGTGGATCTTCACACTCCGCTGGTCATCATCGTCATTGTGTTCCGTGTTCAGCCCGCCGGTCCCGCTGATCATGAGGTCCCCCATGAACTCCGTTATTTCCGTGTGTGGCCAGATCGTGGCCGAACGCAGGGACACCGCATCCGTGATCACCACCTTCTTGTTGAGCGTTTCCACCGCCCCCTGCATGGCCGACAGACTGTCTATCGTCAGCATCTTCCTGTCCGCACTGGCACTCAGGATTCGTAGCAGTCCATCGTCGTTCTCGGTCGTGCCACTCAGTTTCGGGGTTCTCGTCCCGTCAAACACGATGACCCCCAGCATCCTGCTGTCCGCACTCGCGTCCAGCACCGTTTCCTTGCTCCCCTTCGGAATGTTGATCATGCCTGCCTTCAGACTCCCCGCCAGCGTCAGCTTCACATCTGGCCGGGAATTGGCCCCGTTCCCGTCTGTCCCCTTGTTGTATCCGTCCACGTCCCGCACATTATTCCGCTTCTTCGTGTCTTCCGGCCCCAGCATCAGCGTGCCGTCTCCCAGGTCCACCATCGCCTCCTTCGCAATACTCACCTGGGCGGTATTGTGGGCATACGCTCCACTGTTCACCCGTCCCAGCACATGCAGGTCGCCACCCCCGGTCATCAGTTTGCTCTTCCCATTCACGGTCACTTTCCCTTGCACCATCATGTCCTGCCCCTTTGTATGCAGTTCCCCTGCTGCCACCTCCACGCTGTACCTCCCTACCTCCGTGGCACTCGTGCGATGCAGGGAAGAGGTCCCCACCGTCAGCATTCCATCTACCGTAAGCTTCCCCTTGGTGACCGTCAGCTTTCCAGGTAGCGAACGGTCGCCCGGTGCCATGATCTCTGCCTTCGCATGATTCACGGTCACATCCCGCGGAGCAAACCATTCTAAGTCTCCCTCTTTCACTTCGCGCGCACCCGGCGTGATATAGGTCAGAAGGTAGCGATCCGCTACCTTGTCCGTCTTCGCCTTGTCCGTGGAGAGGCTCCCCGGGTCATTGACATCTTTCCGCAGCATCCCGCTCTGTACCGTGATCTGCTCCGTCACATGCAGGGTCGAATCCGTCGTGCTCTCGGCATCCACCAGCGACAGCGTGCCGCTGCACAGTCCCAGATTCTTCGTCTGGATCACCTCCTCCAGACGCAAGATGCCCCGATCCCCCACATGGACGGCAAGCGCATCCAGCATCGGGACCAGCGCAGCCTTCTGCACCGGGTCGGTGTTCCGGCTGCCGTAGGTCAGCCTCTTGATCGTGGAGGCTGCGTTCAGCTCCCCGCTGAGTTCCCCCTGAAGAATCAGGGACTCGGTTACCGTCACATCCTTGTTCGCCGTCAGTTCCGCATCCGGCCCCACATGCAGGGTCTTGACGGTGAGCAGACCTTTGCCCGGTTCTACCCGCAGATCCCCGAGCGTCACCAAGGTCCCCAGCGTGAGACCGTTTGTCTTATCCCCAATGATCACGCTCTTTCCGGCATCCGTCAGCACCAGACGATTCCCGAACGGAAGCCGGGTGTCCTTCGACGTGCACATCCCGTCCGCATTGGATGTGGCCGGATACGCCATCCCGAGAGCCTGTCCCCCTGCAGCAAGATCCAGACCTACCCGCAGACTGTGCGCTGTTCGGCGAGTAGCACCACTGACCGTCTTTGCATCCGAATCCAGGTACACCCGCCCCTTGCCTCCAAAACTCACCGTATCCTCTATCACCAGGTTCCCGCCAACCGACGACACCAGATGAATGTCCGCTTTGGCATTATCCTCCACAAGCGGAGCCATAAACAGCACGCGAGGGGCACACTGCGTTTTTTTCGCCTTGGCCCCAGTGGTTATTTCGGTGAGCGTATTGGAGTATACGTTCAGATCTCCTGTGATCATTGCCTCACCTGCGAAGTGGACCCCCGGAATATGATAGGTGCCGAATCCTCCCTCCTCATTCGCATCCCTTCGTACTTCGAAGGAGTATTCACAGGTAAACTTGTTGGAATTCACTTCCCACCCAACGCGAACTCCAGCATCAGCATCCGTATTCGCCTCTCCATAGTCAGCCGTGTTCGTGTAGGGAGTCCCCCCGTCCCGCAACACCACATCCCCCCGGATCGTGGCCGCCTTCGCAAACACAATCCGGGAATCGTTCCACTGCACGACATCCCCGTCCACCACGACATCCTCCGGGAAAATCAGATCCGTCGAAAGCTTGCGTTGGGAATCATCACTATTGTTTTTAAGGCTTCCTGACACCGTGACCGGCCCCACCCGCTTCAGTTCCACACAAAGATTCCCCATGGCAATCGCGAAAATTCCAGCAGGGATCGTCCCCTTGCCCCGAATGCGAAAGCAGTCCTTATGGTCAAAGCCTTCAAAAAGAGGCAGATAGAAGGTGCTGCCAACGAAAATAGGACCAATTGACCGGTCGTCCTCCCCCCCCTCCTCTATTCAGGAAAGCAATCCAGAGGGGGTGCTTGGTCCCTTTGGTCACATCTTCAATCGTACCATCCACAAGGAGTTCCTTCCAGAAATGAGCCACAACATTCACCCCGTCAATTCGGAGGGTAGCTCCGCTCTGGACCGTTAAGGGGCTATCGTTTTCAGCATCCCCTGCGGAGAAATCACCTCCCACTCTCAGCTCGCTCACCTTTCCTGCCTTGGTCCCTCCTTTCACGGTAAAACTTCTGGAGACCACCAGGGCAGGAAGCCGAACGCTCTCTCCCTTGGGAATGGTCAAGGTACCGGTGATTGCAATCCGTTCCTCTGACTTGTCCGCAATCCAGAAAAACGGGCGAGTCCTGCTCCCCGCACTCACGGTGACATCCGCAAACTGTACGCTTGCGTTCGGATCCAGTCGAAATTCACCCGCTGTGGCAATCGTAAAGGTGCCCGTGAACTGGATCGTCCCCTTGACGGGAGTAGCACTTCCCTGCACATAAGTCCCGAATCTGAATCGCTTGTCCAGAGCAACCGTGGGAGCGGCCAGCGTAACGCTCCCCCCTGCCCGACGAACCCGGATCAGGAATACATCCCGATTGGCATTGCCGGACAAGGCAAAGGCCCGATCCAGCGTGCACGGGCCATTGTCATTCGCAGGATTTATGTCACTGCAGTTCCCGTCCGTCCTGCCATTGACCGGGTCTATTAGAAGCGTCTTCTGTGCGAATGCACTGGAAGCTGTGAAGAGAAGACATAGAAGGACAAATCCTGCCCCCCTATATCTTTTATGAACTATTAAATGGGGTAGTTTCCAGGTGTGGATGCAGGGGGCAGGAGAGTCCGGCGAATGCTGCTGTTTTGTTGGCGTTGGAAGGGACGGTTGGATCGGTATCCAGAACTTCCGTACGTTTCACTTTCTCACAGCGGATGAACTCCCCGGGAGTAACTAGTAGCCCCCAGCATCTTGAATGCCCGGGGGGGAGATGTACCCCGGGGAGTTGCTGTGACCGACATCCTGTGAAGAGTATGTGCCACTTGAGCACCCATATAGGGGCAGATGACGGTCACCGCTGATCCGCATTCCTTTTCACCTTCAGAACAAATATACGATGAATCCTGAAGTAAACCGCACTGCCTTTGCCGGCATTGACTGGGGGGATTCCTCCCATCAGGTCTGCGTTCTTGACTCCGAGGGCACTGTTCTTGGAGAGAAAGCCTTTGCCCACTCCGGGGAAGGGTTGCGTGACATGATCACTTGGCTTCTTGCTTGCGTCAGCTGTATCTCGGCCCAGATTGCTGTTGCTATTGAGCGTCCGCACGGTGCCGTGGTGGACACGCTGCTGAATCGGGGCTTCCAGGTCGGCGCCATCAATCCCAAGCAGTCGGATCGCTTTCGGGACCGGTTCTCCCCCGCAGGAGCCAAGGATGACCGCCGGGACGCACGCGTCCTCGCCAGTGCCATCCGAACCGACCCGCACTGCTTCCGAATGCTCTCCCCGCTGCCTGCCAAGCAGGTTGCTCTGCGCGAATGCTCCCGCATGACAGAGGATCTGACCGAGCAGAGAACCAAACTCACCAATCAGATCCGACAGCGACTCCATGAGTACTTCCCCCAATTCCTGGAACTGGGCGGAATGCTCTACACCCTGTGGCTGCTGGAACTCTGGAAACTCATCCCCACCCCAGAGCGGGCGAAGCGGGTACGGCTCAAAACAGTCGCCACATTGATGAAAAAGCACCGCATCCGTCGACTGACTCCGGAGCAGGTCCTGCAGATTTTACGAAGCCCGTCCGTCTATGTCGCTCCCGGTGTTCTGGATGCGTCCGTCCGGAATATCCGGCGCCTGTGTGCGCTGCTGCATGTGGTGAACGAACAGCTTCGCGAGGCAAAGCGTGAAACAGAAGCTCTCCTGGATGAGATGGATGCCGCCACACAGCCCGCCCCGGAAGAGGAATGCCCCGTGGCAGGGGAGACCAGCACAGATGAATCCAGAAGCGAAGAAACAGCCACAGAGTCCGAATACCGACACAGCATCATTGCGATTCTCCGATCCATGCCCGGGATTGGAACTACGGTCCTGGCAACCCTGCTCTCGGAAGCCGGCGAACTGATCAGCAAACAGGACTATAGGGCCTTGCGATGTCTGTGCGGGGTGGCTCCCGTTACCAAACGATCTGGAAAAGCCCGGACCGTCGTCCGACGACTGGCAATGCACAAACGCCTCAATAATGCAATCTACCACTGGGCCATGGTGGCCATGCAGCATGACCCCATCTCCAAAGCCAAGTACAGGGCCCTGCGGGCACGAGGACACTCCCATGGACGCGCGCTGCGAACCGTGGGAGATCGCCTCCTCGGAGTCGCATGTGCCATGCTCCGAAATGGAACCCTGTTTGATCCCGAAAGAATAAGCAGAAATGCACAGGCATAGCCAGAAATCTTCCCCAAAATACACACAGAACCACACGCCGAAAGATCAGAACCTATGACTGCCAACCTCTCCTATATTGTCCGATTTTTGCCTTCTATAAATGGTGAAGAGTCCCCCCCCCCCCATTTTTCAGATAGTTCATAGGTTTATTTGTTGTTTGGTGAAAATTGTGTGTGATCCGTCTATGGACGGCAGTAATGATAGGTATACACACGAAACCACAGGTATGATGAATCTCCTTGCATTTTTTTTTCATATCTTTTTTTTCGGAGAAAAGGTTTGGGGCCTAGCCGCGCATTACGGGGAAGCAACCGGACTCGCAGACAGGTCAGAATGATCGGTGGCAAATGTTGCCTGCTGATTTTTTCCTCGGAGAATAGCCTCTCTGCAGGTCAAAATACTCCCGCCCAGCCCCCCTCCTGCCATTCCGAGAAGGATTCCGACAAGAACCGTACCGACCGGAACGAATGCACTTGGAATGTTTCCAAAGAGTGCCCCCATAATATTAAATAATCGCAAACTCGGTTCGGGAGCTACAGCCAATGCATGGAGCACAAATACTGCCCATCCGAGTCCAACTGCGATCCCTCCTGCAATCCAAGCACGGTGAGCACGATACAAACCCGCAACGATACCGCCACCCATCGTCCATGCCCATCCAAGTAACAGATGGAGTACAACAGCAACTCCGAACCCGATCAGTATTCTGATTATCTGGATTCTTTGCATCTTTGCACAAATTGATCTATGCGCCGGACAGCTTCTGCGATCTGATCATCTGCTGTGGCATAGGAACATCGCACGAAACCCGCCCCACTGGGACCAAACGCATCGCCCGGTACGACCGCCACAGACTCCTCATGAATCAGGGTCTCCGCAAACTCCTCGGAACTCAGCCCGGTGGATCGGATATCAGGAAAACAATAAAAAGCTCCCTCCGGCTCGAATGTGGGAAGTCCGGCAGCCCGTAATCCATCTACAAGCATCCGCCTTCGACGATTATAGGCTTGCCGCATACGTTCTACATCTGGTGCGCAACACTGAACAGCCGCCAAGGCCCCGTACTGTGCAATAGTCGGAGCACTCATCACCATGTATTGATGAACTTTGTAAAGTCCGTCATAGATGTCAGGAGGAGCAATCGCATACCCAAGCCGCCATCCGGTCATGGCATAGGCTTTGGAGAAGCCTCCCAAAATGATGCTGCGCTCGCGAAGTGAATCAACAGACCACGCACTGACATGCCCGTTCCATTTGGCATTCCCGTAAATGAGCTGATCATAAATTTCGTCCGAAACCAGAACAAGATCACTCGCTTCTGCCATCGCGGCAATCTCCTGAAGAGTTTCCCGACTCAGAACTGCTCCGGTCGGATTATTCGGATATCCGATAAAAATCATTCGGGTCCGAGGAGTAATTCTGCTGGCGATATCTTCGGCGGTGACTTCAAATTTGTTTTCCGCACTCGTAGGAACATATACAACCTTCCCATGAGCAAACCGGGCGACGGGTCCATAGGACACAAAACACGGTTCGGGAATTAAAACCTCATCTCCCGGCTCCAGGAGGGCCAGCATCGCGAGCTGCATCGCCTCACTGGCACCTACTGTGATCAAAACCTGATCCGCATTGACCTGGTATCCATACAGATTGTACAGATGTATTGCAATGGCTTCTCGCAATTCAGGTAATCCGGCATTGGAGGTGTAACCTGTCTTCCCAGCTGCCAGCGACGCGACAGCAGCATCCATGATTGCGCTTGGAGTAACAAAATCTGGCTCCCCGATGCCCAGCGAGATGACATTCTCCATGGATGCCGCAATGTCAAAGAAACGGCGAATCCCGCTGGGGGGAACTGACTGAATATGTGGGGCAACTTCCGGCATTTCTAGACGAACTCCACCCCCTGTGCCAGGGGCAGGCCTGTTCCATAGTTTATTGTATTCGTCACGCGGCGCATATAGCTTTTCCACGAGTCGGAGCCGCTTTCGCGGCCGCCTCCGGTTTCCTTTTCGCCTCCGAATGCACCACCAATCTCGGCCCCGCTTGTCCCGATATTTACATTGGCAATCCCGCAATCACTCCCCGCCGGACCACAGAATATCTCCGCTTCCTGAACACTGTCCGTAAAGATTGCACTGGACAGCCCCTGTGGTACACCATTCTGAATTTTAATTGCCTCTTCCAGTTCATCGTATTCATGTAGATAGCAGATTGGGGCAAATGTTTCCGTTTGCACAATAGGGGCTTCTGGAGAGATTTCTACCAGTGCAGGCTTTACATAAGCCCCCCCGGAAGGAACATGGACAGCAACCCGCTCACCACCATGAACCTGTCCACCCTGAGCAGTGGCCGCAGACAGAGCATTCTCCATTGCACTGGCGGCCTCCTGATCAATCAGCGGGCCGATCAATACACCCTCCTCACGGGGATCTCCAATACGTATGGTTGCCCACGCATGCAGAAGCCTTGACACCAGCCTCTGTTTTATGCTCCGATGCACAACCAGCCTGCGAAGCGTTGTACATCGCTGGCCTGCAGTTCCAGCCACTGCAAAGGTGATCGCTTTTACGGCAAGATCAATATCTGCTCCCGGAGAAACAATGAGTGCATTATTTCCACCCAGTTCCAGTAGTGAGCGGCCAAGCCTTGCGGCCACGCGCTGCCCGACTGCCCGCCCCATTGCAACGGAGCCCGTTGCCGAAATCAAAGGCAATCGCGAAAAATCCACCAGTGCCTCTCCTGTGTCCCGCCCGCCCTGCACTACTACACTCAGTGCGTCTGGAGCATCGTCAAACTCCCGGACTGCCTTCATCAAAAGGTTGTGACACGCGAGTGCAGAAAGAGGGGTTTTCTCGGAGGGTTTCCAGACAACCGGATCTCCGCAGACCAGTGCCAGTGCAGCATTCCATGCCCATACAGCCACAGGAAAATTGAATGCCGAAATCACACCAATTGCCCCCAGGGGATGCCACTGCTCCATTAGCCGATGTTCCGGGCGTTCACTCTGAATAGAAAGTCCGTAGAGCTGGCGGCTGAGACCAGTGGCAAAGTCACAGACATCTATCATCTCCTGGACCTCTCCTTCCGCTTCTGACCGAATCTTGCCTGCTTCCAGTGTGACCAGCTCCCCCAATTGTTCTTTGCGCTCTCGCAGAAGCTGACCAAACCGCCGAACCAGTTCTCCCCGGCGGGGAGCAGGAACCACACGCCACGCCAGAAACGCCTGATGCGCGGCTTCACAGCCACGAGAAACATCCTCCGGGGATGCCGAACCTGTGGACTGAATCAGGCTCCCGTCAATCGGAGTATGCACCGATATATCGCCCCCCTTTCCAGACTCCTCCAAAGAGCCGATCACAAGACCCGGTGCCGGGTCAGAAATTCCCAGTACACTAAGGACAGTCTTGGCACTCATCTGGCAACCTAGGCTTCACGAACAAACATGATGTTTACGAACAGGCTGCAGGGGAGGTTTATCCCAGTGCAGGGGGAGAGAAATTCCCCCCGAGCCAGTCAATCCGGCTGCCTGTCAGTCCGATTTTTCCGATTTCTTTGCTTTTTCCGGTGCTGGTTCTTCATCATCCGAGAATTCGGACTCTGTCTCCTCTTCCGATACCCTGGTTTCTGGCTCCTGCTTCTTTGAGAATTCCGTATCGGACGATTCTTCAGACGCTGACTCCCCTGGAGTCTCCGCCTCTGGCGATTCTTCCATCTCTTCCGGTGCCTCCGTCTCTCCCTCCGCCCCTGAATCTCCTTCCGATTTGTCAGATGATTCGGCTTCCTCTGTTTCTGTCATCGTCTCCCCGGAAACAACCTCTTCAATTGATGTTTCCGGCTCTGCTGCCTCTTCCCTCGCTTCCACTAACTCTTCTGGAGCTTCAGCTGCTTCCGCATCCCGTGAACCTGAATCCGTGGATTTTTCTTCAGGTATTTCAGCCTCCGAAGTTTCGCCCTCCTCTTTCTCCATCTTCTCCTTCAGGGATTCAAGCCCGCTCAATTCGCCAATCGTAGTGGGCCCGCTGGCAACCTTCTCACGTTGCGCATGACGGCGGACGGCCTTTTCCTCTGCCCTGCGCTCCGAACGCTTGGCTTTCTGATCTTTTTGACGCTCCTGTACCTCCCTCTGCCTCTCTCGAGCTGTTTCGCTCATCACAATCTCCTTGTGATTCACATCCAGCCGAATTACCCGCAGATCCAGCTCATCTCCCTCCTGGTAGGGGGGAAATCCGCTATCCTGCTTGTTCTTGAGTTCCCCTGCAGGCACATAGGCTTCCACTTCAAGAGGCAACTCCACCGTCAGACCTTTCCGTTCAATCCGGACGACTCTGGCCTTGTGGTCTGAACCGGTTTCGTATACCGACGCAAGGTGTGTCCACGGATTCGTCTCTATCTGCTTGTGCCCAAGAGCAATCCGCTGCCGCTTCTCGTCTACATCAAGCACCACGACAGCGAGTTCCTGCCGTTTCTTGATGATTTCGCTGGGATGGCGAATCGTTTTGGTCCAGGACAGGTCAGATACATGGACCAGCCCGTCAATCCCCGGCTCAATCTCAACGAATGCCCCGAAGTGCGTGATATTGCGCACATGCCCCCTGAGGATCGTTCCAAGAGGATAACGGGTCGCAATGCCCTCCCATGGATTCACTTCAAACTGCTTCATCCCAAGCGAGATTTTCTTCGTACCGTGATCTATGCTCAGAACGGAAACCTTAACCATCTGTCCGAGAGATACGCGCTGCGAAGGATGACGGATATGGCCGGTCCAACTCATTTCCGAAACATGGACCAACCCTTCAATCCCCTGCTCTAGCTCCAGGAATGCACCATAATCCGTAATGGACACAACCTTTCCTTCCACAATGTCCCCTGCCTTGTACCGCTCTTCAATATTTTCCCACGGATGAGGCTGCAACTGCTTCAGTCCCAGAGAAATGCGCTGGCGCTCCCTGTCATAGTCCAGCACAACAACCTTCAGCTCCTGATCAAGCGTAACCACCTCTGTGGGATGAGATACGCGCCCCCATGTCAGGTCTGTAATGTGGAGCAGACCGTCTACTCCGCCCAGATCCACGAAAACTCCAAAATCCGTGATGTTCTTGGCAATTCCCTCCAGAACCTGCCCTGTCTCCATTGTAGAGAGTATACTCTCCCGCTGTGAGGCAAGCTCCCGCTCAATCAATGCCTTGTGGGAGACCACAACATTCTCGTTTTCCACATTGATCTTCACGATCTTGAATTGCATTCTGCGGTCAAGATAGGCATCAAAATCTCGCACAGGCCGCATGTCAATCTGTGATCCCGGCAGAAATGCCTCCAGCCCCTCAAGCAGATTCACAATCATCCCGCCCTTGATCCGTCGCACAATCACCCCTTCCAGAACCGTTCCATTGTTAAATGCATCTTCCACCTCTTCCCAGCGGCGAACCTGTTCGGCTCTGTCCTTGCTAAGCTGGAGCTGGCCGTGATAGTCTTCCAGACGCTCGAGATAGACATCCACATCTTCCCCCTCCTTGACTTCGCCCGAAAATTCATTCCTGGAAATGATCCCATCGCTCTTGAAGCCAATATCAATCACGACATCCTTTTCACCAACGGAGATTACCCGGCCGGTCACGATCTCGTCTGGCGAAACTTTTCTCAGCGAACTGTCAATCAGTCTGACGAGATCATCCCGGGCTGCCTGCTCCTCATCCGCAGCCTCCTGTTCAGCCTCCAGGCTGGACAGGGAAACAACCTCTCCAAGTATCTCTCCGGTGTATCCTAGCCTGGGTGCCTCATCGTCTGCAGTTTCGGATAATGCCTCTTCCTGCCCGGTAGCGGCACTGGGAGATTCGGCAGCAGTTTCAGGGGGTTCCCCGTTCTGAACGAACTTGTCGGTTTCCGATAATCCTGATAACTGTTCGGACTCTTCAGCCGAAGCAGAGACAGTTTCTGTGGATTCGGATGGGACATCCTTCTCCTGAACCCGCTCGTCAGCTTCTGAAGACTCAGCAGAGTCCTCGGCACCACCGGCCTGCTCAGAGGCAGTTTCGGATGATTCTGGCAACGCCTCTTCCCCCTCTGCTGGCACTGCACTGGCATCCGCAATTTCTGCAGATGCCTGGTCCTCTGCACTCACACCCCCGAGAGACCGGGATTCTGGAGCAGATACGTCACTCGGGGCTCCCCCCGCTACATCATTCTTGTCTATGTTATCTTCGTTTTTTGGCGCATCATTCGCCTCAGATACGGATTCTGGAATTGCCTGTTTTTCTTCTGACATAAGAATTTTGACCCGACATCAGAAAGATGCTCTTCCTCTGCATCAACATCGGACGGAATTAAATTTTTGAGTAGACACAACATGCAGGAAGAAAAACCCGGAGACCACTGGAGCATGCGTGTCATGCGAATCCAGTGTAACCACCGCAGAAACCCCATGGTTCCACCGTGCCCAAAATAATGGGACAGTCACAGATGAGCAAGCAGAAACTGCACCTGCTCCTCAGGAGTCAGATGATCCGTATTCACAATGACGGCATCAGGGGCCTTCTGAAGAGGAGCAAGCTTCCGCTCTGAGTCCTGCCGATCCCGGTCTGCAATGGCATCACGAACTTGCTGAAAGGTGATCTGGCTTCCTGGCTGATGAAGTTCGGCAAAACGCCTGCGGGCACGGACTTCAAGCGAAGCAGTAACAAAGAATTTCAACTTTGCATCTGGAAAAATAACCGTTCCCATATCCCGACCAACCGCTACAATGCCTGGATCATTTCCAAACTGGCGTGCGAATCCTCGTTGCACATCAAGCAGGGAATCCCGTACATTCCAAAGCATGGCAACCCGGCTGGATACTTCCGTAATCCGGGGGGTATGAAGCTGTGAGGTGACCTCTTTTCCGTCAATACAGATACTCATGCGAGAGCGGATACACTGTACATCCAGCTGTATCTCCGGAAGACAGGTTGCCGCGCCGGCTTCCGTTTGTTCTGCGCCGTGCTTCAGAAATCCAAAGGCAACAGCCCGATACATCAGACCGGAATCCATACACACAAACCCAGTGGCCTCTGCAAACTGGCGCGCCATGGTGCTTTTTCCAGACGCAGAAAGGCCGTCAATCGCGATAATCACCTCAACTCGAAATGCAAAAACTTCGTCATGAAGAAATTCATCGTCCATCTGCGGAAGCCGTTCGACTTCTGCCCCGCCATCCCGTTACACTCATTGTGGACAATGTCCGTTCGGTCCATAATACAGGCTCCATCTTTCGCACCTCGGACGGTGCCCTGATTGAACGCATCGTTCTCACCGGAATTACAGCAACACCGGATCATCCGCAGATACACAAGACCGCACTCGGTGCCCAAGATACTGTACCGTGGAACTATGAGCCGGGGGCAACGGTTGCGATAGAGCGATTGCGCAAGTCAGGCTATACGATTGCTTCTCTGGAACTCACAGACTCGTCCATGCCCGTTTCTGCTGTCACCCGGAATCAGTTCCCGCTTTGTCTGATCATAGGCAATGAGATTTCAGGAGTAGACCAGACTTTGATTGATCAGTCTGACTGTGCTCTGTCTATCCCTCAGTATGGTGCAAAGCATTCCCTGAATGTAGCTGTTGCCTGCGGGATTGCCGTTTTTGAGCTCATCAAAATCTTTCGGAAACTTCCCTGAACATCAGGATGCGAGCACCTCTGGATCTTCAAAAATACTTCCCCCCGGTTGAAGACGAGGAGTGGGAACGGCTGATCTCTGAAGACCTGTCCTGGCAGCCTGCCGAAGGGATTTCTGTCCAGCCCTATTACCGGCGCACAGCATCACAGTCGGCAGGACATGTCTTTACTCATTCCAAATGGCTTGCCCGTGTTGATACAGACCTAGCAGATATTGCCTCTGCACTAGAGGCAGGAGCAGAGGCTCTGGGGTTCACGCTGCCCGAACCTGCTTCACTCCCGCAAGATTTGCCTGTTGGAGAGTTCCCTCTTTTCTTTCGCGGCGCGGGAGCTACCCGGGATCTAATCCAGACGCTCCGAACCCGGGCGATCAGCAGGGGACATGATCCCGGGCAGCTTCGGGGTGCAGTACTTCTTCCAGAGCAGCAATCACCCCGTTCCGCCCTTGAGGCAGCAGAGGGAATCGGAGTATGGACGCAAGTCATTGATCTGGAACCATGGCACAACCTGGGAGCAACCCATGTCCAGGAGCTGGCCTGCGGGCTGGCGCAACTGTCCGGCCTCATGGCGGAACTCGGAGCAAAATGCACCGCAAAGCATGTGTACTTTCGAGTCCCTGTGGGTGAACGCTACCTGCTGGACATTGCCCGACTACGTGCCTTGCGAATAGGTGCCTCACAAGTGCTTCAAGCATATAATACTCGCACGACTGTGATTCCTGTCGTTGGTGTTCCGAGCCGTCGCTATGAATCTGCCTTGGATCCAGACACGCATCTGGTCCGCCGAACGCTCCAGTATGCTGCGGCAATTACAGGTGGCTGCAATCTGGTTGTATCGCCTGACCTGGGACACGGCCTCAGAATGCTTCAGATCCTGAAACATGAAGGAAAACTTGGCCTTGCTGCGGATGCCGCGGCAGGTTCCTGGATGCTGGAGCACCTGACCGATGCTCTCGGAGGCGCAGCCTGGAAGCTGTTCCAGAAGATGGAAGCAAAGGGGGGATTGCGGAAAGCACAGTCATGGATTGAAAAGAAAATTCAGCATGCCGCTTCCGTTCGCAGCGCAGCGGTTCTCTCTGGAGAACAAATCGTGACAGGAGTCAATGCCTACCTCTCTGAACGGATCAAGGAATCTGTCCTGCTGGAGAAGAATCTGATCACTTCACTGGAAGCCGTGCGTTTGCGTGCGAAAATTCTTGGCAGGCATCCCAATGTCCTGATGCACGGGACGCATACTGCCTGGCTTGCTCGCGTACTGGAGCTGTGTGCCTGTACCATACAAGAAGAAAAATCTGCAGATCTTGCCATTACCGAAACACCTGGAGGATTCCTGCTCCAGAACCGGAGGAAGGAAGAGGTACTGATACATTCCGGGATGCTATTGCCAGCGGCTGCCGATCATTTGCTCACCCTGCTGGAATCTGATGCGCCCTGATTTTGCTTCCATACCATTCCAGCGGTCGGGGATTTTCCCTGGGACTGACCGTGAGCACAATCGTACCCGTGATGCCACTGATCTGGAAACATGTGAGCACTTGGATTATGCTGCCGGTCTGCCTCCTTTCCTTCGAGGCCCTTATGCGTCCATGTATGCTTCCCGCCCGTGGACCATCAGACAGTATGCAGGTTTTTCTACTGCGGAGGAGTCCAATGCCTTTTACAAAGATGCCTTGGCCTCAGGCCAGCGCGGACTCTCCGTCGCATTCGACCTGCCAACCCACCGCGGATATGATTCGGATCACCCGCTGGTACACGGCGATGTCGGACAGGCAGGAGTAGCCATTGACAGTGTAGAGGATATGAAAATCCTTTTTGACGGGATTCCCCTGGAAAAGATGAGCGTATCCATGACCATGAACGGAGCCGTTCTGCCCGTCATGGCATTCTTTATTGTAGCTGCAGAAGAGTCGGGAGTATCCCCTTCCCAGCTCAGCGGCACGATTCAGAATGATATTCTGAAAGAATTCATGGTACGCAATACATACATTTATCCGCCTGCCCCCTCCATGCGCATTGCTGGAGACATTATCCAGTGGTGTGCTCGTAACATGCCCCGATTTAACCCTGTATCTGTCAGTGGTTACCACATGCATGAAGCCGGAGCACCTGCGGATCTGGAACTTGCCTATACACTTGCCAACGGACTGGAATATGTCCGAACAGGACTGGAACGCGGACTAACGATTGATGCATTTGCACCAAGACTTTCCTTCTTCTTCGGGATTGGAATGGACTACTTCACGGAGATTGCCAAACTCCGGGCTGCGAGGCTGCTCTGGGCCAGACTTGTCAAGCCATTTGCACCGCAAAATCCCAGATCCATGGCCCTGCGCATGCACTGCCAGACATCAGGATACAGTCTCACTGCTCAGGATCCCTACAACAATGTAGCCCGAACAGCTCTGGAAGCACTTGCTGCTGTCTGCGGACAGACACAGTCCCTGCACACCAATGCACTGGACGAGGCACTCGCCCTTCCCTCCGCACATGCCGCCAGAATTGCCCGGAATACCCAAATGATTCTTCGGGAAGAATCGAAACTGACACATGCCATTGACCCCTGGGGAGGCTCTTATCTGGTGGAACATCTTACGCATACCCTAGCACACCAGGCATGGGACCACATTCAGGAGATTGAGGCCATGGGAGGCATGACCCAGGCCATTGTGTCCGGGTATCCAAAGATGCGGATAGAGGAAGCAGCCGCTGTCAAGCAGGCACATATTGATCAGGGAGAGGAACTCATCGTGGGTGTGAATGCATTCCGCTCAAAAACAGCCAATGCTCCCCCTCTTCTCCGAATTGACAACGCAGAGGTGCTCGCAAACCAGAACCTGGGTCTGAAAAAGCTGAAAGAATCCCGAGACCCGCACAGGGTGCGCGAATCCCTGTCCAAACTGGAAAGTGCCACATCTCAAAAGAACCAGAATTTGCTGGAGGTTGCTGTGGAAGCTGCTCGCATGCGCGTGACGGTGGGAGAGATTACCCGTGCACTGGAGACTGTATTTGGGCGTTACACTGTGCAGAGCGAATCTGTTACCGGCATATACTCTTCCGCCATGCAAACCGATGAATCCATTGCCAGCGCACGGCTGCTGTCGGACGAGTTTGCTTCCCGTACGGGTCGTCGCCCACGCATTCTGGTTGCAAAACTCGGGCTGGACGGACACGACCGCGGCGCACGCGTGATTGCAACTGCATTTGCAGACCTGGGATTTGATGTGGACATAGGCCCACTGTTTCAGTCTCCCGCGGAGGTGGCGCGTCAGGCGATTGAGAATGATGTTCATGTCACGGGGATTTCCAGTCTTGCGGGAGCACATCGTGCCCTTGTCCCCGAGTTTATGGAAATTTTGCGGCATAAGCGGCGAACAGACATCCGGGTTGTGGTAGGAGGGATTATTCCAAGTGAGGATTATCCGCTACTGCACGAGGCTGGAGTTCTCGCAATTTTTGGACCCGGTACCGTCATTGCGGAGGCAGCTACCGAGATTCTGAACCATTTACTGAATGATCATGTCCAGAACTCCTGAGATTCAAGCTTTGGCAAACGGCATCCTTGCCGGGGATCGTGCCAGCCTGAGCCGGGGGATTACGCTTGTCGAAAGTACACTGGAAATGCATGTTGAGTCTTCGGAAAGGCTGCTTGAGCTCATTATGCCACAAGCTGGCACTGCACTGCGCGTGGCAATTACCGGGGCACCTGGCGTTGGTAAGAGTACTCTCATTGAGGTTTTGGGAATGCAGCTGGTTGAATCGGGAGCCAGAATTGCTGTGCTGCCTGTTGATCCATCCAGCCCTCAGACCGGAGGAAGTATCCTGGGAGATAAAACACGCATGCCCCGGCTGGCAAAACACCCAAATACATTTATTCGGCCATCCCCTTCGGGAACTGCTTCGGGCGGGATCGCCCGCACCACACGATCTGCAATCCTGCTGTGCGAAGCAGCCGGATATAATCCGATTCTGATTGAAACCGTAGGCTCAGGCCAAGGAGATTATGCTGTGCGAAACACTGTGGACATTGTCCTTCTGCTGGTCCTGGCACATGCCGGAGATGAGCTGCAGGGAATCAAGCGAGGGATCCTTGAAACAGCAGACCTGATCGCTGTCACGAAAGCTGACGGAGAATTAAAAGACAGGGCATCTGCTGCCGCCAAAGCCTACCGGCGTGCACTTGGTCTGTATTCCAGCCGCTTTGGTACCCCAGAAGTACTGGTCAGCAGTGCAACCCAGAACGAAGGAATTACGGATATCTGGAAGTCCATCAAGAACCTTGAACGCACAGCACAGGCAAACGGCCACCTGGAAGAGCAGCGGCAACAGCATATTCAACTTGCTGTCCTTGAGACAGCAAAAACAGTTCTCCTCGCTGACTTTGAAAAGTCCAAACTTGTGCAGAAAGCATTACAGGACATTCGCAAACAAGTGGCAGAGGGCAAGTGTACGGTTCATCATGCCGCCCGCAGACTACTTCAAATCTACAGAGATCGCGAAGAGTAGGGGATGATTTGCTGACCAGAGCTATGAGGTCAAGAAATTGTATACTGAAACCTCGCCCATCATACGCAGAAGGCTTGTTTGGCACCCCCAGAGAATTCGCGTGTATTCTCCTGATTTTGACGATCAAAGCGATCTTTCTCTGTTGTTCGGGATTTTTGCAAGAGGTTCTGCGGACAGACGCTGCATAAGCCCATTTTTCCTGTTACCCACGCGGCGGGGCTGTCTTCTTTCCCCCGTGAACACTGGGTTCGTGGCACCACTGTTCGCGCAGGATTTCAAGATTTTCCATGATACTTTGGTCAAACTCCAACAACTCCACCAGTATCTTCCTATCCAGTTCCTGTCTGACCTTGTCACGGTATGCCTCATTGGCCGGCTTGAAATCTTGCTCACGAAATTCCTGAAATATCTCTTCAAACTTCATTAGTTTCTCACTAGTGAATCTTCTCGGATCCAGTATGAGCAGTTCCGGGTGTCTTGTAACCGTTAGCTCCGGGCGGGCCCTCTGCTGTCGGGATCCCGCCCACCAGAAGGAGATCAGGCCCATCGTTGTGTTTGCCCACAGAACAAGAGGGATTTCCCACTCCTTTCTTGTAGTAAAGTTCGGCCAGGCCCTTCCTCCCAAGGATTTTTTTCGGTCAGGCAGGCAGCCAGGGGTTGGGAGTTAAGCTGAAAATTAATGTTCACATGGAGGCGTGAGGCATGGTTTTCCCACATCTTCCCCCCTCTTTCCCGGCATCCCTCTTTGGGAATGCACTGCCTGTCTGGAGATACGATCATTCGCGTCTCCCGCTTGTGATCATGCCCCCACAGGATCGGGAATGCAGGGGCTGGTGTCAGGGGGGCAAGGTCAAAGGGACCGCGCGCGGTTGTCGTTCCATCTCTTTCTTTGTTCCATCCCGTGATGTCCAGTGAATACACTCCGCGCTGTCCGAGTTCACCAAGCGGGCAAACGGGGACAGGCACAGGCTTTCCCATCCGGGGAAGAAACAGATCTCTGTCCGTGAGAGACTCCATGAATTCCACCAGATCCCCAGCTCCTACACCGCATGCAGACCATGTTCGGGGGCGAAAGTAATTGCCCAGGGAATGCTTCGCGGTCAGTCTGATGCTTCCGGCACGCGCCGATGGATCCCGTCTGACTTGTTCCATCAGGCGAGCGGCAACGGCAGCTTCCAGTTGTCCCCCAGGTCTTTCATTCAGATTGACTGCCAGAATCCTGACTTCGACGGTTTTGGTTTGACATTTCGGTAGAAACCTGTATTTCCGTGCGTTACGGGCAGGGTTTTTCGATTTCTGAATTGTAGTGTTCAGTTCTGGTGATTTTTTGGTTCCTTGAAATTTTTTTCGTATATTGTGTTTTCTGTTCATCCTCCGCTCTGTTTCCATCATGTGGGTTCGAAAGCTGGTCCGAAAGACCACCAGGAATGTGTGTGTCCAGATCATCCAGAATTACCGCGACAGGAAAGGAAACTCCCGACAGCGCGTCGTCCGAACCGTGGGAAGTGTCCCTCCCGGACCTATGGTGCAAAATCTGGTTCGACTGGCGGAACGGGAGATTGTCCGCCTGCAGGAGAAGAAACGCCCCTCTCTCTACCCGAATGAATCCCGTGCCAAACGCATTGTCCAGGCAAGAAAAGCTCCGCAGGGAAGTGAGGCTTTGCCCATTGCCGATGCCCGGAAGCTGGAAGAAGTCTCCCGAATCTGTATGGGATTTCATGAGGCGTTCGGTACCTTATATGACCAGATGGGATTTGACAGAATCATGGATTCTCGGCGGAAGATGGCACGGCGGCTCTTCAAGCAGGCCGTGCTGTTGCGTCTGGCATCGCCCGGGGGCAGCAAGCTGGGCTATTCCCGGCTGCTGTCCAAAGAGGAGGGAGTGGAGGTGCCGGTGGAAAAGTTTTACCGGATGATGGATGCCGTAAGCGAGAAGGAGATTGCCAGAATCAAGCAACTGGTGTGTGAGGAGACTGTGGGGATGCTTGGCGGGAGCATGAATGTGCTGTTTTTTGCTGTAACCTCTCTCAGTTTTGCCAGCGAGGTGGAAGATGAGCTTCGTCGGAAGGGATTCAGCAAAGATGGGAAGCCGCACCGGGTTCAGGTGGTATTGGCACTGGTGCAGACCCAAGAGGGACTGCCGGTCACCTATGAACTGTTTCCGGGAAATACGACGGATGTGAAGACGCTGGAACCTGTTCTGGAGCACCTTAAGGAACGGTTTGCCCTGGACCGTGTCATTGTCGTGGCGGATGCGGGACTGTTGAGCGAGAAGAATCTGGTCATGTTGCGCAGTCTTGGGTGTGATTACGTGGTTGCCGCACGTCTGCGGTCTCTGAATAAAGCACAGACCAAAATCATTACGGGGAAGCAGTCCTGGAAGCGACTGCGCACGGGCAAGAAGATCACCGAGCATGTGCTGGGCGGGCGAAGACTCATTTTGCGCTACTGCCCGGAGAAGGCCAAACGAGATGTCCACAAGCGGGAGGAGGCGATAGAAAAGGGAAAGAAAGAACTGACAAGCGGAGTGAAGGGAAAAGGGCGTGGCGGGCGTTTCCTGAACGTAGATCCATCGGGAGTCAGCCTGCATGAGGAGGCAATTGCGCGGGATGCCCAGTATGACGGTCTGCATGGGGTGTGGACCAGTTTGCCGGACATGAAGGCAGCCTCGGTATATGCCCAGTACGGGGAGTTATGGCGGATTGAGGAGGGCTTCCGCGTATTGAAGCATACCATGGCCATACGCCCGATCTTTCACTGGGTGGAACGCCGGGTACAGGTCCACATTGCGATCTGCTTTGTCGCTTTTGCGTTACTCCGTATTCTGCGCTACCGGTACAATACGATGTTTGGGACCAAAGAGCGGGTGAGCGAGGAACGAATTCTGACCGAACTCGCCAATGTGGAAGCCTCCATTCTCCGTGACGGGGGAACCGAAGCCGAATACCTGATTCCCTCCAAACCGACCCCGGAGGGGATCAAGCTCTACCGGGCGGTGGGAGAGACCTTGCAGAGACAGACGGTATTGTTCAAGCCGGGAAATCTTGCCTGATCGCCCCCTCTCCTTGCGGTCAATCTTCGAAGAATCTGTCTGAAATTCTGGCAGATGTAGTGTTCAGTTTTCGTGAAAATCGCCCTCCAGTGCCTCTGTGCGCAAATTAACCGTCGAAGTCAGGATTCAGATTGACTGCCAGAATACTTTCCAGGCTGTGCCCCCATCCTTCCCCCTTCTCGTCTCGATGTCCCGACTTTGCAGTATAGAATTTCTTTCGCGTTGCGATCAGGAGAATTTCTGCCATCCCGGTATCGGCCGAGAATGCCCGCTCTCTCTGTCCTGTTGTCCGGATGCTCACAACCATGATGTCTTCGTAGTGTCTTCGGATCAGCTCCCGAGCATTCTTCCAGTCCTTCCCCGCTACAAAAGTGGCCGGCAGAACCAGTGCCATAATTCCGCCATGTCGGATCTTGGCATGTGCCAGATCCATAAAGTAGGTCGGATTCCCCACATTTCCATGCCATGCCGGACGCTCCTGATGGTTTGTTTTTCGGAGGGCTTTCTGCAGCTCTTTCTGTATGCTGTTTCTCCGCACCCTCATCTTATCTTTTCCCGATCCTCCTCGGTAGTGCCGAATGCGGCAAGAGAGGGAAGCCAGGTCCCTTCCTTCTCCCCCTCCACCCCCACATCCCGCGTGAACGGCGGGTTCATAATGACCACATCCATGGACTTGTGCGGAACCTCAATCCTCCGTCCTGTCTCCCGATCCTCCTGTACGGCCTGCTGGCTGGATAATCCGGTCCTGCCTGTCCCCAAAACATCGGGGGCATAGTCATCCATGATCAGATCCAGCGATCCTACCCGGTACCCGTGTTCCGTTTTTCCGTAAGGGATCGTGACCAGTTCCGTGTTTTCATAGTCTCTTTCGGGGTGCATGCCCGAGAGCGTGGCCGCCGTCAAGTGCACCGCCGCAGGCATGATGTCCATTCCGACCATGACCTCCTCCATCATAGCCACTGGCCCTGCGATACCGGGAGGAGATCGCATGACAGGCTGCCCCGAGGAGAGCCCCCGTGCCACAGGCGAAATCCCCAACCCGCAGTCTGGAAATCTGCGAGTGGTCATTCCAGTCCACCCGGAGACGAGAGATGGCCAGCTCTCCCAAAAGCATGGCAGAAGCGGGAAGCGTATAATAGGTCGCGAGAAACTCGCGGTCGGCAATGAGCTGCTGGAACATGCGCCCGGACAGATCATGCACATCTATGGCTCCAAAATTCTGCAGCGAGGAGGCCATGTCTTCCAGTCGTGCCACGATCACATTCGTTTCGGAATCCGGCAGGATCTCCAGCAGATCATGGGCCAGGGCAAAGATGGGCCAGTAATTGATCCGGAGAATCTGTCGCCAGGAGGCAAGCACACGGGATTTCAGGTAGATGTCCAATCCTGTTTTGCAGGTCACGATATCGGGCACTTCGTCCGGGCGGAGCCGGGCAAGACGCTTGTGAAAAATCACGGCATTCGCCAGAATCGCCATCGTCATTCTGGTCGTTTGCTCTCCCGGTTCCTGGCGCAGGACGTTCCCCAGTTCTCTTCGTACATACTCATTCCTGTCTCCCGTCAGCAGTCCTGCAGACTGGCGGACGGTCTGTTCCAGAAGGTTCGTTCCCTCCCACAGTCTTCGTGCAGACAGCGAGGTATGTTCAATGACATCAGCCAGAAAATTGATGTCTCCCGCGATGTATCCCTCACTTGGCCACCGCTCCAGTGTATCCTCCACATCAAGCGTGTAGACAGCAAGCTCCAGTTTGGTCTCGGTGAGGTTTCGCTGGGAGTTCTTGTTCACCTCATCAGAAAGCACAACTGCAATGGCGGATTCAATCCTGCGTCCGTCTCTCTCCAGTCGTTTGCCTACTCTTCCCTTCGCCTGTGCATCAACATTTCTCGGGTGTCCTGTCTTGATTTCAAGACAGATCGGATGATAGGGCGGAGCATTGACAACAATGTCAGGGGTCTTTCCCGGCTCATCACGGATCACCCCCGTATTTTCTGCATACACCGTTTTCTCGGTCCATCGTGCCGGTTCCTCGTGCGGAGTATCCGCGCCAAATGGCCGTTGATGATCGCCTCTACGGGCTTCTCTGTCATCGTCAGATCACTGGCAATTAGTGGGTACGGAATGGGGAGTACAGCACCAAACCCTGCCACATCTCCCCGGCCAGTTTTCGGTAAGAACTGTGTACTGGTCTATTGAGCCTCTTGCAAACATCCTGGATGACAGTGCCCTCGGTTACCGTAAAGTACTTCCTGCATGGACCGCAACAGCAGGTTTGCGGCTTTGCTGGCGGGAGACATAATCCTCCTGGATTCCCCACACCTGTTAAAGGCAGGGACATGCCTCTTCGCTGTGAAACTTTCGTAAAAGCTGTGCCCTGCTGAGGGGTCTGGCGTTCCTCGTCATGGGAATGAGTCCCTCTATTCCGCATCGTATTACACTCCGAGATCGTACCTGTTCCACAGCCCTGCGGATTTTGCTGGATGATCTCCTCCGTTGCACAGTTTGTTCACGAAAGAGGCTCTTCTGGACAGATTTCGTCCCTTGTTTGTTCAGGATGCAGGGTCGGGGAAGTCTGTGTCAATAGGCATTCTGCATGATGGCGGATACAGAGATGAATTTTGCGCAGTAGGCCGACTATCTGAGCCTCCTGCAAAAACACATCTTCCCCCGACCTAATATGCCTTCAAGCACTCTCAGAGCGATACTTCTCTGTAATCCGGGAATTTTGCAAGGGGCTCATCTGTCTCCACAGAGTGTTTGTATTGCGTGAGGCGTGAAAATTTCCAGTACAGAGAGACCTCGCTGGAATACCAGATCATGTTGACGCTCCTCTGCCCTATTCCCTTTCTTTGATATGATGTTCACCTCCCAGCAACTCCTCCTGAACCGCAGGACGACAAAAGCCTGGACCAAACGAACAGATGCGTAACACAGAAATTCATTACTGCACGACTCTGATGAGAGCGAGACATCCACACTCCTGTCCCGTCTACAGAATCTCATGCTCTGGAATGTCACATCAGAACCGTCAAAGCCAGAACAGGGCAGGATCATACCCCGACTTCCCAGCCCGGTTCATACTCCCTGCTCCACATGCCCATTGCCTCCCCGTCATTCAGAATACGCCCGTTTGCCGGATCACATTGAAGAACATGTCCTGTTTTTTGTGCAATATTCCCCAAATGGCAGAGCAGTGTACTCTTTTGCCCTTCACTAATCGGAGAATTCTGCGGAGATCCATCGCGAATCGCCTGTAACATATTTTGAATATGCCGGTCTGTCAGCCCGCCGCCGCCACGAATGTCCATCGTTGCCTCCCCTGTCATCCGTGACCGTTTCCATACTTCCCGGTTATCCTGATCATACACCACATAGCCATCACGATCAATGATAACCGTCCCGTATTCACCATGAATGGAAGCACCGCGGCCGCGGCCCTCAACCAGACGGGCATTGCAACTGCGACCATCCCAGGTAATGGTCTTGTCCCCCGCAAAATCAAATGATGCAATCTGCGTATCGTAAAACTCCCAGTCATCATCATAATGATACCGTCCACCGGAAGAGGTGACCCTGATCGGATAGTCAACTCCCAGGGCCCACCGACAGACATCAATCTCGTGAGTCCCGTTATTGCAGATTTCGCCCGTCCCCCAGTGCCGGAACCAGTGCCAGTTATAATGAATCAGGTTGTCCTGATACGGCATCCGCGGGGCGGGACCCTGCCATAAATCATAATTCAGCCACTCTGGAATCGGGGCAGACTGTCCCCTTCCGATGGAACCGCGATTGTTGGCATACCAGGCACGAGCATAATACGGGCGACCAATAATTCCCTCCCTGATTGCATCAATCACCTGGGCAGACTCCTCCGAGGAACGCTGCTGATTGCCCATTTGGACAATGCGGTCATACCGCTGCTGCGCCTGAACCAGCACCTCTGCCTCCCGTGGATTATGGCTGGCAGGCTTTTCTACATAGACATGCTTGCCTGCCTGCAAGGCCATAATCGCAGCAGGGGCATGCCAGTGATCAGGTGCTGCAATGACCAGTATATCCACATCCGGGATTTCAAGCACCTTGCGGATATCAACAGCTCCGGTCGGGACATGCCCGCCCCCCACTTCGGAAACCTCTTTGATGGATTTTGCAACCGCACGCTCGTCTACATCACAGATATGCGTGACTTTGCAGCCTTCTGCCCGGGCAAACGAGGTGGCCAATACCCCACCCCGGCTGTTCACGCCCATGACAGCAACATTCAATTGGCTGGACGGCGCGGCAAAGCCGCGTACAGTGCCGAGGAGACTGGCCCCGGCTACACCAGCAGAAGCCGTCTTGATAAAAGTTCGTCGATCCGTTCGTCTGTTCATGCGTCGTGAGGCAAATTCAAATACAATTTACGACGCAGGATACAACATTGTCAATTTTATCTGCGGAAGAGATACTGCACCTTGAAGAAGATCTGACGACTGCTCTGCCTGAAATACTTCTCTGCCCCGTCCGTACGCGTGTACTGATCCAGATCATGCGTGGAACCGACATGCAGAGCGGTGAATGCGTTGACCTTGTAGGTGAGGAGCGGATCAATTTCCAGTGACTTGGAAAAGTCGCTGTACTGCACAACTGTGCGCAAGAAGAAGTGACGGCTAAATTGATACTTTATCCTTGCCCGTGTGATGTACCCGCTGAAAAAGTCTTCTCCCGTCTCCTTGTCGGAAAGCCTGGAGTAGGAGAACTGCGGCTGAATTGACATGCGCTGTGTTGGACGCACAACTCCCCAGACACGGAAATCAAAGCTGTTTCCGATCTCTGGCACATCCTCAGATCGTGCAATGGACTCACCAACGCTTACATTTACTCCCAGATTGACTCTTCGGCTAAAATTGCTGGATACCCATCCATTCACTCTGGTCATTCCGTCAAATTGAATTCCGGAAAAATTCTCCTCCCGATACCACCAGTTGATCTGGATATTCGTCTGCTTCTTGAGCTGAATGAACAGGGACGGGCGAAAGAAGAAGCTTTTCTGCAATCCGTCAAAATTCCAGTTGCTTCCCACTACCATGTTGGGCCTGATCCGGTCTATAAATGGGACAGTCTCTTCAGGATAAATCGTCACGCCCTGCCAGATATAGGCTGTCTGATTGTTATTCTGGCGAACGAACCCGTTATCTGCACGAAATGTCGGGCTCACGGCTTCGTAACCGACCTCAAATGACCAGTGACGCGCAGACCTGTCAAATTCAACTCTGGCTGCATACCCGCCAAACGACTCGCCATCCAGTGCACTCGTATATCCCTTCTTGCCAAATGTAATATTATCCACATCCTCACTCAATTCTTCATCCACTGGTTCCACCGTATTGCTGTAGACGAACTGCCCGCTGAGAATGTATTTTTGCAGAAACCTGGTCGCCGCATCCATGCTGACGGTAGACCCGGACCCGCCCTCATCCAGCCTGCGGTCTGTCAGAAGTGCGCCAATGAAGGAGTCATTGTTGAAGTTGTGCCTTGCCCGCAGAATGTTGGAGACACTGTGTCCCCCCTCCAGAAGATGGCTCTTCTCCTCAAAGGGCAAGAGCAGCGGAGAATTGTTGTCTCTTGCACCGATATAGGCTACATCGACGGATCCGAAACGCCCCGTCAACTTGGCAGCCCCAATGGGATCGTTAATAGACCTGGTGTACACGGTCCGAATCTCCGTATTGAACAGCCCCGATCCTTCCTGAAAGAACGGGCGACGTTCCTCAAAGGACAAGGCAAATGTGGAGTTCACATCAATCTGGGCCTCATCCGATTCAATCTGGCTAAAATCCGGGTTTACCGTCACATCTGCGGTAACCTCGGAGGTGATCCCATACTTGAGATTCAGGGAAGGCTCCAGAGTCATGCGTTCATTCTTGAATCCTGATGTGGGAATGTCATCATCCTGAAGTGCTCCCGATCCTCCACCTGTTAGCGAGGGGAGAATTTCCAGATTGCGTCCAGCTTTCACTCCCTGGATTCCATTGATTTCGCCCAGTTGACAGCTCGTGCATGGATCATCCCGCGTAACTGCGGCCCACGAATACTGGTTCCTGCTCTCGCGCGGTCGGGTAACCCAGAACGTAGCTCCCCATGTCTGGGAATCCGCGTTCGGAAAACGCAGACTCTTGAACGGAATCGCCAGCTCAATCTGGTATCCATATTCTGTAATCTGGCCACCGGACCGAAACAGAATATCAAATCCCTCATCCTCGTTATTCGGCGAAATAAATGTATCCGCCTGTATCCCCAACGGGTTTGATGCAATGAAATACATGCCCTGACCGTCGCGGTTGGGATCAAGGATAATTCCGGCGTAGTCATCCTGCCAAATCTCATCGCGATCACTGATGTTGGCACGAATATAATCTGGATCATCCGTAACGACAATCGCTACATAAAGGTGATCTGCATCATAGGTCATCATCCCCCTCATCTCCACCGGGGGACGAACCATATCGTTCGGGAAGACCTCCGAAAAGTTTCGTACAGGAATCAGTTCATTCCATGCGTCTTCATCCAGTTTTCCGTCAATTCGGATGTTTCCTGTTGCTCTCGTGAGCGTAAGAGACGGTTTGATATTGGGTTGAAACTCGTCCGTGGATTCGGACTGATAGGGTCTGTCTTCTGAATCTCCGTTCAGGGACTGGGATCGGGTCGGGGATACAAGACAGACACATACCGCGACACCTATTAAAAGTCTTCGCATTCGTCAATAAGTTGAGGGTGAAAGTATACTTGTATCCCAGCATACAAGAGTGCCTTTCCCCCGTACGAGAGTACAACCCGCATTGTTACGCAGAAAATGGTGTTTCTTCACTCCATTCGATATAAATCCTGAACAATCATGTTTGACGGCCAAGTGATTTTGATTACAGGAGCTGCAAATGGCATTGGCTATGCTGCCGCTCAAAAATTTGCACACATGGGAGCGCAGGTGTTCATCAATGATCTGGATGCCGAAGCATGTGCAAAGGCCTCACAGAAGATTCGGAAGGACGGAAATACTGCATGGGATCTGCCCGGCGATGTGACAGACCCGAAAACCCCTGAACTGCTCATTCAGCAGGTGATCCAGCAGTGCGGGCAGCTCAATATTCTAGTCAATAATGCCGGATTCACCTGGGATGGAATGTTGCACAAGATGACGGATGAGCAGTGGCAGCGAATCCAGGATGTACATACGACGGCTCCCTTTCGCCTGGCCCGCGCCATTGCCGGGATATGGCGGCCCCTGGCAAAAGAGGAAACAGAAGCCGGCCAGCCACATCCGCACCGGTGCATTGTGAATGTGTCTTCCACCTCCGGCCTGCACGGAAATACCGGACAGGTCAATTATGCCACGGCCAAAATGGGAGTGATCGGAATGACAAAAACGATTGCCCGAGAATGGGGAATGTTTGGAATCCGGTGCAATGCCGTTGCCTTCGGATTTATTGATACAAGGCTGACACGCCCTGTGGATGAGGGGCATACCCATACAGTTGGGGGAACAACCATCGCCCTGGGGATCCCCGAAAAGGTTCGGAATGCCTCCTTTGCTGCGATCCCCCTGAAACGGCCGGGGACAGCGGATGAGGCGGCCGCGGGAATCATCCTCATGGCTTCACCGCTTGCCAGCTACATTACCGGCCATACACTAGAAGTCACAGGCGGGCTGGGAATCTGAGAGCGTGCGTTCGGCAAATAAATCGCTGCAGTACCTCCTCTGTCAATCCGGCATCCCGGAATGCCCTTCCCGATGTCCAAAATGATAAACGAGATCATCAAGCGGTCCGATCTGGCGGGATCCATGCCTGGCACCCCATCGCAGGTACAGCGTTTAGCCTGTCGCTGCGGGTTCAGCCGCACAGATTCAGAAACGGCAGCTTCCTGCCTTCCCCAGGAACAGAAATCGGGACAGTTCCGTGCGAACTCACAGGCGGGCGATTCTCTGCGTGAACCGTATCTTCAGGCCACACCGTACAGAAACTATGACAGGTATCGCCATGTCCACAAGACTGAGGACGATCTGCTGTTTATGAGCCGAAGATCCGCACAGAATTTGCCTCGTCTGGCAGGAAATATCCTGCTCCTGATCTGCCTGATTGCGTGTCCACAGGTCACCGCACAGCAAACGGAGGAGCGCATCAGTGAATCCGACTGGGAGGGACTGAAAGCACTCTATGTTGCCACCGGTGGCAACAGCTGGACAAACAATGCCAGCTGGGACATTCATCTCGAATCCCCCGCCCCTGAGAATTTGGCAGGATGGCATGGGATCACGGTTATGAACGGACGAGTCACCGAGCTGGATCTTTCTGAGAATGGATTAACCGGCACCCTTCCTGTTGAACTGGGGAATCTTTCGGCTCTCAGGATACTTGATTTGCAAGGCAATGAACTCTTCGGACCCATCGGCCCATGGATCGGAAACCTTGCTTCCCTGCGGAGACTTCGCCTCCAGAAAAATCTGCTGTCTGGAACGATTCCTGCAGAGCTGGGAAACCTGATCCAGCTGGAATATCTGAACCTTCGTGGAAATCGCCTGGAAGGCAGTGTCCCGCAGGGTCTGGGCAGACTGCGAAATTTGCGGGGAATATGGCTGCATGCCAACCAGCTCTCCGGCTCCCTCCCTCAGGAGATCACAGAGCTTCCAAATCTGGAATGGCTGTGGCTGGGAGAAAACCCGAACCTGTTCGGGGTAATTCTCGTGACAGATTCCCGGCAGGCGACATCCATTAATTTCTATCTGGACGAATCCGCCCTCTGCATCGACCGGGTGAATGCAGTTCCAGATGAGAACTTTGAACCGAATCTGGAAGTTCTGGAGCATGCCTGTCTGCCAGCGGAAGAATGGGATGCACTGGAAACACTGTATCAGTCCACAAGGGGGGCTGACTGGATTGACCAGGCCGGATGGAATTTTGCGCACCGTCTAAAAGCTGAGACTGTCGGATTGTGGCATGGCATTTCTGTGGAAGACGGGCATGTCCGTACCCTGCGGCTTGAACGGAATCATCTCGACGGGAACCTCTCCCCAGAGATCGGCTCCCTCACCAGACTTGAGGTTTTGAGCATAGACGGCAATCCATTGCAAGGAGCCATTCCCGACGAGCTGTCTTCGCTTCAAGCTCTCCAGATATTTTCGGCATCTGATACACAGCTCTGTATCCCGGATACTGCTGCAGTGCAACTGTGGCTGGAGAGTATTCCAACGGTACTCGGGATTGGAACTTGCGAAAACAGGCAGGTAACACCATCTGTGATGTCCTCGAACATCAGCCGGGAACGCCCTGGAAGACTTCCAGACTGGCTTGTCATCAGTTTTGGGCTGCTTGGGGTTGGTACCGTTCTCTTTATGCTTTTCACCCGGATCAAACAGTCCGGGGAGTCTCGGGACAGGCCCTCGGAAAGTAGCCCACATGCAGACAGGCTGCATGCCATTGAAAAACAGCTGGATACCGTTCTTGCAAATCTGGGACATGACGAGAACACTGCGAAGCTTATTTCCATCCTGGAGAGCCTTCACCGCTTGCTGAATGATCGGGATCAGAGAGTCAAGACCACAAGAGAGCCCGAAGAAACACCTGCCAAGGCTGATCCGCATTCAAGCAGTCTGAAGCCCATTGAAGAGCGTCTGGACATACTCCTTCATGCACTTGATTCCATAGCAAACCTCTCCCAGCAGCCTCAGAGCCAGCGCAGTGATACCGAAGAATTTATGTCAGCTCTCAAAAGTTTGCGAAGCACACTCAGCGAACGAGAGCAGGAAGTGAAACGTCTAAAGCAGGGCCACGACAATGCAGTATTTCGTAAATTTGTCACCCGCTTCGTCCGGGTGGATCAGGCGGTTCAGTACTTTATAAAAAACACAAATACAGAGGAATCAATCTCCCATCTTGAATCCATCCATTCCCTTTTGGAAGACGCTCTGCTGGAGTGCGATGTACAGCCATTTACTCCTGAGACTGGAAGTGATTATCGGTACGCCTTCGGAGTTTCGGACCATCCAAAAATCCTGCCGACCACCACTCGGGAAGATGACTGCAAGATCGCCGAGATACTGGAACCGGGGTATGTCATGCAGGGTGGCAGAGAAAGAGAAATCCTGATCCCGGCACGCGTTGCCATTTACAGATTCAAACCTGAAGAATAGGAATAGCATCATATGAACTCAATTATTGGAATTGACCTGGGCACTACATACTCGGCCGCGGCACAGTTTGACGAATACGGAAGACCTGTGATGCTCCCTGATCAGGATGGAAAGTACCTTTTGCCGTCCTGTGTTGCACTCATCCACGACGAGTGGAGGGTTGGAGTGGACGCATGGGGACAGTGGGCAGCAGATTACAGCATGGAGCATAAATCCTCCGCAGCGCGATTCAAGCGTGAAATGGGAACCTCCAAACGCTACCAGATTGGTCCTCACAGCATGACCCCGGTGGAATTGAGCAGCCATGTTCTTACATGCATTGCTGCCTATGCCGAAGAGGGGGTGGGAACATTTGCTCCTGTCGTGATTACCGTACCCGCAAACTTCAGCAATGAAGCCCGCAAAGCAACCATGGAGGCAGCAGAAGCCGCGGGGCTGAAGGTTGCCAACATTATTAACGAGCCAACGGCAGCTGCCCTGTACTATGCCTATGACGGGAAACTTCACCAGGCCGGAAACTATGCGGTATTTGACCTCGGAGGGGGGACATTTGACATTACGATTGCAAGATTTGACGGAAAAGAAGTGGATGTCATCTGGAGTGATGGCATCGCACGACTGGGGGGAGTGGACTTTGACGAAGCCCTGCAGGCTGTCGTAAAAGAAAAGTATGAGAAGCTGACAGGAGAAGAGGTTTCTCTGGAGAGCATGAGCCACGAGGGATGTGACTTGCGCAGAATCCAGGACCTGAAACACTCCCTCTCTCGACGGGAAAAAGTCAGCATTTTCGTGAAGGGACAGGTGATTGAAATAACCCGAGAGGAATTTGAGTCCAGCATATCCAGCTTCGTGACGCAGGTGTACCTGTGCTGCGAGAATGCGCTGGACGGGGCCGAACTTCAAGCTGGCGATCTGGATGGAGTTATCCTCGCCGGAGGCAGTACGCGAATCCCTGCGATCCAGCAGTGCGTGCGGGAAGTGTTTGGCAAAGAACCGCTGAGCATTGCCAATGTGGACGAGGTAGTGGCCTTGGGAGCTGCACTGTATGCCGGACACAGGAGCGATCAGGATATCCTTACAAAACTCCAGCAGGCATCCGCAGCCGAGTTGCGGGTGCAGGATGTGGCCAACAAGCATTTTGGAACCATCGCTCTTAAATGGGACGAGGATGAAGACGATCCATCCGAAATAAATTCAATCCTTATCCGAAAAGGCTCTCCCATCCCCTGTGCGATGACAGAATCGTATGCGACAATTGCATATGATCAGCAAATAATCAAGTGTACGGTTACGGAGTGTGATTATGAGGAAGAGAATATCAACCCCGCATTTATCCGGGTTATTGGGGAAAGTAATCTAAAATTGCCCCCCGGAAGAGATCCTGGACAGAAAGTGCTTATTACGTACAAGTATGACATCAATCAGATCATGCACTGCCATTTTGAGGATGTTGAATCTGGTGCAAGAAAGGAGATCGTCGTTGACCTTATGAAAGACTGAGGTGCTTGTGCATATCCGGTTTGCTTTTCGTCGTTCTTTCATGACTGTGTTCCTGACTGGCTTCCCCAGGCTTCTTTTTGCATTCCGAACTGGCAGGCATTGTAGTGCCCTAGATACGTCATTTCCTGGCCAGAAATTCGTCAAGCTATCTTCCATGACAATCTGTCCCTGATGCCACATACTCCGAAGAAGCCATCTCTGAAACTTCGTGTCGGCAACTTAACCGTGGGTGGACACAAGTTCAAAAAGATTGAGGTGAGGGGAGAATTTCCCCGCCGGGCATTTCGGAAGGATGTTGCCTTTATCGTGTCTCTTTTTGACTGTACAGATGGCGAGCTTCATCCGGTCATATCAAATCAGCCAGAGTTCCGGGAGCCGTTTACGATGGCCTATCAGTCGTATGTAGAGGTTGGAAAGATCTATGCACGATCAAAACATGTCCATGAATGGATCCCTGTAGCCATCTTCCCGCCAGATCAATTGATTGGTCCCTATGGAGGAACAAGAAAGCTGGTGGCGGTTGTGCGACTTGAGGACATGGATGATCCCATTAACGTGGCACTCGGGAATATGGCAGGCCAAGAGGATAAACCATTGTGGAGCAGCAAAATCAGATTTTCCTGTTCATTGTATGGAAATGGGTATATCAAGACAGCGAAACAGTGCCGGAGAATTGAGTCTGTCGCACTCAGGCTGGCACTTGCCGTTGCGATTGAAGACGGACTGCTTGATTATAGGGAAATTAATGTCGTCAAAAAGAAACTGGATCAATGGATCGTGAATGCAGCCATTCATATTGACGGCCTCAGCAGAGAGCAGCGATTACGCTCGTACAATGGAATGATGGGGCGTGCACTCAAGCTGGCAAAGGCACATGAGATTGATACAGATGCTCTGCTTAAAAGCATGCGGAAAAGCGCAGGAACTGAATTATGGTATGAGACTCTGGAGCTCTGCTATGATGTCATATCCGCAAATGGCACTGCTCATAGCAAACAGCTGCGCCGCCTGCATGAAATAGTATCCAATTCCGGCCTTCCTGAAAAGAAAATTGAAGAGCTGCGAGATCGAAAACTGGTGGAACTTGGGGGCTGGCCCATGGCTGATTCCTCCGTGGAAGAATCGCTTGGAATTGATGCCAGCTGGGACAAGGCGAAAAAGAGAAAATACCTTCGGAAGGAATACAGGAAGTGGAACGGGAGAATGAACATGATTGCGGAGGGAGAGGCCCGCGAAAATGCACAGGACATACTCAACATGATTGGAGAAGCGTATCGGAAATATACGCTCCCGAAACTCGCTCCGCCGGCATCACCAGAAGTGGGATCGCTTCCACCATCCGAGCCCAGAGAGGTGCAGATGGAGCTTTTTGATGACCCGGAACAGATGGCTCCACCGGGATGACTGCGTAAAGAAAGGGAATTATGGAAAAACCGGGGACCGCAAGGAGCACAGGGGCGAACGCGGGTTTCCTGTTCGCCATGTACGGGGCGTACAGGAAGGTCTGCCATCTCCTCCCAGGTGTCTATTCCTGCCAACTGAGCCGGTGAATATGCATCCATAGGGAAACATTTGGCGCAATACGCCCCCAACAAAGAGCACAGGGAACCTGTCCCATCCACGGGCTGGTGCTCGCTCCACAAAGAGTTCCCCCGGCAAAATTGATTCTACAATTCAGCCTTGATCCTGCCAATCAGGTCATCAAAGACTTCTACTGGCTGTGCTCCCCTCAGGAGATGACCGTTTACAAAGAAGGCCGGCGTTCCAGACAAGCCAAAGCGTTTGGCCGTCTGGGTGGAGATATCAACCTCCAGCGAAACTTCCTGGTTTGATGCCGTGGATTCATCTGAGGCACAGGCCTGCCACACATCAAGATCAACAGAAGTGTCCCCCAGCCAAGTGCGAACCTCGTCCAGCATTGACTCACTTGTGATCTCTCCCTGTCGGTCAAAGAAGTTGTCGTGCAGAATCCAAAAAGCCGATTCATCCTGCCTTGAAGCGCATTCTGTTACAACTGCCGCAGATTTTGCCCAGTCATGCATATCCAGCGGGTAATGCAAGTAGACGAAACGTATCTCTTCTGGATACTTGTTCAGGATTTCCTCCACAATGAGACGGGCCCGTGCACAGTAAGGGCATTGAAAATCGCTGAATTCATAGATCGTGATGGGAGCATCCGCGGGACCTTTGCCCGGTCTCCCCTCTGCGAACCGGCTCAATGCTCTGTGATTCTCGGCAGCCTCCGCCTCTTTCTGTCTTTTCTGCTCTTCCAGCTTGACAGCAATCTCTTCCTCTGTGAGACCAATATCTACCGGGTTCGCTGTGATCAGAAGCAGGTGACTCCGTTCTTCGGAGAGCAGGAATCGGATCGTTTGCTGACCATTTATCGTGAATGAACCCTGCTTGAGATTTCCGTATGGACTGGATTCAATTTCCCCAATTGTGATCTCGGCATCTTGCAGTTCCGGAATTCGGAATCGCAGATTCGCCTCAAGTTGTTCCCGGTCAACTTCCTGCGCAATCGCAGAAAATGCAACCAGAAAACAGATCGGAAGTAGAGTACACCGCATGGATAGCCCGTGAGTAGCTTGAGGTGTACCATCTGTATCAGAAAATGTTGCCATCAGTGAATCATGACGAAAATCACCAAAGAAAGAACGCCTGACAGGGCATCCAGCCTGTCTGAAAGCCAGGATCATCACCAAATCTCCCGCCGGCAATTTTTGGGCAAGGCCGTCAAGTATACAATTGGGGGGATGACAGCAGTTGCAGGACTTGACTCTCTCGTCCCTGATCGCACATCTGCGCAGCCGTATGTCAGCGAAAATCTGCCACTGGCCGAGGAGTCCATGACGGATTTTCTGCTCCCGATCCGCTTGTTTGGTGACCCTGCTCTGCGTCAGCAGACTATGCCAGTCACATCTGTCAACGTGGAACTGAAGGAATTGATAGAGGACATGATGGAGACGATGCACAATGCCGGCGGGATCGGCCTGGCAGCCCCTCAGGTGGGGCGACCGGAACGCCTCTTCGTGGTGGATATTTCTTCTCCAATGAGATACATGCCCGAAGGAATGAGAAGTATGCTCCCCGAACAGCCCATGGTACTGATCAATCCCGAGATCGCGTGGAAATCAGAGTCCAAAGAAGAATTTCCTGAAGGCTGTCTTTCCATTCCACATGTTGGAATTCCCGTCATCCGCCCGAAATTTGTGGAAGTGAGGTATCAGGATGAGCTGATGAAAAAGCATTCTCTCCATGCCGACGGAATCCTGGCACGCGTTATACAGCACGAATATGATCATCTGGAAGGCATCCTGATCACCGATCACACCAATGGATTCAGCCAGAATTCGCTCCGAAAGCTGTCAGAAGTGGCGCGTGGCAATGTTCAGACAGATTTTCCAGTACTGTCAGCATTCTAGAGGTACACTGCATCAATTCGCCAGAACTTAACCCTGGCAGTAACGGACATTCATATTCGAGAATGGGGTACCGTGCTTGTCTGAAGTTGCCCTCGTTCTCGTTCTGGGAAGGTGTGATATTTCCGGGAAATTCGGGAGGTTTTGCAAGAAAAGTGCACAGCGTACACCACCCGCTGGTTTCTGCGGGTTCCTGTATCATTCCTGGCAAAAGGATCGCCTGTTTGGCGTATTCTGAGAAATTCTCGCAACTGAATCCCTGCCCCGTATTTCCTGGGATAGTCGGTCAGGTTGCCAGCCCAAACTGAATGTGGGTGTCATGTACCAGTGCTTCGGCTTCCGAACGGCTGGGGGCCTCCGCATAGATACGAAGTACAGGTTCGGTTCC
The DNA here is from genome assembly GCA_965203305.1 of Rhodothermales bacterium. Classification (GTDB taxonomy): domain Bacteria; phylum Bacteroidota; class Rhodothermia; order Rhodothermales; family Bin80; genus Bin80. The sequence continues at coordinate 1,515,071 of OZ241874.1, read as the reverse complement.
TGACGGACGGACCAGCAGCCATGCATCTTTCATCAAGTGCTTGAATCCGTCAAGCGTGTCCATGGAATGAACCTCTCGGCCTGCGATTTCGCGCAAGCCTCCCGTGCGTTGCAGGGTTGCGATGACCTCGGGCTGCTTCTGCGTATGCACATCTGAACGGCAGTAGGCATGTGGTCCAAATTCATCAAATAATTCCTGCACCAGCTCCGTGAGAGACTTCTGGCGTTCTGCCAGCATCTTTAATACTACGAGAGCTGTATAAATGCCATCCCGCTCCGGGAGATGCCCTGCGACGGCAATTCCCCCCGACTCTTCCCCTCCGACAAGTACATCCGTTTCCAAAAAACGGGGAGCTACATACTTGAATCCGATCGGATAGGTCTCTACAGGCAATCCCCAGGCTTCCCCCATCTTTTCCAGAATGGCAGATGTCGCAAATGTACGTACAATCGCTCCCTTCATGTTGTGATGCTTGTGCAAGTGTGCCGCCAGAAGTGCCATCACGAGATGCGAGGTAACCACCTCTCCCTGCTCATCAACAACCCCGATACGATCTGCATCCCCATCATTTGCAATGCCAATGAGTGCCTTTTCCTGCACGACACGCTGCATCAACTCTCCCAAGTTACGCTCAATCGGCTCCGGCGGACACCCCCCAAATCCCGGATTCATCTCACTGTGAATTTCCGTGACAATCTGAGGCCCCAGAAGCCTGGACAACAGCCCCTGTCCCGCCCCGTACATGGGATCATGCACGAGCTTCAGGTTTATGGAATTCAGATCAAATTTTTCCTGCAAGTGCTCCAGGTACCTCGCTGTAATATCCTGCTCCGTGACAGAACCATGACCACTTGCCGAGAGATCTGATGCATGCGGTGCTATCAACTCCTCCACTGCACGGGTCATGTCTGGAGTTGCGGGCCCTCCAAGCCCGGTTTTTATCTTGTATCCGCTGTATTCGGGGGGATTATGACTGGCCGTGATCACGACTCCTGCATCAATTCCCTTTAAACTGGCTGCCCAGCTAATGGCGGGTGTGGGAGCAGGCCCAGTTGCAAGAACCACTTCAGCCCCCTCATCTAACATCTGCTGTGCAACATGTTCAGCAAATAATCGCCCCATAAACCTCGTATCATGTCCAACAACGATACGGGGGCAGCGAGCAGACTGCTTGAGCCACCTGACCGTTGCCTGAGCCAGACGACTCAGGTTGCCAAATGTGAACTCTTTCCCGATTACAGCCCGCCAGCCATCTGTGCCAAAGCGCAGGACATCACTCATGTGTGCTCATACTTTGCGAGAGCATTCTCAACGATTGATTTTGCCTCATCTATAATTTGTACCAGATGTTCCTCTCCCAGAAAGCTCTCTGCATAGATCTTGCAGAGAGCCTCTGTCCCTGATGGCCTCGCGGCAAACCAGCCCTGCCCCGTTGTCACTTTAAGCCCCCCAATTGACTCCTGAGTCCCTAGGGCACTGGTTATTTTGGACTGAATTTGATCTCCGGCGAGTGTCTCTGCTGTTACGTCATCCGGCGATAACTTGAGCATCGCCTCTTTCTGGGCAGATGTTGCAGGAGTATCCACCCGTCTGTATGCGGGCTCTCCATAGCGTTCTGTCAATACCTGATAGTGTTCGGCCGGATCACGCTCTGTTTTTGCGAGGATCTCTCCGGCCAAAAGCCCCATAATGATGCCGTCCTTGTCCGTTGTCCAAACCCTGCCATCCCTGCGAAGAAATGATGCCCCCGCACTCTCCTCTCCCGCAAACCCGCAGGAACTGTTATACAAGCCATCTACAAACCACTTGAATCCAACGGGGGTCTCGTACAAAGTTCGCCCCAAACCCTCTGCAACCCGGTCAATCATGGAGCTGGAAACGATTGTCTTTGCAAAACAGGCATCTTGTGGCCAGTCTGTCCGACACTCAAACAAATACTTTCCTGCCACTGCCAGATAGTGATTGGGATTCATGAGCCCTCTGCCACGAGTGACGATTCCATGCCGATCTACATCTGGATCATTCCCGAAAGCAATATCATAGCAGTGGGTTTTCCAGAAGGTTGAGATACGCTTCATAGCATGAGAAGAGGAACAGTCCATGCGCACCTTTCCGTCATGATCCAGAGGCATAAATTCGAAGGCAGGATCTACTCTGTTGTTGAACACCGCGATTGGTATCCGATGGCATTCAACAACCTTTTCCCAGCAGTCTACGCCTGCGCCTCCCATTGGATCTGCCCCAATCGTGATCCCTGATGCTCGAATCGCTTTCATGTCAATCACCGAAGACAGATCCTTTACATACGGGGTCATCAAATCCCTTAAAACGGTTCCGGGTGCATTCAGTGCTCTTCTGTACGAAATTCGTTTGACATCCCGCAACCCGGATGCCATAAGCTTTCGGGCCCGATTCTGAATGGCTCCTGTGATTTTGCCAGAAGCTGGACCACCATGCACAGGATTGTACTTGATACCGCCATCCTCCGGCGGATTATGCGACGGAGTAAGGATCACCGCATCTGCCATGCCCTCCGTTTTGCCCCGATTCCATTCCAGAACCGCGTGGGAAATAACTGGGGTGGGAACATATCCTTCTCCCAGAATCACAGGAAGCCCGTTCGCAGCAAAAACCTCCAGAACGGTGGCACAGGCAGGCTCTGACAGGGCATGGGTATCTTTCCCGATGATAACTGGGCCAGATGGCAGACGAAGGTCACAAATGGCCTGGCTGACAGCCAGAATATGTGATTCATTGAAGGTACCTTGAAGCGAAGATCCCCGATGACCGGAGGTGCCAAATGTAACTTCTCCGACTGGATCTTCGGTGTAGTAAGCACTGACTAGCCGGGGGATATCTGCTGCGGTTGTTCGCATGATTCAAGATTTATGATCTGTTTCCATGAGTTCGCGGGCACTTTGCCTCATGGCATCTGTAACCTCTGCACCCGTGATCAGCTTTGCGACCTGTTCCAGAGATTCTTCTTCTCCCAGCTTTCTGATTTGTGTTGCGGTCCTCCCGTCAGAGACACACTTCTCAACTGCATAATGGGCATGCGCCAGTGCGGCAATCTGCGGAAGGTGGGTGATGGCAATAATCTGGTGAGAGCTGGCCAAATCCGCCATGCTCACTCCTACTTTGCGGGCGATTGCCCCGCTGATTCCAACATCAATTTCATCAAATACCAAGATCGGAAGCCTGTCATTCTCTGCCAGAACTCGCTTGATTGCCAGCATAATGCGGCTGATTTCTCCGCCGGAAGCTGTACGGGCAAGCGGGCGCAGCTCTTCCCCTGCATTTGTCGTAATCAGGAATTCCACCCTGTCCATTCCGTGACGATAGGCCTTGTACTGTTTTTCCTTGGCCTCCATGTCTTTTAGCATAATCCAGCCCGTCAAATCTTCCTGCTTCTCAATCTGCACACACAGCTGGCCTGCCTTCATTCCAAGACTGGCAAGCTCTGCCGTGATAGCAGATTCAATCTGGACAGCAACCTTGTGACGCTTGTCGGACAGTTGCTGTGCACTGTCCGACAAGCTTCTTTTGGCTTCCGAAAGATCACATTCCATCTTTTCAAGGGCCTCGTCATAATTGGCCACGAGTTCATACTCATCTGCAATCTGCACACGATACTCAAGTACAGCTTCTATACTGCCTCCATACCTTCTTTTCAGCGTATCCAGCTCTCCCATCCGTTCCCGTATCTCCTCCAGTCGGGTCGGGTTGAACTCCACCTGATTGTTGTATTCCTGTAACAGTGCTGCAATCTCCTTTACGGAAATATATGCCTGATTCAGCTCCTGACTGGCAGTCTCCAGCATCGGGTCAATTAATGCGAGTTCCTGAAGTTCATTTAATGCCGTTACAAGCTGGTCTGCTGTGGAATTTTCACGGGCATACAGCATTGCGTGAAGAGATGCCGTTGCGCTGTACAGCTGTTCCGCATGCTCAAGCCGATGCATCTCATTCCTGAGTGCATCTTCTTCTCCCTCCTGTGGACTGACCGAATCAATCTCTGAAATCTCATAGTCCAATCGCTCCCGGGAAGCCTCCAGGCTACTCTGGCGGGCTCTCATCTCTTCATACTCCCTTAGCAAGCTCTCTGTCCGCTCATAGGCATGTACATACATCGCACGCAGGCTGGCAAGTTTGCCAAACGCATCTACGTACTTCAGATGTGTCTCCACCCTGAGCAGGGACTGGTGTTCATGCTGTCCGTGCAAGTCAATCAGCTGTGCTGCAACTCCTCGCATGACAGGGAGCGTCACCGGGGAGTCATTGATATAGCCACGGCTGTGGGTTTTGGCGATTTCCCGTCTCAGAATCAGTACCGGCTGTTCGGGGATCTCGTGTTCCTGGAGAATTTTTTGCAGGTCTGGCGATGCCGCATGGTCAAATACTCCCTCAATCACTGCTTTTTTTGCACCAGACCGAATCGCATCTGCGGAGGCACGCTCTCCAAGAATCAACTTGAGAGCACCAACCATAACGGATTTTCCGGCACCTGTTTCGCCGGTCAGGATATTGAGACCATGTTCGAATTCAACCTCGAGTTCATCAATGATGGCGTAATCCCGAATATAGAGGGTATGCAGCATTCGCTTTCCCTCTTATATGCGTCCGCAGCACTGCTTGTGTTTCTTGCCACTCCCGCATGGACAGGGCGAATTCCTGCCAACATGCTCCCCGGCCAGGACGGGTTGCCGCTTTGCGCTTGGGTCCCGGCTGGCTGCTCCATTGGAGCTGTTCCCCGCAACTCCGAATGAGGGGGCAGGAGACTGGTGCTTCGCCTGGGCACGACGACGATCCATTCGACTCCCCTGCCCCGTATTGCCCCCGCGTTTTTCAACCAGGGGACCTGCCCGGAATACAAATGTCACCACCTGCTCGCCAATCTGCTCAATCACCTCTGAAAACAACCGGAAAGCTTCCATCTTGTACTCTACAAGCGGATCGCGCTGCCCATAGGCCCGGAGCCCAATTCCTTCCTTCACCTCATCCAGAGAGCGCAGGTGTTCTGTCCAGTACTCGTCAATCAAGGACAGCATTGCCGTTCGTTCCAGACTGTCATTAATCTCCTGTCCCTCTGACGCTACAACATCTTCAATCCGCACAACCGTACGCAGTCGGCGATGCCCGTCAGAAAAGTCTACAAATGCACGTTCCGGTCTGTTTTCTGCAGCACTTTCCTGAATGTTCTTCATGCTGCTGAAGAACGGGACCGCCAGTACCTGACGCTTGCGCTCATAATGCTCCACTGCCTTGTTGTATGCATCTTCCGCCACCCCGTCATCCCCAAGATCAAAGAACCGCTGGCGGTCAATCTCATAGTCAAAAGACAGGAGTCGACGCAACTCATCCAGGAACTCATCCATTTCCCCTGCCCCATGGTAGCGTTGCACAAGCCGTCCAATCAGTTTGTGGAGCATATCCAGTATCTCCCCTCGGAAACGTTCTCCCTTGAGGGCATGCATCCGCCGGTCATAGATGACTTCCCGCTGCGAATTGAGCACATCGTCATATTCCAGTTGCCGTTTCCGGATGGCAAAATTATTCTGCTCCACTTTTTTCTGTGCCCGCTCAATGCTCTTGGTGACCCACGGATGCGTGATCACCGCTCCCTCCTCAAGTTTGAGTCGATCCATCACGCCTGCCACCCGATCAGGCCCGAACAGACGCATCAGATCATCTTCCAGGGATACATAGAACTGGCTCTCTCCAGGATCTCCCTGCCGTCCCGACCTTCCGCGAAGCTGGAGATCAATCCGGCGGCTTTCATGACGCTCTGTACCAATAATCGCAAGCCCACCCAGTTTCACGATTCCAGAACCGAGCTTGATATCCGTTCCCCGCCCCGCCATGTTGGTTGCAATGGTCACTGCTCCCCGCTTTCCAGCTTCCGCCACAATCAGGGACTCCTGCTTTGCCCGGTCTCGCTTGGCATTAAGCACATTATGCTGAATTCGTCCACGTTTCAGCATTCGACTCAGGGTTTCGGAAACCTCTACGGATGTAGTTCCGACGAGGACCGGTTGTCCCTTATCGTGATATTCTTCAATCTTTTCAATCACTGCGCTGTACTTCTCTCGCTTTGATCTGAAGACGAGATCATCCAGGTCTTCCCTGTCAATGGGCTTGTTGGTCGGAATGACCACAACATCCATCTTGTATATCTTGTGAAACTCCTCTGCCTCGGTTTCTGCTGTCCCGGTCATGCCCGCCAGCTTGCTGTACATCCGGAAGTAGTTCTGGAGTGTGATTGTCGCATAGGTCTGCGTAGCAGCCTGAACCTTCACGCCCTCTTTCGCCTCAATTGCCTGGTGCAGCCCGTCTGAATACCGCCGACCCGAGAGCACACGTCCCGTGTGCGTATCCACGATCTGCACTTTCTCATCCTGCACGATATACTCTGTATCACGCTCATAGAGGGTATAGGCTTTCAGGAGCTGCTCAATCGCGTGCAATCGTTCTGCACGATCCGAATACACGGCATACAATTTGCGCGTCTCTTCATCGAGAGTGTTCTTCAGAACCCGCAGATCATTCTGCAACTTGTGTTCACGCTTCTCCTCGGACAGGTCCTCCCGGTCGCGAATGGAGTCATACAGTTTCTCCTTGTGTTCTTCATAGTCCTGTTTCAGCCGTGCTGTTTCCTCGCCTACATCCGGGAGAATGAACAGGTTCACATCCGCACCCGCTGCCTTGGCGATGAATTCGCGCCCCTGGTCAGTGGGCTCCAAAGCATGCTGCTTCTCGTCCAGTGCATAATGCATTTCGTCATCCACAATCGGCATTCTCTTCGCATTATCCTGCAGGTAGAAATACTCTGTTTTCCGTCTGAGCTGCTCTACCCCCGGTTCCTGTAAAATCTTCATCAGCTTCCTATTGCGAGGGAACCCTCTGGATGCCCGCAAGAGTGCCAGGCCGGCCTCAGACTCAATCTCTTTTGCTTCCTTCTCCTCGCCGCGTTCCAGGGCCAGATCCCGTTCCTTCAGTTTCTTCTCTGCTTCCGCCACAAACCCGGCGACCAGCCGCTTCTGCGCCTGCACCAGTCGTTCAACTGCGGGCTTGAGCTCATCAAACCTGCTCTTGTTGGCCTGAGGTACCGGACCGCTGATGATGAGGGGAGTCCTTGCTTCATCTACCAGAACCGAGTCCACCTCGTCTACAATGGCAAAGTGATGGCCACGCTGTACGAGCTGCTCGGAATCAATCACGAAGGAATTGTCCCGCAAATAATCAAACCCGAACTCATTATTCGTTCCATAGGTAATGTCTGCCCGGTACGCCGCACGACGACCTGCCGAGTGTGCATCATGTCCATCAATTACATCTACCGTCAATCCCAGAAATTCAAAGATGGGGCCCATCCATTCTGCATCCCGCTGTGCCAGATAGGGATTCACGGTAATCAGGTGTACGCCGCGGCCAAGTAGTGCATTCAGGTATACCGGTGCCACAGCAACGAGCGTTTTGCCCTCCCCTGTTTTCATTTCGGCAACATTGCCGTTGTGAAGAACTGTTCCCCCGATCAGTTGCACATCATAGGGAATCATTTCCCATTTGATCATCGTGCCGCCTGCCTCCCACTCATTTGGCCATACAGCCCATGACCCCTCAATCTCCGGGTATGCACGGCGACTGCGGATCGCATGATCATGCTCTTTGGCTCGCACCTTCAGTGACCCCCTCTCTGACAGTCGCCGACAGACCTCTTTCACCAGGGCAAATGCCTCTGGCAAAATTTCATTCAGAGTTTCTTCGGCAACCTCCAGCCATTCGTCTTCCAGTTCATCCAGTTCTTCAAAGTAGTTCTGCCGATCTTCCAGTGTGAGCGGTTCTCTGTTTTCTTCGTCAATATATCCTGTTCGCAGTGCTGTCTTGATCTCCAGTTTTCGCTCTTCAATTTCTGTAACTTCGGCCCGGATCTGTTCCCTGTACTTTTCCGTACGGCCACGCAATTCATCATCCGACAATGCCGCAACCGCGGGAGTAGCTTCAAGAATACGAGCAACTACAGGTTCATACTTGCGATTGATCTCTCGCTGGTTCTTATCACCGAAAAGCTGGTTGAAAAAGTTCAACATGTTACCAAATTTTTCTCGCGATTCGCCTTCGGTACTTGGTCAGAAAAGTCTGCACTGGACCTCCATAAGGCTGGCTCAAATGGGAATCTCCTGACACGCGTTTGCCTTGAATCTGTTCCCTTTCAGCGGCAGGTGCATGGGACTCTATTCCACCCGGAAGCTGTCAGCTTAACTTGAGAGCCTCTTGCAAAAATCACAGATAACGAAGAAACATTGCTCTGGGAATGCTTACGGGCATATCAGATCAGGCATGAATATATTTTTGCAAGAGCTTCTTGAGGCAGTCTGATTGGCTATCTGCTTGATGGGGAGCAGGAGCTGGAGACAGTTCTCCGTGGAGGCATATTCTGTCCCTGCGTGCGGGGCATAATTTTTCTTCTCACCCCCGTGTCCTTGGGACTGACACAGTTACAATCACGCAGATGAGTCCCTTGCAGAAATACCTTTGGTAAAGAACATGCGTATTTGTAAGCACTTTCGGGAGAACTAGTGTCTGTATCTGATTTGACACGGGAATGTGACGGATTCAAGTTTGGAAAACGGATCTTCTACAAATATAGGGAAAGGCCTAGTGATCAAGAAGATATTCCTCTCCGGGAAATCCTTAAGACTTCGTCGATGCAAACTCCAGAAAAACATGATGCAACCTGATTGGATAGCCACTGTTGCGCAGATGTGTACTTTCCCGTACCCACGACTGGTTTATGATATTCGATAGTTTCAGTGTCTCCGCAGTGCGAGATTTCCCTTCCAAATACCGATTTATGCGCAGTATCGCCGATTGAATATCACCAGAGATGACATAACCAATCATAAAGCCTGTGGAATGGTTTCCCCCGTATTTGCCTGATTGAAACCTGTCAATACCTTGTACAACATACTCACGACACAATCTTGTGTTAGAATCAGCTACTCTCTTGCATTCAATCACTGCATGTGGGTCATGCTCACTATAACGATAGAAAGTGTTTACTATGATAAGCGGAATATCTGTTCTTCCATCCGGTTTATCCATGTCTGGATGAGATTTCGACTCAGTCCCCGGAAGTACAATTATTCTCATCTTAATCTTCAGAGTGTTAGCCTCTTCCCTCATCCCATCACGTAGACACTCTGTGATCTTTACTTCACCATCGTCTGCTCCCGTATCAGACGACATCAAAATTCGCTCCCAGCCTCCCTTGATAATCTGCAGAATGGCAACAACAATCTCACGATCCAGCCTGATGGGTGGCCTGCCTGTCACGCGTGATTTTTCAGAAAAAATATTCACGCTGCAAGCCGTCCTGTGAGACTATCACTGACCACAGCATCAGCATCATTTAGTGCAGAAATGCACATCCAGTGTCTCTTGGCGGCCGGCTTGATGATAATAACCTCGTCGGGTCCATACACCCGCAATGTATGCTGCCCAATCAAGAATTTGCCAATTGATACTTGCAGTCGATCTCCGATTCGGTCCAGTGTATCCTGAAGATTTCCCTCTGGCTTGATCACTCGAATTTCTGGTTTACTGGCTCCATCTTCTATGAAGAAGCGAATCACTCTATAGGCGATTTTTTTTGAAAATTCAAATATCTCGCATGACATGCGGCACCTATTTCCCACAGCAAGCCAGGCATTTACCACAGAAAGAAATGCATCAGAATACGCTAACAAGTCAGTATCAGTATCAGCGGGCTCTACCGATGCCAATCTGCCAGACTTCCAATGCCATCCCGCGCAAGTCAGTCCGTCACGAGCAACAATGCGATCAGCGTCGTCCAACTCGTATAAATCAAAGACAGCTTCATCTATTTCTTGCCAGTCAATATTGGTAGTCTGGTTTCTTCCATTTTTCTGGGCAATTTTGACCAGTTTCCGCCCAGCTGCTGAGTGACACGCACTTTCCAGTGCAGGGACGGGCATTTTTTCCATGTCGCGAAGTAATAAACGAGTCTTGAATAATCCAAAGGTAGAACCCGTCATGAGAAAGAACCACGACGCAAGCGAGGAACTCAGAATTGATGCGATCAAATGGGCCGCATCTGTCTTCTCCTGTGGGATCGTAGCCCCCCGAAACGTAGAAACAAATACCATATCTCGCTCTGCTACTGCACAAGCTACACGTCCATCGGCCTGTAGAGACTCCCGCACCAGCAGTAACGGTGCCCGATAAACATCACGGCTCCGCGGACGCTCGGCATAATCACTCTCAAACATATTCAAGTTTTCTGATACCGCAAATGGTTTTAGATCTCTCGCCTTGGACACGAAAAGAAGACCATGAAGAAATCGTGAGTCGTTGCTCTGCTTGCCCAAAATGAGCCCGCTACGGAGTTTGGTTCCGAGTGCCTCGAGGTGCTCTTCCAACGGTTTATACCGTTCCGTCAGACTGTCCAGCAGCCCAAAATCACGGTCTCGCCCAAAAAATGCAGTCTTCAGGAGCTCTGGCTTGTGTAACCAGTGAGACATGGATAGCGTCGTGATGTCTTCGCAAGCGATCTCAAAGATGTGGCTTCGCTTTCCTGCAGGCGACCACGGAACCTGAACAGCGGTTATTGTGTCACGTTCAGAATCTTGATGCCCCGCCAAAAGAATCATTGCAGGCAAGTTGCCCCCGGGAAAGAGCCAATCGGTCTGGTACGACAAGTTCACTAACGTTACTGGGGAGAGTTTTTTCAGGAGGTCCTGTACCATATCCACCCCGGTATTACTATGGGGGAAGAACTGGACTCCACTCACAACCATTCCAATCCGGGAATTATCTGAGGCAAAGTCCAAGGCCCTTGAAACAAAATCCAAACTTAATCCCCTAGGCGAACGCATTTGCCCCCTGTCTGAATCCGCTCTGGCCCGCCTTCCTGGAAAGCTCCACGGAGGATTTCCAACGATCACATCAAATTTCTTCAGATCTCCTCCCTCTGTCAACACCTTTTTGCCTTCTGGCATATCCTCAACCTCCATGGAATCGGCAATAATTAATGTCTTGCCGATGAGAGGCTTAAACTTGAGTGCCTCCGGCGGGCTCGGACACGAGTCTAATTCCAACGCAGTCAGATAGAGGCTGAATGCAGCAACACGCGTAGCAGCTTCGCTGATATCAACCCCGTAAATCTGATCGTATAGTATAGATCGGATTACTTCACGACTTGGATTTCCGCTCCTGCAGCGGTGTTTAACCAGCCTTCGAAAGGCTTCTACCAAGAACACCCCTGACCCGCAGCTTAGATCAAGAACCGTCTCCTGGCCCTCCAGTCCATCCATGATTTCATCAAGAATCAGGGAAACAAGACTCAACCTCGTGTAATGAACATCCTGCCCATCACCTTCACTGTTGAGAGTTGTGGCCGTATGCACAAACTGTTCGTAAATGGAGCTGATTAACTCTACCGGGATCACATCAAATTGATATGGAAACAGAGAAGCCTGACCAGACTCAGGGTCCATGGCATCAAGAAAGTCTGCAACTCGGCAAAGATGCTTCTCTTCTGGCAGGAGGGATGCCTCCGCTGGAAACATGTCCCCGTTGAAGGTATCTCGAAGCCAATAAAACAAACGCTCCGTAGCCTGACGATCCCGAAGTATGGAAGATAGGCTACCGTGGCTACACTCACTCTCAAGCAATTGACGTGTGACGATTCCGCGGTCAGTCAGATATTGCGTGAATATTGACCGTCCAATCAATCCCTGTGCACTGGGACGATCCAGATCTGCCTGTAGCAGATCTCTCTCAAGAGCTCCCAAGTCGGAAAGTAGCTGCTGGTCAACACATGTTTTGCGGTGCACCTCCTGTATCTGGGTATGATGCCAAAATTGACCTGTCTCCATTGCAAGCCGACCTGCGAATGTATTGAGCCGATCTAGCTCTGTCTCAATCCTTCCAAAAGTGTCCAAAAGGTGAGCGGTGGCATTCCCCGCTTCCCTTGGCCTGCCAAACCCATTGTACACATCAATTTTATCAGGCGAAATAACCCACAGAAGTGGTGCAAAACCCTGATTCCATACTTCTCGTTGCCATGAAGATATCTGCTCCTCTGAAGTCCCCTCATGTTGATACTTAAAATAAACGGTCAGAGGAGATTCACTGCGCCATAGCGCATCTGGGGAAAAATCACGGAATCCAGAATATCCATCAGATTCTATATCAAGAATACTCACCCCATGTGCAGGCCCGCCATGATCCAGATAACCGGTAGCCTCCAGTACCTCACTTATGATTGATTGCGTCATCTGGAAATAATGAACATGTGCATTCCATTGTACTCTCAAACACACAAGGATAGTCGGATTCCCCCTGAACAGATAGAGAAGAAGTATTTCATGGAGTCACTGTAATAGGTATGTCTGACGCTTGCAGAAATATACAACTCTTAAATAGTGTCTGTCCGAAAATTCACAGCAACCCCAAATACGAGGGATTCCAGACGCATTTTGCCCCACAGTGTCATGTATGGCGCGATTCAGATGCTCGTTCGCTATGAGAGATTCGGGGAAATCTTGCACGAAGATTGCGTGTTTATGGATGCTGTTCGGGGATTTCATGCTCCAATCCGCCAAAAGGCTTCTATCTTCGTCAGGAAAAATACCCAGAAATATCTCCAAAAACTCCTCATACGCTCTCTAAACGGCACATATTGGCGATATTCTGAATTTTCGGACAGACACTAAATACAGAGGTTTATATGAATGCGAATATACGAGAAATCCATTGCCATGATCTTTGTGCTGCCACGAGCATTATTTAGAGGGTGCATAGAAGTATGTTGCACAGTACTTTGCCCTTGGGGAATGGATATGCCGCCATTTCTTCTTCTAGAGGAGTCCTAGCCTCCCTCTCCTTCTCAATCATTTGATTACAGAATTTACTCCGCTACTGAACCAATATCTTTCTCCAAAAGACCGCCTATTCCTCACACATCCCAATTTCGCCGTGTACCCCTTGCAAAGATCTCTATCTTCGTTTGAGTTGGAAACATCTCCTCTATTCTTTTTGCAATCTCTTCCGGTGTTTGGCTGTGTTTCCTGCGAGGATCTTCCAGTAGTTGTTTTACATTTCTTGCGCCTCTGGGGGGAGGAATACGGCCACGCTTGTGCATTCCGACCAAATGGGCCATCAAGTCCAATATTATTTTGCCTCCTGCTCTGTGGTCCTTGTATACCACATACTTCAGTCTGTGCTGATCTCTTCCATGGCAATGTTATCGTCTTTCTTCAAAGGAACAATTGTAAATCCGGTAAAGCCATAAATGGCACTGATGACGGGGTTTGTGTAATTGAAAAAGGCAAATGGCAGATAGTACAGTGTTGGGACACCCAAGGTCGCTGCCATAAATGCACCGCATGTATTCCAGGGGACCAGCGCAGAGGTGAGCGTACCTGAATCCTCCAGTGTACGCGACAGATTTTTAGGGTCCAAACCGCGCTTTTCGAATTCTGCCCGATACATGCGGCCCGGAATCACAATCGAAATATACTGGTCACCCGCAATCACATTCAGCCCGAAAGCAGTCCCGATAGTTGCCAGAATTAGACTCCCTGTACTTTTTGCCGTACTTAAAATCTTCTTCGTGATGGTTGCCAGCATCCCCGTCTTCTCCATCACAGCACCGAACATCATCGCCGAAATAATCAGCCAGATCGTATCCAGCATACCGGACATTCCCCCGCGTGTCAGGAGAGAGTCCAGAGCAGCATTGCCTGTATTGGCACTGAATTCGCCGAACATCACCGTCCAGAACCCCTTAAAAAGAACTAGGATACGCGGCAAATCTGACTCCCCAACGAAAGTCAGCACAACTTCCTGCTGAAAGATCATCGCCGTAACTCCCCCGAGCAGTGCTCCAATCAGAAGTGCCGGGAAGGCAGGCATTTTTTTGTAAATCAATACGAGTACGACCACAACTGGAATCATCAGATGTGGCCCCAGATTGTAACTGCTTTCTAGGGCCTGTAATATGTCCGTCAGCCCCGAGGACAGTTCCATTGCTGGTCGCTGTACAAACCCAATGACAGTGAAGAGGATCAGAGCCAGAAAGATACTGGGGATGGTTGTCCAGAGCATGTGCCGAATATGCACAAACAGCTCCGTCCCCGCCATGGCAGGTGCCAGATTCGTTGTATCTGACAGGGGCGAAAGCTTGTCTCCAAAATACGCCCCGGAAATGATCGCCCCCGCTGCAATTCCCAGATGCAAGCCAAACGCTGTAGCAATCCCGATCAGGGCAATGCCGATTGTACTGACGGTTGTCCATGAACTTCCAGATACGATGGCAACAATCGCACAGATGACACAGCAGGCCGTGTAGAATATTTGTGGACTCAGTATCTGGAGACCGTAGTACATCATAGTCGGAACTACACCTCCCAGAATCCATGTTCCGATCAGACAACCGACAACAAGGAGGATAAAGATTGCTCCCATGGACAGGGATACACCCTTGACCATTGCCTCCTGTATTTGCTTCCAGGTAAACCCGAGTCGCAGCCCGATCAGGGCAGCAACCATTGCGGAAAGGATCAGCGCAACCTGGTTGGGACCGTACGATGCATCCTCTCCAAAGAAATTAACAGAGCCAACCAGTAAAAGAACGAGCACCCCTACAGGAAGCAAGGACCGCCAGATACCGGGATGAGCTTCCATTTCTTCCTGCCGATTACAACTCGGAACCGGATTTGTGTTTCTCTGCGCGGGCACGGGCAATTGAAAGATATTCCTCCCTGCTTATGCCCGGCCTGAATGCACGGAAATAGTCATCTGTCAGTTTCTTGGCAATCCCCGAGAGCAGAACCAGTGCCACTACGTTCGGAATCGTCACAAGAGCAAGAGCCGTATCTCCGAATCCCCAGATCGTATTCAGGCCTGCTACTGCACCCAGAAAATGCATGACGACAAAGATAATCTTGTACGGAAGTACGAAGGATTTTCCAAAGATATACATCGTACATCTATCGCCATAGTAACTCCACGAGATTGCCGTAGAGATGGCAAACAGAAATACACAGAGGATCACGAGGTACTTGCCCAGGTCTCCCAGCTCCCGCTCAAATGCCAGTGCGGTCATCCGAGCACCATTCTCAACAGCCAAACCATAGAGTTTTTCATACTCCTCCTGATCTATTGCGGAGATCGCGGTACCCGTCTGCGTATTGATGACACCGGTGAAGAGCATGGCTTTATCCTTATCAATGAAAAACTGCTCTACCGGAACTTCATGCCATGCATACATAACTCCGTCATTCTCGGCTGTTACCGGAACTCCCTGATCAATCCTGATTTCTTCGGGTACAGCTTCAGGATCAACCGGCTGATAACTGCCTTCGGTTTCTGCAACATAGGAGAAGTCCCCCTCTCCCATCAGGAGTTCCGTATCTACCTTTTCATTCCAGACACCAGTGGTGAGCACCACCAGTGCCGTAATTGTACAAATGACAATCGTATCAATGAACGGCTCCAGCAGCGCAACCGCCCCCTCAGAAACAGGCTCCTGCGTTTTGGCTGCAGAGTGTGCTATGGGGGCAGATCCTTGGCCAGCTTCATTGGAGAACAATCCGCGACGCACTCCCCAAAGAATAGTCTGAAGAAGAATCCCAATTCCCGTCCCTGCAACACCCGCAGTGGGATTAAACGCTTCGGTGAAAATGCTTGCCAGCGCAGGAAATACTCCGTTGTAGTTGATTCCCAGAATCACAAGCCCGCCAGTAACATAGAGAAGCCCCATGACCGGTGCCAAAATGCCCGTTACCCGTCCGATCCGTGAAATTCCGCCAAGAATTACCAAGGCAACAACTGCAGAGGTCAAGCCTCCAGTGAGCCAGGTTGGCCACGCCAGTGGTTCAGCTCCCATCAGGTCCGAAACCGTATTAGCCTGAATCGCATTCCCCGTAAAGAATGAGGTCAGAATCATGGCAGCGGCAACCAGTACGGCTAATGGCTTGAAGGCTTTTCCCAACCCTCGCTCAATGTAGTACATGGGGCCGCCGGAAACCGTGCCGAAAAATTTGTCTGCCTCCCTGTCTACCACACGATATCGCTGCGCCAGCGTCACCTCCGTATATTTGGTACACATCCCCAGTACAGCCGTCACCCACATCCAGAAGATTGCGCCGGGACCTCCCCAGTGAATTGCCAGCGCAACCCCTGCGATATTTCCGATTCCTACGGTTGCAGAAAGCGCAGTTGTGAGAGCCTGAAAATGCGAAACATCTCCTGCATCATTCGGATCGTCATATTTGCCTGTGGCCACCTTGATACCATGTCCAAACTGTCGGAACTGGACAAATCCCAGCCTGAAGGTCAAGAACAGGCCCGCTCCGACCAGCGCAATTAGCAGAGGATAAGCAAGCAGATTGTCAATAAACTGCTGTATGCCTACAATAAATTCCATGTTATTGTTTGATTGAAGAAATAACGACTATGTCTGTGGATTATGGATCCGTCAATGATGTTTGAAGCCAAGTC
Organism: Rhodothermales bacterium; assembly: GCA_965203305.1. Taxonomy (GTDB): domain Bacteria; phylum Bacteroidota; class Rhodothermia; order Rhodothermales; family Bin80; genus Bin80. The sequence continues at coordinate 1,498,544 of OZ241874.1, read as the reverse complement.
GGAATTTGCGGAGATACGAGGCTGTAAATATAATGCTAATCTCCTCTGTTCGGATTGTGTCCGTCCACAGGTCTTATTCGTCCATTGAGTCTGGTGCCGACAAGTCTGCACGAAGAGACACCCTCGTTACGGATATGAAATGAGGTCATGTTTATGGCCGCCTTCGTGGAGATTTGCCTGTTGCATGGGTTCTCAAACTCTGTCTTTGCCTGGATATGAATGCGGCCAGCAATACTGCCTGAATCATGCTCCCCGGATCAGCCCTGTCTTTCCCCGCTATATCAAATGCAGTTCCATGGTCAGGAGAGGTACGCACGATTGGCAATCCTGCCGTAAAGTTTACCCCGCTTCCAAATGTTAGCGTCTTGAAAGGAATCAAACCCTGATCATGGTACATGGCCATGATTCCATCATATCCACAGTACAACCTGTTGCCAAAAAATCCATCTGCAGGAAACGGCCCAAATGCCAAAATGCCACGCTTCCCGGCTTCCCGGATAACCTCCGCAATTACCATGCTGTCTTCGTCGCCAAGCACACCGCTCTCTCCCGCATGAGGATTCAGTCCCAGAACTGCAATCTTGGGGCGTACAATTCCGAAATCCTGATTCAGAGAGGCCTGCACCCGATTGAGCTTGGCCGTCAGTCTGTGTACTGTCAGCCACTCCGGTACCTGACGGAGAGCGATATGGTCTGTGGCAAGACTGATGCGCATCTCCTGAGACACCATCATCATGACCTTCTCCTTGACTCTGGTCTTTTCCGCCAAATACTCTGTATGTCCTGGAAAGTTATATCCTGCGCGTACAATTGCCAGCTTGGAAATAGGAGCCGTAACCAGTGCACTGACCTGTTTTTGGCTTGCCAGCCGGATTCCCTCGTCTACGGCTTTCATTGCCATGCTCCCGGCTTTCGGGGTCATTTTCCCCATCTCTACCACTACTTCCTGCTGCTTCATGGTATCTATGATACGGATACCATGTTTGGGGAGCGGTTGACTCAGTCCCGATGTGACGGCGGGCACCCGCCTCCCCAGTGCCTTTGCGTGAGTTTCCAAAACCTTCGCTGATCCTACCAAGACAGGCTCTACCCGCTTCATCACCACGGGATCATCCAGGCATTTAAGCACAACCTCGGGGCCAATCCCGTTTGGATCTCCCAGGGTAATTGCGATCCGGATGCGCTCTTTGGGATCCGCTGCCACTTGGACTACCGCTTCTTGGGATGTGCGTAATCGCGAATATACTCCGTCAGAAGCCGAACCCCGAAGCCTGTCCCTCCGGCCGGCCTGTATGGCAGAGAACTCTTCAGGAATGACGGGCCAGCCATATCTATATGGACCCAAGGATAATCTACAAAATGTTCCAGGAATTTTGCGGCTGTGACGCTTCCTGCTTCCCGATTGCCAATATTCTTGATATCCGCAACATCACTCTTCAGAGCATCCGCATAATGGTCATGCATAGGCATTGGATGCACCAGATCCCCACTGAGTTCTGCCGCCTTCATTACCGAATCCAGGCGTTCCCTTGCCCCGGAATCTTCCTGTGTCATGACAGCTGCGACCTGACTTCCAAGGGCAACGACCTGCGCACCTGTCAGTGTGGCCAGATCAAGGACGATTTCCGGGCGATAGAGCTTTGCATACGACAGCGCATCTGCAAGAATGAGCCGTCCCTCGGCATCTGTATTCAGGACTTCTACCGTCATCCCGGAGTGCATTCGCAACACATCTCCTGGCACATAGGCATTCTGCCCCGGCCGGTTGTCTGTCACTGGAATCAGTCCAATCACATACAGCGGAACATCCAGCCGGGCGATAGCCTCCATAGCACCGATGACCGCGGCAGCACCTGCCATGTCCGCTTTCATATGGTCCATGGAGTTTTTGGTCGGTTTCAGTGAAAGTCCTCCGGTATCAAAGACAATCCCTTTCCCGACAAGAACTACTGGCCTGGTATTTCCTGCCTTGTTGGGTTTCCATGTCATTTCAATGAGAACAGGGGGTTCCATGCTGCCACGATTCACCCCCAGCAGTCCCCCCATCTTCTCCTTCTCAATATCTGACTTGTCCCAGATGGAGACTTCATAGCCGTGCTTGCGCCCGAAGCGCTCCACAATCTTGCCGAGCGTGGAGGGGGTCTTGTCATGCGGAGACAGGTTTACCAGATCACGCGCTGTGATGGTTGCTTCGGATTCAACACGTCCACGCTCTGCTCCCCGTCGTGCAGACTTTTCGTCATGCGCCGCATGCAAAACCAGTCGCTCTGCCCTGTTTTTTTGCTCATCGGGCTGCGTCTTGTAATGATCATATTCATAGGACGCAAGCATGTACCCCTCTACGAGAGCCTGTCCAGCCGCTTCGGCATCAATTCCAGATTCAGGAAGACACAGTGCAACTGTGGTCGCTTTGGTTTTTGCGGCCAGCTTTGTACCTGTCGCAGCTGCCTTGCGGAGCTTCTCCCGGTTCACGGTTTCAGCATCTCCGATCCCGACAACCGCCACCCTGGCAGCACGTCCAGTTGCAGGATAGCACAGGAGAGCCTGCCCCTCATCTCCCTCAAAATCTATGAGAGCCGTAGAAAGAGCTTCTCCTATTGGTCCACCGATCTGGGCTGCACGCGCTCTGGCGAGTGATTTTCCAACCGGGATAATTAACAGATCCACATCCAGATCCTGGAGGCTGAGTGTGGTTACAGAAACTTTCATCATTGGAAACTGGAGAATGCTTTGAGGTATGATTGATCTTCTTCCGCCATGGCCATGTCCTCTTCCGTAAAAAATTTTGCTGCTGTTGAAAGAACCATCTTTACAACCTGTTTCATGGGCCGCTTGATAAATGCGCCTGCCGCGTTACGATGTCCTCCTCCGCCATGCATCTGCGCCCAAGTGTCAACCCGATGATCTCCTTTGGACCGGAAACTTACCTTTACGCCGTGTTTGGTCTCCGTGAATGTGATGGTCACCTGGACCCCCATAATGGACATGACCATATCCGATATACCGTGTGTCTCATCCTGGTCCACACTCGTCATATCCAGCATGTGCCGGGTAATCGTGATGTAAGCCAGTTTCCCATCATACAAAAATGTTGCCCCATTCAGGATCATGGACACCAGACGGGGCCACGCACGGCTATGATTTTCATGGACACCTGCATATACATCTTTGGGCGACTCGCTTCCGCGTTCCAGCAAATCTGCCACGATCCGGTGAACCTTGGGGGTTACAGCAACAAACCGAAATGATCCAGTATCTGTCATCAGTGCGGTATACAATGCTGTTGCGATCTCTGAATCAATCAGGTTCGGGTCATAGGCACAGATTAAGTCATACACCAGTTCTCCAGTGGCTGCTGCATCTTCGTCACGCAACATCCAGGTAAACCATGACTCCGGTTCTGTATGATGGTCTATCAGCAGGACTGGACCTCCGTACAGATCAAGGGCCCGCTCCACAGTTTTCCCCAGACGATCCTTGCTGTTTGTATCTACAACAATTAATACATCTGCTTGCGAAACTGCATGCAAATTTTCCAGTGTGTTCCCCGTCTGTACCTCCTCTGATCCTTTCATCCAGTCAAGACTTGGCGGGACTGGATCAGAATTGAACAGGAGAACTTCTTTTCCCAGATGTTGCAAAAACCGTCCCAGTGAAACCTGCGATCCGATTGCATCTCCATCTGGACGCTGGTGCGTTGTAATCACGAAGCGATGGTGATCATGCAACACCTTTAAAGTATCTTTCAACATATCCCTGGACAGGTGCCTTCGTTAAAATCAGAACCCTTTTTTGTATCATTCATCCAATACCTCCGTTGACAGAATGCGCTTCCCCACCGTATACATTTCCAGTCTTTCTGCACACTTTCATATGGTCGGTACACCAACAGGAAAACTGTCTCACATCTTCTTAAACAGAATCTTGCGATACTTGTTCGCAGGAAGACTTTCGGGTTTAGCGACCAAGGCCCGACTGGTATAGCCCTGGGAGGGTATCCTGCATGTAAACATATCCTCCGGTTCAGCTTATCAATTGATTTCCGCTCAGACGCTCCAGAAAAAACTCCATGTTACACCCGGGGAGTATCCTCAAATCCTATGAAATCCACTCCGTGATCGGACAGGGTGGATTTGGGATTGTATACAAGGGAAAACATCAAAACCTGAACATTGATGTTGCTATCAAGGAGTATTTTCCGCAAGAGCTGTCCGTTCGAAAAGACGGGAAAATACTGCCCAGCAGATCTGAACTGCAAGCCTCCTTTGAGGACGGACTCACCCGCTTTTTCAATGAAGCCCAGCAACTGGAGAGGTTTCGGGACTGTCCGAATATCGTGACATGCAGGGACCTCTTTCGTGCCAATGGTACGGCCTATACTGTGATGGAGTATGTCTCAGGGCTTCCATTATCGGTACTACTAGAAAAACGTGAATCTCGTGGAGAACCGTTGACGGAGGAGGAGCTACTGGATTTGATCTTGCCCCTGCTCAAAGGCTTGCAGACGGTTCATGAATCAGGGGTGTTTCATCGGGATATTAAACCCTCCAATATTCTGGTACGGCGAGAGGACGCAGCTCCCATTTTGATTGACTTCGGTGCCGCAAAACACGAGGTCAGCAAACACACGAAATCCTTCGCCCCCTATACGGATGGCTATGCTGCCCTTGAGCAAGTTGGTGGAGGAGAGATTGGTCCTTGGACGGACATGTACGGAGTGGGAGCGGTCATGTGGAGGATCGTTGCAGGCGGATCTCCCCCGTTTTTACCCCCGAATCCGCTAAGCAGTCAAAAGAGAGCACTTGAGTTGATGAATGGACAGGAAGACCCAATGCCATCTGTGAGACAAGTTGGTAAAGGCAGATTCTCAGACAGTACCCTGCAATCCATTGATGACTGTCTGGTTCTCAATGTAAAGGAACGGATACAGAGTTGTAACCAACTCACAGAAAGACTCAAGCCAAGTGCTACCGTTGAAGAAAAGCCGATCATCCAACACGCCTCATCAAGCAAGGTAACGACATACCTCCAAGGACATACGGACAGTGTTTGGAACGTGGCATTTTCCCCAGACGGAACGAGACTGGCTTCTGCATCATCTGACAATACCATCCGACTGTGGGATGTCAACACGGGAACAGAACTGGGATGCCTCCAAGGGCATGAGGGACCAGTTTTGTCCGTGGCATTTTCCCCAAACGGAACGAGACTGGCTTCTGCATCATATGACAACACAATCCGACTGTGGAATGCCAACACGGGGACAGAGCTGGGATGCCTCCGAGGGCACGGGGAACCAGTTTTGTCCGTGGCATTTTCCCCAGACGGAACGAGACTGGCTTCTGCATCATATGACAACACAATCCGACTGTGGAATGCCAACACGGGGACAGAACTAAGATACCTCAGAGGGCACAAGGTGGCATTTTCCCCAGACGGAACGAGCCTAGCCTCAGCATCATTTGACGCCACCACCATCCGACTGTGGGATGTCAATACGGGAACAGAACTAAGAGTTATCAAAGGACATACGAATACAGTTAATTCCGTGGTATTTTCCCCAGACGGAACGAAACTAGCTTCTGCATCATTTGACAAGAGCGTCCGACTGTGGGATGTCAATACAGGAACAAAGCTAAGATGCCTCCGAGGGCATGGGAAACCAGTTTTGTCCTTGGCATTTTCCCCAGACGGAACGAGGCTAACCTCTGCATCATCTGACGATACCATCCGACTGTGGGATGTCAACACGGGAGCAAAACTAGGAGTCATCAAAGGCCATACGGGCGCAGTTTCAGTTACTGTGCATGTGTCTTCCATAGGTACACAGGAAGTCATCAAAGGCCATACGGGCGCAGTTTGGTTTGTGGTGTTTTCCCCGGATGGAGCAAGGTTGGCTTCTGCATCATCTGACAACACAATCCGACTGTGGGATTATCAGGACCTGTTGTCAGGGAAAGGTATGCACTCGGAGGACAGTAAATCTTCCGGGACATCTGAGTCCTCAGGCTGGGGATGGTTCTGGATGTTTGTAACTGTAACATTGTGTTTCGCAATAGTCCGCTCATGTTCTGGTTGAAAGATCTCCGAAGATACAGGGGGATTCCGCCTATCTGGCACCATCCACTACGATTGACAGGCCTTGCCAACTCCAAACCTGTGTCCGCAAGAATCAGGCTCATGTCCGGCCAGCATTGAAATCACCCCCAATGCCCTTCATTGCACCGTCATTTCAGAATCGTCATCTCCAATTCAACTCTTCCGATTACAATCTTGGAGCCTTGAGACAGGGGATGGTTTTCGCCAACGACGAGATTCACCCCATTGACTGTCGTTCCGTTTAGGCTCTTCAAGTCACGGATTACCACCTTGTTCTCAACCAATCGCACAGAGGCATGTCGCCTTGACACGCTGTCCCCAGTAATCACGAAATCTGCATGCTTGGGGGATCGCCCAAGAATGACTCCGGTATCACTTTTCGCCAGCTTTTCTCCACTGATCTTGATATGGACTTTCTGATTGTCACGGCTGGAGCCAGAGAGCAATATATCTGGAAATGCCACCCTTTCCGTCACAGGCTCCCTGTTACCCCCATGAACCCGTTGGTCTGTACCAGTCAGTTCCGATTCAATATCACGCCTTCGCTTCAAAACCAGAAGAAGAAGGATCAATGTAACCAGAATCAGAAGAAGTGAACCTCTTCCTATAAGAGGAAAGTTCTTCCCAATCGGATCAACTTCAGTTGCAGAACTATCATCCGGGATCTGAGTGAGTGTAGGAGTGCTAGGCCGCAAAGGCAGAAATCCTTTTGGCTGAAAAACGGATACAATATCCGAAGAATACCGCTCCTTGTAGAGTACCTCATCCGCCTTAAGAAGTGCTTCTGCCATATCTCGCAGTGTATAATAAGGCCCGAGATACAAAAAGGCAGCCAGATGCAGGCGGTCTGCATTTTCTCGCTTGATCTTCCCCCACAATTCCATCATAAGGGCAGCCCAAGTCGTGCCATGGTAATAGTAATCACATTTATTGCTACGACAGGCATTCTGGATGGCATCGTAGTTCTCATTGCCATCTGCACGCCGTCCACCCCATGTGATGCCATCCCACGGAAACACATCTCGCCAGTCTTTTTTGGGAACCTGTCCGCTCTCCATCAAATGTCTTCGGTAGGATACGGCCCAGTAGTCCGCAAATCCTTCACAGAGAACCCTCTGCTCTGCATTGAATGAAAGAAACCCGAGATGGTGGTACATTACCGCATGACCATATTCGTGAAGAATGACACCGGCATCTTCTGCATCATCAATCCCCCCACTCCCGAAACCAATAAAATTCCCCCGATCCTGGAAGAAGGAGTTGTTCCCGGAGACCACATGGGGATTGACCTTCACGGGGCTTTCCGGTGCAGGATACCCCGTGTCCAGACTCTGGATATAGCGTTCGTTTTCGTCAATAAAGTAGTATGCCATGACCGCTTCAAAGCGGTCATCCGCACGAGTGTACTTGAAATCCGTCGGATTACGCTCCACGGCGGCTGAAGCTGTAATCTCCACCCATGGTCCTTTTAGTCTGTATAAACCATCACTGCCCCGTTCAATGTCCCGGAGTGTGACGGTTTTGAGAAGGCTGTTTAATGTTGCATTGTCTTGGTCGTTATTGTCTGCATAATCTCCTCCGTAGGAATGCCCGGATGCAGTCAATGGATCAAAGAGCCAGACATATCCCTCTCCATCTGCCCGTTCATACGAAGTCTCGCTTCTCTCCCCTGTCTTGTCATGTTCTTCCTTCTTTCCGCTTACGGGAGCATGCAGGCGAGCAAAGCTTCGCAGATCTATCAGTTGAATCAACTCTCCCGTGTTGGCATCCAAAAGTACCTCCCATTCCGCTGGATAGGAATCTGGCCATACAATGACTCGCCAGACCAGTCGGGGCGGATCGTCGGGAAGAACCATAAGTTCAGGCGAATCGGAAGTGGCTCCGTCGGTGGATACGGCCTGCTGTGCCAGAGATTCTGCCTGTGCCACACTAAGCGAAGGGACAGGATCAAAAGCGTCCAGTTCCTCCAGGTGAGGTGCATAGCCACTGGTGGCCATCACGGGCAGCCCAGATTGATCCAGATTCACATGCACAAATCTTCCATATACTTTAACACCACCCAGCGTTTGCTGGAAGGTCAGATGCTGTGCTCCGACAGTTTCCATCTCTCGGACCAATTCCAGAAGTTCAGGCATTCCGATCCCAAACGTATCCCCCTCCATTTCCAGCCATGTACGGACCGTAGCTTCCGGGGTCGCTTCTGGCTTCATGTCGGGGTCTAGATCGTACGCCGCTCGAAGAATTTCCAGTTCTTCATCCACTCTCCCGTTCTCTACATCAACTGTGGGAAGATGCGTCCAGGGATTCTCTGTAACAACCGCCGAACGGGAGTCTTGTGGAAGCTCATGGATCGCCGGAGAGTGCTCTTGTGCGAATACCAAACTCGCTACACAAAAGCAGATGATCAGAGTGGTCAGACATCTCATGTTTCCTCCCGAATGCTTACCATGAACTACTCCATAGCGGAGATGCCAGCATGCGATTGTAACCCCTCCTTGGCATCAGTAACGTTCGGAATTTTAGCAGATAATTCCCCAGCGCCATCTCTGATCTTCGTTCCCCGCCTTGCACAGCCAATTTTCACAGTTCTCTGAGCAATGTGGAATACTGGCCACGGGCACATCAGAGCATCAAATATCATGCATACCGCGCATCTTAAAAGACTTCTGCTGATCACTTGTCCAATACGGCCAGCAGTATGCTGCTTAACACAGACTCCCCGCCAGCAGCATCAACAAAATTCCCCTTCCCCTCCTCCGCTAGCCGCGTCAAAAACGGACGAGCTGCTCCCATAGCATAGGGACTTGCGTTTGCCAGAACCGCGGAAACATGTTGTTCTTCCTGTGACGAGAAGCCTCTGGCAGTTCGGAAAGCATCCCTAACCTTGTCTGGATAGGCAGGATTGTCTGTGATTACAATAATGTACCGTTTTTCGCTCTCTGATCTCCACGACATTTCTACTGCTTCCTGCAGGGCAGCAGCAACAGCTTCTGGAGCATCGCTATTCATGGAAGAAAGGGGGTCTCGCATCCCTGGGGTCATTCTGTTCACAAAAGCCCGTATTCGGGGCATATCCGTAGTTTCAATGATATCCATCGGATGTATGGGACGCTGCCACCTGCGGTCACCAAACGCAACGATACCAATGCCAACGGATGGCGATATCCTGTCCAGAACCTCTGCCAGAGATGTAATTTCTGTCTTCATGCCATCAACCTGGCTTGCCATACTGCCCGTGACATCCAGGCATATTACAATATCCAAAGGAGGAATTTTAAACTCAATCTGAGCCTCAGACTCCTCTTCCTCTTCTTTGACTTCAACCGGAGTCTCAACCTGCTCCTCCTGTTCTTCTTCGGAGCTGTCACTGGTTGACATCCCTGTATTGGGAAAAAACGGCAATGCAATGATGGCCAGCAAAACGAATGCCCCCATTCCAGAGGCAAACAGGTCCAGGGCGGACATGGAAAATACATTCAGTTCTCTTCGCTGCACTCTCATTGCAGAATGGTCATTTCTAGCGAAACATCCCCCAAGATAATTTTGGAGCCATGCTCCAAGGCATAGTTTTCGCCTGCAACGAGATTTAGTCCGTTGACTATCGTCCCGTTGAGGCTCTTCAGATCACATATGACTACCTTGTTCTCAATCAATCGTACAGAGGCATGTCGCCGGGAAACGCTGTTCTCAACGATCACACAGTCTGCATGCTGAGATGAACGTCCAAGGATTACGCCCTCATCGCTTTGTGCCAGCTTCTCTCCACTGATCTTGATACGAATTTCTTCGTTTCCAAGACCAAAACCGGAAAGTAATATATCCGGGAATGTGGCTGATTTTTTTGCAAGTTCCTCTTCTGCCTCCTGGAGCTGACTGTCCTTGCTTGTCAATTCTTCCTCAGCATCCCTCCTTCGTTTCCATAGCAGAAAAAGAAAGCCTAATGCCACCAGGACAAGCAGGGCAGCTCCTGCCACCACGAGGCGTAACCGGCCAAGATTTTCTTTCTCTTCCTCAATCAATTCTTGTTCGAGGCTGTCACTTCGGCTTTGTCTGGCCTGGATAAGGGAATCCTGATGAATCAGAACTCTCTTGAGGCTATCCAGCTCATTCTGGCGCAACTTTCCTTCTTCAAGAAGAGAATCCTGCCTCGCGACCAGGGAATCTTGCTTCACACGCTGTTCTTCAAGTTCTGACCGCGTACTCGTGATTCGCCTTTCAAGAGCAGATTTTTGGGACTCCAGCCTTGCAAGCTGCTCTGCGCTCTGTCCCTGACTTACTTCAATGGAATCCTGAAGAATCTCAAGTTCGCTGGAAAGTGAATCCAGATCACTGCGCAGGCTCTTGCTTGAATCCTGTGCTTGCGATATCTGATCCTCCACAGAGGGACATACGACAGAGCTTGGCACATAATCAATGTCATTCTCTCGCAGATATGAAACAAGAGTCGAATAGCTGACCCCCGGCAATATCCCGCTGGAATTTGTCTGTCCAGTGACAATCGAAACCAACTCCTCACAACGATTCATCACTGGAGCACCCACTTCACTGGATTCCGCATTCATGGTGAACCTGTATCTGGAATTCAGCGTACCGCCCGCGGTAGTTTCAAGAATCAGGAACCCCTTTCGTTGATCCCCCTGCGGTAGCAGGACATGAACATGCGAGTTCTCCTGCGGCGGCCCGGATGCAAGCGTGACGACATTGCTTACAGGGAGCCCGGAAACAGATAAAAGTGCCATAGAGGAAGAACTGGACATGACCTCTGCTACATAACGAACGCCAGTCCCCGGATCTTCAATGAAAAACTGATCTCCCTGTTTGACAATCGCAGCAGAAGTTAGAAGGACACCATCTGCGACCCAGACTCCCAGACCATAAGCTACTTCTTCACCTTCATCAAGGACAATGACCTTGTATGTAGCACCCTCCGCACAGAAGGTCAGCAAACCGCATGCCATCAAGAAAGCCAGACACCTGACAGAATGGCGCATGCCTGCAGATATCTTAATGATAGCGAACGACAATCAAGGATGCGTTATCCTGATATGAATGCTTGTGAGCAACTACAGAATCCAGAATTGCCCCTACAATATCAGAGGGTGATGGCCGGCCTGATGTAACGATCTCTAGCAGTTCCTCCTCCTCACATGTCTCAACCCCGTCACTGGCTACAATCACCGTATCCCCTGGCTGTAACTGTAATGGCTTCTCAGGAGCATCGATGTACTCAAGTTTTTCACCCTGTATGGCATCCAGCAGTACGTTCCGCTCATATGATTTTTTTGCTTCTTCCCATGTGATTTCCCCTGCTCTGGCCCGCATGTCAAGCAGGCCGCCGATAGAATGATCCTGGTTGATACGCTGAATATCACCACCAGTAATCACCCACAGTGGACTGTCCCCGACACTTACCCAGTAGAGTTGATCATGAACAATGGCCGCACCAATGAGCGTCGTTCCCATTCTTCCCAACCTGGGTGTTTTGCTCTTCTCTGCACTCACCGCATTATTTGCACCATTCAGTGCGTGGAGCAATCGGTCTCTGATACTTGTCGAGTCATACGCCATGAACGCACCGTAAAATCCCTCAACAGCCAGCCTGCTTGCCACATCTCCACCCGGAGCCCCACCGATTCCGTCTGCCATAATCAGCAGATAATGATCTTCCCCCCATCCTGCATACGAGCAAAAGTCCTGCTGCGATTGCCGGTCGCCTTGAATTTGCCCTGAATCAATGAGAGTTTCCATTAAATTTTGCAGTTTTTTACTATGACCAGACAAACGAATCATCGCACAAGGCGACAAAGCGTATTGTTGTGGAACCGAGGACGATATCACTTCCCGATGTCAGGGGAATCGGAGAGAGTACCGGCTCATCTTCTACATAAGCCAGGTTTGTCCCGGTCCCCGGACGGATATAGTACTTGTTATGTTTGGGATCATATGTGATGATCGCGTGCGAATCGCGAGAAATCTCATCGTCCCCAAAATCAATTCGGGTACGCGCCTTTTCGCTTCTCCCCAGTGTATTCTGACCGGCACCCAGTTGCACGGCACTCCCCTTGCCGGGACCATCTGTAACAACAACCCAGCCCACAACAGGGTCTGACATTCGATCTGTTCCCTCAACCGGAGAGACAGGGGTGACGGGAGCAGAAGCGGTTCCTTCCGGCTTGGGCGGGTTCCCTGGAAGGATTGCAATTCTTGTTTTAGGCTCATCCGAACTTGGCATCTCCACTGGCGGTGAAAACCCTGCAGGTGGTGTCCCTACAGGATGATTGCCTGCTACTGATAGCCGTGTTGGAGGCTCTTCGGGAAGCTTTGCACCATAGTCATCCTCGGGATTGACCGTAAGATCACGAAATATATCTGACTTCTTTTTGGGCAAGACAGAGGGAACATCTACCGGTACTCCGTCTGTATTCAATTTTTTTGCCATGGAATTAAGATTTGTCTTCGTATAAACGATTAATCAGGTTATCTATAACATACTGTCCTATACTATTGAGCCCTTCCTCCTCGCGGCCTTGTGCAATATGCTGCAAAAACACCAGAATTGCCGCCATAATCAAAGCCAGAAATGTCGTATTGAACGCGAGTCCCAGTTTCGATGTCATGACACCAAACCAGGCTTTGACAGCCTCCGAGTCCTCCAGGCTTGGCATATTGTTGGCAGCGGACAGCGCGATTGCAATCCCGATCACGGTTCCGATAAATCCCAGAGTAGGTATGAGCCATACAATGTACCGAAGCATATTGTATTTCAAATCCACCTCATGCTGCATTAGTTCCAGACTGGAATTGATCAGGCTATTGGCCTGGCTGACCGATCCGCCGATCTGAAATTGCTGTATCGCCCGAAGTATAATGCGCTGGAGCCTGTGATTCTTGTATCTTCCCGACTTCATAATCCTGCGGTAGATCGGAATCAAATCCTTGGATCTGAGTATGCTGGCATTATCATCGGGAAGTAACTGAGTCTTCAGTTGTCTTCTTTCCGAGTTGCCTCTGGTAAAGCGCAGAAGTACCTCAGAGAAACCCACAGAGAACATCACCCACATCAGATTCTGGATCGTCCAGGGATAGCGGGTACTTCCACGATCAAATAGTATATCCGAGAGAAAGATTTGCTCACTCCCTGCCTGCGGTACCGGAAGCAGAAACGAAAAAATACCGATTACCGCGGAACTAGCCAGAATCGCAACCAGAACCCCGATCACGCGGCTGTTCGATTCTCTCAAATCCACGAGGTTCATACTGTCATACCTGAATTTTGCGGTACAGCTCCTATGATCATATTTTCAGTTTATGAAATAAATTTCTGAACGCCCTCCTTACAGAGGCAATCGCCATTGAATGCTCCAAATGAATTACGGATCAAAAATCTGGAGCAACAAAATAACACCTGTCGTGGTCAAATGGAAATTTAGCAGAATTCTTGTGGAACAAGTTCTGTACTGAAAATGCGAAATGTTAAGAAATTCACAAAGTCATACGGTTTAATTGGAAGGCTTTGCTGGATTGTCTTGGCTGGTAAATATAAGCGATCATTGAACTTCTTGCAAAATCTCGGAGATAGGGATAATTGTTATCTTCCATGCGTATCGCCATGTATCCGGTCCAGAATACCGATATGATTTTATCAAATGTTCCTAGTTGCGGTCAGCTCCACTATTTCCCGGCACAACCCGCTTTTGTACAGAAATCACCCTACTTCAACAGGTCTCTCCATTTTCAGTATATCTGCTATATTTGCTGAGGATTTGCTCCGATACAGTTGATTCATAGTGTTTCTGCATTACATGTGACCAGATTATATGCCTCGGAATTTTGATTGTCAAGTGTTATGCTAAGTCAGGGCAGTCTTCTCAAGTCCTACGAAATACGCTCGGTGATTGGCCGAGGCGGATTTGGAATCGTATACAAGGGAAGACACCAGGAATTGAAAGTTGATGTCGCCATCAAGGAGTATTTTCCGCAGGACCTGTCTGTTCGGCAGAATGGAGAAATACTCCCTAGCAAGCCTGAATTTGAGGCCTCCTTTGAGGACGGACTCGTTCGTTTCCTCAGTGAAGCACAACAGCTAGAAAAATTTCGGGACTGTCCGAATATCGTGACATGCCGGGATCTGTTCCGGGACAACGGCACGGCATATATCGTCATGGAGTATGTCTCGGGGCTACCGCTGTCGGTGCTCCTGGAAAAACGGGAGTCTCGCGGAGTTCCGCTAACGGAGCAGGAACTACTTGAGCTGCTTCGCCCCTTGCTGAAAGGACTGAAAGAAGTTCATGGATCGGGAATTTGTCATCGGGACATCAAGCCTTCCAACATTCTGGTACGCCGAGCTGATGCAGCTCCCATCCTGATTGACTTTGGTGCAGCAAAACACGAAATCAGCAGGCACACCAAATCATTTGCTCCCTATACAGATGGCTATGCTGCTCTGGAGCAAGTCGGAGAGGGAGAGATCGGACCTTGGACAGGCATATACGGGCTGGGAGCAGTCATGTGGCGAATCGTTGCTGGCGGAAACCCGCCATTCTCGCCTCCCAACCCTCTCAATAGCCAAAAGAGAGCATTTGAGTTGATGTACGGGCGTACAGACCCGTTACCATCCGCGAAACAGATTGGTAAAGATCGGTTCTCACACAGAATTCTGGAAACCATTGACGATTGCCTGATTATCAAACTGAATGACCGTGTACAGAATTGTAGCGAGCTTTTGGAGAGGCTCAACAAAACATCAAGCATCACAGAGCAGATATCTGCCAGTCCCCCTGTCAAACCAGAAAAAGAGGAAGAACGACCTGAAGTGGTTATTTCGGACCGGACTGTTCCTGATTACTCTCAAGAGCAATCCAGTCCAACAATTCGCCGATCTTCTCTAATCGGTGGGGTCATTGCTGCTGGTGTATCCACCATCGTTCAGGTAATCGGGAATGCCTCTGGAGCAATTGATCTCGTGAATCCTCAACCAACCGTGGATACAGTACTGGGCTTATTGGAATGCATGATTATGTTGGGTGGCGGCCTTATTGCTGTTCGGCATTATGCCTCTGAAAATAAACTAACCCTGAAAGCAAGGAAAGGTGTTAAAATCGGCGCATTATCCGGAATTTTTTATGCCTTGGCTGGGATGCTGATGTACTGGATCCTAGAGTCCATTAATGTACTTCCGTCTACGGAAGACTATCTGTATGATTTGGATTCATGGGAACTGTCCGCTATTGTGGCATTTGCATTACTCGCGGGAGTCGTGTTGGGACTGACAGGGGGTGCCATCGGTGCAGCAGTATTCAAGCGGGGTGAATAGAAGCATGCCACAAGTCCCATCTTTCTCATGGAAGACTATTCATCCTAGACGAAGATTATGCTCATGGTTTGCGTTCAGAAGCTAAACTCAAATCTGCATGTTACGTGAAGGTGATTCCCTGAGGGACTACGAAATCTGCTCGGTGATTGGACAGGGAGGGTTTGGAGTTGTATACAGGGGAAGGCATCAGGAACTGGATATTGATGTCGCCATCAAGGAGTATTTCCCGCAAGAACTGTCTGTTCGGCAAGGCAGAAGAGTGTTACCCAGCAGGCCTGAATTTCAAGTCTCATTTGAGGATGGACTTGTTCGTTTTCTCAGAGAGGCTCAGCAACTGGAGAAGTTCCGGGATTGCCCAAATATCGTAACATGCAGAGACCTCTTCCG
This sequence comes from Rhodothermales bacterium, assembly GCA_965203305.1. Classification (GTDB taxonomy): domain Bacteria; phylum Bacteroidota; class Rhodothermia; order Rhodothermales; family Bin80; genus Bin80. The sequence goes on along the minus strand of OZ241874.1, from coordinate 1,482,745 downwards.
CGCCAATGGCACTGCATACACCGTGATGGAATATGTCTCTGGTTTGCCGTTATCGGTGCTCTTGGAGCAACGTGAATCTCTCGGAGAACCTTTGACGGAGCAAGAGCTGCTTGAATTGATCCTGCCTTTGCTCAAAGGACTGCGGACAGTTCACAAATCAGGGGTCTGCCATCGGGACATTAAACCCTCTAACATTCTGGTACGCCGTGCTGACGCAGCTCCCATTCTGATTGACTTTGGTGCAGCAAAACACGAGATCAGCAAACACACCAAATCATTCGCGCCCTACACGGATGGCTACGCTGCCCTAGAACAAGTTGGTGAGGGAGAAATTGGCCCTTGGACCGATATATACGGTCTGGGAGCGGTCATGTGGAGGATCGTTGCAGGCGGGAATCCACCATTCTCACCCCCAACCCCTTTAACCATCCAGAAAAGGGCGTTTGCATTGATGCACGCACGGGAAGATCCGTTACCATCCGCGTGCAAAATTGGTAAAGACCGGTTCTCAGAAAGAGTACTGGAAACTATTGATGAATGTCTGGTTCCCAATGTAGATTCTCGTGTGCAAAATTGTGATGAGCTTCTGGAAAGGCTTGATGAATCGCCAGGTAAGAGTCTGGAAGCTCCCAATCCATCTGTTACATTGGAGAAAGAGAACCAATATGTATCAAATCAGACCCGCACCGAATACTCGAAAAAACGATATAATTGGACGACCAAAAAGCCCATATTGTTAACACTTGGCTCTATTGGATTGTTCTTCGTTATAATCATTTTTGCGGTAATTCATACATCTCGTACGGATGCCACAGTAGCATATAGTCAAGGAAATAAGTACTATTATGGTCAGGGTGTAACAAAAAACTACCAACAAGCCATCATGTGGTATCGAAAAGCTGCTGATCAGGGACATACACTATCGCAGCTGATGCTTGGATATATCTACGACAGCGGAGAAGGAGTACGGGAAAATGATCAAGAAGCTGTCAGGTGGTACAGGCTGGCTGCCGAACAGGGTAATGTAGAAGCTCAGCATAGTCTGGGCTACATGTATGCCAACGGGCTAGGCATACCAAAAAATGATGTGGAAGCTGTCAAATGGTACCAGTTATCCGCCGAGCAAGGTCATGCACAAGCACAAGCCAGTTTAGGATGGCATTACGACAGCGGCAAAGGAGTAGGCAAAAATGCTCGAGAAGCCGTCAAATGGTACCGACTAGCTGCCGAACAGGATAATGCTCAAGCGCAATCTAATCTGGGATACATGTATGCCAGCGGCCGAGGTGTACCGAAAAATGATGCTGAGGCTGTCCGATGGTACAGGCTGGCCTCAGAGCAGGGCCATGCGCAAGCACAAACCAATTTAGGGTGGCACTACTACAGCGGCGAAGGAGTAGGCAAAAATGCTCAAGAAGCCGTCAGATGGTACCAATTGGCCGCCGAGCAGGGTCATGTGCAGGCACAAGCCAATCTGGGGTACATGTATGCTAACGGACAAGGAGTGAGAGAGGATGATCTAGTAGCTGTTCGATGGTATCAACTGGCCGCCGAACAAAACCATTCCACTGCACAGTACAATTTGGGATTGCATTACGCCAGTGGGGCAGGAGTAATTCAGAACTATGCAGAAGCCGTCAAATGGTACAGAAAAGCCGCCGAGCAAGGAAACGCTGATGCACAAGTGAATCTGGCATGGAGCTACGCCAATGGCACAGGGATTGGAAAGAATGTTTGGGAAGCCGTCAGATGGTACAGAAAAGCCGCCGAACAGGGTAATGCCTCCGCACAGGCCGATCTAGCGTGGCATTATGCTAACGGCACAGGGGTGAGTAAAAATGACTGGGAAGCCGTCAAATGGTACAGAAAAGCCGCCGAGCAAGGAAACGCTGATGCACAATACAGTTTGGGGCGGCATTATGCCAATGGCGGGGGTATAGGGGGAAGTTATGTAGAAGCTGTGAAATGGTACAGACTAGCCTCTGAACAAGGACACGCCGAAGCACAATACAATCTGTCATTGTATTATTCCAGCGGGACGGGTGTAGCAAGAAATAAGGTGGAGGCCTATGCATGGGCTATGCTCTCCAGTGAACAAGGAAACACGCAGGCAACTAAACGCGCGAATTCGCTTCGTAAGTTAATGACATATGCTCAAGTAGTTGAGGCAAGAAGGCTGATATCCATAAGAAGATAAACTGGCTAGATTTACACACCCGCAACAAAACTCCTCTGGCACGAAACGACTACCTGCTTATCGTTATCAAATCCCCGAGTACCGCACTAAATGGAGAGCCACGCCTCAGTCTGGCGGGGAAGCACAGATTCTGGCGGAATATCCTCCACAAGTAAAGCCCGACTGACGCGTTCCATGCGAGCACCCTGTGAACCCTTGACAAGGATCACATCTCCTGATTCTGGACGATAGATCCTCCCGCTGGCCAATTCAGATGCAAGCTCCTGCGAATCGGGAAAACACCTCACCCCCTCCCCCAATTCGGCAGAAAGCTGCTTCACTGCATTCTGCATTCGCGGACCACATCCATAGAGCAAATCAGCCACTTTGGCAGACTCCCGCAAAATTGCCCTGTGCTCTTCCTCCTCTGCTGTCCCCAACTCCAGCATATCCCCCAGAAATGCCACACGCCTCCTGGCGGTCTGTTGACTCAGTACATTCAGTGCTGCCTGTGCTGCAGCTGGGCTGGAATTGTAGGAATCGTCAATTAGGACCGCCCCTCCCCTTGCAGGCAGTCGATTCAGCCGCCCCTTTTCAGGTTTGATTTTGCTCAAGGCTTCGTTGATTGCCTTGGAATCTATGTCTGCCGCTCTTCCAACGGCAAAAGCAGCCAGCAAGATGTATATGACATGCTCTCCCAACAGTGGAACCCCTATGGTGATCTCGTGAGGCTGAATATCTGCATCTGTAGCCATCCCATACAGTAAATACCTTCCCTTGCACTCTGCCACCATGGCCCGGGTATGTTCATCATCCGCATTCAGGCATGCCACGCCGGTGGGATCCAGTGCTCGGACCAGCTCACTCTTTTCTCTCTGAACACCCTGTATGGACCCCAGCATTTCTAGGTGAACGCCCCGCACATTCGTGATCACAGAAATATCCGGCTTGAAATACCGGCAGATTTCTGCCAAGTCTCCTTTCCTGCTGGCCCCCATTTCAAGTACCAGGCGTGTATTCATCTGAAGCTCGCTGTTGGCAAGCGTCAGGGATAACCCCAATAACGTGTTGAAATTCCCCACAGAAGAAACAACTGGGCCTGCCGTTCGCATCACTTCGGTAATGGCATTGCGTGTAGTTGTCTTGCCAACAGAACCTGTGATAGCGATCACCTGTGCATGTGCTTGCTTAATCTTGTTGCATGCGACTTCAGCAAGATATACAATGGCATCCGGAACGATTTCCAGCCTGTCCGTACTGACACCATGAACCGATCTCTCAACGACAGCCTTGGACACACCTCTCTGGAAAGCCTCCTGTACAAAATCATGCCCATCATAACGCTCCCCCCGAATTGCTACATAAATATCTCCCTCACGCAAGGTTCGGGTATCGGTCGAAAATGCCATCAATGGGTAAGCGTCAGTTGAGAGCGTCGCTCATGGGAGTCCAGTGCATCCTGAATTAAAGCATCTACCAGCTCGGGAAATGATACCCCGGAATGCTCCCAGAGTAATGGATACATGCTCACCGATGTAAATCCTGGAATCGTATTGACTTCATTCACCAGTACCTGAGCATTCGTATCAAGAAAAAAATCTACACGTGCCATCCCGCGGCACTCCAGTACCCGGCAGACCTCACTGGCCGTGTTTTGGGCATGAGCCATTACTCCCTCAGGTAAATGTGCCGGAATGATGAGGTCCGTAGCTGACTCGTCTTTGTACTTTGCCTGGTAGGAATAAAAGGAATGAGATGTCACGATTTCCCCACATACAGACACCCGAACAGGGTATCTCCCCAATACAGCACATTCAATCTCGCGCCCCGTAATCGCCTCCTCCACCAATACCTTGTCATCATACTGGAAAGCCAGCTCTACCGCCTCGTTATATTCCGTTAAGGATGTTACGCGAGAAATTCCCACGGATGAGCCCGTGTTCGCTGGCTTGACGAATAGAGTTTTACCGAGCTTGTGGGACAGGAACTCATAACTGGGCAGATTTCCTCCTCTGTTGTGAATGACCTCAAAATTCGGCACTGCAATTCCTGCTTCTCTCAAAAGACGTTTGGAAATATCCTTGTCCATACATACTGAGGAGCCGAGAATCCCGGCCCCAACACAGGGGATCCCGTACATCTGCAACAACCCCTGAATCGCACCATCTTCGCCATTGGTCCCATGCAAAACAGGAAATACCACATCTACATCAACAATGTCACCTTGTCGTTCCGCCGTAACCAACTTCCCATTCGGTGTTAGAAGAACGGGCTCGCCGGGCAAGTTCAGATCAATCTTTGATGGATTTACATTCTCGCCCGATGCGATCCGAATCCATGTACCGTCACGGTCAATCCGAACCAGTGTAACTGTGTAACGAGACAAGTCTATCGCATGAAGAACACTGTATGCCGATACCAGCGAAACTTCATGCTCAGCTGACTGACCACCGCAAAGCAGAACCACATGTCGCATAGGCCGGGTTGGATACTGTGTCACGGTTTGTGCTCTACGAGTTGACTTTTGTTATAAATTGCCCAAGCACGGCCCGTCATAGGCATACCCAAAAATGGGGTATTCCTGCTCTTGGAGTGGATATGTCTGTCTTCAAAGACCCACTTCGTTGTTGCATCAAAGATCGTCAAGTTTGCCTTTTCTCCAACCTCAATCCTGGGAACATCAATGCCCAGAATTTTACGCGGGGCTACACAGAGCATATACACAGCTTTGGTAATACTTACCCGCTTTGTGGCGATAAGATAATGACCGGTGAGTCCCCAAGCCGTCTCAAGGCCAATGATTCCAAATGGGGCGGATACGAAGTCGGTTTCCTTCTCAAAAGGTGCATGCGGAGCATGGTCTGTACAGATCGCATCTATGGTTCCATCACAAAGTCCACCCCGAATTGCCTCCACATCTTCAGCCGTTCTCAGGGGTGGATGCATTTTTGTCTGTGCATCAAACCCTGATTCCTGAACGATCTCATCTGTCAACGAAAAGTGATGCGCACATGCTTCTGCTGTCACATGTATTCCCCTTTTTTTGGCTTCGCGTATCATCGCCGTTGATCGTGCCGTGGATACATGAGCTACATGCAAATGTCCTTGTGTTAATTCCGCCAGCATAAGATCCCGTCCAAGCATTGACTCTTCGGAAAATGTTGGAGTAGGAGTCAGTCCAAGGCTTGTAGAGACCAGTCCCTCGTTCATCTGTCCTTTGGGACCAAGGGACAAGTCTTCCATGTGATTGATGATAGGTTTCCCCACAGTGCCGGTATACTCAAGTGCCCTACGCATCAGACTTCCATCTTGAACAGGTGATCCATCATCGCTGAACCCCACTGCCCCTGTGGCTGCCAACTCTGCCATTTCGGACAAGTGCTTCCCCTTACGGCCTGATGATACGCAAGCGATTGGATATACATCCACCGGCAATACTTCGGCCCGCTTGATCAGGGAATGAACGGCTTCCCGGTTGTCTATCGGTGGGTTTGTATTTGGCATACAGGCAACCGCTGTAAAACCGCCAAATGCGGCTGCCCTGCAGCCCGTCTCAATCGTTTCCTTGTGTTCTTCCCCGGGATCCCGCAAGTGGACGTGCATGTCCATCCATCCCGGAGAAATCACGCGCCCCTCTGCCTCTAGTACCTTCTCACCAGAAGCCACGAGACTAGGCCCTATCTCCGCAATTACTCCGTCAAAGATACGTATATCTTGACTCCGTGTCTCCCCTGTTGCAGGGTCCAGAATTGTTCCATTCTGGATGCAGATGTCTGGTGTCATTCACCTGTTAAATCTTCAACCTAAGCACAGGCAGTGAGGAGTGCGTGCCGTACTCCATGCAAGACAGATTACTCAAAGAATTCAATGCTACAACCAATATAAAACAGTCCATGGACTTTCTTGAATTTGGCAACGTTTTGAATGAAAATTTTCTAAGTTCGCTACTATTTCAAGTTCAGTGCGAGCACCCTTTTCACAGGATCATTGATAATCATTCTAAATTCCAAATCAGAACAATGCAAGTGAACATGGGAAGACTTGATCAGGTTTTCCGTTACTTGGCAATCCATAACGGAGTATCTCTGCAGATAATCTTTCATCTGGTCCACCCTCGTTATATCCCGGCTGTGCTTGCGGCATAGATTGTCAGTAGCAATTCCGAATCATCCAGCAGGCGATATTCCGGGACCTTTCCCGAAAGCTGTTCGCTCCGGTCAAGAATAACATTTACTCCCTCTCCCCGTCTGTCCATGATGCGACTGCGGTGTCTTCCGAAATCCCCGCCCTCAACAGGACAGTTCGCTAGAAGACTGGTTATAACATCATTTCGCGAGACCTGCCTAAGACCTAGGCTCTCTGGGGTCATGGTCCCCACCAGAGGCCCTGGCGTATACAATTCAAGTCGATCATCAAACAAATACAATCGAATCTGACTTCCCCTCATTGAGTAGTCCCGATGTGCCACTGCATTAACAATCGCCTCAAATACAGCAAGCATATCAAATTGAGGGATGTTCTTGCCCGAAGTGCCTTTTCCGGCGGTCACCTGCATGTTTCTTTGAACAAAGTAACAGAACTCGTGAATCTGTTGATCCAGTGGTCCAGTAATGTCTCTTGCATCCCGCTGGTAGGCTTCTCCTATTTGCGAGGAGCTTGTTTTTCCTCGGTACGCAACGGCTTGAATGAATGCATGGCGAAGAAATTCTTGAGGCTGTCGGCATGCCATTAATATGCCAGCCATTGTGGGCCTCAATACTTTATCCTCACCCTGCCTTACGATAGCCAGATTTATCATCCACTGCTCCTCTGCTTCATCCACAGATCTAGGCGCAATAAATCGTTTCCATAATGCCTCGTCCAGATCTGCAATTGTTGCGCAATAGACAGGCATCTGATCAAATCGGATGAATCCATTTGTATTACGCTGCTGGAAAAGTCGAGCCAGTTCGTGGGTAGAAAGGGGCCGCCTTGAGGAACCGACACGGCGAAAATATCCCCGGGAACTTTGATGTACCGACATACTGGATGGCATCTCCACGCGCATCACCGGTTGATTAATTCCGTGGCTGTCCGTTAAGCTGAGACGCTCAATAACAGGGTAGAAGGGTGGATTTATGGCATTCTCACACACCTGCAGAACCAGAGCTTCTACCATGTTGAGCCGATGTACAGGAATTCCTGTTACTTCACGGGTATCACCATCCACTCCCAGCAGAAGCGTCCCCCCACGGCTATTGGCAAAAGCTGCCAACTCGTCAGCAAGATCGCATGGTTTCGGGCTGCTTATCCTGTTACCAGAAAATCGGACCTCGCTGAGCTCCAAGAGGTCATCCCCGTTATGTATCATCTTTTCCAGTAATTCACATCGCCTCGCAAACATATTGAACTGGTTTTCCAGCGAATATAGTGGAGTCTTTCCCAAACTTGACAGCAACTTGAACACTTATTGACTGAACTCGTTGCCACGCCCTCTGTGGCACGAATCCTCTGTTCCCGAGCTAATTCATCATCCCCAATTTCAGAATAATGCAAGTGGACAGCAAATAAAGGTTTCCGCCTCCTGAGGAATTTCATGGCGCAATGCAACTCTAAAATGCACCCGATTTCACTGCCTCCATCAAATAGCCATCAAATAAAGATTCCTGCTGCCAGAGAGCTTGCAGAGCACCATGCAATTCCAAAATGTCCCGATTTCACTGCCTCCATCAAATAACCGTCAAATAAAGATTCCTGCTCCCAGAGGGCTTGCAGAGCACTATCCAACCCCAAAACGCCCTGATTTCACCGCCCCCATCAAATAGCCGTCAAATAAAGATTCCCGCTCCCAGAGGGCTTGCAGAGCACTATCCAACTCCATAACGCCCTGATTTCACCGCCCCCATCAAATAGCCGTCAAATAAAGATTCCCGCTCCCAGAAGGCTCGCAGAGCACTATCCAACCCCAAAATGCACCCGGTTTAGCCAAAAGTGAAAATAACCGTCAAATAAAGATTCCCGCTCCCAGAGGGCTCGCAGAGCACTATCCAAACCTAAAATGCAACCGGTTTAGCCAAAAGTGAAAATAACCGTCAAATAAAGATTCCCGCTCCCAGAGAACTTGCAGAGCACAATCCAAACCTAAAATGCAACCGGTTCAACCAAAAGTGAAAATAACCAGCAAATAAAGAATTCTGCTCCCAGAGAGCTTGCAGAGCACCATTCAACCCCAAAATGTAACCGGTTTAGCCAAAAGTGAAAATAACCGTCAAATAAAGATTCCCGCTCCCAGAGGGCTCGCAGAGCACTATCCAACCCCAAAATGCACCCGGTTTAGCCAAAAGTGAAAATAACCGTCAAATAAAGATTCCCGCTCCCAGAGAACTTGCAGAGCACAATCCAACTCCATAACGCCCTGATTTTACCGCCTCCATCAAATAACCGTCAAATAAAGATTCCTGCCACTAGAGAGCTTGCAGAGTCCAACTCTAAAATGCATACAATTCAGCCATCCCCATGTCATATAGTTTGGCTGGCATATTGACGTATTCGCAAGTAAATCAGCAGTGCTTCGGTGAATTTTGATTCCTCGCGAGCCTTGTCTGCCCGCTGAATGCCTTCATTTCCCCCTCCCTTCGTGTAACCCCGAAACATACATATCGCCCTGTGAAGCTCTACCGGTGGAGCCGTCCTACTATACCAGGGGTAACTTCAGACATTGGATAGCCACAGGAAGAGGTTCTTCCTTGCCTCTTCATCCTTTTACAACTCCCGTATTCCATACAGACACTTGATAATGTCATCCTGATTCTTTTCATTAATCCTAACCTCCTCAATCGGTATGCTCCCGACCGAGTACTGAACATCAAAGACTTCACTCATTGAACAACAAAATAGAAATCAGACCGATTGAGACAACATATATTCCAAACTCGCGCTTAGGGTTGCCTCCTCTGCGTCTGGCAAATTACAAGTTTGCCAGACAGGTACAAATATACATCATCAGTACTATTGCCCATCCTCGTCGTTACCCGCCCAGTAGGGCTGATACTGCATGAATTTCCGACTTGAACTTGGGTTAACTGGTACAATATCTCCGGCTACCAAGGCCTCTGTTAGAAATCGTGATGCTTTGGAACTACTTTTCTTGGACATGCCAAATCGCCTCCGAACAGTAGCATTCGTCACCCCATCTCCCTTCTCATACTGTAAACAAGCGTGCAAATAAATCGCACTCCTGCGATCTGTGGCACTCATTTCAGATAGTGGCTTCGCTGCATAAACAATAATACGTGTGCTGTTATCAAACACCTCAATTCTCGGAGCTGGTAGATGTCGCATCTCAGTTTGTTCTACAATCTTGTCCCAACCACTGCCTACTTCCTCGCAAATTCCAAGCCTGCGAAGGAGTGTAGCCAGCCTATTATTTCGTGACTTGGGAACAGCATTTACAAAACGTTTCGGTTCTATCAGAGGAGCACCTGGATTTGACACCTTTATACAATTTTCAAATATCTCAATCAGCGGCCCTCTACCTCTCTCGGTGAAATCCTGATGAACCAGTGCATTTGCGATCATCTCACGCACTGCGATGATTGGAAAACGAGGCTCTTCTTTCCTTATTCCACTATTGAAAGTTTCATCGTAAGCGTCCGAACAGCCCTGTCTTGCCCCTGTATTTTGGCATACGCCCCTGTCTAGGGTTGGTGCCTTCCTGCGGCATATTCTGTGAGGGGATCAGGGATTCCGAAGGCAGAGAGGTTCTGTGTGTTCCCGGGAGTTTCCGTTTGTGATTCTCGTCCCCTGTTCTGTGCGGGTCTGCCGGGTGCGTCCTACTTTTTCTGGCGGGAACCAAGCGATGGTTTTGGATCCCGTGTCGTTCCCGCGGGGAAGCGGGGGAGGCTATGCTGCCTTGGCGAGTGGCACTTGTTGTTCTTTCTGCCGGGTCGCCTTCCAGTGATGAGGCAGCAGCGTGTGGAGCTCTTCGTCAGGCGTGGTTTCCACGCGCCTCAGGATATCCATCAGCCACTCCTGCGGATGGACTTCATGGAGTTGGCAAGTACTGAGCAGAGAGTAGATCGTGGCGGCATTGGCGGCGGCCGCATGCGAGCCGGCAAACAGGTAGTTCTTGCGTCCCAGTGCAATGGGACGAACCCGGTTCTCCACGAGATTGTTGTCAATCTCCACGCGTCCATTGCGGGTGAAGCCGCTCAGGCGATCCCATAGCTTCAGGGTGTAGCGCACGGCTCTGAACCAGAAGGTGTCATTGTCCCCGGTGTGTTCTCGCAGGAGGGCTTCCAGCACCTGCAGGATGGGGACGGACTGCTCCTGGCGCACCCGCACCCGCTCCGCAGCGTCTGCCCCCTGCTCGCGGAGCTCGTCCTCCACTGCATACAGCTGCTGGATCAGCACCACAGCCTGTTCCGCCTGTGGGGAGTTCTCTCCCTCGGCACGCAGAGCATTCTTGAATTTCCGCCGGGCATGCGCCCAGCACGCGAACAGTTCAATCCCGTCTATTTTCCCAAACTGATGGTAGACCGCATAGCCGTCGGTCTGCAACTCTCCCCGGAACCCCTCCAGCATTTCCGTCGGCCCTGCCCGGGAACGCGTCGGCTGATAATCCACCAGGATCAGTCCAGAGATGGGACAGGTATAGAAAAAGTACCAGCCCCTGTGATAGGTGCCACCGGCCCTGCTTTTCGCCCGATCCTGCACCAGAATGCGGGTTTCGTCTGCCTGAATATAGCCATCTGCCAGCACTTCCATGCGCAGGGGATGGTTCAGGCGATCCAGCCGGGAGGCCACCAGGTGTACCCAGTCCGTTGCCGTGGATTTGGAAATCTGTACGCCAGATTCCAGATGCAGCTGCTTCACGATCCGCTCAATCGGGAGGTGATAGAGATACTTGGAGAGCACCAGATGGGTCAGCAGGCTCTCATCCGCCCGGCACTTGCGCAGTCCGCGGTCGGTGGGCAACGGCGCCTCGCACAGTTTCGTGCCGTCTTCCCTCGCAAAGACCGGATACAGTTCGCACTTGACATACAACTGTCCCGGTTTGCGAGCCAGCTTTTCTCTCTCCACATACCCGACGAGTTTGGCATCGGGGGGAAGGTTGTCCGGGGGATCCATGCGGACCGTTTCTACGGGCAGTCCTGCGTTCTTCCAGAATTCTTTCCCCATATAGACGCGCTTTTTCCCGGTCTTCTTCCGCCTCTCTTTCCGCTCCACCTCGTGCCAAGCGGCAGCAGAGACCTGATCTGGAAACATCTCATACTGGCTACGGTCATGCCGCTCGCTTTTCGGTCGATACTTCTGACTTCTCACGAAGGCAAGCTCCTGTTTGAGGGCGCGGATTTCTTTGCGCAAGTCTTGGATCTTTTTCTCTTGGGTCTCGCACTTTGCCCGCAGAGTCTTGCTCTCCCGGTCTTGGGTCTCGCACTTTGCTTCCAGGGTCTCAATCTCCCGGTCTCTGGCTTCGCACTTCGTTCGCAGGGTCTCGCATTCCCGGTCTAGGGTCTCAATCTTCTGGTCTCTGGCTTCGCACTTCGTTCGCAGGGTCTCGCATTCCCGGTCTAGGGTCTCAATCTTCTGGTCTCTGGCTTCGCACTTCGTTCGCAGGGTCTCGCATTCCCGGTCTAGGGTCTCAATCTTCTGGTCTCTGGCTTCGCACTTCGTTCGCAGGGTCTCGCACTCGGCGGTCTTCTTCCGAAGAGCTTCCAGAATCTCCTGGGGCGGGGCGTGCTCGGACAGGATGGGAGCGATGCGTTCCATGCTGGAAATATACAACATAAAATACTAAAAGTGAAAATTTATGCAACATAAATATAAATACTGTTCCTGAATCCATCCCCACCCAAGATCCCCTTCCAATACAGCCACTCCAGCTTCCAGGAAAAATCCCCGGCATGGAATCACGAAGAGACAACAGACTGCCAGAAGAACCCGCAGACCGATAACACGACCACCCCTCGGTCACAGAGTGGACTCAGGAAGGCACAAATCCACCATACCAGCGTATCCCCCCTGACAGCTTATATGGAGGCTGTTCGGACGGATACGAAAATATTGCCGGGGCCTTACGGTTCCTGAGTCCGAGTGATTCAGAGGTAGAGCTTGTGATTGACAGCCTGTCAGCCATGGAGGGGAGAATGATCACGAACGGAAAACAGGTGACCATCAAATCAGATGTTACCTTGGGATCAGCTTCGTTTTCTACATTCGGTGCGAAGATTGTATTTGAGGGAGATTTGACGCTCCATGACATGGGCGGTCTGAGAGTCAGATCATCTAGGGAACATCATGTGGAGATCCGTGGAAATTTCACGCAGAAGAAGAGAAACATGGGAAGTAGTGTTGTGGTGGGGGTGACTCTGCGCCCCAAGACGACGAAGACCGTGATGGGGACATATATGGTAGAGGACTCGGTTCGCTACGAATTGGAGACGAGTACCACGTCGATTCCGAAGCTGGTCTTGCATGGGGACTTCCATTTTGGAAAGGCGGGGATGTTGGATGCGAAGATTGCGTTCAAGGGGAAAGAGAGGCAGGAGGTAATGACCGCCGCAAAGACAGAGCTGGATACGGTTTTGGTAGACAATCCGAAGGGGATTACGCTCAAGAGCAATATCACGCAGCAGAAGGATGCCGCTTTGACGCTTCTCCGGGGAAAAGTATACAGTGACAGTACAAAGGTATACACTTGGACGGTGCAGAATGTGCAGTCAGAGCAGGAGCTCCGTGGTAGGAGTTCGGCACAGGAAGGGAGCAAGTGCGGTGCGGACAATGACGAGGTATGCAAGGCTAGCATCCTGCGTGGTTCCAGCCAGTCCTATGTGGCAAGTGCCCCGGTGGTGCGTCACATATTACAGGGGATTGCAGGCACGGGAGCCGAGAGCGGGGGGTATCTGTTCCCGGTGGGGAGGGAGCAGGGAGAGATGTCGTCCTATCGTCCGCTCATCCTGCAACTGCCCTCGGACCTGAATGACACGACTGCCGTGACCGTGACTCCAGTCATGGTCACGGACGAGAAAATGCCGGAATGGCAGAATTTTATGGTTCCAGCGGTGGGAGGCAGCCTGACGCTGGATGTGCATGCGGACTTGTTCTGGAAGGTGGATCTGGGGAAGGAGGCGTTGCCGACGAATACGAACCTTCGGGTTGCCGCGGCGGGGCTCCAGAATGTGACGGATGTCACGCGGCTGCGGATCGTGCAGTGGGACTGCATGTGGAAGAATCCGAAACTGGCGGGACGGGTTCCTGCACAGGCGGATGCGAGCTCATTTGCCGTGAATGGCTACCTCAACGGGGTGGTGAACCTGACGCAGGAGGGGATTGGACTGGGGAGCTGTGCGATCTTCGGGATTGCGGCGAATGGGATTGAGAATCCGATTGACCAGGCTGATCTGAGCAGGGGACGGGCGAACCTGCAGTTCATTCACAACCTGCCGCTAACAAGCCCGGCAGAGGTGCATCTGGGAGAGGTGCGGATCCGCAGCAATCTGCGGTTCCGGGAGGCAACGGCGTACCGTCCGGTAGGAGCAGGCAGCCATGAACTGAAGATCCAGGCGGCGGGAGTGCCGACAGAGCAGGCGATCACGAGCACTCTGTCCCTGAATCCAAACACGAATACGGTGGTGATTGCGCACGGGAGTCTGGCAGAACCAAAGCTGAAGGTGCTGGACATGCGAATGACCTCGTCGATTGCCACCAAAGCAGAGGTGCGACTGGTGCACGGATCGGCGGATCTCGGAGCAGCGCGTGTGCAGGTGATGGACCCGACCGATCCCATGATGCCGGTGATGACCCTGGCGGGGAACCTGATGCTGGATGAGGACACCCGACGATACGTCTCGATGGATCCGGGAGTGCAAGTCATGCAGGTGAAGTCCATGGATGGAGATGTAGAGGAGTTCTACGAGCTGGACCTGTACGGATACGGAGGGCAGACGCTGGTGCTGAACCTGTCCGGGATGCGGAACGATCTGACGATTCTGGGAGTGGACAGGGATGGGGAGATCGTCCCGGTACAGACGGTGACCGGGGTGGAGGGGAGTGCAGAGCTTCCGACGGAGTTTGCCTTGCATGGGAACTATCCGAACCCGTTCAATCCGAGCACAAAAATCCAGTTTGACCTGCCAGGGAATGCACAGGTGCAGATCCAGATTGTAGACATGCTGGGACGGGAGGTGATGGTGCTCCCTGCGCAGGAGATGGACGCAGGAGCAAACCGGAGCGTGGAACTCAATGCAACCCGCCTGGCAAGCGGAACCTACCTGTACCGGATCATGGTGACTGGAGCGGAGCAAAGGCATGTGAAGACCGGGCGCATGACTCTGGTGAAGTAAGGGAAGAACGGAGACTGTTCAAACGGAGTGCCCCGGTACGCTATGATGATGTATCGGGGTGCTCAGTTTTGGGGGAGCCATGGATTGATTTCTGTGGGATGGCTGGTGTTTTGATTCCACTTCCCCGAACAATGTTGCCAAGATGCCACACAACCTTCCCATTGCATCAAAATACCTCCGCCACTGGGGTTGCCTCATCCCGGCCCTCTGCCCCAAAACAACAGAGATGCTACGCACAGAACATCCTGTGTCCGTCCTCGCAACTGTCGCGCAGAATCACCACTCCTCCGTGTACAAATCAGATGTAATTCCACTGCGACGACGACACTTCACGGGCTTGTTACTCTCACAGCCCGGCATAATCCCCGAACGCAAATGTATCTCCAACCAGCTCCGTAGTCATGGACTTTCGGATAGACACATCTGATTCGTGCACTCCCTGACAGGAGTATTTGGCATGGTGCAGGATATCTTTTTTCTCAATCAATCACCAGCTCAGGCAGATTCTGAACGGTTTTCACGGTTTCCAGACTGACGGTGATCATCCGAAGTAGCAGGTCCAGTGGATAGCGAGGATTGCCCACGGTCTCAATGGCATAGCAGTTGGCATCACTGACGATCCCGCTCTTTTTGTCGGTTTTGACACATTGGCGGTCCATGACCCATTCAAGTGCGGCCTTGCCGTTCAGCACATAACCCCATGCCTCTTCGGGAATATTTCGCACAGTGATGTGAGAGTTGTAGATTATGGTTGATTTGTCCTTGTTCTTTCCTGAACGGGGATGCTTCATTTTCGTGACCCTGTACACCTTCTCGGGATCATCCATGAGCAGCTTTCCATCGGTGTCAATAGTTGCCGGATATAGATCCACCTCCTCATATCCGATATGCAGCTCCCCGAGATACTGCCCTGCATCCCGGAATGCCCGATAGTCTTCTGTTGATTTCACACAGGGGATCCGCGGTAACTCCTTGGTGAGGTTGGCACGGAAGCGACTACGATAGTCTTCTGAATGGAGCAGCCCATAGATGTAGTGGAAGGTATCCTCCCGACTGACAGACTCGGATGGATAGGCTTTGCGGAAATACTCCACAGCGTAGTCAGTAATGGCATGCCTCCGCCTCTGAGCCGTACCGTTCTCTGAAAACATCTTCGGGGCTGCAGATTCGCCTGTCTCGCTTTCTGGATAGAACCAGAACGGAAAGCATTGCCCTGAGTCAATCGTATGATGGTTCAAAAGTGAACCAACCATCAGGATGGAGAAGCCTGATCGCCCACCTTTGCCCGTCAATATAATCACTCGATTAGCCAGATTGGCATTTGGGAATATAGACGGCATAAAATTAACCATCTCATTCAGTCTGCGGCTAAAGAATTGCCATTGCTTGGTGAAGGGGCGGTACATGCAGGGTAAAAATTGCCCGTCCTCCACAGCTAGCTTTTTCCCTCGCCGTAATATAGCCTTGAGATATGGAGACCATTTGATTTTCATTGGGTCCGTATTGACAAAATCATCAATTTCTAAGTCGTACTCTTCCCTGGATTCGGTGACTTTCTTGTTCTCAAGCCAACGAATTACCTCGCTATTGTAAAATTGTATCGTTCTCTCAACATTTTCAGTCAACGCTTCCCGAGACGGGTTGATACACCAGACATCTCTTTTGGTGATGACACCCAAGGAGTAATTCTGGAATAGCACATTTCCTGTTTTACTTTTCTTGTCTCCGATTTTTGGATACTTCTCAAAGCTCTGATCACGCTGGTCTAGCCAGTCACCATACTCGTCAGGTTGAATCACACTCCATCCATCTGCCTTATTGATCCCGCGGATGCTTCCAAGCGTTCTGATGATATTGAGTTTCTGTGTTTGATCCAGATTATCTCCAATATCATGGAACAGAATCCGCCCCTGCTCCGAAGCATCGGGATTCTTGACAAGTACCGTGATTGCAATGCCTGTCATGCTGCCCTGCCCAAATATATTCCCTCCCTCACCTGCACGGCTTCCTGACAACATGTTTTTGCGAATATCTCCACGTAAATGGAACACATGGATGCTGGAAAAGTCCTCATGCAGACACCTGCGCATGCCATCAGCGAAGGATCGTTCCACCCAAGCACTGCCAGATACGAAGGCCATCACCCCGGCCTTCCCAAGCCGATCACTGCCCCAGCGAATCGCACGGATGTAGCTGTCATACAAATTGCGCAAGTTAGAGGCATTAGAACGCCGTGCATAGGTGGATTGAATCCGCTCATCCAGCTTCGTGTAGTCTACATTTTTCTCATTGTCATTTTCGCTCCTTTGCCCAACAGAGTAGGGTGGATTGCCAATGATGACCTGAATATCCGTCTCCTTCTGCCGCTCCCGCCGGTCCGTATTGTCCTTCATATAAAATGAAAGCTCATCGTCACGCTCATGCAGGGCAAACGTGTCGGTCAGGCATATGCCTTCGTAAGGCAGGTACTCCTTGCGTTCAGTGACAGAGTGAAGAACGGATTCAATATTGATTGCTGCAATGTAGTAGGCAAGCAGCACGATCTCGTTCGCATGAATCTCCGTGCGATACTTGCGCTCCAAGTCTTCTGGGGAAATCAGACCCGACTGCAACAGCCTGGTAATGAAGGTGCCTGTACCCGCAAAAGGATCCAGAATGTGAACTCCTTTTGAACCGATGGTCTGTCCAAATTCGTCCTCCAGTACATCATTGACGGACCTGATAATAAAGTCTACTACCTCTACTGGCGTATAGACAATGCCAAGCATTTTGGTGGTACGAGGGAATGCCTCCTTGAAGAACTTCTCGTAAAGTTCAACGATCAGGTTCTGCCGTGCCACAGGATCGGTAATCCCCTCTGCACGCCGACGTACGGAGGCATAAAACCCCTCCAGCGTCTTCCCTTCGCGATCTACCTGCGCTTCGTCAATCACTGACAGAATCTCGGTCATGGCAGCCGAAACCGGATTCTGATCAATAAACGCATGCTCCTGGAACAGTGCACCGAATACAGGACGCGTGATCAGATGCTGTGCCAGCATCTCAATGGCATCGCGTTCCGTAATGGACTCATTGAGATCATCACGCAACTCTCGCAGGAAATCCTGAAAGAAGGACCGGGCATCTGTATCTGGCTGCTCTATCAGACTTGTGATCCGGGTGACATGACGCTCCGCAATCTCGGCCACGTCCTTTGCCCAGTCTTCCCAGTAATCACGGGTACCGCACTTCTCAACAATCTTCGCCATCACCGCCCGCGTGAAATCATCAATCACAACGGCTCCATCCCCCGATTCTCCCCCACCACCACTGCCAGAGTCATCATCACCCTTGCTATCTGTACCTCCGCTGCCGCTCCCGATGATATCTGGACCTCCACCTGAGGAGCGTTCCGGCAATTTTTCCACTGTTGCCGTCACTGACTGAATTTCGGAGCTCTCCCCGAGCTCTCTGCCATCTACAATCAGGATACGATCACTGACATTCTGGCCAAGCCCGCCCTGATTAATCACTGCATCAAGCCTCTCGTCGTGAGCACGCAGTGCATTCAGGATTTGCCAGACCACGCGGTACTTTTTATTGTTGCCAAGGGCAATATCAGCGGGAACTCCCGGCGGAATGCCAACCGGCAGGATGACATAGCCCATTTTCTTGCCAGCCGCCTTGCGCATCACCCTTCCTACAGCCTGCACAACATCAATCTGGCTTTTCCGTGGATTCAGAAAGAGGATGGCATCCAGGGCTGGCACATCAACGCCTTCGGTAAGACATCGGGCATTGCTCAGAATCCGGCAGACATTCTCGCCTGCATCTTCCTTGAGCCAGTCAAGGTTCTTGCCCCGCTCGCGAGCCTTCTGGGTGCCATCTACATGCCTGATTTCGCAGAAAGCTCCCTGCTGGCTTTCCTTGGGCAGCAGAGACAGAAACTCTGATACCACCTTCTCAAACTCATCCCGAATCACCTTTGAACTGGCAATGCTTCGGCAAAACGCCAGAGCACGACGCATGGGAGAGTGATCATCCGATCTTCCCAGCTCAATCCCTATTTTTGACAGTGCTTTCCAGCAGCCAACAATCTTTGTAACATCGTCAAGCTGAAGCTCCGAATTTTTGTCCGCAAGACGTTTCTGTACCGCTGCACTCACCTTCCCCTCGTCCATGGCCAAAACGATGACACGGTAATCCGTCAGAATATTGCTTTCCACTGCCCGTGCAAAGCCGTGATAGAACAGAACTTCCCCATAAAGCTCTGGATCATCCATGGAGGACAGGACAGCCTTCGTGTCTCGTGCCCTTGACTTTGCATTCTCCCCGTAGATACGGGGCGTTGCTGTCATGTAAATTCGCTTGCGCCCCCGAATGAGTTCGTTATCATGCACCTTTACGAACTCTGACTGGTCCTCTCCCGCAAACGTAACGCCTGTGGTGCGATGGGCCTCGTCGCAGACGATCAGATCAAATTCGGGAAGTCCATGATGTGCCTGACCAGCCGCGATCACAGAGATTGACTGATAGGTCGCGAATACGACACGCATGGAGCCTGCGTCTGACTCGGCAACCTTCTGAGAGAGTTCCGCCGCATCCGTTGTCGCCGGAAAAGCAAGATCCGTGACCTCAAGTTCCGCTACATCATTCTGACTCCGTCTTCTCCTGCCCACCTGCTTGTCAGAGCATACAGCAAATGCCGTAAGCGGGACACTCTCATCTGAATCTACACACCATTCACGCACTGTCTGTGCCATCAGTGCAAGAGACGGGACAAGCAGCAGCACATGTCCGCCCTGCCCCACTCTCTTCTCGGCAATACGCAGCCCAATCAGTGTCTTTCCCGTGCCACAGGCCATAATAAGCTTCCCCCGGTCGGCATCCCTAAGCCCTGCCTGTACTGCCTCAATTGCCTCCGTCTGATCCGGTCGCAGTTTCTTCGGATCGGAACGCACAATATTGCCCTCTCCTCCAATCACTGGCCAGTTTACCTTGCTTTCGCGCAAATCGCGAAGCCCTATCCGCACTGTCGGAATCCTTTGCCCATGCAACATTGCCCCGGCCTTGTCACTCCACGGAACATCCGTCGTTTCCACGATCACTCGCCCCGCGAATGTATGCTTTGCCGAAGCTGAAATAAAACTGTCAATATCGTCCTTTCGGATGCGACGATCTGCATCAAAGAATTTGCACTGCACGGCCACCAGACTTCCGTCATGGCATGTTGCTACAAGATCAATTCCGACATCACTGCGATCCTGCTTCTGACGGTCTGCCCAATCAGACCAGAGTTCAACTTGGGCAAAGCGTTTCACCTGCACCGGATCAATAACCAGCCATGCTGCGATCAGCTTCTCAAATGCAGTTCCCTTGTCACGCTCACTGATGGCGTGAGTCCGGTAGAAGTCAAGAAGATTGTCCAGCGGATGGTTCATCTATGATGAGTTCGTGGCAAGACAGGAAGATCAGACATCACAACTGTACATATAGACTGCAGGCATTCATAACAGGCACCATAAAGATCAGCATGAACTGCCAGCATACTTGCCAACAGCCTCGGTCTGCTCCAGGATAAAAACTCCTGCCAGAAAAATGAAATACCCCAGATTTGAGATGACCGATCCCGGGGCATTCATGCTCACTGTCTGCATTGACTGAGTGTACGACTCTGTCAGACCTTATTCTCACTACTTTTCGAATACAATCTCTATAGGCATCTTCTCCGAGATTTTCCCTTTAATTGTATTCCACTTCTCTTTGGACTTTACCCTTCTTGAAGGCTTTGCGTTGAGTGCGTGAATGAACGCATCCAGTTCAGGTTGAACACTGATCGGCAGTACACTAGCTTCTGTCATAATGCGAAGCATGGTCTGTGCTGATTGTATCGGTTTAAGATCACCGGAACCAGCAAGCTCGGTGCCTAACTCTGTCAACGCCAGACGCTCGTCTTCCAGCTTTCTCCGAACCCAGATTGCCACCTCATGATCTGCGCCATCCAGCTCTGAAATCTTCTGGTCAATCAAGCTGATTTTTTTCTTGATTGTACGCTGCAGTGCTCTCCGAAAAGGTCCTGCTGCCTTGTCAATCGTCTCTTCCCATTCCTTCTGAACTCCCAGTACATGATCTACACCTTTCATCACGCGTCCAGTCTGGAAAAGTGCCCCTGTCGCAATCAGTGGGGTCAGAATGACTACACCAGCCGGTCCAAACAGCAGACCGCCAATGGCACTGCCCGTAATGCCTCCGGCCAATGACAATCCCCCTCTGGCAGCACCTGTAAGCGCAATCTCAAACGGCAAATCCTTCAAAGAAACTAGCCCCTTGCGCCAGCGATACAGGTGATATGCAGAATTGATCATGAGTACATACAGCATCGGAGCATACTCCTGCTGAAGCCTTGCTGCCGAGCTAAGGGACTGCTCCACCATTCCGTCCACCGTCGAAAAATCAAATCCTTCCACAGGGATAACCTTGCCCGCCCATTCCTCCGAACTAGAACTAGCCGCAGTCGCTACCTCGCTATTGACAAACACTGGAATGTCTGGATTCTTTTCAAAATGATCTTTCAAAGCCTGCAATCCGCTGTCTGCGCTCTTATAACACTTCACCTGAAAAGGCTCCCCGTCCACAATCAGGTCTACCCCTGGGTAGTTGGAACTGTCCGGCAAGGATACCTGATGACCGGAAAGACGGGAAGCAACATACATCTCTGCGGTATATCCTCGCAGAGCAGCTTCACCCCCCTCGCGGGCGGCCTCATCCATCGCTCTGATTCGGGAAGCAAATCCACTGAACTCAAAAATATCCTTTATTGATTCCGTACGGGAGAAGTCTGCTGCTGCAATCACCTTTGGGTCCACAACCAGTGCGTTATATACCGCATCCAGAAGGCTGGCTCCCGCTGCAGAAGCAGCAATGATGGTGTCCTCCTTTCGCTGCTGCCTGCTTTCGGAAAAGAGCAGTTTCTGGAATAGATCCCGCGTTGACTCGTCCTCATCTTCACTGGCAAGAGCAAGAATTCCTGAGGAGTTGGGGAGTGCTGGCAAACCTTCGGGATACTCCTTCCGAACCTTGTTCGTGCGCACGAGGGCTTTGTGACTTTCCTTTCTTTGCTGTTTTTTTGCAAGTGCCCCCTCCGAGATGGTATGGATGTCTGCTTTGCTTGCAGCAATCCTGACCTCATCCATGAATACATGAAAGTTGGTCTCATGGTCCTGAAATCCCGGGATTGCCAACTGAATTGTCAGAGTAGTGGCAATATTCTCCCTCGCCTTATTGTGAATCTTCTTACCCTGATAGACCATCGTCCCGCCCGCCACCACAGGTATTAACCATGGATTGGATAGCACCGCAAGCAGGGATACAGCAGTCTTTGCTCCCAAAAGGGGAATGATGGAAGCAATCTTGGCAGCAAGAATGTACGCACTGAAACCGGCAATATCTACTGCAACCGCCAGTCCAGCCGTTGAACCCGTTGAGGCAAGAAGACTGATTATCGCCTTGTCACCCGACTGTATCGCCTTCTCTATGGCTTCATCCTTCATGTCAGATGGCAAATCTTCCAGTGACCTGGTGAACTCGTCTATGACTCTCCTCTGTTCCTCTTCCGAAAGATTTCCCTTCTCTACTGCACTGGCCATCATGCGCACTACTTCCTGGCGCACGATATCTCCAAACTGCATGTCTGGATTTTCTTGATCCTTTCGAAACTTTGCGAAGATTTGCTTGATCTGATCACGAATTCCCGAATGATTGCTATAGTGCTCGGCTGAGGCCACTGCCAGTTCTGCTGCCTTGCGATCCGCAACTACTGTAGAAAGCGGGATGGACACGGGAAGGTCAAGACATACTCGCAGTGTATTCCAAAGCTGAAGTCTCAGATCTGCGTTTGTTGATTTTGAGCGAACAATCCTCCGAAAATCTACCTCCACACGCTGTTCAAATCTTTTGACCTTCTGCTCCATTTCAGCAGGCTTTTCCCCATTGTGCATCTTGGTACCCAGATATCTCTTGCCTCGGACATACAGATCAAATGCCTGATCTGTAAAAAGCGTAAGCATATTGGCATTATTGAAAAAGGCCAGAAAACGCGCCATTTCTTCCCTGCCCAGTGCTCCGATTCCAGCCAGTATGTTCCGTGGTGGTACAATCATCATCGTATTCTCTTTGCGTTTGCTCTGAAGTCATGGGGACTGCTGATCTCCCTGAAAAGCAGTCCAAGAAGCCATTTTCTGGAATCTGCCTAACTGGAATCCCCGATCCAGATGGGGTGAACAAGATTGTGTGTCTTTTGATCAGAAGAGAAGATAGCTCAACGCACCCTTGCGAGGGAGGCGAATTCGGAATTGAGAATACAGATTCTCCCGCCACTCGGTGGGGAAACATGCTTTGCGTACTCCCTGCGTGTTTCAGGGGAGAAAGGATTACTCCCTTGCAGGTTGCTGACATTCCCGGAATCCTTCGGGGCAGTCATTCAACAGCAGCGGTCCTTTTCTGTCCCTTGGCAGTTTGGCCAGACTGTCACACTTTGTCTGGTCAAACTCCTTCACCAGCTCCCCCGCCAGGGTGCACACCTCCCCTACAGGTCAAATAGTCCTCTTCGGTTTTCGCTCACATTCCAACTCCTGACTTCCCCCGCAATGCCCGTAACTCTTCCCCAGTCAAGTACTCATGGATGGGAATGCAGCAGATTCCATTTTGCCCATACAGCCCCCTGCCGGGACTTTTAAGAACATGCGCTCGGCTTTCTTTGGGTTGTACTTTTTTTGAGGTACCTATCCATAATTGTAACTGATAGGGACAGAGCACCGAATAAATTTGGAACCGAACATTCAAGAGGGAATCTGACAGCCTCGCAACTATTGTTTTACCAGAAAATGCTAGTTGACACTACGTCCATAGTTTGTGCATTCTTTCCAAATCAGGGATTGAGACAAAACAGGCACAAGCGCATGCAGAGGCGATTGCTAAAACTATTGAAAACAACAGGAAAGTCTTACAATGAAGGAATTCGTGGACTCCAAGTTTATCATCCTTGAAACGAAGATGGAAGCTTCGGATGAGAGACTCGAAACGAAGGTAGATACCTCAATTAAGGAACTTGAGGCGAAAATGGCCTCTCAGGAAAGCCGTCTCATTTGATGGATCATCGCAACAACTCCGAGTACCGCCGGCTTTTTTTGCCCTGTTGCGAATTTTTCCGTCCTGAAATGCTCGCCGCCAGCCTAGGGCGGAGATCATGCATTGCGGATGCCCGACAGTAATCCCTGATGCCGTACATATTCTCGCTGTTCCTTGCTCGCGATTCCGATGAACCCCCGGTAACTTCATAATGCCCCAAGTGTACTGCCCTGTATACACATACCGTGCAAGAGATAGTAACCGTTTCTGATTTTTAATCCATGCTCCGTGTCCACGGGAATTCATATGGCCCGTATCGTACATCCGACTGGAATTTTGAGACATCCGAGATCGGGTATCAGACCATACATCATGTCAGGAGTTATCTACAAGCCAGTCAGCCTTGCCCTGCTTTTTCTCCCGCCTGCTACGGCAAGGCAAAGTCCGATTAATGCAGTACGACCAACTGCATCTGTCCAACTTTAATTGTACCGGCTCCCGTTAAAGAGAGTCCAGCGACTCCAGCCTCAGGAGCAGAACCATGCCCGTGTACAACCAGATCGCCAGCAACATATCCGCGAAAATGTGTCTCTGCTCCGACGACCCTGAATGTAGGATCCTCCGACAGTTGCGGCAGGGAGGATTCTTCCTGTATTTCCTCTTCCCCGCTAACGACAGCACCGAGGCGAATCATCTCCTTTCCGACTTCCATAAAATGATAGGAAAGACTGTCCTGTACATGATGCATCAGGCGAACTGTACCATTAAAATCGGACAAGTCCATCGTGACTGCAAATTCAACATTGGAAACAGAAATTCCATGCGCAATGATCACCGGAGACTGTTCCACCGTCAGTGCCAAGAGGGAATTTCCGTCTGAATCGCGCACAGTCTCGGCCGTAACTGCTCCGGTGATGACCTCGAATGCGGAATTAAAGATGTTCACAGCATTCGCGCCGGCCTGCCACTGCCATCCCCCATCCTCCTGAATTCCGGAAAATTCCGGGGTTCCCCCCGCTCTCACCAGTGCTCTCTCCTTTTCTTGCAACAGCATAGCCAAAGAGTCTGCCTTGACCACCCCTACCCCCTGTTCGTACACCAGGCGTCCACCAAACGAGGATGCCTGGAATAACGGCAGCAACCCGATTCCACCAATCACGGCAAGCGGAATCCAGAACACCAGGCGAAACGAAAGCCACCACCATAATGCAATCCGCAAGGCTGCATAAACCAGAAAGTATTTCATTGCCAGTTCCCCCGCATCTTCGTGGTCCGCCAGTATAGAGCTGGCCTGCCCGGACACCTCCACCGTTTCGGCTGCATACTCCCCCGAAATCACACCTCCCAAAGCCCCCAAAGCTCCGAGAACATACAGGATCGTTGCCATTCGGGCCAGCATGGAAATTCTGCGAAAAAACAGGGCCACGATATCAACAAGAAAAGCAACGACTAACAGGGCAATCGGGAAATGCACCACCATGGGGTGCATGTTGGGCATCCATTCTGGAAGCATAAAATCTCGGATTGATTAAAGTTTCAGTGTGTTGCCTAAACGCAAACTGTTACAAACAACAGACAAACTTGATAATGTCATGGCAAGGGAAGCCAGCATAGGATTCAGCAAAATGCCAAGTACTCCATAGAGTGCACCTGCGGCCACAGGAATGCTGAGCGTATTGTATATAAATGCAAAAAACAGGTTCTGACGGATTGTTCTCATTGCCTGTCGTCCGATATCTATCGTGTCTGCCACAGAGTTCAGATCTTCCCGGAGAAGCGTAACATCCGAAGTTTCCACTGCAACCCGGGTTCCGGACCCCATGGCAAGGCCTACATCTGCTTCGGCAAGTGCCGGTGCATCATTGATGCCATCTCCAGCCATTGCGACAACCTCGCCCCGCTTGCCAAGTGATGCAATAAACTCGAGCTTCTCCGCAGGGGTTACACCTGCATGCACATCATCTATGCCCGCCTCCCGTGCCGCTTTTGCCGCATTTGTTTCATTGTCTCCTGTAAGCATGGTTACTTTAAGCCCCCGTCGGTGCAGATGAGCAACTGCCTCCCTTGACGTATCCCGAAGCGCGTCACTGACAGACAGCTGCCCGACCCAGTACCCGTCAATAGCCACATGTATTCTTCGCTCTGCCATGGCTGCTGAAGGAAGAGAGATATCCTGCTGACGCAGGAATGTACTGCTCCCAACATGTACCTTCTTCTGCTGAATGATTCCAGAAATTCCATGACCAGGAACAGCCTCTGCCCCTTCCACCGGGCAGAAGTCAATCCCTTCTTCTCTCGCCTTTGCAACAATGGCCTCTGCCAGAGGATGCTGGGAATATGCTTCCAGGGAAGCTGCCATTTGTAAAACTTTGGAAGCAGACCATTCTGGAAGCACTTCAACGAACTGAATTTCCGGCTTCCCCGTGGTTAGTGTTCCCGTCTTGTCCAGAACAACATGTGTAATCTGGCTGACTCGTTCCAGGGCATCTCCCCCCTTGAACAGGATCCCCCTGCGTGCACTGGCACCCGTAGCAACGACCACGGCTGCGGGAGTAGCCAGCCCCAGTGCACACGGGCAGGCAATGATCAGCACAGAAACGAATGCTGTCAGTGCGTGCTCCAGCCCTCCTCCCGCTATGATCCATACTGTAAATGTCAGGATGGCAACAGCGAGAACAACTGGCACAAAAATTCCTGAAACCCGATCTGCCAGTTTCTGTATGGGGGCCTTGCGTCCCTGTGCTTCTCTGGTAAGATGTACAATCTGCTGCAGTACGGTGTCCCGTCCGGTATGAGTTACACATACTGTCAGAGATCCGTCTGTATTCAATGTGCCTGCCACTACGAAATCTCCCTCCGACTTGGTCACCGGCAAAGGTTCGCCGGTGAGCATGCTCTCATCCACCATACTGACTCCTTGTATGACTTCCCCATCAACAGATACCTGCTCTCCCGCCCTGACAATCACATGATCGCCGGGTTTGACGGCCTCAACAGGCACATCTACAATATGAGGGCCCTGCTGTACGCGGGCAAAGGGTGCCTGCAGCTTCAGAAGTGCCTCCACAGCAGATCCCGTCCGGGCAACTGCACGCGACTCAAGGAACTGACCAAGGAGAACTAGTGCTACAATGACGGCCGAAGCCTCAAAATATACCGATGGAGCCGTGCCAAACAGGGTTGGGAAAAATGTGGCGATTGTACTGTACACCCATGCTGTTCCAACACCGATGGCAATGAGTGTGTACATGTTTGCGGCCCCTCTTCTCAGGGCCATCCATGCTCCCCGGAAGAATTCAGCCCCGCCATAGAATACAACAGGGGTGGCAATTGCAAGGAGCACAGCATGCGTTGCGACATTCAGCATCATCAATCCCATCAGGAGCACCGCACCTGCAATAGAAAGAACCAGCCGGACATGACCCGATTTTGACCGGGAAGTTTCAGACTTTTCAGTCAATGTCCTAGAGTACTCAGGAAATGCAGCCAGAAGGGTCTCCGGGGCAGCCAGACCCGGAACCCAGGAGAGTCTCAGTGCTTCCTCCGACAATTCTCCCCGGACCAAAGATCCAGCTTTGGCGCAGCGCCTGTCAATCTCTTCCTGACTCAGCCCGGTAGATCCATCCTGCGTGTGGAGTATGATTTC
The DNA here is from genome assembly GCA_965203305.1 of Rhodothermales bacterium. Taxonomy (GTDB): domain Bacteria; phylum Bacteroidota; class Rhodothermia; order Rhodothermales; family Bin80; genus Bin80. The sequence goes on along the minus strand of OZ241874.1, from coordinate 1,455,495 downwards.
GGAACGGGGAACATCATATCCTGCATCTCTGATTACTTCTATGGCAGTTTCCGGTGATATTCCTTCCACATGGGCTTCATGCGTGGCAATATTCACATTAATGTGGGTTGCCTCTGGAAATCGGGCAAATTGCCGCTCAAGGCCAGCCGCACACGAGGCGCAGTGCATCCCGGTTACGGGAATTGTAACTTGGGAACCATTTGAGTTCATGAACCTTTAGGCAACGAGCCAGAGCGGTGGGATAACCGATTCTGCCCGTATTGTTCCACACATACAGACTCATGCGAACAATTACCCTTGAAGAAGATTTTGCCTGTACACCCCGAGATTTGTTTGACGCACTTCATACCCCAAGTGCACTGCGATCCTGGTGGAATGCAGACCGCGTAATCATCATCCCCCGCAAGAATGGCATCTTTGCTGCCGCCTGGGGAGAGAATGAGGATGACCCGGAATACATGTCCTCAGGGATATACAAAGTTTATGAGCCTCCTTACAAAAGTGTCACGGAAGACTTCCGATACTATGCAAAGTCTGATCCGGTGGACTTTGAAGACCTGATGTCCATTGCCTATGAAATTACCCCCAGTACCGCAGGAGCTCATTTATCGCTTACCCATGCCGGCTTCCCTGATGAAAGCTATGCTGACGCATATTTTGATGCCTGTGTTGAGGGATGGGCCGCAAGCCTGAAAAGCCTGCGATCATATGTTGAAGATCCAGACAAGCCATAGGCGAACTGTTCTATTCTGGCGGACAAGGAGGCATGGATGCTCCACGGACATACATACGTTCCGGGCACAGGTACTTCCTTGTTCGGTTCTGCTGTCATAACGGCAGGTGCGAAGTATGTACAGGAACCTCCGAGAATTTCGGCCTGCCTGCTCCCTTTCAAGTACCCCTCTTGCCCCTGCTCTCCATACTGTTGCAATGAATCTGTCCCGAATGAACCATGGAAACGAAGTGAAGTCCAAAGGAAAAGTGAGAGGCCATTCATCATATTGCCTGCCTGATGTGTATAGTCAGGAAAGAACCGCATGAGTTGCGGTCTGATCACACACTTTTCACCAGCCAAAAGACCTATGAAACACCTACAAAAATTGGGGGGGGGGGGCAGGATTCGTCCTTCTGTTTCTCCTGCTCACGACTTCCAGTGCATTCGCACAGAGGACGCGTCTAATAGACCCGATCAATGGCAGGACGGACGGGAACTGCGGTAATATAAATCCTGCGAATGCGAATGGTCCGTGTACGCTGGAACGTGCTTTTGCCTTGTCAAACAACGGTGATGGGGATGTATTCCTGATCCGGGTTCGCCGGGCGGGGGGCAGCATTACGCTGGCCGCCCCAACCGTTGCTGTGGACAAACGATTCAAATTCGGGACCTATGTGCAGGGAAGTACCACTCCCGTCAAGGGAACGATCCAGTTCACGGGCACCTTCAAGATTGCTGCGGCAGGTGAATTTCAACTGGATCCGAACGCAGGCGTACAGTTCGAGAATGTCACAGTGAACGCGGGAACCCGGACCTTTCCGTTTTTCTGGATTGCGGACAAGTCAGAAGAGCGGATCGCCATCACCGATACCTTGACCATTCCCAAGGGAGAGAGCGTCCGGCTTCCTGCCCTGGTGGCCTCCAAGAGTTTTACCCTGAAGGGAGGGACAAAGGCAGAAAAGACCAGCGAGATCCGAGTGGGAGGTCCCCCCGCCACGGGAGGCCGTTCAATAGAGACTCCGCTGAAGGTCCATCGCGAGGCTACCCTGCGGATTGACGGGGCGAATCTTGTGGTTTACCTTGAGAAGGATGTGCTTGTGGAGGGCACGATAGCAGATGTGACGAAAGGGACCCGGCACCCCCTCCAGATTGCGTTCCAGAATACTGACACTGGACCCGGCAACCGGGCCACTAGTCTACTCCTTGAGGGTGGTGCATATGCGCCTCTTGCGGACGGTTTTGACCATAATGATTGCCTCCGCATTCGAGGCACGGGAACGATTCCGGCCGGGATCTTTGCAATAGCCACGGGCAGTCTCTGTGTGGAGCTGAAGCGGATAGGCCCGGTCACGGTGGCAGGAAGCCTTCAAAACGATGCCTACACCGAGGCAAAGATTTCCACCGACCTGATATTCCGGGAAGATGTGGTCGTAGAGGGGGATGTGGTGCAGTGGAACGATGCCCGGATTTTGTTCGCAAAGACGGCGACGATCCGGGGGGATGTGATCTTGCGGGATGGCGGGACTCCCTACACCAATACGGCAGACTATGGAGCGGCGAATACTGCTGCAGATTCCGGAATTCGAGTTGGGTTGAGAGTGAATGACAACCAGTGGACATGTGCATATTCCAACACAGTACGAAGAGGTTTTGCTGACGACGATGGAGGAGTCCGGACGGCCCATATTCCGGGGATCCACTTCGCAGGTGCGGTGACGATTACCGGGGACCTGAATGTATACTCCAGCACGCTCACCGAAACGACCACAGCGACCACGAAAGCTGGCACGAAGTGCGCCCCGCGGGTCTTGTTTATGGCACCTCTTGCAAAAGCAAGTGGAGATACAGAATTCTCGCTCACCTCGTCGGTTGGGGGGAGTCTGGTGGTGGAGGATACGGCGAGTTTCGGGGGCAGGGGGCGGGTGTACCTGGATACGGACTCGTTGAAAACAGGTGCTGTTGTGCGCAAGACAACCCACAGCCTTCGTGTGGGCGGTGATCTGGCTGCCGGGGGCAAGACCATTGGGATGGAGTACCCGGCTACCTCTGACGGGATGTGCACGGGGAATGAGGGTTCGCTTCTGTTCGGGAATCACCTTTTGCTCACGGATGCCGCAGAAAATGTCATTATCGGCGATGCCACGAACGGGCTTACACTGGACGCGCTGGTGACGCTTGGGGATCTGCGGGTGGAATCGGGGAAGGGTCCGCTGACGGTGAAAACACTCCGTGTGGGGCCCCGTGCCGAACTGATGGCGAACAAGGATGTGAAGGTGACCGAATCGCTGCTCCTTCAGGGAGAGCTCGCCGGGGAGCTGGTTGACTTGCCTGCGATTCTGCTGCATTCCTTCTCGGTTGATGTCGGGAATGGCGAACTGGATCTGGATTTTGTAGTCAAGACGAAGAACCTGGGGCTGTGCAGTGGCACACTGTCGCTGGTGGACATAGAGAGCACGACCGATTCCACCTTGCATGTCACGGAGTATATTACCGTCCAGAACGGGATGCTGGAGAAGGATACGAATGATCCGGGAAGTATCTCCACGGACAAGGCGAAAAGCCCCACTGTACATGATCGGTACATTCTGAAATATGTTACCCCGGGTCCCCGGACGGTGACCGATGCGCTGGAATGGTTTGACCCGCGGGATGTCATCGTGGATCATGCGAAGGCGGAGATCGTGACGAGTAGAGACCACTCCCTTGCAGGAAAGTTGACGGTCTCGAAAGGAAAACTGATGGTAGATGGAATGTTGACCGTGGGCACCTCTTCTCTGGACCGCGCCAGTGCCGTGAATGTGGACCAGTACAGCGTGGAGGTGACGGCAGGCGAACTGCACACCAAGGGACAGGATGTGATCGTGCATGGCAAAGTAACGGTCAATGGTAAGAGCAAACTGGTGACCGGAGGTGGCGACCTGCAAGTGCTGGGCCGAGTGAACAAGGGCCAATATATCGGGAATACGGCCGGGGTGACCATTGCGAAGGAGGCGATGATCAACTTGGAAGAAGGTACGCTGATGCTGGGACCGGAAGACACGGCCAAACGGGACGGTCTGATAGATGATCAAACTACAGCGCAAGCGGATCTGGTACTGAAGGGGAGACTGCATGCGGACACACTGTATATCCCCAAAGGAAGCAAACACACTCACATCGTATCCCAGATGTCGGCAACCGCCCACACAAGTACGCTGGGTACGATCCTGTTTGATGGTGGGAAAACCCCGAATGCCCGGCTCGCCAATAATGTGAATGGCAAGCTGTTTTTTAATTGGGTGGAAGCAAGTGGTACAGATACAGGCACGACTACAGTGCTGGACAGTCTGGCGGTGATGCAGGGAGGATACGTAGAATTCCATGGGACCAGGCTGGAGATTGCCAGCGGGCTGGAACTGACATCGGGGGAACTATCGGTAGACGGAGGAGACCTGGACATCAAGGGAGATCTGACACTCCGCGAGAGCGGTTCGTTTGGGATGACTGGCGGAACCAAGCGGTCGTTGCGGATTCGGGGCAATTTTCGGCAGACGGACCGGTCGGCTACAGTAGATGCGGAGTCAAAAATCACCAACTTGGGATCAGGGATCACCAAGACCGTAGAGGGGGACGTTCTGGTGGGAGCGGATACCTGGTATTTTACCGGAGCGGAGACGAATCTGGTCGTGCATGGGGATGTCGGGTATGAGAGCCAGCGGCAACTGGAAGCAACGCTGGAGTTCAAAGGGGACACCGTGCAGACGGTGACACTTTCGGCAGATCCGAAGGCTGTTCTGGGCAACATCATCGTGAACAATCCGCAGGGACTTCTGCTGGGAAGTGATGTGCGGCAACACAGGAGTGCCACATTGACGCTTCGTCGGGGGAGGCTGCACAGCATGCCCGTGGACAGCATGTACATGTGGATGGTACGAAATGTACAGGGGGAAGAGGAGTTGCGTGGTCGGCTGTCGGCCCAGGAAGGGAATGTGTGCGGATCGGACAGCAAGCAGAAGTGCAAGGCGAGTATCCTCCGTGGCTCTGGACAATCGTATGCGGTTGCCCCGGTGGTGCGTGACCTGTTGCAGGGGACCGCAGGCACGGGGGCAGAGAGTGGAGGGTATCTGTTCCCGGTGGGAATGGAGAAAGAAGAGATGTCGTACTATCGTCCGCTGATTCTGCAACTGCCTTCGGACCTGAATGACACGACCGCAGTGACGGTGTCGCAGATCCTGATTCCAGAGGGAGCCATGCCGGAATGGCCTGTGGAGAACCTCACGGTTCCGACGGCGGGAGGCAGTCTGACCCTGGATGCGTATGCCCCGATCTTCTGGAAGATTGATCTGGGGGAGGAGGAGTTGCCAACGAATACGAACCTTCGGCTCGTAGCTGACGGGATCCAGAATGTGGCAGATGTCACAGGTCTACGGATCGTGCAGTGGGACTGTGACTGGGAGAATCCGAAACTGGCAGGACAGCTCCCCGCACAGACCGAGGCGAGTTCGTTTGCGGTGAACGGGTATATCAACGGGGTGGTGAACCTGACGCAGGAGGGGATTGGTCTGGGGAGCTGTGCCATCCTGGGGATTGCGGCCAACGGAGTGGAAAATCCGATTGACCAGGCAGATCTGAGCGGAGGACGGGCGATGGTCCAGTTCATTCACAATGTGCCTGCGCCTGGATTGGCTCCGATGGAGGTAGATCTGGGGGAGGTGCGGATCAGCAGCAACCTGACATTCCGGCATGCGACGGCGTATCGTCCGGTGAGAGCAGGCAGTCATACGCTGACGATCCAGCCGGTAGGAGCTCCCGAAGAGCAGATGATCACGAGCACTTTATCCCTGGATCCGAACACGAACACGGTGGTGATTGCCCACGGGAGTCTGGCGGAACCGAAGCTGAAGGTGCTGGACATGCGGATGACCTCGTCGGTGGCTACCAAGGCAGAGGTGCGGCTAGTGCACGGATCGGCAGATATCGGAGCAGCGCGGGTGCAGGTCATGGACCCGGCCGATCCCATGATGCCGGTAAGTACCCTGGCGGCGAACCTGATGCTGGATGAGGAGACCCGGCGATACGCCTCGCTGGATCCGTTGGTGCAGGTCATGCAGGTGAAGTCCACAGATGGAGAGGTAGAGGAGTTCTACGAACTGGACCTGTACGGGTATGGAGGGCAGACGCTGGTGCTGAACCTGTCCGGGACGAAACGGGATCTGACGATCTTGGGAGTGGACAGGAATGGGAAAATCGTCCCGGTACAGATGGTGACGGGGGTGGAGGAGAGCGCAGAGCTTCCGACAGAGTTTGCGCTGCATGGCAACTATCCGAACCCATTTAATCCGAGCACAAGAATCCAGTTTGACTTGCCAGAGAATGCGCAGGTGCAGATCCAGATTGTAGACATGCTGGGACGGGAGGTGATGATAGTACCTGCACAGGAAATGGAGGCAGGGGCGAACCGGAGCATAGAACTGCATGCAACCAGCCTGGCAAGCGGAACCTACCTGTATCGGATCATGGCGACGGGAGCAGAAAGCCCGCATGTGAAGACCGGACGCATGACGCTCGTGAAGTAGTCGGAAGAAACTGTTTGAGGGGAAATGGAGCACCCCGGTACGAAGCAACGTATCGGGGTGCTCTGAGTTCATAGGGGGAATGCTGACTGCCCCGGAATCGGCCCTGTCCATATCATTTGCCATAAACTGCGGCGTGACCTGATCGGAAAGTATGAGAGACGCTTCATGTACCGAAACAGAGCGGAGAATGGCTGTAGATTGGACACGGGGGTACTTGAATCGGCTGACCGGGATTATATTGTAGCAGAATCCGTTTGGGCTTTGTATGCGGCATGTGCTCATTATAGCATATTATTTCCCTCCGCTTGGTCTGAGCGGAGTTCAGCGAATTGCGGGGTTTGTGCGGCACTTGCCCAAATGTGGCTGGCAGCCAACCGTGATCACGGCAAGGCCTGGCGGCTATTTTGCGCATGATGAATCGCTCTGGAATCCCATTAAGAAAGAAGGGATCTGCGTGATTCGGACTCGGAGTCTTGATCCAACCCGTGCATTTCGTTCGGGCAGTACGGTGAGGTTTCCACAAGAATCAAAAAGACAAGCATTAGCCAAAGTAAGCAGCTGGCTGTTTGTTCCTGACAATAAGGCAGGATGGTTACCATTTGCGGTACGGGCAGGACTGCGAATGGCTGCAAGCCAGACTTTTGATGCTGTTTTTTCCAGTGCCCCTCCCTATACGGGACATCTGGTCGGAAGCATATTATCCAAAAAACTGGAATTGCCCCTGATTGCTGACTTTCGTGATGCATGGGTCAGTAATCCAAGGCATTACTATCCGACAAGTTTTCATTACAATCTGCATGTTCAGCAGGAGAGAAGGGTTCTTGAACAGTCATCTGCAATTATTGCAATCAACCGTCCGATTCTTGATGATTTGAAGAAAAGGCATCCGGATGTTAAACGGATGGAACTAGTCATCCCTCATGGATATGACGAAGAAAGCAGACCCGCAACGAATCACCTGTCTTGCACAGATGGAGTATTGCGATTTGTCTATACAGGTGTTTTTTACGATGCACAGGTGCCGAACTACTTTTTACAGGGACTAAGCAAGTTTCTGGAACAGTATCCAGACATGCGCACAAAAATCAGGGCCACTTTTGCCGGACTTGTGCCAAGCGGATTTGAAGATCTGGTTCGGACTCTGAATCTGGAAGAGATTGTTCAATATGCAGGATACCTGAATCATACCAGAGTCATGGAATTACAACAGAAGGCAGATGTATTATGGATGACCATTGGCAGTCGCCCGGGAGCTTCGGGAATCTCAACGGGAAAATTGTTCGAATACATAGGAACTGGAAAACCAATCCTGGCATTGATTCCACCAGGAACCGCCAGGCAGACCTTGCGTGATTATGGAGCAGCATATCTGGCTGCTCCAGAAAGTATGGAAGGTATCATACGAGCACTCCGTACAATCAGAGAAGACTGGCAGCATGGCAAATTCCCATGTCCAGATGAAGAATTTATGTCCAGATTCAGCCGAAGCCGTCTCACCGAGACATTGTCCAGGGTATTGGACTCCGTGACCGAACAGGTATAGGGCAGGAGACTATGTGCCAGAAACGACTTGATCTGAAACTGTCCTCTACATTCGATGAATTGACTCGTGCGGTGGAGGCATTACAGGATTTTGTTCCCTCGCTTGATCTGGACGATGACCTGGCGTACAGGGTCATACTTCTGGCGAGTGAAGCACTCACCAATGCAATTGAGCATGGAAATCAGTGGGATGAAAAAAAAGAAGCAACGCTTAGTTTGGTCAAGGAAAAGGGCAGAATTGAATTAACCGTAACGGACGAGGGAGAAGGCATTCACTGGACGCAACGCGATCCTCTTGAGGAAAAGAACAGATTGGCTGATCGTGGTCGCGGGCAGTATTTCATGCGCAAGATGGCCGATGAGGTTCACATAGACCAGGAGAATTGCAGATTAAGTCTGGTGTTTCATTGCTAGTCGTAGCATCGGCAGGATCCCTTGGCTGCCGAATCGTTGGGCTATTGCTTTTTCGACGGGCATCCTGCCCTAATCTTGTATAGCATCCGTCAGCCGCGTAGTGCATCATTCCGGGGTGTTTTGCATGTCACACCACACATCCAGACCCTCTGGCCGGTTGTCTTCCGTGTGGAAGTGGATTGCTCATGTTGGACTGTGCATCTCTATCTTTGCACTGGGATTCGTATCCGTGGATCGTGCTCACATGACTCTCATGTTTGCACTTGTGATATTCGGGAGTTGCTGCTGGTTTCTGTGCTGGCGTTCGAATTCTTTCACTCTGAAAACGATCATCCTGTACGCGGTACTCTTTCGGCTGGTACTCATGGGGCTACCTCCTTCCTTGTCGGATGACGCGTACCGGTATGTCTGGGATGGACTAGTTCAGCGGGAGGGAATAAACCCGTATCAATTTCCCCCCGAGGAGATCGCTGATCTTCAGCAAGATCCGATATACGACAGATTGAACTCCAGATCCTTTATAAGCGTGTATCCGCCCGTCTCGCAGTTTGTTTTTTGGCTGGGAACCGCATGGCACAGCCCGGATAGCCTCTTGAGCTATTATTTGATCAAGGGAATTTTTGTTTTTGCAGAGCTATTGGCCATTCTTGTGCTTTCCCGGATTGTTTCCAGCGGATTCGTTCTGTTTTATGCCTGGAATCCTGTCGTTATCCTGGAAACAGCAGGGCAAGCGCATACAGAATCGGCACTCCTGCTGGCATTGTCCCTTGTAATTTACTCTGCTCGGAAAAATCATGGTCAATGTGCGTCTATTTGTCTTGCGGTGGCAGGATGGATCAAGCTCTATCCATTCCTTTTCTTTCCATTCCTGTGGAGGCGATATGGCTGGCATTCCGTTTGGCCAGGGGCAGTCGCCGCATTTCTTCTCGCGCTTCCATTTGCGGCCCCATATGTGTTTGCGAATGTAGCAGGCTCTCTTGAACTGTATACCCGTTTTTTTGAGTTCAATTCCGGGCTTTACTATGCACTGAAGGCTGGCATGCAGTGGATGACCGGCGATGACTGGAGTAAACAGCTGGGTCCCCTTTTACGACTGATCTTTTTGTATAGCCTGCCACTGCTGTATGTTCTGGATAAACTGCGGCACTGGTCTCTGGCGCAGGCAATGCTCATTACGACTGGCTGCTATCTGGTTCTGACAACAACGGTTCATCCCTGGTATTTGCTGATTCCTCTGTTCTTGACGGCAAGTTTGCAAACAAGCGGATGGCATTGGATCTGGCTTGCGATATGCTCTATGGGAACCTACCTTCTCTATGTTGATGGACCGTACTGGATATTTGTAATTCTGGGATGGGCAGGGTGGGGCATAGCCGGAGGCATTCGGTATGCTCCCAAGTGGATGCAAAGTATTCTGCGTCTGCGAGCCAGACAAAAATTCAGAAGGCTTCGCCCATTCCTTCCCAAGACCAAAAGCCCGGTTACCGTTCTGGACTTGGGCTGTGCGGAGGGGTATCTGGGAGAACAAATTCAGAGTGAGCTGGGGGCAAATGTCTCCCTTGCAGATGTCGTCCCAATGAATCGTACCAAGCTCCCGTATTCTCTGCTGCAATCTGGACCATTGCCATGGCCAGCAAAGCATTTTGATGTCGTAATCCTGTACTTTGTTTTACATCATGCCGAAGATGCTGAGGCACTGCTATCTGAAGCAATGCGTGTATGTCAGGGCAGAGTTATCGTGGTCGAATCTGTGTACACTAGCCCACGGCAGCATAAGCTGCTTGATATCCTGGATCGTCTTGGAAACCGCCTGAGATCATTCGGAAAAATGAAACCCCAGGAAGAATTTCTGCAATTCAGAACGGCACAAGAATGGCGCAAGCTGTTCCTTGCACACAGGGCTGATCTGATTGCTGAATTCAAGTATGGAACAGGAGCATTTGCCACAGCTGGGTTTGTTCTTCAGGCAAATTCATGTTCCGTCTGATGTGCCATACTCCAATTTTCAGGCACCGGATAACGGATTTTACGGTTCTGTTGCCGTAACTGTGAACGCGGAGCATGGAGAACGCTCCGGGAATGTTGATCTGCCAGTCTCTCTTTGATGTCCTCCCCCGATCTCTGTACTGTACTTGTTCTTGGTAGCCTCCGAACCTTTTCCGAGGGAATCACGTATGCCGGGTTCTTCGTGCACCTGGGGTGACCGTACCGATTGTGGCTTGATCATATATCAAAATCTCGGCTCTTCATTACTTTTAGTGGGGCGGGTGTTTTTGGACATTTTAGGGATACAGATTCAACCCTCCGAGATAGAAATACATGGCGTTTTTCAGGCGTTCGTGATTTTGGAATCCCCGTGCTCGCACTTTGATCGTTTTGATGCGGCTGTTCATGCTTTCGGAGGGACCATTGGTGATCCGTAGCAGGATAGCATTGATAATGCCTGTGCGGGAGGTGCACGGAAACCTGTCACGGCACAGGGGATCGCAATAGAACCCTTTTTGTTTCAGTTTGCAGTGATTACAGTTGCAACAAATATATGATTTGCCCTTATAATGTGGTTTAAATCGTCCATCATGTAGTGCTCCAGGTTTGCCGCTTCTTGAATGAATCTGCTACATCAACAGCAGGATTTAATCTATCTGTTCATCAGCACTCACATGTCCTGATGATTCCTCCTGCGTTATTTGATTTCTTTCGTGAGCTCCGCAAGAACAATCATCGTGACTGGTTCCATGAGAACCGCTCTCGCTACGAGCAGGATGTAAAAACTCCTCTGCTCCAGTTTATTACGGAGTTTGCCAGTTCGATTCAGGCGATCAGTCCTCATTTTCTGGCAATTCCAAAGGTTGGCGGATCTCTGTTTCGTATCCACCGCGATGTACGCTTTTCAAAGGATAAACGGCCGTACAAGGAAGCTGCCGGGATTCACTTTCGACATGAGGCAGGAAAAAATGCCCATGCGCCCGGGTTCTACCTTCACTTGGGTCCTGGCGAAGTCTTTGCAGCACTCGGAATCTGGGGACCTGGCAGCAAAGAATTGCTGGCAATCCGACAAGAGATTGCCAGTGACCCGGAGGAGTGGATCAGAATTACCCGGAACTCAACCTTTTTGAAGGTGTTTTCTGGAGGCTATGAACACGAGAAACTAAAACGGGCTCCCAAAGGATTTGCCCCGGATCATCCTCTGATTGAGGATCTGAAGTGTAAGCATTTTGTCGCTTCCTGCCCGTTATCCGAAGAGATTGCCTCTTCACCAGATTTCCCCGACAAACTGGCCAAGACCTACGGTCACGGCACGGAATACATGAAGTACCTGACACATACTCTAGGACACCCCTGGTAACAAAAACTCCTTTCCAATGAATCCATTTCAAACACATGGCGCCTTCAGTTGGCCCGAATATCTTGCCTCTGATGTGCCTTCTGCACTCAAGTTCTATACGCAACTTCTTGGACTCACTACTAGTGAAGTTCCGATGCCGGATGGAGACACGTATACCCTGCTAGGCAGTCGTTCAAAGCATGTGGCCGGACTCATGGCCTGCCCTCCTGGTGTTCCGCCTTGCTGGACTTACTATGTCACCGTCGAGAATATTCAGAAACTCCTTGAGGATCATGACTTGAACCTGATCGTTCCTCCGAAAGATATCATGGTAGGGACATTTGCGGGATTTCTGGACCCGCAGGGGGCTTATCTGTCCGTCATTCAGTATGCCGGCGAAGAGCAGCAGGAGCAGGACATTACAGATAATCAGGAAGCGTTTGCCCTGCACGGCGCATTTTCGTGGTTTGAACTCCAGACGAAAGATCCAAAGGCGGCCGCCGACTGGTACAGTCAACTCTTTGGCTGGTCTGTCACCGAGCAACCAATGCCATCTGGTACCTATTATGTCCTTTCTGCGAATGGAACTAATGTTGGTGGAATCATGGGGCTCGTGTCTCCAGAAATTCCCTCGAACTGGGGAGGATATGTGACTGTCAACGATGTGGATGCTGTACAAGCCAAAGCTGAAGAACTGGGGGCAACCATTACCGCACCCGCCTTTGACCTGCCAGAAGTGGGCAGGTTGATGGACCTCTGCGATCCTGCCGGGGCACCTATCGGATTTGCAACCTGGCTCCCTCAATAGCAACATTTGAACTTGTCCCACTCCGCGAGAAGATACTCGTATGCCTATTCAGGAATGCCATGCATGGAATCTATCACGATGTTCCAGTTGATGGTCTTGTACCAGAGAAGATCTTTGAGGCCGTCACGACAGCAGACGGACTAAACAGCTGGTGGACGAACCGCTGCCGGGGAGATCGTCAGATTGGTGGAATGTACGACTTGTATTTCGCCCCAGACTACCACTGGTCTGCAGAGGTCCGGGAGCTGACTGAAGATGAGCACATCGCATGGATCTTCACCCGTGCAGATGAGGACTGGGCGGGGACAAGACTGAGTTTCAGTGTAATCAGATCAGGAGACAAGTTGCTGCTGCGCTTGGAGCATACCGGCTGGAAAATCCGGAATGATCATTTTCGACACACCAACTACTGCTGGGCACAGTACCTCAGAAAACTGAAAGAAAGTCTGGTTGCTGCGGCACGGTGAGAACTATGTTCTGCGTGAAAATGGTGAGTACGACCGCGTTGGAATCTTAAATGTCCCCGGGGACTTCTGGATGCCCTCCCTGTTGACATGTCCTATATACCGGCCCAGAATTTTTACCTCTTCAAAAATGTCAGGCGAAATACGGATTGAGTCAAATTCGGGATTGGCAGGTTCCAGACGGAGCCCTTCGTGATCCATGAATACCCGCTTTAGAGAGGTTTCGCCATTATAAAGCACGGCCCCAATCCCTCCATCTGGAATATCATCATCGGTTAACAGAACATAATCTCCATCGTGGATTTCCGCTCCAATCATGGACTCTCCCCGAACACGCACTGCAAAGATACGATCCAGATTAGGGAATATCGTTTCGAGCGTGATATCCCCCAGATTGGCTTCCACAGCTTCCTGCAAGGTACCTGCAGTAATCTCACCGAGAACAGGAATCCCTCCCGCAACTTTTTCCTTCTTGGGCTTTAACTGGTAGCCTCCATCCTCATGAATCAAATGTCCCTTCTTCTTGAGGGCTCTCAGATTCTGAGTGATACTGTTGGAGGACTTGTACCCGAATTCCTCCCTGAAATCATCGTATGTAGGCCATCCCAGATCCTCCTTGTCATACTTGATGATAAAATCCAGTACGGCTTGCTGTTTGGCAGTTAGTGGTCTTGGCATGATTTGTCAAGTGAATGTTTTATATACAGGAGCATGGTACTTTTAAGGGAATTATATGTTCACTTAATACAGATTTACAGAAAATGCTCACACAATTCTTATTCGGATACCCTGTCGGGATGATCAAAAAACTGATCTACGAGGATGGTGTTTCCGTCTGGGTCACGAAGCGTGAAACTTCCGGGCCCATGTGGATTCTCCTCGGCATCTACCTCCGTAACAAGCCCCAGCCCCTCATCCTTGATATGCGTCTGGATTGCCCGGATGTCTGTAAAGTTCTTTACATGCCACTCTTCCATCAAATTCCCCTCTGAGTTATGCTCCGCCCGCAAGCCGGGGTTGAATGTAAGAATATTCCCCTCAAACATCCCCTGAAAAAGTCCAATAACTGTAGTGCCGTTGACCAACATTTGATAGCTCTCTCCCCGATGTGTTACCTCAAACCCCATCTTCTGATAGAATTCGCTGGATGCCTCAATGTCACGAACAGCCAGACTAACGGAAAATGCTCCCAGCTCTAATTTGCTCATGCTGTTTTCTCTGTCTGGCTGATTTTATAGATGGAGTGCGGTGATATTCATCCAGAGGCTATCTTTGTGGACAGCCTGATCAGGAATGCCACATTAACTGTCTCTAAATCAAAGTCCGTATACACCTGCGGAGAAACAATTGATCCATGCCCGGTTGCATCGCATCCATGTCCTGCATGACACTATATGATACAGGAAAATACATGCTCTGTCCGAATGTTCCAAAAATCACCAATCCCTCCTGCTTTTTCATTCTGGAAGCCCCGCCTCCATTTCCTGTCATGCTTCTCTCCATGTTGGCTACATTGCGTCCAGCTAGTCTTCCGCAAACAGGCTGGGCTGATTATTCGGGTCTCGAATGAACAAATCTGTCCGCAAAGGCTCTCTTTGCTGATTCAGCTTGTACCTCTTGCATGTTACCTCAAAGAGCTGGGACAGTGTCTGGGCCCATCCGCCCTCTCCCCGCATGCGATGGCCAAACCGGGGATCATTGAGCCTCCCTGAACGCACATCCTTGATCCGGCTGATAATTTTATTCTTGCGCTCCGGCATAACGCGATCCAGCCAGTCCTCAAAAAGTGGGGCAACCACCCCTGGCAGCCGAAGCAGAATATATCCGGCCCGAACCGCTCCATGCTCGGCAGCCGTTTTGACAATTGCAGGAAGCTCTTCATCCGTCAACCCGGGAACAACCGGAGCAACCATCACTCCAGTGGGGATGCCTGCTTCTGAAAGTTTCCTGACTGCCTCCAGACGACGCGCTGGAATGCTGGTACGAGGTTCCATGACTCTGGCAATTTCGCTACGTAGCGTCGTCACAGAAATCATCACGCGAACCAGTCCAAGCCGTGCCATTGGGGCCAGAATGTCCAAGTCGCGGGTGACAAGATGATTCTTGGTAATGATACCTGCAGGATTCCGGTGCTCTGACAAGACCTTCAGACAGCCACGTGTCAGCTCAAGCCTGCGTTCTGCCGGCTGGTACGGATCCGTATTCCCCGAGAGGGAAATAGCCGCAGGCTTCCATGAACGCTTCCGCAATTCTGCGCGCAAGAGCTCAGGGGCATCGCGCTTGATCAAAATTTTTGTCTCAAAATCAAGTCCGGCACTCCATCCGAGATATTCATGGCTTGGTCTGGCATAGCAGTAAATACAACCATGTTCGCAGCCCCGGTACGGATTGATCCCCCAGGTAAAGCTAATATCCGGGGAATCATTGCTGACAAGAAGTGATCTTGAAGTATCCTCAAAGAACTGGGTACGAGCCTGCCTTGATTCATCCTGATCCAGTGCGTCCAAATCCAGCTGTATCTCAACAGGATCAAATCTGGTGGGTGGATTTGTAGCCGTAGCACGCCCTTTGGGTGCTGGTACAGGCACTCGTTTTTCGGTCATGCTATCAATGGGATGGCTACTGCGTACAATCTTTTACTGATCTCCGTATTTGCGTTCATTTTATGCCGCCTGCCATAAAGCAATTTCTGTACACGGTATCTGTGCTGCTGTCTGCAGCCTTGCTTGCACTTGTGATCATGGGACTGTTCATGAAAGAAACTCGCTATACTGTGATTGTACATGCCAGGGCATCAGTAGCCGACTTGTGGAATACATTCCATGATCTGGATCAACGGCACATCTGGCAACCGGATTTAAAGAAGATTGAAGCTGTGGACAGACGGTCCATAGAGCCATGTGCGTCCTTCCTTATGCACTTCTCCGACGGAACCTTTCGCACAGAAACAGTGACATCTGTCATTCCAGCAGAAAAATACAGTGCAACCATTGAAACTGGACGATACTCAGGTTACCATTCTGTTACGTTTCAGGAATTAAATGACGGCTCCCGCATACAGCATACAACCGTTATGCGAGGATCATCTTTTTTCCATCGGGCAATACTCCCTGTACTCCGTCCATTCATGCAACATTATGAAACTGTCACCTTTGATCGTCTGGCTAGTCTGACTGAAACCTCCTCCGTCTCACCGCAGGCTGATGGATAAGAATGTAACCGATATACGACTGGATTACGGTTCCAGGGGGCTTCCCCTAAGTCTGGAAGGTCTCAACTCCACCATACTCCGCCCGCGATATCTGGCGGGATTGCCGGACGAACATGCAGCATTCATTGAGTCCGTCCGGAATCCAGTCAATGCCAGACCTCTTCGTGAACTCGTTACCTCCGGTGAAACGCTTGCCGTTGTCATCCCGGATATCACACGTGCATTGCCCAGCGACCGGCTTCTGCCATGGCTCTTTGAAGAGCTTGATGAACTCCAGCCGGAAGACGCTGTCATTATCGTGGGGACGGGTGCCCACAGAGGCAATACACACGAGGAACTCCTGCAGATGGTTGGACCGGAAATCATGGCCAAATACCGCATTGTCAATCATGATGCCCGCAATCCCGATACCCTGCTTCCAGCAGGACACAGCCCCTGTGGATACGATGTAGACTATGCCGCTGACTATGTAAAAGCAGATCGCCGAATTCTCGTGGGATTCATTGAACCCCATTTTATGGCGGGATTTAGCGGAGGCTACAAGGCGATCTTTCCAGGAATCGCAGGTCTGGATGCTATCCAGACCTACCACGGATTTGCAAACATTGCTCATCCCAAAAGCACCTGGGGCATTCTGGAAAAAAATCCGACCCAGAATCATATTCGTTCCGCAGGCAGATTGCTGCCAACAGATTTTCTAGTCAATGTCACACTCAATACGGATCGCCAGGTCACCGGATATTTCTGCGGAGATGTGACCAGAGCTCACGAAGCCGGATGTGCTTTTTCCAAAGAGACCGCCATGGTCCATGTGCACGAGGCCTTCCCGATTGTCGTTACCACCAATAGCGGGTATCCTCTGGACATGAACCTGTACCAGAGTGTGAAGGGGATGTCTGCTGCCCATTCCATCACCGCAAAAGAGGGACTGATTATCACTGCTGCCCGATGCAATGATGGATTCCCGGAGCATGGTGCATTCAAGGACCAGATGCTTCGCTGGGACAGTCCTGAGGAGGCCTGGGAGGCAATCCGTAATCCTGATTTCAGGGAGCCTGACCAGTGGCAAACACAGAAACTGCTCCATATCCTGCGAACTTGCCGTATCCATTTATTCAGTGAGCTGGACCCGGCCCTGGTTCGGAGAGCTCATTTGACTCCGATTGGCAGTGTGCGCGGGGCGATTGACACAGAACTGGCCCGGCTTGGCGATCCTGATACGCCTGTGGCCATACTTCCCGAAGGGCCCCTGACTATCCCGTATACGAGCTAAAGCCCGAGCACGGACCGGAGTTCTCCGATCATAAAATCTGCCACAAAGCGATTCCCTTCGGCATTGAGGTGGACACCATCGGTCGTTAGCACCCCTTCGTATGCTCTGTCGGTGTTCTGCTCTGCAAGATATGTTTCCATGGATGCTCGCAGATCACAGAGATGTACATTCTTTTGCTGTGCTACCTTGCGCACAATCTGTGCATATTCCATGAGACGCTGATTTACCCCTGTATCGCTTCCCGTATCTTCCCCGATCACACTGGGAGTGCATAACAGTGCAGTGGCACCATCTTGTGCAATACGGTCAATCAGTGTTTTCAGTCCACCCTCGAAGATATCGGGGGCTGTCCCTGTGACATTGTCAAATTCGAAGTGATGCCAGACATCATTGATCCCGATGTAGATGACTACATGCGTGGGATCGTGTATCAGGACATCCCTGTCCAGCCGTGCCAAAAGGTCTGGAACCTTGTTGCCGCTGATTCCTGCCCCCAGCACCGTGATATCCTTGTCAAGAATCTGCAACGAATCTGCAACCAGGGATACGTATCCACCTTGGGCTGCACCCGCTTCGGTGATAGAATCACCTAGAAAAATTACTCTGAACTGTGCTTGCACTGGCAACACAGTTACCATAAAAAGAATCAGAATGACGGATGCAGTATGCATGGGAATAGAATTTACTGGAAGCTGTCAGAGGCGATAGATACCCGAATGTCTACGAAGGTCCTCGTATTATGGGGCACACGCCGTTCGTTTCACTGTGGTGTCGCAAAGTTACGGGAGATTCTTTCCCATTCCCCCTCCTTGAACCTGCTCCTCCGCTGGATATTCACGCGGCAAATCCGGGAAGTCTTGCACCTGTGCATACTCTCGCGAGAAAGACTTTCCATGCCGCTCCAGCAAACTCTGCCATGAATTCTCCCATAGCAGGCAGTATCTGTATTTCTGCAGGTATCCGTGAGTCACCATTGGTGCGAAAGCCACGGATCAGGGATCTTCATGAAAACTTGTGCGTCTCATGCATTTCTGGGAAGAGCTTGCCAATCCACAGCATGTCGGATTGCTCACCGTGACTGGCCAAGATCTTCACAAATATAGCCACAAATAAATCATCAATTATGATACACACACATAAAGTTCCGTTTACCCGTATTGCTGTCTTTTATGATGGATACTATTTTCAGAGAGCGAGCAATCACTACCTCTTTGATTCAAGGAAGAAAGCTCACATAAGCATTCGGGGGGTGCATGACTTTATTCTTCACGAGGTGGCCAAGGAAGAGAGAACATACAAGGAACATTGCCAGATCGTTCAGTCTCACTGCTTCATGGGGCGGAGCATGGCCGAAAAATCGGGATTAAGGTTCAGTATAAAGCAGTGCAAATTTGAAGATGCACTAATCAGCGAGGGCGTTTCCTTCCACGTTCTCCCAATCGGTTCAGAGTCCCGGGAGAAGGGAGTGGATGTCTGGCTAGGGATTGAAGTGTACCGGCTGGCCGCAGAAAAAAATTTGACGTATGCGTACTGATTTCGGGGGACGGGGATTTCGTCCCTCTGGTACGGAAAATCCAGGAAATGGGAATCCGCGTAATGGTGCTGTGCTGGGACTA
Source organism: Rhodothermales bacterium (assembly GCA_965203305.1). Lineage (GTDB taxonomy): Bacteria > Bacteroidota > Rhodothermia > Rhodothermales > Bin80 > Bin80. The sequence continues at coordinate 1,436,572 of OZ241874.1, read as the reverse complement.
CGAACACACAGACAAGGATGGAACCAGGCGAGACTCGCGCGCCTCGCAGGATTTGCTGAACTCAGCCACATACCCGGTCATGGTGTCAACTGCCATAGATGATCGGGCAAGAGAGAGTGACCCGGTGATTCAAAACCTCTTCGAGAAAGAAACCGTCAGGTACAGATATGATCCAAACCAGAGAGCAAGATCGCAAACACATGAGGATAGTCCGAGAAAGACTGGAAAAATTGCCTCGCTAGGCACCAGCTATGGTCACATTGATGCGGAAGGAGGAATGCGCATGTTCTTCCCAAGAAGTGCCATAAAGATAGGAGACTTTAAGGACTTGGATGTGGGAGATTCCGTTGAGTACATCGCCGAAAACACACCCTCAGACGGGTGGCAGATTTCGGAAGTGCGAAAGGTGGTGATGCAGGAGGCAGGTTCCTCGAAGTTATCTTTTACGCTTCCAAACGAATCGCACAGTCCAAGCTCAATGTGAGAAGTTCTGGCACAGGATCCAAATCATGACGCTCCGTTATTTTCCTGGTGACGGTGGACTTCATCGAATCTGATGACACTCCATTCTGCTATCCTGCACGAAATTCTGTGCAGTATTCTCACCAGTCAAGGTATATGATGGCCTGATGACATGCATGAGGATTTGATCAACATTAAAGATTCATCAAAGAATTGTTGCTCATTCTGTCTCCAGCAGGCCCTTATTTTCATCATCAGATAATGACTAGGTTGCAAAAATCAAGTTTCGGATGCCTTTTGCACGGCACGATATGCGCCCCAGTATCCGGTTCGGTGGTCTTCCTGTTCCTGCTTCAGATTACATCTGAAAAAGAGGACTTATCCAGTTACATCCGCACGGCTACACACAATACTCCTGAGAGTGCCCTGCTTTGCATAGAAGAATTGGGGGCAGTGAGATGTTACCTCTTGATATCCATGCCTGTACTCCGCCCTTTGTCAAAAGTGTCTCTGCTCTGTGGAGTATCCTGATTAGGGTTGCCTTTCCTGGATTCAGGTGCCGTGGGTTCTTTCCCCTCCTCTTTTTCGGGGGTGGGACTGTCTGTTTTCCGGTTCTCTCCGGGAACCCTCATTCTCGGGATCCGCCTCTGACAACGGTTTCGGCTCAGACTGGTCTTTGGACTCCGATTGTTGCACAGAAATATCTCTTGCGGGGTGATGATTTGCCTGTCTCCGTTTCTTGACCTGCTCGTAGCGCAATGTGGCCGCACGAATTCTCGCAGCTCTTTCTGTCAAATAGTCATACAGGGACGGAATGGGAATCGTATATAAGGGGTTGCTGTGATAGAGAACGCCTTTGGAGACCACCTGCTCAAACCCTGGTTCGCCTAGCTCCGCCACAAGATCTTGCTTCCGGAAACCTTCCCCCATTGGGGTGTCACGAAACATCTCCGCCAAGCAGACAATATGATCATCCTCCAGCCCTTCCGTTCTGTCTGTATAATACGCCCACCGGTTTGCTCGTCCCTTCTCCATGACGATACGCAGCCCCTCCTCTGTCATCTTTCCGTCATTTTCATCCAAATAATCCAGAGCAGGCTGGATATAGGAGATGGTATGGTGTCCCCATCCATATGTCTCCCCGGAGATGGCATCTGCCCATTCAGTGATATCTCCCTTTGCCTTTCCCTCCTCCACCAGCCAGTCCCGGATCACGGCCTGCTCCTCGTCCTTCGTTAATGCCTCCATCTCGAAATAACAATTATTCTTGAACCGGGATATATGCAGGGAATGGAAGGAGGAAAGTGTATTCCCCAGCCCGCCGGCCAACAGTACCAGCGGTCTGTCCATCTTCCCATTGTGGATATTCTCAAGAATTGAGGTTACTGCTTCCCGCTTTTCATCAGGAATCAGTCTGGTATCCCCAAGCCGCTGCGCCTCATCAAGCAGGAGCAACAAGGGGGCTTCCTTGCCCTGAAGTATCTGGATTGGAGTAGACGCATCACTGTCAAAATCCAGCCCAACCTCCAGCCCCATTACTTCAATACTTGCCCCAACCGTAAGCTTCTTCAGCCTTTTTCTGGCTATTCCCAAGCATTCCCGCAGGATCATATTGTTCCAGAGTGCCCCGGGCCGGATATCGGCAGTACTCCAGCCCTCCTTTTCTGCCCGCTTTCTGCACTCCCCCAACAGAGCGGTTTTGCCCACGCCAGGAGGCCCCTGAACAAGAAAGATTGTCCCGGTTTTCCTGTCCTTTGATTCGGACAATTTCTTCAGGAATCCCCCGACCTCCTTCTCCCGACCATGGAAATACTTCGTCTCTCCGCGATCATCTGCAATCTCAGGATCGGGCGGTGGCACTGTATCTTTTCTGGGAGGTTCGGGGTGGAACATGGCGAAAAAGACTTAGAAGCTATCAAGGCTTGGACGCAAAACAGATGCCGGTGTTCCCAATCAGCCCCATTCCCGACTGGCGTGCACACACAGCACCTGCCTGTCCAGTCTTATATCTGTGTCATGTTCTTTTGGCATCCAGACATTGCTCTGCCAGCCACTCTCGGACCATGCAGTTCCAAAGAGGGGGAATCTTGTATTGCAATCCCTCGAGCCTCTTGCAAAAATTCCAGATGACGGAGAAGTATCGCTCTGAGAGTGCTTACAGGCACATTGGGTAAGTATACAGATGTTTTTGCAAGAGTCCCTCTTATGTGCTGTCTCATCCGAAAATTCACAGCAACCCCCAATACGGGGGATTCCAGGGGCATTTGCCCCACAGCGTCATGTATGGCGCGATTCAGATGTTCGTTCGCTATGAGAGATTCGGGGAAATCTTGCACGAAGATTGTGTGTTTATGGACGCTGTTCGGAGATTTCATGCCCCAATCCGCCAAAGGGCTTCCATCTTCGTCAGGAAAAATACCAAAAAATATCTCCCAAAACCCCCTCATACGCTCTCTAAACGGCATATATTGGCGATATTCTGAATTTTCGGACAGACACTAAATATACGAACTCGGAACCCTCCCGCTCCTGCGGATTTTGCTGGATAAGTCCCAAGAAAAAGGGGCACGTCAGGAAATTCACGGAACCACATCACCCACAAGCGAATGCTGTCTTTATGGGGAGGACAGGACCGCTACCACAGTCTCCGTTTCGTCCCACCTGTTGGGCCCAACTTCTGAAGGAAATGTGAGCGAAATCATGGAGAGTGATGGCCTCCCCGCAAAGGAGATAGCCCTCGTTAGCGGAATATTCAGCGGCTGGCGTTCCCAGCCTGTGCCCTCATTCAGGCAGATAGTTGCTGAGGAACCAGTCGGACATTGAGGGGATCGGTACCTTGTATCCCCCATCTTTGCGATAAAGCACGCCGTCTTCCCTGGCAATCTGAAATAATTCCGATGCTTTCGCTTCCCCGTATTCAAGAGACAGTTTGTCGAGAATAACTTTGCCTGTCATTTTCCCTCCGGGTGGAGATTCTGTGATCAACCTTGCAAAGCTGATCCGTTCATTGTCATCCAGCCGCTCTGCTCTTTCCCTGTAGTAATCTTCTTTTCGCTTTTGCCCTGCGATGAGTACGGCATCCAGACCTGCTTTCGTTAACACACCTTCATCCTTGTGGATTTGCATCAAGGCAGGCCGCACATAGGCGATGATGTGCTGTGGCCATCCATACGTTTCATCTGTAATCATGTCCACCCACGGAGACACATTCCTGAGGGGTACCCTGCCTTCATTCACGATCCAGTCCATGATCAGGTCCTGTTCCGAGTTTTTATCCAGTGCTCCCATCTCAAAGAAACACCCTTCTTCAAACCTGGATATACCAAGTGGCTTGAGGGATTCCCTGGTTGTCCCCAGCCCTGCTACAAGCAGGATAACTGGCCTTCCGATAACACCATTGTGTATCTGCTCAAGGAAAGCCATCGCCATTCCCTTTCGTGCCCCCTGCACCACATCTTTTGCTCCCAGACGTTGCGCCTCGTCCATAAAGAGCAAAAGTGGACCCTTCCCTTCCCCTTTGATCATCTGAAGAGGAGAGGTGGCACTGGAGTCAAAGTCCACGCTCAGTGCGATGGGGAGTGCAATGATCTCCCCGCCAATTTTTACTCTTTTCAGATGATCGTACCATTTTCTTCCCAAGTGGTCTCGCATTTCATTCGTGTCCCAGAGGGCAACGGGGTCAATTCTTGCGGTTTGCCACCCGTGCAAGGTTGCCAGATTCCGGCAGTGGCTGAGTAAGGCAGTCTTTCCTGCACCGGGCGGTCCCTGTACAAGGAAAATGCTCCCGCCTCCTTTTTCTTCTTTGTAGGCTGTTTCCAGTTGGTACTCGAAACTGCCAAGTATGTCATCCCGTCCATGGAAGTATTTTGCGCTTCCACGCTCTTTGGGCAACTCGAAAGGTGTCATCCAGGATAAATGGGTATTACTGCAATTATTGAAGACAGGAATTGTGGTTCCACTGTACCAATCCTGCCCCCTTCTTCCACCTACCCCACGACAGAAAAAAAGTTTCTCGCAGATATACAATCTTGTCCACCCATTAAACGAAGAAACTTTCCTCAGGGAAGGGAGGAATGGGGATGGTACAGAGTTTGGCTGGAATTACCCTTGAACCTCCTGCAAAATAGCCATTCAGAGTAGTCGACCCATTTCCTAGGCTCAGGTTCAATTTGCTCCAGACCCTGCTGCAGAAATGAGCAACTTCTCTGACCCTTCTAGTCCAAAAGCTGAATCTTTTGGATTTCATTTTATCTGGAATTTCAGTCACTCCCGGCAATCAAATTTCTCCTGCTCTCGTACAACTCTCGCATGAAAATCGCCAGCCGTCTGCCTGTGATTCAAGTATCCTGTCTCTGTGCGATACTTGCCCTGCCCTGCAAAGCACAGGAATACGCTCTCTCTGTTGCCCGTGTCAAGTATGGAGGTGGAGGGGACTGGTACAGTGATGAAAAGTCACTCCCGGAACTCCTGGCACATATTCGGGCGGAAACACTGGTGAATGTCAATCCAACACCGGAAATCGTAGAACTCTCAAATGACAGGCTGTTTACCTTCCCGTACCTGTACCTGACAGGACACGGCAATGTTGTATTCACGGAAAAGGAAATCACCCGACTGCGGCAATACCTGGAGCAGGGAGGGTTTCTGCACATTGATGACAACTACGGACTTGATGAAGCAATCCGTCGCGAAATGAAAAAGGTCTTCCCCAAACAAGAATTTGCAGAACTCCCCTTTGGACACGCAATCTATCATACGCACTACTCCTTCCCCAATGGACTGCCAAAAATTCATGAGCATGACGGCAAACCGCCGCAGGGACTCGGACTGTTTGACCAGTATGGCCGTCTGTGCGTGTTCTACAGCTACGAAAGTGATCTAGGGGATGGCTGGGAGCCTGAATCTGTTCACGACCTCCCGCCAGAAACGCGCAAACTTGCCCTGCAAATGGGAACCAATATCCTGGTCTATGCCCTCATGGGAGCCAGCTAAACACAATATCTTGCAATACCACATCTATGAGCCACCTTGCCTCACAAGATCCCGAAATCCACGCCATAATTGAGCAGGAAGTCAAACGACAGAACAATGGACTGGAACTGATTGCCTCGGAGAATTTTGTCTCCCGAAGTGTTCTGCAGGCCCAGGGATCCGTCCTCACAAACAAGTATGCAGAGGGACTCCCCGGGCGACGCTACTACGCAGGATGCGAATTCGCAGATACTGCCGAGAATCTGGCCCGTGATCGCGCCAAAGAGCTGTTTCGGTGTGACTGGGTTAATGTGCAGCCACATTCGGGGGCATCTGCCAACGCAGCAGTCTATCTGAGCTGCCTCAACCCGGGAGATACATTTCTTGGCCTTGACCTGGCACACGGCGGACACCTGACCCACGGAAGCCCCGTGAACTTCTCCGGCATCTGGTTTCAGGCAGAACACTACGGAGTCGAAAAAGACGGTCGTATTGATATGGATCAGGTCCGGGACAGGGCAAAAGCCATCCGCCCGAAACTGATTTCGATTGGAGCCAGCGCATATTCACGCGATTTTGACTATGCCGCCTTTCGCTCCATTGCCGATGAAGTAACCGCGCTCTTGTGGATGGATATGGCACATCCTGCCGGCTTGATTGCGGCAGGAGTGCTGAACGACCCGCTCCCCCATGCACATATCGTTACAACAACAACCCACAAGACCCTTCGCGGACCGCGGGGAGGGATGCTGCTCATCGGGCAAGATTTTGAAAATCCCTTCGGCAAGGTTGCCCCCAAAAGTGCGCGCGTTCGCAACATGAGCGAGTTGCTTGATTCTGCGGTATTTCCCGGGATGCAGGGAGGCCCGCTCATGCATGTCATCGCAGCCAAGGCCGTTGCATTCAAAGAAGCACTACAGCCTGAATTTGTCAGCTATGCACAGCAGGTTCAGAAAAATGCAGCTGTTATGGCACAGTCCTTTATGGCACGAGGCTATCATGTCATAAGCGGAGGGACGGACAATCACCTGGTACTGGTTGATCTTCGAAGTAAAAACATCAACGGACGAGACGCAGAAAACGCCTTGCAGGCAGCACATATCACAGTAAACAAGAATATGGTGCCCTTTGATGAGCAAAGCCCGTTTATCACAAGTGGCATTCGCCTGGGAACTCCTGCCCTGACAACAAGAGGTTTCAAAGAAACAGACATCCAGAATGTTGTTCTGCTAATTGACCGCATTCTGTCTGAACCGACGAACGAGTCCGTCCGGGACAAGGTGAAACGCGAAATCCATGCACTCTGCGAAACTCATCCACTGTATGACTTTGTCATGGCGTAATTTCTGCCTGAGACTGCAGTTGCGCCTGTCGTCTGCACGAGAATATAACACGAAGTGCCTTGAATCCTTCGCAATCACCATTCACCTGAACAGGCAAGTCCAAGTCTTGTATACAGGTAATGCCTTCAAGCACGGATGTCCATGAATATTGCAAATTCAGAGCCGTCATCTCCCTCGGATGAATGGGAACTGTCCAGCGAGATCTATGATATTGCCCTGATATCTGGCGAGAATGAGGAGCTCACAGATCCTGACGGGGAGTCTGTTGACTGGTTGCTGGACATGCGAATTCCTCTCCTGGACGGAAACATTGCAAGAAGACTCGGCAACCTGGTCGCCAACCGGTTGCGCATGAAAGGTTGCCGACAGGTCGCCGGATTTGGACTGGGGGGGCATGCTATGGTCTGTGCGACGATTAACGCGGACGGATATCCGCGTCTGATAGGTGGCTTCATCAGATCACAGCGCAAGCCTCACGGGCGCTGCCGCCTGATTGAAGGTCCCCTTGACCGCCAACTCCCTGTAGTACTCCTGGATGATCTTCTTAATAGCGGAGAGACCGCACTTCGCGGACTTGCACAGCTCAGACATGAAGGATTTCAGGTCGCTGGCTGTCTGACCATCTTTGAATATGACTGGGGAGAAGGACGGAAAAAACTGGAAAGAAAAGGCATGTGGGTAAACTCACTGATGGAATTGACACTCAGCCAGAATGATGCGGAAGATTCTGACTCAGATGCGGATGCATAAGAGCAATGGAGTTCAACTGGCGAAGACTGTTTCGACGTAACAAGATCGCTCCCCGCTTCACTGCCGTCCAGGGAACCGGGGAGCAGGCACTCGCTGAACCAAGAGAAGATGCCCTGCCAGAAAGCAGCGAGATGTCTTTTCTGGATCACCTGGAAGATCTCCGGTGGACGATCATCAAGGGAGTAGGCGGCGTTGTCATCATGACCATCATCGCGGCAATCTTCCATGAATGGGTGGTTGATGTCGTTCTTATGGGACCTGCCAGGGCAGACTTTATCACCTATCAGATTCTTGGCCTTGACTTTGCCGATCTGCATCTGCAAAATCGAACCGTAACGGGCCAGTTTTTTGCCCTGGTTGGCATCGTCATGGCAGTAGGACTCGTAGCAGGCTCTCCTATCCTGATCTACTATGTCTGGAAATTTATTGAGCCAGGTCTCTATCCAAAAGAGAAGGCCGGCATGAAGTTTATTGCCGCGTTTGCGACATTTTTTTTTGTGGTTGGAATTCTGTTTGGATACCTGGTCATTACGCCGCTGGCACTCAATTTCTTTAGCAATTTTATTATCTCTGATATCATTCGGAACGAGTTTGATATCACCCGCTACTTCAGCAGCGTAACCTGGTGGGCATTTGGTGCCGGTCTGCTGTTTGAGTTGCCTGTCGTGATCTATTTTCTGACAAAACTGGGAATTGCCACACCGGAGAGGCTGCGCTCATTCCGGAAATATGCTTTTCTGGGAGTGTTTGTGGTTGGAGCATTTGTCACTCCTGCCGATCCGTTTTCCATGTTTGCCGCCGCCATTCCATTGTATCTGCTCTATGAGGGGTCTATCATTGTAGCAGCCTGGACCGAACGAAAACGAGTCCGTGAACTCAACGAAACATTTGGGGATGCCGTCTAGCTGAACTGCCCGGCTACCCAGAGAAGTGTCCGAACACCAAGCCCTGCACAGATCAAGGTTACCAAAATTCCAAGCCCCAGGTACCAGCGCGGGAGTGTAACTTCCCTCTGCCGGGCAGCAAGAAAGAGAACGAAGCCTGCAATGAACGGGAGCAACAGCCCGTTCGCAGCTTGCGCAGCAATAATCATCTCCAGAGGGTTCCGACCAGAAAAAGCAAATCCCATACCGGTCAAGAGAACAGAAATCCACACAATACGAAACCCCGGATGCCGTGTATCATCTGGCCATCCAAAAATCTCCCGAACACCACATGCAGCGGCCAAGGGTGCCGTGATTGCAGAAGTAATTCCCGCAGCAAACAGACCAGTCCCGAAGAGCAGCTCTGCAAAAGGACCCGCAGCCGGGCGAAGAACTGCGGCAATCTCTGCAACCGATGTGACCGTGTCCACCTCCAGTGCTGCGCCAGCAAGAAGGATTGCCACCGAGATAATCCCCCCGAGAGGCAGAAAGATTGCCATGCCTGTCAATTCCCTCCTCCACGCCGTGCGAGTGTCAGTTCCGGACCAGTACTTTTTGGCGGCACTTCCGTGCAGAAAAAGATTGTAGGTAACAACCGTTGTGCCAACCAGTGCAATGGTGCGCACGAGTCCGCCCTCCGGGATATCTGGAATCACTAGCCCACGCAACGCCAGATCCCAGTCTACAGAGACAAGAAATGCCGTAACCAGAAACACTACACTCATAAATGCAACCAGCCCCGCCAGTATTCGGGTCATCACGCGAAGCTGTAACAGGAGTATCACCGCTGCGATCCCGCCAATCAGGAGTACCAGCACACTGTGTGGCAAGGCGATGAGACTGCTCATGCCTGCCACAGCACCCGCAATATTTCCGGTCTCAAAAGCTGCAGTCCCTGCCCATAGCCCCAGAACAACCAGTGCAATCACAATCCATCGTGTTGCGGAATTCTCGGTATGTCTGCGCAGTGCCTCTCCCATGCCAAGACCGGAAAGAATGCCTGCCCCTGCCGTAAAGGATTGCAGAACAAATGTCGCACCAACCGAAAACAGCAAGACCCAGATCAGGGCATACCCAAAATCAATTCCCGCGGTGGCACAAGTCAGGACCGTACCCGGACCCACAAAGGCTGCAACCACCAGAGAAGAGGTTCCCAGTTGCAGCCCTGGAAGCTTCATGGATTCTCAGTGCTATGAGACCGTCCATGTATCTGCGGCATGCAGCAATGCATCCAGATCTCCCTTCCCTCGCTTTTCTGTCACTTCCATTACCTGCTTCTGCAGCATCTGCTCATAGGTGGGCCGTTCCTCACAGAAAAAGACCCCGAACGGGCGTGGCATGTCCGGTTGCTGAGACATCCGGCTTACGATCCCTGCTAGTTCCAGGCTGGTTTCATCATATACAATGGCATCCTCCGCAGAAAACTGCTCCTTCGCAAGATCAAAGACAACCGGTCTGAATCCATCCAGTCGGACTCCTCTGGTACCATTTGCAAACAGCATGGGCTTGCCATGCTCAAGGTAGACGGTTTGATCAGATTTTGTTGCCTTGTCGGTAAATTCAAAGAAGGCACCATCGTTATAGATATTGCAGTTCTGATAGATCTCAATGAATGCAGTACCTGAGTGAGCATGCGCTCTTCGGAGGATCCGGGTCAGGTGTTTCGTGTCCCGGTCCGCTGTTCTTGCTGCAAAAGAGGCAGAAGCACCCAGGGTGAGCGAGATGGGATTGAACGGCGGCGAAACCGACCCGAACGGACTGCTTTTGGTCACTTTCCCGATCTCGCTCGTTGGACTGAACTGCCCCTTGGTGAGCCCGTAGATCTGGTTGTTGAAGAGAAGGATTTGCAGATTCACATTTCGCCGGAGCAGGTGAATAAGATGGTTCCCTCCGATCGACAGCGCGTCCCCGTCCCCGGTCACGACCCATACATCCAGATCCGGTCGTGAAGCCTTCAGTCCGGTTGCTACCGTTGGAGCGCGTCCATGGATGGAATGCATTCCATATGTTTCCATATAGTAGGGGAATCGACTTGAGCAGCCGATCCCGCTGATGAACACGACATTTTCACGTTTCACATCCAGTTGTGGCATCAGCCGCTGAACACTCGCCAGAATTGCATAGTCTCCACAGCCTGGACACCATCGGACATCCTGATCGCTGGAGTAGGCTTTCCGGTCTATTTTGGACCTGGACGAAGCAGGTCTGCCTAGCCCGCTGACTGGCGGTCTGACCGGCTTTCTGGAAGGGGGCAATGTTGGCATCAGTCCGCTCCTTTGCAATGACTGGTGGCTGCATCTACAATCTCGCTGGCCTTGAAGGGCTGTCCCTGCACCTTGTTAAGGGAGGCAATGGGTAGCAGAAAGCGATCTCGCAATATGCGTACGAGTTGTCCTCTGTTCAATTCTGGCACTATATAGTGATCGAAACGGCTCAGCACATGTCCCAGATCGGAGGGAAGAGGATTGATATGCCTCAATTGTACGGTACCTGTTCTTAGTCCGTCATTACGAAGCCGGTCTACTGCGGTCCGGATGGCTCCCTCTGTTGATCCCCAGCCAATAATCAGCAAATCTCCTTCCTGATCGCCATATACACTCAGGGGCTTGACAAACCGGGCGACTCTCTCCACTTTCTCTGCCCGGAGGGCAGTCATGAATTCGTGATTCTCTGGATCATAGGACACAGACCCTGTTTCATGTTCTTTCTCCAGTCCTCCCAGACGATGCTCCAGTCCAGGGATGCCCGGTTTTGCCCATGGGCGTGCCAGCGTGTCCTCACTGCGTACATACGGCAAAAACACATCCTTTCCATCTGCCTTGCGATTCGGCTTGCTGGCAAAGGGGACATGAAAATCCTCCAGAGCTTTGGAAGACGGGATGCGCCATGGCTCAGACCCGTTTGCGACATATCCATCCGCCAGCAGAATCACCGGAGTCATGTGCCGCACAGCGATACGGCAGGCTTCATAGGCTGCATGAAAGCAGTCACCCGGAGCAGATGTTGCGATGACTGGCAACGGTGCCTCTCCGTTACGCCCGTACATTGCCTGCAACAGATCACTCTGTTCCGTCTTGGTCGGGAGACCTGTGGACGGACCTCCCCGCTGTACATTGAAAATCACCATGGGCAGCTCCATCATCACGGCAAGTCCAATTCCTTCGGTTTTCAAAGTCAGTCCTGGCCCGCTGGTGGCGCAAACTCCCAGGTTCCCGCCAAAACTGGCCCCAATCGTAGCACCAATTGCAGCAATCTCGTCTTCGGCCTGAAAAGTTTTCACACCAAAATTCTTGTGTCTGCTCAAATGATGCAGCAAATCAGAGGCAGGAGTAATTGGATAGCTGCTGTAGAAGAGGTCCAGTCCACTTTTCGTGGCAGCTGCCACAAGCCCCAGTGCAAGAGCCTCTACCCCTCGAATGGCCCGGTAGGTACCGGGTTCCAGCTTTGCAGGAGGCACCTTGTACTGGACGATGAAATCTTCCGTAGTCTCGCCAAAATGAAATCCCTTTTTCAGCACATGCGTGTTCGCATCCAGGAGCTTTGGGCGGCTGGAAAATTTCTGTGACAGCCACTCCACTGCAGGTTCAAGCGGGCGTGAGTAAAGCCAGAGCGTCAAGCCCAGCGCGAACATATTCTTGCTGCGATCAACCACCTTCCTGTCAAATCCGTAATCTTTGAGTGCCTCCTCTGTCATCCGGGACAATTCGACCTTGAAAACCTGATAGTCCTTCAGAAGCTCATCATCGTCCAGGGGATTGCTGTCTCCGTATCCCGCAAGTTTCAGGTTATGGGGCTTGAATGCGTTCTCATTAATGACAATCGCGCCGCCACGCCGAACACGGGACAGGTTCACCTTCAGGGCAGCCGGATTCATTGCCACCAGGAGATCAACTTCATCACCGGGAGTCCGTACATTCACGGACCCAAAATGTAACTGGTATCCACTTACGCCATAGGTCGTACCTGCAGGAGCACGAATCTCTGCGGGGAAGTCCGGCAATGTTGACAGATCATTCTGTGCAAATGCAGTCGCCAGCGTAAACTGGGATCCTGTCAACTGCATGCCATCTCCTGAATCACCCGCAAAAAGCACGGTGGCTTCGCTGATGGATCGGACAGGCTTGGTTTCTGTAGTAGTGTCAAGGGGGCCTAGCTCCATGAATTCCGACGGATTCTATTCTGTGCAGGGGAACCCGCAATTCTACCTCATGTGTACCACTGTGTTGCAGTGTGCCAAAAAGCCTCGCTTGCATCTGTTGAGATCATTTCTGTTGAGATGGTGAAATATACTGCCGTAACTGGAGAAATCTGTGTTGATGTATACCCCGTCTACCTTGATGGAGAATCAAGCTATTCCATGAATCGTTTCATATTCGCCTATTTTGTCATTATTACAAATAACGGGCAGAATCCGGTTCGACTGTGCAGGAGGTACTGGAATATCAGGGAAAAGAATCGCAGATCCAAAGAGGTGGAAGGAGAAGGTGTCGTTGGCAAACAGCCTCTGATTGAGGCAGGCGAAAGCTACTACTATGACAGCTTCTGTATCCTGAAATCCTTTGAAGGGAGCATGGAGGGAACCTACACGATGGAAGATGAGGATGGTCGCCAGTTTCGGGTTACCATTCCGCGGTTTGATCTGAAAGCCATGGCAAACTAGCCACGGACTGATCGCAGTGTATCATGGATTGGGGGCAGACTGGTGGTGCGGGGAGCTCGTGCGCGTATCATGTACGCTTCCAGGAATCCCCTGTGCTGATCAGGAGCCTCCACTGCTTCCACAATGCGCTCGTGGTCCAAACTGTTCACGCGATCACATGCAGTGCGTAGGGCATCCATTGATACCTTGAGTGCCACATCTACTGGCATGCGCTCTGGATTGATATCCAGTCCATACCAGCCATTATACCCGTGCATCTTGAGCACATATAATCCGGCTTCCATCTGTTCCGGAGAGATCAGCCCAACATTCAGGTCCTGATCATAATTGCCCAGTGGCTGGCTGTTCCAGTGCGTGTGTGCCAGTCGGCCTTCAGACAGAGGCCAACTCAACGCATAGGCCACATCCTCAAATCCCATGAGCAGATGTCCGATCTCGGGATTCATGCAAACCAGCTTGTGATCATCTCTCAGCAAGTTGCGGTTCACCTCATGTTCCAGCATTCCTTCTACCTGTTGCCCCAACAGCACCCCTTCCGGAGTCAGGCTGTACAGAATTCGTCCTCGGGGCTCGTAAGGTTTGGGCTCAAAGGCAATCCGCGATCCCGGAGCAGCATCCAGTGCTTCTGCCAGGCCCTCTGCAAATCTCTGGCGCATCTGTGCCAGATGGATTCCGAAGGGATTTTCGTAGCCATCAATCCCGGGCCACACCACAGAAAACTCGCACCCCAACTCCTGCCCCAGGCGCAGCGAACGCGCTGTTCGGTCAATCGCCATCTGTCGCACCTGATCATCAGGGTTCGAGAGAGAGCCGAACTCAAACTCCGCATCATAAAACAGAAGTGGAATAACGGTTAGCAGCCGTATGCCTGTATCTCGCGTGAAGGCTTTCCATATCTCCAGATTGTCTTCGTCAATCTCGTACGGATAATGCGCCTCGAGAGCTTCCAGTCCATAGTCTTTCAGGGAAGCGGCGATCTCCAGACGGGACTCAATGGATTCGTCCGGCTTGTATTTGGCATGAAACCTTGAATTTGCCGGCGAAAAGAACCATATCCCGGCAGAAAATTTCGGGACCAATTCAAACGAATTCAGTCGATTAACAAGTGCATCTCCGGTCAGGAGAGTGGCTTGACTGCGTAAATCTGGAAGCAACATCTGTGTGATGATTTTTAGGAAATTGCATACATGAGAGTCTGGCAAACATATCTGTATATCTGACCTGATGTGCCTTCAGGCACTCTCAGAGTAATATTCTTCTGCCATACCTGAGGTTGCCTCCTATTTGAAGGGGAATTACATACATGAGTAACCATGCTGTGGCTTCTTGGTTCAGACTGTGGTACAAAGTAAGAAAGCAGGTCCCGGTAAATACGAAAATGCCCCCCTGTGGGGACTTCCTGAGGCTATTCAGGGCTCCTGTGGTTACTCATGCATATAATCCCCAGCCATTTCTCTATCCTGTTGCCTGACTGCGAAGCACTGCGGATGATGGGAACGCTCCCTGAACCCGCATTTCCCTGTCTGTCAGGTATGGGAGGATACTACCTCGTGCAGACGGACTGACAACTTGCCGAAACCTCCTTTGCATGGGATGAGGAAGAGAGAAGAACATTGTCTGTGATTACGGACAGTGCTTTGAAAGAGATTGGAAAGGGACTCCTATATGTGAGTACCCGCCGCCTGCAATCCATAGTGCTGGCTGTGAGTTTGGGTTAGTCCCGCTCAAGTTCGGTATTTTGGCTGTGCTCTGGAGGGGGAATAGATTGCTGGGGGGAGTGATTCTTAACCATCCATCCCCACATGGATGGAATGGGGATGGAGTAGGTATCATCCTGTTCATACAAAACCCCTTTCCCAAGTGATATGTCAAAGATGAGATTGACTTCGTCTGTCGGGTATTCCCTTGACAGAAACGCTTTGATGGTTTTTTCGGTCAGGCTTTTTTTAGGAGCATAATGCAGAAACAGTTTCACCAGGCTTTCTCTGTATTCAGGAATGATTCCCCGCATGCGTTCGCGGTAGTAAGCCTGTCGGTATGCTGTTCCGGTTTCAATCACGGACTCAATCCCCTCAGAAGTGAATATTCTGCCATCTTTTTCTAGCTGACGGGCGGCGGGGGTCGCATACGACATGATGTGTTGGGGCCAGCCATGCGTCTTTTCCATGATAGATTTTATCCAGTCCCAAGGTGTCCCTTCCCCACTCCCATCTTTTTTCAGCCAATCATATAGTATAAGGCACTCTGTCTCCTCGGATAATACCCCGAGTTCTATCTTCGTGCCTCCTTTGAACCTGGACAGCCCCAGTGAAGACAGTGCACGAGATGTCATCCCAAGCCCCCCCAGCAGAAGCACTACAGGCCTCCCCATGTTGCCGTTATGAATGTGGTCAAGAATGGCGAACACATCCTTGTGTACTTCGGTGGACACAATAGTTTTTTCGCCTAGATGCTGGGCCTCATCCAATACTAGAAGGAGGGGTGTCTTGCCTCCAGTGATCGTCTTAATTGGCGAGTTCGCCTTTTTGTCGAAATCCATCTCAACGGACCCAGCCAAAGGAGGGATTATCAGTCCAGCTTTTGCTCTCTTGATGAGCCCCAGTTTTCCCTCTCCAAGACATTCCTTGAGGAGTGCAGTATCCCATAGTGCACCCGGATGGATCTTGGCAAAAGACCACCCGTACATGCCTGCTCTTTTGATGCACTCTGCAAGCAAGGCAGTTTTCCCCACTCCGGGCGGTCCCTGCACTAAAACGCATGTCCCGCTCCACCCCTCCCTGCCCTCTGCTTCCCGAAGCAGTTCCCTGAACATGCCCAGTTCCCTTTTGCGGCCGTGAAAGTACTTTGCAGGGCCTCTGTCATCTATTAGCATGGATATGGCTGTTTGGGGAGGATATCCGCATGTCCTGTCTGGCAATATGATTATACCAGATGCAAACAACCTCTCCTTCTAATTCATGTAGTCGTACCAAGGCACACGCTTCTAGCCCATCAACATATGGTTGACTGGCATACAAGAAAGAACCACATTCCCGCAATAGGGAAGCGAACACGATATAAAAAGACCTGATACCTGTTCTCTGTGTGTACAGGGGAACCCTGTCGCTTCTGATGGAGTGGATATATTTCTGTGTCTGAGCCTCCAGGTTAAACGCATTTTCCCTGTGTTCCAGTACGCAGCAAAAGACTTTCCCAGTAGACTCGCTAGGTATCTGATATCAACAGGCAGAGGGTAGACAATTGTCTCTGTCCGTGCATACCACTCGCACAACATAGCTGTGATGGGCCCTCCTTGAATTTGTTTGACTATTGAGACAGGGAGAGACATGAAGTGGCTGCTTGCAGTCTTCTGGAGTACCCAGCCGGGGGAGGCTTGTTCCCGCACCCAGATCGGTTTCAGATTCGGTAATGAGTGCTAGGGGAATTTATTTCTACGACCCATGATATGCAATCCCCATCCCGTCCATGTCCGACTGATTCCTGAACAGTCGTCATTCAGTGTCTGTCCGAAAATTCACCGTAATCCCAAACAAGGGGGATCAGGGGTATATTCTGGGGATGCATACACAAGAAAATGAATATCATTCTGATCATGGCGAATGACCTGGTGATCCAGATAGTATTCAGTTCAGGCATACCAACCCAACCCCGCATATGGATGCCTTCTCCTTACAAGGAATGCAGTTCTCGGATGCGCATTCCCCCTCTGGAGTCTGCACTCCAACGCTATATGGGCCTCTCACGGAACGAACAGTTCGTCTTTCATGTCGCACCGACTGGATTTCAGTCAGAAGATTTGCCTGTTAGATGAGGCGATTCCCTCGGCAAGTCAGAATCCGCCTTCGCATCCAAGAGTTCCGAAAGTGCCTCTATTGCCTTGACATTTCCGTGTTCTGTTGCCAGTCTGTACCATTTGATGGCTTCTTCAATGTCTTCCGATACACCATGACCATTACTGTAGGCCTCTCCCAGGGCAAATTGTGCGGAAGACAATTCTTGCTTGGCAACTAACCTATGCCATTGCACAGACTCCTCTGTGTCTTCCTGTGTACCGCCCTGTTCAGCATACATGAATCTCGTACCAGTTTGCGCCAGTGTCTCCCCCTTTCCTATAACTAATTGAAACCATCTAATCGCTTCTTCTGCATCCTTCAGTATGCCTTCACCATCGGCGTAGGCTTCTCCGAGAGCAAATTGTACTCTGGCAAATGTTTGCTTGGCACCTAACCAAATCCAGTACCATTCAGAGGCTTCTTCGGTACGGGTGTATTCCTCTCTCAGGGCAAATTCTGCCCAGCCATCTCCCTCGGCAGCCAATCGGTACCACTTGACGGCTTCTTCAACATCTTTCTTTACACCTTGGCCGCGAACATACGCTTCACTCAAACAAAACTGTGCACGAGAATCTCCTTGCTCCGCAGCTAACCGATACCATTTGACAGACTCCTCCGCATTCTCTACTACCCCTTCACCGTTGAAATACGCATTCCCCAGACTGAACTGGGCTGGCGGATATCCCTGCTCCGCAGCCAGTCGGTACCATCTGACGGCCTCCGACGCATCTTCCTGTACCCCCTCTCCATACGTATAAGCCACTCCCAAATTGAACTGTGCAGGAGCATATCCCTGCTCCGCAGACAATCGGTACCATTTGACAGCCCCTTCGGCATCCCCCTGTACACCCTTCCCGTTCTCATACGCGTGTCCAAGCATATCCTGTGCAACAAAATGGCCTTGTTCGGCAGCTAACCGATACCATTTGACAGCCTCCTCCGCATTCTCTACTACCCCTTCACCGTTGAAATACGCATTCCCCAGACTGAACTGGGCTGGTGGATATCCCTGTTCCGCAGCCAGTCGGTACCATCTGACGGCCTCCGCCACATCTTTCTGTACCCCCTCTCCATACGTATAAGCCACTCCCAAATTGAACTGTGCAAGAGCATATCCCTGCTCCGCAGACAATCGGTACCATCTGACAGCCTCCGCAGCATCTTTCTGTACCCCCTCTCCATACGTATAAGCCACTCCCAAATTGAACTGTGCAGGAGCATATCCCTGCTCCGCAGATAATCGGTACCATTTGACAGCCTCTTCGTCATCCCCCTGTACACCCTTCCCGTTCTCATACGCGTGTCCTAGCATATCCTGTGCAACAAAGTGGCCTTGTTCGGCAGCTAACCGATACCATTTAACAGCTTCCTCCGAATTCTCCGCCACCCCTTCGCCATTGAAATACGCATCCCCCAAACTGAACTGGGCTGGCAGATATCCCTGTTCCGCAGCCAGTTGATACCATTTCACGGCCTTCTCCGCATCTTTCTGTACACCCTTGCCGACAGCATACGCATATCCCAGCATATCTTGTGCGCCGCTGTGTTCCTGTTCCACAGCCAACTGATACCATTTGACAGCCTCCTCCGAATTCTCCACCACCCCTTCACCGTTGAAATACGCATTCCCCAGACTGAACTGGGCATCAGCATCTCCCTGCTCTGCAGCCAACCGATACCATTTGACAGACTCCTCCGCATTCTTCGCTACCCCTTCACCGTTGAAATACGCATTCCCCAGACTGAACTGTGATGGCGGATATCCCTGTTCCGCAGCCAGTTGATACCATTTGACAGCTTCCTCCACATCTTTCTGCACCCCCTTGCCGATAGCATACGCATTCCCCAGGCTATTCTGTGCCCAGAAAAGCTTCTGTTCCGCAGCGAGCCTGTACCATTTGACAGCCTCCTCCGCATTCTCCACTACCCCTCTGCCATTGAAATATGCATTCCCCAGATTATATTGCGCCCCTGCGTGTCCCCGTTCCGCGGCGAGCCTATAGCATTTGACAGCCTCCTCCGCATTCTCTACTACCCCTTCACCGTTGAAATACGCATTTCCCAGACTGAACTGTGATGGCGGATATCCCTGTTCCGCAGCCAATTGATACCATTTGAAGGACTCTTTGAAATTTTTCTGTACCCCCTTACCTTCAGTGTACGCATCTCCCAGCATATTCTGTGCCTGTGGGAATCCCTGCTCGGCAGCCAGCCGGAACCATCTGATCGCCTCTTTGACATCCTCTGAAACACCCCAGCCCCGGGCATACATGTATCCCAGGCTGAATTGTGCCGGCGCATATTCCTGCTTGGCCGCGAGGCGATACCATTCTACAGCCTCCTGAATGTTCTCTGACACACCTTTACCAGTGGCATGCATGTCTCCCAGAGCATCCTGTGCCTGTGGGAACCCCTGTTCTGCTGCCAACCGGAACCACTTGAGAGCTTCCTTGCTGTTCTCTGGTACGCCCGCACCATACAGATACATTGTTCCCAGATAAAATTGTGATGCTGGGTCTTCCTGTCTGGCTGCTCTCCGAAACCACTTGAGGGCTTCCCGATCATTCTCCGGTGCCTCCTCCCCATGCTTGTACAAAACCTCTCCCAGAGCACCCTGTGCCACAGAAAGTCCCTGCGCTGCTGCCAAGCGAAGCCATTTAGTACCCTCCTGAGCGTTCTCTCGCACTCCCTCGCCGTGAAGATACATGATCCCCAGATTATACTGTGCCAGTGCATGGCCCTGTTTGGCAGCCATTCGGTACCACTTGAGAGCCTCCCGCTGATTCTCTCCTACACCCCGACCGGTGGAGTACGCATACCCCAGACCAAATTGTGCAGATGCGCTCCCCTTTTTTGCTTCACGGAGCAATACATCCATGTCATGATCCCTTGTAAGGATCTTCTCAAAATATTCCAAGGACGGATTCATACTACCCAAGCCTGTTGTATCCCCCCTGACAGCTTACATGGGGGCTGTTCGGACGGATACAAGGATATCTCCACAGAGTTCTTTATTTCCCGTAGCCAATCGGGAATATCGGCATGGTCTCCCTGAAAATCTGGTGGAAAATAATCCGAAAATGCTGTTAATACATCTGTGAGATCCAGTATTGCTCCCGTCGCAGGATTGCGCCATTTCTGATTATTACTTCGAACCAGAAAAGGCACATAATCTTCTATTGCAGACAGGGAAATATTCAGATTTCTCGGATCCATAAATAGCCTGGTGGCTGAAATGACTGACTCTTTCCATCTTGATGAAAGGTCAACATGAGTGGCAGTAAATCAGAATCAGGATCGGACGGCTCTTTTATTGCGGTGAGTTGTGCTTCGTTGTCAAATACAATATTCACTTCCCTGAACGACATGCTACAAAGCTGAGCAAATGACTGCTCAAACAGCATGTTGATGAGCCGCAGGACGGTGGTTATGCCAGAACCATTTGGACCAGCTAGGAGCATGATATGCTCTCCGGGCAAAAAAGCAGGTTCATGATTCCAGTCATCAAAAAGTCCCCTGATATGAATGCGATCAATGTTCATGACTATCGTTCAATTCTGCACTCATTGGCGGAGATCAGTTGGCAAGATATCCTCCACTCGCAGACGATCCCGGAACATAACGCTATCTGTACGGCCCTCCCGAGAGACACGAATACCCAAGCGAACGTAAGCATAATGCGGAATCTCTGTTTTGCAAGATCCTGTCGGGTAAAAAATCCCGCTCTTGCACGAAATCAGGTATTCCCGTGTTGCAATCTGATTGCAGAATCCCGGATCCTGCCCTGCACCAGCAAGTCTACAACCCGCCAATACAAGAACACTCAGAATTGAACAACCGACGTGTTCCGGTGTCGAAATTTTGTTCTGACATTCAGGCGAGACAGTTCAATATACCAAATTTTTCACGGTAGCAGCAATGCCACCGGTAGCAAGTATATCATCGTGGATCAGCACGTAATCACTCGGGCGTGCAGAGCCCAAACCATACCCAGGAGACTCATCATATCCATACTAGTCTTTTCCCACGGGAAATGCAAGCCCTCTGGCATGATTGTCTGGAGCAACATATCTGGTATGGTAGTCAATCCAGTCCGAAGGATAACGCTGATACACCGGATCATCCTGCAATCGCACCAGAGGCTCATCATAGGTGGGATCTCCATGCGTGGGCAATGGTCGGAGCGTTCTGGAGAAATCGGTATTGTAGTCTCCATCCTTCACCCAGCCATCCCCCACCAGAATAAAATTCCGTTCGTATCCTGCTGCTGCCGGATCCACTGCCGTGAATTGCAATCGCATCTCATCTCCCGCATTCATAATTACATAGCGATCATCAACCTGCTCCAGAAGAGGGAAAACATCTCCAAATCGCGTGTGGTAGCCGACAAGATCACGCCATATCTGAGCAGTACCGCTCAGCATATCGTACTCCGGCAGTTCAGGCGAAGAACGGTCTGCTTCATGCACGGCAGAGAATCCCCGATACCGAAGGTCGGCATTTGCCGGGAGCATATCTGTTACCTGTGCAAGTGAATCATTCAGCTTCCCTGCTGTATACAGCGCATCCCAGTAAATCTCCATGTTCGTATGCAACCGGAGCCTCTGTGATTCCGAGCTTCTTGTGAGTGTTGACAGATCAATCAGGATTGTTTTGGATTTTCCACTGGGGAATCCGAGATTTTCGTGGACGGTTTCCCATGATCCGTCTGGGAGCTGTGCTTCTACCCGTAACGGGCTGGGAGGCGCATGGTCACCCTGGCTGATCGCAACATTGATAGAGGTATCCGTCGGGCGAATCCAGCCTCTGGCAACCAGCCAGGCATCTTGTGGTGTGTCCGGGCTGATTTCCACTTCCAGATAATGTGGTCTGGTGATCCCCTGATAATCACCTCGTCCGAAGAAATCTGCATATTTCTCATCATGGACAATTACAGACTCCAGGACATCCTGCCCCTGATCATCCCATGCACCAGTCACCGGAACAAGTTCGGAGGTTACATGAACCTTGAATTCCGGTGGAGGAAAGGCGAATCGCTCATCAACAAATATCTCGGTACCCTCAGGGTGATCTATCACTTTTAGAGAGATATGATCAAAAAAGTGTGTTTCCCATAACTCTGCCGTAATCCGAATATCATAGTATCCCTCCAGGGGCTGAAGTTGATCTCCCCTGATTTTCACCCAGTCCTCTGTGGTCATGACCTGTGCGGTTTCCTGGGCATTGATCTTGAGTCCCAAAGGAGAGCGCCAAATGAAATCCGTCACAAATGTCATCTCCGAGCCATCCCATGCGAAGAGCCATGGACAGGACCCTTTCAGTCGTTGTGTCGCATTGACAATCTCATCCGAAAGCAGATCAAACTCTGCTTGTACGGATCCATTTGGCCATGTAATACGTGCTACATCCGCAAGCGACTGTGCTCCCAGACCAAAGTGTACAACCGGTCGCGTAATTGGCTGTTTTTGGTACAAGAGTCCGGCACGTATCTCCACCTCTCCACCAATCCCAAACGAATTGATGCGCTGATCGCCTACCGCCTGTGCTGCGCGAGGCTGAATTTCTTTCCAGTGATATCCCTTTGTGGTGCCGATCCCATAACGGGCGGGCTGGCGATTACTGTCCAGTCCGATCAGATCCAGCCGCCCGGCAAATCGCGTCGCACGGAGTGCATATGTTTCCAACTCAACTGTGATTTCATGCCGATAGAAGGCATAGTCCTGACCTTGCAAAAATATATACGACCGTCCCCTGGAAGTCAGAATTATATCCACGCCTCCATTATTGTCCAGATCTCCAGTTACAATCTGCGTCCCGATTTGGCGCATGTCCGTCTCAGTCAATATCTCCAGTTCTGGCTGAATCCCCAGAGTGATGCGCTGTACCTGCCCGGTGTCCGTGAGTGCCAGAATTTCAATCCTGCCATCACTGTTACTGTCCGAGACCGTTATATCCAGAAACGCAAGGGATTCACCTGACGGTGTCGGCATAACCTTGAAGCGTCCCTGCCGCTCATTTGCCAGCACCACCAGCCTGCCCTGACGGTCTATCATCGCGGCATCGGGATCTCCATCCTGATCAAGATCAGCCCAGGCAAATGCCCGAATCTCCAATTCCGAGGGAAACCAGTCCGTACGTCCAAAAGTGCCGTCTCCATTATTACGGAGTGTACGCACCCCCTCTTCGGCATCATTCAGCACCAGATCAATATCTCCCTCCAGATCAATATCTGCAGCCCAGACTCCCGTATATGCTGTGTTCGCAATTGCTGTGCTGAGTTTCAACTCAGCCGTTGCATCCGTGAACTGCTCCAGAGAATCCTGTCGCAACAGACGCAGCCCTTCCGCTCCGGCTAAAACCAGATCTGTCCTGAAATCAAAATTGTAGTCAACCCCGACCACTGCATCATGTCCACTGATTCGGGGGGATTGCCATGCTTCCTGCCGGAGTGTTTTGATGGAATCTGTACCTGCATAAAAGATTGCAGGCAGTGCATTATTCCCCAGTGCGATGGCAGAAATCCATTCCTGAGGATTGCTGGCAGATACGAGGGGCTCATTTACAAGTACCTGCATTGAATCATCTCGCACTGCGGGAGAAGAGGAAGGGGTTTCCAGCCGAATGAATCGTGTCACTGGATCTCCCACACGTTCCAGAGCTACACGCACCTCTGCCATGTCCTGGCGATACTTCGGCTCACTGAGCAGGATATTCCGCAAAAATGCCAGCTGTGTTACAACACCATCCCCTCCGATTGCCTCCCTGAGCATTTTAATCTGCTCATTTACCTCTGCTCCCCATGCATAGCTATCCAGCTCATCCAGAAGTTCAACATCCAAAGTACCCGGAGAGGCGGAGTGTTCCAGCCTCATGAGCAGAACGGATGTATTCCCGGGGACAGTGCTGACAAGTTGATCAGTCAGTGCCACGCGTTCATCTGATGCCTCTGGAAGCAGATCAACGAGTTCAAACAGGGCCTGTACACTTGGAGACTCTGCAGCTACTGCTTTCCGCAGATATCCAAGCTGTGCCTGCTCATCGCCTGTCATTCGCGCATATGCAGCTGCCAAAAGCAGGATTTCGCTACTGGTTGAATCCAGTTGCAGGGCACTGTTCAGGTGTTCCTGTGCGGTATCCAGTTCATTTCGGCGCATCGCCATGAGGGCCAGATTTGCCCACGCCGCTGGCTCTTTGGGAGCCAGTTCAGTAACCAGTGTGAGCTTGGCACGAGCCCGCAGGTCTTCTCCGACCTCCATGGCAGACACTCCCACATAAAACGCGCCGACGGTGCGGTTGTACGCTTCGGATCCCGGCTGAGGATCGTGTGATGCGCTACACCCGAGGATCAGGATCAATGGTACGACTACCAAAGTCCACTTGATAATGCTATACATTAAAGAAATTCATCCGTTTTTTTGATGAGGAATTGGTCAGCCCCATATTGGCCCACTAGTCACTGAAATTCGATAGCTGCACGGCAAGGCTGTACAAGATAAACAAGCTCTCCGCCAAATTTACTGTCCTTCGGAAATTTCCACTAGACCTGCTACTTCATTTACTAAATCTGCTGAAGCACCGCAAAAATAATCGAATGATGGAAACCAGTGGCAGATTGTGCTTTTGAGTTGTACAGACCCATAATTCAATGCAGCCAAGATTGCAATGACCAATACGGCCCACCTGATAAACCTCTTGACACCGGAGGGAAATTTCTGATACTCTTGACCAACTACGCTCCAAGGCGTATTATGGTCTGGGAGCTGGACTTTTTCGGGTGCTGGATCTATGTTCTCTTCACCAATACCGATCTTTTCAGACCAGTCCGATTTTTCAGTATCCAATGAATCGGACATTATGCTTCCGAGTCCTTCTTGTTTACCCGGCTACCATAATGCGACCTGATGAGCGCGTCTGGAATGTGAATATTCCCATTGCTGGTAAGCCCCCACCTCTCTAAAATTCCTGTACGGTTACGATCATAGTATACCTCGTACCAGGGAGAGCCTCTCTGATGCGTCAGTGTAATCAGTTGCTCTCCACTATATCGTACATAGTACCCGTATAGCCATTCCAGCCCCTCTGCCACTTCTGGATGATCTTTTCCAAGATCCTCCAACGCAGGCAGATGCATTTTACCATTTCCCTGCTCCGGTAATAGACTTACATCGTACACGCCACCAGATCGTGCAATCTTTCCTAGGAAGTCAAATACACTGATAGATGTACTGCCAAAGGATTTTAGCATATGATAGAGTCCTACCACAACCGGACCATATTTCCATGCCTGAATCTGGTTGATGCGATTATCTATCAGTGGTCTCCCATAAGCTCCCAATATCCAACCGTGGCTAATGTATACCATTTTATTGATCTGGAGAGGGGTTAACGCTTTCTTCCCATCCTTGAATGCTGAGTCTAACATGAACAACGCTACTCTCTCTTCCGTTGAGTACGGTTCATGGTGATTTCCATTACTACTGACGGTGCCGACTGGTCTCTGCTCTGTATCTGAATGCATTAAAATGGGGCTTATATACGTGAGGGCCCGTGAGGAGTAATCAGTAGCTTTATGCTACACAATAGGCTGTACGAAAAGCTGCCTTAATATGTTCCCGGTCCGCTTGATATTAAGCCCGCATCCTGAGGCGAAGCAAATATGCACCCAGGATCAGGCATTTCAGACGGACAACCGATGGAAATTCCCGAGAAGTCTCGTTGCCAAACAGGACATAGCTCCAGAATCCCAGAACAATATACCCGAACAAATTGCGCCCCTATAAATTTGGGAATTATCCGGCAAAATCCGCACGGAGGGAACCGGCAGGGTCTCCGAGTGTATTACAATGTAATACAAAATACACAGCACTCATGCCAGAAACAAGCGGAAGGCTGTTCCTGGCAGACGGATTTTCTGGAAGGACTTGGGGAAGGAAATTGATGGGGACACAATCCCTGTATGCCCCGGGAAATATATGTGCACATTATGGCAATCCTGGAAACTGCTCTCAATTCTGCTTTAGCAGAAGTTCTCTCGTCTCATGGATTTCACGCGACGCCTGAGCAGACACGGACAGGCACCGGGGCGAAGCGTTGTGACATACAGATACGCAGGGAATATGGGGATCGGTACTATACTGCTTTAGAGTGCAAGGTCGGGCAGACGCTGGAAAAACAGCGGGAAGCAGTAAAGGATGCCCAGCGCTGGCTCAAGCAAAGCGACTGCTGGAATGCGGTTGCCTGCTGCTATCCACCCCAACTCACAAAAGAGGATCAGAAGTCCCCTATGAGGAGACTCGCAGAGACCAGTGATCTGATGATGGTACAGGTAAACCAGTCGGGAACCATAGGACGCTGGCGAAGAGGATCGTCGGTTGACCTGATCAGGATTGCGGATGACATCGGGACGAACGAAACCTGTGTAATCACAGACACGCTAAGACGTGCCATCATGTGTGCCAGTGAAGAAATTGACATCACAACGGGCGAAGAGATCGCCTCTGTGCTGGAGTTGCCCTGGAATCCCGCCAACGGGGGGGGGACCCACGTCCAGCCCGCATTGCCTGCCTGATCCTGGCAAACATGTCTCTGTTGCAGAATCGCATGCAGAGCAGTGGCGTAAAGATTGGAGGCTTGCAGACTTTGGCAGAGGTTCGCGCAGCGCCAAGCAGACAGACTGCCATGCTGGATAACTGGGAGCGCATCAGAGATGTTGACTATGCCCCTGTCGTTGACCCGTCCCTGAGTGTGCTGTATAAACTTCCCGCCGGACAGTCTACCGAGAGCCTGCTGGGGACACTGATCAAAGCCGTACTGGATTGTGCGCCTCGTATCCAGGGGTTGCAGCTGGACCACGCAGGCCCCCTGTATCATCAGTTACTGCAGACTGCCAAATACGATGGGTCATTCTACACCAGCACCGCGGCTTCCGTCTTGTTGTCCGAACTGGCTATGCCCCCAGACTGGTCGGTAACAGAGGATGGCTGGGGGAATGCAGACAGACTGATTGAACTTAAAATATGCGACCCTGCTTGCGGTACAGGGACACTGCTCATGGCAGCCGCCAAGACAATAGAGGAGCGATTTCGTGCGCATAATGGCCCTCCAGATACCCTCTCCGTCCTCCATCTGGGTTTGATAGAGGATGTATTGCATGGACTTGATATTAACAGGCATGCCATACACCTGGCCGCGTCCATGCTAACGCTTACCGCCCCGAAGATTGACTACAATAAAATGAACCTGTATAATATGCGGCACGGGGTAGACAAAAGCGGGGAGGTGCGGGCAGGATCACTTGATATCCTGACGGACAGTGCGCAGTTTCTGCCCGGGTTGATGCCGAACACAAGTCAGTACCGTGCGACAGCCTCAGGGTACACAGAGGAGTCGCCAGACCTTAAGGGGAGCTGCGACCTTGTGATTATGAATCCCCCCTATACGAGGAACGATATTCGCAACAAGCATCTCTCCAAAGATGTTCGCAAGCGAATCCAGTACCATGAAAAGAGTCTGGCACGGCAGACTGTGGACAGTGCGCACAGGAAGGCAATTGACTCCTCCGCAGTAGCGACCTTTTTCTACCCTATAGCAGATATACTGCTGCATGAGCGGGGAACGCTGGCAATGGTGCAGCCGTTCACGGTGTGTACGGGGGCAAGTGCAAAGGGGCAGCGCGACCTGCTGACGGACCCTGACAGGTTCCACCTGGAACTGGTTGTTACAAGTCACGACAATAAACGCATCTACTTCTCGGAGAACACAAACATCCATGAGTGCCTGATTGTCGCACGGAGGGCGACCAGGGGAAACCGAGAGAAACCGACTGCTTTTATCTCTCTTTCCGAGAATCCTGCCCGGGCAAGTGAGTCCCACTTGCTTGCCCGGGCAATCCTGAAATCTCTTGAGAGAGATGAGAGTCTTTTATCCCGTTATGGGACCATCGCATGGCGAGATCACAGCCAGGTATCCAGCCGTATGTGGAATGCGGCCTGCTTCTATGACCAGAGCCTTTCTGCTTCGTTCGACGAAATGAAGGAAATCCCGTCATTGAGCGAGATAGACTGTCATGCCAGCGTGGGGCCAGGCGGGAGGGGAGTCAGAGAGTGTTTCCAAAAGGCGGAGAAGAGACAGAACCCTGACATCAGGGTTCTGTGGAACAACAAATCGGACCGGCAAAAGGCAATGCGTACCCGTCCAGATGTTTTTGTCGTTGCCAGGAAAGACTGCCAGCGTTATGCAAGCCGTCTCTGGGAAAAGCGCGGCCATTTGCTGTTGCCGAATCGCATGAGGACGAACCTCAGCAGAACGATTGCGGTGTTCTCCGAAGAACAAATTCTCGGATCAGCCTTCGTACCCGTGACCCCGCATAAAGGAAAATGGGACAAACAGGTACTCTGCAAGGCATGGTGTGTCTGGCTGAACTCTACGTTCGGGGTGCTCGCGTACCTGAACCTGCGACAGAAGAATTTGACCTACCCACAATACTCGATGGACGGACTGCGGACACTGCCGGTCCCGAATCCAGACGAGTGCAACATGGCGTTCCTGGCAGAGATCTACGACAGACATGCAACAAAAGAACTGTCCCCCTTGCCAGAGATTGCCAGGGACCCGGTCAGGAGATCCCTGGACGAGGCAGCCCAGCGGGCAGTCCCTGGGCTGGATGTGTGTGAGGTTTCTGAATGGAGACGCTTGATTGCGCTGGAGCCTACAGTCCATAACGAGAAGGATGTGCTGCGCCCGTACGATTTTACCGGATAAGCCCCTATAAATTTCTCGTCGTATCCAGACAGGTTGTACCAAATCAGGTAATTTGCTGGCCCCCTGTTGGCACCACAAAGGCAGACTTGCAACCTGGTCTTTTCTGCTTCGTAGCAGGTGTGTTGTATGGTATATGTTCATTTAACCTTAGATTTGCCATGAAATACTATCTCCTTACCCTCTTAACCCTGTTCATCTATGCTCCCGGGATTTCAGCCCAGGAAAATAAACCGATGGAAATACCCACAATCACATACGAGAAATTTCATCTGGACAACGGACTGACCGTCATTGTTCATGAGGATACAAAAGCACCTCTGGTTGCCGTAAACCTCTGGTATCATGTAGGATCCAAAAATGAACCTGAAGGGCGAAGCGGATTTGCTCACCTGTTTGAACATCTGATGTTTAACGGGTCCGAAAACTTTAATGACGACTACTTTCAGGTTCTGGAACGGCTGGGAGCAACCGATCTGAACGGTACAACCAACAGAGACCGCACCAATTACTTTCAGACTGTGCCCAAGAACGCCGTAGATCTGGTGTTATGGATGGAGTCAGATCGGATGGGACACCTCCTTGGAGCGATTGATCAGGCAAAACTGGACGAACAGCGCGGGGTCGTACAGAATGAAAAGCGGCAAGGAGAGAATTCTCCCTACGGGCAGGTGTTTAATCACATTACCAGGGCCACATATCCCAAAGGACATCCTTATGCACACACCGTGATCGGCTCTATGGAAGACCTGAATGCTGCAGAAGTTGAAGATGTGCAAGAGTGGTTCAAGACATACTATGGCCCGAACAATGCCGTCGTTTCCATTGCAGGAGATATTACCGTAAATGAAGCTCGCACGCTGACTGAAAAGTACTTCGGGGATATCCCGCCCGGTCCGCCCGTGACCCACTTTGATACCTGGATTGCAAAACGTACAGGCGAACAGCGCGAAATCATGCAAGATCGCGTTCCGCAATCACGAGTGTACAAGGTCTGGAATGTGCCTGAACGCTATTCCAGAGATTTTCATCTTCTGGACCTTGCTTCAAGTGTCCTGTCCAGTGGCAAGAACTCCAGATTCTACAAGCGGCTGGTTTATACAGACCAGATTGCAACGGATGCCAGTGCCTACCTCTATTCCGGCAGTATCGGCAGTCAGTTCATTATTCAGGCTACAGCCCGCCCGGGACTGGCACTTGCGGATATTGAGGCAGCACTGGACGAGGAACTGGCCTCGTTTCTTGCTGATGGACCGACACCAGAAGAACTGAGCAGAATCATTACCCAGGAGAAAGCAGGTTTCATTTACGGGATGGAGCGTATAGGCGGCTTTGGGGGGAAATCTGATATCTTGGCATCCTCCGAAATCTATGGAGGAGACCCCGATGCATACCTTCTGTCCTTTGGTGACAAAGATGCTGCATCTCCCGAGGATGTCCGTCAGGCAGCAAAAGAGTGGCTCTCTGATGGAGTGTATGTGCTGGAAGTGCATCCCTTTCCCGAACTTGCAGCAACAGATGAAGCAAGTGATCGGTCTGCCCTGCCAACAACCGGTCCCGAGCCCGAAGTCATGTTCCCTGAGTTACATCACAGGACACTGTCAAACGGACTGGAGATTATTCTCGCCAAGCGCAGTACCATCCCGTCCGTACGCATCACGCTGATGCTGGATGCGGGATATGCTTCAGATCAGGGAATCGCTCCAGGAACAGCAAGCATGGTAATGTCCATGCTGGATGAGGGAACGACCAGCCTCACTGCCCTGGAAATCAACGACAGGATCGCGAATCTTGGCTCCAATTTGAGCACCGGTACTGGCCTGGATGGTTCGTATGTGAACCTGACATCCCTGACTGCCAACCTGGAGCCCAGTCTGGATCTTTTTGCTGATGTCATCCTGAATCCGTCCTTTGCAGATTCAGAATTTGAACGACTAAAAGCGGAGCGACTGGCTGGGATTCAGAGAGAGAAAGTGAATCCTGTCCAGATGGCCTTGCGAGTCATGCCGGCACTCTATTATGGAACAGATCATGCATACAGCAATCCGCTGACCGGTAGCGGTACGGTAGAATCCGTCACAAACATGACACGTGAAAATTTGCAGACGTATCACGATACCTGGTTCAAGCCGAATAACGGGACTCTGATCGTTGTAGGAGATATTGATCTGGACACCCTTGTGCCTCTGATAGAGTCCCGACTGGGAGATTGGGGCCCGGCAGATGTACCCTCAAAAAACATTGCCTCCGTCCCGCATGCGTCTGGATCACGCGTTTACCTGATGAATCGCCCTGAAGCCCAGCAGTCCATTATTCTGGCTGGACATCTCGCGCCACCACGGAACACACCCAACAATATCGGGATTGAGACAATGAACACGGTTCTGGGAGGGGCCTTTACTTCACGCATTAACATGAATCTGCGTGAAGACAAGGGGTGGTCATATGGTGCCAGTTCATTACTCCTGACTGCACGAGGACAACGCCCGTTCCTTGTGTACGCACCCGTGCAGACAGACAAGACCAAGGAGGCCATGATGGAAATCAGGGGAGAGCTGGAAGGAATCCTCGGGGAAAATCCTGCAACCGAAGATGAAGTTCTGAAGGCACAGGAAAGCCAGACACTGGCTCTGCCGGGACTATGGGAAACAAATGGATCCGTTGCCGGCAGCATCCAGGATCTTGTCCAGTATGATTTACCTGAAGATTACTATGATACGTATCCCGGAAAGGTGCGTGAGCTGAATGTGAATACAATCGCATCAGCCGCGGAGGAGATTCTCAGACCAAATGACTTGATCTGGCTAATTGTGGGGGATCTGAATATCATTGAACCGAGCATCCGGGAGCTGGGTTACGGACCTGTAACTCTGCTTGACACGGAAGGAAATATTATGGATAACTGAACAGCTGCCTGTCCGGGCCTCGGAAACTTGTGTTCCTCGGCCCGGCGGTTCAGCCTCCGGTATCAGGATGATGGATTCTCCGCTGAGTTTTCTTCTGGATTGCCTGCTCCGCTGAGCATACGAGCAATATCAATCCCGGTAGATGCTTTCAGGCTCTCCAGGAGTGCCGGTGTTGATCCGGCAATTTGATTGAACACCGAAGGAACGCCTTTTCCGTTTCCACTGTCGACGACTGTGAGCTTGTCAATGGACAGATTGTCTACAGTCTGAACTACCTGCTTCAGTATGTCCGGCAGCATCTGGATCAAAAACAGTCGTTCGGCATTGGGCCCCGCCTCTTTCCATAGTTCGAGTTTCTGTCGAAGAACCTCTACCTCTGCCTGTCCGTCCTCAAAAATGCGGGCGGCGTTTCCTTTGGCAATTTCCTCTTTTGCCTGACGTTCCGCCTCCGCAGCGACGATCACATCTGCGCGCTGCTTCTTTTCCGAAAGTTCGATCTCCTCCATGGCAAGCTGCTGACGCGCCTGGGCAGCTGCCACCTCGGCAGCAACATCAACCCGGGCTTCCTCAGCCGCACTCTTGGCGGCCAACTGCGCTTTCAGTATGCGCAGATCATTTTCCGCCTGCTCAATGTTCTTGTCTGCATTTGCTTCGGCCAGCCGTGCCTGCTCGCGCTTTTCTGCTTCGGCAATACGTGCGGCTGTGATAATGTGTGCGGACTGTTGCCGGCCGATTGCATCCAGATACCCTGCATCATCTTCTACACTCTGGATTTTCATCGTATCCAGCTGGAGTCCCAGGTTGCTCAGGTCAATGTCGGCTTCGGCCAAGAGCTCCTTGGCAAATTTCAGCCGATCCTCATTAACTTCTTCTGGCGTGAGTGTCGCCAGAACTCCCCGCAAATTTCCCTCAAGGGTCTCCTTCGCAATCATTTGAATTTCATGATGATCTTTCCCCAGGAGCCGCTCAACTGCGTTGGCAAGCTCCGACTCATTGGAGGCAACCTTCACATTGGCAATTGCACGGACGGTCAGTGGAATGCCACCTTTTGAATAGGCATTCTGAACTGTCAGATCCAAAGGGATTGTATTCAGACGGATCCGATCCACCTTTTCTATAATAGGTATCCGGAATCCGCGTCCTCCCTTGATGAACCGGTACCCGACTTTCGTTCCATCCGCCATTCGGCGCCTGCGCCCGCTGAAGATGAGAACCTCGTTGGGCTGGCAAATCTTCAGATTTGCCCGTACAATGCCAAACACGACAAAGATTGCCACGACCAGCACTCCACTAACAATGAAAACAGTTTCCAGCATATTTCGAAGAGTTATGAGACAGGAATGATGTGCAACCGAAAGAGAAGCCTTTCTGTGCACTGGAACAGGGAAGCCTACATTTGAATCCAAGTTAAGGTTTCCGGACGAGATGTGGTCAGTGCATTCGTGGAGTGGTTACTGAGCCTTCAGAACCTCAACAACGGCTCCCTCCGTGCGAACTACGACAACTTCCTCACCTTCCGTATACACTTCCTCTGTCGCTTCAAAGCTGCGTGCCTTGAACTGCATGCGTTGCCCTTTCGTGACCAGAACGATTTTGCCGACCTCCGTGTGATCAAACGGGATGATGACTTTGGCTGTTCGTCCCTTGAGGTCCGCAGAAGTTACTTCACTTGAAATCTGTGTATACCCGACGCGCTTGATCACATAATTTCCTCCAATTCCAACAGTGAGACCAACTGCCAGAGATATAAGAAGACGGGGAATTTCTCCCAGTTCCGTGAAGGACTGCAACACGCCGCACAATCCAAAGAAGGCGACAAACAGGAAGATCGTGCGTACGGAAAACAGATCTACCCAGCCGATGCCAGCATCGGAGTCTGCCCCCAAATCTGTGTCCACATCGGTATCCAGATCAGCGTCAAGGTCGGTGTCTCCCCCGCCTAGCATGGAGAGTACCACAAAAACTCCACCAACAATCAGGCTGATCCAGTATAACGCATCCATGCGAGGAGCTCCTCAGAAATATGTATCCGACCGTGTAGCGAATGTAGTACCACGCGACAGGACTGATATACTGGGATCACAGGCTGTATGATCCATGCAGTCATCCACTTCATCGGGACGCATCACTAGTTCTTTCACTGCAATAATTGTGAGCAAGAGGTCACATCTTATACAGGATAATGCGCCCCATTCCTCCCGAATTCAATCTTTTTCGAAGGGACACCCTTTGCGCTCCTATGCCAGGTACAGGCTGGTCGGAACAAGTCACCTGTTTACAAACCTGAAGCACCCCGGTACGCCATCATACCGGGGTGCCTTGTTTGAACAGTTTCCTTCCCTTACTTCACGAGAGTCATGCGTCCGGTTTTCACATGCCTCTGCTCTGCCCCGGTCGCAATCAGCCGATACAGATAAGTTCCGCTTGCCAAGCTGGTTGCGTGCAGTTCAATGCTCCGGTTTGCCCCTGCCTCCACTTCCTGTGCCGGCAGCACCATCACTTCCCGCCCCAGCAGGTCCACAACCTGTACGCTTACCTGTGCGCTTTCCGGCAGGTCAAACTGGATCCGTGTCCCCGGATTGAACGGGTTCGGATAGTTGCCATGCAGCGCAAACTCTGTCGGAAGCTCAACCCCTTCCTCCTCGGTTCCCGTCACAACCAGCGTCGGGACGGCCATCCCGTTCTTGTCAATTCCAAGAATCGTCAGATCGTTTCGCATCCCCGACAGGTTCAACACCAGCGTCTGGTCCGCATACCCGTACAGGTTCAGCTCGTACGCCTCCTTCACCTCTTGATCCGTAGACATTACCTGAATGACCTGCTGCGACGGAGACAGCGAAGCATATCGCCGTGTCGCCTCGTCCAGCATCAGATTCCCCGCCAGCGTCATCTCCACCATGGAGGGATCCAACGGATCCAGTACCTGCACCCGTGCCGCTCCCAAATTCGCCGAGCCGTGCACCAGCAACATACTCACCTGATTCGAGACTTGGGATTGCATTCGCGTTTCCAGTACCTTCAATCTCGTATCCTCCTGACTTCCATGCGCAATCACCACATAGTTCCTGTCATGCATCAAGTTGAGCATGCTTGTGATTGCCTGCTCTGCCGGGGCTCCCACCGACTGAATCTTCAGTTCATGGCTGCCTGCCCCCACCGGACGGTAGGCCGTCGCACTGCGGAATCCAATCCCGCTGCCGACTCTAATCTCCCCCAGATGCAGATCCACCACTTCCGATGTCGGCACATTGTGGATAAACTGCAGATTCGCCCGTCCCGCACTCAGATCCGCCTGGTCAATCGGATTCTCCGCCCCGTTCGCCGCAATCCCCAGAATCGCACAGCTTTCCAGACCAACCCCCTCCTGCGTCAGATTCACCACCCCGTTGAGATAGCCGTTCACCGCAAATGAACTCGCATCCGCCTGGGCAGGAACCCGTCCCGCCAGCTTCGGATTCTTCCACATGCAGTCCCACTGCACGATCCGCAACCCCTGGACATCTGCCACATTCCGGAGTCCCGCTGCTGCAAGCCGAATATTTGTATTCTCTTGCAAATCTTCCTCCCCCAGATCAATCTTCCAGAAGAACGGGGCATGCACATCCAGCGTCAGATTGCCTCCCGTCGTCGGAACCACGAGGTCCCCCGCCGGCCATGCCGGAATCGCTCCTTCCGGCACCAGGATCGGAGACACGGTCACAGCGGTCGTGTCATTCAGGTCCGAAGACAGTTGCAGGATCAAAGGACGATAGTGCGACACCGCTCCTTCTTCCATCCCCACCGGGTACAGGTATCCCCCGCTCTCGAACCCTGCCCCTGCTGTCCCCTGCAACAGGTGGCGAACTACCGGACCCCCGACATACGACTGACTGGAGCCACGCAAAATCGTCGCCTGGCACGCCTCGTCATTGTCCGCACCACACTTCTCCCCTTCCTGCGCCGAACTCCGGCCACGGAGCTCCTGCTCTGCCTGCACATTCTGCACCGTCCAGGTGTACATGCTGTCCATCGGCATGCTGTGAATCTTCCCCTGCCGGAGCGTCAGTGTGGCTGCCTTCTGCTGCATTACATCGCTTTTCAGCAGCAGCCCCTTTGCGTTGTTCACCGTGACACTGTGCAACGCCGTCGTGTCCCCGGTCATTACCTCCTGCGACATGTCCCCCCTGAACTCCACCGTCGCGTTCAGCTTCCCGTTCTTTGCAAAGTGGAAGTCCCCATGCAGGATCAGTCTGGAGCCCGGTTCCGCCACATAACGCACACTATCCGAATCCACCACATACTTCCCCATCACCGTCTTCGTCGTCGTGGAATCCAGCTTCACCCCTGCCATGTCTCCACTGGTCGTCCCTTTCCGTTGCGTGAATGCTCCGTGGATCAGCACCGAACGGGCCTTCGTGTCTTTGTTCATATCCGCGTTCAGCCCGCCCGTACCGCTCACCGTCACATCCCCCATGAACTCCGTCAGGTCACTGTGCAGAAAGAGCGTCGCCGAACGCAGATTGACATCTTTGGTGATCACCACCTTCCTTTCGCTGGTCTCGACCGACCCCTGCATCGCCGACAGACTGTCCACCGTCAGCATCTTCCCGGCAGTGGTGGCACTCCTCAGATACAGCGTCCCGTTCCCGTTCCCCGTTCCCGGGGTCTTCGTGCCATCAAAGATAATGATCCCCAGCATCTTGCTGTCCGAACTCGCATCAATCATGGTCTCTTTGCTCCCCTTCGGAACTTTGATCATCCCCGCCGTCAGACTCCCCGTCAGCGTCAGTGACGCATCCGGACGCGAAGTCACGCCGCTCCCCCCACCCGTATTGCGGCCACGCTCATCCCGAAGGTTGTTCCGACGCTTCGTGTCTTCCGGACCCAGCATCAGCGTCCCGTCTCCCAAGTCCACCAGCGCATCCTTGTTGCGAAGTAACACTTGCGCCGTGGCGTTCGCA
Organism: Rhodothermales bacterium; assembly: GCA_965203305.1. Classification (GTDB taxonomy): domain Bacteria; phylum Bacteroidota; class Rhodothermia; order Rhodothermales; family Bin80; genus Bin80. The sequence continues at coordinate 1,400,027 of OZ241874.1, read as the reverse complement.
TATTCCCCATCTTCCACCCGACCCAGTACATGCAAATCCCCGCCTCCGGTCACGAGTTTGCTTTTTCCTTCAACGGTCACCCTCCCGTGCACCATCACATCCTGCCCCTTGGTTTGCAGTGTGCCGGAGGTAAGCACTACACTGTACTTCTGCACATTCACATTGCCAGAATATCCCTTGCGATTCAGCGTAGAAGTCCCCACCGTCAACTCCCCGTCCACGATCAGCTTCCCTTTGGTGATCGTCAGCTTGCCGATAATGGAGCGATCTCCACTCGCCGTAATCTCCGCGCTTGCATGATTCACGATCACATCTCGCGGATCAAACCATTCCAGCGCATCCGTCACCGTACGCTTGCCCGGCGTGATGTATTTTAGCATATATCGGTCGCCCGGCGACTCGCGGGTGGCATTCGCAATGTCCGTGGACAGACTCCCCGGATCATTCGTATCCTTCGCCAGCATCCCGTTCTGTACCGTGATATGCTCCGTCACGTGCAGCGTGGAGTCGGTCGTACTCTCCACATCCACCAGCGACAGCGTGCCACTGCACAGCCCCAGATTCTTTGTCTTGACCACCTCGTCCAGACGCAACTCCCCACTGCCAACATGGATCGCAAGCGCATCCAGCATCGTGACCAGAGAAGCCTTCTTCACAGCATCCGTAGTCCGGCTCCCATAGGTCAGCCGCTTGATCGTGGACGCTTCGTCCAGTTCCCCGCTCAACTCTCCCTGAAGGATCAGGGACTCGGTCACCTTCACATCCTTGCTGGACATCAACTCGGCACCAGAACCCACATGCAGGGTCGTCACCGTCAACGGACCTTTCCCGGATTCCACCCGCAAATCTCCGTGCGTCACCAGGGCTCCCAGCGTGAGACCGTTCGTCGCATCCCCAATGATCACGCTCTCAGCGGCATCCGTAAGTACAAGGTGGTTCCCGAAGGACAACGAGAGATCCTTCCCCGTGCACATCCCGTCCAGGTTGGACATGGACGGGGAGGCCATCCCAATCGTGTTGCTCTTTGCTACAAGATCACCCCCCACTTGCACATTATGCGCCGTCCGGCGCGCAGCAGTACCTGTTCCATGTACATCCGAATCCAGATACACTCTCCCCTTCCCCCCGAAGCTCGCCGTATCCTCAATCACCACATCCCCCTCCACCGAAGAGGCTATGGCAAGTCCTGCCGCCGGAGTAGTCGCTGTCGCCTCCGAAGCCAAGAACAGCACACGGGGAGCACACTTCTGCGTTGCACCAGTTCCCGCATCTGCACGACTGGAACGTATATCCAGGTCTCCCCCAATCGTCGACCTCCCCACAAACTGGAACCCGGGAATATGCGGGGCACCTTTCCGATCCTGATCCCCTACATAGGCACAGTTGCGAGTCCCGCCCGTCCGGACACTGGCATCCCGCTGGTCTGCAATGGTGTGTCCCGCAGGAGTACCACTCCCCGGTGTCCAATCCCCAGGAAGGGCAACATCCTCCATGACGATATCTCCTCCGATCATCGCTGTTTTCTCAAAAACCACCCGGGCATCCCCATATGTCCAGATCTCCTCAATCTCTACATCTTCCCTGAAGATCATGTCCGTCGAGATGTTCCGTGAGTCATCGGAAGCACCCTTGATGCTGCCTTCCACCTGGAACTTTCCACCTCTGCTGAGCTCATAGCAGACATTGCCCGATGCAGGCAGCTGAAACCATACATCCGTGATGCTCCCGCTCCCCGTGATCCGAAGGCAGTCCTCGTGATTCACTCCGTCGGAAGGATCGTACTCGTCCGTTGCATAGTATCTTTTGTCTGCTGCGGTGCCCCGAAATCCCCTGCCAATGATGTCCGCAACGGTGATAATATCCTGGTCTGACTCTACATCGGATCCCGTAATTTTGCCGTCTACGGTTAGAACATTCTTCGTATCCTTCGGGCCTCCCCGCTTTAAATCCAGATACAAACGCGTCTTGAGGGTCAGGGTCGCCCCACTCTTGACGATTAACCCATTATCAATCTCAATGTAATAACTCCCCGCCAGTGTGAGATCTTCAGAGACAATCAGCCGGTCAATGTTTAAAGAAGTGGTTGTGCTCTTCACGGTCAGGGTTCCAGTCAGTGTAATCTGATTCGGTCCATTGCCAAACGCATCAAACGGATGTTTAATACCACTCTTCACCTCCATATCGTTCACCACAAGACGAATCTTGTCATCGTGAAACTTGATTTGAGCAGGGTTCCGAAACGAGCCTCCGACCTTGAAGGGGTTTGCCCCCACAAATCGTATCGTTCCTTCCACAGCAGTCTTGCTCCCCTTCACATAGGCACCAAACTTGATTTTCTTGGGCAGTTCAGCTGTGGGAGGAGGGATGGTAACCGTGCCGCCAGCACGGGGAACGCGAATCAAAAGGCTGTTATCATCCGCCAGCCCTGATTTGCCGAACGCACTGGCCAACTTGCATGGAGTGGCAAAATCACAGGTGTCCCCGCTGCCAAACTCCTCATCTATGTAATAGATGGTTTGTGCAAATGCACCGGAGGCAGTAAGCAGAAGAAGGAGAAGTCCTGCCCCCCCCCCATTTTTGTAGGTTTTTCATAGGTTTTCTACCTTGATTCAGTTTGATGAAAAGTTTTGATATGCAATCAGAGTGCAATTCACACGGTCGTTTTTTGTCGTGCACACTAGGTACACAATATAAGCAATAAACCCAAACTCTTCACGCTCCCCACGCAGGCATCTCCAAAACCAGTGAGGATACGGCAAGATATCCCTGCACATCCCTGATGTACCTGTGCGCACGCTCAGAGCAGCCCTTCATGTGGGATTATCGCAAGAAGCCCAGATCAGCATGGACAAGAACTTCATTCATTCTGAGGATCGCATCTGATTCGAGTCTTCCTAGCCATTCACAGATATTTCCACCACGAGCGTGGCATATAATAGCCAGCCGCCCGCCTGATCACTGCCGGAAATCACACAGAATCCGACAAGTCAAAGACGGAGTACCCGGAGAAGGTCATTCCCCGGGCACCCCGACAAGACTACAGCTGAACTTGTACTGTTAGCGTACAGGCGTTACCGCCGCCATGTCCTCCTCCCTGGTCCGAACACGGATGATACGCTCCACCGGCAATACAAAAATCTTCCCGTCTCCCACATTTCCTGTGGCAGCATGGTTGCAGATCACATCCACAGCCGTATCCACAAAAGCGTCCGAAACCCCGATTTCAATCATAACCTTGTCTTTCAGCTCCATCTTGGCAGTTGTCCCGCGATAGGTTTCGACCACCTCCACTTCACCACCATGCCCGCGTACATTGGAAACCGTCAGTCCGGTAATGTCTGCCGCATAAAGAGCGCGAAGTACATCTGGCAGAGTAGAGGGGCGGATAATTGCTTTGATAAGTTTCATGTATCTGTCAGTTGGCTTGGTGTTGTAATCCATTAACATGTGCTGGTGCTTCCTTTTCATTCAGTAGCACGGCACCCTCTCCTGTTGCATAGGCTTCTTCTCCGTGTGCAACGAGATCCATTCCCAGTCCTTCATCAGAAGACTCAGCGCGGAGTTTCGTGACCAGCCCGACAACTTTCAGGATGATGTATGTCACAACCCCGCTGTATACAGCAACTGCACCAACCGACAGGGCCTGAATCCCCAGCTGTGCAAAGCTGCCGCTGAAGAACAGTCCATCTGCACCTCCAGAATTGAACGCAGTTGTTGCCAGCATCCCCGTAAGCAGAGCTCCCATGATTCCCCCCATGCCATGAGCAGCGAACACATCCAGCGAGTCATCCAAGCTCGTTCGCGTTCGCCACTTGATAATAAAGTAGCTTGGAATCACGGCAACGGCTCCCAGTATTAACGCTCCCCCGGGACCTACAAAGCCTGCAGCCGGTGTAATGGCAACCAGTCCCACAACAATCCCCGTGGCAATCCCGACTGCCGTGATTTTCCCCGTCGTGAAGTGATCCAGCAATGTCCAGACGAAGACCCCTGCGGCGGGGGCAAGCAATGTGTTCACGAGCGCAAGGGCCGCGATACCATCTGCCGCAAGTGCACTTCCACCATTAAACCCGAACCATCCAAACCAGAGCAAGCCTGCTCCGAGCAGTACAAAAGGGACATTGTGCGGCAGGAGGGCTTCACGTCCATAATCCTTGCGCGGTCCCAGCACCCGTGCAGCCACTACTGCGGCAATCCCCGCATTAACATGAACCACCGCACCTCCCGCAAAGTCCAGTGCACCCAGATCACCCAGCCATCCACCACCCCAGACCCAGTGGCATACCGGTGCGTACACAATCAACCCCCAGAGACCGATAAAGACGATGTACGGAGTAAATCTCATACGCTCCACAACGGCACCCGAGATCAGTGCTGCGGTAATGATCGCAAACGTGCCCTGAAATCCCATAAAGAGCAAATCCGGGATGGTACCATTTGGATCCAGTCCAACTCCGGTGAGAAAAGCCATGGACAGATCACCAAACCAGGCGTTCCCTGACCCGAACGCAATTGAGTAGCCCCCAATCGCCCAGAATGTGCCAGAAACTCCCAGTGCCACAAAGCTCATCATCATGGTATTAAGAGCGTTCTTGGAGCGAACAAGTCCCCCATAGAAGAATGCCAGCGCAGGAGTCATCAACAGGACCAGTGCCGTTGAGGCAAGCAACCACCCTGTATCCGCACCAGCGATTCCATCTGCGACTTCCGCTTCCTGAGCGAATGCAGTAAAAGGCAACAAAACCCCCGATGCAATCAGGGTGTAAAATCTCTTATTAAGCATATTTTCCAGAGTTATTAAGGTTTAAGTGAGAAATAACCTTAATAATTTAGGAAAATTTATTGAAAAAGCAAAATAATTACGGTATTTGGAAAATTTTAGAGAGAAAGTATGTCTACCGGTTTGGCTGACTTGAAGGCACAGCACTGGCGAGACGGATTCACTCTCCGCGTCTGGAGGGGCTCCCTTTCGGATGTCCGTCAACAGACGGATCAGTCCGAGTTCATGATGAACAGCGGAGAATCCTGGAGGTCCTTGAAATTGGGACGGAGCCGAGCCTCGTTATAAAATTTTTCTACATCCACCACCTTGTGTGGCCCATTAATCACCTCCATGGAAATATTTCCATACCCCCCGTTGCGGATGTTGACAAGTCGTCCAGAGGTCCCGCTCAGAATGAGGTCCAGCGCGAGATTCCCATATGCCATGGGAACGACACAGTCCAGCGCATCAGGGGCTCCACAGCGGACCAGATACCCCAGTCGCTGATTTACGATATTGATCCGTCTCCCCTGATTGTACTTGGGGGAGCGTCTCTTCAATTCTTCTCCGACGCGGTTTCCGATTCCCCCCAGCTTGGCGTGCCCGTACTGATCTTTTTCGGATCCCATAAATGACATTCCCTCGTCTCCCTTGATCTTTGCTCCCTCCGAAACCAGAACCACAGAGTAGCGGCTGGGGTTACGGTTGCGATCATAGACCATCAGATCGGTCAACTGATCTACGTCAAAATCAACCTCGGGAATGACGCAGCGATCCGCAGCACCCGCCATTGCCGGCAACAGTGCCGAATACCCGGCATAGCGACCAAAGACTTCAATCACCAGAAACCTCTCGTGTGAACCCGCGGAGGTCCGCAGTGTGTTGGCCAGTTCAATGGTCCTGGTTACACATGTACCGAATCCAATACAGTAATCCGTGCCCGGTACATCATTGTCCATCGTCTTGGGAATCGCCACAACCTTCACTCCTTCCTTGTGCAGGCGATAGCCGTAGCTTAGCGTGTCATCCCCTCCGATGGGAACCAGATAGTCAATTCCGAGATATTCAATGTTTGACAGAACCACTGAAGTAACATCATTGATCTCGTCCTTGAACTGATCTCTGAGATGTGCTGGCAGTGTAGTTTGCGGAAGATGACTGGGTCTTGTGCGAGAGCTGTGCAGAAATGTCCCTCCTGTCCGTGCTGCAGCATTCACGGTAGACTCCTGGAGCTCCTCTACATTTTCCGAATTATCCGCCTCGTGATCCTGAACGAGATCAACCAGACCTGCCCATCCACGCTTGATGCCAAGTACCTTGTACCCCTCTCGCAATGCACGGACGGTGACCGCCCGAATTGCCGGGTTAAGCCCCGGCACATCTCCACCGCCCGTAAGAATTCCTATCGTGCCTTTATATGCCATGAGATCTTGATTTTGGTGAATTGATTCTTCGAAAATTACGACAAGACAGCCGAATCATTGCACTGTTCACAAAATTATAATATGGCTGGCCTGCCATGCCAAAGTGCTGGCACAAGGATTATCCTCGTCTTCGGGGCAGGCTCTTGCAGAAATATCCCTGTACCCCGATCTAATGTGCCTGCAGGCATTCCCAGAGCGACAGTTCCTTGTCATGCGGGATCTTTGCAAGAGGCTCAGGGCGCATACCGGTTTCGGAAGCAAGTCCATATTGCCCCGGAACAAGTTCTGGAATAAACTTCTCTGCTCAAACGTCTAACTGTACAGAAATCAAAACCTGTATCCATGCATCGCACCCATTCCGGTTCCTGTCTGGTTATGCTCCTCAGCAGCATGCTCCTGGTTCAGCCCAGTTTGTCCCAGCAGGGCCCTCGCGGGCAAGGCCGTAACTCCCCAGAAATGCTGCAAGCCATGACAGACACGCTTGTTTCCATACTTGAACTTTCTGAAGAGCAGATTCCATCTGTACATGCCATTCTGGCGAACCGGACCGAATCTTTGATGGCACTCCAGCCAAAGCCGGGAGGAGGCCGTGAGCAGTTCAGATCTCTTCGTGCCAAACGCCAGGAAATCAACAAGGAAACCGAACAGGCACTGACAGAGTTGCTGTCGTCCGAACAAATGGCCTCCTACCGCAGGTTCATGGAACGCCGAACACCAGAGCGGGTCCCGCGAATGCGCCGCCGAAGCCGGCAGGATACGCCCTGATGCCTGATTCAACACAAGATGCTGAGAATCTTGTCCCCGTCAAGGATGACCGTACATCTGTTCCAGCGCAGTAAACCATAAACAAGCACATTCACTCGTGAACCGGTGGCATCCATTCCCCCAGATGAAACCCTGCTTGATCGTGCACGAAAAGGAGATCAGAATGCATTCCGTGATCTGGTGGAGCGCCATCAATGTACGGTGGCACGGACGGTCACAAGTATGCTTGGCCCCGGCCCTGATGTGGATGATGTGGTCCAGGAAGTGTTTATCCGATTTTACAAGACGCTTGGAAAGTTTCGCGGGGATGCAGCATGCAAAACCTACCTCACACGTATTGCGATTAATGGATCTCTGGATGCTCTGCGGCGGCGAAAACGCCAGCAAGCACGCTTCTTTAGCCGGGATAACACAGTATTTGCTCTGTCTGAACCGGGAGCCAATGACCCGAAATCCGAACGCTTTGAGCAGGTACAACTCATTCATGTTGCCATGAACAGACTCAAACCTCATCATCGTGCCGTCATTGTACTGAGGCTGATTGACGGGTATTCAACTGAGGAAACGGCCGAGATTCTTGGAGTCGCCCAAGGTACTGTACTTTCCAGATTCAATCGGGCGACAGCCCGTCTGCGTGACATTCTATCTTCTCTCCTTGAAAAGGAGCATCCGCAATGCAATCCATGACCTCAGCCGAAGATCAACACCTGCAGAAACTGCTCTGTGAAGCCGTGGAAACAGGCACTGAATCCAGCATCCGCCCTTTCCTTACGGATCGAATCATGCGACGGATTCAGGCACTCCATCAACCAGAGGAGCATTTTTTTCAAACACTCTGGACCGCCTTCAAGCCAGTCGTACTGGCAAGTGCTCTCCTTGCTATGGGATTTGTTTCGTACAATGCCATCCTTAGTCGCGATTATGAAGTTCCCCCGACATCTGTTGAATTTGTTTTTGGACTCCAGCCCATGACACTTGCCTCCATCTATGCCTCAGACCTGAATGAATTCTCGTCAATGAATCCATGAGCATACGAGTTAAATCCGTCATACTTCTCGGCTGTACGCTAATTGTCGGAATCATGATTGGCATCCTGGGGACCAGCACTTGGCAACACCGCAGAAACACCACTCTGGCAGAAACTCGAATTCAGGGCGGACTCATGCGCCATATAGAGCAGTTCATTGAGTTTGAAGACGAAGAACAACGGGAGGAAGTCATCGCAGTAATACGCCGTGCTGAACAGGCATTCCTGCAGCAGCGTAAACACATGGCAGACAGTATTGCCATTCACCGACAAACTCTGCTGGCAGACCTGAAAAAAATTCTGAACCCTGATCAATGGCAGTATCTGGAAGCCCGCCTGGATCGCGAGCGAAAACGACAGATGCGTCGCAGAGGGAGAAAAGAAAGACACCCGGAGCGTCGTACAAACAGAAAAGACTCATCAAATCATAGATCAAAGAACTAGCGAACTTGAATGAGATATGTTATCATCGTTACAGTAGTCATTGTTACTGGTGGCTCCTTTTGGTACTTCAGCCGAGGCTCTGCTGAACCAGTTAGCTCGTACCGGTTCGTCACTCTTGAACAGGGCGACCTTGAAGCTGTCGTCGCCAGTACAGGATCACTGGATGCTGTGACAACCGTACAGGTTGGCACACAGGTTTCCGGAATTATTTCCAGTATCTATGTGGACTTCAATGACCGCGTGTGGACAGGGCAAGTGATCGCCCGTATTGATACAACTCTTCTATGGAGTACCGTTCGGGATGCAGAGGCGAATCTGGAACGGAATCAGGCACAGTTCAATCAAGCAAAGCGGGAACTGGAGCGACTGGAACCGCTATACGGCCAGAAGTTCGTGACCGAGGTAGATTATGTACGAGCACAGTACGATCTGGACATTGCCAGAGCAGCTACCCGAAGTGCGGAGATCAGCCTGGACCGAGCACGCCAGAATCTGAGCTACGCCACGATTGTGGCTCCGATATCGGGAACTGTCATTGAGCGAAATGTAGATGTTGGGCAGACTGTAGCCGCGAGCTTCTCTGCTCCCCAGCTTTTCCTGATCGCGGATGATCTGTCCCGCATGGAAATTCTGGCATCTGTGGATGAGAGCGACATCGGACAGATTGAAGAGGGACAGGTTGCCCGTTTTACTGTACAGGCATACCCCGATGAAACATTCAGTGGCACCGTCAGGCAGGTACGCCTGCAGTCTACTGTTCAGGAGAATGTGGTGAATTATACCGTAGTCGTTGATGTTGCCAATCCTGACGGAAGACTCCTGCCCGGCATGACTGCCACCGTTGACTTTTTGATTGAGACAGCAACTGATGTTCTCAAGCTGCCGAATGCTGCATTGCGGTTCCGGGCAACGCCGCAAATGTTTGAAGTTCTCCGGGCACGGAGAGAAACGGCCGCTGGAGAATCCGGGCAAGAAAGAGGTACAGGGGGGACTGGCAGAGGACGTGGAAATAGTGGGGATTCATGGAGTGGCGGTGGAGGCAGTGCTTTTGGAGCAGGAAGGAATAACCGTGCCATGATCTGGTATCTGGATGAGAACTATGAGCTGATGGCAGCCCCTGCACAGACCGGAATCACCGATGGGCAGATGACCGAGGTATCCAGTCCACGCCTGCAAGCCGGCATGCAAATTATTGCAGGAGTGACACAGCAGGGAGGAGAAGGATCAAATAACCCGTTTCAGCGCACTCAACAACGCTTTCGTCCTGGGGGATTTTAGTCTGTATGGAACATGACATAGTAATGCGTACCCAAGGGTTGACCAAGGTCTATGCCATGGGCAAGACCAAAGTACATGCTCTACAGGGAGTGGATTTGACGGTAAAACGAGGGGAAATGATTGCCATCGTGGGAGCCTCCGGCTCCGGGAAATCAACCATGATGAATATCATTGGCTGCCTGGACTATCCCACCTCAGGCACTTACTATCTGGACGGCGTGCATGTGGAAAAGCTGTCTCCCAACCAGTTGGCAGACATTCGGAACAGCAAGATCGGATTTGTCTTCCAGGGATTCAACCTGCTGGCCCGCACATCCGCACTTGAAAATGTTGAGTTGCCTCTGCTGTATGACCGGTCCAAGCGCAAAATTTCTGTTCGGAAAGCAGCCGAGGAAGCACTGGATCGTGTAGGCCTTGGGGACCGCATGGACCATGAACCAAATGAGCTGTCTGGCGGCCAGCAGCAGCGCGTGGCAATCGCACGTGCGCTCGTGACCAGCCCATCCATATTATTGGCGGATGAGCCTACGGGAAATCTGGACAGTCAGACATCCGTAGAGGTTCTTGCTCTTTTCCAGGAACTTCACAGCCAGGGGATAACAGTACTGCTAGTCACGCACGAATCCGATGTAGCAGACTGTACCGAGCGTGTTATTGAACTCCGCGATGGCAAAATCATTAAAGATGAGCGTGTTCAGGCAGTCAAAGCCCGCCAAATAACAGACCCCTACGAGACTCCTGTACCCATCTGACTTACTCTGCCATGAAAGCCTCAACTCTTGTGAAAGTCGCTTCCCAGAGCATTCTGAAGAACAAAATGCGTACGCTTCTGACAATGCTCGGCATTGTCATTGGCGTTGGTGCTGTCATCATAATGGTTGCCATCGGACAGGGAGCACAGTCTCAGATTCAAGAGCAGATTAATACGCTGGGAACCAACATGATTGTAGTCACTCCCGGGGCCAGCCGCCAGGGTGGCGTGAGTCGGGGAGCACAGAGTTATAACCGGCTTACGATCAAAGATGCGGAAAAAATCAAACGAGAGAGCCTCTTCGTCTCCGCAGTCTCTCCAGTCGTATTTAGTCGAACACAAGTCATTGGGGGGCAAGGAAACTGGCGTACAACCATTAACGGGGTCTCCACGGATTACAAAATCATCCGGAACTGGGATTTGAAGTATGGCCGGTTCTTTGATCAGAGTGAATTGCGTCAAATGCGCCGCGTCATGGTGCTGGGACATACCGTGGCTGAGAATCTCTTTCCCGGGGAAGACCCTGTTGGATTGACGGTGCAGGTTCGTAACGTACCTGTAGAGATCATTGGTGTCCTGGAGCCTAAAGGACAAACCGCCAGCGGCTCAGATCAGGATGATGTCGTATTTGCCCCGTACACAACGGTCCAGACCAGACTCAGCGGGTGGAGCCGGATATTTCAAATTCTGGCTAGTACTCCCTCTTCAAATGACATCCCCGCGGCACAAGAAGAAATACGTGCCATTATGCGGGAATCACACGGCATAGCACGTTTTGCCGAAGATGGCTTCACTGTTCGCAATCAGAATGATCTTGCAGAAGCCGAACAGGGGACCACCGAGGTCATGACAATGCTTCTGGCTGCGATTGCTTCTATTTCGCTGCTGGTTGGGGGCATCGGAATCATGAATATCATGCTTGTTTCTGTCACCGAGCGTACGCGGGAGATCGGGATCCGCATGGCGATTGGTGCCCGTGGACGGGATGTACTGACCCAGTTTCTGGTAGAAAGCATTGTGATGAGTGTACTGGGGGGGATTATTGGAGTTGGAATCGGCTTTTTGGGCTCAAATGTACTGAGCCAATTGACGGGATGGAATACCTTCACCTCCCCTGCTACGATCATGATCGCACTGGCGTTTTCTGCAGGAGTTGGAGTATTTTTCGGGTTCTACCCCGCACGAAAAGCCGCCGCCCTCAACCCGATTGAGGCACTCCGTCACGAATAGCAATTCTCCCAAAAACAGTCCCGCACGGACGGAATCCAGACTCTGAAGAGACCCTTGTGCTCGCACATGCCCGTCCCGCGAGGCCACATGGAAGAGGTCTCTGGCTTCGGCCTTGCGTACTCTGGTGAAAGATACGCACAGCTGTCATCCTCGCCAAGCATCTTGCCAAAGGATGTGTCCGCCGATATTCTGGACAAAACTGAAGCGATGTTTTCTGTTCAGCCTGCTCGCATCCTGAGTACAGTAGCAATGCGGCGATGCCGTCCTCTTGAAGCACCATTTTTAACCCTTTTTCTGCTAGCCCCCGGCTGAATTCGTTCAGGTACTTCATGGCGAGCTTCATGCAAGCAGTAATGTGCTGGGGCCGGCAGTGATGGCATCTATCCATGCATCTGGTTCTCCCTTTGCCCGGCCTTCCATCACAAGCCAGTCACGGACTACCGCCCGTTCTTCCAACTCTCGGCGTGCAGTGCCACCAGTCCGTTTCCTTTGAGAAACTCCCAAAGATTTGAACGCTCCAGATGTTATCCACAGTCCCGCATTCAGGAAGACAGCGGGTTTCGAGTTGTAGATGTCGTTCAGCCGTGGAGATTAACCGAACCTCTTGCAAAAACCCTGATCAACAGAGAAATTTCAATCGGAGAGTACTTACAGGCACATCGGATCAGGTATGAAGGCATGGTGCAGTACCAGTTTTCAAATTTCCTCACAGATGTCTGAGTGCTCCTCTACAAAGACGTGAAGTTTCAATACCTGAAGAAGGTGACGTAAGAAAATTGTTATGATCCATGTATTCAAATTGGATTTCCCGCTGATTGACCCAAACGAAAACTTGACTGCAAGTAACCTTCTGTGATTGCGTTCTTCCCTGAGCGAGGACACGCAGCAACTTGTATACCATACGGTTCAAGAATTGGTTATCGCACTTGTTTCCGTTCGCCAAGGTTATGGATTGAGGAGGTTAACCAGAGATAATTTTTCTGCGCCTTGCAGATTCAGAGGTCAAATTTGATGAATTATTTTCTGTATATTACGTATCAACCGAAGGGATGTGAGATCCACAGATAGACAGCAAAGGTTCTTGACCTGTGTAGCTTTCGCTGGTCAAGTCCAGTTTTGATCATGATGATTTTGAAAAAAACCGGAAGTTTTTGGTGCGTCTGCTCAGCTTCCACAGCTAACAAAAATTATGTTAGCTGATATCAGCCTTTTTACTGGCTTGGTTTTTCAGGGTGGATTTTCACTATTCTGGCCGCTCTCTATGCGGAATCTGGTTGATTCGTCACCGTACTGGTCTGGTACGGAATTTTGAAACTTTAACATTAGAGGCCCCTACTATGCTACGCAAATGGAGTTTGCTTTCGCTAACCTTCTTGTTTCTGCCTGTTGTGGTACATGCTCAGACTACAGGCAAGATTGCCGGGCAGATCACCGATGCGTCTACTGGAGAGACACTGCCGGGTGCATCTGTGGTCATTGTCGGAACGACCATTGGTTCCGCTGCAGATGTTGATGGTAATTATTTCATTATTGGTGTCCCGGTTGGCACCCATACAATTCAGGCACAGTTTGTGGGCTTTCAAACGCAGATAACGCAGGGAGTTGAGGTTAATGCCGGGTACACGCGGGAGCTGAATTTTGAGCTTCAGCCCGGGGTTGAGCTTGAGGAACTGGTCATTGAGTACGAGCGTCCCCTGATTCAGAAGGATGCGGTGGGTGTTCCAAAGATTGTGGATGCAGAGCAAATTGTGTCCCTTCCGGTTAGAGGTGCTGCGGAAGTGGCTAAAATTCAGGCGGGAGTTGTCAGCAGGGAGGGATCCGGTACTCTGAATATTCGGGGCGGGCGGGGTGGTGAAGTGACCTACTATGTGGATGGTGTCAAGAGTGGTCATGGAGTTCCTCAAGGAGCAATTCAGCAGCAGGAAATGGTAATTGGGAGTATTAGTGCACGTTATGGAGATGCGATGAGCGGGATCATCAATATCACAACCAAATCAGGATCTCAAAAATTCTTTGGCTCCGTCGAGGCCCTGTCCTCTACGCAATTTGACAAATTCGGCTACAACCTGGTCTCGGCAACATTAGGAGGCCCTGTGATCGGCGACAAGCTCAGTTTCTTCGTGGCGGCTGAACTTGATCTCTCCGCAGATTCAAACCCAAGAAATACTACCACCCCCCTGCTTACAGATACACAAATTGAGGATTTATGGGCTGCTCCTCTAGGCTTCAAAGTCACTGATTCTGATGGAAACGAGTCAATTGTGGGTCTGCCCATCGGACTTGCAAATGGGGCAAAGCTCACGGTTAAGAATGATGGAACTCCCGATCTGAGCGGCGGAGGTCTGTCCTTTAGTGATGGTACATTGATTCCGGTTGCTGACGGAAGCAAAGTTGATCTGAATCCCGTTTCGCGTGCGGAGCAGTTGACGGATTCCGATTTTGGAGAGAGTTATAAGAAGCGTATGCGGTCCAATTTAAATCAGAAGTACAACGCAAAGTTAACTTGGAATCTCTTTTCCAACGCGCGGATCAGCATTGGTGGTTCATACTTGAATTTCACAGGCGATCAAACATCATCGTCACGGGAGATTTTTTCTCCGCAGTCAGCAGGGGCGTATGACAGTAATTTGTATTCCGCCTATGTCCGCTGGACTCAATACTTGTCAAGTTCGACGTTCTATGAGGTCTAGGGAAGTTGGTTGGGGTTCTTCAATGAGAGTTACGATCCGCGTTTCCCTCGCCCTTCCACAGGTAATCTCAGTGCGCTATGGTCCTATGCAGATATTGATCATCCTGTTCATGCAACCATTGCGGGGTATAGAAATTTGACATACACGGAGGAAACTAGGACGGATGATCACGGGACCCCGAATGATCCAAGTGATGACACGGAGATCACGGTTCAGGTACCAACCTTCACTCGGAGATATGAGGATGGACTTCGTATTTCGGGTGAAACCACTTCTGGACTCGTTGGCATCGTGGGTGGTGGACGCAACGGATACGGAAAGAGCCACGGTAAGGGATACAGGGTTGCTGCATCAGCTACTACGCAGCTTGGCTTGAATCAGCTGGAGTTTGGCGCAGAGTATGAAACTAGTATTTGGCGTTCGTGGGGGTTCAACACTGAGGTAGCTGCCCGAATTTTCGCAGATGGAGATCCGGAAAATATTGATGCAGGGGATACCAGCGTAAATTCAGCCGGCTATACATCATTTGCTGATGTTCCTCTTCATCTCCTTAGCAGAATTATGGGTGGTACAGGATATAACCTGCTGGGAGACAAGCAGCATAATTCCGAAGATTTTGCCGGGTTTCAGGACAATGACAAGAACAAGCCGGAGGAGCATTATTTCCAGGCACCTCATAGTCCTGCCTATTATGGAGCTTTTGTTCAAAACAAGATTGAGTTTCGGGATATTGTCCTGAATGTGGGGCTCCGTGTTGATGTCTGGGACAATAACCGTCCAGTGCTCAAAGACAAGTATGCACGTCGTCCGATAGAACGTGCCCGTGATCTTGGACAAGGCTTGCCTGCTGGAATCGGTGGAGATTACGCGGTGTACTTTAGTGGAGGCGATGTGGTCGGGTACCGGGACCTGAATGGATTTTTCTATGATACAAACGGCAATCCCGCAGGGGCAGGCGATATTCTGCTGAACGGTCTTGTAAAGCGCAAGGGGGCGGTCGCTACCGAGGATATGTTTGAGGACTACAAGCCGCAGCTGTCTGTCATGCCCAGAATTGGTATCAGTTTCCCGATTACGGACCGTGCACTGTTTTTCGCGAGTTATGGAGTTGTATCAAAACGCCCTTCGGCGGGTGCGGGCTTGCTGGGTTGCATAACTGCCACCTCTTGTTCCGCAAACAACAGCTTGCTTCCAGAAAATACGACCAAGTATGAATTCGGGTTTCGTCAGCGTTTGGGCAGGCGTCAGGCACTTACCCTCAGCGGTTTTTTTCACCAGATTAATAACTTAATCCAGATTCGAGATATTCGAGGGGCAAATCCAGCCACCTACTCGCGCTTGGAAAATGTTGATTTTGGTACGGTGAAGGGACTTGAGTTTGACTACGATCTCCGCAGAACCCGAAATGTGGCCATGCGAGCGAACTACACCCTTTCCTTCGCACAGGGGACGGGGTCTGGAGCTTACACTACAAGTGTTATTGTCTGGATTGATGAAACGCCTCCGAATTTCATCAGCCCGCTCAGCTTTGATCAGCGACACAAGGTGAATGTGACGCTTGACTACAGCTTGGGTGAAGGAGAAGGCCCTACCCTGGTAGGGACGAAGCTGTTACAGAATTTCGGGTTTAATGTGCTCTTTACGGCAGGGAGTGGATTCCCCTATACGGGAGCACGGGATCCTCTACCAGTGAATGCCGCTCGTGCCCCTGTTCCAAGAGGCGGGATCAACGAGGATCGTCTGCCCTGGACAAATCGGCTTGATCTCCGGATTCAGCGGCGTTTCCAAGTTGGTGCCAAGGGGACGGTGACCGCTTTTCTGTGGATGCAGAATGTTCTGAATACAGTCAATGTTCAGGGTGTATACAGATATTCCGGTTTGCCGGATGACGACGGATTTCTGTCCACCGCTGGTGGAGCTCAGTTCCTGGAGTCTGCACAGCCTGTAGCAGAAACTCTCTACCGGTTCAGAAATCGTAGCTTGGGGAATTTTGGATTGCCCCGGCTTACCCGATTAGGAGTTCGCCTTGATTTCTGAATCGAAGTGAGGAAGATCAATGCCCTGTTACCGGGGACAGGGTTGCTGTCTTTCTCCAATAAGACGAAAAAATGAGCACACGTAAGTCTGTCCGAAAATTCACCGCAATCCTACATACGGAGGATTACATAGGCATTTTGCCCCATAGCATTCATGTATGGGGCGATTTGGCTGTTCATTAGCTATGAGATTCGGGGGGAATCTCGCACGAGGATTGCGTGGTCAGGAACTCTGTTGAGAGATTTACCGTCCAAATCCGACAAGAAGTCTTCCTTCCTTTTCAGCAAAATGTTCTCAGCCCCCTCATCATCCGGTCTCTAAATCCCTGCAATTGGCGATACTCTGAATTTTCGGACAGACACTGTTCACGAACATGCGGAGGATAACCAATGTTCCTCTTCTTTTTTGGTCTCCTGTGGTTGGAAGATGCCACTTGGGCAGAGGATAGGGGGCTTGGTTTCTTTGAAGGCTATGGCAGCCGTTATGCGTCCAGTTCAGGGTTAGTCAAGTCTGTAAACAAAAGTTCTCCTGCTATCTACACGAGTTCCGCGTAAAAGAAAAGGATTCCGTCCACATGTATCTGTGAAACAGAAGCACAAACACGGATACCCTGACTGGACACCACTTCTACGCACACAAATGGCGGAAGGGCCTGTGGATGGATTCCCTTAAAATGGAGAGACACACATCACCATCAGACAGCACCCCTGCCAAAAGGACGTGCCCACGAAACGGGGGAAGTAGAGCTCTCCCCACACGAGCCCCTCATCATTCGCTACCTGAGGGCTTCTTTCCACAAGGAAACTAGTGAAGTGAACACACTACAGGACACCTTCTAGCCAACACAGAAGCACAACCCTCTGCACAGAAATCCCATAGAGAAAGATTCCATGAGAGAACTCCAACAATAAGACCATCCAAACCTGCTCCTCTCTAAAACGTGAGGAGCATGCTTCACAAACACGATCTGCTTGCCCCAAGCAGAAACAAGCAGATCAAAGCCCCTCTCCTAGCTTGCCTTTTTGCTGTTCTTTTCCTCCTGAACCTGCCTGCGGATTTCGTTAGCAAGATTCCGAAGTTGTAGCATAGCCTTGCGCACCCGTGTACCCGCGGCATTTACGCCTCCATCATGGAATTTGGTGAAATCGGCCTCTACGCCGTCAACGATAGCTTTGAGTTCGCTGAATCTGTTCATGGTAAATCTGATAATTTAAAGAAGGTTGTGGTTAATGTTTTGGCCTAAACAGGGTCAGATAATCTACAAATACAGGTCTGACCCTGAAAACCGCCACAATATAAGGTAAACAACTCAGAATACAAAAAGGTTCCCTCATTTTTGATTTAACAGGACTCCTGCAAATTTTTTTTTCATGTCTGATCCGATATGCCTGGATGCATTTCCGGAGAGGCACTGTTCTGTCATCCGCAATTTTTGCGGGAGCCTCTCATGGCTAAGATAGTTCACGCAAGATCAATACCCCCTTGCGATAATGGTAGGATATACCTTACTTGTCCTATTCTTGAATCTATTTCAAGCCGCGTTTAATCAGGTGATTCTGCCCCCAATCTGCCAGCATTATTGAATTGAGTGGTACCCTGTGCAAAACTTAAAGTTTTTTCCTATATTGTGTACTGTACTGGCGAAAAATTTCCGTGTATGCACTCAAACTATTTCGCCTTTTTCTCAAAACTGAAACACATTTTACAACCGGTTTCTACAATGAAATTCCTACACATTTTTGTTTTCGCGCTCGCACTTTTAGTTGCTGCATGTGGTGGCAACACCCCTGATCCTCCTCCGGTGGAAGATGAAGCTGGTAACGAAGTCCATGAAGATGGAGCCACACGTGATGACAGTGCCGCCGAGCATGATGCCGACTCAACCGGAGAGATGATGGAGGAGGAAGAGGCGCACGAAGGGGATGTTGAGGAGGAGCACAGCGAAGAGGAAGCTCAGTACTAATTCTTCGGACAGTTTCGGAGTTTGGCTGCTGTGTGTCAGGTAATCTGCATACATCAGTTAGGTGATGTCTTGTGCCAATTCTCAAAGCCGGGTGTCCAGTCACTCTGCATGGGAATCGCGGTATGGGTATGCCCGTGCCGTACGGACTGGGAATCAGATTTTCGTATCAGGTACGACCGCTGTAATGCCTGACGGCAGAGTAGTCGGCGAAAACGATGCCCTTCAGCAGGCCCGTCACATCTTCCTGATTATCTCTGAATCCCTCAAGGAATTGGGAGCCTCCATGTCTGACGTAGTGCGAACCCGAATGTATGTCGTAAATATTCAGGAGCACGGGGATGCTGTCGGACGGGCTCATGCCGAGGTATTTGGCTCCATCCGCCCTGCAGCAACGATGGTTGAGACGGCAGGGCTGATCAGACCGGAACTGGTGGTGGAAATTGAAGCGGACGCGGTCGTGCCTAGTTCCCCATAGCTGCGGCCTCATCAAAACGGATGCTGACCAGACTGGAAACTCCCTCCTCCTGCATAGTTACCCCGTAAAGCCGGTTGGCCATCTCCATGGTTCGCTTGTTGTGCGTAACCAGAACAAACTGCGTATCTGTGGCAAAGCGGTGGATA
Source organism: Rhodothermales bacterium (assembly GCA_965203305.1). GTDB lineage: Bacteria > Bacteroidota > Rhodothermia > Rhodothermales > Bin80 > Bin80. The sequence continues at coordinate 1,381,035 of OZ241874.1, read as the reverse complement.
ATTTGCATGAAATGGTCCACATTGGTGTCATCCAGTGGGGCATCCACCTCATCCAGAAAACAGAACGGACTCGGCTTGATCAAATAGATTGCAAACAGAAGTGCAATCGCTGTGAGTGTCTTTTCGCCGCTGGACAACTGTGCAATGCTCACGGGCCGCTTGCCACTCGGCTTTGCGATCACGGCAATCGGAGACTCCAGAACATCCTCCGGCTCCGTCAAATCCAGATCGCATGTCGCCTTCTCTCCAAACAGCTCACGAAAGAGATTCTGGAAATTTTCCCGAATCAGCACATAGGTATCCAGAAATTGTTTTGAGGCGGTACGGTTAATCTCCTTGATGGTACGGACCAGTGTATCTCTGGCCTCCTCAAGATCTGACTGCTGCTCCAGCATAAACTCCAGCCGCTCATTTTGCTTCTCATACTCCTCAAGAGCCAGGGCATTCACATTTCCCATGGCCTTCAGCTTCCGCTCCGTCTCCTGAATTTGTTCTTTCAGGACAGATCTGTCCTCCACTCCTTCAAATTCTGGAATTTTTGCAAGCTCAACTGCATAGTCCTCACTGGCACGAAGCAGCAAATCTTCCCTGCGAGCCTTGACTGCACTGCACTTTACCTGAATTGCCGTCTCCTGCTGTCTTGCCTCCTGAAGCAATGCCTGCGCTCTGCGCACGCGCTCATTCGTTTGGTCCAGTTCCTGGCGCAGTTCATGCTCCCGTGAACTGTCTTCTGCATTTAACTGACTCAGAGTTTCTCGGCAGGATCGCTCTGCTTCAAGTTGTCTGTTGAGCTGCTGTATCTTCCTGGTTGCCTCACCCTGCATCTCCTCTAATGCAACACGCTCTTCAATGTGAACTTCTTGACGATCCTGCAATCGCACACTAGCCTCCTCAATTCTTAGTAAATCCGCTTCCAGTCGTTCACGGCTGGATACGGACTGGACAGAGGCGGCATGCGCATTAACATATGCAGTTTGTGTCTGATCCAGCTCTTCTCGCCAGGACTGAATTTTCTTCTCTGTGTCTCTGACTTCCTCTTTCACCTGCGCCAGTTGCTGATCAATCTGGCTGAGCTGATCATCATGGGGCTGAACATCCTGTTCCAGTCCTGTAATCTCCCGCACGATCTGTTGCTGTCTGCGTGTCAGTGTTTCTATGTGACTTGATCCCAAATCACGGACCTGAAGATGTTTCTGGGCTGTACGATCAGCCTCCAGATATACCCGTTCCGCTTTGTGTATCTGATCAATAATATCCGTTAACCCGATCTGATTCTGAGCCTGGAGTGCTTCCGCAAGAGTGGACTTCTCATCCTCAACCTGCCTCTGAAGTTTAGAACTGACATCCATAGCTGCCCGGAGACTGTCCTGGCGGGCCAGATGCGAGTATGTTCCTCCCTCTTCATCACTCCCCGCATACAGAATTCCTCGCTCATCAATCCACTCCCCCTCTGAGGTCACATACCGGTACCCATCTCTTTTCCCTTTTTTGAGAAGCTGACGGGCTGCCTCCAGGGAATCAACCATCAACACATCCCGCAAGAGAAGATGCACAATCGGTCTGTATCTCTCATCACGAAACTGTATGAATGTGATCAGGGCATTTTCCGGGGCTTTATCAGGAAGTGGACTCTGTGGAATACTTTCCAGGATGATAAAGCAGGCTCTTCCCTTGTCTTCTGCTCTCAGTCGCTCAGCTGCCATTCCGGCCATATCTTCCGTTTCCACGACAAGACACCCCCCATATGGTTCAAGAGAGGCTGCCAAGGCAGCTCGGTGTTCGGGAGCACATGTCATCAGATCTCCCAGAGTAGTAACCTGGATATCCTCTGATTCTGTCAACAGATAGCGAACTGCATCCGGGAAAAAATCATAGGTGTTCACCAAATCCTCCAGTATCTGGATTTCTGCGTGCTTGGCTGCAAGCTGTTTCTCCGCCAGTTGTACCGCATCTTCTGCATCCGAAATTTTGCTGTCCAGTGCCATGTGAGATGCCTCGGCTGTTTCACGCTCTGCCCGCACCTGCTCAAGTCTCCGTTTTGCCTGTTCCAAGGACTTTGTTGCCTGTTCAGCAATTTTTGTAATGTCTCTGTACGCCTTGTCCTCAGATTTTCGCTCTTCCTCCAGTCTTTGTTTTTCTTCTCTCAGATGGGCAATCCGGCTCTGCAAGTGATCTGCTTCGCGCTGATAATCCGACTTTTTCTGACGCAACTCCTGCACTTTCTCTCCCAGACTCGCGTACCTAGCTTCAAATGCTTCCATCTGTTCACGTGCAGCATCTCGCTCACTGGTTAACTGAACCAGTGCATTCGCTTTTTTTTCTGTTTCTGCAACCGCAGCGGTCAGTGAATTTCGGGTTGATCCCTGCTGCACATTTAACTCCTTTAATTCTGCGGATACAGCTTCCCGTTCCGTCTGCAACCTGTCCAAATTCTGTTCAATTGCCTTCTGGTTTGCCTCCTCCAGTCGAAGTTCTCCCTCCAGTTTGATGATTCGCTGTTCATGATCAACAAATGCCTGACGATTGGCCCGGGCCTTTCTTTCCTCCTCTACAAATTTTGTACGCAAACTTTCGAGTTCTGCATCTCCTGCATGTATCTGTGCGGTCAATCCCGCGCACATGTCTGCAATCTTTCCTGCCTCACCTGCCAAGGCTTCCTCCTCTTTCAGCAAACGGTCATATTCAACCTTAAGCAGGTTAATATGGGCTGTCCGTACCTCTGACTTGTAACGCAGATAGCGTTCGGCAATTTGGGCCTGTCGTTTCAGGCTGCGCACCTGTGCGGAAATTTCATCCGTCAAATCCTGAACACGGGCAAGATCTGACTGCATCTGATCAAGTTTCCGAAGCGCATCTGTCCTTCGTTTCTTGTATCGGGTGACTCCTGAGGCTTCTTCAAACAGGCGGCGGCGATCCTGGGTATTTTCGGACAGGATCTCGTCCACCATTTTCAGTTCAATGACGGAGTAGGCCCCCGCCCCCATTCCCGTATCTGTAAACAGATCCGTAATATCTCGGAGTCGGCATTCCAAGCCATTGAGCAGGTATTCTGCCTCTCCAGAGCGATAGAGACGGCGCCCCAGCGTTACTTCCGAGTACTCCAGAGGCAGGACTCCACGGGTGTTGGCAATCGTCAGCTGTACCTCGGCAAGCCCGACTGGCCGTCGGCTTGTTGTCCCATTGAAAATCACGCTGTCCATCTTGCCCGAGCGCAAGACACGGGCCCGCTGCTCGCCAATAACCCAGCGCAGAGCATCTACGATGTTTGACTTTCCGCAACCGTTCGGGCCTACAATGGCCGTGATTCCATAGTCAAATTGCAACTCTGTTGGAGAGGCAAAACTCTTGAACCCCTGAATAGACAGTTTTTTCAAATACATGCGTAACTCTTTCAAGAAAATGGCTGACGAAGAGCATGCCCGCCACTCGAAAGATCGCAATATAGTACAAGATTCTCAATGATCACACAACTTCCTGACAATTATGGATAAATCATTGCTTCTTGCACCTATTCATCTGCCTCAGAGATTGGCTCCGTCTCCAGCAGAATTCCACTGCCATCTGGAGCCAGATCCGCCGTCACGGTCTGTCCTGCAGAGACCCAGCCGGACAGAAACTGTTCGGCGAGCTTGTTCACAATCTCTCTCTGAAGTATCCGCTTGACAGGACGTGCACCGAATGCCTGATCAAAACCTTCCTCTGCCAGATAATCCTTGGCTCCATCTGTGAGCCTGAGAAATACTCCCTTGCTTTCAAGTGCGAGCTTCTGAATCCGTGCAAACTGAATGGTCACAATCTCACGGATAACTTCCCTGTCCAGCGGATTGAACAGAATAATCTCGTCAATACGATTCAGAAATTCTGGTCGTACACTCGCTTTCAGGAGGTTCATAATCTCCCCCCGTAACTTTCGAGAATCAAATTTTCCGCCTGACTCAATTCGCTGGCGAATCAGATCACTGCCCAGATTGCTGGTCATGATTACAATGGTGTTCTTAAAATCCGTGGTACGCCCCTTGTTATCTGTCAAACAGCCCTCATCAAGAACCTGTAACAGGATATTGAATACCTCAGGATGCGCTTTCTCAATCTCGTCCAGCAGAACCACTGCATAGGGTCGACGACGGACTCTTTCGGTGAGCTGTCCTCCTTCTTCATAGCCTACATATCCCGGAGGCGCACCGATCAGCCGACTCACGGTGTGACGCTCCTGATACTCGCTCATGTCAATTCGTATGAGTGCCTGTTCGTTGTCAAAGAGGAACTCTGCCAGAGCCTTGGCCAGTTCTGTTTTCCCTACCCCGGTAGATCCGAGAAAGATAAAAGATCCAATCGGTCTCCCCTGCTCCTGAAGACCTGCCCGCCCCCGCCGCACTGCGTCAGCAATCGCCTTGATCGCCGCATCCTGCCCAACCACCCGGTGCTTCAGCTCATCTTCAGCCCGAAGCAGCTTCATGCGCTCGCTTTCCATCATCCTTGCAACAGGGATACCTGTCCATTTTGAGACGATTTCTGCGATGTCTTCGGCATCAACTTCTTCCTTCAGGAGTGCGCCATTCTCTTGCACTTCCAGAAGTCTGGCCTGTGTTTCCTGCACTTTATTTTCCAGATCTGGAATCATGCCATGACGAATCTTGGCGACTTCTTCGTACTTTCCTGCCCGGGCGAGTGCCTCATCCTTGATCCGCAGTTCTTCAATCTTTTCCTTTGCTTCTCGAATATCCGAGATCAAATGCTTCTCCTCTTCCCATTTGGCTCGCAGACCCGTTCTCCGTTCAATCAGATTCGCCAGGTCTTCTTCCAGTACAGCAAGTTTCTTCTCGTCTTTTTCGCGCTTGAGGGCCTCCCGTTCGATTTCCAGTTGCCGGATCTGTCTTTCCAGCGTGTCCAGTTCTTCTGGGAGGGAATCAATTTCTGTTCGCAGACGCGCCATCGCTTCATCTACCAGATCAATCGCCTTGTCTGGCAAATATCTGTCTCCAATGTACCGGTTACTTAGCTGTGCGGCAGAAACAATCGCAGCATCATTGATACGCACCCCGTGATGTACCTCATACTTCTCACGAATTCCTCGCAAGATAGAAATCGCATCGTCCAGTTCTGGCTCCAGAACCATTACGGTCTGGAATCTCCGCTCCAGCGCCTTGTCTTTCTCAAAGTACTTCCGGTACTCATCCAGCGTAGTTGCTCCAATGGCTCTCAAATCTCCCCGTGCCAAAGCCGGCTTAAGAATATTGGCTGCATCCATGGCACCTTCGGCGGCACCTGCCCCAACCAGTGTATGAATCTCGTCAATGAAGAGCAGAATCTCTCCGTCTGAATCTGTAACCTCTTTGACGACGGCTTTCAGCCTGTCTTCGAATTCTCCCCGGTATTTTGCACCTGCAATCAGTGCTCCCATATCCAGGGCGTGCAATCGCTTGGATTTCAGTCCTTCGGGGACATCGCCCTGGACGATACGAGTGGCGATCCCTTCCGCAATTGCCGTTTTACCTACGCCTGCCTCTCCAATCAGGATAGGATTATTCTTTGTTCGTCGTGAGAGTATCTGTAATACTCTCCTGATCTCCTCATCCCGTCCAATTACAGGATCAATCTTGCCGGTGGAAGCCAATTCGTTGAGGTTTCGCGTAAAGCGTTCAAGAGACTGATAGCTGTCTTCGGCATGCTGGTCTGTTACTCTGCGGTTTCCCCGAACCGTTTTAAGAGTTTCCAGAATTGCCTTTTTCGTAACTCCTCTGCGATTCATTGCCTGACTCACATTTCCCTTGCCTCCGGCCAGGGCAATCAGCAGATGCTCGCTGCTTACAAACTCATCCTTCAGAGCCTGTGATTCTTTGAGTGCCTGATCAAATGTCTGTTTCGACTCCTTTGTCAGATACCCCCCTTCCACGGATGATCCTGTGACGACAGGCAACTTTGCAAGCACTTGGTCCAGTTCACTCTCCAGTCCCCGGAGATCAGCTCCCAGTCGTTGCATGATCGTGAACCCTATGCTGCTGGGATCCGTCAGAACTGCTTTCAGCAAGTGTACAGGGTCCAGTCCCTGATGATTGTTCCCTGCGGCAATTTCGAGGGCTTTCTGGACTGTTTCCTGTGCCTTGACTGTGTAATTATTCAGATTCATTGTATTGCCAGTTTGTCAGTGTATGTATTCACGGGATACATGAATCCAAAAGTATTCCAGATCACTGAACAGTGACAATTTGTCACTTGATCTCCGAGTATTTCAGAATGGAGAGCATCCAAACAGGCCAAATTCTCATGATTCGTCCCTGCCTGATGCCACTTCTGAGAATATCCTGGCAGATATGCTCTCTGGTGAGGTTCTGAGCCAGAATGCGCATGCAGAGGCTGCTCAGTATACAACCGGGGCAGTATTGCACAAGATCTGATTCATTACCATATACCCGGAACCATCCGAGTCCTCTGCACAAGGGATAGGCAGCCCCGAATATCCACAGGACGCAGTGCCAGAATGACTTTAGCAGCAGGATTCCACCTGCGGATACAGACCGCCTGTTTGTATGACCAGGGCCTGCTACATCACTAGAAGACAACTCTGTCCACATGCAGCATTTGGAGTCCGTCTTCTTAACACAGCAAAACTCGCAGGACTCGTACCCTCCCTGTACACCAGCAAGAAATAGAAATATCCGGCTTGAGTGTGTTACCGAACGCACAAACTATTCACTGTCAGGTGCGGGGTCTATTCTGGCACCCTCAGGCATCAGGAGGCTGCTCTCATCAAACGGCTTTGTGTACGAGTGTTCACTGGATGCTGCCTCATAAACCTTGTCCCCTTTCTGCCCCTCCGAAAATCCGTAGGCTTCAAACCGAGACGGAACCAGCAATCCGTCAATGGCAACATAATCCCTGTAATACAGGAGGGTTTCGGACATGCCTTCATTGGTTGCTGGACGGCCCCGCCCATACGTTGAACGATACCGAAGAGCGTCAACCTCGTATGTTTCTGGATGGATGTAGAGCGTATAATGATCCCCTGGAGCATCCCCTACCCCGTCATCAAAGGTTGCCCGCATGATATGATATTCCACACTGTCCAGGAGTGCCCTGGGGAGCATTTCGTAACGAACTCCCGGATCGGCAAGAATGAAGGGAATAGACTGAAAATAGTATCCTGTCGTAGCCATAAAACGGGGGCTGGCAGGGGTTGAGCCTGGATAGATCCATGCATTCACACCATCCCAAGCCATCTGCGAACTGTCAGAAACAGCTTCGCCTCCCATGGACAGAATATCATGGTATACCTGCCGAGTTCGGTTGTGGGCAGTCATTCTTGTTTCAAGCCCGCCAACGAATCCCCAAACATAGCTGCTTGTTTCTGCATTATGCCAGGCATCCAGTCCCCCATGGGCCAGGATCGCATTCAGCAGCATCCTTCCTCCTTCCGTGGCCATGAGGCGTTCTCTTGTTTCTTCGGTGAGCGGATTAACAGATTCATCAGTTGCAGAGTGATCTGTTTCCATATTTCCGCATCCGAATAAAAATATGGTAATGAGAAAGGCTACGCTGGATACACGCATCAAATCAGGGGTTTATGTGGTTGAAATCAAAAAACGACAACTTCATCCGGCATCCTGCGAAACCATTTTCCCATAATTCGGTCAGGCATGGTGCCAGATGTTCGCTCTTGAAGAAAATACATCCATCTTCTCGCTCAGAGACACATGCAGTTTACGAAAATGAATGAAAACCGGTTGCTATGCTTTTTTCGATCCTCTGACATATTTTTGACTTGTATGGCAAGGACGGACAGGTAGACATGATGCCTGCTACTTCGTTTCTGCTCCCGACGAATTCGGTATCTTGCATAGAACCAGATGACGATGATGAGTATGCTTAACGGACACTGCATCTACCTTGATTACCAGGCGACGACTCCAGTTGATCCAAGAGTTGCGAGTGCTATGTCATCCTGCGTCTCCAATGTGTTTGGCAATCCTCACTCTGAGCACTCCTTTGGCTGGCAGGCAGCTAGTGCTATTGAAGAGGCATCCAGACATGTCGCAAACCTGATTGGAGCCGATACAGGTGAAATCATTTTTACCTCAGGTGCCACGGAAGCAAACAATAACGCCATTCAGGGAATTGCATGTAATCCCGCCCGGAGAGGCTCTCATATCCTCACCTCTGCCATTGAGCATAAAAGTGTGCTCAATACGGTTTTTTCTCTGAGAAAATTTGGCTGTGATGTTGAGCTCATACCTGCCAGTAACGAAGGGCTGATTGATGCGGAACAGATAGTGAGCCGTCTGAAAGACAATACGGCACTGGTGTCTCTGGGAATGGTCAACAATGAAATCGGAACGATACAGCCAGTTGCCGAAATTGCTGCCCTGTGCCGAGAACGAGGAATCGTCATGCACACAGATGCGTCACAGGCCGTCGGGAAAATTCCAGTTAATGTGGCAGAAATTAATGTTGACCTTATGAGCTTTTCTGGCCACAAGATATATGGACCGAAGGGAATAGGAGTACTTTATATCTCTCGCCATTGCCCCATTAAACTTGAACCTCTGATCCTTGGCGGCGGGCAACAGCGGGGACTGCGTGCTGGTACGATCCCGACATTTCTCTGTGCAGGCTTGGGAGAGGCATGCCGCATTGCCCGTGAAGAGCTTGATAATGACCGGGAAAGTACTCTTCATCTAAGAGACAGCTTCCTTTCGGTCCTGCACGAACACCTTGATGATCTGGTCATCAATGGAACTCTTGAACAGCGTATTGAGGGAAATCTTAATATCCAGCTTCCAGGGGTTGATGCCGAAGACCTGCTCTCCTCTTTGCAGGGTCGTATTGCTGCCTCAACAGGTTCGGCCTGCAATACCGGACTCATGGAACCCTCCCATGTACTAAGTGCACTCAATCTTTCTTTGAATTCTATTACCTCCTCCATAAGGATAGGCTTCGGACGTTTCCTGAAAAAAAATGCTGTAGAAACGGCTGCAGAATTAATCGCAGAGAAGGTTAAAGTATCACATCGCAGACAGAGCAGTATATTAACACCAGCATTTGAAGACCATCCTGTACGAGAATATGCTTCCTTGTCCGGCTCGGAAGCCTGAATGGAGATAGCATGATCAGAGGCCCCCTCGCTGACCATGACTATAAAGGTCAGTTTTCTGGTCACCAGACCTTCCCTCTCCGCCAGCTCTGGCTGCGCAAAGCATATGATGAGGTCAAACGGGTAGGGGAGAGTAATTCCAAGTCTATATTCTCCAACCCGGATTCCATTATAACCTTTGGTGTTGGCAAGAATATGGTTTCGGCAATTCGCCACTGGGCAACAGTGTGCAAGATCATAGAAGACTGTGAAGGCGGTTTCCGTGTTACCAGACTCGGAGAATTTCTGTTTGACAATCAAACGGGAAGAGATCCCTACATAGAGTATGATGCTACATTATGGCTGATCCACTGGATGATTGCAGGCAGTCCTCCACCCAGAAAAACGACTACATGGTTCTATGCTTTCCACAATTTCACAGTCCAGAGCTTTGACCGTGAAACTCTGGTAGAAGCCCTGCTGGATTGCTGTAGAAATTTCCCAAAATGGCCCAAGACATCCCCAGCCACAGTCAAGCGCGATGTTGAATGCTTCATTCGCAGCTACCTTCCTCTGACAAGCAGTAGCAGGCTTATTGATGATCGTATAGATACTTTGCTGGCAGAGCTTAATCTGATACAATCCATAGACTCCAAAACATTCCGATTTCGAAGAGGTGCCAAAACAAGTTTGCCCGATGGAGTTTTCCTCTTTGCCCTCCACGAATTCTGGGAAAAGTACGCTCTAGGTCAGAACACTCTCTCAGTTGAGAGTGTTACCCACATGCCCGGATCACCCGGACGGGCCTTCAAACTTGATGAATCCTCCCTGATTGAGCGGCTGGTAAATATTGGGCAGACATCCAAAAACTGTTACACCTGGTCTGAAAGTGCCGGAATCAGACATGTGGCCCGTCAGGCAGATGTTATTGACAAGTTTGATCTCCTGGATATTGCATACTCCGGCACTCATTAGTCTGAGCGTGATCTGACCATGATTCTTGCAGACCACATCACTGTTGCCAGACGTTTTCGCAGATCAGTACGGATTGACAGAGATATGGATGCCCCTGATGCTCTTGACGGTTTTATTTGCCACCAGTCTAACCGCGAAGTCTTGGAGAACATGGGGCGGTTGATTGCCTCTGGACAGAATGCTTTTACTTGGACAGGACCTTATGGCGGGGGGAAGTCTAGTCTGGCACTAGCCTTGGCAGGACTGGTCAGCGGTAATGGAGAAAATCGGGAAAAGGTTCTTCATAGCATTGATAAAAACGGGGAGATTCTCAAGTCCTTTCCTGTTGGAAAAGACCCTTGGCTTTTCGTACCTGTGGCTGGTCGCAGAAGTGATCCCATAATGGATATTCGAGAGGCTCTTAGCAAAGCCATTTCAGCCGAGAAGGGCAGAACGAGGACCCGTCGAAGACAAGTTGACACAGCAGGTTATGATGTTATTGCGCGACTTGAAGATGAAGCCAGACTGAGACCTAATGGAGGAGTTCTTCTCATCATTGACGAAATGGGCCAGCATCTTGAATATGTCCGCAGTAACGATGTCAACATCCACTTCTTTCAGGAATTGGCTGAATCAGCAGGACGGTGTACCGGTCAACTCGTTGTGCTTGGCATTCTGCACCAGGCATTCGAACAATATGCCAGCCGCCTCGGAAGGGACATACAAAACGAATGGGCGAAGGTACAGGGGCGCTATGTAGACATTCCCATGGTCATGGCGGTTGACGAAGTCATTGATCTTGTTGGCTATGCCATTCAGTCCAAGATGGATCATCCGAAGAGCTTGTCAACAAGTACTGTGGTAGCTGACTCAATCACCCGCTATCGCCTCGTAAATTCTGATGATCTTGCAACTCAACTTGATAATTGCTGGCCAATTCATCCTGTGACCGCCGCCCTGCTTGGACCGGTTTCCCGTAGCCGTTTTGCACAGAACAATCGCAGCATTTTCAGCTTTCTCAGTTCCGCAGAGCCTCTGGGATTCCAAGAGTATCTGAGAGAAGAAATAAACCTGGACAATACAGGATATAGCCCTGCGAGACTGTGGGATTACCTCCAAGTCAATCTTGAGCCTGCAATCATGGCATCTCCCGACGGACACCAATGGGCCCATGGTGTTGAAGCCGTTGAACGTTGCAAATCTCTCGGAAGTGATAATCATACTCAAATAGCCAAGACTATCGCCATTATCAATCTCTTCCGTCGTAGCTCCAGTATCGTGGCATCTCCAGAAATACTGGAAACTCTCGGAGGGGAGCATACTGCTGCGATACTTCAGGACTTGGAAAAATGGTCTGTCGCCATCTTTCGCAAACATCTGGGCGCTTGGTCCCTCTATGAGGGCAGTGACTTTAACATCAATGATGCTCTTGAGACTGCGAGGGAAAGAAACAGAACATTTGATGTTTCGCAACTGGACAACTTGGTGAGAACACCCCCACTACTCGCGAAACGCCACTACCACAAGACTGGCACACTCCGATGGTTTGAGGCGGGGCTGACCGACATTAATGACTGCCACAGTGCTGTATCGGACTTTGAGCCCAGGAAAGGTTCTGCGGGCAAATTTTTTCTTGTAATTCCGACTGAGGAAAGTACCAAAGAGAGAATTATAAACATATGCAAAAAAGCCTCTGAGATCGTAACAGAATATCCCGTTGCAATTGGTTTCCCCAAAAAATTCCCGAAGCTTTATGATCTTGGAGTTGAGTTCATGGCTCATAAAGAAGTGGCTACGACCAATCATGAACTGGAGGGAGATGCTGTTGCCCGCAGAGAATTAAGCACGAGGATTGCCGAGATCAAGTCCCGTCTTGAGGATGAGTTAAAAGATGTCTTCGTTACTGCCACTTGGTATGTGCAAGGTATCAACCGCGGAAGTGCTGACGGAACTCCGCAATCATCTTCTCGCCTGATATCTGAGTTGGTGGATGAAGCATTCAAGGATGCTCCGATCATCCAGAGTGAATTAATCAACCGAGTCAAGCCATCGGCCAATGGTCGTGCTGCTGTGCGAAAACTGCTCTACCACATGGTAAAAAACTCTTCCGAGGAGAATCTGGCGATTGAGGGATTCAGGGCGGAGCGTGGACTTTACAGCACAATACTGTCATCCGCAGGACTGCATACAAAAAGTTCGGAAGACACATTTGAATTTCGCCCCCCAAAAAGGGGAAGCGAAGTGGCAGATTCCTTCATTCCTGTGTGGAATGCTACTGCAAAGTACTTAAAAGAGAAGGAAGGCTTGGTCTCGCTATCAAACCTGTATGAGCTCTGGATGCACCAACCCTATGGTATCCGCCAGGGAGTTCTTCCAATTCTGGCAATGAGCTTTATTCTCACCAAAGAAAATTCAATTGCGGTCTATGCCGAAGAAATGTTTCAGCATGAGGTGAATGACTATGTAGTTGATATCCTCCTGCAGGACCCCGGTAGAATCCAGCTAAGACTGGTCAACTTGGATAAGAAACACACTACCTATCTACGATCACTGTCTAAGATTATCACCTCGCGTACAGGTTCGGTGAATGTTGAGGCAGACCTTCTTTCCGTTGCACGTGAGATGGTACGATTTATATTCAGCCTTCCAGCATGGACTAGGCGTACCCTGTCAGTATCAAAGCCAGCGCAAGAAGTACGGAACATACTTCTTCATGCAAAAGACCCTTATCAGGTACTGTTTTCTGACCTGCCCGGCGTGTTTGACACTGCCGCAAAAGCGAAAATTGTGCCCAAACTTGAAGAGGTCTTCCTTGAACTGCATACTGCCTACCCCGCCATGCTCGCGAATTTGCGAGAACAGATGCTTGCGTCCCTCGGGCACAAGGGAAGTGATTATATCTCTCTGCATAGGCGTGCAAAAACTGTTCGCGGATTGACAGGTGATTTTCAGTTTGATGCGTTTTCCACACGACTGCTTAAATTTAGTGATGATGATGCACAGATGGAATCTATTGCTAGCCTGTCCATCCACAAGCCTCCCCGAGACTGGACAGACAGAGATGCTGAACAGTCTGCTCTTGCTCTTGCCGACTTTGCACTCAAATTTCGACATGCTGAAATGCTGGCCAGTGTCAAAGATCGTGAACCGACACGGCATGCAATCGGCATCGTTTTCGGTACAGGCAATGAGGGGCACACAAGCATGAAGAGTTTTGATGTTGCTGATGCTGAAGAACAAGAAGTGCAGACTCTCGTTAAGAAGATTAACAAGGAGTTAAATGGTGCAGGAAACAAAGAGCACTTGGCACTTGCTGCCATCGCACATGTCGGCATGAACTTGATACAAAGCAATAGTGACGGTGCTGATACAGAACTGTAGTAACAAAACGGAAGTACTATACCATGTCCGAGAAACATGTACTTGGCCTCTCTGGGGGGCGTGATAGTGCTGCTTTGGCGGTTTTCATGCGTCAGACATATCCAGAACTGGATATTGAGTACTTCTTTACTGACACGGGGAAAGAACTCGCTGAGGTGTACGAATACTTGAATCGCCTGGAAGGATTTCTGGGAAAACCAATTCTGCGTCTCAATTCAGACCGAGATTTTGATTTCTGGCTACGGGAATACGGCAATTTTCTGCCATCACCACAGTCTCGCTGGTGCACACGCCAGTTGAAACTGCGTCCGTTTGAAAGATGGATCGCCCCCGAACTGGAAGCTGGTGTTACCGTCAACAGCTATATCGCAATCCGCTCTGATGAGCCTCAGCGTACTGGCATGAAGACTACTGCTGCAAATCTGAAAATTCAATTTCCATTTCGAGAATACGGGATAGACAAGGCGGGGGTAATCAACCTTCTTGAATCGGCTGGTCTTGGGTTACCCACATATTACCGATGGCGTTCTCGCAGTGGCTGTACTTTTTGTTTCTACCAGCAGAAAATTGAATGGGTACGGCTGATGAAGGAGCATCCAGAGAAGTTTCAGGAAGCCAAAGATTATGAGAAGACCGCCCTTGAACATGGCTCTCCTTTTACATGGAGCCAGAATGAATCACTTATTGAGCTTGAGCAGCCAGATCGAGTTGCCGAGATTGAGAGTGACTATCAGAAACGACTGGATCGTGAGCGAGCGAGACGGCCCGTGAATCCGCTCAGGGAAGGAATTGATGTAATTGAGGTTGACGAGGTTTATGGTACCTCGGAGGTGGCAGCGTCATGTGTTATTTGCCATAAGTAGTATCTTCCCCCTCCCTCATTCTGTGTGTACGAATCAATAAGATATCAACTTACCAGTAATAGGCCACTTTTTATTTCCTACATGTAATAGTGGAGGCCGTTCTCTGACCAGTGTATATACAATAAAGTTGTCGTGCATGACAGAAACCATCCAGACAAACAACAATCTCGGCAAGTAGATTAAAATTGCACATTTAGTAAGCCCAAAATATAGCCTTTACCCTCATCAGCGACAGGTAGTTACCGACCTGATACGTTGTCTTAGGAATGAACATAGGGCGGTAGCCCACCTTCCAACAGGTGCCGGCAAAACTCGTGTTGCTACGCATGTTGCCTCTGAGCTCTTGAACTCAAGCCCCCATGATGACTGTGGTTTGATCATTTGGCTGGCCAGTACTGCAGAGCTATGCGAACAGGCCGCAGAGGAACTTGAACTTGCATGGTCATGCTTGGGGAGATGGGAAACATCAATCCACCGCTTATGGGGAGATTATGAGACCGACATTTCATTGATATCAGGTGGGTTTCTCGTTGCCGGCTTACAAAAATTGTGGTCCATTAGCCAATATGACCGTCAATCGCTGATTAGGTTATCCTCCATAACAGCGGGTATTATCTTTGATGAAGCCCATCAGTCCGTGGCACCCACATATCAGAGTATGGTTGAATCTTTGCTGTGGGAGCATCCACCGTTACTAGGACTAACTGCTACTCCGGGAAGAGGCACCAGTATTGATGACTCTGGGGCTCGCCTAGTTGAGTTGTATGGATCAAACAAAATCTCCATTGATTCCCGCGGACATCCAAATGCAATCGTATTTCTGACTGAAGGAGACTACCTTGCCTCTCCATCATTTCATCAGGTGTCCTTTGAAAATAATTCTTCTGATATCCATGAGTCCCCTAACAGTGATTACAGTTCGGCAGTTTTGGAGGGGATTGGCGATGATCAGACTAGATTCTCACAGGTGGTTGATTTGGTGGAGCAGGCACTGCATCAGCATAATCGTGTCATGGTTTTCTGTCCCAGCGTTTCTAACGCCATTGCTTCGAACAAAGAACTTTCACGACGAGGATGGCCGGCCAGCATTATTACCGCTGACACTCTCACTGAAGATCGTGTTAAGACTATTAATCGTTACAAGAAAAATGACGGTACACCAATGGCATTGTTGAATTATGGTGTCCTAACTGCTGGATTTGACGCTCCACTCACTAGTTGCGTTGTGGTTGCCCGCCCTACTACTTCAGTTGTTCTGTACTCACAAATGGTGGGAAGAGCACTGCGTGGCAAACGTGCGGGTGGAAACCGATACTGTGACATATACACAGTAGTAGACACTAACCTACCTGGCTTTCGCTCCGTTGCGGATGCCTTCATTAATTGGGAAGATTTATGGGTATAACAGATGAAAAACTTGACCTCTTTGAGCCACAGGCCGCTGCACTAGCTTTAAGAGACACCCCGTACAATAGTACTGCACATGCTCTAGCCGAAATCGTTGACAACTCTATTGACGCACATGCGAGGCATATTGATATCCTTATAATGACTAAGCGCGAATCTACACCAGCAGGGCAGTCTGTGAGCGTAGTACGGGGACTTGCAGTGATTGACAATGGAAATGGTATGAATCGCGAAATTCTTGCCAAATCACTCGTAGTCGGAGGCAGATCTGAAGAAACGATCAGAAATCAAAAGCAGATTGGAAAATACGGAGTTGGCTTACCTACCTCCTCACTTTCTCAATGCCGGCGTGTGGATGTCTGGTCATGGCAAAATGGACTAGACTCTGCCTGGCACTGCCATTTAGATGTGGACGAGATCAAAGATGGTAAAACCCGAGTTCCTGCTCCAGTACAGGAGGCGGTTCCTGATTTCTGGTCAAAGCAAAGTCGCTCCAATATATCCAATTCGGAGAGTGGAACCTTGGTCGTATGGTCTAAACTTGACCGTGCGGACTGGAGAACGTCCCGAACTACAATGAATCGGGTTGAGGAAGAAGTAGGCCGCATCTATCGTGATTTTATCCGGACCGGTGAGGTCTCATTGGTTATGTCTGTGTTCAACAGCAATGGTGATGCACAAACTAGCCAGCCTGTAAAATCCAATGATCCACTTTATCTGATGGATGATACGGTTTATCCGCAACATAAGCCGGGGGAACCAATGTTTTACAAATGGGGCAAAAAATCTATCCCTGTCCCTGTAAATGGTGCACAGCATATTGTCGAAATAATCTTCTCCAGAGTCAAGGAGGATGTATTACTTGAAGAGGGAACAAGAGCAGCAGGTGCCACCGAACATGGACGGAAAGCAGCCCGAAATATAGGTATCTCAGTTATGCGAGAGGGAAGGGAGTTGATGACTTTACCTCCACTACAAAATCTTGGAGACCCAAGACATCGTTGGTGGGGTTGTGAGTTACAGTTCAACAGAAATTGTGATGAGCTCTTTGGAGTTGATCACAGCAAACAATTAGCAGCTCGGTTGCAAGCTGTTCACAAGTCTATTCAGAGGGGGGATACATCCGAAGAGCAAATTTTTTCGGAAAATGATCGGAACACTTTTCTCTACAGAATTGTGAACATTATCAAGGGCAACACTGGATCAATGTTCAATGAAATTAAACGTATTCGCAGTAATAGCCAAGCACAGAAATCTGGTGACTCCGGCCCTGACTTTTCAGGAGGGGCCGGAGAACAAGCTACCCGTGACATTTTAACCGCTATCAGTAGAGGCCAAACTGAAGCCACGGCTACTGAAAAAGAACGTAATAGCTTGACTGACGAGTTTGTACGGGACGAGGTAGAGAAGGACTTGATTTCGGATGGTTTAGAGCCTGGAATGGCCAAGTCAATCGCTTCTTGGGCTGCATCTAACAAAGTTGACTATGTCATAAATCCGGGACGTGTTTCTGGTTCTTCCCTTTTTGACATTCGTAATGATCATGGCGTTATCCGGATTATCTTAAATCAAGAGCACCGCTTATATCCACTATTAGATGTCTTGTCTGACCATAATGTTCAAGAAGATGATTTCGCAGATGAAAAGAAACCCAGAGATGTTTTTTGGGTGCTCTATTTGTTGCTTTGTGCCTGGGCAAGGATGGTAGAACAAACCCCAAACACTCAAGCACGCCAACAACTTGAAAATACCGTTATGCGTTGGGGAAACGAAGCGAATCTTATGCTTGCTACAATGACAAACCGATTGATAGGAGAAGAAGAATGATTTCTCCGTGGGAGTTGGTGATATCCAAAGCAAAAAATTCAACAACAGTAGTAATTGTAGCTCCCTACATCAAGGAGGGTAGCTTGCAGACCCTTTTGGACATCTTTCCCAAAATCATATCTCTAACCTGTGTTACTAGATGGAGGCCTGATGAACTCAGAGTAGGAGTGTCGGATGCTTCCGTACGCGAAATCATAGTACAGAGGGGAGGATCCTTCTACCTGCATCCAAGGCTTCATGCGAAATACTATCGGTTTGATGATGAGGTTCTTGTCGGTTCTGCTAATCTGACTGGGTCAGGGTTTGGTTTGGTGCCGAATGCAAATCTAGAAATTCTTTCTCCACCTTCAAGTTCTTTCAATCCAACGGAATTCGAACACATTTTACTTTCCAAATGTAGGATTATAACTGATTCTGAATATGCGATTTGGAGTTCTATTCCCGTGACTGCCCAATCATCTGCAGTAATTTCAGAATCCATGGCATTAGAATGGAGGCCCATGACCAGAGACCCGAAAGATCTGTGGTTTGTATACTCTCAAAATCGGAGGGATAGCCTGCCTGAAGAGGTACTTGAACAAATTGATCTTGACTTGTCCGCTATTTCGGCCCCACTAGGCCTAGACCACAATGCTTTTTCGACTTGGGTCTCTTCCGCTTTTCTGGCATCACCTTTTGTCTCAGATGTCCTTAATATCCCTGACGATGCCGAGCCATCAGTATTCATTCGGCTGGGAAGATCTTGGGGAATGTCACCAGGCGATGCTCGCTATGCTGCAGAAACCGTCTATAACTGGAAACGCTACTATGCCTTAGGGAAATAATCCCTTAGAATTATTCCTACCGTGGATTTTCTGGTTCTATCCCGATTTTCTTCTGGCAATCTAGTCAGACAATAGAGCTTTTCAGTTAGCCATTCTTTCAATGTAATAATGCTAAACCCTCCCCTTCGCATTGCGGCAATACAGATGTGCTCTGGTCAGGATATCCAAGCCAATCTGGCACAGGCAAGACAGCTCATTCAACAGGCAATTGAGCAGAAAGCACAAATCGTGGCACTTCCAGAAAACTTTTCATATCTGGACCGAGAAGGAAACAAAATTGATGCAGCTGAAGATCTCGAAAACGGACCCGCCGTACAACTTCTCAGGGAACTCGCCAGGTTACATTCCATCTACATCGTTGGAGGCACGGTTCCACTCTCTGCCAATGAGCGGGTCACAAACACTTGCCTGGTTTTCGCTCCCAATGGCCAGATCCTCACACGCTATGATAAAATTCACCTCTTTGATATCCAACTGGATGAAGCGCATTCATTTATGGAATCCCGTTACATTGAAGCAGGAGAAGAGCCTGTCACATTTGAAGCAACGGGAGCAACGATGGGACTCAGTGTCTGTTATGATTTGCGCTTCCCGGAGCTGTATCGGGTACTGGCAAGCCGTGGAGCGCAAGTGCTGTTCGTACCCTCCGCATTTACATGGCGTACGGGTGCCTGTCATTGGCTAGCCCTCCTGCGTGCCAGAGCAATCGAAAATCTCGCCTATGTCGTTGCGCCAGCTCAATTCGGGAAACACAATGCAGATCGCGAGAGCTTCGGGCACTCCGTGATCATTGATCCATGGGGACAGACGCTTGCTCTAGCCCCGGATCGTGCATGTGTCATTAGCTGTGAATTGGATTTTGAGTATCAGGATCAACTGCGCAAACGCTTGCCCTGTCTTGATCACCGACGCATCCTCTGAAATCCCCCACCCCCAGAGTGTAGAAAATTTCTGCTTCCCGCAAGTACACTGCTTTGACAGATCCCGTCATGTAGAGCATGCCACTTTCATCGGGCGAATGCCCCTAAAGATTGCATACTTTGCGTATTGCGGAATAGGAACCAGTCATATCGAAAGTATAGAGCTGATGGCCGTGCAGAAGTGTTTCAACACGGAGCTTAAATTCATTTGCACTCATCAATTTGAAAAGAGCATTCACGGGTTTTGTGATCAGCATGATGTCATCAAGATACTCACCGAATCCCTGCCACTCCTCTTCACGCCCGTCAATGAGAACTTCCAGTTGATACACTTCATGCTCGCCTCCAATTATGTCCGATTCTATGCTCAGCATGTCATCGTATGACCAGATGATTACACCATGATCTCCCGACTCATCGCAATCAGAAATAACGATTTGCAGTTCATCCCCCTGTCCAGATCGGCTGGATGTCCATGCAGACACTGCCACTAGCTCCGTTCCCGGGTTTCCCCACTTGTCTTCCGGGATGTACGCTCTCCACTGTGCCTGTACATTGCTTGCAAGGATAAGTGACACGATAGACAGGAGTGGTTTCATACCTTCTCGGTTTTGACTGTCCACTAAAACTAAGGCATTCGCTTGAATTGCAACAAGCACCAATCTGTCAATCAAACAGAATTTTTTATGCAAGGGTCCCAAGTCTTATATTATAGGAATCTCCTCATCCCCATAACCCCGGAAACCATATCCAAGATGAACTACTTCTTCCGAACACTTTTCGCCCTAACACTGCTCGCGGCCACTCCTGTTATAGCACAGGACAACTTGGTCAGCGAAACCGACTACTCCGCTCTGAAACTGCGTAATGTCGGCCCCGCATTTACCTCTGGACGTATTGCAGATATTGCGATGCATCCCGAAGACGACAACGTATGGTATATCGCTGTAGGAAGTGGTGGAGTCTGGAAAACCGTCAATGCCGGAACGACCTGGGAATCGCTCTTTGATGGCCAAGGATCCTATTCCATCGGGGCTCTGACTCTTGACCCTCGCAATCCTCATACGGTCTGGGTAGGCACCGGAGAAAATGTAGGTGGAAGACATGTAGGCTACGGCGACGGAATTTATCGCAGTGATGACGGAGGAAAGAACTGGAAAAATATGGGACTGAAAGAATCCATGCATATCTCCCGTATCATTGTCCATCCAGATAATAGCGAAGTAATCTGGGTCGCAGCACAGGGGCCCCTCTGGAACAGCGGCGGGGAGCGCGGACTTTATATGAGCACCGATGGCGGGGAGTCTTGGGAACGCACACTCGGAGATGATGAGTGGGTTGGGGTTACGGATTTGATCATGGATCCACGCGATCCTGCGGTCCTGTATGCCGCTACCTGGCAGAGACACAGAAATGTCGCTGCATACATGGGCGGTGGCCCAGGAAGCGGGATCCACAAGAGTACGGATGGAGGCCAGACCTGGATGCCTCTGACCCAAGGAATTCCCACATCAAACCTGGGCAAGATCGGGCTCGCGATTTCACCTCAGAATCCAGATGTCATTTATGCTGCCATTGAACTGGATGTGCGAACTGGGGGTGTCTTTATGTCACCTGACCGTGGTGCCTCGTGGGAGAAAATGTCAGATACCGTCAGCGGGGCCACCGGGCCTCATTATTATCAGGAACTCTATGCCTCTCCGCACAAGGAAGGAACGATCTATCTCATGGATGTGCGCGTGCAGGTATCCCATGATCATGGACGCACATTTTATCGCATGAGTGGAAGTGACAAGCATGTTGACAATCACGACATTGCATTTCGAATGGATGACCCGGACTACATCCTCATGGGAACCGATGGGGGACTCTTTCAAACCTTTGACGGCACAAAATCGTGGCATTTTATTAGTAACCTGCCGGTAACACAGTACTACAAGGTCGCTGTTGATGATATGGAACCCTTCTATCGCATCTTCGGTGGTACGCAGGATAATGGGTCCCATGGTGGACCCTCCCGGACAGACAACCGACACGGCATACGAAATGCAGACTGGTTCAAGACGCTCGGAGGAGATGGGCATCAATCCGCCACGGAGCCCGGGAATCCAAATATTCTTTATGCGCAATCTCAGCAAGGACGGTTGCACCGGGTGGATCTTGTTACAGGAGAACAAACCCTTATCCAGCCTCAGGCCGGTGCCGGAGAAAAGCATGAACGATATAACTGGGACGCTCCCATCCTGGTAAGTCCGCATGCCCCGGCTACTCTTTATTTCGGGTCTTATCGTGTCTGGAAATCAACCAATCGGGGAAACAGCTGGAGTGCCATCTCCGAAGACCTGACCCGTGATCAGGAACGAATTGAGCTTCCAATCATGGGGCGTGTGCAGAGCTATGACAATCCATGGGATATGTATGCGATGTCCATATACAATACGATCACCTCGCTGGCAGAATCTCCTCTTGAAGCAGGACTCCTGTACGCAGGCACCGATGACGGACTGATTCAGGTAACCGAAGATGATGGTCAAACCTGGCGTACCATAGAAGTTGGAAGTATCCGGGGGATTCCGTCCACTGCGTTCGTCAACAACCTGTACGCTGATCTGCATGATGCCGATGTCGTCTATGCTGCCCTGGACAATCACAAGTTTGGGGACCTGTCCCCGTACCTGATCAAGAGTACTGATCGTGGCCGTTCCTGGAAGTCTATTGCAGGAAACCTTCCTGATCGAACCCTGATTTGGCGTATCGTACAGGACCATGTGAATCCCAATCTGTTCTTTTCCGCAACTGAGTTTGGCATCTACTTTACCGTTGACGGTGGAAATCACTGGATGCAGGTCAAGTCCGATGCGACCATCTCGTTCCGGGATATCGTGATCCAGAAACGGGAAAATGATGTCGTTGCCGCATCATTTGGCCGAGGGTTCTTTGTTCTTGACGACTACACGCCTCTTCGCGATATGAATGAGGAGCTGCTCTCTCAGGATGCGCACCTGTTCACACCTCGTGTAGCCAAATTATATGTTGAGCGCGATGTGGCAGGAGGAGCGCAGGGAACGAGTTATTTTGCCGCTCCGAACCCTCCTTTCGGTGCAACCTTCACCTATTATCTTCGTGAAGGTTCCAAGACCCTGAAACAGGCCCGTACGGAGCGAGAGAAAGAGATTGAATCAGACAAGGATATTCCATTTCCGGGCTGGGATGCACTGGATGCGGAGCTGAACGAGGTGGAAGACAAGGTTTTTGTGGTTATCCGGGATGAAGCAAATCAGGTGGTCGGCCGCGTTTCTGGCGGCACATCAAAGGGAATGCACAGGATCACCTGGAACCTGCGCTATCCGTCCGTATCGGTACTGACACCCGGGAATGCAGGAAACAACTCAAGCCAGTATCTTGCCACACCCGGTACGTACAGTGCTACGCTGGTACGTGTCAGTGGTGGTGTCGAATCTGTTCTGTCCGGCCCCGTTACCTTTGAGATAGAGCCTCTGTATGAACCCGTACTCGCAGGGAAAAATTCCAGCGAAATCAATGCATACAGGGCAAGAGCTGCTTCGCTCATGCAGCGTGCCAGTATGCTGTCTGGATCTCTGTCAGATCACATTGAGATGATTGAAACCATGGAAACTGCGCACTTGCGTGCACCGAATCCTTCAGATGATTTAACTGCGGAGTTGCATGCTGCAAGAACCTCTCTCCTTGAGATCAGACATAACCTGAGCGGGTACGAGTCAAAAAATGCTCCGGGAGAACGGAATGCTCCCACGCTGATGTCACGTTTGTTTGTTGGGCAGAGCGGACTCCGAAATACGTACGGACCAACAGAACTGCACGAGCAGTCAATGGATGTCGGTGAAGCACAGCTGGCAGAACTGGAATCAGCCCTGATCTCCTTTGAACAAGAAGTTCTCCCGGCACTTGGCAGTGCGTTGGAAGCGACTGGTGCACCACCAATACGGAAATGAAAAGAAAATTGTAAAGCAAACTGTAACACGCGTTTGCTGCAGTCTGTCTTCTTGACGGGTCGTCTCCCGCACATCTAGTGGCCCCAGTTTCCAAGTCCAGCAGGTTGGAGGCCGTGTTTCCGTTCCTCGGTGGTTACAGTTTCCTTGATAACTCCTTTCCTCTACCTATCCCTGAATCCGTATCCTCCTCGGGTGGCACCATGTTCACCACACTCCGTGCATTCTTCTCAAGCCAGTTAAACAGGGAGGGGATCGGAACGATGTAGAACCCCGCCTGCTCATGCAATACCCCCCGGTCCAGTGCATCATAGAAAACCTTTCTGATGCCTCTCGTCCGTGTCGGGCTGCCAGTGCCTGTATGATCTGTATTCGGGTCAATCCTTGCGAAGAGGGATTTTCCCGTAATATCCTCGTTAGGCTTCCGTAATGTTCGGGGGCAAGCCCCTACGCCCGTTTCCTGTAATACGCTTCCCGCAGCTCTCGTCCCTTCTTCATCATCTCAATCCTACCTGTTTCTGTCAGCTCTCCATGGTCCAGATCAAGCTGGTCTGATCGGCACAGGCTGTGATATAGGACACAATGTGGTGCGGCCACCCCTGCGTCTTCTCCAGAATCCCGTCAACCCAAGGAGCATACCCTTCCTTGATCTCGAACTCCTTCTCAAACCAGTCCACGAACACAGCCCACTCCTTCTCCCGCTTTATCCTGCCAGGCTCTACCAGCGACTTTCCGTCTACCCTTGATGCCCCCAACATTCTTAATATGCGTGAAGACAGCCCCGCCGCCACCAGCATGATCGGGCGGCCCGTCATCCCGTTGTGCAGGTGTTCCAGCAGATCTTTTACATCCGTCTTTTCTCCGCAGGCAATTCTGCCATTGTGTCCATCCCCTGTGTCTCGTCAATTGCGATCAGAAGGGGTGCATCCCCCTCCATGAGTACATTCAAAAGAAATTGAAAACCTTCGCCAACCCCCACAGAGCCGTTTTCTTCACCATCTTTTTCAGAGGGGGCAAGTCTATTGCCTTGCGTAACTCGGCGGGCTTCCAGAGCACCCCTTTGAGTGGCTGGACAACCTACCACACGTTCTTCTCCGCCATTTTCTTGTATTGATCCAGCAACGCAGTTTTTCCTGCTCCGGGTGGGGCCTGAATCACGAAAATGGTTCCACTGTTCCGGGCTGTCGCATGCTCCAGCCTTTTCTGAAACTTGTGCAACTCCTCCTTTCTCCCGTGAAAACATTTTACGGGCCCCCTGTCAAGCTCGTCAATCCACTGCTTTACCTCCTTCTTCTTCTGTTCCATTTGTCGCCCTAGTTTTATAAATTCACCAACGCCCCAGCATCTACTTTCTTTCCTGAGCATCTACACGGTGTCTGTCCGAAAATTCATAGCAACCCCAATAAGGGGGATTCCAGGGGCATTTTTCTCCACAGCGTCATGTATGGAGCGATTCAGATGCTCGTTCGCTATGAGAGATTCGGGGAAATCTTGCACGAAGATTGCGTGTTTATGGACGCTGTCCGGGGATTCCATGCTCCAATCCGCCAAAGAGCTTCCATCTTCGTCAGGAAAAATACCAAAAAATATCTCCAAAACCCCCTCATACGCTCTCTAAACGGCATATATTGGCGATATTCTGAATTTTCGGACAGACACTACATATTGACCACATATATTGGGCGAATTCTCCTTCTCCCGCAACCTGCCAACATGAAATCTGTATTCTCGTTTCATACTGGTTACAGTTTCCTTTACAGCCCCCAACAAAGAGTTGTCCGCTAGAAAATTCAGAGCCTCTCAGATACCATTCGTAATTTCAAGATGCCTGTTCCGATCATCTGGGACAGTGGATACGATTAATGTGAGATGCCTTTGGCATCACACATTAAAGGCGGTGATTGCTTGTGTTTAAGGCATAGAGAACATTTCCTTCTTTGACTTTAACTTGCTTCACCAGAAAGGATCTTCCAAACCTTCTTGTATTCTGTCCCTGTCAGTGTTGCTTCCTCTGGCCTCACCTTCTCCCAGTCATTATCATCAAGCCCCCGCAGGAATTGCCGTGCCTCACGCACCGAATATTGACTTTCATCCCCTTGACAGGACTCTCTGTACAGGTTACCCAGTGCCTCAGCGGCACTTCGTGGTGCCGAGTTCATCCTCATGAGCACCGCACCCTCGGTCTTCACACCATGATAGATCATGGCCGGAAGTACATTGATCTGCCGTTTATCAGCATCCGAAAGCGCATCAAAGTCCAGTCCTGACATTCTGCTGAGTGCCGAGATCCCCCATGTTCCGCTGTTGACGATAGTACGATAGATTGCCTTGCAGGCATTCGTCAGTGCATCAGTGATGTCTGCTTCATCATTGTTCTTACCACTGAAGTACTCCTCGGCAATGGCTTTGAGTGACTTTCCATTCACCCAGTCGCTGGTGATATCGGAGATCCTCCTCTGGTCCCCCCCCCCTTTGATCAAGTTGGCAAAATCCTGTCTGAGTTGCGGAATTTTTAGTAGGACACCAAAGAGGTCACTCATCCTGCCATCATCGCCGAACAGGCTCTCCGGTACCCAATCTGACACAGTAAGCTTGTTTTCCAAGTTCGTGATACCATCCATTGCTGCTCGGACACCTTCGGGAGAAAATCCTGTGGAGTCAGCAAGGCCCGCGACCCCTTCAGGCATATTGGATAGCCTATGAGCATATTTTCGGGTCGCATCCAGCAGAGCATCGGCCTTCTCTTTCTGCATTGAAATATACCCGTAGGTCTGTCTTAGAAGCTGTTCTGAATCTGCAAGCACAGCCTCCAGATTTCTCTTCTCCGCCCACAGGTGAGCGATATAGCACCGAAAATCTTCCCATTTATCTTCCCGTAATACCTCAGACAGATTTGCCAGCTTCCCCTGGCCTGCAAGATCGTCCATTAGTTTCACGAGGCGGGATACCAGCGCACCAGTATTCTGATGAACAAATTCAATATTCGCTTCGCGATCATTCGCCTCACACAGACCGACCACGCCAACACTATCATGATCAAGCCTCCCCGCACGACCGGCAAGATTCCAAAACTCTCTTGTGGACATTTTCTTTTCATAGGGATAATTGCGAGTTTGCAGGAAGACAGAAGACACAGGAAAATTCAGTCCCTGGGCAATCGTTGTTGTTGCACACAATATCCGAAGATGCCCTGCTTCCGCAAGCCACTCCACCAATGCCCGAACCTCGTCTGATAACCCCGCATGATGAACACCAATACCTTTCGCAAGCAGATTAATCAGTGGGAAGTCTTCGCTGATCTCAGTGCGCAGAAAACTCTGAACCAGTCGAATGTCTGATGGCACTTCCTCCATCTCTGGAAGAATTTTTGCTGCCTCTCTCGCCATCGTCCAAGTCGTTGGAATTCTGTTTGCTACGGCAATACTTGTTCCTCTTGCCGACATCACCGAACTGATGGCTACTGTCTGTAACCCTAATCCTTCCTGTCTATCCCCGGTAATAACCTTGCTTTTTGGCACATTAAGTGGTCTCACGCCTCCCACGCGGTGGGTACCATGGAGTGGCATGGCCTTCTCCGTCGTGGTTAATGTCTCAAATTCCAAGTGCCAGCCAGCGCGTTTACTATCGTCAACAACCGCCCGAAAGAGACCAATAATTCGCTCATTGGGTTTCCACGGGATTGTACCCAAGCTAATCGCGTTCCCCGCACTGGTATCCTGTGCAAGCCAGCGTGCTATGGACTTCACATTTTCTACATAAGGCATAAGTAGCAGGAAATTTGCCTTTGGGCAGTCGTGCTTGATCGTTGCTAACAGCAACTCTATTCTCAAACCCCTGTTTTCGGATTCAAGATTGTGGGCCTCATCCATTACAACCAATGCCAGAGGACGAGATACTTTTCGGTTACGGATCACCAATGACAGCTTTTCCGGCGTTGCGACCAAAACGTGAAAAGAGCCTTTATTACCCGTGAGCAATTCTTCTTCAAACGCATCTACTTCCACGGCTGCCGTCAACTGTTCAACATCCAGTCCGATAGGCTCGAAATCCGTGCGCAAACGTCGCGTGATCTGGGCGGAAAGTGCACGGGTTGGAGCGACATAGGCAACCCACCCGTGATCACTTTGAAACTGGTTCAATGCTTGGAGAATTCGGAACTGCGCAAGCAGGGTTTTCCCGCCAGAGGTTGGCATATCAACGACAATTGCGGTCTTTGCCTGGTCAAGGAGCCCCTGTTCAAGTAGCGCAGCGCGTTGCGGTGGCAGGAGCTCAAACATCGCTTGATGCTCCCGACGAGCCAAAGAGTTTACAAATTTCGAAGTATGTGAGTTGACGCTACGGGCCGCCCACCATAGCGAGCCCTTTACCATGATACGCACTGCGGCATGCAACCAGCGCAGCACCATTTCGTGTTGCATGTCTCCTGAGGCAGCAACAGCCCTGATCCCTGCTTCAAAGTGCTTGTCTAGTAGTCCAGATGGCTCTCCCGGTTCTCCCTGCAACATATACCCCGCAATTATTTCTGTTCCCCTCGCCCAGTTGTAAAGTGCTACCAACCGACAAGCACTGGCTCTCTTCCCCATTCCTGAACCGTTCTGCAGGAATCGTTCCTCATAAACCCTCTGGTCACTCCGCAAGCCGGCAATAATCTCCCGAATGCGATCTAGGTCGTCCCACCCCTCTTTGCGGAAGAGCCGAACCCAGCATTCAAATAATCTGTAGAGAAGCCTCTGGTCCCATTCAGCATCCACTACACTTGGTACATTCAATGCCGTTTTATGCTCACGATACCAGCGTTTCAGGTCAGGCCAGCGATCTCCACAGTAGGCAACCGCGGAAAGTTTCAGCACGAAGAATAACCTGCTGAGCATCTCTGTTGGAACAGGAAAGAGACGCAGAAACTCAAATGTGCGAAACGAGGCCGCCATTGCTTGATTGTGAAGGGCCTGATTCTCGCCTGTGGGACTAATGAGTTCATCCAGTCCCTCAATGGCTGCCAACTCAAATGCCATGGCTACCCGATTCAGCAAGGATTCGTCTCCCTCCTCTTCCTCAAAGGAGAAGCGTATCTGCTCTCCAACCGCCTGCTGTGCGAGATGCTGGTGAACGAGACGATTCACATGAGAAAGCTCATCTGCGTCGAAAGTAGCCACTGCCCAGTGCTTGTTCAGTGCCTGTAATGTTTCTTCAGACAGACTCATTGCTTCATTCTCTTTCGGATTGCGATGATCTCCTTCCCAATACCTTCCAATTTCCCCTGAGGCACATAGAGAGCAATCAGTTCCATGTACATCCCATCTGGACAGATCTCCGAGAGGTTGCTAACACATGCGCGCAAATCATCTGGATCGGGTTCCACATCACGGACAAGATATCCGTAAATCTGTACATCAGAACTGTTCCGAAGATACCTTTGTACCGCCTGCTGAAATCGTTCCTTCCACGGTGCTGGTCCAGCCCGATGTGCGAGGTATCGCGTAAGACCATCGCGAATAGTCTCATAATCACGCAAGTCCTCAAGTTGCCGCTTCAGTCCCTTTGTGCCATATACCACTCCAGGAGGAGATTTTTGATCACTTGAAGTCTTTACCTCCCCAAACGCAAAACAGTCTCCGTATTCGTCCTCCCCAAAGCCAATCAGATCCGCACCTGGTAAACTTGAACCATGTCTCTTCTTGTCACGATCTATCGGCCATGGAAAGTAACATGACCTGTGGTCGGTGAGATAGGCATCCGCAATCGCTTCTCCGACCCGCCAGTCCTCAATTTGCTCGGTATCTTCTAAAATATCATGCAGTCTCTGCAGGGTAAAATCGTTTTCCGTCAAATCTGTGAAGGTATCTACAATTTCGGACTTTCCCTTGTCGTCAAAAAGAACGGTTGAGACCCGACCGTTTATGGCTGCATTCAGTTCGTCTTCTGACCAGTGCAGACCAATTCCCGAGCAGGGGATCTTACCCAGTTGATATACAACACTACCCTCGTCAACGATCAGAAATTCCTCCCCCTGTCGGGTTGCTGTATCACCTTCTCTTTATTTACGACGGATCTGTATGTTCTCTTCCAAAGCGTCATTAGGTCGGAGAGTGATTCCAGAGTTACACCAGCCGTGGCATGAGTCCGAGTATTACCAGCACAGGCACGGCAACTCATATGCCTTCAATAAAATGCGTAACAGCCTCTTGTATCTGTCAGCAGAGTACAACATTTCATGCAGTTGACATATAACAAATTCACACCCTTGATCCATGGGCAGAGTCCAATATGCGTTCTGGATCACGCCTAGCTCAACCAAGTTAACAAGATAAGTCAAATTTTTGCGTAGTGCTCTGACAAGATTAAGGTATTGCTGGAAAGTTGCTCAATCATTCGAGAGGTTTGAACCTGACCAGGAAATCAATATCACTCGTCTCTGGATCAAAATCTGTCTCCTTGCTTCTGACCCAAAGGCATGGGACACTCCAAATCATGTTGTTGTCGCACTTCAACCAACTCCTCTTTTTTTGTGGAGAGCATGCATGGTCTATCCGCCTCTGATCTGATATTGATCTGCATGTTACCCGTGATTTACCACCATTACAGCCATTCTGGACAGGTAGTCAATCAGAGAGTTCGCATCGGAAAAGGGTTCTGGAACCTATTACTCACGATGTCAGACTGGCCACTCCAATCAAAAAAAAACCCAAGATATACTACCAGATTGTCATCCGGGAGATACTGTCTGTGTGTCGCCTCCCTGACTTCCTTGACGACCCTTGCAATTTACCACAGCATATGCGCGCAATCCCCACCAAATAAAACTCTATTCCTCCACAGGTGGTGGTCCCAGTGTGGCTTCCCCCGGAACGGCAATGACCTCAAAGGCAATCACGAGTTCATTGCCTGTTCTGTAGGCACCAAACATGAGGGACGGTGGCTTGAGACCGTAATCAGTCATGAGCAATGCGTGTGTCCCACTGAAATGGAGGTTCCCGTCCTCTTTTTTGACCCCCTCAACAGGTATAGCGACTTCTCTGGTTTCGGCTGCAATCGTCAGATTTCCCACCGTGATGAGCGTGAATGTAGTGTCATCCGTCATCGTCATCTCTGATACGGATGTCAGTTCATATATGATTTCGGGATGGTCGTCGGCTTTGAGTGCCTCATGCATGCCCCGATCCATAATCGGACTTTTCTTGCTTTTCATCATCTTGGAGGGCACAACCAATTTTGCAGACTCTACACTGCCTTCGTCATTCAAACTTACCAGTCCACTTACCTCCGTTGCATGGACACTCCACTCGGGTGTCCGGTTGGATGTGCCGTCTACCTGTATGCTACTCTCTGGGGCAATAGAGTATTGCATCGTCTGCGCATACACTGGCACGACCAGTATCAAAAGCAGAAACGAAACAAGGAAAATTCTCTTGAGATTTGGAGTTTTCATCTTCATGAATAGATTGGTCATGCGGGTTTTAGGCTTACCTGGCAGGGTTTGTTTCAGACAAACGCACAAATACAGTATTCTACCTGTTTAGACCGTGAACTCTGCCCACTATGTCAGGAATCGGCATGGGTTTGTTATCTTTGACTGTATTTTCGCATTCTCGAAATCCTTCCAGGCAACAGGCAAATCATGAACATCGGACGAACAACCGAGATACCATTCAATGTTGCACTTGGACATACGCTACGTCGGACAAGAGCTCACTGGATCGCATCCCCGGAGTATATCCAAGTGGAGAAAACTGGCTTATTGCACCCCAAATCCGCAACAAAGCCAGATATTCTGATCCATGACGGGATGTTTCCACCGGTTATCGTGGAATGTTCGTTTGTGGCTTCTGACGCAGACCAGGATGCCATATCCCGGCTTGGACTTGAAACCAGAAGGGGGCGTTACAGAATTAGCACGACTGTGGCCCTCCACATTCCTGAACGATTTCGCGAGGATCAGGAGTTCCGTATCCTGGACATCCTGCTGGATGGCGAGCCGCTCCGGTACGCGATTCACCAGTTGACAGACCGTCAGGGGCAAACCTCCATTACGGGGAGCAATCACAGGCGATGGCCCAAGCGGGGATTCATCCAGGGGAGTGTATTTCATCTGGCCTCTTTATTGCCATCCATTGGGCTCCCGCAGGAACAGGTGGATGATATTGGAGACAAGGTGGCACGACTGGTGGAAGAAGCCGCACATGGACTGGAAATCGCCCTCTCTGACAGGCAGCAGCACCAAATCGCACAGAACCTGCATCAGCGATCTCCCCTCAAAGGACTGCGAACGATGATGGTCCTGTGGCTCAATGCACTTCTGACGCAGCAGCGTCTGGCAACGCAGGATACAGATGGGGTTCCGCACATTGATTTTACGAGTGATTCTCCTCCCGATGTGAACGAACAGATGAAGATCTGGCGCATCATTAATGAGTCCAACTGGAACTCGGTCTTTGAACCCGCCATCAAAGTACTTCAGCTGGCCAGTCAATTTCATCCACGCGAGACCTCCTGGATGCTTTTCAAGCTCATCAGTGCTGTTCAGCAGATTGAAACCGCACAATTGGGACTTCACATCAGCGTGGGAGCAGAGCTTTTCCCCAAATTGAGCGAAGACAGGAAACAGGCGGCGGCCTTCTACACACAGCCTGCCACAGCCCAGCTTCTGGCAGGCTTGACCATTGTCCCGTCCATGCTCTCCGAGGCGGAGTGGGGGGATTCCGACCTGTTCAGGAAGCGACACCTGAGTGACCTTGCCTGCGGAACGGGGACACTTCTTCGCGCGGGGTACAGCCGTATCGCCATGCTGCACGAGCAGCATGGCGGGAATCTGCAAAGCCTGCGTGCCCTGCATGAGTCTGCTATGGAGGGTGGACTGATTGGCACGGACATCAGCCCCATTGCCGCGCACCTGACGACATCTTCCCTGGCAGCACTGGGATATGGAGATCCCTACGGAGATACGCAGATCGGATGGGTAGATGTTGGAGGAGAGAAGGGACAGACGGGATCTCTGGAATACTTTGCCACAGAGAAGATCGTGGATCTCTTCAATATTGGAGGTGGCACTTCCACCGGTAATGGCAATGGAGAGGCAAACTCGGTTACAGTGAAGGATGCATCTGTGGACTGGATGCTGATGAATCCTCCCTATACCCGAACCCGCGGCGGGCAAAGTGCCTTTGATGTTGCCGGACTCGCAGATTCGGAACGGAACGATTGCCAGAAACGATGGAAAACTCTGGTGAACCATCAGCCTGTGAACAATCAGGCGGGGATGGCTGCCTCATTTCTGGCACTGGCACGCCAGAAATGCAAGCCCGGCGGACGGATTGGATTCGTGCTCCCTCTGACGGCCGCGTTTGCAGAATCCTGGTCCATCACCCGTTGCATGATGGAAGAGGACTTCGAAGACATTCTGGTCCTTGCCATTGCAAGCGGGCAAGCGTTGGGAAAGCAGGCACTGTCGGCAGATACACAAATGGAAGAGATGCTTCTGGTGGGCACCAGAAGGACTGACGACGAGCAGAATCCCCCCACCACAAACCGGATCTCTTGTGTCACCCTTCGAGAACCTGTGTTGCGGGTTGGAGAAGCTGGGGAAGTGGCCAATGCCATTCGGAGTACAATCAAAAGCACGCAATCTTCAACCACAAGCCAGCCCATTCACATTGGCCGGGACGAAATTGGACAGGTATGCACCTTCACGGTCCGCTCGCCGGGAGCTCCGTGGAGTCCTCTGGGTGTATTGCATGCAGACCTTGCACTGGGAGCCAATGCGCTGCTGGAGGGAAGAATTCTCTTTAACGGTCACGATATCCCCTTGGGCATCCCCATGTGTATGCTCAAAGACCTGTTTGAAATTGGGCCAACACATCACCTGATTGGACACCTTCGGGGAACTAGCCAGATCGGAGCTTTTGAGTTCAATCCGGTGTTTGATCATGTAGACGCGATTGGGCCGGATCGTGCACTCTGGAGTGCGGACAGTACGACACAAACCCGACTGGTCATATCACTGACGCATAAGGGATCCGCCCCTGCAGGCGTTGGATCAGACCGGGAGCGAGATGCCATGCGGCAGTTCCGCAGTACCCTGTTTTACGCACGCAATCTGCGCTGGACTTCGCAAAGACTCCTAGTCGCGACAACCAATTACCCTGGCATGGGAGGGAGTACTTGGACCTCTCTGCAACACGAGGACAGTCGGGTATGCAAAAGCTTCTCGCTATGGGCTAACTCTACGCTCGGATTCCTGGTCCACTGGACCCAGGGACAGAGAACACATAGCGGACGTGCAAGAACCCAAGTGCAGGCCCTGGCAGCAATCCCCTGTCCCAGACTGGATCAGCTGCCGGATGCACGGCTAGACCAGGCTACAACCAGATTTGATGAACTCTCCAAGCTGGATTTGCGACCAGCCTGTCAAGTACATGTGGATGAAGTGCGAAAGAGCATTGACCATGCCGTACTGGAAATGCTGGGACTGGAAAATAGAAAAGTTCCTGAGATTATGGATACGCTACGCTGGCTCTGGTGCAATGAGCCCTCCGTGCACGGCCAAAACCGGAGCGCTCTTAAACTCTTGAAATCATCCCGACAGGAAAAACTTTCCTGAAACAAGGGTGTACAGACAGACATCCCCAAATATATACGATGGCAAGTGTCTGGTACTTTGCGGCTATGATCAAATTTTCATGTGTACATCACGGGATCCCTCTCGTGGATACCGCGTACCAGATCCCTTGTAACTCTAAACTTGAGCTGAGCCTTTCCTGATGAATCCTGATTTCCAAATTTTTGCTATATTTCGGGGAGCGGTATTCCATTCTGGAAGCGGTTTCATTCTTCATACTAACCATAATTAACTACATCCATGTTAGACAAGCGTAATTCCCGTCGTGACTTCATCAAGAAGTCTGCTGTTGGTGCTGCCGCCGTTGTGGCTGGTGTGCAGGGAGCAAAATCTGTTCATGCCAAAGAAGTCCCAGCAACTGGTTCTGTGCTGGGAGCCAATGATGCCGTTGTATGTGGATTTATTGGTGTGGGTGGACAGGGCTACAATGCGCACCTCCTGAGCGTGACCAACCCAACCGAAAATGGCAGACCACGCCACAATGTCCAGTTAAATGGTATTGGTAAGGCGGCCTGTGATTTGTTCTCCAACCGACGCAACCGTGCCCATGATGCCCTGAATGCCGCACGCCAGGCAGCGGGGCGATCAGCTGCCGTAAGTCCTCCTTATGAAGACTATCGGGCAATTCTGGATGACCCGGATATTGATGCTGTGTTCATCGGTACCGTTGATCACTGGCACACAAAAATTGCCGTGGATGCACTGGACGCAGGAAAACATGTGTACTGTGAAAAGCCAATGACCCGGTACTTTTCCGAAGGGTTCGAAATCCATGACAAGGTCAAGGAAACCGGACGCAAGTTCCAGATTGGTTCACAGTACTGTACAGAAGGCAAATGGCATGCGGCTGCAGATCTTATCCGTGCAGGACGAATCGGACCTCTGGTACTGGCACAGGATTCATATCATCGGAATACCCCAATCGGGGAGTGGAACTACTACCAGATTGATCAGGAACTGGAGCCAGGAAAGACGCTTGACTGGGAAAAATGGCTGGGACCAGTATCCGCTCGCGAGTTTAACGCACAGCATTACCATCGCTGGCGCAAGTACTACCCCTACTGTGCAGGAATCTTGGGAGACCTCTTGGCACACCGGATCCATCCGCTCCTGATTGCAACAGGCAATCCCGAGTTCCCAATGCGGGTATGCTCTATTGGAAACAAGAAAATCGGGGATGCCAACCTTGGACCGGAAGATCGGGATGTAACCGACAACTGCCAGCTTCTGGCGGAATTCCCCAGCGGTCTTTGCATGCTCATCACAGGTAGCAGTGTGAATGAACAGGGACTGGAGCAGGTAATCCGGGGTAATGAAGGAACACTGTACTTTAGCGGGGACAGCTTGGAACTCCGCCCCGAACGTCCGTATGCAGACCTGGTTGATCCAGAGCAGATGAGCAATCTTCAGCCGGGTGTGAATGTGCCGGATCACATTCATGACTTCTTTACCGCAATCCGTGAAGATGGACAGACGAATGGGAATATTGATGTTGCCATCCGTGCACAAACGATCATCTCCATGGCAGAGCTAAGTGAGCGTATGGGGGAAATGATCTACTTCAACGAAGAAGATCGCTCTCTCCACACAGGTGGTGGCAAGAAAATTGAGCCGATCACCTACGCAACCGAAACTCACTAAACTTGAGTGCGGTGATCCGACAGGCCCGGAAGGAACAACTCTCGGCTCCTTCCGGGCTTAATCTCTTGGGTCAAACTGACATGCAGACCGTTCGGCTGGCGTTGAATGCCATGGCGACGCGGTTTGAGCTTGTGCTTCATGGGAAAGATCCTGTCTTTTTGAGAGCAGCAGGCGAAGAGGCCCTGGCAGAGATCAAGCGATGGCATCAACGGCTGAGTTTCTATGATCCAGCCAGTGATGTCAGTCGTGTTAACAGACTTGCGTCCAAAACTCCCGTCCAGATTACCCCGACTCTGTATTCCCTTCTCAGGACAGCCGACGATCTGTATGAAAAGACAGATGGTGCCTTTGACGTTACCATAGGACCTCTGATGCGCTGCTGGGGATTTGCTGGGGACACAGGTTCGTGGCCGGAAGAGTCTGCGCGGAGAGAAGCCCTGGGAAAGACCGGAATGAACAAGATGGTGCTGGATGATCAAACGTATACTGTCGCCTTTGAGCAAGATGGGATGGCAATAGACTTGGGGGCAATCGGAAAAGGATATGCCATTGAAGAAGCGGCAATGATTCTTCGGGAATGTGGAGTCACATCCGCTCTCCTGCACGGGGGAACAAGCACCATGGTTGCCATTGGTACCCCTTCTCCAAAGGATAACGGATGGCCAATCGGGATCACAGACCCTCTGGATGAATCCCGCATCCTGACTTCAACAGCAATTCATGACGAAGCCTTCTCTGTTTCGGCTCCGCACGGAAAAGCATTCCAGAAAGAGGATAAAGTGTGGGGACATGTGATTGATCCCCGAACTGGCTATCCTGTACAAGGTCCTGCCCTGTCCGCAGTGATCAATTCATCCGCAACAATCTGCGATGCCATCTCAACAGCAGTGCTTTCAATGGAGAAGACTGAGATAAAGCAAGTTGCACAAAAATTTGACAAC
Source organism: Rhodothermales bacterium (assembly GCA_965203305.1). Lineage (GTDB taxonomy): Bacteria > Bacteroidota > Rhodothermia > Rhodothermales > Bin80 > Bin80. Next base: position 1,344,627 of record OZ241874.1, on the reverse strand, counting down.
GTGCGTATACTCTGCGCATATTCCGACAATGACAGACTCAACCTTGTTTCCAGCGGATTTGACAACCACATAAATTGAATCATTCTCAATCATGAACAAGACCGTTAGCCGGAGAGCTTTTTTAATGGGCGGTGCAGCCCTGAGTGGTGCAGGGCTGGTCCACGCAGCCAAAATTACGACAAGACCATGGCCCGAAAATCGTGATGATGTTCGCTTCGGAATTATCGGATACGGTCCACAAGGACGCGAAATCACAGACACACTTTTGCGTGTTCCCGGGGCACATGTCTCAGCAATCTGTGATACGTATGCACCAATGCTTCGCAGAGCACAGCGGGCTGTCCCGAATGCAACCCGACATGAGAATTATCGGGAAGTATTGGACAATGCAGATATCCAGTCTGTCATTGTTGCAACCCCCACTCACCTGCACCATGATATTGTACTTGACGCATTGGATGCGGGCAAGAATGTCTACTGTGAGGCTCCGATGGCTTCAACGATTGAACATGCCAAGTCCATTGCACGGGCAGCACGGGATGCGTCTGGTCAGATCTTTCAGGTTGGCCAGGTATACCGCTCCAATCCGCAACACCGCTCCGTATTCCAGTTTATGCGCAGTGGTGCCATCGGGAAACCCGCCATGGCACGTGGACAGTGGCATGCCAAAGACAGCTGGAGACGGGCTTCCCCCAATGCAGAACGTGTCCGCGAGTTGAACTGGCGGCTTGACCCCGCTGTAAGTACAGGATTGATCGGAGAATCGGCACTGCAGCAGATGGATGTGGCCTACTGGGTACTCGGAGAGCTTCCAAGTTCTGTTCACGGGTTTGGGCAGGTTATGCTCTGGGATGACGGACGAGAGGTTCCTGATACAATTCAGGCAATTTTTGAATTTCCGAGTGGACTGCATATGATCTTTGATGCGACTCTTGCCAGTTCCTATGAAGATGCGTACGAGGTGTACATGGGATCTGACAGCACCATTGTATTTCGTGACCGGGGCAAGGCATGGATGTTCAAGGAGGTAGACTCCTTGATGCTTGGCTGGGAGGTCTATGCACGAAGAGATCGCTTCTACAAGGAGACGGGAATCGCGCTTCTGGCAAATGCAACCCAGCTGGATGCCCAGAGCATGGATCCTACCGAAGATGATCCAAATGTGGAAACGCCACTCTGGTATGCCATGCAGGAGTTCATGGACAATCATGCGTTCGGTCCCTACCCGCCTGCTGCAAACTGGGAGCGGGGGCTGGAAGCTGCGGCCATTGCGATTACTGCCAACGAAGCCATTGCCAGTCGTACGCATAAAGTGATTGACCCGCTCTCGTATACGCTGGACTGACTCGGGTCAATGCTGACCCTCACAGAGAAGGTACTCTTTGCGCTGTTCTTGGTATTTGCCGTATACGGTACGAGCCTGGGGGTTTCTGCGGTATTCCGTGTGATGCGGCGAGGGCAGGAACCTGCCCTGAACACAGACTGGAAACGTATAGCTCGTGCCGTTGGGACATGGATCACGATGGGCGGCATGTGGAAAACACGTCCCGCCGTCAGCATTATCCACGCGGCACTTGCATGGGGATTTGTACTCTACCTTCTGGTCAACGCTGTTGACATAGCCCGCGGCTACACAGCCTTACCTGTCCTATTTCCTGACTGGCTCAGCCAAGCCTATCGGCTTGCTGTTGATCTTGCCAGCGGCGCAGTGTTGCTGGCAATGGGGCTGCTCCTGCTCCGTCGATTCGCATTACCCGGCCGCAAAGCTCTGTCTCATCAAGACAATGTTCTTCGGATCAAGGAGGTTCGCCTTCCCTTTTTGCGCCAGACTGTATCTCGCGATTCTCTGATTGTTGGCGTATTTATTTTACTGCATGTGGGATTTCGTGTGCTTGGGGAATCTGTTGCTATTGTATTGCATGGTCCAGATCCTTGGCAACCGATTGCTTCCGCGATTACACCTGTCTGGTCCAGTGCCAGCTTAGATCTGCTGACCGTCTGGCATCACACATGCTGGTGGGGAGCTCTGGGGTTGATCCTGGCTTTTGCTCCGTATTTCCCCTATACGAAGCATTTGCACTTTATCATGGCAGGGTTCAATTTTGCCACCCAGGTCAGGCGTACATCTCCGGGCGCACTAGATCCGATTGACTTTGAGAATGAGGACACAGAAATTTTTGGAGCACTCACATTTGAGCAGCTCCCGCAGTCAAGTATTGCGGACACATTCTCCTGTATCATGTGCAATCGTTGCCAGGATGTCTGCCCCGCTTATGCCACAGGCAAGGAATTATCCCCTGCCGCTCTGGAAATCAACAAACGCTACTTCGCCAGTGAAAACCTGTTTGATCTTGCCTCAGAGAAGACATCCGAAGTTGAACTCACGGAATACGCAATCAGTGAAGCCGCAGTATGGGCATGCACTGCATGTGGAGCATGCACCGAAATCTGCCCGGTTGGAAATGCTCCCATGCAAGATATTTTGCAGATTCGAAGAGGGCTGGTCCTGATGAAGGATCACTACCCGGAACCACTGGAAGCAATCTACCAGGGAATGGAGCGCAATGGGAATCCATGGAATATGGGTGCGGGAGAACGGATGGGGTGGGCCAAGGGATTGAGTGTACCTACAGTTGAGGAGAATCCTGATGCAGATCTTCTTTGGTGGATTGGATGTGCCCCCTCCTATGACAAGAGAGCACAAGAGGTAGCACATTCACTTGTACACATATTGCATACTGCCGGAGTTTCTTTTTCTGTGCTGGGAAACAGGGAACGGTGCTCAGGAGACTCTGCACGAAGGAGCGGGAACGAGTATCTGTTTACTGAATTGGCCTCAGGGAATATTTCCGTTCTGAATGAGGTAAAGCCGAAGCGGATCATGACAGCCTGTCCGCACTGTCTCCATACACTTGGCAAGGAGTATCCTGCTATGGGCGGAAATTATCCTGTCATTCACCATACAGAACTGCTGTCTGAGCTTGCCGAACAGGGACGGATTCCTGCTGAGGCACGGCAAGAAAATGTAACATTTCACGATCCCTGTTATCTTGGACGGCAGAATGATATCACGGAAGCTCCCCGAAATTCCCTGAAACAGGTCAGAGTGAACGTCACAGAAATGCCCCGCAACCGAAAGAACTCGTTCTGCTGTGGGGCGGGGGGGGCGCAAATATGGATGGAAGAACCAGCCCCCCGAGTGAATGATGCCCGCTATCGGGAAGCAGCTTCTACCGGAGCAAAGACTATCGCGACGGGATGCCCTTTCTGCCTTACAATGCTGAGTGACGCGGCCAGAAGTGCTCACTCAAATGGTCTAGCGGTCAAAGACATTGCAGAAATTGTGGCTGATCGACTCCCCTCTGAATCGGACAACTCTCTGACGTGATTATTTCGGTATTACTGCAATAATTGTGATGGAGGCTCGGATTTCCATGGAAGAACAAGGCTGCAACTCTGAAATTCTCAACATTCTGGCAGCCTCTTATGATGGGAAGGAATCGTCGAACTTTCCCGTTGATGTATTCTGCTCTGATATTGACTGTTCGTGCCACAGCGCATTACAAACCCCATCAAAATGCTTCTCAAAGGTATTGGCGCACCCTTGACTGCCTGCTTTATGCCCGTATCTCTGACACTGGCAAGACAAGGCCGGAGATATGTCACGGGATCAGCGGCGGACAGGCATCGGAAGATGGCCTTCCCCAAGTGCAGTCTCTCGTGCAAAGGACTCTCCCTTAAATTCATAAATGTTTGATTCAATCTAAAAGAAGCATACACACCTCCGCAAGTTCGTTATCCCGTGAAACCGCACGGGATGGTGCCAATGTCAGTTGGTTTTCTGAACTTCCAGCTGGCGGGGGTTGGTTGTAAGTATTCGCTTGCGTGTGTGTTCCTGCAAGGTCTTATTGGGTTAATTCCCGAACCAGTTCGCTGAAATGACACAGCAGAGACCAGCGCAAGTGCTGCCCGGCCTCGCCTGCCTGACGAAGCGTCTGGTCCAGATCCTGAAAGGATTCTCGTTGGAACATGATCGTATGGGGAAATTGGTTAGAAGAAAAGAAAATCCCCCCAACCAGCCGTCATTCAGATCATACCTTTTCCAACTGACACTGGCACCATCCCAACCACACCATCCCATTCATAACTGCACGAAGGGTAAATGGTGACCAAAAAATACTTCATTCCACACCAATTGGATTACGTGAGTTTGCCATGATATAGAGCTTGTGGGAGAGTCTTGGAGATATTTTTTCCTGACAAAGGTGAAAGCTCTTTGGCGGATCAGGGCGTTAAATCTCCGAACAGGGTCCATAACCATACAATCTTCGTGTAAGATTTCCCCAAACCTCCCATATCTGATGAACACATAAATCGCCCCGTACATAGGTGCTGTGGGGCAAAATGCCCCCGTAATCCCCCGCATATGGGATTGCCATGAATTTTCGGACAGATACTGGATATCAACAACCTCTTGCAAAATTCCCTTATATTGAGGACGATAGTTTCCTAGATAAGGCTTACACAGGCATACTGGTTCGATTATCAAAGTGTTTTTGCAAGAAGCTCGTCAAGTCAAGGGAAAGTGTCTCTGGTCACCATTTTTTGATCTGATGGATGTGCTTGGTTACAGCGAATGGTAACATCAATGAATGAGAATAGGCTCTCGCGGAGTTCCGTACTCAGGTTTTCCGAAGAACTTGTGCTTCTCCTGCTTGACAAAGATACTGGATTACTTTCCCCAGTGCCAGAGCGATCCCTGCAGTGTGCTCTCGCTGGAGCTGTACTGATGGACCTGGCACTGGAGAATCGCATTGACACCGATCTTGATACCCTTCTGCTAGTGGACTCGAATCCAGTCGGAGATGATCTGCTTGATCCGTATCTGAAACGAATATCCCAGTCCGCCGATTCCCGGGATACGGCTTACTGGATTGACTGTTTGGCCAAGCCGGCGTACGCGGACCAGATATACCAGGATACGCTCGGCTGCCTCATCAAGCGGGGCATTGTAGAGCGGGAAGGCGAAGGGATGCTTTCGGTTGCGAACAGGGTCGTGCGCTCCCGCCGGTATCCACATCTGGACGGGGAGGCAGGGCGGGAAGTCGAGTTGCGCATCATGTCTGCTCTCTTCTCGGAGGAGATTCCATCTCCCAGAGATGTGATGCTGATTGCTCTTGTGGATGCCTGCGGGATCTTTGAACGGCTCCTGTCCCCCGGTGAAATGGTGGAGGTTCGGGATCGGCTCAAGCTGATCGGCAAGATGGATCTGATCGCCCGAACGGTGTTTGCAGCCATACGCAAGGCTGGTGTTCCAGATGCCCGATCCGTTCCAGGGGTTCAGTCAAATATAGCTTCCAAGGCGGCCCGTACGCGCGCGCTGGCTGCGATCCCCCTTGCTGACGGTGGCGGGCTGCCGATTGCCGGAAACGCATTTCGCATGATGGGGAAGAACCTGATTTACTATCTCGCCCAGCAATACCGGGAGCTGGGGCCTGTTTTCCGGCTCCGCGCGTTCCGACGGAAATTCATTGTCCTTGCGGGCCCGGAAGCCAACCAGTTTTTGCAGCGCAAGGGCAGGTTACACCTCCGCAATCACGATCTCTTCTATGGTACTGCTCGTGCACTGGGTGCTCACCGAATTATTTCCAGTGTGGATGGTGCCGAGCATCTCCGGTTCCGCAAGATGTTCAGCAACGGATATTCGCGAAAGTATTTCCTTGACCGTATGGACGACGCGGCCGGAGTTGTGGCGCGGGAACTTGACACACTGCCCCGGCGAACGCCGATACCGGCCCTGCCAGTTCTGCGGCGCATGATTGGCAAGCAAATCGGGCAGCTGTGTATCGGTTTCCAGGGAGATGAATATCTGGAGGGTCTCGTGGAGTATTTTGGACGGATCGTGGATGTCCTGTCCTCGGACCGCCCCAAGTTTATGCTGCGAACCCCTCGCATGCGTCGCCTGTACACCCGGCTGGAGACGCTGTGCCATCACATCATAGAATTGCACGAAAATGCCCCCCCCCCAAAAATCTGCGTGGAGAGGGGGATCTGATTGACGATATTCTGGCACTGCATCGGGCAGATCCGCAGTTTTTGCCCGAAACAGACTTGTTGTCCGCCTGTGTCAGTCCTTTCTTCGTGGGTTTGCACACGGTTGCGAATGCTGCCACCCTTATGCTGTATGCCCTGCTCAAGCACCCGGAGATGATGGAACGAATGCTACCAGAGGTAGAGGCTCTGTTCGCAAACGGAGGCCCGACACCCCAGAAACTCCGTACGATGGAGGTCACACACCGTATAGCGATGGAGACTCTGCGGATGTACCGGATTGCACCGGTCAGTTTTCGTACCGTGGTCAATGCCTTTGAGTTCGCAGGACATGTGATTCCGGCAGGCACATCGGCCATGTTTGCGACCACTGTGATGCATGTTATGCCAGAGTATTTTCCCGAACCGGAGCGGTTTGACATTGATCGCTATCTGCCGGGATGTGTCGAACACAAGAAGCCGGGAGCATATGCGCCGTTCGGTCTGGGGATACACCGCTGTCTGGGAAGTGGCTTCACGGAAGTCTGTCTTGCACTCACGCTTGCGACCATGCTTCATCATACCAAAATCACCATGCACCCATCAAACTATCAGGTAAAGATGAACTTTTCCACAGTTGCGGCTCCGAAGAACAGTTTCAAGATCGTTGTCTCTCCCCGTCGCTGAACCGAGACTATGCGCCACCTCGCACCAATGAACTCCGAATATGCCCAAGACTGGCAAATTTCAACCGCATCTGTTTGCATCCTCATCACTTCCATTCTGGTGGCGCATGGTGCGAGAATATGGAGGAGTGCAACCGAGATACTGGGGCAGATTTGCGGGAGTACTGGCGTTGAGTGCAGCAACTGCACCATTGCGGCTAGCCGAGAGACTGCAATATGGTCGCCTGGTAGCGAATACAGAAATCCGCCAGTCTCCGATCTTCATTCAGGGGTTTGCCCGCTCTGGTACGACTCACCTTCATAACTTGATGGCACAGGATCCCGAACTGGGCTATGTATCAACCCATCACGCACTTGCCTCTACTTTCTTCCTGATCTCGCGCGGATGGATGGATCGGTTCATCGCCCGGCATATTCCCTCAAAACGCCCGATGGACAACATGGCAGTTTCCCTGGATCTCCCCCAAGAGGAAGAAGTGCCTCTCGCGGCCATCACGAGGCTTTCGGGAGCACATCAGCTCTCATTTCCAGGCAGGGCCCAGAAGCTCATTGAAAAAATGGGAACCATGCAATTGACCGAAACCGAGATGCAGGAGTGGACGGACAGCTATTTGCATGTACTCCGCAAAGCCACACTGGCCTCGGATGGTCGCCGACTGGTGCTCAAGACCCCGTCCAATCTGGGCCGGACTGCCCTGCTGCTCTCATTATTTCCAGGGGCAAAGTTTATTTTTATCGTGCGGAATCCGTACGTCGTGTTCTCTTCCACGATGAATCTTTACCGTACCATGATTCCCAAGTACCAGTTGCAGAACGTAGAATGGGACGATATAGAGGCTTCGTTATTGTACAATTATGCTGACATGACCAGGCAGTATATGAATGACCGGAAATTGATTCCAGACGGAAGCCTGATTGAAGTGCGTTTTGAGGACCTTGATTTGGATGCAATGGGGGTCCTGGAACGTATCTACACAGAGCTGGACCTGCCAGGCTGGAAACAGGCTCGGCAGCCTGTTAAAGAATATCTCGGAACCTTGTCCGGCTATCGCAAGAACCGCTATCATTTTGATCAGGCTCTGATTGACAGGGTCAATGAGGAGTGGGGATTTGCCGTGTGTGAATGGGGGTATCAGCCTCCCGATTGTGAGTGACCTGATGTGGCGAGGGGTGACTGGTCTCAGTCCCTGACACCGTCTTCCGGTGATATTTCGTGCTGGAGACGAATTTCTGAAAAGGTGTACACTGCGCCGCATCTCTTGAAGGTCAGCCCCTTTGAGATGTAAATAATGCCTGTCCGAAAATTCAGAATATCGCCAATATATGCCGTTTAGAGAGCGTATGAGGGGTTTTTGGAGATATTTTTTGGTGTTTTTTCTGACGAAGATGGAAGCTCTTTGGCGGATTGGAGCATAAAATCCCCGAACAGCGTCCATAAACATGCAATCTTCGTGCAAGATTTCCCCGAATCTCTCATAGCGAACGAGCATCTGAATCGCGCCATACATGACACTGTGGGGCAAAATGCCTCTGGAATCCCCCGTATTGGGGGTTGCTGTGAATTTTCGGACAGACACTAAATATCAGCTCTGGATGCTGCCTGTTCTGTGCCTTGCACATCATTGCCGGATCCTGGAACGGTGTCCGTTCAGGAATTGGACGGAACACAAGTTGTACAAGTACGGTTTCGGGGCAAACAGGGAAGATGGATACTGCTGTTGTTTCTGGGATGCCACCATTCTTCGCCATGTAGAAGGTTGGCTAGTCCTTGCGTTGCAAGTGAATCATACAGTTTGGAATCAAACATGGCAGTTGATCAGACGCAGCTTGAAGAAGATCTGATGTATCAGACAGACATCCTGCAGGATGTCTCCCGAACCTTTGCTCTGACGATTCCACAGCTGCCTGCTCCGCTGCGAGCCGTAGTCGGGAATGCGTACCTGCTATGCAGAATTGCAGATACCATAGAAGATGAGGAAGCACTTTCTGCACGGCAGAAACGAGATTTTTCTGACCAGTGGTTTGAGGTATTAAGGGGGAACCACGATGCGGAGGGCTTTGCACAGGAACTTGCGAAACTGCTCACGCTCTCGGCAACGGAACGAGAGAGAGAACTGATCACCAATACCCCCCAGATCGTAAGGATTACAGAACGTTTTTCTGTCTCCCAGAAGAGTGCACTGCATCGCTGCGTAAACATTATGGCGGATGGCATGGCGGAGTTCCAGCAAAATGCCAGCCTGGAAGGATTAACGGATCTGGAACATCTGAATCGCTATTGCTATCATGTTGCAGGTGTTGTCGGGGAAATGCTGACCGAACTCTTCTGCGACTATTCCGATGAAATTGAAGCACGAAAAGAGGAGCTTCTCTCTCTGTCATCTTCCTTCGGACAGGGCCTCCAGATGACAAATATCCTCAAAGATGTATGGGAAGATCAACATCGTGGTGCATGCTGGCTGCCGCGCAGTGTCTTCCTTGAAAGTGGATTTGAGCTTCGCTCTCTCTCCCGGGACACGACCGATCCAGGATTTACACAGGGAATGAACACTCTGATCTCCGTTGCCAGACAACATCTGCACGATGCACTCCGGTATACGCTGCTCATTCCGTCCCATGAAACCGGCATACGGCGGTTCTGCCTTTGGGCACTCGGCATGGCAGTTCTCACCTTGCGAAAAACATACAGAAATCCAACATTCAAAAGTGGACAGGAAGTCAAGATCACACGGCGTACCGTGAAAGCTGTGGTCGTTTCAACTAGCGTACTGGCCCGCTGTGATTCTGTCCTGAAAGGGTTACATTTCTGGCTCAGCCAAGGGTTGCCCCGTGCTTGAGAAACAGACTGCCATATCCCGACACTTGAACAGGTATGAAGGTACCAGCTTAACCTTGTCCCGAATCATGCAGGCTCCGATAATTTACTTGGTGTCTGTCCGAAAATTCAGAATATTGCCAATATATGCCGTTTAGGAAGCTTATGAGGGGTTTTGGGAGATATTTTTTGGTATTCTTCCTGATGAAGATGGAAGCCCCTTGGCGGATTGGAGCATGAAATCCCAGAATAGCGTCTCTAAACACGCAATCTTCGCGCAAGATTTACCCGAATCGCTCATAGCGAACGAACCCCTAAATCGCTCCATATATGACGCTGTGGGGCAAAATGCCTCCAGAATTCCCCGTATTTGGGATTACTGTGAATTTTCGGATAGACACTACTTGAATATGTCAGGATACGGAATGAAGTACTTCCCGATTTTGATCACATGCATGGTCGTACTTGCATGGGGGTGCACCACGACACATCCAGGGATGCATGTTACTTCCGGGGCCCCAAAGATACTGATTCATCAGGGCCTTTTCAGGGAAAGCGAGCGTGGATACTCGTGGAAGGACCCCAGCGGGGGAGCACTCCTGCGACGGTTCGTATCCGAAGAGATTACGAGGTGACGAATGCTTCGCTGCATACAGGAAAGAATTTTGACGAGGTTCGCCGGTATGAACTTGAACGAAGTGTAACCTCCAATCGGATCATGCAGGATTATACGTTTCAGGGGGCGTATGATGGTGGAACTCTCACATTCAACCCCACGGAACTAGCACGTGACAACAAGGTCCGCTTTATTGTCCCGTTCTATCCGCAAGTTTGCCACTTGAAGGTACTATAAACGAAGATATTTCCGCTCCGATTCAGATTTCGTGTTGATAATTTCACAGCCACATTGACTGGAGGATTTACACGACGATCCTGCCTGATTTTCCGTAAATTCTTCCCTGTAAATCTCGCACTCTTTATCAGAAAAAATAAAAATCTGGAAGAACGGGAACAGTTCCAGGGCAAAATCGCTCGTTCAAGAAAAAAAACTGCAGAAAAATGCTAAATTAGTTTCACAGATGGCGAACTTGCGTATCGGGTTCCTGTCCAGATCGTAGATCACGAGTATGATCTGGTACTGGTTGTGCCCCAATAGAGCGAGCATCTCGCCATAGTTGCTTCGGAAAGTTGCTTGGAAATTGCTGGCTGTTTCGAGATTTCAGTTATGACAGAGACACGGCGGTACTACGATCTGGACGCGTTGCGTGCATTAGCAATGTTCCTCGGTATCACATTGCACGCCGCTATCTTTGTGTTGCCGTCCCCGGAATTTCGCTGGCCGATTCACGATGCCGCGGCGAGCGGCGATCTGACCTACAAGCTCGTCATCAACGCGATACATGGCTTCCGCATGCCGATATTCTTTCTGATGAGCGGGTTCTTCAGCGCGTTGCTGTGGCAACGCCGCGGCATGTCGGCGTTCCTTGAACAACGGCTGAAGCGCGTCGGTGTTCCGCTTCTTGTCGGTTGCTTTACATTGATTCCCGCCACGGTCTGGTTGCTGAAGCTGATCGCCGATCAGCGCAACATGTACACCGAAATCTATGATCAGCTTACGGTACTTGTCACACCGTTCATTTTCATTGGACAAATGGGGCACCTGTGGTTTCTGTGGTACCTGCTGATCATCACATTCATGTTCACGGTCCTGACAAGGATGAGGCTGAGGTTCAACAACTCCCGGTGGTGGTCGCTCATTCCGGTCTCGGCAGTATCAATGCTGTTCATGCGCGAGCCGCTCACATTCGGGGCGGATACCGTGAACTCGCTCGTTCCCGAGCTGGCAGTGTTGCTCTACTACTCATGTTTCTTCTTCTTCGGTGTGTTCTTTTATGTGCGGAAGATGACGGTGCACCGATGGTGGGTGACGGGGCTGCTTCCCTCAGCCCTTCTGTTCATGGCAGGCATGTGGCTGATTGATTTGTACCGGGTTGCCCACCTCGAGCAGATATCCGCGGCGGGAGAAGCGGGTGCCCTGTACGTTGAATACATCATTGCCCACCCGCATTCGCTAAGAGGCGCAGTCATTCAGGTCTCATTCGCTTGGCTGATGTGCTTCGCACTGATGGGGGGCTTCCGATGGTTGTTCGCGTCGGTAAGCAGGACGACACAGCGGGTTGTGCAGTACCTCTCCGACTCGACATACTGGATGTATCTGGTGCATCTGCCATTGGTGATTCTGTGGCAATGGACCATGTTGGATCTGCCGATTTCGTACCATCTGAAGTACCTGCTTGTCGTGGCGGGGGTGACGGCAATGGTGCTAGTGACCTACGCCTGGGGCGTGCGTCACACATTCATTGGTCACACATTGAACGGGCCGCGGCCCAGACAGGCCCGACAGTCGGGACCTGCGTGAACTGCACTGACTGGGGCTCATTTGTTCCATCCGTCCACTTTGATGGACGGTCAGGTCAATCTGCATCAGTACAAGGTTCGGGCTTGCTCCAAACTCGGATGAGCATAAGCGCATTTGACAACCCCGCGGACTCGGTGTGCGTCCTCTTCGGACAGAAAGCTGATGACGCGCTTGCTCATCTGACAACTCTGCGCATGAAGTTACGGACCAAAGCAGTCGGTCAGGGTTTGATCCAACTCTGCCACTCCGGGATAATCCAGCGCAGTCTCCGATCCAGCAAATCCTGAATCCAATATTGCAGGGAATTTGCCCCTTGCAGGGGATAAAGTCCAGAATCCGACGATATCCCTCCATACTATTCACGGCCGCTATACACAGCACCAGAGAACACCCCAAAATGGCACCACATCCACCCGCAGGGGAAACCTGTGCCTCTCTTTTCTCGAAAACTGCCTCCGTCTCTGAACAGACAGACTCCTGCGAAGGCATTCCCGACTTCAAATCTGCCATGTGGGTTAAATCCTGCAGCAATTCGATGAAATGACGCAAGAGAGACCAGCAAAGATGCCGCGCTGTCTCGCCTGCTTCGCACAGTGTCTGAGGTCGGTACGAAAAAGTGTCCTGTTGAAACATGACATTGTTCGCAAGTTGGGAGTGATATGGGATAATCCCCGCCAACCAAAGTTGAGATCAAATAATTCCAGCTGACTTCGGCACCACTCCTTTCTGCGAGTGATCAAGCCCCGTAGATGAAGATTTTCCCGGAAATACCAGTTTCAATGAACACACAGTCAGATGCATAATTTTCCACCCTCTCTATGCGTGGAGGCCTCACTTCAGGGTTCGTGATGGGACCTCGGAGATAATGACATACATACGCCTCATGAATTGCATAAAGGTTCCTCCCGGTTTGAAATTCCAATTCTAGAGGCTCCTGCAAAAATATCTCTATACCCGACCTAATGTGCACCCCGTCACTCTCAGAGTGATATTTTTCTATTATCTGGAAATTTTGCAAGAGGCTCTTCTAGTTTATTTTTGGCTTTACCCGTGGCCATGCGGAGATATCGTGCCGTAGTCATGCCCGAATCTGGAAGCCACCCCTCAGGATGTACCATGCGAGGGTGGTTCCCAGATATCCGGTGCGGTTGAGCTGCCAGTCTGTCCTGACTTCAATGGGTTCCATTTGAAATTTCAGCACGAATCCGCATTTGCATGCTCTGTGAGACATTTCTTGTTTCTCCTTTTCCGTGTTCAGCTTTTTTTTGAAAATTCACCTTCACGATGTAAAATGTGACCGTCAGAGTCAGGAGTCTGTGAACTTGAAGTGTGTTGGTGTATATTCAACTGCTGAAATTAAAGTACTGGATTTTCATTATTTTGGTACTCCATTGCTGGGAGTTCTTATGGATGTACCCGGTGTGATCCAGGTACATGGAAACCAGATTGCAGTTCAGGCGGGAGACAACTGACCTCTCATTTATTTGTGTCTGTCAAGATTCCATAACCGTCCAGTGATTTCCATGCGGTGCCTGTTGAAATGTTTGATTCCATAATGAGTCTGCCTGCAAAATCATGCAAATATCTCTCCGACGATATGAACAAATTCTTCCCCGTCATTTGTTGTACAGCCATATTTGCTGTACCATCATTCTCCGAGGCACAGAGCCAGGCTGGGGTATATCTGCATGATATTGATCAACTGTTTGATCAGGCATTCGCCGCCAGTCGGAATGCGGCGCAGTCCACAGAGATCCAGGAAATCAAAGTTCAGGCCGACCTTGTTATCAAGAGTATCTGGGGCGCATCGTCGGGGCTACTGACCCAAACAGGGGCCGCCTCCGTCCACGGATGGAAAACGAGGTGGCAAACCGACGGGACGGAGTTTGACGAGGCTCATTCCAAACGTCATGGTTCCAAGCCTCCATTGATCCCGGATCCGGCACAACTGGGAATTATGGGACGGGGGCGTACCGTTATCCGCATGCTGTCAGATGTAGAGGGCAAGCCTCATGCAGAACATGTCACAGCTTCTCTGAGCAATGTGATCGGATGGATGCGTCTCAGTGATGGCGTGACCAAGGGGGAACGTCAGCCACGGATTGATCTGACCCATGTATGGGATGCCCCTACCCGATTCTGGAATACGAGTGCAGATACGGGCTGGCTGGGAGAGGCCTATGCGCAGGCACTCAATATCCTGAAAACAGACTATCACGGAAATCTCGCCATGGCCCGGGAGCATGCATCCCATATGGCAGTTCTTTTGGACAGATGCAGATCAGGGCACGACGAAAATGGCGATGGAACTATAACGCCAACCATGATGGAAGGCGGGATAGATACTGCGTTGGAGCATGCTACGTATTTGGGGATTCTTGACAACAAATAACGACGATGTGATGGAGCAAACAGCATCCAGTATTTTGCGCAGAGCATGCTGTATTACTCTTTTGGCAGCACTGGGAGGAGTCCTTCCCGTCAAGGCGCAATGGCAAACGCTCTTTGACGGCTCTTCACTGGAGGGATGGCAGCAGGCTGGACCAGGACAGTTTACGCTTGAAGCAGATGGATCCATGGTTAGTCGGGGTGGAATGGGACTGTTCTATTACGGGAAGGAATCCTTTCGGGATTTTGAATTGGAACTGGAGTGGAAGACGAACAAGCATACGGCAAATAGCGGTGTCTTTGTGCGATTCCCGGAAACAGACGACCCTTGGGTTGCTGTCCGTGAAGGGTATGAAATCCAGGTTGATGACAGCCGTGATCCTGATCACAAGACAGGAAGCATTTACTCTTTCAGCAAGCCATTCCGTTCCAATCCCCGCCCCGCCGGAGAGTGGAATCAGTTTCATATTCGCGTCACTGGACAAAGATATGAGGTAAAGCATAATGGTGTAAAGGTGAACGATTACATGGGAAATCGGGGCAGGGAAGGCTTTATTGGCATCCAAAATCACGACGACAGTTCACGCGTTGCCTTCAGAAATATCCGAATTCGTCCCATTCCGCAAGAGGGATACGGGTCTCTTGCGGAACTGCTGGGAACCCCTAGACACACGCGACAAGATTCGTGTGTTGATGGTAACGGCGACACAGGCATTTCGGCATGGTGCTGCCATTGAAGCCCAGAAAGATGTCATGATGGCACTCAGCGAGACAACGGAACTCCAAGTGGATACTACGGAAGATGTTAACATGCTGCATCTGGATGTTCTGGATCAGTACAACGTTCTTTTTCTTGCCAACTCAACTCTCCGATTGTCTCACTCGGGCATAGACATCCCCACGGAATCAGATGAGGGCATGATGGAAGGGACGCTGGCCAATTTTGATCTTCTGCTACAAGTGCCGGACAATGAAATTCGGGGGAAAGTGGCAATCAGTGAGGAAGCCGATTCTCTCACGGGCATGGTCAAGTTCCATCTGTTTCCTGATCCGGCGCAACTGATAAAGATTCGGCTGGATGCCGATTCGCTTCAATTTCTCTGGGACACAGGTGGAATGGGAATTGGAGAGATAAAACTGGGAATACAGAATGATTCATTGCAGGGTATGATGGCAATGGGCGGGATGCAAATTCCAGTCACTGGAGTTGCAAGTGCTCCTCCCCCGGTGAAGTATGCGATTACGATTACGGGTCCACAAACGATGGAGGTTCTGTTGAGATTTGAGGGGAACGCGGGTGTACTGGAATTTCCCGAACGAATCGTGCCGATGGACGAACTGGTTCTCAGCGCAGACTCGTTCAGATTTCATTTCAATCTGGACGAATTCGGTGATTTCCATGCCTTCGGGACTTTTGAAGAGGAAACGATACTCGGTACTATCAACGGCGCATTTGGCCCAATGCCATTTGACGGAGTCCGGCAGACCGAAGAAGAGCCGGAATATGCGGGAGAGACCGTTGATTCAAGCCATGTGGAAGCCATCATGGCATTCCTTGCCCAAGGTAAGGGGATTGCCGTTGCCCATGCGGGGCTGGATGCACTGTATCACTCTGCGGACTATCGTGCCATGGTTGGCGGCGGGCTATTTGACAGTCATCCGTGGACACAGAGTGTCCGGGCTTTGGTAGAGGATTCGGATACACCAGCGACTCGCCATCTTGGAGAAGATCTATGGGTTCATGAAGAGATTTATGTACTGGATGTCAATCCCCGCTGGAACTCCAAGGTTTTGCTGTCTCTGGACACAGAAACCGTGGAACTGACAGAATCCGTTGCAGGGCCAGAGCAGAACGATTATCCACTTAGCTGGATACGGATGCATAATGGTGGTCGGGTATTTGTGACTGCTCTGGGACACTTTGCAGACACATGGCGAACCCCGTCATTTGCAGAACATATCCTGCAGGGCATACGCATGGCTGCTGGACATACAGATGCAGATTTTTCCGGGTACCGAACCAAAGAAGTCATCGCAGAGAATGTATGGCCTGATGATATCGCTGTTGATGAGCAGGGGAATGTATGGATTGCAGAATTGCGCGGGAAGATCCATCGCTATGACGCAAAGACAGGCGAAGTAACCCAAATTGCGCACTTGCCGACTACTGATCCCACAAATGTGGAGCATGGCCTATATGGGATAGAAGTTGACCCCGAATTTTATCAGGGATCGCCGTTCATTTATCTGTACTATGCCGAACCGCATACCTTCATCAATACGCTTTCCCGGTTCATCTATAAGAATGGGAAACTTGACCTTACATCAGAACATGTTCTCGTGCGTGTTCCGACAGAACCTCAATGCTGCCACCAGGCGGGAGATCTCGAATGGGGGCTGGACTCTACGCTCTATATTTCAACTGGAGATATCGGAATGTCTGAGGTACGCCCCGAATGGAAGATATCGGGTGAGCGGCTGGCTGCATTTATGACCACACATGATCTCAAGGATTATCACTGGGCACGCATTGTGGACTCGGAACGCTCCGCACAAAATTTGCAGGACTTGCGCGGGAAAATTCTGCGTATTCACCGGGATGGTACAATCCCGCATGATAACCCGTTTTTTGGAGTACCCGGAGTACGCTGGGAGATTTATGCGTACGGGCTTCGCAACCCATACCGATTCAAGGTAGACCCTGAAACAGGTGCATTGTATATCGGTGTTGTGGGACCGGATGCTTCGTACGACTACGACGAGTATAATATCTCGACGAGTGGAGGGGAGAATTTCGGTTGGCCTCGTACCCTCGGGAGATTATTTTATAATGAGTGGACACCAGAGCTGATCCCGAATTATGTCCCTCCGTTCTGGGAGTACACGTATGAACATGGTGGTCAATCAGCTACGGGTAGTCCGATATATCGCTCTGACGGACAGTACTCCTATGGCCCTGTCCTGAACGATAAAATCTTTGTATTTGACTGGGCAAGACGCTGGATCAAGTACGGGGAACTTGTGGACGGAGTGTTTGAGAATGATCGGGAAAAGGATGTCCGTCAGAATATCCCCTACATTCAAATTCCAGCCAAACGACTGGTGAATATCAAACAATTTGACCGACTCCTGGATACAGCACCGATTTCCATGGAAGTTGGACCGGATGGAAGTATTTATGTCGCTGAATTTGACGGGTTCTGGGATGCCGGGCCAAATGCCAAGGTGACAAGATATCGCTGGATCCGGGAATCCTCCTCTTCACAGGGTCAATCAAACTCGAATGAGTAAGCTATCTGTTGGCAGTCTGATCGGGGCACATTGCTATAAGCATGTCAGGGATAGGAGTTCCAGAACTGTGATACGGTGACTCATTCAAGTATGTCGGTGGTAACCCATCCTGGTTTTTGTCATCCCAGGGATGTCAAGACGTACCTGCTTATGGTATTTCCGTCTTGTGGTTACCGCTCTCTCTTCGTTGTTCTGGCAGCCCTGATTCTGATGACAGAACATGGCATTGCACAGGGATCAGCAATACCAGACGGGGAGGCATTATACATGACTCGATGTAGTTCCTGCCACCAGGCAAACGGGGAGGGAATCTCCGGTGTATTTCCTCCACTCAACGAAATTGACCGGGTTACGGGAGATAAAGGGCAGCTTATCCGAATTGTTCTGGATGGAGTAATGGGACCGCTTCAAGTGGGAAACACTGTCTATACTGGTGCCATGCCACCCTGGAAAACTTATCTGGATGATCGGGAAATGGCTGCACTCCTAAGCTATATCCGAACCGCATGGGACAATGATGCCTCCACCGTAACGGAGAGTGAGGTTCGACTTGTACGGGAGGCAACTAGCGGCAGAAACGAAGCATGGACGTATCCGTCCGAACAGCCTCCATATAAGCTGTCAGGGGGGATACGTTGGTATGGTGGATTTGTGCCTTCCTGAGTCCACTCTGTGACCGAGGGGTGGTCGTGTTATCGGTCTGCGGGTTCTTCTGGCAGTCTGTTGTCTCTTCGTGATTCCATGCCGGGGATTTTTCCTGGAAGCTGGAGTAGCTGTATTGGAAGGGGATCTTGGGTGGGGATGGATTCACGAACAGTATTTATATTTATGTTGCATAAATTTGCACTTTTAGTATTTTATGTCGTATATTTCCAGCATGGAACGCATCGCTCCCATCCTGTCCGAGCACGCCCCGCCCCAGGAGATTCTGGAAGCTCTTCGGAAGAAGACCGCCGAGTGCGAGACCCTGCGAACAAAGTGCAAAGCCAGGGACCAGAAGATTGAGACCCTAGACCGGGAGTGCGAGACCCTGCGAACAAAGTGCAAAGCCAGGGACCAGAAGATTGAGACCCTAGACCGGGAGTGCGAGACCCTGCGAACGAAGTGCGAAGCCAGAGACCGGGAGATGGAGACCCTGGAAGCAAAGTGCGAGACCCAAGACCGGAAGAGCAAGACCCTGCGGGCAAAGTGCGAGACCCAAGAGAAAAAGATCCAAGACTTGCGCAAAGAAATCCGCGCCCTCAAACAGGAGCTTGCCTTCGTGAGAAGTCAGAAGTATCGACCGAAAAGCGAGCGGCATGACCGTAGCCAGTATGAGATGTTTCCAGATCAGGTCTCTGCTGCCGCTTGGCACGAGGTGGAGCGGAAAGAGAGGCGGAAGAAGACCGGGAAAAAGCGCGTCTATATGGGGAAAGAATTCTGGAAGAACGCAGGACTGCCCGTAGAAACGGTCCGCATGGATCCCCCGGATAACCTTCCCCCCGATGCCAAACTCGTCGGGTATGTGGAGAGAGAAAAGCTGGCCCGCAAACCGGGACAGTTGTATGTCAAGTGCGAACTGTATCCGGTCTTTGCGAGGGAAGACGGCACGAAACTGTGCGAGGCGCCGTTGCCCACCGACCGCGGACTGCGCAAGTGCCGGGCGGATGAGAGCCTGCTGACCCATCTGGTGCTCTCCAAGTATCTCTATCACCTCCCGATTGAGCGGATCGTGAAGCAGCTGCATCTGGAATCTGGCGTACAGATTTCCAAGTCCACGGCAACGGACTGGGTACACCTGGTGGCCTCCCGGCTGGATCGCCTGAACCATCCCCTGCGCATGGAAGTGCTGGCAGATGGCTATATTCAGGCAGACGAAACCCGCATTCTGGTGCAGGATCGGGCGAAAAGCAGGGCCGGTGGGACCTATCACAGGGGCTGGTACTTTTTCTATACCTGTCCCATCTCCAGACTGATCCTGGTGGATTACCAGCCGACGCGTTCCCGGGCAGGGCCGACGGAAATGCTGGAGGGGTTCCGGGGAGAGTTGCAGACCGACGGCTATGCGGTCTACCATCAGTTTGGAAAAATAGACGGGATTGAACTGTTTGCGTGCTGGGCGCATGCCCGGCGGAAATTCAAGAATGCTCTGCGTGCCGAGGGAGAGAACTCCCCCCAGGCGGAACAGGCTGTGGTGCTGATTCAGCATCTGTATGCGGTGGAGGACGAGCTTCGCGAGCAGGGGGCAGACGTTGCGGAGCGGGAGCGGGTGCGCCAGGAGCAGTCCGTCCCCATCCTGCAGGTGCTGGAAGCCCTCCTGCGAGAACACACCGGGGACAATGACACCTTCTGGTTCAGAGCCGTGCGCTACACCCTGAAGCTATGGGATCGCCTGAGCGGCTTCACCCGCAATGGACGCGTGGAGATTGACAACAATCTCGTGGAGAACCGGGTGCGTCCCATTGCACTGGGACGCAAGAACTACCTGTTTGCCGGCTCGCATGCGGCCGCCGCCAATGCAGCCACGATCTACTCTCTGCTCAGTACTTGCCAACTCCATGAAGTCCATCCGCAGGAGTGGCTGATGGATATCCTGAGGCGCGTGGAAACCACGCCTGACGAAGAGCTCCACACGCTGTTGCCTCATCACTGGAAGGCGACCCGGCAGGAAGAACAACAAGTGCCACTCGCCAAGGCAGCATAGCCTCCCCCGCTTCCCCGCGGGAACGACACGGGATCCAAAACCATCGCTTGGTTCCCGCCAGAAAAAGTAGGACGCACCCGGCAGACCCGCACAGAACAGGGGACGAGAATCACAAACGGAAACTCCCGGGAACACACAGAACCTCTCTGCCTTCGGAATCCCTGATCCCCTCACAGAATATGCCGCAGGAAGGCACCAACCCTAGACAGGGGCGTATGCCAAAATACAGGGGCAAGACAGGGCTGTTCGGACGCTTACGCATGGACTGCCGAAGAGCTGGCCAAGGAAGCAAATCAGGGAATTCCTGGCTCTTTCGGATTCATATTCTCTCCAAGAGATACGACCAGATCGAACTAAAATCAAGCTGTAAATATGAATGTGTCCGATTCTTTTGATTTCGCTGGGTATGGGCAGAGTAGGATGGTGCCAATGTCAGCTGGTTTCACGCATTCAGGCAGCTTCCGGGCAATAGCTGGTTGGTTCAAGTGATAGATGGAGCAATGTGTGTATTACGGTCAAATCGCCCAGTGATTCCGCCACATGTAGTCCGGCAAATCCGCTACAAGTCGGCCGCCTGTTTGATGTTGTTTGAGATCGCCTTCACGATTCGGTAGATTGTGTGCGTAATTCTTGTTCACCCTTGATCTTGTGCATGGCCTTGATCCTTCTTTGATAAACCCTTCCCTTCTTCTTTTTGTGGCTCTTCATTACTTTTAGTGGAGGGGGTTGTTTTTGGACGCTTCAGGGATACAGATTCAGACCTCCGAGATAGAAGTAAATGGCGGTTTTCAGGCGTTCGTGATTTCGGAATCCCCGTGCTCGCACTTTGATTGTTTTGATGCGGCTGTTCATGCTTTCGGAGGGACCATTGGTGACTCGTAGCAGGATCGCATTGATAATGCCCCACAGGTGCTCCCGAATCGTTTTGGCGGCTTTTTTCATGGGTTCCAGCTGAGACCGCGTCACCCATGCCAGCCAGCGTTCCCAGTCCTTGCGGGCATGGGTGCGGTCTGAATGTTGCCACAGGTATTTGGCGGCTTCCTTGAACGCCCATGCTTCGGCTGTTTTCAGCGTACTCTGGCGCAGCCCCTCAAACCGGGCTTTCTGCTTCTCCGACAGATTCTCTTCATTGGTCAGCCAGTCATACTTCGTTCCTGTCAGATCATCCCGCCCTTCCTTCCTCAACGCCCTGTGTTCCTGTTTGCGAACCGTATCTACGCCATCGGCAATGTACTTCACGACATGGAACTTGTCAAAGGCGATCTTCTCTTTGGCCGCCGGCAAGTACTCCTCTGTCGTCTTGATAAACGCAGGCCACATGTCCATGCTGACGCTCTCTATCCCCTCCAGTTGCTCTGGACAAAGGCTCTCATACCAGGCTCCAAGTGCCTCTTTCGTGCGTCCTTCCCCCACATACAGCACCTTGCCTGTCTTCGCATCAATCACTACCGTAATGTAATTGTGTCGCTTCTTGTAGGAGGTCTCATCCACCCCAATATGCTTCACGACCTTCTGCTCTCTTCGGGCAAGCCCGCGATCTACCGCGCGTTGCATGATCCCGTCCACAGCCGTCCAGCTCATCCCAAGCCGGCGCGACACCGCAGAGATCGTGGTCTCCTGCAGCCAGTCAATCACCTGCACCTCAAACGCATGCGTCACCCGGGCACTCCGGGAGGCCCACGGAACCGACACCGTGCGCACTCCATGCTCTGGACACGATACACGCGGAACATCCGCCACCACATACGCACGGTACTTGATCATGTCCAGATGTCGCCACCGACGAGGACGACGATCATATACGGGACACGACTGTCCACAGGTGGGGCAGGGCAAGGACTCCTCCTCCGCACACGCTACGTGAACCTCCACCTCCTTCTCGCTCTCCCTGGAGATGATCCGAAAAATCGTCCACGGAGCTTCCACTCCACAGATCTTGTTCATGTGCTTGATGTCTACTTTCATACGACTGTGATGGATGTCTGAATGGAGAGAAATGCGTACAGAACCGTCAGGCGAAAGACAGCAACCAACGGATCCGAAACTCATTTAAACCACCAGACAGTTTTAGGTTGCCTCCACTAAATTTGTTGAAGGCCCCTTTTTGTATGGAGAATTTTCCGGTATTACTGCAATTAGTGTAGAAAACGTATTTGGGGACACCATTCCATTACCCTTCATGCCACTATGAATGTAAGAGTAAAGTTTTTGGCTCTTCATTATTTTTAGTGGAATGGATTGTTTTTGGACGCTTCAGGGATACAGATTCAGACCTCCGAGATAGAAGTAAATGGCGTTGATGAATCGCTGTGTATTTCGGAATCCCCGTGCCCGGACTTTGATCATTTTGATTCGGCTGTTCATGCCTTCGGAGGGGCCGTTGGTTACCCGCAGCAGGATGGCATTGATGATTCCCCACAGATGCTTTCGGATCGTATCGGCGGCCTTGATCATGGGTTCCAGTCCAGACTCCCTGACCCATTCCAGCCAGAGTTCCCATTCCTTGCGGGCATAGTCGCGATCCGAGTAGTTCCACAGGTGTTTCGCGGTTTCCTTGATCGCCCATGCTCTGCCCGTTTCCAGTTGACTGTCCCGCAGGGACTCGAACCGTTCCCGCTGCTTGTCTGACAGATTCTCCTCATTGGTCAGCCAGATATACTTGGTTCCGGTCAGGTCCTCCCGCCCTTCCTTCTTCAGTGCCCGGTGCTCCTGTTTGCGAACCGTGTCCACGCCTTCCCCGATGTACTTCACAACGTGAAACTTGTCAAAGGCGGTGATCTCTTTTGCATTCGGAAACCAGTCGTCCGTCTCGCGAATGTACGCCGGCCACATGTCCATGCTGACACTCTCAATTCCGTTTCGCTGCTCGGGGCTCAGCCCCTTGTAATACGCTCCCAGGGACTCTCTCTTGCGCCCTTCTCCCACATACTCCACTACCCCCTTCTTTGCGTCAATGACCACCGTGATATAATTGTGCCCCCGTTTAATGGAGGTCTCGTCCACGCCAATATCCTTGACGGTCTCCTTCTTTTTCCGGGACTTCCCGCGCTCTACCGCCCGCTGCATGATCCCGTCCACGGCCGTCCAGCTGAGTCCAAGTTTGCGGGAAACCGCAGAGACCGTCGTTTCCAGCAGCCAGTCAATCACCAGTGCCTCCAGTTCATACGTTACCCGCGCACTCCGGTCCGCCCACGGAATGGCTATCGTCCGCACTCCATGCGCTGGACACGATACACGGGGAAGATCTGTCGTCAGATACGTGCGGTACTTCCATGCGTCCAGATGCCGCCACCGGCGTGGACGGCGATCATACACCGGACATGCCTCCCCGCACTTGGGACATGCAAACTCCGACACCTCCTCGCACGCTACATGAATTTCCAGATTCCCCGAATCATCCTCCGCAATGCGGGAAATTACCCACTGCCCCAGCTTCTTTACGATCTTTGCAACCTGCTTGATTTCTATGTTCATCCTGCTGATTTGTATGGTGAAATGATAAAGGATTGCGACAGATCAGCACGCTGATTCGCGCAACATATATGACCCGAAACCCATTAAAGACATCAGCAGGTTTTAAGTTGCTCCTCACTAAATTTGTGGAAGAGCCAAGTTTTTGCGCGAGAAACTGCTACCAGGGAAGAGTATCTTCCGGTGCCGAGCCTATGATGATCTTCAGCTCTGGCTTGCCAGTGCCAGAGATACGGGCATAAAGCAGGCAGTCAGGGTGCACCAACACCTTTGAGAGGGATTTTGTTGGGGTCTGCAGTGCGCTGTGGCACGAACAGCCCCGTACCAAAGCAGAACGCATCAACGGGAAAATTCAACGACTCCCTGCCATCGCAGGAGGCTCTCGTAATTTCGAGAATGTCAGAATAGCCATCCTCTTCTTTCATGGAAATCTGAATTTCCGCCATAATTAGTGTCTGTCCGAAAATTCAGAATATCGCCAATATATGCCGTTTAGAGAGCGTATGAGGGGTTTTTGGAGATATTTTTTGGTATTTTTCCTGACGAAGATGGAAGCTCTTTGGTGGATTGGAGCATGAAATCCCCGAACAGCGTCCATAAACACGCAATCTTCGTGGAAGATTTCCCCGAATCTCTCATAGCGAACAAGCATCTGAATCGCGCCATACATGACGCTGTGGGGCAAAATACCTCTGGAATCTACCGTATTGGGGGTTGCTGTGAATTTTCGGACAGACACTAATTATTTGCAATAGTACCAGAATTTTTAACCCTGAACAGAAATAGCCCACAAGGCATTGGCACACAGTACATTTTTACGACTTGTCTACCTCCGTACGAGTTTCGTTATATGGATACAGAATTTCCGAGGGCAACTCCCAACCTGCTTGCTTCCCTGGCTGTTTTCCATATGGAAATGGAATTCTGGCCTTATTGCTATCACTGGCTTGTGGCACATTATTCAAAAAACTGAAATCATCCGCAGTTCGTAAAGCACGCCCCGCATCATCCAGTATTTTTTTGAACCTGTTATCTTTGCTAACTGATGTCTTTGAAGTTTTCATAGTACCTTCCTTATACCCATGCGAGAGTGGATGTACCCTGCAAAACCGAGCTTGTTCAAGAAGTAATCCACTGAAAGCCCGTGATAATTTTTGATTTTCTCACTCAGATCTTGATCTATCCCAAAATCGTCAATATGTAACTTGATATCTGCCCCCGACAAGTCCTTCATAGAAATACCCCGTCCGTGAGAATGCCACTTTGATGCATCACCAAGTATTTTTGCAATCTTTTTAGCACGGTTTCGCTTCATGGTTGAGGTGACCTTTTTCCGTTTGCTCTCAGTCTCATGCCAATCCTTGAATTTGTATTTTGGTAGCCATTCTGAGATCAGAGAAATACCGTGCTCAATTCCTTGTTCAATGTGAAATAACAAAGCCGGGTCAAATTTTTGGATCAGATATACAAGTTCAGCTCTGCACTTTTCTACGGTTTCACTATCGTTTATCAAGTTCGTAATCTCTTGGAACTTTGCCAAGTATCCGTACCCGGGGAGGAGTTTTCCATCGCTATCACCATATTGAGGATCAATCGGTCCAAGAACCGAATAATAGTCCATGTAGATTCTATCACCAGAAAGAGCAAGAACAGTGCCCGCAGAATATGCAAAGTTTGGTATAACAAAAGAGACACGATCATAATGGCTTCGCATAACCGCAACTAACCGCTCTACTGTCTCCATAAACCCCCCACGTGTCTCAAGGATAACGATCAGGTGCTGCCCAGAGCTACCATATTTGATCTGCTCAATTACAACCCGAAATTCATCGTCGAGGGGTGGCACCAAACTGCATCTTACGAAAACACAATCACCAGCCATTTTCTGAGCGACTTCTCCGTTCAATTGCCGGAGAGCACCGCCTGTGAGCTGGTCAGTATTTATTGCTTCCATTGCTTTTTCACACTGATTTCACTAGTACCTCTTCAACAATCTTCTTTTCCTCCATTTTGGTCAGAGTCTTTTCAGAAGTCATCCCTGATCATTCGTTCCAGTTCTTTGACCTCCCGAATGTAATCCCCTATCTTTTGGTCCCACTGGCTTGCTTCCATCAGTCCCTCGTGAAAGTCCTGAAAATCGGGATGATCGTGGAATGATTGCTCTTTCGTGCCGTCTGCCACCTGCCGGTAAGTATCCGCAATTTCTTGATGTTTGGCCTGCATTGCACGGAGATACTTGAGTGCATCTTCACGGAGCAGTTCAGGCACCTCATCCAGGGTCCTCCAGAAACCCGTGTACTCTTCAATAAAGTCCACGGCTTCCCTGTTCCGCTCTAATTCGTCTCGCAAGTTCATATCTGTACTGGTTTTATCAGAAAATCGTCAGGTTGAGGCAATCCATTTTCAGCATCTGCCCTTTCTCCCTTGAAGGATTCCTTGCAATCATTTTCCCTGTGGCATCTTGAGTTTTTCTGGAACAGATGAGTGCATCTGCGATGGAACAGGATACTCCGTCAATCATCAAGCAGTATAATGTCGTTGTCACGCACAATACCAACTACCGGTTTATAGTTTGCATCACCATTCTTGTCAAACGAAAACGCGCCGTAGATGGTATCCACCTTTCGCATGGCAGACAGTGTATCACGAACTGCCTGTCTGGTTGCATTTCCAGAGCCGGCATCCTCAATTGCTCTCAGAAGAAGGTCTGCTGCTGCATATGTCCTTGCATGAAAATCATTCGGGACGGCACTGTACCGTTTTTGGTAGGCTTTTACAAATGCCTGACTGGCAGGATGAGTACTGCCAGCCGCCCATACATGGACCGCAAGAATTCCATCGGTTGCCAGCGGTTCTTTTTCCCGAGCCAGACGGATGTCAGAGGTGCTGAGCAACGGCATGATCAGTGACACATTTCGCAAGCCCAGTGCATATGCCCTCAAAATAAAGTGGTAACGATCAGGGGCAAGCCCGAAAAAGAAGATGGCATTCAGTTTAGGGGTCACACTTTGGAGAGATCTGATCTGGGAATCAATTTCAGGCAAAGCTTCGTCTTCAAATCGACTGAAGTTTTCTTGCCTGGCATGGGTAACCCCGCTAATCTTCCCGATCTCTTTAATGAATGCTTCTCGTGCACTCTTGGAAAACCGGTCCGCTCCATTCGTCAGTGATGCGACACGGCTATATCGCAGGAGATCGTGGGTTCTGTGTACGCCTGAGAAGATTAAGGTATCTACGGCAAGTGAAGTACGAAATAGCCATTCAGACTCGGCAGCCAGTCCCTCGGCAGCAGAGGCAGGAGCAATAGTAACAACCTTTGATTCGTCAATCAGGGGAAGGATGCGTTTTGTATTGGCAGATGTATATGGACCAATAACGAATCTGACCCCGCCGGCAATCAGCTTTTTGAATGCCTCCTCTGCCCCATCTGCCGTACTCTTGGTGTCCTCAATCAGGAGGCGGTAAGGCGGGGTTCCTTCCGACAGGGAATCGTTGGCGAGTGCAGTGGTCATTTCCGCCGCCAAACGCATGTCCTGTCCAACCCGAGCCAGTGAGCCTGTTATCGGTGCTGCCAAACCAATCGTAATCTCTGCAGACTGCTTTGTATCGTTTGTATCACAGGAACTGAGTGACACGGCAAATACGATGGAAAGTGCAAGTACCAGAAATCTCATCAGAAGTATTTGAAGTCAGGTGGAGACAATGCCGCATTCCTGTCAGAACGCAAAGGGGAAGATACAAATACCTTGCCACATTCCATGACTTTGTATTTGCACGGGAAGTGCCAGAAACAGGAGGGCATCCCCATCGCAGTCAAACGCAAACTGCCCTGAAATGGTCAGTTAATCCCCGAATGCAAGAGACGTGCTCTCCGATCAGTGCAGTGTTGCAGGAAGAGGCTTGTCGCAACACTGCCATAAAAGCTGTGGACAGCTCGGCCCAGTTACCTAGGCCTGCCTCTTCCCAAAAGCTGCGGCCCACAGGTATCAAGCCAAGATTCATTCCCGGCAACCCTCCGCCCGACAACAACACTGCAATCAACATATCCTCGCATGCATTTCATGCAACGCTGCGCGTTGCTCAGAAAAGCAGATGAGAATGCACTCAATTATGCATCCGGGGATCCCGGGAGGGAACGGATGCGAATGTTCCTGAACCAGACCGGATCACTGTGATCCTGCAGGCAGATGTGGCCGACCTTGGTCAGTCCATACGTATCTTTCATGTCCAGCCATTTGCTTTCCGCAATCCGGGCATTCCACTCGTCATTCCACAATTCGTAGGACACGACCATTATACCATTCAGCCAGTGCTCTACCTTTGCTCCGTCAACGACAATCCGTGCACTGTTCCACTCTCCGGCAGGATTGGTTACATCGGACGAGGGAGCATGCATGTCATAGTTGGCCCCTGCGTGACGGTCCTCCCCCTCTTGCGCATCCGCATGTGCCTCATTGTCCAGGATTTGATACTCTGGTCCGCTACGCCAAGGGTAGTCGTGATCCTCCGATACCCGGAACATGATACCACTATTTCCTCCCGGGGAGACTTTCCAGTCCAGCTCAAGTTCAAAGTTTTCATACTGCTCCACCGTAACAATATCTCCCCCTTCTCCTTCTGCGGTAAAATGCAGAGCTCCCTCGTCATCTGTCTGCCAGGCTTCTGGCAGTCCCTCCCCTGCATAACTTCGCCACTGATCCGCCCCAAGCTCCTGCCAGGATGCCTCAGTGGTGACGGGTTCTTCAACTGTTTCCTCCGGTGCAGCTTCCTCCGAAGAGGTGCCGCAACCCATCAAAAGCAGCGATCCCGCTACAACAACGAAAAATACACGATTGGTCATGGTAAAAATAACTGTGGTTTGAAGGTAAATTGTTATACAGACTGAAGGTCCGCAGACTGCTTGTGGTCCGCAACTCGATCATTGAACAGAAATACGAAAGCCAGCGAGAATACAAATGTGGCAATCGCAAAGATGAGCCAGAATGTCCCCCAGCCTGGCAAGTCAAGCTGTCCGTTTGCCCCGTAATTATTCACATAGGCACCACTCAGCTGGGTTCCCAAGAAAAACCCGACACCCTGTGTGAGGAGTGTCAGCAGTCCCTGTACCTGCCCTCGGACCTCCTTAGTGGTTTTTTTGTCAAGATAAATCTGACCTGTAACGAAGAAAAAGTCGTAACAAATTCCGTGAATCAAAATTCCGACCAGAATGAAATAGAACATCCCCACACTTGCCCCCAAAGCAAAGATGGCAAAGCGAACCACCCATGCAAGCATACCGAGAAGGAGCATCCACTTTACACCCAGCCGCCGGAAGAAAAACGGAATCAAAAGCATAAAGAAAATCTCGCTCACCTGTCCCCATGCCATTTCTCCACTGGGGTTGGCAAAAAGATTCGTATCGGAAAAGAATCCTTCATGGACCGCAGAAAAGTAGAGTGGCGCGTACGGGAAATATGTTCCAAACGCAATGAAGATCAGCGTAGCTGCTGCCAGAAATACCACAAAAGACTTGCTTTTCAGAGCATTAAAAGCATCAATCCCGGCAATCTGCTTCCAGGAGGTAGTCTCTCCTTTTGATGGAGGCGGTGTATATGGAAGAGTAAAACTGTACAGGCCAAGGAAAAGAGCGGCACCGCCCCCAATATAGAGAGGAATTTCTGTGCCATCCACTTTCAGGACATACCCCATAAGCAGTCCGATAACAGCCCAGCCAATCGTCCCGAAAACGCGGACAACAGGAAACTCCTTCTCCTGATTTTTCGTGTGATGAAATGCCAGCGAGGAGGTCAGCCCAAGAGTCGGGAAATAGCAGAGTGCATGAAGCCCCAGCAGAGGCAGGAACAGACTCGTGCCAGCCACCATCGGCATTGCACACATGGCTGCCCCGGCAACAAGCATGAGTGCGCCCAGCAGCTTTTCTGAGTCAAAGAAGCGGTCTGCAACCATGCCCAGAAAGAAAGGGCCAATGATGCAGGCAATGGGACCTAGCGCATAGGCGATGCTGACTTGCTCTCCAATCCCCTCGGCATTCATGTAAGAACCCAGAGTAGGTGCCCATGCTCCCCAGATAAAGAACTGGACAAACATCATCAAGCTCAGACGTACAACGACTCCTACATTCATTTCAATCTCATATTAGTTGACCGGTATAGTACAGTACCGCAGAATCCACCCTTGCTTGCATGCAGTTCCCTCTTGTTCTGCGCAATACATGACAGATTTGCAATCAATTTTGATTCCCGACCAGTTCCTGTATGCGAAGGACGATGTCCTGACTTCCTTGGGCCTCTGCATCGTCAATCTCCGCACGCAGAGCAGCGATCTCCTCCGCACTCATTGCCTGTTTTCGTTCCAGCTGGTCTACATGTGCACGGGCAAGGGCAAAGGAAGGCGGCCACGTATAGGTTGGCTGCTGCTGTGCATTCAAATACTCCATCTGCACCGTATTTGCCGCTGCAATTTCATTGGCCGTCAGGAACTCGCTTGGAACCAGCTCAAACACATCCAGTCCCCGGGCAATCTCGCTGTTGTAGATATACCCATTATACCAGTAGACCGACCAGCTTCCTCCCATCTCGAATTGCTCCGCAGACACAGGCCCGCGATCATGGTAGGCAATTTCAATCACATTCGAAGGGTCTGTCCAGTCCGTAATGGAAATCCCGCCCTGATACCATGACTGAACAAAAATATCCCTGCCCGGAACCGGAATCAGGGAGCCATTGTGGGCGACGCAGTTCTCCTCGCTTGTCTGGGGGGCAGGCAGCTTGTAGTACCCCTTGAAATGCATCTTCTTCTCCTCATCAATCGTGAAGTATGCATTTGCTCCCCACTCCATCGGATCTGTTTCCCGGCATTTTGGTCCTCCACCCCCACCCCATTCATCCGTAAACAGGATTTTGGATCCGTCATTGCTAAATGTGGCCGAGTGCCAGTACGCAAAATTGCTGTCCGCCACCGCATCCAGTCGGGTGGGATTAAGCGGATCCGTAATATCCAGGAGCAGTCCATAGCCCTCGCAGGCCCCGCCGGCTAGCCCAATCTCGGGATACAGCGTGATATCGTGACATTGATCAGGTCCGCGGCCCTCGCCGTTATCCATCCCCATCATTGCAGAGACAATTCCCGGCAGTGCTTCCCGGAATGCGTTTGTGTCGGCGACCGTTGGTTCGGTGATTCCCTGTTCTTCAAAGTAACTTGCGCTCATGGAGGCAACATACTGCCCGGGAAGCGTGAAGTTACGAGGGCCAATAGAAACCACGAATTCTCCACGTGCTCTGGCCTCTTCAAATTCCACTCTCTCTGCCTCTGTCGGACCATGCACAGGTGGAGGCAACAGTCCCTCAAAGATTCGGGGAGAACTGGTGATGGCCGCCTCCGTCGGGTTTGCCAGCGGCACCTTGATCACTTCAATACGGAAGAGTGCCGACTCAGGGTCTTCACTCGGAGACATGTCCGAACACCCGGGTAACTCCTCTTCCGGGCGCACCGGGGCTGATCCAGCCACGTACACGTAAATATTCTCGTCATCCTCCGGGTCCTTGAGCAGGGAATGTGTATGTGATCCCCGGCAAGTCTGGACATTGTGGATGTACTGCGGGTTGAGGATATCAGAAATATCAAAGATCCGAATTCCCCGCAGACGATCTGGACTGACACTCTCTTCTATCCCCTGCGTTCCGCAGTCAAGACGACCTCCAAACCCTTCCCCCGAAACAAACAGCAGATTCTCATACACCGATACATCGCTCTGGGAAGCGGGGCACAGATATTCTTTTGCCATGACTGGACTGGCAGGGTCGGAGACATCCCATATCTGGACACCGTTGTAGTTTCCCTGAAAAACATAATGATCCTTGAACGCAAGGTCACTATTGGTCACCCCGATAAAATCTTCTGGAGGGGGCACAGATGCCAGTTTGCGCAAATTCCAGATCGCTTCCTCGGCATCAAACAATCCGGCTTCAAGCCCGACACGCGGGTCGTCAAAGATCATGGACTGCTGGGCAGAACCGACCTGAGGCCGGAACAGGATAACTGCCAGAAGTATGGCAGTGAGCAGGTAACGAGAATTCATGGGTTTTAGGGTTGGGTTAGTGTGCGGTTGCAAGTTGTTTCAGCATCAGCTTCATACGTGCAATTTCCGTGATCTGATCCACATGGATATCGGCTGCAAGTTTGTAGATATCATCTCCTGTAACCGCCCCGTCTATCTTGAACAACTCGTCAACCATGTAGACCGCTCCCTCATGGTGCATGATCATGTATTCCAGAAAAAGAAGATCAAAATTCCTGCCTTTTGCTTCTTCCAGTTCTTTCAACTGTTCTCCTGACAGCATGCCCGGCATATGCATTGCGTGATCACCTGCACCTTGGATCATTAGATTCCCTCCTTCAATCATAACATGAGGGACTGGCTGATCGCGCCTGCGGAGCCATTCCTGCATCAACTGAATCTCATCATTCTGCGCATTGGTAATCCGTCCAGCCAAGGTCTGGATGACGGGACTGGCTTGATTGGGTTCGGCGAAGGATGACATCACGAGAGCCTGGGCATGGTGTGCAATCATGCCTGTCATAAAATCTACATCCGCCTGGGAAAAATGGGCAAGTGCACTGTCCTTGCGGGCCCAATAGAGCCTTTCAAGGGCCTCCGTATCCTGAGACATCACAGGCCCCGCAAGAAACAGGCTGAGAAGAAGGACCATGAAAGAAGGTTCAATGATGAAAGATTTCATGCGCATGAGAAGAGCAGAAACGGAATCAGCCAGAATCACTTCCTGCTTTGAAGTCTATGGACCAGAGGTATGATATTTCTCGTGGACTCTTCTTTTGTTTCCCACATAGGCAATGAACTCCCCTGACACCTGTCAAATATCCAAATCCATCTATCTGCCTCCGAGTCTTCAGTAAAAACAAATCTCTCCGTAAAGGATGATATCAAAGTAAATGATATACCCGAATCCTCCCCCTCATCTTCATACAGAGCCTTGATTAACAGAAGTGAAACGTGCAGTCCCAGTTGAAAATCGTATGCGGATATTTCCTCAAATCTCCGCGCCCAACCTTTCCCTCAAACAGATTCTGCCTAATCCATGTGAAACAGTGTATCTGCCGGAGGATCATGTTTTTCCTCTGGATTGCATTATAAAACCCCATTGATAATGATTCCCAGAAATCCCGTCCGATACCATGAAGGATCCATAGAGTTTAACAAGAGAAGGATAAGTCCGAGAATTGCAAAAGAGGTAATCCATAAATTTGCTCTGGGAGACAACCGAAGCACCCACTTGCGTATCACTCTAGCACCTCCAAGAGGTCATATCTGAATTTTGTAAGTGCCAGCTTCCATTAACAACCAGTAGCAGCCACTGACCTAAACAAATAATTCATCAGTTGATGACTTGAGATTATTTTCCCATTACTTATTATCGGTCACTCTCCAAAATACGTTTGCCTCTGAGCTCCCAGGCCAAGTCTCTCATACTTTGTTCCAAGTACGGACGTACATCATTTGTTATCCTTGGATCTAACCAGGACGACCACTTCAGTACAAGATATGGGCGAAAGGTTACCACCAAATACCAAATACCTGAAACTATAAGTATCGTGATCTCGTCCCATGATACAGAGCTACTATCCACTACACTCAGGTAATAAAAAGAGGTGGCCACAATAATGTAAAACGAAAATATGGCAAACTTATATGAGTGCCAACGCCTTAAATTTTGGCACCCCCTGTCAATTAACCAGATTGCTTTTTCTGAATTATTTTTCATCTGAAATCACCCCCACCCCTAGATTCTTTGAGAAGCATGATGTGATAAACTAATTGAGTTACTCGGATTCTTGTCCGCATTTTGCCAAGCAGTCATTCATATCTAGTAAATGGCCTGCCATTGAAGAGTGATACCACAACAGCACACCCGCCGCACACACCGGGGCAGCAGCTGCGGACAAAGTAGTACAGCCAGTTGCCATAACTATGGAAAGAGCTATGGTTTGAGCCGCTGCAACGGTATATCTTTTTTTCACATCTCTCTTGGCATAAACCAGTCTTTGCACTTGAACTAATGATAGCACTTTGTACAAATTTTTGCCACTCTTCAAGACTCATCATTGAGAGATGTGGAAATGTCAAAAGCATCTCGGAAACAATTGAAGAAAATATCTCGCTCTGAAAACTGGGGGCACAGACAAGTGATAGGAGAGAATTCAGATCATCAATGTATTTAGTACGTTCTTTGGGGCGATACTCTCATCTGTGACAATCTTTCTCAAGCGAATTAGCTCGCTCTCAAAATTCTCTGAAAACCGTCCCAGTACCTCCGTACAACCAATGCCGGGAGTGTTGGTTTCCAGAGCTTTTTTATACACCAGTACAAATTCGCGGATGTACTCCTCTGATGTATTTAAATCATATTTCTGATGGTTATTCAAGGCATTCTGATTCTGCTCTGCCACCGGAGAGACATGCTTTGTATGCATATCTGCATCTGTTGGGATTGAGTCGTCCGAACAACCGCCAAAAAATGAGATGGATAAGATGAAAGGGGCAAGGATATACCTCAAGGTTTGGGGTTTCATGAGAGAATTAAGATATCCTAGACATGCATATTTGAGCCTCCTGCAGAAATACTGACTCAGGGTATCCAATCTGTTTCCAGTGCTCAGGTTCCCTTGATTCTTGCCAGAATCAGATTTTTTTAGAATTGAGCCTCTTGCAAAAATTTCGGATGACGGAGAAATATCGCTATGAGAGTGCTTGAAAATGCACCAGGTTAGAAATAGAGGTATTTTTGCAAGAGTCTCAGATGAGAATCTTTTTCTCGGAGTTGGATGAGTCGTTTGGTCCCTTGCCCGGACGCTACAAACTCTTTGCGCTGGCTCTGGAGATGGTGGATGCAAGCGGAATGCCGGGGGCGCTCCCACCAGTTGTATCGGAACCTCCGCCTCCGTGCATGATAGACAGGTCGCCATTCCCTTGGCCGAGATGACCGCGGATCGGGTCTTCGCGGTTCTATATGCTTTGATGGACAGTACCTATGATGCGAAACAGATTCACGAGCATACGGAAGAACTGGGACAGGTTCCGATCACGGATTCCCATCCCCGGCGGAACGGAAAATCGGTGCGGGATCAGGAAAATAAGGCGCGGCGTGTTAGCGGATTTACTCCACCTGAGCGCATACGGTACCGGGAGCACTCTACGGTGGAACGCGCCTTTGCTCGGCTGAAGGATGCGTTTGGCTTCCAGAACCTGCGGGTTCGGGGGTATCAGAAGATGATATGCCGCATGATGTTCGGCGTGCTTGCGCTCACAGTGTACTCTCTTCTTCGCCTGGTAGCGTAGATCCAAGAAGCTGGCTCAGGTTTTTCGGGATTAAAAATCGCTTCCACTGAAGTGATCAAACATATACGTGCCGCTCATATGCATGAGGAATAAAACCCGTTTTGAAGAGCTTTTTCAGGGAACGAATTTGGGATAATTTCCCGCTCAAACCGTCAAAAGAAGGAGGATCATTCAGAAAGATCAAGTTTCCATCCTGTGCTTGGTCAGAATTCGACGGTCCCAAAAATCTTTCTGCAAGGGGCTCGGAATATATGAATTTGTTACGAAGAATAGGCATGCAAACATAGGATAATCGTCAAAAAGTCGCTGAAAGTTGCATACGCACCGTATGAACGGGGGGTGCATTTTCAGGCTGTCTCCCAGAGTAGGTCACTGTGGCACGCAGAACGCTCGTTAGCTGGAGCCATCCATTCATTTGCCAGAGGAACGAGCGTCCGGCTCCCCTGCCATCGGTCAACTCAAAGAGCGCAAGACCTGTTGAGTTCTCTTCTTCACTCAGGGCAATTCGTGCAAATTCCATGCGTCCTGTGACACTTGCCCGTCCCGCCCGCTCCAGCGAACTCTGCAGAGGGAGCTTCAGCGCGGTTGCCGTACCTCTTGTACTGGCATCTTTTCTGGAATAGTCCAGCCCGGCAGAAATTCTGAGACTGGGCGTGACCGACGCCTGAACTTCCTGGATAATGGATCGGGTTTGAATATCAAATTCTCGGGATGCGAAGGAAGTACTCTCTCGAATCTTCTCAGAAAGTGATCCCTCGGATGTAAAAGCCCAGATATCTCCGAGACTCCATCGAATCTGTGCACGAAATTCGTCTATACTCCGTCTCTCTGTATCTGCTGCCAGAACATTGGCGGAGCGGATTCTTCGCCAGGAAGCATGGAACCCGTATCGGGGGTGATTGCGAAACAGCCACAAGTCCTGCGTCAGACTGAGTGTTCCCCGAATAGAATTTTCAGGATGCCGAAACCACTGCTGCCTGAGGAGATAGATGTTTGCCGGATCAGGGTCTCTGCTCTTTTCCTGTACCTCCATCGCGGTTCGGAGCGTAACCTGGCGCAGCCATTTTTGCCATCCCGTTTTCGGGGTACGCCAGTGCTGTCCGCCGTCAAACTGGACATGGAGCCGTGCCTTCAGGCCGGTTACGGACTGGAGCGAGTCAGACGGAATAAGCGTGCGCGCATAATTGCCCTCATCCTGCGTGACCTCGGGGACAAATTCGTCAATCTCTGCGATCCCGTTGCTGTTGGAATCCTTCCACACATATTCCCCAAGTTCCGGGCCTGTGCGGATATAAATTTCCTGAAGAACAGGGGTTTGTTCCGACAGTGCTTCATAGAACCAGTTCAGGCGTACTAGCCTGTTCCATGGTTGCACACGACCATTCCAGCGAATCACAAGAGACCGCTCGTCCGATAATCCCTGCACAGTATGAAAGAATTCAGCATGGCTGGTATAGCGCAGCCCTACCCGCCCCTGACTCTGAAAAGACGACTTTCGCTTTGTGGTGTAGTTGATGCTGGCTGTTGCGGTATTTTTTCCGGGAATCAGGCTGTAATCGGCAGTCCAAAGGTGTTGTTCACGCCAGTCAAACTGTGCAGATACAGTCCCCCAGCTACTCTCAAACTCTACCTGAGGGGATATTTCCCAATACTGCTGTGAGTCCTGTCGGAGCCCCTGGCGAATGGATTGATGACGCTGACTGGTCTTGAGTCTGGTATTGATCGTCAAACGCTCCGGTATAAGTGCCTGACTTGCCCTTGCGTTATGTCGTATCCACTTCCCCTGTACTGAATCGGCATTGCTGTTAATATGGATAAAAAAATAGGTGAGCGTGGGGATACGCGCTTCGTCAACCGTCAATGTCACCTCCTTTCGGTTCCCGCGAAATACCCCCCGCTGCTCCAGCCGACCAAGCGTTCCGGTTATGGACGATTGGTCTGTAAAATTCCATGCTGCCGTGGCTTCATCAATGGTTTCCTGATGTACCTGCACAAGCCTCCGGTCAGTGGGCAAATTCCAGGAACGGACAAATTCAACTGGCTGTGTCCGGTCAAACGCAGCAAAATTCTGTCCGGTATGTCTCCGGTTAAATGTCAGGGCTGCCTTTCCCAGCCCCGTGGGCAGATCACTGATTCGCAGCTGAGTATGATAGCTGTGTGCGAGATTGTCTGCCGCATCCAGAGAAGAAAACCTGTTCTCGTCACGGAATGAGTGTGCCCATTCTCCGATAATCTCTACATGACGGACAGGTGAAAAACTTCCGCGTACATCTACCATTCGCTGCTGTGCCGGCTTCGGCAAAACACGGACAGGCATGTATTCGCCCTGGCCGGGGCCGCGATACCTGTAGACGATGCCATTCGTACTCTGCCCCCGTCTCACATAATCTCCTCTCCCTGCTCCTAACCGGGTAAACTCTACCCGAAAAACTTCACGTTCCATTGATGTTGTGACTGGCAAATACACTGAATAGGATCGTCCCGCGATTGTGGTATCCCGAAGCGTATAGTGGGTCCACTGTGCATCTGGATCATAAGAAACAGGTGTGGCACCACTGCGGGAAGCATCCCGATCCCCGAGGTTTGCAAGCAGCTCCTTGTCCGCGTCCGTGAGTCCAAACTCCTGATCAAATGACTTTCCGTCCGCTTCTCGAATAAATGTGACTCCAAGGGAGGCAAGCGGTGGGCCAGCCCCTCGTTTCGGGGTGGAAACCGCAACTTCGGCCGCTGCCAGGGTGCGTGTAAACTCCGTCGTACGATACTGAAACTCAACCACAATCCGGTGATGGTACTTGATCAGACGGTTGGCTGTGAATCTCAGCTCCCCTGTGGCATAGTCAATCACATAATCATGCGATTCCCCCCGTTGCAGACGATTGCCATTCAGATAGACGGATTCAGAACCGGGAATTACGAGAATAAAGGGCTCATTCGCATTGCCCTGGAGCCGGTATGGCCCTTGTACACCATCCTTGACCCGTATATCCTGTGTCCTGAACAGCCCCCGTGATGTCGCTGCTGCCACACGCAGGTCCCCACTTGGACCACCGGAGGGGAAGGGAGCACTGACTCCGATTCCCTGGATTTTTCGATCAAGCCGGGCAAAGGTGCTCTGATCAAACCTCAACTGAAAATCCCCCAGCTGAGCCGAGCCGTACGGGGTATCCATTTTTATGAACACACGGTCAAGTTCACTGAGACGCTGTGTGGTTCCTTCGGACAGAATCGGAGTATTCTCGTCGGTCAGCATTGCTGTCAGATGTATGTCTGGTGCCAGTTGCCCGGACATTTGCAGGCGTAATCCCGACTCTATCGTCGCATTGCGATTGTTTCCTGCCAGAACTCCACGTGTGATGGATCCGCTTCGCCTGAGCTGAATGGGCTGTGGCAATGCGGTGCCTGATTCACTTGACTGGCTTATGACCGTTGAATCAGCGAGCGGGGGGAGTGCAGACACTCTTGTATAGCGATCAGGGAGAGCCAAATCCCAGACTCTGTACCTGACAACCGCAGTGTCCCCCAGAGCAGCTGAGGGGACCCAAAGATGACGGAATTGTGGATCAAACCTGTACCTGGCTGAATCCACTTCTGCATTGTTTACCAAGACCGTCACTGTTCCCGGTATCACAAAGCGTTCAAGAACAAACGGCTGCTTTCCTGTCAGGGTATCCACATGGATCTGCAGATGCTGTGCGGATATGGAAGGCGGCAAGAATGCCAGGCACATGCAACACAAACTTCCCCATTTCGCGACCAAAAAGAATGTTTGCGCCGGTCTAATTCCCAAAACTGACATCATCCGCCAGTTCATTGGTATCATCTGGCCGAATGGCAACGCCGGCTTTTTCAAGGAGATATCCACATTTTTGTATCCCTTCTACAAGCCCCTCGGTGAGCTTTCCGGCTTTCATGTGCCGCTGAATCGTCGCTACAATGCCTACCCAGTCTTCTGAGTCTACTTTGGCATTGATGCCCGTATCCCCGACAACTTCAATACGGTGCTCCAGCAGGGATACAAACAGAATAATCCCCGTGCGCTCACGCGTCAGGAATACTTCTTTTTCAATAAAGGCCTGCATAGCTCTCTGGTGTGTTGCAAGAGCCAGTCTGTTCTTCCCTGCGAAGAAGCGTTTGGAGGCAGGCACCCAGTGTGCAAGGGCGGCACCGATTACGCCGGTAATGATCATGAGCAGCACTGGCGTGATTCCCTCCGTTAGCGGGGTGCCACCCCAGCCCGAAAACCATCGAATTCCCAGTATAACAGCATATGCCAGAAGCGCAAACACACCAGCTGCCCGCCAGACTGCCACCTCGTGCTGTGCACTCTGTGGAACGATATAGGGTACGATCTCGCCCGAGGTTTTCTTTTCCGCGCTGGCGACGGCTTCTTTGACCCGATTCAGTTCAGCCTCTGTCATGAGTGATTTCATGAGGATACAGATGATTAGTTGTGTGTCAGTCTTGTTGATAAATAGGCGTGTACCGACAGGCTTAAAATACTCAAAATGACAGCGACGAGTACCAGTCTGCTCAGTGATGCTTCGGTGCCGACCTGCCCCAGCCGGGTAAATACGGCAAGCGGAATGGTTTGAGTTCGCCCCGGAATATTCCCGGCAAAAACGACCGTTGCTCCAAACTCGCCGACAGCCCGGGCAAATCCAAGCACAATGCCGGCAATGATCCCCTTTGCTGCCAGCGGAAATGTTACCCAGCGAAAAACCGCCCAATGCCCCCCGCCATACACTGATACTGCTTCTTCCCATTCGGGGTCAATCTGTTCAATGGCAACACGAAATGTTTGGACCAGCAAAGGGAAAGCCATCACTCCGGCAGCGATTGCAGCTCCCATGCTCGTAAAGGCCAGTTCTATTCCAAAGAATTCGTGGAGAATCTGGCCACCGGCCCCTTTTGGGCCAAAGAAGATCAATAGTACAAGCCCCGTGATCACAGGTGGAAGCACCAGCGGAAGCTGAACAAGGTTCTCCACTACAAATGTCAGTGGAGATCTTCTGCGAGCCAGATACCATGCCGTCAGCATGCCCGGAAGAACTGTGATTCCAACAGCAACCATGGCCGTGCGAATGGACAGGGCGATAATGGACCATTCTTGCGCAGACATCTCCATATGGCTAGGAATCAAATCCAAATTGCATCCATACACTTTGCCTCGCAGAATCCGTGGCGAATTCTGTAAATTCTAAGGCAATCTCGGGG
The DNA here is from genome assembly GCA_965203305.1 of Rhodothermales bacterium. Lineage (GTDB taxonomy): Bacteria > Bacteroidota > Rhodothermia > Rhodothermales > Bin80 > Bin80. The sequence goes on along the minus strand of OZ241874.1, from coordinate 1,304,277 downwards.
TTCTTTGCCTTTTGCAATGTACACATAACATAAACAATCTCTGGCATGCATGAATCCGGTACCTGGAACAGGAATTGCAGTTCGGGAGCCAGTCTGGCATCCGATCCATATACCATGGCGTAATCCGCTGCCCCGCTGGTCACTGCTACGAGTGCACCCCGAACATCCAGAGTTGGAATGATCGCCTGTTGTACAGTATTCCATATTCCAGCACACGCAAGTGCCGCTTTGCTGTAAACTCCTGCAGGTACATGCGAAGGGTCTGCTATCGCAAGATGCTGGACGGAGCTGATCTCCGAAAATGTGGCAACCAGAGGGGCCGTCCGTGAACCGACAACAACCAGTGTGTTCCTTGCAAACTCAATTTCTGCTCCCCTGATCAGGTTCTCCTGTCGCAGATAGCCAATCCAGTCTGGACTTGCTGCCATGAATAGATCCGCCGGGGCACCGTGCTGAATCTGCCTTGCAAGCAGAGATGTCGGCCCGACATGTGTGTGAACGATCACATCCGGATTCTGAAGTCTGAAGAGACGGACAACCTCGTGAAGTGCATCCGTTAGAGAGGCTGCCGCAAAGATTGTGATGGAATTCCGGGACGAGCCAGATTCGGAACTGCACCCGAAAAACAGAAAGATTGCGACCAGGGACAGTCGCATTACAGGGCTGTTTGCTCTTGAATGGCCGCAATCAATGCCGATGCTCGCTGATGATGCATGGAGGTGGAATCAGGAGACAGAGAAAGTACAAGTTCCAGCTGAGATATCGCTTCTTCATTGCGGTTAATCCGGGCGAGCATAAGCCCATAATTAAAGTTTGCATTCAAATGATTCGGGTTTGTCTCCAGCACTTTTTTTATCTCGGTAACCCCCAGCATTGGATTGCCTGTATTCAGATAGGCCGTGGCCATGTCCGTCCGAGCATCAAGATTTTCCGGGTCCAGTTCTAGGGCTTCCTGATACGCATGTACTGCCTGATTTGCCATCTGGCTGCGCGGCTGTGGCTGTGTCTCCTTAGCCATCTGCTCATAGTACAAGTCGCCTGCTCTTTTCCAGTCGTTTGCAAATCCAGTCTCTTCCGCAATCTGTGACTGCAGATCGCCTGCCATGTCCAGCCGCCCTCCCTGCACTAGAACACGGACCTTCTCCCGCTGCAAAGGAATCTTCAATGCACTTGTATCACTGGCAATCGCAATGTCCAGTTCTTCAATTTGCTCCGCCAGATCACCTGAAAGAGGGACTTGTGGTACACTGGAAGAGGAAGCTGGAAGAGAGTCGGTTTGGGGTGGAGATACACGCTTGCTCACCGCTGTTGCCAGAAACAGAACAGTAACCAGAAGTACGCCAATTCCAATGATGGCAAAGATCTGCATCCCTACTCCTGATTCTACACTGGCCGGACGCTTGCGAGGTATTTCAGCAGGTTCGGATGGAATCTGTGATTTCATGATTTCTTTCTGTGGTTTGGTGCCATGGTGAAAGCAGATACTGGGATCAAGCGGGTTCTGCCAGTCACAGGGCTTGCCCCGTACAGTGGTGGCAGAGTCCTGATTACTCGGCTATGCGCACAGATTACAGCAATCTTCATTACGAATGAAAGTTCGGCCAAACAGTGCAGACTTTCATCTAATCCTGGGTAAATATCCTGAGTATGCGCTTTTTCGCGCTGGGACGCTCAGACTGCTTGTTATGTGCCTGACTGCCGGTATTCACGCGATCTTTAAATTCTTTTGAGGGTTTGAATACGGGGACTGTTCTGGCTTCTATCCGCATGGATTCTCCTGTCAGGGGATTGCGTCCGTTGCGGGCTGGCCGATTCTGAGTCCGAAATGAACCAATTCCCCGGAGACTGACAGATTCTCCCTGCACCAGTGCTTCCTCAATGACTTCCCAGAACCCAATCAGTACAGCTTCCGTCTCCACCTTGGTCAAGCCGGTTCTTTGTGCAATCGCTTCAATGAGCTTGGCTTTGGTCATGAAATTGCATGAAGAGATAAATGTAACAAGATACTGAATATACCCTTCGTATAGGCACAGGCAGGTTAGACCAGCAATCAGTGTATTTGTGCCACATGCTGACTTCCAATGTATGGAAAATGTGCATATTGGAATGCATGTGGAAACATTGTGCAAGCGGCATATTTTATAGGCATACGGTTTTCCAAAATACCAGGCTATGAATTCTTGGCAGAAATTACGCTTTGAAGCGCAGGGTACGGGAATTTCTGTACCGCTTAGTGAACAGATCAATCTGTTAGGCGGGCTGCTCGGCCGTATCATTGAAGCGCAGGCAAGCCCGGAAATGCTGAGTCTCATAGAAGAGCTGCGGCAACTGACCAAACAGGCCATCACACAACAGAATCCAGACTTGCGCCGTCAGGTGGTGGAACGGATCAAGGGACTGGAACTCCATGAAATAGAATGGCTTCTGCGTGCCTTCACAACATTTTTCTACCTGGTGAACCAGAGCGAGCAGCAGGAAATTATTCGAATCAATCGGGAGCGGGCGCGGCTGCTCCCCGAAGTTGACCGGGTAGAATCCATTGATGAAGCCGTTGGAATTCTCCGCCGCGCCAACTATGAACTGGAAGATGTGATCAGGATATTGTCACGCCTTGACATTCAGCCAACGCTCACGGCACACCCCACAGAAGCCCGCCGTCGCACCATCCTGTACAAACAGCAGCATCTGGCATCATTGATTGATCAGCTCCGCAACAATAAACCCACACCCAAGGAACAGGATGAGCTTCTTCACCAGCTATACAATCATATCGGACTGCTGGTTGCATCCGACAAGGTTCGTGCGAGCAGGCCCACGGTGATTGATGAGGTGGAAAATGGTCTTCACTATCTTCGGAATGCAATCTGGGAGACGGTTCCCCGCATTCATAATGATGTCGCTGATGCTATTGAGCGACACTATAACCAGAAAGTGGAAGTGCCCGTATTTCTGAAGTATCGTTCATGGATTGGAGGGGACCGGGACGGAAATCCCAATGTAACTGCAGAGATCACGCGGGAAACCTTCTCCATGCATCGCAGAACTGCACTGGCCCGCTACCGGGAAGATTTGCGGCTGCTGCGCCGTGACCTGAGTCTTTCCGATCTGCAGCTGAAAATCCCTGATCTGCTCTACGAATCCATCCAGCTGGACGAGCAGTCCCTGAGCCTGAATGCGCACGATACACGGCAGTTTGTTCGGGAACCGTTCCGCCGAAAAATCAGCTTCATGATGCAACGCATTGAGCTGGCACGGGACGGGGATTTTGATATATATAACAGCTTGGACTTTATTGCAGACCTGAAGCTTCTTGCACAGGCTCTGGAAGAAATGGGATATGAAAACCTGGTGGCTCATGGCCGCCTGGGAAAAATCATCCTGCAAGCCCAGGCGTTTGGATTTCACATGGTCTCTCTGGATGTTCGCCAGCACAGCCAGCATCATGGAAATTCCGTAAATGTGCTGCTCAGGGCTGCCGGAGTCTGTGAAGATTATCTGGGCATGGAAGAAAGCGACAAGCAGGAGCTCCTGACCAGAGAGCTGCAGAACCCTCGCCCTCTCTTGCCACACGGAGTCGCACTGCCAGAGGATGTCCAGGAAGTACTTGACACTTTCAATGTGATCAGAGAAATTGTAGAGTGGTCACCTCGTGCATTTGGCAGTTACGTTATCAGCATGACGCATGCCGTGAGCCATGTCCTTGAAGTTTTGCTGCTGTCAAAGGAGGCGGGGCTATGGAAAATGGAGGACGGCAAAGTATCCTCGCCCATTGATGTTGTACCTCTCTTTGAAACCATTGAGGACCTGGATCTTGCGGATGCTTTACTGACGGGTATGTTTGAGCATCCGGTATACCGGCAGCATCTGAAGCACCGTAACAGCTTGCAGGAAATCATGCTGGGCTATTCGGACAGCAACAAGGATGGGGGCTACTGGATGGCGAACTGGGCCCTGCACAAGGCACAGGCACATATCGGCAAGCTCTGCAAAGATGCCGTGATTGACCTTCGGCTGTTTCACGGGCGTGGAGGTACAGTTGGGCGTGGAGGGGGGCGTGCCGGTCAGGCAATCATTGCAATGCCCCGCATCATACATAATGGTCGAATCCGGTTTACGGAGCAGGGGGAAGTCATTTCCTTCAGGTATGCCCTGCCTGCCATTGCACACCGTCACCTTGAGCAGATTGTACGTGCCATGCTCATTGCCCCGCTCCGCGTGGCAGACGAAAAAGAAGATGCGGCCATCATGGAGCGTATTGCAGATGTATCCATGAAAGCGTACCGTTCGTTAATCCATGATCCTGATTTCTGGCCGTGGTATGCCTCTTCAACCCCTATAGAGCAGATCAGCCGTTTGCCGATTGCTTCTCGCCCTGTCTCCCGAGGTTCTGTGCACAAGGTGGACTTTGGAGATTTGCGTGCTATTCCGTGGGTATTTGCCTGGACACAGACCCGCTACATCATTCCAGGCTGGTTCGGGGCCGGGGAAGGATTTGAGGACATTCTGAAAGAGCACTCTTCCGACCTCCAGCGCATGTATAAAGAATGGCCCTTCTTTCAGGCTGTTCTGAACAGTGCCCAGCGCGAGATGGCAAGAACACGGCTGGATATTGCATCAGAATACCTGACTCTGGCTTCCGATCCAGAGGCAGGGAAACGCATCAACGAGCGAATCGTCAAAGACTATAAAAAAGCGGAAGCTGCCATACTTGAGATCACAGGCTACGAGAGCCTGTATGGTCATGTACCGGTATTCAAAAAGTCCGTAGAACTTCGCAATCCCTACTCTGATGTACTGAATCTCCTTCAGGTTGAGCTAATCCGGCGGAGTCGCAGCAATCTGGAGTCCGACAAGGAACGGCTGGTCCATGCGCTATTGCTCAGTGTAAATGGCATTGCAGCGGCAATGCAGAGCACGGGGTAGTCCCTGATCTCTGCTGGCATGGCTAGATTCCCGATGTTGACAGTTTCTCTGTGCAGGCGGGCCGTATGGAAATCTTTAGAGAATTGAGCAGGCCGTATCTCTGCCAGGGAAGCTGACATGGCTGCGTATCGTGATTGATCCGGGGACCACAACTCCCTCTGTGGCTATTTTTCTTTTCTGGCAGACTCCTTGTTATTTGCGATAAACACGATTTCAATTCTGATCATTCGGGACATCAAGGGCAGTCGTATGCAACACTGCCCTACGAAAGAAAAAATTCGGCGACCGCATCTGAGGCTGCCATGACGATGTCTTTTCGGTCATAGAAATCAAACTGAGTTACATCATCTGCCAGCCAGACCCTGTGGAACGGATCCATTGACTTGTGCTCATATACATCCACCCCAGCGGGAAGAGCCATGCCGTCTGATCCAACAACCAGCATTGGCTTTCCCAGCTCCTTCGCCGAAAAGAAGGCACTGTAATTCAGCCAGGGCTCCCAGCTGAGAATACTGAATTTGTTGTCATATTCCGGGATGAGCCCGCGGTGTTCTTCGGTATAGTATGGAGTCTGGAACATCGGAGCAGATTCGTCAACCATGCTGGCAGCCGGGAGAATCTTGGGATTTCCTTTGATTTCGGCCGCCACGCTGCTGGAAATGAGTTTGTTCACCGCCCTGTGGCCGCCGTAAATGTCGGCTGCCATTTCCCAGTCATGGAGCCAGGGAGCAATCAGTGCCAGTTTTGCAACTTTGCTGATGTCAACCACAGCATCCGCCATATAGCCGGATGATGCACAGATTCCGAGTCCATAGAAATTTTTTATTATGTGTCCAAGGTGCCCCTCCATAAAAGCAAAGGCTGCCTGAATGTCCGCAGTCTTGACTTCTGGATCCTCTACATAGCGACGATCCCCGCCGCTGCGTCCCCAGCCCGTAAAATCAAATGTCAGCGCATACATCCCGCGCAGTGCCATTTCCCGTGCATATGTCCCCGCCATCTGCTCCTGCACGGTTGTCCATGCACCGGTGACAACTACAGCTGAGAGACGGTCAGCCTCCCTTTTAGTTGCTACCCAATACGTATGCTCAGGCGAGTAGAGTGTTCCCCTGAGCGTGACATCTCCACTTTTGAACTTGACACCCCTGGTTTCAATGGTCTTGGGGGTGGGAGTATTCTGCAGGTTGATCAATTCCATGTTGGTATCTGATTATGTTTGGTGGTAAGCGGAGTTAAGCAACATTTCATTTCCATCTTCAACTGGGATCCCCATCCATGTACCGGTCCTGCAGCATAAACAGAAACTGGCAGTCACGCTGTGTACAGGTCAAACTATGCTTCTCCGAACTCATTGGTGATCTCCCTATGTCAAGTTTTATTCGAAACAGAACCAGAGTCTCAACATCGGTCATTGGCCATCCCCAACTGAACCGCAGCAGTGGAATCTGATGGGACAGGTTCAGATTTGGCAGACAGGGGAAGCAGAAGTGATCTGGAATCGTGAACGAACTTGTACCCCAGCTCAATCCCGGCGGTTTCCCGGTTCTCTTTGGAGATAATTGAGATGCCATCTCCCTGTCATCCCATCTATATTGCAAGGCTTTTGGATCCCAAAACATCATACACTGGAATTTTTTGTTACTCCAGATGTGATTGCTTCGTTGCGGGTTGGCTGGCTTGATATCTTCTGCGGTCATCCCATCGGGGAGCGGGACTAGTGAATCCATTTCCAGACGGTCCTTGCATATGGAAAGTCAAATACATGCGGAAGATTCGGAACAGCCCCGATGAGCTACAGCATTAACAATAGCTTCAAATATCGCTTTCTTACTGCACCATGTCTGCCTTCCCCTTTGGATGTCTTGTATACCGCAACCACGCATATTCCGTACGACAAATCTCATTGCATCGGCAATCTGAAGCGGCCTCCGTCTCTTGTGCCTCCAGTTGGCCTGACGCTCTGTCTTTCTATCTTTTCCTCTGCACAAAGTCGCCATAATTTTAGCTTGCGACGATTGCCCGAAACACACCTTTATCATCAGTGTCTAGCAGTTTGAGTCTTTTCAGTGCCACACGAGGATCAGCCGCACCTGTGTACTCGAAGTAGAAGTCTCCACAGGCATTTATTTGGGGCCATCCGAAAATTCATAAATCCCCAATATATGGGAATTAGAGAGCGTAGGAGGGGGTGTAGATACTTTTCCTGACGAAGATGTAAGCTCTTTGGCGGATTAGGGCATCAAACTTCCTGTATCGGCATAGACATATCATTCCATGTCCACACCAACCTGTCAATTTCCGCCAGAACTCCCCGCTTCCCCTTGAATACGACGGAGAGGGCTAAGAGGAACACATAATCTGAACATAAAACTTATATGTATAGATGCCGGAAGGCGTATCTTCTTCAACGAGGAGTCTGCCTCCGATCTGGTAGTCCAGAGTGGCATGTACAGCATCGTCCCAATCGTGTGGGTATGCACCATCAACTCTTCTAGTTGTCCATTCGCTCCTTGGATCACCGTTGGAATATGTCATTGAATAGGCTAAGCGCAGATGATGGCTGACCGCGCATTTTCCATGTTCATCAGACTCTCTGTTAAGATCACAGAGATTGCTGCTACTGCGTATTAATGCACCCCTTTCCCAGGTCTGCACTGTGATGGAACTCACATTAGATGCGATCACGGACAGCTTACCGATGGATGGACTGCCGCTGTATGGGAGGTCATTATCAGATTCATCTTTGTAGGAAAAGCTCCCACCAAGATCCGTCGGATCAAACACTGCTGTCCCGTTTCCGGAGTCTGGACGGCGTAGCACCCCGTATTCTAGAGGATCAGGGGGAGCAACAAAGCTGCAACTAGGGGGTGGGCGTTTGAGAGTAACGTTCACCGTAATTTCCTCCTCATCCATTGATGAGCTACTACCTTGCGCAAAGCTGTTTGGGACGAAAAGTATTGCAAATAGCACAAGGCCAAAGATGCACTTGACAGGATGTGTTGCAGAATAATTGTGCATAGGTCCAATTACACTGTATATCAGGAGCAACTGATCATAATGTTGAGTTCGCCCTCGTATCTTCCCGGGGGTGTCCCCGCAGGAATCGTGACCATGCCTCCAATCCGGTAGTATGAAATCAAAGGATCAGTCAACACGAATCTTAATTCAGATAATTGTATACTCCAAGGATCTTTCCCGTCAGAAGAATGTGCCCAAGTCAGATCACTGAAAAAAAATCCGGCAACTGCCATCATCATCTGATGCTCCACTGCATCCAGAACGCTGGAGCGGGAGCGAAACAGTTTGAGGGCTGAGGAGAAATTGCCTCCAGCCGGAGACGGTTACCGTCATTTTACCGATTGTTGGATTACTGACAAAGGGAAGAACGGTACTCCAATCAGAGCGGTCAGCAAGTCTTCCATTCGTCCACCAATTGGGAGCATACCCAACCTCTCTCGTACCAGAGCTCGGGATCTCCGGCGTACCGAAATGAAGATTCTGCTCGTCACTGATACCGCAACTGCTCTGAGGAGCCTTGACGGTGACTTTGGCCGTATACCGACACATATATGTGGTCCGTGAAGCATCCTGTGCGCATGCATCCTGTGGTGCCTGTGCATTTGCGACCCTGGAAACTCCCGTGAAAACAAGACAGAGAATCAGGGTGCGCATCCCCCCACTAGAACATCACCACAATCCTGAAGACAACATGCACAGACCCGGCAAATCATGTGAAACCGGTGACGGTATGTGTTGCACGCGGAAACTGAAGTACTCCCACGCTGAATGTCACGTATCATGGTCTCATAGGCAGAGCTGATCCGTTACCTCGCAATAAACAGCGAGCAGAAGCCCCTGTGTACGCTGAATACAAAAATACTTGCGAATTAAGAGAGCAGTACAGACTGAATCTGTCATGCACTTTTCGATTCTTTGATGCGACATGCTCACAGATCATCATGCCAGATAAAGATCCGTCTTTTAACTAGTGTCTGTCCGAAAATTCAGAATATCGCCAATATATGCCGTTTAGAGAGCGTATGAGGGGTTTTTGGAGATATTTTGGTATTACTGCAATTCCTGTGGATAGAGGCTCAGATTTCCATGGAAGAAGAGGACCGCCACTCTGAAATTCTCGAAATTTCGGAAGCCTCTTGCAATGGTAAGCACTCGTTGAATTTTCCCGTTTATGCGTTCGGCTTTGGCATTGGACTGTTCGCACCAGAGCGCATTACAGACTCCATTGATATGTTCTTCAAAGGTGTCGGCGACCTTGATGGCCTGTTCAATGCCTGTCTTTCTGACACTGGCGAGCCAGAGCTTGAGATAGGTCATGGCTTCGGCGGGGGACGAGCATCGGAAGATCGCCTTGAAGTTCTCTCGCTGCTGCCAGAGTACGCCGACCTTGAGATTCGCATCCATGATCGTCTGGAAAATCTCTTCCTGCTTTTCGGTGCGGTTTTCTGGATTTTTCAGGAGTGCGTACCGACTGCTTTTCAATGTTTCTGGATGCGACTTCGCCTCCTGTCTTCGAAGGTTGTTCAGGGCTTTATTGAGGATCTTGATCAAATGAAAGCGGTCATGAACCAGGCGTGCATCGGGAAGCAAATTCTCGGCAAGATTAAGAAACGCCTTCCACATATCCGAGGTAATCGTTTCAATCCTGTCCCGCATATGCCTGGGCAGAATGCGCTCCACCAGTGCCGTAGCACTCTTTTCGTCGCGTCCTTCCACCAAATCAATCACATATCCCAAGTCCCCGTTACTCACGATAGTCGCAAACTGATACCGCTTGGCAAACGCCTTCTCGTCTATGCTCAAATGCCTGAACTCCTCCACAACCCGGCGTTCCATGCCGCGGTCTACCGCCCGATGCATCACCCGGTGAACCAGCCGAAAGTTGCACCCCATCAGCTGTGCCGTCTTGCTCTGGCTCTCCGTTGCTTTCAGTACGTCAATCACCCTGCGTGCAAACATGTGGGTGAAGCGATCCGATCCTGATGCCCATGGAATCCGAATGGTTTTGACCCCGGCCGAGGACTTGCTCCGTGGAATCCGACAGTGAAGAATACACTTGTATTGAAAATGATCCAGATGGCGCCACTGACGCGATTTCCGCAAGTCATAAGCCGGTCCACGCTCTCCCGTCTCTGGACAGACAACCTCCCCGCCGGCATGGGAAATGTAGACATGAATCGTCTCCGTAGACTCATCTGTCGTACCCTCATCAACAACCCAGTCCTCCCCCAGGAACAAGGTCTCGTGAAAAAAATTTGCCTTGGTATTCATAATTTCTTGAATGGATAATGGAAGCTCCAAAAATACGGTTTTCATACGAATTGCACTAGTACCGATATTTTTTGGTATTTTTCCTGACGAAGATGGAAGCTCTTTGGCGGATTGGAGCATGAAATCCCCGAACAGCGTCCATAAACACGCAATCTTCGTGCAAGATTTCCCCGAATCTCTCATAGCGAACGAGCATCTGAATCGCGCCATACATGACGCTGTGGGGCAAAATGCCCCTGGAATCCCCCTTATTTGGGGTTGCTGTGAATTTTCGGACAGACACTAACTGAACACCAGCCCTCTTTAACCACGGAATGCATGAAATGATCATCATCCAGTCTCTGTAGAATCCCCCCGCCCCAGTTTGGAAAATTCGCCTGTAAATGTGAACTCGTATTGCTCTAGTGACAGATAACTGTAACGTATCAAACAGGATTTTCCTTCACTCAAAATTCGGAGGGATCAATCCATCCAACGGGCATCTACAGTGCGGATTCCATTGATCCATGATACCTTCCATGCGTTAAACAACGGGTCTTCAGGATCAAGCAGGATGGGAATCGTACTGGCTTTTAGCGGCGGACTGGATACATCCTTTTGTGTTCCGTATCTGCGTGAAAAGTATGGCAAAGATGTATTGACGGTAACCGTTGATACAGGAGCATCCACAGATAGAGCGGCTGTTGAGTCTCAGTCTAAAAAACTGGGGGCTGTCAAGCATTTTCATGTTGATGCCCGCAACATGTTATATGAAGAGTACCTGCAGTATCTCGTTATGGGAAATGTGCTGCGGGGCGGTGTCTATCCGCTTTGTGTTGGTGCAGAACGTGTAGTGCAAGCCCGGGAGGTTGTCAACATTGCGCGGCAGACTGGAGCAGATGCCATTGCACATGGCTCAACCGGTGCAGGCAACGATCAGGTTCGATTCGATTCTGTAGTTCAGCTCCTGGCGGATGATCTGGATCTCATTACCCCCATTCGGGATGAGGGCCTGACCCGGCAAGATACAACCAGGTTTCTGCGTGAACATGGCTTTTCCGTTCCCGAAAAAACTACACACTACTCCATTAATGAGGGACTATGGGGAACTACCATCGGAGGCGAAGAAACTCTCGGAACAATACAGCCACTGCCGGACGCGGCCTATCCGAATACAGTATCCCCGGCCGAAGCACCCGAAGAGGGACTTGAACTAACGATTCAATTCGGGAAAGGCCTTCCCACAGCACTGAATGGAAGAGAACTGCCTCCTGTTGCATTAATCACACAACTGGCTGCTATCGGGTCCCGCCATGGAATCGGAAGAAACATCCATATCGGAGATACGATTCTCGGACTCAAGGGGCGCATCGGTTTTGAAGCCCCTGCTCCACTCATTCTGATTACGGCACACAGAGAACTGGAAAAGGTTGTACTCACCAAATGGCAACGCTATCAGAAGGATCAGTTGAGTGATTTCTACGGGATGCTCCTTCACGAAGGGCAATACTATGATCCAGTCATGAGAGATATGGAAACATACTTGACCTCTTCCCAGGAAGTCGTTACAGGCTCTGTTACAGCCCGCCTCTATAAAGGCAATATCCATATTCAAGGTTGCGAAAGCCCGCACTCCATGTTTGATACCGGAATTGCCACTTATGGGGAAGAAACAGCTCTTTGGGGGGGACCGGACGCACGGAGTTTTTGTAAACTCCATGGCCTGCAAGCCTACCTCGCATACAAGGCACGCCGGAAAACATGATCCGTACCGCCATTCTACATGGCAGTGGCTATGTTGGCCGTGAACTGATTCGGCTAGTTTTACGACACCCTCAGGCATCACTTGCATCTGTTACCAGCCGTACCCATGCCGGCACCCCGCTGCATACTGCACATCCCGCTTTACGGGAAGAGCAGGATCTCCAGTTCACGGCTGTCACCGAATTTGACTTTTCTGATGTTGATGTCACACTTGTGGCTGCGGAACATGGCAAAGGGGCGGCAAGCGTCAAATCCTTGCTTGAAAACGGATATGCAGGGGCCATCATTGACATGAGTTCTGATTTCCGATTCACGGATGTATCCAGATTTGAGTCACTGTTTGGTGTGCAGCACCTCTGCCCGGAGCTCATTCCAAAATTTTCATACGGACAGCCGGAACTGTTTTCTCCGTATGCGACACGCTATATTGCAAATCCTGGCTGCTTCGCGACGGGAATGCTTCTGGCAGTGTGGCCGCTGCATCTGAATTGCACGCGGACGGATGTGTTTATCACGGCACTCACGGGAGCCTCCGGTTCGGGGATTCGTCCAAAACAGACAACGCATTTCCCGGAACGAGACGGCAATGTACGAGCTTACAAAGTGCTTGAGCACCAGCACCTGTCCGAGATCATGCAGTTTATAGATCCTGACATCTCCCTGTCCATGGTGCCAGTATCCGGGCCATGGACACGAGGAATATGGGGAACGGTGCAGCTAAATCTTCCCGCAGAAAAGTCTGCTGTCACAAGGTGGTATGAAGATGTCTACGGACATCATCGTCTTATTCGACTGTGGCCAGACAGGCTTCCTGAACTGCAATATGCAACAGGTTCTCCATACTGTGATCTGGGATGGGTTATACGGGATCAACACCTTGTCATTGGATTTGCGATTGACAACCTGCTCCGGGGAGCTGCCTCTCAGGCAATACAGAATATGAATCTTCTGATGAACCTGCCCGCCGAAACAGGACTTGTGGCAGAGAATCGTACATGAATACTCAGACGATCCTGAGGGATGAGGATACATTTCTCATTCCGACCTACAAAAAAATGTCCATTGCGCTCGTACGAGGCGAGGAGTGCTATGTATGGGATGCAGACGGGAATCGTTATCTTGATTTTTATGGCGGACACTGTGTGACTGTGCTTGGTCATTGTCCTCCCCGTGTCATAGAGGCAATCAAAAAGCAGAGTGATCGGCTTCTTTTCTATTCCAATGTTGTCTACAGTGACATCCGGGCCCATGCCGCAAGACTGCTTGCTGAAATGTCCCCCCTGCATCACATATTCTTCTGCAACTCGGGGACAGAAGCCATTGAAACGGCACTCAAGATTGCCCGCAAGTCTACCGGGCGAAGCGGTGTCATTTCTGCACTGCATGGCTTCCATGGACGTACCTTGGGGAGTCTGGCCGCGACATGGAATCCGTCATACAGAGAACCATTCCGTGAGGTACTGGCTCCGGCACATTACTTCGCGAAATTTGGAGATTTAACCTCTGTAGAATCCATTCTGAAAGACAGCAAGGATATTGCAGCGATTCTCATTGAGCCCATTCAGAGCATTGCCGGAATTGTTGAAGCACCCGAGGAGTACTTCCATGGACTTCGCAGGCTGTGTAATCAGAATGGCATACTTCTCATATTTGACGAGATACAGACGGGAGTGGGCCGGACAGGTACATTCAGCATTAGCGAACAGCTGGGGGTAAAACCCGACATAATTACACTTGCCAAAAGCCTCGGATCTGGTATACCTGTTGGTGCAACTCTGCTGAGTGAAGCTCTCTCTGATGAAGTTCAGTATGGGGATCAGGGATCTACTTTTGGTGGAGGCATGATTGCCATGAGTGCAGTCGCCGCAACTCTTGAGACTATTCGCGCCAATCATCTAATGGTGAATGCCTCCCGGATATTTAAGGATATTGCAGGTGCCGCAGATCCATATGCTCTGGAAGTGCGTGGACTCGGATGCCTGATTGGAATACAGGTTGCGCCTCCTGCGAGTGATGTTCTTTCGGCCTTGCGCAGACATGGCGTATTGGCAGGCGGAAGTGCAGATCCAAATGTAATCCGTCTCATGCCCCCGCTCATAACGGAGAGAGAGCATATTGAAGAATTTGGGCTGGCATTCAAAAACGCAATGGAGGAATTCCATGCCTGAACATGAACTGAAACACTTGTTTGACTGGCATCTGGAAGATGATCAAACATGGGAAGAGCAGCTAGCCCGTACACGCCATCACCACCGCAATCCACAGCGAACCTGCAAACCGGATGCTCTCCGCAGTATTGGTCTGCTGTTTTTTAACTCTTCCCTGCGAACACGCACTTCCATGGAAGTGGCAGCAACCCGGCTGGGTGCCCACTCATCTGTAATTATTCCGGGATCGGGAGTGTGGGGCATGGAGTGGAGAGACGGGGAGCGCATGGACGGAGAGTCCGTGGAGCATATTCGCGAAGCCATCGGAGTTCTGTCAAGATACTATGATGCACTAGGGGTACGCCTCTTTGCAACGGAAACAGACCGGGCCCTTGACCAGAATGAAACCCGATTCAAGAAGATTCTGGAGGCAGCTACGGTGCCTGTAATTAACCTGGAATCTGCCCTGTATCATCCCTGTCAGGCACTTGCCGATGCTGCGACAATCAGGGAGCATCTGAAAGATCAGGTGAAGGGGAAACGCTTTGTTCTCTCCTGGACATGGCATCCACGGGCACTGGCTCAAGCCGTACCGAATTCTGCACTCCTGATGGCAACGAGACTTGGCATGCAGGTCACTCTTGCCCGGCCAAAGGGGTTTGAGCTTGAGCCTGAAATCATGCGGCTTGCAGAATCGTATGCATCAAAACACGGATTCTCCATCACGGAGACAGATGACCAAAATGCTGCTTGCAGAGATGCAGACATTGTTTATGCAAAAGCCTGGGGCAGCCAGCTAAGATATGATGATGCCGATGCCGAAAAGATATTGCGTGATCAGCACAAAAGCTGGCAAGTGCGAGAACACCATCTAGGAGATGCAGCGTTCATGCACTGCCTGCCTGTTCGGCGCGGAGTTGTGGTAGAGGATGCCGTACTTGATGGCCCGCAAGCGATCCATCTGTTGCAGGCTGAATTCAGATTGCATGCGCAGATTGCGATCATGGAACGCGCATGGAACCTGATATGAGAGCACCCGTCGTGATTAAAATCGGTGGTGCTGTTCTTGATGATCTCTCCCGGTTCTGGGATCAGATCAAATTGATGGATTCTCCCATCGTCATTGTACATGGCGGTGGAGTGCAGTCCACTAGTCTGGCCAAGCGGCTTGGGCATACCCCCAGAATCATTGAAGGGAGGAGAGTGACCGGAGAGTTGGACCTGAAGATTGCTGAATGGGCAATGAGAGGGGCCGTCAACATACAACTGGTTGCCGAAGCCAATTCCCATGGGGTCAGAGCTGCTGGACTGAGTGGAGCGGATGGCAGCATGATCAGGGTTCATCGGCGCAAACCGTGGATTATAAATGGTACGGAAGTTGATTTTGGCTGGGTTGGGGAAATCACCTCCATAGATACGACCTTGATTGAAGCCATGTCAGAGGCAGGATTTGTGTCCATCATTGCCCCTCTTGGTGTTGACCACACAGGACAGAGATATAACGTGAATGCAGACACTGTTGCCTGTGCACTGGCGGGAAGCATTCATGCAAAAGAGCTTCTCCTGGTAACAGATACTGGCGGTGTCCTGAGGGATGTCAAAAATCACTCCTCGCTTCTTCGTACCTGCTCCCCCTCTGATGAGGCAGAGGGACTTGGCCAAGGGTGGATCAGTGGAGGCATGTCCGTAAAACTCCAAACAGCCCGAGGCGCGCTGGAACAGGGAGTTTCCTATGTGTGGATACTAGGAGCGGATGATGTACTGCAAAAGCAAAAAGCCACTTCAATTATCACGGGAGAATCATGAGCAGGCAGGATGTACTTGGTCTTTTGGACACAATGATTCGATTTCCATCTGTGAGTGGCGAGGAGGATGAGATATGCACCTATATGAAGTCTTGTGTGGATCGTGCGGGGATCCCAAACAAACGACTTGATAACAGCCTGTACTTCTGGCTTGGGGACGGCCCTAACAAATTGCTTCTTGCCTCTCACCTTGATGTAGTACCTCCTTCCTCCACACATCCGTATCCGCCCTTTGATGCCACTCATGTAGACGGAAAGATATATGGCAGAGGAGCATCGGATGCAAAAGCCTCTGGAGCTGCCATGACCTCTGCACTTCTGGAATTGGCAGCTGAAAACTGGACTCCCCACAATGGACAGCTCATCGTGGCCTTGACCGAGTGCGAAGAGACTGATCACGAAAACAACGGACTGAAAAAACTCTTGCGAGACAGCTTGCCTCGTCCACAAGCGGCACTAATCGGTGAACCTACAAATTTGCTTCCCGTGATTGCGCAAAAAGGCCTCCTTGTTGTCCGGCTTGATTCCAGAGGGCAGACCGCACATGCAGCCCGCCCCGCCCTTGGCGAAAACGCAATCCTGAAGGCTGCAGACGACATTCAACGCCTTGCAAAACTCAAATTTGGTCGGATTCACCCCATTCTGGGAAGTATCAGCCTGAATGTTACAACAATACAGGGTGGGCATGCACGTAATGTGATCCCCGACCAGTGTACAATGTATCTGGATATCCGAAGTACTCCTTCGTACACGCATGCCGAAATTGTGGATTCAATTCGCACCGCTGTTCAGTCAGAGGTCACAGTTCACAGCGACCGAATCGTATCTGTATCCACGGAACCGGATGCATCTATTGTGAAAGCGTGTCTGGACTCAGCCCCCCGAACTCACCCCCAGGGCTCTCCAACCGCAAGTGACTGGATCTATCTCAAGGGAATTCCTGCAGTAAAAATTGGGCCTGGCTCCAGCGAGCTGTCACACACACCGAATGAGCATGTGGAACGATCCGAAGTGATCCGGGCAGTTGAATTTTACAAGGCTGCTGTGAAGGGATATTTCCGCCTTGAGCCCGCTGCCTGCGGGTAAGAAGCAGATTCCCTGTTCTTCGAAATCCTAGGGGTGGCGGTTGCCTTGTACATCCGTGGAGGGAAGTTTTTGGGAAATACGACCATTATATCTCCCGCGGCGAATCTGAATTCATTGAACAAGGAGTACACTGTTTCCGGCTCACTCCCTCGAAACCTGAGGCACCCCGATACGTTGCCGTACCGGGGTGCTTCTGCCAAACTCCTGAACAGCCTTTCTGGCTATTTCCTTACTTAGTGTCTGTCCGAAAATTCACAGCAACCCCAAATACGGGGGATTCCAGAGGCATTTTGCCCCACAGCATCATGTATGGCGCGATTCAGATGCTCGTTCGCTATGAGAGATTCGGGGAAATCTTGCACGAAGATTGCGTGTTTATGGACGCTGTTCGGGGATTTCATGCTCCAATCCGCCAAAGGGCTCCCATCTTCGTCAGGAAAAATACTCGAAAATATCTCCAAAAACCCCTCATGCGCTCTCTAAACGTCATATATTGGCGATATTCTGAATTTTCGGACAGACACTACTTAACCAGCGTCATGCGTCCAGTCTTCACATGCCGACTTTCCGCCCCGGTCGCCATGATCCGGTACAGGTAGGTCCCGCTTGCCAGACTGCCCGCATTCATCTCTACGCTCCGGTTCGCCCCTGCCTCCAATTCTTGCGCCGGCAGCGTGATCACCTCCCGTCCCAGCATGTCTACAATCTGGATCTGCACCTGCGCATTCTCTGGCAGATCAAACTGGATTCTTGTGCTCGGATTGAACGGGTTCGGATAGTTGCCATGCAGCGCAAACTCCTTCGGAAGCTCTGCATTCTCCTCTACCCCAGTCACCGTCTGTACCGGGACGATCTCCCCATTCCGGTCCACTCCCAGGATCGTCAGATCATTCCGCATCCCGGACAGGTTCAGCACCAGCGTCTGCCCTCCGTATCCGTACAGGTCCAGTTCGTAGAACTCCTCTACATCTCCCTCTGTGGACTTCACACGCATGACCTGCACCGACGGATCCAGCGAGACATATCGCCGGGTCTCCTCATCCAGCATCAGGTTCCCCGCCAGGGTCATTACCGGCATCATGGGGTCGGTCGGATCCATGACCTGCACCTGCGCTGCCCCCAGATCTGCCGATCCGTGCACCAGCCGCACCTCCGCCTTGTTGGCAATTGACGAAGTCATCCGCATGCCCAGCATCTTCAGCTTCGGTTCTGCCAGACTCCCGTGGGCAATCACCACCGTATTCATGTTCGGATTCAGGGACAGCGTGCTCGTGATTGCCTGCTCTGCTGGCATTCCCGCCGGCTGAATCTTCAGCTCATGACTGCCTGCTCCCACCGGACGATAGCCCGTGGCACTGCGGAACTGCATTCCACTGCCAATTCGGATGTCCCCCAGATGCACCTCTGCCGGGCTTGTCAGTGGCAGGTTGTGGATGAACTGCAGGTTCGCCCGTCTCCCGCTCAGATCGGCCTGGTCAATCGGATTCTCAATCCCGTTCGCCGCAACCCCGAGGATCGCACAGCTCCCCAGACCAATCCCTTCCTGTGTCAGATTCACCACTCCGTTCAGATAGCCGTTTATCGCAAATGAACTCGCATCCGCCTGGGCGGGAACCCGTCCCGCCAGCCTGGGATTCTCCCAGGCATCATCATTATCATCACCACAATCCCACTGCACGATCCGGAGTCCGCTGGCATCTGCCACATTCCGCAGCCCTGCCGCCGCCAGCCGGATATTCGTATTCGTGGGCAATGACTCCGTCCCCAGATCCACCTTCCAGAACAGATCCGCATGCACATCCAGCGTCAGACTGCCACCCGCCGTCGGAACCGTGAGGTTCTCCCATTCTGGCATGTCTCCCTCTGGGAGCATGACTGGAGACACGGTCACCGCGGTCGTGTCATTCAGATCGGAAGGCAGCTGCAGAATCAAGGGACGATAGTACGACAGGGTATCGCGGTCTGTTTTATGGTCCCTTCCCACCGGGAACAGATATCCCCCGCTCTTGAAGCCGTCTCCTGCCGTTCCCTGTAACAGGTGCCGCGCGACCGGACCACCGATATACGACTGGCGGGAACCACGCAGGATCGTGGCCTTGCACTCCTCGTCATTGTCTGCCCCGCACTTGCTCCCTGTCTGTGCTGAACTCCGGCCACGGAGTTCCTGCTCTGCCTGTACATTCTGCACCGTCCACATAAACATGCTGTCCATCGGCATGCTGTGAATCTTCCCCTGCCGGAGCGTCAGCTTCGCCATCTTCTGCTGCGTGACATCGCTTTTCAGTAGCAGTCCCTTGGCGTTGTTCACCGTGACACTGTGCAACGCCGTCGTGTCCCCGATCATCACCTCCTGCATCTCTTTCCCCCTGAACTCCACCTGCACATCCAGATTTCCCTTCTTCGCAAAGTGGAAGTCCCCGTGCACCACCAGAACCGGAGTCTTGCTGCTTCCGAAGGTAGACCTCCTGTACCGGGACGCATCCGATGCCACCATAAAGTCCCCCATCACCGTCTTCGTCGTCATGGGATGCAAGGTGACCCCCGACAAGACCGTGTCCGCACTCACCAGACTCCCTCTGCGCTGCGTGAAGTTTCCCTTGATCAGCACAGTTCGCCGGACATCATCGCTACTCCATTGCAGGCTCAGACCACCCATATCACCGAGAGTCAGATTCCCCCGGAAGGTAAGGCTGTCGGTAGTGTACGGAAACAGCGTCGCCGAACGAAGTTCAACATCCTTCATGATCGTCACCTTCTTGCCTCCCGTATCCACATACCCCTGCATCGCCGACAGACTGTCCAGCACCAGGGTCTGCTCCGTATCTGTGGTCAACAGACGCACGATGCCATCCTGATTCCCGGTTCCAGGGGTCTTCGTCCCGTCAAACATCACCGTGCCGAGTTTGCTGGCGGGACCAATACGGGTTTCCTTGCTCCCTTTCGGAATCATGACCTTGCCTGTCAGGCTCCCGTGCAACTCCAGCTTTACATCCGGGCGAGCAGTACTTTTCAAATTCTTCCCTGCCGTGGTGGCCGGTCCCAGCATCAGCGTCCCGTCTCCCAGATCCACCATCGCGTCTTTCGCAATACTCACCAGGGCCGTATTGTGGGCATACTCTCCCTGCAACACCCGGCCCAGCACATGCAGGTCCCCGCCCCCGGTCATCAGTTTGCTCTTGCCACTCACCGTCACCTTGCCATGCACCCTCACATCCTGCCCCTTGGTATGCAGTTCCCCCGCCGCCACCTCCACACTGTACCTGTTCACCTGCGCGAGGGCATCTTGAGCATTTGTACCGCTCGCGGTACGATGCAGCGTAGAGGTCCCTACGGTCAGCATGCCATCCACCGTCAGCTTCCCTTTGGTGACCATCAGCTTTCCAGGCAGCGAGCGGCCATCCGGTACCATGATCTCCGCCTTCGCATGATTCACGGTCACATCCCGCGGGTCGAACCATTCCAGATCCCCCGCTTTCACCTCCCGCGCACCCGGGGTGATGTAGGTCAACATATACCGATCCGCCACATTGGGCTTCGCCATCCTGTCCGTGGAGATACTCCCCGGATCATTCGCATCCTTCCGCAGCATCCCGTTCTGTACGGTGATCTGCCCCGTCACATGCAGGGTGGAATCCGTCGTGCTCTCGGTATCCACCAGCGACAGCGTGCCACTGCACAGACCCAGATTCTTTACCATGTGCACCTCCTCCAGACGCAATTCTCCACTCCCGACCTGAACAGACAGAGCCTCCAGCGTCGGTTGCAGGGCAGCCTTCTTCACCAGATCGGTGTTTCGGCTCCCGTAAGTCAGCCTCTTGATTGTGGAGGCTTCGGCCAGCTCCCCGCTGAGTTCCCCCTGCAGAATCAGGGATTCCTCCACCTTCACATCCTTGTTCGCCGTCAGTTCCGCATCCGGCCCCACATGCAGAGTCTTCACCGTCAGCGGACCCTTCCCGGGTTCCACCCGCAAATCCCCAAGCGTCACCAGGGCCCCCAGCGTGAGCCCGTTCGTGGCATCCCCGATGATGACACTTTCGCCGGCATCCGTCAAGACAAGGTGATTCCCGAAGGCCAGCGAGGTATCGTTCCCCGTGCACATCCCGTCCACCCGGGAAGTGGCCGGAACTTCCATCCCGAGACTCTTGCCCCCGGCAGCCAGATCCCCGCCCACACGAAGGCTGTGGGAGGTCCTGCGCATAACCGTATTCGTTTCCAGAGAGTCCGTATCCAGGTACACCCGTCCCTTGCCGCCGAAGCTCACCGTATCCTCAATTACCAAGTTTCCCCCAACCGAAGAGGTCAGCGTGATTTCCTTGTCCCCACTTGTTTTCGCAAGCGGAGCCATGAATAGCACCCGCGGGGCGCACACCGTATTGTTGGTCTGCGTGTCAGCAGATGTCATGACTCCAGCAATGCGATTGGAGCGCACATCCAGATCTCCCGCAATCATCACCGCACTACTAAACTGTACCCCCGGAATATAATTCTCATACCAAACAGTTCTCCGATAAGCGGGGACAACATAATCGCATGAGTACTTCAGACGAGATTTTGGTCGTACACCCTTTCGGACACTGGTAGTGGTATTTCCTGCCCCCAGAGTTGCATTGTCAGCCCCGAACGTCTCGGTGGCATCATACGGAATCCCTCCGTCCTGCAAGATCACATTCCCCTTGATCATTGCTGTCTTTTCAAAGACAATCCGGGAATCATTCCACTGCGCCACATCCCCGCCCACGACGACATCTTCCAGAAAAATGAGATCTGCCGTAATCTCGTATTCATAGGGGGCATCGTACGCATCATTTTGAATGCTTCCAGAGGCCGTGACCGGACCAATCTGCTTCAGTTCAATACACAGATTGCCTATGGCAATCGCAAGAATGCCTGCATTAAGAGTCCCACTCCCCTTGAGGAAAAGGCAATCGTCACCATCAACCAGGCCATCTCCAGGAATATATGCGTCATACAGGAGGTAGCCAGCCCCCCGCCCCTCTTTGGTGTCACTCGTATTCAGATTTGCAACTCTGACTGGACGACTTTCCCCTTTCGTTACATCCTCTATCGCGCCGTCTACCCTGAAGATATATACTGTTCCCGCAATATGGAAGTAAACATCAACATCGTCAATGCGCAGCGTTGCTCCGCTTTTGACCATAAACCTTTCATAGATTCTGAGCTTGCTTCCCACTCCCTTTACAGTGAAGCTCTTGGAGACGCTCAATCCTCCAAGGGTTACGTCCTCTCCTTCGGGAATGGTAAGTGTCCCGGTAATCGCATACCTTTCCCATCGGTCACCGTTAGTGAGAAAGAATTCAGTGCTCCTGCTTCCCGAAGTAAGTGTCACATCCTCAAACTCAATTCTTACACCTTCGAACAATTGAACTTGTCCTGTTGGAGCAATTT
Source organism: Rhodothermales bacterium (assembly GCA_965203305.1). Lineage (GTDB taxonomy): Bacteria > Bacteroidota > Rhodothermia > Rhodothermales > Bin80 > Bin80. Next base: position 1,281,878 of record OZ241874.1, on the reverse strand, counting down.
TGAAGTTTCCCGTGAATCGCAACATCCCCTCCAGACTCCCCCCTGTCCTCTCTTCGCCCCCGAAATAAAGGCCAAACCGTATGTCTTGGGAAAAAGACGTAGCAGGGGCCTGAACCTCAACCGTACCGCCCGCCCTCCGAGCACGAACATAGAAGACATTCGCGCTTTGCATCTTGCTACTGAAGGCCTCCGTCAGTGTGCATGGTTTAACAGCATCGCAAGCAGTCCCGGATCCATTGTCAGGATCTATGTAAATGGCCTGACTCTGTGAAAAAACATTTGGGGCAACAAGTGACAGAAGAAGAAATATGCATCCTGCCCCCCCCCCCCATTTTTATATATGATTTCATGAAATTGATTGGTTAGGTAATATTTTTTGACGTGATCCGGCCACAGTTCGCAGGATCATTTCCCATATATACACATCAACTTGCACACATGATCAATCCCGCTGACAATTTTTTAGATTTTTTTCGGGAGAGGGTTTCAGGAGCTGGTTCATACATTACGAGCCTCTTGCAAAAATAGCAATTTAAGGCGTTTCTGAGACTCAGGTTCCCCCCCATTTTTATATATGATTTCATGAAATTGATTGGTTAGGTAATATTTTTTGACGTGATCCGGCCACAGTTCGCAGGATCATTTCCCATATATACACATCAACTTGCACACATGATCAATCCCGCTGACAATTTTTTAGATTTTTTTCGGGAGAGGGTTTCAGGAGCTGGTTCATACATTACGAGCCTCTTGCAAAAATAGCAATTTAAGGCGTTTCTGAGACTCAGGTTCCCTTAATTTTTGCCAGACTCGGGATTTTTTTTTCAGAATTGGGAGGCTTTTTTTCGGAGAGTGCGTTTCACTGAACAACGAACTTACGGAGGTGTGTATGCTTCTTTTAGATCGAATCAAACAGTTTACGCTTGCCTGTCAGGAGGAGATTTTCTCGGAGTTGGATGAGTCGTTTGGTCCTTTGCCCAAACGCTACCAACTCTTTGTGTTGGCTTTGGAGATGGTGCATATGGAGGACTTTCTGCCGTCCCAGTCGCGCGGTAGCCGAGGTCGTCCCCTGGCCCATCGTACTTCCATCGCGAAGGCGTTTTTAGCCAAGATGATTTTCCAGATTCCCACGACCACTGCCCTGCGAGAGCGTCTGCTGATGGATCGCATTCTTCGGTCTTTGTGTGGGTGGTCTCGCGGGTGCGATGTGCCCAGCGAGTCTACCTTTTCACGGGTTTTCCAGGAATTTTCCGAGAGCGAACTGCCGACCCGGATTCATGAGGCTCTGATCAGGAGTTGCTACGAGAATGAGGTTGTGGGGCATATTTCGCGGGATTCCACGGCAATTGAGACACGGGAAGCGGCGGTGAAGAAGGAGGAAAAGGCTCCCAAAGGTCCCCCATGCTGGAACGACAGCGAGAGATGGCGGGAGTTGACGAGATGGTGGATGCCCTCCCCAAGGAGTGCAATGTCGGATGCAAGCGCAATGCCCGGGGGCGGCGGCAGTCTTGGGTGGGCTGGAAGATTCATATGGATGTGGCGAACGGGGGCGTTCCCATCAGTTGTATTGGCACCTCCGCCTCCGTGCATGATAGCCAAGCCGCCATTCCCTTGGCCGAGATGACCGCAGATCGGGTCTTCGCGGTTCTGTATGCTTTGATGGACAGTGCCTATGATGCAAAACAGATTCATGCGCATACGGAAGAACTGGGGCAGGTTTCGATCACGGATTCCCATCCCTGGCGGAACGGAAAAGCGGCGCGGGATCAGGAAAACAAGGCGCGGCGTGCTACCGGGTTTACGCCACCTGAGCGCATTCGGTACCGGGAGCGTTCGACGGTGGAGCGCGCCTTTGCTCGGCTGAAGGATGAGTTTGGCTTCTGGAATCTGCGAGTTCGGGGGTACCAGAAGATGATGTGCCACATGATGTTTGGCGTGCTTGCGCTTACAGTGGACTCCCTTCTTCGCCTGGCAGCGTAGATCCAGGCAACTGGATCAGACTTTTCGGGATGCAAAAATCCGCTTCCACCGAGGTAATGGGACAGGTACGTCCTGACCGTATGAATGAGGGACAAAATTCGCTCCGAAGAGCCTTTTCAGGGAACAAATTGGGAACAATTTCCCGCACAAAACACCAAAAGAAGGAGATCATTCAGAAAAATCAAGGTTCCCTCCCGCACCTGGTCAGAATTCTACAGTCCCAAAAATCTTTTTGCAAAAGGCTCGAACGTATCTTCTAACTTGCCTGTTCCTGAGAATTTCAACCTCAGGGCACTGTCACTGGGATTCTCTCTTCGAGGGTCATGCTTCCGAGTCCCCGCGAGTACGTAAACTGTCAGAATCAAGTTTCAAGGATTCCCTGGTCTTGCAACTGGACTAGTATGCAAAGGGGCTTATATGCGTGCAGTGCCCACGAGGGAAACCATTTCACGGGCAGCAGGCTCACAGAGAAAACCGAGCGTCAGCAGGGTAAATGGCAGACAAAACCCACCGCGGCATAATCTTCCGTCTGCTTCCCAACGAGGAGGAGCAGGAACACAGGCTCCACGGGATATGTGGCGCGTGCCGGAAGGTGTGGAATGTGTTTCTGGGGCGGAATCAGAAGCAGTATGCGGAGTCGAAAGAAAACGGCACTTCCGCTCCGTTCACAAAGTGATGTGATCTCTTCAAGGAGTTCATGCAGACTTGGACGAACTACTTTGCCGGGCGGGCCAGCAAGCCGAAGTTTCATGCCAAGGACCGTACGACCCCGTCGTTCACGATCCCGCAAGACATCAAGATTGGGGGCGGGAAGCTCTACATCCCAACGGTTGGCTGGGTACGGACGGCATTCCAAAACTGGCAAGAGTCTCCAAGGCACGGGAACAAGCGGTATGGCTCCGTTACGTACGAAATTGACGAGTCCGTGCGAGTGGACAGTGGAGTAACTGCCGGGAGTGACCGGAATGCCAGTGACATGATTGCAGGGGCGTACTCCGATGATACGCCAGATGAAGCGATGGAGCATCCGGCCAAAAAGGTCTACGAGACCAAGGAGAAACGACACCATCGCCAGCTCTCCAAGCAATTGGACCGGCGAGAGAAGGATGGACGTACAAAGATGAGTGGCTGTGCCAGTAAGACGCTCTGGCGTGTCAACAAGTGGAGACGGACACAAAGGAACTGCCGGCATAACCGCAATCACCAGAACAGTGCCCGGATCGCGAAAAAGGTGTCTACGGTAAAACTGGAAAAGCTCCCAGTCAGGGGGATGACCAGATCTGCGAAAGGGACCAAAGAAAATCCGGCACGAACGTGAAAGCGAAGTCTGGACTGAACCGGGTTCTCTTGGAGGGAGACCCGCCCAGCTGGCACAGATGCTGAATTATAAGTGCGTGACAGTCCTCTATGTGCTGGCAACATATGGCAAGTCAGACTTGCAGTCTATGCGAACAATCGTGCTCCCCTGCACAAGTTTATGTACCTGGATTACGGGCATGAAGAACACGCGGATCTTAATGCAGAGCCGCAAACATATTGGCCTCAGGGGCTGGAGCATCTGGATGTGTGAGGGGCGTTCTCATTAGGTACCCCGATGACCCGTCAATCCAGCGTATGCCCGGTCTCCATCGCGAGATGGGTACTCAGGTATATAAGCCTCTGTGCAAAAGATAATAGCGAACACCATCGGTAAGTGCCTGCCAACTGGCATCCAGGATATTGGGAGAAACACCGACCGTATGCCAGATATCTTCCCCGTTCGTATCGTGATGTTCAATCAGAACACGTACAGAAGCCGCTGTCGCCTCCTCCGGCGTAAGCACACGCACTTTGTAATCTGCAAGTCTTAGGGCTTCCAGTTGGGGATAGAAGCGGTAGAGTGCCTGATTTAGTGCCCGAGACAAGGCATCAACAGGGCCGACTCCTTCCCCCACGGCGAGCTCCCGATGTCCTTCTACAAAAACTGCAACTGTAGCTTCAGACCATTCTGATCCTTGCTCATCCTGCTCGCTATATACCCGCAGGCGATCCAGTCGGAACATCTCAGTATCCTCACCCTGTATGGTTCGCAACAACAGTTCAAAAGATGCCTCAGCTCCCTGAAATTCATAGCCAAGATGCTCCAGTTCCTTGATTCGCTGCACCGCACGCCGAGCCTCTTCCCGTCCATTCAGTGAAATCCCCAACTCCTGCGCTTTATAGCGTACATTGGATTGCCCGGACAAATCTGACACTAGCACCCGTCTTCTGTTGCCCACAATCTCGGGAGCCATGTGCTCATATGCACAGGGTTCTTTCATGACTGCGGATACATGAATGCCTCCCTTATGGGCAAATGCACTCCGGCCAACAAACGGGGCGCGGTCCAATGGCAGCATGTTGCAGACCTCGTACACGAATTGACTTAAATCTGAAAGCGTCGCCAGCTGCTCTTCGGAGACACAATGATATCCCAGTTTGTGCTGGAGACAGGCAATCACAGTACACAAGTCCGCATTGCCTGTGCGCTCCCCAATCCCGTTGATTGTGCCTTGCACATGGCGCGCCCCCGATTCCACTGCCATGACCGTATTTGCCGTTGCAACCCCGCTGTCATTATGTGCATGAATCCCAATGGTATGGCCAGTCATTACCGAACACACATGTTCGGTGATTTGGCCTATCTCTGATGGCATTGTCCCGCCATTGGTATCACACAATACCAATACATTCGCACCCGCCCCTGCGGCAGCACGGAGAGTCTTGATTGCGTATTCTGCATCGTCCTTGTAGCCATCAAAAAAATGCTCTGCATCATAGATAACCCTGCGATGATTCTGAACCAGCCACAGGACTGAACTCGTGATCATCTCCAGGTTTTCTTCCGGCGTAACGTTCAGTGCCTTCTCCACATGCAGGAGCCAGCTCTTGCCAAAGATGGAGACGGTATTCGTTTTCGCCTTAAGCAGGGCTAGCAGGTTCGGATCTTTGCCGAAGGTATTCTCTGCCCGACGGGTGGAGCCGAATGCGCAGATATTCGTCTGTTGCCATGTTTCTCTGGAGGCACGCTCAAAAAATTCCTGGTCCTTGGGATTTGACCCCGGCCACCCCCCTTCAATCACATGGATGCCAAACACATCCAGTCTGTGCGCAATGCGAATCTTGTCGTTTACCGAAAGCGTCACATGCTCCCCTTGCGTACCATCCCGAAGCGTGGTGTCAAATAACTCAATCTTCTCCATCAGACAGAGGGAATCAGACCATTCTGTCTTGCATATTCAAAGACATTTCCTGCGTTGAGAATATCGGCCACATCTCCCAGCGGCTTTAGCAAATGCTCTTCCCCCCGCGCATGATTGGACAGCTGTCCCGTGCGTGTATCCAGCTCCAGCTCATCGCCTGTATGGATTTGATGATTGATTTTTTCATAGGACTCAAAAGGAATCACAAATCCGCCATCAACGGTGTTCCGATAAAAAATTCGGGCATAGCTCTGCGCTACAACAACCCTGGCCCCAGCCTCCGTCAATGCAAATGGAGCATGCTCGCGGGAAGAACCGCATCCAAAATTGACCCCTCCAATCACAAACGTAAACTTGCTGACATACCTGTTCGGATCCGTAAAAGGAATATGTCCATGGGGAAGTCCCTGTTCTTCCACAGGGACTCCACTCATGGCGAAACGCCCATACATGCGACGCTCCTCCGGTTTGTTAAGACTGTATACCAGATGCTCTGCAGGGATGATCTGGTCCGTATCAATAGCATCCCCAACCACATAAGCCAAACCGCGAATCACAGAGTCCATGCTTAAACCAGCACCTCCCTCGGATCTGTAATGACACCGCTTAACGCACTTGCAGCAACCGTTAGCGGAGATGCCAGAAAGACCGAGGCTTGTTTGGATCCCATACGACCGGGAAAATTTCGATTGGTTGTGGAGATGACCACTTCATCCCCCTGCATTCGCCCGAACGTATCTGGAGGGCCGCCCAGACACGCAGCACAGCTTGCCTGTCCCATTTTGCACCCTGCATTGGCAAACACATCCCAGAGTGCTGTCCCGTCCAGTGTCATCGTCTTAAGAGACTCGCTGATTTCCGTTGTGGCGGGTACGATGTATGTATCTATAACAACTTCCTGTCCCTTGATGATCTGCGCAGCTGCCTGAAAATCTTCCAGTTTTCCTCCCGTACAACTTCCAACATACGCCCGGTCCAGACGAGTACCTGCGACTTCCGGGACACTCGCACGATTATCCGGCCGATGCGGTTTGGCTACCACCGGCTCCAGTGTGGAGACATCATAGCGATATTCCGAATGGTATCTCGCATTCTCATCGCTGTACACACAGACAAAATCGGAATCAGTCCGTGCGCGTACATACTCAATTGTTGTCTCATCCGGCGCAATGACCCCATTCTTTCCCCCTGCTTCAATCGCCATGTTTGTCAAGGTCATCCGTTCCTGCATGGAGAGTGCGTAAACAGATTCTCCGTCAAACTCCATGGCACGGTATGTGGCCCCATCGCAGCCAATATCTCCAATCACAGCCAGAATCAAATCCTTTGCCATCAGATAGGGAGGCAGAGCTCCCTCAAAGATGAAGCGCATGGTTTCGGGAACTCGCAGCCAGATTTTCCCGGTTCCCATAATGAGTGCTGCATCTGTATTTCCTACTCCGGTCGAAAACATGCCAAAAGCACCGGAGGTACATGTATGACTGTCTGTTCCGATCAGAAGTGAACCTGGACGATTGAACCCTTCTTCTGCGAGGGCCATATGGCATACTCCCTTGTATCTGGGGGAGCCTACATCGTAATAATGAGGCAGGTCATGCTCTTCGGCAAACGCCCTGAGCAAGCGTACATTCCGGTTTGCATGGTGATTCTGGGTAAAGATATAGTGATCAGGCAAGATCACCAGCTTTTCTGGATCCCATACCTTTGCATCTTCCCCAAACTCGCGCTTGAAGATATCTATGGTTGGAGGTCCGCATACATCATGTGTCATAAGGATATCCACATCCACCCAGACACTTTCACCCGGAACAACATGATCCTGTCCACAATGCCGTGCAATGATCTTTTCTGTGATTGTCATGAATCTTGTCCTCCGTCACTGCCAAACGATTGCATGATTCCGTCAGATACAAACTCTTCCCCGCTACTGGCTCTGAACGCCTCCAGTTCGTTGAGTGCCTGTACATAGGCATTTGCAGAGGCCTGGAGGACATCCGTGTGCCGGGCAATACCCCGGAAAAGCGTCCCGTGCTCGCTGATGAGAACGGTCACTTCCCCCATAGCATCCTTCCCTTCTCCAACAGACCGAATCCCGTAGGAAACCAGTCCATGATGGCTTCCTGCGGCCATGTCAATGGCTTTGTAGATTGCTGCCACAGGCCCGTCTCCCTCAGCCACCTTGCGGCAGGAGGTATCAGAAGAGCTGTGATAAAGCAGAACTTCGGCACTTGGCATCTTGCCGGTTCCACTGATTACGGACAGATGGTCCAAGCGATAGTGAACGACTGCCCCCTGCTCTTTATCCCCCTGTGCAAGTGCTATCAAATCTTCGTCAAACACTTCTTTTTTCTGGTCTGCCAGAGATACGAACTCCTGATACACTTCCTCTTTTCTGTCCGGGCCGACGAAGATTCCCAGTTTTTCAAGCCTGCTGAACAGTCCGTGCCTGCCTGAATGTCGTCCAAGGCGGATTGCTTCGGGATCTTGTCCCACATCTTCCGCCCGCATGATTTCGTAGGTTTCCCGACTTTTGAGGACACCGTGCTGGTGAATCCCGGCTTCATGGCTAAATGCATTGGCACCAACCACGGCCTTGTTGGGGGGCACAGGGAAGCCCGTGGCAAGCGACACCATTTTGCTGGTTTCTGTCAGGAGACGCGTGTCAATACCTGTCTCCGCCTCAAAAAGCTGCCTGCGAACACACAGGGCCATGACAATCTCTTCCAGGGAGGCATTGCCAGCCCGTTCCCCAATCCCGTTCATGGTACACTCCACTTGGCGGGCACCAGCCAGCACTCCCGCCAGAGAATTGGCTACTGCCAGCCCCAAGTCGTCATGGCAATGAACGGAAAGCACAACATTCTCAATATTCTTGCACCGTTTACGTACGGTCCTGAAGAGAGCTGCGTATTCCTTGGGAACACAATAGCCAGTTGTATCCGGGATATTGATCGTAGTCGCCCCTGCCTCAATGGCTACATTGATCACATCAATCAGGTAATCAACGCCTGTACGCCCTGCATCCTCTGCACTGAATTCCACATCATCGGTGATCGCACATGCCTGGCGTACGGCCCGGTCTACCATGTTCAGGACAGACTCCCGCTTTTCTTCCAGGGTTTTCCCATATCGGTCGTCGGAAAACTTTGCACTCAGGTGAATGTCACTCGTCCCTACAAATGTATGAATTCGCGTCTTATTTCCTGCCTGAAGTGCTTCTCCTGCAGCATTAATATCCGCTTCAATGGTCCGTGCAAGTGCCGCCACAACCGGCCCTTCAACTTCCTGTGCAATACGCTCTACTGCTTCAAACTGGGCCGGAGAAGAAACAGGAAATCCTGCTTCAATAATATCCACCTTGAGCCGGGAAAGCTGGTGTGCAATACGAATCTTCTCCGCAATATCCATGGAGGCACCGGGTGCCTGTTCACCGTCCCGCAGTGTTGTCTCAAAGATCAAGACTTTGTCAGCAGTCATCCCGAGAGCATTTTATTGAGAATTCCAGACCTGTACAATGGAATTATGCAATGGCCGAAATGTATCCAAACGCATGATCAAGAACGGCATCCCCAAACTCTGTTGTTGAAGCTTTCCCTCCCAGATCACGGGTACGCACTCCATCCCTGAGAGTTTTCATGACTCCAGTTTGTATACACGCTCCAGCTTCCATCTCTCCCAGCATTTCCAGCAGCATGACGGCACTGAGAAGTGCCCCTGCGGGATTCGCATACCCTTTTCCTGCAATGTCCGGCGCACTGCCATGCACAGGCTCAAACAATCCAACCTTCCCTCCCATACTTGCGGATGGCAGGACTCCAAGCGATCCGGGGAGTGTGCCCGCCAGATCACTCAATATGTCTCCAAACAGGTTCGCTGTCAGAATTACATCAAACTGCGAGGGTCGGAGAATGAGCTGGATTGCCGCGTTATCTATGTACAGGTGTTCCAGTTCCACATCAGGAAACTCTGCCTGATGAATTTCTGTCACCGTGCTGCGCCAAAGCTGAGAGACTTCCAGAACATTTGCCTTGTCCACAGAGGTCAGATGTCCGTTACGTTTTCTCGCAAGATCAAACGCCAGCCGGGCGATCCGTTCAATCTCTGTCCGGGAGTAAGTCATCGTATTGCTCCCGATCTCCCCTGTATTGCTTCGCGGACTGCCAAAGTAAATCCCGCCAGTCAGTTCACGTATGATCAGCAGATCTGTCCCTGCCACCCGTTCCGCCCGCAGGGGGGAGCTGTCTGCCAGGCTGTCAGGGACAATCACAGGCCGCAAATTCGCAAACCCGCCCAGGATCTTGCGCAAAGCCAGCAGAGCAGCCTCGCATCTTCTGGAGCCGGTCTCGTGATCCCACCTGGGCCCGCCAAGTGCCCCCAGGAATACAGCATCGGATGCCAGACAAGCATCGCGCGTTGCATCTGGAAAAGGGGTATCAAACTGATCCAGGGCGGCACCGCCAATCGGCCAGTGCTCCAGATGTACTTCAAATCCGAATGCATCGGCAGACGCAAGGAGTGCTCGCTCCGCTTCCCGGGTGACTTCCGGTCCGATCCCGTCCCCGGGCAATACAGCAATCTGATAGGCAGGCATCAGGTCGTTTTCTCGGACTTGACAGTATCCTCATTCTTTCGGAGCCAGGACATCATCTTGCGCAGTTTCTGTCCCACTTTTTCGACAGGATGTTCTGCTGTTTCCTGACGGTATGCCTGGAACGCCGGCTGCCCGTCCTCACATTCCGCAATCCATTCCCGGGCAAACCTGCCGGACTGAATCTCGCCCAGTACTCGCTTCATTTCTTCCTTTACCTGCGGGCCGATCACACGCGGACCTCTAGAGTAGTTTCCGTATTCGGCTGTATCACTAATGGAATAGTTCATGTAGGACAGTCCACCTTCATAATAGAGGTCTACGATGAGTTTGAGTTCGTGAAGAACCTCAAAATACGCAAGCTCCTCTGGATACCCTGCTTCAGTCAGAGTTTCAAATCCTGCCTGAATCAGGGCCTGCGATCCTCCACAGAGCACTGCCTGTTCTCCAAACAGATCGGTTTCTGTTTCGTCCTTGAAGTTGGTTTCAATCACTCCTGCCCGCGTTCCTCCGATTGCATCGGCATAACTGAGTGCCAGCTCCATGGCACCTCCACTGGCATTCTGGGCAACGGCAACAAGACATGGGGTTCCCTTTCCTTCTTCAAAAGTTCGGCGGACCAGATGTCCAGGCCCTTTGGGGGCAACCATGAAGACATCCACCCCTTCTGGAGCCTGGATCTGACCATAATGTATATTGAACCCGTGCCCGAAAGCCAGTGCTTTTCCTGGTGTGACATGTTCGGCGATTTCGGCTTCATACACGCGTTTCTGGTCCTGGTCAGGGATCAGGAACATGATCACATCTCCCCATGCAGCGGCATTGGCAATGCCCATTACATTGAGCCCTCTGGCTTGTGCCTTTTCGGCAGACTTTGAGCCATCCCGCAAGCCAACAGCAACGGTCACCCCGCTGTCATGCAGGTTCAGTGCATGCGCATGTCCTTGGCTCCCATAGCCGATCACGGCAACTTTCAATTTCCGAATGATGGAAGGATCGGCACTATAATGTACGTTCATGTGTTATGGGTTTTTACTCTGTTTATGTTACTAGACATGGACGGGGTTTGATGAAACTGGAGCTAGACAACAAATTACCTCCCCCTTTTTCTCCTTGTTCGGATTCTTTCCTGGCAATGATTACTGCGCGAATAACATACACGAATGCTATCGTGCACAACAAAGGTAACCATATGACTTAATTCAACCTTATTCCAAACACGAACCAGAACACGTACAAGGAATCCCATTACCTCATCAAGAGGCGGAAGGGATTCAAAAATAAATTCAAGCAATTCACGGATTATCCTTCCCATGTATGTTGGCCATACGCCTATATATCCTCACAAGGGTATCAGGAATCACGCTGCATGGCAACTCGCCCGCTCCGGGCAACTTCCGCAATCTTGTGAGATGCCATCAGGGCAATAAAAGCATCAATCTTCTGAGAGGGCCCACGGAGCTCAAACGTCATCGTTTTTGATGTGATATCTACAACCTTGCCTCGAAAAATATCATTGACATCCAGAATTTCGGAACGGGATTCCCTGGTATAATACACTTTGAGCAGACACAGCTCTCGCTCCACAAAATCGGTCTCCGTCAGGTCCGTCACCTCTATCGTATCCACAAGGCGGCTCAGCTGTCGCAAAACCTGGGAAATAATTCGCCCGTTGCCAACAGTAACAATACTCATTCGGCTAATGCTGGGATCATCTGTTGCGCCGACCGTGACACTGTCAATGTTGAATCCACGGGCCGAGAACATGTTGACAACCCGTATGAATGCGCCGATGGAATTCTCCACGAGAATCGCAATCGTGTGCGACCGCACCATTTCACCGTCATCCGGCTCTATGGGCTCACCTGCCGCCTTCTTCCGAATGATCTGCTGCTGCGTTAAAACCAGAGGGTCTGCCATGAGTCAAAACTTGCTGTGTTCTGATCTATACAAAAGAGTTCGGTGTCATGCGATCTGTGATCATCTCCCCGGTCGCTGCCCCGGCAGGAACCATTGGGAATACCATCTCCTCCTTTGCCACCTGAAACTCCATCAGTACCGGCCTGTCTGTGACTTCCCATGCCTCGTCAATAATCTCCTGTGCCTTCCCGGGAGTATCTGCACACAGCCCGACGCAGTGATTGGCTTCCGCAAGTTTTACGAAATCAGGGTTGGTATCGGAGAGATCTGTATGGCTGTACCGCTCCCTGTGGAAGAGTTCCTGCCACTGTCTCACCATGCCAAGGAAACGATTGTTGATCACTGCAATCTTGATCGGGAGCTTGTGAGCAGCTGCCACACTCATCTCCTGTGCATTCATAACAAAGCCTCCGTCACCACTGATGCATATCACGGGGCGGGACGATCCTGCTTCTCGCATTCCGAATGCGGCCCCCATTGCAGCGGGCATTCCAAAGCCCATCGTTCCCAGTCCGCCGCTTGTGATGTGGGTGCGAGGATGCAAAAATCGGAAATACTGTGCAGACCACATCTGATGCTGTCCAACATCCGTAACCACGACGGCATCTCCACCCGTCTTGTCTCGCAACTGCTCAATCACTCCCTGTGCATGCAACTGGCCGTCCTGGCTGTATTGCAGAGGACACTCCTCGCGCCAGGCCTGAATCTCCTCAAGCCATTCGGTGGTATCCTTTGGCTCTACAAGCGGGCGCAGTTTTTCAAGAATATCCTGCACATCACCCAGAATAGCACAGTCAGCAAAGATATTTTTGGAAATGCACGACTGGTCAATTTCCGTATGAATGACTTTTGCATGCGGGGCCCATGAGTCAAGTTTTCCTGTCACACGGTCATCAAATCGTGCTCCAATTGCAATGATAAGATCGCAATGCTGCACCGCCTGATTGGCCCACCATGTCCCGTGCATTCCCAGCATTCGCAAAGAAAGCGGATCATCCTCTGGAAAAGCACCCAGACCATGCAGGGTGGTTGTGACCGGAATCATGGTATGTCTTGCCAGCGCGGCCAGATGTGCGGGAGCATTTCTGCTGATGGCTCCTCCTCCCACATAGAACAGTGGTCGCTTTGATTCTGCAATCATGCGTGCTGCACGCTGCAGCTTCTCTGGCTTTACCTCCTCTGGCACGGCAGCATACCCCCTTATATTCACCGTCTCGGGATACTGAAACGGGGCCTCTGCCAGCAGAATATCTTTTGGCAAATCCACCAGTACCGGACCCGGGCGGCCGGTACGGGCGATATGGTAGGCTTCCTTCACCGTGCGGGCCAGGTCTTTTACATCCCGGACCAGATAGCTGTGCTTGGTAATGGATCGCGTGATTCCGATCGCATCACACTCCTGGAATGCGTCATTGCCAATAAGAGCGGTCGGGACCTGTCCCGTGAACACAACAATCGGCACAGAATCCATATACGCATCCGCAATGCCCGTTACGGTGTTTGTAGCACCGGGGCCACTGGTAACCAGGACCGTCCCCACCTTGCCCGTCGCCTTTGCGTATCCTTCTGCCGCATGTGTCCCCCCCTGTTCGTGACGTACCAGGATATGCTGAAAATCCGGCTTGATGCGATGCATCTCGTCATACACCTTGATAACTGCCCCGCCGGGATGCCCGAAAATTATCTTTACCCCCTCGGCCTCCAGAGAGCGGAGGAGAATTTCGGCACCGGACATGCCCTGTGCTGTGGGGGTCACTTGCGGTCGCGCTTCCGGGAGAGAATCTCCCGTTGTAACAGGCTGCACTTTTGTATGTGTATCGTAACTCATGGGTATAAAAAATGGCTGTCCGCGAAAGCTGAAAATCACCTGCCCTTCTCTTCTACGAATCAGTGCGCAGGATGTCCCATCAAAGTTCAGATATTCTTGTCAAGCGGAGAGCATCCTGTCAGAAAACAGCAGTTGTCGGGGATGATTCAGATCAAATCTCTATCCGTAACACATGCTCCCCGGTTAGAAGAATTGCATAATCACCAGAGGGGGATGCGGCAACCAGTGGGGTGTCAAGCTCAAATACGATCTGACGGACAATCCTGCCCCGGTCATCATACATCCATATGGATCGGGAAAACACCACCCACAGTTCACTGTCGGCAACCGCAATACTTTTTATGTCCTCTCCGCCATTCAGATCACGCACATGCCCGCCAAAATAATCATAGATCCTGATCACGCCGAGCGCACGATCTGCAATATACAGGGAGGTCGCATCTGTTGCAATGTCAACGGGATCTGTCAACTGGCCAGCCCCTGTCCCAAACCCTCCGATTGTACGCTCCAGTCTGCGGCTGGCATCCCATTTCAGGATACTCTGGGAAGACGCATCAACCACGAACAGCTCTCCCGCAGCCCCGGTCGCAACTGCAACGGGCTGCCCCGAAGAAATCGCCCTTCCATTATCCAGATCCAGACGGGCTGAGCGGCTTCTTTCTGTATCCCTGTTCCCCGGAACGCGAATGGTCTCCAGATGCAACAATTCTTTGGAGAACCTCAGCAGACTGCCTTTTTCTTCATCTGCAACGGTCCAGATCAGCCCATTCCCCGGATCAATATCCGACAGTCCTCCAAATACTTCTGTACTCGTCCCCTCAAGACGCGATTGTACGGTTCCTGTATGGTCAAACTGAATCAGTTCTGATGCAAATGCAACATAGATCAGCCCGTCTGGATCTGTTGCAAGAGCCTGTCCCTCCGAAACAGAGGCAATTACTTCAAATCCTGTACGCAGCGTATCCTGAGCTCCTGCAATCTCTGCCAGGAAGATCAGAAAAATGAACCAGCCTGCCCCGGCTTTCTTCATTGACTGCGGAGTGCACGGTGTGCAATATCCTGGCGCATATGCTTTCCGTGAAACTCAATGAGGGCAGATGCCTGATAGGCAGTATCAACCGCTTCCGTGAGTGCAGAGCGAATGGCTGTGACCCCAAGTACACGCCCCCCTGCCGTCAGGATATCCTCTCCCTCCGATTTGGTCCCCGCATGAAAGACCAGACAGCCAGGAACTGCGGCAGCATCCTCAAGCCCGGCAATTACATTCCCTGTTTGATAGGAGCCCGGATATCCTCCACTGGCCAGAACAACGCATACAGCTGCCTGTGATGATTTTTCGGATCGAAAATTCCCAATTCCACCTGTTGCAGCGCACGAGAGCAGTTCTATGGGGTCCGTCCCGATCAGGGGCAGCACGACCTGTGCCTCCGGGTCACCAAACCTGCAGTTGAATTCAACCACTTTGGGCCCCTGGTCTGTAATCATCAGTCCGGCATACAGACACCCTTTGTACAACCTGCCCTCTCGTGCCATCCCCTCCAGTACCGGCTCAATAATGCTTGAACAAGCTGCTTCAATCAGGCTCTGTGTCATGATCGGAGCAGGAGCATATGCTCCCATTCCTCCAGTATTGGGTCCCTCGTCGTTATCAAAAACACGCTTGTGATCCTGCGCGGCATCCAGTACCAGATAGCCATCTCCATCCGTCAGAACGAACAGACTGGCTTCTTCTCCCTCCATCCACTCCTCAATTACCACATCCCTGCCTGCATCCCCGATACTCCCCACGACCATCAGTTCATGCAGTGCCTGTTCCGCATGTGCGCTGTCTTCACACATGATGGCACCTTTGCCTGCGGCAAGTCCAGAGGCCTTGACTACACATTTCCCCAGGTTGCGTACATGCGCTTTGGCATCGTCCAGCTGGTCCGGGCGATAATGTTTCCAGTCTGCCGTGGGAATACCATTCCGCTGCATGAATGCCTTGGCAAAGGCTTTGCTGCTTTCAATCTCAGCAGCGGCCGCAGATGGGCCAAAGCAGGCAATCCCCCCTTCATGAAGAGCATCCGAAAGCCCGTCTGCCAGTGGTACCTCGGGGCCTACAACAACCAGATCAATCTTCTCATTGCGTGCACAGGATACAATTCCTTCCATGTCTGTTGCCTGGATGGGAATATTTTTTCCATACTCCTGTGTGCCGGGATTGCCCGGCGCAATAAAGAGATGATCTGCCTTTCGGAGAGACCAGGCAAGCGCATGTTCACGCCCGCCGCTTCCAACAATCAAAACTCGCATACCTGTAATCGCAGATTTTAATCAGACATTTCCTTCAGTTCTGCCATGAGTGACAGTGCCTGCATGGGTGTTATTTCGTTCGGATCAACTTCTCGCAGCCTGTCCCGCAGCGGGTCGGACTTCGGTTCGTCGAAAAGGCTCATCTGGGCTGACTCAGCAGCGGAAGGTACCGCCTGGGGAGCGGTTTGTTTTGACTCCAGCTTCTGGAGAATTTCCCTTGCCCGTTTCAGCAGATTGGCGGGCAGCCCAGCCATGCGAGCCACTTCAATTCCGTGAGAGCGATCCGCAGCCCCACGCACCAGTTTACGCAGAAAAATGAGCTTCCCTTCGTGTTCCTGAACATGGATGCGGTGGTTTTGCACTCTTTCCAGCTGTTCCTCCAGAGCGTTCAGCTCATGGTAATGGGTGGCAAACAGGGTCCGTGCCGCAACGGAGTCATTGCAATGCAGGTGCTCTACCAGCGCCCAGGCAATCGAAAGTCCGTCAAACGTGCTGGTGCCCCGGCCTACCTCATCCAGAAGAATCAGAGAACCTGGGGTCGCATTGTTCAGGATATTGGCAGTCTCATTCATCTCCACCAGAAAAGTGCTTTCCCCGGCAGCCAGATTGTCGGATGCACCGACACGGGTGAAAATGCGATCCACCACGCCAATTACAGCCTCTTTGGCCGGTACAAAACTTCCCGCCTGCGCCATTAAAACAATCAGGCCAACCTGACGCAAGACCACACTCTTTCCCGCCATATTCGGGCCTGTAATGATATAGATCTGTTCCTTTTCCGTATCCAGAGTTACAGAGTTGGGGACAAATGCTTCCGATACGGACTGCTCCACAATCGGATGCCTGCCATCTGTAATTCGGAGTTGTCTGGAATTGTTGATTTCCGGCCGTACATATCCTTCCTTGAAAGCTGTCTCCGAAAAAGCGGTCAGACAGTCCGTGACGGCAACTGTATCCCCCAAGCTCTGAAGTCGCTCTGCCTCTTCAGCCAGACGGGCTCGCAATTCATGCAAGAGCTCGCTTTCAAGGGCAGCAATCTCTTCTTTCGTACCAAGGACTCGCTTCTCGTATTCCTTCAGCTCCTCGGTAACGTACCGTTCCGCATTGACCAAAGTCTGCTTTCGGGTATATTCACTGGGGACTTTATCCTTGTGGGCATTTGTGATCTCCAGATAATATCCGAAGACCTTGTTGTAGCCAACCTTCAGAGAGGGAATCCCTGTCCGCTTGCTCTCCCGTTTTTTCAGTGTCTCAATAAACTTCTCGCTTGAACCGGAAATATACAGGAGCTCGTCAAGTTTTTGATTGTACCCTGATCGAAAAGTCTGCTCCGAAGATGGATCCAGAGCTTCGTGGAGCAGTGACTTGACATTCTCGCAGGGATCCAGCATGTTTGCCAGTTTTCGCAAAACGGGACAGCCTGTCTCGTTGAGACGAGAGATGATTCGGGGAATCTGGCACAGAGCCAGCCCCAGACTCAGAAGCTCTCGCGGAATTGCGCGCTGTGTACAGATCCGGGCAACAATCCGCTCAATGTCGCACACTTTTTTCAGGTACTCCTGCAATCTCTCCCGGGTGTCTGGACTTTGCACAAGTGTATCCACTGCATCCAGCCGCTGCTTAATCCGATCTACACTCCGAAGAGGCCGGAAGAGCCATTTCCGCAGCTTCCTGGCCCCCATAGCTGTACAGGTGTGATCCAGCAGATCCACGAGAGTGGTCGCACTGGAGTCTCCATGAGGCGGGGGCAGCAGTTCAAGATTTCTGTGCGTTTGGGGATCCAGAAGCATGGTCCCTTCATCCATTTGCCTCTGGAGCTTTTTGATATGATCCGGCCTCCCCTTCTGGGTTTCAGTTAGATAGTGAAGGGTTGCGCCTGCGGCCACAATCCCGTCTGAAAGCCCGGAAATTCCGAATCCTTTCAGGGAATGCGTTCCGAAGTGATCCAGCAACACCTGGCAGGCAAAATCATATACAAATACCCAGTCCTCTCGCGGGGTAACGACATACCCCTGACTCTTAAAGTCGCGTATGGAATCCTGGGCGGACTTGTCCATCAAAAGTTCGGAGGGGGCAATGCTCTGCAGAAAATTTTTTGCCATGCACGGATCCACCTCTGTGAGCATAAATTCTCCTGTGGAGATGTCTGCATAGGATATACCTGTTCGCTTCTTTCCAAAATGTACCGCGGCAAGGTAATTGGTCTGCTTCGGAGAAAGTATATTGTCCCGAAGGGCCACCCCCGGCGTGACAACCTCGGTGACCCCTCTCTTTACCAGGGATTTAGCTGACCTAGGATCCTCCAGCTGCTCGCAAATGGCAACCCGGATTCCTGCCTCCACCAGTTTGGGGAGATGGTTCTCCAGCGCATGGTGTGGGAACCCCGCCAGCTGCACTGCACTTGCCGCACCATTTGCCCGCGTGGTCAGAACAATCCCCAGGACACTGCTTGCCTTTACGGCATCTTCTTCAAATGTCTCGTAAAAATCACCCATGCGAAATAACAGCAGTGTCCCCGGATTCTCTCCCTTGATCCGGTAATACTGCTGCATGAGTGGCGTTTTGCCTTTGGCTCGGGGCATAAACTACGGTCAATCAGTGGTTCGCAAGCGGATAGCCTGTCCAGGAGGCAAGCGCATCTCGCAAGGAGCCGATCCAGGCATCCTGCTCGCTACTCCAGTGTACGATCTGCTCAAAATGATCTTCCCACCCTGGATAATCCATGTTTTCGCCGATGACATTATGCCACAGAACCACCCCTGCCCCGCCGAATTTCTTGCACAACTCCAGCAGTTCAGTACTTTTCTGAACCGCTTCCGCAGTCGTATAGCTTCGCCGGTTAAAGAGTGTGCCATCCATAATCACAAGAGGCATCTCCCACAGGTCTATGGCTTTGTTCGTGATGCAGTCAAATTTCAGAAATGGCATGCATGTCCCGTTTCGGAATCCTTCACATTCTGCAAATCCCAGCGATGAGTCAATCCTGAAACCGCTCCCAGCCTGTGTCTGCGGTGTGATCATGGGTTCATAGCGCAAATAGTGCTGCCGCACACTCATGGGAAACACGCCAGTCAGAGCAGCCAGCGTGCGTCTCTCGCTACGCAAGTACCCGGGATGGGCATGCGCAAGGTAGCTGGGATGCAGTCCGATTTCAAAATTGTCTGATTGCAGGTCACGGACCATGTTTCGCAAAAAGGGCTGGTCTGGCCTGTAATATACATCATACGGTCCATGCGCTGCGGTTTTCAGGAATACGGTAGCACTCCCGTGCTTTCGCAACAGCTGATGCATGCGGCGCAGAGCAATCTGGAAAGCATCTCCGGGTGTACAATAACTTCGGACGAACTGGAATAGCCTGCGCCAGCGCGCAGGTACAGTCACCTTTCGGTGATTCAGAAGAAAGTATTCCACCTTTTCCCGAAATATCATTCCTGGCCTCCAGTGCCGGAGATAGTCAACATCAATGGTAGGACAGAATGCCCAGCTTTTTCCTGCCCAGGATCTAGGCTGCACCGGGATCCGTGCTTTGACAAGCCTCTCCTGAAGAATTGCCCGATAACAGTCTACAACCGGAATATGTGTCACATTCAGAGATGCCTGGAGGGATGCCTCGTGCGGAAAGCGTCCGAACTGATCCCGCGTGCGTACGGTGAGTTCCTGCCAGCCTGACAGCCAGTAAAATGCTGATGCGATGAGGTCGTACCCAGCTTCGGATGAAAAAAGAACTGGAATCTCAAAATTCTGATGGTTGTGCCATGTAATGGATGCCTGATCCAAAGGTACGAATTTGGAATAAAAATCTTCTGTTTCAGGAACCAGTGGCAAAGCAGTAATGCCTTCATGAAGTCCGGAGGGATTCTGCCCGTAGTAGATTCCCTGCTCTGCAATCTCGCTGCGAGACACGAATACCGGACCCAAACCCAGCGGCGCAAGTAACATACGAAAGCTGTACTCTGCCTTCGGTCTATAGTCTCGTCCCACTTCCAGACATACAGGCAATACAGAACTCATGGATCGTGCCAGTGCGGAGAATGTGCCATTATCCCGATTAAATTAAGCAAGAGTCCGCTTTCGTTCCATATTTTTCCTGCTCTACTCGGCACTGTGATGACACATAACAATACGGTCCTTTCCGATCCAGTCCACGGATTTGTCAAAGTCCCCGAAAAGATCATCCAGCCACTCCTGGAAACACGCGAGGTGCAGCGACTTCGGCGAATCAAGCAATTGGGCATGGGGGGCATTGTTTTTCCCGCTGCGGAGCACAGTCGCTTCCCCCATTCGCTGGGAGCCATGGGACTCCTCTCGGATGCACTGGACAATATAGAGTCCAAAGGAACCGAAATTGCGGAAGAAGAGCGGATGGCTGCTCTGGCAGCCATCCTTTTGCATGACATTGGGCATAGCCCATATTCGCATACGCTTGAATTCCTGCTGATTGATGGTGTACGACATGAGGAAATCAGTCTGGCTCTGATCAAACGTCTCCAGTCATGCATGGAAGGCCCTCTGGATATGGCCATTCAAATGCTGGACGGCACCTGCGAGCGTCCGTTCTTTTGTGATTTGATCTCCAGCCAGCTGGACATGGACCGACTGGATTACTTGCGAAGAGACTCTCATTTTACTGGTGTTGTGGAAGGAAAAATCGGTACAGGCCGAATTCTGCGTACCCTGTGTGTACATCCGCAAGAAGGAGGGACCGATTCCTGTCTTGCAATTGAATCCAAGGGGGTATATGCCGTTGAGAATATGCTCATTGCCCGAAGGTTAATGTACTGGCAGGTCTATCTGCACAAAACGGTGATTGCAGCGGATTTTGTTCTGCACGGAGCCATTCGACGTGCCAGTGACCGAATTCACTGTGGTGATCATAGGGCTGTGGACGGCATCTCCCCGGCACTGCACTGGTTTCTGGAACAAAGAATAGGAGAAGAGAGACTTTCGGAGAATGAAGTGCTGGACAAGTTTCTGGATCTGGATGATGCGGACATCATCTACAGTCTGAAAAGATGGTGCCACAGCACAGACCCCATCCTGTCTGATCTTTCTCTCCGCATCATTACCAGAGATCTGTTTCGGTGCACTTTCCTGCATGAAAAACCGGACGAAAATGTACTTGGGATGTGGCAGGATCGGGTGACGACATCCCTGAAGAATATGGGAATTACGGAGCCTGATGCCTATACATACTATTTAGCCGTGGCTGATGCCAGCCACGATGCCTACAAATCAAAAGACAGAGGTTCATCCGAACCGGAAGAAAGCACAATATGTGTTCTGAAGCCTTCGGGAGAACTGGTCGCCATTGACGAGTATTCCGACAGTACCGCGATTGGTGCTCTCAACAGTTTTGTGAAAAAACCGTATGTCTGTTATCTGAAGAATGCAGAGCTGCCATTATGATTCCAGAGCTGTCTGGCAGTACTGGATACATTTCTTCATCTCCTCCATCACACTGGATTCCTGCGGGATCGTATAGTCCAGCTCAATCATAGCGGGGATCGGATATGCTTCCTCTCTTAGCAATTGCAGGACCTCGGCAATCGGAGTGTCCCCTGTCTCCCATGGAACACTGTCCTGTCCATTCTCAGGGCTCTTGCAATCTCTGATATGCAGATGGGTAATGCGATCATGGTATTGCTGAATGACGGGAACGGGAGAAGTGCCCATTGTTGCTACATAGCTGCCAATGTCCAGATTGAGCATGTTCTCTGGAGAGTGCGCGAGATGCTCGTCAAACCTGTAATTCCTGTTCGCGGCCTGCACACGGTTGTGCATGCTGTTCAGCAAACCGTATTCTGATGCAAGGGGACCCATTCGTTTGGGCGAATTCGCGGAAATATCAAATGAGATCGCTCGTACCCCGACTGCTTTTGCTGTACGATAGGCATAGTGAATTTCTTCTGCAAACCAGTTGGGACTTCCCAGTTTCAGGATATCAATTTCCACTCCGCCCTCTCTGAACATCTCTCCCAGCTCCGCAAATTTTTCCATCGGAGCACTGCGCCGCCATTTTTGCAGTTCTGCATGTGCCTTCCTTCCTTCGTTGACATAGTCGGTTCTCTCTTCCTGCGTCATGGAATCGGGGTGACGCGGGGGTGGGCCGGCATAGGGGGCACCAGCATAGATTTCGGCAGGCATTCCCATTAACTCTATCACATTAAGTCCTAGCGTCTGCATGCACCCGAGAATTTCTTCTGCAGTGCTCGGGAGTTCGTGAAAGCTGGACGAGACTGCACCAAGCCTCACTCCTGACCGTGCGAACAGCAGGGGCCGCGGAGCGATTACAATGCCCGCAGCAATCCTGGCAGTCTTAAGAAAACTGCGACGACTCAGCATTTTGCATACAAGCGGTCCATATCATTCACCTGAACATCTCGCAGAGCTGACACAAAAATAACCAGACGAGCCATCCTTTTGAAAATATCCTATTCTACCCTGAATTGGCACAATTGTTGACTATCCAGCCGAAGGTGGAAGGAATTGTGATCTGTCATCTTTAATAGCCAGCAAAGGAAACAAGAATGGCAGCCTGGTCGTACTTCTCGGTCGAATATGAACTAGCCAAGCCCGCATTAACTTGATGACTTATCTGCTCTGTATCAAATGATCAGCTCCCGATTTCAAGAAAGTTTCCGAAGGCTTTTCCTGTCTCCTGTTACTTTGTTGCTGGTATCATGCCAGTTTCTATCCACCGCAGCAGCACAGACCCCGCCTCAGTATCACCCCGGAAGAATCGTAGTTGAGTTCACCCCTGACACACAGATTTCTGGAAAATCCGGTAAAACTGGCCTCGCAGATTTTGATGCCAAGGCATCCCGGTACAATGTGTACTCCATGGAGCGGGTATATCCGTTTCTGGATTCTGTAGAGCCAACCTCGAAAACGCGAGAAAATCTGCTTGCCCTGCGGCACACATACTATGTGTATTATCATGCCCAAGTGGATGCGGAAATTGTTGCAAAGGATTTTTCTGGATCTCCCGGTATAGTCTATTCCGAACCATTGCCTGTTTATCGTTTCTATGCTCCAACTGATGTGAACGCAGTGAATCCCAATGATCCCCTTTTCAAACTGCAGACAGAGCTGCGTCAGCTGCGAGTGCCCGAGGCATGGAATGAAGTCAAAAGTGAAAATGGTACCCCCAGGGTAGTCATTGCCATTGTGGATGGCGGCGGGGAGTGGCAACATGAAGACCTTCTCGCGAATGTGTGGAGAAATGAAGACGAGATTCCTGGCAATGGCAAAGATGACGACAATAACGGTTTCATTGATGATATTCACGGGGTGAATTTCGGGAATGGGGATGACAGCAACAATGATCCAACGGGTGCACCAAATGCATTTGGCAGAGTGCATGGCACAATTTCGGCTGGTGCTGCCAGTGCCGTTGCGAACAATGAACTCGGAGTTGCCGGAGCAGCATGGAATGCGCACCTTATGCATATCAATTCCAGCGGGGTAGTGAATACAGGTCCCGTTCACGGCTATGAAGGCATTGTCTATGCGGCAAGGAATGGAGCTGGTATCATTAGTGCGAGCTGGGGGGCACCACTGGAGCTTGCAAGTGACCCCCAGTTTGCGACGAAAAGTCTGAACCTGGCGACTGATATGGGATCGCTCATTGTGGCCGCGTCTGGAAATGACGGCAACAATATTGACCTCGCTTTGGACTATCCCACGCGGCATCCCCGGGTTCTCTCCGTAGGGTCAACTGGAAAATCAACCCTGCGGCGCGCGTCCTTCTCGAATTATGGCAGAGTACTTGGTGTATTTGCCCCGGGGGAAGAAATTGCCTCAACAGGTGCAGGGAATGTCTATGTTGCGTTCAGTGGAACTTCTGCATCCGCTCCCCTGGTAGCAGGTGTAGCCGCACTGGTGAAAACAAAATTTCCGAACATGTCACCTGATGAACTGCGGGAACATATCCGACTTTCAGCCACCAGCATAGATGACGAGAATCCTGCCCTTGCCGGAAATTTGGGAAGGGGAATCGTGAATGCAGAAAAAGCGGTTCAGGAGCGCCTTGACCTGCCTGCCTTGCGTGTAAAAAGCTCGTCATGGACAGACTCCGACGGAAACAAAAGAATTGATTCCGGGGACAGGGTTCAAATCGCAGCAACATTTGTAAACTACCTTGCAGATGCCAGTCAGATCAAGGTGCGTCTCATCAATCCTGAGTCGTACCCGTTCATCAGCATGAACACGTCCGAAGCTGACATTGCATCTCTGGCGAGTGGGGATTCCGTGGAGGTTGAATTTGCATTTACGGTCGCTGCGAATGCTCCATCAAATCAGATGGTTCGCCTCTACACACATGTGCAGTCTGGAAGCCACGAAGATATTGCGGACATGTTTTCATTCCGTGTTAACCGATCACTGGCAGATGTATACAGGAGTTTGCGTGCATTCTACACTGCAGCAGGAGGGGATCAGTGGAAGAATAACACAGGCTGGAATACCTCAACAGTTCCGAGTGAACAAGAGTTGATGAACTGGTACGGAATTGCAATGGACAATGGCTGGGTGATTGGATTTCTGCTTGAGAAGAACAATCTGACACAGTCCATTTCACCCGAGATCGCCAACCTCTCACATCTAAGATTCCTGCGCCTAGCGGGGAATGCTCTGTCTGGAAAAATTCCACCCGAGATCGGGAACCTCCCCGAGTTGACGAACCTTGTCCTGTCAGAAAATGCTCTCTCTGGAGAAATTCCATCCGAGATCGGCAACCTGTCCAAACTGCAGATTTTGGTATTGGAGGATAATGAACTCTCCGGGAATATCCCGCCAGAGCTTGGGAACCTCCCGCAGTTATACCAGATTGACCTGAGTGGCAACTCTCTGTCTGGAGAGATCCCGTCCGAGATTGGGAAGCTGTCACGACTTCTGTTTTTGCCCCTGCAGAACAATTCTCTCTCTGGCGAGATTCCACCCGAGATTGGTAACCTCTCGCAGCTGCAGTCCTTGGCTCTGCAGAACAATTCTCTCTCTGGCGAGATTCCACCCGAGATTGGTAACCTCTCGCAGCTGCAGTCCTTGGCTCTTGAGGGCAACTCGCTATCGGGAATGCTTCCCCGAAATTTCATGCAAATTGACAGCCTGCAATCTCTGTCCTTTGCAGGACAGAATCTTTGCGCACCCATGGATGATGAGTTTCAGAAATGGCTGAAGAAAATTCCAAAGGTGACTGGCCCTACTTGCGGAATGTTGCGATTGACGGGGCATGTGCGCAATCAGTCCTATATTATCAATCAGCCTGTCCCCTCCCTGATTCTACCGGAGGCCATTGAGGGAACTGCTCCCTTCACCTATACACTGTCCCCCTCCAAACTTCCTGACGGATTGCGCTTTGATCCATCAACACGGATACTCAGCGGAACACCAACTGCCATTACACCATCTCCTGTAAAATACAGCTACAGGGTTACTGATGCAGCGCAGTCCGAAGACAGTCTGCACTTTAATATAGAAGTACGCCTTCCTGTATCTGCTGAGCGTGAATCTTTTCCCGTGACATTTGAGATTCTTGGCAACTATCCGAATCCTTTTCGGCAGACGACAAACTTGATGTTCAACCTCCCTTGGCCAGCGGAGGTAGAAGTGGAAATTCTGGATATGCTGGGAAGACGCATCTTCACAAGGCAAGAACATTCCGAGGCAGGATGGGAGCGGAGCATTGAGATAGATGGCACTTCGCTTTCGGCGGGAATCTACCTGTACCGCTTGATTGCTGCCTCTCCCTCTGGAAGCTCTGTAAAGACCGGAAATTTTGTACGCATTCGGTGAGCACCCTCATTTTCGCAAACTCATCCATGCAGATGGACTGGAGCTGGACACTCCCGCTCAATTCTTCTGGAATCACTGTTGCAGAAACATATTTGCACATCTCGGGGAGATTGCACCGAATTCTTTCCTGCATGTCATTTTGCCCATCTTCTTCAATCACTTGATCGGATATTGTGCACCCACAAATCCATCAGAATAGGCTATGTCCTTCCAGAGATCGTATCATCAGAGTGGCACAGCTGGAATCTCCATTCGTTGGATATCACTTGACAACAAAAGGAGACCGCAAGAAACAAAACCAGGCACCTACCTGATTTGAACCCGGAACAGGAGCGGTGAATGTCAATTCCCTTGTCCTGCTCAAAATACACGAACCAACCCAGCTTGAATCATGCGGAAAAGAAAAAAGAAGCAACAGTTGGACCTGCCATCTCGCACCCCGGCCCGACATTTTCACGGCCGCAAATGTATCCTCAAGAACTGGCGTGGACATATGACCGCAAGCCTGATCACAGACCGGATTGGCGGAATCAGCTTCTTGGTAGAAGGTGCCCCCGGCTCTGGAAAGTCAGCATTGCTGGAAGAGTGCCGTAAGCTCTCGGAGGTGCTCGGCTGGCATACTGTCACGATCACCCCGGACTCCCTCTGGAATCCGCAGGAAATGACCGCCTGTCTGCGCAAGGCAGATGTGAGTTTACCCGCAGGGACTGAGAGCAACATGAAAAGCAGCCGGGATGTGCTGTATGAAGCCCGGCCCGGGCTCGTGCTCGTTCTTGAGGAGATACATCGTCTCAGTGGCCTGAAAGAAAAGGATGTGGATCGGTGGAGGGAGGTGTTCTACCTGCTCTCGCATCTGCATAACAGCACCAAGGGACGCACCCCGGCCCTGCTCTGCTCAGGAGACCTCCTGACCTATGTCATGCTGGACGAGGAGTATGGGCTCCACCGATTTGAGTGCCACTCTCATCCGATAATTGGTGCGCTGTCATGGAAGGACGAAATGGCCGTGATTGAGGACTGGTTACAGAAGGACGGATGGTCCATGGGGTTTACCTCGGAGTGGGTGAGAACACTGGGAGAGAGGATACAGGGTTGGCCCGCCTATATCCCGCTCTACATGGAACCTGCCATTGAAGTGCTTCAGGAATCCAGGGGCAGAATGACGGATGAGGGGCTGGAGACTGTTCTGGCAAAAGGAGACAAACGGAAGGATGCGTATCTGCAAGAGAAACTGTCCGTGTTTACCGAGCAGGAACGCATCAGCCTTGCTCTGATGTTTTCAGGTGGACAGGTCCCGGACACCAGCACATTTGAGGAGAGCAAGTTCCGCTCATGCTTTCCTCCAGACATGAACGAAGAGACATTTGATATCTTCTGGCAGAAGGTGGAGGAGAAGGGAGTGTTGCCGAGAACATTTCGTAAGCAGGAAGTGGGCTGGAAGGGGGTCGGAGAATTCCTAGTCAAGACATATGTGGGCGAACCCACAGAACCTGAACAGGCTGCGGAAGAGTAACGCCGGGTTTGAATTTCTGCCAGATTGCCGTATCTCTTATCAGATAAACGGGGAGATTGCAGGTTGCCTGTACGGGTCGCTTGGTACCTCGTTATGCTTGGGAGATATACCCGTGGGGCTCTTGCAAAATTTCTCATATCTGATCTGGTTGTCTCTTTACACATCCTGATGCCGACATGAAGATGAAGTAAAATGGGTATTACTGCAATTCTTGTGGATAGAGGCTCAGATTTCCATGGAAGAAGAGGACGGCCACTCTGAAATTCTCGAAATTTCGGAAGCCTCTTGCAATGGTAAGCACTCGTTGAATTTTTCCGTTTATGCGTTCGGCTTTGGCATTGGACTGTTCGCACCAGAGCGCATTACAGACTCCATCAATATGTTCTTCGAAGGTGTCGGCGACCTTGATGGCCTGTTCAATGCCTGTCTTTCTGACACTGGCGAGCCAGAGCTTGAGATAGGTCATGGCTTCGGCGGGGGAGGAGCATCGGAAGATCGCCTTGAAGTTCTCTCGCTGCTGCCAGAGTACGCCGACCTTGAGATTCGCGTCCATGATCGTCTGGAAAATCTCTTCCTGCTTTTCGGTGCGGTTTTCTGGATTTTTCAGGAGTGCGTACCGACTGCTTTTCAATGCTTCTGGATGCGACTTTGCCTCCTGTCTCCGAAGGTTGTTCAGGGCTTTATTGAGGATCTTGATCAAATGAAAGCGGTCATGAACCAGGCGTGCATCGGGAAGCAAATTCTCGGCAAGATTAAGAAACGCCTTCCACATATCCGAGGTAATCGTTTCAATCCTGTCCCGCATATGCCTGGGCAGAATGCGCTCTACCAGTGCCGTAGCACTCTTTTCGTCGCGTCCTTCCGCCAAATCAATCACATATCCCAAGTCCCCGTTACTCACGATAGTCGCAAACGGATACCGCCTGGCAAACGCCTTCTCGTCTATGCTCAAATGCCTGAACTCCTCCACAACCCGGCGTTCCATGCCCCGGTCTACCGCCCGATGCATCACCCGGTGAACCAGCCGAAAGTTGCACCCCATCAGCTGTGCCGTCTTGCTCTGGCTCTCCGTTGCTTTCAGTACGTCAATCACCCGGCGTGCAAACATGTGGGTGAAGCGATCCGACACTGATGCCCATGGAATCCGAATGGTTTTGACCCCAGCCGAGGACTTGCTCCGTGGAATCCGACAGTGAAGAATACACGTGTATTGAAAATGATCCAGATGGCGCCACTGACGCGATTTCCGCAAGTCATAGGCCGGTCCACGCTCTCCCGTCTCTGGACAGACGACCTCCCCGCCAGCATGAGAAATGTAGACATGAATCGTCTCTGTGGACTCATCCGTCGTAACCTCATCAACAACCCAGTCCTCTCCCAGGAACAATGTCTCGTGAAAAAAATTTGCCTTGGTATTCATCGTTTCTTGAATGGTTAATGGAAGCTCCAAAAATACGGTTTTCATACGAATTGCACTAGTACCGTAAAATGTCATTTAGCCAGTCTGTTCAGGAATGGGGAATTTTACAGTGATCAGGAGGCAGATTTCCCATAAAAACCGGAGCATTGCCCCCGCAAAGAGCCGACACCTGTCTGCTTGCGCTGAAAACGGGTGTTGCAGAAACCATGAATAGCTTCTCAGTGAGAGCAGGATGCGGACTCCCGGGGAATGCAGGAGCCGCCAAATCTGCGACCAGCTCCGCCACCCTGCACCCCCGCATCCGCGTCAAGTGCCACTGGAATCACATACCGGAATAAAATGACAGTACTTTCACCGAGGAAAACGCTCCGCAGAACCGCCGCCGCCCTCTCTCGCCAGTATCTCCCGCAACCGTCCGACCATCTTCACCGCATCCTTCTCTGCAATACTGTCTTCCGCACACTCAAGCGCAAACGAGGGAAATGTGGAATCCTCATGGAAGAACATCTGCCAAAGGTATATCTGCGCATCCGCTGTGAGGGTATCATCCCAGCCTCTCTTCCCCCAGCAGACTTCCCTGAGTTCGTCCTCCACATTAAAGAACCCCCCATCTATCCAGTGCGCATCCTGCCCATTGTACAGATACCGCGACATTTCTCGCTCCATGCACCCGCGAAAGTCCCCTAGGAACTGGTTCAGATGGTCAAACTTCTGATAGGGTGGGGTCCATATCTGCCTGATGAGCGGGATCGTCGCCTGCTTG
The DNA here is from genome assembly GCA_965203305.1 of Rhodothermales bacterium. Lineage (GTDB taxonomy): Bacteria > Bacteroidota > Rhodothermia > Rhodothermales > Bin80 > Bin80. The sequence continues at coordinate 1,252,558 of OZ241874.1, read as the reverse complement.
AGTACAAACTCGAGATATGTAGTTCCTATCTCCTCGCCCGTAGGTATATCCCACACCTTCACCCAGCACGAGTCTGGAATGGTTTGCTCCTCTCTTCCCCGCATCCTTTTTGCGCCCACTTCTCCCAGAGATTCTGCCAGCCTCATCCCCTCCTGCTCCGCGCTCATGCCACCCCCGCCATAAAGTGTGACCCGTGCACTCATCCCGGGAAATTTCTCCCCACTATCCCGCACCCGCACCTCCAGCTCCCGCCCCCAAGGAGGCAACTCCGCCCGCACGGAAGGAGATGATCCTTCTTTTTTCTTCTGGATGATGTTCACAGGTGAAAGCATAGCCCCACCTACCCATCCCCGCAGATCTTGTTCCTGGTTCCTTCCAAATACACCGCACAGACGAGAAATTCCCTGCCCTGCCGGACAACAGGGGATACCTGAACGCAATACACAAACCCGCGGAAAAAGGATATTCTGAGACACAGTTCCATCTCGTTGACCAATGAACTGTTGCAACATCCCTGCCAATGCGAGGGACAAGAAGATGCCTGGCTACCATTGCAGCCCATTTTCGGGGAGATAATTATCCAGAAACCAGTCGGACATTGAGGGGATTGGCACACGGTATATTCCGCTCTTGCGATAAAGCACCCCGTCCGCCAGAGCGGTGCGGACGAGTTCCTCCGCTTTCTGCGCCCCGTATTCGGCAGACAATTTTTGGAGAATGACCCGCTTGTCCAGTTTGCCGTCTGGCGAGGCTTCTGCAAATATCCTTGCGAAACTGGTTCTTTCATAGTCCTCAAGCCCTTCTGCCCTCGCATTGTAATACTTTATTTTTCGATTGTGCCCGGCCTCAAGTGCCACAGCCAGTCCGTTCTCTGTTAACTCGCCGCCTGCCTTGTGGATTTCGGTCAGAGTGGGGATCAGATAGCTCGTGATGTGTTGCGGCCATCCATGCGTTTCCTGTGTGATCGCATCAACCCATGGCCCCACATGCCGGAGGGGAACTCTCGCCTCAAGTACCATCCAGTTTGTGATCAGGTCTCGTTCTGATTCCTTGTTGAGTGCCCCCATCTCGGTAAAACACCCTGCTTCGTACCTGGATACTCCGAGATGCTTGAAGGACTCTCTGGTCATTCCTAGCCCGGCTGCAAGGAGTATGACAGGTCTTTTGAGACTCCCATTGTGCACTTCTTCCAGAAAGTCTATGGCATCACGCCTTTCCTTGCTCTGGAATATATCCCTGTCTCCCAGAAGTTGAGCCTCGTCCATAAATAGCAGAAGTGGACCTTTTCCACCTTGTATCATTGATAAGGGAGTGGTGGCTTTTTTGTTGAAATTTACGCTCAGTAATGTTGCCGGTATGGACAGTGTGTCGCCACCAATCTTGATCCCTTGCACCGCTTCATACCACCTTCTCCCTAGGCGGGTGCGCATATTGTTCGTGTCTCCGATAGATGCGGAACCGATTTTCACGGTCTGCCATCCGCTTAATGCAGCCAGTTTACGGCAGTGATCAAGCAAGGCGGTCTTACCTGAACCGGGTGGTCCCTGTATCAGAAATATAGTTCCGCTTTTCCTTTTCCTTACCGCGGTTTCCAGCTGGTACTCGAAACTGTCCAGAATTTCGCGCCGTCCGTGAAAATATTTGGCGGGGCCTCTTTCATCGGGCAGTTCAAGAAGACTCATCACAGAAAAGGTTGTGTGTGCAGATTGAGGCTTACGAGAATGTAATCTGTTTCCCCTACTCTCAGACAAAGGGAGGGTTCCCATAGGCACCCTGGCATACAGCGTCCGTCCGAAAATTCATAATACCGCAAATATACTGTGATTCTATACCCGAGTGCCCAAGCAAGACGAAACTGCCACAAGCGCAAAACTCCCCCGCCGCAATAGCAGGGGAGCCAGTTTTCTTCGTTGGAACACGGTAATCCCGTATCTGTCCAACTTAGGAGACCGTACGTGAGTACCTATGAGCTGTACCCATGGCCCCAGTTTCGGTGCTCCCCAGTGTGGCGGAGCTGACGAAGCTAGTCCCAGACTCCGGGATACCTACCGGCATCCATTGTGAGAGTACGAAAAATTTCTCGGAAATGCAGCAGGTCTAGTTGGACAGATACTATAAAGTCCCTCTGTCTCGGACCCTCCCATCAAACTTCCCTTACACACCACCACTCTGATCCAGCGGGAACTAACCAGGGGAGCGAATATATCATGCTGTATACAAAATAATTTCTGAAAAAGTGACGCATCCCAGAATAAACCCCGTTGAGGACTACTCTGCAGAGCCCAGATATTTTCACGGCCGCGAGGCCGAAATTGCCGCGTTCACACACAGACTGGAGAAGGTGCAGAAAGAGCAGTCTGGGACGGTATTTCTGTTCCAGGGGCCTCCTGGCGTGGGGAAGACTGCTCTCCTGCAAAAGTGTGCAAAGGTAGCCCGTGAACGGGGCTGGCGCACCGTGGGGATCCCCCCGGAGGCACTCTGTATCCCAGAGGTGTTGCAAAACGCGCTGGAAACACGCGGGGACCATGTGACCACACTGGATGTCCTGCAGTCGGAACAAGACCCGCTCCTGCTCATCCTTGAACGGGCGGAGTGGCTGGGGCACCCCGAGCGGATTCCCGCAGGAGCAATCGCTTTCCTCGCTCCTCTGCTTCAGAGCATCCATAAGGGGGCACTGGGCAGGCCTGTGATCCTGCTCATGACGGGGCTCGGGATGACGAAAGATGTTCTGGACAACTTCGGGGTTTCCCGAATCCCTGACGGGTGCTTCCATGATATGCAGGCACTGGGTGCCGATCAGGAACGCGCCGTGCTGGCGGACTGGATAGTCCAGGAAGGAGGTGCGGCGGAGGATCCTGCAGAATGGGTGGACACCATGACAGAAGAAACCTATGCATGGCCGAAACTGATGATGTTCTATGCTCCGCTCGCAGCCAAGCAGATCAAAGAGGACGGCGGCCGGATGACTCGGTCCGGACTCGAACATGTGATGAAAGAAGGGCGTGCCAAACGTATGGCGTATTACGAAAAACAGACTGAAGGGATGGGAGAGGTTTTTCTGGACGCAATACGGGATGCATTCCGGGATGTACCAGAGGGCGAAGGAGTACCAAAGGAGACTATCCTGGAATCCCTGAGACGGGCAGAAGAGAGTGAGCGATATCGGAAGATGATACAGGGGGAAAAGGATATGGATGAGAAAAAGGAAGACGAAGGGAGGGATACCACGGATGAGGACATGCCTCCGCTCCGCACCCGCAGGAACCGGCTCCGCAACATCTTCCGACAGGGCGGCCCCGGATCTAAAGGAAAACCGGAATAAAGCAGGGACTGACAAGTCCCCATATCAGGAACATAGTCCTGCCTGTGCCTTCTTTGGGAGCTGTCGTCAAACATCTCGCCTGCGAAACGTACACCGGTATTCCCATGCCAACTTCACACCAGATGGCTATGCCGTGCGCACTGTCCGATGGCGGTCACGCATTCGTTCCCGCTGCTCGCGGATCTGTCTCGAAACGGCATCCAAAGCTTCATTGACAGCCATATGAATAGAATCCTGTGTGCAGGTCGCCACAATATTTGCCGGTTTGCAATACACAACCAGGCGGGCTTTGTATTCCGAACGCTTGTTGGCCCCGCTAACACACTCCAGAGCGACAGATGCCCCTGAAATATCCCGATAGCCACGGGCCAGCTTCCTGATTCGTGCCTCTATCGCATCTTTTTCTCGCTGCCCAAGATTCGCACCCTCTGCGTAATACTCAATGGCAAATTCAGGAGCCTGGACATGCTTATTCGAATTGACGGCCATGTGATCAAAGAATGGTTTGTTGGAATCTTCTGCTATAACCTAAGGCAAATTCCCATAAATTGCGCTATACTTTTGGCGTATGTAATGGAGCCAGGGAGTTGCACTGATCGTCCCTCCAGTCAGCTTGTGAATAATCTCGGTGGCAGACAGTCTGCGTCCCCATTGGTACACATTTGTTCGCAGCCATTCACGGAGAACCGCAAACTCTCCCTGCGCAATCAAACTATCCAGATCCGCAACATCAGCTTCAGCACAAGCAAATATCTGGGCAGACATCAGGTTTCCAAGTGTATAGGTGGGAAAATATCCGATTGCCCCCAATGCCCAGTGTATGTCCTGCAATACTCCCTGCGCATCACTCTCTGGCCGGATTCCCAGATACTCTTCCATCCTGTCCATCCATAATTCGGGCAATTCCCTCACGGATACCCTCTCTTCCAAAAGCATCATTTCCAGATCAAACCGAAGCATGATGTGCAGATTGTAGGTTACCTCGTCTGCCTCTACGCGGATAGCAGACGGGCAGACCTGATTAATCGCCTGATAGAATGTTTCCATTGAAATGGTGCCCAGCTGCCCCTTAAAACATTGCTGCAGATCACGGTAGAAGAAGGTCCAGAATGGACTGCTCCTCCCCACCTGGTTTTCCCAGAGCCGTGACTGCGATTCATGTATCCCCAGCGAGGTGCCCCGAGCCAATAGGGTGCCTTCCAGCTTGGGATCAATTCCCTGCTCATACATGCCATGTCCCGCTTCATGCAGAGAACTGAAAAGCCCGGAAAGCAGGTTTCGCTCGTGGATCCGGGTAGTAATGCGCACATCGTTTATGGAAAAGGAGGTGCTAAAAGGATGTGCCGACTTGTCTTGCCTCCCCCGATCAAAATCAAATCCGATGTTCCGCAATACTTTCATGCCAAAATCCCACTGGATGTCTGTATCATAGGAAAGATTCAGAAAGGCGTAATCTGGTTGTGGAGCTTCCTTGATTGCCTCAACAATGGGGATGAGCGATGTACGCAGATCATTGAAGATATGCCTGATCTGGGCTGACGAGGCATCCGGTTCATACTCATCCAGAAGTGCATCGTAGGGGTGACCGGAATATCCTATCGCCTCAGATTTTTGCATGCAAAGTCCTGTGACTCTTTCCAGATCATCGGAAAACTTTCCAAAATCATTTTCACGGAACGCCTGTGCCCATGAGGTTCTGGCTCGGGATGTGGTTTCAGCGATCTTGCCGACCAGTTCCGGGGACAACCTGCGAGCACGGGTAAAGTCACGCTCCGTAACCCGAACAAGACTTCCCGGAAACTCCTCCAGATCCCCTTCAATGGCACACAGGCGTTCCAGAAGTTCGCCTGTATGATCCCGAATGAACAGCTCGTGTGCCATGGAAGAGAGTGTAGCGATCTGTCGGGACCGTGCTTCCATCCCTCCTTCAGACATGTGTGTTTCCTGGTCCCATTCCAGCAGGGCTGCGGCAGATTGAAGATCATGTACTGTGCGAACTATTTTGAGCAGTTCCTGAAAATCAGACATTCCTGTTGAATTCATTGATTGCGGGGAGTCATCATACCCAAAAGCGGACAAAGATATTCATTCCATCTGGGCAATGACGGGATATGTGACCGTATCCATGAATTTTAAGAAACCGACGGGGAGATTGTGCGTGAAACTTGTCTCCGCCAACGTAGCTCAGCTGGTAGAGCAGCTCACTCGTAATGAGCAGGTCGCCGGTTCAAGTCCGGCCGTTGGCTCTCCCCCGCTCTTGCCTCGTTGCATGCACGTAACGGATTCAATACAGCAAGCAGTACATACTCCCCATGTCACTTGATTTTGAAGCAGTCAGGAACTGGTCCTCCAGAGGTCTCACTGTCAAGTGCATTGATGCACACACAGAGGGAGAGCCACTGCGTGTCATCCTCGGAGGATACCCGCAACTGTCCGGTCGTACCATACTGGCTCAACGCAAAGAACTGGAAGAGAAGTACGATGCGTTCCGAACTGCCCTGATGTGGGAGCCCCGAGGGCACGCCGACATGTATGGATGTCTGATCATTCCCCCAGTAAGCAGAGATGCACATTTTGGAGCACTTTTCCTGCATAACGAGGGATACAGTACGATGTGCGGGCATGGGATCATTGCCGTTACCAAAGTGGTCCTTGAAACAGGAATGCTCCCAAAATCAGAACCGGAAACAAAAGTACTGATTGATACGCCAGCCGGACTTGTGACGGCATGGGGCAAGATTGAAGAGGATCATGTCTCATCTGTTCGCTTCAGGAATGTATCTTCATATGCCCATGCGCTTGATCAATTCATTGATGTGCCTGACCTGGGACGAATCCAGTACGATATCGGATTTGGGGGAGCATATTATGCGTATGTACAAGTCCGTGAGACGGGCCTGCAAACAAATCCGTCCCACTATGCTGAACTCATTCAAGCAGGCAGGAAAATCAAACAGGCCATCACTGCCAGCACGTCTGTTATGCACCCTTACGAACCAGATTTGGGATTCCTGTATGGGACCATCTTCGTCAGTGAAGCTGAATCACCGGATGCACACAGCCGGCATGTATGTGTATTCGCAGATGGTGAAGTAGACCGAAGTCCAACGGGCACAGGCGTGAGCGGCCGGCTTGCACTGCTGTATGCAAAGGGATGCCTTGAACTTGGGGAGTCCGTACATATCGAAAGCATTCTTGGCAGTTCCTTCACAGGAATGGCTATGGAAGAGCATACATTCGGGCCACATACAGCCATCATCCCGGAAATCACAGGCCGCGCATTCATTACCGGGCAACACACATTCATTCTGGATCCCGAAGATCCATTCCGGGACGGATTTCTCCTGCGGTAGAATCGCATGCCTGTCCTCCGAGTACTATCCAGGAAAGAGATTGCCTCCACCATATCCATGGAACAGGCCATCCATCTGATGAGGGAGGGATTTATTGCCTTGTCCTCAGGGCATGCCAATGTTCCCGTACGCATGAATATGACTCTTGAGGAGCATGGAGGTCAGGCACTATTCATGCCTGTGTACTCGCCAGATCATGCCAGAATTGGATTGAAGGTGGTCACCTTGAATCCAGGCAATCCTGATCATGGACTCCCCCTGATTCACTCCTTTGTTACGATTAGCGATGCAGAAACGGGAGCACCTCTTGCCCTGATGGACGGGGAAGTGATCACATCTCTTCGAACAGGGGCAGGTTCAGGTCTGGCTACCAAAATTCTGTCTCGTCCTGAATCCTCTGTTCTGGCAATCTTTGGCACGGGTGTGCAAGCACAGAAACAAGTGGAAGCAGTCTGTGCAGTGCGGTCCATAAGGGAAATTCTTGTTTTCGGACGCTCCCCTGAAAATACCGAAGTCTTCATCAAAAATTGGAATCAACAGTACGATATTACCGCAAGGAAGGCAGAGGGAGAGGAGGAGATTGTCAGGGCTGATGTTGTGTGTACGGCTACCACATCACGGACCCCCGTTTTTTCAGGTGAATACATCACTGCGGGCACACATATCAACGGAATTGGCTCGTACAGACCTGATATGGCAGAGATTCCATCCGATGTTATTGCGAAAGCCAGGGTAATTGTTGATCAGCGCGAGGCTTGCCTGGAAGAAGCAGGAGATCTTGTAGCACCAATTCAAAGGGGAGATTTTGACGAATCACATATTTATGCTGAGCTGGGAGAAGTTCTGATGAATGAGAAGAATGGTCGGACCAGTGACTCCGAAATCACTGTTTTTAAGTCGGTTGGGAATGCAATCCAGGACCTCGTAGTAGCCAATTTCCTGGAGAAGTGTGCGCATGAGATGAACCTTGGCACTAAATTTGCCCTGTGAACCGCTGGTTTGCGTGCAATGCGGGCCCATATCAACATAACTGTCACTCATTCAGGTAACTCCCCACCCGATGAATCTTGCGCCTGTCTTTCGCCGAGAGATCACATTTGTTAGTGTCGGAAGCTTATTCCTGATCGTATCTGTGATCAGTGCATTGTATACGCTTCCTGAAATTCCTCCAAAGATCCTTGGACCAAGATCAGAAAAGTCAAAACGTACCAAGGATCCATATGGATATCCTGATAAATTTATCGAATACTTTGAGGCAGTTGAGGGACTTGATGCGGGCTATGATCCCTACCCGCACGGTCACAGAATACGGGAATTTCAAAACGCACTTCGGGAGAATGTCAGACAGAAGAACTCGGTCCGGCTAGATTGGGTGGAGCGAGGTCCAGGGAATGTGGGCGGAAGAACTCGTGCGGTTGTGGCAGACCCGGCAGATCCGTCTTTGAATACATGGTACATAGCGTCCGTTGGAGGCGGAGTCTGGAAAGCTCGCCGCTTCGCAGAAAATTCGGGGCAAGAGAAGATTGAATGGACTTCGCTCACCGAAAATCTTCCCAGTCTCGCGGCAACTACGCTGGATATATCCCGCAACAACCCGGATGTCATGTACTTCGGGACAGGCGAGGGATTTGGGAACGGGGATGCTTCTGGGGGGCAGGGAGTATTCAAGACAACGGACCGAGGACAGACCTGGACGCATCTTGTCCGAACTGCCGTCACAGATGATGCAGACTGGCGGTATGTGAACCGTCTGATTGTACACCCGGACAATCCAGATATTGTCGTAATTGCAACAAATGCGGCCATTTTTCGCACGGAAGATGGCGGAAAAACATTTTCAGAAGTATATGATGCAACGAACAAAGTTCAGGATTTGCGAGCAAATCCGAAAAACTTCAATATTCAATTCGCTGCGGTAAATTCTACCGCAATCTTGCGATCAACGGACGGAGGAAAGACTTGGAAAGAATCCCTCGCTACATTCCCGCATCCCCCAAGGCGTATAGAAATCGCAATTTCACCATCAAACCCGGATGTGATCTGGGCATCGGCAGAAGGTGCAGGCGGGAGCAGAACCATCGTGAATGAGACCATAGATGACCTCTATCGTTCCGTAGATAGCGGGGATTCCTGGCGATTCATTGAACGCTCTGACCGTACGGACGAGTTTTTCTCCGCCTTCCTGAGCAGCCAGGGATGGTACAATAACTCCCTCATGGTCCATCCATTTTCCCCGGACACTGTGTACATTGGTGGGGTAGTACGCTACAAGGCGTGGGTAAACGGGAACATTACCTCCATTTCTGCCGGCAGCATCAGCCTCTCTGATCATACTGCAGACTATGTAGAATTTTCCAGCTTTGGTGGTAGCGCAGCCGGAGGAACCATTGACTTGGGGTACCTGCTCTCCAGTGCAGAGGAAGATGTGCAGGATATAAGGATTGATGACATGCGATCTGTCGAAATTCGATTTGGTCCAGGGCTTACACAAAAGGCGCACCGGTTCACAGTCCCCTCAGATGGAGGGCCATTCGGCGATGGAGGGGAAGGAATTAAATTTTCTGAATATGTATACGAGGATTATGTGGAGGTCCCCTTTCAGGTATGGGACACGGATGCCAGCCGTCAGTTGATGATTTCATTCAGAGATCAGGCTCGTGACGGGCAGTGGAGCCTAATTGCATTTAATGAAGACGGAGATGGGACAATGCAGAGCCGAGAGTATACGATCATTTCCAGATACGAGTACGATGCCTCCGCTCCGCATCCAAAGGTAGCTACAGATGGAGGGTTCCAGAATGGTCCGATGTATTTTTTCTGGCCTGTATTGAATGAAACTGATGGAGCCACAGAGTGGAATCACGATGCCCCTTCTCCCGGCATTATAGATATTGACTTTACCAGGCTGCAGATTGCAAGGGAGGAGTATGACATGGAATCCTGGGAAAATGGCAGTGTGCATGTTGACCATCATGCCTTTGTTGCTGTCCCTGCCGGTGGTGATGAATTCCACATCCTTAATGCAAATGACGGAGGGTTCGCCTATTCACGTGAGGGTGGAGAGACTTGGCGTGAAGGGGATGCATTTGCTGGCTATAACACATCCCAGTTTTATGATGCAACCAAGCGACCTGGGTTCCAAACATATATCGGCGGCACCCAAGACAATGGAACCTGGCTCTCGCAAAATAATGCAAACAATACCCGGGGATGGCAAGAAGTACTGGGCGGTGACGGGTTTGATGTAATCTGGAAAAGCCCCGACTCCCTTATGGGCTCCATCCAGTTTAACTGGATTCTGAGATCACTGGATGGAGGCAAGGGCTGGGAAGAAGCTGGCAACATCAGAGATTGGCCCGGACAGTTCCTGACTGTGCTTGCCTGGACACCTGAATCGGAGGAGGTAGTCTTTTCCCTGTCCCCGGAGGCTGGACCGCTTCGCTCAATAAATTTTGGGAAGTCATGGCATGTCATTCATGGCGGCTGGCAACCTTTTTCTGGCAAAAATGGCAAAGTGAGACTCTCTCTGGCGGACCCTTCAGTCCTTTGGGCGGGATACACCAGGCAAAACCTTCATGTATCCGAAAATGCCCTGAGCCCGGTTCCAGGTGAAGGTGTCTCCGATCCAGTGACGATGCGCCGGGTTGACATACCGAGCTGGGCACCGAAATCTGCGATTAGCGGCTTGGCAACGCATCCGTTTAATCGTGCTACAGCGTATGTAATGTTTTCCGCACCATGCCGACCCAAACTGTTACGCACGGAAGACATGGGGAAAACCTGGACAAATCTCTCAGGGTTTGATGAAGACCCGGAGAATTGCAAAAGTGGAAACGGCTTTCCTGATGCCAGGGTATGGGATCTGGAAGTCTTCCCGGACAAGCCAAAAATCATCTGGGTCGGAACGGATCTGGGACTCTTTGCATCCAGAGATCATGGACAAACCTGGAGTTACGCCGACAACGAACTTCCCGCCGTGAGTATCTGGCGACTCCGCATCGTTGACAACGAAATGGTGGTGGCTACACACGGACGGGGGGTATGGACCCTGGACATTGCGCAGGTACAAACTGCTTCCAGGGAGGAGGCATCCGAATTACCGAACTCTTTTGAACTAGATGGAAACTATCCAAACCCGTTCAATCCAACCACAAATATTTCCTTCAGGGTGGCAGATAACAGCCATGTTCGGGTCACGGTCTTTGATGTGCTGGGGCGTAAAGTAGCGACGCTCACGGATCAAGCATACACGAGGGGCACCCATCAAATCCAGTGGGATGCGTCGGCAGCAAGCAGCGGGCAGTACATTTACCGGATGGAAGCCAACGGAAACATGGTCGGTGTAAAATCCATGATTCTTCTCAAGTAAAAAGTGGGTGTGCATTACGCACGAGCAGATGTAGCCTGCGGGCACCCGGGATGGACGACGCAGCTCCGTTGCAACTTGTGAAACGGGATACTCTCTCAGAGATCACATCCCTTTCTGGCGTATCACTCAACCTGAAAAGTATATGATGTGCTTCACTCTTGGCGATGTGCCAGTCCCCTCGTCTGCATATTCATGGGAAAAGGCTGCCCAGCTTCAGGAGTCAGTTCTTTCAATGCTGATCACGGATACAGGTATTCCCCACATTACTGTTGTCATGATTCCCTGCTCTGGTCTAAGTATAAACCTCACGGTGATCCCATCCACCTGCAACTTTTTATGCAACGGACGCAGGGGGTAGTATTTTGCACCAGTTTTGGCCTCAATACCGAAGAACCCTCCTTCAATTTCTTTCTTCACAACTATCCCCTCGCCTTGAATCTCATTGTTCATAACTATTCAAAAAGTAGAATATGGTACTTGAATACGTGAGTTGCCAGATGAGAGGTGCACCGCAGGAATCAGAACGACCATCAGGGAGTCTCATCCCGCGTTATTGAGGGTTCGGGGATCCTGTCGGATTCCGCAAGAACATGCTGAATCCAGCCACCGCCCAGCACATCTTCTCCTTCATAGACCACAACAGATTGTCCCGGGGTAATTGCACCTCGCGAATCCATGAATGAAACCCGAAGCTCATCTTCTGCTGTCTGGCTTACCAGACAGGGGGCACCGGGGTCGTTGTAGCGAATCTTGGCTCTTGCAGGCCTCTCGCTGGATATGGTCGCGGATTTGATCAAATTTATCTTGTTTGCAATCAGAGTCTGCTTCAGGAGCTCCTCACGCGGACCAACTGTAATTGTGTTGGTTTCGGAATCTATTGCAGATACGTAGACGGGATATCCCAGGGCAAGATTGAGTCCATGTCGTTGCCCAATCGTGTAGAATGGGTATCCTTGATGACGGCCGACCTCAGTGCCATCCGACAGAACAATTGGTCCATTGCCCACCTGCCTGTCAAGCCCGGGCACACGGTCCCGCAAAAAACGCCTGTAGTCATTATCTGGAATGAAGCAGATTTCATAGGAGTCCGGTTTCCGGGCAATAGCCTTGAGTCCGAACTCCTCAGCAAGCTCTCTGATTTTGGATTTTTTGTACTGTCCAAGAGGAAAGACTGTCCTTGCCAGATGATCTTGTGGAAGTCCCCAGAGTGCGTAACTCTGGTCCTTGCTGAGATCCAGCCCGCAAGATAAAACATGCCGCCCGCCCTCTTTGCGCACCTGGGCATAATGCCCTGTAGCTATATACATACACCCCAGATCATCTGCCCGCCGCAGCAGTGCATCCCATTTGATATGTGTATTGCAGAGAACACAGGGGTTCGGAGTCCGGCCAACCAGATACTCTTCCGTGAATCGTTCAATCACCCAGTCTCCAAACTCCTTTCGGATATCAATAATGAAATGCGTAAATCCATGTGTCAGGGAAACCTGCCGTGCATCATTCATGGATTCCAGAGTGCAGCAGCCAACTTCCTTGCCACTTTTCCGCGGGGTACTGCTGCTGTAATCCCATGTTTTCATTGTGATGCCAATCACCTCGTATCCCTGCTTGTGAAGAAGCACCGCAGCGACAGAAGAGTCAACTCCACCACTCATGGCAACAAGGACTCTTGGCTTCATCCTAGAGTACATGCTTGGAGTACCCGCCATCAACGGGCAAAGCCACACCTGTAATAAATCCAGCCTGTTTGCTTGCCAGAAATGTTGCAGCGGCAGCAAATTCCCAAGGCTCCCCCAGTCGATTCAGGGAGGCTTGGGAGGCCCATCCTTCTTCCACCTGTTCGCTTGTTTTTCCCTCTTGACTGACCAGATAATCTACCAGATGCTGAAGCCGTTCGGTTCGGGTGAACCCGGGCAGAAGCGTGTTTACCGTGATCCCGTCTTTCCCGACCTCCTCAGACAGTGTCTTTGCAAACCCCTGTACTCCAGCCCTGGATGTATTGGAGAGATAAAGCGAACTGATTGGCTGCTTGGCTGCGATTGAGGTAAGCATCAGGATTCTGGCGTGTCCATCCTGCTGTGCGGCTTTGCGCAAATGTGGCAGTGCATGGCGACACAGGTTTATTGTGCTCACGAGGTTCAGCTCAATCCCGTCTCTCCAGTCTTCTTCACTGAAATCATCTATCAGCCCCGTCTTGGGTCCACCAGCATTTGTCAAAAGGATATGCAGGTGTCCAAATTTTTGGACGGATTTCTGGATGGCCTCGCGAATCTGTTCTTCTTTGGTCACATCACACTCCACCGGAAAAATCCTTTTGGAGTCAGCCCACTTATTCTTCAGGATTGCCTCTGCCGCATCATTAATTCTGGTTTGATCACGAGAACAGATGGTTACATTACACCCTTCTTGTGCCAGTGAAGTAGCGGCTGCTAGTCCAAGTCCACTACTAGCCCCGGCTATAAATGCTGATTTTCCCTGAAGTCCAAAATCCATTGCTTGATGTTTATGTACAAGGCACCGGCGAGGTAAATTCCGTTTATCCAGTTCAGGTTCCTAGAGTGTCCCCTGTGTTGCAAATTCACACTCTAAACTCGGGAAAGTACTTCGTATTCAGGATTTCTTGCTTCCCAGTCAGCAAGGTCCTGTCCCAGCCTTGACATGTTCATATCGTCCCTGTGGAATGCGAGTCTTAGATCTTTCCTGATCATGTCAGGCTTCACTTCTTGCGCTTTTTTCGTGCCAAGCGCATTTTGCAAACCAATTGACAAGACTTCAGTCATGTCTTTTCCGTAACATATCAGCCACCTGTCAGTCAATGTTTGATGAATCAAATTGATTTCTTCTACGATATCTGCATGCGACAGATCGGGACGCTGAGAACGATTGAGTACTTCCTGAACAAAATTCCCAACATTAATTGCAAGGAGTTTCTTGTCTATAAAACTTGCATACAGAACCGGCAGGCGAAAGACAGCAACCAACATATCCGAAACTCATTTAAACCACCAGCCAGTTTTAGGTTGCCTCCACTAAATTTGTTGAAGGCCCAAAATTTCAAGTATCCTGAAAAATTGGTGCGAACGTATTCAATCCAAGAATCTACAACCTCTGCTTTGCTTTCTGCTCATTCCGGCACGGGCATCTAAGCAGTCTATTCGCAAGTGCTGGCGAGTGCTTTTTTCTTGATATTTAAAACATTGTTGGTATATCTTTATCCGCATGAGCACCCCCAACTGGAAAAATCGTACACTCTTCCAGCGTGACAATCTGCATGTCATGCGAGGGATGAATTCGGAGACCGTGGATCTGATCGCCACGGACCCGCCCTTCAAGAAGGGACGTGATTTTCACGCGACTCCTGGCAGTCTTGCTGAGGGAGCCAAGTTCCAGGATCGCTGGGGCTGGAAGAAAGATGTTCACGAGTCTTGGGTAGATCAACTGAAGGATGATCATCCTGCACTTCACGAGGCAATTGAATCTGCACGGTATGCACACTCGGACAGTATGGGGGCATACCTGTGTTTCATGGCGGTTCGCCTCGTAGAGATGCATCGTATACTGAAGCCCACAGGCAGCATCTACCTGCACTGCGATCCCACCGCTGCTCACTATCTCAAGATGTTGATGGATGTAATCTTTGGCCACAGAAATTTCGGAAACCAGATCATCTGGTGCTACAAAACAGGGGGCACTCCCAGAAATAAGGGTGGGAAATTTGCGAGCAAGCATGATGTAATCCTGTTCTACGTAAAGTGTAAAGGAAAACATCTGTTTAACGAACAAAAAGAAATCAGTTATACTAGAACTCTTCCTGAGCCTCATACAAAAAGCGGGAAAAGACTTGGAGTCCAGCGGGATGATATAGGAAAGTACAGATATGTGAAAATGAGAGACTGGTGGGTAGAGTATGGATTAAACAAGAATGCCGACATTACCCCCCTGTACAGAAACAATGCAGAGCGAGTTGGGTGGCCCACGCAAAAGCCGATCAAACTTTACCAGCGCATCATACAGGCCTCTACCAACCCGGGAGATATTGTCCTAGACCCCTTTGCTGGGTGTGCCACGACCTGTATTGCAGCAGAAATACTCAAGAGGCACTGGGCAGGAATTGACATATGGGAGGGATCAAAAGAAGTACTTCTCAAAAATATGGACAAGAAAGGCATGCTGACGCAAGGAGAACAGGTTGATCAAGGATGGCTTTTCTACAAGGATATGACATTCACGAATCGGTCCCCCGAAAGAACCGAGGATAAACTTGCGGTGGCAGTGCCTTATCTGGAACCCATTTATGGGCGAAATATACCACTGGCACCGTGGCAAAAACTCTCTCATAAAGAGATGTTTCAGGAGCTGGCAGAGGCTCAGAAAAGCAATGGACTGGTTGCTTGTGCTGGGTGCGGGCGAAAGCTGGAGTCGGAGTACATGCAACTGGATCACATTCTGCCCCGATCAAGCCGGGGAGCAAATGACATCTCCAATCGCATTCTACTGTGCGGTCCGTGTAATCGCCGCAAATCCAATACCTTTACACTCCCTGGGCTGCGCAAGGAGAACAGAAAAACTGGTTGGATGAGAAATGAAGCTCTCGCAGAAGATGCAGAAGAACGTGCACAGAGGCGGTATGAAGAAATTCGAGATGAATCACAGGACTCTTCAGATCAGGCGTGAGCAAATTTCTGAACGGGGGATGACGCTTCAAACGTATCTGCCCGAAAGTCCATGACTACGGAGCTGTCTAGGCGCTAGTTTGCCACAGCGTAGTTCAACAATCGGACACAGCTCCCCTGTTCCCTTTTTTGGGATGATTTTTTCGTAGTCCATGGGTTCCAGCGACTTCGCAGGTCAGATCATGGTGGCTGTTCTCTTCGTTCTGCGCCGTTTTTCCGGCAAAGCACACCGAGAGTCTGCCCGGTGAATGGCGGATGGGCATAGCACCATGCCAGTGAAAGAATTAAAGTACAGCGTGTCTGGGGTACCGTTTTCCTTTTTGCCTATGTTCTTGAACTCCATGGAGAGACGGGTTTTGCCGACATGATTATGGGCAAAAAGAAGGATACATTTTTTATTTTCCAGTTTTTCGCGGAGAGAGGTAGCGATTTTATTAAGATCGGTATAGGTTTCCATTGAATTACTGCTCATACGCATACCCCATCTGGGCTCGGAAATAGTTGCTGCATCAGTCCTTTCTTGTAAGTTTTCAGGAGGTCCACTTTCCGGGACTGGACAAATATCAACTCATCAAAGGAAGACAGACAGTCAGCGATCTTTTGCTGCTCTCTGGATTCCCTTGGAGGGAAAAAGATATTCTTTCTTTTGAGAGCTGAAAAATGTCTCTTGTAACCCTCTGGTACTACTGGACTGAATTTCAGAAACTGATAGAGATAGCGAGAATCTATTGCCTCGTTTGTTTTTAATATCTTTATCCCATCTGCCCCTTGGGCAAAAGGTTTTTCAACAATCTTCAAGGCGCATGTATGGTCTCCGAAAATAACCAAAGGTAAGGGGGTAGTTACTAATGCTTCAACGTCATTGGTCCAACCGCAAATGAGATCTTGCGACTGGTCAATAACTGGATATCGGCCTTCTGTCAGGTAACTCCTAGAGGGTATTCTTTGGGGTGGCGTTACTGTTGATACCAGTTCAGACAGTCTGCTAGCTTCCCATTCTCCTGCATCCCGAAACTCAGGAAATCGCAACCGAGGTGTCATTTCCCCTTCTTTGGGAAATAGCTGCTGCATTAGCCCCTTCTTGTAGGTTTTCAGGAGCTCCACTTTCTGAGACTGTATAGAGATCAATTCATCAAAGCAAGACAGGCAGTCGGCAATTTTTTGCTGCTCTTTGAGGGAAGGAATTCCGAAGGTGGCTTGTGAAACCAAATTCCAGTCTGAACGGGGCATCCTAGTACCAGACTGAATATCTGCGACTTGGCTGAATGATGGTGATTGCACAATGTAGTAAAGAAATTGACTGGATATGGCTTTGGGGCGAATCACCCATATTTCGGAGGTACAAACTCCGTCAAATGTGGCCAGATAATACTTCCTGAGATAAGGACGCAACTTCCCGAAAAGCACATCTCCTTTCCGAAATTTTGTTTTAGTGCTCTTCTTCCCAGCCGAGCTAAAAGTCTTGAGTAACCGTCCTGTTCCAGACTCCAGACTCTCCAGTTCAATACATGCAAAATACTCTCCGTCAATTGCTGATGTGTGACTATCGCTCACTTTCATGGCGACATCAAAGAACCGTTTTGCTTTCCACTCTGGATATTCTTTTCCCTCATCATCCTTAAATCTCAGTCTGGGCACCAACCTTCCTTTCTTGGATTCATTCATGAGAAGACAACCCCGATATTTCGCGTCTCTTGGACTGTATTTCCCTAAAATGTAAATGACGGATGAACTCAGCGCGAACCATGCCTCCTTTGAGATTTGCCACCTGCGGCGGTTCACATTCAAGGTTGTGGGACCCCATAAAGGGCCTGATCTCGGGCACAGCCCCCTCAAATTTCTCAACTACTTTGGAAGCTGAATCAACAAGCCATACTTCCTTTGCTCTGCTCAAGTCTTCGCCAGAAAACAACGTTATGGCATCGTTTACAGCCTCTTCCTGATATCGAAAATCCAAAATGCTGCCGTAAGGCTTGGTGCGATTGAGCACCCTGTTGGTTCGTGAAAATGCCTGAATTAGTCCATGATGCCGCAGATTCTTGTCCACATATAGAGTATTGAGATAGCGGGCATCAAAACCTGTCAGCAGCATATCCACTACGATCACGATATCAATTCTTTTTTCGCGTGGATGCACCTCAATCGTGTATTCGTGATCCTTGATACGTTTCTGGATGTTCTGGTAGTATGGGTCAAATTCGCTGATCCCGTAATTGGTGCCATACTGTGCATTATAGTCAGAAATGATGCAAGCTAGAGCCTCTTTCTTCACGTTTGGCTCTTGCTCGCTGTCTTTCTTTTCCTGTGGCAGATCCACTATTGACGGAAACCCAACCTGATACACAACACAGGTGCTTGCATGACACAAGCTGAGTATTGCTATACCCTAGTTCTCTTGCTCGTTCTGAAGAGGCTGGTATCCGCCTGCATCAGGAGTATCTAGAACTGGATGACCGAGTGGATCATATCCCTGTGGCGCAATTTTGTTCTGCCTTCCAGATGGGAGAGCTCAAGCAGAAATGACAGCCCGACAATCTCTCCCCCGCTCTGCTCCACCAAATCCTCTACGGCAGCCGCCGTACCGCCCGTAGCCAGTACATCATCATGGATCAATACGCAATCACTTGGACATACAGAACCAATGTGCATCTCCACCGTGCCGGAACCATACTCAAGATCGTATGAAACGCTGTATGTCTTTCGCGGCAGTCTGCCCTCTTTTCTGACAGGTATGAAACCGGCCCCCAGTTCAAGAGCAAGCATAGGTGCCATGACGAATCCTCTGGACTCCACTCCGACCACTTTGCTTATATTGCTTCCCCGAAATGGAAGGGCCAGCTGCTGTACCGCCAGTTTCAGGAGAGAAATCTCGGACAGGATTGGCGTAATGTCCCTGAATTCAATTCCCGGCTTGGGAAAATCCGGGACGGTACGAACAGCTTTTCGGAGTACTTCAGCGGGGTGCATGATCAGGGGTTGACGGAAGAGGTTCAAAGCCCCCAATATAAGGGAATTAATGCCCCGTTACACAATCAATCGGAAAAGAATATTCCCCCGCATCAGTGTTGGTACATCTGTCCCCGCAGAATATGCTAAATCGGGGCAGTCTTTTCTGTCCAGAGACCAGAGAAACAGAGCGGTTATGGCGACCAGCGATAGGATGAGCCCCGGCCAAGAAGCTGATTGATCCGGTCTTCAATAATCGTGTCTCTGTTTTCCTGACGATCCTCCATCGTTCTGCTCCGTGCCTCCAGATCACTGCGTTCCCGGTCTATCCTCTCTCGATCCATGGCCTGCTTGTGGTCAAATATCTTCTCCAGATGAACTCGCAGTTCCTGTTCCATTTCCTGATATGATGACTCATCCGCTTCACTCAACTTCCGGGCCAAGCGGCTGGCTTCTGCTTCCATTTTCTGCAACTCTCTTCTGCCTTCATGTTCCGAACCCACATGATGTCTTCCATGCCGCTTTCCCCTAGCCTGTCCAGATCTGTAACGCATCCGGTGACTGCCTTTACCATAGTGTCGTCCCCGAATCATGGGATGCCTCATTACATTGGCAATCATCGTCGTATCTCCATCGGAATTGATCATGACTTCACGCTCTATGCGTATCTGCCCCATACCGTGATCTATTTCCCCGTGGCCAGGAGATACGATGATCAAAGTGTCCCCCGCTGATTCCACAATCACTTCATGTTTTACTTTAACTGAATCCCGTTGTGCCTCGGCTTTTCTGTTTGTAAATACGATCAGAGCAAGCAGAAAAACGAATATGATTCTGGAGTTCATCGCAATGATGGTTTGTGTGCTTCAGCACATATGGATGTAGTGCCTGATGCCCTCTCTATTCGCTGCTCTCCAAGAGTTCATCCAGGCGCGCATCAATTAGACGATCCTTTGCTTCCGATCTTTCCCTTAACCGCTCTTCCATTCTCTCTAGTTCCATTTCCAGATGTTTAATCTCCATGCGCCGGTTTTCCTGTTTCATTGAAAAGATTTCCTCCAGCTTCCTTCTCAGTGCCTCAATGGCTTCCTCACGATCAGCACCCCGCTCAAGCCTTCGAATTTTCCTTGCCAGTTCGGCGGCCTCTGCTTCCTCTCTCCACTCATGCCTCAATAGCTCAAACAGCTCTCCGCCAGCATCCCTCACACTTGTCAAGTAGTTGGAAAATTCCAGCATTCTCGTCGCGTCCCTCCGCATGGGAGCCATACGCTGAGGCATTTGAGATAAACTGGATGGAACCTCAAAATCAAAATCATCCCCCTGCAAATGTGCAAATGAGTGCAGGGCACTTCCCAGCGAATCCCAGAGTCCCATCTCGGCAATAGACGTAAATGCACCTTCAATCTCTTGAGACAGCGTGCTTGCAAGCCCATGCAAGTCTGCGGAAGCTGACGAAGCAATGGAGAACGTACCGTCTGCTTCCATTGACATCCTGAAATGGACATTTCCGCTTGTGCCTCCCTCCGTGATGCTGTCTTCCCACACCTCGTAGGGAATGCCATTAATTTCAACCCGCATGGGAAAAGGCCCCGTCATCCGCATGCTGAAAGCTGCTTTTTCCATATCCGGGAGGCTTTCTGGCAAATCTTTTGCCCTGATGACCTCCCCATTGACTCTCAGTTTTCCTCTGGATCTTTCAAACAGGATAGACTGAGACTGAACACTGGCCGTGGTGAGCACAGTCAGAGCAATCAATAACAGACAGCATGTATAATGTATCGGTTTCATTGTAGGCTGATTTGGTTTATTGGGGACTGGTGCTGACAGTTTCTACGCCAAGCCGGCCGGTATTTAAAATATTCTGGAGTGAATCCAGCTTCATGACCTGAGACTCATCCCATAAATCGGGGCTGGTTCGCTGACGTACAATGCTAAGTGCCTGTTGCATTTCAATGCGTTCCTGCGTGTCATCCCACTGCAACTCCACCGTATCCGGTATCTGGTTGATCTCCGAAGGAGGGTCCTCCCCCCGTGGCAGAAACAATACCAGAAGAGCAACAGCACAGGTTACAAATGCCCCTATACCACTCAAAATAACAGACCGCCGTGGACGGCGAACAGGCGGGTGCCAAGTGTAAGACGATCTGGAGCGAGCAGTAGCAAAAACCTGTCTTACTACATCTTCTGGTACGGAAACGGACTTGCGCAGCGCAGGGTTTTCCAGCTTTTGCTTCACCCCTTTCAGAGCTTCATATTCGGACTGATTCTCGGGATCTTCGAGAATCCTGCGCACCTCGGTTTCGCTGACTTCTTCACCATAGAGGTGTTGCAAGAGCAGAAGTTGCTGCTCCATGTTTGTATCTCTTTTTTCAGGCATTCGTCGTCTTGTGTACTTGCCCGTTTCCCGACGGACTGGCTTTGGGCATGTAGCGTTGTGATTCTTGATCTATCATCTTTCTCAGGTGGACCAGAGCATATCTCATGCGCCCCAGCACGGTGTTAATGGAAACCTCTGTGATTTCTGCAATTTCCCGGAAGGTCAACTCGTCACCTTGACGAAGCAGTACGACCTCGCGCTGCTTGGGGGGCAACGACGCAATACATTCATCCAGCCATTGACTTCGCTCCTTTTCGTGCAACTGTTCATCAGGAAGTTTGGCATCATCCAGCAGGTTCTCCCAGTAGTCCTCATCATCACTGGCAGGATCCTTCCACTTTTTTCGACTGCGCATATGATCGTATACGACATTTCGTGCAATCATTAACACCCATCCCAGAAAGCGGCCTTGCGGAGTATATCCGCCCCGCCGACGGTGCATGACATCAAGCACCTTCACAAAAGTATCCTGAAACAGATCGTTGGTCAACTCAGCGTCATAGACCATCCCCAGAATGAAACCATAGATCCGGTCCTTGTGACGGTTTACCAACTGCTGAAAGGCGATCTGATCTCCTCGGTTTACAAAATGTTCTACCAGCTGGTCGTCTGACATGGATATATACATGGTACTCAAATTCAACATACTCAACAAACGAACAGGAAGTCTGAATTAGTATACTTGTCAGGACAGAAGCAATTCAAGTACCTCGCTGACCGTCTGCACCCCCACAGTGCGGATATTTTGGGGCGGGGAAAACCCCTGGAGACTTCTGGCAGGTACCACTGCCGATTCGAATCCAAGTTTGGCACACTCCCGGAGACGCATTTCGAGGCGGCTTACGCCTCTCACCTCTCCCCCCAGTCCAATCTCCCCAATCAATACGCCACAGTGATCGGCAGATATGTCATGCAAGGAAGACGCAATGGCTACAGCAACTCCCATATCTGCCGCAGGCTCTTCCGCACGAACCCCGCCAGCAATGTTCAAGAATACATCATGTCCCCCAAGTTCCAGCCCCTCCCGTTTTTCCAGCACCGCCAAAAGCAGCTGCAGGCGTTTCGGATCAAACCCGGTTGATGTTCGCTGGGGGGTTCCATAGGATGTTCTGGAAACCAGTGCCTGCACCTCAATCAACAGCGGCCTCGTGCCTTCCATAGCACAGATGACGCAGGAACCCGCGGCCCCGCTTTGCCGCTCAGACAGGAAAATCTCACTGGGATTCAGCACCTCCTTCAGCCCGGTACTCGTCATTTCAAAAACCCCGATCTCGTTGGTTGATCCGAATCTGTTCTTCACCGCTCGCAAGATGCGATACCCGTGATTCCGGTCTCCTTCAAAGTAGAGGACTGTATCTACCAGATGTTCCAGTACACGCGGACCAGCAATAGACCCGGACCGGGTCACATGCCCCACCAGGAATGTTGCGGCGTTCATTTTTTTCGTAACCCTCATCAGGGCAGCGGCACTCTCACGGATCTGTGTGACACTGCCTGGCGCACTGGATACATCCGGATCATACATTGTCTGGATGGAATCGATCACAATCACATCCGGCACCGAATCTTCAATCGCCCCGAGGATGGACTCTGTGTTCGTTTCGGCCAGGAGGAGCACATTACTTGTGGCAGCCCCGAGCCTCTGAGCGCGAAGTTTCACCTGTCTCGCTGACTCCTCGCCCGATACATACAGGATGGTGAGCGGATCCAGGTATCGTCCCAGTTCTGTCATAAGTGTGGACTTCCCGATACCGGGATCCCCTGCCACCAGTATGATGGAGCCACGCATAATTCCGCCTCCCATCAGACGGTCCAGTTCTGGAGAGCCAGCTACAATGCGAGGCATCTCGCCGATCTCCACCTCATCAATGGGCTGGGGAATGGCTGCGGGAGCGGCAATGTAGCGGCGATCCGTCCCCTTTTCTTCCACCATCGTATCCCAGAAATTGCAGCTGGGACATTTCCCCAGCCACTTCGGAGAAGAATAGCCACATTCCTGACAGTAGAACCGTGTTTTTGTTTTTGCCATTTTTGGTGCTCTGAACCCGAAATATACCCCTTCAACCACGAGAATCGAAACAAGAACCCTGAAAATTGATTAACTCCCAAGCCTCAAGATATTACCATGTCCGCAATTATCCTGCGTATTGCCCAGCCACTCTCGGATATTGGCCGCTTTACTATCCTCATGTCATCGGCATTCCTGTCGCTGCGTGAAATGAGAACCTACTGGAAGAATTTCCAGATTCAGCTGGTTCAGATCGGGATTGACTCAATTCCAATTGTCTCTCTGGCTGCAGCATTCTCGGGAGCAGTTACAACGGTTCAGACGGCATATCAACTGGTATCCCCTTTTATTCCGCCCAAAATTATTGGTGCGGTTGTCGTCCCGTCACTGACGATGGAACTGGCGGCAGTCGTTACAGGGTTTATTCTTTCCGGGCGTGTTGGTGCACGCATTGCAGCCGAGCTTGGAACCATGCGGGTAACCGAGCAGATTGATGCACTTGAGGCAATGGGACTTGATTCTTCGGGATATCTTATCGTTCCGCGTGTTTTGGCAGGAATCATAATGTTTCCCGTTTTATATGTAACTGCGTGTGTTGTTGGTGTACTGGGAGGACTTGGTGCAGCCGAGTTGACGGGTGTTGTCTCAAGTGAGGAGTTTATGCAGGGAGCAAAAGAGTATTACGATAACTTTGGTCCCTACTTTGGACTCATTAAATCACTCGTTTTCGGATTTTTGATTACGGCTGTATCCTGCTATATTGGCTATTTTACAGAAGGCGGGGCTGACGGGGTCGGACGAAGCACAACCCGAGCGACGGTGATGAGCTGTGTCCTGATTCTGATCGCTGATCTTGTCCTGGCCATCCTTTTGCTGTAACCCTCCCCTTCCCGGCATTCCTGAATTTTCCCTGAAGATATGATCCAGGTGGAGAATGTATACAAGTCTTTTGCTGGACGTGCTGTACTCCAGGATGTCTCCCTGGAAATCCAAGATGGCAGTACACAGGCAATCATAGGCCAGAGCGGCTCGGGAAAGAGTGTCCTCATGAAACATTTGATCGGACTAATACAGCCTGACCGGGGAAGAATTCTTGTGGATCAGGTTGATATCGCACAAGTCAGTTATGAAAAGCTCCGGGAGGTCCGGAAACAGTTTGGAGTTCTGTTCCAGGGAGGAGCACTTTTTGATTCCATGGATGCATTTGAGAATGTTGCCTTCCCGCTCCGAACCTTCACGGAAAAGACGGACCAGGAGGTTCGCCAGGAAACGCAAACATGCCTTGATCTTGTACAGCTTTCCAATATTGGAACGAAAAAACCGGATGAACTATCAGGAGGCATGCGCAAGCGAATCGCGCTCGCACGCGCAATTGCACTGCGTCCCCGTTATATTATCTATGATGAACCAACAAGCGGGCTTGACCCGGAAACCTCCAACGCCATCAATGAACTCATAAAAGGACTGGCCGATCAACTCGAAATCACCAGTATTGTCGTTACCCATGACATGCACTCGGTGCTGGAGATCGCCGACCATGTAGCTTTTATCCACGATACGCGTATGCACTGGACTGGAACCATTGAAGAACTGCAGAAAAGTACCGACGGAACTCTGCGTTCATTCGTCAAAGCCAATGAGTATGTCATTGGCCCTACCTCTCATTGAACAGCCAACAATCAAGTGAAAGTACCCAATGAATTGAAAATTGGACTGGCAGTCGTTCTTGCCGGAGTTGTATTCTACCTGGGAACACGATTCCTGAGAGACCTTCCAATTTTTGGACAGGACACGCTTTACCATACGGAGCTTACGAATTCCAACGGGCTGGCCAGAGGAAATATTGTCGCCGTTAATGGAGTGGCTGTCGGTTCCGTTACCGAAGTACAGCTCGTCTCTGCCGGCGTACGAATCCACTTTTCCGTGAGTGACGATGTCCCTCTGACAGAGGGAACCACTGCATCTTCTGGAGGCTTCGGATTTGTCAGCAGCATACAGCTGAATCTGTCCCTTGGGCCATCCGATGCCCCTGTGTATCCTCCGGGATCACTGATCCCCGCATCTGAGCAGTCTGATATTTTGGGAGATATAGTGGACCGGGCCCCCGAAATGATCAGCCGCCTTGATACGCTTCTGGCTGGATCAAGTACAGCGGTTGGGGCGGCCACAGAACTGCTGACGAACCCGTCAGGACAGATGAAACAGACACTTACATCCATACAGGACCTGTCCGATGCATTCCAGTCCGTCCTTCTGTCGGAGCAGGGAAGCCTGCAGTCTGTTCTTGAAGATATCGAAAACCTGTCCAATGCCGTAGAGACATTCACAGAGGATTCTCTGGGAAATGTTGCGCATGACATACGAGGAGTGGTTGATCAGCTGTCCGTGAATCTGGATATCCTCGAGTCAACCACAGGTGAACTCAATACTCTGATTGCTTCTATTAATGATGGGCAGGGAACGCTTGGCAAACTCGCCACGGAGGATTCCCTGTATATTGAAATGCGGGGAGCCGCGAATGCCATAAAAGATCTCGCCGAAGACTTTGAAGAGAATCCCCGAAAATATCTGGAAAGCCTGAAACTGATTGACATTTTCTGATCAATGCCCACCTACGAAGAATCTCTTGAGCTTTTCCATGAATGGACAAAGTCGGACAGCCTCCGAAGACATGCCTATGCAGTGGAGGCAGCCATGGAAGGCTACGCTGCGGTCTTTGGCGAAGATGTGATGCTGTGGAGAATTACCGGACTCCTGCACGACATAGACTACGAACGCCATCCAGCCCCGGAAGAGCATCCATACAAAGGGGTAGCCCTGTTGCGCGAGCATGGGTACCCTGAATCGGTCATTGAAGCCATACTTGGGCATGCTTCGTATACCGGGACACCGAGAATTACCCTCCTTTCAAAAACGTTGTTCGTCGTGGATGAGCTTGCTGGATTTATTACGGCAGTCGCATACGTTCGGCCTACCCGACTGGATGGGATGACTCCCAAAAGTGTTCGCAAGAAATTAAAGGACAAGGCATTCGCCGCCGCTGTCAGCCGTGCAGATATTCAGCAGGGAGCGGAAGAACTGGGGATTGAGCTGTCGCAACATATCTCCAATGTGATTGCCGGAATGCGACATCGTGCAGACCGACTGGAGCTTGCAACACCAGCCTGACCCAAAGTATGGCAGCGAGGTCTGACATACCCGGGAAGAGCCTCGGCAAAATCGTTAACGAGCATCTGGGGCGGTACTGGCCCGCCAGGAACAAGGAAGATCAAGTCCCATCGTCAAGCCAAAAAACCGTACATACATCCGAACTCAGTCTGAAACTGCTCCGCGTGATCCCTTGGGGGCTGCTGGCTCTCTTTATCGTTTCATTCATTTGGGATTTCAACGGACTGCAGCTCCTGCTTGACTCCACGGGCATTTATCTGTATGCTCAGGGAGAGCAGTCCCTTGTGCTAGGCAGGTATTCCGCACTGCAGCTCCCGTCATTCAGCCAGACTCTGGAACTGCAAGGGTTGATTGTTACGGTTTCTGCGGCCGGACTCATCGGATTTTTTACGAACTGGCTGGCCATTACCATGCTATTCCATCCCCGGAAGCCCCGGCCACTGCTGGGACAGGGAATCATCCCGGCATCCCGGGATCGGGTTGCTGATCTGATCGCACTTGCGATTAGCAAGGATTTGATCAGCGAGGAGGTCATTCTGGAGCGGATTCATATCAGCGGGGTCGTTCCCAGATACCGCGAGATGGCTCTGGATATGACGGAAGGTCTGCTTCTGGACGAGGATTTTCAGACCAGGATAAAAGCCATGTCCAGTCAATTTCTTACAGAGAAACTCAGGAGTCCCGAACTCAAGGAGAAGTTGATTGCTACTGTCATGGACATGATTGATTCTGCCGCCACCAGGGGGCTGGCCGGCATTGCGCTCAAGGTCTATCAAATGCTGAACCGTGACGGACTGCGCCGTCAAATCGAAGAAGCAATTGATGACTTGCCCGAAACCGTAGATATTGTTGTAGACGAACTGATCCGCATTTTTCAAACATTGCCAGCTAAGATTGCGGAAAGATCCGATGACATTGAACTGTGGCTGACCAAGGCAATTGTCTCTTTTGTCGGGACACTGGATATCTATGACATGGTCTCCAGGAACCTGCGTGAATATGATGAACGCCGGTTTGAGAACCTGATCAAGCGTACCTCAAGTCATCAGCTCATATACATCAAGTATTTGGGTGGAATCCTTGGGGCTATCGGAGGACTGGTTATTTTTAACCAGTGGCTTGCGTTGCCGCTTCTGGCGGTCATACTGGGGCTTGTTGTTGCGCTGGACAATCTCATTCTCTGGATTGTAGAACGTCGCAGGGATCTCTAAAGGTGCCAGCTGAATTACTCCAGTCTCCACCTCTGTGGCAGCATCCAGGACGGAAAGTACCGCGTCCACACTCTCTGCCTTCATCAGGCGCGTACGCAACTTGCTGGCATTCCTGAACCCCTTGAAATACCCGCTGTACATTCGACGCATCTCTCGCACCCCCTTGTGTTCTCCAAGCCATTCACACTTGAGCATAAGATGCTCTGTTACAACATTGATCCGTTCACTCCATGACGGAGGCGGCAATTCCGTGCCTGTTTCAATAAATGCTTTGGCACGCTTGAATATCCATGGGTTCCCGATGGCACCGCGTCCAATCATGACGGCATCAACTCCCGTTTCTTCAAACATTTGAAGTACCGATGCCGGTTTCAGAGCATCTCCGTTCCCGATGAGGGGGATATTCTGGAGTCCGTCCTCGCGAATTGACCGCAGATAGTGCCAGCGGGCTTCCCCGCTGTACATCTGTTTTCGTGTCCTTGCGTGTATTGCCAGTGCCTGAATGCCACACTCCTCCAGCATTCGTGCCACATTAACAATGTCAATGCTGCTGTCATCCCAGCCCAGACGTGTCTTCACCGTGACTGGCCGCTCGGTTACTTCCACCACAGTGCGAGTTATCTTCTTCATCTTGGGAAGATTCCGCAGGATCCCTGCCCCTGCCTCCTTACATGTTACCTTGCGTACCGGACACCCAAAATTGATGTCAATAATATCCGGCCGCACCCGATCTACAATAGCTGTGGCTGATCTCACCTGATCAACATTACCGCCAAATATCTGGATGCCTACAGGGCGTTCATCCTCGCGAATATCCAGCTTCATGAGCGAATCTTCCGCTTCATGAACCAGACCGCCTGATGAGATAAATTCTGTGTAGACAACATCTGCACCGTAACGCTTGCACAATGCTCGGAACGGCGGATCCGAAACATCTTCCATCGGTGCCAGAAGCAGTGGATATTTTCCAAGTTCAATTGATCCAATGCGCATTGCATGCCCTGCAAATTCGTATCTTTCCGTGAAACGAGTCAGCATGAAGTTCGTGCATCAGGAACCGATTTTTCTTCGTAAAGAACTGTAGCAGTGTGTCTGACTGCTGAAAAGGACTATATCCAACAACTCGTTTAGAAAATATATTCTATGACCAAGGCATTGCAGAGACTTGCTATTGAGAATGTACTCCTCTTTATGTATGTTCTTATTGCTATCGTTGCAACCGCCAGTGTGCGGGTGATCGTCATGACCATAGAAATGGTACCCCAATAGGATTGCAGCATCAATGGGAATACGAGTGTAATCGTCACAAGCCTGTTACTTCTGCACATGGATCACCGAGTATTTCCTCCGTTCATGCTGGCTCTGTGCGTTCTCTTCATTGCTGGATGTGAACCAGCACTCCTGTCCATGGCTGACTCATGGAGAAGTCTGTCCTGTTGCGGGCTAATCGTACTAATTCTTGATGTGATTGCAATCATTGAAGTCGCAGGAAGCTCGCGAGGTGCAGGAGGCAAGCTCATCTGGATTTTGTTTATTGTGTTCGCTCCGCTATTGGGACTAATCTGTTATTATGTTTTCGCCAGTCGCTCATGAAACTTCAAATCTCTGTGTGGCTGGTCACCCTGCTCTTCTCTGCATGTGTATCAATTCGGCACGATTCTGTCCAGACAAGTGACGGAGAGTCTCGGACTGTGATTCTCATTTCTGTTGACGGACTAGGGGCAGACTATCTTTCCCCTGAAGATACTCCAAACATTCTTGAACTAGCCGATCAGGGAGTCCGTGCCAAGTATCTGGAGCCGGTTTTCCCGTCAAAGACTTTTCCCAATCATTACAGCATGATCACAGGGCTGTATCCAGCCAACCATGGCATCATCAACAACTCAATGTACGATCCTGAACTTGGAACCTTTCGCCTCAGTGACAGAGAGGCGATCTCCAAGTCTCAGTGGTGGGGCGGCGAACCCCTGTGGGTAACTGTGGAGAAACAGGGCCGTACGAGTGCAACCTACTTTTGGCCGGGTTCTGATGCAGATTCCATTCAGGGGATGCAGCCAACCTACTGGATGGAGTATGATCACAATCTGCCCCATGATACACGAATAGATTCTGTGATGGCCGCAGTTATGCGTACTCCCCGCCCTGCCCTCATCACAACCTATTTCAGTACGGTTGACACGCAGGGGCATCGTTTTGGACCACGCTCTCAGGAAACCAGAGATGCACTTCGGGAGGTTGATTCCCACATAGGAAACCTGGTCGCCCGCCTCCGTGATGCAGAGCTCTACGAGGACATCAATATCGTTGTATTGGGAGATCACGGAATGGCTGAAACATCCAGCGAGCGCGTGGAACTTGTGGATGAGTACATTGACCTTGACGATGTGTACAGGATTGGCGGACTGGATGCTCTGGGATTTTTCAATGCAAAAGACACAACCCGGCTGAATACTTTACTGAATGGCCTGAACCGTATGGAGCATGTCACCTGGTATACTTCCGAGAGTCTGCCTGAGGAGTGGTACTACACTGGAAATAAACGTATCCCGGACCTTATCGGTGTTGCCAATGAGGGATGGCAAATGTCCTCAAAAGAACTGTTTGAACGCAATCCAGACTACTATTCAGGCGGAACCCACGGATATAATCCTACTCTTGCATCCATGCATGCAGCATTCATTGCATACGGTCCACAGTTCAAACAGGGTGCGGTAGTTGAGGGCTTCTCACTCGTCCATATCTATGAACTTTTGTGCGCTGTACTCAACCTGGAACCTGCCCCCAATGACGGTGATCTTGCGGAAGTTGGACACCTCCTGAAAGGTGTCCCCAAACAGACATACATGGCAGACCCTGAAGATGTTGAAAGTCCTGCCTCCATCGTGCATGCCTTGTATGATGTCATCTCTACTCCCGCCGGAGAAATGCCAGACTGGGAACGGTGGAATACGCTGTTTATCCCTGAAGCCAGACTGATTGCCTTGGGAGCTAGTGGTGAAAGAGAAGTTGGATACAGTACCTGGACAGCTGAAGAGTACAGGGAGCAGGTCGGGGAATATCTTGAAGAAAATCCGTTCTTTGAGATTGAGGTCAGCCACACCTCGGAGCAGTTCGGCAATATGGTGCACCGATTCAGCACGTACGAATCATACAGATCCATGAATGAGGAACCATTTTCGCGTGGCATCAACAGTATTCAGTTGCTTTACATGGAAGATCGCTGGTGGGTTGTAACCATCTTGTGGCAGTCTGAAGATTCCCGATTCCCATTGCCAGAAAAGTATCTTTCAGGGGAATAGGTTAAGTGATGTCCGTTCGAAAATTCATGCTGCCGCCAATACATGGGGCCAGAGACAGTATGAGGGGGCTCTGGGGATATTTTTCCTAACGAAGATGAAATCGAATTTGGGCGTTAAGTCCACGAACAAAGTCCATTACCACCAAATCTTCAGGGAAAGTCTCCCGAATCGCCCATGGCTAGCGAACACCGTAATCGCCCCATACATGGACATTGTAGGGGGAAAATGCCCCCGAAATCCCCGTATGCGGGATTGTTGTGAATTTTCGGATGGACACTAAGATACACAGAACAGGTGGCGGCATGGTGCGGATTCGCCGGCCGATTTGATCGTAATACACAGGTAAGATTATCCAGCATGTATCTCTGACGGGGGACCTTGTATGCACCTACAATGCTGGGTTTTGGTATCCCGGTTCACCAGTGAGAGAATCTGCATGTTCATTATGCTAAGGAGCGGGGGGATTGATCACGCACAGAGCATGCTGACATCCTGGGATCTGTCAGGTTCTGTCATCTTCCAGAACAGATTCATAAGGCTGGATATCCGGCTCAGCTACCCGGATGGTGTGCGGATGCTGGTGTAGATTTTCGGGAGGGCGTGTACTCTTTTCTTTCGCTGAATTCACCGTAGGTTTATTCTGGAGACATGTTTTACTGTCCAGCACTCCCATCTCCTCAAGAAATCTGGAAGGAGGTTTCTGCTTTCTCCTGTATTGATTTGCCCGTGACAGAACCAGCCGTTTTTTTGTTCGGGTGATCGCAACAAAACAGGCTCGACGCTCCTCTTCAACAAGTGCAGTGCAACCGTTACTTCCTTGAATGCTGTGCCAAGAGGGCAGAATCCCTTCTGCCAAACCCATGAGATAAACTGTGTCAAACTCCAGTCCCTTGACACCATGAATTGTTGCCAGGGATACCGATCCGGGGGGGGGGGTTGGATCTTTGGACCGGAGGTCCAACTCCTGCAGAAATTGTCCGAGGGAGGCAAAATCAGAAGGCACACTAATTCCGCGAGAAAGTTCTTTCCATGCGCTCAGATCTTCCTGTAAATCCAGATTATCAGTCTCACGATCAAACAAACCAATCATTTTTTCGATTGCCTTATCCGGTCTGAGATGCCTGTCCGCGAGTTCCGAGACTACGCTGATGGCATCTGCTACATTTGACGGTAATGCAGCCTTTTGGGCAGTTTCCATACAGACAGAAAGATAAGAGATGCTCTCAGAGTCTGCGCGGGCCAGAATGTCTTCAAGGACTAGGGTTTTTGGGGCAATACTCTCAAAAATGCCCACCAGCATGGCCAGGTTGCGAAGATCAAGAGGCCGATCAACCTGTCGCAGGCAGGCAATCAGCCACCTCATTTTAGGAGACAAAAAATCGTCCCGTCGCATCAGCATCAGAGAGTGAATATTTCTCTCTTTAAGGGCATTATGTACAGATTGCAACAGAGATCGGCTTCTGGCCAACACCACACTCTCCTCACGCTCCACATCATTCATTGCAGCAATTTCATCAGCAAGCCCCTCAGCCTCCCCGGTATCTGTTGAAAATACACGAGATTGAATCGTCTTGAATTTCGCAGAATTCTCATCTTGAATTGATTTGGAGGGATGTTTTCCCTCCAGACGATGAGCGTTGTACACCATGAGACGATTTGCGGCATCAACGATTGGTGGGGGACATCGGAAATTTACGGGTAGCTGAATCACTTTACAGGAGAAATCCGAAGTCAGTGCCGATATTCGACGAACATCGGCTCCGTTCCACTCATAAATTGTCTGATCATCATCGGCCACAGCAAATACTTCCTGGAAGCCCCCGGCAGCCATGCGCTTCAGCAGTTTGTATTGTGCATCACTCGTATCCTGAAATTCATCAATAAGCCAATACTTGTAAATACTCTGAAAAAACTTTGCAACTACAGGATATTTACAGAGTCTGTACGCGAAGAAGATGAGAGAATTAAGATCCAAAGCATTGACTCTCTGCAGTTCCTCTTCGTAACGGCGATACACCATAATAAGCCGTTCAACATCCGTACAGGATGTCCCCCACGATTTTTCGGGATTCTCTTGTGCTTGATCAGGGCTGATTAGTTGGGATTTAAGTCGATCAATCAGGGGTAAAAACTGCTGTATTTCTTGATCAGAGTATTTCGAGTCATGTCGCAGAGCATCACGCAATAGTGCCTCTCTGTCCTCCCGCTGCGAATAGAACCTGAAATTTGGCCTTATGTCTACATGCGAGCCATGCTGACGCAAAATTTTTGAGCAGAAACCATGAAAGGTGAAGATTTTGGCTCGATCTTTAAGGTCTGGCACGAGTGAATTTACTTGGCCCATCATCTCGTCTGCTGCCTTGTCCGTGAATGTGAGAGCCAAGACTCGAAACCTTTGGTCTCGTGACTCATCCAGCAATCGGGCCATTCGACAGGTAAGCACCCGGGTTTTACCGGATCCTGGTCCGGCAAGTAACAGCAGAGCCCCCTTGTTCCAGTTGACAGCGTGACGCTGAATTGCCGTCAGCTCATCCAGAGATCTTTCAAGTTCGTAGCTACGCATTCTCACAAAGGTTTTTGATTGCAGTTTGGAATGCTGCCAGTTTATCATCTGCTATGCTGGTATAATCGTCACGAAGATTTACTGCAAGTATTCTTGCATACGCAAATTTCTTGTTTCCCAGCTGGGTCAATATTTCGGAATCATCCAGATTTTCTGGAGTGGGAACTCCGAGTTCCGCTAATACCTTGTGTAAATCCGAACTGAATCCGTCTGCGATCAGTTGCTGTTCCAAGTTCCTGGACTTGTGAGTATGACATTGGTTTTTCACTTCGGCATCCGTGAGTCCGCTTTGCTTGATTTGCCTTACCAGTTTTTTTCCTTCCCGATCCCCATCGAACACCGCTTGCCAGGGAATATCAAATGCCCGGGCTAGCATAGTGAATGATTTAGCACTGCCATTATTTTGAGTATCAATCACCGAGACACCATAATTGTCTAAATTATAGCCCATTATATCCGCCAAGGCATGCACAATCAGGAAGTCAGACTGTCCTTCAACAATCAGCCAGCGTTTGGCAAAAAATATTTCCCCTCGCATTCGCTGTGCGTGAGTTTCAAGAGCGCGAAGTACGTCATCGTCAACATACAGAGACGAGCGCTTTCTTAGATCGGAGATATCCTTGGTCACCGAATCTCGTTCGTCATGGTTACCATAGCAGGTGAGTACGGCATGGTAGGTATCCTTGTCAAGTTTACCATTGACTGTGAGTGTTCCCACCTTGTCTTGGTAATGCAGATGACCGTTTGACTTGTCAGCGATCTCGCTGAGAGCGTCACATGGGGGAAGCCCTGTGGAGAAGCTCTTGGGTAATGATTGAACTTCGGTTCCATCTTGTGAGAGTCGTACAAGGCGAATATCCCGAAAAGGAACATGTTGAATGAAGTAGGGAGAGTGAGTCGTGATAATCTTCTGTCCAGGCAAGTTTTGAATATGTGTCCACAGGGTGCGAATGGCATGCGGGTGAAGATGTGTCTCCGGTTCCTCTAGAAGAAGAATGGGTTCACAGCCAGTCCCATAAAGCTCGTCCAAGAGACATTCAACAAATGCCTGGAACAGAAATACCACTGACAGACTTTGTATTCCATCTCCCTGACTTAGTATCGGCAACCATGGTGATGTTGATTCGTTGCGCAGGATTATCCGAATTTTGGACAGAATTTCTGATAGATTTGACGGCAACGCTTGAAGTCTCACATTGCCATCTCCCTGATTCTGAATAGCAATTTTGGGGATACCCTTCAAAGTGCTGACGATCTGTTCCAAATGAGGATCAGTTTCCAGAACTTTTTCGTTGAGTTGGTCAAGTCCCTCCAAGGTCTCAGATTCGGTTTCTGGAGAAATTTTCACCATCCTGATTAATGGATGCAAAAATTGAGAGGAACGGGACGAAAATTCGTCATTCACCGTTCGTAGTGCACCCAAATAGAACACTGGCAAATACTTTCTTAATGCAGACAAGTAAATACGGGTTTCACTGCTATTGGAACTCCAAAGTTCTTCACCCTCGGCATTAAGGAAACTCCGATTTTGTTCAAAGAAATTCGTGTCTCCGCTCCACACATATTGCGTTTTGAGCTTAACAGATTCAAGACCCGTGGCAAGGTCCAATCGCACTATATCTTCAATATCCTCCACATTGGCTCTCTGTTCCACTCCGGTCAGCGTTATGCTTGCACCATCCGAGCTTCTTGGATTCGCCTTGCCATGCGCTAGATGGATGTCGTGCTCGTTGAAATTTTTCCGTTTCTGACCTTCGTAACTTGGCAAGGCAACCCGAATTGCATCAAGAATCGCGGTTTTCCCCGCATTATTAGGACCGATAAAAACCGTTGTTTCTCCGAAATCAATCTCCAGGTGGCGAATTGACCTGAAATTTCTGATCTCTACATGTGATATCCGCATTCAAGTCTCCAGCGTACGGGAAAATAGGGTGTCAGCCATGCCTATGAGTTCTACCGTGAGGTATTTTTTTGATATTCGTCAAGATATAACTATGAAAGAAAACAGGATTTTGGACGGATATCCCGCACAGCTTGCGCACATGACTCAATATCATGTATCGGCTGCTGCAGAGTACCGCAAATTGCACCTAAAACCCAGCCGTGACCAACAAGAGACTTCAGGGAGTGTTCCCTGAGTCTGAAAATGTTATGGCACTGCTAACGAGCGATCATGCCCAAGCGGAAATTTGAGCCGAGGTTGCAGGAATGAGCAACTTGGCGGGTATCATGTATAGACTACACGAAGTCTCAGGGAAAGGGACATCGGAATGAATCACATTCGCAGTCAAATTCAACATCGTGCGAAACATGCAGAGATATGAGATCCCGATATCTTGTCCAGCGATTCCAATCTCCTTGAATTTTCATCATTGTGCAGAAGCGTCTTTTTTGTAAAATTCTAGCAGATCGTGAGTAGACATAATATCCGATCTTTCAGAAAACACCACCATGACACCTTTGTATACAAAGTAACCTGCCAAAGTCAGGGGAATGATCAACTCTCTCCCAATCAAAAGTCCGTGTCCGGCTCCAATAGATCAAGTTCGTGAATCCAGATATTTCGATACCGCACATCATGCCCCTCAGCCTGCAGTTTCAATCCACCGGGGGTATCCGTGATGCCGCGTCCCTCGTCATTGCCTCCATCTATACCCGAATAGGGACCGCCCCATACCTGCTGAATGGGTACATTCTCCTGAACTTTCACCCCGTTGAAATACAGCGTGACCATAGCCGGCTCCGTCCGTTCTCCGTCTGAGAAACGGGCCGCACGAAAAACAATATCGTATGCATTCCATTGCCCCACGCCGTTGTAGGGCCAGTATGGAGAACTATGTTCGTTGATCACCGCTGCCATTCCGTGTATCGTAGAGTCACCATCCAAGACTTGGATTTCGTAACGATTCTGGAGATAGACTCCACTGTTTCCTCCGGGTTCGGTAATCAGAAACTCAACATGCAGCCGGAAATCACGAAACTTGTCCTTGGTCACAATATCGGCTGCACCATACAGCCCTCCCAATGCAGCAGAGTCCTTGCTGCTGACCACAGTTCCCGCGTCTACCGGATCATCTACGATCTTCCATTTTATCGGAAGTTCGGCGGCAAGCCGAGGCCCCTCCCAGTAAGTCCAGTTTTCGTCAAGCACCTCGCGGGTTCCATCAAAAAGAACCGTGGAGCCTTCCAGAGGTGGCATGCCAACACCAGTCTGAGCATATACTGGAAGAGCTGCTGAGAGCAAAAGTAATAATGTGATAGATCTAAGCATGAATCTGTATGGTGTGTTGAGGCAATAAGGTAATGATTTCGAGGCATTTTGACAACTTGAACCTGCATACTCTGCCACAGTAGGAAGGCACATCATGTTACATTGACAATGCAAAAAGCCACATTTGGTGCCGGATGCTTCTGGGGAGTCGAAATCATATTCCGGCAAACACCCGGAGTCCTTGAAACCGCAGTGGGCTACTCTGGAGGAACCACGGAAAATCCCACTTATGATGAGGTGTGCTCAAAACGTACGGGACACGCAGAGGTGGTACATCTGACATTTGATCCCGCCGTGATTGAATACTCCAAACTCCTGGATATATTCTGGGAAAACCATGATCCGACAACTCTGAATCGCCAGGGGCCGGATGTTGGTTCACAGTATCGTTCCGTGATTTTCTATCACTCCGAAACCCAAAAGATGGAGGCAGAGTCTTCCATGTCCAGCCGACAGGAACAGCTGACTCGTCCGATTGTCACAGAGATTGTTCCGGCATGCACATTCTATCGTGCCGAGGAGTATCACCAGCAGTACCTGGAAAAGCGGGGCATGACAAGCTGCCACCTGTGATTTTCTTACAGTGTATAGCCAGTCACAAACGCCTCCGCAGCATAGAATTCCGGCAACCCCAGCCGGTTGAGTGCTTCGGCAGTTCCCGTATTGCGGTCTCGTGCTCTCTGCCAAAATTCCCGATCATCGTAGGCACCGGGAAACATTGCCCTGTCTTTCTGGCTCTCGTGCTTGAAAATAGCCTCAATCTTTCTGGCCATTTCTGTCCTTGAGATTGGCGTGAATACATCCGCCTGATGAATCTCCCATTCCTGCCAGGCACCGCGATATAGCCACACTTTTGGCCCCTGTTTCCCTCTCTCCCGATTGTAACGTTCCAGAGCCATCTGGATCGCAACATAACAGATTCGGTGTGTACCGTGCGGATCGGACAGATCTCCTGCCACAAATATGTGACCTGGATTCTGCTCACTCATCAGATCTAAGATAATCCTTGCATCCTCCTCTCCAACCGGCTTCTTCTTGATGCGTCCTGTCTGGTAAAATGGCAAGTCAATGAAGCGGGCGTTGGACTCGTTCAGCCCCATCACCTCAATCCCTGCGATGGCCTCGGAATAGCGGATGGCCGCCTTGATGTGCTGCACAGCAGGAAGATCAACTTCGCCGGGAGCCTTGTTTTCCAGAAATTCGACCAGTTCTTCCTTGCGCGTCCGGAATGTCCGCGCAGCCTCCCCTGTAATGTTGAGACCATTCAGACACATCTCTACAAAGCCCAGATAACGGGATGCATCCGCATCAAATACAGCAACAGACCCGTTGGTCATATAGGCAACAATAACCTCGTTGCCATTCCTGACGAGCTTGTCCAGCATGCCTCCCATTGAAATCACATCATCATCTGGATGCGGGCTGAACAGAATCACGCGTTCTCCAGAAGGAAGCTGATCCTGATAGTGAATCCTTTGGCGCAAGTCATCAAATACACGCAAGCACAGCTCATCAATTTCGGGATGGGCATAGACCAGGCTGTATAGACGATTGTTGTGAAAATCCGCCTCTTCCAATTGCAGGATCGCCTTTCCCACGCGCTCCGAAAGCCAGATAATGGCCCGCTTTGCCATCGGAAGATCCCATTCCACCTCAGAAACTAGCCAGGGGGTCTGCTCCCGGGTCAGCGCACCTGCTGCTGCGCGGTCCAGATATACGGCACTCTTGGGATGCTCTCGCAAATAGGAAGCTGTTACCTCTTCATTGATTGGATCTTCCACAGCACGGCGAATAATACTGGCTTTCCCCTCACCGGTTGCCATCAGAACAATTTCACGGGAATCCAGGATTGTTCCTACCCCGACTGTCAGGCCCTGTCGGGGTACATGATCATCTCCGAAGAAATGCGCCGCAGCATCCTTGCGGGTGATGGAGTCCAGAATCACTTTCCTGGTTCGGTCATTGCGCGAGCTGCCGGGTTCATTAAAAGCAATATGCCCGCTGCGTCCGATTCGTAACAGCACCAGATCCAGTCCACCAGCATCCCGAATTCTGTCTTCATAAGACTGACACCAGCTGTTTACCTCAGAAGCTGGCAAGTTTCCCGGTAATCCATGCGCCTGGTCTTCTGGAATATTGATATGATTCAGGAGGTTTTCCCTGAGGAAACGATAATAACTTTGTAGAAAGTTGGGCTCAATCGGATAATACTCTGCCAGATCAAAGGTGATGACTTTGGAAAAATCCAGTCCTTCCTCCTTGTGCATCCGAATCAATTCCTTGTAAACATCCAGAGGTGTTGACCCCGTAGGAAGTCCAAGAACCGTATGCAAACCTTTGGAGGTACGCTGTTTGACGAGCGAGCCAATATGGCGTGCGACCTCGTGTGCCATGGAGATTGCATCTTCAAAGATATGCACCGGCAGGTGTTCACGACATGATTCAATAGAAACAGGCATATAAAATCAGGTAATTATATTTCGGTTGTACGCTGGAGTGGACTATAAAATCTGGCAGGCAGTCTTCTTTCCCCCGCAGACACTGGGTTCACTGCACCACTGATTGCGCAGGATTTCAAGATTTTTCAGGATTCGCTCGTCCCGTCCCAACAGGTCAACAAGCATCGCCTCATCCAGCTCTTGCCTAGTCCTGCCACTGCGCGCCTCCTTTGCTGAACTGAACTCTTTCTGCCGAAATTTCTGGAATATTTTCCCGCACTTTGTCAGTCGCTCCTCCATGAGTTCTCGTGGATCAAGCACGAGAAGTTCAGGATGCCTCGTAACTGTCAATCTTGCTCTACCCAGCTGTTGACTGGTTCCCGCCCGCCAGAATGAGATCAGACCAGTGGTTGTGTTTGTCCAAAGAGCAATCGGCACTTCCCATTCTTCTTTCTGTGCATTAAAATTAGACCATCCCCCTCCCAGAGATATTTCTTCGGTCAGACAGGCAACCAAGGGCTGTGAGGTAAGCTGAAAATTGATGTTGATGTATAATCTGGATGCCAGCTCGCTCCACCATTCCGCTGCCTTCTCCCTGCATTCCTCCTTAGGGACACACTGCCTGTCAGGTGCAACAGTCAGCCTCGTCTCCCGTCTGTAATCATGCCCCCACAGGATCGGGGATTCTTTATCTCTCAACGACAGGGATAGAGGGCGAACATCAAGAGTGCCTCGCGGATTCCCCTTCTTGTTGTCCTTGCCTGTGCCACTAATGTCCTTGGACACCCTCCCCCGCTTTCCCAGTTTCCCCAAAAGACAGGCAGGCAAACTCACTGGCTTGCCCATGCGGGGAAGCAGCAGTTCCCCCGCCGCGAGAGATGTCATGCAGGGTACAAGCAGCGATCCTTTTACTGCCTTCCCCTTCCAGCCTTCGGACAACCTGCCCCCGCTCTCCCCACAGTGCTCAATCATGCGTGCAGTGGTGGCAGCTTCAAGTTGTGCTCGCGGCCTTTCTGGAAGAGTGGCAATAGAAATATCTTCCAGATTCTGTTTCCAGCCCGCCCCGTATTTGTCTCTGTGAGGTCTGTCTTCCGTACAGGCTTTCCGTTTGGTAACCACTAGGCGTATTTCCGCCATGCCCGTATCGGCAGGGAATGCTCTTTCCTTCTCTCCACCAGCGGCAATCCCTACTACAAGGATATCTTTGTAATGCCTGCGAATCAAATCTCTTGCGTTTGACCAAGCCCCTCCCTGCACAAAAGTGAGAGGAATAACCAGGGCCAGAACTCCTCCCGGGCGAAGTTTTGCATGAGATAGGTCAATAAAGTTTGATCCAAGTCCTGCATTTCCGTGGCTGGCTGGATGATTTCCCGGTCCCACACTGTGCCCTCGTCTTAACCTGCCAGCAATCTCCTTGAGGTGAAGAGACATTTTATCATGGTCTTCTTCAGTGGTCCTAAAACCTGCAAATGCGGGATACCTGGCCTTCGTTTTTTTCCACCTTTCATGATTGGCAAGACGCGTAAACGGAGGATTCATGACCACTACATCCATAGATCCGTGTGGAACTTCCAGTCTTTTGCCTCCCACTTGGCCCTCTTTTACCCCCTGCTTGCCAGATATCCCCTTCCTGCCCGTAGATATAACATCTGGTACATGGTCATCCATAATCAGATCAAGTGATCCGATCTTGTACCCATCCTCTGCCTTCCCGTATTCCATGGTGACCCGTTCCGTGTCTTCGCAGTCGCTGCCGGGATACATGCCTGAAAGTGTTTCTGCCGTCAAATGTACGGAGGCAGGCATGATGTCTCCCCCAACCATAACCCTCTCCATCATGTGCGCATGAAGCTCCCCATCGTGCCCGTTCGCTCTGCGGTGCATGGAAGAGATGGCATGATAGGATGCACCAAGAAGAGTGCCTGTGCCACAGGCAAAATCCCCAATCCGAAGCCCAGCAATCTGCTCCGCGTCTCCCCAGTCAACCCGAAGACGCGAAATAGCCAACTCCGCCAGAAGAGTATAATATGCCGCTAGAAATTTGCGGTCTGCAATGAGTTGCTGAAACATGCGTCCAGACAGATCATGTACATCTATCACTCCAAAATTCTGTAGCTCGGATGCCATCTTCTTGAGTCCTGAGATAACCAGATTCACGAGATCATCTGGCAGTTTTTTTTCAGCAGTTCTGAGGCCAAGATAAAGATGGCCCAGTAATTGATGTCCAGTACTCTGCGCCAGAAATCAAGTACATCGGATTTCAGGAAATGTCCATGCTCTGTTATGCATTGCGCAATATCTGCTACTCCCTTTGGACGGAGTCTGACAAGACACTTCTGGAAAATCAATGCATTCGCCAGAAGTGCCATGGCCATTCTGGCAGTCTGTTCTCCCGGTTCCTGGCACAGAACCTCCCCCAGTTCACCTCTCGCGTATTCATTCATGTCTCCGTCCAGCAGCCCTGCGGACTGGTGAACGGCATCCTCCAGAAGATTCGTCCCCTCCCACAGTCTCCTTGCAGACAATGATGTGTGTTCAATTACATCTGCCAGAAGGTCAATATCTCCTTCAACATACCCTTCGTGTGGCCACCTCTCCTTCTCATTCTCCCCATTAAAACTGTAAACAGCAAGTTTGAGTTTGGTATTCAAGAGCCTGTGCAGGTAGTCCTCTTTCACATCAGGCGGAAGCTCAACAGAGATCGCAGATTCAATCACTCGCCTGTCATTTTTGAGTATTTTTCCCAGCCTTTTCCTCGCCTGCCGTCAACATTTCTCGGGGATCCTGTCTTTGTTTCAATACAGATCGGATGATAGGGAGGTGCACTTGCAATGATATCTGGCGTTTTTCCTGGCTCATTACTTGATACGGCAGTATTTTCCGCATAAACAATCTTCTCCGTCCACCTTGCCTTGTTCCTTGTACGGAGTATCCGTGCCAGTTCTCCGTTTACCAATTTCTCAGCAGGTTTTTCCATCATGATCAGGTGGCAGGAATCCACTGTATGTGGTACGACAGGAATGGGACTGAAGCTATGCCTAGGTGTTAGGTGCAGCCTCCCATCAATCCCTTTCACCCCCGTCATATGACGTATCAGACCATTGAACATCAAATCCCAATCTGGGAGAACGACTGATCCGATCAGAAACACTGGTGATCACTCAACTCGTCTGACATATTTCTTTTGGCATCGTGATGAGGCACCTGTGCCTCATTTGGTCTTGCTCAGATCATTGCCCCCTTCCTGAAAAAACTGCAGAAAAGTATGCGAATTCTCCAGAATCACAGGCACACAACACTGTCTAACCGACATAATCCAGCAGTGCTCCACTAATTCCGAACTCCAGTTGCGAGCATTAATTTGAGCCACAGGCCTGCAGAGTGCTCCGAAATT
The DNA here is from genome assembly GCA_965203305.1 of Rhodothermales bacterium. GTDB lineage: Bacteria > Bacteroidota > Rhodothermia > Rhodothermales > Bin80 > Bin80. The sequence goes on along the minus strand of OZ241874.1, from coordinate 1,210,166 downwards.
TTGAAGTTACGCCGTTTTTTCGTATCTTCCTATCGCTATAGATTTATTCTTCAACGCCGCTTTCCGATTGATATTTCTTGTTGAATCTCTGCCTTGAGATCTGGAGCTTGCACAGACAGGGTGCAGGCGGTGGAATTACTTGGACTAACCTCTTGATTTTACATGGACCAGTTGACCAATGTTCTGTTCGTCACAGGAGAAATTGACCCGTTTGCTCATGAAAGTGATATAGGAAAGCTCATCCGGCATATTCCCAAGGGATTGTACGGAGGGAACACCTTTGATACCAGAATTATGATGCCCCGCTACGGGATCATCAGCGAGCGCAAGAATCGGCTGCACCCGGTTGTTCGCCTCTGCGGGACGAAGATCCCAATGGGCAATCGGACGGAAACACTTGCCGTCAAGGTCACCGCAATCCCAGGAACCCGGTGCCAGGTGTACTTCATGGACAGCAAAAAATTCTTCAAGCGGAAGGGCTTACATCGGGACCGGGAAGGTATTGTGTTTGATGACAATGCGGCACGTGCACTCTTCTTTGCACGCTCAACCTTGGAGACCGTGCGGAAGCTGCAATGGAAACCTGATGTGATCCATGCATTCGGCTGGATCAGCGGATTTTTACCCCTGCTCCTGTCCACGGAGTACAAGGACGAAGCCATGTTTGAATCTGTGAAAACGGTGATCTTTACGCCAGACCAGATTCAGGCAGATGCTGTCGTTACGAATGACCTGATGAAAAATCTCTCGCTCAACGGTGAAATTTCTGGAATGAGACTGTCTGAACTGGGAGTCAAGTATTCGGATGTCATTGCCTACCCCCCTTCCCTGACACCTGAGTCCGATGCATGTGTGCATTTCAGTACCGACCCCCAGGAAATGATCGCACAGGCCACAGATCTCTACCAAGTAAGTTTCAGCACTGAACCGGCCTGATCAGGGGAACATTGGGATTGCTTCAGGGATAACCTGCGTACCGGGATGTTGTCCCGGGATACGAGGACAGATATTTGCTTCGTTTGTGGTATATCCCCTTTTCCGTCATCCTATACATGCGTTTACCTTCTGGTTTCCTTCTGTTGCCCGCATTGCTGATTGTGGCCTCCTGTACGGATCCTGTCTCCGATGTGGGACTGGACTTGCTGGAGGATGAGACGCATCCGCAGGCAAAGACTGCCTCGGCTACATCATTTTTGGCATCGAACCTGGTTGATATTACCGGGACAGCTCCCCGTGTGCTTGTCGGATCTGTGGATGATCCGTTAACCGGCCAGATCTCGGCAAATGGATTTCTTGATTTCAAGGGGACATTCTCCGGGGAATCCTCCGAGAGCATAACCCGTGTTCAACTCAAACTTTCGCGAAAGTACAATTTTGGGGATACCACGAAAGCTGCCGTATTCCGCCTGCACCAGATCACGAAAAAATGGGATCCGAGAGGGCTCCGGTCTGATGCAAAGCTGGAGACAGGTCCTGCCATTCTTTCCGTAACAACTCTGGATACGCTGACTACGATTGATCTGCCAGATTCATGGGTCAATGCGAACGAGAGCACCCTAAAAAACAGCAATTTTGCGGAAGAATTTCACGGGTTCGCCCTGATGGAAAGTGGCAGCGGTCAGGTCATTGGATTCGACTCCACCAAGACGACTCTGAATGTGACCGCCTCCGGCAGTTCTACCACATACAAAGTAAGCAGTACCTACACGCAGATCAAGCGTATGAGTCCATCCACTCCTCCAGATGGACTGGTGCTGTTTCAGGATGGGGTGGGGCCTGCCATCAGGATGGAGTTTGATTTTGGCAAGTTTAAAAATCTCCCTATCAATGGTGCAATTCTGAGCTTCACTGCGGACACACTCACCAGCAAGGCAGCTCCCACGAATTTTGTACGCCCACTCCCACAGGAACTGCAGCTGATTGCCGTCCCTTTGGATAACACGAACCCTTCAACTCTGATCGGGAAAGTTGCCCTTAATGATGACGGAGAATATCGTTTCATCGGACGCGATGTGGGCAAATTCTTTCAGCGTGTTCTATTTGGCTCAGAAGATTATGCCTATCTGGAATTGCGTGCACCCGTTGAAAACAATTCCCTGAATGCTGTGCTTCTTTATGGCACAGGTACAGCAAACCTGTCCCCGCGGACAACATTCATTCTGTCTCCATGAGAAAGTATCCTCTGCTTGTTGTACTTGTAGTTTTGCTCCTGACAAGTACGGCTCAAGGCCAGGGCCGTGATGACGGTTCTCTCTATTCCCGCTACGGAATCGGGGAATTAACTTCTTTTGCTTCCAGCCAGGCACAGGCTCTTGGAGGTGCGGGCGCGGCCCTGTTTTCCTACAACTACATGAACTTCGGCAATCCTGCGACATGGAGCCGTCAGACCCTCGTCCGTGTCGCTGTCGGTGCCCAGTTTGATCAGCTGCGAGCCCGGGATGCCGCCGGAAAAAGTGAACAGCTTACGCGGGGCAACTTCAATGCATTGCAGGTCGGACTGCCCCTTCTGAGCGGAAAGCTGGGGCTGGGGCTTTCCTATGAGCCCTACAGCCGCATTCACTATGAAGTATCCACTTCTGGTACTCTGGCTACAGAAGAAGAGGGAAACCTCGCTTACCAAGTCAACCACGAAGGCTCCGGAGGCCTGCACCAGACAAGTATCGGGTTTGGACTGAGGCTCGGCTCTTGGGCCTCCGTCGGAGCCTCTGCCGACTTTCTGTTCGGAATTATTGAAAATTCCCGTCTCACCACATACGACAATGAAAATTTTCTGTCAACAAATCTGACCAGCAGTACTCGCCTGTTCGGTGTCACGCCCTCCGCCGGTGCTACGCTGTCTTTTGACCGTCAGGATTATGAACTGGTTATAGCCGCCAGTGGCACCCTGCCAGCTACACTTGAGGGCACTCGAGCCCGGACTCTGGGCGAGAGTCTGGATCTGGATACACTCGGAACCTCCAGGCAGGGCAATGTCAAACTCCCCGCACGACTTCGCGGTGGTGTGTCTTTTCGGTACCAGAATCGCTGGCTGATTACGACTGAGATTCGACATGAGCCGTGGTCAACCGCATCCAGCTCCTTTCCCCTGTCAGCTTTTGAGCCAGCCAATCTGCGAGACCGCACGCGCTACTCCATGGGTGTGGAGTTTATCCCGGCAGGATCGTCTGTTCAGTCCAGCTATCTTGGTCGAACAGCATACCGTTTGGGGTTCTACCGAGACAAGCTGTACGTAAGCCCTGTTGCCGGCCGTGACATAATGGTAACAGCTGTTACGGGTGGGTTTGGCCTGCCTACATTATTTTTGGGCACAAGAGTTGATATTTCCTTTGAGATCGGAACAAGAGGATCCACCAACTACAATCTAATTCGGGACCGATTTATTGGAGTTTCGGCTACACTGAACATTGGTGAAAGGTGGTTTGTCAAGCGCAGACTGGGCTAAAAATGGTTTGATACCATTTTCTTGCGTAAATTCTACAATTATTGAACCTTCAAAGCCCATGAATCAAACGCTCACTCCTTGCTTGCTTTCCTTGCTCATTCCGGCTATACTGGTCTCCAGTACCAGTGCACAAACTGTTCCTTCAGGAGACCAGGAGACGAGAGTGCATTATAGCCTCTACTACGAGAATTTCAAAAACGAGAACTACCGGGATGCACTGCCCGACCTTGTATGGATACTCTACAATGCACCTGCATTCAGCCGGAACACGGACGTCAACTTCAGGCGGGCCATTGAGATGTTCCAGGCTCTTGCTAATGAAGAGGAGGAGTCAACTGCCAAACGCGTTTGGCTGGATTCTGCACTTGTCCACTATGATCGTGTGATTCCCGTTCTTTCTGATCTCGGAGCAGAATTTGATTCCTTCATCTGGACTCGCAACAAAGGGCGTTTCATTCAGACGAATCTCAATGAATTGCCGGATCTGCGCTCGGATATGCTTACGGCGTATCGAGCTGCCTACGAAATGGACACAAAACGCATTAACCCGTACTATCTTGATGTCATTATCAGTGACCTGTATCAGTCAGAAAATATTGGAGGTGCACTGGATTTTCTCCGTGAACTCAAGGATGAGCGAGGGGATGAGGAAGATATTGATGCACTCATTCGCAAGTATTTTGTCGTGATTCCCCCTGACGAACAGATCGCCTTCCTGGAAGAGCAGTATGAAGCCGAACCAGACAACGCAGAGGTGATCGTACAGCTCTTCGAATTGTACCAGCAGGAAGGCTACCGCGAGGAAATGCTTGGACTGGCAGACAAGATTCTTGCCTTGGAACCAACTGCTTCCACCCTGCGAATTCTGACCCGCATGTATGTAGAGGATGGGGACAATGAACGTGCCATTGAAACCTTCCGCCAAATGGAAGCGCTACCGGATATAGAGGTTCGAGCACAGGACTACTACAACATCGGACTGGCCTACCAGGACATGGAAAATTTTCGGGAGGCAAGGAATTATTTCCGGTCAGCGCAGGAAGCTGATGCGGATTTTACTCCTGCGCGGGTAGCAATCCCGAACCTGTATTCGACTGTGGTTTCCAGTTGTGGCGTTGCTGACCGGGAGCAGGCCGCGGTTTTCTGGCTAATCGCAGACCAGTATGCCAGGATTGGAGATCAGGAGGGCGTGCGTCGGATGTCCACCGCTTTTCCCACTGCCGAGGACATCTTTTTTATTGACCGGTGGAACACGGGAGGCAGTACGGAGGTTAGCTACACCTGCCGGGGCATGACGATCAGCGGGACGACAACCGTTCGTCAACGCCAGTAGCGGATCGTACGACTTGGACCTGTCTTGGGATGAAAGTGACTGAGGGGTGCATAGGGGAGAGGGGAGATTCTCGCTGTTTCCCTGTCGTGTTGTGGCTTGCCAAACAACCGAAGAAACTGGTAATTGAGTGGGGTTGCTCCCTGAGAGTATGTGCTTGTCTGACACCAATGTAATTTATACAGCCTCCGCTAGAGTTGCGTAACTCTGGCTAAACAGATAGGTATGGAAGGACCAAAGACATTGAGTATGCAGGCAACGAATGGAGATACACCACTGCATCTAGCAGCCGAGCACCGACCTGATGCGATAAAAGCACCGCTTGACGCAGTGGCAGATACAAATGTGCAAAACGGAAATGGCAACGCACCGCTACATAAGGTTGCTGTATCAAGATGGGAACAGGATAGTCCAAGAGTAATCAGTGCCTTAGTCAAAGCGGGCACAGACGTAAATATACAGAACCAAGATGAGGAGACACCTATATATATCTGGTTGCACCTAGTCGCAAGGAATATGAATATGGTTGAGAATATCACTTGGAAGAACTCTGTTCAGATCTTAAAATCGTTCAACTTTTGATCAGTGCAGGGGCAGACGTTAATGACCGAAGTGTCGTTATTTCCGAGAACAACCTTCCCTCCTGAAATTTGATGGACAGTCCTTATACACTACATGCAACTGAAGTGTCGTCAATGTCTCCTTGGACACTCACATAGTCGTATCAGAAGCCTGAAGTTCTTGTGAGAATATGCCCATATCTGACCTGATATGCCCGTAAGTATGTTCATAGATACTTCTCCGTCATCCACATTTTTTTTGCACGAAACTCGTGCCTTCAATGAGAAATGAGCATAAAATCGTTTGCTCTAATTCCGGATCAGTTACCGAATAAAGTTGATACTTGAAAGGCAGAACTTGACGAGGTCAACATTCTATAGGAGTCTCAGAAACGAGCTTGTGGTAACTCTGGCCTCTTCCAGTTATTGAATTTGGAGCTGTCTGCACAAAATTTCACCAGCATGATTTCACCTGTATGTCAAAAATAGAAACGATTCAAGGACGCGAAATCCTTGACAGCCGCGGCAATCCCACTCTGGAAGTGGACATTACAACCACTGGGGGTGGTTTTGGGAGGGCAGCTGTTCCCAGTGGCGCATCTACTGGAGAACATGAAGCCGTTGAACTTCGTGACGGAGATGTCTCCCGCTATCTGGGGAAAGGAGTCTCCAGCGCAGTTGCACATGTACATGGAGAGATTGCCCGGTCTCTGGAAGGACATGACGTATGCGATCAGGTCGAGCTGGACCATGCACTCATTGCGCTGGATGGTACTACGAACAAGAAACGGCTGGGGGCAAATGCAATTCTCGGAGTCTCTCTTGCGGCAGCAAAGGCAGCAGCATCAACAGTCGGGCTACCTCTGTATCGTTACATTGGTGGAACGAATGCCTGCACACTCCCCGTCCCGATGATGAATATCATCAACGGAGGCCGTCATGCAGATAACCGTGTGGATATGCAGGAATTTATGATTATGCCTGCCGGAGCTGATTCTTTCTCTGATGCACTCCGTACTGGAACTGAAGTATTCCACCATCTCAAGAAAGTTCTGTCCACAAAAGGGTATAGTACCGCAGTCGGTGATGAAGGAGGCTTCGCTCCCAACCTGAAATCAAATGAAGAGGCTGTAGAGGTTATCCTTGAGGCTGTCACGCAGGCAGGGTTTTCACCCGGGAAGGATGTGTTTATTGCACTAGATCCGGCCGTGAGTGAAATGTTTGAAGACGGAGCCTACGTATTCTGGAAAAGTGATCCTGACAGGAAACGATCCAGTCAGGACATGGTCCGCCTGTGGGAAGACTGGGTACGTCAGTATCCCATTATCTCCATTGAGGATGGACTGGATGAGAATGACTGGGAAGGATGGACACAGCTTACTGAAACAATTGGGGATCGTGTCCAACTGGTAGGAGATGATCTTTTCGTGACCAATACAACTCGTCTCAAGCGCGGGATTGAACAGAAAGCCGGAAACTCAATCCTGATCAAACTCAATCAGATCGGGACACTTACCGAAACGCTTAACGCCATTGAGATGGCGCATAAAGCCAGCTTCTCTGCGGTTATCAGCCATCGGTCGGGGGAAACCGAAGATACCACGATTGCTGATCTTGCGGTTGCTACCAATAGCGGACAGATCAAAACCGGGTCTGCCAGCCGAAGTGATCGACTTGCAAAATACAATCAACTGCTTCGTATTGAGCAGGAACTGGGATCTTCGGCTATCTACCCCGGCAAAGACGGAATCAACTGCCAATAAAAGGACACCTTGTTCAAGAATGGATAAATGCCCCGAGCCTGAGAGAGTTACTCTGCTGCGGAGGGTGTTGTACCAGGGGGTATGTTCGCTAGTGGCATCTGTTATGGAAGATTTTGGTAAGTATCCCGGCAGCTGGATTACTGATCCGAATCACGGGAGTTTTCCATGACGGGACATCTTCCAGCAATTTCGAACGGGCGAGTTGCTGTTTCCCAAGAATCCCACTTGAGTTAAGCTACTAGGGGAAAACACATGGCAGGCACAGTCCCAAGCTGCAATGTCTTTCCCATCTGGGACAAGGATACAGGAATCACGGATTTCAAGGCCGGAGAAGCGAGTGCACTGGCTACACCAGAAATTCCGCATATCCGAGATGGCTGGGCCGAAATACAGAGAAGACTGGCAGGGGATCAGTGCCTGGCTGAGTTCAATGATCGACTTAACAGGGAATGGGCAATTGAAACCGGAGTCGTTGAGAATCTCTATGACATAGACCGTGAAGTAACACAGAATCTCATTGAATGTGGATTCAAGTCGGAGCTGCTTGGCCATGGTTCAACAGACAAGCCTCGGGAATATGTGTTGCAGTTACTGAGCGATCAGAAAGATTCCATAGACGGGATCTTTGATTCCGTCAAGGACGGGCGCAGTCTGACGACATCGTACATCAAAGAGCTTCACGCATCCCTGGTCCAAAATCAAAACACCACCGAAGGCCTGGACTCGCTTGGCCGGCATGTCAACATCCCTCTGATCAAGGGCGACTGGAAAACTAGAGATAACCACCCCGTTCGGAATGGAGTGAAGTACATGTATTGCCCCCATGAGCAGGTAGGATCTCAGATGGACCGACTGGTTGAGATTCACTCTAGCCATGTTCAAGACGGCATTTCGAGCGAGGTTCAGGCCGCCTGGATACATCATCGCTTCACGCAGATTCACCCGTTTCAGGATGGCAATGGGCGTGTAGCCCGGGCTTTGGCCTCATTGATCCTTGTCAGGGGCAGCCTTTTCCCTCTGCTAATCACCAGAGATGACAGGAGAAAATATCTGGAAGCACTTGAAAAAGCTGATGAAGGCAATCTTGCCCCTCTGACTCACATGATCGTCAGGGCTCAGCAAGCACAGTATGCAAGAGCATCCAGAATTGACATGTGCAACCGAGAAAATCAGGTGAACACAGGCATTTCTCAATCATAGCCGTAGACAACAGAGCCTCTTGCAAAATTCCCAGATGACGGAGAACTATCGCTCTGAGAGTGCTTGCGGGCACATTAGATCAAGTACAGAAGTATTTCTGCAAGAGCCGCAACAGAACAATTCTTTCTAATTGCTCCCAGAGCAGTAATAGCACTTATTCGGGGAATTTTCCGTAAATTTTGCACCATACAGGCTGTTTGTTCGTTGCACAGGAGCGGAACTCGTATAATTTTTCACAAGGATCGGCAGCAGAAATTCCAGATCAGCATGAAAGTGCTGTTGCATGCGTTCAATCAGTCAAACAGGGAGGGTATATCTCTATAGTCAAGAGATATGCCTGTCTGCAGATGTATATTGTCGTGGCCCCGGTTGCGTGAAAACATAATTCCCCCAGATAGCGTCCAATGGCGACCAGTACAGTACAGCCCGAGTTAAAAGTCAGACGGTCTCGCCGCCTGTTGCTCGTTGGCGGAATCGTTGCAGCCTGGCTGCTGCTGCAATTTATCTGGTTTGACAGCTACAGCTGGATTCGCTATCAGGAATGGCAGCAGGAGCATGAACATTTGGTGGAAGAAAATGAACAACTGCAAACAGAGATCACAGAACTCCAGACCATACTGCAAACCCCACCCAGTGATGCCCTCATTGAAAAAATCGCACGCGAGCAGTATGGTATGCGTCGCGAGGGAGAAACTGTATATCGCATAGAGGAACAGTAACTAAACATGCAAGCAATTGGCATTGATCTTGGTGGCACATACATCAAAGCCGCACTGGTCCACAAGGCCTTTGGTCTGGTGAAAACAAGTTCGGTAGAAACAGGGGCCGAGCAGGGAAAAGATCATGTGCTGTCGCAAATTGAAGCGGCTGTAAAACCACTAATGCGGCGCAGAGACCGCATCCACGGGATTGGAATTGGAGCACCTGGCTCTATTGACCTTGAACGAAAAACCCTTGCTCATCCTGCAAACATGCCGGGATGGGGGGTGGTCAATCTGCGTGAAGCCCTGAGAAAACGCTTGGGAAAACATCTGAATATTTTTGTTGAAAATGATGCCAATGCAGCTGCGCTTGGATCTGGACGCTATGGAGCCGCGCGGGGACACGACCATTACGTTATGGTTACCCTGGGAACAGGTGTCGGCGGAGCTATTGTATTTAACAAGCGCATCTTTCGCGGAGAAACCGGAGCAGCTGGCGAGCTCGGGCATGTCTCCATTGATTATGATGGCCCACCAGCCCTCACTGGAATCAATGGAGCCATTGAAGCCTACCTTGGACAGCGATTCCTGACCGGACACGCACGTGAACAGCTGGAAGAATACCCTGAAAGCATGCTTCATGTAGCCCCGGGGCTGGAGAATCTGACACCGGCAACCATCACAGAGGCCGCGCTAAACGGTGATCCAGGAGCCGTTGCAGTTCTTAAGTGGGCCGGAGAAAAACTGGGATGTGTCCTGGGTGGGATTATCAACCTGCTGGATATACGTACAATTGTCATCGGAGGGGGCGTTTCCAAAGCTGGAGATTTTTTGCTGAAACCAACCCGGGATGTCCTCCTGTCCTACATCATCCCCAGCATCAAGGAACATGTGACCGTAATCCAGGAAACGCTCGGGAATGAGGCCGGCATGCTCGGGGCAGCCTGCCTTGTGTTTGACCAGCTAGATGACGAGAAACAGAAATGATCCAATCTCCTCAGCCTGGCTGATCCAGACTGTTACTCTTTGCTTGTTCACATTATTGCCCCAAATCGCACAGGCACAAGAGAGCTCTGCGCTTGACTCTCCCGTAAAATTCAGTGCCAGCGACTCGCTGGTACTGCACTTTGATTCCAAATCCGGTGACCGGGGTACCCTTGCTGGCAATGCCAGCGTTTCCTACGAAGGTGTAACTCTTGGGGCGCACTTTGTTGATTTGCTCCTGGGAGAAGATGAACTGGTTGCCTACGGACTTGCGACCGATTCCGGTTTTACAGGACCTCCCGTATTTTCGGAGGGAAGCGAAACTCTGACGGGTTCACGCCTGGCTTACAATATGGCCACAAAGCGAGGACGCGTCACTGCGGCCAGAACCCGGTTTGAAGAAGGCTTCATTCAGGCAGGAATCGCAAAAGTCCGAGAGGACAGCACAATCTTCATCCAGGACGGGCTTTATACCACCTGTGACTGTGCTCCAGAAGAGACTCCCTCCTATTCACTCCGGGCCAGAAGAATGAAGATCGTAGATCAAAAATGGGTCTATACCGGACCGATTCAACTGTACATCTTCAATATCCCGATGCCGGTATGGCTGCCGTTCGGATTTCTTCCTTATCAGGAAGGGCGCAGAAGCGGGTTTCTGCCCCCGCAATACGGAGAAGACGAGCGAGGATTTTTTCTGCGAAACTGGGGATGGTATTTTGCACTCACAGAAAAGATGGATGCACAAGTCCGGTTCGGCCTGTGGACAAAAGGAAGCTGGCAGATCAATCCCTCATTCCGCTATAACCGGCGTGACCTGTACAGTGGAAGCCTGAATGTTGATTATCTCCAGGAACGAAGCGGAGAGCGCAATGACCCTGACCTGACCAAACGAAGAAGCCTGAGCTTCCGATGGAACCACAATCAGACATTCTCCCCAAAAGCACGACTCAGTGCAAATGTAAACCTGACATCCAGCACCTACCTGCGAACGGTTTCTGACCGGTACGAAGACAATATCCGGCAGTCCATCGGCTCCTCAATCCAGTACAACCGCACCTTCAGGGGCGGCCGCTCCCTCTCGTTAAGCATGCGGCAGCAGCAGGTCGTATCTACGGGAAGTGTGGATCTGTCTTTCCCCCAGCTTTCCTTCTCGCAAACTACAAAGTCTCCCTTCAAGCGCGAAAATTCTGGACGAGATGAACGCTGGTACGAACGGCTCCAGTATAGCATCTCCTCACGTCTGAACAATCAGTATCAGTTCCGTCCTCTCTCTGATGAACAGTTGATTGCAAACGGAGACACCCTGGCTGATGGCCAGCCAGTTGACTACTCCTGGTATGAGGCATTATTTGACGAGGAAAAGTACCGCACTGCGACTGGCAAAACCGATGGACGAATACGCTTTACTGCCACACACCGGATTCCGATTGCAGCCCCGTTTGCAATACAGCGAATCCCCCTGTTAGGATCAGTACGCCTGAATCTGTCCCCGAATGCAAATTATACAGAGGACTGGTTCATCTCTACGGAACGCAGACAATTAAACGCAGATGGAACTGTCAAAACAAGAACAGAGCAGGGATTTTTTGCCCTGCGGCAATTCAATGTCGGTGTCTCTGCCAATACGACAATCTATGGACTCTTCCCTGTCAAACTTGGAGCATACCAGGGACTAAGACACACCGTGAGACCCCGAGTCGGGTTTTCCTACCGACCAGACTTTGGTGATGACATGTGGGGATATACCCGACCCTTGCTTGACGAGGCTGGAAAGCCTGTTGTGGATACGCTTGCGACAGGACTGAATCCGCGCCGCTATCCGATTGTACGGGGAGTCCAGAGCGGACTCCAGAATACGCTCAGTTTTGGTCTTGACAATACATTCGAAACAAAACGGATCAGCAGGGACTCCACCGGATCAGATCAGTCCCGTGTTCTCAAGCTGTTTACACTGAACCTGTCCAGCAGCTATAATTTTGCGGCAGATTCACTCCGGCTGGCCCCAGTGAGAATCAGCATGCGTACCAATATTCTGGGCAAACTTAACCTCAACTTCAGCTCCACCTTCTCTCCCTACAAACTGAGTTCCGATGGTCGCAGAGTTACGAATGACTATATATTTTCACTTCCCGATCTTGCGATTGCACGACTAACGCAGTTAAGTGTACGCGGCAGCATGCAATTGCGTGGCAGCATGCGCCCCAGTGAGACTGCCTTGGAAACAGGTACTCCGACGATGCCCCAGTTTGGAGCCTCTCCGCTTTCCAGAGGCATGTCCGGCCAATTTTCGCAGACAGGCATGTCTTCTGGTGGAGCACAGACATGGTCCATGAATCTGAGTGTTGTCTATCAAATTTCGCGGCCCCAGCTCGTCCTTCGCCGCTCGGCAACCGTCAACACGGGGTTCAATTTTGGATTGACCCCTACATGGAGTGTCCAAGGGCAAACCGGATATGACTTTGAGCAGAAGAAGCTTGTCACAACCACACTCAACCTGTCCAAAGAATTTGAATGCTGGTACATGGGATTCCGGTGGATCCCGTTTGGATCCTTTCAGTCTTGGGGATTCGACCTGCATGTCAAGAGCGGTCGTCTGGCAGAGTTTCTGCGCTTCCAGCAACCTCGTTCAGAACGTAACCGGGGCTTCGGGGGAAGAGGACGACCGAGGATATAGCTGCCTACCGGGAACGTACGGTCCAGTGATCAGGGGCCGGCTGCAGTGCATTGTGCTTGTGAAAACGTCCCAGTGCGCTCCTTAGAACCAGATCGGTTCCTTTGCAACGATCCTGTACATGTTTCATCAAGCGTTTCCCAATACCCAGTCCCTGAACATCCGGTTCAACCGCCAGATCACAGAGATAACTGTACATCACCCCATCTGTCAGGACGCGGGCAATCCCCACCAGACGTGTCCCTTTCCATGCCGTGACTACCAGAGAGGCATTCTCAAACATCGCCCAAAGACGCTCTGGATCAGATACCGGGCGATGCAATGGAGCTCGCCTGTACAGGATGCGAATCAGCTGCGATGACAGCCCCTCCAGCCCCTCTCTGATTTCGACCGTATCTACACTTGACACTTCGTTCATTTCAGACCTCAGGCAGCCAGAACCATGCGCACCTTTTCCGCTGCCTGATCAAACAGTACAGCGGATTCAAGGGCGATACCGCTTTCCTCCAGGACTGCCTGTCCTTTCTCCGCATTCGTTCCCTGCAGGCGTACAATGAGAGGCACCTTCATGTTCACATTTTTGGCAGCCTCCACAACTCCATGAGCGACCCGGTCACATCGTACAATTCCCCCGAATATGTTCACGAGGACAGCTTCCACATTCGGATCTTCAAGGATGATCCGGAATCCGGCCTCCACCGTCTCGGCACTGGCCGTTCCTCCGACATCCAGAAAATTGGCCGGGTTGCCTCCTGCCAGTTTGATAATGTCCATGGTCGCCATGGCCAGCCCCGCTCCATTGACCATGCATCCTACATTCCCGTCAAGTTTGACATAATTCAGATTTGATGCCTGTGCTTTCACCTCCAGAGGATCTTCTTCATGCAGATCCCGGAGCTCTGCCAGATCCTTGTGCCGATACAGGGCATTGTCATCCAGATTGAGCTTCGCGTCAATCGCAACCACCCACCCTTCCCTGGTCAGAACAAGGGGATTGATTTCAGCCAGAGATGCATCAACTCCCAAATATGCCTGAAAGAGTGACATAATAAACCTGGTGACCTGGCGTGCCGTCTTTCCTTCAAACCCAAGTCCATAGGCCAGTTCTCGCGCCTGAAATGCCTGTAATCCATGTGCAGGATCTGCCCATGCCTTGAGAATCTTCTCGGGAGTTTCTTCGGCAACCTTTTCAATTTCAACCCCTCCCTCGGTAGAAGCCATGACAACATGCTGGCTGCGCGAGCGGTCCAGTGTAACTCCGATATAGTACTCCTTTTCAATATTGACAGCCGGAGCGACAAGAACTTTGCGAACCAGCTGCCCTTCCGGACCTGTCTGGTGTGTAACCAGATCCATCCCGAGAATTTCTGCAGCTGCATCCATAACTTCACCCTCCCCCCGTGCCAGCTTCACCCCACCTCCCTTGCCCCGTCCCCCCGCATGAATCTGGGCTTTGATCACAAAGAGGTCACCGTGGACAGGAATCATATCCTTGGCAGCAACGAGTGCTTCAAAGACCGTTTCTGCAACCTCTCCGGGTTGCATGGCAACGCCATATTTTTCAAGAATTTCTTTTCCCTGATATTCGTGAACTTTCATGGGTCATAAGAACGATTGTTAGAAGACAGGGTACACATTCATAGCCTGATTGTTCCGTTTTTGAGGAGACATGATCGCATGAATCTGACGACTATGGACCGCCATGTGATGGTGCGAACACTGGCTGCCTATGTAGTTATGATCGCTGTGCTGGTCATTTTCTTTGTCCTCATCCACTATCTGGAGCATATTGATGATTTTCTGGATCGGAATGCCTCCATGCGAAAGATCTATCTGATCTACTATCCCAGTTTTGTACCGAACATCATTCATCAGGTCTCCCCACTAGCATTATTTCTTGCCGCTATATTCACGACGGGACGGCTCGCCCAGTCTTTGCAGGTGACAGCACTGCAAACAAGTGGTGTCCCTCTTCAGCGACTGCTCATTCCCTACCTCCTGCTCGGGATTCTTGCAAGCATGCTCATGTTTATTGTTGGTGGCTGGATTGCACCACAAACAAATCAGACGGTGCTTTCCTACGATGAACTGTACATCAAGAGCAGAACACAGCAAATCTACGTAAGCGAAATTCATCGCCGCAATGACATAAACAGCGTGGTAACCGTAGGCTACTTTGACCGGCGTACCGGCACTGCACATCGGGTTCAATTGCAGCGATTTAATCTGGACGGGATACTCATAGAACGCGTAGATGGTCAACAGATGGTCTGGCGTGATTCACTCTGGCACTTTCCCTATGCTACTCTGCGATCCTTTGATTCCGGGCAGGAAGTGCGAAGAATCATTGCCCCTCTGGATACGGCTCTGCTAGTTCTTCCAAGAGATCTCGCACGAACAGAGCGGGATATTGAATCCATGACAATACCAGTGGCAACAGGATATGTAGCGGCCCTGAAACGAAGCGGGCTGGCAGATATTGGCAGAGACATGGTTGGATACTACTCCAAATACGCGTATCCGCTGACGAACCTGATTGTCATGCTGATTGCCCTTCCGGTATCCTGTCGGAGACGGCGCGGGGGGCAGGCAATACAGATCGGGATCGGGCTGTTCATTGCATTTGTTTATCTTGCAGCGCAGAAACTCACCGAGCCCTTCGGGTACACCGGTGAACTGTCTCCCCTGCTTTCCGTGATCCTCCCCCACGCCACATTTTTCCTTGGAGCTCTGACCGCACTGGTTATGGCTCGCAAGTAGCTCAGGCCTCCCCTATGTGACCGCCCCCGAATTGCGGGGAGATATCCGGGGTATCGCTGTCAGCAATCTCCCCGTTCACCTCCTCAAACCGCTCAATATTTTCTGCCAGTGCACGCAAAAAACGCTTGGCATGCCTTGGGGTGATAATGATTCTGCTTTTTACCCTGGCGGCAGGGACACCCGGCATCACACGAATAAAGTCCAGAATGAACTCTTCTTTGGAATGCCCAATCATCACCAGATTGGAGTATTCACCTTCCGCAATGCTTTCGTTCAGCTCAATATTGAGCTTGGAATCCGATTCTTCTATCTGTCCGTTTTCTTCTTCCATCAGTTTTTGGAGAGCTTTTGAAGTTAAATGAATTTGTTTTCCTTCATCCAGGCATCATTGTACGTCTTGCTGATGTACTTCATGCCGGAATCAGGCAATAAAACGACAACCAGTGAATTCTGAGTGATCTCCTGGTCATGCTGTTCAAGCCAGTCAAGGGCACCAGCCAGAGCCAGTCCGCTTGACTGTCCTGCAAAGATTCCCTCTTCTTTTGCCAGACGACGTGCCATCTGCATGGCTTCCTGATCGGTCGCGCGCGTATAGTCATTCAGCAATTCCATGTGCATGTTTCCAGCGAGATATTCCTTCCCTGCACCTTCAATTTGATGGGAATAGATTTCTTCTGGATCAACAACACCCTCATGAAAATACTTGTAGTACGATGATCCGCAAGGATCTACGCCAATCACGCAAATCTCTGCGTTCTTTTCCTTAAGGAACTTGGCACTGCCCGATATCGTTCCCCCCGTACTGGCAGTTGCAAAGAAGTGCGTGATCTGTCCTTCTGTCTGCTGCCAGATTTCAGGGCCGGTACTCCTGTAGTGCGCCTGCACATTTGCCTCATTGTAATACTGATTGAGGTAAATGGCTCCGGGTGTCTCCTGTGCAATTTTCTCAGCAACACTGTAGTAGGACCGCGGATCTTCGGGAGGTACATCCAGCGGGCACAGTACCAATTCTGCTCCATACGCAGCGAGCAGATCACGCTTCTCCTGACTGACCTTTTCTGTTGCCGTAAAGATACACCGGTATCCCTTGATTCTTGCGGCCTGTACAATCCCCGTACCTGTATTCCCGCTGGTGGCCTCTACCAAAACACCATCCGACTTGAGCTCTCCTGATTCTTCTGCCGCCTGCACCATGGCATAGCCAATCCGATCCTTTACAGATCCTCCCGGGTTGAATGATTCCAGTTTCACCAGGACTGTACACGGAACATGACTGGTCAAATGATTCAGCCGCACAAGCGGCGTATGACCAATCGTGCCTATGATGTCCTGGTGCCACATGGTTTCCTTGTCTGGAATGTGTTCAACGAAAATCAGGGCGAAATGATTACATCCAGTTTTTATTCTTGTGTTTCTGGCTAAAATGTCGGTCCATATGTACCCGGCAGGAATACGTCATACATGCGGTTCCTCCCGAGCGAGACCCGACTGCATTCGCTGCCGATGAATGCATTTCATAAAATTGCCGTACTGTGGACACTTTGTCACCGAAACGTAGTTGGTTCAATTTTTGAAGGAACAGTTCACATTCGCATTTTCATTCTGCTATTTTCAACTTACGTCAATACATGAATTCCTGGTCTGATATCCTGCTCGCAAAAAAGTCATCCGATCCCGCTGAACCACCTATCGTCTTTCCTGACGAAGAGGCAGAAGACGAGGACACTCCCGTCCAGACCGATTCCATCCCAGTTCTTGCTCTCCGGAATACAGTTCTCTTTCCAGAGGTAATCCTTCCCATCACCGTAGGGCGTGATGCGTCCATCAAACTGGTGCGGGATGCTGCCAAGGGAGACAAGCTGCTTGGAGTGATTTCCCAGAAAGATCAGGAGACCGATGACCCGGATGCCAGTGATCTGTATGAGGTCGGCACCGTGGCAAAGATTCTGAAAATGATCAAGATGCCAGATGGCGCAAACAGCATCATTATTCAGGGACAGGGACGATTCCGGGTGAAAAAGTTTACCCAGCTCAAACCGTACTTCAGAGCAGATATTGATCTTCTTGAGGAGAAGCAGGAATTTGAAAGTGAGGTAGAAGAAAAAGCTCTCATGCATTCCATCAAGGAGCTTGCCTGCGAAATGATCAGCCTCTCCCCCAATCTCCCCAGCGAGGCGGTCGAATCCGTTGAAAATGTTGACTCATGCGAGTTTCTGGTCTACTTTATTGGCTCCAACCTGCAGATTGATGTCCAGGAAAAACAGACCCTGCTGGAAACCCCGTCCATAAAAGAGCGGGCCCGGCTGCTGGTTGAGCATCTGGACAAGGAAATTCAAGTTCTTCAGCTCTCGGATGAAATGCGCTCGCGCATGAAGAATGATGTAAAGCAGCAGCAACGGGAATTTCTGCTTCGGCAGCAGATGAAGGTCATTCAGGATGAGCTGGGAGAGGGAAATGACTATGGCGAGCACGACGGATTGCGCCAGAAGGCAGAGGAAAAAAACCTCCCGGAATATGTAATGGAGACATTCAACAAAGAGATGAAGAAGCTGGAGCGCAGCAATCCGGCCATGCCAGATTATGCGGTCACCCGCAATTATGTGGACTGGATTCTTGATTTGCCCTGGACAGAATACACCGAAGACCAGCTTGATATTACAAACGCAGAAAAGATTCTGGAAGAAGACCACCACGGGCTGGAAAAAGTGAAGCAGCGGATTCTGGAGTATCTGGCTGTGCTCAAGCTCAAGGGAGACATGAAAGCTCCGATCCTGTGTTTTTACGGACCTCCAGGAGTTGGCAAAACCAGCCTGGGCAGAAGTATCGCTCGGGCACTCGGACGCGGATTTGCCCGGATGAGTCTTGGCGGCGTGCATGATGAGGGAGAGATTCGCGGTCATCGGCGCACCTACATTGGTGCCCGCCCCGGTCGCATCCTGCAGGGTCTCAAGAAAGCCGGCTCCATCAATCCTGTGTTCATGCTAGACGAGATTGACAAGATTGGTGATCTCCACCGGGGGGATCCGTCCAGTGCTCTTCTTGAGGTTCTGGATCCTGAACAGAATACAGCCTTCAATGATCACTACCTGGAACTGGACTATGATCTCTCCAAGGTCCTCTTTATTGCAACGGCAAACTCTCTGGATACAGTCCCGATGGCACTGAAGGATCGCATGGAAGTCATCCATATATCCGGCTATACGCAGGAAGAAAAACTTGCCATTGCCAGGGGATATCTGGTTCCCAGACAGATTGAGCGAAATGGGCTAAAGAAAAAGCAGTTCTCCATCAACAGTGCCGCACTGCGCTCTATTATTGACGGATATACGCGCGAGTCGGGGGTGCGGAACCTTGAACGTACGATTGGAAGCGTTGCCCGGGGAGTTGCAAAGAAGGTGGCCACAGAGGAGATCCAGTCCGCTTCCATCAAGAAAGACGATATAGAGGAATATCTGGGAGCTCGCAAATTCTACAATGAGGTTGCCGAGCGAACCGAAGTGCCCGGAGTTGCCACCGGACTTGCCTGGACACCTACCGGAGGGGAAATTCTGTTCGTGGAAGCCTCCGTCTCCCGTGGTACTGGAAAGCTCACCTTGACCGGCAGCCTCGGAGACATCATGCAGGAGTCTGCCAAAGCTGCGCTCAGTTACGTCAAATCGCATGCAGGAGAGCTGGACATCCCGCAAAGTGCCTTCAAGTACTACGATATACATGTGCATGTACCCGCAGGTGCCGTTTCGAAGGACGGGCCGAGTGCCGGCATTGCTCTCCTCTCTGCACTTGTTTCCATCTACTCGCAACGGAGGATACAGCATAACATGGCAATGACCGGAGAGATTACACTTCGGGGGCTTGTACTGCCTGTTGGGGGAATCAAGGAAAAAGTCTTGGCAGCCAAACGGGCAGGAATCAAGCATGTTCTGCTGCCCGCAAAGAACGAGAATGATATCAAGGATATCAAGTCAGACATGCTGAAGGGGATTGACATAAGCTATGTGCGCCGCATGAGTCAAGTACTTGACATCACGCTGAGCGGCCCGCCAATAAAGGATCCCTCGGAGATATTCTCGGCACCGGCCCCTAACAACAACGGGGTAGCCCGGGAAGCATCAACGGCCTAGGCCGACTCCTCTTTGGGAGAGTCTGCCTCCTCATCCTCTGCGGTCGCTGATTCCGTTGCAGTTGTGGCGGTATCAAAGCACTGTGCGAAATCCCGTGTTACGGCATCTGCCAGGGCAGAGACAGCTTCCACGGCCGTATTTACAGATTCGGTGACCAGAAATGTTGCTTTCTGGTCCAATTCAAGCCTGCTGAATGCTTCCTTCACTTCGGCGAACAGATCACGGTCAGGTTCTTTTTCGTTGGCCATTTCAAGTGGGATAAGTAAATTGTGCTATACTTTACGAATATGCCGATGTACATGTTGCAGGGAATAAACAGGTAGACTATGCCTCTTGGTACAGTTATTCGATCCACAGGAAGCTGGATAGATGTTTTGGTGGATTCCACTGTGATTCCCTCGCGTATTCGTGGACAGATGCGGCTGAATCATGGCAATGAGACTCATCCAGTAGCCGTTGGGGATGATGTCAGCATTCAGGTTCAGGAGGACGATACTGGACTCATTACCGAAGTGAATGAGCGACGCAACTGCTTGTATCGGCGCGCCGCAGGACGCAGAGTTGGCAGACATCAGATTCTTGTAGCCAATGTTGACCACATCTGGATTGTCCAGTCCGCAAAACAGCCTTCATTCAAGACGGGACTGATTGATCGGCTGCTGGTTGCCTGCGAGGCACAGGATATTCCAGCAGGGTTGCTGATCAACAAAATAGACCTTGCTTCTTCCCATCTTCTGTCTTCCATTGAACGGCTTTCTGCCAGCTATCAGAACCTGGGGTACCTTGGGATCCTCACCAGTGTGGAGAGCATGCAAAATCTGGAGCTCCTTCGTGAGCTGCTTTCTGACAAGATTAGCGTATTCGTTGGCCCCTCTGGAGTTGGCAAATCTTCGCTTCTGAACGCAATGTATTCGGAAATCAACATCCCTGTGGACACTGTCAGTGAAAAGACAAGCAAGGGGAGGCACACAACTGCCCATGCAACACTCTATCCTCTGCCTGATGGTGGACATGTTGCAGATACCCCTGGAATACGTGAGTTTGGGCTTCTTGACATTGAACCGTGGGAACTGTCCCATTATTTCCCTGAGTTCCGGCCGCATCTGGAAAAGTGTCGCTACTCTGCCTGCACACACGAGCATGAACCGAGTTGCGGAATAAAGAAGGCGCGGCGAAGAAGAAAAATCAGCAATGCACGTTATCTAAGCTACCTGAACATCCTGCACTCGCTGCAACGCGGAGCATCCGACACGGGCCGCTGATGTTCCAGCGTTTCGGATCAGTCTTTCTGAGTACCGCTGTCTTTATCCCTGCCTGTCTTGCCATTCAGACTTCAATTCCGGCATTGAGTCCATCATTTGGACATTCCATTGCTATGGCCAGATCAACACTGGTGGCAGGGGATCCAAATGCAACCGATGGACACGGAAAACTGTGGATCTATACAAGGCCATCGCAGGGGGACTGGAAATTATTCTCCATACTGGAGGGGGCAAAGGGAGACAGTCTCGGATATAGTCTGGATGCGGATGGACATCTGCTGATTGCAGGTGCTCCAGGAAATCGCAAAGCCTACCTGTACGACTTGCGGACTCGTCAACCTTCTCCCCCATTATATGAAATTGCGCAGGATGTGGACGGGTATGGCCGCAGCGTCGCAATCCAGGGAATTTATGCTGCTGTGGGAAGCCCAGACAGCCAGATGGGACGAGGACAGGCTGACATTTACATCCAGTCCGCGCAAAATGAGTGGCTCTGGCGGCAATCACTCTATGGAGAATCGCCAAACGAAGCGTTTGGACACTCACTAGCCCTGGATTCTGAAATTCTCATTGTCGGAGCCCCGGAAGCCTATGAACCTCGCGGAGAAAGGGCTGGACTGGCCTACATCTATCAGCGAACCTCTGGATCAGACTGGGTGCTTCAGGCGGAACTCCGCGGCGGATCAGCTGGCTATGAGCACAGATTCGGTTTCCGTGTCGCCTTGGATCACAACAAAGGACGAAGGCTGGCGCTGGTTGGGGCACCCGGTGCCTCCACTGCCTATATCTACACTTTGGAGAGGGACAGCTGGGAGCAGATGTATGCGTTTACTCCTGTTCCACCGGTGGAGATGACCCGTACAGGAAGTAGTGTTGCACTGTGGGAGGAATATGCCCTGATTGGAGCACCCTCAAATTCTCCCGCCCAAAGCGGGTATACATGGCGGTTGCATCTTGATGAATTTGGCACTGGTGGGGACAGGTCCTCAGTTCAGGGTGGCCCTGCATTTGGTCATGCTGTTGCATCTTGGGGCAATCATTATGCCATATCAGAACCCGGAACCGCCATCCATATCTTCTCAAAAAATGCGCCCATGACCGTCCAAAAACCGGAGTTTGCGAACATGCAGATAGGGGCTTATCCGAACCCGTTCCAGGACTTCATCACGCTCACCTTGCCCAAAAATGCACCTGATCAGCTATCCATCATTGATGCCTCGGGAAGACTGGTGAGCACGCTGTCACGTAACGGGCAGGAGCAAATGAGATGGACACCACATGTACCGACCTCGGGGGTGTACATTATCCTGTCTGGACTCACCGCCAAGACCATTGTCCAATTGCCCTGACGAAAGATATGATGCACAAGGAAGGTAGAGATTTCGTACCAGAGTAGTCACTGAGATCGGTGAATACGATGGCAGTCTCATTCCGGCATCCAAATCCCTGAATACGCATCCTTGATATGGAGATTATGATTGAACCGAATCCCCCACACAAAGTGATTGGTTGACTTGTGCAGAATTTTCATCAGGAACAAGCGCATAAACATTAACCTATAACCCCGCCAATCTGTCATTTTTACCAAGGTACAGTTAATCTTAGTGCGAGACTTTTTATGAACAAGATTCACTCCTTTTCCAGTATCCCTGTCGTAGCCAAACTCCTTGTTGCAGGTACACTGTTATCTGCTCTGGGGTGTCGTCATGTTAAGTCTGGCACAGACCACAAGAAAGCGGTAGTTGACGGGGAGCAGTGCCAGTGTCGTCATGTTAATGTTGACACAGACCTGCCCTCCTCGGAAGATTCACAACTGGGATGGGAAGAGGCCTTCATACATGTTGCTGAAAAGGTGAACCCTGCCGTGGTACAGATTCGATCAGACGAAAAGGTTGATGTTGATGCTGACATATTGAGAGGGACACCACTGGAAGAAACGATACCCTATCTTCCGCAGTTCCAGCGAAGTCTGGGATCGGGAGTTATCATCCGCCCGCATGGATACATCGTGACGAATGATCATGTTATAGACGGGGCGGAGAGTTTGCAGGTTTGATTGTATGACGGACTCATCCTTCCGGCCGAAGTAGTTGGCCGTGACCGTCATAGTGATCTGGCAGTCATCCGCATCTACAGCAGGACAAACCTTCCTGCAATCCCGCTTGTGCCATCTGCCAATGTTCGGACAGGACAGTGGGTCATTGCTTTTGGATCACCTCTACACGAGACACTGGCGAATACGGTCACAGCTGGAATCGTGAGTGCGGTCGGCCGTACCATGATCCATCTTCACTCGGACCTTATCCAGACTGATGCAGCGATCAATAAAGGAAATTCCGGAGGTCCACTTGTAAATATGAGCGGGCAGATAGTGGGAATCAATTCCATGGGAGTGACTCTCCTGCAGAAGGGAGTGGTGTTGGTTTGGCAATTCCTGTCTCTGTTGTCCACAATGTTGCAGAACAGCTCATTGATAAAGGAAGGGTAGACCGCAGGTCTCTGGAAATCCAATACGACCTTGCAAATATACCGAACACGCCTCTCGGCTCTGCACAAGTGATTGAAGTTACCCAGAATGGTGCTGCTGACAAGGCCGGTGTCAAAGTCAGAGATGTCATCATCGGAATTGACGGGACTGAGTTTGCAGATTATCTAGTCCTGCGAAGCATAGTTGGGAATAAAGCCCCGGGGGATACTGTCCTGCTTGATATTCTTCGGGGGAGAAAGCGGATCCAAATTGAAGTCATCCTGGGAACACTGCTGGAGTAATCTGTGGGGATGGTGCTAATGTCAGTTGGTTTTCTGAATTTCCAGCTGGCGGGGGTTGGTTGTAAGTGTTCGCTTGAGTGTGTGGGCCTGTGCCTTGAGATTATGGGAATTCAGGCTTATGGCGGCGGTTATATAGGAAATTCGCTTTTAAAAGAGATAGCCCACTTGCAGGGGATCAGGCCCGCTAAACGATGGTGTCAATGACTAGGCTTTGGAGGAGGGGATCCTAGAGGACACCACACACGAAGACATCTGAGTACTAAAACGGCACGAACAAAACAAAGGTTCTGAAATGTTTTTTCGGAGTGGTGCCACTAATTTCGTATACACTGCCGAATGTATTCTGAACTTCTGCTTGAGCTCGACTGGATGGTTACGATGTCATTCAACCATGCCTGAAAATCAGTGCCTTGCAACACACATACACCATCAGGGACACTGAGGGTATGAAGGTTTTGCAATTTCAGAAAACTGTGCGGAATCGGACCTCCAAGTGGATTACCTTGCAGGTGCAGCATGGACAAGTTTGAAAGATTACCAAGCTCTGCGGGGATCCAGCCGATGAACTGATTTCCCTGCAGGTCAAGAAACTCCAGTTTTTACAGATTAGCAAGTTCACGGGGGATCTCCCCCGTAAGCCGACTGCCATCCACATCCAGTCCTTTTAAGTTTAAGAGGGTTCCAAGTTCGGGAGGAATCTCCCCCGCAAGGTAATTGCTGCTCAGGGACAATACTTCCAACTTGGACAGGTTGCCGAGATCGGCGAGAATCCCACCTGCAAGTCAATTTCCTCCTATATAGTGTCTGTCCGAAAATTCACAGCAACCCCCAATACGGGGGATTCCAGAGGCATTTTGCCCCACAGCGTCATGTATGGCGCGATTCAGATGCTCGTTGGCTATGAGAGATTCGGGAAAATCTTGCACGAAGATTGCGTGTTTATGGACGCTGTTCGGAGATTTCATGCTCCAATCCGCCAAGGGGTTTCCATCTTCGTCAGGAAAAATACCCAGAAATATCTCCCCATGCCCCTCATACGCTCTCCAAACGGCATATATTGGCGATATTCTGAATTTTCGGACAGACACTATATACAGATATCTGAGCTGGGACAGGTTGCCGAGCTCAGCGGGAATCCTGCTCGCAAGTTGATTGCCTTCTATACGCAGATATCTGAGCTGGGACAAGTTCCCGAGTGTAACCGGAATTGATCCCGTGAGCTGATTGTGGGACAGGTCCAGCACCTCCAAATTTGGCAGTCTACCAAACCCTATCGGAATCAGCCCCGTAAGTTGATTGCTGGACAAGTTGACTATTTCCAGGTTTGACAGATTATTGAGTGTACCGGGAATCCCACCCGCGAGTTGATTATCGTTCAGATATAATCTCTTCAAATTGGAAAGCCTAACAAGCTCCAGAGGAATTCTTCCCGAAAATTGGTTGTCATGCACCCCCAATACCTCCAAATTTGACAGGCTGCCGAGTTCGGGAGGAATCTCGCCTTCAGCTGATTACTGTGCAACCCCAGCACTTCCAAATTGAACAGATTACCAAGTTCGGGAGGAATCTCGCCTCTGAAACTGTTACCGTCCACGCGCAGATAGACTAGACTGGACAGATTGCCGAGTTCGGGAGGGAGTGTCCCGCGGAGATTCTCAGAGTCCAGAGTAATCGCAACCAAATTCCCGCCAGACACCGTCAAACCATGCCATGAGCTGAATTCTTTATATGCCGGGGAACCTTTTCCATATCCCAACCGGAATGTTTTTCCATTGATCTCCGTTTGCAGAGATATAGAGGGACACCAATGCTTCATGCACGGCATCTCTCTTCTTTGCCAACTCACGAATCACAAGTACGACTACGATGGATATAGCAGCAAGGCAGGAAAGTAACAGGATGGCTGCTCGGGGCATGAAATAGCTCCAGATTCAATGATCCTAAAAAGTAAACAAAAGGTGAGGAAAAAGCCGCTTGATGCTTTGCGTATCCACCTTTTCTGATCCGGTTATAGGTTGGGAGAAATGTGCCTGTTCCAAAAATACTCTCGTCTTAAGTCCTCAGGATGATCCTGGCAGGGACGCTTCTCCGTCGTCTGTTTTATATCCGGGATAGGACATCACCCGTCTGCTGATAGAACTGATCCAAATTTTCCTGCTACCTCCATATGGATGCGATGGAAGATACCATATCCATTGGACTTCAAGTGGTGGAGTACTTCCCTGACCTCCTGTACAAGGAACTTGCAAAAAAAAACAGCAAAAGGAATCTCCTCGCAATGCTGCTTCTACACATCAGGGTAACGGCTCGCAGTCCTTCTTTCGGCAAAAGACAGATATGAACCTCGCTCGGTATGCTTATACAGGCACTAGATAGAATTGGGGAGGCTCATGGAACTAACACTTCCCGCTGCATGATTCTGGAAATGTTCAGACTCTAGAATCATCTCGGGCTATGGCGGGGGAATCCAGATGGCTTGACTCATGAAATACTTTCCTTACTTCCAAAACCTGCAGCCCATTCTCCGGTGTATTTTCGGCTATGTACTCAACGGAATCTCCCACATTCAAGTCTCTAAAATCTCCCGACTTCACAGACCTGCTTGGAAAAGACAAGTGCATCCCATTTTCTGTATCAATATGTCCGTAACCGGCACTCAGCGAAGCAATTCTCCCAGAATCTCCAGTACTGCTCCTCTCTGGTTCCAGGTTCGTTACCCGATTTCGCCCATCTCTGACAGGCGGAGGTTCAAAGAGGTTCTGAACCACAAAGTCCCTCTTCCTTGCCCGATCATCTATGGCAGACGACACCATGATCGGGTATGTGGCTGAGTCCAGCAAACTTTGAGAGGCATGCGAATCCCGTCTGTTGCCATCCTTGTCCGTACGTTCGTAGTCCCAGCACAGTACCATTACCCGCATCCCCATCCCCTGAACTTTTCGTACCAGAGGGACGAAATCCCCGTCTCCTGAAATCAACACGCATACGTCAAAACACTTTTCCGCAGCCAATCTGTAAACTTCAATCCCCAACCAGACATCCACACCTTTCTCCCTAGAATCTGAACCGATTGGGAGAATATGGAAGGAAACTCCCTCATCAATCAAGACATCTTCAAATTTATTCTGACTTACACTGAACCTCAACCCCGCCTCCTCTGCTGCTTTCCGACCCATGAAGCAGTGCGCCTCAACAATCTGGCAGTGTTCTTTGTGTGTCCTCTCCGCTTTCGCCACTTCATGCAGAATGAAATCATGAAGCCCCCGAATACTTATGTATGCTTTGCGGGACGAACCGAAGCGATAATGATCCCTTGCCTTCTGAAAATAGTACCCATCGTAAAAAACAGCAATCCGGGTGAACAGGTTTTGAGGCGAATTTATCATGGAGTATGCTTCATCTACATAATACAATTACGAAGAGCCGAACGATCACAGCAACCGAACTCAGTGAAACAAACGGGATGGTTCCTACTCGGCACTCTTGTAGCTGGTTCTGCACCGAGAAGCATATTTTTCAGAGAGTTTGAGCCTCTCGAAAAAATTCCGGATGACGAAGAAATATCGCTCTGGGAGTGCTTAAAGACACACCGGATCAGATATGAGGATATTTTTGCAAGCACCTCAAGATGCAAGATACCTTCCACTTCTTGTCAGACTCTGATATTTTTCCTGTGGCATGGTGCTCATTTATCCATGTTGTTCGTGGTAGCACCCTATATTGAAGCATCCGCGATTTTGTATCGCTCTCATTGTCGTTGAGTAATACTACCCACACCCCGGATTATATAGATGATATCCCGTGGTGCTATATCGCACGGTACCATAGCCTCAGACACAACGCTAACAGAATAAGAGTTTATTTTTTCTCTTGAAATCGAAACTTATCACGCAACTTACGTATGTCCATTCTTCCCCAACAACAGATACTAAGACGGTGCCCTTTCGGTGGGAATGCCCCATGAATCACTTTTATTCCCCTATCCTCCAAGAACTCTGCTACGGGAACGAAGTCTTCGTCTGAGGAAACCAATACGGCCACATCATAATTGTCTTCCCATGCCAATTTGACCATATCCGTTGCCATACGTACATCAATCCCTTTTTCTTCGGTTCCACGCGTATCGGCTTTACACTTTGGACAGATTTTGATTGAATAGTGGCACATTGGGCATTTAGGGTGCGCCCTCTTTTTTTGCCGGCGTACCATATGTACACTCACCCCTGGCTGAGTATTGACAAAATTTGTAGCCCACTGGTTAAATCTGCCTTCCTTTTCCGTAAGCCCATAAGAGCCGTAAAAATTCAATCCCTGGAATTCAGTTGGACGAGCACTTTTTACGATTTTTGCTGCCGCTTCTACAAGCACGGGGCCAATTTTTCCCCAGTCGGTCTTAAATCTTTTTTCTGCGGTACGCATCGAAAGTTCATAGTTCCAATAGTCCAGGAAAACACGAACTCGACAGCACGATCTATCCGACATCTCTGCTAACTTCATTAAACGCTTCTCATACAAAAACACAAGGACGCATAAGCGCCCTTGTGCATTGGTCGGACCCCGATGTAATCCCTGACATTGGGCGAAAGTCCGGCGGGTTGTATTGGTCGGACCCCGATGTAATCCCTGACATTGGGCGAAAGTCCGGCGGGTTGTATTGGTCGGACCCCGATGTAATCCCTGACATTGGGCGAAAGTCCGGCGGGTTGTATTGACAGCAGTATACGAAACAATTTTGAGAATGATGCAAAAATTCTTCCATCTCTTGCCAGATTCTGATATCCTTGTGTACCGGAGTGCTGACTTATCCATCATTTTTGCCTGATGTCGGTATCGGGAAGCTGTATGGCATTCCGGCACCAACCATTGGAAAGCCGGACCTCTATCTCTTCCTGCCACGCCCTTTTCCCCTGCCTGACTTCACGGCTTTATCCTCCAGCAGCTTGATAGCATATTCCAGTGTAATGTCTTCCAGCCGCTGACCTTTCCCGACAGTTGCATTCAGCCTCCCTCGCTTTACGTATGGTCCATATTTGCCCTCGTCATAGAGGACCCGCTCACCAGTCTTTGGATCTACCCCTAATTCAACGGGAAAACGAAGCAGTTCCAGCGCAAGTGCCAGAGTCATATCCCCCGGTTGAACTCCCTTGGAGAGGGATTTTCTCCGAGGCTTCTCTTTGGAGTTTTCGGGTTCTGTCAGTTCCACATAAGGTCCGTACACACCGCTCTTCAGAACTATGGTCATACCTGTATCAGGATGAATCCCCAGCTCCCTGACAGGATCTGTTTTTGTCTTAAGAAGAGAAAGCAGTTGCTCTTCATCAACATCCGCAGGCAGCCAGTGATTCGGTATCGTTTTTCGTACCTCCTTGTCGTCCACAATTGCTTCCACATACGGTCCATACTGACCAACACGAACGGTACACCTTTGCCATTTGGGAGAACTGATCGTGGAGATTGTGCGTGCATCCACCTTCTCTAGTGCAATTTCAACCCTGCGCTCAATCCCCTTTTCTCCCTGATCAATCGAATACAGAAACTTGTGCCCGTTGGCCGTGCCCTGTGCAATTTTATCAAGACTCTTCTCCATCTGGGCCGTAAAGCCGGTATCTATCAGAGATTCAAAACGCTCCTGCAGCAACGCACTGATGGCAAATGCCCGAAATGTCGGAGCAAGTGCAGTTCCGGATTTGACAGCGTTGCCCCGATCCTGGATCACACTGACAATGGTTGCATAGGTACTCGGACGACCAATCCCCTCCTGCTCCAGCTTCCGAATCAGGGACGCTTCCGTGTAGCGTGCCGGTGGTTTCGTTTCATGGCTCTTTGGCTCAAGCCCCATGCACTGCAAGGACTGCCCGGACTCCAGAGGTGGCAGATACTTCGCCGCACTCTGTTTCGCCTGCTCGGGATTGTCACTTCCCTCCACATAGACCAGCAGAAATCCTGGAAATAATATCTGTCGCCCGGTAGACCGGAAATGCACCTCCGTACCATCTTCCAGAGTGGCCGTGGAAATTGCCCGTACATCCTTTACTCTGGCATCTGACATCTGACTGGCAATCGTACGCTTCCAGATCAGATCATACAATTTCTTCTCGTCTCCACTCAATCCCAGCTGATCTGCTGTCTTCATCTCCTTGCCTGCGGGACGAATGGCTTCATGGGCTTCCTGAGCATTGGAAACCTTGCTCTTGTATTGACGAACACTCTTGCTCAGATTCTTCTCCCCATAGATCTGCACAATTGCCTCCCGGGCGGCGGTCAGGGCTTCCTGGGAAAGTGTCACCGAGTCTGTACGCATATAGGTAATAAACCCCTGCTCGTAGAGTTTCTGTGCCACCCGCATGGTTTTTCGGGCACCCCATCGGAACTTGCGGCTGCCTTCCTGTTGCAGAGAAGATGTGATAAAGGGGGCCGCGGGGCTTCTCTTGCGCTCCTGGGAGCTCACGCTGGAAACGCGCCAGCCAGCCGAAGGAAGCCTGTCCATCAACTCTTCAGCCTGTTCTTTTCCCAGAAGAAGAATCTTTGCCTTGTCCAGTGACTCCTTGAGCTCGCCGGTATGATCATCAAAATCCTGTCCCGTCGCCAGCTTCCGTTCCCCCAAGTGTGTCATCGTCGCCTTGAACTGATCCGTATTGGCCTGCAGGGTTGCCTCCAGATCCCAGTAGTGCGCGGGAATAAATTTCATGCGCTCCTGTTCGCGTTCCACCAGAAGCTGGACGGCAACACTCTGAACGCGTCCTGCACTGGTCCCCTTGCCGATCTTTCTCCACAGTACAGGCGAGATCTTGTAGCCAACCAGACGATCCAGTATCCTGCGTGACTCCTGCGCTTCCACAAGGTTCTGATTGACATCACGTGTATTGTGGAGTGCCTTGTCAATGGCTTCCTTTGTGATCTCATGGAATGCCATTCGACGCACAGGAACTTTGGGCTTCAGGACTTCTATCAGATGCCATCCGATGGCTTCTCCCTCGCGATCCTCATCCGTTGCAATCAAAAGCTCATCTGCCTTTGAAAGTGCATTTTTAAGCTCTCTGACTACTCTGCGCTTGTCTTGAGGAATGATATAGAGAGGCTTGAACTCTCCGTTTTCGAACTTCACAGCAATGGTTGCCCAAGGCTCTTTCTTGTATTTGGCCGGAACTTCCTTTGCGTTTTTTGGCAGATCACGTACATGTCCCACGCTGGACATGACCTTATACTCCGGTGACGGAAGAAAACGGCTGATCGTCTTGGCCTTCGTAGGAGATTCAACAATAACTAAACTGGACATAGGCAGAAAGAATTTATTTTGCGCCGTTCACGCACGGCAGGATACAACGTTCCATGAAGTAAATGGTATCATGGGTATCGGCAACGAATTTTTCGGTAATTTTCTTTCGTTCTGAATCACTCATGCCGATCCGAAATCAAACATAGTAACCCTTAACCACTGATTATGTCCACGCAATATGTGTATCGCTTCGGAAACGGAGCAACTGAAGGATCAAAAGAAATGAAGTCCCTGCTTGGCGGCAAAGGGGCCAACCTGGCAGAGATGAGTGCCATTGGCCTCCCTGTCCCCCCTGGCTTCACTGTCACCACAGAAACTTGCCATTACTACAGTAGCAATAATCATTCCTGGCCCGAAGGCCTTGAAAACCAGATCAAGGATGGAATTAGCCATATAGAACATGCACTGGGACGGACACTTGGGGATCCATCCAGTCCCCTGCTCGTGTCCGTTCGCAGCGGTGCGGCACAGTCCATGCCCGGAATGATGGATACCGTACTGAATCTGGGAATGAACGACGAGGTGGTGGCTGGTCTTGCCAGACAAAGCGGCAATGAACGCTTTGCCTACGACGCGTATCGTCGCTTTATTGACATGTTTGGGGATGTCGTGATGGGAGTCCATCATCACTACTTTGAAGAGGCAATTGACTCCATGAAACGGTCCAAAGGAGTTACGGAAGACCTGGATCTGGATGCCGAAGACCTGAAACTTCTCGTACAGGAGTTCATGGCAATCTATGAGAAACACGCTGGGCATTCATTCCCCACAGACCCGCAAGTGCAACTGGAGCATGCGATCAACGCTGTATTCAGCTCATGGGACAGCCAGCGGGCGATCAAATACCGTCGCATTAACAAGATTACAGGGTTGCTGGGCACAGCGGTCAATGTGCAGGCGATGGTCTACGGGAATATGGGGGAGAGCAGCGGGACCGGTGTCTGCTTCACCCGCAATCCCTCAAACGGAGAACCGGAGCTGTATGGTGAATATCTGGTCAATGCACAGGGGGAAGATGTCGTTGCCGGGATCCGCA
The DNA here is from genome assembly GCA_965203305.1 of Rhodothermales bacterium. GTDB lineage: Bacteria > Bacteroidota > Rhodothermia > Rhodothermales > Bin80 > Bin80. Next base: position 1,178,291 of record OZ241874.1, on the reverse strand, counting down.
CGCCAAAACCGATTTCGGACATGGCAGGAGAATTTCCCCAGCCATACAAGGATCTGCTGCAAATGACGACAGACCTCGAAAAGCATTACCAGAACATGCAGGATATTGAGTTCACGATCCAGGACGGATCGCTCTATATCCTGCAGACTCGGAACGGAAAACGCACCGGACGCGCCGCACTTCGTACCGCAGTGGATCTGGTTCGTGAGGGAATCACCGACAAGCCCACTGCCGTCCGGGATCTCGTTGAACCCGGGCACTTGGATCAACTGCTCCATCCGGGCTTCAAGGATGAACTGGCATATCAGGACGATGTAATGGCCACAGGACTTCCGGCATCCCCCGGAGCCGCAGTTGGACAGGTTGTCTTTACGGCGGATGAAGCGGAATCATGGGCGCAAGAGGGGAAAAAAGTTGTTCTGGTGCGCATTGAGACAAGTCCAGAGGATGTAGGAGGGATGGATGCAGCGCAGGGAATCCTGACCTCAAGAGGGGGAATGACCAGCCATGCCGCCGTCGTTGCACGCGGCTGGGGAAAACCGTGTGTGGCAGGCTGCGGGGATGTAGTCATCAATTATGCAGCCAAATCCTTCCAGGCTGGAAACACGGTCGTCAAGGAAGGAGACTGGATCAGCATTAATGGCTCTTCTGGAGAGGTCATCCACGGAGCGCAGGAGCTGGTCGGGGCACAGATGAGTGAAGATTTTGCGACCTTCATGGAGTGGACAGACGAGATTCGCCCAACTGGCGTGCGCACCAATGCAGACACCCCCGAAGATGCGGAGAAGGCCATTTCGTTCGGGGCCGAAGGGATCGGACTCTGCCGTACAGAGCACATGTTCTTTGAGGGAGACCGGATTCAGCGTGTCCGGGAAATGATCCTTGCCAAATCCGAAGAAGCACGCAAAGCTGCGCTTGCCAGGCTGCTGCCTTTTCAGAAAGATGATTTTATCGGAATCTTTCGCGCCATGACCGGCATGCCGGTCACAATTCGTCTTCTGGATCCCCCGCTGCACGAATTTCTCCCGCACGATCATGCAGGCAAGGTTGAAATGGCTGAAGTGATGGGAATTTCGGTCGGCGAAGTGGACGCGAAACTGGCAGAATTGCATGAATTCAATCCCATGCTGGGGCACCGGGGGTGCCGTCTCGGAATTACGTTCCCGGAAATCACTGCCATGCAGACCCGAGCAATCCTGGAAGCCGCAGTAGAAGTCAGAAGTGCAGGATTTGACCCCCACCCGGAAATCATGGTCCCCCTGATCGGAACCGTGGAAGAGTTCCAGAACCAGAAAGAGCTGATCCAGGAAACCGCAGAGAAGGTGTTTGCAGAGACAGGAACCCGAATCGAATATCTGATCGGAACCATGATTGAAGTTCCAAGGGCAGCCCTGACCGCAGACAGGATTGCGAAAGAAGCGGACTTCTTCTCCTTTGGCACCAATGACCTGACCCAGATGTGCTTCGGATACAGCCGGGATGATGCCGGCAAATTTTTGCCCGGCTATGTAGAACACAAGATCCTGCCGGAAGACCCGTTCCAGGTCCTGGATCAGGAGGGCGTTGGACAGCTTGTCAAAATCGCTACGGAACAGGGCAGAAATGCGAATTCCACTCTGAAGGTTGGAATCTGTGGAGAGCACGGAGGCGAGCCTCGTTCCGTTGCATTCTGCTATCACCTGGGACTGGACTATGTTTCCTGCTCGCCGTTCCGAGTCCCGATTGCCCGTCTGGCCGCAGCGCAGGCACACCTCGCAAGTATGTAATCGGGGCAAAGAGGTGGCTGACAGGTTTTTCGGGGGAATCCATTCCTGAAAAACTGACGCTGCAGCATGACCGTGTCCGACATGCAATTTGGGAAACAAACCTGTATGCTCGGGCGGGAGGTCTGAGGGACACATGCTGGGGCGGCGATCTCCCGGGAGAGGGAAAATTTCTCGTAACCGGTATCGGGCTCTGCGGGGACTTGCCAGACCAGCCCCTGTCCTCTCCCGGTGCTGGCAAGGCTGATATTTTTGCACCCGAGGTGCACAGAGCTATGGTGCTTGCAGCCAAAGAGCAGCTTAATACTGCCTAGCAAGATGTACCGGCATCCATGACGGTAACGGACAAGGTGGATCTGATCAGTATCCAGTCCCGATTGCCGAACTTCTTCAGGTTTGAGCAAAACTGTCTGGATCATGTCTGTGTTTCGTACATGCCCCATGCGCAGCCATCCGTGCTTCGCGCGTTATTTCGGGTTCCGCTTCGTCTCCGCTGGCATGGCCGCCTGCTGCGGAGGTTGATTCGCAAGCACTTCCCTGCTCTATCCCGTATCACCCTGGTGAAGGGAACCACACAGTATCCATTCGGACTGGGCACGGGTCAGTACTCTTGCCTATACCCGCGCAAAGAAACAGCTCGGATTCTCCTACTCTGATCGGAGCACGCAAAAATTTATTCTCCATATGCGAGAGTTTTTGCTGGACACCCTGCACAGCAGTTCCGTGCGCACCTGCGAGATCTATGATCAGACGAAATTACAGCGCATGGCCGACGGACTGGCACAAGGAGATTCCCGTTACACAACCCAGCTAGACTGATGGCTTGCGTTTGATACCTGGCGCAGGGGTTTGCGCCGAGAAAGCAGTGCGTGAGGGACCTCACTCCGATGAGTTTCCGCGAGGAACAAAGGACTGGATTCCAGTGATGGCACGCCCCAGTATGAGGCCGTGTATATCGTAGGTCCCCTCATAAGTGTTGACACTCTCCAGGTTGACCATATGGTGAATCACCCGAAATTCTCCACTGATTCCATTTCCTCCCAGCATGTCCCGTGCTGTTCTTGCAATCTCCAGCGCGGTATGGCAGTTGCTCCGCTTGGCCATGGAGATCATTTCGGGGATACTTTGTCCGTTATCCATGAGTTTGCCAATCCGCCATGCCAGGAGCTGCATGTTCGTGATGCTTGTGATCATACTGGCCAGTTTTGTCTGTACTAGTTGCATGGCTCCGAGCGGATGACCAAACTGGCTTCGTTCCATCACATACCGGTGTGCTCTCTGGAAGCAATTTTCTGCCGCCCCGCACACTCCCCAGACAATGCCGTATCGTGCGCTGTTCAGGCATGTGAATGGTCCGCGGAGCCCTTGAACTTCCGGGAATACTCTCGTATCTGGAACGAACACATCCTGCAGAACAATTTCCCCTGTGATGGAGGCACGGAGACTCATCTTGTTGCCGGTCTTTGGTGTCGTAAACCCCTCACTGCCCCGCTCCACCAAAAATCCCCGAATCGTGCCGGGATCCTCCTTTGACTCTTTGGCCTTTGCCCAGACCACTGCGATATCTGCAATAGGAGAATTGGTAATCCACATTTTCGCTCCATTCAGCTTCCAGCCACCATCTGCACGAACTGCGGTTGTTTCCATGGATCCGGGATCTGATCCGTGATTGGGCTCGGTTAATCCAAAACATCCGATCAGCTCCCCTGTTGCCAGTCGGGGAAGGAATGTGGTTCGCTGCTCCTCTGTGCCGAACTTCCAGATGGGCAGCATGACCAGAGAGGACTGTACCGACATGAAGGAGCGATATCCGGAGTCTATGCGCTCCAGCTCCTGGGCGACCAGTCCGTAGGCTGTGTAACTCACCTCTGCCCCACCATACTTCTCCGGAATGAATGATCCCAGAAGCCCGATCTCTCCCATCTCCTTTACGATTTCCATATGGAATATCTCCTCCTGATTGCCTTCCAGAGCGCGGGGTTCTAGTCTGTCCTGTGCATACCTCCTGGCTGATTGCTGAATCAGTCCTTCCTCTTCACTCAGGGTGTCCTCCAAGTGAAGTACATCGTCAAGCTTCAGTGCCATCCTGCTGTTTTCAGATTGATGTTGAGTTGTCCTGCCCGCTTGCTCTCGGAGATTTTACTCTTGTCGTTTTCGTCTGTAATCCTGTCCCGTTCACTCCCACTGGTGCCAAAAAAAACTTTCCTCCGAACAAACCGGCCTGCAATTTCACCTACCACACCTCCAGAATCAGCCGACTGCAACATGTGCCGAGTCTCAGGGTTTGAAGACTGGATTTGTACTAACCCTGTACTTGCACTATCGTAATGCAATTGAGTTCTGGCAAAACGTTTATCTTCCTGATCGTTTCCTTCCTGAGTGCCTCCAGCCTGCATGCCCAGTCACTTGTCCCCAAAGTGGGGTTTGGAGTGGGGTTCGTAGCAGGCACCACGGATCAGACTATGGGCCTTGGAATAGATACTCGCCTGGCCTGGGTAGTGAACGATGATCTTTCTATCGGTGCCAGTGGCAATTTCATCAACTACATTTTCAAGGGTCGGGAGAAGGCCGCCTACTTTTTTCATCCGAATGTTACTGCAATCGTTACCTTGAACTCGCTGAATGTACGCTCTCCCTATCTGACCTTGGGACTTGGCGGGAATATACCCATAGGCGGCGAGGCTAAAGGACACGACTCTGGCCCATCCTTTCATGTTGGTACAGGGTGGGCGTTTTCGCTTCAGGCTACATCGCTGTATCTGGAGATAACCCCTGCACTGATTGTAGTTCGCTCGTCGGTTGAGGTACAGCTTCCTGTCCGCTTCGGTGTGATTCTGTAGGAAGAGCGGTTCGGTTTGCTCAGCTGTCCCGTCAGCTAGAACGAGTTCACCTGCGTACTGGCGGGTGCAGGACTGCCAAAGAAAAACCACCGGGTTTGCTGATACAATTCACTCTTGTCTCTGCGGATTTGTGCTCCAGTAGCGGCTGGCAGCGAACCGCTCACAGAGAAAGTGACCCAATATAGCGCAATATGAGCCGGGACTGGAAAGATATATCGCTGTACATTCACATTCCTTTCTGTACACAGCGATGCTCTTATTGTGATTTTTTCTTCGTAACGACAAAATATGGGCATGACAAGTTCACGGATGCTCTCTGTTTGGAACTCACGCAGACCTCCCGGAATTTCCCGGACACTCTGGTATCCACAATCTACTTTGGTGGAGGCACCCCTTCCATCCTGTCCCCTCAGGTGATCCGACAAGTTCTGAAGCGGATTCGTGAATGTTTTGATGTATCCCAAGTTCAAGAAATTACCCTGGAAGCAAACCCGGAAGATATCACTACCAGGAACCTGGACGAACTCCTGAACGCGGGAATCACCCGAATCAGTCTTGGTGTTCAGTCTTTCCGAGACGAAGATTTGATCTTCATGAACCGGTGTCACAACTCTGAACAGGCAATGCATGCCATCAAACTGATTCAGTCGGCAGGATTTTTCAGTTGGTCTCTTGATTTGATTTTCGGCGTTCCGGGGGCATCCATGCAAGTCTGGAAGGACAATGTACAGCGAGCAGCAGAAACTGGTGTACCACACATCTCCACCTACGGCCTGACGGTTGAACCGTACACCCTACTGCACAAGCAGGTACAGCGGGGACTGATTAATGTGGTTTCTGACGAGGAAACCTCTGACCAGTTTGAGACGGCAATCAGAATGCTGAAAGATGCAGGACTTGAGCACTACGAGATTTCGAGCTTTGCTTGCCCGGGGCATCGCTCACAACACAATACACGGTACTGGCATCACCTGAACTATCTCGGATTCGGTCCCAGTGCCCATTCATTCTGGTGGAAAGATGGCAAAGCACGCAGGTGGGAAAACATTCGAAATTTGCGTACTTACATGGAGCTAGTAAACTCAGGAAAATCACCCGTTAATAGTACCGAGAATCTTACGAAGCGTGACCTGGTCCGAGAAAAGATCATGCTGGCACTCCGCACATCCGAAGGACTTGATCCAGAGGAGCTACAGAGAATCTATGGCTTTAGTCTGAGTGAACACAAGCAGAAAGAGCTGACGACAATGAAAACACAGGGATTACTGTCTCAGAATAGATCATCCATACGCCTGACTACAGCAGGCATGTATGTATGTGACCACTTGACCAGACAATTATGGCCTGACTGAATCGGGCGGATTTTGTATCTCCCATCCATCTTTGATTGATACAGGCATGTGTTCCATGAAAACTCTTCGCGCCAGGGGATTGAAAAAACGCACTAGTCAATGACTTTCACAGACTTGAAACAGATTTATGGACGGACCAACATTGATGATTGTACAGCGTACCAGTGTGGCCGGATGCTTTGAATTGATTGCCCCGAAACGAAGACAGAATACCGCAAAAGTGCTGAACACAGAAACTCTTGGACTTTTTATGCTGTAGCCTGCGCATAACCTGAATGGAGCATCCACTGGATCACATCCTGAACATCTGGCGCCGGAATACCGAAAAGGCTTCATACAACAAAGAGCGGCACAAGGGCACCGCCTTTGAGGAGTTGTGCCAGAAGTTTCTGGCGCACGAGAAAGTGTATGCTAATCAGCTGGAACTGGCAGTGCCATATGCACAATGGGCCCGTGGACGAGGGATGGATGCGAGCGAATACGGGATTGATCTGGTTGCCAAACGGAAGGATGCAGGCGGATGGTGCGCCATCCAGTGCAAGATGTACGGAGAGGAAAAGACTCTTCCGAGTACAGAGGTGAACAAATTCATCACTGCCTCTGGCAAACCCCCGTTCACGCGACGGATTCTGATAGATACGACAGGCAAGCCCCTGACGAGACCAATGCAAAAACTGCTCACGGGGCAGTACATCCCGGTCACCCACATCACGCTGAGCCACCTCCGGGGCAGCACGGTTGACTGGGACAAGTTCGTGGACACTGGGGAGATGACATTGCGAGAGGATCTCCATGAACTGCATCCCTTCCAGCAGGAATGTCTGGAAAAAGTACTCCAAGGGCTGAAGGAGAAGGGGAGTCGAGGGAAAGTGCTCATGGCATGCGGGACCGGCAAGACGCTGACCTCGCTTCGGATTGCGGAAGATCTGGCGGGCAGTGGGGGGCGTGTTCTGTATCTGGTACCAAGCCTGGCACTGATGTCTCAAACAATCCGCACATGGCACCAGCAATCCAAACTGCCCCTGCGCTCCTACGCCGTGTGCAGTGACTCCCAGATTGGACACAAGAAGACTCGCCAGCGCAGTCGCAAGGATGAGGACAGGGTACAGATGACAGACATAGAGATGCAGATTCCTCCGACCACGGACGGGGAGAAGCTGGCTGCGTATGCCAGGAGTGAACATGCGGAAACCATGACGGTGGTATTTGCCACCTACCAGTCCAGCAAACGCATTCACGAGGCGCAGGTGGAATACGGGCTCCCTGCATTTGATCTGGCGATCTGCGACGAGGCACATCATACGGCCAAGAAAAACGATTCCGCGTTTACGGCAATCCATGAAAACAAGACGATCCATGTGGACCGGCGAATGTATATGACCGCCACCCCCAAGGTTTACAAAGAGTCGTTTGAGGAGGCAGACAGAAGGACACAGGAACCCGACAGGCAGAACGAGGGGGAAGAGGGAGTGCTGTACTCCATGAACGATACAGATCAGTACGGGGAAGTTCTTTTTGAGTACAAGTTTCGGGATGCACTGCGGGACGGACATCTGTCTGATTACCGGTTGATCGCACTGGGCATTCCAGAAACGGAAGGACTGGAGGCACAAGCCAGGAATCAGGCAAACAGCCAAACAACCGTCAATGCTGCGAGCAAATTCATCGGAATCTGGCGAATCCTGTCCGGCACGGACAAAAGCAAACTGATTAGTCCGAAACAGCCCCTCCGCAAGGTGATCGCGTACTCGCAAACCATTGCAGACTCCAAGTATATCGTCCAGGAATTCCAGAATACGGTAGACAACTACCTGGATGCCTGCGACTCTCCTGGCGGGAACGCTCCGCAGACTGCCATTGCGGCGGATCATATAGACGGGAGCATGCGGGCAGGCAAGCGAAACGATCTGCTGAACTGGCTGAACACGCCGGGGAATGATACAATCCACATGCTGTCCAATGTCCGATGCCTGTCGGAAGGAGTGGATGTACCTGACCTGGATGCAGTGATATTTATGCACCCCCGCAAGAGTCAGGTGGAGGTCATACAGGCCGTGGGACGGGTGATGCGAAAAGCGGAAGGAAAAGAGATCGGGTATGTGCTCCTTCCGGTCGTCATTCCCACAACAGCTACGCCGGAGTCTGTGCTGGCGAAGGACAAGAATTTTGCAGTGATCTGGCAGGTTTGCAATGCCATCCGCTCCCATGACGAGGACTTTGCCGCGTCCCTGAACCTGCTGGCGGATGGAGAGAACGATAACCGCGTATCCATGATTCTGCTTTCACAGTGGCAACCGAAACGAACCAGGAAACGAGACCCGTTCGGTACCCGAAACGGAGAAGACGGGGACGAGACGGACACTGAAGAAGCGCAGCAGCTCACGATCAATTTCCCGGTAGCGGAGAGTCTCCTGGCCGTATGGGCGAAGAAGTGCGGGACGAGGCGGTACTGGAGCAGCTGGGCAGAGGATGTGTCCGAGATTGCGCGGGTGCATACCGAGCGGATCACGGCAATGGTAGAACGACATGAAGCTGCAAAAGAAGTGTTTGGGCTGTTCCTGACGGAGTTGCAGGATGATCTGAACGCGGGGGTAACGAAAGAGGATGCCATTGAGATGCTGGCTCAGCACATGGTGACGAAGCCGGTCTTTGATGCATTACTCGGTGGAACACAGTTTGCCGAGCAGAATGCGATCAGCAGAAGCATGCAGCTGGTGCTGGATACCCTAAAGCCCGAGCAGTTTGAGGAGGAGACAAAAAAAACTGTCAGGGCTCTACGAGGAGGTGGCATCCCGGGCGAAACAGGCAACTTCGCCGGTGGCACGACAGAAAATCATCCGGAAGCTCTATAATGACTTCTTCGTTGGGGCCTTCAAAAGGACAGCAGATAAACTGGGGATTGTCTACACGCCAATAGAACTGGTGGACTTTGTTCTGCACTCGGTGGATCAGGTGTTGCAAGGTGAATTTGGGAAGTCACTGGGATCAGACGGAGTGGGGATCCTGGATCCGTTCACGGGAACCGGCACCTTCCTTACCCGCATGATCCAGAACGGGCTGATTCCCCCAGAGCAGCTGCGGAAGAAGTATCACTCCGAGATGTACGCAAGCGAGATTGTCCTCTTGGCCTACTATATTGCATCCATTAATATTGAAGAAGCCTATCGGGCGGGGGTGGACCCAGAGGAATACGAGCCGTTTCCGGGACTGGCACTCACCGATACCTTTGACATGGTGGACAGGAGGGACGAGATTGCGGGGCTCATGCCCGAGAACTCGTCCATCCGCGAAAAACAGATGAAGGCGAATATTATGGCGATTGTCGGGAATCCTCCGTGGCGGGTGGGGCAGAAAAGCGGAAATGATGCAGCGCAGAATCAGTCCTATCCCAAGCTGCACGAAAGAATCAAGCACACCTATGCTACACACTCCACAGCCTCCAATAAGAACAGACTATACGACAGCTATGTCTTGGCTATCCGCTGGGCTTCTGACCGGATCGGAGAGCAGGGCGCGATCGGGTTTGTTACAAATGCCGGCTGGATGGAAGCAGTTCAGATGGAAGGCATGCGGAAGTGTCTGGCCCGGGAGTTTACGTCGGTCTATGTGCTGAACCTGCGGGGGCAAGCACGCACACAGGGAGAGAGAAGACGCAAAGAAGGGGGAAATGTATTTGGGTCGGGATCGCGGGCCCCGGTGTCGGTGCTGCTTTTGGTGAAGAACCCGGAACGGACGGGGTGCACGATCCGGTATCACGACATTGGGGATTACCTGAGCCGGGAAGAAAAACTCAAAAAAGTGAAGGAGTTTGGCGGGATTCAGGGGCTGGAAGGAGAGTGGAAAGAATTGATTCCAGATGCGCACCATGACTGGCTGAACCAGCGAGAGGCAGGCTTTGCAAAGTTCATGGCATTGGGGGACAAGAGGAATCGGGAAGCAGAGGTGCTCTTCAAGAACTATTCATTTGGTGTAATCACAAGGCGAGATGCATGGTGCTACAATTATTCGGAGGGTACATTGCGGAAGAATATCCGGCAGATGATCAAGTTCTACAATGCAGAACGAAAGCGGATCGTTGGCGACAACACCTCTAACAGTAAACCATCCCAATCCGAGGTCACACATCAGGTGAACAACGATCCAACGAAGATTAGCTGGACCCCCGACCTTAAAAATGATCTTAGAAACAACAAAAACTTGGGCATAGACGGGAGCAGGAGTGTAATCGCCCAGTACAGACCATTCATGCGAACTTGGCTATATTTTAGCCGTCGCCTGAATTGGAGTACTAACCAGATTCCCCATATCTTTCCATATGCAGAATCGAAAAATCGGCTGATCTGTATGACCGGGAAGGGGGCAAAAGGAGGCTTCTCAGTATTGATGGTAAGCGATATCCCAGATCTTAACTATTTGAAAGCGGGAGCACAATGCTTCCCTCTCTGGCTATACAGGCGAGTCGGGGGAGAGAAGAATTCTTCGATCTTTCTTGACAGTCGCAAGACCGATACTCATGGATATGTGAAGGAGAATGCGATTACGGATGATGCATTGCGGAAATTCCGGAAAAACTTGGGGACTGAAATCATCTCTCCAGAAGATGTGTTCTACTATATCTACGGCGTTCTTCATGCGCCCTACTATCGCACCAGATATGCTAACAATCTGCGGATAGAGCTTCCCCGGATACCGCTTCCCGAAGATGCAGAACAGTTCCGACTTCTCTCCGAGATGGGGCGCGATTTGGGATCGTTGCATGTTGACTATGACGAAACGGAACCATATCCCGTCGGGTTTGAGAAGGGTGGATGGGAACCGAGTGCAGGGGTATCCGCGGAGGCCTGGTTTCACGTGACCAAAATGAAACATCCAGGCAAAACCAAAGATTTGACACAGATAGTCTACAACGAGCATATCACGATCAAGGACATCCCACTGGAAGCCTATGACTATGTCGTCAACGGCAAGCCTGCCATCGGATGGGTGATGGAAAGGCAGTGTGTGAAAACCGACAAGGCCAGCCAGATCGTAAACGACGCGAACAGGTTCGCTATTGAAACAATGCAGGATCCGGCGTATCCGCTTCGGTTGCTCGTGCGAGTGATCTCGGTGAGTATGGAAACGAACAAGATTGTTGAAAAACTGGAAGGGGTGGAGTTCAAGGAGTAGACCGGCAAGAAAATATCGTAGTGGAGCCTAGAAACTTATTGCAAAATCCGACCATCTAAAATGGCCTCTGGATGGGGGTTGCCTGGTTGGCAGCCCTCCACCGGAATGGGATGAAGGCTCGGGTGAAGAGGATGTCAGAAAGGCTCTGGAAGCCGTAGATGCGAGATTGATGTTCTATGATCAACTGCTTGACAACGCACGAAGAGCCTATGCCGACTATCTTGAGGAGCATAAGAAAATGGAACGATTATGGAATATCTTTAGGGAATTGATGACTTCTCCGCACCTGCGGAAGGAGGTAACGATGCTTGATCCTCTGCATTGTTCCTGATGGCAGAAAACTGGATAGTATCTGACGATGCATTATCATTAGAGAATTACAACCATGACCATAGCGTGCTGTACAAGATGGCTACCCGTCATTTTCTTCACCTTGATTGCTCTGCAGGGATGTTCAAATGAACCGGAAGAACTTCCGGTCGGACAGCTTGACTTTGTGCACAGCAATGGGGAAATCATCCGCACCATTGAGGTAGAATTTGCAGAGGATGATAAATCCCGGGCAAAAGGTCTGATGCATCGACGACAGCTCTCCTTCGGCGAAGGAATGCTGTTTGTGTTTCCAGCCCCCGACTCATTAAGCTTCTGGATGGCAAATACGCCTCTTCCACTGGACATCATGTTCATAGGAGCTGATTCTGGAATTGTCAATATTGCCAGACGTACAACTCCTCTTTCCCGTGAATTTATTCGCTCCACGGATCTTGCTCAGTATGTCGTTGAAGTGCGCGGAGGATTTAGTGACCGATTCGGGATTGATACAACGACATCCATCCGGTGGCGAAAAACAGAGAACTGAAAACCAACGGAGCCATCCTCTTTGCCAATCACTGAGTTGAACAGGAAGAGCACATGAAAGAGATCAGAAGAAACGTAACTGAGGCAGAATTGACATATCACCACAAGGTGATATGTTGCGCATTTATAGAGGTGATGGAGAGAATTCACTTTCCAGGCACACCTGAAGAGTCTGTGGATATTTACATCCCCCATGAGGACGTTCTGATCAAGAATATATCCATGAAAACAGATGATGGCATTGATTATCCTGATTATGATGGATTCAGGCTGAAGTACACAGACTATGATAGCGATAGCAAGCCTGTCAGGCCTTATGTATTATGGTTTACTGGTGATCTTCATTTACTGGAGTCCTGGGACTAAAAGAAATTGAATGAACCTCCGTCCGATCTACCCGATACTTCTCCTGATTCTGGCAGCTTCCTGTCAGAACTCACCTGACACTGCTCCAGAGAGCACCCCCGAAATCCCATTTCGGGTGGATGGTTCACTTGATTTTATGCGGATGGGGGAACCAGTTCTCTCCCTCAACATCGAAATCGCGGACACGGACTCCCTCCGGGAGCGGGGAATGATGCAACGCACTTCGTTTCCCCCAGAATCGGGGATGCTATTTTTGTTTGATCACCAGGAATTTCGTCAATTCTGGATGGGCAATACTCCTCTGCCCCTTGACCTGATTTTTATCTCGAACGATTCCACTATTGTGGATATCAGCAAATATGCAAAGCCGTATTCCGATGAGCCGATCATCAGCAGCGTACCTGCACAGTTCGTATTGGAAGTCCCCGGAGGATTTGCCGATACGAAGGGGATCGTAGTAGGAGACCGGGTGCAGTGGACCCGTCACTGAAAAACAATATCACCAAATTGAACTTCCGGCAAATTTCTCGGAAATCCCATCCGTTGTAATCCAAGAAATGGATCACATAGCCCAGGTTCTACATACCTTGTAACTCTGGAGTCTCTCTGCAAAAATATTCCCGTACCTGACTTGACATGCCTGTAAGCACCCTCAGGGCAACAGGACTCTTTCACTCGGGATTTTGTATTTAGTGTCTGTCCGAAAATTCACAGCAACCCCCAATACGGGGGATTTCAGGGGCATTTTGCCCCACAGCGTCATGTATGGCGCGATTCAGATGCTCATTCGCTATGAGAGATTCGGGGAAATCTTGCATGAAAATTGCGTGTTTATGGACGCTGTTCGGGGATTTGATGCTCCAATCCGCTAAAGAGCTTCCATCTTCGTCAGGAAAAATACCAAAAAATATCTTCAAAAACCCCTTATACGCTCTCTAAACGGCATATATTGGCGATATTCTGAATTTTCGGACAGACACTATTTAAGAGGCTCCCTGCTGTATTTCTATTTGTACTCCTCTGAATTGAAGGATTGCATGACCAGTAAACAGGACATCCAGATCAAAGCATACACAGCAAAAAAAACGATTCCATTCCCACTCAAACCGCCAGCGAATCCAGAATTACCTTCAACATATTTGTCGGAGAATTCTCATAATATGTGTAAGATTTCAGACCAATCCCATGCACAATGACCTCCAGAGTAAAACTCGAACTTCCGCCCCAAGAAACAGAATCACCATCCACACCACTCAAGTAAGTATCAAGAATTTAATACTTTCCAGACTTTCATTAGATTGGTTCCACGCCTCAAACCCTTGGTTGGACGGATCACCCCGCGGACAAAAAAGTCTCTGAACCTGATACACCTCGAAGAATATTACCATGGTCCTCAATGTGAAATATATCCGTGACCTTATGATCCTTGATGAGAAGAACGAGTCCGAATTGTTTATCTAGTATGGTTTTTGCGAAAGAAGTCATACCCTCGGTATACCATATATCAAAATCTGGCCGTATTGCTTTTCTCAGGAGAAGTGACTTATATCTGCTTGCTACCCCTCCATGGTCATTGCTCAACAGAACCAACCGCGTCGCAATTTGATCACCAAGAGCCTCATGTAGTTCCTGAAAGCGTCTTAAAACACCGATCTGCTGTTGCATGCAGGCATTGGCAGGTATCAAAATGAGCATGCCGCGAGAATTGGGACTTGCTGTATTCTGCCTTTTTGTAACTGCTTCACGAACCGTAATAACTGGCATCTGCTGCCCAACTAGTTGCCTTCTTAACATTGTTAAATCGGCAATCAAGTTCTTCCCTGTCAGATTGGACATGAATGTCTGTTTCTGCAGTCCGTCTCGTGACAGATGTATGATACCCAAAACCAGTAAAATGGTCAGAAAAGTAACCCTAACAATTTCCGATTTTACAAACATGAATAGAAAATTCAGTAACATGGACTTAATTTTTAGGACTGATGAACTGGTAAACCTCAATGAAGGGATTGGGCAAGCCCGTATCATCAATCCCTGGCTGTACGACCCGATACAATAATCCATCTCCTCCTGTCTTGAATCGGTAATTCACTCCCAATTCTTCTGCAACAAGAACTCCATTCTTCGTAAATACTTGATATCCTAAACCTTGGGGTCCTGTATACTGCACCATAATCATCTGAGCGTTGAGTTCAAAGATACGATGTGTAAGCGTAGTGTTAGAAAATAGATCACTAATGGCCTGAAACAAAACCTGAGGATTACCCTGTTCAAGGCTCGGGATATCCTTAGATGCCCCCTCAAACCACCCTTTCCTGTGTGAAAACCTAGATTTTATAGTGCCATCCAGAGCGATCTTCAAAATTTCTGTTTCTAAAGTTCCTGCATAATATATATATGTCTCGTCAACTACAATCCCCCCCATTGCTAGTCTGGAATTTGCATTCGGAAACTTGCTGGGAGGCAGTTTAATCTCGTATAAAGTTTCACCAGAAGGTGACATATATCGTATGACCGATGCAACCGAGGAACTATAGAGGCCGAAGAGATTGCCTTTCGTATCCGCACCTAGATACCCCTCCGTTGCAAGGGCAAAATCCTCGTGCACGCTTCCAAGGCATTTGCCGGTCGAAGTTCAAACCCGGGATGACATAAAGACGGATCCAAGACAGACAGGAGATTCCCGTCTGAGCCAAACAGAAAAGCCTGACTTCCCGGCAGATCCACAACCAGTAGTCGTCCACTGGAATCCACATCTAGGCTCCTGATCTCGGAAATGAGCAAATCCTCTGACTGAAGTCCATCTGGATCGGACAGCGTAATCACTCGCACTCCCTGAAAATTCTCAGACAGGAAAGTATTACCAAACTGAGCCCTTGCGCTCCCCAAATCAATCAAACATCCGAAGCAACACAGGAGAAGCACTGGTCTTGGCATCAAAACCACACTAATAATCTCCTTGACCAAGTCCGTCTTCCTCTTAATCGCAATAGCCTCCCCATACGCTGAAACAAGCACCTGACCAAAACGAACATTCGCTCCCTTCTTCAAGACAGTAAGCATAGTAACAGAAAACGGTAGTGTCCAAGTTGTCGCAGGGCACTACTCTTACTCTTCTGTCTTGTGGTACCTGGTAATTTTGTGACATCTTTGCTGAGGTATTATTGTCTATCACTACAAAAGCCGCGACAATCAATACTGCTATTGTCAGTAATATTCTGATACATTTCAGTATTCTCACCATGGTTTCTTGACATTGTTTGTTTTATAGTATACCCCCGGAGTTTAACATAAATTTGATTGAAAATCAAGTCCATGGAATTTTTTGCAAAATGACCAAGAATATTTGGTGCCTTGAGAATATCAATACTCCATTGGGGGGGACTCCTTACCATTTATGCAAGTAAAAAGCGGGCGGATTTCAGAAAAAGTTGACACATATTTCGTGAGTTATTTTCTGTGCGATTCCGTTGTTGTTTGGGATACAGCGTTCTTATGCCTGCGTCCCTCTGCTCTGCCGACTGGAGTCAAAGAGTGTTCCATCTCGCAGCATGGCACATGCGATTGCCAGGAGCCGGTCTCCGATAGTCCGCAGTGCTCGTCCGTGTGTATGTCCTCGTGCTCGGAGGGCTTGGTGCTTGGCTTTACTGATGGGATCGTGTTGCAGGATCACATTGGCCCAGTGGTAGATGGCATTGGCCAGTCGGTGCTGGATGGCTTGTCGTCGGATCACGGAGACGCTTTTTCCGGATCGTCGGATAACTGGGGCAACCCCGCTCAGACACCCCAAGGCTTTGTAGTCTCGTGTTTCCAGGGGATTTCCGCCTTCGGAGAGGAGGGTAGACAGGACCCGGATACCGACTCCCGGGATAGAGCGCAGGATTGTAATATCGTTGTGGTCGCGGTCTGGTTCGACCTAGTTGTTCCCGTCTGCAGAGGTCTCTGCTGGTGCTTCGCTGGGGGCAGTGTTCTCGTCCAGAACGGTTGCTTCGCCCGCTTCCATCTTTTGGATGATCTCTTTCGTGACCTGATTCGCCCGGCGAAGCTGTTTGTTGACCACGGCCATCATCTCCACCAAATCCAGAATATGATCCACGGCAGCATCGGTAACCCCGATGGCCACATGGACGGAGGGACGACGTAACATCTGGAGGGCCTGTTCTGGGGTAATCCGGCGGATCCGATGCTTTTTCATCAGTGCGGCCACCGTGCCGAGGCGAACTCTCTTCGCCCTTTTCGGGGTACGGATGAGCTTCCAGAGTTCCAGAATCCATGCGTCGTATAGATGTCCGCCCAAGTCCAGGAACTGGGGGAAGTACCCCCCGGAGCTGTTGTCGAATCTGATGGGGGATCGCAGTCCGTTGCTTGATCAGTTGATCGGTCCTGTGGGAGCGTTCGCGCAACCTGACAGTATGCTCACTCAGCGGCTTCAGCCAGCGAAAGCACTTCGGGTCGGTCCGGATGGCACTGGCCAGTACCTGCGCATCCCTGCGGTCATCCTTGGCCCCTGCGGGGGAGAATCGGTCTCGAAAGCGATCTGACTGCTTGGGATTGATGGTTCCGATTTGGAAGCCTCGGTCCATCAGGGTATCCACAACCGGACCATGCGGAATCTCAATGGCCACCGCAATGCGGGACGCATCACAGCCGGCGCGGTCCAGGATCCAGTCCACCCTATCGCTTCGCCCTTTCCCGGAGTGGGCAAAGGCCTTCTCTCCGAGGAGGGTTCCCTCGGAGTCATGCACGCAGACCTGATGAGATTCTGCCCCACCCCTTCATGAACTCCTCGGACAGAGAAGAGACGCGCCGAAGTGCCGACTGATCAGGAGAAGATGGCAGAAGAAACAAGGAAAGACACGCGAACCGAACAAGGCAGAGAAACAGAGAGCCACTCATGGATATTCGGATAGATACAAAACGATTACCTCGGATATGTGGAGGGCGTTTCTCAACCTTGCCGCGAACTTGCTTCCCGGTGCACTCCTGGTTCATGACCGCTTTCATTTGATCAAGATCCTCAATAAAGCCCTGAACAATCTTCGGAGAGTGGAGGCAAAATTCCATCCAGAAGCACTGAAAAACAGGAAGAGATTTTCCAGACGATCATGGACGCGAATCTCAAGGTCGGCGTACTCTGGCAACAGCGAGAGAACTTCAAGGCCATCTTCCGATGCTCCTCCCCCTGCCGAAGCCATGACCTATCTCAAGCTCTGGCTCGCCAGTGTCAGAAAGACAGGCATTGAACAAGCCATCAAGGTCGCCGACACCTTCGAGGAGCATATTGATGGAGTCTGTAATGCGCTCTGGTGCGAACAGTCCAATGCCAAAGCCGAACGCATCAACGGGAAAATTCAACGAGTGCTTACCATCGCAAGAGGCTTCCGAAATTTTGAGAATTTCAGAGTAGTGGTCCTCTTCTTCCATGGAAATCTGAGCCTCTATCCACAATAACTGCAGTAATACCACCTGATTTTTATCTCGAACGATTCCACTATTGTGGATATCAGCAAATATGCAAAGCCACATTCCGATGAGCCGATCATCATCAGCGCACCTGCACAGTTCGTAGTAGAAGTCCCCGGAGGATTTGCAGATACGAAGGGACTCGTAGTGGGAGACCGGGTACGATGGACTCGTCACTGACGATCTTGTCCCTCACTCGGCTTGTGCACGATCACCGCTCAGAACGCCAAAATGCTCTGCCATCATATCCAGCTTTTTGATTACTTCTGGATGGATCTCCTCTTTCTTCATCCCGGCTGCAATACCGTAATATTCCGTCTCATCTGACGGCATCTCGGCTGCTTCGCATATCCTGTTCAACACACGCTTGCCCTTTATGAGATCAAAGTAATCAACTTCAAAGGGATTTCTATGGAACGCTGGCGGAAAGTAGTCATCCATATAGTCTCTGGCCCGGTCAATGACCACTTGGTCTCCACGCTGAGTTACCCATCGCAGGATTGCTACGGGATGAAGTAAATAATTCTCTATCTCATACCTCTTCCATACAAGAAGCTTCATGCCTTCTGGATACTGCTTTGTATCCTCAACTCTCTGCCCCCTGTTATTCCTGTCCTGTAGTTCTACACCTTTCAAGGCAGGCACACTGGTCTGCATTGCCTGAAAGTGCTCCGTTGACCGCCAGCTGTCCTCAGAGGTAAACCTGCAAAGCAAATCATCCAAAAATTGATACAGGGGGTGCCCAAGCACCTTCGCCCAGCTCCGCAGTATTTCCCTGTCGGTCCACCCCTCTAAATACAGAATACATCTTTTCTGATGTGCCAGCAATACATCCAAATTGTTCAACTGCAACGATTTTACCAATAGCTTTCGACTCGAAGTTTTATTCAAACCCTTAGCCAGAATCCTGAGATTTTCGGGAATAACCTGATTGATCAAATGTTGTGAATGTGTCGCAATGATCCATTGCCAACCATGATGTCTGGCTCGATCCCTCAGGTCACGATAGACCTTTTCCTGCAGGAAAACATGCAGATGCGCATCTGGCTCATCAATAAGAATGATTGAGTGACTCCTCCAAAAGATAGTGGCATATAGCATCAAAACCTGCAGAAACCCTGAAGATGCATTGCTATAATCCAGTCCCATCTTGGATGCCCCTTCCCGATATCGGGCAAAAACATCTTCTCCTGCACTTGGACTCAGCAACCTGCATCCAAACAAATTTGATATGACTTCATCCAAATCCTCCCATTTGTCGGGATGAGCACTAACATCTAAAAGAATATTGCGCAATACCGTACCTGCCTGCGCTCTTGATAATCTTCCAGGGATTACAGTCGGACCATGATAGTTCGGCTCTTCTCGGTCTACTCCTGACATTGGAGGTATATAAAGCGGAATAAGAGGATCTTGAAGATAACTTTCCAAAGCCGATTCCGTGACCTCCTTCATGGGGCGGATAGATACAATCTCCCGTTCCCCGTAGATAATTTCAAACCCCAGTGACTCACCGTTGATCTGAAGCCGTATTGAAGCCGGAGAATTTGTGTCCCCGTCTGGCCACAGGTGGTCCCAATCCGTTAAAGATACTGAGGATACCCTCAACACATTCAGTCGGGAAATACGATACTCACCATTCTCGTCGCGGGCGAGATCGGGATTTTCTCTTGCCCAATACGAAGCAATCTCCGACCAGAAGGCAATCGCCTGAAATAGCGTGGTCTTGCCACAGTTGTTCGGTCCGACAATTACCAAGTGTTCGGCAAGTGTACAATCAAGCACATTAAAACGCTTGAAATTTCGAATTTCTACTCGCTCAACCATGTTATTAGGGCAGGTATTGACACATTTTTGAGATAGACATGATACTCACGTCAAAATTGATCATAAAAACTACTCCTCTTCATGTGCAATGACGGGATAACCCGCACACGAGCCACTTTATGCTCTCTGATTCCCGTCAACCTTTCCAATTGAAATGAATGTGCCTTATTTGCGTCCGCTTCGAAATCCAAAATGACTGTACATGGGGGATGGTGGCATTCCCCGAAATATGAACCACTGTCCGTTCGCTTTGACAAGAATACAAACAAGAACGGCATTCTGCATCGGACTACTCAAATTACGCATTTGTTGTGTTGTTCTTCACAAGCAGGCTTTGATCACCTGTGGCTACATATGGCTGGAACAGGCAATGAGGCTTTCCCTTGTCACTTTCAATCTCAAACGAGCCGTGCACCAGCCGGAAACGCTGCGTGGCAAAATCGGCATTGGTATCCATCCGAAAACCCGAAATCCTTGCCAGAAAGTCATTGAACGCCAGACAGGCAGCCTGCATGTTCACCGACATGACAGCAGGCTGCTCCTCGCCAACCTCAGCAAGATATCCCGCCCGTCGCTGCTGTTCATAATACTCCGCATCATTGCGTTGCCACAACTCTGCGGTTACCTGCTCCATCGTGTATACGCTGCGTGAAAGGAGGCTGGTACCGTCGGGATGGACATAATGGGACACGGCATCCGCCGACAAGATCCCCCCTTCCCCATCTGCTGTCAGATCAACCCCTACATCGAAATAGGGAATCAAATATGCACTTGCCATGCAATCCAGGTGATAGCGGCCATAGGCAGTGTCTACGCATCCAAAAATCACATCGCAGTCAATCAATGCCTTGACGACAGATGCCGAGTCTGTTCGCCCTTCATACGCATGAACTACTGTTCCCAGCCCGATTCGCTCAATCGCCTCCTTTGTGGCCTGCACTTTAGGCCGCCTCCTCCGTGCATCTGCTGATGCGCTGTTGACGATTCTGTTCAGGTTCAGTTCGTCCAGTGGATCATCATCAATGATCACCAGCTCTCCGATGCCATTCCGAGTCAATAATTCGATTACGATGCTTCCAGTGCCAGAGCAGCCGACGACTCCAATCCGCATTCCCCTTAATAACTCGAGCGTTCCTTGTCCAAATGTTTGCCGGATACGCACCTCGTGGGCCTTGTCAGAACACTCGGTCATTCGTTGCCAGCACTTAATCTCTTCCCCCACAACTCCAACCGTATGAACATCTCGGAATTCTCCGGCCTGATCCAGTGTCCTCGCTCTGATCGTACCATCAGATCTCATCACGGCTGTTCCATGCGTCCTTGCATCATCAAACCACCCCGTAACAGATGTGAGCAGTACCTCATCATTCTGATCATCAACCTCGGAAAAGAAGGCATCTCCAGAGGGATGTGAATGAATCATAACCAGTGACTGGTTTTTGCGGTCAACCTCGCTGATCCGGTCAGGGTGCATGGTTTCTGCAAAAGGCCAGACCAGCTTGTCACTGTGTCGATCACACGCCTCATATGGAGGGAAAAGAGGATCCACTACAATCAGGCGTTCCCCGAATCTGCCTTTACCACGGTTACAGATCAAAATGGCGGCCGCTTCCAGTCCATCGCCGGGGAACAGGTAATCCAGGAGTGCACCATGGACAGAAGCGGTCATGACGAGCTTCGTCGCAATCAGGGACATTGCAGTTCGTCACGCAGCTGCTGTTTGACAAACTCTACATGCCGTACAAGCGTGTCTTCGCCCGGCTTCCATTTATAGTGTCTTGACCACCGTTGCCACAGCATTTCAAAATGAGATTCATCTGCAATCGCATTGATCTGTGTCCCGTCCAGCCGTCTTACATGAGGATCAAGGTAGAACATGTCAAGAGCTGACCCGGGATAACCGACTGGAATCAGAACCATCAGGTTTGCCTCTTCGGGTTCAAATCCGGCGGGGAGTGGAAAATGCTCAATCAGCAGTGCATTTTTGGCCGCTCCTTCTGAAATGATACTCCACCTCTCCCGATAAGTGCGATCCAAATACTCTGAATCCTCCGGGAGCAATGTTACAGGAGTCGTCATTATCCCTGCTGCGCATGACGACGAATGGATTCGAATCGCTCAATTCCCGTGTTCGTCAAATCAACATGGCCGCCGTCAATCTTGATGCGCCTGCCACCGTGAACTTTCTGATTCAATGACCACTCATCCAGATTCTTGTCTGCTCTGGCAAGGATCTGCGTACCATCCGTCTTTGCAGTTTCGGATACATAGGTCTCGTGATCAAGCCGATATCGGTAGACCCCACCTCTCGGAACTCTGCAATTGTGCTTTCCACATTCTTCAATATCAATCACACTTCCAAAATCGCCTGGAGGAATCACGAAATACGAGTCTTCATTTTGAATGATCAACCTTGCGTCATCACGGATCTCCACATCCATTCCCCCCGGAGTCTCGGCAAACAAGCGTCCATCTGGAAATGGCGTGTCATGAGCCTTCAAATCTTGCACTGTAATTTTAGGGTGAGGGAGCGTAACCTCCCGGTCTCCGCTGAGGGATGGCTTGAGTCCATCAGGGGGCACAGAATTCTCTTCGCCTTCTCTCCTCTCAGAGATGAATTTCTCGCCACCTCGAATGAGAAGATAATCTTCGGGTAGCACGGGGATATTCCAGCCATCCATCTGAAGTTGCAGGAGACCGCCAGAGAGCTCATACAACCGAGCACCGCTGATCAGCCCCGGATCAAATTCATGATCGGCTCCGTCAATATGAATTAGTACAGCCATCTTCGTTACCTCTGCTAAAATCAACAGTTTTGGTGGTCTCCTGAACTGAGTACATATGGCAAAAGTCTGCGTCTCTCGTACTGAACTCCTACAGACCAAATGATTCGCCACATGCACAGGTTCTGGATGCTTGCGGATTGGAAAAGTGAAACCCCTTTCCTTCCAGTCCGTCCGTAAAGTCCAGCTCCGTACCATCCAGATAGAGTTTGCTGCGACGATCAACGATAACTGACAACCCGTCTATGTCAACCTGGACATCTCCATCCCTCGTCTCCGTATCCCAGCCCAGATCATACGTCAGGCCGGAGCACCCGCCCTGGACAACAGACAAGCGCACATGGGACTGATTCAAGTCTACATTCTCCTCTGTGGCAACCGCGCGAAGCTGTTCACCCGCCCGTCTCGTGATTTTTAGAAGCATTTGTGAATCGGTTTAAGAATGATGATAGTCATGAAGTGGTGCTACATACAGGAACGAAAAAAACGGATGAAGGTTTATACAAATTATCATACTCAACCTGGATCCGGGCACCTGCAGTTCCTGGATCGGACTCACAGTATACTATGAATACCGACACTCAGTACCTGCATGAAGTCGCAGAAGGCGACTACGAGCATGGATGGTCAACAGACATCGTTTCGGATACAATTCCGAAGGGCCTGAACGAAGAGGTAGTTCGGCTTATCTCCGCCAAAAAACAGGATCCTGACTGGATGCTGGAAACCCGTCTCCGGGCATTCCGACACTGGGAAAAGCTGGCCTCTGATACGGACAAGTATCCGCGCTGGGCGCATATCAAGTACCCTGAAATTGATTTTCAGAACATCAGTTACTACTCTGCTCCGGGAAACAAGCCCCGCTACGAAAGTCTTGATGAGGTGGATCCTGAACTCATCAAAACATTTGAGGCACTCGGAATCCCTCTGGAGGAGCAGAAAGTACTGGCCGGCGTGGCCGTGGATGCTGTCGTGGACAGCGTGTCCGTGGCAACCACCTTCAAAGAAGAATTGGCCAAACTCGGAATCATCTTCTGTTCGTTTACCGAAGCGATTGAGAATCATGGCGACCTGGTTCGCAAGTATATGGGGAGCGTGGTTCCCTATACGGACAACTTTTACGCCGCTCTCAACGCAGCGGTATTCAGTGACGGGTCGTTTTGCTATATTCCTGCCGGCGTTCGCTGTCCCATGGAGCTCTCTACCTATTTCCGAATCAACCAGGCGGGAACGGGACAGTTTGAGCGAACCCTGATCGTGGCTGAAGAAGGCTCCTATGTATCCTACCTGGAGGGGTGCACCGCACCACGCCGGGATGAAAATCAGCTCCATGCTGCCGTCGTGGAAATTATCGCACACAAGGATGCCGAAGTCAAATACTCAACGATCCAGAACTGGTATCCCGGGGATAATGAGGGAAAAGGCGGAGTATTCAATTTTGTGACCAAACGGGGAATCTGTGAAGGGACCGGATCTAAAATTTCCTGGACCCAGCTGGAAACGGGATCCTCCATCACCTGGAAATATCCCAGCGTGATCCTGAAAGGAAATCACTCTGTCGGAGAGTTCTATTCCGTCGCGTTTACAAAGGGCCGGCAACAGGCGGACACCGGAACCAAGATGCTCCATATTGGACGCAATACTTCCAGTGCAATCATCTCCAAGGGAATCTCCGCTGGTCGCTCCAATAACAGCTATCGCGGGCTGGTGCGAATTAATAAAGGTGCGGAGAATGCTCGAAACTTTACGCAATGTGATTCCATGCTTCTGGGAGACCGGTGCGGAGCACATACATTTCCTTACCTGGAAATCCAGAATCCCACTGCACAGGTAGAACATGAAGCAACGACAAGCAAAGTTGGAGAAGACCAGATGTTTTACTGCCAGCAGCGCGGAATCAGCGAGCAGGATGCCATCAAACTCCTGGTGAGCGGGTTCTGCCAGGAAATTCTGGCCAAACTGCCCATGGAGTTTGCCGTAGAGGCACGAAAACTTCTGGCTATTGAACTGGAAGGATCCGTCGGATAAGCACGGGATCACACTTGTCTAACATTACGGAGAATGAAACCAATTTTAGAAATCCGGGGGCTGCAGGCTTCCGTAGAAGATATGCCCATCCTCAGAGGGGTTGATCTCTCGGTACACGCCGGGGAAGTTCACGCCATCATGGGACCAAACGGGTCTGGCAAAAGCACCCTGGCTTCTGTCCTGGCAGGACATGAGGATTACGAGATCGCAAACGGATCCGTGAACTATCTCGGAAAAAACCTCTTGGACATGGATGTGGACGAGCGGGCCCGTGAGGGGGTGTTCCTCGCATTTCAGTATCCGGTCGAACTTCCCGGGGTCAGTACAATGAACTTTCTCAAGCAGGCTGTCAATTCGGTACGGGAACATCGTGGACAGGAACCACTGGGAGCTGCTGCGCTGCTGCGACTTGCGAAAGAAAAGGCAGCCCTGATTGAACTGGATCCCCGACTGAAACAGCGTTCGGTAAACCAGGGATTCTCCGGTGGAGAGAAGAAGCGGAACGAAATTTTTCAACTGGCCATGCTGGAACCAACCCTGGCAATCCTGGACGAGACAGATTCCGGGCTTGATATTGACGCGTTGCGGAGTGTTTCAAACGGGGTCAACCAGTTGCGCACCCCGGAACGCGGATTCCTGATTATCACCCACTACCAGCGTTTGCTGGAGTATATCGTCCCCGATTTTGTTCATGTGATGGTCAATGGACGTATCGTTCGCTCCGGCAGCAGTGATCTTGCACTGGAGCTTGAGAAGCATGGATACGACTGGATTCAAGCCGAAGCCTAAAGAAGCAGGATGTCCCAATTGACGGATGATCGCATAGAGGATCGCTTTCTGGCAGCGTATGAACGCTATCAGTCTCTGAATGGCACTGCAGGTCCGCTTTCGGAACTCTCAGAAAAGGCGATGGCGAGATTCGCCGAGATCGGCTTTCCCGGGCGAAAAAGTGAGTCCTGGAAATACACAAATGTCACACCGATCATAAGTCACACCTATCAGGTTCCGAGTTCTGCGCAGGCTGCAGTCACAGGAATAGATGCACTGAATGCCTACGATGTCGTTTTTGTCAACGGCCGATTCACACCAGAGTCATCCCGACTGACTCAACTTCCGGCAGGAATCACCATCAAAGATCTCTCTGCGGTAGCAGAACACGATCTGATTCAGGCACATCTGGGAAGCTATGCAGACTATGATGAGGATCCCTTCACGGCCTTAAACACAGCCTTTATCAGGAATGGGGCTGTGATCAGCATTGCTCCCGGGTACAAGTCTGACCGCCCCATTCACATTATCCATGCCGTAACCGGCGGGGATCCAGTGCTGATTCAGCCAAGAATCCTGATTCATGCTGCTGACGGTGCATCCGTGCAGGTTGTGCAGTCAACCGAGTTTCCGGATTCCGTTTCGGTGCTGATGAATGCAGTCACGGAGATTCATGTCGGGTGCGAGGCCCAGGTTGATTATCTGGATCTGCAAGTCGGATCACCACATGAAAGCCGGATCACGAACTTGAGCGTATCTCAGGGGGAGCAGAGTACATTTCAGAGTGATGTATTCACGTTCGGGGGAGAGCTGACCCGAAACAACCTGTCCATCCTGGTCAGTGCAGAACACTGTGAAAGCCTGCTTCACGGACTGTTCATGGGACGAGGGAACTCCCATATTGACAACAACACCTTCGTCGACCACGCCAAACCGAACTGCTACAGTTCCGAATACTACAAAGGGATTCTGGACGAGCATGCCGTTGGAGTATTCAACGGTCAGGTACTTGTGCGTGAGGATGCACAGCTAATCAACGCATACCAGACAAACCGAAGTATTTTACTCTCGGACACAGCACGCATGTATTCGAAACCCGCCCTGGAAATCTATGCTGACGATGTCAAGTGTTCTCATGGGGCAACGACTGGACAGCTGGACAAGGATGGACTCTTTTATCTCCGTTCACGTGGTATTCCCGAAAAGGATGCCAGGCGGCTTATGCTGGCCTCCTTCGCTGGGGATATCATTGAAAAAGCACCTGTTGCGACGCTGCATGAAGTACTCTACAGCCATATGGAGCGCATGCTGCGTTGACGCGGGCATTCCGCACTATGCCATATTCTGATTCGGCAGATCATGCCCAAATCCGGGCTGATTTTCCAACACTGCATCAGCAAGTGTATGGCCAGCCATTGATTTATCTGGACAGTGCAGCTTCTTCTCTCAAGCCGCAGTGTGTGATTGACCGTCTGGCAAATTATTATGCCAACGAACACAGCAATGTACACCGGGGTGTACATTATCTGAGCCAGCACGCTACGGACCAGTATGAATCCGCCAGAAAACGCGTAGCACAGTTTATTGGGGCACCAAGTGAGCGATCCGTCATCTTCACGCGGGGAACAACCGAAGCAATCAATCTGGTTGCCGCTACCTACGGACGCAAATATATCCGGTCAGGTAACGAGATTCTGACGACCGTCATGGAACATCACTCCAATCTGGTTCCCTGGCAACTACTCGCAAAAGAGCGCGGCGCACAGTTGCGTGTACTGGATGTATCCCTGGCAGGTACCATCAGTATTGATGCGCTGGTGAGGCAGATGAACAACCGGACTCGCCTCCTCGTACTGGCACATGTTTCCAACAGCCTGGGGACACTGCATCCAGTGGAAGAAATCATCGCTGAAGCACACAAGCGCAATATCGCTGTTTTGCTGGATGGAGCACAGGGACTGCCACATCTGCCCCTGGACATGCGGGCACTGGACTGTGATTTTTACTGCGCAAGCAGCCACAAGGCCTATGGACCAACTGGCACCGGGTTTCTGTATGGAAAAGAAGAGATTTTGAACGATATGCCTCCGTGGCATGGAGGCGGGGATATGATTGAAGAAGTGCACCGCACATCCTCAACATGGGCGGAGATCCCTCATAAATTTGAAGCAGGCACTCCGAATATCGCAGGTGTGATCGGGATGGCGGCAGCACTTGACTATCTTGACACTATCGGGATGGCGGCTCTGCGAAAAAAAGAAGATGTACTCCTGGAGTACGCCCATGAAGAAGCTGTCACAGTTCCGGGCCTGAAGGTTGTAGGCACCGCCTCCCAAAAAGTCGGATCCATGAGCTTTTTGCTGGAAGGACATCACCCCTATGATGTAGGGCATGCACTGGATCAGGCTGGCATTGCGGTTCGAACAGGACATCACTGCACCATGCCGCTCATGGAGTACTTCGGGATTCCGGGAACAGTCCGTGCTTCATTCGGGGCATATAACACAAAGGAAGATGTGGATGCGCTTGTGACAAGGCTCAAGGAAATCGTCACAAGACCTGCCACCCGAAACATGCGTGATCATGATCTGGCGAAACAACCCTTGCCTGTCAAGGAATCCATAGAGACCCGCAAGGCATCTCTGCTTGACGATCTGGAGCTATTTGAAGATGCAGACGGACGACGTGAGTATCTGATTGAACTCGGTGAAAATCTGGAAGAACTGGACACCGCACTCAAGACCGAAGCAAACCGGATCCATGGATGTCTGGCGATGGTCTGGCTTCACAGCACTGTACGCGATGGACGAATCTATTTCCGGGCGGACAGTGATGCCCTGATCACACGGGGCATGATTGCTCTTCTGATTCGGCTTCTGAATGAGCAATTTCCGCGAACCATTCTTGAGACGGACCTGTTTGCCTTGATTGACGAGATCGGACTGCCTGGTCTCATTACGGCACGGCGCAAAAATGGGCTGAATCGGATGATTGAGCGCATCCAGAAAGAAGCATCTCTTGCTATGGCAGCATGAACTGCGAAGTCATCAATAATGCCAAGACGGCCGGACTGGCGGAAGAGGTAATTGCGTCTATCCGACAGGTCTATGACCCGGAGATCCCGGTCAATGTCTATGATCTGGGGCTCATCTACAAGGTTCGTATTGACGAGGACGACCGTGCCTTTGTTACCATGACCTTGACCACCCCCAATTGCCCGGTCGCAGACAGTCTTCCGAGTCAGGTTGAATCCGTCGTTATGCTTACCGAGGGGGTAACCGATGCGCATGTGGAACTTACGTTTGATCCCCCATTCACTATTGACATGATGAGCGAGGAAGCGAAACTTGAGCTTGGCTTCCTGTAGTTTTCGTCATGATTGTTCCGGTTCTGTCATGGGCAAGACAGGTCAAGGCTTTCAGGCATAAGGGTACCCCATGGGAAGTATTTGCAACACACTGGCTGATATTTGCCCAGAGATGGTCCACCAGAACTTGCAAACCACCAGGCAGCAGCACATTTGCACATTCGGGGAGTCAGCCCCTGAAAACCACAGGTATCGTGCCGCGGACATCTGTAACCAAGCATGGCAAGCCGTTACCCGAGTACATCCTGAACGATTGCGTATGTCACTTGATTAATGTGTATATTGGCAAGAGCGGCCGCATGCACGGCGGTCTGATCTTTATTGTCAAACTTTTCACCAATCAACAGACCTATGAAACACCTAACAAAAATGGGGGGGGGGGACTCTTCACCATTTATAGAAGGTAAAAATCGGACAATATAAGAGAGGTTGGCAGTCATAGGTTCTGATCTTTCGGCGTGTGGTTCTGTGTGTGTTTTGGGGAAGATTTCTGGCTACGCCTGCGCACCTCTGCTTATTCTTTCGGGATCAAACAGGGTTCCATTTCGGAGCATGGCACATGCGACTCCGAGGAGGCGATCTCCCACGGTTCGCAGCGCGCGTCCATGGGAGTGTCCTCGTGCCCGCAGGGCCCTGTACTTGGCTTTGGAGATGGGGTCATGTTGCATGGCCACCATGGCCCAGTGGTAGATTGCATTATTGAGGCGCTTGTGCATTGCCAGTCGTCGGACGACGGTCCGGGTTTTTCCAGATCGTCTGGTAACGGGAGCCACCCCGCACAGACATCGCAAGGCCCTATAGTCCTGTTTGCTGATCAGTTCGCCGGCTTCCGAGAGCAGGGTTGCCAAGACCGTAGTTCCAATCCCGGGCATGGATCGGAGAATCGCAATGATGCTGTGTCGGTATTCGGACTCTGTGGCTGTTTCTTCGCTTCTGGATTCATCTGTGCCCCTCTCCCCTGCCACGGGGCATTCCTCTTCCGGGGCGGGCTGTGTGGCGGCATCCATCTCATCCAGGAGAGCTTCTGTTTCACGCTTTGCCTCGCGAAGCTGTTCGTTCACCACATGCAGCAGCGCACACAGGCGCTGGATATTCCGGACAGACGCATCCAGAACACCGGGAGCGACATAGACGGACGGGCTTCGTAAAATCTGCAGGACCTGCTCCGGGGTCAGTCGACGGATGCGATGCTTTTTCATCAATGTGGCGACTGTTCTGAGCCGTACCCGCTTCGCCCGCTCTGGGGTGGGGATGAGTTTCCAGAGTTCCAGCAGCCACAGGGTGTAGAGCATTCCGCCCAGTTCCAGGAATTGGGGGAAGTACTCATGGAGTCGCTGTCGGATCTGATTGGTGAGTTTGGTTCTCTGCTCGGTCAGATCCTCTGTCATGCGGGAGCATTCGCGCAGAGTGACCTGCTCGGCAGGCAGCGGGGAGAGCATTCGGAAGCAGTGCGGGTCGGTTCGGATGGCACTGGCGAGGACGCGTGCGTCCCGGCGGTCATCCTTGGCTCCTGCGGGGGAGAACCGGTCCCGAAAGCGATCTGACTGCTTGGGATTGATGGCACCGACCTGGAAGCCCCGATTCAGCAGCGTGTCCACCACGGCACCGTGCGGACGCTCAATAGCAACAGCAACCTGGGCGGAGATACAGCTGACGCAAGCAAGAAGCCAAGTGATCATATCACGCAACCCTTCCCCGGAGTGGGCAAAGGCTTTCTCTCCAAGAACGGTGCCCTCGGAGTCAAGAACGCAGACCTGATGGGAGGAATCCCCCCAGTCAATGCCTGCAAAGGCAGTGCAGTTTACTTCAGGATTCATCGTATATTTGTTCTGAAGGTGAGTAAGAATGCGGATCAGCGGTGACCGTCATCTGCCCCTATATAGGTGCTCAAGTGGCACATACTCTTCACAGGATGTCGGTCACAGCAACTCCCCGGGGTACATCTCCCCCCCGGGCATTCAAGATGCTGGGGGCTACTAGTTACTCCCGGGGAGTTAATCCGCTGTGAGAAAGTGAAACTTACGGAAGTTATGGATACAGATCCAACCGTCCCCTCCAGCGCTAACAAAACAGCAGCATTCGCCGGACTCTCCTGCCCCCTGCATCCACACATGGAAACTACCCCATTTAATGGTTCATAAAAGATATAGGGGCAGGATTCCTCTTTCTGTGTCTTCTCCTCACGGCCTCCAGTGCGTTCGCACAGAGGACGCGTCTAATAGACCCGATCAATGGCAGGACGGACGGGAACTGCGGTAATATAAATCCTGCGAATGCGAATGGTCCGTGTACGCTGGAACGTGCCTTTGCCTTGTCAAACAACAGTGATGGGGATGTATTCCTGATCCGGATTCGCCGGGCGGGGGGCAGCATTACGCTGGCCGCCCCAACCGTTGCTGTGGACAAACGATTCAAATTCGGGACCTATGTGCAGGGAAGTACCACTCCCGTCAAGGGAACGATCCAGTTCACGGGCACCCTTACGATTGCTGCGGCAGGGCAGTTTCAACTGGATCCGAAGGCGAGCGTCCAATTTGAGGATGTCACATTGAGCGCAGGGAGCAGGACCGTCCCGTTTTTCTACGTTGCGGACAAGTCGGAGGAGCGGATCGCCATCACCGATACCTTGACCATTCCCAAGGGAGAGAGCGTGCAGCTTCCTGTACTGGTGGTCTCTAGGAGTTTTACCGTGAAGGGAGGTCAGAAGGCAGAAAAGACCAGCGAGCTCCGAGTGGGAGGTGAACTGTCAACGGGAGGTAATCCAATCGGTACTCCGTTGAAAGTTCATCGCGGAGCCAGTCTGCGGATTGACGGGGTAGATCTTGTGGTTCATCTCCGGAAGGAGATCCTTGTGGAGGGTACGATTGAAGATGTAACGAAAGGAACAAGTCATCCCATCCAGATTGCGCTTCTGAATAAGTCCACCGGAAGTAACAGGCGGAATAATGATGAATTCCGTGAGAGTAGTTCCTATCAGCCCATGTCGCAAGGCTTCGACGAGAAGGATTGCAAACGCATACGGGGCACGGGAACGATTCAGTCCGGGATCTTGGTGATTGCCATGGGCAATGTATGTGTGGAGTTGATGCGGGTGGGCCCGGTCACGGTTTCAGGAAGCCTTCAGAACGATGTCTATACTGACGTAAAGATTTCGACGGACCTGATTTTCCGGGAGGATGTGATCGTGGACGGGGATGTGATGCAGTGGAATGATTCCCGGATTGTGTTTGCGAAGAAGGCGACGATCCGGGGGGATGTGATCTTGCGGGATGGCGGGACTCCCTACACCAACACAGCCGACTATGGACAAGCGAATACCGCTGCCGATTCCGGAATTCGAGTTGGCTGGCAAGATGTCCTGAACAACAGACGGTATACATGTGAATACTTGAACCGCTGGAGAAGAACTTATGTTGCCGGGGATGGAGGGCTCCGGACGGATCATATTCCGGGGGTTCATTTCGCAGGTATGGCAACGATCACGGGAGATCTGAATGTGTACTCCAATACGCTCACCGAAACGACAACAGGTGCCACGGCGGATGCGACACAGTGTGCTCCGCGGGTGCTGTTTATGGCCCCTCTTGCTCAGAACAAGGGAGCCACCGAGATCGCGCTGACCTCTTCAATTGGGGGAAGTCTGGTGGTGGAGGATACGGCGAGTTTCGGAGGCAAAGGACGAGTGTATCTGGACACAGACTCGTTGAAAACAGGTGCCGTTGTGCGCAAGACGACCCATACCCTTCGTGTAGGCGGTGATCTGGCTGCCGGGGGCAAGACCATTGGGATGGAGTACCCGGCCACCTCTGACGGGATGTGCACGGGGAATGAGGGTTCCCTTCTGTTCGGGAATCACCTTGTGCTCACGGATGCCGCAGAAAGTGTCATTATCGGCGATGCCACGAACGGGCTTACACTGGACGCGCTAGTGACGCTTGGGGATCTGCGGGTGGAATCGGGGAAGGGTCCGCTGACGGTGAAAACACTGCATGTGGGGCCCCGCGCCGAACTGATGGCGAACAAGGATGTGAAGGTGACCGAATCGCTACTCCTTCAGGGGCAGCTTGCCGGGGAGCTGGTTGACTTGTCTGCGATTCTGCTGCATTCCTTCTCGGTTGATGTCGGGAATGGCGAACTGGCCCTGGATTTTGTAGTCAAGACGAAGAATCTGGGGCTGTGCAGTGGCACGCTGTCGCTGGTGGATGTGGAAAGCACGACCGACTCGACCTTGCATGTGACGGAGCAGATCACGGTGCAGAACGGGATGCTGGAGAAGGATACGAATGATCCGGGGAGCCTCTCTACGGATATAGCGAAAAGCCCCACTGTGCATGATCGGTACATTCTGAAGTATGTCACCCCGGGTCCCCGGACGGTGACGAATGCACTGGAATGGTTTGCTCCGCGGGATATGATTGTGGATCATGCGAAGGCAGAGATCATGGCGGGTGGCGACCGCTCGCTACCTGGCAAACTGACGATCACCAAAGGGAAGCTGATCGTGGATGGAGATCTGACCGTGGGCACCTCTTCCCTGCATCGTACCGCAAGCAGCGATACTGACAGGGATGCACTCACCCAAGTGAACCGGTACAGCGTGGTGGTCACAGCGGGCGAATTGCACACAGAGAATATGGTCGTGCATGGCAGGGTAACGGTGAGCGGCAAGAGCAAACTGATGACCAGCGATGGAGACTTGCATATGCTGGGGCGGGTAAATGATGGCGAATATGTTCACGCCACAGCAGAGATGAGAGTCGAAAAGGATGCCATGGCAGATTTGGGAGCGGGCACACTGATGCTGGGGCCGGAAGACACGAAAAAGCGCAATGGCATTACATTTTCTACGAATCCCTACACAAAGCTATTTCTTCATGGAACCCTGAACGGGAATATTTATGTGCCAAAAGGAAGCAAGTACACCGACATTTTCCACGCCCGGAAATTGGATACAGTAACCTTTGACGGGACCAGAACCCCGAAAGCAAGCGGAACTGCAGAAAATACTGCCGGAATATTGCGGTTCCTGGGCCCGAGTGATTCAGATGTAGAGCTTGTGATTGACAGCCTGTCGGCCATGGAGGGGATAGTGATTATGAACGGAAAACAGGTGACCATCAAATCAGATGTTACCCTGGGATCAGCTACGTTTTCTACATACGGTGCGAAGATTGTATTTGAGGGAGATTTGACGCTCCATGACATGGGTGGTCTGAGAGTCAGATCATCCAGGGAGCATCATGTGGAGATCCGTGGAAATTTCACGCAAAAGAGGAGAAACATGGGAAGTAGTGTTGCGGTGGGGATGACTCTGCGCCCCAAGACGACGAAGACCGTGATGGGGACATATATGGTAGAGGACTCGGTTCGCTACGAATTGGAAACGAGCCCCACGGCGATTCCGCAGCTGGTCTTGCACGGAGACTTCCATTTTGCGAAGGCGGGGATGCTGCATGCGAAGATTGCGTTCAGGGGGGAAGAGAGGCAGGAGGTGATGACCGCCGCAAAGACAGAGCTGGATACGGTTGTGGTGGACAACCCGAAGGGGATTACGCTCAAGAGCAATATCACGCAGCAGAAGGATGCCGCCCTGATACTTCGCCGGGGAAAAGTATACAGTGACAGTACAAAGGTGTATACCTGGACGGTACAGAATGTGGATGTGGAGCGGGAATTGCGTGGTCGGCTGTCAGCGCAGACAGGGAGCAAGTGCGGGGCGGACAATGACGAGAAATGCAAGGCTACGATCCTGCGCGGCTCCCGCCAGTCACACATGGCAAGTGTCCCGGTGGTGCGTCACATGTTACAGGGGACTGCAGGGGCAGGCTTCGCAAGCGGAGGGTATCTGTTCCCGGTGGGAATGGAGAAGGGAGACATGTCTCACTATCGTCCGCTCATCCTGCAACTGCCCTCGGATCTGAATGACACCACCGCCGTGACCGTGTCTCCGATCATGGTGCCAGAGGGAGCCATGCCGGCATGGCAGAACCTTACGGTTCCGGCGGCGGGAGGTAACCTGACGCTGGATGTGTATGCCCCGATCTTCTGGAAGATTGATCTGGGGGAGGAGTTGCCAACGAATACGAATCTTCGGGTGGTTGCGGACGGAATCCGGAATGTAACCGATGTTACCGGGCTCCGGCTTGTGCAGTGGGACTGCAACTGGGAGAATCCGAAACTGGCGGGACGGGTTCCTGCCCAGGCGGATGCGAGTTCATTTGCCGTGAATGGCTATCTGAGCGGGGTAGTGAACCTGACGCAGGAAGGGATTGGCTTGGGGAGCTGTGCGATCTTCGGGATTGCGGCGAACGGGATTGAAAATCCGATTGACCAGGCCGATCTGAGCGGAGGACGGGCGAACCTGCAGTTCATCCACAACCTGCCGCTGCCCACGCCGGCAGAGGTGCATCTGGGAGAGGTGCGGATTCGCAGCAGCCTGCGGTTCCGGGAGGCGACGGCGTATCGTCCGGTGGAAGCCGGCAGTCATTTGCTGAAGATTCAGGCGGCGGGAGTGCCGACAGAGCAGGCGATCACGAGCACACTAACCTTGGAGCACGACAGAAATTATGCCGTGATTGCCCACGGGAGTCTGGCAGAACCGAAGCTGAAGGTGCTGGAGATGCGGATGACCTCGTCGGTGGCCACCAAGGCAGAGGTGCGACTGGTGCACGGATCGGCGGATCTCGGACCAGCACAGGTGCAGGTGATGGATTCGAACGATCCCACGATGCCCGTGATGACACTAGCGGGGAACCTGATGCTGGATGAGGCCACCCGGAGATACATCGCACTGGATCCATTGGTGCAGGTCATGCAGGTGAAGTCCACGGATGGAGAGGTAGAGGAGTTCTACGAACTGGATCTGTCCGGGTACGGAGGGCAGACGCTGGTGATAAATCTGTCGGGGACGAAACGGGATCTGACGATGCTGGGGGTGGACAGGAACGGGAAGATCGTTCCGATACAGACGGTGACCGGCGCAGAGAACGAAATGGCCAAGCTTCCGGCGGAGTTTACCTTGCATGGAAACTATCCGAATCCGTTCAATCCGAGCACAAGAATCCAGTTTGACCTGCCGGAGAATGCGCAGGTGCAGATCCAGATTGTAGACATGCTGGGGCGGAAGGTGATCACACTGCCAGCACAGGAATTTGAGGCAGGGGCGAACCGGAGCGCGGAACTGAACGCAGGCAGTCTGGCAAGTGGAACCTATCTGTACCGGATCATGGCAACCGGAGCAGAGCAACGGCATGTGAAGACCGGACGCATGATGCTGGTGAAGTAAGGAAGAGACTGTTGAAATCCAAACAGAGCACCCCGGTACGATGTAGCGTATCGGGGTGCTCCGGATTTGGGAAGTGACAGATTGCATTGGACACAATAAATTCTGTTGAAGTAGAAATCAGGATCCTAGAGACAATTCATCGGCTGGAAAAGAATGAAGAGATACCTGTCCTGTGTACTGCAAAATTCACGGGAAACAGAGCCACTCCCCACAGTGATTGCAAGATAGAATCAATACTGGATGTGGGAGAATCCGATTTCCGTACGAACCTCCTGGTTGCAGCTCTGGTTATTCTTGTGCAAGCCACAGGCAGAATTCAAGATCACTGTGCCGATTGATTCTGGAACCGGTTTGAAGCAGCAGAATTAGATTCCCCCTCGTTCTGCTTTCTGAAAAAAAAGGATTGAAGCTGCCAATCTTTTCGCAGGGATATCTCTCTGGATTGTGAAATTTTGACTGATAAAGATATCCGCAACTCCTGACTAAAATGTGTTTCAACTGAAATGAACGGGACCATCCTCTGCACATTTCATTTCCTCTCCGATTTTCCGCGGAACTGTCTGCACTCAAATGCTGCGAGATGCCGAACAGGGGAGTGTCGCGGCGAACCAGTCTGGATGTGACAATGAACTATAAGAAGATTATCACGCGTCTCCATCTAGCTGCTGATCAGGGAAATGCCGAGGCACAATTCCGGCTGGGACTCATGTACAAGGAAGGGGAATGCGTGCCGTTACATGAAAAGGATGCTGCCATGTGGTTCCGCCAGGCTGCCAAACAGGGGCTGGCCGGGGCGCAATATCATCTGGGAGGGATGTACTTCTGGGGGCAGGGTGTACCAAAAAGTGAGCGAAAAGCCATCAAGTGGTTCCGCCGGGCTGCTAATCAGGGACACGCTGGAGCACAGTATAATATGGGATCCATACTGTATGATGGCATCGGCATAGCAGAAAGCCAGCGGGAAGCCTTTGAATGGTACCGCTTGGCTGCCGAACGGGGACATGAGAAGGCACAGTACATACTGGGAGGTCAATACGTACACCGTGAAGACATACCGAAGGCATGTCGGAAGGCCGTCAAGAAGCTGCGAAAAAAGGCAGAGCAAGGAAAGCCCGAAGCACAATTTCGTCTGGGAGACATGTATGCAAATGGGGAGTGTGTCCCGTTAAATGCTTACGAAGCTTCCAGATGGTTTCGAATGGCCGCAGACCAGGAACATGCCGGAGCACAATACAGACTGGGAGAGAGATATACGAATGGCAAGGGCGTACCGATCAACCATCAGAAATCTGTGCAATGGTATCAACTGGCCGCAAAGCAGGGACATGCTTTGGCACGATTTAAGCTTGAAGCAATGTAGACAATGACAAGATTGTGCTAAAACATAAATTGTCCATCCTTCGTAACACATCCTGCTTTGGGGAGTCTACCCGGTTTTGCAAATGTTTTTCTGCACAATCTCTGCATTATTTTTCTTGAAAAGTGCACCTATTTTAGAAAGTTACGTATAACCGCGAGATGAGAGTTGTAATTTTTACGGCTTGAATCGCTTAACACAATCAGTTTAACCTTTAATTTTAACGTCGAAAGACTACATTCTTATGGAAGAACGTGAACAAGGTGCCGTTAAATGGTTCGATTCCGGAAAGGGATACGGATTTATTTCGCGTGATAACGGCGAGAAAGATGTATTCGTCCACTATTCAGAAGTGAACAAGGACGGGTACAAAACCCTTGATGAAGGGCAGCGCGTAGAATTTACCGTGACCAAGGGAGAAAAGGGATTCCAGGCGCAAAACGTAGATCCTCTCTAGGGTTTGGGGAGCAGTCTTTTGACTGCTCTTCTTTGGTGCTTCTCCCAGCATACTCTCCTCTGTGTTCCGTCAGGAACGCTCAGGGTATCCGTTTGGGGAATGCAAGCTGAGCCTGTTCTCAGGGCCATATGCTTGTTCTCTGGCTCTGGGTAGTCTTGGCCTGTGGGCTCTATTCGGTATTGCCCCCAGAGAAGAAGCTTGCGAAAGTGCCCGTATGCCTGCCCCTGATTCGGGACTGTGAACCTCCACAGCTCCAGAGGATTGCTATGGCTTGTCTGGATTAGCTAAATGCACCTCTGAGCAACTCCAGGCTTTTAGGGATGGCTGTTTTCTCACCCTCCTTCCCCTCAAACTCTAGCGAGACATACCCGGCATAGTTGTGGCGGCGCATGATTTCCGCAATGCGAGGGTAGTCCAATTCCAGCGTGTACCATGTCCCTCCTCCAAAATATGTCTTGGCTTGCATCAGAATCGTGTAAGGGGCCAGCATTTCCAGCTTGTCGTACGGATCTTCCAGGAAATTTCCCGTATCAAGTGTGACCCTTAACCAGGGAGAATCAACCGCTTCCACAATCCTGAGCACCCCCTCTGGCGTGCGGCCAAGTCCCCAGTGGTTCTCCAGTCCAAGAAGCACCCCACACTGCCTGGCTTTGGGAATCAAGCGTTCAATCGCATCAATTACCCAGACAAATGCCTCTTCGTCCGTATATCCTTCCAGTGGCGGTTCAATACCACGATTATCCATCAGTGCAGTGAAGGACTCCGAGGTTCCCCACCTCCCGGTATTGAGGCGCATCGTAGGGATTCCCAGCTCATAGCAAAGCTCGATCTGTCGAATTGTTTTGTTGATATTCTGCTGCCGCTCCTCTGGGTCTGGAGACACAAATCCCTGATGTGTAGAGAATCCCATTAAATCCAGCCCATTCACAAAGGCACGCCGCTTCAAACCCTGCAGATAATCCGGCTCTTCCGAAGCCATCTGCATATGAAGCAACTCTATCCCGTCAAATCCCATGGCAGCTGCCTGATCAATGCAGGTCTCAATAGGATAATTTTCCTTCGGACCATTAAACCTCCAAAACGAGTATGTTGATACTCCTATCGGATTGGTCCGATTACTTCTGACAGACCCGAAAACCGATGCAGGAATCGTTGTGATACCTGCTGCGGCTGCGGTGGTTTTTATGAAGTTGCGTCGATTGGTCATGATTCCGTCTTCTGGATGGAGTGTATTGGCATTTGCGGATTTTACTAAATTAGTGATTTATCCGCAATTTGACAGACGAAGCGAACAAACAGGCAAAAGTGCAGGATATGTAGTACTCTGGCAAACCCAATTCAATGGAAATTCCCTCCGTAATGAGCTGCAAGCACAGAATCAGATCATTTTCCATGGCCTTTCCTGCTACAAGTTGCCTCCAAATTGCTTTTTCTGGGCACTGCACCAAAATTCTACTTCGAGCAAGAACATGTTCCAGATTAACTGATCCATCCCCTCTTGTGTGAATAGACCAAACCGCTTTTGTTACTCTGGCATCCAATTCGTTACTCCTCTGCACGCCACGGTGAATATGCGACGCTTGCTCCTGCTGATTTTGTTGTCTCCCTGGACCGGTGCCACTTGGGGGCAGACCGCCAGCATTCGGGGCTTTGTGACGGATGCAGACGACGGAGAAGCTCTGGCAGGGGTAAATGTAATCCTGGAGAGTGATACCGGAGGCCTGCGTGGAGGAGTTACCGACAGAGATGGAATCTACAGCCTTACCCGCATTACGCCCGGGACGTATGTGCTGCGCTTTTCATTCGTCGGTTACACTCCACGATCCGACACACTTGTATTTCGGGCAGGACAGAGACTGAATTTGAATGCCTCATTACAAGCTGCAACAGGTGTCCTTGAAGAAGTCATTGTAGAGTCTCAGGCAGAATCCGCAGCTGCACGAGTTACTGCCGGACTTCAGACAGTCAGCCCCATGGACATGGATATTCTTCCAGCACCAGATGTCTCTGGTGATCTGGCGAGCTTTTTAACGACACTTCCCGGCGTGGTTACGCTGGGGGACCGGGGAGGTCAATACTATATCCGGGGAGGGGAACCTTCACATAATTTGACGCTCCTTGACGGAATGTATGTGTATCAGCCGTACCATATTCTCGGATTCTATTCCGCCTTCTCATCTGACATCATTCACCAGGCAGATATCCATACAGCCGGGTACGGCGCTCCGTTCACTGGACGGATCTCCTCAGTCATTGACATAAAATCCCGCAATGGTGACAAGCGCAAGTATACGGGTGCTGTGTCCCTGTCTCCTTTTATCAGCTCCGTACAGGTTGAAGGGCCGCTCGTTCACAATAAACTTTCCTTCCTTGCCTCAGCACGACAGTCTGTCGTGGAACAGATTGCCCAGAGCTATGTCGCACAGGATATGCCCTATACCTTCGGAGATGCCTTCTTCAAGGTACACGGACAAGTCAGTTCCAACAGTCAGCTCTCTGTCAGTGGACTTTATACAAGTGATCGGGGAACGATTGGGCTGCAGTCTGAGGATCGAATTCTTGAAGAAGTTGGCTGGCGCAATGCTGCCGCCGGACTCCGGTATGTCGTCCTGCCTCATGCACTCCCCTTCGTTGCAGAAGTGCATCTCTCCTACTCGTTTCTGGAAACCAAACAGGGACCTGCGAATGATCCAGTACGCCGGTCGGAGATCTCCGGCTTTCAGTATGCAGTCCACATGAACAGCTTTTATCAGCGAACACAATGGAAATGGGGATTATACTGGCGTGCCCCAAGGATCATTGCAGATCTGGGAGGACTGTTTCAGGATACGGAATTTGGGCTGAGCCGGCGGCACAAGGCAGGATTGTATGTAGAGCCGGAGTTCTACATCACGTCCAGCCTCAAGGCTCGTGTAACCGCAATCGCGGAGCTGTTTCCCGGACAGGAAGACGGGTACAACCATACGGAAGCCCGTGTTCGAGCCATCTGGCAACAGGATGAACACGAAGTTAGCCTGGGAGCTGGCTGGTATCACCAGGAAGTTTTCGGGCTAAGTGACCGGCGGGATGCAGCGAATATTTTTACAGCATGGCGCAGTGCCCCGGCAGAAAACCTGTCCAGATCTGTTCATGCACTAGCCGGGTACCGTGTGAGCCCGTCCCCATGGCTTGAGCTGTCTGTGGAAACATACTACAAGCAGTTGAAGGACCTGTTTATTGCTGAATGGACTGCATATCCCCGATTTACCTCTCGCCTCCAGCGAGCGGATGGACGGGCCATGGGAGTGGAGCTGCGAGCCGAAGTTCGTCGGCAAAAATTCTACGGATATGTCAATTACGGACTGTCCAGCGTACGGTATATCTCGAAACAGCCATCGGCTGCATTGTGGTTTGGGAGCGAGAAGTTCGAGTTTCGCCCTCCGCATGACCGACGACATCAACTGAATGTTGTGGCAACAACACGCATTGCGGACATTGATATCAGCGCACGATGGAATTTT
This sequence comes from Rhodothermales bacterium, assembly GCA_965203305.1. Classification (GTDB taxonomy): domain Bacteria; phylum Bacteroidota; class Rhodothermia; order Rhodothermales; family Bin80; genus Bin80. The sequence continues at coordinate 1,137,111 of OZ241874.1, read as the reverse complement.
GGCAGTGGCCGCCCCTTTACACAGGTGTACGGATTTGATGGATTTCTCCTGCTTGATGGTGCCTTGAATCTTTTCACGGCTCCTGATGACCAGCGTGTCATTTATGGTCTCCCCTTTGATGCTCTGCTTCCAGCCTATCACAGGCTGGACATTTCCCTTGAACGCGAGTTTGTCTTTGAAAGGTTTGTGCTCACAGGACAGGCTGGAGTCATCAACGCGTATAATCGGCGCAATCTTTTTGCACTGGACCTGTTTACATCGGAGCGAAATTATCAGCTGCCCATCGTTCCGATTGCCGGGATCAGAATTGATCTTGACTGAGATGCACAAGTATCTGGGATTATCTGTATTTCTTAGCCTGCTGCTCCTGGCCTGTTCAGAAACAGTTGAAACGCGTATTGAACTGGAGTATCCATTCTCTGTCTTCGGGATCATCAATCCGAAAGCAGATACGCATGCCGTACGAATCTTTGAGATAAAGCGGAATATAGCTCTGGTTCGTCCAGACCCTATTGATGCAATCGTAACGACAACACACATGCAAAATGGTGAAGTTCTTGCATGGCATGATTCTGTGATTCAACTGGAAGACGGGGACTACCGACATGTGTACTGGTCGGAATTTCAGGCATCAGCGGGAGATACCTACCACTTGAAAGTCCGGCGTTCGGATGGTGCGCAAACTGAAGCCATTACAACCGTTCCCCCGCTTGTGACACTGAAGATGCTGGAACCGGATACCCGCAAGCCCGCTCAAGCGATCATGCCACTCATGATTGAGGGGGATCCGCCTGCCCTTCCCCGCATTGATGTGGAATACATTCTGGTCGGATTTGATGCCAGTGGGAATAACCCTGTATTCCGGCCTGTTGTATTCAACTATGCCGGACAGGTGGTCCCTGATACGGAGGGGGTTCTGCTGAATATTGATCTTCGCAGAGATTATCTGGACATCTACAAATTGTTTGATGAGGATAACGATGTCACCCCAAATATCATTGACCTGCGGGAGATTCATGTCACGGTCCATGTAGGAGACAGCAAATGGATATCGCCGACCGGAGTTTTTGATGAGGATTTTCTGGTTGAACCGGGATCATTTTCCAATGTGGAGAACGGGTTTGGCTTTTTTGGAAGCGGGTACTCGGAAACCATCTCATTCAGACCGCCGCTGGTGCTGATCCAGCGTGCCGGCTTTACTGTTTCTGGCAATGGCTGAATCCTTCCTCCCTATTTTTGATGCCCATTTGGATCTGGCATGGAATGCGCTCTCGTTTAACCGGGATTTGACGCTTTCCCTGCAAGATCTGCGTGCCACGGATGCAAAATATACGGATGGTCCTTTCCGCGGCAGGTGTACGATTGCTCTGGATGAGCTTGCGCGTGCAAATCTGCATGTTTGCGTGACCACACTGCTTGCCAGGAGCGGGGCAGATCCTGCTCCCTGCATGCTCCGAAGAGAACTGGATTATGCTCACCCCTCCATTGCCCATGCACATGTGCACGGGCAGCTTGCCTACTACAGATGGCTTGAAGAGACGCAACGGGCCTCCATTATCCAGACAGCTGACGATCTGGACCTGCACTGGAATAACCCGGAAACTCCAGGATTCATTCTGAGCTTTGAGGGATGTGATCCTGTACTCAGTGTGGACGATATGCACCGCTGGCATCAAATGGGGATCCGCATTGCCGGATTAACGCATTACGGAAAAGGACGATATGCCGGCGGGACAGATACGGACAGCGGATTAACTCCCAAAGGATATACGCTGCTTCGGGAATTTGAAGCACTGGGAATGATACTGGATGTGACTCACCTGAGTGACCATAGCATGTCGGAAGCCCTGGAATGCTATCATGGCCCTGTTCTGGCAAGCCACCATAATTGCCGTACACTGGTTCCGGGACAGCGTCAGCTTTCTGACAGACAGATTCGGGATTTGATTGAACGGAATGCTGTGATCGGAATTGCCTTTGATGCATGGATGCTGTATCCTGACTGGATACGAGGAGAGACGGATCGGTCTTCTGTATCTCTTGCCACGGTTGTTGATCATATTGACCATATCTGCGAACTGGCAGGAAATACACGGCATGTTGGCATTGGCAGTGATCTGGATGGAGGATTTGGTACGGAGCAGACACCCGTCGGACTGGATCGGTATTCGGATCTGCAGAAGATGGCACAGCTGCTTGCTGGCCGGGGCTATTCTGCCGAAGACATAACTGGCATCTTTTACAATAACTGGCTTAACTTCTTCTATCACTCACTGCCTCAAAATCATGACTGATCGAATCAAAAAACTGGCATCACTCGGCTATCCCGTTGACGATGCACCAGCTCCCAGCGGTCTGTACAAACCGGTAACGGTGATCGGTACCGTCGCATATGTATCCGGTGCAGTGCCTGTCATCCGGGGAAAACTGCAATTTGCCGGGAAAGTCCCGTCTGATCTGAACCTTTCTGAAGCACAGCGCGCTGCGGCACTCTGCGCAGCCAATAACCTTCGCATGATCCACCAGGCACTAGGCTCACTGGATTGCATTGTCCAGATACTCCGGCTGACAGGATTTGTAAACTCTGACTCCGATTTTACAGACCAGCACCTGGTCATCAACGGAGCATCCGAGCTTCTGCAAAAGGTTCTTGGAGATGCAGGAACTGGTGCCCGCTCTGCCGTAGGCATGGCCCAGCTGCCGCTGGGAAGCGCAGTGGAAACTGAACTCATTCTGGAAATCAGTTCATAGCAATGTCCACAGCGTTCCGCCGGGCACGGAAGGAGGCTCTGCATATTCTCATTGCATGGGCAATCTGCATGGCTTGGACCATTGGGTATTGTGCCATGTTTGCCTACGGATCTGAGGAGATCGGGCTGCTATGGGGAGTACCACAATGGGTACTGTTCGGGATTGGCTTGCCCTGGATGATGGCGACGGTGTACAGCCTGTGGTTTGCCCTGTTCTATATGAAAGACGAGGCGGGATGACTGGCGATTCGAATTCCTCGCTTATCGCTTTTGTTTGCTACACCGTGGTGGTTCTGGGATTGGCAGTGATTTCCAGGTATGCTTTCAAGAAGCGGAGATTTCTTAGCGAATACTTTTTGGGGAGCCGGGGGCTGGGTGTGATTGCCCTTGCCCTGACATTCGGAGCAACCAGTGCCTCTGCCGGCTCTTTTGCGGGATTCCCCTCTCTCATCTATGCGCACGGGTGGGTACTGGCCCTCTGGATCGCCAGCTATATGGTCTTCCCTCTGTGCACGATGGGGATTCTGGGAAAACGGATGAGCATCGTATCCCGCCGGACCGGAGCGATCACCGTCCCGGATGTGCTTCGCATTCGCTTTGAGAGCCGTACGCTGGCCCTGATGAGCACGGTGCTTTTGGCGGTCCTTCTATGCGTATACCTCGTACCTCAGTTCACACTGGCTGCACTCATCATGCAACAGTTGCTGGGGAATGCTCCGGTCTATCAGGAGATGGCGTTGCATCTGCAGAATGCCCTGCCCGATCTTATCCCTCTGAACACAAGCCCCGAGTACGTTCTGGGGCTTCTCATATTTGCAGCCCTGGTTGTGGTTTATACCACATTTGGAGGCTTCAGAGCGGTTGTCTGGACAGATATTCTGCAAGGACTTGTCATGCTCCTCGGAGTCATGCTGATGCTGATCTTTGCACTGACTCAAGTGGGTGGTCTCCGAAACGCTTCCTCCGAAATGCTGTCCATGCAACCGCCGCGCCTGGGTACTGCATCGTTCACAACTGCCACTCCTGCCCCGCCAGGGGGAATCAGAATCAATTCGGAAACATGGTTTCTGGAAGAAGGAAAGCTGTTTCGGACAAATGAAGCGGCAGTGATTCTTGCAGGAGCCGAAGAATCAGAACCTGTGAAGGTGACACAGGTCATCACACCGCAGGAAATTGACCGCATTACACGGGAAGAGTTACCGATCTTGCCCGCAAAACCCGTGATCCATGAGCTAGCCGCATACGCGAGTGGAGATGGCAGGAAGGGCCTGTATGTCCGGCCACCAGGCCCCAGTCCATCGGATCCGGATGGCTTCCTGCCCCTTGGGCTGGCAATTTCCTTCTTTGTCTTCTGGGCACTTGCAGGGACGGGGCAGCCTGGCAACATGGTTCGATTGATGGCCTTCACAGGCACCCGCACATTGCGCCGCGCAATTGCATCACTGACGATCTACTTCTTTATGATCTATATCCCCCTGATCATCATTTTCTGCTGTGCACGGATCCTGGCACCCGGGCTGGATCATACACCTGACAGGATTATGCCTGTGATGGCATATTTGCTTTCGGACGGGGCAGGGATTCCGTGGATGGCCGGCATCCTGATTGCTGCCCCATTTGCGGCCGCGATGAGTACGGTAGACAGTTTTATCCTGATGATCAGCTCCAGCGTTGTCCGTGATGTCTATCAGCAGTCTGTCCACCCGAAGGCTACGGAGCGGACACTTCGGTGGCTCAGTTACGGTACTACCCTTCTCATTGGGTTGCTGGCCACCGTGGGAGCACTCTATCCACCTCAGTTTTTGCAGTATATCATTGTGTTTACCGGAGGTGGGCTGGCCGTTGCTTTTCTGGCTCCTGTAGCACTGGGGCTGTACTGGCCCCGGTTCAATGGGTCGGGAGCTATAACCTCCATGACATTCGGAACAGCCGTCTATGTGATGCTTTACCTGACTGGCTTCGCGATTTCGGGAGGGATGACTCCTGTCCGTCCCCTTGGACTGGACCCGCTCATATGGGGATTTCTGGCTTCCCTTCTTGCTGGCTGGGGCGGGACCTATATTGGTCCTCCGAACTCAGAGGATGTCCTGGACAAGTTCTTTGACGGAAACACGGAGGAGTAATCACGTGACCGCAAGGCGGGCGAGGGGCTGAGATATTGACTTGGTCCCGCATGCCTGTATTTCTGCGAAGACGGTCACATCCCAGCTCAGCAGCAAGCACATCGGCACAACTCCCCAGTTTTCATGGGAAAGCAGTATTCCAATACGCTACTATTCAGAACTAAGAGCCGCCACCAGCCAATAGCCAACCTATTGTGGCAATAACTAAAGCCAGCCCGGAGCTGATCAGCCCAATCAACAGATTATACTTCGAATTCTGTGCAGTAATCAAAGAGTTCTGCGCATCAATCAGCGAATTCTGTGCATCAATCTTGGATTCCAGCCGAGTATAACCAGCATCAATCCGGTCAATTACAGTTGAAGATGCCATGTTCTTGATGATATTCCAAAGTGCAGTTGCTTCTTCCCCCGTACAGCCAAAACGTGTCAGAAGAACATAGACGAACACCTCTTCTTCGGTAGACTGCGGGAGGTTGGGCTTGTTTTTGCTTTTTGGCATGAGAGAGTACAGTAATGCTTACGAATTTTACAACCTGTCGGTTCCAATTTAAGAAATTTTTTTCGGTAAGGAGCATACACCAATATGATCAGAGATCATGCAAGACTTATTCACATGGAGGCTCGTGCAAAAATATCTGTATACCTTAACCGATATGGCTACAAGAACTCTCAGAGCGATATTTCTCCGTCATCCGGGATTTTTACAGTAGGCTCGCATGAGCAACCATGCTGTGACTTTCTGGTTCAGACTGCAGGAGTAACTGCATTGTTGCCATTTGAGTACCCGCTTAACCCGAGGCAGCTCTGTCATCCTGCGGCTTGATACGCAAGATTAGCTGAAGATAGTCTTCGGTTGCTACGAATTCCGGCTCTGTACCATTTTGGTCCCGCATGAGAGGTATGATTTTGTTTCTCACCCCCATACCTTTTGCATCAACATAATTATATTCGCTCAAAACTCTGACAATCAGCGAATTACGCGCTGCGCGTCGACCGGCAACCATCTTCTCCACAGTCATGCCATTCAACAGACTGCCTGGGCTGAATATCTCCACCCTGTCGGCATATCGCGAAATCTCCATCTCTTCATAACGTGTCCAATCACGATGAGCAATCGCATTGATTACTGCCTCTCGCAGCACTTCAACCGGATATAGCCAACGGCGAGGCCTGCGCATGGATTCATCCACACTGTCTGCCTCTTCTGAAATAAACGGCCGCATAGCACTTACCAGCTTCTCAATGAGTCCATCTTCCACCAATTCTCGACTCCCTCGCCTGTTTTTCTTCCAAAGTGCTACCATAGGATCATCAAACACACGGTCATCGGGAGACTGGTACGATTTGCTTTTTCCTTCATATACGATCCACCGTATGCCAGCCTGAGGAAGATACCGCCTTGGAGAGTGCCCGAACAGGATAAGTCCAGCAATCGTGCAGGCAGGCGGCTCGATTTCACGTTCAACCATAAACCCCAAGTCACAAAGACGCATATGCCATTCTTCATCACTCGCTGGCAATATCTGATCCTCCATAATCGTTGCCAAGTAGTCGCTCAACCGTTCCATGCTGAGGTTTTCCAAACCACTACCCGAGACGGGTAATTGTTCCGTGTACAGCATCCCGCCTAGTGAACTTAGTCGTATTATCTGCTCTCGCGTAGCCAATCGAGATGTACTTCCAGACCGAATATAGAAATCCTCTCTGTCCCTGTGACGAACCACATAAGGTTTGGCTGATCCCATATCCACCGTAATCACTGCTACCCGTTTTTGTCCGTCAATCTGCACCTCTTTATAGAGAGGAACAATCTGGGGATGTACATATCGCGCGAAAACGGTGTCTATTACCCATTTCGCAAGGTCGCTACGCTGAATCCCTGCGATACTCCCGTCATCATCAACCCCGAGTAGAATATGACCTCCCTTGAGATTAGCCATAGCCACAATTTCCTTCGCCAGCTGTTCAGGGCGAAGGCCGTCATCACGCTTAAACTCCACAAAAGAGTTCTCCCCATTAACCGCAAGTTCCAGTACTTCCGACTTCGTCATCCGTAATCAAAATCGCATTTCTCTTTACGTTGCATGAAGGCATCCTTACCACCTTCCAGAATACTTGTCACTTGATCATGAATTTCAGAGACATCAATTGATCCCTGAGGAGAATGAGGCATTTCTGCACACATCTCAGATGAGAAACAGACTCCAACACATTCTGCGCCGCCAAAAACAGAGTATGATGCCAATGCTGAATTCCAGTCGGGCAAAACCAGTATCAATCCATTCAACCGCAACTATAAATAGGGACTTGCATACTATGTTCCGGTTGATATTTCAGAATGTGAGCGAACTTGCCAGGAAGATTTCATTGAGTTCGTACAAAGCTGCCCGTCTGCACGAAACGCCCGGGAGTGGAATCTGCGATCAGACGATACAGATATACTCCCGGAGACAAGGCTCCTCCGTGCACCTGTATACTCTTTGCCCAGCCAGGGCTCATCATGTCTCCCGAAATGCTCAAGACACGCCGACCCAGTACATCCATCACTTCTACCCGTACATGAGCCTGCCATGGAAGATCAAATGTCAGGCGAGTAGACTTTTGAAACGGGTTCGGATAATTTCCCTGAACCACAAATGCTTCCGGTAGTGATTCATTTTGCCTGGAGACCGGTGAGTGTATGCTGATCGTGAACCGCAGGCTACTCGAATTCCCGGCTGCATCCACCGCTTTGTAGGTATAGTTTATGGCAGATGCGGTGACCACAGTGGGAGTTCCATGGAGAGTTCGTGTCAGGGGATCAAAGCGCAAACCTGCAGGCAGGTCTGGAGTGAGTGTATACTGGACAGGAGCCGTTCCATCAATTGCCTGGGGCAGAACCAGCGGAGGGACAGGCTGCCCCACCGGATAGTTCTGGTCCCGAATACCTCCTGCGAATCCAAATTCCCCGCATGTTCTGCCAGTCACATCCAAGATTCCCGTTAACCATGTCTGGAATTCGGCATCCTTTGGTGCACACAGGCTCTGACCTTCAAAATGAAATTCCTGAAGATTCTCCAGTTGTGTAAGGCTTCTTGGAAGACTGCCTGTCAGAGAATTATACGAGATATCCAAAGCATTCAGCCTGGGAAGGTTGCCAAGTTCAGACGGAAGTGAATCTGACAGAGCATTGTAGGCAATGTCTATCAGAGTAAGTTTGGAAAGATTGCCCAGCTCGGGAGGAATCACTCCCGATAAAGAATTTTCTCGCAAAACCAGCCACTCCAGGGCCAGCAAGTTCCCGAACTCCGCCGGAATGGATCCCGACAAGTCGTTCTCGCCCAAATCAATCGCAGACAGCCTGAAAAGATTGCCAAGCTCCGGGGGAATGGAACCCGACAGCGAATTTTCCCGCAGTCCCAGCCACAGCAGCATGGAAAGATTGCCAAGCTCCGGGGGAATGGATCCCGACAAAGAGTTTCTCTCCAGATCAAGTGTTTTCAGGGAGACAAGATTGCCGAGCGAGGCTGGGATGATGCCTGAGAAGGAGTTGTTGAATAACCTTAGCTGCTCCAGCTTGTGGAGAGCCTCAAACTCGGACAGAATCGAACCTGAGAGAGAATTGGAAGACAGGTCAAGTTTTCTTAATTCGGAAAGATTTGTGATCTCAACAGGAAGCGAACCGGAAAGGAGATTGCCCGACAGATTAAGTAGATGCAATTCAGAAAGCTCTCCAAGTTCGGCTGGAATTGACTGCGTGAGATTATTACTGGACAGTCGTAACTCACGTAACCACCCCTCCTTCATGGAAATCCCATACCACTGACCGAACTCCTTCTCGGTGGGAACCGTTTTGAAATTCCAGTTATCCTTCCTGTGCCATTGATCACCACCCGTGGCAGTATACAGGACATTCAGACTCTGATGAACTGCCTGCAGAGAACGATTTATACGAAAGGACAGCATGTCAGCCATATCCTCCATCTGCTCCGCCTGTACATGTGTGTACAAATGAATCTGCTGATTCAGCGGCGCATCAGCATTCACAGAAAACTCAAAGGTGACCTCCACAGAATCTCCGCCTGCCAGAAACCCAATATCTGCCTCGCTGCGGCGCAGATCAAGGAAAGAATACGGCTCCTGTACTGTGATTCCTGCAGTAAGCCGCGCAGCATCCGCAAGGTGATTGAAAAAGAGAGCCCTGATCCTGACTACATCCCCGGAAGCGATGGCATGATCTCCGTCATCGTCCTCCCAAGACCATCGCTTCAGGCGGAGGGCCGGTACACGGGCTTCCCGTACTGCTGCCAGAGCATTCACGATCCCGCGCCCAAGTTTTTCTTCAAAATCTGGATTCTCTGAATCTATGCTTTCGGCTGAAAAGCGAATCTTCTCACGCAATGCATCCGGTGTCATGTCTGGAAACTTTGTTTTGACCAGAGCAGCGACTCCAGCCACTAGGGGAGCAGAAAACGATGTTCCGTTTACCTGAATATACTTGTTCTCTACCCCGGTTGTGACGATAGATTCCCCTGGAGCAAACACATCCACCAGCTTCCCATAATTTGAAAAGGATGCAAGGCGCACTGTATTTTTTTCAGTCGCGCCAACGGAAAGGACCCGGGGATGGGATGCAGGGTAAGTGCGAAATATATCAATGTTCATCCCTGAATTCCCCACGGAAGCAACCACAAGTGCTCCCATGTCCGTGACGAGATCCAGCGATTCATCCAGAAATCGGGACCTTGCGAGATCTGGCACAAGACTTCCCCAACTTGTACTGATAACGCTGGCTCCATTCATGGCTGCATACAGAATCCCTTCATACCCATACGTAATCCCGAATCCGAGTGGATCCGTAGCATTGACATGCATGAGCAGTGCATTCCATGACGCGCCGGCAATTCCGACATTATTGTCGCTCACTGCGCTGGCTGCTCCCGATGTGGCGGTTCCGTGCTGCGGTCTTCCGAATAATCCACGCCGCCACGTCGGATCATTGTTGGTCGAGTCCTCATTCGTAAAGTTTACCCCGTGAACATCATCAATAAATCCATTATTATCATCATCTATCTTGTTTCCCGGAATTTCATCGTGATTTATCCATACATTTGCCTGCAGGTCTTCATGCCGCCACTCTCCCCCGCCATCCACAATAGCAATGACGACTTTCGGGGTTCCTTCCCCGCCCTTGACTTCATCCCACGCTTCGGGCAAGCGTAATAATCGAAGCTCGGACTGCACTCCGTATTTCGGGTCATTGGGATCAACGCGTTGCATCTGCCCTGCTGCATGAGTACGGTGTACGGGAACCGGTTCGGCATACACGACTCCCTGGACTCTGGACAGACTCCCCGCCACGGTCGTCGGAGCAGACTTCGCATGATAATGTACATAGTACGTGCGGCGAAGTGCCAATAAATTCCGGCGTGTCCTTGGCGTTGGCATTACATGATCCAGGAATGGATATACACGCTCCATCCTGTGGACATCGTATCTGGATGCCGCGCGATCAAATCCTTCCAGCCCGGTTCGCTTGAAATTTCCGTTCCTATCCGGCACAGAATCAAACTGAACGACAACAAGACCAGAACGATACTCTGGAGCTTCCTGAGCAGCGGTTGTTGAGAAAAGTGGCAGGAACAGCAAACATGCCAGCCCAGTCACGATACCCCGTACTCTCTGACCATATATGGACCTGCCTCTTCTCACATGGATTTGTGGAAGAATTGCCAGAAATGGTGATCTGCAATCGCTCATGTTCATCATAGCCTGTCCATCATTCCCGGCCCACCTAGTAGCTCCGCAACTGATCATGTGTCTGAATTCCTGTCATTTATGGATGCGGCCCATCCGTCTTTCTGTTCATATACGAATTCGCCCGAAATTCATGTGTTCATCCTCTATTTTCGGTAATCCAGTGGTGGCTCCCGATCACCAAGGAGCGGCCGATACTCAAAATCTGAGCCTCTTCGTTGTTCGAACTCCTCTTTCGCGGCAGGCAGCAGTTCCTCATCCAGTACCAGATCCACTGCGGTCATAGCCAGCACCTTGGAAGCCAGTACCAGTCCTTTCTGACCAATGCTCATACCACCTGCGGCCACGGCCTGCCAGCTGTGAGCTGCTGTTCCGGGAACCCATGTGGCGGCATAGAAACCCGCTGTAGGTGACATGTAGCTTACATCCCCCACATCCGTGGAACCTCTTGTGGTTCTGGGGGAAAATGGTTGAATGGTGGACTCTGATCCCAGCGAAGTGGGGGTGTCACCAAGGGTTGCTCTGATCTGTTCCGCAAAGCTCTGTTCTTCCTCATCGTACGTGATGCCTCCAACAGACTCCATATTCGCCAGAATTGCACGGGACAGGACATCATTGGGCAATACGCTGTGGAGACCGTGGATAATCTCATAATCCATGGCAGTGCCTGTTCCCAAAGCTGCTCCCTCTGCTGCATGAACTACTCGCGGGAAAATTTCTTCCAGCGTCTGCGCCGACGGATGGCGTACATAATAGTAGACTTCGGCATAGTCTGGAACAACATTAGGGGCAAGTCCTCCTCGTGTGATCACATAATGGATGAGCGTCTGCTGGGGTACATGCTCCCGTAGCATATTGACCATCATATTCATGGCCTCCACGCCATCCAGTGCACTTCTCCCTCGTTCCGGGGCTCCGGCTGCATGGGTGGAATGTCCATAGAATCGGAATTTTGCGGAACGATTTGCCAGGGTCGTGGCTGGACTGGCATCATTGCGATCACCGGGATGCCAGTGAAGCACCGCATCTACATCATCAAAGAGCCCTTCTCGTACCATGTACACTTTTCCTGCTCCTCCTTCCTCGGCCGGTGTACCATAAACCCGAATCGTTCCACTCTGACCGCTAGATGTTAACCAGTCCTTGACCGCAATCGCGGCTCCAACGGATGCGGCGCCGAACAAATGATGACCACACGCATGCCCCGCTCCGTCCTCCACCCGCGGCTCTCGAACCGGACTTGCGATCTGTGACAGTCCCGGCAAGGCATCAAATTCCGCCAGGATACCAATCACAGGTGTACCACTGCCATACTCCGCCACAAAGGCCGTGGGAATCCCGACAACCCCGGACACAACAGAAAATCCCTCGCCGGAGAGCAATTCCTGCAAAAGCGCACTGCTCCTCTCTTCCTGGTATCCTACTTCGGCCCACTCCCAGATTTGGTGAGCTGCCTGAAAATACTCCTCGCCTCTGGCATCCAGTGTCTGAATGATTTCTGTTTTCTGCGCCAGAAGGGAGGGAGGAGAAATCATCAGGGCGAGAGTAAACAAAATGAGTTTGATGTTCATGGGTTGATCAGTCTACTGGTTTTCAAGAATGTTCTGCCAGCCTGCTGCATACACGTTGGCCGGCCATGCAAGGTAGCCTGGATAGGACTGGCGAGCTTCGGTCACCGCTTGCAGATCCAGCTCCCCTGTGACGATCTGTTCTGTGGTTTCCAGAACAACCTCGCCCATCGGGTTGACAACCAGGGAAGGGCCTCCCATGTCTACCCCGAATTCTGGTCGGGGACGGCCAACGGATACAACCCAGGCGGAAGTCGTCAGGGCCATGGACTGATAGGCCAGACGCCACTGCTTCCATGAAGATGGACTGGTTGCCCGTGGTGCCAGAATGATTTCTGCGCCCCGGGCAGCCAGGAGCTGTGCCGCTGTGGGACGATTGGCATCCGAGCATATCTGGATCCCCAGTTTTGCCCCTTTATATGTGAACACAGATGGAGGCTCTTCACTTGCATCATAGTGATCACACTCCCAGAATCCCTCTTCATCCGGCAAAACATGTTTGGCAGATGAACCTGTGATATCTCCCTGTGGACTGATGAGAAATGCAAGGTTTGTTCGACGGCCATCTTCCATGTTCCGAATCACTCCGCCAAGCACTGCGATTTCTGCTTTTCGTGCAGCACTGCGCTGTATGATCTCCCTGCGTCCACCCGGTGGTTCTGCATCCTCTTCTTTTGCTATTTTTGTGGCTGGGGACCATACATTCAGCGGCAATTCCGGCAGTACGGCCAACTCTGCTCCCTGGCTGCGGGCTGCCTCGAGGCAGGAAATCAGATCATGTTCCGCACAAAAGACCTCACGGATCAGTGAGACGGACAATGAACCTGTCCCTGTTTTCATACCTGGAGAATGGGAATCCTTGGAATGCATTCTGGGAGGTGCCTTTCGCAAAAAGACTCTTTTAGGTACTCGTGATTGGGATCAGAAAATGGAACGCAGAGATTTTCCAGATGATCTCCTCCGATTCGCGGTTTGTTTACGAAAGAAGCTCTTCTGAACGAATCTTGTCCCTCGCTTGTACGGGATGCAGGGTTTTGAGTCTGCGTCCAGAGCATTCTGTGTGACGACGACTCGTTGCATATGACTGCATGGTGAAGAGATGTCTACATTGCAGGCGGATCAAAGGAACGACATCGGAAGAACGTATCGGATAGAAACAGAATGGCAGAGTCAGAGCAGCAACAGTTCGTGAACCTTCTTATCGCAAAGATTATTTCTGAAAGTAGCAGAAACACAGAGCCATAGGTATCGGATTTCATGGGAAGAAGTACGAGTATGTTTGATCACGACCTGCCAAGTACTTTCACGGCAGGGAAAATATTCTGGAGATGTTTCGGGCAACACTGAAGAAGTCTCAGGATACCGAAAGCGGAACTGTTTTTCTGGTACAAGGACCACCTGGAGTGGGAAAAATCGCCCTGCTTTCCGAATGCTGGGATATGGCCGAAGAACATGGCTGGGATGTCTTTGAGATTGACCCGGAAGATTTATGGCATTCAGGCAGGTTGCTGGACACCCTTGGGTTGCTCCCGCAAGAAAGAAAAGTAAGGGAAAAACAGGTTGTGGACTTGATAAAATCTTCATTTTTCCCGCAGGACCAAGAAAGTGATACATGATTCTCCTCATGCTCCTGTAGATGTCTTCAAGCTAACAACAACGCCGCTCCTTCTTGTTCTGGACGAGGCCCAACATCTGGGGGAAGACAAGGAGGTAACAGAACAACACCGTGATGAAGTACGCATACTCCTGAAAAGGATACACACAGGAGGTGTGGATCACCCCTTAATTCTGCTGGCAGGGGGGCTTGGGATGACATCCAGGGCATTTGCCTCTCTGGGGATTTCCAGGAAGGCGTTGCGCTGTCTGATTGAGATGAAAACACTGGACAAGGAGTCCGAACATGCCGTGATCCGTGACTGGCTGGTGAAGGACGGGAAGATTAAGGAGGACCCGGATATGTGGATTGACAGCATCAGCAGAGAAACATACGAATGGCCCCAGCATCTCTGGATCTATACAGATGCTGCTGTGCGTCAGCTCAAAAAATCTGATGGCCAGATGACGGCGGAAGCACTGGAGCTTGCTCTGAAAGAAGGAAGAGAGGGCAAAAGGCAGTATTGCAAGGGACGGACAGACGAACTGGAAGACTCCACCTTTGACGGTCTGGCGGAACTCTTTCAAGGCGCGTCCCTGGAGAGAGGATTCAAAAAAGAACGGATCGTACAAGCAGTGGGAGAAAGAGGATTTGAGCAGGCCTTGGCAAAAGGGATTCTGTATCGGACCGAAAACAGGTCGTACTCCATCTCCTCCCCGCGAGATTATATGGTCGGGGTGTGGATGGAGGAACAGGAGCAGACAGCACGGAAAAGACAGGAAAAATAAAAGAAATATTCGGACAGAATACAGAGCAGGAAGGTAGATTCAGAGACAGGGGATTCGGGAAAATAGGAGAATGCAGTGATGAATTTTTAGTAACAGACCGACTATCTGCCCCCAGAGTGTCTGTATCGCGTGAGGCATGAAAATTTTCAGTACAGAGGTACCTCGCTGGAATGCCAGATTCAGTTGACGCTCCTCTGCCTTCGTCATCTTTCCTTTGGGATGATATTCATCTCCGGCAGCTTCTCCCAAGACGGTAAAAGCCCTGATCAAACGAACGGATGCACAGCACAGGAAACCAGACCTGCCCGGCTCTGGTGAGCGCGAACTCTACATTCCTGTTCGTCACCATCCACAGAATAAACCTGGTGAAGCTCCTGCGAAAATATCTCTCCATCTTAACCTGATGTGCCGGAAAGTATCCTCAGGGCGATGTCTCTTTGTCGTTCGGAATTTTTGCAAAACCTCGAAACTTTGACCTTCATACGGCGAACAAACCTCTGTGCAAATTTTTGATTTTCCATATATGGTATTGACACAATACTGGAACCATTCTCATCACATGACACCGGATTCATTCGGGCGGTCTTGGCATGTGGTCCGAAATGTCGTCCACATACACCGGATTCTGCATATCCTGTCAGTCTGCTCCATTTCTGCTTGCTCTCTTCTTGATGTGAGAACTTCAACGATGAATGATCGGAGCACTCCGTCAGTCAGGCGGAACTGAGCAACAAACCTCGCTGAATTTCATTCAAATCAGCGAAAGACCCAGAGTTGACTTCATTATCTTCGCTGAACCTCTCTTGTTTCTGCCTACACTTACAGGCATACAGCCATCCTGCCGCACATGAGACATATCCTCATCTTCTCGCTGGCCGCCATCCTTTCTGCTATAAACAGTTTTGCACAGGGTGATGACGATTCTGATGATCAGACCTCAGGATCTATTACTGTAAATATTGATCTTTATCGTTTGGAACCCGCCTGCACAGTGAGAAAGACAGAAGATCTTGATTTCGGTACACTGCAAGCCCCGGGATCGGGGGAGGAAGATAGAATAGCTACGTTTAGTCCTCTGAGCGATGGCGGGACGTTCTCGTATAAAGATCGCTCTGATAATGACCTCACATCCAGTGCATCCGGTGGTATGCGGACTATCGGAACCGTGACTGCAAGAATGGAGAATTTCGGCTGGAATGTCAGCGTGGAGTTTATATATCCAGATTCAGATCGTAGTTATCTTTCTCGTTGTTCGGGTATGGAAGATGGAGAGGGTCCTTGCCGGATTGGTTGGGTGCCAGTCATAGCAGGATCAGATGTCCCCTCTGGAGACGATTGGATTGAACTTGGGCCAAGATTTCGCCTGAATACCAATCCGAATTATAGATACTATCAAATCGGAGGCGATCTGACGGTTCCAGCGGGGACACCTGAAGGAAAGTACACAAGTACTGTTAGAGTTATGATTACCTGCTCCTGAACATGTCATCCCAGAATAAATCCTGCCATGTGTATGCAGTGTTCTGCCAGAAAATTTGCAATACCCCCGATATATGAGTTTTCGAAAGCGTACAAAGGACAGAGACAGAAGTTTTCCCAGACGAAAATGGAAGCTCTTTGACGGATTGGGACCGAAGCCCCGAGTAACCAGAAATCTGGATTTTTTTGCCCCAAATCTATCAGAGATAACGAATATCAAGATCTCCCCATACACAGGCACCGCGGGGAGGATTATCGCCAAAATCCCTGGTACTCGGGATGGTTGTTAATTTTTGTGCAGATCCTAAACAAGGGGGATAACTGAGTGTATCTTCTGCATGCGTAAGGTCATCATACAATGTACAGGATGAAATATACCTCTGTCTTCATGCTGTTTGCAATCCTGTTTAACACGAACAGCTTGGCGCAAGAAGACCCTGTTGTTGCTGACAAGGTGGTTCCTGTGCGCATTGAACTTGAACGAGCTTTTGACTGCGAACTGGATATTACGGGGAGCATGGTAGGGTATCCCGAACTGCAGGTCCCCATCCTCGGGAGAGCAAAGGCAGATTTGAGTCCTCTAGATGTTACGGACTTCTCATACAAGGATGAATCCAATGAGGTTCTCTCATACAGGGGAAGATCCCCAATCCTTGGTGCCGCAACCGTGACCGCATCTAATGTGGAGAAGATTTTCGTTCGTGTGCGCTATCCAGAGTTACTCCGGCGTGAAGGCTGTAGCGGCATAAGGGATGGATCTGGTCGTCCTTGCGTGATCCTCTATGATCTGCGCTGGGCACGCTCAGGTACACAAGCCGGAGAGGACTGGATCGAAATCCCTCCTGAGGGTTTCAATTTTGATTTTCCGGCCGGAGAAAAAATAATCGCAAACTATCAATTCGGCGGCACAGCCACCGTTTTTCGGGGATCTCCAGCAGGAAGCTATACGGGAACGATGGATGTTATGGTCAGTTGTGTTCCTTTATGAATCATCATAAAACTGGCAGGTCACCACACAGCCTGTGAGCGCGGTCGCGACTCCCTGTGCAAAGGCTGTGCACACATGTACGAAAACTGCTATAGGGATGTGATTGGAAGTATCTTGTCTGTTATATCCCCCAAAATCGTGGGATACGCTCCCTTACAGTACCACCTGTGACTGCCTGTGTTAGTGGGTTACCTCCATAACATATGAGGCAGGATACACCCTTTATTTAGTGGCCATCCGAAAATTCATAATACCACCAACATATGCCGTTTAGAGAGCGTATGAGGGGTTTTTGGCAGATTTGGGCGTTAAATCTCCGAACAGGATCCATTACTATTACCAAATCTTCGGGCAAAATTCTCCTGAACCTCCCATTGCTAACGAATACCTTAATCGTCCCATACATGAATGCTGTGGGGAAAATGTCTCCGAAATCCCCGGTACTCGGTTATGGGTGTTAATTTTCAGACAGATCCTAAACAAGGGGGATGACTGAGTGTATCTTCTGCATGCACACGGTCATCATACAATGTACAGGATGAAATATACCTCTGTCTCCATGATTTTTGTGATCCTGTTCAATGTGAACAGCCTGGCACAAGAAGACCCTTTTGTTGCTGACAAAGTGGTACCTGTACGCATTGAACTTGAACGGGCTTTTGATTGCGAACTGAGAATTACGGGGAGTGTGGTGGGATATCCCGAACTCCAAGTCCCCATCCTCGGGACGGGAAAGGCAGATTTGAGTCCTCTGGATGTTACAGACTTCTCATACAAGGATGAGTCCAATGAAGATCTCCCATACAGGGGAAGATCCCCAATCCTTGGTACCGCAACCGTGACCGCATCCAATATAAGGAGAATTGATGTTAATCTGTTCTATCCGAAGTATCTCCTGCGTGAAGGCTGTAGTAAAATAGCGGATGAATCTGGGCCTTGCGTGATCGGCTATTATCCGCGCTGGGCACGGTCAAGTACACAAGCCGGAGAGGACTGGATCGAAATTCTTGACCGTACGCGTGAGTTCGAATTTGAGGACGGAGAATTAACCATAGATTATCAATTCGGTGGCACAGCCACCGTTTTTCGGGGATCCCCAGCGGGAAGATATACGGGAACAATGGATGTTATGGTCAGCTGCATTCCTTTGTAAATCATCATAAAACTGACAGGTCACCATATAACCTGTGAGCGGTCGCGATTCCCTGTGCGAAAATCGCCACAGGAATGTGATTGGAAGTGTCTTGTCTGCCACATCCCCCAAACTGTGAGACATGCACATCTCAGAGTGGCACCTGTGATTGCCTATGTAGTGGGTTCCCCGCTCGGGATATGAGGCAAAACCGATCCTTTGTTTATGCTGTTTTCGGCTTTTTTCGTTGCTATGAACAGCCGTGCACACGACCTGCTAGCTGTTTGCTTGAGCCTGCCAGTCACGAAATCTCAGACTTCACCTGCATTATAAACAAGGATCGAAACTGGAAAACAAATTCAGACCTATCCTTGAAAACCATGCGGGTGCATACCGATCCGGCGTGACAAATGATTCAGGGAGTCTGAGAACTGCACGAGTCACTTGTTTCCATGTGCATTCCTCTGACTCAAACAGGAGAATGGTACATGATGGGCAACAGAACTGGATTATCTGGCGGAATGCCGCAATAAACCTAGTCAATTCCCGAAGCAACAAGTGAAGCGGTAGCCGAATCCAGAGTTGTTTCTGTTGTATTTCTGGAAGACCTGTATCGCAAAGTCACTCCAATTCATATCAATTGGCTCCTTCCTGCTCTCTGAAAAAGGGAAAGAGTTCTAGAAGTTCTTCCCGTGTGGGCTGACTTCCGTACTCGGAAATCTCAAATGCCTCCGCATATTCAACAGTACGGCCATGCTCCTCTCCGTAATACTCAATGAGCAGATCTCTGTACTTGTCCGCCACACTGGCATCCCACGCCTGGAAACGCTCACGAATCCATGCTTTGCGAGCTTCCTCCTCTTGGGGAACCTCATCCAGATAGCCGCCGTGCCACGCATTCCAGTCGGAAAATTGACTCCTCAACGCTGCCATGCAGGTGTACTTCTGATCCCCGACAGAACCAATATCCACCGCGATATCAGGTTCAAAAGGGTACGGACGCTGAAAGCGATCATAGTAATACAGGAATACTGGATTCTTTTCTATCCGGGGGACAGTGGGAGTGAAATAGGGAACGGTGACCATAAAGGCGGCATCCTGGACAAGGATCGCCGTATATCGGTGATCCGGGTGATAATCATTGGCCCGCGGGGCTAAGACTATATCGGCCTGCCATTCCCGAATGAGCCGGGCAATAACTTTTCGATTCTCCAGCGTGGGCATGAGCTCTCCGTCATGATTGTCCAGCATGATGGATTCTTCAATACCCAGTATCTCCGCACAGTTTTCGATTTCGGCTTTGCGTACAAGTGCCAACGGGCCTCCTGCCATTGCATAATGACCGATATCCCCGTTGGTAACAGATACAAACTTCACCTTGTGCCCCATGGCCGCCCACATTGCAGCAACCCCGGCAGCGCGTACCTCGCAGTCATCTGGATGCCCGCCGAAGGCAATAATCCTGAGTGGTTTTTGCGCCGTTGCCGGATTTGAGAGGGGGCCTCCAAGGATTGTCAGGAAGCAGCAGATCTTGAGAACGGAATTTGGCAGCTTCATGGATACTGAGTAATTTATGGTTTCTGCGATACCTAATGTTACGTAACATTTTGATTTTATGCCTGCTCTCCCTCACATGGACTGCATCCGGGCAGTCACTGGAAAACAGCGTGGACTCCCTCTTTTCTTCCATAGACCAGCCAGACACTCCAGGTGCTGCTATTGCAATCATACGCGGGGACAGCATCTATCTTGCCAAGGGGTATGGCATGGCCGATCTGGAGCATAACATCCCGGTTACCGCCAGTACAGTTTTTATGGCGGCAAGTGTCTCCAAGCAGTTTACTGCCTACGGGATTGCTCTTCTTGCAATTCGTGGTGAAATCTCTCTTCAGGATCCAGTGACAGATTATATACCGGAACTGACCAGATTCAACTCCCCCATTACCATACAACATCTGGTGCATCATACCAGTGGGCTACGCGACGAGTTCAACCTCTTGGCACTAGCGGGATACCGGATGGATGACAGGATTACCAGGGCAGACGTTTTGCGTCTGCTTTATCAGCAAAGAACTCTGAATTTTGATCCAGGTACCCAATACCTGTACAGTAACTCCGGGTATACGCTGATGGCAGAAATCATTAAGCGTGTCAGCAGACAGTCATTCAGTGACTGGACCCGCGAAAACCTGTTCCACCCACTCGGAATGGCGAATTCTTACTTTCGCGGAATCCCGGGACAGGTTACCCGAAATGTCGCATCCGGTTATGTCACCACACCTGAGGGATACAAGGCCCAGCGCGTAAACTATTCCAGCGTGGGAGCAAGCGGACTCTATACAACTGCTCTGGATTTGGGCCAATGGCTGATTGCCCTGAAAAATGGTGATCTCGGAGGAGCAGAAACGCGTGATCTGGTACATACCCGAGGCGTTCTCGCCAGCGGAGACACCCTGAACTACGCATTTGGGCTCACATATGGGCGATTCCGGGGAACTCAATCCATCGGACACAGCGGTTCACACCGGGGATATCGTGCTTGGGCAGGCCGTTTTCCCGATCATGATCTTGCTATTGTGGTACTTGGAAATCTGGAAGAGTTCAACCCGTCCGAGATGGCACATAAGGTTGCCGCTCTGTTCGTTAAAGAAACAAGCCTGTACGCATACGAAGGGACTTATCACAGTCGTGAACTTGGCAGCACAGTGTATATTTCGCTTGTGTCCGATACCCTGCGTGTGCATTCAAGTCGAGGCCGGCTGGCGACGCTATCCCGTAAAGCTCAAGATTCTTTTGCCAGTGACACATGGTATCTGAGTTCCCTGCAGTTCAAGAGGGAGAGCTCTCGCTTGACTGGATTCAGTGTCAGCTCCAGGCGTTCCCAAGATGTCTGGTTTGAGAAGTTGGATCAATGAGGTACAAGCTGCTTTCTGGATTGATTCTGGTATTGCATGCCCCGGTACATGCACAGGTAGACCGTATCATTCAGCCGTGGAATACGAATCGTGGGCCGGGAATGGCCGTGGCTGTACTGCACCAAGATGAAATCCTGCATCATGAGGGGCACGGGATGGCAAACCTGGAACACGAAATCCCGATCTCATCCACCAGTGTATTTGATGTTGCGTCGGTATCCAAGCAATTCTGTGCGTTTGCCATCGCCATGCTGGTTGATGAAGGAAGCGTTTCTCTGGATGAAGACATCAGGACCTATTTGCCCGAACTGCCAGATTTTGGACATGTGGTCACGGTCCGGCATTTGATCTATCATACCAGTGGACTGAGAGACTGGCCGGGAATGCTTGCACTTTCTGGACGAAGCATGGAGGATGTGATTTCCATGAAGGAAATTCTCCACTTCGTCAAACGCCAGCAAACTTTGAATTTCACTCCCGGAACACAATACAGTTATTCAAACACAGGCTATAACCTCCTAGCTTTGCTCATTGAGCGTATCAGTGGGCAATCTTTCCGTTCCTTTATGAACGACGAGATATTTGTACCACTCGGAATGACCCAAACATATTTTCAGGATGACCATGAGGAGATCTTGCCTGGACGCGTGACAAGTTATGCCATGCAGTCTGGTAACCTGCGGCGCATCGGCAATAGCCTGATGGCTGTCGGATCCAGTTCCTTGCATACCACAACCGGGGATCTGCTGAAATGGGTGCAAAATCTTGATGACCGGATTTTGGGTTCGGTTGCCGTACATTCCCTGATGGGCAGACAAGGGCAACTTGGCGACAGTATGGCAATCCCCTACGGTTTCGGGTTGATCCACGGAACCTACCGGGGACTGGATACGGTTACCCACTCAGGGGAATGGGCTGGATTTCGGTCGGCTATTTTGCGCATCCCTGACCACCGGTTTGCTGTGATTGTACTTGGTAATGATGCATCCCTGAACGCCTCGGTCATGGCGGAACGTATTGCGGAGTACTATCTGGAAGCGTTCATGGACCCGTTACCCGAACCTTTTTTTCCTGCTTTAAGAGAGGCATTTCTGCCCGGTGATTACGAAGGAATCTATGATTTTGGTGGGTCACACCTTATACATCTGACTGCAGAAGAAAATACTCTTTTTGCGCAGCTTCCTCCTGCCGAGAGCATACCTGTCCAGCTACTGGGCACAGATTCTCTTGGAATTCCAGCTCTCGGTATAACCCTGACCTTCACCCGGAACTCCCATGGGCAGCAGGTTACAAAGGCATCTTCTGGTGTCCGTACAGCCGTGCGTCTGCCCTTACTCAAAAAGACAGACATGTCTTCATTCGAGGGTTGCTACAAGAGCGAGGAGCTTGACACATCATACATCATCCAGGTTCAGGATGATATGATAACAGCAACAGGGCCAAGAGGCAAAAAAATCGCCTTAAGAAAGGCTACTCCGAGTGTCTTTACAAGTAACCTCTGGTATATGCCTGTGATCCGCTTTTATGCGAGTTCCGATGCAAAAACGGTGACACGCTTTGAGACAAGCAGTCCGCGTAATTGGCAGGTAGTTTTCAAAAAAGGCTGCTAGCCCTGGTTCCATTTGACCGGGCTGATCTTCGTTCGCATTCTACTGGTTATCCTCCGAGGCATGCGACTATTTGGATGATTTTCTCCGATTACACGGCTTGCACAGTACTTGGCAGTTATCCTTGTACGTCTTGCCACCCTCCACCCAGGGAGTGATATGATCAGCTTCCATTTTGGACAGTTCAAACCCTTCTTTGCATATCGGACATATTCCCCCCTGCTGCTCAAAGATTGAACGTTTCATGGATGTTGTGAACCCGCGAATATTCAGGTGCTTCTCATCACCACCAAGGACATAAGAATAAATGCCCGCTTTCTTGGTAACATCATCATCCGCCATCAGGCGACTCACTTCATCTTCTATGTGTCCGGGATCGTATGACTGGTCTCCGTACAGCCTGTGGAGTCCACCCCAATCCACTCCTTTCATTTCTTTCCGCACTTTTGGAAACACCTCTTTGACCCACCCCATTACATCAAGAAAATACTTCCAGAGAGCTTCGGCACTGTCATCGTGCTGGTGACGGGCCATATAGTCTTCAATCTCACCATTACTGGCCCACTTGATCACGGTTTCCAGATAATCTTGCCGAATCGCAGAACCTTTAAGGTAGTCTCGGCCCGCCTCATACGCAGGCCCTTTCGTTCGGCTGAAATGCTTCTTTGCAGCAGTTACCCACGATCCATGATACACGGCATTGCGCAGTTCCTGATCTGTTAATTCTTCTCCGGCAATGTTGACTGTTTTGAACCAGTCCAGTTTCTCACTGTCCGTTCCGGTGCAGAGATATACCATCAGGGTATAGTCAAGAATGGGAGTTTTCTCATCTTCTTGCAAATTGTGGAAGTATCTGTTTCTGAAGGAAAAATCTCCCCTTACATACTGTGCGATGGATATTGTGCGCTGCTGTCCATCAATAATTTCGTAATCACCATCTTCCCGAACTGCCCAGTACATCACATTCAAGGGAAATCCTCTCACGAGGGTGTGAATCACTTCCTCACGCTGTCTGTCTTTATAGACGAATTCCCGTTGATACGGAGGTCGAATATCCAGTTTCCCACCATACCCTGTCACCCCGCCCTCTCCGTCATCTTTGTAATCTTCCACAAGCTCTCCAACGGATATTTCTTTGAGCTCTATGTTCATTTCTTCGCCTTCTTGTTCTGAATAACGATTCTTGCAAACTTCTCTTTCCCATTTACGCGGAATCTGCTCTGCTTGCCTGTTAATTGCGTGATGAGTGGTCTATCCATTCCGACAATCTCAAACTGCTCTGGATTGTACTTGTCCAGAAAGGTGATTGGCACCCCCATTGCTCCATCCCAATCCATGGGGATATCCTTCGTTTTACTCACCTCAATGGCATCGTAGTTATCGTACTTTGGATATTCCTCCGAAGAGTACTCCCTATACAGTATCAGTTCCTCGTTACGCTTTCTATGCTCCAGATTGGTAAACCAATGAACACCTGACACACGAATCATTCCTTCTTTTCTGTCCGAGGCGGTGGCATAGTCTTCATACCTGCTCATAAAATGCGCCGCTCCGCCCTGAAATCCATAACCCAACCATATCTTGTTCGCCTTGATGAAAGGGAAAATCTCCTTGTATGTAATCGCATTTTGATGGCCTATGATCAGAAACTTCTTCCCATACTCCATCAACTGGGCCACATACTCCCGAAATAAGGAGAATGGAGGATTGGTGACCACAATGTCGGCTTCCTTCAGTAACTCAATGCATTCCTGACTCCGAAAATCTCCATCTCCCTGCAAGCGGTGAACTTCAATTTCATGAGGATCCGGCATCCGGTTTCCGTCCTTGTCCCCTGTGTACTCCAGCCAGATTGCCTGCTCGGCATCATGCCGCGAAAACAGGTCCCTCTGCTGATTCTTGTAGCAGGTGGTGATCAGCCGTTTCAGCCCCAGATGCTCAAAGTTGAGGGAGAAGTATTTGAAAAAGTTGCTCACCCGTGGATCATCACAGTTGCAGTAGATCACCTTCCCCCGGAAATGCTCCTTGTAGTGCCGTAATTCCTTCTCAATATCAATGAGCTGTGTATAGAATTCATCCTTTGCAGCTCTCCTCGCTACATGCAGGTTTCTATTTTCTGACATTGAGATTTGAGTCAGATCTTGGATAATTTGATCATTCAATGTACCGCTCTTCGAACCAAGATTATGCGCCCTATGTTGCAGCAAGACATCTATCTAGTGTCTGTCCGAAAATTTAGAATGTCGCCACTATATGCCGTTTAGAGAGCTTATAAGGAGTTTTTGGAGATATTTCTGGGTATTTTTCTTGACGAAGATGGAAGCCCCTTAGCGGATTGGAGCATGAAATCCCCGAACAGCGTCCATAAACACGCAATCTTCGTGCAAGATTTCCCCGAATCTCTCATAGCCAACGAGCATCTGAATCGCGCCATACATGACGCTGTGGGGCAAAATGCCTCTGGAATCCCCCTTATTGGGGGTTGCTATGAATTTTCGGACGGACACTATCTACTGTATTTCAATACCCTTACCCCCGTAACTCTCTGGCGATATGTATCAAGAATAATGAGAGCCAACCCGACTGACATCTTGCATTCCTGCCTCATTTTCTGTATCATTCTTGATGATGGGTGGTGCAGAGGCTAACTCTCACTGGAGCCCACAGGTACAGAAAAAGTAACTTTTGACATAGTTTCTGTTTCACAGATTAAAATGTACACCTTTGCGGATTTGTTTTGCGGGATAGGCGGGTTTCATTACGCAGCAACCAATCTGAGGCTTCAATGCGTGTTTGCGTGTGATATTGACGATGCATCACGCAGACAATACGAAAGAAATTTCGGGATTGTACCCGCAGGAGATATCCACGATGTGACTACTCAAAGCATTCCTGACCATGATCTGGTTTTTGCCGGATTCCCTTGTCAACCATTCAGTATTATCGGAGACAGGAAGGGAATGGATGACCCAAGAGGTACATTGGTTTTCGAGATTATCCGAATACTAAAAGACAAATCTCCGAAAGCGTTCGTACTGGAAAATGTGCGTCAGTTCTCGACCATCGGGGGTGGTTCAGCGATTAATATATTACTCTCCGAATTGCGAGGGTCTGGATACGAATGTGACTGGCGTATTTTGAATGCACTGGATTTTGGACTCCCGCAGAAACGTGAGCGCACGATTATTGTCGGATTCCTCGACCGCTTGGCGATGAAATACTTTAGATGGCCTTCGCGAATTGCGGAATACAAGCAGCTATCTGAAATTCTTGAGGATATGCCGGATCCTAAATTTCGGGCAAGCGGCTATATCCGTAACAAGCGGAAGAAGGCGCACACCCCAAAATTTACACCTTCAATCTGGCACGAAAACAAAGGAGGCAATATCAGTAGCCACCCTTACTCGTGCGCACTCCGTGCGGGTGCATCACACAACTATCTGCTAGTCAACGGTGAACGGAGGTTAACACCCAGAGAAATGTTGCGACTACAGGGGTTCCCAGAGAGTTTTGATATCATCGGGACCGACGCACAAATACGAAAGCAAGCCGGAAATGCTGTTCCGGTCCCTATGGTTCAGGCAGTCATACAAGAGATATTAAATGCAGACAAGATCACACGGAGAGTTCCAGAAACGAGTACCGTACCCACTGAATCAGCCCCCTCCAGATTTGATTATGAAAATCTCCCGAAGGATCGTCTACCAGTTGGCCGGAGGACATGCTGATCTACGAGGCGAAGACTGGTCCAGAATATTTTCACAATCTATTGGTGGCATTAATAGGATGCGTCCATCAGGGTTGGCCGATGTTTCATGGAATAGTTGCTGCTGGTCACTGAAAACGGTGAAGCTCGCCAATCCATTCAAAGTCAAAAAGGTTCGTCTGATTGCTGGAAGAAACAGTCCTGTGTTCTCAAGTGGGATCAGTGATCCATTCAAGAATATTCAGGACACGGGTCAAGCAGTACTTGCCGTTTATAATGATCGACTTTCAGAGGCCCGAAAAGAGTGTAGTGACATTAGAATCTGCGTGTTAGTACGCAATATGAAATCACTTGAGTTTGCATTCTTCGAACGCTCCATCATTCCAATCGCCCCGGAAGATTACACATGGGAACTCAACAAAAACCAGAATTTAGAAGCATTTTTCAGCGGGGTTCATGCCTTCACATGGCAACCGCACGGAAGTCAGTTCACGATCATAGAATCCGTTCCCCAGAATGTGACTAAATTCAGGATATTGAAGCATCCTGATGTAGCTCGGCTGGATGTTGTCTTGCGTGATGTTGGCTTTAGCAACGACTGGATAGAAATGATCAGCTAGAGAGGGGTTCCTCGCGAAAGAAGTCATACAACCCCGAAATACGCTGTAATCCTTTGGGACCGTGAAAATACCTGATCTGACAGGTTCTGTATCGGGATCTCCCTACATTCAATTCTTCCTGTTTCTGATCAGGATTCGCGCGTACATCCTCCTCCCTCTAATATACCCCCTGTCAATTTTCCCTCTCCATTCCGGGTTAACAATTTGAGACAAAAAGCCCACTTTTACATCGTAATCGGAACCCAATATCTCAAACTGCTCTGGATTGTACTTGTCCAGAAAGCTAATCGGCACCCCCATCACCCCGTCCCAATCCACAGGAATATCGTTAACACGATCTACATTGATGGCATCGTAATTATCATATTTCGGATACTCCTCAGGGGAATACTTCTTGTACAAAATCAACTCCTCGTTGCGCCTGCTGTGCTCCAGGTTGGTATACCACCCAACATTGCCAAACTTCTGAAACCACTTCCCCCGCTCCCGGCAAAAATATGCTTTTCCGTTGTTTTCGTCTGTAACCTCAAACTCCCTTACACTGCCAACTCCCAGCCAGATTTTATTTGCCCTGATGAGCGGAAAGATCTCTTTGTATGTGATTGCGTTTTTTGGACCGATAATCAGAAACTGCTTGTCATACTCTATCAACTGGGCAACATACTCCCGAAATAATGAAAACGGAGGATTGGAGACCACAATGTCAGCTTCCTTCAGTAGCTCAATGCATTCCTGACTCCGAAAATCTCCATCCCCCTGCAAGTGGTGCACTTCAGTCTCATGGGGATCCGGCATCCTGTTCCCATCCTTATCCCCTGTATACTCCAGCCAGATTGCCTGCTCCTCCTCGTGCCGTGAAAACATATCCGGCTGCTGATTCTTGTAGCAGGTGGCAATCAACTTTTTCAACTCCAGACGCTCAAACTGGAGGGAAAAGTATTTGAAAAAATTGCTTACCCGTGGGTCATCGCAGTTGCAGTAGATCGTTTTACCCCCCCCCCCCCCAATTTTTTCTGTATAGTGCCTCAACTCTCGCTCAATGTCAACAAGCCTCGTATAAAATTCATCCTTCGCAACCCTCTTTGCAACATGCAGGTGTTCGTTTTTTGACATTGAGATCAAATGCAGTCATTTGACAAGAAAATCTGGCAGTTAACATATATCCTGCAATCAAAGTTGCACACTCTGCCTTGAAGCGAACTCTGAAAAGGGCAGAATTTTCGCGGCTGGGTCTTGTACAAAAACCGTAATAGCTGTCAGAAAAATCAGATTCATTTCAGTGCCCTCCGATGGAGATCTTGGGTATCCAGCCCCGCATCCATGCATATTGCACATCAGGCTAGAATGCAAAATCCACCTCCAGATTCAAGACTCGGACATGAAGCGGCCGGGTGTCTACAATCCGCCCAGTGAATCCAATCACATCGTCTGCGGACAGGACTGGAGCGTCCGCAGGGGCAGTCAGACGAACTTCCCTGCCATCAGAATCCGTGAGCACTACCAAATCTTCTTCGAATCCCGTGACTACACCCTCCGCCGATAAAATCTGGTGCAGGCTGCCTGATGAATCACGCTCCGCATCAGCAATACTCCTGTAGGCAACCGTCCATGAAAGCGCACTCGCACGACGCATCAGAAAATCAAACCCCGTCTCAAAGCCGCTTCGGTAATCACCTGCAACGAAATAATCCGCCATCCTTGTCTTGACCGAATCCAGGTCCTGAGGAGATGCCTCTTGAGCAATCCCGCTTCCCATTGTGATGTGCACCACACGATCATCTGTCAGCAGGAGAATCAGCATTCCATTCTGCATCTCCAGATCTCCCAGCTCCCATAAATTGTAGAGTGACTCCGCATACTGCCCCACAGGCTGACCATGCAAGGAGTGCAGCGTTACTCCAGCGAGTGCAACTGATGTGCTGTCATAAAAATCTGACAGCAGGCTGGTCAGGGCATTCTCATCTTCTGCATGGAGCACATCCGCCTGATCTACAATCCAGTCAGGAGCGAGTGTCTGGTCTTGGGGCAAACACCCTGCGATCAATACCAATGCGATCAGACAGCTTGCATGTTTCCAAAGAGATGCAGGAACTGCCTGCTGGCGAATCGGGATGTACCACAACATTTTAAAATTCTCTGAAAAATAGTTCCCTGTTCCTGCAAAGGGTCATCAGGGAGATAATGTCTGCCCAGAGGCAGATTACTCACCTGCAGGATTAACAACTGGCTGATCCGCTTGCACGGTCAGCTCCCCGAAAAAACAGGTTCGGGCCCCCGTGTGACATGCCCCTTCCCCCTGCTGCTCAACTATAAACAGCAGTGCATCTCCATCACAGTCCAGCCTTGCGGATTTTACGATCTGATATTGTCCACTGGTCTCCCCTTTCACCCATACGCATTTTCTTGACCGGCTCCAGTATGTCATGATGCCAGTCCTCACAGTCTGTTCCAGGGTGGAACGATTCATGTAAGCAAGCATCAGAATCTCGTGCGTGACGCTGTCCTGGGCGACGACCGGAACAAGCCCCTCCTTGTTGAATGCTACATCGGCTATTGTTTTTCTGACCAGTTTATTCATTTTTGACAATACAGCGGACTGTGGGGACATTTATACGCAGAAGATGTAAGATTGCTGACCTGCAATGTGACTGATTCATGCTACGGAGATTATTTACATTGCCCATACGTGCGTACCAGCTCATTCTGTCTCCCCATCTTCCCAATGCGTGCCGATACACACCCTCATGCTCAAAATATGCAATTGAGGCAATCCTGAAGTATGGCATATTCAAAGGTATCATACTGTCTATATGTCGTATAGCACGATGTCATCCATGGGCAAAGCACGGGCACGATCCTCCAAGATGGTTTGGTGAACCCTCTGAACAAAACAAATGTGCACAGACAAATCAGGCAAAGCTGAGCGCATAGTGCGATTCTCGCTTATCACTGTGAGTGATACACGAACGGAATCTACCGACGGGAGCGGCCCACGCATGGCAAAACTCATCCAATGTAGCAAACACAAGATAGTCTCCCAACTCATTGTCCTGGATGAACCGGATCATATCCAGAACGCGATTCATGCCCAGTCTGGAGTGGCAGATGTGGTCTGCCTGAGCGGAGGAACCGGCATAAGCCCCCGAGATCAAACCTTTGAAGCAGTTCGTCCGCTTCTGGACAAGTTGCTGCCCGGCTTCGGGGAACTCTTTCGCCTGCTTTCCTGGGAACAGGTTGGCAGCAGAGCAATGCTCTCGCGCGCGATTGCTGGCACATGCGGTGACATGATTGTTTTTGCGGTCCCAGGCTCTCCCAAGGGAGCTGCATTGGCTATGGAAAAACTGATACTTCCCGAGGCGCAGCACCTGCTCTCTGAATTGCACAAGAATTGACTCATGAAATACACTCTGGCAGCATTCTTTACCGTATGGGGGATTCTTGCCCTGCTTCCTGCTTCTTTGGCACAAGATTTTCCCACAAATATGCAGGTATTCAGCAATCTTGGGCTCTCATGTCTGGATTCTGTTCCTGCTGAGGTGGATACCCTGGTGATCTCTTCACCTCCCACACTGCCATATGTGACCAGTGCGCTCATCCATCACTGGCAACAGCAGGGCAAGCACTTGTTCTCGTTTGACTCCCTCCGTACCTCAAATTCAAATCTTGTTCTTTCCTGGAATGTATCCGATGCCGAGATATCCTATGGACGCGTGAATCGAAAAACTCTGTCTCGCTCCGCAGAACTCAACCTGCAGTATACATTGTTGGGCAAACAGGGAGAGTTTCTTGCACACGATACCTGTCGGCAGTCTTTTTCAGATGAAATACCAAAAAAACTCGTCTCCGAGCTGGAATCAGCTGCCTACCCCGAAACTCAGGCGGAACTCCCGCCGGATCGCTGGATTCGCCGACATCTGGAACCTGTAATCATTGCTGCCGCGACCGCACTTGCAGCATTCCTGTTCTTCAATCTGCGGAACGACAGTGCTGACTCGTAAGTTCACCCTTGCAAGCCTTCTGCTGATCTGCGGTTGCGCAGATCCCCGTCCTCCAACAGGCGGGCCGCGTGACGAGACACCTCCCTCCATTGTATCTACGGAGCCCCCGCATGAATCCACGGAGGTCTCGCCAGATGCAATCAGATTAAACTTCTCCGAGTATGTGAACGAAGCATCTTTTGCACGCGCCCTGTCTATTGTACCGACACCGCGGGGCAGACTCCGGTTCAAGTGGAGAAAACGGTCCGTAACGATTCGACTGCCGGAACAGCTCAGGGACTCAACCACTTATGTGGTTACACTCAGTGATGAATTTCGGGACTGGCGCGGGGTCCGGCTGAAACGCCCACTGTCGTTTGCCTTCGCAACCGGGCCCGTGATTGATCAGGGGCACTTGCGCGGCCGGGTGGTTGATCATGTGAAGGGATTGCCGGTTGCAGGTCTGTCCGTCCTGGCCTATCCTGCAAATGCTCCAAAGAGTGCGGAGCCTGCATATCAAACACAAACAGACACAGAAGGACAGTTTGCATTCAGCCATGTCCGT
This sequence comes from Rhodothermales bacterium, assembly GCA_965203305.1. Lineage (GTDB taxonomy): Bacteria > Bacteroidota > Rhodothermia > Rhodothermales > Bin80 > Bin80. Next base: position 1,105,563 of record OZ241874.1, on the reverse strand, counting down.
GAGTCAGACTTTTTCGTGATCGGACTGCGGGATATGAATCGCAATCTGAGGGCTGACCCAGGAGAACAATTTGCTGTCCCTCCCATGGCAAAAATCCGGGCAACCCTAGACACAAGCAGCCAGTACCCAGACTGGATCTATACCACGGCAGACAGTCTGGGGCCTGCAATGGAGAGAGTACGGGCAACAGCCAGTCAACTTGTGGAAATACGATTTAGTGAAAATGTATCTCTGCCAGATCTGTCTGGAGAATCATGGATTGTCATGGACTCTCTCGGGAACACTCCTGTCAAAGTATACTCCAGCTATCAGACAGGCAAGCGCATGGTCTATCTGGTCACCGATCCCCTGCAAGAACAAACCTATGGACTTCTCGCAGATCCCGCCATACAAGATTCAACTGGCAATCCCATACAGCCGGATACGGTCTATTTTGCGGGAACCACGGCTGAGTCCAGAGAGGAGCCAAGATTTCAGGGATTTTTGCCGGAGAGCGACGAGAATCCATACAGACTGTCACCATGGGAAAACCCGCAGATTGTTTTTGATTCCCCCGTTGAACGAACGCTCCTGGACAGTTTGCTTGCTGTCCGGGATTCAACGGGGGCTCCGGTAAGCTTTGATGTTCAAACTTCCTCGGGAACGAAATATGCACTGATGGCTCTTGATGGCCCTGCCCAGATTTATCATGTTGCTGTAAAGCAGCCAGACAGTACTTATGTACGATCTTTTCAGAGACTTGGACCTCGGTCTCTCGGAAGCCTGAGCGGATTCACCAGTCCATCTGGAGACAGCGTCCTGGTTGTGCTGACAGGCATAGACGGACAAGCCTTGGCAACGCAAGTATCAAATGCAGACAGGGGGTTTCTATTTGAAGGCCTCCCCGAGAACAGCTACTATTTGCGGGTATTCATTGACCGAAATCAAAATGGACGCTGGGATGGGGGCTTGATTGATCCGTATGAAGCCGCTGAATCAATGACATGGGTTCCCGAACCTGTAACCGTTCGGCCCCGGTGGGATACTGCCATCCCCGACACACTCCGAATTCTGCAGGTGCTCGGAGAATCTTTTCCCACCTCTGATCAGTAAAGCCCCCATGGAACTTTCTGCTGACCATAAAACTGTTCCTGGCACTGACCCGATGGCCGCCGGTTTTCTTCCATTGCTACGAGGGAGTGCACAACAGGAATTTGATCAGCTGGCAATTGGAAAATTCGGATTTCCTGCGTTTACACTGATGGAGAATGCAGGGAGAGGAGCAGCGTTCATCATAGAGCGAGAGTTTGGACCGATGCGCGGACGCAGGATTGTCGTCTGCTGCGGAAGTGGAAATAATGGCGGTGATGGCTATGTCGTAGCCCGCACTCTCTACAATCAGGGGGCACATGTGTATGCTGTTTCCATGAAGCCCCCCTCTGCCTCGGACGCACAGAAGAATTTTCTTTGCCTTCAAAGACTGGAGGCATCCGATCCGTCAGGACGGTTGCGGCTTGAGACTGGTACTGACATACAACTGCCCGAGGCAGACATTTATATAGATGCTCTTTTCGGGGTTGGGCTGAATCGTCCTCTTGAAGGAAAAGTCACAGACCTGGTTGACAGGCTCAATTCTGTTCGCTTCCCGGTAGTTTCTCTTGATTTGCCATCCGGCCTTCATGCAGATACAGGAGAGGCACTTGGCAAAGCAGTACATGCTGATCTCACAATCACATTCAGCGCATACAAGCCGGGACTGCTCTTTGGACATGGATCCGAATACTCCGGCAGGATTGAGCTTGTCCATATCGGACTTCCCCTGTCTGCAGTGCTCAAAGAATCCTCCCTGCCTGTGGACTGGATCACGACGGATAAAGCTGTTGCTTCCGCTCTTCCTTCCCGAGATGTACAGGACCACAAGTACAGTGCTGGAATGGTCCTCGTTATCGGAGGGTCTTCCGGGCTTTCTGGTGCCCCCATGCTGGCTGCGCGGGCAGCTGCACGTGTCGGGGCCGGGTATGTGGCCTGTGCGGTACCGGAAGGCATTCAGCATATTCTCGCGACTGCCATGACAGAAATTCCAGCTATTGGTCTGTCCGAATGCCCTGACGGCAGCATTGATCCTGATTCTGCACTGCGGGCACTTGATCCGTGGCTCAAAAAGGCGGATGCACTTGTGATCGGACCCGGACTGGGGAAAAAGTCAGAAACACAGAATTTTGTACGCTCTGTCCTGCAGAAATCTGAAGTTCCCGTAGTGGTAGATGCGGATGCTCTCCCTGTTGCGGTAGAGATTCTTAACTCTTCGAATCAAACGAATGACTGGATTCTCACTCCCCATGCCGGTGAATTCAAGCGCATGACTGGCGATTCGGACAATTCTGACCGGCTTGCATCAGCCCGATACTGGTCATCCAGATGGAACTGTACACTCGTGCTCAAGGGGTATCCAGCGGTGATTGGTCATGCTCCGAATGGAGCGGTTGTATGTGGAAGAGCAAACCCTGCTCTTGCCACCGCAGGGACAGGAGATGTGCTGGCAGGATTGTGTGGAGGACTGCTGGCACAGGGGTGCCCCGCACCAGCAGCGGCAATCTGTGCCTCTCATATCGGTGGACTGGCGGCAGATCAGTATGCACGAGACTGCCATAGTGGCACGATGATTGCAGAAGATTTATGCGAGGGAATTGTTGGGGCAATGACTGCATTAAGGAAAAAGTAATTCCGAAGGGAACCTGACTTTTCTTCTGAGCGTAGCATTTTATAACTTTTATTTCTGTACCTTTAGGCAGTACAAAATCCTTCAAACCATACCAGACCTAGTGAACCATGGCACTACGCAAAACCCCTTCAGCTGATCTGAAAAGAACCTACGGATTCTTCGTACAGGTTGGCATGATCGCTTCGCTCCTTCTGCTCATTCTTGCCTTCACGGCAAATCTGGAACGTGGAGAGACCATGGAGATTGAGCAAATTGAGCAGGAAGTCGTCCAGATGGAAGAAATTCTGCAAACCAAGCAGATTCAAAAACCGCCTCCCCCACCGCGTCCGCCTGTTCCGGTAGAGGTGCCCAATGACGAAATCCTTGAAGATGATGATCTGGATCTGGATGCTTCACTAGATCTTGACGCTCCAATCAATGTGCCGCCTCCCCCTCCCCCACCGGAGGAAGAAGAAGAGATTGAAGAGCCCGAAATCTTTGAGATCGTTGAGCAGATGCCGGAGCTGATTGGTGGAATCAGCGGATTGCAGGCCAAGGCACGGTATCCAGAAATTGCCCGCAAGGCGAATATTGAAGGCAGAGTGATTGTACAGTTTGTGGTGGATGAGAACGGAGATGTAAGTCAGCCAAGCATTCTTCGCGGAATCAGTGGCGGCTGTGATGAAGAAGCAATTCGGGTAATTACCGAACACGCCAAGTTCATTCCTGGGCGGCAGCGTGGACGGCCGGTATCCGTCAAGATGTCTCTTCCGATCGTATTCAAACTGCGGTAAGAGAACTGGCAAGCAGACAGATTCTGTGACTCGAGTCTCTTGCAGAAGCGTCTGTGTATCTAGCTTGATGAGTCTCCAGGCATTCCCGGAGCGATGTTTCTCTATCATCCGGGATTTTTGCAGGAGGACTCCGAAATTTTGATAATTTCAGAAGTGGCTTGCCTTTTCTTCAGGAATTATCCCGCAAAATCCGCAAGGGTGGACCAGCCCCTGTTTCATAGCGTGGCTCTTCTCCGAACTATGTTTCAACTGAAACAATGACCGAGATTACAGGCTTTCGAGACAGAGGGGCAGCCAAACACTTTCCCGGACGCAAAATGATCCTGGCGGAGTTCCAGGGGCACTTGGGAAGTCCATAGAATCCCCAAGGGAGAAGCATACTTCTTATTCAGGGGCCTCCTGGCGTGGGCAAAACTGCATTGCTGGCAAAATGCCGGGATATAGCAAAAAAGAAGGGTGGGGACGTGAAGAATCTCCCTCTTCCTGCTCTGTGGAACCCGGGTCGGATGCGAAAATGTCTCGGGCTTCGTCCGAAAAAGAGAACTACGCGAAAGGGAGTGGAGGCGGGTGGCAAACTTGTGGGAGCGGGGGTGGCGGTGGAAGGGAAGTTCACGAGATCTTCTGCAGTGGATACATCCGTGGCTCCCCCCTTGGAACTCCTCCAGAGGGGGAAGAAACCCCTCCTTTTGATTCTTGACGAGGCGCAAAGGATCGGTGCGAAAAGGCATGGGGCTAGTTTTGGTTGTTTTTCGCCAGATGCTCTCGTCCTGTCTAGGTTGTATTCTGTGGTGAAGGGAAGGGAATTGCAGGAACACGAATCCTCAATGGGATGGCACCATTTTTTTCTGAAACATATTATATTACTGTAAATTCAATGTTAAAAAATTGTAAACATTTCTGCTGATGAGCCAATAACCGCCCGCTGAATGCGGGCATGTCCCAAAATACCATGATCCGCAATCCAGTACTGTTCTATATTTTCCTTGCCCTGTTTGCTGGCGCATGTGCCCAGTCAAAGGTGACTTTAAAGAATACATCTCGCGCGGAAACCAGCCCCTTAAGTCCCGTCAACTCCGCAGAGCGAACACCCCTGCATGCCCTCCATACCGGAGCCGATAACCTGCGTATCTATGTGTCCTTCCTGGTAGACGAGACAGGCCAGATCGTGAATCCTGTTATAACACAGAATACAGACAGTGTCATCAAGCAACAGGCAATCCAGACACTTGAAGAGATTCGACTTGCGCCGGGCCACCTTGGAATAAAACCTGTTCCTGTTGAAATGACCCTGCCTGTATCATTTCGTGGACAGGACAACTTGCCCGATCTGCATGATTTTCTGGATCAAGTTCCTATGCTGATCGGCAGTATGAAACATCTTGCAGACAATGTTCAGTATCCCGAACGAGCACGGCGGGCCAGCCTTGAGGGGCGTGTCACAGTTGCTTTTATCATTGACAAGTACGGGAATGTCCGTTCTCCCACTGTGACCCGCAGTCTGGGAGCTGGCTGTGATGAAGAAGTGCTCAGGGCGATCCAGAACATACGTTTTGCACCTGGGCAGCTTGGTGGCAACCCTGTCAATGTCATCACTTCTCTGACATTCATCTTTACACTAACTTGACTATGCTGGCACACTTCCCATAGCATACAGCCGAAAACCTCGCTGGTACTGTTCAACACAGCCAGCAACAGCTGAGAGATGCCATAATCGGCATGCATGACAATACGACCAAACCACAGAACAGTCAAAAGAGCCTCACGCAAAAAGATCTCTACACCCGATCCCTAGCGTGCCTGCAAGCACTCTCAGAGTGATATTTTTCTGCCATCCGGGGGGGTTGCGAAAAGATCAGAAATAGCTGAGTCATGCCGTGCCCCGAACGCATGATGATACTGCCCTGCCCCGCTAAAAATGGTCAGGAAAATTTGAGAAAGGCTGGTTTGTACACGCAGACTTCTGTGTGTCAGCCGTCTGAACGGCGGGTCACATCAATGCCTGACTTCGTGCCTACGATCACATCCGTAGCAAGACCGACAAACAGTCCGTGATCCAAAACTCCGGGCATTCCCTGCAATGTGTGACCGAGACTGGCGGGATCCGCTATTGAGGGAAATTCAGCATCCACGATCCAGAATCCCTGATCTGTCACAATCGGACCATCTTTTCGAACTCCCAGACGCAAAGATGCACTGGCTTCCATGTCATGGAGAGTGCGCAAGATAACCGGGGTTGCAAACGGAATGATTTCAATGGGGACAGATGTTTTCGTACCCAAGCGATCCACCAGTTTGGAGGGGTCTACCAGTACAATGAACCTGCGAGACTGGCTGGCAACAAGTTTTTCACGGGTATGCGCTGCGCCCCTGCCCTTGATCAGATTAAGCTCTGGACAGACCTCATCCGCACCATCAAATGCAATATCCAGCTTCCCGCTCACATCATCAAATGTACAGACAGGAATGCCATGATGACGTGCTTTGATCTCGGCCGAGCTGGATGTCGGAATTCCCCGGATATTCAGACTCTCTTCCTGTATTCTCTTTCCAATAGCGGCAATTGCGAACGCCGTGGTAGAGCCAGTGCCAAGTCCGATGGTCATGCCATCCTCCACATAGCGGGCAGCCTCCTCTCCAGCCCGCTTCTTCGCCAAATCCTGCTCTGTCATTCGTGCCGCAAAGATTCAATCGGATCAAGACCTGCCGCCTTGTATGCAGGATACACACCAAATGTCAGCGCAATCACTGTAACTCCGAAAACGGCACCAACCGCCCATGCCCACGGAAATACGAAAGATACATCAAAAAATCTCCCTGCAACATTTCCTCCAAGCACTCCAATCAGAATGCCGGTAACACCTCCAATCTGGCACAGAAAAATAGCTTCATACAGAAACTGGCTTAACACATCCCGCCGACGCGCGCCGACTGCTTTTCGTATACCAATTTCCCGAGTACGCTCGGCAACCGATACAAGCATAATATTCATTACGCCAATTCCGGCCGACAGCAGTGTAATCAGGCCAACAACAGCACCTCCAATCTTGACCTGACCAGTAACCCCTCTAATTCGGTCAACAAAGGATTCCGAACTCTGAATTTCAAAATTATTCTCTTCCCCGGGCTTCACACCGCGAACGACCCTGAGGATTCCTATGGCTTCTTCCATTGCCTCATCAATGGTTTCCATGGTCCTTGTCTCCACTTTAATCTCAATATCGCGCTGTGCCGCACTGTACGTCTGAATCATGTTTGTAATCGGGACCAGTGCCATGAGATCAACATTATTTCCAAATACGTCTCCCTTCTCGGCCATGACTCCAACAATTTGATACCGGCTGCCTCCTATGATAATGGATTTTCCGACCGGATTGATGTTTGGAAAGAGTCTCTCACGAATGTCGTGCCCAATCACCACTACATCTCGTCCCAGCTCCACATCCAGTTCCGTTATATTCCGACCCTGACCAACATCAAATCCGTTGATTGTGAGCCAGTACTCATTCCCTCCCAGCTTCGTGATGACATTCTCTGTGGCACGATCTCCATATCGTGCTTCTACGGAGCCGGTCACTTGCATGGTCGGACTGATTGCAGAAGGAAGACTTGCCTTCTCTGCATATCTGATCATATCGTCATATGTGATATTACGCCGTGCTCGGTACTGGGAGCCGGATTGACTGAAGCCATCCGTTCTGGAAATCGTGAAGCTTGTCGCCCCGAAAGATTCGACCGTGTCCACCAGTTTTGTCTCTATGACCTGCACTGCTGTCACTGCTACAATGATGGCGAACACACCAATTACAATCCCCAGCAGCGTGAGCATGGAGCGCAACTTGTGGCTGCGTATGATCTCCCATGCCAGACGTACAAACTCAAGATTGACCATCTAGCTGTAACGCAATGCATTAATAGGATCCATCCGGGCAGCATTCCACGCAGGTACTACACCGAAGATGACACCCACTCCCACACAGATTCCAAACGCCAGGAGAACCGTCCCCATTGCAAAGGACGCAGGAACAAACTGATTCACAATCGCTGTTACGCCGAGGGAGAGCACGATCCCTATGGCTCCAGCAACAATACATACAAGAACGGCTTCTATCAGAAATTGCGAAAGTACAGCTCTTCGGCTGGCTCCGACAGCTTTTCGGACTCCGATCTCCCGGGTACGCTCCCTGACCGTTACAAACATGATATTCATCACACCAATTCCACCAACAACCAGTGCCAGACCTGTCAAAAATATGCCAATTGCATACACGATGGTCTTGATGTTTGCCAGCTGATCCCGGAAGGCTTCTGTTTTGTTGATGGAAAAGTTGTCCCCTTCCATTGCATCCAGTCCCCGGGCAGCTCTCACGATTCCTGTCAGTTCCTCTTCCAGTAACGGTACTGTATTCGCGGAGGCGGCATTGACCTTGATCGTCAAACTTCGGAAGCGCCCAAAATGTCGCTCAAAGGTTCGGAGTGGGATCTGGGCCTGCTCGTCAAACGAAAATAATCCGAAGAATTTGCCCTGTTCCTTCAGGACACCAATGACCTCGAATCTTTTGCCTCCGATCCTGACCGTCTTCCCGACTGGCCGTTCACTTGGAAACAGGGATTCACTTACGGCATGACCAATCACAACAACATTTCGGGCAACCAGATTGTCAAGATCATTGTACCAGCGGCCGTCCGAAAGCTCAACATTGTCTACACTTGCAATTTCGGGAGTAGATCCCTGGATAAACACACCGCGCAGTGCACGGTCACGGTATCGAATGGGGCGGCCTGTCTGGGCAAGCGGAGCAATCGCGGCCGCATATTCTGATCGTTCCCGAATGTATTCTGTCAGGTCCTCCCGCAAATCCGGGCGTGACCGCTGACGCGCCCACTCGCTGGGCTGTATAAACCAGCTAGTTTTCTGAACATACAGAGCATTTGTGCCCAAAAGTGCCAGAGAGCGATCCATGGCATTCTCCAGTCCATTGATCACGGTGATCATGGCAGTCACCGTCACAATCCCTATGATGATACCGAGCATCGTCAGCCCGCTGCGCAGACGATTGGTATTCAGAGAACGCAGAGCAATATTGAAACTTTCCCAGGTTTCAATGAAAAAACGGATCAAATCAGCACCTCACACTCTGTTTGCTTCCAGTGCGTACGCAGCAGCCGTGATCGGGTTGCATACCCCTCGCTGACTGCACTCTTTCAGAGCCTCTGGAAGTTTTGGATACTTGACGGAGTGATTGCGTAAAAGAAGACGGTGGTTTCTCTGTCTTTCTCATGAGCAAATTGAAAATCTCTGTTGAATTTCTGCGGTTTCTCGGGATGCGCAAGAAGTACTGGTTAACTCCTATTGTGGTCGTTCTGCTCCTGCTAAGTCTCCTGATCGTACTAACGCAAGGTTCAGCACTGGCACCATTCATTTATTCTCTCTTCTGATTTTCATTCTTGCGTTCACAGATCACAGACAAGGTCACGATCTGATCCAGACTCAATGGGCAAAATCATAGCAATTGCCAATCAGAAAGGAGGGGTCGGGAAAACTACAACCGCCGCCAACCTTGCAGTATCTCTTGCAGTACTGGAACATCGGACATTGCTGGTTGACATGGACCCGCAGGCAAATTGTACATCAAGCCTGGGGTATAATGTCAGGGATATCAAGCAGTCCATCTACGAGGTCATTGTCGGGAAGACTTCCCCGGCTGACATGATACGCTCTCCCGAGGATATCCCCCATCTGGATTTGCTTCCTGCGAACATCAACCTTGTCGGTGCGGAAATTGAACTGATCAGCGTACATCATCGCGAGCAGTTACTGAAGCGTACACTAGGTGGTCTGGCACAAGACTACGATTATGTCATTATTGACTGTCCTCCCTCTCTCGGACTGCTGACCGTCAATGCTCTGACTGCCGCTGATGGCGTGATTATTCCCGTTCAGGTGGAGTATTTTGCTCTGGAAGGCCTTGGACTGCTCCTGAATACCATCAAAATCATACGAGACGGACTCAATCCTGACCTTCAGATTTCAGGAGTACTTTTAACGCTCTATGATCCGCGTTTGCGGCTTTCCAAGCAGGTTGCCGAGGAAGTCAGGAGCTATTTTGGCAAGCAGGTCTTCACTACCATCATCAAGCGGAATGTGACGGTTGCCGAAGCTCCCAGCTTCGGAAAACCTGTCCTTCTGTACAACGCAACAAGCACCGGAGCTCGCAACTATCTCGCTCTCGCAAGGGAAATGATCCAGCGCGATTCCTCCTCAAAGACAGAAACCCCTGACTTTGCTTCCCCGTCAAGCAGTTAATTTGTTACATTTCGGGGATTGCCTGACTGCCGTTTTCATCATCTCCTGATCGTTATCCATCTCTGTCGTACATGAAAAATCAGAAACCTGCCCTTGGACGTGGACTGGATGCATTGCTTGGTGCAGATGGACAGCTGCGCTCCAGGGAAGATGCCCGTGCCCTTGCAGGGGGGATATTTGACTTGCCCATCGGTTTGATTCAGCCCAATCCGTTTCAGCCCCGACAGGAATTTTCTCCAGAGGCTCTGCACTCCCTCGCAAAATCCATTGAGCAACTAGGGATTATTCAGCCAGTTACCGTTCGGGCCACCAAAGGAGATGCGTTTGAGTTGATCAGCGGGGAGAGGCGACTCAAAGCGGCCAAGCTCGCCGGACTCGAGAAAATTCCGGCCTACATCCGTCCCGCCAAAGATGTACGAATCCTGGAGATGGCACTGGTGGAGAATGTCCAGCGGGAGGACTTAAATCCCATTGAAGTTGCTCAGGGGTATCAAAGGCTGATAGAGGAGTACAATCTGACACAGGAAGATGTCTCGCACCGGGTCGGGAAGTCACGCCCTCAGATCACAAATTTTCTGCGTCTACTGCATCTCCCCTCGAACATACAAGTTGGGATACGGAAAAGAATCATCACCCCGGGGCATGCCCGTGCCCTGCTTGCACTTTCTGATGATCAGAGCAAGAATCAGCTGTTTTCTGAAATCCAGAGGGAAGGCCTCAGCGTACGCGAGGTAGAGCAGCGGGTGAAGAATCTTTCCAAACAGCCAAAGAAACAGAAAAAGCATCCCAAGACAGACCCCAAAGTATACATCATACAGGCAGAAAACAAGCTCCGAAGACACCTGGGATCAAAAGTAGAAATCAAAAATACGAAAAGCGGGACTGGACAGGTAGTGATCCACTACTACAGCGAGGAAGATCTGACGCGCATTCTGGATCTGATTTCCCATTCCGGTTGATGCATGACTGGTCACCCCCTGAGAGTGTCTGTATTTCTGTGTATCGCCGTATGGATCCTGCCCTCATTGCCAGTGAATGGACAGTCCGATACGACCACAACCTCTTCCGTACTCCGCAAATCAGATCCAAAAGCTGCCTTGCGTCGGGCTTTCGTACCAGGGTGGGGACAGCTGTATAACCGTGAGTACTACAAGGTACCAATCGTATATGCAGGAATGGCCGCCTTTGCAGGCTCTGCCCTTCTGGTACACCGCAGATATCGTCTCTATCAGCATGCCTATCTCTATACAGCACGTACGAATGCGGACGGGACGGCAGTTTTTCCAGAATATGAGCGTGACTATTCCCGACTTCTTCGCGACTTGAACCTAAGGCCTGAATCAGAACTTATGCCTGATGAGGCAGGAGCTCGTCGCAACAGGCTGGAACCCCAGATCCGGGCGCAACGGGATAACCTCCGGCGAAACAGAGATTTGTTGTATCTTGGCACGATTGCATGGTACGGGTTCACAGTTATTGATGCTTATGTAAGCGCACATTTGGCGGAATTTGACGTTAACGAATCTCTGACAGTCCAGATGACTGGAGGACCAGAACGGTTGGGACTTGCACTCACCTGGTAACCTGTTGCGACTGCACTTATTTATCACGAGTCTGGATTATCTGACATATCAACGACAGCTTCCCGATTACTGGATATTTTGATCTTGTTACATTCTCTGCATGATTGACCAAGACAGTACGCTTGTCGCCGAGCCCCCCTTATTTGAAAAGACAAGGGCCTTCAGCGCACCCGGTGCTCTAGTTAGCGAGGCCAAGAAAGCCGGACTCTATCCATATTTTCGTGCGATTTCCCGCAGTGAGGGGACGCGTGCGTTCATTGATGGCCGTGAGCTTATTATGGCCGGATCCAACAACTATCTCGGACTGACCAGTGACCCGCGGGTCAAAGAAGCTGCCAATGAAGCCATTGCCCGCTACGGAACTGGTTGCACCGGAAGCCGCTTTTTGAACGGAACGCTGGACATTCATCTTGAGCTGGAGACGAAACTTGCCGCCTTCATGCAAAAAGAGGCCTGCGTTCTGTTCTCTACCGGGTACATGACGAATATGGGAGTAATTCAAGGCATCACTTCCAAAAATGACCTGATCTTCTCCGACAAGGAGAACCATGCATGTGTTGTTGCTGGAACGCAGGTCAGCGAAGCGAACTGCTGGCGATACCGTCATTTTGACTTGAATCATCTGCGCAGGCTTCTTGAGAAAGCCGAGAATGAACAGCCTGAATCGGACAAGCTCATTGTGACGGACGGAGTCTTCTCCATGAGTGGTCGAATTGCACAGGTGCCTGAACTGGTCAAACTGTCCCAGGAATTTGATGCAGCCCTCATGCTGGACGATGCCCATGCGGTCGGAGTCATTGGTCCGGGAGGCCGGGGATCCGCGGCCTATTTTGGACTGGACAGCGAGGTGCCTCTCACCACTGGCACCTTTTCCAAGAGCTTTTCTTCCCTGGGGGGCTTTGTCACCGGAGACCGCGATGTGATTGAGTACATCCGTCACATGTCTCGTGCACACATTTTCAGTGCTTCCATGCCTCCGAGCACCGTGGCCACAGTGCTTAAGTGTCTGGAAATTCTTCAGGAAGAAACTTGGCGGCTGGATCGCCTGTGGCAGATCTCGAATTACATGAGAGATGGATTCCGGAATGCAGGGTTTGATGTTTGGACCAGTGAAGCTCCGATCATTCCAGTTGTAGTCGGGAAAGACATGATGATGGCCTTCCAGTTCTGGACTGACCTGCTGGAAGAGGGCGTATTTGTTAATCCTGTCGTTCCTTGGCGCGGAGCTGTTCCGCGCGGTCTGACCATCATGCGCACATCTTATATGGCGACACACACGGATGAGGACTTGGACAGGATTCTGGAAGCCTTCTACCGAGTAGGACAAAAACATGGGGTACTGGAGACCAACCATGTAGTGTAGCCATGCCGGCTTCTCCCTTGTGCATTGTTCGGCCGGTTCGGTCGCGACGAGATCTGCGACGTTTCATACAGTTCCCCTACGATCTCTATCGGGGCAACGTATACTGGACTCCTCCGCTTCGTGTGGACCTGTATGAGACTCTGAATCCTCGCAAGAACCCGTTCTTTGAGCATGGTCTCATGCAGCTCTTTCTGGCATTTGACGATGCAGGGCGGGTAACAGGACGAATTGCAGCAATCATTAACGGCATGCACCTGAAGACACATGCAGACGATGCCGGATTCTTTGGGTTTTTTGAAACCGAAGAACGCTTCGAAACTGCCGAATCATTGTTGCACGCGGCGGCATCATGGCTTCAAGAACAGGGAATGAAAGTCGTTCGCGGTCCAGTGAATCCGTCCCTGAATGATCCCGCCGGTCTTTTGGTGAACGGGTTTGACCGGTTTCCAGCAATCATGACGACACACAACCCTCCCTACTACGAGGACTATCTGCTGCAGTGGGGGTTCACCCGTGCCATGACTCTGTGGGCCTACTATATTCACCGCAAGCACATTGCTCTTGATCGCCTACGGCGCGGGGCAGAGATTGTGTATCGCCGTAATCCAGGGCTTTCCGTCCGGACACTGGACATGACATGTTTTGACGAGGAGATCGTGACAATACGGGAAATCTACAATGATGCCTGGTCGGACAACTGGGGGTTCGTTCCCGTTACAGACAGTGAGTTCGCTCATCTCGCCAAAGCAATGAAGCAGATTGTGGATCCAAGGATCTGTTTTATTGTGGAGCTGAACGGAGAGCCTGTGGGGTTTGCGGTGAGCCTTCCCGACATCAATCCTGCCCTTCAGCGGCTTCCTGACGGACGGCTCCTTCCGCTTGGCTTGGCCAAGCTGTTACTGCTGACAAAGTTTGCTGGCATGCGAGAGGTACGCACTCTCCTTATGGGCGTGCGCAAATCCTGTCATGGCAGGGCATTTTTTATTCCACCTGTTCTGGAAACCATTGAGCGATCCGTACACTATGGGTACCAGGCAAGCGAGACCAGCTGGATTCTGGACAACAATCATCGTGTGAAGAACTTTCTGGAATCCATCAATGCCGTAGTGGATCGGGAATATGCGATCCTAGAGGCTCCCCTGAAAGAACCTGTACGGTAGCCTGATGCCGGCCGATTAGCTGCGGATTCGCGGCCCAGATCGTCCGTAATCCATGGCCTGCACAAGCGGAATCCGCACTTAGCCTCTTGCCCATCGCAATAATGTGTTGGTGGACACGGCCATAATTGCCGCTAGAACATTATACTCAATGTCTCGCACATCAGAAACACGGCTCGGCAACATCATCTGAATCAATTCGTCAATCGTGCCAAGGCAGGCCGTAACTGCAATGACGATCATGGCACTGACGAGATTCCGACTCCTCGTGGCGAAGCGTTCCAGTAATGCCGCATGGATCAAAAGTGCCACCACCCCATACATGATTATATGCATCCGCTCCTCTGGGAAATCAATGTTCCTGAGTACAATCAAATAGACTACACCTGCGATGAGAGCGATGATGATTTCCTTCCATCCTGGAACTGCATTCATTCCCTGGGTGATCACGAATACGAAAATCAGGAAGCATCCAGACAGGAATATCTCTGTACTCCAGCCGCTGTTTTGTATCGGCTGGAGCCAAGCCTCCACTACCCCGAGCGTAGAGTAAATCGTTAATATGACAAGAAGAGCCACCCCCCACAGGCGTTTCTCACGCCCGGAAACAAATGCCATCTGGCTGGTCCGTTTTTTCCACGGCATGCCTATCACCTACCATCCTGCTTTCACCGAATAAAATTAACAAATGCCATGCCAAGACGGCCGCACATGTGAAAATGTGGATTAGCTCACCGCCCGTTCAGTTGCTATCAGCCCGGGTCAAACGAAACAGTGCACTGAATGATTGCGGAGAAATGGTACTCCCGTCGGGTGTACTGGTTGGTTATAGTGCATATTCCGGCAATCTGGAATCACTAAATCTTAACGATCCTGAAGTCTCCAGCCTCATAAACTCTTTGATTTGCTTGCTGATCTCTTCAACGTCAGGATTATCCAATTCAATCAGATCATTGCAGAACTCATATTTCTCGGGGATAATGAAAGAGTTATCAGTTGTCAATCACAGGCAGAGAGATTTGTATGCTGTGTCCGCCGTCAGATAACGGAAGCATCACTCCAAAAATTCCAAAAGTACAGGGAGCGGTATCCTCCTCAAACTGCTTGGCTAATATCTTCCAGCAATTGTTTGTTTTGATTTCACCGCCCAAATGATTGATCCAGGTTGCAATGCAACGCCTGGCTTTTTCTCCCCTATACTCCCAGTTTTCGGATTTCTGCCAGTCCTTCACCACGATTATATCCTTCCCTACCGAGACATACGGCACATAATCGTTAATTTCTTCCCACAGTGCTGCCCAATCTTTATCGTTGGTGTCTGGAGTATAACATAAAATTGTCTCCGGGGAGTTGAAGCCATATATTTTTCCATTTCTACGATGAGCAAGGAGATATTGGAGCAGTCCGGGATACTCCTTTTCGACCAGTGTGAAATGTCCGACAGTCTCGTCAGCCCTTTTCAATTCCAGAATTCCGAGTGCATGTCCAACCAACAGCATCTCCAGTTTTCTTATTGAGACTTGATCTTTTTGCTCTATCAGAAACTTGTAATGACTCGTTACTGCAATCGGGTGGGGCCACCCATCTGGAGAGGTATCACTCACATTGTAATAATCACGCAAAATCCTGCCAGTACTATTTCTGGGTACTTTGAATAACCTGCCGGGAGTTCTCCCTGCGATCCTATATTTTTCAATGGCTTCTTTCCCCTTGACAGGATCGGGCCAGTAAACGCCTTGGGCATGGTGAATCTTGGTTGATGGTTTCCCCGCCTTCCACCAGTCTTTAACCCAATCCGCTACCCAATGGAATAAAGCCAATGCGATATACTCTTCTTTCCCCACCATAATTCCTGCATCCACCTCCAAGTTTTTACGTTTATCCTCAAGTGAGTTAGGTGAGGGCAAACTCTTCTTCCTCGTTCCTCCAAGGTGATTCTGCTCGGTATCTAGGAATCTTTTTTCTGTCTCAGATATGTCGTAGTCAATCTCTAAATCCCTGGGCCACTTGAGAAGGTCATCGTATGTGTTCTGGATAACTTTTAGCTGCCGTGCAACAGCCCCAAGTTTCGAGTCGTTCTCATTCACGGCTTTGTACACCCAATCACAAATCACCAATTTGAGAGGATTGAAAGACCCCCAGTTAATATAATTTATCCACTTCCTTAGACCCCTATATTGACGATTTTCGTACTCCCTGAGAGCCTCTTGGTATATCTTTAAAAGATATGTGAGATATTGTGCCTGCCCAACCAGATCTTTTAGCGTGGAATGTAACCACTCACTTAGTTGTATATCCCCTGTTAGTCTTGAAGGATCGGATGCCAAAAGTCCATACAAATCTGGAGACACTTCCGTCTCATCGCTCAATAAATGCTGCATACCAGCCAGTGCTCCAATTACATGGATGTAGGAATTTTTGTGTGCCTGCCGGTGATCACCTGTATAAGTGCGTGCTTCAAGTTTGGAGTCTGGTACCCCTACCAGAGCAGCGGGAAAATTCCTAGCCAACTCCTCCCCCACATAAGCAAGAACAGAAGCGGCATTTTCATCCATTTTTTCATTGCGTTCCTTTGCGTGTTTCCTGTTCTCCGAGGATTGATCACTTGTGCTGAATTCAAACCACTTGTGAATCAGCAAAGGCATAACCTTCTTCGCCTTTTGACCATGTTCTTCAAATAGACGACGGGCGAGAGTGATCACAAATGCACCGGTTCCACCCACGCTTGAGCCACAGACAATTACATTCCCCCTGCATTCGGAAAGCAATTCATCATACCCCCGGTCATTATTTCTCTTGTCATCTTCCGTATCATATTTCTTGAGGCTGAACAGCAAGGCTCCCACAGCGGGGGAGCCCATCATTCCACGAGAATAATCAATATCCCGCTGATGTTGTGAGGTGATGAACTTGAATATCCCTGAGTCCAGAATTACGAATCTAGGAGGACACCATACCGACACCAATCTTTGTCTGGCCCGACAGGCAGTGGGGTGACCCCCTTCTTGTGCGGAAGCCTCTTAAAGCCGAATACATCTTCTGGCCTGTATCTCCCCGGGTGCCTGTTGATCAGTTTCTCACTTCCCCCCAGGCAGTCGTAGCCCCCTCATCACTTCCCTTGATCCCCTCATCGGCAGCACTCTGGTGATTGTCCTGATCTACCAGAAACAGATCAGGAAAACTCCCGTCCTTTTTTCTGCTAAAAAAGCCGAATAGATACCCTAATATGTGCAGACGAACCATCGCCAGCATAACATGGGCACCTGTCCCACCACAAGCAACGAAGACATCCCTCTCATTTCTTTATTTGCCTACGGGCATTGTTCCAACCCTAAACAATATGGACCGCCAGACATAAGAAGTTGCACACGGCACCATTGGGGGAATCACCGGCCGATTTGACCTTAATACACAAACAGATCCCACCCGTGATGATATTTTCGTCTTCTACCGGTGTGGCGCATAATCCAGACAACACCAAGAATGATTGCGAAATTATTGATGCAGAACACTTGGATTGGTGAGACCTCCAAAATACCGATTTATTCTCAGCCATCCTAACCCCAGCTCGTCCAGGCTAACGCCACCATTTTCTAGATGTACGAAGAATGTACATTTCTCTTGATTCAATTCACTGATTTTTTTAGCGTGAGCCTTCATCTCATTTAATCGGAACCTCCTATCCGAGATGGCACCCATGTACTCTTTCAGCGCAGAAAAATCTCCCAATATATAGTTTGCTCGTGAATTGTGTCTGATAGAGTAGAAACCTCCGGGCTGAATACGAATCGTCATAAGCGAATTCGGTTGATTTTCCCCTAAAAGTTCCAAACAACTGGGTTTCCCAACACCCCCTCCTCCTGATTCTTCATCAATTTTGCCTTCCAGTTCCTTTATCCTATTTCGCAGTGTTTCCATAGAGTCACGATATGCCCTGACCGTGCTTCGCAGTGTCTCTATAGAATCGCGTTGCATCTTGACCCTGGTTTCCAGTTCCTTTATCCTATTTCGCAGTGTTTCCATAGAGTCACGATATGCCCTGACCGTGCTTCGCAGTGTCTCCATAGAATCGCGTTGCATCTTGACCCTGGTTTCCAGTTCCTTTATCCTATTTCGCAGTGTTTCCATAGAGTCACGATATGCCCTGACCGTGCTTCGCAGTGTCTCCATAGAATCGCGTTGCATCTTGACCCTAGTTTCCAGTTCCTTAACACGCTCTCGCAATTCTCCGGTCTCCCCGCCGTGCGTTGTATATCCAACGATGCCCACAAGAACTGCAATCACCACCATAGAAGTCATCAAGTCTGTGATAGCAGGCCACACTGTAATTTGAGTCCGATGCCGCCTCATAATTGTTCCCCCTGTGCCGAATCCAAACAATGCGAGACGCTTAATGCGATTAGCATGAAAACTGACCTTGAAGGCTGTTGACTCATTGAGTTCTGATTAGCCAACTTATTACCAAATCCATTCCTTAAGATTTGACTCAACGGACAGCAAGTACTTACTTGGGTGGCTCAAGGATTAATCGTATATCAACACGTCTATTCTTATCAAGCGAGTCAGTGTGGACCGGTCGCATATCCCCATAACCACTCGTGCTCAGGACAGGAGTGCCCCAACTATTGTAAACATCTCTAATTCTGGGCTCACAATTGGAAATCATGTCATATACAAAAGCGGCACGCATTGATGACAATTCAAGATTGTTGCGGAAACGATTTTCTTCCCCTACTTTAATGCTATCAGTGTGCCCCTCAATGAGTATGGTCTCCAAGAGCCAAGGATACTTCGTTTCCTCACAATTGTATGTTGAAGGGATGGCAACTGACTGACAATATTCTTCTCTCCTATTTGTACTTGATTCGGAGCTGGCAATAGATGTTCCGGCTAGTGCAGCTTCTCTGTCGGAGAAGACATGACACGGGACAACCTCTGCCAATGCTTGAGCTAACCATCCCACATTTTCCCGGTGTTTCTCTTTGGGTTCTACGTCACCCAAAGGAAAATTGACAGCATCTTCCGATAACCGAAGAATACCTTGTTCGGATAGCGTGTCAACTTTAATGCCTTGGTTGTCTAAGCTCTCTTTGAGCTTCCCCAAAATATGTTTGCGAATATCTTCTTGAGCTTCTAATATTGGGGGATTCTTATTCAGATAACTGTATCCGATGGCACCTACAAGAATTGAAATAATCACCATAGAAGTCATGAGATCTGTAATGGCGGGCCATACCGTAATCTGAGTCCGGTGCCTTTTCATTGCCTCCTTGCTTCAATTCTCTGAACAAGGTTTTTGATGAGATTGACGAGACCCTCAATGACATTCTCAAGCCTCCTGTGAGTATCTTCAACGGTCTTGTTGAAATCTTGTATCTGAACAGAGACCGGGTGCAATGTTTCGGAGGCAGTCAGACTTACCGCTTCGTGAATGCTTTCTGGAAATTTCTCCAGTCTCTCCGAAATCGTGCTAAGCACTTTTGCTGCTTCTTGAAGTTCTGAGGCAAAGTCCCTTGCCGCACCAGGCATTTCATGTGTCGTTTTATCCAACTGCTCACGTATATCGGCCAAAGGAGCAATAATATCCTTTTCTATGGTTCCCTTCAGACCTTCAGTAATCTCCCGCATAACCGCATCAATCTGATTCGCAAGCCAATATCTTACGTCTTTCTGATTTTCCACAATCGTTTCATTCAGCTTTCCTCTGTGTTCCTTGAAGACTTCGTATAACTCTCCAATATAACTTCTTGCTACCTTCTCAAAAACCTCGTTTACTTCAAATGATCTACGAATAGTCTCTGGAAGTGTTTTTAACTCATTTGTTAGCTCTTCAATGTTTCTCTCCATTCCCCTAGCGGATTCCTGCTGCTGTTGTAAAGCATCCCCTATTAAAGAACTCAAAGAATTCATAGAGTTCTCCACTGAAGTGTCCAATGATCCGCGAATAGTCTCTGGAAGTGTTTTTAACTCATTTGCTAGATCTTCAATGTTTCTCTCCGTTGCCCCAGCGGATTCCTGCTGCTGTTGCAAAGCATCCCCTATTAAAGAACTTAAAGAATTCATAGAGTTCTCCACTGAAGTGTCCAATGATCCGCGAATAGTCTCTGGAAGTGTTTTTAACTCATTTGCTAGCTCTTCAATGTTTCTCTCCGTTGCCCCAGTGGATTCCTGCTGCTGTTGCATGGCATCTCCTATTAAAGAACTCAAAGAATTCATAGAGTTCTCCACTGAAGTGTCCAATGATCTGCGAATAGTTTCTGGAAGTGTTTTTAACTCATTTGCTAGATCTTCAATGTTTCTCTCCGTTGCCCCAGCGGATTCCTGCTGCTGTTGCAAAGCATCCCCTATTAAAGAACTCAAAGAATTTATAGAGTTCTCTACCGAAGCGTTCAATGAGTCCTGTCTTTCTAAAAATCTCTTAACAGCTTTGACAAAATCAGCGACATCAGGGGACTGCTTCCTCGACAATTCCCCTGTCCCGCCATCACGTGTTCTTGATGCCTTAATGATATCTCTTTCTTTTTGAGATACGCTATTTTGAACCTTGTCCAGAATTCTAGATGATATCTGGAGATGAAGCCCAATTCCAAACAAACTGGAAAATAGGGCAATGCCTCCTCGTACTATCATCCCAGTAATCACTCCCTCGGGAAGTGAAGAAGATGGAGACATTCTCAGGAAGAGAAATACCACCTCTAGGAAGAATATCCCCATGGTTCCACCAATGCCTGTAACCAGTGCAACATTGGAGAATCTCCGAATATCATCTAGTGGAGGGGCTACCAGTCGATCAAACCAATCAAGGACCGTGTTACTCCCGACATCCGACTCCCAATCTTCATCTTCTAATATCTTGGTAACTACGCTTGATTTTTCTTGAGCCTTTTTTCGATTTATGAACTGGAAACGTAGAATTAGCAGAAGAACTACCACCGATATTCCAGAAAATAAAATCTCCATTTATCTCTTGCAGCAGGCTAGTGGTAGGATCGGAGATATGGTTGCTTCATAACGGATTGGGCGCAATTCATCAATGAAACCAGCCAGATCAATAGTAGAATGGCTCCCTTCTCTGAGGGAAGACCACTCATCCCAATAATTCCAGTAATCAGATCCCACATAATTGAGTTTCATGGTCATTCTACTTGACTGTGACTCTAATATCCCATTAGCACAGTAGTTTCTGTCTTCTCCTGTGCACCGTTGAAATTCACGCACACGCCGGCAATCAATCTCCGTCTCTAAATTTTTCCCGCCATCCCTTATTATTGGTTGGGTGAAAATTTTAGGCCCATCCGTCATATCTATCGGAGTCTCATCTATGGATATTCCTCTTCTTTTGAATTCTCCAGTCAGAGTATATGTCCTTTCATTTCTACAAGTGCATCCCTCTTGATTCGAATCGCAATCAATTGGTTGGTGTGGCCCGTCGGGTGGTAGAATCCAATCAAAACCTTCTGCCTGGGGGGATAACGCACCAAGGGTTATAATCTCAGATTTTACATCAAATCCAAGCCTGTCAAGAGTCTCCCTTAATCCCGTTGCAATCATAGCGACGGGATTGTCTTTTCGGTTATCCTCTTCGCTGGTGCTTCGCCCCATGATGAGAACATAAAGCGGTCGATCAACCGGCTTTGTTAGTGCCAGATATCTTCCCGGTGTTTGGCATTCCTGAAACCAGCACCCCAGATCGCCATCTTTTAGCGGACACTGTCCACGTTGTACACCCCAGTATTTTGTACGAACTCCGATGATAGCCACATGAATCTCACCCTCATCGAAATATGACTTAATGTCTTTGAACAGTGGCAACAATGCCATGGGACCACAGATATGGTCAGCAGTGGTCATCAAGTCGGAGATTAGGGCTGCGCCCTTGATACTCCCGCTCTTAAGGTTGTCAATCATAAACTGAATCCCCTCATCAATTGGAGATTCAGTTCTTTGAAAAAAACTTCTTGATGACAGCTGACCACGACAGGCAATATCTTCCGTTATATCTGTGATTTCCCTACACTTGGGAATAGTGTCTCCATACGCTGATACGGAGATTTCACTCATTAGCTTGTCAGATATTTCTTGGAGCGCATTCATGCTGTCCTGAACTGAATTATGTATGTATCCTCCAATAGGAACGGAGCGATCCCAAAGAAGATAGAAATCTTGTTCCCGTCTATCAGGAATGGGAATATGCATCGAATCAGTCATATCTGCCCATACAGGCTCGATATCAACCTTAACAGGGATACGAAGAGTATCATCATGAACAGGCAAAGGATTAGTGGTACCATCATTAGTAATCAGACTGACAATAGCAGTGTCATCAAAAGGCCCTTTCATATCACCATCTGCGCTTACACTGCATTTAGCCAGAGATATGACAATAAAGATCAAAACAACTGAATTTATTTTCTGCATCTTTTCTTTGACTGCGACTGGGTAAAGTTTAACAATATATCCTCTGAGCTATGCAGTGCATCTTGCACAAGCCCAAGCGTCCTGCTGGAAGATTTCTTCCGTCTCAATCTTGAATATAGCCTGTAAAGCGACAGCATTAAAAGTTGACGAGAATTAACCGGCTTGAAATTCGACTCTAAATTGTCATTCCTTTTCGGGGGACAGTTTAATCTGGGAAGTTTTCCCGCAATATGCTCCACACATCGAAGAACCAGCATATCTCCTGAAACTGAATGCCACCGATCAAACTTTTCATCCGTATTGCGAATAAAGCGTTTGGCTTGATTAGATAGGGGCGATACCCATTTTAGCCAAAAACTGGCACTTTCTTTCCTCGCTTTGTGAAGGAATGAAGCTACAGATTGTAATACTATCTGGAGGGTAGGCCAAGACTTCATATTAAGGCAGTTAGTCTACCCAAAACAATGTGAGAATACATATCAAAAAAATCGCGCTGTCTAACGCTCTGCTTGATAATCTTGGAATCTTGAGGACCTGAGCAAATTTTCCCAGATGAGTGCTGCCACGGGAGTATCTATGGTTTCATGAATGACCAGTTTTTCATCTTCTAGCCCATCATTGATGGATTTCATACATTGATCTTCAATCATCTCAATAGAGCTATCGGAATCCTCGAGGGAGTCAATACACAGTGGTGGATCAAATCTCACAACCTCAATCTTGATCGTTTCAGGGTATTTAACCCGGAATGGAAGTGTCTCAAACCAGTCTACTGTCTTGTCTTGTTCGCCCTCACATCTCAAAATCACTTTTGACAGGGGGAATTTGTGGATATCTGAAATTTCGTATGGATTATGATTTTTACCTACCGCATTACAAATTGGATAAACTTTGGAAATAGAATTTCTATCGGATTCATGCCACAAATCTTCAAGGATAGAAGGCTGATCACACATACTCACATCGGCTCTCTCCCATAGCCACTTGGCACGCTCTCTGATCCAACCCACAATCGTTTGCTGTATTTCATCATATTCGCTATTGCCATACCATAGGTGCCATCCATTCCCCACAGGACTAATAATCAATTTTATGTCTTCAAATTCATGCCTCACAATCTCATTTGACAAGTAGCGATTCCATATATATTTTTTGGTGTAGGCAACAAGGCTCCGCGCCAAGAAATCAGCAATGACTCGAAAATATCGGTCAATCAATATTCTGGAATCATTGGCAAACCTTAGGTCTTCAAAACCCCTTAGTCCTATTCCCTTTGCTTCCCAATTTGAGTAATTACCGAACAATTTGTCTGCCCCCTCCGAACGCACCCAGTCTCGCAAATTCTGGAAACAAGTTATATCGTCCTTTCCCCACCCCCTGTCGGTACCTGGTAAATACTTCTCTCGCCCGCCTGCCAAAATTTTGAGCAATATGTCAGTGCCTAATCTTGCACTGTCTGCAACCTTTTCCTTGAACCGATTATGCTTGTCACTTACATCCGAGGTGGAAATATAGGTGTCAAGCGTTTCTCCACTCAGATCTGCTACAAGCTTTACCTCAAAAGCTCTTCCCGCACCCACGGCATCTGCAGCAGTATGAGACTCGCTGTATAGCAACCCTTGACCTTGGATTACCTCATATCCCATATCTCTCCTGCTACACTCTAGAGTCTCTCTGATTGAATTCTCATACCTCTCGGTATCCCCGCTGCTTACCCCTCTTAGCGGATATGTGAATGTAAATTGAATTTTTGTCGGCAGTTTCCCTCTATCCCTGACTACATCCGCCACAAGAATTTCAATAGCCATTCCGAGATATTTTTTCTGCAACCAGTACTGCTTGTCACTGAACTGATCCCCCGACATCTTCCCCTTAAAACCAGATACAATATGCTCCACAGAATCCCTCCGTTCCAGCCTCATGGGAGGAATGGTATAATGAGTCATCGGGGCCCAAGATTGTTCAATAGTGGGGATATTCACAAAATCAATAGCCTCTAATGACCAGATATCTGACCGTAATATAGGCTCCTTCTTTTCACTTCCCCTTGTATATGTCGGTCTCCACAAGTCCAGCTTCATCTCGGATTTCTCCACCGAATCCCTTGGCCAGTTTTCGCTGATATGCAACGAGAGGTTTCTTGAGCCAGATGTTAATTCTGCCTCAATAGAGATCGGTTTGCACATCATCTCCCCATCCTGATCATCTCTGTTTTCTACTGCAGCCACAGTATGCGAAGTCCCAAAATCTATCGCAATTTTCCACGAAGAATCA
This sequence comes from Rhodothermales bacterium, assembly GCA_965203305.1. Taxonomy (GTDB): domain Bacteria; phylum Bacteroidota; class Rhodothermia; order Rhodothermales; family Bin80; genus Bin80. The sequence continues at coordinate 1,080,990 of OZ241874.1, read as the reverse complement.
GCTCTGTGAAGCTCTTTCAACCTGACCTTATATATTCCCAAGTTTTCTCCCTTCTCGTGATCATAAGCACACAAGGCAACAGGAGCCCCACCCGTGTGTACTCCCTTTTCTGAGTCAAATCCCACAGCACGACCAGGCCCCAGACTGTCGGTTGAACGCTTCCCCATCAAGAGGCTGCCTTGTTCATTCAGTACTATCGGCTTAGCTTCCAGAGATTCCCTTGTGGAGTGCTCATAAATGTAGTAGGCCCTCCATTGAGAATTCTCCGACGAGCCTGCTTTGAAGTTGGGCCAGACCATCCAGTGAGCCTCAGCAGGTGTAATGTCAGTATAGTCAATCTTCTTTTCCACCGGCTCGGTACGCCCTGCAACATGATACCTCCATGTAACCTTATTATTCTTTTCATCCAGTTCATAGGAAGAAATATCATCTATCCCTTTCCAGTTGCTGTCAACCAGCCTTCCCTCTCTTCTGTCTGGAGGAGCCTCAACCAAACTTATGTACTCTGGAAGAAGGGGGAGATCAGGAAAAACGAATGTATTCTGCTTGACATCCGAGCCGGGAACCGGTCGCTGAATTAAGGGAATACATCTATCAATTTGAATGCTGTCTTCATCTATGACTCTAAGATTTTTGATGTGGATTATTATTTTTTTTCGCAAATCCTTCATGATCCATAGTTCCTTACCATCTGAATTACTCCACCACGCAAATATCTGATGTTTTTCTTGCAACTTATCAAGGTGCTCCCGCCACATCATGTTTTGATTATGGTCTGAGTCCACAACAGGTAAATCTCTGATGCGCTTATAGCCCCTGACTTTATCAAAACCAAGTATGTAATCACAAATTTCTTCATCGTCGGGATCGTCGTATTCGACAAACTCGTCCCTGTAGGAGAAAGAAATACCGATTGAATCGCCGTACACCGGCAGAGGGATCAGAATCTTTCCTTGTCCGCTGGATAATGGAATCCATCCTGCAATCCCAAAAATGCCATTCCCCTTCTCCCTCACTTCAAATTCTTGGACTAAAACTTTCCAGCAGTTGTTATCCGAGACTTCTCCTTGCAAGCGTTTGAGCCAAGCGGCAATGCAATATCTTGCTTTCTTGGCTCTGTACTTCCAGTCTTCAGATTTTTGCCAATCAGTGTCAATTGATGCATAATCATTGACTTCTTCCCACAATTTTCGCCAGTCCTGGTCACTTGTTTCCGGTACAGGATACAGGAATGTCTTTGAAGAAGTAAATCCGTATACTTTTCCTGTCTTATGGTGAACAAGACGGTACTTTGACGAGATCAATAACTCTTCTGAGACCAAACTATCAACCGACACGGATCGCCCACTACCAGCAGATGGAATTTCAGAATTCTCCAAATTCAAGACTCTGAGTGCACATCCGACCAGTAGTAATTCCAGCTTTCGTATCGCAATTGAATCTTTTTCCTCTATTTGCAATGCGTATTCGTCAATTGACGATAATCCACCTAACTTGGGTTCCAAGGGCTTGCGGTCCTCTTTTTCCCTGAAGCGAAAACCCAAGTGTTGCAATAAATTTTTACGCATTCACACTCTCACTTTTTATCAGACCATTGCCTACTGGTTGTTATAGGCAAAAGAGAGGTGCCAAGACATGAAATGGATTCCAGCTAAACGACAACTACTCTACATCAGTCCCAGACTTGCAAACCTGCATCTGTAGCCTGATCTTTTTAATGTCCGATGAAAGGCGCGTCGAGATTTCAGTCTTAAAACTTCTAATCCGCTCTGAATTTAGATGACTTGAGTAAGTTCTCCCAGATGAGTGCTGCTACGGGTGCATCTACGGTTTCGCCAATGATCAATTTTTCACCTCCATTTACACCTTCTCGAAGCCCATTATTAATTGATCTCATGTACTGATCCTCAATCGTTTTAATGGATTCATCCGAATCATCTAAAGAATGAACACAAATTGGTGGGTTGAATTTCTTGATTTCGAGCTTGGTAACTTTAGGATTCTTGACCTTGAAGGGAAGTGCATCAAACCATTTCCGGCTATCCTTTACACTCTGCGACCTTAATAATACCTCGGATAATGGAAATTTGTAGACATCTATGTCTTCTGGCTTATGGAATTCGCCCACAGCTTGGCAAATTGGTCCGAGTTTGGGTTGAAGGTTACCCTCGCTACCTGTGGGTTTATGCCACAAGTCTTCGCGGTTAGAAAGCTCGGAAACATCCGTGTCTGTCATTGCCCATAAATGTTGGGTACGTTCTTGAATCAATCCCTCAATGTACTCCTGAATCTTGCCATAATCACTGCTACCATACCATAGACGCCATCCGTTCCCTTGAAGACGCACAGCTAATTGCAAGTCTCCAGCATGCTCACCGAGATCTTTTTCCCAAACATCTTTTGCGACATAGGCGACAAGACTTCGTGCGAGGAAATCAGCAATGACTCGAAAATATCGGTCAATCAGTATTCTGGAATCATTAGCCAGTCTTGGATCTTCAAAACCCTGTAATCCCAGACCTTTTGATTCCCAATTTGAAGATTTACCACCAAACAACTTGTCTGTCCCCTCCGAACGCACCCAGTCACGCAAATTCTGCAGGCAAGTTATACGATCCTTGCCCCACCCTCTACCAGCACCTGGTAAATACTTCTCATGTCCGCCTGCCAGGATTCTGAGCAATAAATCAGCACCTAATCTTGCACTGTCTGCAACCTTCTTCTTGAATCGATCATCCTTCTTGCCTATAGCAGGGGTGGAGATATAAGTGTCAAGCGTCCCTCCACCTAAATCTGCCACAAGTTTCACCTGAAAAGTTGCGCCAGTAGCAGTTCCTCGTGCGGCAGCATGGGACTCACTGTACAACCTTTGATCGTGAATCACCTCATATCCTATATCTTTCTCACTGCACACCAGAATCTCCTCGATTGTTCTCTCATACTTCCGTGTATCTCCACTACTTATACCTCGTAGCGGATACGTAAATGTGAACTGAATTTTTGTCGGCAATTGTCCTCTATTCCTGACTACATCTGCCACAAAAATTTCAAGGGCCATTCCGAGATATTTCTTCTGCAACCAGTACTGCTTGTCACTGAACTGATTCTCTGACATCCTCCACTTAAAACCAGATACGGTATGCTCCGCAGAATCTCGCCGTTCCAGCCTAATGGGAAGAATGGTGTAATGAGTCATCGGGGCCCAAGATTGTTCGACAGTAGGGATATTCACACAATCAAGAACCTCTAACGACCAGATATCTGACCGTAATACAGGCTCCAACTGTCCAGCCACTTCAACATAGGTCGGTCTCCACAAGTCCAGCTTCATCTCGGATTTCTTTACCGGATTTTTTGGCCAGTTTTCGCTAATGTGCAACGAGAGTTTTTTTGAACCAGACGTTAATTCTGACTCAAGAGAAATCGGCTTGCACATCTCCCCATCCTGATCATCCCTGTTTTCTACCGCAGCCACAGTATGCGAAGTCCCAAAATCTATCGCAATTTTCCACGAAGAATCAGCTCTGGAAAGCTCATTCAACCTGACCTTATATATCCCCAAGTTTTCTCCCTTCTCGTGATCATAAGCACACAAGGCAACAGGAGCCCCACCCGTGTGTACTCCCCCCTCTGGATCAAATCCCACAGCACGACCAGGGCCTAACCTGTCGGCTGAACGCTTCCTCAGCGAGAGATTACCCTGTTCATTCAGTACTATCGGCCTAGCTTCCAGAGACTCCCTCGTGGAATGCTCATAAATGTAGTAAACCCTCCATTGAGACTTTTCCGACGGACTCGCTTTGAAGTTGGGCCAGACCATCCAGTGAGCCTCAACAGGTGTGATACCAGCATAAAAGATCTCCTTTTCCATCCGCTCAGTACGCCCTGCAACATGATACCTCCATGTAACCTTATTATTCTTTTCATCCAGTTCATAGGAAGAAATATCATCTATCCCTTTCCAGTTGCTGTCAACCAGCCTTCCCTCTCTTCTGTCTGGAGGAGCCTCAGCCAGACTTATGTACTCTGGAAGAAGGGGAAGATCCGGAAAAACGAATGTACCCTCCTTAACATCCGAGCCGGGAACCGGTCGCTGAATTAAGGGAATACATCTATCAATTTGAATGCTGTCTTCATCTATGACTCTAAGGTTTTTGATATGAATTATTGTTTTTTCCTGTAAGTCCTTCATGATCCAAACCTGATCATTATCGTCCCACCATGCAAAAATTTTCTCTTCTTCCTGCAATTTATTCAGGTGTTCATCCCATATCATATTCTGACTATGTTCCTCACCCGGAACTGACAATTTTCTAATGCGCTCATAACCCTCAACCCTGTCAAATCCTTCACCTCCGATGTAATCATGGATTCCCTTGTCATCAGGACCATCATATTCCACAAATTTGTAGCCATCTGGAAGTGGTGACATGACCGAACTATCATGTACCGGTAGAGGGATCCGAATTTTTCCTTTGCCATCAGATAACGGTAGCCATTCTGCGATCCCAAAATTGCCAGTTCCACTTTCGTTTATCTCAAATTTGTTGACTAAAACCTTCCAGCAATTGTTGTCCAGAATTTTGCCTTTCAAGCACTTGAGCCAAGCGGAAATGCTATCCCTAGCTTTGGTAGCCTCACCCCAATTCTCAGAATTTTTCCAGTCAGTTCGCGAATTCCCACAAATTTCATTCCATAACTTCTGCCAGTCTTTATCGCTTGCATCCGGTGTGGGACACAGAAGCGTCTCTGGAGAGCTGAAACCATATACCTTTTCGCTCTGATCCACCAGGCAATATATGGCAAGGTCTGGATACTCTTTTGCAACCAGATACTCAACCGATACAGAGTCTCTACTGTCTCTGTCAAGAAGCTCCAAACTTAATGTCCCATGAGCACGACCAACCAAGAGGATCTCCAGTTTTCGGATTGCTATAGGGTCTGTTTGTTCTATCTGAAACTTGAAATGGCTGGGAGTTGCAATCGGATGGGGCCACCCATTGGGGGAAGTCTCGCTTACATTAGAGTAGTCTCCCAGAGTCAAGGAAATATTGTTTGCTTCCACATCCCCTAAAATACCGGGATCTCTCCATGTGATTGTTCCTTTCGGATCTTCGGATGAAGGAGGAGGCCAATAACCCTTTGCTCCCTCAGATTTGCGTCTTACCTGAGGACTCTTGTTTGCTTTCCACCAATTTCTGACCCAATCTGCAAACCAGTCAAATAAAGCCAATGCGATATACTCTTCTTTCCCCACCATAATTCCTGCATCTTCCTCCAAGTTTTTGCGCTTATCCTCAAGTGAGTTAGGTGAAGGTAAACTCTTCTCCTTCGTTTCTCCAAGGTGATTCTGCTCGGTATTCAGGAATCCTTTTTCTGCCTCAGATATGTCGTAGTCAATCTCTAAATCCCTGAGCCACTTGAGAAGGTCATCGTATGTGTTCTGGATAACTTTTAGCTGCCGTGCAACAGCCCCAAGTTTCGAGTCGTTCTCATTCACGGCTTTGTATACCCAATCACAAATCACCAATTTGAGAGGATTGAAAGACCCCCAGTTAACATAATTTATCCACTTCCTTAGACCCCTGTATTGACGATTTTCGTACTCCCTGAGAGCCTCCTGGTATATCTTTAAAAGATATGTGAGACATTGCGCTTGCCCAGCCAGATCTTTCAGCGTAGAATGTAACCCCTCACTTAGTTGTATATCTCCTGTTAGTCTTGAAGGATCAGATGCAGACAGTCCATATAAGCCTGGCTTAACCGCCCCCTTGTCATTTAACAGATGGCGCATACCGGCCAGTGCGGCAATGACGTGGCTGTATGAATTCTTAATTGACTGCTTGTTATCCTTTTCGTAAATACGTTTGACAAGTTTTGATTCCGGGACTCCCACAAGAACAGTGGCTACATTGTCGGCTAATTTTTCACCAGAATAGGCAAGCCCCCCAGAAGCATTCTCCCACATCTTAACATTGCGAATCTTTGATTTATTTCTGGCTTTCAAGTCTCCTTGGGTCTCGTCAAAGAAAAACCATCGGTGGACCAATACCGCCATAACCTTGGCATCTTCATGCAAACGAAGAGCCAGAGTGGGGGCCACGGACGAGCCTGTTCCACCGACACATGAACCACAAATTACTACATTTCCTCGGCAGTCACGAAGCAGCTCGTCATAGTCCTTGTCATTATTGCTGTCACCATCTTTCTTATCGTGTTCTTTGAGTCTGAAGAGCAGAGATCCGACAGCAGGTGAGGCCATCATACCCCTGGAATAAGTAATTTCTCGCTGTTCTTGGGATGTAATCAGGCCAAGTAAATCCGAAGCTTGGAATCTCATTCCCAAGTGATCATTCGGACGATCATACCAATTTCGATCTGGTCCTACCGGCAGTGGAGTGACGATTTTGTAGTTTGGAAGCCTTTTAAATCCAAATACTTCACTGGGAGCGTATCGCCCTGGATGTTTTTTTATCAATTTTTGCACCTCTCCCCAAGCAGTGCTATCCCCCGTTCCATCCATTTCTTCGGTAGCATTCTGGTGTGAATCCTGATCTACCAAGAATAAATCAGGGAAATTTTTACCGTCTCTTTTATTTGTAAAAAATCCAAACGGATACCCCAATATATGCAACCGCACCATCGCCAACATTACATGGGCTCCTGTCCCACCACAGGCAACAAAACTGTTTTTCTTCATTTGTAGTAAAGTCTCAAGTTAGTCACGGAATTCTCCGAATTTTTTTAATTCCGCTTTGAAAATAAGCTTGGAAAACGAGGGCCCATCCGCTAAAACCCCCTACCCACATTCCTACGATAATGGACCATTTGTATACGTAAAAGCAATCCTCACCCAGAAATAGAAGGGCAAATAAAAGGGGCGAGACTACGAGAATTAAGCACACAGCCGGAATGGCGAAAAATGGAAGCGAAGGAGGTTTATTCACATAACTTGTGATATCTCTCCCCCTCAGCCTTCCAAGCTGGATTCGGTACAAGATTATGCTAACGATAGATGCTACCGTAAATCCAACTATAAACGACTGGAGAAATAAATCAAACCAGAGGGGAAGCATACCTGGAAAAATTCCCCTCTCACATACCTCAGAATAGGCAAGAGACCCGTCAGGCCCAGTGCAACCGGCACAGGCAAGTACCAGCACTAAAACGGCGGAACCACGAAAAAATGGGGGGGGGGGGCAAAAGTGAGTGGGGGTGGCCGAGGCACCTTTATATCTCACTTGTTGACTACTTTCAACGTCAGAATCTCCTGAAAAGAGACACTCACTAGAAGCGTCTTCCCGTGACTGGTACCGAAGAATGGTCATATATATCCGGTAGGATTTTAACTACAATGATCCCCAATGATACGAAAATGTAACGCATTTTACAAATACGGACGGGCGGCATAGAGAAATTTTTGAGATAATTACAGAGTTGCTACCACCGGATGCTGGGGTTGGTGAGCCCAAAGTATCGTTCCAAGTCATCGGTCCACCTGGATCTAAGTGATGACTTACTAACACTATCGTGATTTTCCAGACGCACATAGAAGATGCACTTTTGTGGGGTAAGTTCTGGAATCAATTGGTAAATTTCCCTGGCATGGGCAGTCATTTGACTTGCGACGATCCTCCCATCTGGAATTGCATTTACATACTCTTCTACTGCACCAAAATCCCCTTCTATGTAAGACATCGGCCTGTGGATACTGATGGAGTAGACACCATCAGGTAAAGCATGAATGGTCATGAGTGGCTTCGGATTCCCGCGCCTGACGAGACCCAAGCAACTGGGACTCCCAAGCCCCTTTCCTTGGATTTCGGCAATACTGTCTTCCAGTGCCTTTATGTATATGCTCTGTCTTTCAATTGTATTTCGTAGCGTATCAACTTTCACTTCCAGCTCTCTGACCTTTTCTTCCAGACCAACAAGACTGGCGTATCCAATGATACCTATAAGAACCCCGATTACCACGATGGAAGTCATCAGATCTGTGATGGCAGGCCATACTGTAATCTGGGTCCGGTGCCGCTTCATTATTTTTTTGACTCAACAAATTCAATTTCCTCAATCAGTTTTTTGATAAGATTTACCAGACCTTCAATAGTGTCCGAACTCTTCTTGTGAGCTCTCTGAACATACTCGTTGAATTTTTCTGTCTGATCAACTAGTGGCTTTAGCGTTTGGGAAGTAGTTCTGGATACAGTCTCATCAATACTATCCGGGAATTTCTCCAATTTTCCAGCAATACTTTCGAGTATTTCCTCGGAGGCTTTAAGCTGCAAAACAAAATTCTTTGCCGCCTCTTTGGCCTTGGGCATCTCATGTGCTGTATTATTTAACGCGTCAGACATATCTTCCAAGGGCACCTTAATAGTCTTATCTACCGTCTTCTCCAGGTCCTCGAAAATCTTGCTCATTTCTGGATGAACCTGATTATAAAGCCAATTTTTTACCTCCTCCTGGTTTTGTATAATCGTATCCTTCAGCTCCTTAAGAAAAGCTTCAAAGAGATTGCTCATTCGGTTGCTCAACTTCTCTATATAGTGTCTGTCCGAAAATTCAGAATATCGCCAATATATGCCGTTTAGAGAGCGCATGAGGGGTTTTTGGAGATATTTTCGAGTATTTTTCCTGACGAAGATGGAAGCCCTTTGGCGGATTGGAGCATGAAATCCCCGAACAGCGTCCATAAACACGCAATCTTCGTGCAAGATTTCCCCGAATCTCTCATAGCGAACGAGCATCTGAATCGCTCCATACATGACGCTGTGGGGCAAAATGCCTCTGGAATCCCCCGTATTGAGGGTTGCTGTGAATTTTCGGACAGACACTATATAACTGTCTGCCACCTCATTAAAGGCTTCATTTACCTTGAGTGATTCAATAATCTCCCCTGGGAGCTTCTTTAATTCTCCTGTCAATTCTTCAATATTCCTCTCCATGTTCTCAACAGATGTCTGTTGTTTTTCTATGGCACCACCTACTGAGGAAATCATAAACTCCATCGCATCCTGTATTAAAGAATTTAAGGTATCCTGTCTTTCAAAGAATCTTTCAAGTGCCCTGACAAAATCAGGGTCTGGTGGGGGAGGGGGTAAGTGCTTAGTTAACGCCTCAACTATTCCACCTTCCGCCTGAGTTACCCTATCTTGCGCCTCGCCTAGTATTGTCAGTGAAATAAGGAGATGTACAACAACTCCAAGCAAGCTGGAAAGTAACGCAATGGCACCGCTGATAATCATTCCTACCACCTCCGGTGACGGGAGTGACTCAATTTCTGGGCGAGCCAAAAGAAAAACTATTGCCTCTATGAAAAATATCAACATTGTACCACCAATGCCAGTGACCAGGGCAGCATTAGAGAATCTGCGAATATCATCTAGCGGAGGGGCCACCAATCGGTCAAACCGATCCGTAACTGTATTCCCCAACCTTTCAGCATCTTCCGACCAGTTGCTCTCCAAAATCTCTGAGATTCTCTCTGACTGCCTGAAGGCTTTGGACCAGTTCCTGCGCTGGAGAAGTAGCACTGACAAGAACACCAACAGCGATATTCCCGCAAAAAAGAAAAGCGTCTCCATTATTTGCTACAACAAGCCAGCGGCAGAACTGGTGAAATAGTTGCTCTATAATGGCTCGGACGCAATCCCTTGATCAAGTTGGCTAAATAGTATGTCGCATCACTGCGCTCCACCCTTGCAGACCAGTCCTCCCAGTCATCTGGACTATGCTCTAACATCATAGTCAGCCTACTTAACTCTGACCTGATTATCCCATTATTATCATCACAATGAACGTTTTCTCTTTCACAGCTCCTTTTTGGACGTAAACTACGTGTGCACGCACAGTCAAGGTTTAATACCATTCCATTCTTTTCAATCTCGGGTCTTCGTTGAGGGAAACAGCCCAAGCTATCAGCTAACTCTATTGATTCTGAGACTATGGATATTTCGCTTGCATTAAATGTTGCAGTCAGAATATGTTTGTCGTCATTACCCGTACAAGTGCAACCACGATCTTGGACATAATTAATAAGTTTATGACCTCTATCGTTTTTGGGTATACTAAAATCAAGGGATGTCTGGCCGCCTAATGTGCCATGAGTCAGAAGCTCTGATTTTACCACACCAAAATCTCGTATATCAAAAGCCTCCTCCAGCTTCTTCATAATCACGTTTATGGGGTTTTCTCTACGGTTATCCCCTTTTTTAAGGCTTCTCCCAATAAGCAAGACATAGATCGGCCTGCTAACGACCTCATTCAACGCATAATACCTTTCCCGACCTTCGTGAAACCAGCACCCAGTAAGACTGTCCGGTGGCACGGGGCATGTTTCGGAGTGTACACCCCAATACTGGGGACGGATACCCACCACAGCCATATGAATCTTGCTCTCATTGAAATCACGCTCAAATGGTTTGAAGCTTGAAAGTAAGTTGGTAGCTCTGCCCCCGCGTCCACTCTCAGTAGTGGACATCAAATCAGAGATTAACGCTACTCCCGTAATACTCCCGTCTTTCAGACTGTCAAATACGAGTTGAATCGCCCTATCAATGCGAGAAGAGTTTCCTCCAAAGGCCTTCCTAATCATTAGATCAGTATTAGACCAACACTCAGGAGACCTAATTTCATCTGTGATTTCCACACATTTAATTTCGCTGGATTCGTAATCTGATGACTTTATCGCACTCTCTATTTCGTCCTGCATATCCACAAAGAGATACGAGCTATCTTTATTATCCTTGTGTATATATCCTCCCATGGGAATAGAGCGATCCAGCAATAAATAAAAATCCGATGCACCAGGGTTTCGTATTGTTCTGAACTCCGATGAATCCGTGGCATCTTCCCATACAGGCGTAATATCAACCCCACGGGAAATAACCTCATTATCTGGCGAAGAGACTTCTATGGAACCATCGCAATTGAACAGGGCTGTGGAAACGAGGACAGCCAAGATCGAGACAACTAAATTCGGTTGGGGCATTTCTTTTCTGACTGTACCTGAGTATAGTTTGAATAAATATTTTCTACAGCACAAAGTGCATCCTGAAGGACTCTGATCCTCTCAGTGGGGTACTTCCGCTGAGTGAATTTCAAACACAGTGTATCAAGTGACCGTGCAATTTGACGGACCAGACGCAACAAGACCCTGATAATGTCTGCAACAAAGAGGTAATTTCTGACAATCCCTTCCGCCTGATCAGTCTCCTCTGAGAAACTGCTCAGTGAGGAGAGATTTATCAAGATTCGCTTTAGCCCTTGAAGAAGGAGTGGATATACCGAGACTGGATTCCGGGACAAACTTGCGTCCAAGCTATGAAGTAATCGTAAAGTTCGGTGGAGTATGGGCAGTAGGTGTTGGACTGGAAATTCAATAATCCGAATCCCTGTTTTTCGCAGAACTAAAACCAGATACCGCAAAAATTTTAGAATTTCGGAAAGCGGCATCATGTCAAGAGTAGACTAGGTAAGAGACAACATAAACTATACCTATGATTGCCCCCTCAATCCTTAGAGAATTCTTCGGGTGAGTCCATAGTCTTTTCCCATACAAGTGCTGCTATCGGTGCATCAACACCATTCTCATCCCTGTCACTTTCCTTGGAAATGCGATCTCTGATTTCTCGCATTAGATTATCTTCAAGAGATTGAACGAATTCGCTCTTGCCCACGTGTAATGGAGGATCAAACATCTTCATTCCGAGAGTCATATCGTCTCCTATACGGAATGGTAGTTTCGCTATCCAGTCCTTATGGTCAACCACTGCGTCTTCCCTGCGAAGTATTTGCACCTTGCACAATGGAGACCTGTAGTTATCCGTTTCTTTCCAGTCGTCCATACCTTTTGCTACGACACTCCGAATTGGCCCCAATTTAGGATCACGGCGGCCTCTGGGTTCGTGCCACAAGTCTTGACGGGCCAGAAGCTGCTCCAGCATCTTCTTGTCATCAGTCTCCACCCACAGATCATCATCATTCCATAAGCTGTGGGCCCGACTTTTGATCCATTCCATTACCTTTTCTTGAATTATGGAATACTTATCACTGTTGTACCATAAGTACCATCCATTACCTCTAAGCTGAACGATCAATGTTATCATTTTGAACTCCTTCTCCCTGTCAATCTCTTCGTTATTCCAGAAATCTTGTCTGACATAGACGACGAGTGCGCGTGCCAGAAAATCTGCGATGAATTGGAAATACCGCTCAATCAATTTTCTTGCAGGAAAACCATCCTGTGATTGTTCAAAGCCTTTTAATCCCAGTTCATTTACTTTGGAGGTTTTCTCTTCCACCCAGTCTCTTGAAAATAACCTTGGCGATCCTTTTTGACGCATCCATGCACGCAATTTTCTCAAACGGGTCAACTCGTCTCCATTCCATGTAGAGTTGTCTGGTAAATACTTCTTGTCTCTATTCGCCAATTTTCGAAGTAAAACATCCACACCAATGTTCACGCTGTCCGCATAATCTTGCCTAAATCGACTTTCCTTCCCTTCTATTGGCACATCTTCGGCCGAAATTAAAACATCAAGGGTTCCGCCCCCCAGATCTGCAACTAGCTTAACTCCGTAATACTCTCCCTTACCTGTGTCGAGTGCTGCGGCATGGGATTCGCTGTAGAATAGTACCTTCCTGTATATATGCCCAAGATCTTCGCTGTTGCGCCTCAGCACTCTTTTGACCAGCTTCTCATATTCCTCCTTCTCTTTCTTCGTACGTCTCAACGGATATGTGAATATGAATTCAATTTCACTGGGCAGATGTGTTCGTTTTTTTCTAAGGATATCAGCCACAAAAATTTCAATAACCATTCCAAGATATTTCTCTTGCAACCAATCTCCATAGTTTTTGAAATCGGAATCAAGCATCTCAGCCCACTTAAAACCAGATATAATATGTTCCCCAGAATCTGACCTACATAACTCCATGGGAGGAATGGCAAAATGAATCATTGGCATACATTCCTTGATTTGATCTCTCATCTCTTTCACAGACTTGAGATTCTCCAGGAACCAGAGATCTGACGGTAGCATTGACCCCGTCTTCTTGCCTTCCCTGACATAGTATGTTGGTCTCCACAGATCAATACCCATTTGTACTGCCTCCTCTTCTGAGGCAGGCCAACTCTCACTAATATGAAACGAAAGCTCTCTGTCTTCACCTTTCCTCCTATCTTTGGTATATTCGGGCTTAAGGTCAACTGACTCACCTTTACCCGTGTCCGCTTTTATCGCGGCTACGGTGTGCGAGGTACCAAAGTCTATGGCAAGTTTCCACGAGGAAGGATCTCTCGAAATCTTAACCAAATTTATCGCATAGATCCCCACATCTTCTTTTGTTTCGTGATCGTAAGCACACAGGGCCACAGGAGGGCCTCCTGTGTGTCTCCCTTGCTCTACACTAAACTTCAAAGCACGGCTATGAATTGGACTGTCTAAGGTACGTTTCCTTATTTCAAGTCCTTCCCTTCCGTCAAGTATGATAGCCTGAGCTTCCAGAGATTTTCTTGTTGCATACTCATAAATGTAGTAGGCTTTCCATTGGTGAAGCTCCCGCTGGGCTTCCTTGTCGTTTTCGCTCTCAGTGTCCTCAATTGCTGATTTGAAGTTGGGCCAGATCATCCAGTGTGCCTCTTCTGCTTTAATACCCTCATAACCTTTCTCTATTCGCAATGGCTTTTTGCGTCCAGCGAGATGCAAGTCCCATGTCACTTTTTTTTCATCAAATGTGTAGGGAGTGGACCCATCACTTCTTTTCCAGCCTTTCCAGTTACTCTCAACCAGCCCCTCTCCCTCTTCTGGATTGTCTGGATCTGGGGGAGCTTGCCGAGCCAGGCTTATGTAGTCTGGACGGAGAGGCAAATCAGGAAAAATAAGAGTACCCGGCTCAACACTAGAACCGGGAACTGGCCGCTGGCTCAGGGGAATGCATGTTTCAATCTGAATGGCCTCCCTGTTAATCACTCTGAGGTTTCTGATGCAGATTAGTTTCCTCTTCTTCAACTTCTCCACAGAAACATCCTCTTTGTTCTCAAAATCATCCTCCTCAAAATACCTCAGGATATAAATCACTTCATCTTTCTGATCATCCGGCCACCACGCAAAAATTCGACCCTTTTTCTGCAGTTCATCCAAATGCTTTCTCCATATCATGTTTAAACCGTGCTTCCGGTTCGGAACCTGCACATCCTTGATCAAGGAATAGCCTTCAATTTCTTCAAACTCGTGGACATGTTCTTTAATTTCTTCAACACTGAGATCGTGTCTCTCGTCACGGATATCAGGAAGGATGTTGCCAGGAGGTGAGATAGAATTTCGGGGTAGCACGGGTAACGGAAGCTGGATTTTTTCTTTTCCGTCAGATAACCAAAGCCACTCTCCTATTCCAAAATTAGCATCATTCCCCTCTTCAGGTAAGATATTTCTAGCCAGAATCTTTCTGAAACGATCTGGCATTTTTCCCTCCAGACGTTTGATCCAGACGGCAATACTATTTCTGGCTTTTTGCGCCCTATGACTCCAGACTAGACTCAGCAACCAGCTGGCCTTTGGCAGGGATGGCTGGTCACGATTTATGTCTTTCCACAGGTCCTGCCAGTCTTCATCTGCAACATCTTGCGTGGGGCATAAAAGTGCTTGTGGCGAACTGAAACCATATGTTTTTCCGGTCCTCTTGTGAACGATACGATATTGGGCAAGGTCATCATCAAACAGATTTTCAACTGAAAAGCGGGTCCTGATGTCCTTGTTTGGAATTTTAACATTTTTCAGTTCCAATTTTCCGAGTGCGCGACCAACCAGCAACAACTCCAGTTTTCGTATTGCAGTTGGCGTACTCTTTCTTAGCTCAAACTCGAACTGATTGACTAACGCAATCGGATCTGGACGACCATTGACGGAGATATTCTCGGATTTGTAAAGGGATTCAAGAGCGATATCTCTTTTGCTTGCCTTGCACAATTCACCGGGAGCTTCTTCTCCCCATATGATCCCAGTTGGTTTGTTTGGGTCGGAAGTAGGCCAATAACCGCTCTGTGCCTTCTCCAATTTGCTTGATGGCTGCTCCTTTTCCCACCAATCTTTGACCCACTTTGCAAACCAATCAAATAATGCCAAGGCAATATATTCCTCCTTCTCTACTCCTTGAGTTTCCGTTTCGTTAATGTGCCCACTAAAAGCATCATAACCATCAAGAGAAGGTAACGAGTTATCCCTTTCTCTCCCCAAAATATTCTTCGCCAGATCAAAAAATCCTTTATCTATCTCAAATTCAGGATATTTCAATAGCCTTCTGAGCCATCCGAGGAGATCCCGATACCTCTTCTTGATAGTTTCCAGATCGTCTATGACAATCTTTAGTCTTCCGCTCTTTCCCTCTACGGCATTATACACCCATTCATAAATTTTCAGTTGAGGGGGCTTGGGATTCCCAAATGTAATCTCATTGAACCATCTCTCAATGGTTGTATATTGACGGGACTCACATTGCCTGAGCACCTTACAATAATTTTCTAAAACATGTACGAGACATTCTGCCTGTCCAACCAGATCTTTCAGTGTGGAGTGGTTCCCTTCTCCTATTCTTAGGTCTTCTGTCAACTTTGAACGATCAGATGCAGCTACACCGTATAGGCCTGGAGTACCCTCCCCATCATCACTCAACAGATGCTGTATACCAGCAAGCGCACCGACTACATGAGCGTATGACTCTTGGATCGGCTGTCTGCAATTATCACCCCATATGCGTTCACTGAACTGTGATTCTGGTATTCCTAATAACACAGTGGTCAACTTTTTAGCTAATTCTTCGCCCGAGAAGGCAAGCCCAGAAGCTGCATTCTCCTTCATTTTCTGGTTGCGCTCATCACAGCTGTTTTGCTCGTCTTTATCATCCCTGTCTTTCGGAATGAGCTTAAACCACTCATGGATCAGTACCGGCATAACCGCACCTTCCTGCGACTTCTCATGCAAACGAAGAGCAAGCGTGGGTGCACAGGATGCACCAGTTCCTCCTACGATTGAACCACAAACCACTACTTTACTTTCCTTGCATTCAATAAGTAGTTTTTGATAGTCATCATTGTTGTTGATCCTGCCATTTCCTGTATTATGTGTGTCGGATTCCGTCAAACTAAAGACCAGAGCACCCCCGGAGCCTGAAGCATAGAAACCCTCGGAAGGTGTAATCCCCCGCTGAAATTCAGATGTCAACAGACGGAATCTCTCAGAGTCTTCAAGTATAAACCCCAAAGTATCTTTGTGATCATTATTATCCCATGCTGCAGGTAATGGGGATACATGCGCTAGTCTCGGAAGCACTTTGAGACCAAACACCTCCTCATATCTGTATATCCCGGGATGTTCAGCGACTAATCTCTGCACCTCCCCCCATGCAGTCCGCTGTCCATCTTTATCCCTCTCGTCGTCATCCGCATCCAGCAAGAATAAATCAGGGAATTTTCCTGCTTCCTTGCTCCCCTTGTTTTGTCTGGTAAAAAATCCAAACGGATACCCCAATATGTGCAAGCGAATCATCGCCAGAACTACATGGGCACCTGTCCCTCCACAAGCAACAAAACTACTCATTTATGAAAGCATCTGTTAGTATAACCACTATACGGCCCGCGAAATCTTCCTGCAAAAATAGAAACGAAATACAAACCACCATCCAATACCGCACCCCATGAATGCTCCTGTAATGTGGGAAAAAAGATTGCTGACATAGAGGTAGTAGGGATACAAAATTATAGCCAACGAAAAAATCAGAAACACAAGAAACAGAGGGACAGCCGGAAGAACCCAAGGGGAAAGGGAGGGAACTGAATCCCCATGTTTTGTGATATCCCATCCCTTGATTTTTTTGATCTGAACTCGGTACAAGAAATAGCTCAGAAGGGACGAGAACGCCAATCCGACTATAAATGACTGCAAGCCCAAGAGGAATTTCGAGCCGGCAAATATACCGCTGTCACGATACGGAATCAGCGAGCCACAACCAGTGCAGGCAAATGCCAGTACTAAAACGACAGCACTACGAAAAAATGGGGGGGGCAGAATGGGCTGAACTCGCTAGATCGGTTTCTGAGTTCAACTGTCTGTGACTATTATTTCCACCTGAAATGTCCTTCTGAGAGGCATGTACTGGAAGCTTTCTCTGGAGATTGATAACCGGATACCGAAAAATGGTTTTGTACATCAAGTATAATCTCAGGTAGCAGTGATCAGCAATGATACGAAAATGTAACGAATTTTACAAAATTGGGATCCCATAACTCTTTTTATGAAAGACTCTTCAGCCTCGGAACGAAGCAAAAGTACTTGATGTAGCCCTGGGGTAGAGGGGCAATCACATTTGATCTTCCCTTGCATGGCAACGGGAAGCTCCCAGGTAAGCGATGGAAGCTGTGGAAATCTTGAATCTGGATTTCTGAGCCTCTAACCATTGAGTTCCTCCAGTCCGATCAAAAGAGCTTTTCCAGAAATAACGGAAATATCCCCGGCTCCAGAATGATTGTCAGAAGTGCTCCGCCAATCGCACCCCCAAGATGAGCTTCATGGGCAATCCCGAAAGACCGTCCGCTCTTCATGGCGTAAATACTGCCTGCCACAAACAGAAATGCAAACAATATTGCCGGAATGGGCACGATGCCGAAAAAATAGATCATCTCGTATGGAGCGAATAGTACGAACGCAAACAGCACTCCGCTGATCGCCCCGCTCGCTCCCACTGCAGTATAGGCAGGATTATTCCGATGCTGAATGTATGTCAGTGCATGCGCGCACAGAAGCGATCCCATGTACAGGACGAGGTACTTGAAACTTCCCAGTCGGAACTCCAGGAGCGGGCCAAAGAAATACAGGGTGATGGCATTGAACAGAAGATGTGCAAGAGAAACATGCACGAATCCTCCCGTAATGTAGCGATAGGGCTCCCTGGCAACCTGTACGGGACGAAACCCCAAACGCTCAATGAGATGGGGATTGCCAAAGAGAGCAAACCCGCTCACCAGAGCGATGGAAAGCAAAAGCAGCAGAGTGATTGGGGCGTTCAGTCCGAAAAACATCAGGAACAGACCTCCATGAGACTCCGAAATAACACGCCACCATCATCTCCCCCCAGTGCGTTCTCTGCCGCACGTTCGGGGTGCGGCATCATGCCTAGCACATTCCCTTCCCGGTTCACAATTCCTGCGATGTTATTGGCTGATCCATTCGGATTCGCCTCCGGCGTAACCTTGCCTGCCGGGGTTGTATAGCGAAACACAACCTGTCCATTGCGCTCCAGCTCCACCAGTTCAGGAGCTTCCATAAAGTAGTTCCCCTCACCGTGGGCGACGGGAAGTTTCAGAATCTGCTCGAGCTCCATCGCATCCGTAAATGGAGTTTCTGCATTGTCTGTCCGCAGGTAAACCCATTTGCAGACAAATCGAACGGACGCATTACGAAGCAGCACTCCGGGCAGGAGTCCACATTCGCACAAAATCTGGAATCCATTGCAAATTCCGAGTACCAGCCCTCCCTGATCCGCAAAACGAACGACGCTGTCCATGACAGGCGAGAAGCGGGCAACCGCTCCTGCCCGGAGGTAATCGCCATAGGAGAATCCTCCAGGGACGATCACCAAGTCCAGTACGGGAAGATGACGCTCCTTGTGCCAGATAAAGGTCGTTTCAAGATCAAACACATGCCGGGAAACATGATAAGCATCATGGTCGCAATTCGATCCCGGAAAGACGATGACACCCACACGCATGGGGGCTATCAGTCTTTAATCAGTTGCAGTTCCAGTCTGATCTCAACATCATGCCCCACAACCACGCCTCCTGCTTCGGTCAGCCGATCCCAGGTCAGATTAAAGTCTTTACGGTTGACGGTTGCCGTTGCCTCAAACCCGGAACGCTCTGAGTCTCCCATGGAAGCCAACCCCAGGAACTCGCTATCCAGCGACACAGATTTTGTGACATCTCTAATGGTAAGGTCTCCCGTCAGATGAAATTTGTTGTCCTTGACCTCGCCGACACCTGTGCTGACAAATGTAATTGACGGAAACTCTTCGGATCCAAAAAAATCATCCGAACGCAGATGACCGTCCCGACGCTCATTTCCGGTATCTACACTCTGGGTTTCAATGGTAGCGTTTACCGACAGAGTACTCAAATCGGTCCCATCCATCATGATTTCAGCATCATAGTCGCGAAACTCACCACGGACATTGGAAATTCCCAGATGACGCACCTTGAACGAAATACTGGAGTGTGCCCCGTCAATTGACCACGAGAAGGATTCTCCACAGGAACCGAAAAAACAGACAGGAACAGAGAAACGAAGAACAGAGAAAGAATTTTCATGAGGCTGTTGTGGAATGTTATGCTGGTGTCAAACTCTGATACGGCTGATAGGGTTCACGACCCGTTGAGCTAGGGGTATTCCAGGATTCTCTGATTAAAATCATTCATGGGACGAGTCCATGATATACCTTTTTGACTCATTTTTGGTACGCGAGCTATATCCCGAACTGCTCTCTGACCACATCAATCTCGCCTAGCTCCTCTATAAACTCCTGCAGATTTCCTTCACGGTCAAGTGCTCTTTGAGATTGTATCAGCCCATAGTCAAGCCCCAGAAGCTCGCAAAATTCCGCCCCCGTCATGGCTACTGTATCATCAATTTTGCGCTTAAAGCCTTCAATAATCTCGTCTTTGGTCTGTGCATTGAACCCCACAATTTTCCAGTGAATAGCCCAGGAATGCAGCTGTTCTTTGTTTGCCTCAGAGAACTTCCGCAGATTACTTTCCTCCATAATGGACGATTTTACACCAAATTCATGTCCGTCCTTCAGTTCAGTTACATAGCATTCTTGGGAGGAGTCCCAGCAGCGGAACACAAGAAAATCAGGTGCAATCCCTCCAGACTCCAAGGGGTTTGATTCCCTGATCACTTTTTTTTCGACCAGATACAGCCCCTTCTTTACTTCCTCCTCCAACAGCAGCCTGTCAAGATTATCCACTAAAATTCCGTGCTCGCCTCCATATTCAGCGACCATGCGCTCCAGCTCATGTCCGTTTTTAATGATGAGAGACTGGACCCGACTTAGAAGTCTGCTCAGCTGTATGTCACCAAAACACCTGTAATATGCACCCTCGTACAGCTTGTTCTGTGAGCGTCCTTTTACATCTGCCAGCTTTGCCATCAACTATCGCAGGATATCACATCCCAGAAATTTTCGTCCCGTCTCTCTACATGCTTCAAGAACAGAATATGCTCCGGCCGCAGGATCTACAATCAAATCTTCCTTGTTTGTGACGGCTTCTATGAGGAGCTTTCTGTAGCCTGACAGGCTTGGAGTGAATATGCTCCTTGTTGACAATCCGCTCTCGCCATACATCAGGAATGTTGCGGTGAGTCCAGTGTCCCTTTACCCGTTTTGGATTTTTTTGGGATAACGATGCAAAATTCGCTTCTGTGATGTGTTCGGTACCCCAAACCGATTCTGTCCTTGTCCCAAGTTACCATATCAACCACATTCAGTTCTGTCTTTTCTATCCAGGTTTGAAAATCCTGACACAAGTGAAACTTGTCCACCCACAAGAACAAATGCCCGTACGAAATCAAAATTCGCGAGATTTCCGCAATAAACCTGATGATCGTCTCTTCTGGCATCTAGGGAAGTGCTACCCAGACATGATCCCGACTAGTGCTTTCGTTGCCATACTTCATCATGTCATAAACTCCTCTATACTGAGGATCAAAGAATACAGCAGGCACGCAATCCTCACTCAACTTTGCTAGCAAATCCAGTCCATCCATCTTCTGCTGCACATTGACCTGTCAGCCATGTGGAATATCAATCTGCGGTGGCTGCACATCTCGCACACTCGAAAACACCCCGTTTCCTGATGACTTCCGCTTCGAGGAAGATGCCTCGTTTTCGGCTGCATCAGCGAATAAAGAAGTTTCGGGGGATGCAGTTCCAGATTTCATGCTTAGTCAAACTCTTGGAGGATGGCAAACTCCTTGAGGCTTCTCTACCGTCAACTTGTTACACCGTTCAGTATACGAATCTAGAGCAACTGTACAGCAAGTATCCGTGTTTTCCGTCATACTCCAGTCAGAGAACTCATGATAGCAAGGGATAATAACAAGGATAGACTCTCTCCGCTCCCATCCTATATCCTCTGCCTGTTGCCAAAAAAGATGCTGCAAACCTCCTGCCATGAACTGACGATCCCTGCCAGAAATTGGACATCATCCAGTACCATTAAGAGGATCCCGTATTGGGTTTCTCAATACTTCTCTCCCTTCCTGCGTTATTAGGCATAGTGACACGGCTGTATGATCCTTTACTGCATATGGGCAGCTATTTCCGTTGCACCCGTCTTCAATGCTTCCTGCTATAATCCACTGGAAAATGCCGGTGCACCTCCCCCGGCAAGGGCAACAACAGCCTCGAATACCCCCCTCGTCTCCTGCAACACCCTTTGATCTCAGATGTAACACTTTAGGTAGCACGCCAGGAAATGTTCAAGCAACTCAATTCAAGGACTCTGGAAGAAGCTCCTCAGGCAAGCATCCTCCGCTGTGGAAGCTTTGACTCCCCATGATTCCACGCGAACTGTTCGCCAAAATTCGGCGAATCGAAATACGAACAAAAGGCCTGGTCAACAATGTGTTCGGCGGCGAATATCATTCTGCCTTCAAAGGTCGCGGGATGGAATTTTCCGAAGTCCGCCCGTATCAGGTTGGAGATGATATTCGCAGTATTGACTGGAATGTGACTGCAAGAACGGGAGAAACCTTCGTTAAAATTTTCGAGGAAGAACGGGAGCAGACACTGCTGCTGGTAGTGGACATCTCTGGATCCAGCGATTTTGGCAGTCAGGGAAAATTCAAACGGGAGGTCGCCGCAGAAATCTGCGCAATCCTGGGCTTTAGTGCAATCAAGAATAACGACAAGGTCGGACTCCTGCTGTTTTCCGATCAGGTTGAACTCTTTGTTCCGCCAAAAAGCGGGCGGCGGCATGTGCTTCGCCTCATCCGTGATCTGTTTGCGCATCAGCCCCAGTCCTCCGGTACAGCACTGCGGACTGCACTGGATCATATTCTTCGCGTGATCCGAAGACGCTCTATTGTCCTCATAGTGAGCGATTTTCTTGACGATGGGTTTGCGCGGCCCCTGCGAATGGCAGCACGACGGCATGATACCGTTGCCATAGAACTCACAGACCCCCGAGAAGCTGCTCTTCCCCCGCTTGGACTCGTGACACTGTATGACCCGGAAACAAACCAGTCGCAGATCCTGGACACAGGAAGCAGATCCGTGCGGGACTCCTTCAAACAATCCTCGTCAAGCACAAATGAACAGCTCCGGAAATTCTTTCGTCAGGCACGGGTGGATCATGTCACGATCAAATGCGGAGAGGATTTTGTAGACCCGCTGGCAAAGTTTTTCCGCGCAAGAGCGCAGATTGTCTGATGAGCAAACTGTATCTGTATGCTCTCCTTTCTGTGATGGGCACAACCCTCATGGCCAGTCCTGAAAAAGTTCAGGGACAGCGTGTAGAGGCCTACTTCTCCGAAGACAGTGTCTATGTAGGAGATCGCTTTACACTCACACTCATCGCCATGCACGAGTTTGAGGGAGTACCGCCATTCCCGGGCCTTGACTCTGCGTTTGGCGATATCGTTCCCACTGAGCTTGTATCTGCCGGTTCACGGTATGTAGACACCAACGTTCGCCTGGACAGTGCGGTATACGAAGTCACCACATTTGCGCTGGACACCGCCCGACTGGCACCAATTGCCATCGGATTTGAGGACAGTTCGATTACGGCATTCACTGCTGAACAGGTCCTGCTGGTAAAGTCCATGGTTCCGCAGGAGGCAACCGGGATTCGGGATATGGCTCCCCCGATTGAGTTTGTCGGCCCCCTGTGGCCGTATGTACTCCTCGGACTGGCAGTCCTGATTGTAGCCCTTTTGATCTGGTACATGATCCGGCGACGAAATCAGCCTGCGCCATCTGTCCTCCACGATCCCGACGACTCTGATACTCCCCCCGCAGTCGTTGCCCTGGAACGTCTGCATGCACTGGAAAACACTCCGCTCGCGGAAAGATCACAGGTGGAGGCCTTTTACGTAGAACTCTCTGATGCACTGCGTACCTATATTGAGCAACGACTGCGGATCCCCGCTCTGGAATCCACAACACAGGAACTCATCCAGAATTTGACTCGCCCGGCGACACAGTACCAGATTCCCTCTGGAGTTCCTGGACAGCTGGACCAGATTCTTTCGCTTGCTGATCTGGTCAAGTTTGCAGATGTTACTCCTTCTATTCCTGAGGGACGAACTGCACTGCATGAAGCCATTCAAGTGGTCCGGCGCGTTGAAACCAAGTTTGACCGACTCGCTGCAAGCGAGGAACTCGCAACAGCTGACTAGTCCCATGGAGTTTGCCCAGCCCCTGTGGCTCCTTCTCCTGATTCTGGTCCCGGCCTATGGACTTCTGCGATGGCTTCGCAGACGGCGCACCCCGGGGCTTGTATTCAGCAATACGAAAGCTGCAGAGAATGCCCCGCGTGGACTCCGCGTATATGCTTCCTTCCTTCCACCTCTGCTTCGCATGGGTGCGATGGCACTCTGCATACTGGCTCTGGCACGCCCCCAGATTCGGGAAGTCACCCAGGAGCGATATGCGGAAGGAGTAGACATCGTCCTTGTCCTGGATACATCAACCAGCATGCGGGCGGAAGACTTTGAACCGAACCGCTTTGAGGCCGCTCGGGAAGTGGCTTCTGAGTTCATTGACGGGAGGGTGTCCGACCGGATTGGACTGATCGTGTTCGCTGCCAAGGCCTATACGCAAGCTCCCCTGACACTTGACTATCAGTTTCTTCAGCGCATGCTGTCCGAAGTAGAGGTCGGAGTGATTCAGGATGGCACGGCAATTGGTACAGCACTGGCGACAGCCGTGAACCGGCTGAAGGACACCGTTGCAGAGAGCAAGGTGATCATTCTTCTGACGGACGGACAAAATAATCGCGGAGAAATTGACCCGGTCACCGCTTCCGAAGTTGCTGCCACTCTGGGAGTGCGTATCTATGCTGTCGGAGTGGGAGCATATGGAGAGGCTCCATTCGTCATAGACCGCCCCTTTGGCGGGAGACAGCGGCAAATGGTCCCGGTAGAGATTGACGAAGACATGCTGCAGTCCATTGCGCAGGAAACAGGAGGGCAGTACTTCCGGGCTACGAACGAACAGGCACTCCGCGAAATCTACAGCCAGATCGGAGAACTGGAAAAAACCGAGATTGAAACGCGTATCTATACAGACTATTCAGAGCATTATATTCGTTTCCTGTTTCCCGGCCTTGTTTTTGTACTTGCCGAAATTCTTCTGTCAACAACCCTTTTGCGACGCTTTCCCTGATGGCCTGGCTCTTTGAATCCTACTTGTGGTCATTCTGGGCGGTCCCGCTCGTGATTCTGCTCAGCCTGTATGCTGCCTGGAGACGGCGGGCTCTGCAGTCCCGCTTTGGTGACATAGCACTTGTTCGCAGGCTTTCAAGGAGTGTCAGCGGACGAAAAAGACGCTACAAAACTTCTATCCTGGTCACAGCCGTCGCCCTGCTGGCAGTTTCGCTTGCCGGCCCCCAGATTGGTACCCGGTTGCGGGAAGTCAAGCGGGAAGGAATTGATCTGGTCGTTGCGCTGGATGTGTCTGCCTCCATGCTGGCAGAAGATGTTGCTCCCAACCGGCTGGGACGGGCACGAAACGAAATCAAAAAGATGCTGAGTGAACTCCGGGGAGATCGTGTTGGACTAGTTATCTTTGCTGGAGACGCATTCATCCAGTGCCCCCTGACAACCGATTACAGTGCCGTGAGACTGTTTCTTGACATAGCGAATCCCGATCTGCTTGCCACGCCCGGCACGGACTTTGGGGCTGCAGTTCGAATGGCTGTTCAGGCATTTGATGCAAGTGCAGACAGCCTTGCCCCGGAAACCACACGCTCAAAGGCATTACTGATTGTATCTGACGGAGAAAATCATGTGGATGAACTTGATGATATTTTGATGGCAGCACGAGATGAAGGCATCACGGTATTCACTGCAGGGGTGGGGGATGCGGAAGGAGCACCGATCCCGATATACAATGCGAACGGGAACCGTACCGGGTACAAGCGTGATCTGAGAGGACGAATCGTACACTCCAGACTGGAAGAGGCCGGACTAAAGGCACTGAGCGCTGATGGGGCGTATTTTCATGTCGCCCGTACATCCAGCTCTCTCTCCCAGTTGATCCCTGCACTTGCGCAACTGGACCAGGCTGTCCTGGACGAAGAGGAGTTTGAGGAGTATGATCTGAAGTATCAGTGGCCACTTGCTGTGGCACTTCTTCTTCTGTGTGTTGACGGTGCGATGACGACTCGCAGAAACTGCATATCCCCTGACAGGCAAACCATCTGATGATTACTTTGAGTGCGATTTTTGGAATTTTCCTGACCGCAGTTCAGATTGTCCCCGGTTCCGGTGCAAACCAGCATGGCAGAACTGGCAATGAACATCTGAAGCAGGATCAGTTCGAAGAAGCGGCCACTGCCTATCAGGAAGGACTGTCGGGGTATCCTCTCCCCGAAGAATCCGACAGGGTCTACCACGGACTTCAGAACAATCTGGGACTCACTCTGCACCGGCAGGAAAAATTTGAAGAGGCAGACAGAGCATTCAAAGAGGCTCTCGCATATGCCCCGAACGACGATACTGCCGCGATGACCGCTTTCAACGCCGGGAACAACGCATTCACCAGCCAACAGCTGGAGCAGGCTCTGGAGCACTATCAGGCCGCCCTGATGGCAAATCCGAATAATGAAGATGCCAAGTTCAATTTTGAGTTTGTAAGCCGACAGCTGCAGGAGCAGCAAAATCAGGAGCAACAACAGGACAACAATGAGCAGAAGGAAGAGGAGGATCAGAACGAACAGCAACAAAATCAGCAACAGGAAAACGAAGAACAGCAGAATCAGGACTCGGAGCAGGACGAGGATTCAGAGCAGAATGAGGAAGAACAGCAAAAGGAGGATCAGAACGAACAGCAACAAAATCAAGAACAAAACGGGCAGCAGGAACAGGAAGGAGAGCAGCCCGAACCACAAGAAATGCCTCTGACCCGGGAGCAGGCCGAACGCATCCTGGAAGCACTCGAAAATGAGGAAGAGCAACTCCTGCGAGAGCTGCAAAAAGCAGAAGGTCGCCCCAGGCGAGTAGCGAAAGACTGGTAGACATGATCCGGCATACGCTATTTCTGGTCGGGTTCGTACTTGCGACGCATTCCTGTATCGCACAGACCGTTTCCGGACTGGTCTCCTCGCCTGTGATCGGATCCGAGGAAACCGTTGCCTATACCCTGGAAATTTCTGGAGCAGATGCATCTGACATTATTCCCCCCGCCCCACCAGATGCCGAAGGCCTTCTGCTCCTGTCCTCAAGTGCTTCCCGGGCGACCAGCATGTCCATCACAAATGGACGCATATCTCGCAGCGTAAGCTATACATGGCAGTATATGCCGGAACGGGAAGGGAATGCCCGGTTCCTGGAAGCCAGTGTGATGATTGGCAGCGAAATCTACACCGCCCCTCCGGTTTCCATCACGGTTGTAGCACAGGCACAGCGGCCACAGCCCCAGCGACGCTCTCCCTTTGGAAGTTTCAGCCTGTTTGATGATCCGGCTCCCACTACACCCGAAGCATCCGAACGGGACATTTTTATTCGCGCAATCCAGAGCAGCCAGGAAGCATACCTGAATGAGCAGATCACCCTAGATTACAAACTGTATTTCCGTCCGGGAACCTCGCCGCGCAACAGCCGACAGGCAGATTCCTGGGATGCCGAGGGATTCTGGCGAGAGGAACTGGAACTTCCTGAACGCCCGGTCTCTGAACTGGTTGTGGAGAATGGTCTCCGGTATCAGGTCGTTTCAATCCGTCGTGTGGCTGTATTCCCTACAAGACCTGGAGAGCTTTCTATTGATCCGCTCAAAATTGCAGCGGAGGTGCAGTCCCCGGATGCAGATCCATTCCGCAGTTTCTTCTCAAGCACATATTCCACTGTGGAACGAGCCTCTCCTGCTGTAAACATTATTTCCAAATCCCTTCCAGAGAATGCACCGAACGGGTTTACAGGAGCAGTGGGACGGTACTCGCTGGATGCGAAACTGAACCAGACGAGGCTCGAAGTAGGAGAGGCATTGCAGCTGACAGTAACCATTGCCGGAACCGGAAACATCGCACTGATTGAAGCACCAGATCCAGACTTCCCCGGCATCTTTGAGGTCTATGATCCTGAGGTCAATGTCTCCAAAGCAGCAAACGGGAATCTGATTGGTGGACGCAAAACCTTCACATGGCTTCTCATTCCCCGCACCAACGGAATCTTCCAGATTCCGCCCATACAGTTTGCATTCTTTTCGCCTTCTGAGTCCCGGTACGTTGTAAACTCTGCGGGACTGGATCCTGTCACAGTCACGGGCACTGCTACCGGAACTGTCGTTGCAACCTCAACGGCTACGGGATTCCCGATAGACGACGTTGCAGTTCTAAGACGCGGTTCTGGATGGGTCCGCTCAGGCCAGACTCCCCTGCATGATCAGGTCTGGTTTTATCTCATCCTGGGGATTCCACTCCTTGGACTTGGAGCTACGGCAATTTTGCGGCGGCGAATGACCCGTCTTGCTACGGACACCGCCTGGGCCAGAAACCGAAAGGCGCACCCTCTTGCCAGGAAACACCTGAGGCATGCAAAAAAACTCCTCGCAGAAGGAAACCCGGACAGGTTTTATGCTGCACTGGAGCGGGCCACACTGGGTTTTCTCGGGAATCGAATGAATATTTCCGAGCGTGGACTGACGAGAGCACAATTGACAGGTCTGCTGGCTGAAGCCGGTGTCCCAGGGGACAGGCAGCAGGAGCTGGTCCAGTTTCTTGATGCCTGTGATGCCGTGCGCTTTGCCCCCGTTCCGCCGGATCAATCTCAAATGGAGGGACACCTTGCGCAGGCCAGTCATATTCTGAGCTCCCTCGTGCAGGAAACAGAGCCTGCTGCTGCATGAAGTGGAGGATTCTGTTCTTTCTGTCCCTTGGACTGTATTCTGGCATTGCACTGGCACAGCAAGGCAAAGAAGATGCAGTTCGCATTTTTGACGAGGCAAACCGTCTGGTTGAATCTGGTGCCTACGAAGAGGCGGTGAATCAATATCTTGCCGCTCTGGATACAGGCTATATGAGCGGAGACCTGTACCACAATCTTGCCAGCACATACTTCCGTCTGGACGAGATCGGACAGGCAGTGCGCTATTATGAACGCGCCCGCCGGCTTCTTGGGGAAGATCCGCAGCTTATGCACAATATCCAGATTGTGGAGACACGAGTCCAGAATCCATTCTCCGAGCTTCCCAAACCATTCTGGCGCATGTGGTGGGATCAGTTATTTGGACAGCTCCATGCGCTTTCATTTTTGATTGCAGGAATCAGCCTGTATCTGGCTGGCTGCCTCCTGCATGTCCAGCGAATCTGGCAGAATACACAGTCTGGCTGGCACAGACGAGTTCGCACTGGCATGTACGGCATGGGGATGCTCCTGCTCCTGATTGCTGTATTGATCTCTGGCGAGAGAAGTTCAGTTCAGGGAGCTGTTGTTCTGGAACCGACAGTACTCACCACAGAAACGGGACAAATTGAGGTGCCTGAAGGAATCAAAGTCACCCTCGCTGGTGAAACATCATCTGGCACAGAGGTGCGTCTCCCGAACGGAGTGCAAGGAGTTGTAGACACAGATATTCTCGGAGATTACTAAGGTTCTTGCAAAAACATCTCTTCGCCCAGGTTCGCATGCCTGCAAGCCCTCTCAGCACAGTAACGTCCCCCATACATGGAATTTTGCTGAGTTGCGTTGGTAGAATAAGGCCCTTTGTCTCAAATCGTAACAGAGAGCTGAGGGTGCCCTCCAGCAGCAGAGCTGCTACAAAAATACTTCCTGTGCCCGAAACAGTGTATCAGCAGGCACTCGCAGTGAAGTGTTATTCCCAATATCTGGAATTTTGCAAGAGACTCGGAGAATAAACCTGTCATTTCGGTTCTATCCCAGTTAGTGTGGCTTTGTTATTTCCGCAGGCTTGCACATCTGAGTGACCAGATGCCTGGTACAGGTGATCCGCATGCTCTGCTGGATTCTCTGTGGAGCTTTCCGCAGGCATCCCCAGTCAGGGCAGTGATTGCTCTGAGAATGCCTTCGGGCATGATAAGGTGAATATGCGGGAAGTTCGCCAGAGCCTCCTCATGCCAGGCATGGTGCAGCAAAATGTGCTGTATAGTACTTCCAAGCACCCTCTCCCTGTAAAGCCCAGATTTGATTATCTATTCATACCTATCGGGATAGAACCCTTGGTATTACTGCAATTCCTGTGGATAGAGGCTCAGATTTCCATGGAAGAAGAGGACGTCCACTCTGAAATTCTCGAAATTTCGGAAGCCTCTTGCAATGGTAAGCACTCGTTGAATTTTCCCGTTAATGCGTTCAGCTTTGGCATTGGACTGTTCGCACCAGAGCGCATTACAGACTCCCTGAATATGTTCTTCGAAGGTGTCGGCGACCTTGATGGCCTGTTCAATGCCTGTCTTTCTGACACTGGCGAGCCAGAGCTTGAGACAGGTCATGGCTTCGGCGGGGGAGGAGCATCGGAAGATCGCCTTGAAGTTCTCTCGCTGCTGCCAGAGTACGCCGACCTTGAGATTCGCGTCCATGATCGTCTGGAAAATCTCTTCCTGCTTTTCGGTGCGGTTTTCTGGATTGTTCAGGAGTGCGTACCGACTGCTTTTCCATGTTTCTGGATGCGACTTCGCCTCCTGTCTCCGAAGGTTGTTCAGGGCTTTATTGAGGATCTTGATCAAATGAAAGCGGTCATGAACCAGGAGTGCACCGGGAAGCAAATTCTCTGCAAGATTAAGAAACGCTTTCCACATATCCGAAGGAATCGTTTCAATCCTGTCCCGCATATGCTTGGGCAGAATGCGCTCCACCAGTGCTGCAGCACTCTTTTCGTCGCGTCCTTCCGCCAAATCAACCCCATTATCCCAAGTCCCCGTTACTCACGATAGTCGCAAACTGATACCGCCTGGCAAACGCCTTCTCGTCTATGCTCAAATGCCTGAACTCCTCCACAACCCGGCGTTCCATGCCGCGCTCTACCGCCCGATGCATCACCCGGTGAACCAGCCGAAAGTTGCACCCCATCAGCTGTGCTGTCTTGCTCTGGCTCTCCGTTGCTTTCAGTACGTCAATCACCCTGCGTGCAAACATGTGGGTGAAGCGATCTGACACTGATGCCCATGGAATTCGAATGGTTCTGACCCCGGCCGATGACTTGCTCCGTGGAACCCGACAGTGAAGAATACACGTGTATTGAAAATGATCCAGATGGCGCCACTGACGCGATTTCCGCAAGTCATAGGCCGGTCCACGCTCTCCCGTCTCTGGACAGACAACCTCCCCGCCAGCATGGGAGATGTAGACATGAATCGTCTCTGTGGATTCATCCGTCGTAACCTCATCAACAACCCAGTCCTCTCCCAGGAACAATGTCTCGTAAAAAAATTTTGCCTTGGTATTCATCGTTTCTTGAATGGGAAATGGAAGCTCCAAAAATACGGTTTTCATACGAATTGCACTAGTACTGAACCCTTTCTGTGTATTCAATTGTATTATGAAAAGAACCGGAAGATTTTCTGCCATGTGGTTTTCCCGAAATAGATCTGCCAACCCGCCCTCCCGCTCAACCTTGCGAACCAAATACTTTCAGGGACGGGGAAAAATTATCGGCGCGTTTGCCTTGAGGATCGAGGCGGCCCGAGACCAGAATTATTTCGGAACGAATTTCCTGGTACGGGGACCTTCGGGATGTGGCAGAACCGCCCTGCTGGAAGAATGCCTGTCCATCTCCGAAAAGGAAGGGTGGGCCAGTGTTCCTGTCCCGCCAGAAGCACTCTGGAACAGGGACATACTTCTGCAGTGTCTGGAGCAGGCACAAGTCAGAGTCCCCCAGCGAACACTTCTGGAAGAAAGAAATCCGTCGTGGATTTTGCGGGATGTCCAGCCACCTCTAGTGCTGGTACTCGAACATGCCCACAAGCTGAAACAGATAAAAAAGCTGGACTGGAAAGTGTGTGACGGGTATCCGGGATCTCTTCTCCAGTCCATCCATAACGGGGGATTGGGGAAGCCCCTGATCCTGCTGTGTACGGGGCATGGCTACTCCACAGAAGCTTTTTTTGATGCAGCGGGGATTGTCCGATTTGAGTCAAGCAGCCTGTGGACAATGGGGGCACTCGAGGAAAAGGAGATGAAAGAGGTGATCCATTCCTGGCTGAGGGAGGAGGGAGGTGCGGCCGGAGATATACTTCCGTGGAGAGAGGACATTGCCGGAAAAGTGCAGGGATGGCCTGCGTTCCTGCCCCTGTACGTGCAGCCTGCCCTGAACTGTCTCAAACAGACGGGCGGGAGGATGACGGAGGAGGGACTTCAGCTTGTGCTGGAGCAGGGAGACCGCAGAAAAGAGGAGTACATGGCATCGAAGCTGTCCCGATTTACAGCAGAAGAGATGAACGGAATTGCCGAGATGTTTCGGAGGGGAAAGGATGAGGATGGACTTTATCAAAAAGAGAGCCTGCGGAAAAGTTTTCCCGAAGAGTACCCTGAAGACCAGTTTGACATGCTCTGGGAAGATGTGCAGGACTGTGGAATTCTGGACTGGAGTGGCAAGCGTGGGGGACTCCGGGTCGGGATTCCCGGAATGGATTCCTTCTGCCGAACGGCTGCCCACAGGAACAGGGAAAATCCGCCGGACATGGAACGCTAGTGCCGTCCAGGCACTGCACAGGTATCTCCTTTGAACTACTAGATTTATATATTATGAGAAATGTGCATGAGCATACATTTAATGTTAGACTGGCAGATGCTCTCCGAGAGACAAGGCCACACTGGCGCAGAAACAGGGACTGCGTTTATGTGGAAGAACCTGGCTCTGTAGAAGATCCAATAGGTGGCAGTTCCTGCGTGCGTAAAAATGGGGGGGGGCAAAAAGGCCAGACATCCTGATTCAGGATAAACTCTTTCCCCCTGTCACAATAGAGGCAAAGTTTGAGGCATCCAAGGTGGATGAAGATGCTGTAAACAGGTTGGGGACAGTGGCAAGGCACCATCAAACTATAATAAAAAGTGCCATTGCCCTGCATATCCCTGAAAGGTTTAAAGAAACTCCCGACTATGAAATTAAGGATATTTTATTGGGTGGGTGTCAACTCCGGTATGCTATACATCAACAAATTCCAGAAGGTCAGCGAAGGTGACCACATTCAGGATTTGTGGAAGGGGATGTGTTCTCGCTGTCCACATTATTATCTCTGGTAGGTTTGTCTCGGGAGGGAGTGGGGGAAATTGCCCAGAAAGTAGCAAAATGGATCAAAGAATCCGCAGAAGTTCTGTCTGATCGCTTCAATGACATACAGAAAAAGGATGTGTCCAGGACACTAGGACAAAGGTCTCCCCTTAGTGCCCTTCGGACAATGGTGGTGCTCTGGCTGAACGCGCTGCTCACACAGCAACGGCTCCAGTCGCAAGGAGTTATCGTAGACGGCACGGAAATCCCTTCTTTGCCCTTCAACAGTGAGGTGGATGTTCAGAAAATCATTCAAACATGGCAATTGATCCTCTCAACCAACTGGCGTTCAATTTTTGAACCCGCGATTGAATGCCTCAGGGAAACGGGGAATTTTGCCCCAAAAGAAACCAAAGACACACTGAAGAATCTGATTGCGTCCATCCACCGGATAGAAACCCAACATTTGGGACTGCACATCAGCGTAGGGGCAGAGCTGTTTCCGTTGATGAGTGATGACAGAAAACCGCTTGCTGCCTTTTACACCAAGCCTGCCACCGCAGAGCTCCTGGCACACTTGACCATAACAAAGAGGGGATTGTTGGGAAAGGAAGAATGGAGAGATGAACATTTATTCCAGAAGAGAATCATTTGCGACCTGGCGTGCGGGACAGGGACTCTTCTCCGTGCAGGATATGCCAGAGTGCTGACACTGCATGGACATCTGGGGGGAGAAGCAGACAAAACCCTGCATAGAGATGCCATGGAAGGTGGGGTGCGGGGAGCAGATGTCAGTGCCATCGCGGCACACCTGACAACATCCAGTATGGCAGCCATGGGATACGGGGATCCCTACGGAGATCCCGAGATCGGATGGGTAGAGACGGGGGGGACTCTTCACCATTTATAGAAGGCAAAAATCGGACAGTATAGGAGAGGTTGGCAGTCATAGGTTCTGATCTTTCGGCGTGTTGTTCTGTGTGTGTTTTGGGGAAGATTTCTGGCTATGCCTGTGCATTTCTGCTTATTCTTTCTGGATCAAACAGGGTTCCATTTCGGAGCATGGCACATGCGACTCCGAGGAGGCGATCTCCCACCGTTCGCAGCGCGCGTCCATGGGAGTGTCCTCGTGCCCGCAGGGCCCTGTACTTGGCTTGGGAGATGGGGTCATGCTGCATGGCCACCATGGCCCAGTGGTAGATTGCATTATTGAGGCGCTTGTGCATTGCCAGTCGTCGGACGACGGTCCGGGCTTTTCCAGATCGTTTGGTAACGGGAGCCACCCCGCACAGACATCGCAAGGCCCTATAGTCCTGTTTGCTGATCAGTTCGCCGGCTTCCGAGAGCAGGGTTGCCAAGACCGTAGTTCCAATCCCGGGCATGGATCGGAGAATCGCAATGATGCTGTGTCGGTATTCGGACTCTGTGGCGGTTTCTTCGCTTCTGGATTCATCTGTGCTGGTCTCCCCTGCCAAGGGGCATTCCTCTTCCGGGGCGGGCTGTGTGGCGGCATCCATCTCATCCAGGAGAGCTTCTGTTTCACGCTTTGCCTCGCGAAGCTGTTCGTTCACCACATGCAGCAGCGCACACAGGCGCCGGATATTCCGGACGGACGCATCCAGAACACCGGGAGCGACATAGACGGACGGGCTTCGTAAAATCTGCAGGACCTGCTCCGGGGTCAGTCGACGGATGCGGTGCTTTTTCATCAATGTGGCGACCGTTTTGAGCCGTACCCGCTTCGCCCGCTTTGGGGTGGGGATGAGTTTCCAGAGTTCCAGCAGCCACAGGGTGTAGAGCATTCCGCCCAGTTCCAGGAATTGGGGGAAGTACGCATGGAGTCGCTGTCGGATCTGATTGGTGAGTTTGGTTCTCTGCTCGGTCAGATCCTCTGTCATACGGGAGCATTCGCGCAGAGCAACCTGCTTGGCAGGCAGCGGGGAGAGCATTCGGAAGCAGTGCGGGTCGGTTCGGATGGCACTGGCGAGGACGCGTGCGTCCCGGCGGTCATCCTTGGCTCCTGCGGGGGAGAACCGGTCCCGAAAGCGATCCGACTGCTTGGGATTGATGGCGCCGACCTGGAAGCCCCGATTCAGCAGCGTGTCCACCACGGCACCGTGTGGACGCTCAATAGCAACAGCAATCTGGGCCGAGATACAGCTGACGCAAGCAAGAAGCCAAGTGATCATATCACGCAACCCTTCCCCAGAGTGGGCAAAGGCTTTCTCTCCAAGAACGGTGCCCTCGGAGTCAAGAACGCAGACCTGATGGGAGGAATCCCCCCAGTCAATGCCTGCAAAGGCAGTGCGGTTTCCTTCAGGATTCATCGTATATTTGTTCTGAAGGTGAGTAAGAATGCGGATCAGCGGTGACCGTCATCTGCCCCTATATGGGTGCTCAAGTGGCACATACTCTTCACAGGATGTCGGTCACAGCAACTCCCCGGGGTACATCTCCCCCCCGGGCATTCAAGATGCTGGGGGCTACTAGTTACTCCCGGGGAGTTAATCCGCTGTGAGAAAGTGAAACGTACGAAAGTTATGGATACCGATCTAACCGTCCCCTCCAACGCCAACAAAACAGCAGCATTCGCCGGACTCTCCTGCCCCCTGCATCCACACCTGGAAACTACCCCATTGAGTAGTTCATAAAAGATATAGGGGGACTGCCTTCAGGACAGGTTCACTGGAATACTTCGAAAATCCCACTGTCATGGATCTCTATGATACGGTTGGCGGAATTTCTTCTGGAAAATTGGATGGAGAGGCGAAAACTGTCACTATACCTGATGACGGAATCGACTGGATTTTGATGAATCCGCCCTATGCCGGGGACAGAGGAACAACAGGGACATTCTCTTTTACCGGAATGACCGACGAAGAAAGTGCAGGATGCAGAAAACGCTGGCGGAAATTGCTTCATTTGACAAAGACCGACAAGTGTGCTCAGATGGGTATGGGCTTTGCCCCCTCTTTTCTAGCTTTGGCAAAACGGAAATGCAAGACAGGGGGGAGGATAGGCTTTGTGTTGCCCATGACAGCCGCTTTTGGGAAGGGATGGGGACTCACTCGAAAAATGATGGAAAGAAATTTCAAGGACTTGATGGTAGTTGCTCATGCAAGTGGGATAGGATCACTTTCTGCGGATACTGCCATTGAAGAGATTCTACTTGTCGGCACAAAATGTTCGCATGATGAAACCAAAACTTCTAAACCGCCCGTTATATCCTGTGTTACTCTCCGGGTCCCCTGCGACCTAACAGGAGAAGCGGGGGAAGTAGCCAGGGCGATTCAAAAAACAGTGACACGCAGAAGACCCCTTGCCAAGAGCCTTCCTGTTATTGTTGGCAAAGAAGAAATCGGAGTCATTCATTTTTTTACACAGCATTTCCCAGGTGCCCCGTGGTCCCCTTGCGGGTCGCTCCATGCAGACTTGGTACTCTCTGCCAATGAACTTCTGCAAGGAACCCTATCCTTGCAAGGCACAAGTATCCCCCTTCCCGTCTCCATGTGCAGGATATCTGATCTTTTTTCTGAAGTGGGTCTCGGAAAAGACCGAATTGGACACATTCAGGGCAGCAAGCGGGATCGGGGAGGATTTGTATTTGACCCAGTCTATAACACGGTGGATGCGATTGGGACCGACCGATCTCTCTGGTCTGTCAATAGTGCAGAGCAGACCAGCATGCTAGTGACATTCACTCATAAGGGGACACCCTATCTGCAAGAAAGAGAGGACCTGCGAAAGGAAGCAAGATCCAGACAAAGTTCTCTTTTCTATGCGTGCAATATGCGATGGAATGCCCAGAGGGTACTGGTTGCATCCACCCGACAAGCAGGTCACGGAGGAAGTGGATGGGTCGCCTTGCTGCACAAGGACGAGCGGATACGAAAATGTTTTGCGTTATGGGGGAACTCTACTCTAGGTATGTTAGTCCAGTGGACCCAAGGGCAACGAACGCAGGCCGGAAGATCACGCGGGCAAGTGAAGGCGGTTACCTCCTATCCTTGTCCCCGCCTGAATGACCTTCCAGATGACTGCCTTACTCAAGCCACATTAAAATTTGACGAACTCGCGAACAGGGAATTGCTTCCCGCGAGTCAGTCCTATGCAGATCCAGTGCGGAAAGAAATTGATTTGGCTGTCCTTAAGATGTTCGGTATTGAAAATCAGAACGCAGTCAACGTACTGGATTCGATGCGATGGCTTTGGGGAAATGAACCATCTGTGCACGCCCAAA
The DNA here is from genome assembly GCA_965203305.1 of Rhodothermales bacterium. Lineage (GTDB taxonomy): Bacteria > Bacteroidota > Rhodothermia > Rhodothermales > Bin80 > Bin80. Next base: position 1,044,311 of record OZ241874.1, on the reverse strand, counting down.
AAAAGTCGGACATAACGAAGTTAAAAGACTACCATAAGTCTCATAGTATGTAACACTTCCCCTACTGAATCTGTACATTGGGGCTTATATACCTGAGTGCCCATAACTATTTGTCGTGGTCCCAGTTTCGTTGACGGGTCATCAGGGAACCCAACGGTTCACCCCTCGCACGTCCAGTTGCCCCAACCCCGGCGGCCAGTATGTTCGCGGCAGCGTTGATGTCCGCGTGTTCCGCATGTCCACAGGACATACACTTGAATTTGCGCAAGGAGGCGCGATTCCCCGCGTCCCTGTGTCCGCACCTGCTACAGTCCTGGCTCGTGTACGCGGCCACCACAGAGAGAACGAGAACGCACTTGTACCCCAGCATCTGCACCAGCTGTCCCGGTGCTCCTTCCAGCAGAACCCGGTTCATCCCTGCTTTCGCTTTGACATTCTTGCCCGGATTCTCTGTCGTCCCACGGGCCGAGGCGGTCATGCTTTTCACCTTCAGGTTCTCCACCACCACTACAGGGGCTTCCTTCGCGATCTTCGCACTGTTCTGGTGATTGCGGTTATGACTGAAGTTTGCCAGATAGGTGCTGCACTTCTGTATCTTGCCCTGTGTCTTCTTCGCCCGGTTCGACATCTTTTTCCGACCGTCTGCTTTCTGCCGGGCTTTCTGCTTCGCCAGTTTCCGCTCATACCTGCGTTTCCGGAATCGCACCTGCTTGTCCGCTTCGCTCTCCAGCACTTCGGGGTCTCTGCCGTCACTGTAGGCCACGGCGATCATGCCACTGGCGTTCCGGTCAATCCCCGCCACCACGCCAGTATCTTCTATGAGCGGGTCATTGATCTCGTATGTGATGGTGGCCCACCACTTCCCGCCTTTCCTGTATACCGTGATGTCTTTCGTGATCCCCTCCGGGTACGGGTTGCCCCCTTTCCTGCGGAGGGTTACCGTGCACATCTCCTTTCCCTTGATCGTCAGCTGGTTTCCCCGCAACGTGTACCCCGTCTTGTCCGGGATGGTGAAGGACGGCTTGGTCCGGTCTCTGCTGTGAAAGCGGGGAGGCTCCGAAAGTCCCTTGTCGTACCTGCCCCATGCGTCTGCCTGGTACTTGAATACATACCGGACCGTGGCATACTGGTAGTTTTTCAGCCACGGATACTTCTTCTTCAGGATCCGCATGTACTCGCTCCCGGTACTGAAGAAGGTGGTGGACGGTCCGTTCTCCCCTTGCTGCCGGGCCTCTTCTTTTCGCTGGAGTGTGATGGCGAGACCTTCGTTCCACATCTTCCTCCAGACCCCTGCCAGCCGCGCCAGTTTCCGGGCTTTGGTGCCTGATCCCGGCAGGATGCGGTAGGTGATCCTTCGGCATGTCTTGCCTGCCTTTGCCATGGTGACGATGGAATTCCTTTGTGAACCCGCGGCCCATAAAATGGTTCACTCCTCATGGGCCCTCACGTATACAAGCCCCTGTACATTCCTGCAGATTTCCAGAACCGTGTCTGGGGACAGCTTGTAGGCAAAAATGTTCTCTTCCCTCTCCCCAACCTGCAGAGCCTGCATCAGGCTGCGAGGGAACTGATAGGCAACGCGGAGTGCCCAAAGCTCTTCAACGGGTGCCCGTCCACCCCACTCCGTCCGTGCTTCCCGGAAGTATTTCAGGCAATACTGGAGTGCTTCCGAACGGGGAACGGGGGAATTTCGATTATAGTTGTCGAACATGATCTTCATCATTCGAGTCACATCATCTCCACACTCTTCCGTCCCCTTCGCGATGCGCAGGGTCTCGTCCACATATTCTGGATCCAAACACCGATTCCACAGGGGACTGCCCACCACAATTCCAGCTCTCAGAAGAATCGGAACTGTTTCTGTCTGTTCCCAGCTGATCAGGTCCTTCTGCATCTGGACAAGTTCTCTTTCTGCCGGCGATAAGATACGTTCATTTTTTCTCATCATATGTCAGAGATTTTACTAGAAAACTCCCGACATAAGACCAGTCAAATAACATTGGGAGAGAAGTACAGGTTGAGGGACTTCGGGGAGCTACCCTGAGCCGCCCCCAAAAACTGTAAGCAGCGTGAGCAGCAGTGAAATGATCACCGAAGTTGACCCAATTACCCAGAGCAACGCCGTGAATTTCGCATCCAGTGCGTCCAGTCTCGCCTCCACCTGTGCCATGATATTTGGTGCCGCCATGTGTTTTTGCCGGTGATATGCTCTCGTTTGAATAGGTTGTTCCGGTTTCGGTTCCGTCAGACAAAGGGGCTTATCTAGTGAGCCCCTTGCAAAATTCTTGGATAACGGATAAATATCGCTCTGAGAGTGCTTACGGGCACATCAAGGCAGGGATAGAGGTGTTTTTGCAAGAACCTCTAGTGGCTTTCAGAAAATACCTTGCAAGGATTTTGGATCGGGGATTTGAGTTACAAATAGGGGCCTTCAACAAATTTATTGGAGATGGAGGCGGGTAGGCAGGAGCGGCAGTTAGAGTTTCTTGTCAGATAGGCCCGTGGGGAAAATCGGAAATCTGCGCCGGCAGTTGATTGCTGTTGCTCTGCCAGCTTCGGCACTGCCGAGAAATTTCTGTGGCTCAGTCCAACTCTACATCCTCCAAAAAAACCACTCAGCAATACTCGGCAGACTCCGGCCGGAATGCCAGTGCAAACAGAATTCCCGCTGCCACGGATACATTCAGCGACTCAACCGCTCCACTCATCGGAATGGTGATCAGATGATCACACGCCCGTTCCGTATCTGAAAACAGCCCCCGCCCCTCACTCCCGAGCACCAGGGCCAATGGACATTCCCAATTGACGCTCCAGATTGAGCGGTCTCCACTTGCAGATGCGCCATATACAAAATATCCTCTCTCCTTCAGTTCCGGGATTACATCTGCGAGTCTTCCAACACGAGCGATGGGCATGCGCAGAGCCGTACCGCTACTGGCCTTGACCATGGCGGCACTGACCGGAGCCATATGATGAGAACACACAATCACTCCCCCTGCGCCAAATGCGGCCGCGGAGCGAATGACAGCACCAAAATTTCGGGGGTCCTGAATCCCGTCCAGGAGAAGAAGTCTCGGACACGCTGCCCGCACCGTATCCAGATCGGGAGCAATCTCTGCCAGCATGGCGGAATAGTCAGCATAGGCAAATGCCGTCTGCAAAGCGATGGCCCCCTGGTGAACAACCCCGCCTGCCAAACGCTGGAGTCCCTCCAGAGGCAATATTTGAACCGGGATGCCAGCATCAGATGCCCGTTGTCTGATTTGCCCCAGTCCACGGGCATTCTGCTGAAGATACACCTTCTCCAGAGAAGCCGGAGCATGCTCCAGTGCCTCCCGTACAGCATTGCGCCCGGCAATAACAAATGACGAATCCGCAGACATCAGCTTCTGGCATACTCCGACAGAGAATCCACCAGTGACTCTGCCAAATTTGCCTGCTCTGGCCGCATCAGCACACTTCTCAGAATTCGGACATGCTCCTGGTCTACCTCAAGATCGGGAACCCGGACTTGAACATGCTCTGATCGCACCCGAAGAAGACTCAAAAAGATGGGATTCACAGGGGATGTCATGGACCAGTCAAAAAGTGCCTCTGATGCCCCGTCTATGCCACTCGCAGAATTCGAATCACCCCCGGGAAAATAGCACACAATATCCAGGTCTGGTTTCCCCCAACTCGTCAGGGCAGTGCTTTCAAGCGCAGTATGCCAGCACTGTGCAGCCTCCAGACAGGCAGACAGTACAGGGCCAAAACCACTGTCGGCCGAAAGCGGCAACATCTGAAGAGTGAGCCATAGTGCTCCCGCTGCCGCCCCTGCACGGGAGCATTCCAGACTGATTTCCCCAAGATGCAAGTCCTCACTGGTGAAGTATGTGTAGGGAGAATCATGCAGGTAGTGCCGCGCCACTCCCAGATCCCGATACAGCACACAGCCGCACCCGTACGGCTGCAGTCCGTGCTTGTGAGGGTCCAGAACAACGGAGTCGGCCTCTTTGATGGCATCCAGATTCCGTGCAACAACAGGGTGCAGTGCCTCACTCTTGCAGAGCAACCGAAAAAATCCCCCATAAGCGGCATCTACATGCACCCGAGCCCCGTACTGCCGGCACAGCGGGATGGCCTCTTCAATTGGATCTACGGCCCCTAGTCCAGTCGTTCCGGCAGTGAGCACAACCGTTCCGGTATTTCCCTGACGGAGAATATCCTCCAACGCATCCAGATCCATGCACCCATCCATTCCCGCAGCAACCGTCTCCACAGCGATCCCCAGTACATGCCCCATGCGAGCATGTGTATAGTGTGCCTCCTGGCTGACTGCAAAGGACTTTCCCGGATGCTCCTCGCGACCAACAAAGAGTGCTTCCAGGTTGGCAATCGTTCCGCTGGTGGTCAAATGTCCCAGTGCCTCATCTGGAAACTCGAACATCCTGCCAATTTTTGCAATGACTTCCTTTTCCATGGCGGCGGTTGGCGGTCCGCCATCAAGGGCATGATTGTTCGGGTTGATCCGCATCGCAGTCAAATACCCCAGAATCGCAACAGGGTGAGGAGGCTTGAGCATCTGCCCCGCATAACGGGGATGAAAGAACGGGTAGTTTCCCGCCAGACGGTTTATATAGACCTGATACGCAGCATGCAGGGACTCGGGATCCACCCGCAGGGACGGGTGGATTTCATACGCCCCCCAGCGTTCTTCCCATACGCGTATACATCGGTCGGCTTCCTTGAGCCAGTTTCCGAGCGACTTCGCAGCCACAGGCTGGATCATGTCAGCTTCGCCGGGTTGTGAGTGACAGCCCGACAATTCCGGCAGCAATCATGAGTATTGAGATCATTTCTGCCTGCGTCAGTTCCAGCCCGAAAACATCAAAGACATTGTTCACCCGAATCTGCTCAATCAAAAGACGCTCCACGCCAAAAAAGAGCAGAGACAGTGAGGTCAGCCACCCTGCCTTGAACGGATGATTGCGCAGGCTCCACAACGTGGCAAACAGGATTGTGGCCATAACAAATTCGTATACGGATGTGGGATACACTCCTGACTCGGGAAGTGTGACACCGAGAATATTGTCTGGATAGGTTTCGCCCCAGAGCCAGTTCGGTACAAAGCCGGGCTTTGCATCCAGATTCGCAGGAATCCCCCAGTCTCCATCTCCGGCAAGATGGCATCCAATCCGGCCAATCCCGTAGGCCAGCATTACCGTCGGCAATGTGGCATCCGTAAAGAGCAGCAGACTGACTCCCTGTTTGCGGACATACCAGATGATGGCAAGAGCAGCAACCAGCAACCCCCCGTAGAATGTGAGTCCACCCTGGGAAAAGATCATGGCCGAGGGATTGATCATAAACTCTCCCCAGTTCTCCAGGATATGAAAGATCTTCGCTCCAACGATTCCCCCCACCACAGCAATCACGGTGATTGTCCCCACCATCGCGCCTGGACTCGTCCGTATCTTTGGTCCCTGTCCACCTCCTTTCCGGGAAGAAATCTGCACTTCCGGGAGCTTTCCGATCCTGTACAATCGGTCAAGTTCCCGCCGCATGAACCATGCTGCCACCAGAAACGCAATGGCCATCATCGCCCCGAATGAGTAGATCGTGATAGACTCCATCCCCAGAAATTCAACGGGAATCGGAATCTCAACAAGACGTGGATACATGGATCAGTGGTCTGGTTTGGTCAGATGTTCGGACAGTCTTGCAAAGGGGACAGCCTCCTGCTCTCCCGTCAACATATTTTTTACCGTTGCTGCTTCCGACTCCATCTCCTGCTCTGCCAGAATGACCACCTGCTGGGACTCCGCACGATTTGCCAAGCGCATCTGTGCTTTCATGGAGCGTCCTGTCAGCTCCATTCCTGTCCGCACTCCCTCCCTGCGAAGAGAATGCGTGATTGCAAATGCCTTTTCTGCGGCAACATCCCCGATTGCGATGACCCAGACATCAAATGACGGGCTTCCCGGCAAGGAAATCCCCGACGCTTCCATGGCAAGAAGGAGCCGCTCTATTCCCGCGGCAAACCCAACCGCGGGAACCGGCTTCTTGGCCCCAATCATCGGAGCCAGAAGATCATAGCGTCCTCCCCCGGCCAGAGCACTCTGGGCACCGATGTCGTCGTGCTCAAGTTCAAATGCAGTCCCCGTATAGTAGTCCAGCCCGCGCACCAGCATCGGATCCTCTGTAAACGAAATCCCTACAGCATGAAGCAGCCGCTGAAGAGATTCATACGCCAGCCTGCTCTCCTCGTCAATGTACGCTGGCAGGCGGGGAGCCCCCTCAAGAATCTTGCGCTCTGCCTCCACCTTTGTATCCAGGATTCGGAGCGGATTGCGCGACAGGCGTTCGCGGCTGACCTGCGTCAGCTCTTCACGAAATGGCCCGAGATAGGCAAGCAGTGCCTCCCGGTATTTTGGTCTGGTCTCGGCATTCCCAAGCGTGTTCAGCCGAAGTCTTGTCTCCCCGAGCCCGAGAACCCGGTACACCTCCATCATCACTGCGATGATTTCCGCATCTGCCTTGGGGTCATCGGTTCCGATGATTTCCGCACCAAACTGGTGAAACTGCCGGTAACGTCCCTTCTGTGGCCGCTCCGCACGGAAACAGGGACCGATATAATACAGCCTCTGTACACCCGGCTGCTGCTCCAGGTGATGCTGCAAATAGGATCGCATGATCGGAGCGGTCAGCTCCGGGCGCAGCACATAACTGTTGTCCCCGCGCTCAAGCGTAAACATTTCCTTGGAGACAATGTCTGTCAGTTGCCCTACTCCCCTCGCAACCAGTCCGGTATGTTCCAGAATCGGGGTTCGGATTTCCGAAAACCCGTACCTAGACATGACCTCCCGAATCACATTCTCAATATAATGCCAAGCCTCCGTTCGCATGCCGGGATTTTGCGCACCAGGCAACAGGTCACTCGTGCCCTCTATGCTCTGGAATGTATGCTTCCTTGATTTAGACATCACGAAAGCAGGCCGAATCTTTGCGCAACTGTTCTATGGTCCAGATCATGTCTTCTGGCAGCTCAACGGTAAACTTCATTTCAATACCGGATTCCGGGTGCACAAACCCCAGTAACTGGGCATGCAGTGCCTGACGATCCAGCACCTCGAAGATATTCGAATAAAACGCTCGCCGGTTCCGCGTAACTGCACCATACCTGATGGTTGTCCCTCCATATGCTGGATCTCCCACAAGCGGATGTCCAATATGATTCAGGTGCACCCGGATCTGGTGTGTACGCCCAGTCCCCAACTGAAACCGCACCAGCGAGGCTGGACCCAGAATTTCGTGGGTTTCATAGCGTGTCCGTGCCTCCCTTCCGTCTGATCGCACCGACATCAGCATACGGTTCCGCCGTGATCTGCCAACAGGGGCATCTATGGTTCCTGAACGAGGTTCCGGGACTCCCCACACGATTCCAATGTACTGTCTTGTAACAGATCGTACTTCAAACTGGGACTGTAACGCACGATGAGACGCAACGTTTTTGGCGACAACCAGAAGCCCGGTTGTATCCATATCCAGTCGATGAACAATTCCTGGCCGGAATGGCTCGTCTGGAGCATGGGGCAACTCCTCTCCCTCCATGTGATGCAGGAGTGCATTCACCAGGGTTCCCGTCGTTCTGCCCGCTCCGGGATGGACAGGCATTCTGGCAGGTTTGTTAATCACAAGCAGACTCTCATCTTCATGAACAATGTCAATGGGAAGTTCCTGCGGAAGCATCTCCACGGGTTCTGTAACAAGCGGCTTCCATGTGATGACTGCTCCTGGGGTGACCGTATAAGAGGGTCGTATCATGACTCTGTCGTTGACCATCGCATGGCCTTTGCGAATCACTTTCTGCGCCTGATTGCGGGATCCTATATCCGGTATGGATGCCAGCGTTACATCCAGACGCTGCTCCGTATCTGCGGTCAGTTGGTTCTGTTCGCTCATGCCTCTGTAATTGCCTTCCCTTCCTGAATATGCTCCCACAAGCCCCGCTTGAGCGTATCCAGTCCAAGATTGGCGACTGCACTGATCAGAAATACCTGCTCCCCGGGGCCAAACTGCTGCCGCGCCTGCTCCAGATAACGAGCCTGCTCGTCTGCGGGGAGCAAATCTGCTTTGGACAGCGCAATACATCGCTGCTTTTCCAGGAGCTTCGTGTCATAGTTACAGAGTTCCTGCAGCAAATTCCTGAATTCCGATACAATTCGGGCAGAGTTCACCGGAATCAGAAAGAGCAGGATTGCATTGCGCTCTATGTGCCGAAGAAAACGCAAGCCCAAGCCTTTTCCCTGACTGGCCCCTTCTATAATGCCGGGAATGTCTGCCATCACGAACGACTGGTACTCATCCACATGAACTACTCCCGGGCTGGGAGTGAGCGTAGTAAACGGATACTCGGCAATCTTGGGACGTGCTGCAGATACGGAAGCAACCAGTGTGCTCTTGCCCGCATTCGGGAACCCCACCAGTCCTACATCTGCCAGCATCTTCAACTCCAGCAGAATTTTCTTTTCCTCCCCGGACTCTCCCGATTGGGCGTATCGCGGCACCTGTTGCGTGGCAGACCTGAAAAACGCATTTCCCTTGCCACCTCTTCCCCCCTTTGCCAGTACAAGTTCGTCTTCATGCAACACTACTTCACCGAGAAGTTCGCCGCTGTCCGAGAGTCGAGCGACTGTGCCGCAGGGGACACGCAAAACCAGATCCTGACCATCTTTTCCTGTACGATTATTCCCTTGTCCTCCCTCTCCTCCGGGTGCTCGCTGATGCGGATTGTATCGCAGATCCAAAAGGGTATACAGGTGCTTGTCTGCTTTCAGAATGACGGAACCGCCCTGCCCTCCGTCCCCTCCTGCCGGGCCACCTTTCGGGACATACTTTTCGCGCCGGAAGGCCACACTGCCCGCTCCTCCATTGCCACTTCTTACATACACCGTAACTTGATCTACAAATCGCATTGACAGACACAAAATGAAAACGGTAACAATTTATACGGACGGGAGCTGTGAGGGGAATCCGGGAAGAGGCGGCTGGGCCGCCATCCTCCTGTGTGACAAGCGCGAAAAGATCATTTCGGGAAATTCACCGAATACGACGAACAATCGCATGGAACTCACTGCAGCCCTAAAAGCTCTGCAAGCCCTGAAAGAATCCTGTATTGTAAAACTTCATACAGACAGTCAGTATCTTAAGAGGGCGTTTACGGATCACTGGATTCACAAGTGGCGATCAAATGGATGGATGAACTCAAATCGTGAATCTGTCAAGAATCAGGATCTGTGGCAGGAGTTATGGAATGAAGCCCAAAGGCACCGTGTTGAATGGATCAAAGTTAAAGCACACGCCAACAACAGACTCAATAACCTGGTGGATGAGCTTGCCGTGGAGGCACGCACTCTCCCAGACAGTCCCTGACTGACGAGATAAAAACTTTGTCCTGATCCTGTATGCTCCTCGCTGTATCCGCTCTTTTTGCAGGTATCGCTGCAGTTCTCTCTCCCGACTGCCCTGAAGACTGTGTGCTTTCCACATCCTATGTCTCGCAGGACATCCGTATTGATGGACTGCTTGACGAAGAGGCATGGCTGGAAGCATCCGTCGCCACAGGATTTACCCAGTATTCTCCAGATGAAGGAAAAGCAGCTACCCAGCAAACCGAAGTTCGGGTTCTCTATGGAAACAGCCAGATCTTTATCAGTGCAGTCCTCCGGGATACGGAACCGGAAGAAATCCGCAGCACTCTTGGGCGCAGGGATGAATTTAATCAGGCAGACTGGTTCATCGCATCCATTGACTCCTACTTTGACCGGAAAACAGCCTACAATTTTGCCGTGAACGCCGCAGGAGTGCAGGCAGACGGGATTTATACAGGGAATCGGGGGCCTGGTGGAGGAGAAGGATTTGATTTTGACACTTCCTGGAATGCCGTATGGCGGAGTGCGGCCCGCCGCACTCCAGAGGGATGGATCGTGGAAATGCGGATCCCGTTCACAATGCTTCGCTTCTCGGATACAGCCGTCCAGCGCTGGGGAATCAACTTCCGGCGCATGATTCCACGGCTGGGAGAGGTGAGCGACTGGGTTCTGATTCCGCGTACCGAGCGGAGCAGCGGGATCGTCGCCCAGTACGGAATCCTGGAAGGGATTACCGAAATTCGCCCCCGGCGCAATGTTCAGATCACTCCCTATGCAGTTGGGAATGCCACTCGTGACTCAGAGGCTGCCACATCATCCTTTACGGCAGAGATCGGAGCAGACATGAAGATCGGACTGTCTTCCAACATCACACTGGACGGAACTGTGAATCCTGATTTCGGTCAGGTTGAAGCTGATCCGGCCGAGTTGAACCTGACGGCCTTTGAGACCTTCTTCCCGGAAAAACGTCCGTTCTTCACGGAGGGGATTGCTGTTTTTGAGTACAATGTTGTGCGAGGCGGTGCGCTCTTGTATACACGTCGGGTAGGATCACAAGCCGATGTGATCGGTGCTGCCAAGCTCTCTGGACGTACAGAAAACGGACTGGATTTTGGATTTTTCGGCGCATCTACCGGAGATGCCTTTCGCCTGGAAAATCACTATGGCGTGGGACGGGTGAAGCAGCGAATTGGCGACCTGTCCAGCATAGGAGGCATTGCCACCTTCTATAACAGCATTCACGGGAAAAGAAGTTATACAGGCGGAACTGACTGGGACATCCGCATCCTCAATAACCGGTACAGTCTGTCCGGCCAGTTCAGTGCGGCGCATCGTACAGAAGACCGTGAGACCGAACAGGGGGTTGCCTTTACCCTGGGCATAGATCGCCAGCGCAGCATATGGAATTTTTCCACCGACCTGGCTGTAATCAGCAGCGGATACAATCCGAATGATATCGGACGCTTGCGCCGCAATAATTACATCAACCTCTCGGGCGGGGTTGCCCATCAAATCAATGGCGGGGAGCCATTCGGGCCCTTCCGGCGAGCTTCTGCATTTTTTTTCGTGGGGGGCGGGCTTTCGTATGACAGGCTGCTACATGACGGATTTGGCACTTTCTTCTTTTCTGACTGGTTTCTGAATGGCTATGACGAGCTTGAGGTGAACATTCAGTCTGACTATCTCTTTGGAGGGTATGACGATTTTGAGACTCGCGGCCTGGATGCACGAGCCCGTCCGCGGGAAATGGAATTCGAGGTGGAATACAGAACCGATACCCGGCGCAAGTGGGTGCTTGAGCCATCACTGGAGGGAATGATGCATGCGGATGGAGGGCAGATGCTGGCACCCGAACTTGAGCTTCATTGGGCCGCAACTCCCAACCTTGACCTGTCCGTGGAGGTTACGGTTAGTCGGGAGCAGAATACGACCGCATGGGCGGCCAATGAGGCTTTTTCCTATCGTGATGCCTCTCTGCGGATCGGGCAGGAAAGCGATGAGGATCCTTCCGAGACAGAAAACTGGACCCCCATTCCCGAAACTCCAGATCTGGCCAGTGTACTCTCCGTACGCCGGCCGTGGGATGAGCAGGGGAACCATTATGTGCCTGTCTTCGGGCAACGAAATACACGGGCTGCAGATATTGTCCTGCGTACTGGCATCACCCTGTCGCCGAGGCTTTCCATTCAGTTTTACGGCCAGCTGTTTGTCGCCCGTGGGCAGTACAGCAATCTTGAATTGTTGCAGGACCGGGATACACTTGTCCCTGTTTCGGCATGGCCCAAGCGGTATGACTTTGCGTTCAGCCGATTCCAGACAAACGCTGTGGCCCGCTGGGAATACCGCCCGGGATCTGCACTGTATGTTGTATGGTCGCAGTCTCGCTCAACCGATGATGATCGGGACCTGTTTCGCGTAACGGGGGCTTCCCCATTCGACCAGTCCACCCCGAACCAGTTGCGGGATACATTTCACCTTCCCCCTGTGAACGTACTGTTGATCAAGTTCAGCTATAAGTTCCTGAACTGAATTTCTTCCCGTACATGAACATGCTCGTCATCCGGGAGGACAGGGTGATCAGGGAAAGTCATCGTTCGGCATGAAGCGGAATACCCGATTCAACTTAGCGGCACAAACATAAAAATAATCCTGCGGAGCAGTTCTGTATGCAATCCCCTTTCCCGCTCCCGTCAACTCTCTGGCACTACTTTCTTGTACCCGCTTCTCTGGTTCTTATCCAGAAATTCATTGCACGACATGATGTTCACATAATGCACTTCACAGGAACCTGCATGCCTCATTATGGGTTGCACCCAAGGATATACAAGGTATCTGAAACCTCATCACCGAAAAGGCACATACAGATATTTTCCGGAAAAATATGAACGCAAAATCTGTCCGAAACGCCATTCAGTCTTGGGTTGCCGGAATATGATGACCGTACGGGGCAGTGGAGGGTTGCCCTGCTGCCAGACAAAGACGGACAGGAGCAGGTTGGAGAGGTTCGTGTGGCAGAAGGCAAGGTAGTTCTCCTCTACAGATCTTTTCATCGCACGGAAACGATGCTCTGCCCCTCGGCCTCCAAAACCCAAGCGCAGCAACGGGCAAATCAGTTTTCCTCCAATTCCCTCCACTCCTGTGCCTGGCGACTGTCTGGAAGTGCCTGGCAGTTACCCTGCGGGGGCTGTACAACTGATTTTTACATCTCCTCCCTGCTTTAATGCCAAACCAGAGTACTACGAGAGCACCAGTTATGCAGACTACCTGAAATGTCTTGGAGAAGTGTTTGAGTTGTGCCATTCCCTGTTAAGCGAGGGAAGGTTTCTGGTTGTCAATGCCAGCCCTGTCCTCGTCCGCAGAGCTCATAGAGGGGCATCCAGCCGGAGACTCCCCATCACATTTGACCTGCATGGAATGCTGGACCGTATCGGATTTGAGTTTATTGATGACATCATCTGGCAGAAACCAGAAGGGGCTGGATGGCATCTTGGGCGAGGGTGTCGTTTTGCGGCAGACCCTGCAATACAAGCCGGTAACCGTAACAGAAAGTGTGACCGTTTACAGAAAAAGAACCACCCGGTTCATTGACTGGAACCTGCGCAAACATCCTGATCAGGATGCCGTCAGAGAGTCACGGATTGCAGACGATTGTGAACGCACCAATATATGGCAGATTTTCCCCCTGCGCATCACAAGCAGCATCCCGCTGTGTTTCCCGAAGCACTGGCGGAACGCGTAATCCGGTACTACTCGTTTATCGGAGACATGGTACTGGATCCATTTTCGGGGTTTGGAACCACAGGAAGGGTGGCAGGCAAGCTGGGACGACTGTTCTGTCTGATTGAAAAAGCCGGAAATACTTTGACATTCAAAGAGAGGACTGTGCGATTGTGTGTCATCACCCAGTCGTTTCCGAATTTGAGCATTCTGGGACCACTCCATGACAGTGCCCAAATGGGATCCCGGCTGGAATCCATTCTCCCCTGAGAGAAGGCGCAAAGCTACTTGCCCTGATTCTGACAGGGAAGAACTATCGGCGTTTTATGACTGAAGTTACCCCCTTTTTCGTTTTGACGAGGTACGAGATTCCTTGGGAATGGGGGGTATTTTTTTTGTAAAATTGGACGGTTTTCCGACTCTAGGAATCGGATTTTTTCCCCAGCAACTTGAGTCCCAAGAGCGAGAATGCCAGTTTTTGGGTGTCGTTGATATCCTTGATCAGGGTGATTTCTTCGTCTGTATCTTTGGGGAATTTCGGCACGGCAATGATCCGGCACAGTCCAGACAGGTTCTCCATCAGATCCACAAAGCTCATGGCTTTCTGCCCGTTTTCTGTCTTTTTGGTGCGGGCTTTTTTCTTCTTGCTGGGCGAGGGCTGTGCCGGCGCTACCGGGGTGCTTCGCTGGGTTTGTTTCCCCTTGGGATCATCCTCTGCCAGCAACATCGGTGCCAGCTTCTTGCGCATGTGGTACTCCACATAGTACGCCAGCATGCACAGGAACGCATGCGCTACTACCCGCTCCTTCTTGCGGTGATGAATCGGGCGGATCCGCAGCGAGAAGGTTTTGAGCGTACGGAACGCAATCTCCACCAGAGACAGCCGCTTGTAATTGGAGACCAGTTCCTCTTTGGGCTGCTCTTGCAGGCTGGAGCGGATCGCATAGATGCCATCCAGCCGCGCGGCCTGCTGGATGGCTTCCTCGTTGCGCGTGTAGGAAAAATGTCCCTCTTCTATTTTCAGCGTGAAGTATTTTCGCATCTTGTACTTTAGCAGCACGCGTTCCTTCCGTGCGCCGATCTCTGCTGCGTCGGTCAGGGGGCGGGACTCCCGCTGGGTCGCGGCAACAATGCGATTCAGGGCGGCTTCCGTCTTGGGGATCAACTCCTCCCGCTGGCGTTTGCTTTTCTCCGCCTGCAAGGGATTCCGGCACAGAACCAGCTTGTCCTTCGGGTATAGATCACAGTGAACCTCCACCAGATCCTGCTCGTCAAACAGGCTCATCTGGAAATTCGTCTGTTCCACGACCGACTGAATCTCGCTCCGGCGCATGCCAGTGATCCAGTCCAGTCCCACCGGGATGATCTCTTTGTTCAGCTCGGCATTCTGCAGGATGCCCCGATCTCCCACCATGACGACCTTCTGCATCCCGAAACTCTCGCGAATCTTGGTGATCTGTGTGCGCAGCGTGGCGGTATCCTTCGTATTCCCGCGAAAGACCTCCAGAGAGACCGGACAGCCCTCCTGGTCGGTCATCAGTCCGATGACCACCTGCTTCTTGTTCTTCTTCCCGTCCCGGTTGTAGCCATACTCGGCCAACTCGTTCTTTTTGCCCTCCACGTAGCTGCTGGTCACATCATAGAGCACCATGGCACCTTCGTCCAGGTGCCGTTTGGCCAGGGCACATTCCACGTCCGGCTTGCGCTGCACCAGTTCATCCATGGCCTTGTAGAGATCATCCGCATTCACGCGCTTGAGCTTCAGTTCTTCGTTCAGGGTGGTAGAGGTGGTCTGGGCATCCAGAAAGGAACTGGTGGACAGCTTGCTCCCGGGTTTGAGCACCCGTGCGGCAATTGCGCCAAGAAGCACGCGGCGGTTCCGGGTATTCTTCGGTCCGAGGAGTTCGGCAATCCCCAAGTCCTGCATCACATGCAGGACGGCGGCCACATGTCCGTGGGGCTTGTTGCTTTTGATCTCACAGGCCGCGGTGAGATCCTCCATGGAGAAGTTTCCGCGGAAGGTTTCCCGGAGAATCTCTCGGGTCTCTGGAGGGAGTTTGGTGATATTGGACAGCGTCTGCTTGACGACTTTGCCATTGACTCTCTGGGACTTGCGAACGAGCCAGGTTGGATTGGAATTTCTGTTGGGGATAACATCAACATACATGGACACATAAATTGGTGAATTGCTGTGTCTAATATACGCAATAAAGAAATAAAAAGCAAGAAAAATGATCAAAAATCAAAAATAAATTTTAGTAATACATGGACACATATTCTGGGGGAAAACACACCAACAATTCACGAAAAACAGGGGAAAATCGCTCTCAGAGAGCTCCTGTGGGGGGTAACGCAGAAACAAGAGAGCAGCAGAATCGCCTGATTCCTACGAAAAAGGGGGTAACTTCAGTTATGAATCAGGCACGAGGCAGGCTCTGATTGAAGTCTACCAGGACTTGGCACAGCTGGCCAGAAAACATCCCGATGATAATGAGGCCTGGCACAATCATATTCGAAATTTGGTGAGTCGAGAGTCAGATGTTCTGGACAGGCGGATGAAGCAGTGGCTGTTGGACTGACGGAAAAATAGCCCAGAATCTGGATATAAAGCCAGCAGAATATCCCTCTGCATTTGATGCCATGGCATACAGATAATGGCCTGCCAGAAGGGGATGCAGGGCAAAGAGATATCTGCAAGAATCCCGGCTATTGAATTGAGATTTATCCAGCAAAATCCGCAAAGCTGGAACCGGGATGGTCTCGGAAGGTAATGCAGGTGTATCACGCAAGCAGAGAGCCCCCGTAGCCATGACAGAACGGAACATCGCCAGAACGCTGAGAAACATGGCAGCCTGATGCACCAGCGAAACAGAATCCCGCCATCTACGGCTGGTCAGGCATTTGATCAATATTATACTAAAAGTCATGTCGTACAACGCTGTTTGGATGCATTAGGAGATATTCTGCAGTATGATTTAATTATTGAACCAGCAGCAGGTGCAGGAGCGTTCTTGAATGCAGTGAATCATCCTAACAAATTAGGTATTGACATTGACCCGAAGCATTCAAGTATAATCAGACAGGATTACCTGAAATTCACGATTCCAAGTAATGCGGATAAAGTATTGATTTTCGGCAATCCCCCTTATGGGCGTTATCATTCTTTATCAAAATTATTTATTAAGCACTCTCTGTCATTCCCAAATGTCCAAACTATAGGATTTATCCTGCCCAATGTGTACAGAAAACATACACGGCAAAGCATTATTCCCCTAAATGTGAGAATAAAGTCTATTACAGATTTAGGAAGAGATTGCTTTGTGATAGATGGAAAAGATCATCATGTACCAACCAGTTTCTTTGTGTTTGACAAATCGGTAGGTGATGATCTCAGAATACTACCTCCCGCCAACATCGTTGGTACAAAAGATTTTTTGTTTTCCAACAAGAACGATTTTGATATATTCGTCTTCGGGGCCTCACCAAAACGGGTGATCGTTGATCCCAAACCAAACAATCGCGGTTATTTTTTGAAGTCTTTAGTACCAGTTGATGTGCTAGTTCATCGAATTAAGTCCGTTGATTGGAAAGGTAATTCGTGTGCCAGCGGAGGCGTATATTGGTTGACCAAATACGAATTTTGGCATCAATACGTCTCATGTTATGAGTAGACAAGAAGCCCTCCACAGAGCACAATTTATTCTTTTACATCTTCCTGTTGGCGAAAACTTGAAAAATGCCGCGAAGTCAGAGAATACTTGATTGATCTTGTTCAGTCTGGTGATTTAAAGGAAAAAGATTTTTACAGGATTACCAGTTTGTTAACTCCGCAAGCAAGAAGTCCTCTCTGGGAAAAATACTTTACTGCAAAGCATGGATGCCGTAAAGTAAACAAAGATGAGAACAGGGGAGATATTGAAAAGGATGGAATGTTCTATGAGTATAAAGCCTCTGGATTTAACCAAGACAAAGGACTGCATATTGTCCAAATCAGGCTATGGCATGATTGCAGATATATAATTCAGTCTATTTCTAAAGAAGGTGCCATTACGTTTGTCTTGACACATGAGGAGATGGAACAGGAGACATTACTCTTGCAAGCTCAATCTGCACATGGTACCAGAAATATCACTGCCGAAAACAAATTTAATGAATTGAGAATGACGGTTAAAAAAGACACTGAGCATTGGGATCGCTGGGTGAAACACTATATGATTTCTGATTTTAGTAACCAAACAGATTTATCATGAAAATTGTGGCAATCTCTCATTATTTCCATATTGACATATGCAGAAAATAGTGAAGGTGCGGGGGCTTGCAGAATAATTGGAGTTTGATAACCATACGGTATTAGCGCACCCTTGCGAAGCATTTTGTTGGGATGTGCAATCCACTGTGAGGCGAACAGTCCAATCCCAAAGCAGAGCGCATCAACAGAAAAGTTCAACGAGTGTCCCTGCCATCACCATCACAAGGGGGTTCCAGAATTTCGAGAATTTCAGAGTAGCCATCCTCTTCCATAGAAATCTGAAACTCCACCACAATTATTGCGGTAGTACCCCGTCTTGTTAGTTCAACAGCATCCCTATGATGGATAGAGTGTCCCATAGGGGCGGAACCTGTCCTGAGGGGGCATCTTCTCTGGTTTTGACGTAATAGACACCTTCCGAGACCGCCCCCGCCTTGCGCACTCTGCTGGATAATTTCCATTGAATTTGCGTTAGAACCGAGTTCATCGTAATTTTCGCTATCTGATGAAAGAATCCAAGACAAGAGAACTGTTCATTGCGTTGTCATCTGGAGAGCCTGCCGAGGTCATTCAGAAAATTCTTGATCAGGGAGCCAATGTACACGGACCGGATGAAACCGAAGACCGCGAGACTCCTCTGCATTGTTCTGCAAGATATAGCGACGATCCCATGATTCTGCGGATCCTGATTGAGTCCGGGGCTGACATAAATGCAACAGATGCATACCAGAGAACCCCGCTTAATATAGCGGCAGCAGAGAGCACCTCTCCAGAAGTTATACAGTATCTGATTAATGTGGGAGCAGACTTGCATGCAAAAGACAGTGAAGGGTGGTCCCCGCTTTTCCGGGCTGTTGCGTCCGGCTCCTCTCCCGAGGTTCTGAAGACTTTTCTTGATGCTGAAGGGGATATACGCAACCAGTTTCAGGATAGTATGTCCCTGTTGCATATAGCACTAGATAATAATCCCGATCCTGATATTATACGGGTGCTTGTTGATGCAGGAGTGGATGTGAATGCGCAGGACAAGTTCGGAGATACCCCGATCTATCTGGCGACGGTGTTGGAAGTGCATGCTGAGATTTTTCAGATTCTGGTTGATGCAGGGGCATATCTTAATGTGCAAGATAAAAATGGCACTGCCCCATTACATGTTTTAGCTGCAGAGAGAGAGACCCCTGAGATCATGAAAATTCTGATCAAGGAGGGCGCAGATGTAAATGTGCAAAACAAATACGGAGTAGCCCCGCTCCACCTTGCATTAGAAGAGAATGAGAATCCCGAGATTGCCCTGACTCTAATTAACGCGGGGGCAAATGTAAATAGTGTCTGTCCGAAAATTCAGAATATCGCCAATATATGCCGTTTAGAGAGCGTATGAGAGGTTTTTGGAGATATTTTTTGGTGTTTTTCCTGACGAAGATGGAAGCTCTTTGGCGAATTGGAGCATGAAATCCCCGAACAGCATCCATAAACATGCAATCTTCGTGCAAGATTCCCCCGAATCTCTCATAGCGAACGAGCATCTGAATCGCTCCATACATGACGCTGTGGGCAAAATGCCTCTGGAATCCCCTGTATTGGGGGTTGCTGTGAATTTTCGGACAGACACTAAATATACAGCAGAAGTACGGGCGAACCCCGCTCATGGCAGCCATTATAACCAGAAACCCTGAGATTATTCCGATCCTGATTGATGCGGGAGCGGATGTGAACCGAGGGAATAAAAATGGCCTGACTCCGCTCCATCTGGCTCCATTATTTAATCTGTCTCCCCGCTTGGCCCGCTCTCTATTGCGTCCAAGAGCGGGTGCCAAACCCAAAAAGGTCACCAGTACCACAAAAGGCGTTGGCTCCCCCGAAATTGCATGTAAAGTAATACTTGCCCTCCTTGAGGCAGGCGCGCAAATAGATGCTCGGGACAACGATGGGGGTACTCCGCTTGAAATAGCAGCCAGGGCGAGTCCCAACCTAGAGGTCGTTCAACTTCTGATTGATTCCGGGGGCAATGTACGTAATCAGAGTAAAACTGGCGTTACCCTGCTTCATAGTGCTGTCGGAAGAAATATGAACACAGAGATTATTCAGCTCTTGATTGATTCTGGAGGCGATGTACATACACCGGAGAAAAATGGTGTCGCACCACTTCACACCGCTGCCGCATTCAATGCAAATCCCGAAATTATCCGCCTCCTACTTGATGCTGGCGCAGATATGAATGGCAGAACAAATTCCTGCGAAACTCCGCTTCATGCTGCTGCATTTAAAAATCCGAATCCCAGGATTATTCAAGCCCTGATCAGTGCGGGCGCAGACCTGGATGCCCGGAACAATAATGGGGCATCTCCACTCCATCATGCCGCAGCTTTTAGCAAAAAACCCGAAGTGGTACAGGCCCTCGTTGATGCTGGAGCAGATATACATGCACGAAATCATCACGGATACAGGGCGTTTGATGTAATTCCCCGTGACAGTGCACTGAGAGGTACAAATGTGTATTGGAAACTGAAGGACAGATCCCGCAGATGACATATCTGAGCCGGATCCACTTTCCACCGTATCCGCTGTGAACCCGGGAACTTCCCTGGCACCAAGGTGATTTTCCAGATGAATAACAAATCAGATGCAGGATTCTCATGCCAAAGTTGATTAACGAACAGCTACTCTGTACATGTCCTTGCGCAGCACTGCGGACAAGGATGTTTCTCGTTTACTCCTGACACAGACATGAAGGAAACAGGCCACAGGAAATCACTG
The DNA here is from genome assembly GCA_965203305.1 of Rhodothermales bacterium. Classification (GTDB taxonomy): domain Bacteria; phylum Bacteroidota; class Rhodothermia; order Rhodothermales; family Bin80; genus Bin80. The sequence goes on along the minus strand of OZ241874.1, from coordinate 1,024,175 downwards.
CCATATACACCGCTGACCGGAGCAGTGGTATTTCTGCTAGTTGCATGGAGCATCCCCGGCAGCGCAGCGAGTGCATCCCTTTCCCCGAAAATCTCCTACACTCAAACCGGAGCAGAACCGTCAGAAAGGGGCCGCACATCGCAACCTGATGATTACGGGCGCATATCCGGGGAAAATCTTCTGCCTGTGAACCGAAAGAGAGAGACATATTCCCCAGCCAGAAAACACACAGAAGATCACAGACAGACTGGCAGTAACTGCGAAGATGTGAACACAGCGAATGCAAGGACTCTCCAGCGGGTACGAGGAATTGGTCGCGCCAAAGCACAAGCCATTATTGAGTACCGGAATCAGTTTGGACCTTTCACATCCCTGGATGAGCTGACTCGCGTGAAAGGAATCGGCCCCGCCACTGTTGAGAATTTTCGCAGAGCAGATTTCTGCGTTCGGGAATCCGGCGAACCAGCTGAAGATTCAGCGCAAGCTCCACCAGATACCTCGGCAACCGATGACGGCGACTGCGATGATATCAACACCGCAAGTGCATCAGCACTTCAGCGAGTCAGTCGGATTGGCCGTGTCAAGGCACAAGCTATCGTGGAGTACAGGGATGAGTTCGGACCCTTCAGGTCTCTGGATGAACTGACCCGCGTAAAAGGGATCGGACAGGCCACGCTGGGAAATTTTCGGGAAGCGGGCTTCTGTGTGCTAGAATCCAGCAGTACAAGTGACCACTCTGGTACACAGAAACAGTCCCCGTCAGAAAAATCAGCGGCCACCAATTGCAGGAACGTAAATACGGCGAATGCGGCAACTCTTCAGCAAGTCAGCAAAATCGGACCCGTCAGGGCACAGGCAATTATTGACTACCGCGAGCAGTTTGGACCTTTCCAGTCCCTGGATGAGCTGACTCGCGTGAAAGGAATCGGACCCGCTACACTAGAGAATTTTCACAAGGCGGGGTTTTGTGTACAGGAATCCAGCAATTATGGTGACAGTCAGGAAAACCTGTCGGAAGCCTCTCTTGATGACTCAACCGCCACAGATCATGTCTGTGAAGATATAAACACAGCCAGTGCTGCCGCACTTCAGCGGGTCAGAGGGATCGGCCCTGCCAGATCACTTGCCATCATTAACCATCGGAACCAGTCGGGCCCATTCAAGTCCATGGATGGATTGCTTGATGTCAGGGGAATGGATCCAGATATATTTGACAATTTCGCGGAGTCTGGATTCTGTGTGGGTTCATTGCACGCCAGTGCAATGAACCCGTCTTCCCCTGCATATCTTCTTAGTATCAGAGACCTGTACGGAGGATGGATGGATGTTGACGAGGACTGCCAGAATACAAGACATGAAATTCTCATCGCAACGACCCGCACGGAAGAGAAACTGGAACTGGACGAGACGGGATGCATGGTGATTGCCGGTGAATGGGAAGATGCGTACACCGGGACAGTTACTACCGATCCAGAAGATCTGGATATTGACCACTTCATTCCGCTGGCAGAAGCTCACCGCAGCGGAGGAGCGGCATGGAGTGATTCCCTGCGCTATGCCTTCGGGAATGATCTCAGCGAGAATGGCATGCTCATCCCCGTTTCTGCCAGCGAGAACCGCTCCAAAGGAGATCGGGATCCTGCAGGCTGGCTTCCAAAAAACGAGTCCTATCACTGTCAGTACGTTGAGCGATGGGTAGCCCTTAAGGAAGCATGGAGGCTGACCATGGACTATCACGAGCGTCAGAAGGTAGAGGTTCTCCTGACCCAGTGTGCATCCGACACAGAACTGCTCTGAGACCCCGGACAGGAACCGCTGGGACATGGACTTGTTGGCCTGCCCCCCTCTCCAAACTTGGGCATGATCAAAAAATCCTCCAAATTTCTTCTGGACTTCGAAAAGCCGATCATTGAGCTGGAACACAAGCTCGAAGAACTGCGGGAACTGGAGTCAGATGACCCTGATCTGGCCCCTACGATTGAAATACTTTCCCGGCGCATTGAAGAACTCCGTATATCCATCTATGGAAGTCTGACTCGATGGCAGCGAGTACAGATCGCCCGGCACCCGCTCAGACCCTATACGAAAGACTACATTGGTGCTCTTACCGAAGGATTTGTAGAATTGCACGGAGATCGGTGCTTCGGAGATGATCCGGCAATCGTGAGTGGATTTGCCACCTTGCAGGGAGCTCGCTACGGGCATACTGATCGTACAGTACTGATTGTTGGGCACCAGAAAGGACGAGACACCAAGCAGCGCCGATACAGACGCTTTGGCATGCCCAATCCAGAGGGATACCGAAAGGCACGCCGACACATGGAGCTTGCCGCAAAGTTTGGGAAACCCGTCATCTGCCTTCTGGATACGCCCGGTGCCTACCCCGGGATGGACGCGGAAGAACGTGGACAGGCAGAGGCAATCGCCCGGAATCTGTTCGTCATGGCACGGCTTCCCGTTCCGATCATTGTGGTGGTTATCGGCGAAGGAGCATCCGGCGGAGCACTGGGAATCGGGGTCGGGGATAAAATGCTTATGCTGGAAAATGCATGGTACTCTGTCATTTCTCCCGAGAGCTGCTCCTCCATACTGTGGAGATCATGGGACCACAAGGAAGAGGCTGCACGGGCACTGAAACTGATTGCCTCTGACCTGATGGAAGTTGGAGTTGTGGACCAGATTGTCACGGAACCTCTGGGAGGCGCGCATCACGATCCCGGAGCAACCTATGATCTTGTCGGACAGGCAATCTGTGATTCGCTGCAGAACCTGTCCCAGTTATCTGCTGAAGATCTTCTGGAAGAACGCCTGCGCCGCCTTGACCGGATTGGGGAGTACAGTGTTGCCTCGTGAATAGCATGTCCTCGCGATTGCCCGATTATCTGTCACCAGAGCACCTGAGCCGTATCCTTCGGGGAGCTCTGGAAGAAGATGTTGGTGCGGGAGACATAACCTCCCAGGCTCTTCTGGCACCTCATCACAAGGGACAGGCAACTCTCACAATGCGGGAAGAAGGCGTAATCGCCGGGCTTGTCGCTGCACAGCATGCATTCCACCTCGTGGATCCCGATATCCAGTACCTCTGGGCATTTGACGACGGAGACTCTGTGCCGGCACATACAACGATTGGGACGGTCTCTGGACCTTTGCACTCCATCCTGACCGCAGAACGTCTGGCACTAAACCTGCTCCAGCGGATGAGCGGAATTGCAACCATGACTGCCAGAATGGTTGTCAGTGTACGGGAGTACCCCGCGAGCATTCGTGATACCCGCAAAACGGCCCCTGGATTACGACTTCTGGACAAATGGGCTGTGCTTGCAGGAGGTGGCACAAACCACCGAATGGGACTGTTTGACAGGGTCCTGATCAAAGACAATCACATTGAAGCAGCTGGCGGACTTGCCGTATCTGTCCAGCGGGTTTCAGAAGCGATGCCAGACTGTCCGATTGATGTGGAAGCTCAAACCCTGGCGGAGGTAACCGAAGCTCTGAGTATTGCAGAAAAAATTGATGTACTCCTTCTGGATAATATGGCTGGTTACCTTCCTGATGGATCATTTGACTGCTCACATCTAAAGCAGGCTGTGGAACTTGTTGCCGGTCGGATCAAGACCGAGGCAACCGGCGGAATCACTCTGGAAACGGCTCCTCTCATTGCAGCTGCCGGCGTAGATTACCTCTCCTGCGGAGCTCTCACACACTCCGTTCAGGCAGTTGATCTCGCACTAAACGTAGACATGTCCTGAACATCTCCCCTGACCAAAATCGTCCATGTTTCTGCATCCACGGGAGAATAGAGTCCGAAACATACGCGCTCCGCATATCAACGGATCTGGATGCTGCGAGGAATACTATCGCCTGATACGGAATGGGGCTTTGCGAAACAGAAAATCAGACAAGTCTGCACTGGGTGAAGTGCATCCGGCTGCGGGAGATCCCTTCCTTAACATGATTCAAGTGCGGGGATTTCTGGCCCAGGAGGATGGCACAGCAGACCCGTCTGCATCCCGCGCACCGGGGGGTCACTTTTCCCGGGAATACAAACTCTGGAAGGCACGCATCCAGGGAGCAGATATTCTTCTCAAAACTGCTGAACCGATTGTCCTGTCCTCCCGTAATCGGAATAGTATGGCACCTTCTGCCATGAAATCTGATCTGGTCTAAGATGCTGCAGGAACAAAGCAGGTTTTATCAGCAGTTGCTTTTCTTTACGGACATGGTGCTCGTCGGAAGTGCATGGATTGCTGCGTACTATCTCCGATTTGAAGTTTTCTTCAACTGGCCCATCCCTGCCCCTGAATGGCATCCTCTCAGCAAGTACTTGACATTTTTTCCATGGATCCTGATTTCTGCTGCCCTTACATTCTGGGCATCCGGGCTGTACATACCTGACCGGGCACAGCGGTGGACTACGCTCATCCGCAGCGTGGCTAAATCCGTGGGGCTGGCCCTGATCGTATCTATGGCCTTCCTGTCATTCTATCGGGATTTCAACATTTCACGTCTGACCGTTCTTTTCTTCGCTGCACTGGCACCACTCTCCATGCTGGGACTGCGGTTCTGTATCTATTTCTATGTGCGCAATGCCCGGAAGAACGGAAGAAATTTGCGCCGTGTACTGATTATCGGAGCTGGAACAGCAGGGCGCAGACTGGCAAAATCCTTTGAACTGTACCCGTGGATGGGATTTTACGTCGTCGGGTTTCTGGATGATCACAAGACCGATGAGCCGGATGTGCTGGGAAAGGTGGACGATGTACTTTCGCTCCTTGACTCTGCCAGCGAACCGATTCACTATGTGTACATCTCCTTGCCCCTCCAGGCTGTGGGGAAAATTGAAAGGCTACTCAGCTCTCTGTCTACACGTCTGGTACATGTCTGCCTCGTCCCTGACCTGCTGCAGCATGATATCATCAACAGCCGAATTACGGACATAAATGGACTTCCGATCCTGCATATTATTGATGAGACTCCCATGGATTTTCGCCGATTCATCAAGCGGAGCATGGATGTTGTGTTTTCGCTGCTGGTACTGATCCTCCTATCTCCCCTGTTCGTGCTCATTGCTCTTCTTGTTTTTCTCTCTTCCAGAGGGCCTGTACTATACCGGCAGGAACGCATGGGACTCAATGGCAAGTGCTTCCATATGCTGAAGTTCCGCTCCATGCCCGTAACGGCAGAAAAGGAGTCAGGGGCTGTCTGGGCAAAAGAGGGGGAAGATCGGGCCACTCCCATTGGAAAACTGCTCCGGCGAACCTCGCTGGACGAGCTCCCCCAGTTTATCAATGTCCTCAAGGGAGACATGTCCGTTGTCGGACCTCGCCCGGAACGGCCGGTATTTATTGAAGACTTCAGGGAGCACATTCCGAGATACATGCAGCGGCACAAAATGAAAGCGGGAATTACCGGCTGGGCACAGGTGAATGGATGGCGTGGAAATACATCCCTGGAAAAACGTATTCAGCATGACCTCTACTATATACAGAACTGGTCTCTGCTCCTGGATGTGAAAATCATGATCATGACTGTCTGGAAAGGGTTCGTCAACCGGAACGCATATTGATTCAGCTACAGAATATCGCGGTGGCGCTCGGGGGGAATCCCATCCTTGAGGAACTGACCTGGACCGTTGGTGACGGGAAACGTATTGGACTGATTGGTCCCAACGGAGCAGGAAAAACAACACTGCTGCGTGTAATTGATGGACAGCTGGAACCGGACACCGGGAAAATCGCATACTCCGGCTCCGTAGGATACCTGAGTCAGGATGTGCAGGACATCACACATGGCAGATCCGTCATAGAGGAGACCCTGACCGCATTTGATGCGATCAGGGATCTGCAGACTCGCGAAGAAGAACTGACCCAGGCCCTGGAAAACCCTGTACTCAGTCACGAGAAGATTCTGAAAGAACTGGCACTCATTCACGAGCGGCTGGCCGTTCAGGGAGCACACTCCGCGCAGGCACGAGCGGAAGCCGTCCTGGAAGGCCTCGGATTTGCAACAGATGACCTTCACCGGGCGGTGGAGACCCTCTCCGGTGGCTACCGAATGCGAGTGGCACTGGCACATATCCTGCTCCAGAAACCGGATGTGTTACTGCTTGACGAGCCGACAAATCATCTGGATATTCTGAGTATTGACTGGCTGGAAAAGTACCTGAAAAACTATTCGGGAACAGTCATTCTGGTTTCGCATGACCGGTACTTCCTGAACCGGATGATTGATACAGTTGCCCATCTTTACCGCGGCCGTGTAACGGAGTATGCGGGCAATTATGACTACTTTCTGGCAGAGCGGGAGAAGAGACATGTTCTGGAACAGGCTGCGTATGAAAACCAGCAGCGCGAAATTCAGCAGGCTGAGCGATTTATTGCACGGTTCCGATACAAGGCCTCAAAAGCTAGGCAAGTACAAAGCCGGATCAAGCACCTTGAGAAGCTGGAGCGTCTTCCTCCACCTGAGTCTCCCGATGCACAGATTCGTATCCGGTTTCCTGCCCCAAAGCCCTCTGGCCGTACCGTCCTTTCACTCAGTCAATTCTCCAAGATATATCCCGGCACAGATGGGCCTGACGTACAGGTATTTCACCAGGCAGGCCCCCTTGAAATCAGTCGAGGACAAAAAATCGCTCTCATTGGCAAGAACGGAGCTGGAAAGTCAACTCTGTCCAGAATACTCCACGGGAGCGAACCTGTCACAGGAACACGGAAAGACGGCCACAATGTCCATGTGCGCTTTTTTGCCCAGCACCACGCAGATGCGCTGACAGCGACAGATACTGTACTGGAGTCGATCCAGAGGGAAGCTGTCGGACACGAAGAGGTATATCTTCGCACTCTTCTTGGTGCCTTCCTGTTCACCGGAGATGACGTATTCAAGCCGGTGCACGCACTTTCCGGGGGCGAGAAAAGCCGCCTGGCACTTGCCCGTACCCTCGTGAACCCGGCGAATTTTCTAATCCTGGACGAACCGACAAATCACCTGGATATCCAGTCCATCAAGGTACTGATTGAGGCACTTCAGCAATACAGCGGCACCTTTGTGGTCGTCAGCCATGACAGGCACTTTCTGGATCATGTAGCCAATGTAGTCTGGCATGTGGGGGAGCGGGGAGTACGCACATATGAAGGAACCTACTCGGAATACCAGTGGGCACTGGATCATGGCTCTCTGCAAAAAGTCACACAGGATCCAGCGAGTCTGCACAGATCAGTCCCTAAACCCCGCACCCGATCAGGAGGCCCCAAGACCAAGGAGGAGAAACGACGGGAGGCAGAGGCACGGAATCGTGCATACCGTGAAGCAAAGAGAAATGGGCAGTCCCGGGCCGACGAGCTCACGGATCACCAGCGGCAATGGCTGTGTGAAGAAGCAGAAACAACCATCGCAGAGGCAGAAAAGCGCAAACAGGAGGCAGAAAAACTGATGGCAGACCCGAATGTCTACTCGGACCCGGTGCGTTCACGGGAAGCAAGCATCACCTATACGGCAATTGAAAAGGAGCTGGAAGATTTATATGCGAAATGGGAGGCACTCATGGACTCTTCACCATGAAGCAAAATAGATGAGCAGCTCCTGGAAATTCACAACAGCTCTTTTCTGTGGATTCAGCGTTGCATTTGGCGCATTGGGGCAGATTACAAAACTGCCCTATGCCGACACTACCCGCGGAAATTATTTTGGGACCTCTGTGGCCCTGGATGGGCAGCGAGCGATTGTCGGGGCAAGCGGGGAAAAATCCTGTGATACCGGAGGCGGTGCTGCGTACATTTACGAATTTGCTGATTCTACAGGACAGTGGAGGCAAACTGCGAGGCTTGTCCCCAGGGATTGCGAGCAGGGGCTTGCATTCGGGAGGAAAGTTGCACTTCACGGGCGCACTGCTCTCGTAGCAGCCAGCCAGGAATTCTTCGCCAACGAGCGTTCCAATGCTGTCTATGTATACGGGATGACGGATACGGGAAAGTGGGAGCAGACAGAACGCCTGACCAACAGGGGCAATTCTCAAAATGAAGGCGCAGCAGGAACCGCCATTGCTGTACATCACAACCGTGCGCTCTTCACAACCGGCGGAGATCCATCCTCCGGCAATGAGAAGGATGGAGTGATCTATCTGTACGAAAAGAATGCCAGTACCTGGACCCTGGCACACAGGCTGACCGGATCTGGCACGACCGGAAGAGGCATCTTTGGCGGGAATGCAACCCTGTATATGGATATCCTGGCAGTGGCCAGCAACGGCTATTTCCGTCAGCGTACAGGATCCGTTCACCTGTTTGAATTTGATCAGGATGAATCCTGGTCCGAGGTTGCCCGACTGGAGGGCATCCGGGATTTTTTTATTTCGCTTGATCTGTACGGGAATGAGCTGATCGTTGGACAGTCCCGGGGCGGATCTCGTGAATCCGGCGAAGCCATCCTGTTTGCACGGGACTCTACAGGAAACTGGATCAAAACCGCTACGCTATCTCCCCCTTCCCCTTACCGAAAAGGTGCCTTCGGAACCGAAGTGGCATTGTATGAAGACCGTGCTTTGGTCGTTGGCTATGATGAGCAGCTACGGCTGGATTTCAATGTGGATCGTGTGGTATACATCTATGCACGCCGTGACGGGCAGTGGCACTATCAGGGAATCCTTGACATTGGTGAGTCTTCCTTCGGGAGTTCCATTGACTTGCATGGCAGGACGGCTCTGATTGGTGCAGCCGGCAGTGCGGATGTGGGCAAGGCCTATATCATCCAGATCCCATGAACTGGGATACGCTCCTGGAAAGTATCGCGGTACTCACGGGTATTCTGTGCGTATGGCTGAATGTTCGGCAGAATATCTGGACATGGCCCACCGCAATTCTGAGCAGTATTCTTTTCGGGATTGTCTTCTTAGATGCCCGTCTATACACCACAATGCTGTTACAGGGGCTATTCATTGGAATCTCTGTCTATGGATGGCACTCATGGCTAACGGGTGGACCTGAAGGCGGGACTCTGCTGGTCACTCGGCTCCAAAGACATACTGGACTAGTGCTATTCCTGCTCACGGTTCTCGGCACCACCGGGTTTGCACTTGCTCTTGAACACATTACGGAATCGGACTATCCACTGCTTGAAGGGATAACGACTACACTAAGCATCATTGCCAGCTGGATGGCGGCACGAAAGATTCTTGAGAGCTGGACTGTCTGGATCGTTACGGATGCAATTTATGTAGGACTCTATCTCGTGACGGAGCTTTACTTTACACTTTTCTTGTATGCGTTATACCTGGGACTAGCCACCAGCGGATATATTGCATGGCGCAGATCATATCTTGAGGCATCTGCTGGAACCAAAAAATCTCCAGATGTTGTATATTGCGGCACATCTTGCTCACGATAATAGCTAACAGGACCATCTTATGTCAACTGAAAGGCACTCCATCATTTCCAGAGCCAAATCAGAAGGGGAACATGCCTCCGTAACTGGATGGTATTTTATCGGATTTTTCCTTGGTCTGATTGGAATACTGATTGTATATCTGCGATCCCCCAAGGCACCCATCAGACTGGCATCTGAATATGACGGGGAGGACCGGTATCTTCTTGAGAAAGCCTATGTTGAGGTCTTAAAGTAAGCATCCGAACAGCCCTGTTTCCCCCTGTATTTTGGCATACGCCCCTGTCTAGTGCTGGTGCCCTCCTGCGGGCACATTCTGTGAGGGGATCCGGGGTTCTGAAGGCAGAGAGGTTCTGTGCGTTGCCGTTTGTGATTCTTGTTGTCCTGTTCTGTGCGGGTCTGCGGACTGCCGGGTGCGTCCTGCTTTTTTGGCGGGAACCAGGAGGCAGTTTCGGATCCCGTGTCGTTCTCGCGGGGGGAGGCTATGCTGCCTTGGCGAGTGGCACTTGTTTCTCTTTCTGCCGGGTCGCCTTCCAGTGATGAGGCAGCAGCGTGTGGAGCTCTTCGTCAGGCGTGCTTTCCACGCGCCTCAGGATTTCCATCAGCCACTCCTGCGGATGGACCTCATGGAGTTGGCAAATCCCGAGCAGAGCGTAGATCGTGGCTGCATTGGCGGCGGCCGCATGCGAGCCGGCAAACAGGTAGTTCTTGCGTCCCAGCGCAATGGGACGAACCCGGTTCTCCACGAGATTGTTGTCAATCTCCACGCGTCCATTGCGGGTGAAGCCGCTCAGGCGATCCCATAGCCTCAGGGTGTAGCGCACGGCTCTGAACCAGAAGGTGTCATTGTCCCCGGTGTGTTCTCGCAGGAGGGCTTCCAGCACCTGCAGGAGGGGGACGGACTGCTCCTGGCGCACCCGCTCCCGCTCCGCAGCGTCTGCCCCCTGCTCGCGGAGCTCGTCCTCCACCGCATACAGATGCTGAATCAGCACCACAGCCTGTTCCGCCTGGGGGGAGTTCTCTCCCTCGGCACGCAGAGCATTCTTGAATTTCCGCCGGGCATGTGCCCAGCACGCGAACAGTTCAATCCCGTCTATTTTTCCAAACTGATGGTAGACCGCATAGCCGTCGGTCTGCAACTCTCCCCGGAACCCCTCCAGCATTTCCGTCGGCCCTGCCCGGGAACGCGTTGGCTGGTAATCCACCAGGATCAGTCTGGAGATGGGACAGGTATAGAAAAAATACCAGCCCCTGTGATAGGTCCCACTGGCCCTGCTTTTCGCCCGATCCTGCACCAGAATGCGGGTTTCGTCTGCCTGAATATAGCCATCTGCCAGCACTTCCATGCGCAGGGGATGGTTCAGGCGATCCAGCCGGGAGGCCACCAGGTGTACCCAGTCCGTTGCCGTGGACTTGGAAATCTGTACGCCAGATTCCAGATGCAGCTGCTTCACGATCCGCTCAATCGGGAGGTGATAGAGATACTTGGAGAGCACCAGATGGGTCAGCAGGCTCTCATCCGCCCGGCACTTGCGCAGTCCGCGATCCGTGGGCAACGGCGCCTCGCACAGTTTCGTGCCGTCTTCCCTCGCAAAGACCGGATACAGTTCGCGCTTGACATACAACTGTCCCGGTTTGCGGGCCAGCTTTTCTCTCTCCACATACCCGACGAGTTTGGCATCGGGGGGAAGGTTGTCTGGGGGATCCATGCGGACCGTTTCTACGGGCAGCCCTGCGTCCTTCCAGGATTCTTTCCCCATATAGACGCGCTTTTTCCCGGTCTTCTTCCGCGCCTCTTTCCGCTCCACCTCGTGCCAGGCGGCGGCAGAGACCTGATCTGGAAACATCTCAAACTGGCTGGAGTCATGCCGATCGCTTTTCGGTCGATACTTCTGACTTCTCATGAAGGCAAGCTCCTGTTTGAGGGCGCGGATTTCTTTGCGCAAGTCTTGGATCTTTTTCTCTTGGGTCTCGCACTTTGCCCGCAGGGTCTTGCTCTCCCGGTCTTGGATCTCGCACTTTGCCTCCAAGGTCTCAATCTCCCGGTCTCTGGCTTCGCACTTCGTTCGCAGGGTCTCGCATTCCCTGTCTTTGCCCTTGTACTTTGTCTCCAGGGTCTCAATCTTCTGGTCCCTGGCTTCGCACTTTGTTCGCAGGGTCTCGCACTCGGCGGTCTTCTTCCGAAGAGCTTCCAGAATCTCCTGGGGCGGGGCGTGCTCGGACAGTATGGGAGCGATGCGTTCCATGCTGGAAATATACAATATAAAATATTAAAATGCAAATTTATGCATCATAAATATAAATACTGTTCTTGAATCCATCCCCACCCAAGATCAGCTTCCAGTACAGCGACTCCATCCTCCAGGAAAAATCCCCGGCATGGAATCACGAAGAGACAACAGACTGCCAGAGGAACCCGCAGACCGATAACACGACCACCCCTCGGTCACAGAGTGGACTCAGGAAGGCACAAGTCCACCATACCAGCGTATCCCCCCTGACAGCTTATATGGAGGCTGTTCGGACGGATACGTCTTAAAAGGGAAGCAGATCAAGGCGACCTGGATAGGTCTTGCTATAAGTCTAGTTCTGTATGTAATCGTTATGGTGGCAGGCATGTCTTCAATGGCTCTCGTGTAAGGTATACCTCTTGACAGTGCCGGAGACATGGCATATGGTGTCTGACCATTGCCCCCGCGTCAGAAGGCAGGAGATCTGATTTTCATGAATGCTGCGGGATCAGGTTTCAGTACCGATTTTTTGCTTCCGCCTGTTTCTGCAATTGACTTTCCCCCAACTCTCCAGAGCCTCTCTATACCTTTTCTGATCATCTCGTAACGTTTCTTCATCAACCCACACACTGGCAGTTTACATGTTTAAATTGCTGGGAAGGGGAACATTCTAGCGATTTTTTAGTGCTACCTGTCACAGGGACATACACAGAAGAACCTGTCAATACAAGATGTATCCCGTATGGAAATTTTTACAAAAATCCGCTCCTGCAGGTGAGCGGGTCTCCCCGATGGAGAACCCCATAGCCAAGTATTTTCATGGGAGAGCAGACCATCTAAAGACTTTCAGGAAATGGATGACTCGGGCGGAAAAACAGGAACGGGGAACCAGTTTTCTGGTGCAGGGGCCACCAGGTGTAGGGAAAACGGCCCTGCTCTATGAGTGCAGGAAACTTGCACATGAAACTGGATGGGTAACAGCGATTATTTCTACGAATGCGCTGTGGAACCCTGATGTCTTGCGCAATGATCTGGGAAAAAGTACGAAAGTAAAGCTTACAGACATTTTTGGGGAGCTTGGTGTCATGGTAGGCGGAGCTATGGGTACTGCAAAGGTAGGAGGCACAATCAAACAAAACGAGGTATACACCAAGAAGATACTTGAGAGCGCGAAAGCTCCCCTCCTGCTCATTCTGGATGAAGCACAACACCTGGGAATTCCCGGCGTGTTGCCTGAGGCACAAAAAGAAGTAACTATCCCCTTACTTTCAAGCATTCATCTGGGCACAATGGGAACCCCCGTTATACTGCTTGCAGGAGGACTTGGCAAGACGGCGGATATCTTTGATGATCTCGGCATATCTAGGCATAAGGACGGATGCCTGATAGAACTCCATGCACTCAAAAAAGAGAATGAACTGGCTATACTCACGGACTGGCTCGTGAAGGAAGGGAAAGCCAAGGGAGATGTCACGCCCTGGGTGGAGAGAATCATGCAGGAGACCCACGGATGGGGCCAACACATTAATGCCTATAAAGAAGCGGCTGTGGATCATCTCCAGGAAACAGGGGGAGAAATGAACTCAGAGGGGTTAGGACTTGTAATCGCGGCCGGGGCGGAACTCCGTCGGAAATACTACGAGGGGCGGGTACTTAAATTTGTGGCACAAGAGCGGAGAAGCATTGCAAGGATCATGACAGAGATTCCGAGGGACGGGTTCCTAGAGGAAGACGACATACTGGACTCACTGGTAAAGGAGTACGGAGCAGAGAGGGGGAGAGAGTTATTTTTTCTGTCTGTGCAGAAGGGTGTATTTTATTATAACAACGACAGAGGGGGCTATTCCGCTCCGATCCCGTCCATGCGGGACTGGCTGATGAAGCACTTTCCTCCGAAAAAAGATTTCGGATCGTGAGAAAAATCAGGGCATAAGGAAAGATTTGTCTGGAAAAGGTTCACAGGAGGACAGCCTTGCGAGGAATACGGATACAAATATGGGAACAGATTCTGAGAGGTACAGAGAGTTAGTGAGGGGCGGGGATATTATAGCAGGATATTGGCAGTACTCTCCGATGGCCCCCTGCAGCAAAAAGTATTTTCATGAGCAGATAAGACACTTGGATACGTTTACGGACTGGATGGAGCAGACGACAAGCAATTCAAATGGTAGATGCTCCTCCGAGGCAGACAACTATGTTGTGGTTGGGAAAGTAATCACGATAGGTATGACAGCGAGTCATTACTCTTGCGTGGCAGATTGGCTTGACTAAATAGTGGAGGTTCTAGTGACTCTCCCGCACTCTTTCTATGGTGCTCGAACATACTCCGAGAAATGTCAATGAGTCTTGTCATACGCTCAGCATATCCTCAGCCAGACCAACGAATGAACTAGTATCCACGAGAACATCAAAACACCAGGTCCTAGTACTGAAATTCACCGGAATACTTATCGTCACTCTGTGACTGCTTGGACAGAAGAATATGCGAATTCTTGTCCTGCTTGGAGTAATCCTCAGTGCCTGTTCACGGGATGCTTCACTCTTTGAACTCATGCCCCCCGAACACACCGGGGTTACATTCGAAAATACCCTGACTCCTGCCGAAACTCTCAATACATATGTATTTCGCAATTTCTACAATGGCGGCGGCGTTGCAATTGGTGACTTGAACCAAGACGGACTGGCGGATATCTTTCTGACCGGAAATCAGGTTTCAAACCGACTCTATGTGAACTTGGGCAGCTTTCGATTCAGGGATGTCACGGAACAAGCAGGGCTATACTCCACGGGTGCCTGGACCACCGGAGTCAGCATGGTTGATCTCAACGGAGACGGGTGGCTTGATCTGTATCTGAGTAAATCAGGGCCACCTGGAGGAGTGAAACGCCATAATGAGCTTTTCATCAATCAACAAGACGGAACCTTTGTGGAAATGGCCCGTGAATATGGGCTTGCATTTGAGGCACTCGGCATACATGCTTCCTTTTTTGACTACGACGGAGATCTTGATTTGGACACTTACATCCTGAGTAATCCCGTGCGCTCTCTGGACGACTTGCAACCCGCCCCAAATCTCCGAAACCTGCCCGACCCGAATGGCGGAAACCGTCTTCTGCGCAATGATGAGGGGCGATTCATTGATGTCACAACCGCTTCGGGAATCTACAGCAGTAAAATCGGCTTCGGACTTGGCGTATCTACCGGAGACCTGAACCGGGACGGATGGACCGACTTCTATGTCTCCAACGACTTCTTTGAACGCGATTATCTCTATCTGAATCAAAAAGGAAGATTCATTGATGTTGGGCCCGATGCCATCAAAACAATGAGTCTCAGCTCTATGGGAGGAGATATTGCCGACTTTAATGGGGATGGATGGCCCGACATTTTTGTTTCTGACATGCTTCCAGATCTTCCGTGGCGATATCAGTCCCGCATCGCGTTTCCGTCTTGGCCCGAATATGACCAGAGCCTGACGGACGGATATCACCACCAGGCAACAAGAAACACTCTGCAGCTGAGCCGGGGGATATTGCCCAACGGGGAAATACATTTCAGTGAGGTATCTCGCATTGCAGGACTGGAAAGCACAGACTGGAGTTGGGGAGGATTGATCGCAGATTATGACCTGGATAGTCACAGGGATATTTTTGTTCCAAACGGGATCTTCAAGGATCTTCTGGATCAGGATTTCATTACCCGCGCCTCCAACCGGGACTCGCTGCGGGCACTGTTTCTCGCACACGCAACACCCATTCTGAAGCTTCTTGAGCATGTACCCTCACATCCACTCTCCAACCATATGTTTGCAGGCAGTGCCTCTCTTGAATTTCACGATGTAAGCCAAGAATGGGGGCTTGCCGCTCCTGGCTTTTCAAATGGGGCAGCATACGGAGATCTGGATAATGACGGTGATCTGGATATCGTAGTCAATAATGTAAACATGCCTGCGTTCATATACCGGAACCGGGCAACAGAATTGTACCCGGAACGCAGCTATCTCCAAGTTAAACTAGAAGGAAAGAGTCCCAACACCTTCGGGGTTGGAGCACAGGTCAGTCTGTGGGCAAATGGGAAGCTCTGGTATGCCGAGCAGTACCTGCAGCGAGGATTTCAGTCCAGTGTAGATCCGGTACTACACTTCGGCTTCATCGGACCGGCAGATTCCATCATTGTCCAGTGGTCTCATGGGAAACGCCAAATCCTCACTGAAATTGAGAAAAATATCCGGTTGACCGTTCTGGAAATCCAATATGAATAAGATACGGCTCTACTACGGGAGAGAGTACTTGATGAGAAAAGAAACCAATTACGAAGGTGTGTATCGGTTCATAAGCCGTGTCCATTTATCATAAAACAGCTGACTTTTCTGGAGATCATCAGGGATTGGCTGATGTGTATCCAGAACCATCCCGCTCTGCGAATCAATAATCAGGACGAGCGGAGTAGTCATATTATCCATATAGGGCAAAGGAATACTTCTTTTGGAAAGGGGAAACTGGATGTCGTGCATTGATCTAAATTCTTCGAAAAGATCATACTGTTCCGACACATAATAACCTTCTACGGAGTTGATCCAGCCGGGCTTGTGACGGTGAAAGTAGTTAAGCCGTGCAATATCTGATTCCAGTCCGTTGGAGCAGTTATTGGGATCAACCAGAACAACAAGCGAAATGCCTTCTTGAGCTTCCGATTGCGAATCATCCAGATTAACAAACCAATGTGCTGGCAGTCCTAGAGCATGCTCTTCTACAGCAACAGACGCAGCTTCTATTTGATTTGCAATTAACTCATCTGTCAGCAAAGGGGACAGTCCACGGGACTGATCAAGCTTCACAACAAGCATGGCTGTCTGTATAGCCATAACAGCCAGCAAACCGTAGGCACATTCGTTCAGTGTGGGTCTACGCAATTTCATTGCTGTGCTTCTTTTACCCGCTGGGGAAAGTAGTACTCATACACATGAATCGGTTGATTCTGATTTTCCTCTGATTCTCCAATGAAATACATAAAATTCTCGTCAGCATCAAAAAGAAACTGGCTGTCTGGAGTCCTTGTGCCAGAGGATACCTTGTAGCCATCTGTATGCCACACTTCAAGTGTTGTTTGATAGCCTCCCTCCACTTTGGTGCTGACCAGTTGAAACACTAACCTGCGTTCATCTACCAAAAATAATCCCTTGACTCTTGACAGCCCTCTCCAATATTGTATCATTGAGGTAGGAATCTCACCCTCCTGGAGAATACGTCCGTCTGATTCTACATAGTAATTGGGGCGAGACTCAAAAACTGCGATTTCATCCCCGTTCAGGCTGGTCTTCCAAATTCTATGGTCACTTATATAGCCATAGAAAACATGCTCTCCGACCGCAATACCGCCACCAACCAGGCTCGCCTGAATTCGAGCTGATAACGGAATTTCGCCCCACTCAGCCTCTTTGTTTCCGTTTGGTCCATGTTTCACTACAGCTGGAAAATGACCGTTGTACCATGCTTCCCGGAGACGATATAGGTTTCCCTTGCTGTCAACCGAGATACGTTTCAAATTATCAGTCTCCACTGGATAACTCCGTTGAAACACATAACGCTCATCAAATACACTTATGCGCCTGTTGGCATTATCGTATACGTAAATATTACCCGAGGAGTCTATATCAAAATCTTCGGATGACCCCAGTTCCCCCGGTCCACTGCCCGAAGGGCCAAAACTCAAAAGAAATCGTCCCTCAGAATCAAAGACCAGAAGCGGAGGTTCCCACTCAGACCATATGAAATGTCCCTCTGGACTGACCCGCAGCCGGGTTGGAGATGTCAAGGCTGATGAAGCGGTAAGTTCTGGAATGATTGTCCGAACATATCTTAGTTCAAGTTGGCCATCTGGCATACCTACATTCGACTTAACAGAAGATGTCCCGTGAGACTCGTCATCTGACTCCACATGGCATCCTGCCAGCAGTACTATCAATGCCACCGCGAAAGTATGTAGTAGGACTGATGGTCTGACACTTAGTACACATAACCGCCAACTTTTGTGATTGCAGGGATAACTTCCCAACCACGAGTCCTCCGGCCTTGGAGTGTTATTCCGCATCTTTCCTTCTTTGAGGACACCTCCTACTGTCCACGACAACTGGGGCAGAAATCATATGTCCCCGGTGCCTTGCAAGTGCGCTTCACCAGGTTATTGTGTGCATCAAATTCACACACGACATCCCACTTGACAGGTACCGTGACATTCCCGACAACTAGATCGGAACTATAAATGGACATTGCACCGAAAAAACTAACCACTGCTGCAATGATGACTAAAAGGCGTTTTGCGGATTTGACAAGCATGTTAAACAGACGAGATATGGGTGAATAGGGAGCAGTTGTACATAAATTCAACAACAACCGTGCCAAAAAAGAAAGGCTATGGGATAATAATCCAAAAAAGCTCTTGCAAAGTATCCATTGGGAGAGAATTATTGCCTCCTAGAGTAAATTAGTGTCCATCCGAAAATTCATAATATCGCCAGTATATGGGGTTTAGAGAGCATATGCGGGGTTCTGGAAATATTTTCCCTGACGAAGATGAAGGATTCCTGGCGGATTTGGGTGTTAAAACCCCGAATAGGGTCCATAACTACGAAATCTTCGTGCAAAATTTCCCCCAATCTCCCATATCTAAATAATACCAGAATCGCCCCATACATAGATGCTGTGAGGCAAAATGCTTCCGAAATTCCCCGTATCTGGGATTGCTGTGAATTTTCGGACAGACACTACTTACAGGCATGTTGAGTTCTGTACAGAAGTATCTTGGCAAGAGACTCTAAAGAATCTGTACCATGTACGAGTTGAGCCGCACCGAAAAATATGATAGACACGAACGATCTGGTAGGTTCTGCTACGGATATACGCAGCCAGAGCATTTATGCAGGAAACTCCGCATAGAGAATTTGTGTTCAGAACTTGATCACCCGCATAGCGCAATAGAAGCACTTAGCGTGCAGAATCTCACCTGCGGTATGATTTCAACCTGATGTTGCACTTTGACTTCCCTTGATCGTTGGATTCCGTAGTTGTTCAATGGCCATGCATGCAACACCATGTGCTGTACCAATATTGGTACAGTGCCTGCCAGTTCTGGAAACCAGATAAATGGAGTGTGACTTATCACTGGCTATTCTGGAGTGGACACAAAAGTACAAGCCCCAGAGGCTCGGGATTGCCGTCCTGTGCCCAAGAAGGGAGCTAGGCTTACTGCTAAGGGGCGGATATAGCATCCTGTGTTATTTGAACCATAAGGTTCTCACTTTTGAGAACTTCTCTAATTGCACCACAAACACGAGTGCGTCCGAACTAATGTGCCTGATTCAAGCAATAGCACTGTATGCAGTATGTGGCCATGTTAAGCGTAAAATTCGCCTGACTGTGCAAGAGATCACATGAATAGAATACGGCTTCTGTTCTTCTGTACACTGACCCTTGTTATCACAGGCTGTTATTCACAAACTGATGACTACGAAACCATCCTGGCACGAGAACTCGCCCGCCCCGATACGATCCGTACCCTCTTCTTTGGTTACGAACTTGGGATGTCGCGTGAGGCATTCTTTGATTCCAGTTGGGCAATGAACCGGAGAGGACTGGTGAGCCAGGGGCCAAACAACAGAAACGTCCAGTATAAACTCCCGGATCAGCTCCCCCATGAAGCAACCATGCTGTACTACCCTGATTTCGCGAATGACCGGATCCGTCAGATGCGCGTCCGCTTCTCGTACGATGGCTGGGCCCCCTGGAATCGGCATCTCTGGGCAGACAGCCTGATGTTTGATGTACGAGAGCTCATGGAGAGATGGTATGGGGAGGGATTTCTGACCTATCAGGTCTCCGATCCGGTGATCGGGACTGCCAGCGAGTTTGTAAAGATTGATGCCAACCGGCAGATCACAATTCGACGGGATTCCGACCGTGAGGTACTGGTGACCATTGCCGATATGAGGGCCTCTCTTCCCGAGGAGAATGAATAAGCTGGCCTACATCCTGCTGGCTGCTTCCCTTGGGGCATGTACCATAGAAGAAAGCCCTCTCTTTGAACAGATTGACGCACTGGAAGCTGGAATTGACTTCGAAAATACCCTCCGGTACGAAGATGAGTTCAATGTGTATCGCTACCGAAATTTCTATAATGGAGGTGGGGTAGCAATTGGAGATGTCAATCAGGATGGGCTTCCAGATGTGTTTTTGACCGGCAATCAAACCCCGAATCGACTCTATCGGAACGAGGGGAATTTTCAATTCAGAGACATTTCGAAAGAAGCAGGGGTCATGGGAGAACGCGCATGGAGTACCGGAGTCAGCATGGCAGATGTCAACGGAGACGGACTTCTGGATATCTATGTCTGCAATTCCGGGATCGTGGAAGGAGATGACCGGCGCAACGAACTGTACATCAATCGGGGAAATGGATCCTTTGAGGAGATGGCCCAAGAATACGGACTGGATGATGCCGGACTTTCTACACACGCCACCTTTCTGGACTATGATCTTGATGGGGATGTGGACATGTTTCTGGTCAATAACTCGTTTCGGAGCATTGAAGACTTCAATCTTGAAGTAAATACACGCCATGTACCACACATGGCAGGAGGAGACCGGTTATTTCGTAATGAAGCCCCGGAAGCATCCTTCACAGATGTAACCGAAAGTGCAGGAATCTATCGGAGCGAGATCGGATTTGGACTTGGAGCATCCGTTGGTGATGTCAACCGGGACGGGTGGCCAGACCTCTATATCTCAAATGATTTCTTTGAGCATGACTACCTGTATGTCAACAATCAGGACGGGACCTTTTCGGAATCTCTCCGCGAGAGCATCCAGAGTGTAAGTGCAGCTGCCATGGGAGCGGATATGGCAGATCTCAACGGGGACGGGTATCTGGACCTCTTTGTGACAGACATGCTCCCGGCAACAGACTTTCGTCTGAAGACGGTTTCGGCATTTGACAGCTGGGCTCGCTACAGTGCTTATGTACGGGATAACTACTATCACCAGTTCACGCGCAATACCCTTCAGATGAACCGGGGAATGGACCCAGACCTCACTGTTCGCTTCTCCGAGGCAGGGCGAAAATTTCATGTGGACGCAAGCGACTGGAGCTGGGGAGCCCTGATCGCCGACTATGACCATGACGGGATGAGAGACATCTTCGTAGCAAATGGCATCTATCGTGACCTGACCAATGCAGATTATCTGGAAGCTGTCCGCAAAGAAGATACCCGGGATATTCTTACCCGCGAAAACTATGTGGACTGGAAAACTCTGATCGAAATGATCCCGACCCAGCCAATCCCCAATCACATGTTCGCTGGCCGCCCTGCAGGGTATTTTGAGGATATGACCGAAGCTTGGGGACTTGCGTCACCGGGATTTTCAAATGGCAGTGCCTATGCGGATCTGGATCTTGACGGAGACCTGGACCTTGTGATTAACAATGCTGGCGGGCCACCCATGCTGTTTCGGAATCGGGCGACAGATCACTTTCCCAAACGCTGCTGGCTCCAGATTGAACTTATCGGTCTTCTCCCAAACACACAGGGAATTGGCGCGCAGATTAGTGCATGGCACGACAAGGAACTCTGGTATATTGAACAGCAGCCTGTTCGGGGATTCCAGAGCAGTGTTGATCCTGTTCTGCATCTGGGACTTGGCCCTGATGTAAAAGAACTGGACTCTCTGGTGATCCACTGGTCCGGTGGAAAGGTGGCTCTGCATGAAAGTATCCGTACCAATCAGCGTCTTGTATTCCGGGAACCTTTTGATCTGGTACGATCCTCCCCTGCCCCTCAGTCAATCAACCATGAACCACTCCTGATTCCTGTTGACGCAGATTCCATTGGACTAGGATGGAAGCACACAGAAAACACATTCAGTGATTTTGACCAGCAACCCCTGCTCTTTCACATGCGCTCCACAGAAGGCCCCGCTATATGCAAGGGAGACCTCAACGGAGACGGGCAGGATGACCTGTACCTTGGAGGAGCACGTAACCAGCCGGGAGCGGTTTTTGTACAAAATGAACAAGGAATATTTGAAGAGGTCAGCCAATCCGTGCTGGAAGAGGATGCGATTACAGAGGATACAGACTGCGTGTGGATGGATGTGGATGGTGATGGTGATCAGGATTTGTTTGTTGCAAGTGGCAGCAGTGAACTGCCGGGAAGCAGTTCAGCACTGCTAGACCGATTGTATCTCAATGACGGGAGCGGCCTGCTCATAAAAGACGAATCTCTGATCGGTCTGGCTACACGCGGATTCCCGGTCACTTCCACCGTCTGTCCTCTGGATTTTGATCTGGACGGGGATACAGACATATTCCTTGGAGGCCGTCTGCGGCCATTTGCGTATGGACTCCCGGCCAGTAGCCAGCTGTTGCTCAATGACGGAAATGGCAATTTTACGGATGCGACTTCCCGGCTTGCCCCGGATCTGGAATCTGTTGGACTGATAACCGATGCCGCCTGTACAGATTTTAATGGAGATGACCGTTCAGATCTGCTCTTGGCCGGAGAATGGATGCCGCTGACTCTGTTGCAGAATGATCATGGTGCTTTTGTATCCGCCGCCGCAGGGCTGGAAAATACATCTGGGTGGTGGCAGTCCATCCTGGCACTGGATCTGGATGAAGATGGAGACATGGACTTTATTGCAGGGAATCATGGACTGAACTCCCGATTCAAGGCACCTGTAGATATGTGGGTCGGTGATTTTGATCGCAATGGAAGTATTGAGCAAGTCTTTGCCAGAACGATTGACGGACTCCTGTATCCCTGGCATTTGCGCCATGACCTGGTTCGACAGATTCCTCATCTGGTTCGCAAATTCCCCACCTATGCCTCGTATGCTGAAGCTGCGATACAGGATATTTTTTCGGAAGAAGAACTGAATCGGGCATCACATCTGAGTGTGAGCGAACTTCGGAGCATGATCGGAATCAATGACGGGAACGGAAATTTCACGCTCCGCCCTGCCCCGGAGGAAATGCAGCTTTCCCCCGTATATGGACTGGCCGACATCCATACCCAAAAGGGGAGACTGATTCTGGCGGGAGGCAATTTGCATGAGGTAAAGCCAGAAGCAGGAAGATACGATGCCAGCTACGGAACTGCTTTGATACTCCCCTCTCTGGAACCCCTGCCATGGTCCGAATCAGGCTTCTTCGTAGAGGGACAGATACGCAAAATCCTGACGATCAATGTCCACGGTCGTACACTCACCATAGTGGCTCGCAATAACGATACGCTACGCATCTTTGAGCATGCGAATTAAGTACGCCCTGATTTTCCTGCTCTTTCTGGGATGCAGCAATCAATTGAAACCCGGGACAAGGCTGTTCACCCTGCTGAATGAGGCCCGAACAGGCGTGGATTTCCAAAATACACTGACCCCCGAGGATGACTTCAATATCATTGACTACCTCTATTTCTATGATGGAGGCGGAGTCGCCATCGGAGATGTCAACAATGACATGCTGCCAGACATCTTTCTGACAGGGAATCAGGTCCCCGACCAACTCTATCTGAATCGGGGAAACTTCCGGTTTGATGATGTGACACTGGAAGCTGGTATCAATTCCGAAGAAAATACCTGGTCCACCGGTGTCAGTATGGCAGATGTAAACGGGGACGGGTGGCTGGATATTTATGTCTGCCGTGTTCATCATCTCTCAAAGGTGGGACATAACCTGCTGTACATCAATCAGCAGGATGGTACATTCCGCGAAGAGAGTCAGCGATATGGACTAGACTTTGAAGGACTCTCCACACATACAGCCTGGCTAGATTATGATCTGGACGGAGACTTGGATCTGTATCTGCTCAATCATGCCATTCATTCACGAGATTCGTACGTAGAATCATGGCGAAGAATGATTGATGCACCGCGAGTGGGTGACAAGTTTTACCGGAATGACGATGGAAATTTTGTGAGCATCACAGCAGAAGCTGGCATCTACAGCAGTGCACTGGGATATGGGCTGGGAATCGCTGCAAGTGATCTGAATCTGGACGGGTGGCCAGACCTGTATGTTGGCAATGATTTTCATGAGGATGACTACCTGTACCTGAATAGCAGAGAGGGTACATTTACGGAATCTCTGTGGAAAACTACCGGGCAAACCAGCCGCTCGACAATGGGGATTGATATTGCCGATATGAATAATGACGGATTTCCAGACATTGTTGCACTGGATATGTTGCCCCCAGACTTGGCCGTACAGCGTACCGCCGGTACTTCCAATGCAGATGCACGCATGCAGATTCTGGCAGATTTTGGCTATGGTCCGCAAGTTTCCAGGAATACACTGCAACTGCATCAGGGAATCACCCCTGACGGAATCCCCTTCTTTAGCGAAATCGGATCCTTTGCAGGAATTGATGCAACCGGCTGGTCCTGGTCTCCTCTGGTGGCAGATTTTGACGGTGACGGCTGGAAAGACCTGTACGTTACGAACGGGATCCCCGGCAGGCCCAATGATCTGGACTATATAGAGTATGTCGCCTCCCCAGACATTCAGCGCATTCTGCACAATGGATCACCAGCCCGGGAAGCTGAAATTGCACTGCGAATGCCAGAGGCTGTCGTCCCCAATTATGCCTTCAGAGGGAGAAATGACCTTCGGTTTGAAGATGTCGGCACCATGTGGGGATTCTCGAAGCATGTCATCGGCAATGGTGCCGCGTATGGCGATCTGGACCTGGACGGAGACCTGGATCTGGTTGTCAATGCCCTGAATCACCCCGCACTGATTTACCGCAATGAGTCCACGAGGAATTATATCTCTGTCCGGCTTCGCGGTAAAAAGCACAACACCTCTGCATTTGGTGCCCGGGTCAGCGTATGGGTATCTGGCATGCTTCAGGTACAAGAGCAGTTTCCATCCCGGGGATTCCAGTCCTCCACAGATCATGTACTGAGCTTTGGAATCGGAAATGCACCAGGTGCGGACTCTGTGACCGTGACCTGGCCTTCTGGCCTTGAATCACGAGTGGTGTCGGTTGCTGCCGGAACCCGCCTGATCCTGCATGAAACAGACGGCAAAGCCCCCTCCATACAAGTCAAGCACCCAGCTCCCCATGTGCATCAGATACATGATCACGGAATTGCTTTCACGCATGTGCAGGATGAAGTACGGGATTTTGAGAGCCTGCCCCTCTTGCCGTACTGGCGCAGTACACTGGGAGCAGCACTAGCTGTCGCAGATGTCAACGGGGATAGTCTGGAAGATATCTATCTCGGGGGAGCTCGCGATCAAGCTGGCACACTGTACCTCCAGTTACCAGATGGTCGCTTCCAAAGCAGACCGTTCCCCGACTCGCATAAAAGCAGCGAGGATACGGATGCACTCTTCCTTGATGCGGATGGGGACGGAGATCAAGATTTATATGTGGTGAGCGGCGGCTGGACTGGTCCTGTCAAGTTGCATCAGGACCGGCTATATATAAATTCGGGAGCGGGAGAGTTCTATGCTGACTCCAGCCGGTTGCCTGTCATCCACACGAACGGGACTGTGGTGGCAGCAGCAGATTTTGATCTTGACGGAGATACCGATCTCTTTGTGGGAAGTGATACTCCTCCCGAAAGCTATGGAAACCCCGGACACAGTGTTTTGCTGGAGAACGACGGGACGGGGCATTTTCGGGATATCACCAGCAGCGTATCTGCAACCCTCCGAAACATTGGACATGTGACCGGAGCGGCGTGGGCAGACATCGCAGGAGATTCCCTCCCCGATCTTGTTCTGGCTGGAGAATGGCTGCCAGTCACGATCTTGGAAAATCACGACAGGAAACTGATTGACCGGACCGACTCTCTGGGACTTTCAAATTCTACAGGACTTTGGCAGAGTCTGGCCATAGAGGATCTGAACGGGGATGGATTCCTAGATTTGGTCACTGGAAATTTTGGGGTGAATTCCACGCTTGATCTGCCCTTGGCACTCTTCGCAGAGGACCTGAATCAGGATGGACGCACGGATCCGATTCTTGCCCAATGGGAAAGAGAGGAGTGGTACGCATGGGCCTCCCGAGATGCCCTGCTCCAGCACCTTCCAGGACTCTCTTCCATGATTCCAACCTATGACGCTTACAAAGACCTGTCCGTTGCAGGCCTGTTTGGAGAAACTGTTATGGTACCCAAACACATACTCCAGACACTCCATTCCACGATTTTCTGGAATGATGCCGGCATGCGCTTTATCCCAGAAGCAATGCCGGATGAGATTCAGTGGGCACCAGTGATGGCCATGGAATCCATCAACACAAGTGAGGGATCGGACTGGTTTCTGGCAGGCAATCTGTCGGCGGCTTCGGATGCACTCGGAGCCATGAATGCTGGATGGGGATCACTGCTCCGCTTCACTGGCACAGGCAAGATGCAGGTTATTCCTGGAAGTGGATTTCATGTGCCTGGCGATGTCAGGCAGATTCGCGTCTTGCGGGGCAGCCCAATGCGGATGATTGTAGCCCGCTCGGATGATACCCCAGTTGTGTTTGAGTTGGATTCCCCCTCTGTGTCAGAATCTCCGCGCTGAGTGGACTGACCGTTCCTGTCCGACATGGTGCAGGAGTCATCCCGCAGAACGACAGCACAGAACCCTGCTCAGCATATACCCGCTCTCAGATACCAGTAGATTCTATGAAAAGCTATTCTTCTCGTCACTCTGGGCTAGTGTATTCTAAAATAATTTTTGTATATTTGTGCGGCTCGTGCCAAAAATATCTCTATTACTCACCATTAATCGTTAGCTCACATGAAGATAAAGCAGCTATTCTATGTGCTGGCACCTCTGGTTATTTTCGGGGCTGGAAGCGTTTCCGGACAAGACCAGGTTTCCGGGACAGTCCGTGATGCGCTGTCCTCTGATCCGCTGCCCGGCGTAAACGTGATCGTCAAGGGAACCACCCAAGGAACCACGACCAACATTGACGGTGTCTACAGTCTTGCGGTACCATCACTGCAGGACACTCTGGTATTCTCCTTCATCGGATTTGACACACAGGAAGTGGGAATTGCCGGAAGAACAACCGGTGTGGATGTTGACCTGGTGGAAACCATCTATGAAGTTGGGGAAGAACTTGTGGTAACGGGGTACGGATCACAGGAACGCCGTACAATTACCGGTTCTGTCTCCAATCTTGGAGAGGCGGATTTTCTGAGTGGAAATGTGAACTCTGTGGAGGAGATGATCCAGGGCAAGGTTGCCGGACTGCAAATCACAACCCGCAATGGCAATCCCAATGACTCTCCAGATGTGCGTTTGCGCGGAATCTCCTCCTTTGGGGCCAACCAGTCTCCCCTGATCGTTATAGACGGAGTTATCGGAGGAAGTATTGACAGTGTGGATCCATCTGACATTGAGTCCATTGATGTCCTGAAAGATGCCTCTGCCGCTGCCATTTATGGCACGCGTGGATCTGCCGGCGTAATTCTGATCACAACAAAAGGCGGGACAGCCCGTGAGGGGATCTCTGTGGCATACAATGCCTACTATACCTACGAGGGCATTGAAAATCGTCTGGATGTTCTCTCCGGCGACGAGTTCCGTCAGTTATCTCAACAGACCGGGTTCGCCGCCCCTGATCTGGGGCACAATACCGACTGGTTTGAGGAGGTAACCCAGCAAGGCTCCAATATGGTGCATACTCTTGCGCTCAGCGGGGGAAGCGAAAATTCGATTTATCGGGTTTCCGGGAATTTTCGCGACCGGAACGGGATCCAGAAGTACACAGGGTTTCAGGAAATCGGCGGCCGCCTCAATTTCACGCAGTGGACCTTCAATCGCAAACTGGAGATCACGGTCCAGTTGTCTGTGAACCAGAGAGAGCAGAACTTCGGCTTTGCCGATGCCTTCAAGTTTTCCGGTGTTATGAACCCGACTGCACCGGTTACCGCGGACGGATTTGAGAATACCGGCGGATTCTTTGAACAGCCCCTGTTCAACTACTTCAATCCGGTAGCCATCATTGAAGAAGGTACCCGAACTGGAGAGAACAAGCTGTTTACCGGCGTTCTGAAGGGGGAGTATGACCTGTCATCTCTTCTCCCGGGACTTTCCATTGCGGCGCAGTATTCTTACCAGAATAATGATCGCATATACAGGAATTTCTATTCACGCCGCCACAAGGTTGGAGGTGGAGCGACTGCTGCAGCACTTGGCCCTGGACGCGCAGAACAGGACTATGATGATCTGGAGAGTGAACTCTTTGAGACAACCCTTCACTATGCCGGAGATTTGACCAGTGATGCAGCGATTGAATTCATTGCCGGATACTCCTTCAATGACTTTATCAATGAGGGATTTGATGCTGGCGGCGGAGATTTCATTACAGACAAGGTTACCACAAACAACTTCTCCTTTGCACAGGATTTTAATCAGGGAGAGGCAAATGTGGGCAGTTACCGAAATACAAACCGTCTGATCGGTTTTTTCAGCCGTGTAAATCTGAATTATGACGGGACATATTTCTTCAATGGAAGCGTCCGAAGGGAAGGGTCCTCGCGATTCGGGGTTGACAACAAGTGGGGGCTTTTCTGGTCAGCCGGAGTTGGTGTTGAAATAGCCAATCTGGTTGATATCCCCTATTTCAGTGAGTTGCGTCTCCGGGCAAGTATTGGCAAGACAGGGCAGGATGCCCCTGTAAGCGGTCTCTCCCGCTCCAGACTCGGTCCGGCAGGAAGCTTCTTTGTCGGTGGTCAATATATCCAGAGCTTCAGTCCGGTCAGCAACTCGAATCCAGATTTGAAGTGGGAGGAGAAGACCGAAATCAATGTCGGACTTGACTTCGCAGCCCTGGACAATCGGCTCAGCGGCCGGATAGACGCATACCAGTCCACAACCAGTGATCTGCTTTTTGAGATTGCAGTGCCTGTTCCACCAAACCTGTTTCCCACCACATGGAGCAATGTTGGAGAATTGTCCGCCAGAGGTATAGAGCTTTCCCTGGACTACGATATTCTTCAGTCCGGCTCTGGAAGCGGTTTCGAATGGAATTCAGGCGTGATTGCTTCCTTCTACTCAGAAACCATGCTTGACGAGTATCTGACGGAAGATGTTCAGTTTCTGGCAGAACCCGGTGCTCCCGGACTAAACAATGTACAGATGATACGGATCAAGGAAGGGGAACCAATCGGACAGTTATGGGGGCCCAGGTTTGCACGAATTGGGGATAATGGCAAGTGGCTGTTCCATGCCGCAGATGGTACGGAAAAAGAGTATGAAGACCTGAAGTTTGGAGATGGCGGAGACGAACAGGTCCTGGGGAATGGACTTCCTGACTTTCAGCTGGGATGGACAAACCGCATGAGCTATGGAGACTTTGATGCCAGCTTCTTTATTGAAGGAGTTTTTGGTCATCAGATTGCGAATATGTTCAGCACATTCTACTCGGTTCCGAAACAGATCTCATCCTACAATGTGTTGCAGGATGCGTTTGATCTGGCGGAGCTGAACGATGATCCGCGCTGGTCCAGCTATCATGTAGAAAACGGAGATTATGTCCGCCTGAGCAATGCCTCTGTCGGGTACACTCTTCCCGCCTCCCTGACAGCAAATACCCCGCTCCGACGGGTACGATTCTATCTGTCAGGAAACAATCTGCTCACGATTACAGCCTACTCCGGCCTGAACCCGCAAGTACGATATGTGGACCGTAATCAGGGGCAGTCTGAACAGGGGGCTACTGTGGGGCCGCTCGGACCAGGCATTGAGCGCCGCCTGGAGTATTTTACGACACGCTCTGTCAGTTTCGGCGTGAACATCAATTTGTAACCACAGACCAACATACGCAAAAGGGTACATTATGAAACAAACATTCACATTTCGCTCGTTGGTCCTTGCAGTTGGCATGCTGCTCTTCGCTGCGGCGTGCACGGACCTCTCCGAGCCCATAGATGATCAGGTTGAGCCGGCCGACTTCTTCAAAGATGACCAGCAGTTTATTTCTGCTATGGGGAACGCCTACAGCAATGTGGGAGCCGTTGGAGGAAGTGGCTCTCCTGCTCAGTTAAATGAAGTCACAACCGACGAGCTGATCGTCCCAACCCGAGGACAGGACTGGTCTGATGGCGGCTTCTGGTTCCGGCTCCATACGCATACCTGGGGAGTAGATGAAGGCACATTTGACGGGTTCTGGAACGGATATTTTGGCGGGGTTAACAATACGAACCGCCTCATCTTCCAGTTTGAAAGTGCTCTGAATGAAGGCACTGCCAACGCAGAACTGGTGACTCCATTCGTGTCCGAGCTGAAAGCACTTCGTGCATTCTATTATTTCTGGCTTCTGGATGCCTTTGGAAATGTACCTCTGATTACCAGCTTCATTGACGCGCCAGAGCAACCGTCCCAGCCGTCTCAGAATTTTGCAGAGGGCCGCCGGATGGTCTTCGAATTTGTGGAAAAGGAATTGGTAGATAATCTGCCAAACCTGAGCAATGACACCCGGTCTACATATGGCCGCATGAATACGTATGTAGCGCACATGACATTGGCAAAATTGTACATGAATGCCGAAGTCTATACGGGGACTCCTCGCTGGAATGATGCACTGAAATATCTGGATGGTATTATCAATTCGGGGACCTTTACGCTGGCGGATGACTACCATTCCAATTTTCTGGTTTTGAATGAAGGGTCCCCCGAAAACATTTTTGTCGTTCCGTATGACAAGGTGTTCCGGGCTGGTTTCAACCTGCATCAGATGACCCTGCACTATGGCAGCCAGAACACCTACAACTTTCAAAATCAGCCATGGAATGGCTGGAGTGCTACACAGAAGCTCTATGAATCTGTGATTGATCCTGATCAGAACCCGGGCCCTCAGGGAGAAGTATGGGGGGTGATGCCCACCGATGATGATGCGGGAGTGGAGCGTGTAACTGGCACGATGGATGATCGCTTGGGGAATTTCATTGTCGGGCCTCAGTTTACAGCCCGCGGGGATCGGGTCATGGATTCTGGAGTGTTCAGTGATTTCGACAAGAATGGAGAGCCTCTCTCATTTGTACCTACGATCAATGACATCCAGGGGGTTGCGTGCCGCCAGTGCGGTGCCCGGATCGGAAAGTATGAATTTGAGGCTGGGATCGGCAGTGAGATGAGCAATGACTTTGTCATCTTCCGCTACTCTGATGTCCTTCTTCTCAAGGCGGAGGTTCTGTGGAGACAGAATCCTGCCAGCGCGGAAGCACTCGCCCTGGTCAACCAGATTCGTGCCCGTGCGGGGGTTGATCCGTTTGATAATCTGACAGCAGATCGCCTTCTGGCTGAACGCGCACGAGAGCTGTTCTTTGAGCAGACCAGACGGCAGGATCTGATTCGGTTCGCAGGCGCGGAAGGAGGGGCAACCCGTTTCAATGACCCTTGGAAATTCAAGGAGCTTTCTGCCGCATTTCGCAATGTAGCACCAATTCCCGAGAGTCAGCTGCAGACTAACCCGAACCTGGTACAGAACCCCGGTTACTAGTTTCGGAAATACTCTGAAAATAAGCCCTCCCATCCGGCCGTGAATGGGAGGGCTTATTTGTCTTGGTTTGCGATGTCTGCCTCGTTGACCGCAAATCCTGAGTATCAGATTTGCTTTTGTCTCTCATACAGCGTACTTTCTTCTGATATCTCCCCCCACCCAAAGGTCACTCTTACTGTAGTCTGAACAGTAACCTGCCTCCGTTTTTTATCGTAAGTTGTCAGTGCCTCAAGATTCAAGCCAATGCCTGAAAAAAAGCCCAGTTCATATTATCAAATCAAATCTTTGCACTTGGAAAATTTCAAGTCGTTTGGTCAGAATGTTGAGATCCCGATGGCTCCCATTACGCTCATTCTGGGACAAAACAGTGCTGGCAAATCGTCTATCCTACAGGCTCTTTACCTGCTGAAACAGAGTTATGAAGTCCCCCACCAATCCGCAAATGATACCCTGAAACCGCGTGTTGAACGGGGAATCGTGGATTTTGGAAGCATCCCAGAACTATTGTTTGATCACGATACAAGTCGCACGCTCAAAATTCGAGTGCTGTTTGACAAGGAAGGCCATGCGGATGAATCTATTTTCCCCACCCTGGAGGAACTAATGGAACCGGGAAAGTCTCCGCCTACCAGGAAAACCATGGGGGTTGGCATGCACTTTGGATATTCAACCAGCGAGAAAATAACAAGCCTGTGCCAGTTAGAAGTGTTTAACCATAACGGAGAAAAAATTGCATGCTTTGCATCTCAGAGCGATATTTCTGATACTGTAATTAAGAAAGAGAATGATTATATCCGAAGGACGGGCAAGTTTCCCTACAATGCCAATCATGTTCTGCAAAACATGCTTGTCACAGACTCCGAAGAATTTTGGGAGGACTCCTTTAAATCCGCAAAAAATGCGCGGGATAAAATCCTGGCACGTCTGAACAGCGAACTGGCTGCGCTTGACACGGTGGATGTCCCTGAAACGACTCATCTTGAAAAGGTTCTTGACCGTTTCATAGACGCGAAGGAGGATGGAACGCCTCATCCAAGAAGAATACTCAAGAAAATAGCCCTTCGGAAGGCGATTGATTTCTATGATGCAGACTTCTCCCTGAGTGATTTTATTTCCCGAATGCAGGCGGAACAGTATGGAGACATGGTAGCTTATGACAAGGGAATGCTGAATCTGACCAACCTGGGTGGTGCCTTCCCCGGACGCTTTCCTGAGCGCCCTGAACGGAGTCTGAGTGAATCACTAGGAGAAGACATAGCTCAATACATTCGGGGCGTATCGGATATAAGCAGCATAACGCTTGATTTTACTGC
Organism: Rhodothermales bacterium; assembly: GCA_965203305.1. GTDB lineage: Bacteria > Bacteroidota > Rhodothermia > Rhodothermales > Bin80 > Bin80. The sequence goes on along the minus strand of OZ241874.1, from coordinate 991,749 downwards.
AAAACTTGGAGGGCTGCTTCGTCATATTTTGCCGCTTGGTCCCTATCGAAACCCTCCAGACCGATGGTATATCTATGCTGGTACTCCTCCTGGAAACGCTGGCTACAGCGGAGGCAATCTGCCCGATCTTTTATACAAACGCAAGGAGCTTGTTGACAAGACGAATGACTGGCTTCATAAAATGGGGGTTGAATATGAAATGAAAGTGGAGCCCGCCAGTGCCAGGTACACCGACCTTTACGAAATTCGGTTCATTGACAAGCAGCGCAGGGACCCTGTTGATGTTAGCCTGAAAGATATAGGGTTCGGTATCTGTCAAATTCTGCCCGTTGTCGTAGAGTGCGCGAAGGCAGAATCCCAGATTATCCTGATTGAACAGCCTGAAGTCCACATTCATCCCCGGCTCCAGGCCAATCTGGGTGATTTGTTTGCAGAATCAATTGATCGCAATAATCAGCTGATCATTGAAACGCACAGCGAACACCTCGTTCTTCGACTCCAGAAACTTATCCGAACAGGCAAACTCAAAGCAGATGATGTGTCCGCCCTCTCCGTGAGCCGCCGCCCACAAGGATCACATGTCAGACAGATTCGCCTGGACAATGATGGTGAATTTATTGATGACTGGCCCGGAGGATTCTTCCCCGAACGCCTCAAAGAATTAGTCTAGTTGATTAAGCTCGGAAGCAATGATTATGACAGCAATTTTGGATCCTTCTGCCCTAGACCAGAAACTATTAAATAATGACAGGGCATATCTCACTCAGACAGAGGGTCTCCTCTGGGGAATCGTTGAAGATCAAAATATATTGCTGATCCTAGACCAGAAAAAGGTCTTGTTAAAAGAGATTCAACACAGAGTTGATGTTCTGCAGAAGAGCAATGCTCTGCGAAATAGGCAGAGATTACAGATACTGCTTGCTGAACTATTGAAGAGTAAGAAAAAGCGTTTCGTGGAATACAAAACCCGGGTTTCTGGATCAAATGTTCTTGAAACATGCTGCGAACTCGAGCGGGATCAACCACCGGATGCAGTCATTACCAGTAAATACCACCGTACAGAATTCTCCAAAAAACTTTGTGCATCTGAGTTAATCGTTCTTTCCGAATATCTGGAAAGCAGATTTGAAGAAAAGAGGAAGAAATATCTTGCCTCCCTTCCCGTACATCTTCTCGCACCTGATGAACGTGACGAGTTGTTTATTCGAACTGTCAGACATGCAAGTTACCTGTATGTCTACGACAAGCAAATCGGACCCAACACTGATCTTCGGGTTTCCAATCTTCCTCAATTTTACAGGGGAATTGCTTATCTCCTAAACTTGTGGAAAGAGCAGGGATATAACAGAGACTTGCGAGTAGTAATAGTCACTTGCGCGAAAATAGACAGAGAGATAGAGGAACTTCGTGAAGAGGAGGGAAAAGACCTAAAACGCGGAATTGAAAAGATCAGACGCAAGCTCGTCAATAAACTGGAGAGGAAGTTTGGGGTACGTATTGATCTGGTTATGAAACATGATCGTCACAATGAAACCCACGCAAGATATCTGCAAACACAGTCAGCAACCTTCCTGGTGGAGCGAGGATTTGACTTCATAAAATCTGGCAATAATGGTATTGAGTTCAAAAAGACCATTGTTGGACTGGTCCGAAATCCAAATGGGAATGACAACTTCCCGGATGCCTTCTGGCACCTTCCATCCATCAATTGTCCCAATTGCGAAGAGAAGAACTGATATCGTTTATTTGGTGAATCAGCCTATGCCATTCATTTCTGGCACCCCTGCTCCTGCTACATTGGTATGGAATCATGTACCGGGAGCGGGACTCGAACCCGCACGGCCTTGCGGCCAACGGATTTTAAGTCCGTTGCGTCTACCATTTCGCCATCCCGGCAAGAAGACAGCGAACTAGTTCGCAGGGGCAAGCGTTCCTGAAATTATGATCAACTTCATAGATTCGCTCCGTGAACTTGTCCTAAATGCAGCCTCGCACTCCCGTGTACCCTACTCTGGAAAACAGAGAGCAGCTCTGCTTCTTATGTCAAATGGAGACTGGATTTGCGGGGTTCGTATTGAGAATGCCTGCTATCCTCTCGTTATCCCCGCCCTGTCATCCGCTCTGGCTAGCGCAGCTTCCATAGGACGCAGAGATGTTGTTGCCATTGTATTCAGTAGTCACATGAAACAAGAAGAAGTAACAACTGCCCATAATTTGGTTGATCCCCTGCTGGATCAATTTGACGATGATGTTCTGGGGAAGAAGGGGGGCACATACCACCTTCGTGAACAACTTGATACTCGTAAATATTCTCCCATTCCGATAGATTCAAATGCTGGACTCTCTTTCGCAAGACAGGCGGCAAAGTATGCCAGCGTCCCGGAGTCAGATTTTCCAGTGGGATCAATTGCGGTTACCGATGACCATACATATTTCCATGGCACGAATTTTGAGTACAAAGATTGGACACAGATACTTTGTGCAGAACGTGCGGCCATTGCATCGGCGGTAAGTGCTGGAGTGAAAAATATCAGGCATGTGTACATATCATGTCCAAAATCATCCGAAATTACTCCCTGCGGTGCTTGCAGACAGGTACTCTGCGAAATTGCCCCAAATTCCATGGTATGGATGGACCGGGGAGAGAAGAAGCCAGAATGCTTTTATGCCCATGAACTACTGCCAAAGGCGTTTCAATTGACAGAATCACTGAGCCCCCTGCATTCGGAGTCACGCAGCTTTCTTCCATGAAATAATGCATAGGACAATCTTGCTGTTATTGGCTCTCCTGATCCCCTGTATTGCATCTGCCCAGGAAAAAGCCAAATACTGGATTTTCCTGACGGACAAGCCAGATGCACTCGCAAAAAGTGGACAAGTTGCAGAAAGCTACCTGACAGACAAAGCCGTAGCACGCCGTGCACTGCGCGGGGAATCTGGCTTGACAACCAGATTTGCCATCCAGGATGCGCCAATCTCGCAAGACTACGAGGCTGATCTCAAACGAAAAGGGATCAAAATTGAGCAGAGAAGCCGCTGGCTGAATGCCGTAACCGCCCGGCTAAGCGAAGACGAAATCAAACACATCTCCGCCCTCCCCTATGTACGCGGTACACAGCAGGTGGCACTCCTCTCTTCCGATGCACAACCGTCAGCACCAATATCTTCTGTAGTTTCCGAACGAATTTCTTCCAACTGTCCATCAGCTGTCTACGGAAGGTCCTGCACCCAACTGGATAACGTCAATGCTATTCCAGCAATCCAGCGTGGCATCAATGGAGAGGGAGTCATACTCGGGTTGATTGATACGCACTTCAGTACAACAGGAGCGGAACCATTCAGCCATCCTGCGCTGGTACATATCCGTAATGACAACCGACTGAAGGAATTCCGTGATTTCACGCAGAATGATCCGGCACAGCCCTGTCCCTACGCAGATGACCACGGCATGTCTGTTGCCTCGGCAGCGGTGGGATACAAGGAGGGGCAACTCATAGGTCCTGGCTATGGGGCGACAATCTATGCTGCTGCAACAGAGTGTTCTCCCCTGTGGCCTGCACAGTATGAACGCAATATTGAAGAAGATCATTTCGTTGCAGCCGTAGAGTGGATGGAATCCAAGGGAGTTGATGTGATCACAGCCTCGCTTGGGTATTTTGAGTTTGATTCAGGCCAGCGCAGCTATACAAAAGATGATCTTGATGGGGATACCGGGCTTACAACCATTGCTATGGACCTGGCAACACAACGCGGGGTTGTTACGGTCGGCAGTGCCGGCAATGAAGGGCCTGGATCACAGACTATTGTCACTCCCGCAGATGGGGACTCGGTGATTGCCGTAGGCGGAATATACTCAGACAGAACTATCGTTGATTTCAGCAGCCGCGGGCCAACCGCTGACGGTCGTATCAAACCTGACATATCCGGGCAGGCCACCAGTGTGTGGCTAGCCTCTTCGGCAGGAGGAGAATATGATATGTCGTACGGCACATCATTTTCTGCTCCAGTGATTGCGGGTATCGTAACACAGATCCTTCAGGTGAAGCCTGATCTTGGTCCAAGAGATGTCTGGCATCTTTTAACTTCAACAGCCAGCCAGTCCGACTCTCCCGATAATGATCTTGGGTGGGGAATTGTTGATGCGGATGCTGCAATCAGGAAAGCTGTAACCCAGACCGGTCACTCTAGTGAATCCTTGCCAGCTCCTGAACACCTGATCATACACTCTCCCTACCCAAACCCATTTCAAGATGTGGCTCACTTTACCATTGAATCCGCTACGCCTGTCGCTCATGTCAAACTTGCGGTTTTTGATGTATTGGGGCGAGAGATTATGACTGTTTACAACGGAGCTGTTGGAATCGGAGATACATCCATACAGCTTGACGGACACCATTTACCATCTGGCGTATACGCCTATACACTTGAATCTGAAGGACGCGTGCAATCTGGAACAATGACACGCATGGGCTACCAGGCGAATTAAACGAGAACCCGAGATACATATACCGATTTTGTCAAATGGGGCTTCAAGGATGCATTGCGGTGCTTGCAGGAAGGTGCTTCGTGAAATTGCCTCAAAGCCGGTAAATTGGACGGATCATGGAGAGGGCCTAAACACTTCCATGAGCTTCTGTCACAGACATGTCAGCGGACAGAACAATTCCGACAATTCTTGCTTTCCATTTTCTACAATCCTCTTTCATGAAATAATGCGCAGGACAATTTTACTATTACTGGCTCTCCTGATCCCCTGTATTGCATCTGCCCAGGAAAAAACCAAATACTGGATTTTCCTGACGGACAAGCCGGATGCACTCGCGAAAAGCGAACAAGTTGATGAGACGTATCTGACCAACAAGGCTATAGCACGGCGTGCGTTGCGCGGAGAGCCTGATCTGGCAACCAGATTTGCCATCCAGGATGCACCAATCTCGCAGGATTACGAGGCAGGCATCAAACGAAGAGGAATCAAGATTGAGCAGCGAAGCCGCTGGCTGAATGCTGTAACCGCCCGGCTAAGCGAAGACGAAATCAAACAGATCGCCTCTCTCCCCTATGTGCGCAGTACACAGCAGGTAGCACTCTTCTCTTCCGATGCGCAACCGTCTGCGCCAATATCCTCTGTGGTTTCCGAACGAGTGTCTTCGAACTGTCCCTCCAGTATCTTTGGCAGATCTTGCACTCAACTGGATGTAGTGAATGCCATTCCGGTGATTGAGCGGGGGATCAACGGAAAGGGGGTTATCCTTGGATTCATTGACGGGCATTTCGGCACTTCGGGAAACAAACCATTCACCCACCCTTCACTGGAACATATCCGCAATGATAACCGGCTCGTACGATTTCGTGATTTTACACAGAGTGATCCCACACAGGTCTGTCCCGGGATAAATACCCACGGGATGGCTGTTGCCTCGGTTGCTGTGGGATACAAGGAGGGACAGCTTATAGGCCCCGGCTACGGGGCAACGATCTATGCGGCTGCAACGGAGTGTGGTCCGTATGAACGCAATGTTGAGGAAGACAATTTCGTCGCAGCCGTAGAGTGGATGGAGTCCGAAGGAGTGGATGTGATTACGGCCTCACTGGGCTACTATGACTTTGACCCTGGACAGCGCAGCTACACGAAAGATGATCTTGATGGTGACACCGGACTTACAACCATTGCTCTGGACTGGGCAGCACAACGTGGGGTTGTCACTGTCAGTAGTGCCGGAAATGCTGGTCCTTCTCCGCAAACAGTTTATACTCCCGCAGATGGAGATTCGGTAATTTCCGTGGGCGGAGTACGGCCAGACAGATCCATTGTTCCTTTCAGCAGCCGCGGACCAACAGCCGATGGACGCACAAAACCTGACGTATCCGGGCAGGCAACTCGCGTATGGTTAGGTGCGGGAAGCGAGTATGACTTCTCGCAAGGTACATCCTTTTCTGCTCCAATGATTGCGGGAGTCGTAACGCAGATCCTGCAGGTAAACCCCGACCTGAAGCCAAGAGATGTATGGCGTGTGTTAACTTCCACGGCTAGTCAGCCCAGCTCTCCAGATAATAGTCTTGGCTGGGGAATTGTTGATGCGGATGCCGCGGTCAGAAAGGCTGCAACATTTACTACGGATCGGGTGGATGAATTTTCCCCTGCCCCTGATCAACTGACTGTACAGGCTCCCTATCCAAATCCGTTCCAAGATATAGCTCATTTTACAATCGAATCCTCTCGCTCTGCTACTCATGCCAGGCTTGCAATTTTTGATGTATTAGGGAGAGAGGTTGCGACTGCCTATCATGGATCTGTCAGAGTTGGAGCTACATCTGTACAATTTAATGGTCAACATTTACCACCCGGTGTATATGCCTACAGACTGGAATCTGGGGGACGGATACAATCTGGGACAATGACGCGGCTGGGACACTAGGTCAATCCAAAGAGGGCAAGAAATAAGTTTTCCCATTCAGAGGAGGACAATGTGGGCATCCCGGCACTACACGTGAGTTCGCCACGTTGTTCTTAAAATCTGTGTTTCGCGATGATTTTCCAGATTTTTCCCTTAATAATTAAGGTATATCGGTACTTTTGCCTTCATTATTACGGCATTTCTTCTGTTTTACCTTAATTCTTTTTGTTTTGGTTTCTGACCCCCGTTGTAGTTATACTGGTAGATCGCCTTGGAACCACACCCCGGATACCCAGTATCACTACCCACAGAAACCTCCCCCGCATGTTCCTCTTTCGACACCGCTACACCCTCAAAACCGGACAGAAAGGATACCGGTTCTATCTGTGCTATTCCAAGAGAGTCAACGGAATCCCCCGACGACTCCCGCTGGCCAGCCTCGGAAAAGACCTGGACCTGTCCGAAGAAGAGATCGCCGCCTTTGGCAAGCATGTGAAAGCCCGCCTGGATGAGGAACCTCTGCTGGACTTCGGCGAACAGCGTCCCTTCTTTCAGGACCTGGTGACCCGGACAGCGCAGGACCTGGCGGGGCGTGACTGTGAAGTGGAAACCCCCCGGAAGCCGGCAAAACAACGGGTGTGTTTCGAGAAGCTCACGCATCCCGATTCCGGCACAGTCGGGGGCGAACGCCTGTTCCTGGATCTGTTTCATCAGATAGAATTTGACCGTCTGCTACTGGACTTGGGCTATAGTGAAGAGCAGGTCAAGATGGCCTATGTGCTGCTGATCGGGAAGTTACTGAGTCCAGGGAGCGAGCGGCACACCCATGACTGGATGGAGCATACCTCCGCAATTCTGGAGTTGTTGGGGCTTTCTGCGCCAAGCCTGAACACGCTGTACCGGAGTCTGGATTTGTTGAACCGGCATCGGAACGAGATCATTTCCTGGCTCTATGCGAGGGCGGTATCTCCCCTGCCATTTGGGGGCAAGCTCATTCTGTATGATCTGACGAACACCTTTTATTACGGGAAGCAGAAGGGGGCGTATCTGCGGCATGGGCGGAGCAAGGAAAAGCGGAGCGATCTTCGTCTGGTGTCGTTGTCGGTGGCACTCAGCGGGAACGGGATGCCGTGCGGGATGGAGATCTTGCCGGGGAATGTGAGTGAACCCCAGACCTTGGCTTCGGTGGTGGAGAAGCTGGGAGACGAGGATACGACGCTGCTGATGGATGCCGGGGTGTGTACGGACGCGAATGTGGTGCTGATGCGGGAGCGGGGGCTGGACTGGATCAGTGTGGATCGCACCCGTACGCCTCCCATGCCGACCCGTCCTCCAGATGCCCGGTTCCAGACGGGGGGCGGGGTACAGGTGCAGGCTTGGGAATTGCCGAGAAGCGGGGGGAACGGAAGGTGTATGTCTACAGCGCGGCAAAGGCAAACACGGAGGTGGCGATCCTGCAGAGGCAGTGTACGACCTACGAAAGCGCACTGGACAAGCTACGCAAGGGATTGTCGCAGCGCGGGTGTGTGAAGAAGTTTGCGCCGGTGGAACGGCGGGTGGCTCGTCTGGAACGAGATCACCCGGAGGTGGCGCATCTGTATGAGGTAGAGGTGATTCGCCAGGGAGATACTGACTATGCGGAAACGATTCGGGTGACTCGTCGTCCAGAGTATGCGGCGCGGATGCAAGCCTGTGGCGGGTATGTGATCCGCACCAGTCATCGGGACGGGTCCCTCCAGGAGATCGTGCAGACGTACTGGCGACAGGGTGAGGTGGAGCATACGTTCCGGTCCATGAAATCCGAGTTTGGGCTTCGCCCCATCTATCATAGCAAGGATGAGCGGATTGAGGGACATCTGTTTCTTTCACTGCTGGGCTTTGCCTTCGCGCAGCTGGTTCGGATCCCGCTTCAGGCACAGGGCATCCGGTCCAGCTGGAACACGCTTCGGAAACGGCTCAACAAGATCCAGCGAATTACCAGCAAGTTCCATCAGAGCAAGAAACGCTATCTGCTCACGAAGGTGGACCAAGATCTGTCCCCGTTTTTAGTGCGGATGTTTCGGATTCTGGGGGTCGTGTATGATCCTCAGAAGACCAGGACAGAGCGGAGGGGACGAGATCTCCCGGAAGAGGAATCGACCGGGAAGGAGGGGGTTCTGCTTCCCGAAGAGGAAAAACCTCCCGATTCATGATCCAGACAAGCGTCTTGACGAAAACAAAACAACACTCCAAATGGAACAGGGAGGGCTGTGTCCAGCCGCAAGTTGTCGGACACCATGTCCGAGAAATCTGCCGGAAACACGGGGCAATCCAAAGAAAACAACCGCCATGACCTGACCCGCGAATCCTTCGGTGTCTGTGGGTAAAGAAAAAACCATCCCGAAAAAGGGAACAGGGAAGCTGTGTCCGGTGATACAACTACGCTATGGCGAACTAACGTACAGGCATGTTTGCGAAGCGATACTAAACTCAACGATTTGAGTATTTTATGGAAGTAACAGAATCATCTGATAACTTCTACACCCCGTTTCATAAAATCATGTACAGAGTAGCTCTCGTTTTACTGATATTCCTGGTTCCTCATGTTACAATTGCCCAGGAAAAACCCAAGCACTGGATTTTCTTCACTGACAAGCCAAACGCTCTTGCCAAAAATGGGCAAGTTGAAGAAGGGTACTTGACAGACAAGGCCCTGGCACGGCGGGCGTTGCGTGGAGAATCTGATCTGAAAAACAGATTTGCCATACAGGATGCACCAGTCTCGCGAGATTACGAGAACGACCTCCTGCGAAGAGGAGTCAAGATTGAGCAGCGAAGTCGCTGGCTGAATGCCGTCACCGCACGACTGAGCGAAGATGAAGTCAAACAGATCGCTGCACTCCCCTATGTTCGCAACACACGCCCTGTAGCACTCCTTTCTGCGAATGCGCAAACACCTGCACCTGTATCCTCTTTGATTCCCAAACGAGTCTCCTCCAACTGTCCGTCAAACAAGTACGGAAACTCTTGTACTCAACTGGATATCGTGAATGCCATTCCAGCCATTGAGCGCGGGATCAATGGCGATGGAGTGACACTCGGGTTCATTGACAATGACTTTGGCGTACCGGGAAAGCAACCCTTCGGTCATCCTTCCCTCGTACATATTCGCAATGATAACCGACTCATAAAAGTCCGTGATTTCAGGCAAAGGGATGCAGCACAGGCTTGCTCTGGACTAGATACCCACGGGATGAAGGTTGCCTCCGTCGCAGTGGGATACGAGGAGGGAAAACTCATAGGTCCAGGCTATGGCGCAACGATCTATGCTGCTACAACAGAATGCAGTTCTTACGAGCGAAATATTGAAGAAGACAACTTTGTGGCGGCGGTAGAGTGGCTGGAATCGGAAGGAGTGGATGTAATTACGGCATCCATTGGATATTTCCAATTTGATGCTGGCCAGCGCAGCTATACGCAAAATGATTTTGACGGGGACACAGGACTGACAACCATTGCTATGGACTGGGCGGCACAGCGTGGGATAATTCCGATTAGTGCTGCCGGGAATTTCGGGCTATTTGGAGAACAAACGGTTGGCACCCCCGCAGATGGGGACTCTGTGATTGCAACCGGCGGGATATTCCCGGATGGAGTTTTCTATTTTCTGGGTAGCCGAGGCCCCACAGCCGACGGACGGACTAAACCTGATGTATCTGCGCAAGCCGATAATGTATACTCGGCTGGAGATGATGGATATCGTACATCAGGTGGCACATCCTTCTCTGCTCCAATGATCGCAGGAATCGTAACACAGATCCTGCAGGTCAATCCCAACCTTGGGCCGAGGGATGTCTGGCACATTTTAACTTCCACAGCCAGTAAGGCTGACTCTCCAGACAATAACCTTGGGTGGGGAGTTGTTGATGCGGATGCGGCAATCAGAAAGGCCGCAACATTCACTACTAATCGCTTGCGCGAGTCCTTGTCCGTCCCTGACCAGTTGATTGTACACTCCCCCTACCCAAATCCATTCCGGGATATAGTTCATTTTACGATCACATCTGGTGAGCCTGTCACTCATGTCAGACTTGCAATGTTTGATGTGTTAGGGAGAGAGGTTGCGACTGTGTACGATGGAACTGTGAGAGCAGGAGAGATGCCTGTACAATTTGACGGAAGCCGTTTGCCATCCGGGGTGTACGCCTACCGACTGGAATCTGAGGGACGAACACAATCTGGAACAATGATACTTCTGGGCTATTAACTGAATCAGATCTGGGCAGAACGTACAGGTATCTCTTCCATTTGACGCACGGCATAGAAATACAAATCGGAACTCAGGTCTGACTTGCCATACCGTAAGTTCCTGATCAGTTATAGCCTCACAGGCAGGCATGTGCCGCGTATCTTAGCAGTACGAAAATTCGGCTCTGCTGTCATAACTGTGAGCACGGAGTGTGTAGAAATCTCCCGGAATTTCTGTCTGCCTATTCACCTTCAGCGTCCTTCTCTCAATCTCTGTGCTTGCTCGTGACAGTCTCTGAACCTCCTCTCCTGAATACGTCATGTGGAAAAAGTGTGAGCCAATTCATCATATTTCCATTTCCATGTGTATATTAGGAGGCGGTCGTGCCCAATACGGCTTGATCTTATCGTAAAACTTCTCATCAAACTGAATCAAGGCTCTAAAAACCTATGAAGCATCTACAAAAATTGGGGGGGGGGCGGGAGTTGTCTTTCTGCTTCTTCTCCTCACGGCTTCCAGTGCGTTCGCACAGAGGAAGTTTTACATAGACCCGGCGAATGGCAGGCCGGACGGGACATGTGACAACATCAATCCTTCGAATGCGGATGGACCGTGTACGCTGGAGCGTGCCTTTGCCTTGTCAGATCCCGCCAATCATGATATCTTCCTGATCCGGGTGCGCCGGGCAGGGGGTAGCGTTACGCTGGCAGCCCCCACGACTGCTCTGAGTTTGGAACTCAAGTTCGGAACCTATGTCCAGGGCAATACCACTCCTGTGAAGGGAACGATCCAGTTCACGGGTACCTTCACAATCGCCGCAGCGGGTGTGTTTCGACTGGATCCGAACGCGAGCGTTGAGTTTGCAGATGTCACCGTGAATGTGGGTACCAGGAGCTCCCCGTTTTTCTACATTGCGGAGAAGTCGGAGGAACGGATTGCAATCACCGGCACCTTGACCATTCCGGCGGGAGAAAGCGTTCGGCTTCCTGCCCTGGTGGTTTCCCGGAGCTTTACCTTGAAAGGAGGGATGAAGTCAGGAAAAACGAGCGAGCTTCAGTTGGGAGGATCGCTGTCCACGGGAGGTTCTCTGGTAGAAGCTCCACTGACGGTCCAGAGCGGGGCCGCTCTGCGGATTGACGGGGTGAACCTGGTGGTTCACCTTGATAAGGAGATGTTTGTGGAGGGCATGATAGCAGATGTGACGAAAGGAACCAGTCACCCTCTCCAGATTGCGTTTTTGAACACTAATACTGCTGGAACCGGCTACCGGAGTCGGGCCTCATTTCTTCGTAGTGATAGCTATAGGCCCCTAAGAAATGGTGTTGACGACAAGGATTGCAAACGTATCCGGGGTGCGGGAGCGATTCCGGCCGGGATTCTGGCGATTGCTATGGGCACCGTCTGTGTGGAACAGAAGCGGGTGGGACCAGTCACGGTATCGGGAAGCATTCAAAGTGATACCTATACCCAGCAAAAGATTTCCACGGACCTCATTTTCCGGGAGGATGTGGTGGTAGACGGGGATGTAGTGCAGTGGAACGATTCGCGGATTGTGTTTGCGAAGACGGCGACCATCCGTGGAGATGTGGTGCTCCGGGATGGGGGGACTCCCTACACCAACACGGCAGATTATGGAGCGGCGAATACGGACACTAGTGTTCGCCAGGGGGTTCCTCCCCGAAGTGGTGCAGGTGCTGCTCTGCGGGCTGGCGAGAAGTATACCTGTGACTATCTGGCCAATAGGAGGCGAATTGTTCAGGAAGGAGGCACACACCAGATTCCCGGGGTACAGTTTGAAGGTGCGGCGACGATTGCGGGAGATCTGGCGGTATACTCCACGAACATTGCCCAAACTGCTTCCAGTACCACGCTCGGCGGAACCCTGTGTGCTCCGCGGGTGCTGTTCATAGCCCCGCTTGCCCAGGACAAGGGAGCTACCGCAATCACACTAACCTCGTCGGTTGGGGGGAGTCTGGTGGTGGAGGATACGGTGAGTTTCGGGGGCAAGGGACGGGTGTATCTGGACACGGACTCCCTGGAAGCTGATGATGAGATTGTACGCAGGACGGTGCACAATCTGCGGGTAGGCGTTGACCTTGCTGCCGGAGGAGAGACCATTGGGATGGGATATCCGGCCGTGTCCAGTGTGGACGGGATGTGTACGGTGAAGGACACGAGTCTCTCGTTCGGGAATCGTCTGGTGCTCACAGATGCCGCCGAAAGCGTGATCATCGGAGATGCCACGAATGGGCTCATGGTGGATGCGCTGGTGACGCTGGGGGATCTGCGGGTGGAACCGGGCAAAGGTACGCTCAAGGTGAAGACCCTGCATGTGGGGCCGAATGCTGCACTGACGGCGAACAAGGATGTGACGGTGGAGGAATCCCTGATTCTGCAGGGGGAACTCAGCGGGGAGCTGAATGAGACATCTGCAATCAAGAGATTGACTTACGGTAACCGAAACACCGATCTGGTAAAGAAGGCTGCTTTGGCCGACATGCTGGATGCCTTTTCCATTCAGGTCGGGAGTGGAGAATTGCGTCTGGAGGAGGTGCACAAAACAAAGAATCTGGGATTGTGCAGTGGCACGCTGTCACTGGTGGATACCGAGAGCACGACCGATTCGACGCTGCATGTGACGGAGCAGATCACGGTGCAGAGCGGGATGCTGGAGAAGGATACGAATGATCCGGGGAGTATCTCCACGGACAAGGCAAAGACGGCCAACGCGGCGGATCGCTATCTCCTGACCTACATCACGCCGGGCAAGCGTACGGTGACCGATGCGCTGGAATGGTTCGATCCGCGGGATGTGACCGTGAATCATGCGAAGGCGGAGATCATGGTATCTGGGGATCGCTCGCTGTCCGGCAAACTGACGGTTTCGAAGGGGAAATTGACCGTGAATGGAATCCTGACAGTGGGCAACTCTTCTCTGGATCGCACCAGTGCCGCGAGTGTGGACAAGTACAGCGTGGTGGTGACGGCAGGGGAATTGCAGACGGAGGGACAGGATGTGATCGTGCACGGGAAAGTGACCGTGAATGGCAAGAGCAAACTCATGACCGGAGGCGGCGACCTGCAGGTACTGGGGCGAGTGAACAAAGGCATGTATGTTGGCAACACGGCCCGGGTGACCATTGCGAAGGAGGCGATGATCAACCTGGGGAAAGGCACACTGATGCTGGGACCGGAAGATACCGCCAAGCGGGATGGGCTGGAAAATGATCAAACCACGGCTCAGGTGGATCTGATGCTTAAGGGGAAACTGCATGCGGATACGCTGTATATCCCCAAAGGGAGCAAACGTACTCATATCGTCTCCGGGATGTCGGCAGCGGACCACACGAATACGTTTCGCGTGATCCGGTTTGATGGCGGAAAAACTCCGAATGACCGGCTGGCGGACAATGTGAATGGCAAGCTGTTTTTCAATTGGGTGGTAGAGAGAACGTATCCTGTGCGCACCGGGGGCACGGATACGGGCACGACCACAGCGATTGACAGTCTGGCGGTGATGAATGGAGGGCTCGTAGAGATCTTCGGGAAGAAGGCAGAGATCACGAGGGAGGTCCATCTGCGGTCTGGGGGGATTGAAACGAAGCTGGACGCCCTGGAATTCAAGGATCATGTGCGGCTCAGCGGGACTGGCAGCATGGACTTCAATGCCAGCGGAAATTCTGCCCGTGTGCTTGTAGAGGGGAATTTCGTGCAGACCAATGACACAGGGCAGGAAGGCTGGCGAGACTTTCCGGGCTTGGGCATGGGGGAACAGATCACGAAGACCGTGACGGGAGACCTGGTGGTGGAAGCGGATACGCGGTATGCGACTGCCACCGCCTCGAATCTGATCGTGCATGGTGATCTTCTTTTTGACTACACGTATGATTTTCGGCGCAATCGGCCGCGGGGGCAGCTCGATGCCGCCCTGGAGCTGAGGGGGAGCGAGCCGCAGGAGGTGCGCCTGTCCACGGATCCGAGGGTGGAATTGGGGAATGTGACGGTGAACAATCCGAGGGGGATCGTGCTGGCAAGTGAGGTGCGGCAGCGCAAGGAGTCAACCTTGACGCTTCGTCGGGGGACGATCCGCAGCATGCCCGCGGACAGCATGTACAAGTGGGTGGTACGGAATGTGCAGGTGGAAGAGGAGTTGCGGGGTCGGCTGTCGGCGCAGGAAGGGAATACATGTGGATCGAACCGTAAACAGAAGTGCAAGGCGAGTATTCTGCGGGGCTCCGGGCAGTCGTATTCAGCTACCCCGGTGGTGCGTGACCTGTTGCAGGGGTCCGCAGGCACGGGGGCAGAGAGTGGAGGATATCTGTTCCCGGTGGGGATGGACCATAAAACGGATCAGGATACCCTGTCGCACTATCGTCCACTGATTCTGCAGCTGCCTTCAGACCTGAATGACACGACCGCCGCGACGGTGTCTCCGATCATGGTTCCAGAGGGAGCCATGCCGGCATGGCCTGTGGAGAACCTTACAGTTCCGCGTGCCGGAGGCAGCCTGACGCTGGATGTGCATGCCCCGATCTTCTGGAAGGTGGATCTGGGGGAGGAAGAATTGCCGACAAATACGAACCTTCGGGTTGCCGCCGACGGGATCCGGAATGTGACGGACATTACAGGGCTGCGGATCGTGCAGTGGGATTGCGAATGGAAGCATCCGAAGCTGGCAGGGCGGCTTCCTGCGCAGGCGGAGGTGAGTTCGTTCGCGGTGAACGGGTATATCAACGGGGTAGTGAATCTGACGCAGGAAGGGATTGGTCTGGGGAGCTGTGCCATCTTCGGGATTGCGGCGGACGGGAGTGAGAACCCGATTGACCAAGCCGATCTGAGCGGAGGACGGGCGATGGTCCAATTCATTCACAATGTGCCTGCACCTGGATCGGCTCCGATGGAAATAGATCTGGGGGAGGTGCGCATCAGTAACAATCTGCAATTCCGGACAGCGACCGCCTATCGTCCCGTAGGAGCAGGAACACAGGATGTGACGATCCAGCCGGTGGGAGCTCCGGCAGCACAGGCAATCATGGATACGGTATCGTTGACGCACGGCAGAAATTATGCCGTGATTGTACACGGAAGCCTGGCGGATCCAAAGCTGAAGGTGCTGGACATGCGGATGACTTCGTCGGTCGCCACCAAGGCAGAGGTGCGGCTGGTGCACGGATCGGCGGATCTCGGACCAGCACAGGTGCAAATGATGGACCGGGCCGATCCCATGATGCCCGTGATGACCCTGGCGGGGAACCTGATGCTGGACGAGGTCACCCGAAGATACATCGCACTGGATCTGTCGGTGCAGGTCATGCAGGTGAAGTCCGCAGATGGAGATGTAGAGGAGTTCTACGAACTGGATCTGTACGGGTACGGAGGGCAGACGCTGGTGATAAACCTGTCGGGGACGAAACGGGATCTGACGATTCTGGGGGTAGACAGGAATGGGAAGATCGTCCCGGTACAGATCGTGACCGGCGCAGAGAACGAAATGGCCGAGCTTCCGACGGAGTTTGCCTTGCATGGAAACTATCCGAATCCGTTCAATCCGGGCACAAGAATCCAGTTTGACCTGCCAGAGAGTGCGCAGGTGCAGATCCAGATTGTAGACATGCTGGGGCGGGAGGTGATCACGCTGCCAGCGCAGGACTTTGAGGCAGGGGCGAACCGGAGCGTGGAGCTGAATGCAACCAGTCTGGCAAGCGGAACCTATCTGTACCGGCTGATTGCAACCGGAACCAAGCAGCGGCATGTGAAGACCGGACGCATGACGCTCGTGAAGTAGCCAAAAGAAACGGTTTTCAGTGAAACCAGGCACCCCGGTACGGCAGCGTATCGGGGTGCTTTGGGTTTTATAAGGAGGCTCAAGGATCAGTGATGGACGGAATCACTTGCTCCACACGGAAGTTCAAGTTCTCAATAATTTGGAATCCGAAAAATGAGGATAACCTGTGTACGGAAAATTGATCACGACCCACAGGGCTTGCCGTAGAACCGAAAATTCTATGTGAAGCATAGCTCCATTTCCCCGCCACAGTCAGATTTCTTTCATGGGACAAACAATCCAGATGGTGACTTCCTGACATGCAGGCGGATTGTCAGTGGTTAATGAGTCGTCGCACGATCAGATGATTGAATTTGGAGTGCCGGCTTGGCCTCTTATCCTGCTACTGGCACTGGCAGGTCTTCTTACATGGTTTTCGTACTGTCGTACGGAGCCAAGACTTCAGGGAAACTACCGATGGCTTCTTCCCTCTCTGCGAATACTTGCACTTGCACTGTTGCTCATCCTGCTGTTTGAGCCCCTAATCCTTCGAAATATCAAGCACACAGACCTGCCCATACAGGCTGTACTCGTTGACGAGAGCCAGAGTATGTCAATGGAGCAATTGCCTGAAAATTTGCCGTCCATTGAAGGAGAGACCTATTTTTTCGGATTCGGTGGAGAGGTTCGCCCAATCAAAAATCTCTCTGCTGCCACAGATACTGCTCCACGCACAGATATCTCCAATGCTCTGGAAGAAATCAAAATTTTACTGCGAGACAAGAATCTGCGCAGCGTATTGCTCATCTCTGATGGCCAGTATAATACCGGGCGCAATCCTGTTTATATAGCTGCCAGCTACGACATTCCTGTCCACACCCTGGTTATCGGAGATACCCTTCAGAAGCAAGACCTGCTGATCACGCGGACTATGACCAATGAACTGGCCTATGTCGGACAGGAAATCCCGCTTGATATTACACTACTTCTGCAGGGATACCCAAGTGAAACCGTAACTACCAGCCTTTACATCCAGGATTCGCTAATCACATCGCAAACATTGACAATTTCCGAAGGCGAGTCCCCGGTTACACTGAACTTCATCCCCCATAAAGAAGGGCTGTTCCAGTATACCCTGATCACAACAGAACTGGAAAACGAAGCCTCATCGGAGAACAATCGGGCAACCTTTACGGTCCGTGTTCTGAAACGCAGTCAAACCATCTGCCTCATTGGCGCAGCACCACATCCCGACCTGACGGCCATACGAAACATTTTAACCCGTGATGAGACCCGTCAGGTTGACAGCTATGTCCAGATGCAACCGGGGAGGTTTTATGAAGGAAACCTGCCCGCCTCTCTGAGTGAATATGATGCAATCATCCTCGTTGGATATCCAGGCCGAGAAGCAGATGATCCATCACTCAATACAGTCCTCAGTGCCTCGGAAGCTGGTGTACCTCTGTTGTTTACCCTGACTCTCCAGACGGATCTGGAACGACTCCAGAGCGCATTTGGGAATTTTCTTCCCGCTGTACCAGCAAGAAATATGATGCTCTATGACGAGGCAACACTCCAGCTCACGCAGACCGGACGAAGAGACCCGCTCCTGTACTTTCCAGAGGTATCATGGGAGCGTTTGCCTCCTTTAGTAACCACCACAGGGCAGTGGACGGTAACCTCAGACAGTCGTATTCTCGGACAGGCAAACCTGAGAGGAATTTCAATGGAAGAACCTCTTCTGGTTATACGGAACCGAGCGGGACACCGAACAGCTGCAATCCTGGGATCAGGAACATGGAGATGGTCAAATCTTGCCGATGATCCGGCTGATACCCCTCCCCTCTGGCCACAATTGCTTGAAAATCTGATGCAATGGCTTACTACACCAGAAGATGACCGAACCGTTCGCGCAGAACCTGTACAGACGGCTTTTGACGGGAGTGAACCAGTTGATTTCACGGGGCAGGTGTATGATGAGAGCCTGAATCCGGTTACCGATGCTGTAGTTACCCTTGAACTGAGTGCACCTGACGGGGCCACCTACCCCTATACTATGACGAATCTCGGGAGTGGGCGATTTTCCCTGCGAATTGATGCATTACCCGAAGGTGCGTATTCCTATACTGCACAGGCCACCCGCATGAATGCCTCCATGGGGACAGACAGCGGAGTATTTACGGTCGGTTCAATGAATCTGGAGTATCGCAGCACAAGAAGTAATGAATCACTTCTTCGGCAGATTGCCTATCGGTCTGGCGGAGAATTTTTTACGAACGCTTCGCTGAGCACACTCGCGGACAGACTGGCCTCGGACAGCTCGTTCACCGCAATAACACGCACTCAAGAACTTGAGTTTGATCTGCGCAGAATTCCCTGGATACTTGGTCTCATAATCTTCCTGCTGGGAGCAGAATGGATCCTCCGCAAGCGGAGCGGCCTCGCGTGAATTGAAGGCCAGCCAAGCACAACCGACTGACACCCAGCGGGAACTCTGCTGGATGCCAGTCGAAAAGACTTGTGCTCCGTGCTTGTACATACCACCAAACTGCCACGGGAATAAAGGACGATGGCAAACAGGTAATGGTAGCCTCTTGCAAAAATCCCAGATGACGGAGAAATATCGCTCTGAGAATGCTTACAGGCACATTGGGTAATGTATAAAGATGTTTTTGCAAGAGCCTCAATGGGATTTTTAATTCAGGATAACCTGAAGCCCAAGATTAAATGAGCGGGGAAGCCCCAGAAAAACCTCTGCATCATCCGCCCTGTTTGATCCTGTATCATCATTCCCGCGGAAAGCATTGAAACGGGAATTATTGGTGGCATCCTGAATGTAGAACGAATCAAAGACATTGAAGACGCTGGCAAATATGCGTACTTCTCCCGGCCCCAACCGACGGGGAATCGTGTAACCAAGGTTGATGTCAAATACACTGTACCCCGGAATTTCCCAGACAGGTTTCCCCGACTGCTTCAGGTCTGTGCGACTGGTCGGGTCAAAATCCGCATAGTAGTCCGAATATGTGCGTCCAGTAAATTTGGCATACATCCCCTTCACCGGAAAAAAACTGACAGCATATGCCATCTGTGTCTGCGGAGCATCACCTACTTTCAAGTCCTTCACATACAGTGATACAGTTTCTTGCGAAGACGGATCAGATCGGTCAGGTGTATACCTTGCAGAAACATCATCAGTGTACTTCCAATTGCCGATGGACAGTGCCAGATCTGCGCGAACAAACTGCCTTGGCTGGTAGGCAGCCTCTGCCTCAATCCCCCGATGAACAGCATTCAATCCAAGTATATTGACCAGACCGTCATCTCCATCTCCCACCACAACGGTACGCGTGATGGTACGGTCATTCCAAACGGTATTGTACACACTCACCGTCATATTCAATGTGCGGTCGGAAGACTCAAAAGAAATCCCGGCCTCCAGTGCCTGGAACTGCTCGTTCTTGGGATCTGGATTCTGGACACCGGTAACATCATTCAATGCGCCATCAAGGACCGGTACCTTGGATACCAGCCCCGCATTTACGAATACCGAACTGAGGTCGCTGACCGCATAGGATGCTCCCCCCTTGATCTGGTACCCTCCAATACGGTCCGTCTCCAGTGTGAATGCGGCCCCGTTTCCAGCGTTGCGAAAATGATCTTCATGCGAATACTTGATTGTAGAATACCCAGCCATCCCGTACGCGTAAATCCCGCCAGCATCATAGGCCCCCTGTACATATCCGCCCAGCCAGTCAACCGTGTTCGTGTTGTTGTAGTTGAAGCGATCCCCTGCCTTGAGTACTTTTCCGTTTTCACCCCAAAAGTCACTGTCTGAACGCCGGTACCCACTGCCTCCCAACAAATCGCGCACGGTTCGATAATGGTCAATAGAGGCCGTTCGCCAGTCAATGCCCGCTTCAAGTGTCAGCGACTCGGTCAGCTCATGTTTGAATTTGGAGATCGCTCCGATGGTCCACTGCACATTGTGACTGTTCCGCAAAATCCCCTGTGACTCCCCATTCTCCCGATTTGCGGCAATGGTGGCATCATAATCAACCACCCGCGACGGGCCGTTATAGTCCCATTGCATCCTGCCGTGTGTCCCTGTTCCTCCCCCTTTGCCACCAGCATAATAGAGGACCGTGGACCAGAGCGATCTGTCCGTCAACTGAGCGAAGTAGTTCAGATTCAGTTGAGGCTTGTGGAAGAAGTTTTCCCGCTCGTTGATCGCATTCCGCACAATACGGTCGGCTGTTCCAAAGCCATTATGCTGTTCCATGGTGTACGAGGAAGAGACCGGGGACACATTCTGATTCCATCTCCTTCCACCCTCGGAAAATGTTTCGAGAATTTCTGAAATGGTTGATGCATCAAGCCCGTCCTTCTCAAATACCTCCCTCGCGAACTTGTGGCTGTACGCAGCGATGTTCTGCCGGTACAGATTCTGTCCATGCCGCTGGGGTGCCCCCACAGCATAAAAATCAACCCGATGTCTGGCATTGATATTCCATGCGGCGGCAGCATAGTAGGCCCAGGCATCCGTCCAGGTACCGTCATAGTAGCCATTGCCCGTCTTCCGAACTCCACTTACAGTAAACGCAAAACGACGATTGATCAATCCGGTTGAAGCCGAGATCGTTGATTTAAGAAATCCGTCATTCCCAAACTCCTGTTTTGCCATGAGCCGGCGGCGATTCGCGGCAGGATCCGTAATGATATTCAGTGTTCCTCCGATGGAGGGTGTTGCCAGATTCACAGCGGAAAGGCCTCGTTGCAACTGAATGGAGGTCGTAGCATCTCCGACACCATCCCAGTTCGACCAGTATACCCAGCCATTTTCCATATCATTGACCGGAACCCCGTTGATCATCACAGCAACATTGCGCTGATTGAACCCGCGTACATTCACCCGGGCATCTCCTGCTCCGCCTCCTTGTGCGGTGCTATATACAGAAGGAGCCGTATTCAGGACTAGCGGCATATCCCGAGAACCGAGTTCACGCTCAACCTGCAGTTTCTCAATATCCGTATACGCAACCGGAGTCTGCCGATTCAAGGCTCTTGACGCAAAAACCTCCATGGCTTCCAGTGCCTGACTGGAAATCTCCATGGCAAAGTCCATCGTCACATCTGCATCTCGAATTGTAACCAGTTGGGAAACCTCTTCATATCCTATAAAGGAGGCTGCAATCGTATAGGTACCCGAAGACAAGGGGCTTATCATATAGGTTCCGTCGCCAGCTGTAGCAGAACCCATACCTGTCCCGGCAACGATCACCGTTGCCCCCGGCAGAGGCTGCCCCGTATCGGCATCCGTTACAACCCCGCTAACGGTGCTCTGGGAGTACACCGCAATGGCGATAAAGAGTGAAGCAAGAACTGAAGTAACAGCTTTCATCATGATGAAGTTGGTTAATAAGGTTTGTGAATTCTGTTAAACCCTGTAAATCTACTGACTCTCCCATTCAATGTTATCTCTCCGTTAGCAAAACATTAAATTTTGCGGGATATGTCTTCGGGCCTCCTGCAAAATCCTGAATGACAGAGAAGGATCGCCCTGGAAGTGCTTGCGGCACATCGGATCAGGCATGGTGCAGTTTTGGCAAGAGTTTCCTGCGATTATGACCGTGATCTTTTTCATGCCTTGCAGGCATGATTATGCCTGCCGGACTGTCCATGCAGCAGAGGGTGATCATTCGTCAAAATCTGACCGGCTACATTCTTTTGATAGAGCAGAATTGCAGAAATGGCTCTTCATTATTTTTAGTGGAAGGGGTTGTTTTTGGACGCTTCAGGGATACAGATTCAGACCTCCGAGATAGAAGTAAATGGCGTTGATGAATCGCTGTGTATTTCGGAATCCCCGTGCCCGGACTTTGATCATTTTGATCCGGCTGTTCATGCCTTCGGAGGGGCCGTTGGTTACCCGCAGCAGGATGGCATTGATGATTCCCCACAGATGTTTTCGGATCGTATCGGCGGCCTTGATCATGGGTTCCAGTCCAGACTCCCTGACCCATTCCAGCCAGAGTTCCCATTCCTTGCGGGCATAGTCGCGATCTGAGTAGTTCCACAGGTGTTTCGCGGTTTCTTTGATCGCCCATGCTCTGCCCGTTTCCAGTTGGCTGTCCCGCAGGGACTCGAACCGTTCCCGCTGCTTGTCTGACAGATTCTCCTCATTGGTCAGCCAGATATACTTGGTTCCGGTCAGATCCTCCCGCCCTTCCTTCTTCAATGCCCGGTGCTCCTGTTTGCGAACCGTGTCCACGCCTTCCCCGATGTACTTCACAACGTGAAACTTGTCAAAGGCGGTGATCTCTTTTGCATTCGGGAACCAGTCGTCCGTCTCGCGAATGTACGCCGGCCACATGTCCATGCTGACACTTTCAATTCCGTTTCGCTGCTCGGGGCTCAGCCCCTTGTAATACGCTCCCAGGGACTCTCTCTTGCGCCCTTCTCCCACATACTCCACTACCCCCTTCTTTGCGTCAATGACCACCGTGATATAATTGTGCCCCCGTTTAATGGAGGTCTCATCCACGCCAATATCCTTGACGGTCTCCTTCTTTTTCCGGGACTTCCCACGCTCTACTGCCCGCTGCATGATCCCGTCCACGGCCGTCCAGCTGAGCCCAAGTTTGCGGGAAACCGCAGAGACCGTCGTTTCCAGCAGCCAGTCAATCACCAGTGCCTCCAGTTCATAGGTTACCCGCGCACTCCGGTCCGCCCACGGAATGGCTATCGTCCGCACTCCATGCGCTGGACACGATACACGGGGAAGATCTGTCGTCAGATACGTGCGGTACTTCCATGCGTCCAGATGCCGCCACCGGCGTGGACGGCGATCATACACCGGACATGCCTCCCCGCACTTGGGACATGCAAACTCCGACACATCCTCGCACGCTACATGAATCTCCAGATTCCCCGAATCATCCTCCGCAATGCGGGAAATTACCCACTGCCCCAGCTTCTTTACGATCTTTGCAACCTGCTTGATTTCTATGTTCATCCTGCTGATTTGTATGGTGAAATGATAAAGGATTGCGACAGATCAGCACGCTGATTCGCGCAACATTATGACCCGAAACCCATTAAAGACATCAGCAGGTTTTAAGTTGCTCCTCACTAAATTTGTGGAAGAGCCGCAGAAATTTTCCCGATAGGAGAGAGCCTACTGCAAAATTCCTGGATGAAGGAGAAATATCGCTCTGAGAATGCTTACAGAAGCATCAGGTCGGGGATAAAGGTATTTGTGCGAGGACTCCCAAAGGTACGAATTGCGAATGTCTTTTACGACAGGTGCATATCAAAGGCAGACATCTCCGAACTGAAGAGTCCAGCATACTCGCCATTGGCAAAAGCCACAAGTACGATAAGCCTGGATTCTATTGTGAGAATACAAGAGTTCTTCACTGCTTTTCGCAGAAAGGGATACCCTTGAACTTCCCGGGGACAGATGTCTGCCCTTCCGAGATGAAAGCAGATTGTGTTTCTGAATCGCCACGGTTATTCCAGAATGGTCTCTCTCCATCGAAAGTCTTTTTGCCACAGCAACTCAGAGCTTCACAGTTGTCACACCAGGATTGGCATCCATGCATTCGAAGGTCCTGTTTACTTCGTCCGTCTTGAGGTACTCGTGGATTGCACTCCGCAGTGCACCCGTCCCGGTTCCGTGAACAATCTCAACTGCAGATAAATTTGCAACTGCACTTTGATCCAGCAACTTCTCAACTTCGGAAAGTGCTTCCTGTACACGAAGACCTCGAACATCAACGCGAGTTCGGGGAGCAGACATATTCACCTTCCCCTTCCGAAGCACCTTCCTGTCTTGTGCAGGCTTCAGTCGCTGGAGCGCAATTTTCATGTGCATATTGCCGGCAGAAAGTAGCGCGTAACGCCCTTCTATACCTGTAATTTCACAGGGAGCACTTGTGCCATCAACGATAACCTGCTGCCCGATCTCCAGCTTTACCGAAGGTAGAGGAGGAGCTTTACCCGGCTCTCTCCGAACAGTGCGAGCCGAAGAAACAATCGCTCTTTCTTGCGACTTCTCCCCACGGTCATCTCTCTCTGAATCTGAGTCAAGTTTTGCAATCCGGTCCCGATAACTGGTGATCAGTGATTCCAGAGAGACCTCCGGCTCTCCCAGAATTTGACGAGCCCGGTCCAGGATTGCAGAGCTGAATCCCATTCGGCTGGCAATCCGAAACGCATATGACGAGCCAGGGAGTCCCTGCCGAAAGAAGAATGTCGGACGCAGTGTCTCTTCATTAAAATCCATTGATCCATTTTCAACTCCATCGGTTTCGTGCGCATAGGCCTTCAGCGTGCCATGATGCGTTGTCACAATCGTCAGTGCTCCTGAATTTGTAAAATGCTCCAGTATCGCCTGTGCCAGTGCCGCTCCCTGGCTGGGGTCTGTTCCGGTTCCGATCTCGTCAACCAGCAGGAGCACTCCCTCGGCAGCCTCATTGCACATCTCCCGTAACCCGGCAACCCGTGCACTGAATGTAGACAGGTCCTGCTCAATAGACTGTTCATCTCCGATTTCAACAAGAATCTGCCGGAACGAGCCAAATACGGATTCCGGGTGTGTCGGAACCGGAATCCCGCATCCCAGCATAACGAGCATCAGTCCGCATGTCTTCATTGCTACCGTTTTGCCCCCTGCATTCGGGCCCGTGATCACAAGTGTCCTGCTCTCTCCGCCTATTGACAGAGTCAGGGGAATCACCTCCCTGGATTTGCCTGCCAGAAACAAAGCTGGATTCACTCCTTCCCGAATATCCAGAACCGGCTTTTCAGACAGTATGGGGACAATGCCCCGCAATCTGGCACTGAGCCGGGCCTTGGCATGCAGGAGATCAACCCTTCCCAGGATCGTGAGATTTGTTTCAATCTCCGCAGCGTGCTCTCTGATGTTTGCTGTCAATTCCCGCAGTATCCGTTCCATTTCGCGCTGCTCCTGTCCTTCCAGTATTCGGACTTCATTCCCCAGATCAAGGCATGCTGCCGGTTCAAGATATACTGTCTGCCCGGTTGCGGAGCTGTCATGCACAAACCCTCGCATTTTTCGCTTGGCTTCCGCACGCAGCGGGATCACCATACGACCGGCGCGCATGGTAATCTGATTCTCTGCTGCATAGCCTTGCTGGATTGCCTGACCGAGCAGCGTGCGCAATTTTTCCCTGAGCGCTTCCTGCCTCTGATGCAGTTTTCTGCGAATTTGACGCAGTGCTGGAGAGGCAGAATCAAGCACCTTCCCGCTTGTGTCAATCGCGTTCTCTATCTGATCTTCCAATTCTTGCAAGACTGTGATCGGGCGCACAACCCTGAACAGAGTGCTGTACTCCTCTTTTGCAAAGAATGTACGAACTCGCCGGCTTGCGCAACAGGCCCTGCGAACCTCATTCAGAGACTCTGGGCCAAGCATGGACTGGTCAGGATACGCCTTTTCCAGGTGTGGCGAACATCTACGCAATCCTGCAGCGGCAATGTTTCCCCGCACAGCAGGCGGCTTTGTAGTGCATCGGTAAGCATGAGAGACTCCCTGCGCACCTCTGGACATGCCGCTGGATGCAGAGCATTGAGTTCTTCTGCCCCCATGGAGCTGGCCAGAGACTCTCGTAACTGCCCTGTCACAACATCAAAGCCTAATTTCTTTGCAGCCTTATCCGATACCATCTTCACTCATGGGGAACATCTCTGACGGTTGCTTCCTGCCCGTTTATACCCGCAAGCATGACCGTATACCTCCATGCCTCTGCAGTTTTCCATATCCATGTGGCATGATTGAGTCTGCTACTCAGCACTGGTGGAGCGATTCATCTGGTTTCGGTGAATTGAACAGCTGTTACTGGATCTGCCGATCAAGGATAATTGCAAGTCACACCGCTCCCCTGCCCTCGTAAAGAATCCGAAAAGTTCGTAATTTCCCTACAGAAACCAGCCTATCGCCAAATGAGACGAATTTTTGCTTTTGCACTGGTCCTTTCCTGTACTCCAGGAGCCCTGAATGCCCAGTATGCCCTCCAGTTCGGCGGGGCAGTCGCCGTAAACGATGGACAGATCATGGTCGGGGAAGGAAGACAGCTCCTTCTTCCAGGGAATGTCTTTGTATATGACATGACAGCAGACGGTACATGGAAAGAGGTTCAAGTTCTTGCACCCGGTGGAGAAATTGCTACCGGATTTGGTCGAAGCCTGGCATCCGAACATGCCACACTAGCCGTGGGTGCCCCTCTCGAAAATAAAGTTTATATCTATTCGCGTTCCGACGAGGGAACCTGGACATTATCAGAAATCCTGACCCAGCCGCATACAGGGTTTGGAACTGCCATCTCGCTGAAAAGAGATGAGCTTCTGATCGGTGCTCCGGGTGGAGAAACTTCAATCGGACATGCCTATCTGTATTCCCGTGATGAAACTGGAGCGTGGTCCATGACTCGTGAACTGATCCATGACGAGACATCCACAGAGGACGGATATGGCAATGCTGTTACAATCCACGGTACTGATCTTATTGTCAGTGCCCCCCACTGGAAAAACAGAACAGGGCGTGTCCTCGTCTACTCTCGCGGCCAAGCTCCAGAATTACAGGTACAGGAGCTCGCTACCCCCGAAGGAGGGGGAGGAGACCGGTTTGGGATGTCCGTTACACCTGTTGGCGACTATCTTGCCGTTGGAGCACCAAGGCGCAATGGCGGCACAGTCACACTCTTTTCAAGAAATCAAGACGGATACTGGAACGAAGCGCATACCGTAGTGCCTCCTGATTCGGACGCAGACTACCGCTTTGGTGAGGCACTGGCCCCCCAGGACGACAGGCTCTGGATATCTGCTGCTCATTTCCATGAGCGGAAAGGCGGCGTGTATTTTCTGGATCTGGCAGACATGCAACTGTCCGATGCCATCAGTCCCGGCATGTTGCAATTTCGGAGTGAATTTGGGGCAGCCCTGGCGGCCGGTGGCGACATTGTTGCAGTCGGTGCCACTGGACACGACAATTACGAAGGAGCGGTATTTCCCCTTCACACCACGACTGAGGGGGCTATTATCGGAGATGCACTCTTCAATCCCGCCAGTGAAATTCCGTCCATCACCGGAGAAATAACTGAATGCGAGAGCGGTGCTGCCGGCATGTTTCCGTGTGCAGAAGTGGACATGATTTCGTTCCTGACCCGGGGAGAGATTGGTGCCAGGCGCGGCATACAGGTCAATGATGTCTGGGGGTGGGAGGATCCACAAACCGGACGAGAATACGCGCTGGTGGGTCGGACGGACGGAACTTCGTTTATTGATCTTACAGATCCTTTCCATCCGGTATATCTCGGAAATTTGCCCAAAACCTCCACAGCAAACCAGAGCATCTGGCGTGACATCAAGGTCTACAAGGATCATGCATTTATTGTGTCTGACGGAGCGGGTGCCCATCATATGCAAATTTTTGATCTGACCCAACTCCGCGGGATTACGGAACCGCAGATATTCTCAGAAACGGCCCTGTACAAGGGAATCTACAGTTCCCACAACATTGTGATCAACGAGGAGACCGGATATGCCTATGCTGTCGGCAGCGAAGCGGGAGGAGAAACATGTGGAGGGGCATTGCACATGATCAATATTCAGGATCCTCTGAATCCCTTTTTCGTCGGATGCTTTGCAGATACCCGAACGGGGGCACTTGGAACAGGGACCACACATGATGCGCAGTGTGTCACCTACAACGGACCTGATCTTGATTACCTGGGGCGTGAGATATGTCTGAGCTCCAATGGAACGGCACTCTCCATTGCAGATGTGACCGACAAGGAAGCTCCCGTTGCTCTGGCCGTTGCCCGATACCCCAATGTTGCCTATACACACCAGGGCTGGCTGACTGAGGATCATCGCTACTTCTATCTCAATGACGAGGGAGATGAGATGGCTGAAATGGTTGCTGCCACGCGTACGCTCATCTTTGATGTCAGTGATCTTGAGGATCCGGTCATGGTGAAGGAATACTTTGGCCCTTCCAGTGCAATTGACCACAACCTGTACATTCAGGGTGATGTCATGTACCAGACCAACTATGTGGAAGGACTTCGAATCGTAGATATTTCGGACCCGGAAAATCCTGTGGAGGCGGGGCACTTTGACACGGTTCCGTATGGTCCGAATGACAATTCTGCTGTACTTGGGGCATGGAGCAACTATCCGTATTTCAAGAGTGGCACGATTGTCGTCACCTCGGGTAGAGAGGGAGTGTTTTTCCTGAAACGTCGCCCGGTAGACCTGTGATCGGCAGGATTTTTGCGCTATATAACTGTATCCTGTTGGAACCCCAAAGGAAAGAAACGGTTAGTATGCTTTATTTGACAGAAACCTGTTACAAATCTTTTAACCTAACTTCTATGCGACTCCGTGATTCCAAAATGAAACTTCCTCGTCTCATCCAAGCCGGATTTCTCCTGACAGCCTTGTTGTTGCTGGTTACTTCAATTCCCGCAATTGCTCAGCAATACAAGGAAGACTTTAATGCTGCTCAGGAAGCAGCAAAGCTCAAAGACTGGGCGGATGCGCGTGGCCTTTTTGCTATGGCAGCTACTGGTGCAGATGATGCCTCCGATCCAGAAGTGGCTCGCCGTGCCCGCTATGCCGCTGCACAGATTGACTACAAGCTGGGCACTGCTGCATTTAAAGCCGAAGATTTTGAGACTGCCCTCAAGCACTATTCCGATGGTGACGCGATCTATTCCGATTACATCAAAAATCTTTACGGCAAGGGATTGACACTGGGAAAGCTGGGACGCATGGATGAGGCACTGGAGAGCTGGGTTGCCGCTGCTACAGCTCCCGGCGACCGTAAAACCAGTCTTGCCGCTGAGAAGAGAATACGCGGGCATTTCATTGGCCAAGCATCATCTGCGCTGGGTAAGCAGAATGCAACAAGATCAGATGCCGATGCTGCTCTGGCTGCACTGGCAGATCTGTCTGAACTCATGGACGCGGATGCAGATTCCTACTACTACATGGCATTGGCACACTATGTCAGGGGAGAGGCAAGTGAAGCAATTTCGGCTGCACAGCAAGCGCTGGAAATCCACAATGGAAGCCGTACGGACAAGGCAAAGATTTACTATGTCCTGGGAGAAGCCTATGTAAGCATCAATGACAAGGATGCCGCAAAAAACGCATTCCAGGGAGCTGCATACGGCAGCTACAAGCAGTCTGCCGAGCACTACCTGGAAACTCTTTGATCTCCGCGGAAATCCTGCGAATTGCACGGGAGGGCAACTGGTGAACTCCCTCTGATTTACTGTCAGAAGATCACTCGGCAATTCTATTTTTGGGGGCTATCCGGCTTGATCTGTTTGAAGTTGCCCTTGCTGTCCGGTAAATCGCAGACGTAATTCCCGTTTACCTCCGAGGTTGTGGGAGAATTTCCGCTCTTGCCCCGCGTCTCGCTGTCTGTGCCAATTTTCGGCCTTGTCGGAGATTTGCCACACATTATCTTCAAGTGAAGGGATATGTACGGGGAGAATTACGTCAGGGGAGTTATCTCACAAGCAGTATGTTCATCACCTGCGCATCTGTAGAATCTGTCCCTCGCAAATGATGATTTCGTAACATTTCATCGGCACAAGCAATCGTCATCAGAGATTTCTGGCCTCCTTTGATATGGGGATTTGCCAGAGACAAGGGCGAACATACCGCATGGGGGAATCTCTGGAACTTCTCATTACCCGGGACGGCAGCCGCACATTGTACAGCCCTCGCTATCAGCAATCCTTTCACTCCATGCACGGGGCACTGACGGAATCCAGACATGTGTTTCTTGAAGGAGCGGAAATCAAGCCACTATTCACATCCAGCCATAAGGCAGTCATCATGGAAATCGGGTTCGGTGCAGGGCTGAACTGGCTTCTTACCGCATCACTCGCACTGCGCCATGATGTAAGACTTTCCTACATCGGAGTGGATCTGCATGTGCCCCGCGCTGAAATACTGTCCGAACTGCATTACGGGGATGTTGTCGAATTCACCTCCCTGTCAGATTCCTTCCTCCAGTGGCGAAACACCCTTCCTGGCAGAATCCCAGACGGCTCGTATCAGCTATCCCATATACAGAAGAGTACTCTCCACCTGGAGATTGGGGATGCCACGGGAATTTCCCCAAAACCCTGCTCCTGTGATCGGATTTATCTGGATGGATTTGATTCAAAGATGAACCCGGAACTGTGGACATCAGAGTTTATCCAGCGATTATATGACGCTCTGCGGCCTGCAGGCATCCTTGCAACCTATTCCGCTGCCGGACATGTTCGAAGAGCATTAATCGCCAGCGGATTCTCCGTAACTCGGCGACCCGGACCACCCGGAAAGCGCGAGGTTCTTGCAGCACACAAGCCTGCTACTCCCTGACCGTTAGCGTTCCATTCTGCTCCAGTGCCACATGCTGGCCGCTTTTCAGGTTCTGGAAAGCTTCGCTCTCCAGAACCAGTACAGGAATCGGTCTTTGATACAGCTCATCGGCAACTACCGAAGCAAGCGTAATAAACGTATCCGGCTGACTTGTGATCAGAGCCGCAGGAGCGGTCCCCCTGCGCACCGCCTCAAGCAGGACTGCAGTAGTTGTACTTGATCCTCTGGAAGCGGGAATAGCCAAAATGCGTCCCGTCCCAATTTCTCCCGAAAGCGGATGCCTGCGATCAATCACCTCACCTGTAAACTGATCATACCCGCCCCAGAAACTGAGCGGAACGTTACTCGCAAGAAGAGAACCTGAAGCCGCTCCTTTCACCAGAGCCTGCCCGTGAATTACATGCTCCATCGCTCCAGATCTGTTGTAACCTTGCCTGATATAGCTGACCGAACACAGTCTTCGAGTGATCCATAGACTACGCAAGTCCCCAACAACCCCGGGGCATAATAAGCGTACTTCGCAGAGTTTGTCATCAGGACACCAACCGAATCAGGAAGCATCGGGCTGGTCAAAATGCAGGTATCAACTGTCACTGTCCCGCCAAACTTTAGAATCGGATCCAGATACCCTGCCCTGTCCGCCATGGCACGAACCGTCCTGCTCGCGGTGATCAGAACCTGAACATGTTCATGTTTGCACTGCCCTCTGACAAGTTTTGCCAGCGAGGCAAATTCGCTCAATGAAAAGTGCGGACTTCCAAGAACAATCATGTCTGCCTGATCGCCGCCAGCTGTAGTCAGCTCCCTGCGAACGGTGCGAAGCATGTCCATGGTTACCTCAACCCTTCGAACAGGAGGGCGATTTCCAAATGCTGTACGCAGGTCTGGAGCTTCGGGCGTGACACCAGGAATATGGTACAGCCCGACTGCCCCTGCCGAAGCTGCAGCTGCTCCGAGTGCCTTCAGGTGATCTTCATTCGGATGGATATCAAGCCCTTCAATCACAGGAATCTGTGTGCCTGTATCTGCACCAATCAGATGCCCCAGCACTCCGTAAAAACTGTCATCCTCCAGAAGAGCAAACGGGACATCTTTCAGACTGTAGAGCACCTGCCCCAGGCGATTCTCATTCAAATGCAGCCCTGCCGCGGGGGCACGCCCCGTAATCGCTGTGCAGATATCCAGGAGATCGGGATATCTGGCAGTTCTCGCCCCCAGAACAGAATTGACGAATACGACCGCACTGGATTCACCCCATGCAACCTGTTGCCCCTGCACTGGACGCACACTTTCCTGATATGGTGCACAGGTCCAGGTCGGCTTGCATCCCATGGACTGATAGGCAACCATTTGCCTCCTGGATTTTTCGGCCCAGTCCGCAGGCACGGCCCATCTCTTCCAGCCATGCTCATCTACCCCGCTCACATTGAGTGTCGTTGGAACAACAACCTCTGCTCCCCAATCTGACAGTCTCTCGGCATACTCAAGGGTGGCATCGCCCTGAAAAAGCGAGCTGTCAATATGTGCCGCTGTGATATTCAGAAACTCTTCCGCACCAAAGACAGGCAACATTCGCACAAGAATTCGCATGGCCATCTGGCGGGCTTTCCCTCGCTCACCATGCAAATCTTCTTGATCACTGTGAGTCAGATTCATGTACACTCCCTCGCAATCATACAGGTTCACACTAAACAATCAGTAAAAGGTTGGTACCTCTGTACCATAGTATCACTTTTGTTGGTATATTGCAAGTCTCACCATTCCCGAAAGCATTTTGATCAAACTACTGTGTCTCGGAGATGCTCACCTGGGACGATATCCGTCCAGGGTTCCAGCAGATACCCCGATCCTGTCTGTGCGTACCGTTTGGGAGCGAACGGTTTCAGAGGCAATTGAACGGCATGTGGATGCCGTGATTTTGACGGGTGACATGGCGGATAACCAGAACTCCTATTTTGAGGCCTATGGAACCTTGCGAGGAGGCATCAGACAATTGGCTGATGCCAGTATTCCGGTTGTCGCAATTGCCGGCAATCATGATTATGCTGTCTTTCCCCAGCTCGTAGAATCCATATCCGACGATCACTTCAAGTTTCTTGGACAGAATGGCATATGGAGTGAGGTCGCACTGGAGACTCGCTCTGGGCGTTCTCTTCGCTGCGTTGGCTGGTCATTCCCCAGTTCCCATCATGAATCCTCCCCCCTGGATACACTGAACCTCACGCAAAGTGATACCTTCACAGTAGGGATTGTGCATGGGGATCTGGAGAGCAAAGGCAAGTATGCTCCGCTATTCAAGGCAGACATGAATGGACAGCCAGTGGATTTATGGCTGCTTGGACATGTGCATGCCCCAAAACTTCACAAGGATACCAGGGCACCGATCCTGTACCCTGGTTCACCGCAGCCTCTGGACCCGGGCGAAACGGGCATACACGGACCCTGGCTGATTACCATTGATGATCAGAACCATATTCAGACGGAGCAATTGCCTCTGGCATCTGTGCGTTATGAGGAAATTCCCATTGACATATCTGACCAAGTCCAGATTGACGATATTAATATGGATGTGACTGCACAGATTGAGCGGTTTGGCAACGAGATTGTTCACGACCACCCCGAACTCCGACACCTGTGCTGCCGAGTGGTTCTCACAGGAAATACAGTGCTGCACCGACAGCTGTCCACCGAGGGACTTACCAGTACGGATATGTTTGATGCCCGGGTCAATGAATGCAGCATCAGCATTGACAGATTGTCTCTTGATACCGCCCCGGTTCGGGATCTGCAGGAAATTTCCCTTCTCAATAACGATCCTCCAGGCATGCTGGCACGATGGCTTCTGGAACTCGAAAGCAATGAACATCATTCGCTACTGGAAGAGGCACAAGCTGCTGCAGCCTCTGTCTACAAAAGTGCTGGGTTCAAGGGGCTTGGTGAAAAAGAGCCCGATCCGGCAACGCTATCCAGGTTAACAACCCGGCAGGCAATGCTTCTGCTTGATGAACTCCTTGTACAAAGAGAGACCAATGGCTGAACCCCTGTGCTTTGAGGATGTGCGTATTGATCGCGTGTACGGTCTCTATTTTGATCTGTACCTTTCCGAGCTGTCTGCCCACCTCAACATTATCCATGGACCAAACGGAGCGGGAAAGACGACCATCGCCAATGCACTGAACGGGCTGCTTCTCCCGAGTGCTGGACGTAAAATAAACCTGCATGCAGAGGCGAAACTGCATTCTGGTCCCCGGTCCATCCATCTGGATGTTAAGGGTCCACGCGAGATATGCCGGATCAATGGAGAACCCGTGGACCGGAGTACCCTGCCTCAGCTTCTCCGCCTCAAAAGCTATCACCTGTCTTTGCAGGAATTGCTTCCCGAAAAAGCAGGAGACAATGACCTGGCCCAGGATATCATCAAGCAGGCAAATGGTGGCTTTGACATCGCAGCTGCCGGCATGAAACTGAAGTTCAGTCTCCAGAAACGCTATAACAAAACAAATGAAGCGAAAGAGTTTGAGGCTGCCAGCAAGAAACTGCAAGAAGTGATTCAGGAGCAGCGTACCCTCCAGGAGCAGAAGCATCAGCGCAAAAGACTGATGGATGAACTCCGCATATCCAGAGAGGCTACGGAACGCGTGGTCCTGATTGAAAAGATTCGAACATGGCGTACTGCTGAATCAGAGTATGGGAAAGTAGCAGAGATCGCCAATGCCTATCCGATTGCAATTCGATCCAGCCATGACCTGACAGATGTTGTGGAGAAGGCGCAAAAACTGGCCCACAACATTAATCAACTGGCGAAGGAGGAGCATACCCGAGAAAGTACAATCCAGGCAATCCGGGAAAGCCTTGCACAAAACCGTCTCCCTCCGAATGGACTGGCACCGAGAGAACTGAGTCTGTTAAGCTCTGAAGTACGTGACTGCTCTGGAAAATATCGGGAGATGGAACAGCTTCAGGAAACACTGGAAGCATCAAAAGGGCGGGCAATCCAAGCATGGGAAAAGTTGGGAGGGCATCTGCCAGAGAACTCAGATCTGAACTTTACCCGGGATCACCTGAAACGCCTGCAAGAATATGCAAAAAATTCTGAGACTTACAGGCAAAGAATCCGGACACTGAAAGACTTGAAGAGCCTGCTGGAGAGTGTTCAGGATAAAGATGCAGGCATTGACGGAAATAAGTTGCGGGACGCACAACATGTCGTCCAGCAATGGATCCTGGAACTGGAGCGTGATTCCCCGCAAAAGCGAAGAGTGGACATACTTCTTATGGGAACGGTTATCCTGTCTGCAATTCTGTCTTTGGCAACAGGAATTATTACCCAGAATCCAGTCGGATATTCTGGATTACTGATCAGTGCCCTTACATTCTGGATTCGTGTGTTGCTCCGATCAGATATGCCACAAGAACTCTCCCCCGCTCGGAAGGAGAGTCTGAAAAAAATCCTTCCTGAACTGCCTCTGAATCCCGATGTGCATGCTTTACAGTCAGGACTGCAACAGTTGATCGAAAAACGCTCTCAGGAACAGCTAAATGATCTGAAGTCCATTGAACTGGCACGAGCAGATCGACATCTGGAAAACCTGAGTGAAGAAAAAGTTGAGCTTGATACGCGGAAAACGGAATTGTATGATTCTCTGCATCTGCTCCCTGCAAATGATACCCCCTCTTTGATTGATCTCGTTGATCGTATCCTGCACTGGCGAGAGCTGGATGAACAAACGAAAGATCTGACCAGGCGATACGAAAAAGTGTCCGCAAACTATACGAATCTTCTGGCAAAAATAAGGGACGGGTTTGCCAGGCACGGCTACGAAAGTCCTGCAGATCCACGGGATGCCGAGGGAATCCTGGATCAACTGCGGCAGGATGATGATGCAACTAAACGAGACCACGACAGACTCGGACAGGAAGAAACCGCTCTGGAAGCCACCAGGACACAGAAGAAAGAACAGGAGCTGGAGTTTGATAAAATTTTCACACAACTGGAGCTGAGCACTGGTGATTTCTCAGGCCTTGCGGACTGTGCCAGACAATATTCCACCTGGAAGAAAGCCGAAGAGCAGGCAAACGAGTTGCGGATCCGGGCCAAAAGCCTGGACCCTTGCCAGAATATCCCGGAGGAACATGCTTCCCTTCTTGAGGTGGAAAATCTTGAGGATGAATTCCTGTCCGCAGAGCAGGAAGCTGCAAGAGAGAGGGAGCTGCAGGAACAGCTTACCCGACTTGCTGCCAACATTGAACGCGCTGAACAAGGCAACTCACTGGAGAATGCACTGGCAGAAAAAGAATCCAAGCGTGTTGCACTTGAGCGTATCCGCGAAGAAAAAGCTGCAAAGGCAATTGGACAGGTAATCTTGAACAAGCTCCGAGAAGATGCCATCAAAAATGCACCGCCGGTATTTGAGCGTGCACAGAAGAACTTCGAACGTGTTACCGATGGACGCTATACCCTGATCATCCCGCAAGATGACAGCTTCAGAGCAAGGGATAACCAGAAGAGTCGTGATTTTGACTTGACGGAACTGTCCAGTGGGACAAGAGTCCAGCTTCTCCTGTCGGTACGTCTTGCATTTGTGGAGACCCAGGAAAGCAATTACCGATTTCCGATCACTCTGGATGAGACTCTGGCAAACAGTGACGACACACGTGCGGAGGCAATCATCAAAACGATTTTCACTCTTGCTTCGGACCGGCAGATATTCTATTTCACGGCCCAGGAGGATGAGGTAAGCAAGTGGAGGAAATTCGTTTCTGGTGATCAGTTAAAAGTACATCGCATTGGGTAGTAAATGTGAAGCTGCTCTCCACTAAACTTGTGGAAAACCCCAGAATCCCAATTGACCTTCTCGTGAGCCAGCTGAATACGTTAGCCACTACATTATGAGCCGCTCTCTCATCTTCCTGTTGCTATTTTTGACGGCATGCGGTTCCAGCCGGCCGAATGTCGTCCTCATCCTGGTTGACGATCTGGGATGGATGGATACCAGTGTCTACGGAAGCGAGTTTTATCGGACTCCTCACATTGATCGTCTGGCATCTGAAGGGACCCGATTCACCCGATTTTATTCATCCAGCTCCGTCTGCTCTCCCACGCGTGCCAGTATTATGACCGGCAAGCACCCGGCTCGCCTTCAAATCACCAACTGGATTGGAGGAATGGCAAATGGCCGTCTTCTCCAGGCCGAGTATCAGCATGCCCTTCCACTTGAAGAGGTTACCATCGGAGAGGTTTTCCAAGAGGCTGGCTACAATACAGCGTACATTGGAAAATGGCATCTGGGCACGGGGGATTTCCGTCCAGAATATCAGGGATTCGAAACTGTGCTTGCCGTCAATGATGCAGGGGAGCCTGGATCCTACTTTGCCCCGTACGCCAGCGAAAATTTTCCTCCCTCAAATGTGCCCGACCTTGAAACAGATCCAGACAGCACTTACCTGACAGATCGCCTCACAGACCTTGCGACAGACTTCATCACCTCTGATCAAGAACATCCATTTCTCCTGGTGCTCTCCCACTACGGAGTCCATACGCCGCTGCAGGCCAAGCCTCAGCAGATTCAGCAGTTCTCAGCTGCTGACAGTTCTCCAGAATTTATTCAGGAAGCCTTTGGAGGTGCAACCCGCATAACTCAGGATAATGCAACATATGCTGCCATGATTGCATCTGTGGACGAAAGTGTTGGACGAATTCTGCAGACACTGGATCATGCAGGACTCCGGGAAAACACTCTTGTTATTTTCACCTCAGACAACGGAGGACTGTCCACACTGAGCGAAGATCGCAGATGGGCACCAACTTCCAATCTGCCACTTCGTGCAGGAAAGGGGTGGCTCTATGAAGGGGGAATCCGGATTCCCCTGATCATTGACGGACCACACGATATGCCTGAAATAATGGACATATCAGGGACAACCGATGATTTGCTCCCGAGCATTGCAGCACTGGCCGGAGTTCCACTCTCCACTCCAGTTGATGGCATGGATCTGTCTGCGAAACTTGTATCAGACCGAACACTTTACTGGCACTTTCCCCATTATCACGGCTCTGCAAATCGCCCCTCTGGAGCGTCCCTTCATGGAAAGTACAAGCTCATTGAGTGGTTTGAGGATGACTCTGCTGAGCTTTATGATCTTGATTCAGATCCGGGAGAGGCTAGAGACATTAGCCAGGTTGAACCCGGAATTACACAGGATCTGTTACAACGACTGAGAGCATGGAGAGAGGAAGCTGGTGCTCTTATGCCCCGCCCAAACCCGGATTATGATGCTCCCCCTGCCGACATCTGACAGGTATCTGCTTGTTTAGAGTCTGTCCTGTACAGGATCCCGCTGGCAGGAAGCACATCATGGATCCAGGGAGACCGTTTATACGAAATAGAACGGATCACCACAGGGCTGATGTACTATAATCACACCGGGCAATCGCGGAGTTAACCACTGCGCAAGCCACTCCATACCTGGCTCTTCACTCAGCGCATGCCCAAGCACAATCAGTCCCTTCTGTTCGTTGCCCTGCCAGTTTGCATCCCGGATATACTCTGTCGTTTCCCACTCTCGTACTTCTCCGACAACAAGAACATCCACATCTGACAGCATCTCAATTTGCCGCTGTCCACTTGTAGCACCGGGCAGCATCCCTACCCTGCTGCATGACATGTCTGCCTCTCCTATCACACGCAGTCGCTTTGCACCAAAGCGGGCCTTCATGAACCGGGAGAGTTGTGCCAGGGATACGGGAGGAATCCGGCACAACTGGGGGTGATCCGTATCCGCATAGGCCTCCCAGCCAAGAAGCTTGAGTGCACCTGTTACAATACCACTCGGCTTGTATGCATGCCAGTAGTCGTGACATCTCCATACCACAATTCCGTTATCTTCCAGAGCCTCTCGCTTTTTCTGATACACAGGATTGTCCTCCAGCCACTGAGTTTCATCCAGATGATTGTAGAAGACCGGTTCATGCGTTATGATGAGATTCACATTGTGCTGTACTGCGTAGTCAACAATTGACTGCGTTGCCAGAAAAGTGGTGAGAACCGCCCGGACTGGCTGGGACGGGTCTCCCGACTTGACTGTATCCACTGTCGGGTTCAGTTGTGCTCCAGAGATCTCTTCCACAATCAAATTAATCACATCCTTTATGGTCAAATTCTTTCTGGGAAGGCCTGCCAAAAGGATCCCTCCTCCTGACCGAGCCAGAAATTCTCTTCTGGTAACCATAATGATAATTCTTGTTTATGAGACAGAGGCAAGGATAATCACCTTCGGTGAACCTGCCAAGAATCTGATTCTTTGGCCCGTGCCCCAAACTGACACCTCGAACAGAGTTATAAAGTATTCACTCTTTTATTTCTGAAAAATCGCATGGAGCATGAGCTAATCGCATGATGATGATACAGGCAGGTTATGAAACTGTTTGATTCATGCTTCATCTTATGGAGAGGAGAGCTTTTTCTTTCAGTCCTGCCTGAAGGACTCTGCTCAACAGAGTATCTTTGCACTGAGAGTGGTTTATGTGTGCGAAGCTCTTGCAAAAATATATTCATGTCTGATCTGATGTGCCCTTAAGTGTTCCCAGAGCAATGTTTCTTCGTTATCTGCGATTTTTGCAATAGGCTCGTGCAATAAAGCTGGTGTATCCGATTCTAATGCAGACAGTGGATTCACTTCCCTGGTTTTCCACACCGGATCCTCACATGTGCCAAGTACACTGGCTCGTGACAGGCGACACAACCGGAACGGACCATGGGACCATCCGTCAGCTTTCCCCCATAAACCTGGAGCACCCCGATATGTCATTGCATATCGGGGTGCTCTGCCACACTTCTTGCACAGCCTTCTTGGTTATTTCTTACTTCACCAGCGTCATGCGTCCGGTCTTCACATGCCTCTGCTCTGCACCGGTTGCGATCAGCCGGTACAGGTAGGTCCCGCTCGCCAGGCTGGTGGCATGGAGTTCTACGCTCCGGTTCGCGCCAGCCTCAAATTCCTGCGCTGGCAGCGTGATCACCTCCCGTCCCAGCATGTCTACAATCTGGACCTGCACCTGCGCATTCTCCGGCAGGTCAAACTGGATTCTTGTGATCGGATTGAACGGGTTCGGATAGTTGCCATGCAGCGCAAACTCCGTCGGAAGCTCTGCGCCCTCTTCTACCCCGGTCACCGTCTGTACCGGGACGATCTCTCCATTTCGGTCCACTCCCAGGATCGTCAGATCGTTCCGCATCCCGGATAGGTTCAGCACCAGCGTCTGCCCTCCATACCCGTACAGGTCCAGCTCGTAGAACTCCTGTAACTCTCCATCTGCAGACTTCACACGCATGACCTGAACCAACGGATCCAGCGAGGCGTATCGCCGGGTCTCCTCATTCAGCATCAGATTCCCCGCCAGGGTACTCACCGGCATCATGGGATCGGCCGGGTCCATCACCTGCACCTGCGCTGCTCCCAGATCCGCAGATCCGTGCACCAGCCGCACCTCTGCCTTGGCGGCCACCGAAGAAGTCATTCGCATGTCCAGCATCTTCAGCTTCGGCTCTGCCAGACTCCCATGGGCAATCACCACCGTATTCGTGTTCGGATTCAGGGACAGAGTACTCGTGATCGCCTGCTCTGCTGGCACTCCCGCCGCCTGGATCTTCAGTTCATGACTGCCTGCCCCCACGGGACGATACTCCGTAGCACTGCGGAACTGCATTCCGCTGCCAATTCGGATGTCCCCCAGATGCACCTCCACCTGTGTGGGCAGCGGCACATTGTGAATGAACTGGACCATCGCCTGCCCCCCGCCCAGATCTGCCTGATCAATCGGATTCTCCGCCCCTTTCGCCGCAATCCCCAGAATCGCACAGCTTTCCAGACCAATCCCCTCCTGCGTCAGGTTCACCACTCCATTGAGATATCCGTTTATCGCAAATGAACCCGCATCCGCCTGGGCAGGAACCCGTCCTGCCAGCTTCGGATTCTTCCACATGCAGTCCCACTGCACGATCCGCAACCCCTGGACATCTGCCACATTCTGGAGTCCCGCCGCTGCAAGCCGAATATTTGTATTCTCTTGCAAATCTTCCTCCCCCAAATCAATTTTCCAGAAGAACGGGGCATGCACATCCAGCGTCAGACTGCCGCCCGCTGTTGGAACCGTGAGGTTCAGAGGCCTCTTCTCGGAGTCCATGATCGGAGACACGGTCACGGCAGTCGTGTCATTCAGGTCCGAAGACAGTTGCAGGATCAACGGACGATAGTGCGACACCGCTCCTTCTTTCATCCCCACCGGGTACAGGTATCCCCCGCTCTCGAACCCTGCCCCTGCTGTCCCCTGTAACAGGTGACGAACCACCGGAACCCCGACATACGACTGACTGGAGCCACGCAAGATCGTCGCCTGGCATGGATCGTCATTGTCCGCACCACACTTGTCTCCTTCCTGCGCCGACAGCCGACCACGCAACTCCTGCTCCACCTGCACATTCTGCACCGTCCACATAAACATGCCGTCCATCGGCATGCTGTGAATCTTGCCTCGACGGAGCGTCAGGGTGGCCATCCTCTGCTGCATGACATCGCTTTTCAGCAGCAGCCCCTCTGCGTTGTTCACCGTGACACTGTGCAATTCTGCCTTTGCCCCCGTCATCAACACCTGCACACTGTCCCCCGTGAACTCCACCGTCGCGTTCAGCTTCCCGTTCTTTGCAAAGTGGAAGTCCCTGTGCAGGATCAATTTGGAGCCCGGTTCCGCCACATACCGCACGGTGTCCGAGTCCACCATATAATTCCCCATCACCGTCTTCGTTGTCGTGGAATCCAGTTTCACCCCCGCGATGTCTCCACTGGTCGTCCCTTTCCGTTGCGTAAACGCTCCGTGGATCAGCACCGAACGGGCCTTCGTATCCTTGTTCACATCCGCGTTCAGCCCGCCCGTACCGCTCACCATCACATCACCCATGAACTCCGTCGTGTCACTATGCAGAAAGAGCGTGGCCGAATGCAGAGCAACAGCTTTGGTGATCACCACCTTTTTGTTACTGGTCTCGACCGAGCCCTGCATCGCCGACAGACTGTCTACCGTCAGCATCTTCCCGGCAGTGGTGGTACTCCTCAGATACAGCGTTCCGTCCATGTTCCCCGTTCCCGGGGTCTTCGTGCCATCAAAAACAACCGTCCCCAGCATCTTGCTGTCCGAACTCGCATCAATGATGGTTTCCTTGCTCCCCTTCGGAACTTTGATCATCCCCGCCGTCAGACTCCCCGTCAGCGTCAGTGACGCATTCGGGCGCGAAGTCACGCCGCTCCCCCCACCCGTATTGAAGCCATTCTCATCCCGCAGATTGTTCCGCTTTTTCGTGTCTGCCGGACCCAGCAGCAAAGTGCCCTCCCCCAGATCCACCACTGCATCCTTGTTGAGAAGTAACACTTGCGCCGTGTCGTATGCATATTCCCCATCTTCCACCCGACCCAGTACATGCAAATCCCCGCCTCCGGTCACGAGTTTGCTTTTTCCTTCGACGGTCACCCTCCCGTGCACCATCACATCCTGCCCCTTGGTTTCCAGTGCGCCGGAGGTAAGCAACACACTGTACTTCTGCACATTCACATTGCCAGAATATCCCTTGCGATTCAGCGTAGAAGTCCCCACCGTCAACTCCCCGTCCACGATCAGCTTCCCCTTCGTGATCGTCAGCTTGCCCATGATCGAGCGGTCTCCACTCGCCGTGATCTCTGCCTTCGCATGATTTACGATCACATCCTGCGGATCAAACCATTCCAGTGCATCGGTCACCGTACGCTTGCCCGGCGTGATGTAGGTCAACACATACCGATCAAGAATATTGGCGGACTTTGCCTTGTCCGTGGAGATACTTCCCGGATCATTCGTATCCTTCACCAGCATCCCGTTCTGCACCGTGATCTGCTCCGTCACATGCAGGGTCGAGTCGGTCGTACTTTCCACATCCACCAGCGACAGCGTGCCACTGCACAGCCCCAGGTTCTTTGTCTGGTACATCTCGTCCAGACGCAACTCCCCGCTGCCTACATGGATCGCAAGCGCATCCAGCATCGTGACCAGAGAAGCCTTCTTCACAACATCCGTAGTCCGGCTCCCATAGGTCAGCTTCTTGATCGTGGATGCCTCGTCCAGCTCCCCACTCAGCTCTCCCTGCAGAATCAACGACTCCGTCACCTTCACATCCTTGGTGGACATCAACTCGGCACCAGAACCCACATGCAAGGTTGTCACCGTGAGTGGACCTTTCCCAGATTCCACCCGCAGATCTCCACGGGTCACCAGGGCCCCCAGCGTGAGCCCGTTCGTCTTGTCCCCAATGATCACGCTCTCAGCGGCATCCGTAAGTACGAGGTGATTCCCGAAGGACAACGAAAGATCCTTCCCCGTGCACATCCCGTCCATGCTGGAGGTGGACGGGGAGGCCATTCCGATGGTGTTGCCCCCGGCAGCCAAGTCACCGCCCACCTGCACATTGTGCACCGTCCGGCGCATTGCCGCGCCCGTTCCATCCATATCAGAATCCAGATACACCCGCCCCTTGCTGTAAAAGCCTGCCGTGTCCTCCACGGCTAAATCCCCGCCAATGGAAGACAATACCGCAAGTCCGGCAGTGGGAGTAGTGGACTTTGCCTCTGGAGCCATGAATAGAACCCGCGGAGCACACGATGGAGCACTGGCCTTGGCAGCATTGGGAGCTCCGTTTATGAGCGTATTTGATCGCACATGCAATTCCCCCGCAATCTTCGCTACACCCATAAACTGCACCCCCGGAATATGTGCTGCAGATTTTCCCGTCACATATTCACAAGTATAGTTGCTGCTGCTGCCCCCCATCTGTACTCCCTTGCGGACACTGGCATCCCGCGCCGCTCCATAGACCGAAGACCGAAATATATCGTCCGGCACAGCACCGTCATCCAGAATCATATCCCCCCTGATCGTTGCCCCCTTCTCAAACACCACCCGTGCATCATTCCACTGCTCCAGATCGCCATCCAGAACAACCTCGTTTTTGAAGAAGACATCTGTCGTGATATTTTTCCCGGCTCTGGTCGTCGCATCGGCATCTCCCCCCCGCTCCACAATACTCCCTGCCACGGCTACCCTGCCAACTCTCTTCAGATCAACACAGAAATTCCCCATTGCCATGATGCGGATCTCAACATCAACTGTTCCGCTGCCTGTAATGCGCAGACAGCCGGTATCACTGGTTGTGTAGTAATCACTTCCATCTCCCCGATAAGGGCGTGCATCCTGGTTGTGCGCCATAATCCAGATCGGAGCCTTCTTGTATTCCCTCGTACCATCCACCCCCTCCTTGCCCACAATATCACCATCCACAGTGATCTTCCCGCTCGTGTCTCCCTTTTTCATGGCAATACTGACCCCACCCGTTGCCCTGTCCTCTGTTTGCAAGGTCAGGGTAGCTCCACGCTTGACGACCAGCTCATCAAGGAAGAGCCGTTTCTTTTTCCCTCTGACCGTCAAATCTGTTGAGACAATCAACTTGTCAATCTTTGAATTGGATGGAAGTACGATCAGGCTGTCGGCAATAATAATTCTCTTCTCCGCCTCATTCGCATCTTTGAACACAGGGCGAGGAGCATCAGCCGAGGTATCCCACCTGTTTCCAGAATCAAGCGTGAGATCCTCAAACTGGACCTTCGCTTTCGGGGCAAGTGCAACCTGACCTTCAATGCCTACCTTGAATTTGCCTGTAAACATGATCTTCCCCTCTACAGAAGATGCCGATGTCGCTCCTCGGAC
Source organism: Rhodothermales bacterium (assembly GCA_965203305.1). Classification (GTDB taxonomy): domain Bacteria; phylum Bacteroidota; class Rhodothermia; order Rhodothermales; family Bin80; genus Bin80. The sequence continues at coordinate 947,170 of OZ241874.1, read as the reverse complement.
ATAGGTGCCAAAAGTGATGGATTCGGTCAGGGAAGCTGTCGGTGCAGGAATCTCCACCGTGCCACCCACCCGGTGAACCCGGATCAAGAAAGTGGCATCCGCCGTCTGATTTGCAGAAACAAAGGCGCGCGTCAGCGTACACGGTCCATCCGAAGCCGCGGCAGGATCCGAACTCGTACAGTCGCCATCCTCTATACCATGCACCGGGTCAATGTAGCGGGTCTGGGCCAATGCCCCGGAAGTGGCAAGGAAAAGAAGCAGAAAGAGGCATCCTGCCCCCCCCCCCCATTTTTTATGTATTTCATAGTTCATTGGAGCTTTACTGTAAGTTTGATGAAAGATTCAAAGGTCTGTGATCGGACTTCGTACGCACGATCACTTCATAAGGTGCAGATTAAGCAGAGAAGCCTCTTGCAGGTACTCCTCGTGATGCATAAACTGGAAGCACTTCCGAATATACTAGACAGATATAGATGTGTTTCGCAAGAAACCCACATAAACATCGTACCTCACTGTGTGGTTCCTGTTCGGGAAGATTTCAGTCTCCCGCTTGAATAAAGATTAAACAGGATCTGCTTCACCGAAGGACAGGAGATATCGCAGTCTGAAGTTCAGAATGTTCTATTTCCCTGCCTCCCTGACGATGATTACGGGAAAAGTAGATTTCCCGGATGCTTTGCCCCCTTGCAAAGGGAATTATCCCGCAAAATCCGCAGGGCTGGAACCGGCAGGGGCTCCGAGTGTACTACATTTTGATACAAAATCAAGAGATCCCAAGGCAGGAGCAAGGAGCGGGGTGGCCCGATTATTATCCAAGTGGTAGACAAGGTGAATAAGTACTCCGTTAAAACGACTTTACACACTCAAAACTAGTCACAACAGAAAATGCCCGCACCCTTTTTTTCGGGAATTGTCCAGCAGAATCCGCAGGCGGGTTCTGCTGGAGCCCCACATATCCCTGCCACACGGGAAGGCAGGCTGCAGGATTGGATTACTGCGGGAGATTGCCGGGATATCACGAATCTCCTGGCGGACGACAGCGTGTCCCTTATTGTTACAGATCCCCCGTATTTTATTGACGGCATGGGAGACGAGTGGGATAACCAAAAGCTATCAAGTCGTGTCCGTAAATCAGGCGTGGTTGGCTCCCTTCCAGCAGGGATGAAGTTTACCCGTTCACAGGGGCCCCGTCTACAATCTTTCCTTACTCCTGTCGCAGTGGAGTGGCTACGAATTCTTCGGCCTGGAGGCTTTGTTCTCTGCTTTTCGCAAAATCGGCTGGTCCATCATGCTGCGATGGCCATTGAGTCCGCAGAATTTGAGATTCGAGATATGCTGGCTTGGCGGTATGAAGGGCAGGCAAAAGCGTTCAGCCAAGATCACTTTATACGGAAGAGGGATATTCCGGATTCAGAAAAACATCGACTGATACAGAAGCTGGGTGGGCGTAAAACGCCACAGCTCAAGCCACAATGCGAACTGATTGTGTTGGCACAGGCACCCCGGGACGGAACATTTGTAGACAACTGGGATCGCTGGGAAACTGGATTGATTGATCCCAGTAATCCAGTCCTCTGTGAAGGACGGTTCCCGGGAACAGTTATCAGAGCACGCAAACCGAAAGAGCGGCATGGACATATGACAGCGAAGCCTGTAAATCTGCTTCGGCATCTGATCCGCATCTTTTCGTGTGAAAATGCACTCGTATTTGATCCTTTTGCAGGATCTGGATCAACAGGGGTTGCTGCCCGGTTGGAGGGGCGGAATTTTTTAGGAGTGGAAATTGACAAGAACACGGCATTGAGGGCGAACCAGCGAGTAGAGGAAATGAAGATATGAAAGTGCCCGACAGGTCTCAATTGCAGTCTGCCTGGGAAGAGGTACAGCGGTTACACCAGATCCATCTTGCAGAACATCAAGTAAAAATTCCCAACGCAGAATCTTTCGATGAAGCAACAAAGGCAATCTGGCTTGCCACTTTGTGGCATTACAAGGGACAGGAAGTGGACAAGAACCACATATCTGAGGTTGTGTTGACGTTTAAGCCTGATGCAGCACCTGATCAGCAAGTCAGGCATCTCAAGCGCGATGGATGGGAGATAGGCACTGTAAAGGGAAAACACAAGCTGGATCCAACACGTGTATCTGAGCCGTTCCTGCGTCGATCCACCAGGCACAATATGCGACTAAAAGCCACAAGCTTCAGTGAAATCAAAAATATTTTTGGAGGGCGGTGCGCTACTTGCGGAGCATATGAGGGGGAACCCGACCCTCGCTATGGCGGGGAAAATGTCAAACTACAGCAAGGGCATAAAGACCCCTGTGCAGCAGGGGATGATTACCATAATATTATCCCACAATGCCAATTCTGTAATCGGGCTTACCGAGATGACTATGAATTTGACGACAGAGGGCGTGTCCATGCAGTGGTAAACATTGGTCCAGTAAAAAGAGCCTCACAGAAGGTCCAGCAACTTGTTTTTGAATGGTTGCAAAAACAGGTTTGGAAGTAAGAAAGCACCCGATTAAAATTCCTGTTTCCTTTTGTGGCTTCTACTCTAAGCTGGATACTTGCCTGAAACTCCCTTGGGTGTACTGCGGATTTTGCTGGATAAATCCCCTTTGCGAAATGGCACTCTGCGATATTTGACGCATTTCTCAGGCTCAGGTCCCTTGATCTGTGCCGGGGGCGGATTGTGCCAGATTTTTTATGCAGAGCAGAGAAATTTCTTCCCTGAGGGTGCGCTTCTCCACGGGACAACGAACCTGCAAAGGTGTGTATGATTCTTTTGGATCAAATCAACAGTTTGCCCCAGACTGTCAAAGAGAAGATATTCACGGAGGTGGAAGAGTCGTCTGACCCCTTTCCCAAACACCATGTACTCTTGGTACTGGCCTCGGAAATAGTACATGTGGAAGACATTCTGTCTTCCTGTTCGTTCGGCAACCGCGATCATCCCTTAGCCCATTGTACCTCCATCAGGAAAGCGTTTTTGCCAAAATAATCTTCCAGATTCCGCAACCGCCGCCCCGCGAGAGTGATTGCTGATGGACCGAATCCTTTGATCTCTCTGGTGGGGGCCTGAGGGTATTCAAGGAATTTTTCGAAAGTGAACCGTCAACCCGGATCCTCAAAGGCCTGATCAGGAGTTGCTGCGGGAATGAGATCGTGGGACATGGCTTGCAGAATTCCACTGCGATCATAATCTCTCGGGAAAATAGCGAACGGAAGGAGAACATTCAGAAAAATCAAGGTTCCATCCCGAACCCGGTCGAAATTTGACGGCCTCAAAAATCTTTTTACACGAGGCTCTGGGCCACAGAATCTGAAGAATCCATATCCCCTTCGGGCGAGAATATCTCGTGTTCTTCCCTGCCGAATCCCTGAACCGGAAGCAAGAAATACGCGTATATAACTTGTCTGGAAATTCCCGGACAGATGCTCTCCTTGAGCACCTCAAGCATACTGTCCTCTCTCTTGTGAAGCGTTCAATTACGGCTAGGTAAAGCCTTGTTCCATGTTGGGATCCTTCTGGACATTTGCCAACATACTCAGTATTTCCCGCGTCCCACTCGCTGTCATCGTAGCCATTATCGTTTTGACAGATGGACCAGTAGGTTGGGGACTCAGCCTGATTCTTGTGGCTGCCCTCACGGACTTTCTGGATGGACTGGTCGCTCGTCGCACAGACACTATATCCGGCTGGGGAAAAATTCTGGATCCTGCTGCGGACAAGGTATCTATCGCGATCCTGGGGATTGCGCTTGTCTGGAAGGAGCTCCTGCCATTCTGGTTTCTGTGGATCATTCTTCTGCGTGATATACTGATCCTGACCGGAGGTACCTTTCTTACACGGCGGCTTGGACATATTCACATGAGCAATCTTGTCGGCAAAACAGCGACCACGGCCATTGCAATCACATTCATGCTCGGACTCCTAAGGGCAGACGAAGTCGTTCAAACCATATCGCTCGGGGTGACAGCTGGACTCCTGGGGCTGTCTCTCCTGGTTTATGCAGTCCGTCTCAAAGACCTTCGCCATTCTCCTGCTTGACGCAAAAATTTTTACCAGAAACAACAGAGCCTTCATCCTTATGGATCAACAACTTGCCTCTAAACTCTGTACTTTTCGCAGATAACCTCAGCTGACAAAAGACAGAAAGCCCTCATGAAATTCTTCAAACGATCACAGGCGGAGGATCAGGAACGCCTGGAATCGGGACTGGAAAAAACTCGCCATGGGATCTTCGGCAAGATCGGTCGCCTGATCAAGGGAAAGCGCACGGTAGACGAGTCCGTTCTGGATGGCATTGAAGAAGCACTGGTCACAAGTGATGTAGGCATCAATACGACACTTGAAATTGTCGGCAGGATTGAAAAGAGGGTGGTGCAGGACCGCTACACCTCATCCGAAGAATTGCAAGCCCTGGTCAATGACGAGATTGCCGGCCTCCTGGAAGAAAACCTGCAGGATCTCCCCGCAGATTTTAATGCCCCCCTCGAAAATCGTCCTCATGTCATCATGGTGGTGGGAATCAATGGGGTAGGCAAAACGACAACCATCGGAAAGATGGCGTGGCGGTATGCCCAAGCTGGCCGCAGTGTGCTCATTGGAGCAGGTGACACCTTTCGGGCGGCTGCTATTGAACAGCTCGAAATCTGGGCAGAACGAGCACATGTGGATATTATCAAACAGAAACATGGGGCAGATCCCGCAGCCGTTGCATTTGATACGGTACAGTCTGCCGTTCGACGCGCCGCAGAAGTCGCAATTATTGATACTGCCGGAAGACTGCACACCAAAACGGGACTCATGGATGAACTGACCAAGATCAAGCGGGTAATGTCCCGACAGCTCCCCGGAGCTCCGCATGAAGTATTGCTGGTACTTGATGCTACCATTGGACAGAATGCGGTTCGGCAGGCCGAAGAATTTGTCCGAAGTGTTGAAGTAACTGGTCTGGCAATCACAAAACTGGACGGCTCCGCCAAAGGCGGGATCATTATCGGTATTTCCAATGAATTCAAGGTGCCTGTCAAGTATATTGGAGTTGGAGAGGGAATTGAAGACTTGCAGGTGTTTGACCGTCAACGTTTCGTAAAAGCCCTTTCCATCATATGAAGCATCTTCTGACTATTCTGGCTGTCTGGGCCCTTCCCTCCTTTTTGCAGGCACAGCCCAGCGCAGACAAGTTTCAGGTACGCGCGGTGAGCTACAAAGGAGAATCCGGGCAGGGATATCTGCACCTCTATACGGAAATCCCGTACACCAGCCTCCAGTTTGAGCCCACGCCAGGCGGATTCGTTGCACAGTACCGTGTCCGGGCAGAAATATCCAGACTGGACGAGGAGGGAAAACCAGGCAACGTACTCATCTCTCCGGTCTGGGAACAGACTGTCACTGCAGAAATATTCGCCAACACCATTGCCCCGGAGCTGAGCGATCTCTCTACCTACTCCGCCTCCCTTGAACCCGGACAATATCTCGTGGGAATGATACTCACAGATATTGCCTCTTCCAGAACCTTCTTTCGGGAAATCTCCGCACAGGCTCGGGACTTTAGTCAGCCTGCTGCCCTCAGTGATGTAGTCCTGCTGGCCGGATTTGATCCCGAACGCCAGTCTATTGTGCCCTATATCGCTGCTGACACGGAAGCCGGAGACCTGCAAATCTATTATGAAGTCTACACGGAGGAACCCCAGCACCTTCTGGTCACAAGGGCACTCCTGACTCAGAATGGCAACGCTCCGCCAAATCTGCCGAACAGATGGACAGACACTCTCAAGGTAGATGCTGGTCGCCACCAGCAAATTGCAAGCATCCCCGCCAGAACACTGGAGTTTGGACAGTACAACCTGACCGTCATGCTCCAAAGGCTGGATGGGGACATTCTGGACCAGTCCTTCTATCCTGTCAGCATCCAGTGGGACAACCTGAACATATACCTGAACAACCTGGACGAGGCAATTGAGCAGCTCGCCTACATTGCCCAAAATAATGAGTTGCGTGAACTGCGGAGAGCAGCGAACACTGCCGAGCTCAGGGAACGCTTCAAGGCATTCTGGGACAAGCGGGATCCGACTCCCGAAACCGTCCGCAACGAAGCCATGGAAGAACACTATTACCGGATTGACTATTCCAATCGGCATTTCGGGCAGCAGATTCCGGGATGGCAGTCAGACCGGGGACACATCTTTGTTCTCCACGGACATCCCGATGAGGTGAAACGCCAGACCTTTAGTTACAACAACAAACCATGGGAGGTGTGGTATTTCTTTCAGATCGGGCGACAGTTCATGTTTGTAGACCGGACCGGATTCGGCGATTACGAGCTGGCATTGCCCGTCTGGGATGATCGCACAAGAATATAGCCCGAATGCGAATCGTCTTTATGGGCACTCCAGAGTTTGCTGTGCCTTCCATAGAAGCACTGGCAGAAGGGGGGTATGCACCCATTGCTGTCGTCACTGGACCAGACCGGCCACGCGGGCGTGGCCGAAAGCTGCAGCCCACAGCCATTAAACAAGCCTCGCAGCGTCTGGGAATTGCATCCATCCTTCAGCCGGAATCAGTGAACGATCCAGAATTTGCATCCGAAATCCGTGCACTCAAATGTGATCTGCAGGTCGTAGTAGCCTTTCGCATCCTGCCCCGTGAAGTATTTTCGTCCGCAAGACTGGGGGCGTTCAATCTTCATGCCTCGCTGCTGCCGAGGTTTCGGGGAGCAGCTCCGATCAACCGGGCCCTCATGGCCGGGGTGACCGAAACCGGAGTAACCACCTTTTTTCTCAAATCTAAAGTAGATACAGGCAATGTAATTCTGCAGCGGTCTACCCCCGTAGATCCCGACGAGACCGCAGGGCAGCTGCATGACCGACTAGCCCATCTGGGGGCACAGGCCGTCCTGGAAACAACCCGGCTGATTGCAAGCGAACAGGCAAAGGAGCACAGGCAGGATGACTCACAGGCAAGTGCTGCGCCCAAAATTTTCCGTGATGACTGCAGGATTCCATGGACAGAACCGGCAGAGCATGTCCATAACCACTGCCGAGGACTTTCCCCCTACCCCGGCGCATGGACCCCATGGAAATCAGGCACACTGAAAATTATCGGGACACGGATCGGCCAAGGGGACGGTCCGCCCGGAACCGTACTCAAGGCAAGCAAGCAGATACTGGTTGCCTGCCAAACCGGAGCAGTCGCCATCACGCATCTGCAGGCACCTGGACAGCGTGTACTGGAAGCACAGGATTTTCTCAACGGTCATCCCATTGCGCCGGGGGCACGTCTGTGCGAACAGGATTGAGCAAATGGCGTAAATTCGCAGTTTCCTGACAAACTCAGTATTGATGACCAATTTTGATCTTGCCGAGGTGAACGAACGGATTCGCGTGGAGAGTGCGTTCATTGACGAGTTGCGTGCAGAGATCGGACGCGTTGTTGTGGGACAAGGCTATATGGTGGAGCGTCTCCTGATTGGACTGCTGGCATCGGGACATGTACTCCTGGAAGGAGTCCCCGGACTGGCAAAAACCCTGACCGTAAGCTCTCTGGCACAAGCGATTGGAGGGCAGTTTCAGCGGATTCAGTTCACCCCTGATCTGTTGCCGGCTGACCTTCTTGGAACACTGATCTATAATCAGCAGACAGGCGACTTCTCCATCAAAAAGGGCCCCCTGTTTACCAATATTGTCCTGGCGGACGAGGTCAACCGCTCTCCTGCAAAGGTGCAAAGTGCCCTGCTGGAAAGCATGCAAGAGAGGCAGATTACCATCGGGGATACCACCTTCCCGCTGGAAGAACCCTTTCTCGTGCTTGCGACGCAAAACCCCATTGAGCAGGAAGGAACCTACCCGTTGCCTGAAGCACAGGTGGACCGCTTCATGTTAAAAATAAAGGTGGAATATCCCTCCCACGAAGAGGAAATGGAAATCATGCGCCGCATGGCGAGAACTAGTGCCGGCAATGAAATTCAGACCATAGTCCAGCCCGAAAACATACTGTCTGCCCGACTGGTTCTGAATGAACTCTACATGGATGAACGCGTGGAGCGGTATATCGTGGATCTGGTCATTGCTACACGTGATCCCGGTGCCTTCAAGCTATCCGAACTGATCCCCCTGATTGACTATGGAGCTTCCCCCAGGGCTACAATTAACCTGAACCTTGCCGCACGGGCACATGCATTTTTGAATCATCGTGCCTACGTGACCCCTGAAGATGTACGTTCCATTGCCATGGATGTCCTTCGCCATCGGGTAACCGTAAGCTATGAAGCCGAGGCAGAGGAGATGGAACCCGAAACCATTGTTCAGAAAATTCTTGACACCATCGAAGTCCCCTGATTCCCTGTTCACAGCTCATTTGCGGGGCTGGCACAGGACCCGAATGCGGATTGAACTTGATTTATTGGTGATTCTTTCATATATTTGGTGCGCTTTCGGGGGAGTTGCCTTCGCGGAATTCTGCCCTGAACGGTAAATCTGCGAGACAACTCATAACTGGATGATCTCTGGAAAATACAAAACTGACCCCTTCACACTTGAGCGAGTGCCTGAACCTAGGCGTATCGCCCGGCTTCTGCTCATTGCGGGGGGATTGGGCCTGTTCTTTGTACTTGGATGGCTCGGACCGGACTATCTCTCTACGTCGCCTCAGGAACGGATTCTGGTTGCGGAGAATCGGGCATTGCAGGGAGAACTCTCCGAGTCGCACGCCCGTGTTGCCAGACTCATGGAACAGATGGAAGATCTTGCCAAGACCGACCGGGAACTGTACCGGCTGATCCTGAATACTGACGATATTCCGAGCGATGTACGACAGGTGGGAGTTGGCGGTATAGATCCATACAGTCACTTTGATGCATTCAGCAAGTCAACTGCTGAACTTCTCCGGGGCCATGCCGAAATCCTGGATGAACTTGAACGGAAAATTGCCCTGCAGAATGCCAGCTATGAGTATCTGCGGGATCTCGGAGTAGAGGCGAAAGAGAAGCTGGCACAACTTCCAAGCATTTTGCCAGTCCAAGGTCATATCTCTTCTGGCTACGGCATCCGGCTTCACCCGATACTCGGCTACCAGAGAATGCATTCCGGTGTGGACATCTTTGTTTCCATGAATAGTCCGGTGTATGCCACCGGAGGAGGAGTCGTGGAACGAGTCGCATACAGCGGCGGATACGGCAGGTATATCGTGATTTCTCACCCCAAAGCCGGATACAAAACTCTCTACGCCCACTTGAACTCCGCCTTGCCACATATCCGCAAAGGGGTACCCGTAGTTCGGGGGGAACAAATTGCACACAGCGGAAATACAGGTCTAAGCTTGGGCCCTCATGTTCACTACGAAGTGCAAAACAGAAACAATCGGGCTCTGAACCCGATCCATTTTTTTGAACCAAGCCTGACACCACATGAGTACCAGGATTTTCTGGCACAGGTAGGAGATCCGAACACATCGCTTGACTGAACTTTTTGATATACTCCCTGTACTTCTGTACTATCCCACTCACCCGCGAGGCATAAACGTACAAACATTTCACATGGGATACTGGACACTTGAACTGGCTTCTTACCTTGAAGACGCACCTTGGCCGGCTACCCAGGAAGAGCTGATTGACTATGCCGAACGCACAGGAGCTCCGACTGAGGTAACAGAAAACCTCCGGGAACTGGAGGACGAAGGCGAACCTTACGAAAGCATGGATGAGGTATGGCCTGATTACCCCACGGCCGACGACGATTTCTACTTCGAAGAGGAGTAGGAGGATTCTGCGCCTGTTCCTGCTGACGGGCATGTATCTTCTGTCAGCGGCAGCTTCTGCTCAATCCACAAATGGTCCTCTGCGTGTTGCAGCGGTGCACTTCTCAGGGACAACGGATTTCCCGGACGAGGTTCTGCAAGGCAATATCCGAACCGCCCCGAATCGGCGATTTCTTGGATTCCGGGGCATGCACTGGTGGCTCTGGCTTTACCGGCTTGGGGAATCCGGCAAGCTGGGATCGCGCCTGGGCAAGGCATTCATGAGCATGGGAGAGCCTCCCTCCCTTCTGGATGAGACCGTCCTTGCTGCAGACCTGGAACAGCTTCACATCTTCTTTGAGCGGGAGGGCTATCTCCAGGCGAAAATTGAGCCTCAGGTAAAGGTACAGAGAAAACGGGCTTTCGTCACATTTCATATCGTTCAGGGACCTGCTGCAGTTGTGAGCCGGGTATCCTACAGGGGACTGGACAGTCTGAGCACTCCACACCACAAGCAGCTGCTTCAGACTTCTCTCTTCCCTCCGCTGCATGACCAGCCACTCCTGGACTATGAGGCAATTCCACAACGATTCCGGGAAGGGAAACTGATTGACGAACGCCGCAGGCTTCTGACGCTCCTGCAAAATATGGGATATGCCACGGTTACGCGAGATTCCATCCGTGCGGTGGTCACCCCGGTTGCACAGGATTCCTTTTCTGTGGAGCTGCACATACATCCGGGCAAACGCTTCCGCTACGGCAGTGTCCAGTTTGAGGTAGAGGGGCCTGAACAAGATGCTCCAGCACGAATAGACACACTTTCTGCAAAGGAAGGAAGGACACTTGTAACCTCTAGAATTCGGGGAGACACGAGACTCCGCGCCTCCCTGCTGGCGAAATCACTGGAGATACGACCGGGAAGCTGGTACAACCGTTCCGATATTCAGGCGACAAAACAGCGTCTGGAAGCAACGGGAGTCTTCTCGTTCACCGATATTGTTTCACTGGCTCCGGCAGATGAGCTGCTCCCCCACCGGATTACCGTACGAACCCGAGCCCGTCACCAGTTCCTGTTCTCCACCTTTATTCGGCAGATCAACGATGTGCTGGGAGATGCCGGGAATGAGTTGGGAGGCGGACTTGGGCTGACCTATAACAACGCTAATATGTTCGGGAGCGGCGAGGTTCTCAGCCTCACTGCAACGGGTGCGGTTGCAGGGGATATCGGTACCACATTTCTCTCCTCCACCCTGGCAGAATTTTCCGCTACTGTGAGCTTGCCGTACCTGATTTTTCCGTTCCGCAGCCTTGATTCTTCCCCGAATTTTCTGCAGACCAGAACCCGATTCACCCTCACGTACCTTACGGCACGCCGCGATGATTTGAACCTGATTATACGGGGGCGATCCACAGCCCGCATTCGATACGAGTTCCAGCACAGTCAAAACGTTACCTCCTACATTGATTTGATGGATTTGAGCCTGAGTCAGCCAGATACCTTGCGTGGCTTTGAATCCAGATTTCTCAGCCGTGTGCTGGGCAGTGAGGAGGACTCCCGGGCAATTGATCCCGTTCAGCGTGCACAGATTCTGGAAGACTATACGCAGCCCCAGATCAATAATGCGATTCGGTACACCTTCCGTTCAGAGCGGGGAAACCCGCTTCGCAAAGATGAAGGATACAGCTATGAAACGAGTATTGAGCTCGGCGGAACGCTTCCATATCTTCTGGACCGATTTGTATTTACCCCGGGCGTTCAGGAGCAGAGCCTGCACCTGTTCTCGTTCGTGGGAAGTGATTCGGAAGCCAACTACCGGCAATATGCACGCCTTGCAGGCAGCTTTCGCCGATACTATCGCCTGAGTGATCAAACCGTACTGTCCGCAAAGTTTGTCGGGGGATGGGTCCATCCCATTGGAAAGTCCAATGTCGCGCCATTTACGCACCGCTTTTATAGCGGCGGAGCCTCCAGTGTCCGGGGATGGGGACTCCGAGAACTGGGGCCAGGAGCGGCGAGTTTCCGGCAATTTGCCGGTGATCAAAGAGAGACCAATGTACTGGGAGCGGACATCAAACTAGAGACTAGCGTGGAATTGCGTCAGACTGTGATTCGAGAACGTCTGGGAGCCGACTGGATCCTGGCAACCTTTACAGATGCGGGGAATGTGTGGTTTGGCCCGCGCAACCCCGGATTTGCGTCAAACGATCCCGGGCAGCCAACCGGACGTTTCGCCATTCAGAATTTGCTCAAGGAAACGGGAGTTGGATGGGGAGTTGGGATTCGGGTCTCCTGGGCATACCTGGTGGCACGACTGGATTTTGCGGTTCGCGTCTATGATCCTGCAGAACCTGACGCAGGCATCTTTCCGACAGGACTGGAGGACTGGGTAGGGTATTTTCGTCTTGGCCACGCTTTCTGATTTATCTATGAACATAAAGAATATCCAGCCAGCAGTACACCAGCTGCGCCGCGGAGATGTGCTTGATCTGGTCATGGAGAAGGTGGCCGACCGCGGAAAGTGTATTGCTTACCATGATGGACAGGTGGTATTTGTCCCGCAGACATTGCCAGATGAGCATGTCCAGGTAAAAGTTTACAAGCGACGCAGAAAGTTTGCGGAGGCACAGCTTCTGCGTATACTGAACCCCTCCCCTGACCGTGTTCAGCCGCGTTGTGAATACTTTGGAAGTTGTGGAGGGTGTACCCTTCAGCATGTGGATTACCCACAGCAGATCAGGAACAAGCATCAGCTGGTTCGGGAAGCCATGACGCGTCTGGCGGATCTTCCCGGTCTGGACATTTGCATGCCGCTGAAAGCACCGAAAACATATGGATACCGGAACAAGATGGAATTTTCCTTCTCCTCCTACCGATGGCTCTCGCGGGAAGAGATTGAATCCAAAGAAATTTTTGACACTTCATTTGCCCTCGGACTGCATCCTCCAGGAGTATTTGCCAAAATCCTGGATATTCACCGATGCCATCTTCAGGAAGAACGAAACAGCGCAGTCGTCAATGGGGTACGGGATCTTGCAAAACAAATGCAGTGGCAACCGTGGAACTGGCGTACTCAGGAAGGATTCCTGCGTCACCTCGTCATTCGTCAATCTGCTCGCATGCCAGATCTGATGGTAAACCTGATTACTTCCGAATATGATGAGGATCGCATGAGCCGGCTTGAATCTCATCTAAAAAGGCATCACTCCCATGTGACCACACTGGTCAACACCATCAATTCCACACCGGCGCAAACAGCCTTCGGAGAGCGCGCCGAAACCATTTATGGCCCCGGTATTCTGAGAGACCGGATTGGAGAGATCACATTTGAGATTGCGCCCGGTGCATTCTTCCAAACGAATACCCTGCAAGCCGAAACATTAGTGGAGGTTGTAAAGGATCTGGCCGGAGTCACGGCAGGAGATCATGTCTACGACCTGTATTGCGGAACAGGGACCATGGCCCTGTCACTCGCCAAAAGTGCCGGGCATGTTACGGGAATAGAGCTGATTGAAGACGCAATCATGAACGCGAAAACCAACGCTTCTCTGAATGGAATTGAAAACTGCACTTTCATTAGCGGAGACATGCTGCGACTCCTGAAGCCTGATTTCATTCAGGAACACGGGGCACCGGACATTGTCATCCTTGATCCGCCTCGAGCCGGCATGCACCCGAAAGTCGCGACCCAAGTTTCCAGACTACACGCCCGCAGGATCGTGTATGTCAGTTGCAATGTCCAGTCGCAGGCCCGGGATCTGGTGCTTCTTTCCAAATCTTATCGGGCTGTTGTTGCCCAGCCTGTGGATCTGTTTCCACAGACCCATCATATTGAGAATGTTGTTCTTCTTGAGAAAATCTGAGCGATGAGCAAGGTTGCATTTGTGACGGGAGGAACCGGATTTGTTGGCAGCCATCTGGCGGAGGCTCTCCTGCAACAGGGGTACTCGGAGGTTCGCTGTCTGGTACGCTCCAAACCCAAATGGCTCACCGGACTTGATGTGAAGTACATACACGGCAACCTGTCTGATTCCAGTCTGATTGAGCAGACACTCCAGGGAGTAGACTATATCTACCACCTGGGAGCCATGACGCGTGCACGGATTTGGGATACGCTATATCATGCGAATGTGACCTCCACAATGAACCTTATGGCAGGGGCGGCATCTGCTGGAATTTCCAAGGTGTGCATTGCCAGCAGCCTGGCGGTTGTCGGTCGCTCTGAATATCCAGTGGCTGATGAATCCACTCCTTCCCATCCTGTCTCCATGTACGGGAAGAGCAAACTCGCCATGGAGGAGGCATTGCGCAACCTTGATCTGCCCATTGTCATCATACGCCCCCCGGTTGTATATGGGCCGAGAGATAGGGACCTGCTAACTTTCTTCTCGGCCATAAATCGCGGGATTTGCATCGCTCCTCAAGGAGATACTGGATTATCCATCGTATATGTCAAGGACTTAGTCCGTGGCATCATGGAAGCTACTGAGTCTCCTCGCACAACTGGCGAAACGTACTATATCGGAAATCAGAATATCGTATCCTGGGAAACGTTGAAACATGTCGCAGAGATTGCCCTTGAGAAGAAGTCATGCATGATCCGGCTACCCCGTTCTCTGATCATGCCGCTCGGCGCAATCAGCGAGTTTGCCGGGAAACTCTCCAGAACGTACCCTCCGCTGAATCGTGAAAAAGCTCTTGAAATTCTTCATACTACAAAACAGTGCTCCTCTCGAAAGGCCGCCGAACATTTTGGATACACTTCAAATGTTCCCTTGAAAGAAGGAATTCAGGAAACAATTACCTGGTATCAGGCACAAGGATGGCTGTAACTTCATCCCTATGACAGGAGCTTGCACCCTATATATTTGGTAAATCTGAAGATCATGCAGTGTGAGCAGGGCATCCACATTATTGGCTCTTCATTACCAAAATACTGCAACCCAGTGGCTGAATCGCTGTACACTGGTTCCTGTTTGCCCTATGGAAAAATAGCAGACTTGAAATCGGAAAATGTCAACTGCGTATTAAGCATATCTGACCCGCAGGGAAATTTCACACAAGTTGTATCAAATGGCATCGCTTGCGTACAATACCAATCTGACAGGTTAACATGGTAAGAACTGAATTGCTAGAGATCATTGCCAATGGTGAAAGCTCTCGCGTGGCATTCAAGCGCGATAGTATCTCCACCGAGCAGCTGGCAGAAAACATAGCTGCTGTTGCAAATTCCAAAAATGGGTGCCTGCTCCTGGGAGTTGAAGATGATGGAACGATTACAGGAATCCAGAGAGAGAATACCGAGCAGTGGGTGATTGACACGATTCTGAATAAGATCCATCCGAGACCCTGGCCGTCTTACAAAGAGATCAGGCTGAACTCAGCCACCGTCTCCGTCATAGACTTTTCAAGAGAAAGGCTCAAACCCTATGTCGTTCGCAGAGATAATGGCAGAGAGGAAGTTTATGTACGGATTGGCTCGGACTCCCGGCGAGCCACTCGGGAACAGCAGATACGCCTCTCTGAGGCCGGAAACCTGCTGAAGGTGGAACAACTTCCTGTATCTCGTGCTTGCATGAGCGACCTGGATGAGGCACGACTAACCTGCTACCTCAGAGATATTCTGTGTGATCCAGATATTCCCAAAACGCCAGAAGAATGGAAAAAAAAGACTTCTGGATTTGGGATTTATGACCGAAGCACGAGAAGGTACGATTTGTACGATTGCCGGACTGATACTATTCGGAAAGAGTCCCAGGAAACGCTTTACGCAGGCTGGATTGCGAGTAATGGCATTTGATGGCACGGACAAGGAATGTCAAAATCTGCTACTGGATGACACTATTGATGGCCCGGTGGCTGGTCTCTGGGAAACAAGAAATGGAACCAGACATCTAATTGACGGCGGCATCGTGGATCGGTTTATGGATATTATCCGACCGCTTGCTTGCGAAGGAAACAAGCAGCGGGAGCTCCGGTGGTTGCTTCCTCCTGATGCGATTCAGGAGACACTGTTCAATGCACTTGCCCACCGAGACTGGACATATCGGGCAGACATTGAAGTGGTGCTCTATTCTGACCGATTGGAAGTGACAAGCCCGGGTGCGCTAGTTGACTCAATGGATATTGTAAAAATGAGGAGGGGACGGCGTTCTCCCAGAAATACTGCTATCTGGAATGTACTTCGAGACTACGGCTATATTGATGGCCTGGGGATGGGAGTCAAGACGAAAGTTGTTCTGCCTACACGGGAGTTAACCGGAAAAAATCCTGAGTTCGTGGAAACAGATTATTGTTTGAAGACGATCCTGTATCGGTAGCTGTCTGGCATTTAACAAACCTCAAACGGGGATATGGAAACCCGCAAAGCTATCTTCATATCCCTATATATGGCATCTGGAAGCTCTTTCAGAGTAGCAATAATTTTCTCTACTTGAAGATTTTTACACAAGGTTCCTTGTCTGACTAAGCCCCTAAATCTGGCAAGAATATGAGTTTACTTGGATTCAATACAGGTTATGTTGAAGAACTCTACAAACGCTTTCAAGATGATCCGTCCAGCGTCAGTGAAAGCTGGCGAGACTTTTTTGTTGACTATGATCCAGGGGAAGTTGCCCCCTTGCCAGTTGAACCGGAAAAAGAGCCTCAAAAGACAGTAGTGAAGGAACCCCGTCATCCCTCGGGGGACGGATTGCCTGCCGATGCGGAGATTGCTGTAATTCGCGGACCCGGTGCAGCCATCGTGGACAATATGGAAGCCAGTCTTGGCATTCCTACAGCAACTTCTGTTCGAACATTGTCTGTCAAGCTCCTCACGGAAAATCGTACGCTCCTTAACCAGTATCAGCGCGGGATTGGCGGCCTCAAGATCTCCTTTACACACCTGATTGCATATGCAATTGTCAAAGGCTTGAAGGCCTATCCTGCCATGTTCAGCACCTTCGCCCGTGAAGGAAATGATCCAAAACATGTGCGTCCCTCTCAGGTGAATTTTGGGCTTGCCATTGATATGGAACGCAGGGGAAAACGAACACTGCTCGTACCGAATATCAAGGGAGCAGATCAGATGAATTTCGCACAATTCCTCGGAACATACAACGAAATCATCCGGCGCACTCGAGGCAGTGAACTTACTGTGGAAGATTTCCACGGTACGAACGTAACCCTGACCAACCCGGGAATGATCGGAACGAGTCTCAGCGTTCCGCGGCTGATGCCGAACCAGGGAGTAATTGTTGGAATCGGGGCTATCGGATATCCTCCAGAATACCAGGCGATCAGCGCACCAGCTGCCAGCAAAGTGGGACTTTCTCCTGTAATGACCATCACCAGCACCTATGATCATCGTGTCATCCAGGGGGCGGAGAGTGGTGCATTCCTGGCTTGCATTGCGGACCTTCTTCAGGGAAAGGAGGACTTCTATTCGAACCTGTTTGAGGATCTCCATGTGCCCTACCCTCCCTTTGTACTGAAGCCCGACTCCACTCCTCGTCTGGGCAATTCGCAGGGGACAGATGCGGAGATGGACTTTGTTGAGAAGCAGGCACAGGTCATGGTCCTGATTCGGGTATTTCGGGTTCTGGGACACCTGCAGGCGGACATCAACCCGCTTCAAAGCAACTGGACCTACCATCCCGAGCTGGATCCCGCAAAATATGGTCTCACGGTCTGGGACCTGGATCGCGAGTTCGTCACAGGAGGGCTTGGAGGCAAGGATGTGCTGCCTTTGCGGGACATACTCAATATCCTTCGCGAAACCTATACTCGCCGGATCGGGGTTTCGTATATGCACATATCAAGCCTCATTGAAAAACACTGGCTTCAGGAGAAGATTGAGCCACTGCGCAACTCAGAGGAGCTGACTCTGGAAGACCAGCAGCGTATCCTGTTCAAGTTGAACAAGGCAGAGGCATTTGAACGCTTCCTGCATACCCGATTTATTGGACACAAGCGTTTTTCACTTGAGGGAGGAGAGAGTGTGGTTCCGATGCTGGATGTAATTGTAAGTGATGCTGCGAAGCAGGGAGTGCACGAGGTTGTCATCGGAATGGCTCATCGGGGACGACTCAATATTCTGGCGAATATTATCGGAAAGTCGTATGAGGTGATCTTTTCGGAATTTGAGGGCAACCTGAATCCCGATACAATCTATGGATCGGGAGATGTAAAATATCATCTGGGCAGCAAGGGGACCTATGAAACACCAGGTGGAGCACAGATCAAACTGACTCTGGCTTCCAATCCGAGTCATCTGGAATCTGTCAGCCCGATTGTGCAGGGCATGGTACGGGCAAAACAGGATCGTTTGCGGGATACAACCGATTCTGATCTGCCCAGTGGACAGGTTATTGATGCGATCATCCCTGTTCTGATTCATGGAGATGCTGCATTCGCCGGGCAGGGTGTCGTTGCTGAAACGCTGAATTGCAGCCAACTCAGAGGCTATCATACCGGCGGCACAATCCATCTCGTGATCAATAACCAGATCGGATTTACCACAGGTCCTAGTGAGGCACGCAGCTCCATCTATGCAACGGATGTAGCACGCATGATTGAAGCACCGATTTTTCATGTAAATGGAGATGATCCTGAGGCATGTGTGCGTGTCGCTCGCCTGGCACTTGATTATCGGCAGGTATTTAACAAGGATGTGGTGATTGACATGCTCTGCTATCGACAGCACGGGCATAACGAGGGCGATGAGCCTACCTACACCAATCCTGTTCTATATCAGAAAATTCAGAAAAAACGATCTCCTCGCAAGTTGTATACGGAATCACTCCTGAATCGGGGTGCAATGACACCGGATGAAGCAGAGAAGATGCTGGATGACTTTCGGGAGCTGCTCCAGGAGGCATTCGAGCGCACTTCAAATCTCAAGGAGAAGGATGCCGCAGCAATGCTTGAACACTTCCACAATCGCAGTTATGAATCCCCCGCTCCCGTGGATACATGTGTTTCCGAAGAGCATCTTGAAGCTGTATTGCATGCGCTGCTTCAGACCCCCGAGGGCTTTAACGCTCACCCCAAGCTCATGCGGCAGCTTGAACGGCGGGACCAAAAACTGCGTACATCTGGACATATAGACTGGGCCTTTGCAGAGGCATTGGCTTTTGGTACTCTGCTTCAGGAAGGAACGACAATACGTTTAAGCGGGCAGGATTCCCGACGTGCCACTTTCTCTCAGCGCCATGCTGTGATTTATGATCAAAGCACGAATGCTGAATATATTCCCCTGAACAACATCACGGACAATCAGGCCCAGTTGTACGTCTATGACAGTCTGCTCTCGGAGTTTGCGGTAGCGGCATTTGAGTATGGCTATTCGGTCCAGAATCAGGATGCACTTGTAATCTGGGAGGCACAGTTTGGGGACTTTGCGAATGGTGCGCAAATCGTATTTGACCAGTTTATCTCGTCTGCCGAAGAAAAGTGGGGGCAGACCTGCAGCCTTGTGACTCTGCTTCCACACGGATACGAGGGACAGGGACCGGAGCATTCATCTGCTCGCCTGGAACGTTTTCTTCAGCTGTGTGCCGAGGGAAACATGATTGTATGCAACCTGAGTACACCTGCAAATTATTTCCATGCTCTGCGGCAACAGGTTCTCCGGGACAAGAAGACTCCTCTGATCTTAATGACTCCAAAGAGTCTTCTGCGCCATCCAAAGACTATCTCCTCTCCTGATGATCTGACCGGTGGCGGGTTTCTTCCCGTGATTGGTGAAGGGAAAGATCCTGAAAAAATTGAGCGGATTGTAATCTGTAGCGGAAAGATTTACTATGACCTGCTGTCTGAGCTTGAGAAGCATCCTGACCAGCAGGAAAGAATTACCCTGGTTCGGCTTGAGCAGTATTATCCTTGGCCTCGCAAGCATCTGCACACTGAACTGGAGAGATACAAGCCGGAAGTGGAGATTTGCTGGGCACAGGAAGAACCCGCCAATATGGGGGCATGGACCTATGCACGTCCCCTGTTGGAAAGTACTCTCCGGTCAGCAAATTTTGGAGATGCCCCCCGCATCCAGTATGCAGGTCGGCAGCCAGGAGCCAGCCCTGCTACTGGCAGTTCCATGGTACACGAGCTTGAACAGATTGAAGTTGTCGAAAGTGCACTCCTTGTGTAGGTGAGGTTCTACCTGCCTTGGAGAAGTGGAGAGATTTGGTGAACCCTCTGGCTAACTTGGAGCTTCGGGGCTGTTCCTTGGAAATGGATTTGCTTGGGCTATGCCGCCAAACGCAATCTTTTACGCAGGTAGTCCATGCCCCGATTTCCCTTGACTCGGTTACGGTGTCCACAAAGGAGTTGTACATTGTCTAAATGATCAGTGCCACCCTTTGACTTGGCAATAATATGATCAACCTCCAGATTCCGCATAGCAAATTCATCACCACACCAGTTGCATTTTCCTTCTTGACTGCCAAAGAGTCTGCGCTTGTTCTCGGTACTGTTATATTTGAGCATCGGCCCTAAATCCGTACGCTGAGGTACATCAGTACGATGAATAATATCTCTATAAAGACTGCCCTGACTCTCTGAAATGCGATTTACGACCAGATCTGCTGCCTTCTCTGATATATCAATTCCTGCCCAGTCACGACCAAAGTTGTGCGCTGCAACACAAGTTGTGGCACAACCGCAAAGGATCAAGTACCAAGTCTCCCCTATTGCTTGATGCCTCAACAATCCTGTTCAGCAGTGCCAGCGGGCTTCTGAATGGGAGTTATCCAGCAAAATCCGCAAGAGAGATTACCTCTCCATCCCCATATCTGTGTCCCGATCACTGTCGGAAGGGTCTTTGCCCTGTGGGGGATCCTGATCCTGCCCAGGATTGTCTTTCCCCGATTTGGGTGTCGTGGGTCCTTTTCCCTCCTCTTTTTCGGGAGAGGTGCCGTCTGTTTTATGGTTTTCCAGTTCCTTCTGGGAACCATCCTTCTCCTGATCCGGCTCGGGCAACTGTTTCAGCTCAGACTGGCCTTTGGACTCCGGCTGTTGCTCCGAAATCTCTTTCGGAAGATAATTCTCTAACAGCCAGTCCCGCATGGACGGGATCGGGACAGAGTAGTCCCCCACTTTCGCACTGTAGTAAAATACGCCCTTCTGCACAGACAGAAAGAACAGCTCCTTCGCCTTCTCTTCTCCATACTCTTTTGCCAGATGCGCAAGAATTTCTGTCTTTTTTAGCGACCTGTCTTGGGGGACACTGCTTATAATCTGAGCAAAACTGGTTCTTTCCTCAGAAACAAATTCCGCCATCCGTCCTTCATAGTATTCTCTGCGATTTTCCCTCCCCTGCTCCAGGACAGTAGCAAGCCCCGCCCCTATCATCTCCCCGTCGTTTTCCTTGAGATGGTCCGAGGCTGGTTCTGTGTATGCGATAATGTGCTGGGGCCACCCGTAGGTCTCCTTTTCAATCGCATCTACCCAGGCTGTCATGTCCCCTTTGGCCTTGCCCTCCTCCTTGAGCCAGTCCTGAATCACACCCCGCGCCACCCCCTCTTCCAATGGCCCCATATTGAACTTGCATTTCTTTGCTATCCTGGATATACCCAGTGCAGCCAATGCCTGAAATGTCATGCCCAACCCGCCAGCTAACAGGATGACAGGCCTCCCTAACCTGCCATTGTGAATCCGTTTAAGGAGAGTACGTACTGATTTGCGGTGTTCTTCCGGGACTCCGCCGTCTTCTCCCAAATGCTGGGCCTCATCCAGGATAAGCAAAACAGGTGCTGTTTTCAGCTTGAGAATATCTGCGGGGGTGTCCAGAGGGGCATTAATCTCTGTCTCGGTTTTCCGGGAGAAGTTGAAGATTTTATCCAGTCCCCACCCCGTTGTTTTCCCCACCTTTCTCTCTTGCGGGGGAAGACCAAGCGTTTTCCGCAACTCGTCTGGATTCCACAAGTCTTCTGGATCAATCTCTGCTACTCCCCAACCCCGCTCTTCTGCCTCATCCCAGCATTTTGCCAGGAGCGCAGTTTTGCCCACACCCGGAGGTCCCTGGATCAGAAATATGGTTCCCCCTCTGGATTTATCGGAATCTGCAAGCAAATTCTGGAACTCCGCCAAGATCTTCTCTCGTCCGTGAAAGTATTTGGCTGCTCCTCTGTCTCGAATCCCCTGAATCTTGCTCATCGTCGTTTCGTCTGGAATACATCTCGGGGAACAAGTACGCTATGGGACAGGGGCTGTTCCACTTTCGCACCCTCGTGGATTTTGCCGGATAATTCCCAAAAATTGGAGGCAGACGGAAACGTTTACAACTTTCTACCTGATTATAGAGCGAATTCCCGCCAGCAGAGATACTTTACAACTAGAGGCTCTCTTGTGCAAAAAGACATTTATACCCGACCTAATGCACCTTCAGACACTGCCAGAGCGATACTTCTCCTTCATCCAGGAATTTTGCAAGAAGCTCAATATAGGGGGAAGACACAGGGCCTAGATTGATTTGAAGCCTGCCATCCCCATCCTCTGGATGAATCAGTAACTGAGCCGGCTAACTCATCTTGCAATATGAACACAGAGAATCAGTATCTCCGGTTATACATTCTTGCGTTACGAGATGCCTTCTCCTTGGCGATTCTCCGCTCCGCCGGGGATGGGAATCCGTGATCGAAACCTGCCCCAGTTCTTCCGTATGCGCATGAATCTGTTTTGCATCATAGGCACTGTCCATCAGGGCATACAGAACCGCCAGAACCCGATCTGCGGTCATCTCGGCCAAGGGAATGGCGACCCTAGCTATCATGCACGGAGGCGGAGGTTCCGATACAACTGATCGGAACGCCCCCGTCCGCTACATCCAGATGAATCTTCCAGCCTACCCAGGACTGCCGCCGCCCCCGGGCATTCCGCTTGCATCCGACATTGCACTCCTTGGGGAGGGCATCCACCATCTCGTCAACTCCCGCCATCTCTCGCTGTCGTTCCAGCATGGGGGGAGCTTTGGGAGCCTTTTCTTCCTCCTCGTTTTCCTCCTTCTTCACCGCCGCTTCCCGTGCCTCAATTGCCGTGGAATCCCGCGAAATATGCCCCACAACCTCATTCTCGTAGCAACTCCTGATCAGAGCCTCATGAATCCGGGTCGGCAGTTCGCCCTCGGAAAATTCCTGGAAAACCCGCGAAAAGGTAGACTCGCTGGGCACATCGCACCCGCGAGACCACCCACACAAAGACCGAAGAATGCGATCCATCAGCAGACGCTCTCGCAGGGCAGTGGTCGTGGGAATCTGGAAGATCATCTTGGCTAAAAACGCCTTCGCGATGGAAGTACGATGGGCCAGAGGACGACCTCGGCTACCGCGCGACTGGGACGGCAGAAAGTCCTCCATATGCACCATCTCCAAAGCCCCAGCATCAAGAGTTGGTAGCGTCCGGGCAAAGGACCAAACGACTCATCCAACTCCGAGAAGATCTCCTCCTGACAGGCAAGCGTAAACTGTTTGATTCGATCTAAAAGAAGCATACACACCTCCGTAAGTTCGTTGTTCAGTGAAACGCACTCTCCGAGAAAAAGCCTCCCAATTCTGAAAAAAAAATCCCGAGTCTGGCAAAAATCAAGAGAACCTGAGTCTCAGAAACGGGTCAAACACCTTAAATTGCTATTTTTGCAAGAGGCTCTACTGGATTCCGGTACAAGAAACTCGCTGTCTGATTTCCTACAAGTTTACCGTGAGTTCAAGGAGAATAATCCCTCTCTCCAGTACTTCATCAATTTCGAAGACCGTTTCCTGTCGGGCCCCTTGGTCATCAGAGGGATACGTGTCCCATATGTCACGCTCTGTCTCCAACTGGGCACCAAAATCAATGCGAATCCCGTCTGTGATTCGGGTTCCGATTCCAAAAGACACAGCATCGCGATCACCGTACCGCAACTCCCTGGCAGACCCCGGCTTCTTGTACGGAGAAGACCTGTAAGCATATCCTGTCCTGAGATCAACTCCCCATGCATTTACCTCAATGCCAAAGGCAGCATTCAGACCTATGCCGAATTCGTCTTCAATCGCGCTGTTCACATCCCGGAAGACATTCTTCCCATCATCAGAACTCTCAGCCTAAGTTGTGCCCAGTCCATTATCTCTCCTTCTCCTGTCAACAAAACTCTTCCAAGTCTCAGGTTCACTCCACCCCCCAAGCGCCATGGGGTACGCATTGAGTATTCATAGGTACCATTGCCAACATCCGTTGGATCATCCCCGTAACTGATTTCACCTCCCCGGTCAAACCTGGTTAAAAAACTGCTCCCGTAACTCTCCTCAATAAACATCCAGGTCGGAGATTCCAGCGTCAGACATAAATTCTATGATTCCAGATGATAGTGGGCAAGTGAAAGCATCCATTGCTTTGCCATCTCTAGATGTGAGTTTCTATTCTCTGGCCACCTTCTCCCCAGGGCACTGGATTTGCAGACTTGTGCACAGTTCACTTAAGGATGGTTATCTGCAGTTAGGCAAGCCTCTTGCAAAAAAATCCCTGATGATGGAGAGGTATCACTCTGAGAGTGCTTATAGGCACATCAGGTCAGGTATTGAGATATTTTTGCAGGAATCTCTATGCGAGCCTCTTGCAAAAAGATTTTTGGGACTGTAGAATTCTGACCAGGTGCGGGAGGGAACCTTGATTTTTCTGAATGATCTCCTTCTTTTGGCGGTTTGTGCGGGAAATTGTTCCCAATTTGTTCCCTGAAAAGGCTCTTCGGAGCGAATTTTGTCCCTCATTTATATGGACAGGACGCACCTGTCCCATCACTTCGGGGGAAGCGAATGTTTGCATTCCGAAAAGCCTGATCCAGTTGTCTGGATCTACGCTGCCAGGCGAAGAAGGGAGTCCACTGTAAGCGCAAGCACGCCAAACATCATGTGGCACATCATCTTCTGGTACCCCCGAACTCGCAGATTCCGGAAGCCAAACTCATCCTTGAGCCGAGCAAAGGCGCGCTCCACCGTCGAACGCTCCCGGTACCGAATGCGCTCAGGTGGCGTAAACCCGGCAGCACGCCGCGCCTTGTTTTCCTGATCCCTCGCCGCTTTTCCGTTCCGCCGGGGATGGGAATCCGTGATCGAAACCTGCCCCAGTTCTTCCGTATGCGCATGCATCTGTTTCGCATCACAGGCACTGTCCATCAGCGCATACAGAACCGCCAGAACCCGATCTGCGGTCATCTCGGCCAAGGGAATGGCGACCTGGCTATCATGCACGGAGGCGGAGGTTCCGATACAACTGATCGGAACGCCCCCGTCCGCTACATCCAGATGAATCTTCCAGCCTACCCAAGACTGCCGCCGCCCCCGGGCATTCCGCTTGCATCCGACATTGCACTCCTTGGGGAGGGCATCCACCATCTCGTCAACTCCTGCCATCTCTCGCTGTCGTTCCAGCATGGGGGGACCTTTGGGAGCCTTTTCTTCCTCCTCGTTTTCCTCCTTCTTCACCGCCGCTTCCCGTGCCTCAATTGCCGTGGAATCCCGCGAAATATGCCCCACAACCTCATTCTCGTAGCAACTCCTGATCAAAGCCTCATGAATCCGGGTCGGCAGTTCGCTCTCGGAAAATTCCTGGAACACCCGCGAAAAGGTAGACTCGCTGGGCACATCGCACCCGCGGGACCACCCACACAAAGACCGAAGAATACGATCCATCAGCAGACGCTCTCGCAGGGCAGTGGTCGTGGGAATCTGGAAGATCATCTTGGCTAAAAACGCCTTCGCGATGGAAGTACGATGGGCTAGGGGACGACCTCGGCTACCGCGCGACTGGGACGGCAGAAAGTCCTCCATATGCACCATCTCCAAAGCCAGCACAAAGAGTTGGTAGCGTTTGGGCAAAGGACCAAACGACTCATCCAACTCCGAGAAGATCTCCTCCTGACAGGCAAGCGTAAACTGTTTGATTCGATCTAAAAGAAGCATACACACCTCCGTAGGTTAGTTGTTCAGTGAAACGCACCCGCAGAGAAAAAGCCTCCCAATTCTGAAAAAAAATCCCGAGTCTGGCAAAAATCAAGGGAACCTGAGTCTCAGAAACGGGTTAAACGCCTTAAATTGCTATTTTTGCAAGAGGCTCTATGCGGCTAAACGGAGTCGTTTACGGAGATAATCCATTCCTCGGTCACCCTTGATACGATTACAGCTTCCACATAAAAGTTGCAGATTGTCTATGTGATCTGTGCCTCCTTTACTTCTGGCAATGATATGATCTACCTCCAAGTGACGCATTTCAAAATGTGTATTACAGTCAGGAGCATTACAGTAACCTTTCTGCCTACCATACAACAGTTCTTTATTCTCTGTACAGTTGTAGCGAGGGAGTGGGCCCAGATCTGTACGCTGAGGTTGGTCAGTTCTGTGTATGACTGCTTCAAAAATAGAAGCTTGCTTGAGCATTCCTCCCTGATGATACTTTGCACCTTGGCTTTCACGAAGTCGCCGATTCACCAATTCATACGCCTTAGGAGATATATCAATGCCCACCCACTTACGATGAAGATTATCTGCTGCAACGCATGTAGTAGCACAACCGCAAAAAGGATCAAGTATAACATCACCCTCATTACTGGATGCCTCTATGATACGACGAAGCAATGCCAGTGGCTTTTGCGTAGGATAACCCGTTCTCTCTTTTTTTGACATATGCATGGCATCAGGGATATCAAACCATGTATCTCCTGCTATCTTGTACTCAATTATTCCCCTTCTATCCTCTTCCAAAAAATATTTGATCCTAATGTTGCCTGTTCTTGTCTCATAAATTCTCCCTTCACCACGAAGCCGAGAGATTGACTTCTCGGTATAGTCTCCCCTGGGACTTGTCTTAAACCATCTTCCATTTTCATCTTGCCTGAAGCCTTTCCTTCTCGCTTCATCGTGCGAGTACACATACGGAATTCTCGGCTTGTTGAAAATATGTCTACCATCATTGACAGAATAGTATAAAATCACATCTTTGTTTCTGGCGAATTGCTGAGATATAGCTTTTGCCCCTCTGCCTCCATAAAACCATACAATCTCATTTCTGAAGTTCTTACGTCCAAAAATAGCATCCATTATCAGCTTCAGATAGTGACTCATAGTTGGATCACAGTGAAGATAAATGCTTCCAGTACTTTTTAACAGGCGGTGCATTTCCAGAATCCGCATAGCCATGTAAACCAGATACGACTTGTCACTATCCGTCATCGCTGCCATAACCACACGATACAACTGCGGGTACCTAGATTCAATTAAATCAATCCATTCAACATCCAGATCGTTCAGCGTCCATGTATCTTTGAAGGCGGTACCTGCTGCCTCACTACCAATCGGAGCTGCCCAAGCTGTATTGGAATTGAATGGCGGATCCAAGTAAACCAGATCAATTGTCTGGGAATTCATGCCTCGCATTATGGGCAGGTTATCACCCGTCCATATAGTCTTGGCACAAAAATTGGGGGGGGGCAGGCAGCGACATTTTCGGATACTTAACTTAACTGACTGTGAAGCTAATCTCTCGCTGTGCTAAAGAGTGCGTTTATATTTATTGACAGGATGCAATCGCTCATGAATTGACTAAAAAACCTATCTTTCCTGCCCATCACAGGTTAATCACCAGCTCTGGTCTCGGTAACTCTCCCCCAAACATGAACACAGAGAATCAGTATCTCCGATTGTACATCCTTGCGTTGCGAGATGCCTTCTCCTTGGCGATTCTCCGCTCTTCAGAGGGCTTTGTAAACGCCATGTTCTGCCGATACATACGCAACACCCGACTGCGGTTCACAGCACGCTTGAACCGACGCAGTGCACGGTCTATGTTTTCTTTCTCCTTGACTTTTACGCCAATACCAATATGAAATGCCAACTGACTGCCCTCAGTTTAGATTTAAGATTCAACAACTCTCCCTGAAACCACGCCCGGCGCATGGTGTTCCCGGAGTCAGTTTCTGGATAAAGTACTGGATTCCGGTACAAGAAACTCGCTGTCTGATTTCCTACAAGTTTACCGTGAGTTCAAGGAGAATAATCCCTCTCTCCAATACTTCATCAATTTCGAAGACCGTTTCCTGTCGGGCCCCCTGGTCATCAGAGGGATACGTGTCCCATATGTCACGCTCTGTCTCCAACTGGGCACCAAAATCAATGCGAATCCCGTCTGTGATTCGGGTTCCGATTCCAAAAGACACAGCATCGCGATCACCGTACCGCAACTCCCTGGCAGACCCCGGCTTCTTGTACGGAGAAGACCTGTAAGCATATCCTGTCCTGAGATCAACTCCCCATGCATTTACCTCAATGCCAAAGGCAGCATTCAGACCTATGCCGAATTCGTCTTCAATCGCGCTGTTCACATCCCGGAAGACATTCTTTCCATCATCAGAACTCAGCCTAAGTTGTGCCCAGTCCATTATCTCTCCTTCTCCTGTCAACAAAACTCTTCCAAGTCTCAGGTTCACTCCACCCCCCAAGCGCCATGGGGTACGCATTGAGTATTCATAGGTACCATTGCCAACATCCGTTGGATCATCCCCGTAACTGATTTCACCTCCCCGGTCAAACCTGGTTAAAAAACTGCTCCCGTAACTTTCCTCAATAAACATCCAGGTCGGAGATTCCAGCGTCAGACCAACCTGTATACGATGATGAGGGGTCGCACTGATACCGACTCGAAAATTGACTCCTACCAAATCTTTATCCAGTCTTTGCCGATATTCGAGCTCGTCAAATCCTTCCAGCAGGCTGCCATCGTCCAGCAATACACTGTATTCATCTGTCCCATTCTCATTATTGATGTCTGTCTCTGTGAATATGTAATCAAATTGGTAATCGCCAAAGACCACATTCACGGAAGCACCCGCCATAAGGTTTGGAGTTGCCAGCCAGGCTGCGCCTCCACTGAGCTCATATACCTGTCCTGATTCTGCTGCCAGACCTGACTGTTGAATCAAGGTTCCAGGTTCAACAGCTCCCCAGAATGGATATTTACCATCCTCATGCAATTCCCTGAAGTATTCTATGAAACCGCCATTGAATGCGGCGAACGGCAAATCATCCAATTCTTCAAGATCACCATTTTTGTCTATGGAATACTCTCTGTCGTACGGAAGAAAAGATTCTGTGATCGTACTCTTGGAATTTCTCCCTGAAAAGTCCAGTTCGCGTGAAAAATTTCGTACCTGACCAACCCCTAGTCCAACGACGAGTTTCCCTCGCTCCACAGGCGCATTGTACAGGAAAGCCAGATTACCCGGCCCAGAGCTTTCAATAGCTGATTCCGCACTTAGCAACGTGAACCCGCCTGTATTGAACTCGGGATCACTTCGAGATGCACTCCCTCTGACAGATGCAATGATTCGGGAGGATTCAACATATCCCAGCCCGGCTGGATTGCTGTACAGGGCACTGTAGTCTCCCTGTCCGGCATAGCCCCGCGCAGACATTCCTAGCATGCGAGCCCCCATTGACATATCACGCTGGCTGAGCCCCCAGGCTTCACTGGCAGTCTGTGCGGAGGCAGAAGTAGCGGTAATCACCACTGCTGCAGAGATGATCATAAATACAGTCAAAAGAGTGCTGAATATCCGTTGCATGTAACGTTGAATGTTTCTTTAATTCTATTTCTGATGACAGAGTCCCCCCAAAGCATCACATTTTTGATGCCAAAAACTCTTGGGAAGAAATTCTGCTTTTCCTCAGAGGTTAATGATCTCAAGCGAGTGAGACATCAGCACTGAACCTCAGGCAGGCACCTGTAATGTATTTTCCCACAGAGACGGAAAAGATCAAACAATTGGAGGCACATTGCATCTACAAGACAAGTTAATGACTGCCCCTTGAGGAACTGCGTTTTCTGGATGTTGATCGACTTTTACTGCCCGAAGACTTGCTCGAATTGGGCGTGGAGCGAGTCCTCGGAGTGGAACGAGTACTGCTGCCTGACGAACTCCGCGTCCTTGGCGTGGAACGGGTTCGCGGAGTGGAGCGAGTACTGCTGCCTGATGAACTCCGTGTCCTTGGCGTGGAACGAGTCCGCGGAGTGGAACGGGTACTGCTGCCTGATGAACTCCGTGTTCTTGGCGTGGAACGAGTCCGCGGAGTGGAACGGGTACTGCTGCCTGATGAACTCCGTGTTCTTGGCGTGGAACGAGTCCGCGGAGTGGAACGACTACTGCCACTTGACGAACTCCGTGTTCTTGGCGTGGAACGAGTCCGCGGAGTGGAACGGGTACTGCTGCCTGATGAACTCCGTGTTCTTGGCGTGGAACGAGTCCGCGGAGTGGAACGGGTACTGCTGCCTGATGAACTCCGTGTTCTTGGCGTGGAACGAGTCCGCGGAGTGGAAGACTACTGCCACTTGACGAACTCCGTGTTCTTGGCGTGGAACGAGTCCGCGGAGTGGAACGACTACTGCCACTTGACGAACTCCGTGTTCTTGGCGTGGAACGAGTCCGCGGAGTGGAACGACTACTGCCACTTGACGAACTCCGTGTTCTTGGCGTGGAACGAGTCCGCGGAGTGGAACGACTACTGCCACTTGACGAACTCCGTGTTCTTGGCGTGGAACGAGTACTGCTGCCTGACGAACTCCGCGTCCCTGGCGTGGAACGAGTCCTCGGAGTAGAACGGGTACTGCCATTTTCAATACCTCTCGTCCGTGTGGAAGAAGTTCCTCGTGATCTCCCAGACGGAACACTCCTCGTAACACCCCTGCGTGTCCGTGAAGTTGCTTCTTCGCTGTCAGAACGCTGGACACCACGTGTCCCCCTGCTAGAGGCTACAGCACCTGAACGAGTTCGGCTTCTGGCCAGCTCGCTGGTTCGTCTGCCACGATTTTCAACTATGCCACGACGACTGGAGGTGATATTCTCCTGACCAGTTCCACGGCGGCCCCGCGCAATGACACCAGCTCGTCCAACCCGGGTGTCTCTGGGTCCATAATTGGTTGCATACCCCAGTTGATATCCCCACGGCGCGACATAGTATCCGTATCCCCAAGAATGCCCCCATCCACCATGGTAAGCATGATAAGGATTGTACCATCCATAATTGACCGGAGAATAAAACACCGGGCCTCCCCAGCCAAAACTCAAATGCAGGCTTGAACGACCATACCAGTAACTGTCATAGAAGGGATCATGCCAAAATGGATCATACCAGAATGGGTCGTAGAATGGATCTACAGCATACGGATGCCCATAGAATGTGGCAAAGTGCCTGCGATAACGAGTGGATCGGGGATAGTACGTCCCGTAATAGTAGTTGTCCACCACCACACTGTCCCCATGCTGCGTTTCGTACTCCGTGACCTCCCGATAGTCAGGCTCTCTCTCAACATAACCTGTTCCAAATTGAGTGTAGCAACCCGCAACAAACAGCAAAACTCCGAGAATCAGGCTGAACCTGAAATAGGGGTTGACTCGCTCCAAATGTTTGGTCTGTTCCGTCATGAGTCCGGTGGTCTGGTGATAAAATGCAAACAATGATTAAAGTCCAATATGGTTCCGTACTAGTACTGACGCATTACGAAATTGAAAGGTAGCACATATGGCTAATTCTTAAGTACACAAATATCGGACCATTGCCGATCAGCATATTCAAAAATGACTCTGTAATGTCACGGAATACCCGCACTGAGATCTTTCGTACGAGGTGAAAATTCCGTATGACCCAGAACATGAATTGCCATGACCAGAACCTCTGAATTCCGGGAAAATTCATTCTTGGAACATTGCTGTTTCCTGGCTGGCTACAACTATTCGGTGTCCAAAAACGGCGGAAACGGCATTCATGTCTTTCTTCCTGTTGGAACCGTCAGACAACAGAAGAAGTTCTGCAAAACTGGACTCTGGCAGTAGAAGCATAACCTCTTTATCACAAAAAACTGCACATCCTCACTGCCCGGCAGCCAAATCATCCCCCTGATACTGGAACACTTGATCTGTTCTGCGTTATAGCAGAAAGGAGACAGGTTCACATATCCCATGAATTACCGACTGCTTGGCCGTACAGGATTCTCTGTGAGTGAAATTGGCTACGGGATGTGGGGAATGTCCGGCTGGAAAGATTCCGATGATACACAGTCCAGACAGTCCATGCAACGGGCCGTGGATCTCGGCTGCACCTTCTTTGACACGGCATGGGCATACGGCGATGGACATAGCGAACGCCTGCTGGGGGAACTGGTACGGGCAAATCCAGACAAGCGTCTCTACACGGCATCAAAGGTTCCACCAAAGAATCGCTCATGGCCCAGCCAGCGAGACCAGACACTTGATGACTGCTATCCTCCCGCCTATGTCCGTGAATATATTGGACTGAGTCTGCAGAATACCGGGCTGGAGAAGCTGGATCTCATGCAACTCCATACATGGGAAGACGCATGGCTGCAGGATGACCGATGGATCCAGGAACTCCAGAGAGCCAAAGAAAATGGAGTGATCGGAGCAATTGGGATCAGCCTCAACCGGTGGGAACCATGGAACGGAATCAAAGCAGTACAGAGCGGTCTGGTAGACTGTGTCCAGGTAATCTATAATATCTTTGACCAGAACCCTGTGGATGAACTCTTTCCCGCCTGTGAAAAGCAGAATGTGGGGATTATCGCTCGGGTTCCCTTTGATGAAGGTACACTGACCGGCAACATCACGCTCCACTCCACATGGCCCGAAGGAGACTGGCGCAGTACGTACTTTGTTGAAGAAAATTTGCGGAGCAGCGTGGCGCATGCAGAGCCACTTCGGGATCTGGTGCCCCCAGACAGCAGCATGGCGGAAATGGCACTCCGCTTCATCCTGAGCAATCCCGTCATAAGTACCACAATCCCGGGAATGCGCAAATTGCGACATGTAGAGGCAAACATTGCTGCCAGCGACAAGGGTCCCCTGGACACCTTTCTGCTTCGTTCCCTGTATGCTCATCGCTGGGATCGGGAACCTACATTATGGTCGCAGTAACACACCCTTTTCAGTCTCAACCCCTCAAAGTCTGCGCGTTGCTACCTCGCCAATTCACTGTAACTGACAGCACGCTGTGCGTGGTATGTATCGTCTTGCCGCATTAATTCCGCTGCTCTTTGCCGCGCAGGCAGGAGCACAATCCTGGGGATCGGTTGAAGGGGTTGTAACTGAATCCGGTACCGGTCTGGTACTTCCCGGAGTCAGCATCCTGGTCAACGAAACAAATTTCGGGACCGCCTCCAGTGAATCTGGAAGCTATTCCCTCCAGCTACCAACAGGAAGATATGCACTGAGATTTTCGTACGTAGGATTCACCAGTCGTGCTGACTCCGTTGTCATCTCCTCGCGTACAACCACTATTCTGGACGTGCAGCTCACTCCGACTGTTATTGAAGGAGAGGAGATCATCGTGGAAGACGAGACAGTCCTCGGGGCAGGAGTGCAACAGATCACTCCAGAACAGATTCGCAGAATGCCCTCCCCTTTCAAGGGATTTCAGGCACTCCTGGTATTGCCGGGGGTATCCAGCAATAACGAGCTCTCCAACCAGTATTCTGTGCGGGGGGGAGGATTCAATGAGAATCTGATTTTCCTCAATGGCTTTGAAATTCACATGCCTTTTCGTCCGAGGCAGGGAGAGCAGGAAGGTCTCGGTCTGTTTAACCCGGAACTGGCACGCCGCATTACACTCTATACTGGCGGATTTCCTTCCAGGTACGGAGGAAAAATCTCCTCTGCACTGGACATTGAATATGCGGCACCGGAGGAGTTTGCAACCAGCGCAACACTGTCTCTCCTGGATGGTACGGCAACCGCTGCTGCTACCAGTGGGCCCCTCTCCTGGCAGATCGGACTGCGAAAAGCACGAGCCCGGCGCTTCTTTTCCACCCAGGAACTTAAAGGGAATTATCAGCCCGACTATGAGGATATTCAGACACAATTGACATACCGACTGACCAGCCGACAGGAGCTAGAGCTGGTTGGACTTTATGCGAATCACGAGTTCCGGCTGGATCCACGCGGAAGAAGAACATTCTATGGAACTGTGTCTGCCGATGGAGGCCCTTCCGATATCCGGTCTGTCTGGCTTTCCTACTCAAGCAAAAGTAAAGAAACAGATGGCTATCAAACCGCTCTGGGAGGACTGCGTCTCCGAAGTCAAGTCAGTTCCCGGTGGATGCTCCAGCACGATGTGAGTTTCTATTCAACCCGAGAGAAGGAATTCTTCCTGCTGGAAGGAAATGCAATTCTGTATGACATTGTGACGGACAGCAACGCTGACCGGGTGGAAGTCCCGCGGGGGATTGCCCGTCAGGAGGATATGGCAGACAACATGATTCAGGTAACTGCCCTGTCCGGCCGAGGGCAGTATAACTGGACCAGTTCGCGACATGCACTGGAAGCCGGCTGGAATCTCAAGCAGCTGAAGTTTCAAGACAGACTTATGGAGGAGTCCATCGTCCTGGGCATAGGGATTGATGCAGAACCTGTTCGAGTCGTGGTAGACAGCCTGAAAGGAACTGCCGAACTGAATGCCATGCAGGTTAGCCTGCATGCTGAAGATTCATACAGTATCAGCAACAGAATCCTTCTGAATGGAGGCATACGGGGGGACTGGTATGACTTTAATCGTGAATGGACAATTTCCCCGCGCCTGAGCCTGCGCTATGAAGCCTCCAGAGAGCTCACGCTCACGGCATCTGCCGGGATTTATTACCAGCCACCTGCATACCGTGAATTGCGCGGGAATCCAGGGCCCGATGTGCCGCTCTCCCAGTCCCTGAATCGCTCCCTGAAATCACAGCGCGCAACCCAATTTGTGGCCGGTGCAGAACTGTTTGTTCCGAGTCGAAGATTGTACCTGCGCAGTGAAGCCTATTACAAACATCTCAAACACCTGATCAGCTATTCCCTTGAAAATGTGCGAATCAACTACAGCGGATTCAATGACGCATCCGGGCATGTCTATGGACTGGATTTGCAGGCACGGGGAGAGTTTGTGCCCGGGATGGAAAGCTGGATCAATTACAGTTTTATGGTCGCACGGGAACGATTCCTTTCCCGATACGCCACCCGTCTCAATGCGGGTCTGCTCCCAAGACCCACAGATCAGCGTCACACCGTTGCACTGTTTGTACAGGACTATATTCCAATGGATACCACATGGAAATTGCACATGCGAATCCTGTTTGGAAGCGGTCTCCCCTATACGCCTCCCATCCCCGGGAAACGCGTGGGAAGCATTGTAACCCAAGTGCCTGGAAACAGACACTCTGCCAGATATCCCGAGTTCCGTCGCATTGACTTCGGAGCGACCAAGATCATTACCCTGAGCAATCGTTCCAAGCCTCTGCAACTGGAGATCACTGCTGAGGTACTGAACATCTTTAACATCATCAATACCGTGGCCTACTCGTGGCTGCCAGATGCAACGGGAATCTGGCAGCGCATTCCGACACGACTGACTCCCCGCACGATCAATCTGCGGCTTCGCACATCATTCTAGCCCCCACAGAAAGGACTGCTCTGAACCATGCGTTCAAAGAATAATGCGAGGAATCTCCCAGTATAGCAACTCAATGGCATGTCCGTGGTATCACATTCCTTGATCTTGATGAATCCCGCAAGTACTCTGACCAGCAATCAAACTCTCACGCCCCCCTTTGTACTGGCACGGTATGGCATGCCTGTCCTGGCTGTGATCATGCTTGGAGCCCTTACCGGAAGCGAGTTGCTCGCACAAGCCCCTCTGAAACCTGCAAAGGCGGCAGTGTACAGCATTGTCCTGCCCGGCCTGGGACACCGATATGCAAACGAAGGAAGATGGAACCGACGTGCAGCCCTGTATACAATCACGGATGCTGTACTGATTGCCGGACTGATTTCCAGCGAATGGCAGCGTAGACATCTGGAGGAAAGTTATCAGACCTGGGCTACTTCCTACGCCGGGATTGCACCCGCAGGGAAAGACAGGAGATTTTATGTCACGATTGGAAATTATCTTTCATCAGACGAGTACCAGGAAACACAACTCCGCCAGCGGCGTGTCGACCTGGTTGCCTATGTGAGTGATCCGGAATTTCAGTGGAGATGGAGTCGTATTGAAGATCTCCAGAGATACCGGGACCTCCGAAAAAACTCAGAATCCTGGTCCCAGCGCAGAGGAAGCTTCATTGCTGCACTCGTCGCGAACCGTCTGGTTGCTGCACTTTCAGCTTTAATCACCACCCGGCGCAAGCGTGATCGCATGCTGCAGGTTGCCATCGTTCCGGGCCCTGCGGTACATATTGCGCTTACACTATAGTTTATGTGTATAAGTACCGAGTCCGTTCAGATCTTTTCAACGGAAGAGACATGAATCCGTAGAAACCCGTACTTTACCCTATGCGCCAAAAGGGTCCTTAGCTCAGTTGGTTAGAGCGCTACGTTGACATCGTAGAGGTCGATGGTTCAAATCCATTAGGACCCACTTTTCAGAAATGTGTGCTCTGCACACTGTTCTTCCAATACCAACTACCTAGCATCATCGCAAAACATACACTGACACGCATCAATGATGCCATTGATGCTAAAACAGTCCGGGTCGTTGATCCAGAGGGAAAGCACGGCGTGTACGTGCTGGACAAAGCCCTGCAGATGGCACAGAAACAATCCTTGGACCTCGTTGAGATCGCGCCGAATGCAGACCCGCCCGTCTGCAAGATCATGGACTATGGCAAGTATCTCTACGAGAAGAGCAAAAAGGAACGTGATGCCCGCAAAAAGCAGCACCAGACCCAACTCAAGGAAATTCGCTTCCGTCCTCGCACGGACACACATGACTTTGAGTTCAAGGCCAAGCATGCCCGGGAATTTCTGCTGGATGGACACAAGGTGCGCGCCTATGTTCAATTCAGAGGACGTGACATCATTTACAAAGAGCAGGGAATGGTAATTCTGGCACGACTCGTGGATGCTCTGAAGGAAGTATCCAGACTGGATCAGGAGCCAAGGATGGAGGGCAGGCGAATGACTGCAATTTTGGTCCCCCTGAAACCAAAGTAGCGGGAACCCGGATGCTTTGCACTGGTTTACGTGCGTCTTGATTATCTCGGAACGATGCCGAAGACAAAATCCAACAGTGGTGCAAAAAAGCGGTTCTTTCGTACGGCCTCTGGGCGACTGAAGCGTGCACATGCCTACAAAAGCCATATTCTGACGAAGAAAAGTCGCAAACGCAAGCGAGAACTTGGGAAGAAGACACTGATTGACAAAAGTGATGAACCTCGGATCAATCGTCTGTTGGGATCCAGCAAGTGACCGCAAAACTCACGAATTATGCCACGCGCACGTAACAGAGTTGCCTCCCGTCAGCGGAGAAGAAAAGTTCTTGGCATGGCCAAGGGATACTGGGGGAGCCGAAGCAAGGTCTATACCGTAGCCAAGCATGCGGTAGAGAAGGGTCTCCAGTACTCCTACCGGGACCGCAGAAAGCGCAAACAGCAGTTCCGGCGGCTATGGATCACACGCATTAATGCAGCTGCCCGACTCAACGGAACAACCTATTCACGCCTGTCTGGTGCACTTCGCAAGCAAGAGATCGCTCTCAATAGAAAAGTTCTTGCGGATTTGGCCATGAATGAGCCTGCGGTCTTTGCACATGTTGTTCAGGAAGCGCATCAGTCAAATGGCTGATCTTCTGTTCAATTCGTTTTTCTTTTTCGGCATCTCGTCTGGATAGGGGGCGAATGCAAGACGGTGAATACATTCCCGCCCCTGCCGTATGCAGGACTGGCGGGTTTTCTATTTTCATGAAATGGATACAAACTTAGAGAATCTCCGGTCATCTGTTGAAGAACTGACACAGGAGATTTCCGCCGCCCAGCTGAGCACAGCTTCTGAAGCCGAAGAGTTTCGGATCCGGTTTCTTGGACAGAAGCGCGGGGCAGTTACCCGGCTCTTCAAGGCGATTCCGCATCTTCCCAAAGAAGATCGTCCAGATGCCGGACAGATGCTGAATGCTCTTCGGGAGAAAGCTCGTGCTGTGCTTGACTCCGCAGATCAGCAATCTCGTGATCATACCGAGCTGTCTGCGATTGATCTCACACTGCCTGGACGACAGAACCAGTGGAACGGGTCCCGCCATCCAATCACACTCGCTCTTTCAAAGATTACGGATATTTTTCACCGCATGGGGTTTACGATTGCAGAGGGCCCCGAGATTGAGGATGACTGGCACAACTTTACTGCCCTCAATTTCCCCGAAGACCACCCTGCAAGAGATATGCAGGACACCCTCTTTATTGACGAGGGGGATCAGGAGAAATCCAAAATTATGATGCGGACACACACATCTCCTGTGCAGATTCGCATGATGGTTGCTGACGAGCCTCCCTTTCGCATGATCGCCCCGGGGCGAGTCTATCGCAATGAAACGATTACCTATAAATCCTACTGCCTCTTCCATCAGGTGGAAGGACTGGTCATTGACGAGGGAATTACGATGGCCGACCTGAAAACCACGCTTTACAGCTTTGCCCGCGCATTTTTTGGCGAAGATGTACAACTTCGATACCGATCAAGTTTTTTTCCCTTCACCGAACCCAGCGCGGAACTGGATATATGGTGGGAGCTCCCCGAACACCCGGATGGTGGCCGGTGGATGGAAATTCTCGGAAGCGGAATGGTACATCCCAATGTGCTGAAGGCGGTCGGGATTGATTCCGAACGCTACACCGGATATGCCTTTGGTATGGGAGTCGAACGTCCCGCCATGCTTCATTACGGCATCCAGGATATTCGAATCTTCTACGAAAACGATCTACGCTTTCTGGCACAGTTCTAAAATAGCATGCGCATCTCCTACAACTGGCTGTCGGAATATGTAGACCACGGAATGTCCCCCCGTCATCTCGCGAATTCGCTGACGATGTTCGGGCTTGAGGTGGAAGGCACGGAACAGATTGCGTTACACTTGGACGGGGTGATCGTCGGACATATACTTTCGGTGAGCCCGCACCCGGATGCTGACCGGCTAAGATGTTGCCATGTTGATCTTGGAGAGCACGGAACGCGGCAGATTGTCTGCGGTGCTCCGAATGTCGCTGCGGGGCAGAGGGTTCCCGTAGCCACTGTCGGAACCAGACTGATCCTTGACGGGAAAGTACTCAAGATCAAAAAATCGAAAATCCGCGGGCAGGAATCCATGGGAATGATCTGTGCAGAGGATGAACTGGGGCTGTCGGATGATCACAGCGGAATTATGGTCCTCACCGGCACATCCACCATCGGCGAGCCCGTGGAGGAGTATTTGCGCCGAGAAAATAATCTTGCCAGTGACATATCCCTTGATCTGGCAATCACACCAAACCGACCCGATGCAACCTGTCATCTGGGGATTGCCCGAGATCTCTCCGCACTCCTGAATGTCCCTCTAAAATCCCCCGCAATCACAGTCCCGGCCGCCAAAGGAGAAGCCGTCAGGCTCATTGATGTCACCATTAAGTGCCCTGATGTGTGCAGTCGCTATTCGGCAATGATTGTTCAGGAAGTTCAGGTCAAACCCTCCCCCATATGGCTCAAACGGAAACTGGAATCCATTGGACTGCGATCCATCAATAATATTGTGGATGTGACCAACTTTGTGATGTATGAGTGCGGACAGCCGCTGCACGCCTTTGATTATGACCGGATCGCGCAGCAGAGTATTATTGTCCGCGAATCTGTAACCGGGGAAAAATTTGTTACACTTGACGAGAAGGAGCATTCTCTGAATGATGGAGTTGTCCTGATATGTGATGGAGAGCAGCCTGTCGCAATTGGGGGGATCATGGGGGGCAAAAACTCTGAGGTGGATGATGCGACAACGAATGTATTGATTGAAAGTGCATGGTTTGATCCGTCCCGTACAAGGCGCTCTGCCAGGCAACTGGGAATTTCAACCGATGCCTCCTACAGATTTGAACGTGGAGTAGATACGACACTGCAGCCCTGGGCAGCAATGCGGGCCGCCCTGCTCATTGCAGAGCT
The DNA here is from genome assembly GCA_965203305.1 of Rhodothermales bacterium. GTDB lineage: Bacteria > Bacteroidota > Rhodothermia > Rhodothermales > Bin80 > Bin80. The sequence continues at coordinate 907,494 of OZ241874.1, read as the reverse complement.
GGGAGAAGGAACGACTGTCCCGGGAATCGTTGATGTCCATCCGGTCTCCTCTCTTCCCCGCACGGTTGATCTCCGATTTTCGCGTGTGAGCAAAGTTCTGGGACTTGAGATCAAGCCTTCCCGAATCCTGCAAATCCTTGATTGCCTGGGATTTCTTCTTCTTGAAGAGACAGATGGGGTTCACACATACACGGTCCCAACCTACCGGCCCGATGTGAAACAGGAGGTTGACCTGATTGAGGAGATTGCCAGGATTTACGGACTTGAGAATATCCCTTTGCACAATCACAGTGCGCTGCAACTCACTGCTCCGCTCCCGCGGCCAATTGACCGATTGCGGGAGCGGGCGCACTCCCAACTGACTGGACACGGATTTCGCGAGATCTATACAAACAGCCTGCTACCGGATGATATTGCCAAACAGTTCAGCCATGAAGTCATCGGCTCTGATCATTCTCCTGTTCGCACACTGAATGCGGTCTCAAAATCCATGGCAACCCTTCGACCATCACTCCTGCCAGGCATGCTGATGGTGATGCAGCATAATGCACATCATTCGCACCGGGTACTTCGGTTTTACGAGTTCGGTCATGTATTTCACCGGAGCGAGGATGAGGCGGCATTTATTGAGAACTATTCCGAATATGAGGGACTTTTGATTGGAGCCAGTGGCCCTGTGTCCCCTGACAGCTGGGACCGTGCTGGCAGAATTGGGGATTTCTTTGATATGAAGGGAGATGTATCTCAGCTCCTTGATGCGTTGCAGCTCGGTGCCCTGGACATGCGATTTCACCATAATCCGACCGAAATCACGGAGTACCACATCACACTGCATGCCAATGACACTCGTGTAGGAACCATTGCAAAACTTTCTGAGCCAATCCAGCGGTCACATGATCTTCCAGATCCGGTCTTTTTTGCCGAATTCAACTGGACCCGACTTGTTCTCCTGTATGAAAAAGCACCCGACCAGACCTATACGCCTATCTCGGTTTTTCCAGCAGCAGAGCGAGATATTGCAGTATCTGTTGACCAGGCGCAGCCTGTAGGCCCTGTGATCACCGCCCTGCAGGAAGCGGGCAAACCACTGCTAAAGGATGTACATTTGTTTGATGTGTATACTGGAGAGCGCATCCCCGCTGACAAAAAAAGTGTCGCCTTTGCACTCCGGTTTGGAGCAGATCGGACCCTGCGGGACAAGGAAGTTGACCATGTGATGGAAAAGCTAGTTCATGTTCTTTCTGAACAGTTCCAGGCCACATTGCGCAGTTAGCAAAGACTTGTCAGTTCTAAATTGAACCATTACCTTAGTTTATGTCGTTCAATTCAATTGAGAACCACTTTGCTATGATTACGGAAAATAAGGCTCGAGGGCAAGAATCCGCTTCCCGTCCACTTGAGCATGAACTGGATATTGCCTCGGCTACGGTTCTGCGAGGTTCTGCTTCCCTCAGGCAATTGCGGGATCGCGTACAGGCTCTCGTGAGGGAGCTTGATCGTTTGAGGGGAGAAAATCAGGAGTTGATGGAGAAGATTGCCGAACTCCAGACGAGCAGGAAAAAGAATTCCAGAACAACCACGCTTACCTTTGAAAAGGACCGAGAACAGCTTTTAGCCCAGATCAATACCTTCATCAAGGCAATTGATAGCTACTTGACGACGGAAGACGAGAAGCCTGAATCATGAAGCAGGAATCTATTACGGTACAAATTCTGGATCGAGACTATCCTCTACTCGTCAACAGCGAGGACATCGCAACGATACGAAGCGTTGCCGAAAATGTGAATCATCGCATGAAGTTGTTCAAGGAACAATACCCGGAACAGACGGATCTGGTTGCTGCGGTTTTTACCGCTTTGGAGCTGGCTGAAGAACTGATGGGGGCCCGAGAGACCTCCAATGTTTTGCTGACTGCCATTGACAGGGAAGCAGACTACCTTGACCGGGAGCTTTCGCAGGCCCTGAAGCACGCTCCTCCTGCGAGTGAATAGTGGAACCATATCAAAGATGTTCGGTATCGCCTGCTTGCGAGTGCCCGTGGCGGTCAGGCACGTGAACCGTCAATATCGTTCAAAGGGGACTGACTTCGAATCCAGACACCTGGCCTCAACCCTGTACGGGTCGTGATCACGCAGAGGATTGTGGAAGGGTTCGGGCAGTACCCAATCCTGTAGATAAGGGTTCACACCCGCCGCCACGGACACCCGCGCTTCTGGAAGGAACCTTCTGGAAAGTGGGGCGTATCGCTAGTATTCACCAACTTACAAATTCTCATGGACGGCATGAACCAGGCCGTCCTGTTGTTGATTGTTTCTATTGCCGCATTTGGAGCGGGGCTGGGAGTTGCCTGGTGGGTTCTCAGCATCAATGCCCGCGGCGTACTTAGCAGGGCACATCAGGAGGCAAAATCAATTTTGGCCCGGACAGAGGCGAAATCCGAAGCCTTAAGAACAAGCGTTATAAATGATGCCAGAGCAGAACTTGATCACGAACGCTCGGAACTTGACTCCAGACGTACTGCACTGGAAGGAGAGAGAGAAGCTCTGGAACAGGAGAAGCGACGACTTAGGCAAAGGAATGAGCGTCAACGAAAAAAAATCAACAACAGGAACCGGCGTTTACAGAAGAAACAGGACGCGCTGTATCAGGCAACCCAGGCAATTGAGTTGCTCCAGACAGAGAGTGAAAAAACCAAACGTCAGGCGGAGAGGCTCCGCGCTGATGCAGATCGGCTAGCCAAGAGTGCATCCAGTCGTCTTGCAGATGCGAATGCCCGGAAAGGCCAACTGGAGGCAGGCCAGAAACGCCTTGACTCGCTGATTCAGGAGCGTGTCCGAAAACTGGAGATCATCGCTGATCTGACTCAGGACCAGGCGCGACAGCATCTGCGGGAAGAGCTGATTGAAAAGGCCCGGGATGACATCGCCCAAGAACTGCTGGAACTGCGAGATCAGGCACAGGCTGATGCGAAGCATGAGGCACAGAAAATTATCCTCACCACAATGCAGCGGCTTGCCTCCGAGGAGGCCGAAACAAACTCCGTGTCGGTTGTTCCGATCACCTCTGACAACGTGAAAGGACGCGTGATCGGCCGTGAAGGTCGAAATATAAATGCATTTGAGGCCGCAACAGGGGTCAATGTGCTTGTTGATGATACTCCCGGAGCAATTGTCATTAGTTCATTTGATCCCTATCGGCGAGAAATTGCGCGACTGGCACTGACGAAGCTGATCCAGGATGGACGTATTCATCCTGCCAGCATTGAACGGTTTGTGGCAAAAGCCGAGATGAGCCTTGAAGAAGACATCCGAAGTATCGGGGAGCGCACTCTCATTGACTTGAAACTGCGCGGGATGCACAAGGAGTTAGTATCCATTGTCGGAAAAATGAAGTACCGCACAAGTTACGGCCAAAATCTGCTCACACACAGTATTCAGGTGGCCCGCCTCTGCTCAATCATGGCAGCAGAAATGAATCTGGATGACCAGATGGCCCGACGGGCAGGGCTGCTGCACGACATCGGCAAGGTGCTCCAGGAATCTAGTGACCGATCACACGCCATCGTTGGCATGGAATACTGCAAGCGTTACAAAGAACATGGGCAGGTTTGCAATGCCGTAGGGGCGCACCACGATGAGGTTGAAATGACAACCCTCTATGCCCCCATCGTGCAAGTATGTGATGCCATTAGTGGTGCTCGCCCGGGGGCGAGAAATATACGCCTGGATGAGTACGTGGAGCGACTGCAAGATATGGAAGCCATTGCCATGTCCTTTGACGGAGTTACGCTTGCCTATGCGATTCAGGGAGGACGAGAGCTCCGCGTCATTGCCGAGTATTCCAAAATTTCCGATCAGGGAACGCGTGAACTGGCCATTAATATCTCTTCCCGAATCCAGAATGAACTGACCTATCCCGGCCATGTGAATGTTACCGTAATCCGCGAAATTCGCAAAACAGCTGTGGCAAAATGATGAATCGACTCCTTTTCGCCTGCCTGCTTATTGTAGCAGGTTGTGCTCAGGACAAGACCATGGAACACGCAAACCGACTTGCCAAAGAGCACCTGATTATTGACGGTCACATTGATCTTCCCTATCGGATGACCCACTATGCTGAGGACATCAGCGGGGAAACCGAGGGCGGGGATTTTGACTACCCGAAAGCCGTTGCCGGAGGACTCAATGCCCCATTTATGTCCATCTACATTCCAAGTGAACATCAGGATATTCCCGGATCGGCAAGGCTTCTGGCTGATTCACTGATTGATATGGTAGAGGGATTCGTAACCCATGCGCCGGACAAGTTTGCCATTGCCACCCGATCCTCTGATCTGCAGGCACACAAGGAGGCAGAACTGATTTCGCTTCCGCTCGGCATGGAGAATGGTGCCCCCATCGAGAGCATTGAAGATCTGGAGCACTTCCATGCCCGCGGGATCCGTTACATTACGCTTACACACGGAAGAGACAATCACATTTGTGACTCCTCGTATGATTCCACCCGGACATGGGGCGGACTCAGCCCATTCGGGGAGGAGGTGGTAGATCATATGAACCGGCTGGGAATCATCATTGACATTTCTCATCTGACGGACAGCACAGTAGCGCAGGTTCTGCAGCAAAGCCAGGCACCTGTGCTCGCGACGCACTCGTCTGCCAGGCACTTCACTCCCGGCTGGGAGCGCAATCTGAGTGATGAACTGGTTCAGGCAACGGCTGAAAACGGCGGAGTGATCATGATCAGTTTCGGGGCCTCGTTCATTCGCAATGAACACCGGGAGCAAAATAACGCACTGGCCGATGCAATTGCCGCCTACCTGGAGGAGAACGGGATTGACCGCGACAGCAGGGAGGGAGCCCTTTACCGGGAATCCCAGCGTAAATCAAACCTGATTGGCACCCTGGAGGAAGTCGTAGACCACATTGATCATATAGTCAACCTCGCCGGGATTGATCATGTTGGACTGGGAAGCGATTATGACGGGGTTACCGGGCTCCCGAAAGGACTGGAAGATGCGTCCACCTACCCTAACCTGATTGCCGAACTGCTGCGCCGAAACTACTCCGAGGAAGAGATTGCCAAGATTCTCGGAGGGAATGCCCTCAGAGTCTGGGAACAGGTGGAAGAGGTGGCTGCCAGCTATACGCCCCGTATGAAGTCCGATACAAACGCGGATACCTGATCATCCGCAATCCGGACCTGTTCCAGCGTATCCCGATTCCGGACGGTGACTCCTTTTCCGTCAAGGGTTTCGCGGTCAATGGTAATGCATAACGGAGTCCCAGCCTCATCCATTCGCCGGTAACGTTTCCCGATAGAGCCCTTCTCATCATAGAATACATTCCATTGATACCGGAGCTCTCTGGCGATTGCCTCTGCACGCTCCGGCATGCCTTCCTTGCGCAGCAGTGGAAAAACCCCAGCCTTTATGGGGGCAACGGCAGGAGCAAATGCCATGACGGTTCGCGTATCCCCGCCTGCCTCATCTGTTCGGTAGGCTTCACAAAGCAGCATCAGAACCGTTCGGTCCAGACCGACCGAGGTTTCCACCACATACGGAATAAATCTGGTGTCAGACGGCTGGTGAAAGATTTGCATCTTCTTGCCTGAGTATTCCTGGTGCCTTCCCAGGTCATAGTCCGTACGTGAATGGATTCCCTCCACTTCTTGCCATCCAATTGGAAATTCATACTGGATATCAACTGCCGCATCTGCATAGTGGGCCGGCTTTTCGTGCACATGCCAGCGCAGCTTTGATGCTGGAATGCCATTCTGGATGTGCCACTCCCATCTTCGCGTGCGCCACAGCTCATAGGCTTCCCCCTGTGTTCCCGGCTGTACGAAGTACTGCATTTCCATTTGTTCGAACTCGCGCATCCTGAAAATGAATTGCCGTGCAACGATCTCATTGCGGAATGCTTTCCCGATCTGGGCAATCCCGAACGGAATCTGCACACGCGAGGTGGCAAGCACATTCTGGAAATTCACAAAGATGCCCTGTGCTGTTTCGGGACGCAAAAAGATAGACGAGTCTTCCCCTGCAAGTGCACCTACTTTGGTCTCGAACATCATGTTAAACTGGCGCACATCTGTCCATTCAAATGCACCCGAATCCGGGGCGCGAATCTCCTCAGCCAAGATAAGCGCGTGGAGTGCCTTCGGCATATCCTCTGCATTCAATGCCTGAATAAATCGCTCCTGCGCTGCATCTGCCTGCTCTGTCTTTCCCTTTGATCGCAATTGATCAATATGCTGCTCAATCAGCTGATCGGCCCGGTAGCGGCGTTTGGAGACCTTGTCATCAATAAGCGGATCATGGAATGCGTCTACATGCCCGGATGCTTTCCAGACTTTCGGATGCATCAGGATAGCAGCATCTATGCCTTCAATATTATCATTGGCATACACTATATCATGCCACCAGCGTTCCTGTACATTCCGCTTGAGTTCCACACCAAGGGGGCCATAATCGTAAGTAGCCCCGAGTCCCCCATAAATTTCAGAAGACTGAAAAATAAAACCACGACGCTTGCACAGTGCCGTGATCTCATCAAATCGTTTGTTGCTCATAACTGTTTTGAGGCTCTTACAAAGATATCTCTATACTTGGATCCGATGTTCCTGTAAGCACTCTCAGAGCAGTATTTCACCGTCATCCGGGATTTTTGCAGGAGGCTCTATAATCTCCGTGGATCCGTCGTGATCCGTTTCCTGTAAACCTCCGCACACAGACACTCTCGGTGCTTACCAGATTCCTGAATCATTTCTTGCATTCCCGTGCAAAGTACGCTGGCTTGCAACAAGCGACAAGGCCTGGAACCGACCCCAGGGCAGCCAGCATTTCTCGCCTCCCAGAACCCAAAACACCCCGATACATATTTCGTATCGGGGTGTTCCGTTTCACTTCTAACCGATCCTGCGACTACTTCACGAGCATCATTCGTCCGGTCTTCACATGTCTCTGCTCTGCACCGGTTGCGATCAGCCGGTACAGGTAGGTCCCGCTCGCCAGACTGGTTGCCTGCAGTTCAATGCCTCGGTTTGCCCCTGCCTCAAATTCCTGCGGCGGCAATGCCATCACCTCCCGCCCCAGCATGTCCACAATCTGCACCTGCACTTGGGCCGACTCCGGCAGGTCAAACTGGATCCGTGTGCTCGGATTGAACGGATTCGGATAGTTGCCATGCAGCGCAAACTCCTTCGGAAGCTCTGTACTCTCTTCCACTCCGGTCACCATCTGTACCGGGACGATCTCCCCATTCCGGTCCACTCCCAGGATCGTCAGATCGTTCCGCATCCCGGACAGGTTCAGCACCAGCGTCTGCCCTCCATACCCGTACAGATCCAGCTCGTAGAACTCCTCTGTATCTCCATCTGCGGACTTCACACGCATGACCTGCACCAACGGATCCAGCGAGGCGTATCGCCGGGTGTCGTCACCCTGCATCAGGTTCCCCGCCAGGGTACTCACCGACATCATGGGATCGGTTGGATCCATCACCTGCACCTGCGCTGTCCCGAGATCTGCCGATCCGTGTACCAGCCGCACCTCTGCCTTGGTGGCCACCGAAGAAGTCATCCGCATGTCCAGCATCTTCAGCTTCGGCTCTGCCAGACTCCCGTGGGCGATCACCACCGTATTTGTGTTCGGATTCAGCGACAGGGTACTCGTGATCGCCTGCTCTGCTGGCACTCCCGCCGCCTGGATCTTCAGTTCATGACTGCCTGCCCCCACGGGACGATACGCCGTAGCACTGCGGAACTGCATTCCGCTGCCAATTCGGATGTCCCCCAGATGCACCTCCACCTGTGTGGGCAGCGGCACATTGTGAATGAACTGGACCATCGCCTGTCCCCCGCCCAGATCGGCCTGGTCAATCGGATTCTCTCTCCCGTTCGCCGCAATCCCGAAGATCGCACAGCTCCCCAGACCAATTCCCTCCTGCGTCAGGTGCACCACCCCGTTGAGATAGCCGTTCACGGCAAATGAACCCGCCTCCGCCTGGGCAGGACGCCGGCCCGCCAGCTTCGGATTCTCCCACGTGCAGTCCCACTGCACGATCCGCAGTCCGCTGGCATCCACCACATTCTGGAGCCCCTCCGCAGCAATCCGAAGGTTCGTGTTCGTCGGCAGCGACTCCGTCCCCAGATCCACCTTCCAAAACAGATCCGCATGCACATCTAGCGTCAGGCTGCCACCCGCCATCGGAACCGTGAGATTCTCCCAATCCGGCATGGCTCCCTCTGGAACCATGATCGGAGACACGGTCACAGCGGTCGTGTCGTTCAGGTCGGAGGGCAGCTGCAGGATGAGCGGACGATAGTGAGACATGTCTCCCTTCTCCATTCCCACCGGGAACAGATACCCCCCGCTCGCAAAGCCTGCTCCTGCATTCCCCTGCAGCAGGTGCCGAGCTACCGGGCCGCCGACATAGGACTGACGGGAACCTCGCAGGATCGTGGCCTTGCACTCCTCGTTATTGTCTGCCCCGCACTTGCTCCCTGTCTGCGCCGAACTCCGGCCACGCAACTCCTGCTCCACCTGCACATTCTGCACCGTCCACATAAACATGCTGTCCATCGGCATGCTGTGGAGCCTCCCCCGACGGAGCGTCAGTGTGGCCATCCGCTGCTGCATGATATCACTCGCGAGTTGCAGTCCCATGGAGTTGTCCACCGTGACACTGTACAGCTCCGTCTTCGCATCTGTCTGCACCATCTGCACACTGTCTCCCTTGAACTCCACCGTCGCGTTCAGCTTCCCGTTCTTTGCAAAGTGGAAGTCCCTGTGCAGGATCAGCCTGGAGCCCGGTTCCGCCACATACCGCACGGTGTCCGAGTCCACCACATATGCCCCCATCACCGTCTTCGTCGTCGTGGAATCCAGCTTCACCCCCGCGAGGTTTCCACTGGTTGTTCCCTTCCGTTGCGTAAACGCTCCGTGGATCAGCACCGAACGGGCCTTCGTATCCTTGTTCACATCCGCGTTCAGTCCGCCCGTACCGCTCACCATCACATCCCCCATGAACTCCGTCGTGTCACTATGCAGAAAGAGCGTCGCCGAACGCAGAGCAACAGCTTTGGTGATCACCACCTTCTTTTCGCTGGTCTCGACCGAACCCTGCATCGCCGACAGACTGTCTACCGTCAGCATCTTCCCGGCAGTGGTGGAACCCCTCAGATACAGCGTTCCGTCCCCGTTCCCCGTTCCCGGGGTCTTCGTGCCATCAAACACAACCGTCTCCAGCAGCTTGTCGTCCGAACTCTCTCTCACGTCAATGATGGTTTCCTTGCTCCCCTTCGGAACTTTGATCATCCCCGCCGTCAGACTCCCCTGCAGCGTCAGTGACACATCCGGGCGCGAAGTCACGCCGCTCCCCCCACCCCTATTGTAGCCACTCTCATCCCGCAGGTTGTTCCGCTTTTTCGTGTCTGCCGGACCCAGCACCAGCGTGCCCTCGCCCAAGTCCACCAGCGCATCCTTGTTGCGAAGTAACACTTGCGCCGTGTTGTTCGCATACTCCCCATCTTCCACCCGACCCAGTACCTGCAAATCCCCGCCTCCGGTCACGAGTTTGCTTTTTCCTTCAACGGTCACCCTCCCGTGCACCATCACATCCTGCCCCTTGGTTTCCAGTGTGCCGGAGGTAAGCACTACACTGTACTTCTGCACATTCACATTGCCAGAATATCCCTTGCGATTCAGCGTAGAAGTCCCCACCTTCAACTCCCCGTCCACGATCAGCTTCCCCTTGGTGATCGTCAGTTTGCCGATGATTGAACGATCTCCACTCGCCGTAATCTCCGCGTTTGCATGATTCACGATCACATCTCGCGGATCAAACCATTCCAGTGCATCGGTCACCGTACGCTTGCCCGGCGTGATATAGGTCAACACATACCGGTCAAGAATATTGGCTGTCTTTGCCTTGTCCGTGGAGATACTTCCCGGATCATTCGTATCCTTCGTCAGCATCCCGTTCTGTACGGTGATCTGCTCCGTCACATGCAGGGTCGAATCCGTCGTGCTCTCCACATCCACCAGCGACAGCGTGCCACTGCACAGCCCCAGATTCTTTGTCTTGTACACCTCGTCCAGACGGAGTTCTCCGCTCCCGACATAAATGGCAAGCGCATCCAGCATCGTGACCAGGGAAGCCTTCTTCACAACATCCGTAGTCCGGCTCCCATAGGTCAGCCGCTTGATCGTGGACGCTTCGTCCAGTTCCCCGCTCAGCTCTCCCTGCAGGAGCAGGGACTCGGTCACCTTCACATCCTTGGTGGACATCAGTTCGGCACCCGAACCCACATGCAGGGTCGTCACCGTGAGTGGACCTTTCCCGGATTCCACCCGCAAATCTCCATGCGTCACCAGGGCCCCCAGCGTGAGACCGTTCGTCTTGTCCCCAATGATCACGCTCTCTCCGGCATCCGTAAGTACCAGGTGGTTCCCGAAGGACAACGAAAGATCCTTCCCCGTGCACATCCCGTCCAGGTTGGACATGGACGGGGATGCCATCCCGATGGTCTTCCCCCCGGCAGCCAGATCACCGCCCACCTGCACATTGTGCACCGTCCGGCGCATTGCCGCCCCCGTTCCATCCACATCAGAATCCAGATACACCCGCCCCTTCTCCCCAAAACTCGCCGTGTCTTCAATGGCAAGATCCCCGCCAATACTGGATACCAACTGAATCCCCGTGGAACCGGATGCCTTGGCAACGGGAGCCATGAACAGAACCCGTTGCGCACACGCCGGGGCATTCGTTGCATCAGGAGCTTCGTCGGTCAGGGTATTGGAGCGCACATGTAATTCTCCCTCTATCGTCGCTGCCCCTTCAAACTGCACCCCCGGAATATGAAGGGCCCGCTGCTTCTTGTCTGTCCTTCGAGTCAGATAGTCGCATGTGTACTTGCCACTGGTGCCCATTTGCACCCCCTTGCGTATACTGGCTGTCCGCGGAGCCCCAAACCAGTTATCACCAAAATTATGGCGTTGACTCGGAATCGGACCATCCTCCAGGAGCACATCGCCCCTGATCGTCGCCTTCTTCTCAAACACCACCCGCGAATCATTCCACTGCTCTACATCGCCCTCTATGACCACATCCTCCTTGAAGATGACATCCGTCGTAATATTCCGCGTGTCATCGGAACCGCCCTGGATACTCCCAGCAACAACAATTGTGCTTACTTTCTTCAGGTCAATACACACATTCCCTTGTGCAACGAAGGCAATGTACTCAACCGATATCGTCCCGTTCCCCGTAATGCGGAAGCAGTCTTCATGGGTGACACTCCCGTCGGTTGCAGGTGTGTACTCCCCATACTGATGGTAGCGCTTGTCTCCCGCATTTCCCCGACTACCCTTCCAAATCCCTAACACGATATCAGCAAATTCATCACCAGTAGAAGTAATGGTACCATGTACAGCGAAAATCCCCTTCCTGTCCGCAGTGCTGGCTCCCCGGCGTAAACGAACATACACTCTCGTCGTATCCAGGGTCAAGGTAACCCCGCTCTTGACAGTTAACCCATGTTCCACCAGAAAAGCGTTGCCACCAGTGCCAGTAGAGTTTACACCATCTATCGTAAGATCTTCCGAGACAATCAACTTGTCCAGAGATACTTGCCGTGTGTGTTTGAGCGTCCCGGTAATCGAAAATCTCTCTTCCGATTTCGCCGGTGCTGTGTCGAAGAAATGCTCACTTCCGGTTGTCACACCATGGAACTTGATCTTCACTTTCTCGTGGAACTTGAATTGCCCCGTTCCCTCAATCTTGAAGTTGCCCGTGAACACCACCATCCCCTCCACCGCAGTCGCACTCCCCTGTAGATACGTCCCAAAGAGAATTTTCTTGGTCAGGGCTGTAGTGGGAGCACTGAGCGTAACCGTACCCCCCGCCCGGTGCACCCGAATCAGGAAGGTATGCCCGGTATTTCCAACCTCCGACTTGCCATAGGCATCCTCCAGCTTGCAAGGCGCAGTAAGGGTGCAGGCACTTCCAGATCCATGAACCGGGTCAATGTACCAAGTCGTAGTCTGCGAAAATGCACTCGAAGTCGTGAGCAGGAGAAATAAAAGAAGGAATCCTGCCCCCCCCCCCCCATTTTTGTATGGTTTTCATAGATTTATTGGAGCCTTATCTCCGTTTAGTGAAAATTTTATTGGCATGTGACCAGACCATGAACTAGCCCGGTCACCAAAGGATATACACATTAGACGGGTGGTATACGTAATACTCCCTGGCATGTTTCCCGACCTCCGCCTTCTGCACGATTCACTCGGGAAGGGTTCAGGGGCTGGCAGAAACGAGTACTGAGATCAGAATCCCCGAAGGGCATGGTAGGTCACCCCCCGCCATCAACACTCCGATACGCCTGAATCAGGGCCTGCTCTCCCGCTTGTCCAGGATGCATATTCCCATGCTCCATGCCCAAAATCCCTGCAAACCCCTTCTTCCGTATATGGGAGAAGACATTCCTGTAATTGATTTCCCCGGTTGTTGGCTCTTTGCGTCCCGGATTGCCACCAATCTGAAAGCAGGCAATCTCGTCCCATGCAGCATCAATATTCGGAATCAGGTTCCCCTCCGTGATTTGCTGACGGTACAGGTCATTCAAAATTTTGCAAGCAGGACTGTCCACCAAGCGGCAGATTTCATATGTCTGTGAAATCTTCGTCAGAACCGGCACCTGCCGGCCCCGTCAGTCCAGTTTCCATAAAGGACCTGGGTTTCATGAACTTTTCATGCTATGCGAAAAAATCTTTTTCCTGTTGCCCACATGAACGATAAAAAGAAAGATATTGATTAATTCAGAAAATTCTCCTGCAAAGGACAGCCATATGAGCATGGTAAAATTTCGTCCAGAGAGAACCGCAACGCTTCGGAAGATGGTGCTCCGTACATGTTTTTATCAAGTACCGGAACCTGCTGCCGTCCCCATAGGCAAAATCTAATGTATCCCTGTCAAGGGTCGGTGCATAGACATATTCATCCGATACATTCATTCCCGCATCTGACAACAAGCCTAAAAAGTTTTGCCTGTTAAAGAATTGAACATGCCCGGCGGGATGTGCCCCTCTATCCGAAAGTATCCCCCTGATTTTCCCAAAAAACAGGTTCTCCAGTGGAACTTCCGCAATAAAACTCTTCCATTCAAGGCCGAAGAGGGATTCCAGAAACTGCCCGGGATTCTCCAGATGTTCCAGCACATGGCTGCAGATGACCAGGTCAAATGTACGCTCCCGAAACAGGGACGCACAGTCCATCACATCTCCAGCTACCGAATGCACATTAGGGAGAGTTTCCTGTACATACGCAATGGCATCCTCGGAGTAGTCCATCGCATAATAGGACTTGGCTACACCTCGCCGTTGCAGTTCTGCAATCACAGCACCGGTTCCGCAACCAGCTTCCAGAATGGTCAAAGGCTTCAGCCCGTTTTGATCAAGCAATTTGCAGATTGCATCTGCCTTCTGGCATGCCCCCCTGCGAAACCACTCTGCCTGCCGCCTCAGGGAGTCAGAGTAGGTGGATTTATAATGATCTCTTCCAGTGAGTCCAGAGTTCAGGCGGGAAGCAGTGCTCCGTCTGTCCATATTGCAATCAGAAGTCCCCTCCATGTCAATAGTCCCGCACCAGAGCTGTAAGAAGAGCATCATTGGTTGGATAGGTCTGCATGTGGCGTGTAAGTGCCTGCATGGCTTCCATGGGAGGACGACTGTTCAGCACCTGGAACAATCGGTTATGTTTCTGCATGGAATCTCCCAGCAGAAGGTCCTCGTTGCGTGTTCCCGATTTTCTGAGGTTGATGGCAGGCCATACGCGTCGATGGGCCATTTCCCGATCAAGAACGATTTCTGCGTTTCCTGTCCCTTTGAACTCTTCAAAGATGACCTCATCCATTCGGCTTCCCGTTTCAATCAAAGCGGTAGCAATCAGTGTCAGAGAACCTCCATCCTCTATATTGCGGGCACTTCCGAAGAGCCTCCGTGGAATTCGCATGGCACCGGAATCCAGCCCTCCTGACATGGTCCGACCCGATCCTTCCCCCCAAAGATTGAAGGTGCGTCCAAGACGGGTGAGTGAATCCAGAAGGAGAACCACATCATCCCCCAGCTCAACAAGGCGTTTTGCATATTCAAATGCCAGCACAGACACACGTACATGATTGAATTCTTCCTGATCACTGGAACTTGCAAAGACCGTTGCCTTTGTGCTGCGACGAAAATCTGTCACCTCCTCCGGTCGTTCATCAACCAGGAGTGCAACCAGATGAATGTCAGGGTGATTCTGCGTCAGAGCTGCCGCGATCTCCTTGAGGATCAGCGTTTTTCCTGTTCTTGGTGGTGCTACAATCAGGGCCCGCTGCCCTTTCCCAATTGGGCAGGCAAGATCTACCACCCGCATTGTAATGTCATTCGGGGTCTTGACCAGATTCAGCTTTGTATCAGGGTAGATGATTCGTCCTTCCTCAAACTCCTGTGTCCGTGACCATTCATCTGGAGAAATATCCATGACTTTTACCAGACGAGATACCTGCATGTCACCCTTTTTACCCGGTCGCAGGAACCCTTCCAGCACAACCCCGTCACGCAGTCTGTGCCGACCAATCAACGAAGGTGGACAGAATGGGTCACCCTCATTCTTCGGCATTCCAGAACGCAATTCGCGAATAAACCCGAATTTGCGGTCTCCAATAATTTCCAGCATCCCTGTGAAGGGTTGCTCGGTATGCTTCGGCCTCAAAGCCATAGCCCGCCGTTTCGGCATTGCCGCCACTTAATAATGCGTATCAGGTGTGAAGAATGCATGACCGGAATGGGGCATGCACATTTGAGAGGTCGCTACAATCCTACAAAGTACACTATATTGCTGTTCCATTGAAGAGACATGCTTGCATACGAAACCAGTTTATGGAATCAAAATCTGATTCATATTGCAGGAGTTGACGAGGCTGGGCGGGGTGCACTGGCAGGGCCAGTCGTTGCGGCAACCGTTATCCTCCATCCGCACACAGCCATTGAAGGAGTTCAGGACAGCAAAAAACTTGGAAGGCGCGTCCGTGAACATACCATGGAAAGAATTTACGAAAAAGCTGCCTCTATCGGAATCGGACATGCCAGCCCCAAAGAGATTGATCGCGTCAACATCCTGAACGCATCGCTGCTTGCCATGCGCCGCGCAATAGAATCACTGGATCACAAGCCACAGGTACTTTTGGTTGACGGGATACACGCTGTTCCAGATGTGTACTGCTTGCAGCAGACTATCGTCAAGGGAGATCAGCGAAGCCAGTCTATCGCTGCGGCATCCATTATTGCAAAGGTCACCCGGGACCGCATCATGGAGCAGCTCCACAAGGAACATCCTGAATACGGATGGGATCATAATGCTGGCTATCCGACCAAAGGCCACTACTCCGCTCTTCGCAAAATTGGGACAAGCCCCCATCATCGCCAGTCATTCCGACTCAAGTAGACATCCCGGCATTTTATAGCGGCAGCTTCTGGTGTAATTCCATCCACATTCAGGGTCTGATGTGCCTGACTGTAAACTGACTCCCGCTCTTTGAGCAGGCTGCGAACTCTGATTTCCAGGTGTGTGGCAGACAGGGGGGTACCATCCTGATCCCGCAATAGAGGGCGAGGAGTCTGATCTGCCTGAAGCCTGCGAACTAACTCGTTCACACCCACGCGCAAATACATTATCTGTGAGTTTTCCAGAGCCCATGTCAAGTTTTCTGATGTCATAAGCGTGCCTCCTCCCAGTGCACAGACAATCTGATCCGGCAGAGATACCAGAGCTCTGGCCTCTAGCTCCCGGAACCTGTGTTCCCCCTGTTCGGCAAAAATCTGTTCCACAGTTGCTCCTGCAAGATGAACAATATGCTCATCCAAATCAACAAACTCAATGGAGAGCAGGGTGGCCAGTTTTGCTCCAACAGAACTCTTTCCACATCCCATAAAGCCTGTCAGCAGAATCCTGGACATTTCTTTTGTGGACTGTATGCGTGAAGTGCTCAGGGATGTTTTCTTGCCAAGTTTAGTCCTTGAACTCTACCCCTTCCAGTTTTCCAACTATCCGGTTCGTCTCCATGCTCACAGTGATCACTTTGGCTAATAGCCGGAGTGGATAGGCCGGATCTTTCATGGTTTCCATAGCGAAACGATTGGCATCATTCACAATATAGCTGGCTTTGTCAATTTTCACACGCTGCCGTTCCATAACCCATGCGATAGCGGATTTGCCATTGACCACATAGTCATAGGCTTCCAGGGGGATACCCTGTACCGTGATATGGTCATTGTACATGATGCAGGACTGATCCTTCTGTCTTGCTTTTCCGGGATGCTGCATGCTCCGGTTTCCCACCCGGAACCAGTCTTCTGACTGTATTTCATCTCTCGGCTCCCAGCCTCCCTTTGCAAATTTAATAGGATATTCACTGACCTCTTCGTACCCAACATGTAATTCTCCGAGTTCTCGTCCGGCTTCCGCCAGCATCCAGAACTGTGCTTCATCTTCGGGAAGCGGTATCCGGGGAAGCTCAATCCGCAGATTATTGGCGTATCTGGTGCGGTAATGGGGCACATGAAGGACACCATAGATGTAATAGAACAGGTCTTCTGGGAAGATTGCGCGCCCTACTTTGTCTTGGAAAGATTGCAGGGAGAATTCCGTAATCGCACTCTTTTTTATGTATCCATGTTCATCAGGCAAGCTGTCGTTTCCTGTGTCAATTTGAGGCTCACTAAGTACCTGTTCGTATAGTGACAGCGGGAAACACTGGCTTTTGTTGACGAAATCTATGCTGGGCATGTTTTGGACCATCAGGCAGGAGAATGGGGTGGTTGCCCCTCTTCCCGTCACGCAGATCAGCCGATTCTCCGCCTCCGCATGTGGAAAGATCTGGGGCATCTGGTAGACTCTTTCATTCAATTGCCGGCTAAAATACATCTGCGTTCTTGTAAAGGGTCTGTATTGAGCGATAGTAATCCGCCCCTCTTCTTTACTCAAATCTTTGTTCTTCCTCAGATCAGATTTCAGATTCGTAGTCCAACTGATTTTCGTTGGATCGTTATCCACCAATCGTGTGACTTCGGCCGGAGTCAGGCTGCTCCCCGTTTTATTCCCCTGTACAAGCCGCTCCCGTTCTGCATGGTAAAACCGGATCATCCGACGGATATTCTCCCGCAGGGCAATCTCCGAATAGTTGTAGCACCATGCGTCCCGATTCGTCTTTACTCCACCTGAATAGTTCTGGAAGATCACCTCTGCATTCCGATTCCTCTTGTCTCCCAGTGCCATGAACTTGCCAAAACCTTCTTCCCGCTGATTCAGCCAGTCGTAATCATCATTGGGGATAATGTCTTCCCAGTCAACCCCCTGAATCCCGCCAAACGCCTTCACTTTTTTGAGCTTTTCTTCCCGGCTCAGGTAATCCCCAATGTCGTGATACCGGATCGTGCACCCCGTCCGTTCCGGGTTCTTCACCAAAAGCAGTACCGACACCGGGGCCCGCGATCCCGACCCAAATACCTTGCCCCCTTCTCTGCGAGATCGTTCTCCCTGCGTGCGCTGGTTTCCCCGCAGGTTCAGCACATAGATCAACGAAAACTCCTGCGCCAGACACTTCCGCATCCCATCCATAGAAACTCCCTCCAGCCACCCAGCATTCGTCACAAACCCGATCACACCACGCTCCCCGATACGATCCGATGCCCACCGAATCGCCAATATGTAACTGTCGTACAAACTGTTCTTGTTGGTAGCAACGGAAAAGCTGGCATATGTGTCGTCAATTCTTTGATCCAGCTTTGGATAGGACTGATTTTTTGCATCATCATTTTCGCTCCGCTGCCCTTTACTCCACGGCGGATTTCCCACAATCGCCATAATATCTGCTTTCATCTGCCGCTCTCGGATCTCCGAGTTCTCCGGCATCACCCCCGAAATCTCATCCCTCCTGTCCACCATGTCAAACGTATCCGTCAGTGCCAGCCCAGTAAATGGTTCATACTCTCCCGTATCTACACCTGCTCTGTAAGCCTCCTCAATGTTGATTGCCGTGATATAGTAGGCCAAAAGAACAATCTCGTTCGCGTGGATTTCGGAGTGATATTTCTTCCGCAGCTGCTCCGTGGGAATCAGTCCGCTCTGGATCATCCGGGTAATAAAGGTTCCTGTTCCCGTGAATGGATCCAGAATGCCTACGCCGTCCGAAGCGAGTGATTTTCCAAATTCATCCTGCAACACCTGATCCACCGAATGCAGGACAAAATCCACCAGTTCTATTGGCGTGTAGACAATCCCCAGTTTATCTGCTGTCTTCTTGAATGCTCCTGCAAAGAAGTCGTTATAGAGCTTCTTGATAATCTTTTGTCGGGACTCGGGGGAGGTCGCCTGCCTGGCACGGGCGGCTACCTCGTCATACAGCCCTTCCAGGCTCCTGGTCTCTTTGGCAAACTCGTCCGTCTTTAGCGTGTCCAGCACCAGCTGCATTCCTTTGCTGATGGCATTTTCTTTGGCAAATCGGCTCCCGCCAAGCAGGGCCTCAAAGACAGGGCGCGTGACCATGTGCTGGGCCAGCATCTCAATGGCATCTTCTTTCGTGATCCCCTCGTTCAGATCATCCCGCAACTCGTCCAGAAACATCCCGAATACCTCCCGCGCGGCATCATTGCGCTCCACCATCGCCGTGATCCGCTCCCGGTGGACACGCGCAATCTCCGCCACATCCCCCGCCCAGTTGCTCCAGTAGGGGCGAGTCCCTACCCTTTCGGCAATCTTTGCCCGGATATAGTCTCCCATCTGCAAATCAAGCTCCAGTTGTTCTGCCACGGTTCTGGATTCATCCCCGTTCCCGCCATTTTCCCTGTTCCTGGGCTTGAGTACATCCGGCTTCCATTCCGAGCGAGGGATCCAGTCATGGAGCATGATCAGGGACAGGCGATTATTGTTCTTGCCGTCGGCAAAGAGATTGATGGAGGCTTCAAAGCTTTCATCATGAGAACGGATGGCATTGCACACTTGCCAAACCACCTGGAAGTCCTTGTTGTTTTTCAGGGCTGCCTCTACGGATTCCCCCGCCCGGATCACCACAGGCAGGATCACATAGCCGATCTCCTTCGTCTTGGCTTTGCGCATCACGCGCCCGACTGCCTGCACCACATCAATCTGGCTCTTGCGCGGATGCATGAAGATGATCGCGTCCAGTTCCGGCACATCCAGCCCTTCAGACAGGCACCGCACATTGGACAGCATGTGGGTAGCAGATTCCGGGGGCGTATCCAGCCAGTTCAGCAGCTCATTCCTGCGAACCGCCCCAAAGGTGCCGTCCACATGGTCCGCCGCCGTTTCGTTCGGATGCTCTGTCCGGTTGGGCGGCACAAACTTTTCCCTGTAGGTTTCAATCGCCTGATGGAACTCCCGTACGACGGCCTTTGAGTCCCTGATCGTCTGGCAGTACGCAATCACCTTTCGGAGAGCCTGCCCCCTGTTCATGACATCACTCTCGTCCAGCCCGGACAGGATGCGCCAGATGCCGACAAACTTGGTGGCTGCCGCCACACTGACCTCCGCATTCTTTTTGCTGGTGCCATACATCTCCAGCACCTGCCGTTCCGGGATCGTCAAAATAACCACATGGTAATCGGAAAGGTGCCCGTCCTGGAGAGCCCTGGAGAATTGGTATTCGTACAGGGTCTTGCCATATTGCTTCTCGCTGTGCATGGAAAACAGCACAGATCTGTCTTCCGCAGCTTCGTCTTCCGCCTTCTGCTCTTTGATATTTTTGGATTCCAGCACCGCTTTCCTGTATACTTTCGGGGTGGCGGTCATGTAGAGCCGGCGATCCGCCCGGATCGCTTTGGGGTCGTGAATGAGGGCAAACACCGAATCACTTTTGGTCGCAGTGCGATGGGCCTCGTCGCAAAGTGCCAGAGCAAAAGAGGGCAGCCCGTACTGCGCCTGTGCTTCCTGTATGACGGGAAGGGAGTGATAGGTACAGAACACGACCGTCATGGCTTCCAGACTGCCAGAGCAGGCTTTTGCTGCGAGCGGGGCCGCCTTCGTGGTAGGCGGAATCTGCATCTCAATGTCAGACATCTGGACTTCGTCCTCGTTCCACGCCCCCTGTCGTTTCTTTTTTCGACCGACCTGCGCATCACTGCATACGGCATACGAGCGGAGCGGGAGTCTGGCCTGCTGGTGCCAGGCATGAATCGTCTGGGACATCAGGGCCAGACTGGGAACCAGATACAGGACACGGCCGCCGCTGCCGACCAGATTCTCTGCAATCCGGAGCGAGGTCAGCGTCTTGCCGGTCCCGCACGCCATCAGCACCTTTCCAAGACTGCCGTTCTCTTGCAGCCCCTCCAGGACGTTCTCCAGACATTCCTGCTGAAACGGATACAGCTCATGGATCTCTTCCCGGGATACCATTTCCCCGGTTTTTACAAACCTGTCCCAGTCCACGGTACTTTTGCGCAGGTCATACAGGGTGATGTGCGTGACCGGAATATACTGCCCGGCGAGCAGCTCCTGCGTGGGTCTGGTCAAGGGAGTCCCCGTCGTATCAATCAGGATCCTTCGGGTAAACGGAGCTTTGCCAGAAGCCGTGATAAACTTGTTTACCTCTGTACTCGGAAGCGTGGCCCCCTCCCGGTACATCTTGCACTGGATCGCACACCATCCATCCGTATCCTTTCGCCTGGCAACCAGATCAATCCCGTACTCGCTTTCCGTCAGTCCCTTCTCCCGAGCCCATTTGCCATATGGCATGGCAGGATCCAGGCTGTCCGCATACACCTTTTCATGCGCCAGAAATTGCATGCACAGCTCTTCAAATGCAGTGCCCTTGTGCCGTTCTTTATTGTATTCGGACTCTTTGGCGGTTTTTCGCCAGGTTTTCAGGATTCGGTCCAAGGGATGCATGGAGGACATGATTCAAATTGAAAAAGCAAAAAAAGCGAGAAGATTGCCAGCCTTGGGCAAAAATTTCTGTGATACGTCTGTGTTTCAGACTTCTCCTCCGAAGAGCCTGGTAGATAAGTTTCTGAAAAAAATAGCCCATTGACACATCATCCCGTCAACTCCATTCCTGATATCCGAAGCTTCCTTGGGCGAGTGAACAAACAGCAGAAATTATCCCGTGTACAACTCTTGCGACTGTAATTTACCCCTTGGGACCTGTGTCGGTTTCCAGTTTCTTCCCTCATGCCTGTATACGCGTTACTTCTGGAATATGATGGATCCGGGTATAGCGGATGGCAACGGCAACTCGGTCATCCCACCATACAGGCAGCTGTGGAGGAGGCATTGCAAACATTTCTGCGCTGTGACCAGATTCGGATTACCGGCTCCGGGCGTACCGATGCAGGAGTGCATGCGAGAGGACAAGTTGCGCATTTTGCATGTGAGACAATTTCCGACACTTTGCAGAAACGGCTTGTCCGTGCACTAAATGGACTGCTTCCTCCGTCCATTGCGGTACGAGCTGCGACAGAAACACGTGACGGATTCCACGCACGCTATGATGCCATACAGCGAACCTACCACTATCACATCTCCTGTATTCCCCTGGCACTTGAACGAAATCTCCGACTGTTTGTATCCCGTACGCTGGATTTTGAGCGCATGAATCGTGCATCGGAGATGCTTGTCGGAACGCATCACTTCGGGGCCTTCTGCCGAACACGGAGTGAAACGGTAAATCGCGTCTGCCGCGTATACTCTGCACAATGGGAACCCGAACTGCCAGCAGGGTATTGGAAATTTGTGATCACAGCAGACCGCTTTTTGCACGGCATGGTACGCTCTCTGGTAGGTACTCTTCTGGAGATCGGCTGGCAACAGAGAACTGTACAGAGTCTGGAGCATGTTTTAGCCTCGCAGGACCGACGCGAGGCCGGGCCTGCTGCCGTTGCACATGCCCTGGTGCTTGATCATGTAACGTACCCTGTCCCGCTCTTCAAAGACTGACCGGAATCATGCGAAACTGGTTTTGGCTGGCATTGGTCTTCATGGGATGCGAGCGGCCGTTTGTGGAGGCAACCAAACCCTCACTTCAAGTAGTTGCACCTGACCTGACCAAAGTGCAAACCTCTGCGGTCATAAATATTCGGGTAGAGTCAGCACACTTCAGGGCTTTGGAAAGAGTTTACCTGAACGGTGCTCCGATGGAGCCTGCTCCGCCCGGCCCTTCTTACTGGCAAATATCTGTCGGATTGCGACTTGGTCTGAACAGACTCTTCCTTGATGCAACTGATCGGGAAGGGGTGTCCAGGAAAGACACTGCCTATGCCGTTTACCTCCCCCACCGTATTTCCCTGAACGCCCCTGCCCTGCCTGAAGGAAGAGGGGGACATGCTCTGGTTCGCCTCCGTGACGGAAGTCTGATGGTTACCGGAGGATCCCGACGGCAAGGAGATATTGCGCGGGGAGAATCGTTCCTGCTGACCTCAAATTCCGGTCTCTTCGGGCAAATGAAAGAGGGCCTGCGTACACCCAGAACCGGACATACAGCCAGCCTGCTTCCAGATGGACGAGTACTCATTGTTGGAGGTGGCAGAATTGATCCGCCAGCCAGCATAACCGATTTGATTGAATCCGTAGAAATTTATGACCCTGCAGCCCCTGAACGCACATTCAATGAACTTCCTGTCCGTGGACAGCCGATACGCCGGATGCAACATACAGCTATTGTACATCAGTCTAATGGGGAAGTACTCTTAGACCTTGTGGGAGGCTACGGGGACACACGGTACGGCTCTGCCCCCTTCCTCGGAGTGCGACGGGATCTGCGCACCTTTCGCGTTGATTCCGATGCACTGGTTGCCCTGAATTCGGCTGCTTCTGCTCCGTTTATCTTTGAACCTGTTGCCGGTCACACTGCAACCAGAGCCAGTCCAGATTCGTATTTCATTCTAGGGAGTCAGTTTGTAAATGGAACTCCGATGAACGGGAATCTGCGCATACATTATCCCAGAGGCTTCGGAATGAATTTCTACATGCTCCCCGAGTTGCTTCTTCCCCGTACAGATCATGCGACTGCTCCACTTCTGAGCGGAATGTTTGCAATTTTTGGTGGCAGACTTGCATCGTCCAGCATGATGGCAACGGACATGGAGATTTTTCATGAAGCAACCGCTCAGTTCTTTACACTGCATCCCTCCCAGACTATGATTGCACGGCATAATCATACCGCGATTTCGGCGGGATTACGGTCTGCATTGCTGGTCGGAGGATTTAATGCAAATGGAACAGCCGTTGCAGCGTCCGAGTACGTTGTGGTTTCATCTGAATAATTTATCACATGGTGATCCATGAAGCTTGACCAGATTCTAAACTGGATTGTAATTGCGATTGTAATCGTTGCTGTGATCCTTTTTCTTGATGTGATCGTCGGGCTGGTTGTAGGACTGGCGCAGGCAGCAATTCCGATCCTGATCATTCTGTTTCTGGTAGGTCTTGTTTTGCGGTATATTGGCGGGCGGCGTGCCTGAGGGGAAGGCATGGCACTGTCCCAATTGCTTGAACCGGATCGCCGCTTTATGCGATCAGCCCTGCAACAGGCCGAACAGGCAAAAGAGAAAGAAGAGGTCCCGGTTGGTGCTGTTGTCGTGCAAAATGGCCAGATTATTGGGCGCGGACACAATCTTGTGGAGTCCCTGAACGATCCAACCGCTCACGCCGAAATGATCGCAATCACCGCAGCATGCGAAACACTTCAGTCCAAAGTACTGAGTGGCTGTACCCTGTATGTGACCCTTGAACCCTGTCCAATGTGTGCAGGTGCAATTGTGCTGGCCCGTCTGGATCGTTTATGTTTCGGAGCACTGGATGCAAAAGCAGGCAGCGTTTCTACCCTGTACAATATCCCGCAGGATGAACGCCTGAATCATCAGGTTGAAGTTGTTGGAGGCATAGAAGCAGATCAGGCAGAAGAGATCTTGCGAAATTTCTTTCTGCGACTCAGAAAATCTCCCTCGCCGGTCTAGTACCATGCATACCTTGTCCGCTGGACTAGAGGTTCTTTCCACATGAAGGATGTTGTGATCATCGGAGCCGGCCCTGTGGGGCTGGCCTGCGGGATTGAGGCTGCAAGGCATGGACTGGATGCGACGGTAATTGACAAGGGGACTATAGTCAATTCTCTGGTCGGTTACCCGACCCACATGGAATTTTTCTCTACCGCGGACCTTCTTGAGATTGGTGGCCATCCTTTTCCTACGCTACAGAACAAGCCTACACGCCCCGAAGCACTCAAATACTACCGCCAGATTGCCGTGGCAGAATCTCTGGACCTCCGACTGTATGAGCGAGTAGAGCGGGTAGATGGCGTGAATAATAACTTTACGGTTGTAACCGGCAAAGCATCTCATTCCTGCCGTAAGGTCGTTGTGGTCACAGGATTTTTTGATGTTCCAAACCTGCTTGGCGTTCCGGGGGAAGAACTTCCAAAAGTCACGCACTACTACCGCGAGCCTTACGCCTATGCGGGACAGCGGGTCGCCGTGATCGGGGCAAAAAATTCAGCCGCCAAGGCTGCTCTGGAGTGCCATCATTCTGGAGCAGAGGTAACCCTGATCCATCGTGGCAATACTCTGTCTGACAAAATCAAGTACTGGATCAAGCCGGATCTTGAAAATCGAATCAGAGAAGGCAGTATTGCAACCTGCTTCAACACACAAGTGGAATCCATTGCATCGGATCAATTGGTACTGAACGGTCCCGAAGGTATAGTCTCCCTTAAGAATGACTTTGTGATTGCCATGACCGGTTACCGCCCGGATTTTGCTTTCTTGAAAACACTGGGAATTGCCATCAGGGAGGACGACTTTCGCACCCCGGTTCATGACGAGGAATCGTTTGAAACGAATCGCCCGGGTATATACATGGCCGGCACCGTATGTGGGGGACTCCGCACCAGTCGCTGGTTTATTGAGAACGGACGCTTCCACGCTGTGCAGATCATGAAGCATATCTCTACCGGAACTGTTGCCCCTCTTAACCTGCAGCAACGCTCCTGGAAAACGGCCGAATAGGCTCGTACACCCACGAGATCAAACATTTAGGGCAGGAGTTTTCAATCCCCCGGTATGCCGTCAATACTCTGGACCTCGATGTACTGTATTGATCAAATAACCCAACCTGTGCAGCTTGTGCCTCCTGCAAAAATTCTGGATGATCAAGAAACATCGCTCTGAGAGTGTATACGGGACTATTGGTTCAGGTATGGAAATATTTTTGCAGGAACCTCACCTTGTGTAAAGTGGTGCCGTATTGGTATGGTAATCCTGCTTTCATGTCTTCACTGCGATAACTATGGGTTGTGGTTCACTCTCCCTTGGGCCTCCGTGCGGGCACTTCCCATTCTTTCCTTGTCTCCAGATCGTCCCTGAGCCCCCTGCCATGTGAAATAATTGTCTAAGGCAATCAGCCCAATCCCCACAAACCTGAAGCACCCCGATACGTCATTGCGTACCGGGGTGCTCTGTTTCACCTTGAGCCGTTCTGGGCGGCTATTTCACCAGCGTCATGCGTCCGGTCTTCACATGCCGCTGCTCTGCGCCGGTCGCGATCAGCCGGTACAGATAGGTTCCGCTTGCCAGGCTGGTGGCATGCAGTTCAATGCTCCGGTTTGCCCCTGCCTCCATCTCCTGTGCTGGTAGCGTGATCACCTCCCGTCCCAGCATGTCTACAATCTGGACCTGCACCTGCGCATTCTCCGGCAGGTCAAACTGGATCTGTGTGCTCGGATTGAACGGGTTCGGATAGTTGCCATGCAGGGCAAACTCTGCCGGAAGCTCTGCGCTCTCCTCCACTCCTGTCACCACCACTGTCGGAATGATCATCCCATTCTTGTCAACCCCCAGAATCGTCAGATCATTTCGCATCCCGGACAGGTTCAGCACCAGCGTCTGGTTCGCATACCCGTACAGATCCATCTCATAGGCCTGTGTCACCTCATCGTCCATGGACTTCACCCGGAAAATCTGCTGCGAGGGAGCCAGCGAAGCGTATCGCCGCGTGGCATCGTCCAGCATCAGGTTCCCTGCCAGCGTCATGTTCACGGTCATGGGATCCACCGGATCCAGCACTTCTACCCGCGCTGCTCCCAGATCTGCCGCCCCGTGCACCAGCAGTACATCCACCTGGTTTGCGACCTGCGATGTCATCCGGGTTTCCAGCACCTTCAGCCTTGTGTCGTTCGGGCTTCCATGGGCGATCACCACATAGTTTTTGTTATGCGCCAGCGCCAGGGTGCTCGTGATCGCGTCCTCTGCCGGGGCCCCCACCTCCTGGATCTTCAGTTCATGGCTTCCTGCCCCCACGGGACGGTAGGCTGTGGCATGTCGGAACTGGATCCCGCTGCCAATCTGGATGTCTCCCAGATGCAGGTCTACCGAGGTTGGCAGGGGCACATTGTGGATGAACTGCAGGTTTGCCCGTCCTCCGCTCAGATCGGCCTGGTCAATCGGGTTCTCAATCCCGTTCGCTGCAATCCCGAAGATCGCACAGCTGCCCAGCCCAATCCCCTCCTGTGTCAGGTGCAGTACCCCGCTGATATACCCGTTCACCGCAAAGGAGCCTGCCTCCACCTGTGCCGGACGCCGTCCTGCCAGCTTCGGATTCTTCCACATGCAGTCCCACTGCACGATCCGCAGTCCGCTGGCATCCGCCACATTCTGGAGCCCCGCCGCCGCGATCCGAAGGTTCGTATTCGTGGGCAGCGACTCCTCTCCCAGATCCACCTTCCAGAACAGATCCGCATGCACATCCAGGGTCAGGCTGCCGCCTGCCGTCGGAACCGTGAGGTTCTGCCATGCCGGCATGGCTCCGTCTGGCACCATCACTGGAGACACGGTCGCCGCCGTGGTATCGGTCAGGTCGGAGGGCAGCTGCAGGATGAGCGGACGGTAGTGGGACATGTCTCCCTTCTGCATTCCCACCGGGAACAGATAGCCTCCGCTGGCAAAGCCTGCTCCTGCATTCCCCTGCAACAGGTGACGAGCGACCGGGCCGCCGACATACGACTGGCGGGAGCCGCGCAGGATCGTGGCCTTGCATGCTTCATTGTTCTTGTCTCCACACTTGCTCCCTTCCTGCGCCGTACTCCGCCCGCGGAGCTCCTGCTCCACCTGCACATTCTGCACGGTCCACATAAACATGCTGTCCATCGGCATGCTGTGAATCTTCCCCTGCCGGAGCGTCAGTGTGGCCATCTTCTGCTGCATGACATGGCTTTGCAGCAGCAGTCCCTTCGCGTTGTTCACCGTGATACTGTGCAGGGCTGTCGTATCCCCGGTCATCACCTCCTGCGCCTCCTTGCCCGTAAACTCCACCTTCACATTCAGCTTCCCGTTCTTTGCAAAGTGGAAGTCCCCATGCACCATCAGCATGGGCATATTGCCGGATGCCATTTTCCCCTCGTACCGGGACGCATCCGCTGCCACCATCAGGTCCCCCATCACGGTCTTCGTCGTCATGGGATGCAGCTTCACTCCCGCCACTTGCCCGCTCACCATCCCCTTCGTCTGCATAAAGTCTCCATGAATCATCACACTCCGATTCGCATCGTTCGCGTTGTGTTCCGTATTCAGCCCGCCGGTCCCGCTGATCATGAGGTCCCCCATGAACTCTGTCGTTTCCACGTACGGCCAGATCGTGGCCGAACTCAGGGCGACATCCCTGGTGATCACCACCTTCTTGTTGTGGGTCTCCACCGCCCCCTGCATGGCAGACAGACTGTCTATCGTCAGCATCTTCCCGGCCGCAGTGGCACTCAGAATTCGCAGCAGTCCGTTATGATTGTTCGTTCCCGGGGTCATTGTGCCATCAAACACGACCGTCTGCAGCATCTTGCTGTCGGAACTTGCATCAATCACCGTTTCCTTGCTCCCCTTCGGGACTTTGATCATCCCCGCCGTCAGACTCCCCGTCAGGGTCAGCTTGACATCCGGGCGCGAATTTGCACCGCTCCCGTCTGTCCCCGTGTTGTATCCGTCTAGGTCGCGCAGGTTGTTGCGCTTCTTTGTATCCTCTGGCCCCAGCATCAATGTCCCGTCTCCCAGGTGGATCATGGCATCCTTCGCAATGCTCACCTGCGCCGTGTTGTGGGTATACGCTCCACTCGTCACCGTACCCAGTACATGCAGGTCCCCGCCGCCGGTCACGAGTTTGCTCTTGCCATTGACGGTCACCTTCCCGTTCACCACCACATCCTCTCCCTCCGTCTGCAGAGTCCCCATTTTCGTGGCACTGCCAAGCACAATGCTGCCAGCATTCAGGCTGTCTTCCATCATCAGCATCCCGCTTGACACTTCCAGTTTCCCGGACACCGAACGATCATCGTTCACCATGATCTCCGCCTTCGCATGATCCACGACCACATCCTGCGGAGCAAACCATTCCAGCGCATCCGTCACCGTGCGCTTGCCCGGCGTGATGTATTTCAGAAGATAGCGATTCTTGTCCGTGGAGATACTCCCCGGATCATTGGCATCTTTCTCCAGCATCCCGTTCTGGACCGTGATCTGGTCCGTCACATGCAGGGTCGAATCGGTCGTGCTCTCGGCATCTGCCAGCGACAGCGTGCCACTGCACAGCCCCAGATTCTTGGTCTTGACCACCTCGTCCAGCCGGATTTCCCCACTGCCCACATGGATGGCAAGCGCATCCAGCATCGTATGCAGGGCGGCTTTCTTCACAACATCCGTATTCCGGTTGCCATAGGTCAGCCGTTTGATCGTGGAGGCTTCATCCAGCTCCCCGCTCAGCTCTCCCTGAAGGATCAGGGATTCGGTCACCTTCACATCCTTGGTGGACATCAATTCGGCGCGAGGTCCCACATGCAATGTCTTGACCGTCAGGGGCCCCTGATGCACATCGGCATCCCCGTGCACCACCAATGCAGCCAGCATTACCGCAGAGCCTTCCCCGGAAATGACCTGCTTTTGCGGTCCCGGGAGCACAATGTGATTCCCGAAGATCAGTTCAGTATCCTTCGTCGTGCACATTCCGTCTATGCTGGAAGTGGACGGGTACGCCATCCCGATCACGTCCCCCTTGGCAGCAATCCCGCCCTCTACCCGCACATTGTGGACCGTCCGGCGCGTGGTATTCCCCGTCTTCAACAAGTCCGAATCCAGATGAATTCGACCCTTGTCATGAAAATCTGCCGTGTCTTCCACCGTTACATTCCCAATGATCCGGGATACTAGTGGCACTCCCACAGGACCGGATGTCTTGGCCACCGGGGCCAAAAACAGAACCCGCGGCGCACACGCTGCACTACTCTGCGTTGCATGGGTCGTCGTTTCCCGGAGCGTTTTGGCACGGATGTCCAGATTCCCCTCAATCGTCGCTGCCCCTTCAAACTGCACCCCCGGAATATGAAGTGCCCGCTGCTTGTCGTCTGTTCTCCTGGTCAGATAGTCGCACATGTACTTGCCACTGGTGCCCGTTCGCACCCCGGTCCGAACGCTGCTCGTCCGTGCGGCCCCGAAAAAGGCAAGCCCCAGATTCCTGCTCTCCGGTCCATTGCTCTCCAAAGCTCCATCGGACACAATCACATCCCCCCGAATCGTGGCCGCCTTCTCAAATACAACCCGTGCATCGTTATACTGTCGCACATCGCCCTCCACGACCACATTGTTCTTGAAGATGAAGTCTGTCGTAATGTTCCGCGCACCATCCGATCCTCCCTGAATACTCCCGCCAACGAGAAGAGACCCCACTTTCTCCAGTTCAATACAGACGTTCCCGTGCGCCACCGTATAGAGAGGGACGGTGATCATTCCGCTCCCCATAATGCGATAGCAATCGGCATCGGTGACACTCCCGTCGGCTGCCGGCGTGTAGTCCGTATACGGGATAAAGCGGGCTTCGTCTACAGTTCCTCTCGCAGTATTCTGTCCCCCCATCATAATATGGCCAGGTTTCTCTCCTGACTCTTCTACTTTTTGTTCAATCGCCCCATCCACGATCATCCGACCCTGCCCTGCGGCAGCCCCTTTGGCCCTGCTGAAACGAACATACAGCCTGGCACCTAGAGTCAGGGTCGCCCCGCTCTTAACCACCAACGGACCATTATTCACTGTATATGTGTTCTTGCCTTCTCTCTGCTGTAGAGTAAAACTTTTGCTGACCACCAGCCGGTCAAAAACGATATCCCATGTATCATTCCGGGAGGACTTCAGCGTGCCGGTAATGGCGTACCGCTCCTCCGATTTTGCCGGTGTCCAGCCAAAGGGAAACCGACTGCTAGTCGTCACATCGTGGAACTCAATCTGAACCTTCTCGTGAAATCGGACGCGTCCTGTTCCCTGAATCTTGAACTCTCCCGTGAACACCACCGTCCCTTCCACGGCGGACGCATCCCCCGCGACATAGGCCCCAAAAAGAATCTGCTTGGTCAGGGCTGCTGTAGGAGGAGTGATCGTAACCGTTTCCCCGGGCCAGCGAACCCGAAATAGAAAGGTATGCCCGGTATTGGCGACCTCCGACTTGCCATAGGCATTCCCTAATTTACAGGGCGCAACCAAGGTGCAGGCACTCCCGCTTCCATGGACATTATCTATGTACCAAGTCTGCGCAAACGCACTGGATGTCGTGACGAGGAGAAACAGAAAAACGAATCCTGCCCCCCCCCCCCATTTTTTGTATGATTTCATGAGATTGATTTGGTTAGTTGATAATTTTTTTGATGCGATCCGACCACCGTTGGCAGGATCTACTCCTAGTATACACATGAAACAGCAAATTGTGACTAATCTCCTTGCAAATTTGTTTTTAGATTTTTTCGAGGGAAGATTTTGGTTTTCCGTTCATATATGATCAAACGAGGATTGCACCGCAGAGGCACAAGAAACATGCCAACCTGAATATTTCATCCACACCCTTTCCAAAAATGATCACAGTAGAATCCTTATTTTTGCGCACTGTTAATCCGTGATTCAACACAACTCCTCCATAGCAAAAGCACATCGGTCGTACTGGACGACTGACCCTGTCATCCGTGCAATTAATTTTAGCTTCAGACATATTCCCGTTATGGACCGTTCCCCAAATCCAGTAAATTTGTGGGTTTCCTGATTGAGCACATGTTCTCATATACAGCCTCATAATCCGAGCTATCCGGGAAATATCATCAAATATAATCGCATGAATCCTTTTTACTCACAACTCAGAATGCAGACCAAGTTGTCATATCAAACAGCAGCAATCCTGCTCTTTTTTTACATATATACTACGACTCCAGCCTTCAGTACCCTACCCCCAATAGAGGACAATATCAGTGCTGCCCCTGAAATTACCGAAGATCCGAAGCCTGATTGCTCAATCTCACCTGCATGGACATGGATGGGGAATAAAATTCTGGAACCCCCTTGTGTCTCGGAAACAGATGCCGGAAACCGGCTCCGCCGGTTTACCCTGTTTGCAGACAGAGACATTCTTTCGGAAAACTCCGGGGAAACAACGGTCACCGTCACCGCACAGCTGGATGGGGGGCAGCCATTTACCACAGCACAGACAATTGTGATTACCGTTCGCGGCTCCGGTACTGCCGCCGCAGTTGATTTTGCCCCCGTGGCGAATTTCAATATTGTGATCGCAGCGAATGCAACAAGTGGATCGGCTACTTTCAACCTGACACCCGAAGATGATTCGGTAGATGAAGTCAATGAAACCATCACGGTTGCCAGTACCAGCTCCCTGGTGACCGGGACAGACACGATTTCATTGCAGGATGACGACCCCGCCCCGGCAGGAATCAGTCTGGATACAACACCAGATTCTGCCCAGGAGGATGAAGGAGCCCTGACGCTTACCGTCACGGCGACCGTAGATGGCCGGACCACCTATGGTGCCGCACAGTCTATTCCAGTCACAGTTCAGGGCACACTGGCAGATGGCGTAGTGGATTTTGCAGCTGTCCCTGATTTCAGTATTGCCATTGCTGGCGGAGCCCGTTCCGGGGAAGCAACCTTTACGCTCGTTCCCGAGGATGATCTGGTGGATGAAGCCGATGAAACCATTACCGTCCGCAGTTCCAGCTCTCTGGTGACCAATTCCGTGAGTTTTCTCTTGCAGGATGATGATTCCACTCCTCGTGGCATCAACCTCTTAACCAGCACGGGGGCGGTGTATGAGGATCTCGGTCCCCAGCAAATTGAGGTCTCTCTGGAAATTTCCGGCCCGACGGTGTATGCCACAGACCAGATAATTCCCCTGTCGGTCACAGGCTCTGGCACCTCAGGAGCGGTAGGGTTTGCCCCTGTTGCGGATTTCCGTATTACACTTCCTGCAGAAGCGACCACCAGATCCAGTACAACATTCACGATTACCCCCGTTGACAATCTGATCCATGAGGCGAACGAAACAATTACTGTATCCAGCTCTGCCTCCCAAGTTACCGGGCCGGCAACCATTAACCTCATAGACGATGATGCTCCCGGAAACATCAGTCTCGCCGTTTCTCCGTCTGTGATTGGAGAAGGAGACGGAGAGACCTCTGTCACGATCACAGCGACGATTGGGAACGGAAGAACCTTCGGCATCTCAACCTCCATCCCGATAGATATTGCTGGATCAGGAAATGCGAATGTCGTTGGCTTCTCTTCTGTGCCCAGTGTTCCCGTCGTTTTTTCCTCTTTACAATCCATCGGAACTGCAACCCTGTCCATTACGCCGATTGATGATGAGGACATTACCGAGAATGAGAAGATCACGCTCTCCAGTACCAATTCGGCCATAACCGGATCAGCTGTAATCACGCTGGTGAATGACGATGTGGCCCCTGTGATCACACTTCGTGCTGCTCCCGGTTCCGTATTGGAAAGTGCCGGAGCAACAACGATTACGGTGACGGCATCCGTGCAAAATCTTGTAACGCGTTCCACAGACTTGACCATCCCCATTACCGTCGCCGGATCTGGTACTGCTGATGCTGTTGACTTCACACCTGTACCGGATTTCAGTCTGATCCTCGGTGCCGGTACGACCGCAGGATCTGCAACCTTTACCCTTTCCCCGGTAAATGATTCCGAAGAAGAATCGAATGAAATTATCACTATTTCGAGCACACAGGAGTTTGTCGCCAACTCGGCGACGATTACCCTCATAGACGATGATGGAGAGGATCCCGCAATTGTGCTCAGCGCCGTTCCCGGTTCTGTACCAGAAAATAATGGAGCAACGACCATCACGGTGACCGCCTCCATCCAGAATCTGGAAACACGCCCAACAAACCTGACCATCCCCATCACCGTGACCGAATCTGGTAACGCGGGCACTGTTGACTTTATCCCCGTACCGGATTTTATTCTTGCTCTTCCTGCCGGCGAGTCTACAGGATCTGCCACCTTTATTCTCTCGCCAGTGAATGATTCGCAGGATGAGATGGACGAAACCATCACCATTTCCAGTACGCTGGAGTTCGTCATCAACACGCCAACGATTACGATTACAGATGATGATGCAACCCCAACAGTGAGCCTGCAGGCAAGCCCGAATTCCATTCGGGAGAATGACGGAGAAACAGATATTGTTGTCACGGCAATACTGAACGGATCTACGCAATTCGGTACTGCGCAGATCTTGCCCCTGAGAGTTACCGGGTCCGGCAAACCTGCAGCCGTTGACTTTATGCCCGTGGCAGATTTCAGTCTCACAATTGAAGCGGGAAGTTCCCGCGGAAGTGCTGCCTTTGTCCTCACACCGGAAAATGATGCCGAGGATGAAACGAATGAAGTATTGACCATAGAAAGCAGCAACTCTCTGGTGATCAGGAATGCAGCGGTTACGATCACCGACGATGACAATCCTGTACGGGTTCAGCTTTCTGTGAACCCTGATGCCGTGTACGAGGAACGCGGCTCCCAAGAAGTAATGGTGACCGGTACCCTCGTTGGCGGAAGCGTCTTTGCGGAGGAGCGAAACATTCCTCTTGTATTCCAGGGGAGCGGGAGCCCGGAAGCAGTAGATTTTGCCCCCATCCCGAATGCTGCCTTGAAGTTTGAACCCGGCCTCTCCACGGCTACGGCAATCGTCAATGTCATTCCGATTGATGATCAGGAATTCGAGTCGGATGAAACCATCACGGTATCCAGCACAGACCCGCTTGTTGGGGCATCCGTTGTTCTGCGTCTGATCAATGACGATGCTGAACCCGAAGGAGTAATGTTGCGCGTTTCACCAAACAGGATACGGGAGGATGCCGGTGCAGCGAAGGTCACGGTAAGTGCCACAGTACAGGGAGATACCCGATATGCGACCAGTAAGAAGATTCCTCTGGATATTATGGATGATGAAGATCCGAATACAGTTGGACACTTGCCAATTCCGGATATTGTGCTGACAATTCCTGCAGGAGCGGACGGGGGGACCGCTGAATTTGAAGTTGTACCTGAAAATAATACTGCACAGCAGCCTGATGCAACCATCACGGTTAACAGCGAGAGTGCTCTGGTTGCAGAGGCAGTCGAAATTATTCTTGAAAATGATGATGCCGCCCCGACAGGAATTGCGCTCTCCGTCACTCCTTCATCCATATCGGAATCCGATGGTCCAACCTCGCTGACCATTACAGCAACGGTACAGGGCGGGACCACATTCATCGCGGAGCAGACTCTGAGCATTTCCGCAGCGGGCACGGGGGAAGCCTCTGCCGTTGACTTTGCCTCCATACCGGACTTTGATCTCACGATCCCCGCTAAATCATCCACATCCACTGTCACCATTGAAATCGTTCCAGAAGACGATATTCTGGATGAACGGGATGAGACCATTACGTTCCGCACACAAAATCCCCTCGTTATCCAGGCGACAACTCTCAGGATCACGGATGATGATGCGCCCCCCTCCGGGATTGCCGTATCCCTGAATCCAGGTGAGATTGCCGAAGATGCCGGAAAAACGGAGGTCACAGTAACAGTCCGTGTCACCGGAACCACACGGTATGCGACAGACAAGGTGCTAAATCTGACAGGTACCGGATCCGGGAGGCCGGGTGTAGTCGGCTTCACGCTTACTGCACCGGCAACTGTACTGCTTCCGGCGGGACAGAGCCATGCCGTAGCAACGATTGCCGTTGAACCTGTCAACAATTTCCTGGATGAGGAGAATGAAACCCTGACCATCACCGTTAGCGGTGGTGATGGCATTGAATCCAGTGCCGAGTTATCCCTTGCGGATGATGATGCAGAGCCAGCCGAGTTTGCACTGTCTGTCACTCCTGTGGTGACCGCAGAAGGAGATGGACCCACGACCGTAACCGTTACAGCTACGATTCCAGGAGATTCACGATATACGACCACACAAGAGCTTTCAGTCTCCTCAGCAAACCAGCAGATGGAGAAGTAAACTTTGAGAGTGTTCCAGACTTTACTATGGAAGTCCCTGCCGGTGCGGAAAGAGGCAGTGGCAGCTTTACCCTGACCCCACTGGAGAATACGATTCCCGAAACAGATGCTACGATAACCATTACGGCTCTGCACAAGGGAACAACCATCCGTACCACACTGCTGCTTCAGGATGATGATCAGTCCACGAAGCGAATTGCAGATGCCAATGTCACTCTATTGCCCGAAGTGACCAGAGCGATCATTGCTAGCTCTGTTGGGGCAATCAGTGAACGGATTCAGGCATTCGGGAGCGGAGCATCCATCCACCATTCGGGGATCCATGGCGGAATTTCCAGATTTGCTGACAGGTTGCAGAGTGATCAACCATACAGAGCCAGGATCCAACCTGGATGGAGTTCCAGACTGAACAACACTTTCCTGGCAGCAGGAATCAAGGGACGCATCACAATTTGGGGGCATGCGAACTACCGGAACCTGTCTGGCAATCAGGATCAATACTCCCTTGACTATGATGGCAGTATAACCGGCATTCATGCAGGAGTGGACATATCTTTCGGGAAATTCTTGGTCGGCATATCTGCTTCACAATTTGATGGTGATTTGAATTACAAGCATCAGGGCGGAACACACCAGTTGTCTCCGACATCTCCTGTCCAGGGGCAGTATCATGTCAATGCCCGGACATTCACCCCCTACTTCACCTGGTCCTGGAACCCGCGCTCCCGAGTCTGGGCTATGGGAAGTCTGGGATCGGGAAATGTGGAGATTTCTGACCCTGAAGCACCCCCCGAAGAAACTGGCACTTCCCTGATTGCCTATGCGGCGGGAGCTGACCTGAAACTGATCCCAAGTCAGAGCGGGTTTTCACTTGTGCTCAAAGGAGCGGCCTGGGGCGGGAAAATGGATCTGGATCAAAATACCAGCCGCATCCGCGAACTTGATGCCCATGTCTACCGGATTCAGATATCGGTTGAAGGATCGTATCGCATTCCTCTGGCAGACCTGGGGCTGCTTCAACCCTTTGTGGAGACCGGACTTCGCCGGGACGGCGGGGATGGCCAGACGGGAGCCGGACTGGAAATGGCAGGGGGTGCAAGGTTCTCCCTCCC
Source organism: Rhodothermales bacterium (assembly GCA_965203305.1). Taxonomy (GTDB): domain Bacteria; phylum Bacteroidota; class Rhodothermia; order Rhodothermales; family Bin80; genus Bin80. Next base: position 871,005 of record OZ241874.1, on the reverse strand, counting down.
CTCGGCAGGGCTGCGAATTGCCGGACGGGGGCATGTGCTTGTATTGCACGGAGGAAACATGCAAGAGTGGGGCTTTGGAGGACAGCTGAGCTATACTCCCGGTGGCCATACAGGGCCAGCCATGGAGCTGCGGTCCATGACGGGGGATCAATTTTCGAGCGTTCAGGAAATCTGGAGAGATACCAGGTGGCTGAACGGGAAGAAGCATACAAGAGCAGCTACACGAGTGCAGTCACGGCTGGGGTATGGATTTGCAACCCGGCACGGAACAGTGACACCATATGCAGGGATGGATTTCGGGCAGGGGATCGCTTCGCAGATGGGGGCAGAATACCGCATTGGGGCACGACTCAGTATACGCATGGAAGCCACTCACCAGATCCGCTCAAGCTACGAGACTTCACCTGCTGTGCGGGCCTTGGTGATCCTGAGATAGGAAAGCTCCAGTCGAACATACGCACATGTCTCTATGTTCAATCTCAGTAGAGGTATACCTTGGATACTTCTAGCAATCAAAATCAGGCGAAATGCAACATATAATCAACGAAATCACTCTGAAAAACTATCGGTGTTTTCATACAGAACAGGTTGCTCCCATGGCACCGCTGACACTTCTGGTTGGCGAAAACAGCACCGGAAAGACATCCTTCCTGGCCATGATACGAGTGCTGTGGGATTGCATCTATGGTTCGGGCATGCCAGATTTTAACGAGGAACCGTTTCAACTGGGAAGCTTTGATGAGATTGCTCATCGTAAAAGTGGACAGAGTGAACCAGCATCCACATTTGAGGCAAAAGCCAGGGTTGATCACGATTGGGAAGCTGACTTCGTGTTTGGAGAGACGGGAAATTTTCCTATGCCCAGAAAAACTCGATTTACTAACAAAAGAGAGGACTGGATAGAACAATACTATGACGACGAGAACTGTTGGGGAATGCATGTTGGTACCAGCAGAGGAGAGTGGAAGGTATCAAAAAACATTGATGATCGGGACACAGTATTATTGTCATTAACTACTCTGGGAAGAATGTTACCTTTTATTTTCCCTAGTCTATATTTTTCTGATCGGGAAGTGCCGCATGAAGAATTCAGTCCACTGAACGGGGCTCCCCAATTTAAAGAACTGGACGTTGATTCAATCAAAAAGTTCAGGCGCAGGGATAAGCTACGTCAGAATCAACGACCATCTGCAAGTGCACCAGTTCGATCCAAGCCAAAACGCACATATGATCCGGTCCCTCGGTTCCGTGACCCCGAAGGAAGTCATGTTCCCATGCTCTTGGCTAGGCTGGCCAGTAGGGATGAGCGTACATGGAGCTTACTCAAGAATGAATTGGAACGCTTTGGGAAATCTGCCGGAATTTTCAACGAAATTAATGTCAATCGTTTGGGCGAGTCAGGAAATGCTCCATTTCAAATCCAAGTTCGAAGATTCGACGAGAAGCGAAAGCGAAAAGGAATAAAGCAAGATTTAACGGATGTGGGATATGGAATTAGTCAGATCCTGCCTATTCTGACAGAACTCTTGCTGCCAGAAAACACTCATATGTTACTGCTACAGCAACCTGAGGTACATCTTCATCCCAAGGCCCAGGCTACTCTGGGAACCCTGCTATGTGAAGTTGCAGCCCAAGGAAGGCAGTTGGTAGTTGAGACACATGGAGACCATTTGATCAATCGAATTCGCATGGATGTACGCGACGGCAAAATAGGGCTAAATCCTGAAGATGTCTCCATTCTGTTCTTCGAGCAGAAGGGACTGAATGTCCAGATTCACGCAATCAGGATAGATAAGTTGGGAAATGTTCTTGACGCACCAGCGAGTTATGGTAGATTTTTCATGGAGGAAACGGCGAGATCTTTGGGGATATAAATGTGTGCAATTCTTGACGTAAATGCTATCCACGAGGTATTCGGAGGTAAATCCAAAGCAGGAAAACAGTTTCTGAAATGGGTAAAAAGTGGTAATGGGCGTTTAGTAGTAGGCGGAGCCCAGTTCGGAGACGAGATTTCAAAGTCGCGCAAATTCAGGGAATGGGTAATCATAGCGCAGAAATATGGATGGCTCAGACTTGAAGATGGAAATAAAGTCGATGCCAAAAAAGAATGTCTTGAAAAGGGCGGAAACTGCATGTCCAATGACCATCATATTATTGCCTTAGCGCAAATCAGTGGTGCACGCCTGCTGTACTCAATGGACAAGGCCCTACATCAGGATTTCAAGAACAAGCAACTGATTGACCATCCACGGGGACGAGTTTATTCAAGACCAGAGCACAAGCATTTACTAACAAACTCCGTTTGCTGCGCATAATTGTAGAAGTCTGTATACACACTCAAGCCTCTTGCAAAATCCCGTATGGCGAGCAAATATCGCTCTGAGAGTGCTTAAGGCATATCAGGTAAGACATACAAACATTTTTCAATAGCCTCACTCGTTGACTGATCACACTTGCCAAAACACTCTGACGGGTACCAGTGCAACTGTTTTAACGAGTTGTACTTCATCCGATAAAATCTATGGAAAAGCCAGTCATGCACCTACCCACAGGGTATATATGGAAAACCCTCGGAAAGTGTGTACCACCTCTCGAAATTGCTTGCGTGGTTCACACGTGAAGCATCCCTCCCTGCGCTATGCTGAAGCAGTTATTGTACGCCAGTTATACCTGCTCCGAATAGCGGAAACTTCATGACATTGGACACACAAAGCAAAAGGATCTGATGAAACCACCAGGAGATTGCCACACGGTACACTCTACCACCGCCACTCGTGTTGCTGTGTGTTGTCTGGTAGCGTGAAACGACAGAAAATCCAATTCTGACAGATGCCATTCTGGATCGCCTTGTCAACAATGTACACAGAATTCAGTTAACCGAGGAGTCTATATGCAAGCAATCTGCCGAATCATGAAGATCACCGCAGACACACTCAGATGGCCCAGATCAACCGTACCCGACAGACCAGATCAGTCGGATTCCATGGATAATATGACGGGATACACAAGTTGCTTCCGCCATACTTGTCGAAATCCCCTCCCCCACATCCGTCATTCAACTGATCAGTGCATACACGGGCATGATAACCAAACATGCTTGAAATGAGTCAGATCATCAATGAAATAACTCTGGAGAACTACCGATGCTTCCATGAAAGACAGGTTGCCCCCCTAGCCCCCCTGACACTCCTAGTCGGCGAAAACAGCACTGGAAAGACATCCTTTCTCGCTATGATACGGGCACTGTGGGACTGTATCTACGGGTACAGAGTGCCAAATTTCAAGGAAGAACCGTTTGATTTGGGAAGCTTTGAGGAGATTGCTTATCGTAAAAGTGAACGGGGCAAGCCAGCCTCCACATTTGAAGCAAAAATCAGGATTGATCACGATTGGGTAGGCGAGTTCGTATTCGGACAAGAAGGAACAGTACCTGTGCCCATCAAAATTCGCTTTACCGACAAGGGAAACTGGATTGAACAATCCTTTGATAATGAGGGCAATTCAAGAATGTATGTCGGTACCAGTAGAGGGGGATGGGAAGCACCACGCCCCGCTGATGATCAGGGCGTAACAATACCGTTTCTTACCCTGAGACACTTGCTAACCCTCTATCTTCCCGATATATACTACCATCGTGATTATGCAGGACCACCCACCAGGTTGATTCCCTTAAATGGGTCTCCTGCCTTCTCTGACCAAGACGCTGATTCAATTAGAAAAGTTAGGCTCATGAGCCCGCGCCATGACCGGGAACGACCATTTGCAAGTGCACCCGTTCGCTCCGATCCACTGCGCACATACAATCCGTCTACCTCGGCCTCTGACCCGAGAGGCTATTATGTCCCCATGCTCCTGGCTGAGAAAGCCCGTAAGGATGACGACACATGGAAAATTCTCAAGCAAGGTCTGGAATGTTTTGGTTCATCTTGCGGACTTTTTGACGAAATTTATGTCAGACACTTGGGGAACGCAGCGGGGGCACCGTTTCAGATTCAGATTCGGAAATTCGGTGACAAGCGGAAAGGCGTAAAACACAATTTGATGGATGTGGGATTCGGGATCAGTCAGGTCTTGCCAATTCTGACGGAGCTCCTGCTGCCAGAAAACACCCGCATGGCACTGCTCCAGCAGCCCGAGGAGCATCTTCACCCCAGAGGTCAAACAGCTCTGGGGACTCTGCTCTGCAAAACTGCAGCTCAAGGGCGACAGCTAGTTATTGAGCCGCATAGTGATTATCTGATAGATCGAATTTGCATGGATATACGTGATGGTACGACAGGCCTGAATCCCGAAGATATCTCTATTTTGTTCTTTGAACGGAATGATCTGAGCATCCAGATTCATGCAATCCAGATAGACAAGATGGGAAATGTTCTTGATGCACCAGACAGTTATCGCAGATTCTTCATGGAAGAAACAAAACGATCCTTGGGGATATAGATATGTGCGCAATCCTTGACGCAAATGTTATCCACGAGGTGTTCGGAAGTAGTCCGTCCGAAGCGGGAAAGCAATTTCTGAAATGGATTACTGACGGGAATGGGCGTATCGTCGTTAGTGAAGATTTGTTAAAAGAACTTTTGAAAGCCCCAACGGGCTTCGTGAGATGGGCAAAAGAAGCACGAAGAACTGGAAAAATGATACGAGGAAAAGAAGCTCAGATCAAGGCTAGGTCAACAGTTCTCCACAAGAGTAAAGAATGCAAATCCAATGACCATCATATCATTGCCCTGGCCCAGGTCAGCAGTGCACGCCTCCTGTACTCCAGGGACAGGGATCTGCATCAGGATTTCAAGAACAAGCAACTGATTGACCATCCACGGGGACGAGTTTATTCAAGACCAGAGCACAAGCATTTACTAACAAACTCCGTTTGCTGCGCATAATTGTAGAAATCTGTATACACACTCAAGCCTCTTGCAAAATCCCGTATGGCGAGCAAATATCACTCTGAGAGTGCTTACAGACATATCAGGAAAGCCATACAGACATTTTTCAAGAGCCTCACTCCGTTGACTGATCACACTTGCCAAAACACTCTGATGGGTACCAGTGCAACTGTTTTAACGAGTTGTACTTCATCCGATAAAATCTATGGAAAAGCCAGTCATGCACCTACCCACAGGGTATCTATGGAAAACCTTCGGAAAGTGTGTACCACCTCTCGAAATTGCTTGCGTGGTGCACACGAAAAGCATCCCTCCCTGCGCTATGCTGAAGCAGTTATTGTACACCAGTTATACCTGCTCCGAATAGCGGAAACTTCATGACATTGGACACACAAAGCAGAAGGATCTGATGAAACCACCAGGAGATTGCCACACGGTACACTCTACCACCGCCACTCGCGTTGCTGTGTGTTGTCTGGTAGCGTGAAACGACAGAAAATCCAATTCTGACAGATGCCATTCTGGATCGCCTTGTCAACAATGTACACAGAATTCAGTTAACCGAGGAGTCTATGTGCAAGCAATCTGCCGAATCATGAAGATCACCGCAGACACACTCAGATGGCCCAGATCAACCGTACCCGACAGACCAGATCAGTCGGATTCCATGGATAATATGACGGGATACACAAGTTGCTTCCGCCATACTTGTGGAAATCCCCTCCCCCACATCCGTCAGTCAACTGATCAGTACATACACGGGCATGATAATCAAACATGCTCGAAATGAGTCAGATCATCAATGAAATAACTCTGGAGAACTACCGATGCTTCCATGAAAGACAGGTTGCCCCCCTAGCCCCCCTGACACTCCTAGTCGGCGAAAACAGCACCGGAAAGACATCCCTTCTCGCCATGATACGGGTGCTGTGGGACTGTATACACGGGCATAGGGTACCAAATTTTAAGGAAGAACCGTTTGATTTGGGAAGTTTCAGAGAGGTTGTAAACAATCAGGAAAATCAAAGTGGCACAGTACCATGGTTTGAAGCACAAATCAGAATTTATGAGACTTGCGAGGGAGAGTTTGTCTTTGGAAAAAAAGGAACTGTCCCCGTACCCATAAAAATGCGTTTTACGGATAGAGGAAACTGGATTGAACAATCTTATGATAACAAGGGCAATCCAAATATATGCCTTGGTACCAGCAGAGGAGAGTGGAAAGTACCAAGGAAAAACAATGGTCAGGAGACAGCCCCGTTATCTACTTTGAGACACCTGCTGCCAGTCATTACTCCCGATATTTACTACCCTGATTATTCTGCTCCGCTTGGTAAATTCGTCCCACTGAATGAATCTCCTTCCTTTTCCAGAGAGGATAACGATTCCATTAAAAAATCCAGACTTGCAGAAATACGCCACAGCCAAGAGCGTCCCTTTGCATTTGCACCAGTCCGTTGTAGTCCGCGGCGCACATATGATCCAGCTGCTCTGGATTCTGACCCTCAAGGGTATTATATTCCCATGCTCCTGTCTGATTTAGCCCGTAAAGATGACCATGTGTGGAAAACACTCAAAAATGAAATCGAAATCTTTGGTTCGTCTACGGGACTCTTTGATGAAATTCATGTCAATCACCTGGGGAAGTCAGAAGGAGATCCATTTCAAATTCAAATCGGAAAATCCGGTAACAGGCAAAATCTGACAGATGTGGGATATGGCATTAGTCAGGTTTTACCCATTTTAACGGAACTCTTGCTGCCAGAGAACTTCCGAATGGTATTGCTCCAGCAACCCGAGGGGAATCTCCATCCCCGGATTCAGGCAGCACTGGGTACCCTGCTCTGCGAAACTGCGGCTAGAGGTCGGCAACTCGTATTGGAGCCCCACGGGGAACATTTGATCAATCGAATCCGCATAGATGTGCGCGATGGTACTACGGGCCTAAATCCAGAAGATGTTTCTGTCTTGTTCTTTGAGCGCAAGAACCTGAGCACCCAAATTCACCCAATTCAGATAGACAAACTGGGAAACATTCTCAATGCTCCAGACAGTTATCGCAGATTTTTCATGGAAGAAACGAAGAAATCTCTGGGAATCTAAATATGTGTGCAATCCTTGATGCAAATGTCATACACGAGGTATTCGGGGATAGCCAGTCTGAGGCGGGAGAACAATTCTATAAATGGCTCACCGACAGAAACGGACGTATCGTGGTTTGTAAAAAATTGCTGGAAGAGATGTGTCTGGCTTCAAACAATTTCACGGAATGGGCTGACGAAGCACTAAGATCTGGAAAGATGAGGCGTGAAGAAAATCAGGTTAGGGAAACTGTAGAATTTCTTCGGGGAAGTGGGGAATGCAGATCCAATGACCATCATATCATTGCCTTGGCCCAGATCAGCGGTGCACGCATTCTGTACTCCAGGGACAGGGATCTGCATCAGGATTTCAAGAATAAGCAGCTGATTAACCGTCCAAGAGGCAGTATTTATTCAAGCCCTGAGCACAAACACTTGCTGGAAAAAGCAGATCTGTGCAGAGCATAAAAACTCATTGGCCGGTGCTTTATCAGGCATTTGAAAGATGCAGAAAGAATTTCGTAATGGCACAAAGAGCTTACATAGTGTCTGTCAGAAAATTCACAGCAATCTCAGATACGGGGGATTTCAGAGGCATTTTGCCCCACAGCGTCATGTATAGAGCGATTCAGATGCTCGTTGGCTATGAGAGATTCGGGGAAATCTTGCACGAAGATTGCGTGTTTGTGGACGCTGTTCGGAGATTTCATGCTCCAGTCCGCCAAGGGGCTTCCATATTCGTCAGGAAAAATACCCGAAAATATCTCCAAAAACTCCTCATACGCTCTCTAAACGGCATATATTGGCGATATTCTGAATTTTCTGACAGACACTAAATAAGAAGATCCTCTTGCAAAAATCCCTGATGACACAGGAACGTTGCTCTGAGAGCAATTAAAGGTACATCAGGTCAGGTATACAGATATTTTTGCAAAATCCCCCTCAAGAAGTATGATTGGTAACGACTGCGTGATTGAAGATGATGTCGAACTGGGAGCCGACTGCGTGATCGGTCACCATGTAACAATTCGTTCTGGAACACGCTTGGGAGACGGGGTCCGAATTGGAGATCACAGTATCCTTGGAGTTCAGCCAATGCGGGCAAGAAGAAGTACTCTGAAAGGATCTGCCCCCCCCGAAAGACTCACAATTGGTGACCATTGCCTGATTGGCAATCATGCTATCCTGTACCTCGGCTGCACTCTGGAATCTCATGTGATGGTGGCCGATCTGGCTACTGTACGAGAACGAGTTTCCGTTGGAGAGTCCACTATCGTCGGCCGTGGAGTCTCCATTGAAAATGACTGTTCTGTTGGTGCCCACTGCAAACTGGAGACGAATGCGTATATCACAGCCTACTCCAGACTGGAAGACTTTGTTTTTATTGCTCCTGGCGTGATTACCAGCAATGATAATTTTGCAGGGCGAACAAAAGACCGCGCAAAATACTATAAGGGGATCACCGTGCTTCGTGGCGGACGTGTTGGCGCAGGAGCTACAATCTTGCCGGGGAAAACAATTGAAGCAGATGCCATGCTGGCCGCAGGAAGTGTCCTGACCCGGGATATCCCGGCACGAGAACTGTGGGCAGGCGTACCCGCCCGCTATCTGCGTATGGTACCGGAAAATCAATGGCTGGAGAACCAGTGAGGCAATGAATATTCAGATGGTTGACCTCCGTGGTCAGTACCTGAGAATCAAGGATGAGGTTGACCGTGCGCTGGCAGATGTTCTGGATTCTGCCTATTTCATTCGCGGCCCCATTGTGTCACGATTTGAAACTGCACTGGCAGACTACACAGAATCAAGGCATGCTATTGGAGTTGCGAACGGTACGGACGCACTTCAAATCTCCTATATGGCGCTTGGAATTGGCCCCGGAGATGAAATCATCACCCCCTCCTTTACCTTTATAGCCACTGCCGAGGCTGCCGCCCTCCTGGGGGCCATTCCTGTATTTGCAGATATTGATCCAGATACGTTTTGCCTTGACCCGGCCAGTGTTGAATCACTCGTCACCCCCAGGACAAAGGCAATTGTCCCTGTACACCTGTTTGGGCAGTCTGCCGACATGGACCCTCTACTGGAGCTTGGTGCAAGGTATAACATCCCTGTGATTGAAGACAATGCACAAGCGATTGGAGCAACCTACAAAGGTTCTTCCACCGGGAGTATGGGAACAATGGCAACCTGCTCGTTCTTTCCATCCAAGAACCTGGGAGCCTATGGAGACGGAGGAGCGATTCTCACCCCCGATCCTGAACTGGAAGCTCAGGCACGGATGATCACCAATCATGGAGGACGGCACAAGTACTATAACGAAGCAGTCGGACTGAACAGCCGGCTGGATGCGCTCCAGGCAGCCATTCTGGAGGTGAAACTCCGGCACCTGGAATCATTTACCGAACGGAGACGCGCGGCGGCAGCCCGCTATCACTCACTCTTTGAGAGTACCGACGAAATCACATGCCCTCACGAAGCTGACTGGGGGCGGCATGTCTATCATCAGTACGTGATTCGCACAAAAAATCGGGATGATCTGACAGATGCACTCTCGGAATCAGGGATTCCATACGGGATTTACTATCCTGTTCCGTTACATCAACAGCCTGTGTTTGGCGGCCCCGAGAATTCCGTACATCTTCCCGAAACAGAAAAAGCATGTGCCGAAGTTCTTGCCCTGCCAATGCATACGGAGCTTACGCCGGCGCAGCAGGAGTATATTGCAGAAGTCGTAATCTCCCATGTGACCAAACTTGTCCATGCGTAGTATTCGACTGGGCCAAATTGGGGTGGGGCACTGGGGAAAAAACCTGCTGAGAAGTTTTGATTCCATTCCGGCATGCCGGGTTGTTGCAGTTTGTGATTCGGATCACAAGGCAAGGCAATTTGTAGAGGATCGCTATCCCGCTGCAGAAACGACTCCGGATGCAAGAAACATTATGGATCGCGATGATCTTGACGGGATCGTCATTGCCACAGAAACACCCTCTCACTTCTCCCTGGCTCAGACTGCGCTGGAGAGCGGACGGCATGTGTTTGTGGAGAAGCCAATGGCCCAGACCATAGAGGAGGCAGAAACCCTGGTCTCCCTCTCCAAGTCCACGGGCTGTCACTGCATGGTCGGACACCTGCTCCTCTACCACCCTGCGTTTAACTATGTGGAAGATTTGATCCGAAGCGGCACACTTGGCAAAACCTACTACATGTACAGTGTACGTGTCAACCTTGGCATTGTACGACAGAAAGAAAATGCCTTGCAGAGTCTCGCACCGCACGATCTGTCCATTGCCTTGGCCTTTCTGCAGCAGGAACCTGTTGCTGTTGCAGTACATGCCCAGGCCTACCTGCAGCCGGATATCTGCGATGTTGCCTTCTCTACAGTTTTTTTTAAGGGAGGTGCACTGGCCCACCTCCATACAAGCTGGCTTGATCCGCATAAAGTTCGCAAGGTTACCCTGGTAGGCAGTAAAAAGATGGTTGTCATTGACGAGATGAGCAGTGCAGAGAAAGTGCGTATCTATGACAAGGGAGTCAATGTGCCCGGCTATGTGGGATTCGCCGAGTCCATGACGACCCGAGTAGGAGATATCAGCATTCCAAACATCCAGATGTCCGAGCCATTGCGCATAGAGTGTATGCACTTTGTGGATTGCATTCGTACAGGAAAGACACCACGCTCGGATGCGCATAATGGACTGGCTGTTATTCGCTTGCTTGACGCTGCCCAAAAATCACTGGAATCAGGGGGTACCAAGATTCCTGTCCATTCTGTATAACGTACAGCTCGTATCCTGGGAGACTCCCCTGCCCGCTCATCCAAGCATATTTTGTCTTGCACACTGCAGACATCCTGTCTTGACCGACTGGTGTCATACTTTGAACATCCATCCTTCATTGCCGACGATCCCGTCAGGCTGTGCCATGCGTTCACGGACAGATGTGACCAGGAGGTGATCGGACTTTATGCCGCAACTCTGGCTTGGGGATCCCGCGCACTCATACTCTCGAAACTTGAAGAATTGTGTGCCAGAATGCAGTTCAGCCCTGGAAAATTCGTACGGCAGTTTGATCCAACTCGCGACAGTGATGTACTTCATTCATTTGTGCATCGTACATTTCAGCCAGAAGACTGCATCGCATTCACCCACAACCTCAGTATTTTGATAAACCGGTATGGAAGTGTTGAGAATATCTTCGAATGCGAGTCTGATGCACCCGATACTCGCGAGGCAATGGAACGATTCAGTACGCGCATGATGCTGGCACATCCCGACACTCCAGCAAGGCTGCAAAAACACCTGGCCCGTCCCAGCCGGGGGGGTGCATGCAAACGTCTCTCACTCTATCTGCGATGGATGGTGCGTTCCGGGCCTGTGGATCTGGGAATCTGGAGCAGTATCCAGTCACATCAGCTTTTATTGCCTCTGGATATTCATTCCGGCCGCCAGGCACGCTCTCTGGGCCTGCTTTCCCGAAAAGCAAATGACTGGAAGGCGGTGATGGAACTGACCGAAGCCTGCCGGAAACTCAACAATTCTGATCCTGCACGCTATGACTACGCGCTGTTCGGCATCGGAGCATACGGAGACCCTTTCGCAAACTCATGACGAATCGTCACACTGCAGACCCGGAGCTCTGTCTGGTATTTCCCTGCTATAACGAGGAGGAAGTCCTGCCCGATCTGCTTGCCGTACTCAAGTCGCTGGATTTGGGTGTTCCGATGCGGTTTCTCTTTATTGATGACGGAAGTCAGGACCGTACCCTTCGTATCCTTCAAGATGCCTGCCAGTCCGATCAGCGAATGGCCTGCCTGCGTTTTTCCCGAAACTTCGGTCATCAGGTAGCTGTGAGTGCAGGTCTGGAGCATGCACACGGAGAGATCATTGCCATCCTGGATGCCGATCTGCAGGATCCTCCAGAATTACTGAAACAGTTTATTGCCAAATGGCGCGAGGGCTATGATGTTGTCTACGGAATACGTGCAAACAGGAAAGAATCATGGTTCTTGCGAGCCTGCTACAGCATCTTTTACCGCCTTCTGGACAAGACAGCAAATATTCGAATTCCCCGGGATGCCGGAGATTTTGCACTAATGGACCGCAGAGTTGTGGATGTTCTGAACACACTGCCGGAGCACAACCGGTTTGTTCGGGGACTGCGTGGGTGGGTTGGATTCAGGCAGATCGGGATAAAGTATGCACGTCCTGCCCGGCATGCCGGCAAGCCAAGCTACAACATGAAGCGGCTGACTCGGCTGGCACTGGACGGGCTGCTGTCATTCTCCTCTGCCCCGCTGCGGCTGTCTGCCTGGCTCGGTCTGGGGGCAGCATCTCTTGGATTCTGTTACCTGGTCTACGCACTGGGAGTATTTCTGAGCGGGAAAAGCCTCCCTGAGGGCTGGGCCTCTACGGTTGTACTGATTTTATTTCTGGGGGGAGTACAGCTGATTGTACTGGGAATTCTTGGAGAGTACCTGGGCAGAATCTTTGAAGAAGTCAAAGGACGCCCCCATTATGTGCTGGATGAGCGTACAGGCTGGATTCTGGACTCCAGCCGGGAGCAGGACTGACCCTCAGCAAGCTATCACTCCCTGGATTCGTTCTCGTTCAGATGATTGGACCGGCCGAAAAGACGACTACCGGAAATATTGCAGGATCTCATCCTGCTCCCGGTGCAGTGTAGCACGCGTGTCTACAACCAGCTGCGCCCGCTCATGTATGTCTGTCCATTCGTACCTGTCATGATCCGTGGCAATCAGTACACAGTCTGCCATGCCTAGCGCACTCTGCAAATCAACGACAGAAACCATTTCCACTTCATCCAGAGCGAGGGCGGGTACATAAGGATCGTGATAGCTGATTTCTGCACCTTTATTGCGGAGCAGTTTCAGGATATCCAGTGCCGGAGATTCTCGCAAATCTCTTACATTTTTTTTGTACGCAACCCCGATCACCAGGACACGGCTTCCGCGAAGCGGCTTGCCTTCCTCATTAAGAGAATCCTGAACACGATGCACCCAGTACCGGGGCATATCTGTATTAATCTCTGTGGCAAGTTCAATAAACCGTGCCGTATAGCCGAGTGTCCGCAGTTTCCACGACAGGTACTGCGGGTCAATCGGGATACAGTGACCACCCAGTCCCGGGCCGGGAAGGAATTTCATAAAGCCGAATGGCTTGGTTGCCGCAGCCTCAATAACTTCCCATGCATTCAATCCCAGCTTGTGGCAAATCAGAAGCACTTCATTGGCCAGCCCAATATTCACGGCCCGAAACGTATTTTCCACCAGTTTGGTCAGCTCTGCCGCCTCCGGGCTGGATACGGGAACGACGGAGTCAATGGCTGACTCATACAACTTGTGTCCGACCTGAAGACAGGCGGATGTGACTCCCCCCATCACCTTCGGTGTATTCTTTGTAGTCCAGTCCTGCCTACCCGGATCCACACGCTCAGGGGAAAAGCACAGAAAGAAATCTTTTCCAACTTCCAGGTTCCCCGCCTCCTGTTGAAAGCGTGGCAGAATCACCTCTGTGGTGGTCCCCGGATAAGTTGTGCTCTCCAGCACGATGACCATGCCAGGATGCAGGTACCTGGCAATCTCATCCGTGGCACTCAGGATGTGGGAAACATCCGGGGCTCCAGTTTTGCGAAGTGGCGTGGGGACGCAGATACTGACGGCATCACAGGTATCAAGAACATCAAATTTGCTTGTGGCTCCCAGCAATCCCCCGGTCACAAGCGGAGCCAGTCGTTCGTCTGGTATGTCTTCAATGTGGGAGACAGCCCCGATGACCATCTCCACTTTCTTCTCATCAATATCTATTCCAACGACACGGAAGCCAGCTTCTGCAAAAGAAACTGCCAGTGGCAATCCGACATATCCCAGCCCCAGTACAGCAATACGAAGATCACGTGACTCTATCTTTTTTGTCAGGGCAGTCTGAACCAGAGTATTCATTTCTGTTTGCCTACACTAAAAATCCCATATCATGAAGCTTGTCTATTACAAGACATGCGCTTTCTTCTACTGTTTCCTGCCCGGTCTTGCAAATCACTTCTGGATGCTCCGGCACTTCATACGGATCGTCTATTCCCGTGAACTCCTTGATCAGTCCCGCTCGCGCTTTTGCATAGAGCCCCTTCACATCTCTGCGTTCACAAACCTCCAGAGGGGCATCTACAAAGACTTCAATGTACCCACCTTCGCGTTCTATTCGCTGGCGGTTGATGGACCGATCTTCTTCATAAGGAGCGATTGGAGCACAAATAACAACCCCTCTGTGCTTGACAATCTCTGAAGCAACATACCCAATCCGTTGCACATTCGTGGACCTGTCTTTTCTCGAAAAACCCAGCCCTTTGCTGAGATTCGTACGGACGACATCCCCGTCAAGCAGTGTAACGGGACAGGACAGAAGTTCCAGCAGGCGTGCCTGCAGCGCATTCGCAATCGTGGACTTTCCAGACCCTGACAATCCCGTCAGAAACACAGCAAATCCCTGTTGCCCTCGGGGGGGATGTGTCTTCTGCAGTTCCTTGATAACCCCCTGATAAGAAAACCACTCAGGAATCTCTTCACCCGTCGTCAGCATACTCCGCAGTTGAGTTCCAGAAATATTCAGAGTCTCTTCCCCTTCAGGTACCTCGTCTATCGGCTGGTAGGAGTTAGAGGCTGGAACGTACACCATCAACCTGAACGGAACCATCTCCATCCCCAATTCTTCGGCATGGACCTTGAACATCTCCTGTGCATCATATGGCCCATAAAACGGAGTACCATCACTCATTTTGCCCGGACCTGCATGATCACGTCCTATGATGAGATGGGTACAGCCATAATTTTTGCGAATGATCGCATGCCAGAGTGCTTCTCTTGGCCCGGCCATACGCATTGCCAGTGGCAGCAGGCTGATAGAAGCCAGCCCTTCAGGATAATAATCCAGCAACTTCCTGTAGCTTCGGACACGAGTGTAATGATCAATATCTCCTGGCTTTGTCATCCCCACAACCGGATGAATTAATAACTCTCCCCCCACATCCTGCGCAGCTCTGTCTGTGAGTTCCTTGTGGGCACGATGCATGGGATTGCGTGTCTGGAATGCTACAATTCGCGAACTTCCGCGAGACTGAAATGTCTTGCGAAGTTGCCCGGGGGTATGCCGAATATCCAGAAAATCGTAGTGTGGCGGCATTTGGATGCCCTCCAAAGTTCCTCCCAGATAATAGGACCCCGCCCGATGGATCAAATACTCCACGGCTGGATGTTCCGTGCTAGATGTCCCAAATACCTTTTCTGCCTCTGCCTGTTTATCTGGCTTCCACAGATCTCCCCGATGAAGTACCGCCAGAAGCAGTCCGGTAACATCACGAAGAGCAATTAGATCATGGTCTTTAATCCGGTTCACATCCTCTCTGGTAATATCCAGCGTAACCGGAATTGGCCAAAGGATGCCGGATGCAAGGCGCATGTTTTCCAGAACATGATCATAATCATCCTGATTCAGAAAGCCTGTGAGGGGCGAAAAGCCCCCGCCAAGCAACAGCTCCAGATCACACAGCTGCCGATCCTGCAGGATGATTGATGCAAAGTTGACTGACTCACTCTTGAGAATCTCTCTGCGCTGCGCATCTGCATTCAGCTCCGTCAATGTACCTCCATGAGGCTTGATTAAATCAGGCATGGGAAACTCTGCTTTGGGGGAAAATACATACAAGAAAATGCTGGCTATACGTCAGCGCAGGAATTTAAAATTGGGCGAAGGCAGACTTCTCTCGAAACCATCCCTGAACAGGCTTCCTTGTTTCTGCGGGCAATCTTGCGACAATTAATTTCACTTTGAGGTTTCGGAGGGGGACTTGAGACTGAGTAGTGTCTGTCCGAAAATTCACAGCAACCCCAAATACAGGGGATTCCAGAGGCATTTTGCCCCACAGTGCCATGTATGGAGCGATTCAGATGTTCGTTCGCTATGAGAGATTCGGGGAACTCTTGCACGAAGATTGCGCGTTTATGGACGCTGTTCGAGAATTTCATGCTCCAGTCCGCCAAAGAGCTTCCATCTTCGTCAGGAAAAATACCAAAAAATATCTCCAAAAAACCCCTCATACGCTCTCTAAACGGCATATATTGGCGATATTCTGAATTTTCGGACAGACACTAAGTAAAATTTGTACCGGGGTGTTCAAATACATTTGAATCCTCCTCGTGCATGCAGTTATAGACTTATGCCCCGCAATACCACTTGCGAGCGCAGAACACTCTCGCCATTTTAGCGGAGTCCACGGGAAATTTCACTACACGAGGGCTCTTGCAAAAAATACCTTACCCGATGTACCTGCAAGAACTCCCAGAGCGATCTTTCTCCGTCATTCGGGAATTTTGCAGGGGCTCATATGTCAAACTGACCAAGCTTTCCCTTCTGTCAATTTTTGTTGACTTTGCTAACCGGCTACTGCGAACCCGCCTCGTTTCTGATACAATAAAACTTCCGTACCCTTGCCTGCCGGGACACGGTGACATCTGATCATCTGCTACAAAATGTGTGTCTGTGTGCGCGGATACAAACTTTTGATCACCAATTTCGCATCGGTGATCCGACATTTTCTCCAAACTCACACGATGTTACTGTTATACCCGGCCCGAATTTAAACGTTGCTCACGAGACAGGGCTTCATACGGAAAGAACAATATCTGGAATGTCTACTTTTTCCTGAACTGAGATTGCAATCTTGATGGAAGGCAAGGAATAGCCTCGTGACAGATCGGATATTTTTCAGCTTGTCTGTCCGAGAGAGGGCACGAGCGTTTCGAATGACGGAACATCCGTGATCTTTACAGGAGATCCGTCATCCAAATCGCGTGATCACAGCAGAGTACCGTCATTTCCCCCTCCCTCTGAATCACGGAAATGTGTGCATATTCTGCCAATGCACCCGTTCGTGCAAAGGAGAGCTGATTCAAAATTATACGTATCATGCCTCACCCAAATCAGAGGTAAAGCGACACTTTTCTGTAGAGTATGAAGTTCCGGTAGTCTGTGAGAATACCAGGTTCTACCCTGAAAAAGCTCTTGCAACAATATCTCTGTACCCGATCTGATATGCCTGCATCCGATCCGCAAGCCTGTTTCCCCCCAACGCAAAACACCCCGATACGCTGCCGTACCGGGGTGCTCTCCCAAACTCTTGCACAGAGCCTTCTCGGCTTATTCCCTTATTTCACGAGCGTCATGCGTCCGGTCTTCACATGCCGCTGCTCTGCGCCGGTTGCCATCAGCCGATACAGATAGGTTCCGCTCGCCAGGCTGGTGGCATGCAGTTCGATGCTCCGGTTCGCCCCTGCTTCCATCTCCTGCGCCGGCAGCGTGATCACCTCCCGCCCCAGCATGTCTACAATCTGGACCTGCACCTGCGCATTTTCCGGCAGGTCAAACTGGATTCGTGTGGACGGATTGAACGGGTTCGGATAGTTGCCATGCAGGGCAAACTCGGTCGGAAGCTCCACTCCTTCTTCCTCCACTCCCGTCACCACCATGGTCGGGACCATCATTCCTTTCCTGTCTATGCCCAGGATCGTCAGATCATTCCGCATCCCGGACAGGTTCAGCACCAGCGTCTGCCCTCCATACCTGTACAGGTCCAGTTCGTAGAACTCCGTCACCTCTCCATCCGTGGATTTCACCCGGAAGACCTGCTGCGAGGGAGCCAGCGAAGTGTAGTGCCGCGTGGCATCGTTCAGCATCAGATTCCCTGCCAGCGTCGTTTTCACCGTCATCGGATCTATCGGGTCCAGCACCTCCACCCGCGCTGCTCCCAGATCTGCCGAGCCGTGCACCAGCAGCACATCCACCTGGTTCGCGACCTGCGATGTCATCCGGGTTTCCAGCACCTTGAGCATGGGTTCCGCTAGACTTCCATGGGCGATCACCACATAGTTTTTGTTATGCGCCAGGGAAAGCGTCTGGGTGATCGCCTGCTCGGCCGGTTTCCCAACCTGCTGGATCTTCAGGTCATGGCTTCCTGCCCCTACGGCACGATAGCCCGTGGCACTGCGGAACTGCATTCCGATGCCAATCTGGATGTCTCCCAGATGCAGGTTGATCGGGGTTGGCAGGGGCACATTGTGGATGAACTGCAGGTTCGCCCGTCCTCCGCTCAGATCGGCCTGGTCAATCGGATTCTCAATCCCGTTCGCTGCAATCCCGAAGATCGCACAGCTTCCCAGCTCAATCCTCTCCTGTGTCAGATTCACCACCCCATTCAGATAGCCGTTCACCCCGAACGAACTCGCATCCGCCTGGGCAGGAACCCGTCCTGCCAGCCTGGGATTCTCCCAGGCATCATTCTCATCATTTTCACAATCCCACTGCACGATCCGGAGTCCCGTGACATCCACCACATTTCGGAGTCCTGCCGTTGCCAGCCGAAGATTCGCATCCGTCATCTCATTATCCTTGTCCGTCCGCGTAACCTTCCAGAACAGTTCTGCATGCGCATCCAGGGTCAGGCTGCCGCCCGCGGTTGGAACCGTGAGGTTCAGAGGCCTATCCTCGGAGTCGTCCATGAACGGAGATACGGTTACCGCGGTGGTATCGGTCAGGTCGGAGGGCAGCTGCAGGATGAGCGGGAGATAGTACGACAGGGTATCCTGATCCGTTTTATGGTCCATTCCCACTGGGAACAGATAGCCTCCGCCGGCAAAGCCTGCTCCGGAAACCCCCTGTGCCAGGTGCCGCACCACCGGGGTGGCCGCATATGACTGCAGGGAGCCGCGCAGGATCGTGGCCTTGCACTCCTCGTTATTGTCTGCCCCGCATTTCTTTCCTTCCTGCGCCGTACTCCGGCCGCGGAGCTCCTGCTCCACCTGCACATTCTGCACCGTCCACATAAACATGCTGTCCATTGGCATGCTGTGAATCTTCCCCTGCCGGAGCGTCAGTGTGGCTGCCTTCTGCTGCATGACATGGCTTTTCAGTAGCAGTCCCTTTGCGTTGTTTACCGTGACACTGTGCAGGGCTGTCGTATCCCCGGTCATTACTTCCTGCGCCTCCTTGCCCGTAAACTCCACCTTCACATTCAGATCTCCCTTCTTTGCAAAGTGAAAGCCCCCATGCACCATCAGACTCGGCATATTGCCCGATACCATTTTCCCCTCGTACCGGGACGCATCCGCTGCCACCATCAGGTCCCCCATCACCGTCTTCGTCGTCATGGGATGCAGCTTCACTCCTGCAACTTGCCCGCTCACCATCCCCTTCGTTTGCGTGAAGTTCCCATGAATCATCACACTTCGCTTGTCATTGTCTCCATTGTGTTCCGTATTCAGCCCGCCGGTCCCGCTGATCATGAAGTCCCCCATGAACTCTGTCGTTTCCGCGTATGGCCAGATCGTGGCCGAGCTCAGGGCGACATCCTTGGTGATCACTGCCTTCTTGTTGTGGGTTTCCACCGCCCCCTGCATGGCCGACAGACTGTCTATCGTCAGCATCTTCCCGGCCCCCGTGGCACTCAGGATTCGCAGCAGTCCGTCATGATTGTTCGTTCCCGGGGTCATTGTGCCATCAAAGACGAGCGTCCTCAGCATCTTGCTGTCGGAGCTTGCATCAATCACCGTTTCCTTGCTCCCCTTCGGGACTTTGATCATCCCCGCCGTCAGACTCCCCGTCAGGGTCAGCTTGACATCCGGGCGCGAATTTGCACCGCTCCCGTCTGTCCCCGTGTTGTATCCGGTCAGGTCGCGCAGGTTGTTGCGCTTCTTTGTATCCTCCGGCCCCAGCATCAGCGTCCCGTCTCCCAGGTGGATCATGGCATCTTTTGCAATGCTCACCTGCGCCGTGTTATGGGTATACTCTCCACCCGTTACCGTACCCAGTACATGCAGGTCCCCACCACCGGTCACGAGTTTGCTCTTGCCATTGACGGTCACCTTCCCGTTCACCACCACATCCTCTCCCTCCGTCTGCAGGGTCCCCATTTTCGTGGCACTGCCAAGCACAATGCTGCCAGCATTCAGGCTGTCTTCCATCATCAGCATCCCGCTTGACACTTCCAGTTTCCCGGACACCGAACGATCATCGTTCACCATGATCTCCGCCTTCGCATGATCCACGACCACATCCTGCGGAGCAAACCATTCCAGCGCATCCGTCACCGTGCGCTTGCCCGGCGTGATGTATTTCAGAAGATAGCGATTCCTGTCCGTGGAAATGCTCCCGGGATCATTGGCATCTTTCTCCAGCATCCCGTTCTGGACCGTGATCTGCCCGGTCACATGCAGGGTGGAATCGGTCGTGCTCTCGGCATCTGCCAGCGACAGCGTGCCACTGCAGAGTCCCAGGTTCTTTGTCTTGACCACCTCGTCCAGACGGAGCTCGCCGCTGCCGACAGAGATGGACAGGCCCTCCAGCATCGTATGCAGGGCGGCTTTCTTCACAACATCCGTATTCCGGTTGCCGTAGGTCAGCCGTTTGATCGTGGAGGCTTCATCCAGCTCCCCGCTCAGCTCTCCCTGAAGGATCAGGGATTCGGTCACCTTCACATCCTTGGTGGACATCAACTCGGCGCGGGGACCCACATGCAGCGTCTTCACCGTCAGCGGTCCCCGATCCACATCCATATCTCCCAGCACCATCAGGGCATCCAGCATCAGGGCAGAACCCTGTCCAGAAATGGTCTGCGTTTTCGGTCCCGTGAGCACGATGTGATTCCCGAAGGTCAGCCGGGTATCCTTCCCCGTGCACATCCCGTCCGCATTGGACATGGACGGGTGCGCCATTCCGATGGTGCTGCCTTTTGCAGAAATGCCGCCCTCTACTCGCACATTGTGCACCGTCCGGCGCATCGCTGCCCCCATCCCGTGCATATCCGAATCAAGATGAATCCGCCCCTTTTTGTAAAAGCTTGCCGTGTCGTCCACGGCCACATCCCCGGCAATGGAAGACACTACCGCATGCCCGGCAGCCGAAGTCGTGGCCGTCGCCTCTGGGGCCATAAACAGGACCCGCGGCGCACACGCCGGCGCACTGGCCTTGGCCGAGTTGGGAGCCCCGTTTGTCAGCGTGCTGGAACGCACATGCAACTCTCCCTCAATCGTCACTGCCCCCGCAAACTGTACTCCCGGAATGTGGATCGCGGACGCTCCCGTGGTATAGGCACAGGTGTAGTCCCCCTTACCCTCGACCTGCACTCCCTTCCGGACACTGGCGGTGCGGGCCGTCCCAAATCCGTCCGTCAAAAATAGCTTCGGTAATGTCCCGTCCGCCAAAATCACATCCCCTTTAATCGTAGCCGCCTGCTCAAACACTACCCGCGCATCATTCCACTGTACCAGATCTCCATTCACAATCACCTCCTTGCGGAAGATCAGATCCGTCGTAATATTTTTTTTGTTCAGAGCTGTGGCTTGGGTTCCCCTCTCCACAGTGCTTCCCGCTACCTGGATGTTGCCAATCTCTGGCAACTCCACACAGAGGTTGCCATAGGCGGTCGTACGGATCTCGGCACTGATCATCCCGCTCCCTGTCACCCGCAGACAGTCGGTGTAATCCACCCCATTGGCAGGAGTGTAGTCGATGCTTGCATGAAAGAAACTCCCATTTCCCCTCCAGTTAAAACCGGACCTATTCTGGTGAGCCAGCCAGACTGGATTCGTCCTGCTTGCCTTGCCTTCTACAATCTTGCCATCCACCCTGAGAATTCCCCGCATGTCTGTGCTGCTGGTTCCCTTCTTCATGAAGATCATCACCCCGCCATCGTAATTCGACGGCTCCGTTTTCAGGGTCAGCGTCGCGCCACGCTTGACCTCCAGCTGCTCATACAAATGAAGAGAATGTGGCCCGTCTATCGTCAGATCTTTGGAAACAATGAGCTTGTCAATCCTTGCACTCGTCGGGTTGACCGTCAATGTTCCGGCAATGGTCACCCTCTTCTCCACTTCATTCTCATTCTTGAACACAGGGAACATGTTCCCCCCAATCCATCTGTCAGACCCCTCAAGGATGATATTCTGAAATTCCGCTTCCGCCTTCGGGGCAAGGGCGACCTGACCCGTTCTGGCCATCTTGAGAGTTCCCGTGAACTTGAGCACTCCTGCCACCGCAGAAGAACTTCCCGCCACATAGGCACCAAAGGTAATGCTTTTGGACAGCGAAGTCGTGGGAGCAGCCAGCTCTGCCGTCCCGCCTGCAAATCGAACCTGAATCAGGAAGGTCGTGTTGGTGGTCTGATTGGACGAGTGAAAGGCACGAGCCAGCGTGCACGCCCCGTTCGTTACCAGAGGATCCGTTTTGGTGCAATTCCCGTCCGCTCGCCCATTTACCGGGTCAATGTAGCGAGTGGTGGATTGTGCGAACGCACTGGAAATCGTGAAGAGAAGCGTCAGAAGGACAACTCCTGCCCCCCCCCCCATTTTTGCATATGTTTCATGTGTTTACTGGAGCCTTACTCCGTTTAGTGGAAAGTTTTTTGTATATGATCAGGCTAAATTCAAACAGCCATCTTCCGCTTATACACATCAAACAGGCAATATGATGAATCCTATGGGATTTTTTTTCTCGTCCCACATTTCGTGAATAGAAGTCCAAGGGCGGTTCCATAAATGTGGGTGTCCATGGAAGCAGTATGATGAGTAGTCACTCTGGTTGATCCTGGCAAGTGAAGGCTCCCGCAAAAATACCCATGCCAGTTTTGCTGTGTCTGCAGCCCCCTCAGAGCAGTCATTGCCTGTACGGAAAGAGTTGGGCCAGAACCATACTCATCGCCTCTTCGAGGCATCTGGATATTCGGTTACGCAAGCTCCCAGATTTTCTTGCAAACAGAGCAATTCAGGGCGTTCTGCCACCTTCGCAAGATTCCCCAGGCCAATGTCAAGGGCTGTTTATGACGGCGAAGTCTATTCCCAAATGATCCTCGCACAGACAAGATTGCGCTGGGGGTATTTTGGGCAGAGAAACGGAGGCACGGTCTAGAAAAGGTCCAAAATATAGCCCTCTGAATGTCATAGTTCCCGAATTTCTTCTCCTTGCCAAAAGATGTGGAATGGTGGTGAAAGAGCTCCAGAACTGGATCGTGGCTGTCCTGCTACATCTCTTGAACTGTGGGTTGATGCTGGGGCATTCGAAAAAATATAGCAATGATGAATGACAAAGATGTCAGGATTGTCATGGTGACAAACACCTCATTCAGTGCCCCTTTGAGGGCAAAAACCAGGGAATCATGCAACATGCTTGCAAGGATTTCCCCGTCCGGTTCAATCTGTGCAAGATCCGATTTCATGGCAGATTGCTCCCCTAGCGCATCAGGATTGTTCTTGATCTCTTCCAGTTCGCCAGGGGGCAGAGCTTGTCGGACGCGATCAGGAAGATGCCCGTCAAATACTGCACCAAAGCGTACAGCCATCAGGGCACCTAGTACAGCAAGTCCCAGCACGCCACCGAGTGACCGGAAAAACTGAAGGGTAGAGGTTGCCGCTCCAACGAGAGCATGCGGGACCCTGTTCTGCACGGCAACCGCAAGCGTGGTTGCCGTTCCTCCACCGAATCCAAATCCTGTAATTGCAATGTATATCACAGATCTAAACAGGCTTGTCGCCTCATCCATGGTGGAAAGAAGATATATGCCAAGGGTCATAAGCCCTGTACCAACCAGGAGTTGTGCCCGGTAATATCCACCGGTTCTGGAAAGTAACTGCCCCGAAAGAATTCCGCCTGCAACGATGGCAAGCAGCATTGGAACCAACAGCTTCCCACTAGTCGTTGCTGACACCCCCATCACTGCCTGCGAGAACAGTGGCAAGAACAATACACTTCCGTACAGTCCTATGCTGGTCAGCAATGCCAAGAACACAGACAGACTTACCACTCGGTATGAATAGATCTCAAGCGGCATGACTGGTACAGATGCCCGGGTTTCAACGAATATGAAAATCACGCTCATCACCAGCCCGAATGTCAGGGGGAGAATGATCTGCGGCGTATTCCAGTCGTACTGGATCCCACCCATTGAAAGTGCAAAGAAGAGGGGGACAACGGCAAGAACTAGCACCACCATGCCGGGGAAATCAAGGCGAACAGCCTCCGAGATGCGTTGATGAGCTGGATAGATTACAGCTGTCAATACCAGAATCGGGATACCTCCCAGAGAAATCAAAGTGAACGCCCATTGCCATGAGAACAGATCAGCAACGATCCCTCCCAGAACCGGGCCAGCAATGGAGGCAACTCCGTACACGGCACCCAGCATACTGTATTGCTTGCCTCGATCCTCGGCAGGAAACAGGTCAGCAACGGAAATATAACAGCATGTCAGGACAACCCCGCCTCCAATTCCCTGCAAAACCCGAAATATTATAAGCTCAGTCATTGAGGAACTGAACCCTACGAGGGCAGCCCCGATGATAAAAATCACCATGCCTGTAATCAGGAAACGCCTGCGCCCATAAATATCACTTAATCTGCCTGCTATGGGATAGCAGACAGTTGCGGAAACGATGTAAGAAGTTGCCGCCCAACTGTAACGGTCAAATCCGCCAATATCTGCAACGATCATCGGCAGTATTGTAGCTACCACCGTCTGACTTAATGCTGTAACAAACATGGCAAGCAGGATGCATGTCATTGACAGCATTACCGAACGCCTGGAAGACTCCGCACCCCCCTCGTCCATAAAAATTTCTTTCTCACCTACCGAAATCGTGGACTTCATTGGCTCTTTGAGTATAGACAGGCAAGATATTGCTGCGAATGGCTTTCCTTTAGCCCATTACAGCCGCAACGGGGCAAGAGATATTATCCGTTCCTGTTGTGGAAAAAATCTGCCGCATTCATCGTACGATTCAACATGCTCATCGCCATCTCGCCAAACCCGGGATTAGGTCCCTTCCTTTCATACCTGTCCCGCCACATGCGGGGATGTACATTATTACGAGAGCACCCAGCATATTCTGTCGGCAGCTACTAACGGTCCCCAAATTTACAGCTTCTGACTCCTCTCTGGCAAAAGAAGCTGTGATACTCTTTCGGAATATCCCGTTCTGCCCCTTGTCTCAATTCCGTAGAAATACTCGTTGCAAGAAAAGAAACTTATACACAAATTTCGGGAGAAATGGAATACTTTGCCAGCCATCCTTGCCTGCTTACTCACCGTGAAGTATTTACTATGAGCCTCTTGCAAAAATCCCGGATGGCAGGGAAATATCGCCCCAGGAATGCTTGCAAGCAGATCAGATCAGGTATGAAGATAGTATTGCAGGAGCCTGCCATGAATCTGTCAGCAATTTTACAGATGAAGATTACGTCCTGGAATAACGCAATGAGGCAAGAGGCGGGTCAGATGCAGGGGATCTCTTCTGCCACCTAAAACCATTTGAGTGATATGATAATCACGGTTGTGGTCATGACCAGCAGACTGATTGGAAGGCCAACGCGCAGGTAATGCCGCACCCTGTAATTTCCCGCAGCCATCACCATCAGGTTCGTCTGATATCCAACCGGGGTCATAAAGCTGGCGGCGGCAGCAACGGCAACCGCCAGTATGAAAGCCTTCGGATCAACCGCCAGTGTGTCCGCCATCCCCAGCGCAACGGGCAACATCAATACCGCGGCAGCTTTGTTGGCAATCAGTTCTGTCAGCATGTTGGTGCATGCGTACAAGCCTAACAGTGCCAGAATTGGATTTACGGTAGCCAGGCTGGTCAAAGCCTGCGCAAGCCCGTCTGCAACCCCTGTATTTTCTACGGCAACTCCAAGTCCAAGTGCCGCCGCAATCAGAAGAAGTACTTGTAGATCCAGTGCGTTGCGAGCGGTGGTGATTGGTATGCAGCGTGTCATCACCATAGCGAGTGCTCCTCCGAATGCAACCGTAGGTAACGGAGCCAGTCCCATGGCAACTACAACCACCATAGCCGCCAAAATTCCGAGGGACACAAATATCTTCCTGTTCGGGGGCTTTCCATGCGAAGTCCCACGCGGCAGGACATAGTAAAATTCTGTATGGCTGGCACTCCACCTGTCCTCAAACCCTGCTACAGCACCAACCAGGAGTAGATCTCCCGCTTTGAGCACAGTGTCAGACATAGCCCCTTCCAGTCCTCCAGAGCGTTGCTGAACGGCCAGGACAACCCCTCCATATGTTGGCAGAAAGTCTATATCCTTGAGAGATTTTCCGACCAGATTGGACGTATCGCTGATTACCGCTTCATACATCGGAAGAAGATTGGCCCTGCGTTCTCTGGCAATTGCCACGCCGGGTTGCAGACCGGGACGAAGCATCAGGCTTTCAAATACGGATACATCCCCGCTAAAGCAAAGTACGTCCCTCTCTCCAAGAATAAACTGCCGATCTACCGGCATAACATGCTTGCCACGCCTGACCTGTACAATCGTCGCAGAATCATCCTCTGTGTCCAGCTTTGCCTGATCCAGTGTCTGTCCTGCCAAAGGGGATCCTTCCGCAATACGAACTTCAAACAGACATCCCTGCAAGCGCGAACGTGTAAATACAGGTTCACCTGCCCGATCCGGTAAAAGTTTTGATCCAACAAAGGCCAAAAATATCAACACAATGATTGCCGACGGCAGTCCGATCAGGGAAAAGTCAAACAGTCCCATCGGAGGGAGTCCATGCCCCGCAACCAGCCCTGCAACCACCACATTCGTAGAAGATCCCATCAATGTGACCATCCCGCCAGCAATGGATGCATAGGACAGGGGAATGAGCATTTTGGACGGAGAAATCTTGGAACGATACGCCCAGCGCTGCACGGGTTGCATCCACATGGCTACCACCGGAGTATTGTTCATAAACGCAGAAACCAGGGCCGTCGGGACCATCATTCGGAGCAGGGCAAATGGCAGATGATGCACCTTGCGCAGCAGTCGCCATTCAATGCGTCGCAACAATCCGCTCTCTTCAATCCCTGCGGCAACTACGAACAGGGAGGCAAGTGCAATCACTGCCCCGTTGGAAAACCCTGCAAAGGCTTCTGTGGGAGTAACCACCCCCACCGCCAAAAGGAGTCCCAGCGCACTCAGGAAAATCACATCTGGTCTGGCGAGGTCTCTGACGAGAGCCACGGCAATCCCGATAATGGTACCAATCGTTAGCCAAGCCTGCCAATCCATTTCAAATGCAAAGAAGGTGACCAGAAAAGCTATTCCGGGGAAATCCCTGGACGACCAATACTGTAATACTCAAATCCCCGTTCCGCCATCCTATGGGCACTATACAGATTCCGCCCGTCAAAAATAAGGGGGTGACGCATTAATCCCTTCATTCTTTTGAAGTCAGGCCTCCTGAATTCTGGCCACTCCGTACAAATGACGAGCATGTCCACATCGGGGAGAGCACCGTATGCACTCCCTGCATACGAAATGGACTCTCCCAGCACTGTACGTGAAGTTTCTATTGCCTCTGGATCAAATGCAGTGATCTGTACCCCACTCTGCAGGAGTCCCCTGATGACGACATGTGCGGGAGATTCCCTGACGTCGTCCGTGTTTGCCTTGAATGCAAGCCCCCAAACCGCTGCATGCTTCCCTCTCAGTTCACTGCCAAAGTGTGCGCGTATACGCTCAACCATCAGCATACGCTGGCTGTCATTGACATCAAGTACTGCCTGAAGGATTTTGAAGTCATACTCATGGCTCCGGGCAGTTCGCAATAACGCCTGTACATCTTTGGGAAAACAGCTTCCCCCAAAACCGATTCCTGCGTAGAGAAAATGCCTGCCGATACGACTGTCACTTCCCACTCCCATGCGGACCTTGTCCACATTGGCATCCACCCGGTCACACAGGTTTGCCACTTCATTCATGAAGCTGATGCGTGAGGCCAGAAATGCATTGGCTGCATACTTGGTCACCTCTGCAGAACGCTCATCCATGATGATGATCGGATTGCCTTGCCGAACAAATGGCTCATACAAACGCTGCATCTTGTCTGCCGCCCTCGTGCTTGAAGTGCCCAAAATAATTCTTTCCGGCTTCATGAAATCGTCCACCGCCGCTCCCTCCCGAAGAAACTCGGGATTGGATACCACATCAAAATTCTCCCCGGGAGCAGCTCCCTTCTCTTCCAGCACTTTCTTGACCCTGTCGGCTGTTCCCACGGGAACTGTACTTTTGTTCACAACAATTTTGTATACTGCCCCCGCCTGTGAACCAAGCCAGGAGCCGATCTTGTGTGCAACTTGCAGAACATAAGACAGGTCCGCTTCGCCATCTGCATTCGGCGGTGTGGGGAGAGCAAGAAATATGATCTCGGAGTTTTCGAGTGCCTCTTCCAGCGAGGTGGTAAATATCAGACGCTGATCCCGAAGGTTGCGCTGGAGCAGGATTTCCAGGTCTGGTTCGTAGATTGGCATTTTGCCCTGGCGCAAGCCTGCCACCTTGGTTTCATCCACATCCACGCACCAGACATCATTTCCCATCTCTGCAAAGCAGACACCAGAGACCAGCCCGACATATCCTGTCCCAACAATTCCAATTTTCATGTATGTTCAATTATGGCATCTCGCCTTTATGTTCAAGTTGTACTCAAGAGTGCCTGTTTTGGGTCAGGAATGAACCATACGCGCCTCTTGTGAATAAACTCCCCCTGTCAGAACACTCAAGCAGTCCGGGCTGACTTGCGGGTGAACATCACAATTTGCCGTATCTATTCATGGTATACAGTGTCATCATGGCGGGAGGAATCGGAAGCCGATTCTGGCCGCAAAGCCGGGAGGCCCGTCCCAAGCAGTTTACTCGTGTATTCGGCGAGCATAGCCTCCTCCAGATGACACTCCGTCGCATGGCTCCCCTCGTTCCGGCCGAACGAACTCTTGTCGTGACTCATGAGCGTTATGCAGCACTCACACAGGAGCAGCTTCCCGCAATTCCCGAGAAGAATATCCTTGGCGAGCCGATCAGCCGCAATACAGCTCCCTGCATTGCCTATGCAGCCATCAAGTTGCATGAAATTGATCCAGACGCGGTGATGATTGTGCTTCCATCGGATCATCTGGTGAAAGCAGAGGACCGTTTCATGAAGATTCTCCGCAAGGCGATTGCTGTGGCCAAAGATTCCGGGGCACTGGTCACGATTGGCATCCAGCCCTCCTACCCAGCCACTGGCTATGGATACATCCAGTACGACAGTTCTGCCGGCAAATCCGGCGGATCTTATCGGGTGCGAACATTTGCCGAAAAACCTGATGAGGCGACGGCGGAACGATTCCTGGACTCTGGGGATTTTCTCTGGAACAGCGGAATCTTTGTCTGGCGTACCGATTCAATCCTGTCAAACATGCAGACGCATCTCAAGAGCACCTGGACTGCTTTTAACAAGGCATCCAGGCATCTCGGAACCGATCAGGAAGCAGCTGCCATTCGCGAGGCCTATCACAGGAGTGCGCGGGTTTCCATTGATGTAGGGGTTATGGAGCGTGCCGGGAATGTTCATGTTGTGCCGGGCAATTTTGGATGGAGTGACATTGGAGACTGGCGAGCCGTATACGATCTGAGCGAAAAGAATCGGCATGGAAATGTCCTGAGGGGAAATGTCATTGTGCATGACACTAGCCGATGCCTGATAGATGCTGGCGAGCGTCTGATCGCAGTTGTTGGCATGCATGATATTGTCGTTGTAGACACGGATGACGCATTGCTCATCTGTCATCGTAACGGCACACAGCAGGTGAAGAATGTCGTGGATTACCTGCATGCACACCAGCACAAGGATTTTGTATGATTATGCTGCTCACCCCCTGCTCCTCTGCAATTGATATGATATTCAAGATGAAATCTCTGGTGAGTGTTCCAGGGGAGAGTGGATTCAGAATTGAGTACATCAGTTTTCCGCCTGACCAGGCGGCGCAATGGAGATTGAAACCGCCTCGCAACAAATTATAACAGAAACAAGCATGAAAAAAGTATTGCCCGTGATCATTACAGCCCTTCTGCTCTTTCCTGTTGCAACTGCTTCTGCACAGGATGCTTCTTTACTGCAGGAGGCGGAACAGGGGAATGCTGAAGCGCAACTTCGTTTGGGACTTATGTACAAAGATGGGGAAGATATGCCACAGAACCATCAAGAAGCTGCGAAGTGGTTTCGGCTGGCAGCCGATCAGGGAAGCGCAGAGGCACAATTTTATTTGGCGTGGCACTACTCCACTGGTCGGGGTGTACCAAAGAATAACTCAACGGCAAACAAGTGGCTTCGCCGTGCCACCAATCAGGAACTCCCAGAAGCTATTGAGTGGTTCCAAATGGTTGCCGATCAGGGGGAGGTGGTGGGGCAGATTGCACTGGGGTATGCATATGCAAAAGGATTGGGAGTGGCCGAGAGTGATGAAGAAGCCCTCAAGTGGTTCCGACTTGCCGCCGGGCAGGGAGACGCATTGGGGCAAGTTGTACTGGGAAACGCGCATGCCAATGGATGGGGCATACCAAAGAGTGATCAAGAGGCTGCCAAATGGTACCGGATGGCTGCCGATCAAGGGGATGCCTACGGACAAGTCAGATTAGGATATAGGTACGCTTACGGATCGGGAGTACCAGAAGACGGCGACGAGGCTTTCAAATGGTTCCAGCTGGCTGCCGAGCAGGGAGATGCAGGGGGGCAAGCCGCTCTGGGGAGTGCACATGCCAATGGCTGGGGAGTGTCAGAAGATGATCAGGAAGCCATCAAGTGGTATCAACTTGCTGCTGATCAGGAACATGTACAGGGACAAGTCATGCTCGGGATTTCGTATGCTTATGGTTGTGGCGTGCAAGAGGACGGCGAAAAAGCTTTTAAGTGGCTTCGACTAGCTGCCGAGCAGGAAGATGCAGGGGCGCAGGCCGCTCTGGGGTATGCATATGCCAATGGCTGGGGAGTGTCAGAAGATGATCAGGAACATGCATGGGCGCAGACCAGATTAGGGTATGCGTACGCCACGGGGGAAGGGGTGCCCAAGAACCAGAAAGAGTCCATCAAGTGGTTCCAGCTGGCCGCCGAGCAGGAAATTGCCGATACACAACTTGCACTGGGATATGCATACGCCAATGGACAGGGAGTACGAAAGAATCTGAAGGAAGCCGCCAAATGGTTCCGGCTTGCCGCAGAACAAGAAAATGCCGATGCACAATTGCAAATGGGATATGCTTACGGAAATGGTCACGGCGTACGAGAGAACCTGAAAGAAGCCCTCAAATGGTTCCGGCTGGCTGCCGAGCAGAAAGTTGCAAGGGCACAGGCTGCCTTGGGTTTCGCCTATGCAAGTGGTCAAGGCATACCAGAAAATGACCGGGAAGCCATGAAGTGGTACAGACTTGCTGCCGATCAGAATATTGCCAGTGCACAGGCTCAACTGGCATGGCATTACTATAGCGGAGAGGGCGTACCCGAAAATTATATTGAAGCCTATGCATGGATTAATCTCGCTGTTGCGCAGGAATCAGATTTGAGAGCACAGGGGTATGATGATGAATTCCTGAAATGGATGACCGAACTCAAGGATGAACTCAGATCAAAAATGACATCCGCCCAAATAGTTGAAGCACAAAAGCAGTCAAGCGAAATTCACGCCAGTATAGAACTGCTTGCAGAACTGGAAAGGTATAAATCTGCCTGCAAAGCTCCCGGATAAGAAATGACACAAATCCCCACCAATTATGATTGGGAGTTATCCAGCAAAATCCGCAGGGGTGCGAACGTGGAACAGACCCTGTTCCATAGCGTACTTCACCTACAAGGTATATTCCAGATGAAACGATGGGCAAGATCCAAAGACTTCGAGACCGAGGGGCAGCCAAATACTTTCAAGGACGGGAAGAGATCCTGCTGGAGTTCAAAAAGTTGCTGGCAGATTCCGGAAAACCCAAAGGTGGAACCATACTTCTTGTTCAGGGGCCTCCGGGCGTAGGCAAAACCGCTCTGCTGGCAAAATGCTGGGACGAAGCAGAAGAGCGGGGATGGGAAGTAGCAGAGATTGATCCAGAAGACTTGTGGAATCCAGACGAATTGCGGAAAACGCTTGGTCTTCCACCGCAGGAAAGAAAGGTGGGGAAAACAACGGGGTGGGGACTGGACAAAATCTTCAACTTCTTCCGTAAAATCGAGACAGAGATCAATGCTCCTCTGGATACCCCCGCAGATATCCTCAAGCTGAAAAAGGCACCTGTTTTGCTTGTCCTGGACGAGGCCCAGCACTTGGGGGAAGACGGAGGAGTCCCAGAAGAGCACCACAAATCGGTACGTACTCTCCTGAAGCGGATTCACAATGGCAGGTTAGGGAGGCCTGTCATCCTGCTGGCTGGCGGGCTGGGCATGACATTTCAGGCATTTCAGGCACTGGGCATATCCAGGATGGCAGAGGGATGCAAGTTCGATATGGAACCACTGGAAGAGGAGGAGGAACGGGATGTGATCAAAGACTGGCTCAAAAAAGAAGGGGAGGCGAAGGGGGGCACGACAGATTGGGTGGATGCGATCTCTCAGGAGACGCATTGCTGGCCCCAGCATATTCATTCCTACTCCACATGTGCCGCACACATACTCAAGCAAAGCGGGGGAGAGATGACCGAGGAGAGGCTGCGTATCGTCATGGAGAAGGGGCGAGCAAAGCGCAGACAATACTATGAAGACCGTCTGAGTGGCTTCACTGCAAAAGAGCGCAGAAGCCTTGCCAGGATCCTGGCAGGAAGCTCCGAGACGAGCGAAGTAGAGCAGGAAGAGGCTGTAGAACAGCTGGACAGAGAGTATGGGGTGGGGCATGGGGAAGAAATCTTCTTCCGTGCGGTACGCAGGGGAGTCTTTTACTTTAACAAGGCACTGGGATCTTATTCCGTCCCTATCCCGTCCCTGCGGAATTTCATCGTAAAGAATTTTCCCCCGAAAGAGATTTCGGAGCAACGACTGGAGTCCCAAGACCAGTCTGAGCCGGAACAGTTGCCAGAGGCGGATCCCGAGAAGGAAGGGTCTCCGAAAGAACCGGAAATCCATAAAACAGACCGTCTCTCCCCCGAAAAAAAGGAGGGGAAAGAAAATTCTGGTCAGGATACTCCACAGAGCAGAGATACTTCCAGAAGAGATCAAGGCACAGACATGGGGATGGAGAGGTAATCTCTCACTGCTCCCGACATTTCTATGTGAAGCAGGACGCTTTCAGGGGCATGCGGATTTTGCTGGACAAATCCCTTATGATTGGGAGAACCACAACAAGGGATAAACCGAAAGATCTGTACGCAAGAGCTTTATAGTTCTCATTGTAATCAGTGCGGCATATTGGGAACTGCCAGTGCCTGAAACGAAATCGTTGACATACAAACCTTTTGTTAAAATCCCGGATGACAGAGGAATACCGCTCTGGGAATGCTTCCAGGAATATCAGATGAAGATATTTTGCATGAGCATCCTGCCACCAGGATGGAACCAGCAAACATCTGGGGGTTGACTGTACATGCCATGGCATATGACATTCCGCTTGCCTTTGTATGAAAATGTTCTCAACACATTCCAAAAACTTGCGTACAAGCGGAGGCTTGCCTGATTTCATCCCATGAAAGGACTTTTCCAGATGTGCAAATCGCTGAGATTCCACTGCGTATAGCCATATCTCCCATGCGTTTCGCGATTCTTGCCACCCTCCTGCTCCTTCCAGTTGCCACAGCTCATGCCCAGGAAACCCCTGCTCCCCTGAGCGTGACACTGGGAGAAGCCATCGAAATCGCTCTTATCAATAACTATACACTCCAGGCAAGCCGTATAGGTGAAGAAGATGCCCGACTGCTTATCAAGAAAAGCATAGCTGTCGCGTTTCCGTCCATAGAAGCATCAAGCTCCTATACACGAAACATCAAGGAAGCCAACCCCTTCGCAGGAAGCTCGGCAGGAGACTTCTTTTCCGGGTTTGCCTTCGTAGACTGGCTCCGCTACAACGAAACCGTACGAACAGATGACCTCGCCACAACAAATCCGATCACATTTGCCGAATTTGCCGACCGCCGACGGCGCGGACTGGATGCCGCGGGAATCATCGTGTCGGAATCAGGAGACAACCCGTTTTCGGTAGCAAACCAGTATCTGAACGCCGTCAATCTCTCGTACACGATCTTCAATGCCCCCAGCTGGACCCGACTGGTCCATCCAGACGGATATCGGACTGCCCTCAGGCGAGTGACCAAAGCCGCCGAGCGGCAAGAGCAGATCGTCATCGGACAAGTACGGGAAGCATTCTATGGTGCACTCCTTGCCAAAGAAGAAGCTCGGGTGACAGCGCAAAGTGTGATGCGAACTCAGGCATCCCGCAATGAGACCGCCCTGCGGGTAAGTAACGGAGTCCTGCCCAAAATTGAACGGCTGACCATGGACGTTGAACTGGCCAATCAGGAATCTGCACTGATTCAGGCACAGAACAAAGCCGCTAACAGCATGGATCAGCTCAAATACCTTCTGGGAATGGATGGAGCACAAGAGCTTGTTCTGCGTGGAAAACTGGAGACTCAGGAGATGTCCCCCTATCTCTCCATATCGGCAACCGATGCGTTTGCGCTGGCCTCGGCAGAACGACCAGACCTGGAAGAGGCACGGATGAACCACAGGTTCGCCATGAATGAATTGAGAGCCTTCAAGCTGTCCCGCTTGCCAGAGCTCGGCATATTTGCAAATTTCAGCTATTCCGGCCGGGTTCCCGACACGCGAACCTTCACCATCTCCAATCCGGCAACTCCCTTTTCATTCTCGCAGGGAAGCAACAGCTACTTCAGCAAAGCCTACTGGCAGTCTGCATTCAATGTTGGATTTAACCTGAACTGGAAAATCTTTAACGGACTGGATCGCAGACGGGACATACAGAGGGCAGAAGTGGGCGTGCGCCAGGCTGGATTGAATGCCGAACAACTGTACGCCGAAACCAAAATGGAAATTGAAACAGCCCTGCGCAACCTAGAGGCGGCGTACAAGCAGATCGGAAGCCAGGAAAAGAATGTAGCCACTGCTGAACTCAATTACGAATATACACTGGCACGCGGAAATGAAGGGGTCGCTAACACACTGCAACTGCGCGCTGCTTCAGAGCAGCTGGACACCAGCAGACTCAATCATCTGCGTGCAATCCACAGTTTTCTGATTGCCCAAAGTACACTGGAGGTCGCACTGGGAGTACCTGTCGAAAAACAAACCGATGTGAAAATGGCATCTGCAAACAGGTAGAAACAAATCAATCTGTCATGAAAAACACCTGTATTCTGTTGTTCTTCTGTGTCCTCTGGACTGCATGTGAAACTCCCGAGGAAAGTCCGTTGAGCAGCGAGCCCACAGCACCAGTCTTTGAAGTCAGACATGTTGAAGTTCTTGAACTCTCCCCGACATCATTCAATGATATCGTTGAACTGACCGGTACTGTGGAAGCCAAGCAGGATGTCACTGTCTCTGCCAAGACAACCGGAATCCTCGAAAGTATCGTGGAACTGGGACAAACGGTTTCTCCGGGAGAAATTGTGGCGCGTGCTGAAGATGATCTTCTCCTTGCAGCTGTGGCTCAGGCAGAAGCACTGGTCAGAAATGCCAAGGCCGCCCTTGAAATAGCCGAAGAGAGCTTTAACAGACAACAACCTCTTTTGGCAGATTCAATTATCAGCCCACTGGAGTTTAGCCTCCTCGAAACTACCTTCCAGCAGGCGCAGTCATTCGTAGATCAGCAAGAAGCATTCCTAAAACAGGCCAAGTCTCAGTTGGAGTATGCATATGTTCGCTCACCGATTGCAGGCAAGGTTGAAACCCGCTATGTGGAAGCCGGAGAACTGCTTTCACCGGGTACCCCGATTCTTCGATTGGTGGATGTACGCAATGTCCATGTGGCTGCAGGCATTCCAGAACGGTATGCCGGAGAGATTGAGATCGGTACACCGGCAGACATCAGCCTCCCGACTGCAGGCATTTTGCCCCGAACAGGACGTGTCGTTTTCGCCGGAAGCGTGATTGACCCGGACAGCCGATCCTTTGAAGTCCATATTGACGTGAATAATGCGGACGGAAAAATGAAACCCGAAATGATTGCCCGACTGGCAATCCTGCGACTCACCATTGAAGATGCCATCGTGATTCCCGGGAATACGGTGACGCGAACAGAAAATGGACTCTCCGTTTTTGTTGTAGAACAGCATGACGGCAATCCCGTCGCCCAAATGCGAACAGTAACACTCGGGGCAGAGTATGCAAATCAGGTGGTCATCCTAAACGGGCTGTCAGCAGGAGAACGGGTGGTAGTTCGCGGGCAGTCCACACTTGGAGACGGAGATCTGGTAACGATTGACGAGACCTATTCCGAACTGAACGAATACGGATCTCCCGTAATGAGCTCCCTGTCAAAGCCTTCCCCCGAGCCCGAGACTGAATCGTAATGAAGATTACCGAACTTGCGATCAAGTATCGGCCGAGTGTGGCGATCCTTACCATTATGCTGACCGTCGGCGGACTGGTCAGCTATCTGACCATCTCGAAAGAGTCTTTTCCCTCCATTGAAATTCCGATGGTTGTGGTCACGACTCTTTATCCGGGAGCCAGCCCGAGTGATATTGAGTCCCTTGTCACACGGATCATTGAAGAGGAAGTCCAGTCCGTCTCCGATATCGAAGAGATTCGGTCCACTTCCGTACAGGGAGTCTCCACAATTGTTGTTGAGTTTACAACGGATGTATCCCTTGATTTTGCCTACCAGAGAGTTCGTGACAAAGTGCAGCTTGCCAAGCCCCGTCTTCCAGATGATGTGGAAGAGCCAATTGTCAGCGAGTTTGATGTAGAGGATATTCCTATTATGAGCATCAACCTCGCAGGGGCCTTCTCGCTTACACAATTGAAGGAAGTCGCAGAAGACCTGGCAGACGAGATTGAAAAGAATCCGGATATACTTGAAGTTACAATCGTCGGAACCCTCGAGCGGGAGGTGAAAGTGGATGTAGATATCCGGGCCCTGCAGGGATATGGACTCACGTTTGCTGACCTTGTCGAAACCATCAATTTTGAGAACTCCAATACCCCGGGAGGGATGATTCGAGTGGACAGCAAGGACTATCTCGTACGAATTGATGGAGAATTTCGGGATGTGGAACGGGAGATTGAAGATCTGGTGATTGACAGCCCGAATGACTTTCCCGTGTATGTCAGGGATGTAGCAGATGTATACCTAGGCTTCAAGGAACGCTCCACATATGCCCGCCTGCAACTGCTCCAGCAGGAGGAGGGCAACCGGCTCGTACGAATGGCAGAAACCGGAAGCTATCCTGTCATTACCCTCAATGTCAAAAAGCGCAGCGGTTCCAACATCCTGGATGCCGCGAAAGAAATTCGAACCGTCCTTGACGAATTTCCCCTGCCACGCGGCGCGCAGCTTGTGATTACGGGAGACCAGAGTGAAAATGTTCAGGAACTCGTAAATGACCTGGAAAACAACATCATCAGCGGACTCATCTTTGTCGTGCTGGTCCTGCTGTTCTTTTTGGGCATTCGCACAGCCACGCTGGTTGGCATCGCCATCCCCCTCTCCATGTTCCTCACCTTCCTGGTCTTCCAGGTGATCGGACAGGAGCTGAATTTTGTAATTCTCTTCTCACTGATCATCGCTCTCGGCATGCTTGTGGACAATGCCGTCGTGATCGTGGAGAACATCTATCGTTACCGGGAGATGGGACACTCCCGGTTCGAAGCTGCCAAACTTGGAACCGCTGAAGTGGGAAGTGCAGTGGTGGCATCCACGGCAACTACCGTAGCCGTCTTCATTCCCATGATGTTCTGGCCCGGAATTACGGGGGAATTTATG
Source organism: Rhodothermales bacterium (assembly GCA_965203305.1). Classification (GTDB taxonomy): domain Bacteria; phylum Bacteroidota; class Rhodothermia; order Rhodothermales; family Bin80; genus Bin80. The sequence continues at coordinate 833,260 of OZ241874.1, read as the reverse complement.
GGCTATCTGCCTACCACGCTCATTATCACGCTTATCTGTTCACTCTTTGTTGCTATTGTCATCAATCCTGTCATTACAGGCTATTTTGTTCGTCTGGATTCAGATCCGAAGGTGCGGTATTCTCTGGCACTCCGAACAGGGTTGTTTGCCCTCTTGGCCGGGGTGGCACTGGTGATTGGACTGGCAAACTGGAAAACGGTTCTGGTTCTCTCAATTGCAGTGCCATTCCTTATGCTGGCCCACAAGTATGCGTTCAGCCCAGTCACGCAAGGGTTTGTCCGTCAGTCATTGCCGAACCTGATTACATGGTATCGCGGATTTCTGACGAGACAGCTGGAACGTGATTATGAAGTCCGCGCCCCCATCCTCTTGTGCAAACGCCTGTGGGTCAGTGCTGCCCTGCTCTGTCTCGCAGGATTGGGGACCGCCATTACAAGTACATTTATGAGCAGCCCCGGCGGGACTTCTCCCCTGCTGGGAATCTCTGCCCTCTTTGGACTGGGAGTGGTCGCACTCTTGATTACCATCATGATCCGCACCCCCAACCCCTATCTCCGCAATTCATTCAGCTTTGTCTGCCTGATTCTGGGGTTTGCCTTGCTGGTCACTGGCGGGATTGTACTTGGGATGACAAATTCAGCAGCAGGAACCGTGCTGATTTACCCCGCATCGGTTCTGTTTCTGACAGGCATCTGCATGATTCTGATCCACTGCCTTGAAGTCATTTACCTGAATGGACTGGTCAGCATCAAGACTGGCGGACTGTTTGCCGCAGTATCCTCAGCCGTTCTGGGATTGATGGCACTGCTTCGAGGAGCAGAATTGCAGACCATCCTGATTTTGCTTTGCCTCCCTGCCATTATTATGATTGTGGGATTCATCGGATACGTGGTGAATGGTCGTGTACTCCAGCAACGAACCAGACTGCTTCTGACTGACAATCGTGCCCGGCTTCTGGTGAGCGTAGCGGGTGGATTTATTGCCATTATAGGACTGTTTGCTGCCGCGCCAACTGGCGTGGAATTTTTTCCTGACACAGACCCGAACACCATCACCGTTGATCTGGAGCTCCCCCTTGGAACACACATAGAAGAAACAAATAATGTCACAGAAGTTGTACAGTCAAGTATCAACACACTCTTGGCGGGAAATCGGTCTGATCGGGACAATATCAAGAACATTCTCGTGAATGTGGGGACAGACAGCGGAGGAGGAGGCTTAATGGGGGGAGGATCTGGAAGTGCGGAGAAATCCGTACTTACATTGAACATGGTGGATTACGGAGATCGCCCGGAAACAAGCCGCAGTACACTCCAGAGACTGCGGGAGTCCCTCCAGGGGATTCCAGGAGTCATCTTTGAAGTCAACAAAGACAACGCCGGCCCACCTGTCGGGAAACCTGTAAACATTGAAATCACTGGACCCGAATTCTCCGAAATCACACGAATCACCGAAGAGGTTACAGCTTCGCTCCGGCAGGCCGCACAGGACAATACTATCCCGTTCCTGGTAGATATCAATAACAATCTCAATACCGGACGACCACAGGTCCAGGTTAAAATTGACCGGGAACGGGCAGCCCGCCTGGGACTGAATTCAAACAAGATCAGCGGGGTAATTCGCTCTGCGATCCAGGGAACCGAAGCCACAAAATATCGTGCGGGAGAAGATGAATATGACGTAACTGTACGCCTGAAGGAAGATCAGCGGTCCAGCCTTGAAGCACTGGATGGCTTGACGATCCTGGAAGAAGGGACACAGATCCCGCTGTCCTCCATTGCTGATTTTGAGATTGGCAGCGGGTATGGCTCAATCACGAGACTGGACCTGAATCGGGTTGCCACCGTTACTGGCGATGTCGTTGCCGGCTCCAACGGAGCTGCAGTACTGCAACAGGTTCAGGCCCACCTGCTGGGCTATCAGGAAGCCATGCCGCCGGGCTATCAGCTGACCTATACCGGGGAAAATGAAGATCAGGCCGAGGCCTTCGGATTCCTTCAGGTTGCAATGGGGATTGGAATTGCTGCGATCACGCTGATCCTGATTGCGCAGTTTAACAGTGTAATTGTCCCGATTATCATTATGCTGGCGGTCATACTGGGGCTGATCGGGGTGCTTCTTGGACTGATCCTTACCCGCACACCCTTCGGGCTGATGACATTTATTGGACTCATCAGTCTGGCCGGAATCGTCGTGAACAACAATATTGTCCTGATTGATTATATCCGGCAGCTGCGGGATCGGGGCCTGAGCAAACTGGAAGCCATTGTGGATGGGGGAGCGACACGTCTGCGACCGGTGCTGCTCACATTCCTTACAACCGTAATCGGACTGGTACCACTCACATTTGGTCTCAACATAAACTTCGTTGGGTTGCTGGCAGATCTGGCACCCAACATCCAGTTCGGATCACAGAATACCCAGTTCTGGGGACCAATGGGAATTGCCATCATCAGCGGACTGACTTTCGCCACCTTCCTGACCCTGGTCATCGTCCCGGTAATGTATTCTGCTTTTGATTCTCTGGTCACGTATCTGGGTACCCGCAAGGCTACTGCCGTCCAACAGTCATCCGAATGAGATCGCTGGAGGATTTCGCGGATGCGGATTTGCGAATCTTTGACAGGCCACCTCCCGGACCCGACACGAAAGACATTTACCTGATTGGGATCTGCGGTACGGGAATGGGAGCTCTTGCGGGACTGTTGCAGGAGGCAGGATATGCCGTTCGTGGATCAGACAGCAGTGTGTATCCCCCGATGAGCACCTTTCTGCAAAAGCAGGGAATCCCCGTATATGCTGACTATGCCAAAGAGAACCTGACCCCGCTTCCCGATCTGGTGATCACGGGCAATGCCTGCGTGCCAGCACATGTGGAAGCGACTGTTGCCAGAGAGCAGGCAATCCCGCAGTTGTCCTTCCCTGAAGCACTCCACCATTTCTTTCTGCAAGACCGGCGGAGTATCGTTGTTGCCGGAACGCATGGAAAAACAACCACAGCGGGAATGCTGGTGCATCTGTTGCGTTCAGCTGGACGGGATCCGGGCTTCCTGGTTGGGGGACTGCTTCAGGAACTTGAGCAGAGCTTTTCGGTCGGAACCGGAATGCATTTCATCACTGAAGGGGATGAGTATGACAGTGCATACTTTGACAAGCGTCCCAAATTTTTGCACTATGCCCCTGAGGTTGCCATTGTCACATCGGTAGAATTTGACCATGCCGACATCTATGCCTCCCTGGAAGAGTATCAGGAAGCATTCGAGTCCTTCACCAGCCTGATTCCTGCTGATGGCCTGCTGGTTGTCTGTGGAGATGATCCTGCGGCGGCCCAGTTGCACACCCGTTCCGCTCCTGTACTGACCTACGGACTGAGCGGCCCGCATGATGTTACGGGGCAAGTCAGCCAGATTTCCGAAGAGGGCATCCACTTTAACCTGTTCTGCCACGGAGAAGGCATGGGTGCCATGATGCTCCCCATGAACGGAAGACATAATCTGCAGAATGCGCTCGCCGTCAGCGCGGTCGCCCTGCATGCAGGACTGACCACAGAGGAGATCGCACGGGGGCTGGCCTCCTTTCCCGGAGTGAAACGACGACAGGAAATTCTCGGCGAACCCGGAGGTATTCTGGTGATAGACGATTTTGCACATCATCCGACTGCCGTATGTGCCACCATTCAGGCAACCAGAGAACGCTGGCCAGATCGCCGTCTGCTTGCAGTATTTGAACCGCGCTCCAACTCCAGCCGGCGGAAGGTATTTGAAGTCCCGTACGGAGAGGCATTCCACGAGGCTTCCAGAGCCTACATCTGTTCTCCCCCATTCCGACACAATGATGTGCAAGATCAGTTCATGGATACTCACGCCGTATTGAATCGCATCCAAAAATCCGGTACGGACGCAGAATTCTTTGAATCTGCCGCCGCTGTCCTTGAGGCTCTGTTGCAAGACGCATGCCCGAATGATGTGATCCTGATCATGAGCAATGGCGGCTTTGGCGGATTGCATCAGAATCTGCTCACTGCACTTTCTGAATCCCGGAGATAGAAGATGGCTGGAATTATCGGACATCTGCTGATCCTGACGGCTTTTGTCAGCAGTATCCTGTCCATCTTTGCATTCTATCAGGCTTCCGGGCACGAAGGCAGCGAAGGAGTATTTTTTCGTCTTGGAAGGACCCTCTGGGGGGTGATGACGCTTTGCCTTTTCAGTGCATGGATGCTCCTGATTGTTTTGATTGCAACGCACCAGTTTCAATACAATTATGTTTGGGCCCACTCATCTAGAGATCTGCCCTTTCATTTTCTGTTCTCTGCCAGCTGGGAAGGACAGGAGGGGTCTTTTCTGCTCTGGATCATCATGAACTGCCTGATGGGACTTGCACTCCTCCGATGGGCGGCCCCCGCCTACAAGGCACCTGTAATGGCCGTTGTCGCATTGTGCCAGGCTTTCCTGCTCACGATGATTGCAGGGATTCAGCTTGGCCCTCTGGAGATTGGGGCAGCTCCCTTTGCAACCCTGGCAGAGGCGAACCCGGATGCCCCCATCTTTCAGTCCAATCCTGATTTTGTCCCTGCTGACGGAACAGGACTGAATGACCTGCTGCAAAATTACTGGATGGTCATTCATCCACCGATGCTTTTTGTAGGGTTCACGACCATGATTGCCCCCTTTGCATTTGCCGTGGTTGCCCTCTGGAAACGGCGCTATACCCAGTGGGTACGGCCTGCCCTCCCCTGGACACTTATCAGCGTGATGTGTCTGGGAATAGGAATCGCCATGGGTGGATACTGGGCCTACGAAACCCTGAATTTTGGCGGGTACTGGGCCTGGGATCCCGTTGAAAACTCCTCTCTCGTTCCCTGGCTGGTCGGAATTGCTACCATTCACCTGATGCTCATTCAGCGCAAGGGGGGCATTGGACACAAGGCAGCCCTGTTCCTGTCCATCCTGTCCTATATGCTGATCGTCTATTCCACCTTCCTTACCCGGAGTGGTATCCTGGGAGATGCTTCCGTGCATGCCTTTGTTGATCTGGGACTCTACAATCAACTCCTGATCTGGATCAGTGCAATGGGAGTTCTGGGCTTCGGGCTCTTTGCCTTGCGTTACCATGAACTGCCCGGTGCACAGCAGGAAGCACATGTTCTGTCCCGTGAATTTCTGATGTTCTCTGGAGCCGTCCTGCTGACCGTTATCGCCACTGTCGTAATTCTGGGCACCAGTGCCCCCATCTTTGGAAAACTGTTCTACAATAATCCGGCGACAGTATCCATTGATTTTTACAATGAATGGACGGTCCCCCTTACTGTGGGGATTTTATTTCTGTCCGGGCTGGGACAGCTGTTCTGGTGGACTAAAATAAATGTTCAGAAAGTGAATCGTGTTTTGGTCTGGCCCGTGCTCTTGTCCTGCCTCAGTACAGTCATCGTCCTTCTTCTGACTCCATTTGCAGCAGAGACAGTTTCCGAGGGAGAAAATTTCTGGCAGCGCCATGGGTATGGAATTCAGTTGACACTCCTTCTTTTTGTATCATTCTTTGCCCTGTATGCCAATGTTTCCGTACTGTGGCGAGTCGGGCGTGGCAATATAAAGCTGGCAGGCGGTGCACTCGCCCACATAGGGCTTGGGATCATGGTGATCGGCATTATTGCATCCTCCGGATTCAGCCGGGCAATCTCTGATGCACCGCGAGGAAGTGACCGAAATAATTTTGTTGTGGAGCAGGGGCAGCCGGTTCGTGTTGCCGACTACGTCGTCAGCTATCTTGGCACGGAACCCGGGGAGCGTGGACATACACGTTTTCTGCTAAACATCACAGATCCCAAAGGGCAGACATTTCAACTGAAGCCTGTTGCCTACGAATCCAATACAGGGCAATGGATCCAGCACCCGGCTCTGAAACCCTATTTTGAGAAGGACATTTTCGTTGCCGTGACTCCTCGTGCAATGCTGGAATCTGGAGGCGCGAACAACGAAATCTCGCTGCGCAGGGGGCAGGGTACCCTCATCGGAGATGGTGCCTACAGGGTCACCTTCACAGGCTTCGAAACCAGAGTAGATCTGCAGTCCATCCTGAGCGAGAACGAGCGGGAGCGTACCGAGATTGCCGTTGGTGCCGTGTTGCAAGTCATGGACATGAACACAAGGCTGATTGAGCAGATCATGCCGGTCTATGTCATTCGCACGGATCGCAGCCTGAACCCGATCAGAGCAGAGTCTAGCGGAGTCGGATATTATTTTACAGGCATGAATGTAGACACCGGGGAGATCACCCTCTCTCTTGACGGGGCAACAGCGGCAGACTATGTTGTGGTTCAGGCACAGGAAAAACCGGCGATCAGCCTTGTCTGGATCGGGATTATCCTGCTCAGCGGCGGGTTCCTGCTCTCTGTTGCGCGGCGGATCCTGGATCTTCGCCCGCGTACTTCCCCCGAATAAAGCAGAATCGCACAGGAAAAGGTTCAGGCATGGACGATGGCTTCCTGGGCCAGTGTGCGTCCAGACTGGGTAAGTTCCAGGTACTCCCCGACGGGCTGCAATAATTTTCTGGAGGCTGCCCGGGAAATAACCTCTTCAGCAAACGGCTTCTCCCATGCCAGATGATCCTGCAGGTGATCAATACGGCATTCCCGCTCTGCTTCGGGTGTATGTTCATGTTGCATCAGATGGATAACCAGCATCTTGATGGCAAACTGCCATTTCTGATGTCTCCTGCGCTTCCATGCTGCCAGCAGACCCTGTTCAGGTGCAATACAGAACAGAATGGCAAACTGCACCCCGACCATCATGGCCATGCATCCTGCAATGGAAGCATCCAGGAGATAGGCAAGCCAGTATCCTGTGACTGCTGCTGTGACCCCGAGAAGAACGCTGTACCCAAGCATATGCCCAAATCGGTTAGTCATCAGATAAGCACTTGCCGGGGGACCAACCATAAGTGCGATCACCAGAATGGATCCTACCGCATCAAAGGCAGCCACCGCGGTCATGGAGACGAACCCCATCAATATATAGTGAAGCATTCCCGGCAGGAATCCCAGTGTTGCACAGAGTGCACTGTCAAAAATAGCCAGTTTCAGCTCCTTGTAGAAAAACAGTATGAATCCCGCGCAGAGCATCCCAACGATTCCCGTTGCATACAGTGCCTTGGGGCCCAGATCATGCCCGGCAATTTCCAGGCGGTCAAACGGGACGAAGGCCAATTCCCCAAGAAGAACGGCATCCGTATCCAGATGTATGTCACCTGCAAATCGTGCAATCAGGACCACGCCCGCTGCGAACAGAGTGGAAAATACCAGCCCGATGGCGGCATCTTCCCGTACCCGGTTTGTTTTTCGGATCCATTCTACCAGTACAACTGTCAGCAGCCCTGCCGCTGCGCCGCCTGCAATCAAAATCGGAGAAGAGAGACTTCCTGTCAGCAGAAACCCGATCACGATCCCGGGAAGGATCGCATGACTGATGGCATCGCTCATCATTGCCATCCTCCGCAGAACCAGGAATGTCCCGGGAAGAGCGCACGCAGCAGCAGCAATGGCGGCGACTAGCTGGATTTCAAGTTGAAATGCACTCATGCCGTTCGCTCATTCATAAGCTGATGACACATCTGGACTCCATTCTGTGTCAGTGCCCATGCACCGCTGTCCTGCACTTTCACGAGTCCTTTCCCCTGCAGTCCGCGCAGCTTTCGATGGAGCGTCCCTGTTTTCGGATAGATGACTCTCAGGGCGGCTTCCATATGCGGATATTCCAGATTCTCGTGCTTTTTTGCCAGATCAAACAAGTCCAGCAGGATCGCTTCACTCGCAAGCCTGCGATTCTGCAATGCCCGACGAACCTGCTGCCATATGATACCGCGATGTGGGGCAGCAAAGATGGAAACCACAACGACTCCGCTGGCACAGATAACGATAACCGGGCCGGTTGGCAAACTGGACATGCTCATGCTCAGAAGTGCTCCTCCTGCACCGGACAGTGCCCCCATAGCCATGGCAATTGCTGTCATCTTTCCAAAATTGTCTGTCCATTGCCGCGCAGCAGCAGCCGGTGCAATGATCATGGCACTCATCAGCACTACTCCTACAGTCTGCAGCCCGATCACAATCGCGATCACCAAAAGGGTTGTTAAACCAAAATCCAGCCACCGTACGGGAAGTACCAGACTGCGGGCGAACTCTGGATCAAATGTCAGCAGCTTGAATTCTTTCCAAAATAAAATGAGCACCACTATCGCAATTCCGCCCAGGGCAGTCATGGTAATCACATCTCCCGTTACAAGTGATGCGGCCTGCCCGAACAGAAACGAATCCAGTCCTGCCTGATTGGCATCCGGGGATCTCTGAATAAATGTCAGAAGGACCAGACCCGCACCGAAGAACACGGACAGTACCAGCCCAAGTGCACTGTCATACTTGACGCGTGTGCTCATGGTCACGAGCAGAACCACGGCCGTTGCCAGCCATCCTGCCAGGCCTGCCCCCACCATCAAGATCAAAGATGCCTTGCTTCCAGTAAGGATAAATGCAAGTCCTATTCCCGGCAGAGCCGCATGAGACACGGCATCTCCCAGCAAGCTCTGCCGCCGTAATACGGCAAAGGTGCCAAGTGCTCCACTTACTGCCCCTAGTATGGCTACGCCAAGCGTAACCGTACGCAGGGTATAATCATCAAAGAACTGTTCCATGATTACGGGACATCCTTGATGATTGCAATACGTCCCCCGTATGTAAGTCTCAGGTTTGTGTCCGTGAATACATCTGATACACGCCCGCTTGCAATCCGGCGTACATTCAGAAGCAGAACCTCATCAAAGTAAGAGGAGACGGTCTGCAGGTCATGATGTACGACCAGAACTGTTTTTCCAGATGAGCGAAGTGTGCGAAGCAAATCAATAATCGCATGTTCCGTGGTTGCATCTACACCCTGAAGCGGCTCGTCCATCAGGTATACCTCAGCATCTTGGACTAGGGCACGTGCCAGGAATACCCGTTGCTGCTGTCCTCCAGACAACTGGCTGATCTGCCGATGTGCAAATTCGGACATATCCACTTTTTCCAGTGCAGCCATGGCCTCTTCGCGTTCACTGCGACGCGGACGGCGGATCCATCCAACCTTTCCATAAAGGCCCATCAGGACAATATCCAGTACACTGGTGGGGAAATCCCAGTCCACCGTCCCGCGCTGCGGTACATAGCCTACCGAGGATGCGACATTCCGATACGGCCGTCCCAATATCCTGATCTGCCCGGCGGCAGGTTTGATCAGTCCGAGAATTGCCTTGATCAGTGTGGTCTTCCCCGCACCATTCGGGCCGACAACTGCCATCAGTGTACCTGAAATAACATCCAGATCAATATCCCACAGAACCGGACTGTCCCGATATGCCACCGTGAGGTCCCGAACCTCAACTGCCCTTGTCATTTGATAGTGCCTGAACAATCGTATCAATGTTGTGACGGACCATTCCCGAATATGTCGCCGCTGAAGTGGCTTCTCCTCCAAGTGCATCTCCGTACAGTGTCCCGCCAATACTCACGTCAAATTCTCTGTCCCTTACGGCTTCCCGAACTGCCTGAATGCCGCGAGGGGAGACTGAGGACTCTACAAACATGGCTGGAATCCTTCGTTCTGCGACCATCTGTGCCAAATTCTGAATATCTGCTGCTCCGGCCTCTGTTACGGTAGATATCCCCTGAAGTCCGCGCACCTCAAATCCGTAGGCCTTTCCGAAATATCCAAATGCATCATGTGACGTGATAAGTACTCGCTTCTCTTCAGGAATTTCGGATACCCGGTTGTGTACATAAACATCCACTTCCATGAGCTTGTCCTCATACTCTGTTGCGCGTACGGAGAATATATTTTTTCGAGTTGAATCCAGTTCTCCGAGTGCGATTGCCAGGGCATATCCAGCCCGGATCCACAGCTCTGCATCAAACCATATGTGGGGATCAAAATTCCCCTGATAGGTATCCGATTCAAGCAGCAGGCTGTCTGGCACACCAGCCTCAGCAATGGCGATGGCTGGGGATCCAGATTCTTTTCTGTCTTCAAAAATATCTCCCATCTTTCCCTCCAGATGAAGCCCATTATAGACCAAGATATCGGCTTCTTGTATCCTTGAGACATCACGGGCACTGGCTTTGTACAGGTGCGGGTCTACTCCTGGTCCCATGAGTGACTCTACGATCACTTCCGAACCTCCAATGGAACGCGCCAGATCAGCAACAATACTCGTTGTTGCTGTAATCCTGATGGACCGTTGCTGAACAGGCGTATCTGTCTCTTCCGTTGAAGTGCAGGAAGTGATCAGGAAAAGCCCAAAAAGGCAACCAGCGAGCACACGCATCATGGCAGGAAGAAATTTAGTCCTGCCTAAAACTCAAAAACAGCCAAACTGTTGCCTGTCTGATTCATCGTGATTGGCATGAGGACTGTAACCCCGGTACCTCTGGAACCGAAGCCTTACCTTATTACTTGCCGGACTAGTCACAGCCTTTGTAGTGACACCAGATCGCACGATGTGGCGGAGAACTTTCGTATCTCTGTGGCTAACCAGCTCGGTCCCCATATCTCCAAGACTCAGTCTTGCCTGATACTTCCGGGTCAGAGTGCCCGCCTTATCCAGTGTTGCCAGTATTTTTCCCGTGACCACTCTGATCTTTCGAATCACATTCTCCGGTTTGACACCTGCGATCATATATCGTCGTAAATGGATAGTCCACTACCATGAATTGCCTCAACATATTTCTGTAATCTGTCATCTTGCAGTCCCTATGAGGGTTTTTGCAAAAATACCTCTATTCCCGACCTAATGTGCCTTCAAGCACCCTCAGGGCGATAGCTCTCCGTCATCTGGAATTTTCGAAAGAGGCTCCCTATGGCTAACCGATCCTCCAATTCGGAAACACCTCAACAGGATCCGGCGAATTACCACCAAATTCCATCAACTCCAACAGCGGTACCTGATCACGCGGATGGATCAGGATCTGTCCCCGTCCGTGTTACGGATGTTTTGGATTCTGGGGATCACGTATAATCCCGAGAGAACAAAGGGAAAGAAGAAAGTCTGGAATCTTTCAGGAGAGGAATCAACAGAGAAAGACGGTACGCTACCCCGAAGAGAAAAAGTCTCCATGATCTGATCTGCGAATTCTCTGAAAATCTGTGGGCTACGAAAAAATGGGAATTATCCAGTAAAATCCGCATGAGAGGTTACTTGAGCCTCTTGCAAAAAGATTTTTGGGACTTTCGAATTCTGACCAGGTACGGGAGGGAACCTTGAGTTGCTCTGCAAGAGTTCAATAAGCGCGCACTCAGCATTGACGATGAAAAGTATTCTCAGATCGTGCTATGATACATTCGTTTACCGCCCCTGATGGAAGGCTTTAAGCATTCAGTATTATTGCGATTCTCTGTTGTGCTGCTCATCCTTCTGGGATCATGCAGAGAAGTTGGGGAATCGCAGAGAATCGTCCATCCTCTATCAAATCGTATACCAGGTATTGGGGAAAGCCACGAGTTCGTCCCGCCTAGTCACGATTCCGAGAATATGGAAGATGCGCTGGCAGTGGCTCATATCCTGCGGTCTTCAACAAAGATCCTGACATTGGGGGTACTAGAGGGGGAGCGGCATGAAATGTTTGGCCAGATCTCTGACATCAAGGTAGATCGTAACGGTAATATGTATGTGCTTGATTCCGGGTACAGTGAGGTAAAAATATTTAATTCCAAGGGATCATTTCTGCATGCCGTAGGAAAAGCTGGCAGAGGTCCAGGAGAATTCGTTGAACCTCGCGGCATTGAGATAGATTCTGCCGGACATTTGATTGCCGTTGATAAAGACTACCGAATTACAATATTCGAATGGACTGATGATGCACATGAAGTCGTTAGGACCTTGACTATGCCTTTTGAGCCAATAGGGCTGTGTTTAGGAGAAAACACCTTCTACATCCATGGTCTCACTGAGAAGTTCTCAGATACCATTTTTCCGTATTCATTTAACGGGGACCGTATGGAGCCCTTCGGGGCAGGATACGAATCGCAGTCCGCTTTGGTGTACCGATACCTGAGTGAAGGTCAAGTCGCCTGCAGTCAGCAACAAGGAGGACAGATCATATATTCACCGCGTCTAATTCCAGCGATTTACAGCTATTCGCTTGAAGGAGATATACGGTGGGTTGCAAAAATCTCTGATTTCAAGACACTTGACATAATAGAAGATAAATCAGGAAAATCCGTGGTATCAATGAATGTTTTTGCCAACGCACATGATCAGGTAACGCGGGTGATTCCATTTTCTGAAAAATATATGCTTGTTCAAATAGCTTCCATTACCCCAGAGAGCCTTGCTCCGGGGTGGAAGGGAGAAAGGCGCGAAGCACTTCTGTCGTACCTCATGCTCTCCAAAACAGGCGAGGCAGTCCTTGTAGGATCCAGTTTACCCATTGTTTATGCCCTCACAGGGGATCGAATGTACACTGCACATAGCTATCCATATCCTCAGGTTTCGGTTTACCGCCATGGTACTGCTGGGGAGGAGATTGTGCAACTGCACTGATGCGATTTGTAGTTTTGCCAGCCTCCCCCCTCTGGAATTTATTGAGATTCTGGAAAATGAGATCGTGCCTGCCCAATTGACGCTCCTCTGATTCATACAGAGATTTCACATTGATTTGGTGTCTTTGCTACGATGGCAAAAACAGGAGTTCAGGCACATTCCCGCATGCTTTGGGGATTCTTTCTGGTTATCTTCATTCTGGGTTTCTATTCCGTGCGCACCGGCTTTGTTAAGATGCCTCGTGTTTCCATTGACTGGGACAGCAAGTCTAACTTCAAGTACCAGCCCAGTTATACTGCCCGGGAAGGTTCTGAACTGGTTTTCGTATACATTGGGTCATCAGGATGTGCCTATTCCAACCAGGAAGAACTACCACAGAAAATAGACCAACTAAAAATCTTGGCTCAGACCAGAGCATCAGAGAATGATCAGGTGCTTGTCACAATTGGTATAGCCAAAGACTGGAAAACAAGAGAAGGCCTGAAGCATCTCTCAAAATTCGGCGAATTTGACGAGATTATGACAGGGCGGAGCTGGGTAAATGAGGGAATCATGAAATATATCTGGGAAGGATCCTATGGAGAGCCGGCCACTCCTCAAATTGTCCTAATGGAACGATTCCTGGCAGTACCATCTTCAGAGAGATCCAACTATGAAATACGTGACGAGAGACTGGTGGTACGGAAGGTGGGGATAGGTGCTATTCAACAGTGGCTGAATCTCGAGGCACCAATCCCGTCACCAGCTGACTCAATATGAAACCCCTCTTGCAGAAATCTCGTGTCAACAGTGCATACCGAATTCATTTAACCGTAAAAGTCCATGTGAAAGATCAAAGGCAAACAGGAGTTGCACGCACAGACTGCCGAATCACGAACATCGTGATAAACACGCCCGAGCGGACCAGATCGTCCGTAATTCACCGTCCGATTTGTCCGTAATACACACTCTCTCTCAACCCGGTTCAGTAGTCTGTCATCCTGAAATACTCCTCTCATTATAGACGGATTTTTCTTGACTGGAACTCCATACCCTTGTTGAGATATCCGGCTTCTCCTCAACTTGAAATCTCCTTGAAGCAGTTTCCCCAACAGACAGGAATTACACATGCTGCTCGCTATGTATCCTGTAATTGTAATGCGCCAGACCCTGAACTGACTCAATACTTCCAAAATCTGCAGAGAATCGAAACTTGAAAAAAAACTGAGATGCCACTGCCTATGTGATCGCACCACCACAGCCACTTCCAGCGCCCGCAGTGCATCCGTAACAGTGACGGGCAGTTCGTATTTCATGATTCTGCCATGCCACAAGATCAAAATTCCGCACATGCGGGCGGGCAATATCCATTCGCATCTCCAGTTGCTGATTAAAATCACAGTCATACAGATACCCGTCCCAGCCTATGGAGAGTGTATTTCGGCACATCAAGCCCGCAATCGTGGAGGCATTGAACGCCTGAAGCAGCCTGTTGAGGTAAAGCTCCACCTGACCGGTTTCCACAAGCCATTCCAGATATCTGGAGATCGGCAAGTTATTCAGAGTCAGCAACTGATCAAAACTGACACCGTGATTGCGTATCAGAGCAGCCTTCCATTCCGTTTCCAGCGAAGACTGATTCCCCGACAGGAATGCTCCCACCGGATTGGTTACCAGGGTAAGCCTGCAATTCGGATCCCCTTTCCCGTACCCGGCCCGGTTCAAGCGTTTCAGAGCCTCAATTGACTTTTGGTATGTCCCGTCTCCGCGCTGTGCATCTGTCCCCATTTTCCGGTAATGCGGAAGAGAGCAGATCACTTCCACTCCACGCTCCGCAAACCACACTGGCAAATGTGCACATCGGCGTGTAAGCAGAATGGTGAGATTACATCGGTCCAGAACACGAAGTCCTCTCTGAACACACATCTCCACGAGATACGCAAAATTGGGATTAAGCTCTGGGGCACCTCCGGTAAGATCAACTACCTGAGCTCCAGACTGGTCAATCACCTCCAGGCAGGCATCAACCGTATCCCGATTCATGTTCTCCTCGGTCCGGTCAGGCCCCGCATCTACATGGCAGTGCCGACAGGTCATGTTGCAGAGCTTGCCGAGATTGATCTGTACAATCTCCAGTCGGTCCGGCATCAGGCGAGGCCATCCACAAGAAGCCAGGTCAAGTTCAAACTGACCGCTTCCTGTCGGCCCTCCGGCAAGATCTGCCGTATCCAGAACCTTCAGCTGCTCGTTTGGGTGCGCCAGAGGGACTGTTCGGGAAAATAGTGAAGATGTGGCACGGGGACCTTGCGGGATCGTATCCAGCAACATCATCTCTTTTCCCTCAGATGCCATTCCGATCACATCGTCAGACGCTTGACCTGATCAAGCATCTGTACACCATGCACCAGTGCTGCCCCACCCCGAATTGCGGTTGCTACATGTACGGCCTCCGTCATCTCTTCCAGGTCTGATCCCGTTTCCAGGCACGCCGTCGTATAGGCATCAATGCAATAGGGACACTGCACTGTGCTGGCAACGGCCAGAGCAATCAAGGCCTTTTCTCTGGCTGTCAGTGTCCCCTCTTCAAATACCTTGTTGTAGTAGGAAAAGAAGGCATCTGCCAATTCCTGATTTCCCTCAGCAATTTCTGCGAATCGGGGCAGGTGCGAGCGGTCATAATAATGATCCATGACAAGTTTTTCTTGCGAAAAATGATTTATTGATTCCAATAGGCACGGATGGTTATGCTTGCGAGTCCATCCAGGTCACCAGGAACTTTCAGGGGGCGAAGTCGCACCACTTCCAGTTCTGTGAATCCCGCAGCGCGAATGAGTTCAAGATAAGCCTCCTTCTCTGCTGCCCCGGCAACGCAGCCGGCAGCTTCTTCTGCCTCTCGCAACAACGCAGGATCCAGATTTCCGACTGTCACAACATCTGCAATCACAAAACGCCCCCCTAGGCGAAGTACCCGGGCGATTTCTGAGTATGCCCTTGCCTTGTCTGGAACAAGGTTCAGTGTACAGTTGCTAATGACAACATCAACGGAGAAGTCGTCAACAGGAAGCTGCTCAATGTCCCCCTCTCGAAAAAGCACATTGTCAATCCCGACAGTGACCGCATTTTTCCGAGCCCTTGCAACCATGGACGGAGCGATGTCCACACCAATGATTCTCCCTTCTTCCCCCACGAGCGGAGAGGCAATCATCGCATCCAGTCCGGCACCTGATCCCAGGTCAAGCACGATTTCGCCTGGAACCAGGTCGGCATGATCAACAGGGGTACCACAACCAAGTCCCAAATCCGCCTGTGACTGATACCCGGGCTTGTTCTCGTAGGCACGCCATTCCACCATGCAGTACCCCGGATCCTGCTCCTCACGAGCGATTGCATCATACTTGTCACGCACGGTCTCCTTTACTGTACAGCAAGCTCCACTGAACTCGGGCATCGGAATTCAAAAGTGAATAGCTGCTAACTCTCCTCTCCCGGCAGTGTTCCTTAAAACCCCGGAACACCCAAACCCGCTTTGCTTGCTACGGAGAGTCTTCCATGACCTGCTCCCGATACTGCAACTCGTAGAGTGTTTGATACAGACCGCCAGCCTCTGCCAGCTCCTCATGTGTCCCCTGCTCTCTCAAAATTCCCTTGTGCAACACGAGAATCGTATCGGCATGGCGAATTGTGGACAACCGATGTGCAACGACCAGGGATGTCCTCCCCTGCAACACTCGTTCCAGAGCATGCTGTATGATGTGCTCTGTCTCCGTGTCAATGCTTGAGGTGGCCTCGTCCAGGACCAGAATATCTGGATCATGCGCCAGAACACGAACAAACGAGATCAGCTGTCTCTGCCCCTGCGAAAGAGATACCCCCCGCTCCCCCACATCATGATCATACTGGTCAGGCAACTGCTCAATGAAATGATCCGCCCCTATTGTTTTTGCCGCCTGCTTCACCTGTTCAAGCGAGATATCAGGATTTCCCAGAGAGACATTGCGATACACAGACCCGGAAAACAGGAGAACATCCTGCAATACCAGTCCGATTCGCCAGCGCAGGTACTTGATCCGGAATGTGCGAATATCCTGTCCGTCCAGAAGGATGGATCCGCGCTGAATGTCATAAAAACGCATTAACAGACTGATAATTGTTGTTTTTCCACTGCCTGTAGCACCGACAATGGCAGCATTCTGTCCCCTGCTGATTGTGAATGACACACCCTTGAGAACCCAGTCCGGTGTCCCGTCATCCAGCATTCCATAGGCAAACCAGACATCATCAAATACGATATTCCCTTCCAGCTGGACCGGAGGCTTTCCGGCATCTGCATCCGGCAGTGACTGATCATTGTCCAGCACATCAAAAATCCGTTCGGCACCCGCCATTGCGCTCTGAAGCGTGTTGAACTGCTCGGAAAGATTACGAATAGGTTCAAAGAACTGCCGGCAATACTGGATGAAGGCAATCAGAACCCCGACGGTCAGAAGTCCCCCAATTGCGCTGACTCCCCCAGTCCATAAAATAAATCCAATGGCAGCAGAGGCAATGATATCTACAGCCGGCCAAAAAAGTGAATGATAGAATACCGTTTTAAGCTGTGCCGTCTGGTGGTCGTCATTGATCTTTTTGAAGTGTTTCATTTCCACATTTTCCCGGCCAAAAAGCTGTACAATCAGCATCCCCGTAACATGCTCCTGCATAAAAGAATTCAGGCGGGCAACTTGCTTGCGAGTCTCTCTGTACTGACCGCGCACATTCCGCTTGAACCACATCGTTACAAGGAGCATGAATGGCATAATACACAGGGTGACAATAGCAAGTATCCAGTTCAGACTGAACATGAATGCCGCAATAAATATCAACTTGAACATGTCTCCCATAATCACGACAATCCCTGCGGACAGCACATCCGCCAGTGCTTCCACATCCGAGGTTGTGCGAGTGATCAGCCTCCCGATAGGAGTTCGGTCAAAAAAAGATAACGACTGCTTCTGCACATGCTGAAAGACGCGAACGCGTACATCATAGATTGCCTGCTGTCCGATCCATTGCGTGAAGTACGTATTGACATACCCGAGTGCGCCCTCCAGTACAATCGTCCCCAGCAAAGCAGCGATCAGCAAAAACAAACCATCCAGCTCACCCGGGACAATGTGATTGTCAATGGCCAGGCGGATCAGCCACGGGCGAAGCGGCCCCAGAAACGAAACAAGAAGCACAAGACAGAATGCAAGCAGCACCCAATATCTGTAGGGCATCAAATACCCGATGATGCGCTTTAACAGTTTCCGGTCCAGTCCCTTTTCCGAACTCATGCCGATGAAGCGGGCTGTGATCTGACGCTTGCGGATCCGACAGGGTATGTGCAATACTCCTGTGCTACATCCGAATTGGGAAACACAGCTTGTGCCTCTTCTCGGAGAAGATTCACATCTGGATATCTGGAACTGAAATGGGTCAGGAGCAGTTTTTTCGTCCCTGCAATTTTCGCCTGCTGCGCCGCCTCAAAGGCAGTAGAGTGCCCCGTCACAGATGCCCGTTCGCTATCTTGCTGACTGAATGTTGCTTCATGCACCAGGAGGTCCGCATTCCTCGCCAGATCAATCCCTGCCTGGCATGGACGCGTATCGGTAACGTATGCAAAGACAGATCCCGTTTTTCTCTTCACCTGCTCTGGTGAGATGGCCTGTCCACTGGCGATTTCTACAGTCTGCCCCTCCGCCAGCCTCTGAAACTGCTCCTGCCTGTCTACACCAAGAGTACGTGCCAGCTCCCCATCAATGCGTTCCGGGTTGTCCTTGCCCTCCGCACGATAACCAAGGCAGAATTCCCCGTGATCCAGCGGTTGTGCGTGTACCTGCAATCCATGCTGCTGATAGACCTCTTCCAATGCAGATCCCTCATCAAGTCGTACATGCTCTATCGGAAAATGAATCTGATCGGGATGAAGTCCTGGAAGAGCATGTATGATATCGGAAAGTTTGTCGGGAGCTGCGATGGTGAGCGGGAGCTCGCGTCGTTCAAGAGACATGGAAATCAGGAGTCCGAAAAGCCCCAGATAGTGATCACCATGGAGATGTGAAATGAATACTGCACGAATACGATGGCGGCGAATCCCCGCACGCAGCAGGCGAAACTGCGTTCCGTCCCCGCAATCAAAGAGGAGTACATTCCCCCGATGACGCAATGCGTACGCAGACAATCCCCGTTCCTTGACAATCGTTGCCGAAGATGTTCCAAGCGGAATCAATTCCATGAACCTGCTATAATGCCTCAAGCTGCTCTTCAAGTAACTGCTGCTGATACATCCTTGCATACAATCCCTGCTGTTCCATCAGGGACTCATGTGTGCCACGCTCTACAATACGTCCCTCGTCAAACACAATGATCTGATCCACTTCCTGTATGCTTGAAATCCGGTGGCTGACCAGAATCATTGTATGATGTCCCTTTCTCTTGTGCAAATGTTCAAGAATGCGTCTCTCGGTGTTTGTATCCACACTGCTCAGCGCATCATCCAGAACAAGGACCTGTGGGTCTCTGATCAGTGCACGTGCGATAGTGGCACGCTGCGCCTGTCCTCCAGAGAGGGAAACCCCACGCTCTCCCACTTCACTGTCAAGTCCGTCAGAAAATTCCAGTACGGTTTCCAGCAGGTCTGCTTCATATGCTGCCTGACAGATTTTTTCTTCGGAGGCACCGACTGTCCCAAAGGCAATGTTATTGCCGATGGTATCACTGAACAGAAATACCTCTTGCGGAACATACCCGATCCCCTCCCTGAGGACGTGCAGCGGCAATACCTGTATGTCTTGCCCGTCAATGCGCACCTGTCCCTGCGTTGGCTCCACCAGCCTGCTGATCAGATCTGCGAGTGTTGTTTTCCCTGATCCGGTCCTCCCGACAATAGCAAGACTCTGTCCTGCTGGCACATCAAACGATACATTCTGGAGTGCATACGGCAAATTCTCTGCATACCGGAACGAGACATCCTCAAATGTGACATGCCCGCTGATCTGGCGTATGGAGTGATCTGTACGGGGCCCGTCCGCAATCTCTGGCTTCTGGTCCAGAACTTCGTAGATCCGCTCCGAGGAAGCACTTGCTCGCTGCATCATGGAAATAACAATCCCGAACGCAGCAACAGGCCAAGTCATAAGGGCAACGTATATGATGTACTCCGCGATATTTCCAACTGTGATCATACCTTCCGAGACCAGTTGCCCACCAATCCAGACCACCATGATTTCTGAAAGTCCCACGACAATGACGAAGACCGGTCTCCATGCTGCTTCTACGCGAGCGAGTCCAAGCATCCGAGACTTGTACGAGCGGCTCTCTTTTTCGAATGCCCTGGTTTCGGTTTCTTCCCGTGCATAGGCCTTGACCAGTCGAATTCCTGCCAGCGTTTCCTGAACCCGGCTCGTGAGCTGGGCATACTGGCGTTGCAGAGCTTCACTGCGCTTGTGCACGAGTTGTGCAATAACGAACATGGCCATAGCGAGAATGGACAGCGGCATAAGCGCATACAGCGTCAATGTTGGCGAAATAATGAGCATGGCCGTAATTGAGGCAATCACGATCACCAGCGCCCTGGCAGAATACATAATTGCCGGTCCGATATAACGGCGTACCTGCTCAATATCACTCGTTGCACGCGTGATGGCATCTCCCGTTTTCGTACGATGATAAAAACTCGTGGACAGTTTCTGCAGGTGTTCATACAATGTGTTGCGCATATCAAACTCAATATGGCGCGAGGCGACAATCACCGTCTGCCGCATCAGGAAGGAGAACAGTCCGTTCGCCAGGCTCAGTCCTATAATAATCAGACCAAATATGAGCAGAGTCCAGAACACATCCCAGTACAGGGAATGCTGCAGTGCAGTTGACGCAAATTGCCCATAAAGCCCTTCAAACCGGGGAATGCTGTCAATCGCCTGACGAACCACCACGGGCACTGCAATTGCAAAAACTGCCGAAATCATCGTAAACAGGAGACCTGGTACGAACAATCGCCAATAGCGTACAAAGTAATGGTTTAGCCGGGCAAGAGCCTGCATTCGGACGGAGCCAGAATTGGTACGGATACGTTTGAATCTGCAAAGATAGAGTATACGCTCCTGTTTTGATCTTGTACAAACATAGTCAGATTCCATGAGACGGCAATCCAGAAATATCCGATTGATTGGAGTCCCGCTGGACTTGGGACAGGATTTGCGCGGGGTAGATGTTGGCCCGAGTGCACTTCGATATGCCGGCCTTGCCGAACGCCTGAGGCGTTTGGGACATACAGTGGAAGACTTTGGAAATATCCCCACTGTACTCCGAACGGCACTCGCCTCCGAAGATGACTATGTTGAGCCGATTCGGAAGACATGCAGTCTGCTATATGACACGGTTCGAAAGACACTGGCAGAAGGCTTCTTTCCTCTGGTTATGGGAGGAGATCATTCCATTGCTATTGGAACCGTAGGGGGAGCCACACATGATGCCCCCAAGGGGATCCTCTGGATTGATGCACACGGAGACATGAATACCCCGGATTCTTCCCCCAGCGGAAATATTCACGGGATGCCGCTGGCCATACTCTGTGGATCGGGGACAGACCGGCTGGTCAGTGTGGGACGGGACGGCCCAAAGCTGCATCCAGAGGATATCGCGATCATTTCACTGCGTGCCCTGGATGCAGAAGAAAGGCGCATTTTGCGCGAGTCCCGAATGGGCATCTATACCATCCGGGACATTGACGAGCATGGAATCGGAGAGGTCACGAAATCTGCCCTGAAACAGCTGGGACACCATGACAGTCTCCATGTCAGTTTTGATGTGGACAGTCTTGATCCCTTTTTTGCACCGGGAGTGGGAACACCTGTTGCAGGCGGCCTTCAGCCGAGAGAAGCGCACCTGCTCATGGAACTCATCGCCGAAGATGGCCGCCTCGCATCCGCAGAAGTCGTTGAAATCAACCCGATCATTGATGAACGCAATCAGACAGCCGAACTAGCGACCAGCCTTCTGGTATCCCTTCTGGGAAAAACGATCATCTAGCGATCACATGGACACTGCCTGCCACCTCTTTGCGAACAAATTCTTCCCGGCTTCCGAGCCGTACTGTCATGCCTCCATCCCTCTGCTCTACAATGTGAATCTTGCACCTTGGCATCAGGCCAATTTGCTCCAGCATGTGCAGAATTTTCGCATCCGTGTCGGAGAGATGATGGATGATCAGGGGCTGTTTTGATGGTGCTTCGGAGAGCGGGACTGTTTCGGCCCGGCTTATTTTCAGATCCTGTGTTGGGATCGGGTGTCCATGCGGATCATGGGTCGGGTAGTCCAGCAACTCATCTATCCTCTCTTCAAACTCTTCCGAGATATGATGCTCCAGGTGCTCTGCCTCATCGTGCATCTTTTCCCATGAATACCCCATGACCTCTCGCAGGTAGGTTTCCAGCAGGCGATGATGGCGAATGATTTCCAGCGCTATTTTCTCTCCGGCATCTGTGAGTCTGACTCCTTTGTAGGATTCATGCACGACAAGCTTCATCCGATCCAGTCGCTTGATCATGCCTGTAACGGATGCAGCGGATACCTTCATGGCACGGGCAATCTCCATCGTTGTAACTACAGCATTTTCTTCCTGGATTGCAAAAATTGTTTTCAGATAATCCTGAATGGACTGACTCAGTGGCATATTTTCAGTTCTGTCAATCTGCGCATTTTGAGGGGGGAGGATGGAGTACCACGATCTTTTTTCAGGACATTGCAAAGGAAGATAGGGAATCAAACAGAAAGACTCCGAATCCTCTACACCTCTGTCCCCGCCCTGATGTTCCTGCGCGCACTTTCGGAGCGATCTTTCTCTGTCCTCCGGGAATTTTGCAGGAGGCTCATTCGGTTCTGCCACGGGCATTAATGAGATAGCAAGAGATGGAATTCTTCAGGAATTTCAGATTGACATGCCTCTCTGCGGTACGCCCCGTTTGATCATACACGAACAGGAAGCCAAATCCTTCTTCCGAAAAAAGAATCTGAAAAGAAATTTGCGGGGAGATTAGTCATATTCCCTGTTCCATGTGTATATTAGGGCAAGATCATACCGGTTGTGGTCGGATCGCATCGCAAAAACTTTTCATTAATTCATACATTAACCAATGAAATTTCTAAAAAATGGGGGGGGGGCAGGATTCGCTCTTCTCCTTCTTCTCTTTACCGTTTCTAGTGCCTTTGCCCAGGCAACCCGCTACATTGACCCCGAGAAGGGGGCCGGGACGACCTGCACCCGCAGTGCACCGTGCCAGCTAGTGGAAGCCTACAAGAAGTCCAATCCAGATAATACAAACTTCCTGATCCGCGTTCCCTTTCCCGGGGGCACCGTTACGCTTGTCCCTCCTGGATCAGGCAATCCGCTATCCGAGAAGGTCAACTTTGGCACCTATGTGCAGGAGAGTGATGGAGCCGTGGAGGGAACCATCAAGTTTACGGAACACCCAACAGTTACGAACCGGCATTTTCGGATCAACCCCAGCGGACGGTTCGGGCTGGATGAGAAGGCCAATGTGGAATTCAAGAATGTGTGGGTAGAGGCCCGAGTCCTCGGCTCCGACTTTTTCGCGAATGATAATAATGCTTCGGAGCGGATCACCATCACCGGAACGCTGTTCTTGAACCGCAGTGGCCAAAATGCTGCCAGTCTTCGTTCCCTTGTAGTCTCCCAGGACATGACGATCCAAGCAGCAGGCACAGCAGGGGCGTACCTTGGCTTTGTGGGCGGAGGACTGACGATCAAAAATGGGGCGACCCTGACCCTGAAACGAAGCGTGAATGATCTTAGCAGGATCGGACGGGTGGAGCTGTCCCTCTTTTTCAAGAAGGGGAGCAGCAGTACAGACCCACAAGGGCTGCTCACCGTGGACGGGACGATTCAGGGACATCCCGGGATGGATGCCCTCATCACCACCAACTACCTCGGCAAGAATAATCGGGTAAACTTTACACCCCGCATTCCCACCGATGCCTACGATCCTTCCACCAACGGGGTGGACCAGAACGATTGCGTGCGCATTGCCGGCAAGGGGACGATCCGGAATGTCCGCCTCCAGCTGCTTGCCCTCGGCAATGTCTGTGTGGACCTGAAACAGGTGGATGATCTGGAGGTGTTCGGGAGTATTGTGGAACCATCAAGAGTCAGCAGAGTCAAGGAAGACAGCATCAGCACGGATGTCATTTTCCGCAGTGAGGTGATCGTGGATGGCAATATTGACCTGTGGGGAGATGCCCGGATGGTCTTTGAGAAGACCGCGACGATCCGGGGGGATATCAGCCTAGATGACGGGACCTACCCGACGGACAGACTTGAGACAGTTTTCGGGGTGCGGCGATCCGGCAGTGTTCGCCGGGGAGTGCAGATCGGAGGAAAAGGAAAGTTCAGCTGCTTGTATACCCCACGGGGGCCGGACGGCAAGGACAACAAGAAGCGGGGCATGCACATTCCGGGGATGCAGTTTGAAGATGCGGTGACGATTGAGGGAGATGTGAAGGTAAAATACAGCAGCTTCACCGACGGGGCTGCCGCGGATACCAAACCCAAGGCCCCGGCGTGCGCTCCGCGCGTGCTGTTTCTGGCACCACTCAGCGGGACAACCACGCGGGAGTCCGTGATCAAGGGGGCACTGACTGTGGAAGACGCGGCGGACTTTGAAGACAGGGGACGGGTGCATCTGGATGCAGACACGACCGGCGCAAGTAAGGCGAAACGGCCCAAAACCGTGCACAATGTGCGGATAGAAGGCGGGATCTCTGCCCAGGGGAACACGATCGGAATGGGATATGCGTCCACCCTCACCGCGGACGGGATGTGCACCGCAAAAGACACCGGACTCACCTTCGGGAATCATATTCTATTCGGGGGCACAGACAAGCAGTCCGTGACCGGGCGGGGCTCGGAAGTGATCCTGGATGCCGTGATGGCCCTGGATGAACTGGCAGTCCCCAGCGGACCTCTGGCGGTGAAGACCCTCCATGTGGGCCCCCGCGCCGAACTCATGGGGAAAAATGTCAAGGTAACCGAGTCGCTGCTCCTGCAGGGAGAGCTGAGCGGGGAGCTGGATGAAGCCTCCACGATCAAAAAACTGACCTATGGCAGCCGAAATACGGATCTGGTCAAGAAGGCTGCCCTGTCCGACACGCTGGATGCCCTTGCGATCCATATAGGCAGCGGGGAGCTCCGGCTGGATGAAGCAGTCAAGACGAAGAATCTGGGACTGTGCAGTGGCACGCTGTCGCTGGTGGATGCCGAGAGCACAACCGATTCCACGCTGCATGTAATGGAGCACATCACGGTGCAGAACGGGATGCTGGAGAAAGACTCCAATGATCCGGGGAGCATCTCCACGGACAAGGCAAAAACCGCCAATGTCAATGACCGGTATGTGCTGACGTATATCACGCCGGGCAAGCGCACGGTGACGGATGCGCTGGAATGGTTTGATCCGCGGGATGTGGTCGTGAATCATGCCAGTGCCGAGATCACCACGAGCGGAGACCGCTCCATTGTGGGCAAACTGATGATCACCAAAGGGAAGCTGATGGTGGACGGGATGCTGACCGTGGGGACCTCCATCCTGGATCGCACCAGTGCTGCGAAGGTAGACAATTATAGTGTAGTCGTCGCAGCAGGCGAACTGCACACAGAGGGACAGGATGTGAGGGTGCACGGGAAAGTGACGGTCAAGGGCAAGAGCAAACTCATGACCGAAGGCGGGGACCTGCATGTGCTGGGACGGGTGAGTCAAGGCAAATATATTGGGAACACGGCCCAGGTAACTGTGGAAAAAGATGCCATGATCCACCTGGGGGACGGGACCCTGATGCTGGGGCCGGAAGACACAAGCAAGCGAACCAATGTGAAGGACAATGATCGTCCCGATGTGCTGCTGACCCTGACGGGAAGCCTGACGGCGGACATAATCAAAGTGCCGAAGGGGAGCAAGCAGACCACCATTGATGCGAGTGCCGACAGCAAGATGCTGCAGACCGTCGTCTTTGACGGCACGATGACCCCGGGCACCGGAAACTGGGGCGGGACGCTGTACCTGAAGAGTGCCACTGCAGACGGCAATATGCTTACCGTGGACAGCCTGTCCGCCATGCAAGGATCGGTAGAGCTGCAAAACAAGAAGGTGATGATCACCAAAGATGTTGCCCTGAGCTCTGCGACGATCTGGCCGACCGCGGAAACGACGGAGTTCATGGGGAACCTCATGATCAGCGGGACCGGCGGGCTGAATTCCCGCTATAACAATGCGGCAAAGCGGTCCATCCTGATTCACGGAGACTTTATGCAAACGAAGGGGACGGTGATGGAGGATGTCGCGGGGGTGCGCCTGCACTCTGGGGCAACGAAAACGGTGATGGGGGACTTCATGGTGGCAACGGATGCGTCGCGCTATGTGACAGACGGAATGCCAGTATTGATGGTGCATGGGGGCTTCCACTTTGCAAAGAAGGGGGATCTGAACGCGACGGTGGAGTTCACGGGCAAGGAGGCGCAGGAGGTGATGACTGGAGACACGACAGCCCTGCACAGTGTCACGGTGAACAACGCAAAGGGACTGCTGCTGAAAAGCCATGTCATGCAGCAGAAGGCAGCCACACTGACGCTCCGGCAGGGGAAGATTCACAGCATGCCGATGGACAGCATGTTTATGTGGACGGTGCAGAATGTGCAGGCAGAACAGGAGCTCCGCGGGCGGAGTACGGCACAGGAAGGGAGCAAGTGTGGAGACAAGAACAATGAAGCATGCAAGGCCACGATCCTGCGCGGCTCCCGCCAGTCGTATGCGGCCACCCCGGTGGTGCGGCACCTGCTGCAGGGGGTTTCCGGAGCAGGCTTTGCGAGTGGAGGGTATCTGTTCCCGGTGGGAATGGAGAAGGGAGACATGTCCCACTACCGTCCGCTCATCCTGCAGCTGCCCTCCGACCTGATTGATACCACGGCGGCTACCGTGTCTCCAGTGATGGTGCCAGACGGAGCCATGCCGGCATGGCAGAACCTCACGGTTCCGACGGCGGGGGGCAGCCTGACCCTGGATGTGCATGCGGATCTGTTCTGGAAGGTGGATCTGGGGACGGAGTCGCTGCCCACGAATACGAACCTTCGGATCGCGGCGGAAGGGATCCGGAATGTGGCAGATGCCAGCGGACTGCGGATCGTGCAGTGGGACTGCATGTGGAAGAATCCGAAGCTGGCAGGCCGGCGTCCGGCACAGGTGGAGGCAGGCTCCTTTGCAGTGAACGGGTATATCAGCGGGGTACTGAACCTGACGCAGGAGGGGATTGGGCTGGGGAGCTGTGCGATCTTCGGGATTGCAGCGAACGGGATTGAGAATCCGATTGACCAGGCTGATCTGAGCGGAGGACGGGCGAACCTGCAGTTCATCCACAATGTGCCCCTGCCGACCCCGATCAACCTGCATCTGGGAGACATCCAGATTGGTAGCGGAATGCAGTTCCGCAGTGCCACAGCCTACCGTCCGGTAGGGGCAGGAAGTCATGAACTGAAAATCCAGCCCGCTGGCGCACCGGCCGAGCAGGCGATCACCCAGACGCTTCCCCTGGCGCATAATAAAAACTATGTGGTGATTGCCCACGGGAGTCTAGCGGAACCCATGCTCAAGGTGCTGGAAACCCGGATGACATCGCAGGTTGCAAACCAGGTGGATGTGCTGCTGGTGCACGGGTCGGCAGATCTGGGGGCGGCGCGGGTAGAGGTGCTGGATCCGGTGGATCCCATGACCGTGAACATGACGCTGGCAGGAAACCTGATGCTGAACGATGCCACACGGCGCTACGCTTCACTGGCTCCCTCGCAGCAGGTTCTCCGGGTGAAGTCTGCGGATCAGGAGGTGACACAAGCCTATGAGATGGATCTGTACGGGTATGCGAACCAGACGCTGGTGCTGAACCTGTCCGGGATGAAGGAGGATCTGACGATCCTGGGGATTGACAAGAACGGGATGGTCATTCCAACGGTGGTGGTGACAGGAGTGGAGGAGAGCGCAGAGCTTCCGACGGAGTTTGCCCTGCATGGCAACTATCCGAACCCGTTCAATCCGGGCACAAGAATCCAGTTTGACCTGCCGGAAAATGCGCAGGTGCGAGTCCAGATTGTAGACATGCTGGGACGGGAAGTGATGGTGTTGCCAGCGCAGGAAATGGAGGCAGGAGCGAACCGGAGCCTGGAACTGCATGCCACCAGTCTGGCAAGCGGAACCTACCTGTACCGGCTGATCGCAACCGGAGCCGAACAGAGGCATGTGAAGACCGGACGCATGACCTTGGTGAAGTAAGAAATAGCCGCCCAGAGCGGCTCAAGGTGAAACCGAGAGCACCCCGGTACGGCAGCGTATCGGGGTGCTCTGCATTGGGGGATCCAGCCTTACAGATCGGCTACCAGGCTGGGTCACTCAAGCCTCTTGCAAACATCCCCCGTATGACGAAGAGCTGTCGTTCGGGGAGTGCTCTTGCAGGCATGTCAGACTGGAGACAGGGCTATGTTTGCAAGGAGCCCGGAGAGAAGGTTCATGTATACCCGTGATGTGGCGTGGAGAAGCGTCTGATTGAGATCCCGAAAGGATTTTTATTGGAACATGATCGCATGTGGAAAGTGGTTAGAAGGAAGGAAAATCCCCTGACCAGCACCATTCATTCAGCATCCAATGCTTCCAACTGACATCGGTACCATCCCCCAGTCTCTGGAACTGTCTCATGCAAAAATCCTCAAACACCAGTTTTATTGCGCAACAGATACGCTCAGAGAGAGAATCGTGTCTGCTGAAGAATTTTTGCAGAAATCTCCCTGTATATTCAGGAATCACTGCCAACAGGAACTGGTATGATCTGGAACAGCGTTCCATGCTGTTCTGAACGAAGAGTCCCTGTTCCCGTCTGCCACCATGAAGCCTCAGAAACTGGAATCTGCCTTCGCAGGATTATACAAAAGCATGGAGCGAAATTCTTGGGAGAACTCAATTCCGCAGGTACACAATCAACATTCCTGTCAAATTGAACACCGCCCCAACTCGCAAATATCACGAACGGTATTTCACTGGAAAAGAGCATGATCATTGGAGCCTCCTGGAAAATTCCCAGATGACGGAAAAATGCTGGTCTAAGAGTACTCGAGTGCACATCAGGTCGGAGATAGAGGTGTTTTTGCAAGAACCTCACTGAGTTGACCATATCCTTGCGAGTACCTCCTGACAGAGAGCACAAAATCATCCTGTTGTACATCCTGCGCAACCATGTTGACCTGTCAAAACGAAAATTTTTTTCTCTCTCCTGATCAACATTATCTGAACTGTGCCTACCTGTCTCCCCTTATGCGCAGTGTGGAGCTTGCAGGAATTAAGGCACTTCGAATGAAGAGAGATCCCTCACAGATTACTCCATCCATGTTCTTTGAGGGAGTAAACGAAATCCGAAACCTGTTTGCCCAACTTGTCCATGGTGAATCTGACAGGGTTGCACTGATTCCAGCAACCTCCTATGGGATCGCAACAATCGCACACAACCTGTCACTGAGCTCCGGGGACAGTATTATCCTGGTGCACGGACAGTTTCCAAGCAATGTGTACACCTGGAGGAGACTGTCCGACAAGACGGGGGCCACAATCCATACCGTCATAGGCGATGATGCAAACTGGACCCAAAGAGTACTTGAAGCTATCAATTACCGGACGGCAGTTATTGCGATGGAAACCGTACACTGGGCAAATGGCTATCCTTTTGATCTGACAACAATCAGCCAGCGGGCACACGCCGTTGGAGCAAAACTGATCCTTGACGGGACCCAGTCAATTGGAGCATTGCCCTTTGATGTGCAAACAATTCAACCAGATGCGCTGGTCTGCGCCGGATACAAGTGGCTGTTCGGCCCCTACGGAACTGCTCTCATGTATGTAGGAAACCAGTTTATAGATGGTGTTCCCCTTGAGGAAGGCTGGCTTGCCCGAGACGGCAGTGAAAATTTTGGAGGACTTACGAACTATACCGACCGGTATCGCCCCGGAGCGATACGATTTGACCGGGGACAGGCAAATGTCTTTGCCCAGACGGCAATGATGATTCAGGCTCTGAAACAGCTGCTTGCATGGCAACCCCAACGAATCCAGTCCTACTGTTCCGAGTTGGTCAGAGATTTCTTGCCTGCAATCCGGGGCAAAGGATACACTGTTTCCGAGTCCTGTCTTCCACATATCTTCAGAATCGGCCTGCCAGAGCATATAGACATGTCTCGCCTGAATGATGAACTGAAACGCCGAAACATATCTGTCTCCATGCGTGGTGGTACTGCAATACGTGTCTCGCCAAATGTCTACAATAACCGCAAAGACATCAATGCCCTTCAGGATGTGCTGTTGTCAGCCGCCATGTAACTCACCAACTTGTTACGAAATTTGGATGCTCCCGCATCTACTCTCCGCCATGGCTTTCGCGGGGCCGCTCTATGTTCACTGCACCACCATGGAGAGTCTGAATTCATTGATGCACAGGCCTCACTAGCTGTCCAAGATATGCCTGATGGCATGGTGCGCCGGGCAGGCTCTGTACCCTTTGAGCTGTCTATGTCTCCCAAAATGAGCAGTGCTTCGCTTTCTCGCACATTCCAGACCGCATATTCCCCAGATCTTCCGTTGGGGTAACATGGGAATGTCAACGTTCCGGGATTCTCTCTTCTTCCGCACACCGACCTGCAAGGTACCACCCTTTGCAGGGAAGCCCCCATTCAGGGGCAACACGGACAAGCCCAATTTAACCACCAAGCCTCTTGCAAAAATCCCGAACGACAGAGAAAGATCACTCTGGGAATTCTTAAAGGCACATCAGATCAAGCATGAAGATATTATTGCAAGAGACTCCACTATTGATGATCATGAGTTGACCAGGCGGGATACTGTCTTTTTATTCTGCATCTGACTACTTTTGAACACGATTCGCCAAAGCATCGTAGGATACGGCATGATCTGCGTAATACGGAAGCTGAATCTGGTTCCGCTCCTTTTCGGCTGTTTTATCCTGCCATCTGTCTGTGCTCTGGCACAGACACCATCCCCGTTCTCTCTCCTGGAGAATGTTACCGCAAACTACGAAAACACCGTAGAAGCGACATTTGTACACCAGCTGACATCAGACATATGGGACGAACCACAGACCACGACCGGAACTGTGCAGCTCTGGGGTGACCAGTATCGCATTGAAACACTCCACGAGATTATCACGGGACAAGGGCAAGAGGCATGGATCTATCGTCCTGACGAAAATCAGGTGCTCCTGGTCACAATTGATGAAGAAGGGCTGTCCTACTCTCCCGGTACTCTTCTGCGTTCCCATGAGAATCTCTACATTCCTCATGATCCTGCCTATGAAATTTGGGAGGGCATCCCCCACTTTCGGCTTGACCTCTCTCCTGTGCAGGAGGATTTTGCTATCTCCTCTCTGAGAATCTGGATACGAGAGAGAGACTATATGATCACACGGATAGCAGCACTGGATCAAAACGCAACACGAACAGAACTCAAACTGGAAAATATCCGCGTTGGCATGCCAATTTCCCCTGAGACATTCGAGTTCACTCCACCTGAGGGAGTTGAAGTCATTGACCTGCGATCTTGAATTTTTCTGCTCGCGTACGCGGCCTTACATTCCGCTTGCTGTCCATCCTTCTGGCGGCATTTCTGGTCTGGTTTTCCCTGCGTGGCGTTGATCTTGCCACATTCGCAGAGTCAATGCGCTCTGCACGGTATGAGTGGATTTTTCCAGTCATTGGAATTACCCTGCTGAGTCACTGGGTTCGGGCATACAGGTGGCATGTACTGGTCACGGCAATCCCGGAGGACTCCGGCTCCCGTGTTTCTGTGCTTGACCTGTTTGCATCCGTGATGATTGGGTATATGGTCAACTATGCATTGCCCCGTGTCGGAGAGGTTGCACGATGTACATACCTCTCCACGAAACGAAAGATATCCTTTTCCGCTCTCTTGGGAACAGTAGCTGTTGAGCGTATAGCTGACATGCTCGTCCTGGGCCTCGGCTTGCTTGTAACTACATTGCTGCTTCGCGGAGACTTGCAATCTCTCTGGGATGAGCTGGCATGGCCAGACCTCCCATGGGAATGGATTGCTGCTGGCGGAATTTTGATCGTGCTGATGCTCTGCCTCGTACTGCGGTCCGAAGTCTCTGCACCGCTGCGAATCAGACTCCGAATCCTGTCCACAAAATTTGTCGGAGGGATCAAAACTATTTATCTTACTCCCCGACGCTGGCAACTCATCTGGACGACTGTTATCATGTGGCTCATGTACGGGCTTATGGCCTACATCCCTTTGCTGATGTTTGACCTACAAGCAACCCGAGATCTCCTCTACTGGGATGGGCTGGCGATTATGTTCATTGGAGTACTGGGACTTTTGGTTCCTACACCGGGAGGTGCCGGGTCTTTTCATGTCATTACTATCCTGACGCTGACGGCCGTATATGGAATTCCCCAGCCGGGCGCGGCAGCCTATGCTGTCTTCATTCACGGTGCACAGCTCATTCTATATCTGCTTGTGGGAGTACTGATTCTGGTTTTCAGACCATCAAAACCTGTCACTCAGCACGCATCACCCGAGTGACTAATGTCTTCCCCGCCCTGTCTGCGCCAGGCAGAACTTGTGAACATATCCCTGAACTGTCTGTTTCCCTGCCTGAAAAATCTTCCTGAAAATGCGTATCTCATTTCTGGTGAGCCTCCTTTGCTTGTGTTTCATCATAGTCCATTCTCTGCAAGCACAATCATCTTCATGGAAACTGGACTGGAGCGACGAATTTGAATATACCGGACTCCCAGACCCGCAGTTGTGGTCCTATGATGTGGGCGGAAACGGATGGGGAAATGTCGAAAAACAGTTTTATACCGAAAATCGTCGAGAAAATGCCCGGGTGGATGGCAATCATCTTGTGATTGAAGCCAGAAAAGAGGCATGGAGCGGTCGCGACTATACCTCTGCCAGACTGGTCTCCAAGAACAAGGGAGACTGGACATACGGACGCATTGAAGTGCGTGCACAGCTTCCTTCTGGCAGAGGCACCTGGCCAGCAGTCTGGATGCTTCCCACAGAGAGCTTTTATGGCAATGGCGGATGGCCGGATACAGGAGAGATTGATATCATGGAGCATGTGGGACACAACCCGGGCTCCATCCATGCTACAATTCATACCGACGCATATAACCACCTGAATGGGACGCAGAAAGGCGGCACAACAGAAATTCCTGACGCGTCCGATGCATTTCATGTGTATGCACTTGAGTGGACCCCAGGACGACTAGTGTTTTCCGTGGACGGGAATGCCTACTATACCTATTCCAAATCCCTCAATAACTGGCAAGGATGGCCATTTGACAAAGATTTTCACTTGATTCTGAATGTCGCCATCGGAGGATCTTGGGGAGGCGCACAAGGAATTGATGACAGCATTTTTCCGCAGAAGATGCTGATTGATTATGTACGTGTCTACCGCTACGCCGACATACCTCAGGTAACCATGGAAGCCCCTGCCAATCTGGATCCCGGAGACACAGTTATGCTCACCGGAACAGCATCTGATCCCGATGGCCAGATACGCAGGGTAGAGATCTATCAGAGAGATGGACTGGTACATACGATCAAGAGCGAAACATCTTCGTGGAACTGGTCCGTGGATAATGTGTCCGAAGGGTGCTACGAGTTGCATGCAAGAGCAATTGACAATGGCGGATGGACCGGATACTCCGAAACCAGATCCTTAACCGTCGGAGGTTCATGCACACAAAATACGCCCTACCTGTTGCGCCCGCACTCCATTGACGAACGAATTGAGGCGGAGTACTTTGATATGGGCGGTCCCGGAATCGCCTATCAGGACCTCAATCCCGAAAATGAGGGGCATGGCATCCGACTGGATGAGGGTGTAGATGTGTATCCGACTACAGATGGCATTGGGTATCACATCGGAGCAACCGCCCGGCGGGAGTGGGTAACCTACACGGTACATGTGGACCAGTCCGGGATTTATGACCTGCAAGTGAGACTGGCCAGTCAGGCAAGCCAAGTCGCGTTTTCGCTTGAATTTGACGGCGTGGACAAGACTGGGATTATCAGGCATGCCAACCGTAACAGCAGGTTTCAGACGCTCCGCGTGATTACCGAAGACGGAATTGAACTGGATGAGGGGACACAGATCATGAAGCTCAAATTTCATGCTGGCACGCCAAATGTAAACTGGATGCACTTTCGACTGAAAACCCCCACCAGCAGCGAGAACCAGCCCGAAAATAACGGGACAAGCCTGCTAGGAAACTACCCCAATCCCTTCGCCACTTCAACAACAATAGATTATAGAGTGGGAAAACCGGGGCATATTGTTCTGGAACTGTTCAATGCACTTGGACAGCGTGTACGCACTCTGGTAGATCGCTATCATCCGGCTGGCGAATACACCACTGTTCTGTCTGCGAACGGGCTCAGCACGGGAATCTACTTCTACAGACTGACAGGAGACATAACGGCACAGCGAATTCTTCAGTACCTCGGTCCCTGAGATTTTGAGGAGAGCTGCTCTATTGATTGTGTGCCTCCCAGGCAAAAATCTTGAACAAAAGCATATCCGCTGACGAACAGGATCGGGAATATCCGTCCGACACGCACGAATCGGATTTTGACCGATTACAGAGGTTTGACATATACACACACTCTCTGCTACTTTAAAGATGTTGGGCCTGAATTGTAACATTGAACTGTTGCGCACGGAAGCAAAACAGGGGAACGCCTCCTCGCAATTCAGACTGGGGCGAGTGTACGACCATAGCAAATGGAACAGATGGGTCCAACAGTACCACTAGGAAGCTGTCAAATGGCACCGACTGGCTACGGAATAAGGACATGCCGAAGCGCAGCTTCATCTGGGGCAGGCGTACTTTACCGGGCAAGGTACTTCCATGGATCACGAAGTGGCTGTCAAATGGTACCGAATGGCCGCGGAACAGGGGCTCACTGATGCACAATGCCGACTAGGGCTGATGTATGCTCTTGATCTGGGTGTACCAGAGAGTCCTGCAAAGGCCCTTGAGTGGCTCAGAATGGCGGCTGAAGAGGGGTATCCCGAAGCACAATTCTATGTGGGGCATGCATACACCTTTGGGAAAGATGTCCCGGAAAACATTCCAGAAGGCCTCAAAGGCTCAGAATGGCAGCTGACCAGGGATTCGCAGAAGCACAGTTCTATCTGGGGAAAGCATACAAAAGCATACATGAGCCTCTTGCAAAAAGATTTTTGGGACTTTCGAATTCTGACCAGGTACGGGAGGGAATCTTGATTTTTCTGAATGATCTCCTTCTTTTGGCGGTTTGTGCGAGAATTTGTTCCCTGAAAAGGCTCTTCGGAACGGATTTTGTCCCTCATTCATACGGGCAGGACGTACCTGTCCCATCACTTCGGTGGACGCGAATGTTTGCATTCCGAAAAGCCTGATCCAGTTGCCTGGATCTACGCTGCCAGGTGGAGAAGAGAGTCCACTGTGAGCGCAAGCACGCCAAACATCATGTGGCACATCATTTTCGGGTATCCCCGAACCCGCAGATTCTGGAAGCCAAACTCATCCTTGAGCCGAGCAAAGGCACGCTCCACCGTCGAACACTCCCGGTACCGGATACGCTCAGGAGTTGTAAACCCGGTAGCACGCCGCGCCTTGTTTTCCTGATCCCGCGCCGCTTTTCCGTTCCGCCGGGGATGGGAATCCGTGATCGAAACCTGCCCCAGTTCTTCCGTATGCGCATGAATCTGTTTCGCATCACAGGCACTGTCCATCAGTGCATACAGAACCGCCAGAACCCGATCTGCGGTCATCTTGGCCAAGGGAATGGCGACCTAACTATCATGCACAGAGGCAGAGGTTCCGATACAACTGATCGGACCCCCCCGTCCGCTACATACCTATGAATCTTCCAGCCCACCCAGTACTGCCGCCGCCCCCGGGCATTCCGCTTGCATCCGACATTGCATTCCTTGGGGAGAGTATCCACCATCTCGTCAACTCCCTCCATCTCTCGCTGTCGTTCCAGCATGGGGGACCTTTGGGAGCCTTTTCTTCCTCCTCGTTCTCCTCCTTCTTCCCCGCCGCTTCCCGTGCCTCAATTGCCGTGGAATCCCGCGAAATATGCCCCACAACCTCATTCTCGTAGCAACTCCTGATCAGAGCCTCATGAATCCGGGTCGGCAGTTCGCTCTCGGAAAATTCCTGGAACACCCGCGAAAAGGTAGACTCGCTGGGCACATCGCACCCGCGGGACCACCCACACAAAGACCGAAGAATACGATCCATCAGCAGACGCTCTCGCAGGGCAGTGGTCGTGGGAATCTGGAAGATCATCCTGGCGAAAAACGCCTTCGCGATGGAAGTACGATGGGCCAGGGGACGACCTCGGCTACCGCGCGACTGGGACGGCAGAAAGTCCTCCATATGCACCATCTCCAAAGCCAACACAAAGAGTTGGTAGCGTCTGGGCAAAGGACCAAACGACTCATCCAACTCCGAGAAGATCTCCTCTTGACAGGCCAGGGTAAATTGTTTGATTCGATCTGAAAGAAGCATACACACCTCCCTCCGCAGGTTCGTTTTTCCATGATTAAGCACCCTCAAAGAAAAAGCTTCTCAGTTCTGCACAAGAAAATCCGACGCAAGCCGTCCTTGGCCCCGGATCAAAGAAACCTGAACCTGAAAAGTGGATAAACTGCACCATGCCCAAAATCGAAACATTTTTTAAGTAAATTTAGTTATACTGCCTGCCTGATGTGTATAGTTAGTGTCCATCCGAAAATTGCCGATTTTCGGGAGCTGGCAACAGGGGCGGGGCAGATCTCCTGTCATATTG
Source organism: Rhodothermales bacterium (assembly GCA_965203305.1). Classification (GTDB taxonomy): domain Bacteria; phylum Bacteroidota; class Rhodothermia; order Rhodothermales; family Bin80; genus Bin80. The sequence goes on along the minus strand of OZ241874.1, from coordinate 796,766 downwards.
GACGCAAAATGGACTGGAGTGGGGAGATTCTTCCCGTTTTGAGGGCGGATTTTGGGGGAATTGGTGTACACTTGTGCCTTATTCGCAGGAATCGGACGTACCTCTGACATTCACCTGAATTTGGCACCTCGTCAATCCGCAAGAAAGGGGGGATGCACGCCTATGCGGCGAGCTTTCGTCGTCGTTTCGCTTTCTTGATGATCTCCTGTTCCCGGAGCAGCCTCCCCAGTCGGTGGACATTGGCGGCCAGAATAGCGGTCGCCACGACTCGGGCAAAGCCTTCCCGGCTTGTTTCCCGCACCAGATTCCAGCCCCGATGATCCAGGTTGTTCAGCGCGGATTCCACGCCCGGATGGCGTTTCCTTGCGCGCTGGAAGGCAGGATCGCTTTGCCGCTCCTGCTCTTCCTTCGTCATCCTCCCTTTCTTCGGCATCGCATTCACATCCAGCATCTCATCCAACTTCTCCCGAACCTCCGGACTGTAAAAACCCCGATCATACGAACATTCACGCAGGGAAGGAAACTGCTCCTGCACGCTCCCCGTGAGCGAGACCGCCACATCCTTGTCCGTCCCCGTCCACAGAATCTCATGCCCCAGAATAAACTGGTACTGATCTTCTATAATCGCCACCGGAACCCCCAACTCGCACAGCACCCCTTCTTTCCCTTTCACGATCCAGCGGGTAAACGGCTTGGTGATCGAAAATATCTTCTCACGATGCGGAATCTTCTCTCCATGCAAGACCCGACGACGCACCTGATCGTGCAATACCGCCATATACCCCAGAAAAGAATAGATGCGCTGCATCGCACGGAGCACGGTGTGCAGCATCTTCTCTTCCGCCTTGGTGAGCGAACCCGTTGCCTGTTTCCGCTCCAGCTCTGTTTTCCTGTCATGCAGGTTCCGCAGAAAGTCCACTACTTTTCTGCCCCGCTTCCGACACAGACGCAAGAAATAGCGAACCTTGCCCGGACGGGATTTGTATTTCCTGGCGATACATACCGGCTTGTGGGCCTTCTCTACCGTCTTCATCAGATGCTGTATCTGCTGCCAGCCCGGTACATCCAGCGCATCCGCGGTTTTGGCACATTCCCGAAGTCCCCCGCAGACAGAATCCCGAAGAAGGCGCAGATCAGAGGGAAACTCCACATTGGTCTTGCACACCTTGGAATCGCACCGCCCCTGCAACACCTCCCCCTCCTGCTTTCCCGCCACCTTCTGTCCGCACTCTGCCACCATTTGAATGAATTCTGCCAGAATCTCGGAGGTCAGAAGAGAAAGATTGTCCTGCAAGGTCTGCGGACAGTAGACCGTATCGTCAAATTCGGAATGGAACAGAATCTGTCGCAAAACCTGCACTTCCGTGGCCAGCATGGCCAGTCTCTGATAGTCGCACCGAAGAACCTGCTTCAGCACCCCCAGCACGAAGATGCGCCATGCAAACATCCCCGGACGCCCCCGATCCGTCCGAACCCCCGCAGGAAAAATCTCCGCCAACCGGGAAAACAGACGCGCACGCAGCAAAACATCATGGTAAAGATGCAAAATGGCCGTCATGCACAGATAGAAATCATCCCGATTGTGAAGGGGCAGCGTGATCTCTTCCAGAGGCTTCCATCCAATCTCAAGTTGAGGTTCAATGACTTTTCTCATCTCAGCAAAAGGAAAAAGATGAACGGGTTTCAGGGCTTATACGATCATATCCCCCAAAAAGTGGACTTCTTTAGAAAAGAAATATCCCCAAAAATGCGCACAGGAACCAGCGCAAACCCATATATCCCGTGTTTTCGGACAGACACTATATAACTTTTCCGGAACAGCTCCACCCCGAAAATCTTGGCATCGTCCATGTCACGGACAATCCATTTCGCATTTGACTTTCCACTGAGATGTTCACCATACACCTTTGGGGTAGCTGTCTGATAGATGCGGTACTTCACGGGAAACAGGTCCCTGTCATGGCAGACCGTGAAGTTACGTAATGTCTCGTTGTGTTCCTCGAGTTTTTGCATGTGAATCCCCGCAGTGCGGTGCGCCTCGTCGCAGATGAGCACGCAGGCCTTTCCTGCTTCTCGCAGGGCCCCGGCGATTTTATGACCGCTCTGATAGGTGCCGATGATAATGCCAATGGCGCACTCTTCCTCCCGGGTGATCTGCATGAATTCAACAACTTCCGCAGAACATGTCGTGACATCTCCCTTAAGAGTCTCCCACTTTATATAGCTGTAGTCAGCCATAATTGAACTGACAGTCTTCCTGTCTTTCGGAAGTTCACTCGGAGGCGACACTGTATTATCGGAACAGACGGCTAAAACCCGTATCTCTCCCTTTGCACTCCGCAAATACTCCCGCCGTATCTGAGCAACCAAGGCAATGGACGGGCACAGGACAATGGCGATATCACCATTCTGTGTCAATTCTTCAATGATGCGAAGGGAGATGCGTGTCTTGCCCGTCCCGCAGGGCAGGATGATCTTGCCTCTTCCTTCGCCTTTGGGAATTCCCCCCGCATCCAATCTCGCGTGATCACGCAACTTTGCTACAGCTGCACTGACACAACTATCCTGCATTTTCTGCCTGCTATCTTCCGCTTCTGTCAGAACTCCTTGCCCTGCCCCACGCTCATCCAGTAAATCCTTCTGTATATCCACCAATTTCAGCCTGTCCTCGTTGTCCTTCCATTCCTCCGCGTTTTCCGCCGTCCTGGTAAACGGGTTAGGCCCATTCGTAACAACCCACCTCTCCTGCCATATTGAGGCGGAGGCAGCATTAAAGAAATTGCTTAATTCTCCCTTGTTGATGGTGCGTAGTTCTCCATCCTGGTAGCGGGACTTGCACTGTATCGCAACAATCTTTCCATCATGCCGAACCCCGACCAGATCAATGCTTGGGTCCAGCCTGTTCGTGCGGGGTAAGTGCTTTTTCCTGTCAGGCCAGTCATCGCGGGGCCAGCACTGTTTTATATTCCATTCCGAAATATGCGGAGCAACCTCAACAGTGAATGCTTCCAGCCATTTTCCGTCCGAGTTCCGTTCCTGCGAACATTCTCGCAGATGAATCAAATACTTGTCTATGTTTGTCTCCATGTCACACCCCACGGGGTGTACTATCATCCATTATTGTAAGTACTGCTCTTCACAGATTGTGACGGGGCTTATATACGTGAGGGTCCATCTTAAGATGGACCCGGTATACGTACACTTGACGGGTTATCGGGGTCCCCACCGGGAACGCCCCTCGCACGTCCAGATGCCCCATGCCCTGGGGCCCGCAAGATGTTCGCGGCCGCATTCAGATCCGCGTGTTCTTCATAGCCACAACCCAGGCACGCAAACTTGCGCAATGTGGCCCGGCTGTTCCTGTCTACATGTCCGCACAGACCGCAGGTCTGGCTGGTGTACGCTGCCACCACATAGAGAACGAAAACGCACTTGTACCCCAGCATCTGTACCAGCTGGGCGGGGGCTCCTTCCAGCAAAACCCGGTTCAGCCCCGTTTTCTGCCGAACATTTTTGCTTGGCTTCTCTATCGTTCCCCTGGCAGATCCGGTCATCCCCTTGATGGACAGCTTCTCCACTTTCACCGTGGATGCCTTTTCGGCAATCCGGGCACTGTTCTGGTGATTGCGGTTGTGCCGGCAGTTCGCCTCTTTTCTGCTTAACTTGGCAATCTGCTGTTGCGTCTTCTTTGCCCGGTTCGACGTCTCTTCCCGGCCGTCCTCCTCCTGCCAGTCCAGTTGCCGGGCCAGCTTCCGCTGCTTGCGCTTTCTCCTGGTCTCATAGACCGGGTTGGTGGGATGATCCAGCACCTCATCCAGCGTGTCATCCGAGTAGGCCACCGCGATCATGCCACTGGCGTTCCGGTCAATCCCCGCAGTGACACCATTGTCTACCCGCACCGGCTCGTCAATCTCGTAGGTTACCGAGACATACCAGTTCTTCCCCTGTTTGTAGACGCGGGCCTGTTTCGGGACTCCATCGGGATACGGATTCTCTCCCCGTCGACGGAGCCGCACCTTCCCGACTCTGGGGATGTGAATCTTCCCGGCCGCAATCCTGACATGATCGGGAATCGTGAAGGAGGGAGTCGTTTTATGCTTGGCCTTAAACCGGGGCTTGCGGGCCCGTTCTTCAAAATAGTTCTTAAATGCCTGCGACAGCTGTTTCAGCGTGTGGCGAACACAGGCAAAGGAGTATTCCTGCAGCCATGCATACGCAGGATCATTTCGCAATTGTGTGAATTCCGTAAAGAGGGTTCGCCAGTCAGTCGAAGGCATGGCAGTGCCATTCTCTTTCGCGGTGGCAACCTGCGCCTGATTTCTGGCAAGGAAAAAATTCCAGACGAAGCGGCAGGCCCCGCACATCCCATGGAGCTGGTGTTCCTGCTCCTCATCGGGAAGCATGCGGTAGGTGACGCCGCGATAGGTCTTGCCTGCCTGTGCCATGGTGACGATGGAATTTATCTGTCAACCTGCAAGCCCATAAAATGGTTCACTCCTCATGGGCCCTCACGTACATAAGCCCCAGAGTGATACTCATGTTCGCCTAGTCGGGCCAGCATTCTGGCATGAACTCTCCATGTGGGAGGATGCGTACACGGAATTGCTTTCTGTGATGGGAGAGCACGCAAAGAACGGGTTGCAGACACACAAGTCAAAAGCCGTGTTCGCCATCACAGATTTTCTTCGGTCGCGGAATACTGCCCCGGGAGGCAGTATAGACTGGGCCGCGCTGGTGAAGGAACTTCACTACTAGTACCGTGTGAGCGGGTCATCCGAATCTGTGCGGGAAATCCCATCAATAATCAGTTGCTTCTGCGTTGGCAGTAGATGGTGAGGGAGAGCATGGATCTTGGCAGCATCTTCGCTGGTCGTTGCTACGTCATTTGGGCGAACTGATTCGGGATTTGACACCCTTGGCTGGATACAGTGCCTTTCCGGGGACATCCCCCAGTCTTGTATGCGGCAGTAACCGTGGAGTGTTATCATCGGATTCTGGATAATGATTGATCCAAGATGTGCTGTATCACAGAAGGAAGGATAGTCACAGAAATGACCTCTATCCAACTAAAGGACAGCTCAGCGTGCTATGCATTATCCGTTGACACACAGTTGATGGGAAACAGGCAAAAATGTGTGTCTATTCATGCCAGAGAACGGATTGAGTGCACTAAACGTTATTTCTCTGTAACTGAGTACACAACGATATACGGACCGTACATCTCCGAATTTACGCTTGCATACGCACGACCTCGTGTGATCTCTTGCAAGAGAACATTCACAGGTAACTCCATCTCCCCGATCAACTGGCTATCTGAATCAAAGATAAGCCAGTTGGCAAATTTTGAATTTATACTCCTCGGATACTCTCTGATCCAGACATGCCCGTTATCATCTACGACCAGTGCATCGTACGCAGGTTTTGTTTCGGACAACAGTTTAGATCTTAGAATCGTTCTTTGATCCCTCCTTGACCTGTACGATATGAGTTCGGTCCTCTCTTTTTGAGTGACAGAAACCGGGCTATGCCTCCTCTTCATAGTTCGCATCACCTCTCCATTTTCCGAAACAACCTTAATATCAATCTCATTATTCCACCCAGCATACAAAAGCCCGTTTTTATACACAAAAAATGGATCTCTGCCAAAGGGCAAGGGCATTGTGCTTATAGAACTTCTGGTTGTTCTGACAACGTATTCTTTGGCAGGAAGCCTTGCTATGGACAGCTTAGCCAAGATACCTCGTCTACTAACCAAGTTTACAGAGTCAAATCTTGCCTCATTTCGACTGTATCCACACACCCGATTCACCGGGGGACAGTACGGCTGTGAATACCAAAAAACATAGCTACTGTCTGTTACACCGAGCAGTTTTTTCGGCCCCGCCGGACTTTCCGAATTGAGAAGACTCATACTGGATGCATATTGTAGGGTGTTTTGCTCAAAGACCAGTAAAAGGTCTAATTCTGAATCGTAAACATAAATGGAGTCTTTCGGACCTATGATCACACTATCACTTTGTCGAAATTCTCCAGGACCTCTTCCTTTTGCCCCTACAAACCCGATAAAATGTCCTTCACTCGAGAAGGACATGACTGGTGAAACCGGTGGCCACCCTCCCCCAATAAATATCTGATTGGCACTGTTGACTGCTATACTTGTAGCCTCGTGATTTGTAATGAAAACGGAGTCTTCACTAGACTCGTCTCCAATCCTGAAAATTTCAGTGAGGGTATACGGAGAATTGTTTTCTTGGGCAATAACCACACCGTACATTCCCGTAATAAGGAACATGCATACCGTCCCAAAACAGGGTAAAAACATCAAGACAGGACGCAAGAACACCTTTATGTCCGGCCCAGTGTGCCTGCAAGCACTCTCAGAGAGATACCCCTCCGTCATCTGGAATTTGCTGTAGTCTCACCTATGAGCCTGCAACATCCAAAAAGCCTTCTGAAGAAAGAGCAATCTTTTGCTTCACAGGTACCATCTGTGTTGGTACGACATACATGCCCACAACAACCGTCGCAACAGGCTTTCCCTTCAAGCAAAACAGGTGGATTTGCAAGCGGCGTAGCAGGATCCGGTGTAGACAATGCTGTCAACCCGAAAACAATGACTAAAATCGCGAGAAGATTAAGAAATGTAGTTTTCGTAATTGAGTTTGATGTGTTTATAGCTGAGCAATAGTTTGAGATGAAGCAAAAACCCTGACGAGTCACCTCACAGAACATGCGGAATATAATACAGCATCTAACCAAAACCAAATTTTCTTCCCAAGAAAAATATTTGTTAATGTCAGCACATTGTCAAATACCAAATTTTATGTCTCACTCTAACAGAATATCTTGAACTATCTTGTCCAGTTCATCTACAGTGAGAACTCCTTTTCCCAAACACGAATATATTGATGTAGAGTGTCTCCCTCAAACCTCAAGAAGCCTGGCTGATCTGGAAGCACGATGGCCAGACAATCCGACGAATACGCACAGAGAAACTCAGAGGGCTCGGATTATCCCCGTCCCCAAAAAAGAAAAGAATACCTCGGAAAAGGCTTCTGGATTGAACATGGGAAGATCTTCTATTTGCGCTCCCCATATTTTGCTAAAATACCCGTATGGGACAAGAATCCCGAAGAAATCGCTGCAGAACAAGGTTCCAAGAAATAGCATTGCAAACGAAAGAAACTCCTGGCGAGATCCCACAGGGCAGTGAGGTAACGGATCCAAGAGGATACGGAACCGTTCATCTCTGAACGGATCCAACCACCACCAATTTTGACAACATCCCCCATCGCATGAAAAACTCCATTATACTTCTTCTTCTGATCCCCGCACTGGCAGCTGCGCAGGATGATCCCAATCCGCCGATGGAGGGATTCAATGCAGAAGATTCCGACCCCCGTGCCATTGCAATCGCCGATCAGGTCATGATGAGTATGGGCGGCCGCGCGGCATGGGAGCAGGCCCGGTACCTGAGCTGGACTATCTTCGGAGAGGATCTGATATGGGACAAGTGGACCGGCAGATTCCGCTGGCAGGGAGACAGCACCGTCGTGCTTATGAATATCCATACGATGGAAGGGCGAGCCTTCAGACATGGCAACGAAATCATTCCTGCGGATGATCTGCTTGCCAGTGCCTACAGGGACTGGATCAATGCAGGCTACTGGCTATTGATGCCCTACAAGCTTAAGGATTCCGGGGTAACGCTGGGATATAAAGGGGAAGAGATGATGCCGGATGGAAAAGAGGCACATGTTCTTACTCTCCGATTTGATGGCGTAGGAGTTACGCCGGACAACGGATACGATGTCTATGTGGGGAAAGAATCCGGACTGGTCCAGCAGTGGTCCTACTATGCCAATGCCGATGCCGCAGAACCCAATTTCACCCGGACCTGGGAAGGATACCGCAACTACGGCGGGATCCTGCTTTCGGATACCCGGAAATATCCAGAGAGCAACGAGGCAAATGTCATCAAAGTCACGAATCTGGGAGTCTACACCAAATTATCCGACAGAATTTTTGAGAATCCTGAGTGGATAACGCTGGATACGCTTGAGGAGTCCGGTGCTCACTGAGCCCAGGTCATCAGACCGGAGCAGTGAAGCAGAGGCTGGTCTCCACGTTGTGGACGAACTCGAACCGTGTATCCGACTTCCCCGCTTTTCATGCAAGTGACATTCTCGGCTTCGTAGGAGTGCGGAGTGCCATTCTGACCAGCTTTGACCAGATGCATGGGGGTGATCGCAGCATCTGCAATCTCCCCGCCGTCAGCAACACGCCCCAGATACAGTTCTACCTCTACATCATCCGGCGAAAGAGTTCCCAGCGTTACGTCAGCCCTGACAGAGAACGGATCACCCACCTGCAGGTGGTCTTTCGTGGCCTCTTCGTGGATATGAATCTGGACATTCGGCCAAGATTCTTGTACTCTGCGTTCCCAGTCTGAAAGGGACCGGACTTCTTTCATATCCTTGGTATAGAGTGCCTCAGTGCATGAAGCCGCGGCCAGATAGATCTTTTCGGTATACTCCTGGACCATGCGGTGCGTATTGAAAAAGCTGCTGTGCACGGCAATGGAGCGTTTCATTCGGGCAATCCACTTTAGGGGAAGGCCCTCAGACGAATGCTCGTAAAACAGGGGAATAATTGCATGCTCAAGCTGGTCATAGAGATGCTCTGCGTCTCGCTCATCCTGGTAGGCAGGATTCTCCATCATCTCCCCCTTCCCGATAGACCAGCCGATGGACGGGTCATAGCCTTCCTCCCACCATCCATCCAGAATACTGAGGTTTAGTCCTCCGTTTGCAGCCACTTTCATTCCACTGGTCCCGCTTGCCTCCCTTGGACGGCGGGGGGTGTTTAGCCACAGGTCTACTCCCTGCACCAGATCGCGGGCAATCGCCATGTCATAGTCTTCCAGGAAAACAATATGATGGCACAGAGGCTCCGTGCTGGATGCCGCAACAATTTTCTGGATGAGTTCTTTGCCCGGCTGGTCTTTGGGATGAGCTTTTCCCGCGAAAATGATTTGCACCGGCTGTGCAGGATGGGTCAAAATGTCTGTCAGCCTCTGCAAGTCCCGAAGCAGAAGGCTGGCCCGCTTGTAGGTGGCAAATCGCCTTGCAAATCCTATAGTCAGGGCATGCGGGTCCAGAATTTCCTTCGCACGGGCAATCTCTTTTGCCGGAGCCTCAAGCCGAAGCAGCCGGGATCGCAGAGACCTGCGGGCCTGCACGATCAGATGCTCCTTGCACGCCAGATGTATGTGCCAGAGTACATCATCCGGGATCTCCTCTGCATGCCTCCACTGAGACTCGCTGATGGCTTCCTCCCGCCAGCGCGGCCCAACATAGCGGTCCAGAGAACGCTGGAGCGAACCGGAAATCCAGGAAGCTATGTGAATGCCGTTGGTAACATGACTGATGGGGACTTCGTTTTCCGGCAGGGAAGGCCAGAGGGACTGCCACATGGCCCGGCTTACCTCTCCATGCAGACGCGCAACTCCATTGCAGGCACTGCTCATGCGCAGTGCGAGTTTCGTCATCCCGAAAAACTCCTTGTCATCATCGGCATTCTCCCGTCCGAGGGCCATAAACTCTTTGCGTTCCAGTCCCAGCGATTGTTTGGCATAGGATACAAGGTAGCGGTCCATCAATTCGGGCGGGAACCGGTCATGCCCGGCCTCTACGGGAGTATGCGTGGTGAAAACGACGCTTGCCGCAGTGGCTGTACGGGCCTCTTCAAAGGACATCTGGTGCTCCTGCATCAACTGCTTCGTACGCTCTAGTGTCAAAAACGCAGAATGCCCCTCATTCACATGAAACACCTGAGGCTTGAGTCCCAGTTTCTGCAGGGCCCGGTACCCTCCGATCCCAAGCATGATCTCCTGACGAATCCGAAGTTCATTCCCTCCTCCGTAGAGGTAATCTGTCAGATTTCGGTCTTCGTCATGCGTATTGGCACTGAAATTGGTATCCAGCAGGTACAGGGGAGTCCGCCCGACCTGCAGTCTCCAGATCCGGGCAGATACGGTTCGCTCGCCAATTTCCACATCCACTTGCAGCGGCAAACCATCTGATTCCCGCTCCAGAATCAGAGGCAGATATGCAAAGTCATTCTCTATGTACGATTCCTGTTGCCAGCCGCCGGCATCCAGATGCTGGCTGAAATACCCCTGCTGGTACATCAAGCCGACCCCAACAATCGGAACACCAAGATCACTGGCACTCTTGAGATGATCCCCGGCCAGAACGCCCAGACCTCCGGCAAAAATCTTGATACACTCTGTAACACCGAACTCGGCGGAGAAGTATGCCGCCAGCAGTCCATCGGATGCATGGGTGCGGGAATACCAGGTTGACCCCGCTTTCATGTAAGACTCAAAAGAAGCACAGACTTCGTTCAAATGCGCAATAAAGCCTTCATCCTCTGCCAGCTCCCTCAGTCGGGATACAGGCAGCCGGGCCAGCATCCGCACCGGATTATGTCCTGAACTGTTCCAGAGCTCCTCATCCAGCCTCTGAAAAAGAGCAACCGTGTCGTCATCCCAGGCCCAGCGTACATTATAGGCCAATTCCTGTAGCCTCTCAAGGGAGGCTGGCAACGAGGGGGCACTGGTGAAGGTGCGTACGGGTTTCGGAATCATGGATTATTTTTGACAAGATGAGGTGATCAATTAACGGAACCGGGATACATGCATTCTGAAAACACAACCACGGCAAAATTTACAGTTTGTTGAGAGAATACAGCACGAACTGGTATGGGTATGAGTTGAAGGCATTTGGTTTGCAAATGCCACCTGCCTGCTGAAGAGTTGAGAATTCATGAAAAAATCTGCACTTGTACTTGCGAACGGACTATTTGATAGCGTATTCGCAAAAACTGCACATGGACTTGTACGAGGCCCCAGTAGATATGAACTTCTGGGCGTGATTGATTCTGCGCACGAAGGAAAGGACGCAGGAGATGTACTGGACGGGCATGTGCGCAATATTCCATTCTATCGTTCAATATCTGATGCCCTGAATCAGATGCCTGTGTCACCCACCCATTGCATAGTCGGCGTGGCAACTGTTGGCGGGCTGCTTCCCGACACGCTGAGAGAGGATTTGCTTGCGGCAGCATCTGCCGGACTGACTCTCGTGAACGGACTTCATCAGCTGCTCTCGGATGATGCCGAGCTCCTGAAAAAGGCAAAAGGAAAGATCATTGACCTGCGCAAACCCCGCCCTGCTTCGGAATTGCATTTCTGGACGGGAGAGGTCTTTTCCGTGTCTGCCCCGCGTGTTGCAGTTCTGGGAATGGACTGTGCCATTGGAAAAAGAACTACGACCATGCTCTTGCAGAAAGCATTTCGTGCACAGAACACACATGCAGAGGTGATCTATACGGGACAGACGGGCTGGTTGCAGGGGATCCGGTACGGATTCATTTTTGATGCGACCCTGAATGATTTTGTAGCAGGAGAACTGGAACATGCCATCGTACAGTGTGACCGTGAGACAGGTCCAGATGTGATTCTTCTGGAAGGGCAGTCTGCGCTCCGAAATCCGGCTGGACCCGCCGGCTCAGAGTTGATTTGCTCCGCAAGGGCCGCCGGGGTGATCCTGCAGCATGCTCCGGCACGAACCCACTACGAAGACTTTGAGCACATTGACTGCATGTTGCCTCCGCTGTCCGAGGAACTCGAACTCATCCGCCTTTTAGGGGCAGAGGTATGGGGAATCACACTGTATACGCATGGACTGGAGGATCCGCACTCCGCACAGATTGCCTCCGAACTGGAAGCATGTCACGGGATTCCTGTCGTCCGCCCTCTGGAAGATGGCGTGGAACGCCTCTCGGCTGCAATCCGACATAGACTGTCTTCATGACGATTCAACACGCAGAGATCTGGACCGAACAGCTTCCTCTGATCCGTCCGTATGTGATTGCCACACGAGAAGTCCGTGTGGTGGATTTGCATTTTGTTCGGCTGGAAAACAATCATGGAGTGTCCGGTTTTGGGTGTGCCGCCCCGACCGCGGTGACATCTGAAGATGCCGGAGAGTCTCTCGAAGTACTGGATGAGTCTGCACATCACGTTTTGAAAGGGCAGAATCCACAACTGCTTCGGGCATTGACACAGCAGGTGCGAATCAGTTGCTTGCAGTACCCTTCTGCCATGGCAGCTCTGGATATGGCACTCCATGACCTTCTGGCACGGAGTATTGGCGTGCCCGTAGCAGCCATGCTCGGAACCCCCGGAAAACCGCTTCCTACCTCCATCACCATTGGAATTCTGTCCTTGGAGGAAACGCTGGAGGAAGCACGCGAATATCTTGCGCGTGGATTCCGTTGCCTGAAGGTCAAACTCGGATTACATTACAGGGAAGACCTGGAACGCCTGCGGGCCCTGCGATCCGCATGTCCGGCCAGTGTTCACATCCGTGTGGATGCAAATCAGGGATACACGGTCTCGCAGACTGAATATCTGGCTCGTGAATCTCGTGCATTGCGACTTGAGCTCATTGAACAACCTCTTGCCAGAGGAAAGGAGGAAGATATGCTCAAACTGCCAGAGGATGCCAGGAGTCTCATCGCGGCGGACGAAAGTCTGCATGGTCCATCGGACGCTCTCGGGATGGTTTCCGCCGCGCCCTTTGGAATTTGGAATATCAAGCTCATGAAGTGCGGTGGAATTACGGGGGCGCTGCAGATTGCAGAACTGGCACAACTGGCGAGGATTGACCTGATGTGGGGCTGTATGGATGAGAGCGTAATCAGCATTGCTGCTGCCCTGCATGCTGCATATGCGTGTCCTGGAACGCGATATGTGGACCTGGATGGCAGCTTTGATCTCTCCAGAGATGTGGCACGGGGAGGGTTTTACCTGTCTGGCGGATACATGCATCTTCTGGAAGAACCCGGGCTTGGTGTGACACTTTCTGACTGAGCTACTGGGTATGCAGATGCCCCCGTTGCTACGGATTTGTGGTTTTTCGCGGTGCGCACTGCCAGAGTAGAGAGCTCACACCGAAAGCTTGGGCATAAATGTATAACCTGGAGCAATTGAGAACTGTCTCCCTTTGGGAACAGTTGGCGCCGATACACGATTGTTTTTTCCTGCAATCAATGTTGGGATACAGCAGGATGGAACATTGTAGGAATTTCAGGTAGGCATGTCTCTTGTTGCCCTGCGGTACAACCCCTCCCCCGTTTGATCATACACGAACGAGAAGACAAAACTTTCCCCCGAAAAAAGAATCTGAAAAAATTGCAGGTAGATTAGTCATACCCACTGTTCCATGTGTATATTAGGGCAAGATCACGCCGGTTGTGGCCTGATCACATCACAAAAACGTTTCATCAACCAACACATCAACCTCATGAAATATCTACAAAAATTGGGGGGGGGGGACTCTTCACCATTTATAGAAGGTAAAAATCGGACAATATAAGAGAGGTTGGCAGTCATAGGTTCTGATCTTTCGGCGTGTGGTTCTGTGTGTGTTTTGGGGAAGATTTCTGGCTACGCCTGCGCACCTCTGCTTATTCTTTCGGGATCAAACAGGGTTCCATTTCGGAGCATGGCACATGCGACTCCGAGGAGGCGATCTCCCACGGTTCGCAGCGCGCGTCCATGGGAGTGTCCTCGTGCCCGCAGGGCCCTGTACTTGGCTTTGGAGATGGGGTCATGTTGCATGGCCACCATGGCCCAGTGGTAGATTGCATTATTGAGGCGCTTGTGCATTGCCAGTCGTCGGACGACGGTCCGGGTTTTTCCAGATCGTCTGGTAACGGGAGCCACCCCGCACAGACATCGCAAGGCCCTATAGTCCTGTTTGCTGATCAGTTCGCCGGCTTCCGAGAGCAGGGTTGCCAAGACCGTAGTTCCAATCCCGGGCATGGATCGGAGAATCGCAATGATGCTGTGTCGGTATTCGGACTCTGTGGCTGTTTCTTCGCTTCTGGATTCATCTGTGCCCCTCTCCCCTGCCACGGGGCATTCCTCTTCCGGGGCGGGCTGTGTGGCGGCATCCATCTCATCCAGGAGAGCTTCTGTTTCACGCTTTGCCTCGCGAAGCTGTTCGTTCACCACATGCAGCAGCGCACACAGGCGCTGGATATTCCGGACAGACGCATCCAGAACACCGGGAGCGACATAGACGGACGGGCTTCGTAAAATCTGCAGGACCTGCTCCGGGGTCAGTCGACGGATGCGATGCTTTTTCATCAATGTGGCGACTGTTCTGAGCCGTACCCGCTTCGCCCGCTCTGGGGTGGGGATGAGTTTCCAGAGTTCCAGCAGCCACAGGGTGTAGAGCATTCCGCCCAGTTCCAGGAATTGGGGGAAGTACTCATGGAGTCGCTGTCGGATCTGATTGGTGAGTTTGGTTCTCTGCTCGGTCAGATCCTCTGTCATGCGGGAGCATTCGCGCAGAGTGACCTGCTCGGCAGGCAGCGGGGAGAGCATTCGGAAGCAGTGCGGGTCGGTTCGGATGGCACTGGCGAGGACGCGTGCGTCCCGGCGGTCATCCTTGGCTCCTGCGGGGGAGAACCGGTCCCGAAAGCGATCTGACTGCTTGGGATTGATGGCACCGACCTGGAAGCCCCGATTCAGCAGCGTGTCCACCACGGCACCGTGCGGACGCTCAATAGCAACAGCAACCTGGGCGGAGATACAGCTGACGCAAGCAAGAAGCCAAGTGATCATATCACGCAACCCTTCCCCGGAGTGGGCAAAGGCTTTCTCTCCAAGAACGGTGCCCTCGGAGTCAAGAACGCAGACCTGATGGGAGGAATCCCCCCAGTCAATGCCTGCAAAGGCAGTGCAGTTTACTTCAGGATTCATCGTATATTTGTTCTGAAGGTGAGTAAGAATGCGGATCAGCGGTGACCGTCATCTGCCCCTATATAGGTGCTCAAGTGGCACATACTCTTCACAGGATGTCGGTCACAGCAACTCCCCGGGGTACATCTCCCCCCCGGGCATTCAAGATGCTGGGGGCTACTAGTTACTCCCGGGGAGTTAATCCGCTGTGAGAAAGTGAAACTTACGGAAGTTATGGATACAGATCCAACCGTCCCCTCCAGCGCTAACAAAACAGCAGCATTCGCCGGACTCTCCTGCCCCCTGCATCCACACATGGAAACTACCCCATTTAATGGTTCATAAAAGATATAGGGGGCAGGATTCGTTTTTCTGTTTCTTCTCTTCGCGGCTTCCAGTGTGTTCGCACAGATAACGCTTTACATAGACCCGGCCAATGGCAAAACGGACGGAAATTGCAATAATATAAATCCTGCGAATGCGAATGGTCCGTGTACGCTGGAGCGTGGCTTTGACTTGGTGTCAAAACGCAATGGGGATGTACTCCTGATCCGGGTTCGCCGGGCAGGAGGGAGCGTTACGCTGGCAGCCCCCACCGTTGCCTTGGACAAAAAATTCCGATTCGGGACCTACGTACAGGGAAATACCACTCCCGTGAAGGGAACAATCCAGTTCACGGGCACCTTTGCGATTGGCCCGGCGGGTGAGTTTCGACTGGATCCGAACGCAAGCGTTCAATTTGAGAATATCACATTGAGTGCAGGGGCCAGGACCTTCCCGTTTTTCTGGATTGCGAACAAAACAGAGGAACGGATTGCGATTACCGGCACGCTGACCATTCCGGATGGAGAGAGTGTTCGACTTCCTGCACTGGTGGTCTCCCGGAGTTTTACTGTGAAGGGAGGGACAAAGGCAGGAAAGGTGAGTGAGTTGAGAGTGGGAGGTATGGGAGCAAACGGAGGCAGTCCAATAGATAACGCATTGAGAGTCCATGGCGGGGCTACTCTGCGTATAGACCAGGTGGATCTTGTAGTTCATGTTGTGCATGAGTTCACGGTGGATGGTACAATTGAAGATGTGACGAAAGGCACAAGTCATCCTCTCTGGATTGCATACCGGAATGCTACCACCGGTCCCGGCAGCCGGGGCACCAGTCAATTTCTTGACGGTAGTGCATATTCGCCTCTTTCGGACGGTTTTGACCAAAATGATTGCAAACGCATTCGGGGCATGGGAACGATTCCGGCCGGAATCTTCGCAATAGCCACAGGCAGTCTTTGTGTGGAGCTGAAGCGGGTGGGTCCGGTCACAGTCGCTGGAAGCATTCAAAACGATGCATATACTGGCTCAAAGATTTCGACGGACCTCATTTTCCGGGAGGATGTGGCGGTGGAGGGAGATGTAGCGCAGTGGAACGATTCCCGGATTTTGTTTGCGAAGACATCGACGATCTCGGGGGATGTGATCTTGCGGGATGGCGGGACTCCCTACACCAATACGGCTGACTATGGCGAGGCGAATACCGCTGCCGATTCCGGGATTCGAGTTGGCTGGGATCCGAGTGACAACAAGTGGGTCTGTGAATACTCCAATGAGAGGAGAAGAGACGAATATGACTATGCCGGAGGAACGTATCATATTCCCGGGATACAGTTTGAAGGGGCAGCAACAATTGAGGGAGACCTTAATGTGTACTCCAATACCCTCACCGAAACGAGTCCAGCTACGAGCGAATCCACCTCGCGGTGTGCTCCGCGGGTGCTGTTCATGGCTCCATTTGCGAAAACAAGTGGGGACAAGGAAATCACGCTGACCTCTTCGGTTGGGGGAAACCTGGTAATTGAGGATACGGTGAGCTTCGGCGGCAAAGGACGGGTGTACCTGGATACGGACTCTCTGGAAACGAATACGGTTATGCGCAGGACCTTCCACAGCCTTCGTGTGGATGGGGATCTGGCTGCCGGGGGCAAGAGTCTCGGGATGGAAGTTCCGGCCACTTCCCGGGTGGACGGGATGTGCACGGCGAACGATACCTCACTGGCCTTCGGGAATCACCTTGTCTTGACGGATGCCGGAGAGAGCGTTGTGATCGGCAATGCCACGCTTGGGCTCACGCTGGGGGCCCTGGTGACGCTTGGGGATCTGCGGGTGGAACCTGGGAAAGGTCCGCTGACGGTGAAGACGCTGCATGTGGGGCCGAATGCGGAACTGACGGCAAACAAGGATGTGACGGTGGAGGAATCGTTGATTCTTCAGGGGGAACTCAGCGGGGAGCTGAATGAGACATCTGCAATCAAGAGATTGACCTACGGGAGCCGAAACACCGATCTGGTAAAGAAGGCTGCCCTGCAACCGACGCTGGAGGCTCTGTCTGTTCAGGTCGGGAGTGGAGAATTGCGCCTGGAGGAGGTGATCAAGACAAAAAATCTGGGGCTGTGCAGTGGCACGCTGTCGCTGGTGGATGCCGAGAGCACAACGGATTCGACCCTGCATGTGACGGACCAGATCACGGTCCAGAACGGGATGCTGCGGAAGGATGCGAATGATCCGGGGAGCCTCTCCACGGACAGGATGGCGGATCCCAATGTGGCGGATCGGTATATGTTGACCTACATCACCCCGGGTGCACGGGAGGTGAAAGCGGGGGATCTGGAATGGTTTGACCCGCGGGATGTGACCGTGAATCATGCGAAGGCGGAGATCATGGCACCGGGCAGTCGCTTGCTGCCTGGGAAGCTGATGGTCACCAAGGGGAAGCTGACGGTGGACGGAATGCTGACCGTGGGCACCTCTCCGCTGCATCGTACCGCGAGCAGAACAAATGCCCAAGATGCTCTCGCGCAGGTGAACCGGTACAGCGTGGAGGTGGCGGCAGGGGAGCTGCATACCAGGGGGCAGGATGTGATGGTAAACGGGAAGGTGACGGTGAGTGGCAAGAGCAAGCTCATGACCGGGGGCGGGGACCTGCATGTGCTGGGACGGGTGAGTCAAGGCGAATATATTGGGAACACGGCCCTGGTGAGTATTGCGAAGGAGGCGATGGTGGATCTGGGAGACGGGACGCTCATGCTGGGACCGGAAGACACGAAGAAGCGGAATAATGTGCGGGATCTGAACGGATACAACAAGGGGACAGACGGGAAAGGGGCGAACTCCCGTCCAGATGTGAAGCTGACGCTGACGGGGAGTCTGAAGGCAGGCATGATCAACATTCCGAAGGGGAGCAAGGAAACGGTGCTGGACGCGAGTGCGGACAGCAAGATGCTGGGGACCATCGTGTTTGACGGGACGAGGACCCCGAAACTGAGTGGCACGACCGAGAACGACGATGGACTGCTGCGAATCCTGAGTGCCAGTGCGGACAAGAAGATGCTGACGATAGACAGTCTGTCGGCCATGCAGGGGTCGGTGGAAACGCTCAACAAGAAGGTGGTGATCACGGATGCGGTGACCCTGGGTTCCGCCACGATCTGGCCATACACGGAAATGACAGAGTTCATGGGGGATCTCATGATCAGCGGGACCGGCGGTCTGAACACGGAACACAATGACGATGATGACAAGCGGAGTGTGATGATCCATGGGGACTTTATGCAGACGAAGGGGGTCTATACCAGTTCGAATAATGCGGGGGTGAAGCTGCATCCCATGACGACGAAGATCGTGATGGGAGATCTGATGGTGGTAGCGGATGCGTCCCGGTACGAGGGGAAAACGGCATCGGACAAGATGCCGAGTCTGGTGGTGCATGGGGACTTCCACTTTGCGAAGAAGGGGGATCTGGATGTGCAGGTGGAGTTCAGGGGGAAAGAGGTGCAGGAGGTGATGACCGGGGACATGACGGTGCTGGACAGTGTCACGGTGAACAACGCCAAGGGACTGCTGCTGAAAAGGTATCCGTCCGAACAGCCTCCATATAAGCTGTCAGGGGGGATACGCTGGTATGGTGGATTTGTGCCTTCCTGAGTCCACTCTGTGACCGAGGGGTGGTCGTGTTATCGGTCTGCGGGTTCTTCTGGCAGTCTGTTGTCTCTTCGTGATTCCATGCCGGGGATTTTTCCTGGAAGCTGGAGTGGCTGTATTGGAAGGGGATCTTGGGTGGGGATGGATTCAGGAACAGTATTTATATTTATGTTGCATAAATTTTCACTTTTAGTATTTTATGTTGTATATTTCCAGCATGGAACGCATCGCTCCCATCCTGTCCGAGCACGCCCCGCCCCAGAAGATTCTGGAAGCTCTTCGGAAGAAGACCGCCGAGTGCGAGACCCTGCGAACGAAGTGCGAAGCCAGAGACCAGAAGATTGAGACCCTAGACCGGGAATGCGAGACCCTGCGAACGAAGTGCGAAGCCAGAGACCAGAAGATTGAGACCCTAGACCGGGAATGCGAGACCCTGCGAACGAAGTGCGAAGCCAGAGACCAGAAGATTGAGACCCTAGACCGGGAATGCGAGACCCTGCGAACGAAGTGCGAAGCCAGAGACCGGGAGATTGAGACCCTGGAAGCAAAGTGCGAGACCCAAGACCGGGAGAGCAAGACTCTGCGGGCAAAGTGCGAGACCCAAGAGAAAAAGATCCAAGACTTGCGCAAAGAAATCCGCGCCCTCAAACAGGAGCTTGCCTTCGTGAGAAGTCAGAAGTATCGACCGAAAAGCGAGCGGCATGACCGTAGCCAGTATGAGATGTTTCCAGATCAGGTCTCTGCTGCCGCTTGGCACGAGGTGGAGCGGAAAGAGAGGCGGAAGAAGACCGGGAAAAAGCGCGTCTATATGGGGAAAGAATTCTGGAAGAACGCAGGACTGCCCGTAGAAACGGTCCGCATGGATCCCCCGGACAACCTTCCCCCCGATGCCAAACTCGTCGGGTATGTGGAGAGAGAAAAGCTGGCTCGCAAACCGGGACAGTTGTATGTCAAGTGCGAACTGTATCCGGTCTTTGCGAGGGAAGACGGCACGAAACTGTGCGAGGCGCCGTTGCCCACCGACCGCGGACTGCGCAAGTGCCGGGCGGATGAGAGCCTGCTGACCCATCTGGTGCTCTCCAAGTATCTCTATCACCTCCCGATTGAGCGGATCGTGAAGCAGCTGCATCTGGAATCTGGCGTACAGATTTCCAAATCCACGGCAACGGACTGGGTACACCTGGTGGCCTCCCGGCTGGATCGCCTGAACCATCCCCTGCGCATGGAAGTGCTGGCAGATGGCTATATTCAGGCAGACGAAACCCGCATTCTGGTGCAGGATCGGGCGAAAAGCAGGGCCGGTGGCACCTATCACAGGGGCTGGTACTTTTTCTATACCTGTCCCATCTCTGGACTGATCCTGGTGGATTATCAGCCGACGCGTTCCCGGGCAGGGCCGACGGAAATGCTGGAGGGGTTCCGGGGAGAGTTGCAGACCGACGGCTATGCGGTCTACCATCAGTTTGGGAAAATAGACGGGATTGAACTGTTCGCGTGCTGGGCGCATGCCCGGCGGAAATTCAAGAATGCTCTGCGTGCCGAGGGAGAGAACTCCCCACAGGCGGAACAGGCTGTGGTGCTGATCCAGCAGCTGTATGCAGTGGAGGACGAGCTCCGCGAGCAGGGGGCAGACGCTGCGGAGCGGGTGCGGGTGCGCCAGGAGCAGTCCGTCCCCATCCTGCAGGTGCTGGAAGCCCTCCTGCGAGAACACACCGGGGACAATGACACCTTCTGGTTCAGAGCCGTGCGCTACACCCTGAAGCTATGGGATCGCCTGAGCGGCTTCACCCGCAATGGACGCGTGGAGATTGACAACAATCTCGTGGAGAACCGGGTTCGTCCCATTGCACTGGGACGCAAGAACTACCTGTTTGCCGGCTCGCATGCGGCCGCCGCCAATGCCGCCACGATCTACTCTCTGCTCAGTACTTGCCAACTCCATGAAGTCCATCCGCAGGAGTGGCTGATGGATATCCTGAGGCGCGTGGAAACCACGCCTGACGAAGAGCTCCACACGCTGCTGCCTCATCACTGGAAGGCGACCCGGCAGAAAGAACAACAAGTGCCACTCGCCAAGGCAGCATAGCCTCCCCCGCTTCCCCGCGGGAACGACACGGGATCCAAAACCATCGCTTGGTTCCCGCCAGAAAAAGTAGGACGCACCCGGCAGACCCGCACAGAACAGGGGACGAGAATCACAAACGGAAACTCCCGGGAACACACAGAACCTCTCTGCCTTCGGAATCCCTGATCCCCTCACAGAATATGCCGCAGGAAGGCACCAACCCTAGACAGGGGCGTATGCCAAAATACAGGGGCAAGACAGGGCTGTTCGGACGCTTACCTGAAAAGCGATGTCAAGCAGCAGAGGATGGCGAAGCTGACGCTCCGGCAGGGGAAGATTCACAGCATGCCGATGGACAGCATGTATACCTGGACGGTGCAGAATGTAGAGGCAGAACAGGAGCTCCGTGGTCGGAGTACGGCGCAGACAGGGAGCAAGTGCGGGGCGGACAATGACGAGGAGTGCAAGGCCACGATCCTGCGAGGCTCTCGCCAGTCGTATATCGGCGGTCCGGTCGCGCGGCACCTGTTACAGGGGACGGCAGGAGACGGCTTCAAGAGCGGGGGGTATCTGTTCCCGGTGGGAATGGACCATAAAACGGATCAGGATACCCTGTCGTACTACCGTCCGCTCATTCTGCAGCTGCCTTCGGACCTGAATGACACGACCGCCGTGACCGTATCTCCAGTCATGCTCCCAGAGGGAGACATGCCAGAATGGGAGAACCTCGCGGTTCCGACAGCGGGAGGCAGTCTGACGCTGGATGTGCATGCGGATCTGTTCTGGAAGGTGGATCTGGGGGCGGAGTCATTGCCCACGAATACGAACATCCGGCTGGCCGCGGCAGGGCTGCGGAATGTGGCAGATGCAGAATCGTTTGCCGTGAACGGCTACCTGAACGGAGTGGTGAACCTGACGCAGGAAGGGATTGGCTTGGGGAGCTGTGCGATCTTCGGGGTTGCGGCGAACGGGATTGAGAATCCGATTGACCAGGCCGATCTGAGCGGGGGACGGGCGAACCTGCAGTTCATCCACAACCTGCCAATGACAAGCCCGATAGACCTGCATCTGGGGGACATTCGAATTAGCAGCGGAATGCAGTTCCGCAGTGCCACAGCCTACCGTCCGGTAGGGGCAGGCAGTCATGTGCTGAAGATCCAGGCGGCAGGAGTGCCAGCAGAGCAGGCAATCACGAGCACGCTTTCCCTGAATCCGAACACGAATACGGTGGTGATTGCGCATGGGGGTCTAGCGGAACCTATGCTCAAGGTGCTGGACATGCGGATGACCTCGTCGGTGGCCACCAAAGCAGAGGTACGACTGGTACACGGATCGGCAGATCTTGGAGCAGCGCAGGTGCAGGTGATGGACCCGACCGATCCCATGATGCCGGTAATGACCCTGGCGGGGAACCTGATGCTGGATAAGGAGACCCGGCGATATGCCTCGCTGGATCCGTCGGTGCAGGTCATGCGTGTGAAGTCCACAGATGGAGCTGTAGAGGAGTTCTACGAGCTGGACCTGTACGGGTACGGAGGGCAGACGCTGGTGCTGAACCTGTCCGGGATGCGGAATGATCTGACGATCCTGGGAGTGGACCGGAACGGGGAGATCGTCCCGGTACAGACGGTGACCGGGGTGGAGGAGAGTGCAGAGCTTCCGACGGAGTTTGCGCTGCATGGCAACTATCCAAACCCGTTCAATCCGAGTACAAGAATCCAGTTTGACCTGCCAGAGAATGCGCAGGTGCAGATCCAGATTGTAGACATGCTGGGGCGGGAGGTGATCACGCTGCCGGCGCAGGAGCTGGAGGCGGGAGCGAACCGGAGCGTAGAGATGAATGCAAGCAGTCTGGCAAGCGGGGCATATCTGTATCGGATCATGGCGACCGGAGCGGAGCAGAGGCATGTGAAGACCGGACGGATGACGCTGGTGAAGTAGAGAGGTAGCCGCCTCAAAGCGGTCGAAGAGAAAACAGAGCACTTCCGGTACAAGATAGTGTACTGGAGGTGCTCTGAGCTTGTGGGAGTACACCGGAACCGGCTGAAGGCTTGGTGAATTATACTGGTACTGGACGGCAGAACGCCCAGTCAAAGCGGAAATCAGGATTGGGAACGATCAGGGGGAGGCACAGAGCGGCAGGTGCCACCCTGGAGCACAGGAGAAATTTCGTCGCGAACGGCAACGATTATGGCAGTACCTGCCAGAGACCGCCGCGGGATGAGACGGAGGGAGCACCCGCAGGGAGAATTGGATGCAGTTCCGGGAAGATTTGTACATTTGCGCTGGGGATAACCATTCAAACTGCAACGAAATGTGGAAATCGGTTTCACAGGAAAATAGAGCTGTGAGGACCTGAACATACATCAACTTGTAATTTGGAGAAAACCCTGTAAAAACATCTCTATACCCGCTCTAAGATGCCTGCAGGTGCTCTCAGAGCGATACTCCTCCGTCATCAGGGAATTTTACAAGAGGCTCTACATTTTAGGACATGGCGTTCCAGAGAACATTGAGGAGACTCTCAAGTGGTACCACCTGGCAACAGACCAAGGACATGCCGAAACATAATTCATACTGGGGGCAATGCACATGGACGGACAGGACATCCCCAAGAATGCTAAAGCTGCCGTTAAATGGTATTCACTGACATCTGATCAGGGATATGCAGAGGCACAATTTTGTCTGGCAGAGGCATACATCCAAGGCGAAGGGGTGCCCAAAAATGATGAAAAAGGCTTCCACTGATTTCAGTTGGCTGCTGACCAGGGACTCACCAGTGCACAATTTGGTCTGGGCATCATGTACCTTGAAGGTTAGGGGGTGCCAAAGGACGATCAAAAGCCGTTGAATGGTTCAAAGTAGCAGCCAAAACGGGGGACACAGACGCACAATATTTTCTGGGCGAAATGTGTGCCTGGGGCGAGGAAGTGCAGAAAAATCCCGAAGAAGCAATGAAATGGTTACGCCTTGCTGCTGATCAGGGAGATGAAGAAGCACAGGAGTTATAGGAGTATCTGGTGGCCTCAAGAACCCTGTCTTCCTGAGAGAAGAGACCTTTCGCACGATGGAGTAGCCGAATCCAAAGCTCCACTGCCGACAGATTTTTTCACCCGAAAACAGATTTACCGGCTGTACCCCCGAAAATACAATACGAGGGACTGATCACATTGGAGTATCATGGGCAGCACTGTCAGAAATCTCCTGAAACCTCAGTCCGCTCCCCTCGCGTGGATACTGGCATCCAACTGTAATTCTCTGCACCAGAATTCGGCAATCCCTGCCTTGGGCACAGTGTCAGATACTCTGCTACCGAGGTAACAAAAGTCCCGCTAGGATATCCTGGCGGGATTTCTGCAAGAACCTGTCTCTGTAAAACGCAGGTGGACAGGCAAGTATGGAAACCGCCATATAGCTGGATCGTTGGAGCACATGTTTGGAATAATTGCGGTTTATCGTCTAAAATGTGGGAATTTTTCAAGATTTTTCGTATTTTCTCCCTAAACATTGCGGAGATTCTGTGAAATTTCCGAACTAATGTTTTATGGCTTCGTATAACGCTCTTTAAACCTGTTCCACTCCATTTACCCGAACATACACCATTCCCCTTTACATCTTATGAGTACTCGACTTCACAACCTTGTAGCTGCAACCAAACACCGTGCAAATCACATTGCCTCCATTAATCCGCCTGACCTAGAAGACCACTTTGCAGAAAACACATTTAGTCTTGAAGAGATGAGGAAACGGCTTCCGAAAGAAGTCTTCCAGGGGATGAAGAACTGCATCAACAAAAACTCTCCGATTGCCACACAAGATGCAGAAATCGTTGCCCTCACAATGAAGGAGTGGGCTCTGGAGCGGGGGGCAACTCACTTTGTCCACTGGTTCCAGCCTCTGACAGGCGGGACTGCAGGAAAGCATGACAGCTTTATCAATCCGACCAGAGTTGGAAAAGCCGTTACTTCCCTGCGCGGAAAAGATTTGATTCAGGGAGAACCAGATGCGTCCAGCTTTCCCAATGGAGGACTGCGGGCTACCCATCAGGCACGTGGATACACAATCTGGGATCCCTCTTCCCCCGCTTTCCTGGTGGAAAATGAAAATGGATGCTATTTGGCCATCCCGACATGTTTCGTTTCCTGGACAGGTGAAGCACTGGATCAGAAAACCCCTCTGTTACGATCAATTGACGCACTGGACCGCCAGGCACGACGCGTCCTTCGCATGCTGGGAGAGAATGTTGATCGTGTCCAGACAACTGTTGGAGCAGAACAGGAATACTTCCTGATTGATGAAGAGTACTTTTATCGTCGCCCGGATCTGCTGAATTCAGGACGGACCCTGCTAGGGGCCGCCCCTCCGAAAGGACAGCAGCTGGATGATCACTATTTCGGAGAAATTCCAAGCCGGATTCTTGCCTGCATGCTCGAAACTGAAAAAGAACTCTATCGCCTGGGCATCCCGGTCAAAACACGGCACAATGAAGTAGCTCCCAGCCAGTATGAACTTGCCCCTGTCTTCGAAACCAGTGGCATTGCCTCGGATCATCAGCAGTTGATTATGATCACGCTGAAACGCATTGCACGCAAGCACGGGCTGGTGGCACTCCTGCATGAAAAGCCGTTTGCCGATCTGAATGGATCTGGAAAGCATATCAACTGGTCTATTTCCACGGATTCAGGAGATAACCTTCTTGATCCCGGATCCACACCGCATGAGAATCTCGCATTTCTTGTATTCTGTACAGCCGTCATCCGGGCCGTCTACAAGCATCAGGATCTGCTCCGCGTATCGGTAAGCTCGGCAGGAAATGATCACCGCCTGGGAGCAAACGAAGCTCCGCCTGCAATCATCAGTGTGTTCCTCGGTACGCAACTGTATGATCTGTATCAAAAGCTGATCAACGGCGACACACTGACCACGGAAAAGGACACAGACCTGTTCCTGGGGGTGAGTATGCTGCCACTCGTTCCAAAACATGCGGGAGATCGTAATCGTACCTCTCCGTTTGCGTTTACTGGCAACAAGTTTGAGTTCCGTGCTGCCGGATCCAATCAGTCTCTTGCCTTCCCGAATGTGGTGCTGAACGCCGCTGTTGCCGAATCCCTGCGGAATTTTGCAAACAGCCTGCGCGATTCCCTGCGTGGAAAGGACAAGAATGACCCTCAGGTTTTCAAGAAAACTGTGCTTGATCTGCTGGCTGAAATCTCAAAAGATTTTCAGAGTATCCTGTTTGAGGGAGACAACTATTCAGAGGAGTGGCATCAGGAAGCCGAGAGACGTGGGTTGCTGAATCTTCGTACCACAGTGGACGCACTGGAACACCTGGATTCCGAAAAGAACATCACTCTGTTTTCCACCTTCAATATTCTGACCTCTGCCGAACTGAAAGCCCGCAAGGAGATTGCCCTTGAGCAGTACGAAATCGCGATTGACATTGAGGGAAAAACTCTGGAAAATCTGATTCGGACTCAAGTGATTCCGGCAGGCTTTGAATACCTGAGTGAACTCATGCAAATTGTTGCTGCCCAGTCACAGATCGGGATAGCATCAAAAACTCACTCACCTGCGGCCCGCATTGCAGAATCTGTCAACCTTCATCTTACGAATCTGGTGAGTGCCACAGATGAGTTGGCCGAACAACTCAATGCACATCCTGAAGGCCTGGCAGAAAATGCACAGCACAAGAGAGACAGTGTCATTCCGGCCATGCTCAAGGTACGTGAAGCCTCAGATGCACTGGAAGGGGTAATTCCACAAGAAAAATGGCCATTGCCAAGTTACAGCGAGATCCTGTTTGTACACTGATATTCAGTCTGAAATCGCGCAAATGCGGGGTTCTCGCCAGTGCTGCTGCGGGAACCCCCGTGATTATTTTACTGCCCTTCTTCCTCCTGCCAGGAAATTAACTCACTGGAGGGCTTTCGCGTCAGATCTGGCACGGTGGCATCTTTCGCAGGGTATCCAACGGGAAACAGGATAAACGCTCTCTCATTCGGTGGCCGATGGAGGATTTCCCCAAGAAACTTCATCGGGCTTGGGGTATGTGTCAGTGTCGCCAGTCCCATATTGTGAATTGCGGCAATGAACAGCCCACAGGCAATCCCGCAACTTTCCTGAACATAGTAGTTCTTCCTCCCGTCATCTCCGACGGTCTT
This sequence comes from Rhodothermales bacterium, assembly GCA_965203305.1. GTDB lineage: Bacteria > Bacteroidota > Rhodothermia > Rhodothermales > Bin80 > Bin80. Next base: position 769,759 of record OZ241874.1, on the reverse strand, counting down.
GGCAAAGCATATCACAAGCCACGGGGCAACTTCCAGGAAAGACTTGTGCCAGTCAGTCCCCAACGGATGAAGCGCGTCAAGCCATTCCTTTGACATGCGATGCTCATAGCTCTCACGTTCTTCCTTCTCCGCTGCTCTGCGAATTTCTGATTTGATGGCAGGATCACTGACAGCAGCAAAGTGCCAGGGCTCCCGGTGTGCCCCGCTGGGCGATGTACCGGCAGTCAAAATCGCCCGTTCAATCAAATCCCGGGATACAGGTTTATTGCTGAATGCGCGCACAGAACGCCTGCCCTGCATAAGCGCATGAAACCGCTCTGCCCGCATATGCATCTCTTCCGGGGAACGGACTGCAAAGTGCAGCGATGTCCGTTGGGGAGGAGGCTCCATGACTATGGCGCAAGCCGCCCGAGTGTTCGGGGAAACGGAATCGTTTCGCGTATATGCTCCAGCCCGCAGACCCATGCCACCGTCCGCTCAAGACCCAGCCCAAAGCCGCTGTGCGGGACCGTTCCATAACGGCGAAGATCAAAATACCATTCAAAAGCCTCCTTGGGCAGATTGTGCCGCTTCACCTGCTCTTCCAGGAATGCCAGATCATCAGCACGCTGTCCGCCCCCAATAATCTCTCCAAATCCCTCGGGAGCCAAGATATCCATTCCCAGTGCCAAACGATCATCTTCCGGGTCTCTTTTCATGTAAAAGGCCTTGACTGCTTCAGGATAACGATGAACAATCACTGGACGATCAAAATGCCATGTCAACAAAGTTTCGTCACTTCCACCAAAATCATTTCCCCACGCAAATGTGATGGCTGACTGCCACCATTGAGGGAGGTTTCGCAACGTTTCCTCTATCTGGTCAAGGCGAGTATTAATCTCAATCTCCCGTGCATCAATGCGACGCTTCTTCCATTCTTTCAAGCGGGCATAATTCTCCCTGTTTTCTGTCCGCTCTTTTTCCAGTTCTGATTTTTCATTGTGCAACTGATCCTGTCTTACTTCCAATAGCTGCCGAGTCTTCTCACTTCTTAGGAGCTCCACAGCTTTGCTGTAGGTCAAACGGGGAAACGGTGCCTGAACGCGGCTTAAGGCATCAGTATTTCGCTCCAGCAACTCCAGTTCTTCCTTGCAATCACGCATGGCATCAGAGGCTATACGAACAAGAAACTCTTCTGCAAGCGTCATATTCATCTCCAGGTCATAGAAGGCCATTTCCGGTTCAATCATCCAGAACTCGGTCAGATGCCTCCTTGTCTTGGACTTCTCTGCACGAAAAACGGGGCCAAACGTGTATATCTTGTTGAAGGCCATTGCCATAACTTCTCCATGGAGCTGGCCACTCTGCGTCAGATATGCCGGAGTTCCGAAATAATCAATTTCAAAGAGCGTACTAGTTCCTTCTACTGCGGTTTTCGTAAGCAGAGGCGCGTCCATCTGGAGGAACCCGCGTTCCTGAAAGAAGTTATGTATGCTCATGATGATGCGGTTCCGTATCCGCATCACCGCCCAGGGTCGACGACTGCGCAACCATAAGTGGCGACGATCCATCAAAAACTCTACCCCGTGTGACTTCGGAGTGATGGGATAGTCCTCCACAACCTGAATGATCTCCATGCTCGCAACCTGTATCTCCACCCCGCCGATCTGACGTTCATCACCCAGGACCGTCCCCTTGATCACGAGCGAAGTTTCCTGCGTTGCAACAGACGCGTGCTCCCAGGAAGATGTACCTACATTCTCCTGATTTACTACACACTGAACCAGTCCCGTTCCATCACGGAGAACGAGGAAGAACAATCCTTTGGATGCCCGTTTTTGCTGCAACCAGCCTTGCAGGGTAACCTCTACCCCAATCTGCCCTGTCAGAGAGTCAATTGTTGTTGTGTTCACGTCTAGAAGCTGTCGGAGATTCTTCGAGTCCAATCCGGGAGTTTTCGCTCTCCGGCAACAGTGGAGTGAATCAGCTCAAAGTCACCAAATCCGTCCATATCTGCAAATACAAACATGGCCTGCCCCTCTCCCGGAATATTGTTGTACTCCCACATTTCATAGGGCTTCATGCCTCGCTGGTACATGTGTGACTCTATCGTCGTGGGTCTGCCATATTTCAGAAGAACATTGCCGCGATCTGTTTCCCATCCTTCTATACGCTGCACAGAATAACGCTCGTTCGCATACATAAGCAAACTGTAGAATTCATCCCGGAATTCATTGGCTGCAGTTCCCGGTGTTGGATCACGCACACTCCACATCTCCATCAGGAGTCTCCTCCGTTCATCCAGATCCTTGACATTTCGAATCCGCCTGGACTCCTGATCAGTTGCGATCACCCGAATATGTGCCAGCCCATTCTCCACTTCCTTCTCTGGCATGCTTGCATAGTCGCTCGTCTCAAATGTCTCCACATCCCCAGTCAGGACAGCTGGAGATGCATCTGCAGAAGGGTTGAAGACAAAGAACTTGCGGCTCTGCTCTACCATGGCTTCATTGGCACTGTTAAGAACGACCATGCGCAGAAAATATGTCCCCGATCCGAGAGCAGTCAAATCAAATGAACCAACAAGGATATCTGCCTGACGAGCACTGCGCTTGGTACGCTTCTCAAGTCCTGGAATTGCAGTGGGCCTGTTTGCCTCAGCTACATATGTGAGCAGGGTGTATTCTCTGGCATCCGGTGATGCGCAACTTGTATTATATGCCTCTGCGTAGTAGAACAATTCCGCCGCTCTTTCCCCATACAGCTGGCTGGCATTCGGGAGTATGGACAGACCATTTTTGTAAAAAGGATTGTCCCGATCATCCGAGGGCATGATTCTGGAGGCCAGTGTAATATCCGAAAGTGCACAACTTTGCTGCTCGGCAAAATCCGGTACAACAAGGTTGCGGCTGGCTTGCACACTGTCCTGTCCTGCCACTGGTATGGCTACTTGTAACTCATACTCCCCCGGAACCACGGTTGCCCGGATTTGCCTCAGAAAAACTTGCCCCTCCGTCATTGCAGTTGTATCCCGGATGGTGAACTGTAGATCGTTTTTCTGTTCCCATACTGGCTGATCAGGAGTGGAATCCAGCGCGACATCGGAGGAGCGCAAGAGTTTCAGACTGAGCGGCACAACAGCACTGTAGACTGATTCATTCGCTATATATGTCAAAGAATTTGCTTCAATGGCCATGTAGAGTTCAATCAGAGATTCCTGTTCATCATAGGCAAAGGACGCATAATCAATTCCAATCTCTGGGGTACTCTGGGCAGACCCGCTGGATGCCACAGAGAATAGCAGAAGTATAATCACCAGACTGCGCATGCTGTTCGTAAGTTTATGGAAAGCTACTTGTGTGGTTTGATGAATTTGTGTTTTTCATCCCATATCAAGTACGAAGAACCGAGCCAGCTGTTCCTGTCCAAGAGGTCGTTCATGCCATCTCCCTCTCTAATCTACTGCACTTTGAGCACACCTGCTATATCTGGCGGAGTCCAGTCCTGTGGTTTGATCCATTTGCCATCCTCTCGAGCGTAGCCCCCTGGACCAAATTTTCGCAGGTTTGCTTCGTCAACTTCACGCAGCAACTGTTCGTCGTCAATTCCAAAGGCAATGAGTGTCCCAATCGTTACAACAGATATGTCTGCACAGCCATCAGCAACTCCCTCCAGATCAACGGAGTCATGTACATTGCATTCGCACGAATCCAGAGTAACCTCCACTCCCTTGAATTGGACTGTAACCCCAAGGGCTTGTACAGTTTCCAGTGCTTCTTCAAGAATCAGACGGGCCCGCAACAGCCGTGCAGATGCATCAGGAATGACCACATCCGTCGGGGTATCCTGGCCTGCTTTGCGCATAAAGGCTTTCACGCGCTGATAGTGCTCTGTTGGCATCAAAAGCAAAAAATGTGGGGAATGCAAATGTGAGGCTGCGAACAGCCCCTTCATATATTCGCGTAACAGTCAATTCAACAGGAAATGGGCACATTCGTTGCTATCCCGAGACTGAATTGCATCTTGTGCCTCAGAATTGCCCATCTTTACAGTTCTGCATTCGAATCATGAAAGTAGAAGTACCTGGTCTCCGCAAAGCGTGCAGGATTAAGTCCCGTGGGAAATTTCGCAGAATATGGTATCACATGATATATCCAGGAAATTGTGGATTCATGCAGTCTGTACGAATGAGTCTTCATCCAAATGTCCTGAATGTGACAGGGGCTCCTGTGCATGACCAGCATCCGGGGAGACGGCGCGAACTGGGAGACCCATCCTCAGCCGGGCAGATGCAGAAATTTATTTCATGGGAGATTATCTCCAGTATCTCTCTGCACAAGACAGCAACCGAATCGGCATGGTGCTAGTTTTGGTTGCTTTTCGTCAGATATTCTCGTTCTGTTTCGGTTGTATTCTGTGAAGAGGATACATGTTCCCAGAGGGCTTGTTTCAGGGCATCCAGTTGATCCTGATACACGATTCTGTTCAGTCTTCGCTCTGCGTCCAGCACCGCCATCACCGTCCACCGCTGGGTCTGATTCGAGTTGTTCCACCGCTTGATCCGGCGGACATCATGTTTGATTCGGCTGTTCACATGCTCCGTACGATTCGTGGTTCGCAGTTGCTGGCGCAACTCTTTTCCCACCCGTAATCGGTGTAGCGTCAGCGTATCTTCCAGTCCCTCTCGCAGGCTGTTGGCTGCACTGTACTCCCCTTTGCTCTCCAAGTCCGCACAGATCGCCAGAAGAGCCTTCCTGGCCTCCGCATATGTATCCTCCTCATACGCGGCGGTCATGGCTGCCTTGACGGCTTTCTGCTCCTTCTTGCCACAGACCTTTCCTGCCACATTTTCCCGCTTGTGCCAGTGGCATCGCTGGATCATCGCATATCTTCCGAACACCGTGCGAATCCCCTTGTGGATGCCCTTGGCCCCATCTACGACAAACAGAAGCCCGTGATCATAGCGCAGCCCCCGCGCAATCAGACGCTGCAGCATCCCTTCCACCGCATCCGCATTCTCCGTCGAAAGCTCCGTGATTCCCAGCACATGCACCTCCCCCTTCTCGGTGAACCCCAGGCACACCATCATCTGGCACCCGTACAGGTACGTTCCATCCAGCGTGATCGCCACATATCTGTGCGCGGACAGATCCCGCGACTCAAACCGTTCCAGGGCCTTCCTGCTCTCTTCCCGGACAATCCGGCTGACCGAAGACGCACTCAGCCCCAAGCCCCCCTCCATCGCATCCTCTACCAGCCGGTAGTCCCGCATCACAATCCCCCGAGAGATGCGTAGAGTCAACCGTTCCCGGTCTTTGAGGGACATCTTGCGCAGCAGACTGTAGCACTTCGGAAGAAAGGTCTTCCCGGTCTTCCTGTCCAGAATCCGCTGAATCAGGATGCGTTTCTTCTCGCCCCCGACCCAGATGGAACCCGGACGATTGCCGTTGCGCCTGTACCTCCCCTCGTTCGGATGGTCATGCTTCCAGTAGGCACCACAGTACGAGACGATCTCCGCCAGAATCCATGCCAGGGCTACCTGAAGTCCACATTCCTGGATATGCTCCTGTGCTTTCGCGACATAGTCCCGATTCCGGATGCACTCTTCCAGCAGACGGGACTGCTCCGCAGAGGCCACCGCGTCATGGAGGTTGATGATGGGTTTGCGTGGGGTCAGTTTCATGAGAGAAAAAGGAAAAGTTATGAGGGAAGGGGCAGATTACTCCGGTTCGGTCTCCCGGTTCGCAAAGAGAGCTGTCCGCAGGACCGAAAGGACTGATGCGTGTGCCAAGCGGCGCATCCGCAGTTCTCGTTCCAGAAGCAATAAGGCAATCTGTGCCCGGCGGGTCTGGGGAGGGAGCCAGCGACGCACGCCCCGCACCCGCTGTTGCAAAAGACATCCCGTCCGCGCAATGGAGCGGGTCGTGTACAGGCTGGGACTGATCTGCCCTGCCAGTCCGCTCTGGTGCACCGTGAGCGTGTGCTCCAGCCCCTGCAGCAGACACTGCGCTGCCGACCGATTCTGACGGGCAAGCGTGGCATGAATCCGCAGCAGATCCGCATGGGCCTGCCGGGCACCCGGCTGGGCATAGGCACGTTTGATCGCGCCCCGGATCCGCCTCTGCTCCTCTTCCGGCAGCAGGCTGGTGACCTGAACGCACTTGTAGACCTGACAGTGCTGATGGCGCACCTGTGCTCCCAGACACTCCGTGAGAAGACGGGACAGTCCCGGCAGTCCCGGCGTGATCCAGAGCAGTCCCTTTTTCACACACAGCCCGCGATCCAGCACATCCTGAATCAGGCGCTGCATGGCATCCCTCTCTTGCAGGTTTGCCTCCGCAAAGCCCAGAATGCGCCGATAGCCCTCCACCGTTACCCCGATGCACAACGCCAGCGGATGCCCCCAGAAGGGCACCACATCCAGCCACAGGGCCACGATCTCCTCCCGGGCAAGAGAACGCGTCTCCAGCGCATGCAGAGCTTCCAGCCGCACTTCGTGCAGTGCAGCTTCATCCCCGTATTCCGACAGCGCAAGTACACCAGATGGCGGAACAGGAGACGATTTCTCCTCCATCGCCGGGGGCGGGGCAGAGTCCGGTTCCAAATCAGGGACATCCTGTGAGACGGGGGCCGGCAAGTCCACCGCATGCGTCAAATCCCGAATCAGTTCGCTGAAATGACGCAACAGAGACCAGCGAAGATGCTCCCCCGTCTCGCCAGCCTCCCGAAAAGCCTGATCCAGTTCCAGAGGGGGCACAGATGATGACATGTTTCGATTTGTTGGCAGGCAGACAGAATGGGATCCCTCCCGAACTATCCGCAGTTTTAGGCAAATGAAAAGCAACCAAAAACTGCACCATGCCACCGAATCCAAGGAACGAAATTTCCTGAGCAGATTCTTGTCCCTTCGCCAGCAACTTGCTCAGACTATGATTCAGATCAAGGACTCCAGCAGACTGTCATACTGCTCTATGTGAACAGACCAGTCAAGATGCTCAACAACTCTCCGCAGTGTTTTCGAAGGGAGTGCACGCTCTTCCCCCGTAAGCAAGTCCTTCAGGATAGAGAAGAGTTCCTCCTCGCTGTCATAAAGAACAGGGGCATGAAGCAGCGGCCTGTGCAGATTTTCGGGAATTAGCTCCGGGTAACTTAACCGGTTCGGCAACAGTGGATGACATCCGCAATAGATTGCCTCCAGCATCGCAATGCCAAAGAATTCATGAATTGCCGTGGACACCACAATATCTGCCCGATGAAGAAGCTGGCTGTATTCCGCAAAATCTTCGGCATAGCCATAGTGCAGAATTCGCTCTGCATAGCGTTCAAATGCAATATCAAATTCGGAGGGCTGCTCCTCAAAACGCTTTCCAGCCAAGATTAGCCTGAACCGACAACCGGCATCATCCAGACGATTCATCAGCCTGAAGAAGGCCTCAGGGTTCTTGTCATACTCCCACCGCTGGTTCCACAGTACAATTGGCGGATCATCTTCCGGGGCAGCCGCATTCGAATATCTCGCATGTGCCTGAAGATCCATGCCAAGATGCATCACCCGGCTCTTCTCACGAATTTCGGCAACCGTGTTCAGGTGTGTGTAGTCTGGAAATGCACGGAGCAGTCCCGGAAGAGCATGGATAAATTCCTTGTAGTGGAACTCCGTATTGAATACAACCTGATCGGATGCCAGACACGAGAGGTAGTTAATATAGGCGTACGAGAGATCCCGCTTCTCTTCGGCGGGCAACGGGTAGGTAAGCTGGTTCTCGTGCAGGTAATAGACAACCGGGATATTGCCGATCTCTTTCCGTACCAGTGCCAAAAATGCGGGCACATTGACCATGCTGGATGCCAGAATCACATCTGGCTGAAAGCCGTCGGCAATTACCTGCCTGGATTTGCGGGCAAGCGTCTGCGCTCCGCCATGGAGCCGCCATTTCCAGAATCTGGCCGCCATAGTGACGAGGTGATACTCGTGGCGACTGCTTCTGATGAGTCCATCTACAAAATTCCGGTGGGAACCGCCATACCAAGGTTCCAGAACCAGCACATTCATTCACGTTCTATTTCCTATTTCTTTGGCTTGGCTGTCTGCCCCATCGTTTTCTGCATCTCCTCGTCTTCCTCGGCTGTGAGTGGACGGACAATTGCCAAATCGCGAACCTGCAACAGATCCCGCAGTGCATTGTCCATGACCTCCTGAGACGTGACTGCGACCTCACCGCCTGGTGGAATTTCTATGACACGTCCCTCCAGTTTGACGGTGATCGCTTTCTTGTTCGCGTTCTTGATGATCATGCCCTTGCGATGACGAACTATCATGGTCTTGGGGGTTGAATTCGGTCAAAGTTACGGCTTATTTAATTCGCCGCGCAAAATTAATATAGCTTGGTGCATAGTCTTCAATACACAAAGACCGGTTGGCCAGTGCAATATCGTTCTGCGTGTTTGAGGCAATCACAACCAGGTTTCCTGCTTTCTGCGCACCGGCTATAATGGATTCAAATATATTTCTTCCCTCTTCATCCAGCCCCAGTGTCGGCTCGTCAAAAAGAAGAACCGTAGGCTCATGCAGCAGTGCAGCCGCAAAGTGTGCCCGCTGCTGCATTCCTGTAGAGTAGGTCTTCACAGGATCGTCTACCTGATCCGTCAGTCCAACCATAGAGACAACTTTTTTGATTCTCGTGTAACCTGTTCTCATGGCACGGGCCCGTGTGATAAACATGAGATTCTCTCGGAGTGTCAGATCCCTGTACATGTTCACATAAGGAGCTACAACCCCCACATGCAGGTAATACTCATCTTCCGGGATGACCTTGCCGGGAATGATTAGCCCTACATCCCCATCTGTTGGCCGAAGGATTCCTGCCATAATTTTGAGAAGCGTTGACTTCCCGGAGCCATTCATACCAGTGATGGCAAGTACAGTCCCGGGTTGCAGAGTCGCCCCGACCCCCGCAAAAATCCTCTTGTATCCATATTTGTGTCCTGCGCCGCGGACAATTAAAGTAATCATCTTCCCCGTGCAATGCTTTTATCAGAGTAGCCCGTCCAGCACATTCCAGTCTTCGGGCTGTGCGGACAATCCATGATTCTGTTATGCAAACTGTATGGCATTCTTATACGATTCCAAGGATTCTAAGGGCCATGATCAGTACAGCAACTACCAAAACAATCCGTATTATCTTTTCGCCTCTTCGCACAGCCATCTTCGCGGCAATCAATGCTCCCACTGTATTCCCTGTAGCCAGTGTCAGCCCCAGTCCCCAGTCAACCTTGTCCAGAATTACAAACATGAGCAGTGCCGGTATTGTGAAGAGCAATATGACGGCAATCTTGTGAACGGTGGTTGTCAGAAGATCCAGTCTCGCCAGGTGAAAAAATACAGCCATGAGCAGGAACCCGACTCCCAACTGAACAAACCCGCCGTAAAAGCCAATAAAAAGCAGCGCGGGGGCTGTCCATATGGAATGCCTTGCATCTTGATCTGACTTCGTGCTGCCGTGTGGAATCAGCATCGTCAGCACAACCATGATCAAAAGGCCGGCGAGAATCTTTTCAAACAGGACATCTTCAATTCTGGTGGCCGTAAACGCACCTGCTGCAGCTCCAGGCAGGGTCCATAATCCATACGAAAGGCTTGTACGCAGCCGAGTTTTCCGGTCGGAAGTAAACGACAGTGTAGCGGATATATTCTGGATCAGAATAGCCACCCGGTTTGTCCCGTTGGCAACACCGGCATCCAGTCCAAGAAGGATAAGAACCGGGAGCGTAATTGTAGAACCTCCTCCCGCCATTACATTCACGATTCCTGCACCCACACCTGCAAAAAAGAGAATCAGGAAGGTGGGCAATTCTGGCATGAAGCTGCCTCAGCGGCGAATCATGGCGAGTGACTTCGTCTTGCCTTCCAGATCCGACTGCTCAAGGGAAAGCCGGAACCCGCTTGGATGATTCCATCCGTCCAGTGCCTCTACATTTACTGCGGGATCACGCACAACAAAGTTCATAATTTGACCGCGGTACACCGTATCGTCCCCGACAACCGTCCCATCCTTGTTATAAAACATAAATACCGCACGCGCATCATAGGAGCCATTATCCTCCCATGCTTCTCGCCAAGAATCCGGCAACAGATCCCATACGAAGCGACTGCGAACCGCTTCATTCAAAAGGGTGCTGATACGCGGTTTCCAGAACGAAGACAGTAGCCCGATGCCTGGAACAGTGGCGGACATCCTGAGCCGATACTCTGGTACCAGGTCATCCGGGCGCAACAAACCAAAAAGACCACTCAGAATGACACTGTTCTCCAGCAGTCGCCGCTGTGCTCCGGTAGGAAGTCCCTCAAAATCCACGGCGCTGAAAAACGGGTCTGGCACAAATCGCTTGCGTGCTGCCATCAGCGGCGCATTGTAGACGGAATCAACCAGCCTTATGCTGTTGGAGACATCCTCTGCTCCAAAAATGTCTTCTAGAGCTTCAGTTTCGTCCCGCCGAATTACTCCAAGCAGCTGATCCACGACTTCCCGGCGATCAGGAATCAGCTGATGAAAATAATTGAATGTTGTCCTGGAACGATAGTCAAATACATCCGGCGCGAACGGATTTCCCCCGCTCGCCATGTAATTTGCCGATGCAACCAGGACTGCAAACTTATCGTCAATAGCTATCTTCTCCCCCTCTCAAGATTCATATCTGACAGATGATGCGGAATCCATAATTTCTTTCATCTGTGAATTTATCTCCTGTGCCTGCTCGTTGGCTTTTGCCACAACTTCCCTTGAATCAGATTTCGCATCTTTTTTCTGTTCGGAAGACTTCATGCTGTCCGCCAGATTTCCTGCCTGCTTGGCCAATTCATCCAGGTGAAACTTTACACGCCGCCGCAACTGGCTTCCTTCTTCAGGGGCAAGGAGAAGCCCCAGTGTAAAGCCGACACCTCCTCCGAGAAGCCCCCACCCCAAAGCCCGTGATATCTGCCCTATCCCATGATTTTTGGACATTATTTCATAGTTTTCGAGAATACGCAGACGATTTTTCACACAAGGAGCCGACCGAACAGATCTGCTGCAATGATCAGGCTAGCGACTTCTCTTCTTGTGGCGATTTTTGCGCAGCCGTTTTTTGCGCTTGTGCGTTGCAATCTTGTGACGCTTACGTTTTTTTCCGCAGGGCATGCAAGAACAGATTTAGAAGTTTCCGGGAAAAACCAATGCTAAGAGACCCTTCTACCCAGGGTTATGGATTCAGTTCCATTTTTCCTGATTTCCGTTATTTCACAAGAACATCTTATATTTGCTGTTGACTCTAGGGAGGTAACAGACGATTTATACTCACAGCACACCTCTTCCACAGAATCTCCTACTTCACGAATCAGGAGGTTTCAAGTATGTTGATTCGGGGGGAGACCCTGATCATCCCCCTTTCGTGCTTTTGCATGGCCTTCTGGGGAACCCCGAAGGCTGGTTTGATGCTGCTTCCGAGCTGGCTTCTGGCGGATATCGCGCCATCATTCCTTTCCTGCAAATCCATAGACTCCCCCGCAAGGGGGCTAGTGTCCAGGGAATCGTTGATTTCGTGCGTTCATTTACGGACTTTATGGGACTGAAACGGATGATTCTGATCGGAAACTCCTTGGGGGGACAAATTGCAGTCAGGTACTCGTCTGACTATTCGGAATCCGTCATCGGTCTTCTGCTCTCGGGATCCTCCGGGATTTATGAAACGGAGATGGGCAATACCACATTCCGGCGACATGACCGTGACTACATCCGACTCAAGGCAGAGAAGACCTTCTATGATCCTGCGATGGTGACTGATGAACTGATAGATCGAATCTACGACATTGCAACAGATCGGGTTCAGGCACTGCGCATTGTATGGGTTGCCCGCAGTTCCATGAATGACCTCATTGTTGACGAACTCCCCTCACTTGACATGCCTGCCCTGCTCATCTGGGGAACCGAGGACCAAATTACACCACCTCATGTTGCACACACATTCCAGGAATTGCTGCCCAATGCAGAATTGCATCTGATCAAAAAGTGCGGACATGCTCCCATGATGGAACATCCTGACACCTTCAAAAAGCTGATGATTGATTTCGCAGATCACAAGATCGGCAAACTTGCCACCCCCGCATAGCGACACATCCGTGTATAAACAGTTTTTTGCTGTTCTGCTTTTGACCGTGACAGCAATCAGCTGCTCCCCCGCATTGCATCCTCTTTACAGAGACTATGAGCATGATGGCCTTGCAGATTCCTCCCTGTTGCACCAGATTGAAGAGGCATTGAAGGAAACCGGGTGGGAGTTAACCTCTCCTCCATCGCCCAATGCAGTTGCCACTGCAGAACGTGAAATTCGAGACTGGCTTCTGTACAAGGTGGTTGTCCAGGTGGAGGCTGTGCCCTTGGGGACACGACATGTACGCCTGCTTGTGCACCCTTATCGTATCTATATCACTGGCTCACGGAGTAAAATTCCCTTCCTGAAGCGCGGCATCCGTCAACGGGTTGTTCGTGATATTGACAAGGCTTTTCAGGCTCGCAATTTGACCCTGGTCGGAACAGACATGTCCCGGGACGAGGTTCGCACAAGATAAATCTGTTCTGCTGCCCCCTGATCTCTGTATTTGTTCTTGACAACCTGTGGAGCTCTCCCGAATGAATCATGGGAGCGAAGTGACGATCAAAGGAAATGTGAAAGACTATTCGTCATATTCGCCGTTTCGTGTGTATATTAATGTGACCTCAGCAACTGCGGTCAAGTCGGTACACCTTAACAAATCAAGAGCGAGTCTCTAATCAACCTATGAAACACTTACAAAAATTGGGGGGGGGGGCAGGATTCCTTTTTCTGTGTCTTCTCCTCACGACTTCCAGTGCATTCGCACAAACGAGAAATTACATAGATCCCGTCAATGGCAAGACGACAGGAAATTGCAACAGCATTGACCCCGCAGATGCGAATGGGCCGTGTACGCTGGAGCACCTCTTTACCCTGCAAAAATCATATAGAGGGAACAATATCTTGATTCGGGTTCGTCGGGCAGGGGGCAAGGTTACCTTGGCGGCCCCCACCGCAGCCTTGGATGTAAAGCCCCAGTTCGGGATCTATGTGCAAGGGGATACCGCTCATGTGACGGGGATGATTGATTTCACGGGTACCTTCACGATTGCCGCGGAAGGGCAGTTTCAGCTGGGTCCGAAGGCGAGCGTCCAATTTGAGGATATCACACTGAGCGCGGGGACCAGGTCCGTCCCGTTTTTCCGGATTGACAGTAAAGAAGCGGAGCGGATCACGGTGACCGGTACCCTGACCATTCCAGCGGGAGAAAGCGTTTGGCTTGCTGCCTTGGCAGTCCCCCAGAGCCTGACTCTGCAGGGGAGCACAAATTCGGAAGGAAAGGCGAGCGAGTTCCGAGTGGGAGATGCTAAATTAGCCTCCATCCCGTTGACGGTCCATCACGGAGCCACCCTGCGGATTGATGGAGTGGATCTGGTGGTTCACCTTGACAGGGAGATGCTTGTAGAGGGGGCGATTGAGGATGTTACGAAAGGGGCCGGGCACCCGCTTCGGATTGCGTTTCGGAATGCTACCGATGGTGGACACGGCATACGGCGCAATGCCACATTCCTTGAATATGGTACATACAAGCCTCTTGAAGAAGGGCTTGACGATAAAGACTGCAAACGGATTCGGGGCAAGGGAACAATCCCGGCTGGAATTTTCGCGATTGCCATGGGTGCTATCTGTGTGGAGCTGAAGCGGGTAGGGACCGTCACAGTTACAGGAAGCCTTCAGAGCGATGTCTACACTAAAGCAAAGATTTCCACGGATCTCATTTTCCCGGGGGATGTAGTGGTGGAGGGGGATGTGGCGCAGTGGAATGATTCCCGGATTGTGTTTGCGAAGACGGCGACGATCCAGGGGGATGTGATTTTGCGGGACGGGGGGATTCCCTACACCAATACGGCAGCCTATGGGGAGGGGAATACCGCCGCAGATTCTGGAATTCGACATGGCTGGCGAGAGGATGACAACAAGTGGACATGTGAATACTCGAATGCTGTACGAAGAGATGGTGCTACGAACGGTGGAGCGATCTCGACGGGTCATATTCCGGGAGTTCATTTCGCAGGTAGGGCAACGATTACGGGAGAGCTGAATGTGTACTCCAATACGCTCACCGAAACAACGACAGCCGCGACTGAAGCCGCCACGCGGTGTGCCCCGCGGGCACTGTTTATGGCCCCGCTTGCCTCGAATAAGGGAGCCACCGAAGTCACGGTGACCTCATCGGTTGGAGGAAGTCTGGTGGTGGAGGATACGGTGAGCTTCGGCGGCAAAGGCAGGGTGTATCTGGATACAGACAGTACCTGGACACAGAATTCCATTGGGTTACAGGTGTATACTCATAGGACTTCTCACAGTCTTCGTATAGGTGGAGATCTGGCGGCCGGGGGCAAGACCATCGGGATGGAGTATCCGGCCATGTCCAACATGGACGGGATGTGCACGGGGAACGACACCTCGCTCACCTTCGGGAATCACCTCGTGCTCACAGATGCCGCTGAAAGCGTCATCGTCGGCGATGCCACGAATGGGATCACACTGGATGCGCTGGTGACCCGCGGAGATCTGCGGGTGGAACCGGGGAAAGGGCCGTTGACGGTGAAGACGCTTCATGTAGGTTCTGATGCCGAACTGACGGCGAACAAGGATGTGAAGGTGACCGAGTCGCTGATTCTGCAGGGAGAGCTGAGTGGGGAACTGGCCGAAGCCTCCACAATCAAGAGGCTGACCTACGGGAGCCGAAACACCGATCTGGTGAGGAAGGCGGCTTTGGCCAAGACCATGGAGGCCCTGTCTGTTCAGGTCGGGAGTGGCGAATTGCGTCTGGAAGAGGTGCACATGGTAAAGAATCTGGGTCTGTGCAGCGGCACGCTGTCGCTGGCAGATGTGGAGAGCACGACCGATTCTACCCTGCATGTGACGGAGCAGATCACGGTGCAGAACGGGATGCTGCAGAAGGATGCCAGTGATCCGGGGAGTATCTCCACGGACAAGGCAAAGACGGCCGACAGGAATGACCGGTATATGTTGACCTACATCACCCCGGGTGCGCGGGAGGTGAAGGAGGGGGATCTGGAATGGTTTGACCCGCGGGATGTGACCGTGAATCATGCGAAGGCGGAGATCATGGCACCGGGCAGTCGCTCGCTGCCTGGGAAGCTGATGGTCACCAAGGGGAAGCTGACGGTGGACGGAGCACTGACGGTGGGCACCTCTTCCCTGGATCGTGCCGGTGCTGATGCGCTCACATATGTGGACAACTACAGCGTCGTGGTCACGACAGGTGAATTGCATACCAAGGGACAGGATGTGGTGGTCCATGGGAAGGTGACGGTGAACGGCAAGAGCAAACTTGTGACCGGAGGAGGCGATCTGCAGGTACTGGGGCGGGTAAGTGGTGGGGCATATGCAGGAAACACGGCCCAGGTAACGGTGGCCAAGGAGGCCGCGATGGATCTGGGAACAGGTACGCTGCTACTGGGCCCGGAGGATACGAAGAAGCAAAATGGACGGGTACTTGGCTCGTTACCCGAGGTGAGTCTGATGCTTCCCGGAATCCTGAACGGGACTGTGCATGTGCCGAAAGGGAGCAAGTACACCCGTATCCGTTCTGCCAGCAAGTTAGGGACGGTGACCTTTGACGGGACCAAGACCCCGAATGCGAGTGGACCCGCGAACAATGTCTACGGAACTCTGCAAATCCTGCATCCCTCGGAGATGAGTCAAGTGCTGGTGATAGACAGTCTGTCGGCGAAGCACGGACGTGTGTTCACGAACGGAAAACAGATGACCATCAAGGGGGATGTCCTGCTGGAGTCGGCGACGATCTTTCCATTCACCATAGACCGTCTTGTGTTTAGCGGTGATCTGACGCTTCGGGGCACGGGTGGACTGAACACCGAGCGTAGCAGCAACAGTGTGAAACGGGCGGTGGTGATCCAGGGGAACTTCACGCAGGACAAAGGGAGAAAGGACAGTGCAAATCTGCAACTTTCAGGAGTGAAGCTGCATCCGATGACGACAAAGACGGTGCTGGGCGATGTTCGGGTGTCTGCGGATGCGTATCGGTACGAGATGGAAACGACCGCGAGTGCGATGCCAATGCTGGTGGTGCACGGGGACTTCCAGTTTGCGAAGAAGGGGAAGCTGCATGCGAAGCTGGAATTCAAGGGAAAGGAGGTACAGGAGGTCATGACCGGGGATACGACAGCACTGTACAGTGTGGTGGTGGACAACCCGATGGGGCTTGCCCTCAAGAGCGATGTAATGCAAGAAAGGAGTGCCACCTTGACGCTTCGTCGGGGGAAAATCCACAGCATGCCGATGGACAGCATGTTTACATGGACGGTGCAGAATGTGCAGGGGGAGCAGGAGCTCCGCGGTCGGCTGTCAGCGCAGGAAGGGAGCAAGTGTGGGGCAGATAATGACGAGGAGTGCAAGGCCACGATCCTGCGTGGTTCCCGGCAGTCGTATATCGGCGGTCCGGTAGCTCGGTACCTGTTACAGGGGACGGCAGGAGACGGCTTCAAGAGCGGGGGGTATCTGTTCCCGGTGGGAATGGAGATGGGGGAGATATCGCACTATCGCCCGCTCATCCTGCAACTGCCCTCAGACCTGAATGACACGACCGCAGTGACCGTGACTCCGGTCATGGTGCCGGACGGAACCATGCCGGCATGGCCCGCAGAGAACCTCACGGTCCCAACGGCGGGAGAAAGTCTGACCCTGAATGTGCATGCGAACCTGTTCTGGAAGATTGATCTGGGAGAGGAGGAGTTGCCGACGAACGCAAACCTTCGGATCGCGGCGGAGGGACTCCAGAATGTGGCGGATGCCAGCGGACTGCGGATCGTGCAATGGGACTGCATGTGGAAGAATCCGAAGCTGGCGGGACGGGTTCCCGGACAGGCGGATGCGGAATCATTTGCCGTGAACGGGTATATCAACGGGGTAGTGAATCTGACGCAGGAGGGGGTTGGTCTGGGCACCTGTGCTATCTTTGGGATTGCTGCGAACGGGAGTGAGAATCCGATTGATCTAGCAGATCTGAGTGGAGGACGGGCCATGATCCAGTTCATCCATAACCTGCCGGGATCAGAAGTAGTGGATCTGAATCTGGGGGACATCCAGAGTGGACTCTCCTTTAGAAGTGCAACCGCCTATCGTCCGGTGGGAGCAGGAAACCTAGATCTGACGATCCAGCCGGTGGGAGCTCCGGCAGCGCAGGCAATCACGGATACGGTATCGCTGACGCAAGACAGAAATTATGCCGTGATTGTACACGGAAGCCTGGCGGATCCAAAGCTGAAGGTGCTGGAGATGAGGATGGTATCGTCAGTCTCGGGCAAGGCAGAGGTGCGACTGGTACACGGATCGGCAGATCTCGGAGCAGCGCAGGTGCAGGTGATGGACCCGACTGATCCCATGATGCCGGTGATGAACCTGGCGGGGAATCTGATGCTGGATGAGGAGACCCGGCGATACGCCTCGCTGGATCCGTCAGTGCAGGTCATGCATGTGAAATCTGCAGATGGAGCTGTAGAGGAGTTCTACGAGCTGGACCTGAACGGGTACGGAGGGCAGACACTGATGCTGAACCTGTCCGGGATTCGGAATGATCTGACGATTCTGGGAGTGGACAGGAATGGGGAGATCGTCCCGGTACAGACGGTGACCGGCGCAGAGAGCGAAATAGCCGAGCTTCCGAAGGAGTTTGCGTTGCATGGCAACTATCCGAACCCATTCAATCCAAGTACACAAGTCCAGTTTGACCTGCCGGAGCGTGCGCAGGTGCAAATCCAGATTGTAGACATGCTGGGACGGGAGGTGATCACGCTACCAGCACAGGAGATGGAGGCAGGGGCAAACCGGAGCATAGAACTCCATGTGAGCAGTCTGGCAAGCGGAACCTACCTGTACCGGCTGATTGCAACCGGAACCGAGCAGCAGCATGTGAAGACCGGACGCATGACGCTCGTGAAGTAATAGGATGGCGGAGTCTGTTCAAACGGAGCACCCCGGTTACGCTATGATGACGTATCGGGGTGCTCCGGGTTTGTGGGGAGCAGGTTCAGAAGGCTGTGACGGGCGCGATCCCTGTCCTCAACAACTTGCTCCGCATGAAAGCACAGGAGACGATTTTAAGACTGGCAGAGAACGGAAGGGGGCTCATGTATAAAAAATGGATTCATGAGCCATCGTGGATGCGGGGACAGATGGAGCGGTTAAAAATATTTTTCTGGCGTTTTGCAACCTTCCGTACACATGGTGGTATTCAGTGGCATGGGGATGATCAGGTCTCGACGAATGGCATCGTGCAACAAGTTGCATGTCGAGCCAGTCTGACTCGGGCTCGTAAATCTCGTCAGAAAACCTGTAACTGCGAACGATTATTCGTACGCGATGGCGGCATAACCCCGCCATCTGTCTTCCATGTATGCTCCGCTCACAGGTGGCATGGAAGGCATCGCCTTGTGTGAGCACTCCGTTCTGGATTCCGGCTGTATCCTGAATGGTGGTACTGATCAGCCTTTGCCGATACCCGGATTGGGTCGTACGCCAAGGTTTCGGCGAGACAAGAGTTGCGACCTACACATGTAGACGCTTGCTTGTCCGACCTTTCGGACCCGGGTTCGATCCCCGGCATCTCCACAAATGGTACGCCCGCATCTCAATGCGGGCGTACCTGCTAGTTGCAGAAGGCTAAATCCCGCAGATTTCCAGAATCTTCCAGAGATTCGATGTATCTTGTACAACATCCGAGGCTCTTGCAAAAACATCTGTATACTTACCCAATGTGCCTGTAAGCACTCTCAGAGCGATATTTCTCCGTCATCTGGGATTTTTACAAGAGGCTCATCCTGACTTTGCCGGTCAGTTTGCCCACCCTGGAGGACGATTTTCGGAAAAACTGAACATTACATCTGACGGAATTCCAGGCAGATTCTTTGAAGGACAACCGCAAGGAGAGGGGCTGTCAGGCGAGCTTTCCTGGCTTGAACGATACCGTCTGTCCCTGTAAGGTCTCTGCCACCCGCCCGGTAGAGCTTTATCCCCTCCAGAGTCGGTTTGGAGGGAATCAGATATGCGGTTTCGGCTCCCCGGTCGCAGATTGTGGAGTTCGGTCAGAATTCTCTCCTCACTCAACCGCTCTTTGGCCCCAAACAATGTGAACCTGTGCCGTTGTGTCCCCAGTGAAAGATTGGATGTACGGCCATGGTATGCTTCAACACACGGAAGCCTTCCTCAACCCGCTATAACTCCCTGTACTGGTCTTGATCTGTGCTTTATTCAGAGACCGCAGAAGCGCGACGACCACATAGTCGCACCCAAAACTGCGCAAAATTGCCAGATTCTTCTCGCTCAACAGTCCTGCATCCGCAGCGATAGTGATCCGGTCCAAGGCAAACCGTTGCTTAAGTTGCTCCAGGACGAGTTCCAGCATCTTCACATCCGTCGTATTGCCAAGAAACAGTTCGCAGGTGACCGGCAGTCTCTCTTGGAACTGCAGCAGAGCCAAGACCACATGAACCTGATACGCATCCCTTTTTCTTTCTTGGCATCCGTTATCCCCGTATAGTAAAGTCGTCTCCCTCAGGAGCATCACATTATGCCTCACCTTTATCCCCGAATCTGCATGCATGCCTTTCTTTCCCTTCCTACTGGCAAAATCCGCCACGAAACACGGGGGTATCCGCAAAACAAACTACTCTTCCGATGTGTCGGATGATAACCGCGTAATCAGCAACTCTTCACTGATCGCCCCGAAGTTCCCCTAATACCCTATCTCTGTCCCTGAAACGGAGTCTCTGCCCCGATTTTCGTTCTGCACACCCTGTTCCAGTCCTCCCGCATACTTGCCCTGCTGTCGTTCCTTGACCCGTTTGTATCTCAACGCGGCCTCACGAATTTTCTGTGCCCTCTTTACCATGCAGTCGTACATGGACGGGATGGGGATCGTATACCACGGATCGTTGAAATAGAGACCCCCCCTTGCCAAGGCCCTGGTAAACCCTGGTTCCCCCAACTCTGCGACAAGGTCTTGCCGGAGGAATCCCTGGTCTATGGGGATGTCGCGGAACATTTCCACCAAGCAAACAATGTGATCATCCTGCATCCCTTTCGTTCTCTCGGCATAGTATGCCATACGATTTTTCCGCCCCTGCTCCATGACATGATCCAGTCCTTCTGCAGCCATCTCCCCACCCCCCAGACTTAGCTGATCCAGTGCAGGTTCCACATAGGAGATGATGTGGTGTCCTCACCCGTATGTCTCTTCCATAATCCTGTGAGTCCATTCGGTCATGTCCCCGGTCACCCTTCCCTGCTTCTGGAACCAGTCCTCAATTATCGCCTGTTCCTCGCCCTTCGTTAATGCCTTGAGCTCATAATAACAATTGTTCTTGAACCTGGATATAAACAGGGACTGGAACCCCTGCAATGTATCTCCAAGCCCCGCAGTCAGCAGCACTAACGGTCGTTTCATTTTCCCGTTGTGTATGTTCTCCAGAATCGTAGTTGCATCTTCGATTTTTCCGGCGGGAGGCATCCTAGGTTTCCCCAGACGCTGCGCTTCGTCCAGTATGAGCAGGAGGGGCTCATGATCTCCCGTAAGTGCCTCCAAGGGCAAGGGAGCATCTTGGTTGAAAACCACTCCGATGTTCACCCCGAAAATGCTCATGTTTGCTCCAATATTCACTTCCTTGACCTTCCCGCCCCTGGCAGTCCCCAAACAGTGTTTCAGCGATCTCATGTCCCAGAGTGCCTCTGGATTGATTTCCGCCGTGATCCAGCCATTCGCTTCCGCAATTTTGCAGCATTCGGCCAGAAGTGCTGTTTTGCCTACCCCAGGAGGTCCCTGGAACAGAAGAATGGTTCCGCCATTTCCAGAATTTGAGAATGACTTGAATAGCCTGTCCTGAAACTTGTCCAATATGTTTTTGCATCCGTGGAAGTATGGAGTCTCTCCCCGATCATCCGGGGATTCCGGTACTTCTCCGCCGGGGTGCAACTCATCCATATCTACAGAAGGGATGTTCATGTCTGACATCGTTGCAAGGAAGCCTGTCTTCCGTTCTTGGACACAATCCAGCCAAACACGAACCCACTTGCCCCACGCACCCAACAAGCCGCTACATCTGTCTTTGTACCCGAAACGCGAGGTCTCCTCGCCAACTATATGTACCCAAACTGTTTAAATACCCACATGGACAAACAGCCCGCGAAAAATGGGATCCACCCCCGATTTTTATATCTGTGTGAGTTTGCCATGAGGATTCAGGAACCCCTAAAAACAGATTTTCACAGCCAACAAAGGCTCTGTAAACTGCCTCTGTGCCAAGAGCTCTCCCTAAATCAACAATGTGATCAGAGAGAATACTCTTGCGATTACTGCGCAACAGCTTCCTTAAGCGGGACAAGGTAACGCTCATGAATCACATCCTCATGCACACGAGCACTCCCGCTGCCTCGAAAATCAACGGCAATCAGCCCTTTGGTCACATTCTGAACCTCTCCAATTCCGTATGCAGTCGGATAGGGCCCATAATATACAAGCTCTCCTTTCTTCGGGGATGCTCTAGACCTGCTTTTCCAGTGAAAGACATGGACAACCGGAAGTTGATCCAGCTCAACTTCGCCGTTTCTCTTGGATTTTCTTGACACGATTACAGACAAATTTTATTATGCAAACCCCTGCTAACGAGATTACTGATAGAAAGTTCAGGCTTTCGAACTTACTTCTCCATGACCCGGTCTGGATTTTCCCGGACAAAGGCAGCCCATCCACTGTAGTGAGCCTGCCCCGGCTGCTTTCCTGTTAATTCCCGCTCCTTGTGGCAGAATGCCACCGCGAGAGCATCCGATGCGTCGTAGGGAACTCCGTCTTTCAGCCCCTTGAATTTTAGCAGACTGGTCACCATGTAGGCAACCTGTTCTTTGCTTGCATTGCCATTCCCCGTCATGGACCGCTTCACCATCTTTGGCGTGTATTGCGCCACAGAGACCCCCTTGTTCAGAATTGCCAGCATGGCCGCTGCCTGGGCACGGCCCAGTTTGAGCATTGCCTGTGGGTTTCTGCCATATACAGGCATCTCAATGGCACAGGTATCAGGTTTTAACTGGGTAACAAGCCGAGTCACTTCGTGATAGATCGTCTGAATTCGAAGCATGTGATCCCCTGTAAGTGCCACCACTCCAAACCCGTGTACATGATTGCACTCGTCAATGACCCCATACCCGGTCTGTGAGGAGCCGGGATCTATGCCCAGTACCCGCATTATATCTCCAGATTGGTAAAGACCTCCTGCACATCCTGCAGATCGTCCAGCTTTGCCACCAGGGCTTCCGTCTGGCGAACCTGATCCGGGCTTTTTTGAACCGTAGTGGTTGGAATGCGAACCAGACGGGACTCGTCAATTTCAATTCCTGAACTCGCAATTTGAGCCTGTACCTCTTCAAACTCTTCCACAGGTGTGATCACCACGAACATGTCGCTATCTCCTTCCACTTCTTCTGCCCCTGCCTCCGCGGCCAACTCCAGAAGCTCCAGTTCATCAACACCGTCAGAGGGAATCTGAATGACCCCCTTTCGTTCGAACAAATAGGCAACGCTTCCCGATTTTGCCAGATTCCCCCCGCTCTTGGAAAATACAGCGCGAACATCCGCAACGGTACGATTCGTATTGTCGGTCAGTGCATCCACCATCACCGCAACTCCATGTGCGCTGTATCCCTCATAGGTACATTCCCTATAGTCCTGCCCCTCAATTTCTCCGGCTCCCCGCTTGATCGCCCGTTCAATATTCTCCTTGGGCATATTCTTGCCCTTGGCTTTTTGAATGGCCAGGGAGAGCTTTGCATTCATTGACGGATCCTTGCCACCCTCCCGAGAGGCTACCATGATATCCCGGGTAATCACCGCCCATGCCTTTGAACGCCGGCTGTCTGTAACTGCCTTTTGACGCTTTACTTTTGACCACTTATTGTGTCCAGCCATCTGTTACCGTGACAGATACAGATTCCGCATTTCATAGGGACGCTTGTAGTGCCTGTCCGTAAGTGCGTCTACAAATGCAATGGTTTCTCCGGTGGATTTCATTTCCGGGCCCAGTTCCTTGCGAACCTCGGGAAACTTGGACCATGAGAAGACAGGTTCCTTGATAGCATATCCCTCCAGTTTGGACTCCAGCATTCCTTTGCTCCGAAAGTCCTTGAGCTTGGCCCCCAGAATGACCTTGCTGGCAATCCGGGCAACGGGAATCCCTGTTGCCTTTGCAACGAACGGAACCGTGCGGGAGGCACGCGGATTTGCTTCAATCACATACACCGAGTCATCCTGAACAACCATCTGTACATTCATCAGTCCGAGCACCTCAAGGTAGTTGGCAATCGCAATCGTGTACTCCCGTATTGCCTCAAGAACGGACCTGCTCAGGGAGTGGGGCGGCAGAACGGCCGTTGAATCTCCTGAGTGAACACCTGCCGGTTCAATGTGCTGCATGATCCCGGTAATCCATACTTCTCCGTCGGCATCACGCACAGCATCCACATCAACCTCAATCCCGTTATTCAAGAATAGATCCAGAAGAATCTCATTGTCCGGCAACAATTTGTAGATATCTGTGACGTAGCGTTCCACCTCTTCCTTGTTGATGGCAATTCTCATCCCCTGCCCTCCCAGTACATAACTGGGACGCACCAGAATTGGATACCCAATGGATTCAGCGACACGCACGGCCTCATACACAGTCCGGGCCATGCCGTACGGAGGGAAGGGAATGTCCAGTTCTTTAAGAATTTCCGAAAACTTGCCCCGATTCTCGGCCAGATCCATCCGTTCATACGGAGTGCCGAAAATTCGAATTCCCTGCTCCGACAGCCTGCCTGCCAGTTTCAGTGCGGTCTGTCCGCCAAGCTGCACAATCACGCCCTCCGGCTTCTCATGCTCAATGATATCCAGAACCCGTTCCCAGAATACCGGCTCAAAATAGAGCTTGTCGGCAATATCAAAGTCTGTGGAGACCGTTTCCGGGTTGCAGTTCACCATGATGGCCTCGTGTCCCATTTCCTGTGCCGCCTGCACTCCATGCACACAGGAATAGTCAAATTCAATCCCCTGCCCAATCCGGTTGGGGCCGCTGCCAAGTATGATGATTTTTTTTCGGTCGGATGCTTGGCTCTCTGTGGCACTCTCGTACGAAGAATAAAAATAGGGAGTAATTGCCGGAAATTCCCCCGCACATGTATCCACCAGCAAGAATTTGGACTGGATATTATGTGACTGCCTGACCTCTCTCACTTCGTCTTCGGTGACCTCGTCAGCGACAAGCCACGCAATCTGCACATCCGAATATCCGTGTCGTTTCAGATTCAGAAGCATGTCCGGCGTGAGGTCCAGCAGACGCAGCCTGCAGATTTCCTTTTCCAGATCAACCAGCATTTTGATCTGCTGCAGGAACCAGCAGTCTACCCGTGTGATGTCGTACACCTCATCCATAGAGGCTCCGTGAGCAAATGCGTTCTTGATCTGCAGGGTTCGGTCCCAGTAGGATTTTCGCAGACGTTCACGTACGTCTGGTCGCCTGGGAGTGTCACGATCTCCCCCCAGCCCCGCATAACCAATTTCCAGGCTCTGCCATGCTTTTTGCAGACTTTCCGTAAAGGTCCGCCCGATTGACATTACCTCTCCAACTGCCTTCATCTGCGTAGTCAGCTCTTCATCCACTCCCTCAAACTTCTCGAAATTCCATCGTGGAATCTTGGTCACGACATAATCAATGGCGGGCTCAAAGCAGGCACTCGTGGTTTCGGTCACATCATTCTTGAGTTCATCCAGCGTATAGCCAACCGCAAGCCGGGCCGCCACCTTGGCAATCGGGTATCCCGTTGCTTTGGATGCCAGAGCGGAAGAGCGGGATACACGCGGGTTGATTTCAATGGCGATCATGCGTCCATCTGCCGGATTGATTCCAAACTGAACATTGCAGCCGCCCGCGAATGTTCCGATGGAGCGCATCATGCGAATCGCTGTATCCCGCATATGCTGAAACTGCCTGTCCGTGAGCGTCTGAGCCGGCGCAACGGTAACGGAATCCCCTGTGTGCACCCCCATGGGATCCACATTCTCAATCGTACAGATGATGATCACGTTGTCATTGCGATCACGCAGCAGCTCCAGTTCAAATTCTTTCCATCCGTATACGGACTCCTCTACCAGAACTTCATGCACCGGAGAGAGCTCCAGTCCCCGCATAATTTTGCGCTCCAGCTCCTTCGAGCTCCAGATGATTCCACCGCCTGCACCACCCAGAGTGAAGGATGGCCGAATTACCACAGGCAGCCCGCCTAGAGACTGAATCACTTCCTTTGCCTCCAGCAGGCTCTTGGCTACCCGGCTTCTCGCCTGATCTACCCCGATCTTCTCCATCAGGTCACGAAACTGCTGCCGGTCTTCCGTGATATGAATGGCATCAATATCCACACCGATCACTTTCACATCCTGCTCCTCCCAGTATCCCTGCCGCTGCAATTCATCCGCCAGGTTCAGCCCGGTCTGCCCCCCCATCGTCGGCAGAACTGCATCCGGGCGTTCCTTCCTGACGATATCGCGAATAGAGGCAGCTGTCAATTCTTCCAGATAAATCCGATCTGCTGTGATCGGATCGGTCATGATGGTCGCAGGATTGGAGTTGACCAGTATAACTTCGTATCCTTCTTTTCGCAGTGCTCTGCATGCCTGGGTTCCTGAATAGTCAAATTCGCAGGCTTGCCCAATCACAATCGGACCGGATCCGATCAGCAGAATTTTTTGAATATCTGTTCTTCGGGGCATCAGTCAAGAGCCGGATCTGGAGCACATCTGCAGGTAGTCTTCGAATAAGTAACGGCTGTCATGCGGACCTGGTGATGCTTCCGGGTGATACTGAACACTGAATCCCTGAAAATTCCTGAACCGCAGTCCTTCCACGGTCTGATCATTGAGATTCAAGTGAGACACATCGGCCAGTTGGGAAGACACAGACTTTGGATCAATGGAGAATCCGTGATTCTGCGTTGTGACTTCGACCTTTCCTGTTTCGAGATTTCTGACGGGCTGATTGGCTCCCCGATGACCAACATACATCTTGAACACCTCAATCCCCTGGGCTAGTGCCATGAGCTGATGTCCAAGACAAATTCCAAAGAGTGGCAATTCTGTTTTCATTGCTTCCCGGGCACACTCTATTGCCTCCGGCATTGCACGAGGATCCCCCGGACCATTTGAAAAAAACAGACCGCTCGGAGACCAGGACAGAACCTCCTTCAGAGGTGTTGCCCCGGGGAAAACCCGGACCTGACAACCCAATGCAGCAAATGTACGCAGGATGTTCGTTTTGACCCCAAAATCATAGACTGCAATGCGCCAGTCGCCAGCATCTGCGTAGGTATACGGTTCCTTGCAAGTTACTCTGGAAGCAAGCTCCAGCCCGTCCATACTCGGCCATGCCTGTGCCTTTTCAGTAAGGGAGGCATCATCCAGATCAACAGACGAGATGACGGCATTCATGACTCCGCGTTCACGGATGTGGAGCACCAGTTTTCGTGTATCTACGCCTGTGATCCCAACCAGGCCGTGTCGCTCCATGTACTGCTGAAGGGATTCTTGTGCCAGCTGGTTGGAATACTCTTGAGAAAATGCCCGAACGACCAGCGCAGATACCATCGGGTTCGGTGCCTCCGTATCCTCATCATGTGCACCATAATTGCCGATATGGGGGTAGGTCATCATCATGATCTGACCATGATAGGAAGGGTCTGTGATGATCTCCTGATACCCCGTCATGCTTGTATTAAAGCAGAGTTCACCCCCGCTTTCTCCTTTTGCGCCGACGGACATGCCTGTCACCACTGTGCCATCAGCCAGGGCAAGTTTCGCGGGTGCCTGGACAAGACTCATTGGATTCCGGTTTTTATGGCACAAAAAAACCCTCTCGCGGCGGAGAAGGCGTGATCACACTGCATTTGCTGTAGCATCAATATCACTCTCCCCATGCAGGAAGAGGATTCCTGCCACACCTGAAGCACATTGCTGTCCAGGAACAAAGTTGGCCTGACCAGTCTCTGCTAGCGATAGTCAATGTACTTCACTCTTATAGGTTGATTGGACATGCTCTTCATTCCGGTGCATTATTCGCAGTAGACGGAAAGAGGTTCCCTCAACAATCGCGAAGCGAACATCACCTCGAACTGCATGAACAGCCGTATGGCCTGTGAAAATTCTTTTCCTGTCGCAAAGGACAGAGGAGTGCGGGGAACAGAATAACCGTGAACCTGTTATCTGAACTAGAGGGTATCCCAAAATTCTGTGCCTTCCCTGAAATGATTCCGATCTGGAAATCCTGGCAGAGGCGTTCCCTGCCTCCTCTCCTGCAATCCAATTCATGGATCAAACCCATTGATTGGGTGGATACTTCGTATTTCCATGGAAGGCAAGGGAAATCGCAGAAATTCCAAAAGAGAATTGGGTACACGGGGGAGAAGACAGGAGGAACGATCTTCCTGCTTCATAAATGCTGGACATTGGCGGAGAAGGCAGGACGGGAAACAGCAGACATAAAGAGAACAGATCTTGGTGCTCCTGATGCATTACGAAGTAGCCTCAGGAGCGGTTGGGGATTCAGGATTACAGGCGGAGCAGCCCGGGCAGGGTCTGATTTCTGCGCTGGTTCAGGCGGCAAACCCCATTTCTCCTGGGGGTGTCTTACACCGCTCAAAATACTCAACAAGGGAAAGACATCTCTCCTGCTGGTACTGGATGAAGCATACCCTGTCAGTTCACACAAACAACTCGTGTATGTATGCGGCGGCACTTTCACGGAGATTATTATGTAGCTCGGGTGCTTGCCGGGATTATCGTGGCACAAGTAGTGGTCCTGCTTTGCATAAAACTCTGGCCTCTCTCCCTGCCCCCCCAAACTCTGGATGTTGTCTACTCCAATCCTGAGACAATCCAGATGGAAGAAGTAGTCTCTACGCGACAGACCCGTCGGGCACCCCCTCCCCCTCCTCCCCTGCCTCCGGTTATCCGACCTGAGGATATCATCCTGGAGGAAGACATGGTGCTTGATTACGATCCTTTGGCAACAACAGGCCCTGATCTGGATCAAATTCCGCGAGATCCTGAAGGGGCACCATCCAGCGGCCCTGCCACATCTGAACCGCCAAAACCTGTGCGGATCGTCACCCCCGAGTATCCCCGATCCGCACGGCGGCGCAAAATTCGCGCAGAAATCGTCATTGCGGTCATCGTGGACAGACGCGGACGCGTCCAGTCCCCGCAAGTTCTTGAACGGTATCTACTGAACGAAAAAGAAAATACCCGAACCTTGGTAAATGAGCTGGGACATGGACTGGAGGAAGCAGCTGTGAATGCAGCCCTGCGATCTTTGTTTCGTCCGGCCAGAAGAGGAGGGGCAGCTGTGAATAGCGAGCACAGACTTTCCTTCAAATTCGGAGTCTAGCCCGATGGCAGATCACGCCAGCGGGTATCTTCAATATCGTGTTTCCGTCCAAACTTATCCAGGTAGAATTTCTGATCAGACACGCGACTTTGTTTTGGACGGTCAGCATCCATTGCTCTGTACAAGCGCAAAACGGCTTTCAAAACAAAATACCCAATCAGTGCCAGTAAAATCCCGGTCCCAAAATTCATTCAATTAGTGATCCTCTCTGTATCCGTATGCATGTAAGGACATTCCAACCTGCCCGCAACTTTAGACGCTGATTATGCCGCCAAGATCCAAAAAAGTGCCAGATTACACTAATTACTGTAAAATCATACAGCTCTGCTAGTGAGTCCTGGGACACAGAAAATTCCAGTGGCATAACGCTCTCCGCTCTCAATGACTTGAGTCCGTTTGCGCATTGAACGCAAAACCTTCCCGAGCAAATTCAAAAAGAGATGAAAAAAAGCAAGGAGACTCATCATAGTTGCTGCTTGATGTGTATAACAGGAAAAGGTCCTGTCAATTGTGGCCGGATCATACACCAATCTAAACAACTTTTCATCAATCAATCAGTCTAATGAAAACTCTACAAAAAATGGGGGGGGGGCAGGACTTGTCCTTCTGCTTCTTCTCTTCACGGCTTTCAGTGCGTTCGCACAGAAGACGCGTCTAATAGACCCGATCAATGGCAGGACGGATGGGAACTGCGGTAATATAAATCCTGCGAATGCGAACGGGCCGTGTACGCTGGAGCGTGCCTTTGCTCTGTCAGACAACGAGGATAGGGATGTATTCCTGATCCGGGTTCGCCGGGCGGGGGGCAGAGTTGCGCTGGCTGCTCCCACGGCCATTCTGAAAAAGCGATTCCGCTTCGGGACCTATGTACAGGGGAATGCCACCCCCGTGAAGGGAACGATCCAGTTCACGGGCACTTTTAGAATTGCCGCGGCGGGTGAATTTCGGCTGGATCCGAGTGCGAGCGTACAGTTCGAGAATGTCACAGTGACGGGAACCCGGACCATCCCCTTTTTCTGGATTGCGGACAAGTCGGAGGAGCGGATCACCATCACGGGTACCCTGACCATTCCCGATGGAGAGAGCGTGCGGCTTCCTGTGCTGGTGGTCTCCAGGAGTTTTACCGTGAAAGGAGGGACCAAGGCAGGAAAAGCAAGCGAGCTGAGATTGGGAGGCCTGCCGTCTTCTGGGTTAGGGAAACAAGCACGGAACTCGTTGAAGGTCCAGAGCGGAGCCACTCTGCGGATTGACGGAGTGGATCTGGTGGTTTACCTCCGGAAGGAGATGTTTGTGGAGGGTACGATTGAAGATGTGACGAAAGGGGCCAGACATCCCCTCCGAGTTGCGTATCGGAATGTTGCCAGTGGGCCCGGCAGACGGAGCGGTGGTCCATTCCTCAGTAGTGGTTCGTATAAGCCTCTTGAGGACGGTGTTGACCATAACGATTGCCTCCGCATTCGAGGCAAGGGAACGATTCCGGCCGGGATCTTCGCGATTGCCATGGGCAATCTTTGTGTGGAACTGAAGCGGGTAGGTCCTGTCACGGTTTCGGGAAGCATTCAAGACGACAGGTATACAACCGAGAAGATCTCCACGGACCTGATTTTTCGGGAAGATGTGATCGTGGAGGGGGATGTGGCGCAGTGGAATGATTCCCGGATTTTATTTGCGAAGACGGCAACCATCCAGGGAAATGTGGTGTTGCGGGACGGCGGGACTCCCTACACCAATACGGCTGACTATGGAACGGCGAATATCACAGCAGATTCTGGAGTTCGAGGTGGATGGCGGCGAGGGCCCCCGAACAGATTGTATACATGCGAATACTCGAATTGGTTAAGAAGAAGAAGTGCTACTAGCGATGGTGGAGTCTGGACGCATTATATTCCGGGGGTTCACTTCGCAGGTGCGGTGACAATTACAGGGGATCTGGATGTGTACTCCAGCACGCTCACGGAAGCGACCACAGGAACCACGAGAGCTGACACGAAGTGTGCTCCGCGAGTGCTGTTCATGGCCCCTCTTGCAAAGGCAAGTGGTGATACCGAAATCTCCCTAACCTCTTCGGTTGGGGGAAACCTGGTGATTGAGGATACGGTGAGCTTCGGCGGCAAAGGACGGGTGTACCTGGATACGGACTCCCTGGAAACGAATACGGTTATGCGCAGGACCTTCCACAGCCTTCGTGTGGGTGGGGATCTGGCTGCCGGGGGCAAGAGTCTCGGGATGGAAGTTCCGGCCACTTCCCGGGTGGACGGGATGTGCACGTCGAACGATACCTCGCTGGCCTTCGGGAACCGTCTTGTTCTCACAGCTGCCGGCAAGAGTGTGATCATCGGGGATGCCACGAACGGTCTCACACTGGGGGCCCTGGTGACGCTTGGAGATTTGCAGGTGGAACCCGGCAAGGGTACGCTCAAGGTGAAGACTCTGCATGTGGGGCTGGATGCGGAACTGACGGCGAACAAGGATGTGACGGTGACGGAGTCCCTGATCCTTCAGGGAGAACTGAGCGGGGAGCTGGCCGAAGCGTCCACCATCAAGAGGCTGACGTACGGCAACCGAAACACCGATCTGGTGAAGAAGGCGGCCCTGCAACCGACGCTGGAGGCCCTGTCTGTTCAGGTCGGGAGTGGAGAATTGCGTCTGGAGGAGGTGCACGAGGTAAAGAATCTGGGTCTGTGCAGTGGTACGCTGTCGCTGGTGGATACCGAGAGCACGACGGATTCCACCCTGCATGTGACGGAGCAGATCACCGTACAGAACGGGATGCTGCGGAAGGATGCGAATGATCCGGGGAGCCTCTCCACGGACAGGATGGCGGATCCCAATGTGGCGGATCGGTATATGTTGACCTACATCACCCCGGGTGCGCGGGAGGTGAAAGCGGGGGATCTGGAATGGTTTGACCCGCGGGATGTGACCGTGAATCATGCGAAGGCGGAGATTATGGTGCCGGGTGACCGCTCGTTGCCCGGGAAGGTGGAGATATCGAAAGGGAAGCTGACGGTGGATGGCGATTTGACGGTGGGGACCTCTCCGCTGCATCGTACCGCGAGCGGTGCAAATGCCCAAGATGCCCTCGCGCAGGTGAACCGGTATAGCGTGGAGGTGGCGGCAGGGGAGCTGCATACCAAGGGGCAGAATGTGATGGTGCACGGGAAGGTGACGGTGAAAGGGAAGAGCAAACTGATGACCGGAGGCGGGGATCTGCATGTGCTGGGACGGGTAAGCAGTGGAGCCTATGCCCACAATACGGCACAGGTGAGTATTGCAAAAGATGCCATGATCAATCTGGGAGATGGTACGCTGATGCTGGGACCGGCCACCACGGCAGGAAAGAATTTGAAAAGTACTGCTCGCCCGGATGTAAAGCTGGAGTTGCACGGGAGCCTGACAGGCAAGGTTATGGTTCCGAAAGGAAGCAAGGAAACCAGTATTGGTCCCGCCAGCAAACTCGGCACGGTGATGTTTGACGGGACGAAGACCCCTGGAACCGGGAACCAGGATGGCATCGTGCGTCTGTTGACCAAAGATACGGAGCAGACCCTGGTGCTGGACAGTCTGTCGGCGATGCAGGGGTATGTGGATACGGGAGGCAAGAAGGTGACGATCACGAAGGATGTTGAACTTCGTTCGGCGACGCTGTTTCCGTACACTACCGACAGTCTTACCTTCCAGGGGAATCTGACTCTCGGTGATACGGGCGGTCTGAGCCTGCAATGGAGTAGCGATGATGTCCGGCGAACTGTGCTGATCAAGGGAAACTTCACGCAGCGCAGGGGGAGTCTGGTGAGTGCGGACACGGTTTTGTCGGGGGTCACCTTGCATCCCATGACGACGAAGACGGTGATGGGTGACTTTCTGGTGGCATCGGATGCGTCCCGGTACAAGAGGTCTACCTTCGGAAGCATCAAGATTCCGGTTCTGGTGGTGCACGGGGACTTCCACTTTGCGAAAAAGGGGAATCTGGATGTGCAGGTGGAGTTCAAAGGCGAGGAGGTGCAGGAGGTAATGATCGGGGACACGACGGCGTTGCACAGTGTCACGGTGAACAACGCAAAGGGACTGCTGCTGAAAAGCGGTGTCAAGCAGCAGAAGATGGCCACACTGACGCTCCGGCAGGGGAAGATTCACAGCATGCCGATGGACAGCATGTTTATGTGGACGGTGCAGAATGTGCAGGTGGAGCAAGAACTCCGTGGCCGGAGTTCAGCACAGACAGGGAGCAAGTGCGGGGCAGACAATGACGAGGAGTGCAAGGCCAGCATTCTGCGTGGCTCCCGGCAGTCGTATATCGGTGGTCCGGTCGCGCGGCACCTGTTACAGGGAACGGCAGGAGACGGCTTCAAGAGCGGGGGGTATCTGTTCCCGGTGGGAAGGGACCATAAAACGGATCAGGATACCCTGTCGTACTACCGTCCGCTCATTCTGCAGCTGCCTTCCGATCTGAATGACACGACCGCGGTGACTGTGACTCCAGTCATGCTCCCAGAAGGAGACATGCCAGAATGGGAGAACCTCACGGTTCCGACAGCGGGAGGCAGTCTGACGCTGGATGTGCATGCGGATCTGTTCTGGAAGGTGGATCTGGGGGCGGAGTCATTGCCCACGAATACGAACATCCGGCTGGCGGCGGCAGGGCTGCGGAATGTGGCAGATGCCAGCGGACTCCGGATCGTGCAGTGGGATTGCAAGTGGGAAGAGAAGGCACAGCTGGCGGGACGGGTTCCCGCCCAGGCAGATGCGGAATCATTTGCCGTGAACGGATACCTGAACGGAGTGGTGCACCTGACGCAGGAAGGGATTGGCTTGGGGAGCTGTGCGATCTTCGGGATTGCGGCGAACGGGATTGAGAATCCGATTGACCAGGCCGATCTGAGCGGGGGACGGGCGAACCTGCAGTTCATTCACAACCTGCCACTGGCCAGTCCGGCAGAGGTGCATCTGGGGGACATCCGAATTCGCAGTAGCCTGCGGTTCCGGGAGGCGACGGCCTATCGTCCGGTGGGAGCCGGCAGCCATGTGCTGAAGATTCAGGCGGCGGGAGTGCCGACAGAGCAGGCAATCACGAGCACGCTGTCCCTGAATCCGAACATGAATACGGTGGTGATTGCGCACGGGAGTCTGGCAGAACCAAAGCTGAAGGTGCTGGACATGCGAATGACTTCGTCGGTGGCTACCAAAGCAGAGGTGCGGCTGGTACACGGATCGGCAGATCTGGGAGCAGCGCGGGTGCAGGTGATGGATCCGACCGATCCCATGATGCCGGTAATGACCCTGGCGGGGAACCTGATGCTGGATGAGGCAACGCGGAGATACGCTGCACTAGATCCGTCGGTGCAGGTCATGCGTGTGAAGTCCGCAGATGGAGCTGTAGAGGAGTTCTACGAACTGGACCTGTACGGGTATGGAGGGCAGACGCTGGTGCTGAACCTGTCCGGGATGCGG
Organism: Rhodothermales bacterium; assembly: GCA_965203305.1. GTDB lineage: Bacteria > Bacteroidota > Rhodothermia > Rhodothermales > Bin80 > Bin80. The sequence goes on along the minus strand of OZ241874.1, from coordinate 735,752 downwards.
GCTGATCTGACGATCCTGGGAGTGGACCGGAACGGGGAGATCGTCCCAGTACAGACGGTGACCGAGGTGGAAGAGAGTACAGAGCTTCCGGCGGAGTTTGCGCTGCACGGGAACTATCCGAATCCGTTCAATCCGAGCACAAGAATCCAGTTTGACCTGCCGGAGAATGCGCAGGTGCAGATCCAGATTGTAGACATGCTGGGGCGGCAGGTGATGGTATTGCCAGCGCAGGAATTGGAGGCGGGCGCGAACCGGAGCGTGGAACTGCATGCCGCCAGTCTGGCAAGCGGAACCTATCTGTACCGGATCATGGCAACCGGGGCGGAGCAAAGGCATGTACAGACCGGGCGCATGACGCTGGTGAAGTAGTCGGAAAGAACTTTCTGGAGCTGAATGAAGCACCCTGGTACGTCACGTATCGGGGTGCTTCAGGTTAAGGGTAAAAGCGACTTCATCTACAACTATCGTAGTAGAACCGAAAAACTTCTATATCTGACCTGATGTGCCTGTAAGCACTCTCAGAATCATATCTATTGATTGAACTACCTGCAGGTGCAGAGCAAAATATCTCTCTCCCGAATATGCCACTCCCCTCAGGGACATACTTGTATCGCTTGACAGCCGATTCCGATGAAGAGTATTCCGTGCACATAGAGCATTTCGTGCAAATCCGATAGATCCAGTTGTGGAGATAAATGGGTTGATTTCACTCCCGATATCGAAATCATACTGTCTGATCTTCCCTAATACAGCGACTTTGCGGGACTCCGTTCTGCACTGAATTCACCAGAAGCCACGGTGTCTTCACCAGATTGACCCTGTCTTTGCAACGGGCCAGCACCTTTCCCACGGTGTCGTTGATCGGACTTGGGATGTAGCTGTCTGGAGCCAGATCAGACCACGGCTGGAGTACAAACCTTCGATCCTGCAATCTTGGATGGGGCAATGTGATCCGCTCCGTATGGCATGTGATATCCCCCAGTGTAAGAATATCCAGATCCAGGGTTCTGGGGGCATAAGGCTGGTGCCGCTGACGCTTTGCCCTCTGCTCAATTCTCTGACAATAATCCAGCAGGTCATACCTTCCCAGATTCGTATGCACCTCAATGACCGCATTCAAGAAATCAGGGGATACATCATCGGGATGAAGTGTATGGGCTGCTCCTTCATACACCGGGGAGAAACGAATATGACTGGCTATCGCCTGCAATTCTGCCGCTGCCAACTGCAGCCATGCCAGACGGTCCCCCAAATTTGATCCCAGAGCAATAAAGGCAATTCGCATGAAGACCACCTTGGTACCCCCGCCAGGACTCGAACCCGGATATACGGCTTAGGAGGCCGTCGCTCTATCCTGTTGAGCTACAGGGGCTGACTGACTGCGTAACTGAGATATTCGTTCGGATACGATCCCCCCAAACACAGCACTCCCAGCTACAATCACATCTGCACCGTGTTCAAGGACCTCGCGCACATTTTCTGGCCCAACTCCGCCATCCACTTCTATCAGCGCCTGGCTGCTGCTACGATCGACCATGGACCTAAGTTGTCGAATGCGCTGACTGGATTCAGGAATGTAGGACTGACCGGCAAACCCTGGATGTACAGACATGATCATCGCTACATCTATCTCCGACAACCACGGTTCGATCTGATCCAGCGAGGTGTCCGGTTTCAGAGTGAGTCCAACCTTACAATCCAGTGCCCGAATATCCTGAAGAATCTGGCCGACATCTTCACAGACTTCCACATGCACCGTAATGATGTCTGATCCTGCTTTTGCAAACTCTTCAATATATCTCCAGGGTTCTGCAATCATCAAATGAGTGTCCAGAACCACACATGTTTTCTCTTTTAAGGGCGCAAGTGCAGAAACTGCCAGCGGCCCAAATGTCAGATTCGGCACAAAATGGCCATCCATCACATCAATATGCAACCAGTCCGCCCCTGCATCTACGGCTTCCTGTGCATGTGCCTCCAGCCTTGCAAAATCAGCCGAAAGAATGGACGGAGCAATCAGCATTCAGCTTCACGGAAAGATGGCAACAATCATCGCCATCAAGAGCACATTGGCAAGTGCAACCGGGAGCAGTACTTTCCAGCCAATCTGCATGAGCTGGTTATACTTGAAACGGGGCAATGTCCAGCGTACCCATAAAAACAGGAATCCAAAAAATGCGACCTTGACAAGTAAACTGCCAACCTGCAGAAGGGAGAGCCACATGGATCCGTCAAGCGCAGGGAAAACCGCTAAAAGCTGCGGCTCAAACGGAATCAGATATCCTCCAAAGAAGAAGGTGGCAATCACAAAGGAAGCAACAAACCAGTTTACATACTCTGCCAGAAAGAACATGCCGAATTTCATGCCACTGTATTCCGTATGATACCCGCCTACCAGTTCCTGCTCCGCCTCCGGCAAGTCAAATGGTGCACGATTCGTCTCCGCAAAAGCAGTAATGATAAACAGCACCGCACCTATCGGATTACGAAAGAAATTCCATCCCAGAACAGCACCACCCATTGCCTGATCCTCCACAATCTCCACCACACTGAGAGAACCTGCGGTAATCACAACACTGGCAACCGCCAGCCCCATGGAGAGCTCATAGGAAATCATCTGTGCACTGGATCGCAGTCCACCCAGGAGTGAAAACTTGCTGTTACTGCTCCACCCGGCAAGCGTAACCCCGTACACCGAAATACTTGTCAGTGCCAAGATGATCAGCACCCCCACAGCACTGTCTACAATCACAAATCCGCGTGCATATGGTATGAGTGCCGGCACGGTCATCGCAATCACGACCATGACGACCGGTGCTAGGGAATGCACAAATTTGCTTGCCCCTTCAGGAACAGTATCTTCCTTGAACACAAGCTTGAAAACATCTGCAAACGGCTGGAAAAATCCGCCCGGGCCAACCCGGTTGGGACCGGGTCTGTTCTGGATGTAGGCAGATACTTTCCGCTCGGCATAGACCAGGCAGGATGCTGAGATGAGCATGAAGTTGATCACCCCAAACCCCACCAGGGCCAACAATCCCGGAGAGAGATCCATCCTGCTTACCCGACAAGAAGTTCTGTTTCGTGGAGTGGGAGCGCAACCCCGTTCAGTTCCATGGCATCATAGGTGGCTCCCGCAAATGCAGAATTGGTTTCGCTAATGTGCTGCATGATTTTTCTGGGGCCTTGCGGACCAACTTCAGCTTCCAGTGCCTTCAAAATGAGCGGAATTGTCTCCCATCCTGGCTTGCAATTAATATAATGAGATTCGTTGTGCCAGCGATCAAAGGGAGTGCCATGCCGGTCAGCGCGACTGAGGCCCATTTGCATCATGAGTGTACGGTTCGTTCCTTTAATGACCTTTGCAGGCATGACGCGCTGTGCACGACCGGATTCGTTGACATATGTCCCAATCGTCTCGGCAACCATCGCAGCAGGCAGGCCTACAGTAGCTGCAGGCAATGTCCGATTCGTTGTGTTATAATAGTGCAGGATGACATCAAGGCCTGCCAGTGATTCAAGACTGCAAAGGCCTGACTCTACTGGATCATCTTCCAAAATATACAGAGCCTGAAATTCTCCCGATTCAATCCGTGCCCGCCAGATCGACAGATCCATCGGCTGCAGTCCCAGACGCTCACACCCCTGGCTGTTCGGAGCCCGGTCATCTGTACACAGCCAGTCATCCCCGTGTCCAATTTCAATATGCGGGATATACCCTGCCACCTGCCCCCCGACTGCCTCTGCAAGCTGCAACAGCATCCAGTTGTCTTCTACCGTGGCATGGGCAGAAGCAAGAAAGAGTGTTTTCTCACCCACATGCCGCAGGATTTCTGCCGTTCTCTTGATGGATGCATCCCAGGAGGATGGGCCAGATTCTCCTTTTACAGAGGGGCCAGCAGGTCGGTCTTCGTTGAAACGGCGATACTCCAGACGGTCCTCATCAGGGAGCCAGAATTCATTTACCTCCGGGTTGGGGCGCGGCGTAATCCGCAGTACAAGATTGTCCCGCACCCACAGATAACAGTTTGATCCCCTGGCATTCGCTGTCGTGATTGACGGAGTACTGGCCATCTCCCAGATTCTCGCCTGAAATCGAAAATCAGCCGATGTGAGTGCACCCACTGGGCACAGGTCAATCACATTCATTGAGTAGGGCTCGTCAAACGAAACCCCGGGAGGTGTGATTGGATAGTTCTTCACCCCCCGCTCAATAATCGTCAACTGTCCACTCCTGGAAACCTCGTCCGTAAAACGGACGCAGCGAGTGCAGTTAATGCAACGCTCCGCATCCAGTACAACACGCGGGCCGAGCTTCACACGCTTGGGCTTGTGAACCTTGCGAAACTCAAACCTTGATCCTTCCGGTCCATACTTATAGGCCTGAATCTGCAGGGGACAATGTCCTGCCTGATCACAGATCGGACAGTCAAGCGGATGATTGATCAGCAAAAACTCCAGAGTATCCCGCTGTGCCTCTTCCACTTTTTTACTTGAGCGGGCCGTATGAACCACCTGCCCGTCTGACAGGATGTGACTGCAGCTGGTCTGCAACTTTGGGAAATACTGAATGACTGGTTCTCCCTGCTCATCTACCTGAATCTCGCCTGTTTCCCGATCACGCACAGGTGCCCCGATATCAACAAGGCACTGCCGGCAGTTTGCCGGCACAGACATGGACGGATGATAGCAAAAATGAGGGAGCTCTATGCCCTGATCCAGACAGAACTGAAGCAGCCCGGGCTGTCCCTCAAATTCATATTCCTTCCCGTCTACAATAACGTGTGGCATTTATCTGGTTTGTTCTGGCAACACGCGAACCCCGTTGGCGGTCATGGAAAGCATCGGAACTCTCGTCCCCGGTGCGTCCCTCTGGTAATGTGCTTCGGCATCTACAGGGTCAACCCTGCCAAACGCTACGACACGCCGGCCGCTGATATCTTTCGGCACGGTAAACTTGTACTCGCCATTGTCTGTCATTTCGGTATGCACTCTCAGTCCCGCTTCCGTTTCTGCACTTCTTAGCATCAGCCAGCATCCGTTCATCTGACAGACCTCGTGTACGGTTCCCGCAATGGACATCTGGTTCCCGGTATAGCTTCCCGGTTCTGCCAGCACGGCCTCTACCGGAACTGCATCCATGGTATCCTCTGCGGACCCGTAGACATCATCATTCACAACCCCTGCCCGATTACAGGCGACAAGCAGAAAACAGAGAGCTAGCGGGGCACAGAATATTCTGGGCATCTTGTCAGGCATTTACCGCCCATGCCGCCGGGCGGCATCGGCGTTCAAAATCTTCACGAAAACGCTTGATGGTATTGCGCACGGGCCATGCCGCGGCATCCGCCAGCGCACAGACGGTACGCCCTTCCATCTGATCGCAGAGATCAAGCAGGAGGTCCAGGTCTCTGAGATTTCCCTCTCCGTCATCAATCCGGGTGATCAGGTTCTCCATCCAGCCTGTACCTTCCCTGCATGGAGTGCACTGCCCGCAACTTTCATGGTGATAGAAGCGAGCCACCCTGCGGAGGAATGCAACCATGTCTGTATCTTCGTCCAGGAACAGCATTCCGGCTGTACCAAGCATGGAACCTGCTTCCCGCAAGCTCTCCACATCCATTGTGACTCCGTCAATCATGTCTGCCCGAAGGACGGGGACGGATGCTCCGCCAGGCACAAGTGCTTTCAGTTTCTTGCCACCTCGCATCCCTCCTGCAATTTCAAGCAGATCAGTGATCAGCATTCCTGTCGGATACTCGTATACCCCCGGCCGATTCACATGCCCGGAGATCCCGTACAGCAGGGGTCCGGGATTTTTTTCTGCCCCGATCCCTGCAAACCAGTCCCCGCCCCGTTCCATGATGAGCGGCGCACAGGCCAGAGTTTCTACATTGTTAATCGTCGTCGGAGCCCCCCAGATTCCCGACTGTGCAGGGAATGGGGGCTTGATTCTCGGGTAAGCACGTTTCCCTTCCAGGGATTCCATCAGACTGGTTTCCTCTCCACATATATAGGCACCCGCACCCTTGTGGATAATGATATCCATGCTGTGATTCGTCCCCTGCATGTTCTCCCCCACCAGATTTGCATCATACGCCTTTGCCAGCTCGCTCTGCATCAGCGTGATCCAGCTCGCATATTCTCCGCGAACATACAGATAGCATGCTTTCAGGGACATGGCATAGCCTGCGATCAGGATTCCCTCAAACAGGAGATGCGGGTTGTACTCCATAATCTGCCGATCCTTGAATGTTCCGGGCTCGCTCTCGTCCGCATTGCAGCACAGGTAACGTGACACATCCGGTTTGACCGGAGGCATGAAGCTCCATTTGAGTCCCGTAGGGAACCCGGCACCGCCCCGTCCCCGGAGTCCGCTTCGCTTCATCTCGGCGGTCACCTGCTGCGGATCCATCTCTGCCATCACCTTCTGTACGGTCTCGTAGCCGCCGTGCTCCCGATACACATTGAGATGGTGCAGATTCTTGACCGGAGGCAAAAGCACCCGCTGCCACGATTGCCAGTCACCCGCTTTGGTCATCGCCGTTCTGTCTCTCTGGTTGTGATCCTGTGTCGGTCTGCAAATGCATCTGCTCTTTACAAGGCATTTATTTGGTTCTCTCTGATCTCGGAGGAGTACCGTAAGATTCCGTAGCCTCCGTATCGGTTCTCCTGTTTCCCCCCATGTCGTCTTCGTCCTGAGGCAATGTCACGGATACAAACGGCAGCGGCACCCCGCGTTCCATTGCATCTATGAACTCGTCTATTTTTTTCGGTGTCAGGTTGTGGGCATAAGGGCCGTTATTGACCTGCATCATTGGAGCGGAGCCACATGCTCCAAGACACTCTGCCTCCTGCAGCGTAAAGCGTCCACATGGAGAGGTATGTCCTCTCTTGACGTCCAGCTTCTCCTCCAGGTAGGCCATAATATCGTACCCCCCGCAGAATTGACAGGAAAAGCATGTACATACATCCAGGACGAATGTCCCTTTCTTTTCCTTGAAATACTGGGTATAAAAAGTGGCAACGCCATAGACTTGGGCATAAGGTAACGAGAGCTCTGCAGCAACCAGCTGCAACACCTCTGGTGGGAGAAATCCAAACTTCTCCTGTGCAAGCCAGAGTGTCCACATCACCGCCCCATCCGAAGTTGGATACTGACTGATCCAGTGGGATATTTTGCCCTTCTCCTCCTCCGTAAAGACAAGCTCCTTCTCGGAAAAATGGGGCCCTGGACTGGGATCCGGGAGCGCAACAACAGGATTGCGAATAAAGTCTGCCATTCTATCTGTCTGCCTCTCCCATGACCGGATCAATGGATCCAATCAGGACTACGATATCCGCGACCGGGTGGCCTTCCATCATGGACTCCAGCCCCTGCAGATTGGTAAAGGATGGCGCATTCAGTCGTGCACGCCACGGACACCCCGTCCCGTCGCTTTCCAGATAAAACCCCAGTTCCCCCTTGGGGGATTCAATCGCATGATAGGAGACAGCTCCTTTGGGCGGAGCGACCCCCGTCTCGGTATACATAAAGTCGTGAATCATCCCCTCCATGGAATAATATACTTCATCCTTGGACGGGTACGCTTTCTTGGCATCATCTGTCCGAATCGGCCCCTCGGGCAAGCGATCCAGACACTGGCGGATAATCTTGATGCTTTCCAGCATTTCCTCTACACGAATATGGTATCGTGCCAGACAATCGCCCTCTTCCCGCAGCGGGATCGTGAAGTCTACCTCGTCGTATTTCAGATAGGGTTCGAAGGTTCGGATATCATAGGGAATCCCGCTCCCGCGCAGGTTCGGACCTGTGAGTCCAAGTTGAATGGCTTCATCTGCACTGATTACGCCGATATCCCTGTTCCGGTCAATCCAGATCCGATTCCGGTTCAGAAGTTTCTGCCATCCCCGAATGATATCTTCATAGCGTGTTGCAAAATCTCTGATCATGTCAACCGCCTTGGGACTCAGATCCGTTGCCAGCCCGCCAATACGGCTGTGAGAAACCGTGAATCGAGCCCCGGATACCTCATCAAAGATGTTGTAGAGATCTTCCCGCCCCTGAAAAGTCCACAGGAACACGCTGACAGCCCCGGCATCCATCAGTCCGACTCCCAGCCACAGCATATGAGAGGAGATCCGGGCCAGTTCGCACATGATCATCCGAATCCACTGTGCACGATCAGGAACTTCTATATTGGCCAGCTTCTCCACTGCCATGCACCAGGCCACATTGTTTGCATACGGGGACAGATAGTCCATGCGGTCCGTGTAGGGCATGAACTCCTGATAGGTTTTGCTCTCTGCGAGTTTTTCAATCCCCCGGTGCAGATACCCGATATCCAGAACACACTTCTCAATCCGCTCCCCGTCCAGTTTGACAACACACCGGAGTACCCCGTGCGTAGCTGGGTGCTGTGGCCCGATGTTCAGTGTCATTTCATGCTCCAGTGCATCTTCCACACGCGAAACTTCCATGCCACGCTCCGTACTCAGCCATGCATCCTTGCTCTCAAGCCGCTTAAGCAGGGTCTCGTTATGCCTGGGCCAGAACGAGAAGATGGCATCCTGATCGTGGTAGGGCGCGGTTACAGGCATCTCAGGAGATTGAGAATTCTTGATAATTTGATGATTCTTCCGGTCTGTATAGTCAGTCACAGGAGAGTTTTACAACTATGACCATGAAAAGCTCATCATCTCCTTTTTACCTCAACTCACCAAGCTAAGCCAAACTATATCTGGTACTAGTGCAATTCGTGTGAAAACCGTATTTTTGGAGCTTCCATTATCCATTCAAGAAACGATGAATACCAAGGCAAATTTTTTTCACGAGACATTGTTCCTGGGGGAGGACTGGGTTGTTGATGAGGTTACGACGGATGAATCCACAGAGACGATTCATGTCTACATCTCCCATGCTGGCGGGGAGGTTGTCTGTCCAGAGACGGGAGAGCGTGGACCGGCCTATGACTTGCGGAAATCGCGTCAGTGGCGCCATCTGGATCATTTTCAATACACGTGTATTCTTCACTGTCGGGTTCCACGGAGCAAGTCATCGGCCGGGGTCAGAACCATTCGAATTCCATGGGCATCAGTGTCAGATCGCTTCACCCACATGTTTGCACGCAGGGTGATTGACGTACTGAAAGCAACGGAGAGCCAGAGCAAGACAGCACAGCTGATGGGGTGCAACTTTCGGCTGGTTCACCGGGTGATGCATCGGGCGGTAGAGCGCGGCATGGAACGCCGGGTTGTGGAGGAGTTCAGGCATTTGAGCATAGACGAGAAGGCGTTTGCCAGGCGGTATCAGTTTGCGACTATCGTGAGTAACGGGGACTTGGGATAATGGGGTTGATTTGGCGGAAGGACGCGACGAAAAGAGTGCTGCAGCACTGGTGGAGCGCATTCTGCCCAAGCATATGCGGGACAGGATTGAAACGATTCCCTCGGATATGTGGAAGGCGTTTCTTAAGCTTGCCGAGAATTTGCTTCCCGATGCGCGCCTGGTTCATGACCGCTTTCATTTGATCAAGATCCTCAATAAAGCCCTGAACAACCTTCGGAGACAGGAGGCAAAGTCGCATCCAGAAACATTGAAAAGCAGTCGATACGCACTCCTGAAAAATCCAGAAAACCGCACCGAAAAGCAGGAAGAGACTTTCCAGATGATCATGGACGCGAATCTCAAGGTCGGCGTACTCTGGCAGCAGCGAGAGAACTTCAAGGCGATCTTCCGATGCTCGTCCCCCGCCGAAGCCATGACCTGTCTCAAGCTCTGGCTCGCCAGTGTCAGAAAGACAGGCATTGAACAGGCCATCAAGGTCGCCGACACCTTCGAAGAACGTATTCATGGAGTCTGTAATGCGCTCTGGTGCGAACAGTCCAATGCCAAAGCCGAACGCATGAACGGGAAAATTCAGGTTCTATCCCGACAGTTATGGACAGACATCTAAATCTGGGATGTATAGAGAGGGGGTGCTTGGAAGTACTATACAGCGCATTTTGTTGCACCCTGCTTGGCACGAGGGCAACTCTGTCCGACTTCCCGCATATTCATCTGATCATACCCGCAAGCATTCTCAGAGTCATCACTACCCTAGTTAGGGAGGTCTGCAGGGAACCTTCACATGTGATCCATCAGAGCATGCTGATCACTCGGAGTTGGCAACCTCTGGAAGTAGCAAAATAACACGAATCGGGATAGAACCAAAATCAACGGGTGCTTACCATTGCAAGAGGCTTCCGAAATTTCGAGAATTTCAGAGTGGCAGTCCTCTTCTTCCATGGAAATCTGAGCCTCTATCCACAGAAATTACAGTCATACCCTATATCTTTTATCGTAATCGGCCATGCACTTGGAGCTCAACCATGGAAAATTGAGACGGAAGTACCTCAACTATATTTCCATCTTTCACGCGCAATGTTTGCGGAGTCTGAATCCCCATAGATCGGAGATTGAACTCTTCACCTCCATAAACAAGTGCTGGAAACTCTGCCTGACTTGCCCTGTGGAGTAGCAGAGATTCATGCCGACTTCTCTCTGCTCCCATCAGCGGATCGGCATATAGCGTCATAATATTACTCTGCCGCAGAGTATCGGCCATCTTGTACTGTTTCCACCATTTGAGTACTTCTACCTGATCTCGTGAGCAACCTATACCACCAAGAACAACAACCACAGCATCGGACAAGGAGTCCTCCAGTGCTACTGCCTCCCCCGTCTTTGCATCCGTTATATCAGTCATCGGAAATTGTATATTCAAGAGCAGAGAATCAATGGGCTGCGCCATATCGTAGCTTGAGTTCTCCGCTTGAAGTGTGATCAAAAACCAGCCGAAGAGGCATAGAAACAACGTAACAGAAAGTGCCCCGGTAAACCAGAAGAGCTGTTTCATATTTTTTGCTCCAAAAGTCTAACTGTACCCATTGTTACACCATCCTTAATGCCCAGAATAAATTTCGCAACTGCCTTTTTACTCCGTCACAACAGTGTGAGACGAATCAAATGGATGAAATTGCCAGACTTCCAGCGTTCTGTTGCCCACTTCACCCGACGGAAGCTGCTCGTAGTCTCCCGAAACATATAGAAGCCCATTTTTTGTTAACATGACAATCATGTCCGTCGTAGTACTACCCATACTGGTCTGGGTATTCATATTGACAATATTCAAGTTGACCTCGGCAGGGTACTGGAACGTCACCATTCGGTGGTTCTGATCCAGTTCAAAGATACCGTTTGAATAGGTAAATTCCTGTGCAAGTTGAATCAATTCGGACCCGCGGTCATTCCCGTGAGAAGTCAAATCCCTTTTGGGAGGACGGTAGGACGGAGGGCGGTGAGTCACAAAATGCCTTCCCTGCCATAGAGGCTCTCCATCACTTCTTTCCGAGTAGCGATAGAATACGCCATGATCAAAGCAGGCAATTTGCCTCCCCACATATCCCATTTTGATGCTGTTCGTTCTTGGAAATTTGGGACTCTGGAGCTCGTAGTCTTGAACAGTACCTGATTTAATGGAATAGGCATGAACCCGATGCGGCCTATCACGATACATAAAATAGACCGTGTCTCTGCGTTCACAAAATGATGGGCGATTGGGAGGTAGTTCAAGAAGTCGTTGTTTACATGATCCGTCCGCGTTGAACGCATAGACCCCTTGATCAGTCGTCACGATGATACCGTAGTTCCTGAGGAACCGGGCACTAAGCAAGCGGCCTCCGTCTTCAGGATTGCATCGTTCAACCTCGAATGTACGAATGTGACGGCCAGAAGACTCAAAAATGTGTACTACTCCTGACATATCATCCGTCACCAGAAACTCACCATTGTCAGATAGATCAATGAAACTCCTGGTCCCAATGAGCACAGAAGCATCAAAACGAACCGTATCTACAGGAGTGAACAGGTCCTCAAATTCCATGAAGTCCGAGGTGACCACTTGACGGCGTGATCCAGAAGGCTGGCATGCAGAAATGCACACCAGAACCAAGACACAAGCCGTCAGACCAGTCCGAGAGAATCTGCTATTCACAGTACAGACAAGAGCCAGTTTTCGGGGCCCCGGAACTACAACACTCTTCACCATCCTTACATTCTCGGCCGCACGAAACATACGTTTGACAAGGCAAAAAACAACCCACTTCTCCTTTTTTCTCTTCATACTTACGGGATGGTACACTGGATGCCTCCAGATGCTCTATTTGGGGCAGCAGTACAAGTACAAAGATCAGCACCCCGCAGACCATGCCTGCAATGATATAGCCCAGTTTACTTTTCATTTGCTTTTGAGTAAAGGATTGAGGATTACGATATATTGGACGCAATGTACGAACTTTTTATCTCACATTCAAGTGACTTTGCGTGAAATTCGGTGACATATCCAACCTCTCGCATTTGCAGGAACCAGAAGAGCTTTCGGGACCGATTTTATTGCATCACGCTCGGGGGCGACGAATCAAATGGATGAAATTGCCAGACTTCCAGCGTTCTGTTGCCCACTTCACCCGACGGAAGCTGCTCGTAGTCTCCCGAAACATACATGAGTCCATTCTTGGTCAACGCGATACCCGTTCCAGGAGCAGTCGCTGTACTTACACTGGCCTGCGTATTCATGTTGACAATATTTATATTGACCTTAGCAGGATATTGATATGTCACCATTCGGTGGTCCTGATCAAGTTTAAAGATACCATTAGAGTAAGTAAACTCACGCGCAAGCTCCATCAGTTGGGAGCTACGGTCATTCCCGTGAGCGGTCAAGTCTCGCTGAGGTGAACGATACGAGGAAGGTTGATAGACTGTGTAGCTCCTGCCAGTCCATAGCGGTTCCCCGTCACTGCTCTCCGAGTAGCGATAGAATATGCCTTGGCGGAAACAGGCAATTTGTCGGCCCACATAGCCCACTTTGATACTAGTTGTTCTTGGAAATTTTGGGGGCCTAAGATCAAAATGCTGAACGATCCCAGATTCAATAGAATAGGCATGAACTTGGGAAAGCCTCACCCCGGGACTCATAAAATAGACCGTGTCCCTGCGTTCACAGAATGATGAACGGTTGGGAGGTAGTTCTAGAAGTCGACGCTTGCATGATCCATCTGGATTCAGGGCATAGACTCCCTGCGAAGTCGTTGTGATGATACTTCCATCGCCAATAAATCGGGCACTAAGCAGACGCCCTCTGTCTTCCGGGTTGCACCGTGAGACCCCGAATGTGCGAATATGGCGACCCGAAGACTCGAAAATGTACACCGCGCCTGACACATCATCCGTCACCAGAAACTCACCATTGTCAGATAGATCGGTGAAATTCTTCCTCCCAATAAGCACCGAAGCGTCAAAACGAACCGTATCCAAAAGAGTGAACAGTTTCTCGAATTCCATGAAATCCGAGGTGGCTACTTGACGACGTGATCCAGCAGGCTGGCATGCAGAGACACATACCAGACCGAGAGCACAGGTAGCCAGACCGGTCTGGGACAATCTACTGTTCACAGTACAAGCAGGAACCAGTTTTCGGGGCCCCAGAACTGCAACACTCTTCACCATCCTCACATTCTCCGCCGCACGAAACATACGTTTGACAAGGCGGGAAGCAACCTGCTACTCCCCTCTCTTCTGTATATTCATGAGCCGGCACGCTGGATGCCTCCAGATGCTCTATGTGTGGCAGCAGTACGAGTACAAAGACCAGCACCCCGCAGATTATGCCTGCAATGATATAGCCCAGTTTACTTTTCATTTGCTTTTGCGTGAAATTCGGTGACATATCCAACCTCTCGCGTTTGCAGGAACCAGAAGAGTTTTCGGGACCGATTTTATTGCATCACGCTCGAGTGCGACGATTCAAATGGATGAAATTGCCAGACTTCCAGCGTTCTGTTGCCCACTTCACCCGACGGAAGCTGCTCGTAGTCTCCCGAAACATACAGAAGCCCATTTTTTGTTAACATGAAGAACATGTCCGTCGTAGTACTACCCATACTGGTCTGGGTGTTCATATTGACAATATTCAAGTTGACCTCGGCAGGGTACTGGAATGTCACCATCCGATAATTATGGTCTAGTTCAAAGATACCATTTGAGTAGGTAAATTCACGCGCAAGCTCAAGCAGTTCGGACCCGCGGTCATTTCCGTGAGAAGTCAAATCTCTTTGGGGAGGACGGTAGGACGGAGGGCGGTGAATCACAAAATGCCTTCCCTGCCATAGAGGCTCTCCATCACTTCTTTCCGGGTAGCGATAGAATATGCCATGATCAAAACAGGCAATTTGCCTCCCCGTATACCCCCTCTTGATGCTGGTCGTTCTTGGAAATTTGGGACTCTGGAGCTCGTAGTCCTGAACAGTACCTGATTTAATGGAATAGGCATGAACCCGAGGCGGCCTCATCCTGTGATTCATAATATAGACCGTGTCTCTACGTTCACAAAATGATGTGCGATTGGGAGGTAGTTCAAGAAGTCGTTGTTTACATGATCCGTCCGCGTTGAACGCATAGACCCCTTGAGAAGTCGTCACGATGATACCGTAGTTCCTGAGGAACCGGGCACTAAGCAAGCTGCCTCCGTCTTCAGGATTGCACCGCTCAACCCCGAATGTACGAATGTGACGGCCAGAAGACTCAAAAATGTGTACTACTCCTGACATATCATCCGTCACCAGAAACTCACCATTGTCAGACAGATCAATGAAACTCCTCCTCCCAATGAGCACAGAAGCATCAAAACGAACCGTATCTACAGGAGTGAACAGGTCTTCAAATTCCATGAAGTCCGAGGTGACCACTTGACGGCGTGATTCAGAAGGCTGGCATGCAGAAATGCACACCAGAACCAAGACACAAGCCGTCAGACCAGTCCGAGAGAATCTGCTATTCACAGTACAGACAAGAGCCAGTTTTCGGGGCCCCGGAACTGCAACACTCTTCACCATCCTCACATTCTCCGCCGCACGAAACATACGTTTCACAAGGCGGGAAGCAACCTGCTTCTCCGTGTGTCTCTTCATACTCACGGGATGGTACACCGGATGCCTCCAGACGCTCTATTTGGGGCAGCAGTACAAGTACAAAGACCAGCACCCCGCAGATCATGCCTGCAATGATATAGCCCAGTTTACTTTTCAGGCTTTTCATTTGCTTTTGCGTAAAGGAGCAACCTCTCGCAAAAATCCCAGATGACGGAGAAACATCGCTCTGAGAGTGCTTACAGTCACATTGGGTAAAGTATACAGATGTTTTTGCAAGAGCCTCAAAGGATTTAGGATTACGATATACTAGACGCAATATATGAACTTTTTATACCAGTCTCCAGATCAGGAGTGTTCGCTCTGCGGCTCCTGGTAACTCTTTGCCGGACTGCCACTGCGGGCGGCAGCGAACGGATCCATCGTTAACCCGCCTTCGGGAGTTCTTGGTGGCAAAGGAAGCGATCCTGGAATCCCGAGAAGAGGAAATTCCTTGCGCTGCGGATGGTACTCAAAATCCTCCGGCATATACATGCGACGAAGATCCGGATGTCCCTCAAAACGTATGCCCAGCATATCGTAGCATTCCCGCTCATTCCAGTCTGCCGCCTTGAACAGGCAGGTAAGGGAGGGAAGAACTGCGTCCTCTTCCTCAAGGCGTACCTTGATTCGAAGGCGTTTCTTTGTTGCAAGATTTACAAGAGCGTAATACACCTCGTAACGGGGCGCATCTTCGCGAAACTGGTCCACACCCCCCAGATCTGTCAAATAAGAGAATCCAAGACTCTCTTTCAGTGCAGTGCAGATCCGAAGTAGAAAATCTCGTGCCACATAGACCGTGTACTCCCCCGCATAGACCAGAACATCCGTGATCGCCTCTGGAAACTCTTTCCTGAGAGCCTCAATGGTATCTGCTACTTCGGTAGATGATTTTTCGTGCACATTCTTCTCGTCCGCACGAGCCTCGTCTACGGGGGTAAAATGAAACTTGAGTGACTCAGGCATCCACCAGGTTTGATGCCTCCGAAGCTGCCTTGCGGCCATCTCCGCTCAGGTACCCCGGCTCCGGGGAAAGTACTGCGGATTCCTGCTGGCCACTCGCGTAATCTTTGACAACCGAATACTCATTCCGAATTTTTTCCTGGATATCCATCAGTGCATGAATCACTGCCTCTGGTCTGGGAGGACACCCAGGGATATACACATCCACTGGCATGAAATTGTCAATTCCCTGAACAACTCCATAGCAGCGATGCATCCCTCCGCTAGAAGCACATGCCCCCATGGCAATGCACCACTTCGGGTCGGCCATCTGATCCCAGACGCGCCGTATGGCGTGTGCCATTTTGTAGCTGCACCACCCTGCCACGATCATCAGATCAGCCTGACGGGGAGAAAACCGCATAGCCTCGCTGCCGAACCTGCCCACATCATACTTGGGTCCACCAAATGCCATCATTTCAATAGCACAGCAGGCAAGCCCCATCGGCATGGGCATGAGTGAATTTGAGCGTGCCCAGTTGACCACAGCATCCACTGTGGTTGTCAAGTATCCGGTTGCTGAGTCCATGATGCAAAAGCTGTTCCGATTCTATGAGGAATCCCGTATTCTGTTTCGCTATTCAAATTCCAGCCCGCCCTTCTTGATATCATATAACAGTCCCACCGCAAGGATCACAATAAAGATCGTGACAGCGGCCAGAACGCCCATGCCGATTCCTGCCTCCAGAAAGTGCCTGTGACTGATCGCCCACGGATACAGAAAAACTACCTCTACATCAAACACAATGAAGATCATGGCAACCAGGTAGAATTTGACAGAAAACCTCTGGTGGGCTGTCCCAATGGGATCCATCCCGCTTTCATAGGCACTGGCCTTTACCCGATTCGGTCTTCGGGGGCCAAGCAGTCGCTGGGCAAGAAGCAGGGTCAGGGCCAAGCCCGTAGCCATCCCCAGCATGATCAGCAGTGCGACAAACTCAGCACTCATGGCAAATTGCAGACTTCTTCGGGAGGTCAGAAATTTATTCCGGCAAAGATACGAATTTATGGATTCATCACATCCACCAGAATGGCAGAATTAAGTCATGCGGGCAGGCTGTTGCATCTCCACTCTGAGAGCATGAAATACGCCCGTCTGTCGTATACATTCTTAGAATTTCTGGGTCATGCTAAACTGGTGATCTTATACTTTTTCAGAGGTATTTCCTGAGCGTACCCAGCCTGCCTGTGTACAGAATCATGCCCTTGCACTGTTGAATTCTCTCTCTGTCTCCAGCATACAAATTTGGATTTTTCTGTCATTCCATTGCAACCCGTTTTTCCTTGTTCTCTGTTCCTGTCTTTCTATAGAGCCTCTTGCAAAATTCCCGGATGACGAAGAAATACTGCTCTGAGAGTACTTGAGGGCACATCAGGTTGAAAACAGGGGTATTTTTGCAAGAACCTCTATATTATTTTCAGCTTCCCATCGGGATCAGGCGAAACGACCACAATATCTGCATAGTCTCCAAAGATGCGAGAAATCGCCTCTTGAAATACCAAAGATTCAATCCCAAACACAAGTCTGTGCTCGTAGCGCAACCCCTGACGTACCAGATTGTCCAGCAACTCCTCTGCCGCGTCGCCGCTCCCGGTCAAGGCTTCCCTGATCCCGAGAGTTTTCTTCTCCCCCTCCTCTGTGACACCTGCACACATTACCCCCTCATGCCCGTTCATCTCAAACTCAAATAGCATGATCGTTTTATATGTGTCCGCAGACGGATCCTGTTCGCCACGGCTCTCCATCATTTCCCTGCAGCGTTTCCGAAACTTGTATTGTTCAAAAATGTCGTGTTTCATGGATCAAGGTTATATTTTTGTTGCAAATCTGGAGACTGCTGAATGAGTGCAGGATTTTCCATTTGCAAGAATCGCATGCCTGTACAGATCGCTTATCTTCGGGGCCCATATACGTGAGGGCCCATAAGGAGTGAACCATTTTATGGGCCGCGGGTTCACGAAGGAATTCCATCGTCACCATGGCAAAGGCAGGCAAGACCTACCGCGGCATCACCTACCGTATACTTCCCAATGAGGAGCAGGAACACCAGCTCCATGGGATGTGCGGGGCCTGCCGATTCGTCTGGAATTTCTTCCTTGCCAGGAACCAGAAAGAATATGCGGAGTCGCAAGCGAACGGCACCCCGGCTCCGTCCACAAGGTATTTTGATCTCTGCAGCGAGTTTACGCAGTTGCGAAATGATCCAGCGTATGCATGGCTGAAGGAATACTCCTTTGCCTGTGTTCGCCATACGCTGAAACAGCTGTCGCAGGCTTTCGAGAACTGCTTTGACGAACGGGCCCGCAAGCCCCGGTTTAAGGCCAAGCATAAAACCACTCCCTCCTTCACGATTCCCAATCACGTCAGGCTTGCGGCCGGGAAGATTCACATCCCCAAAGTCGGGAAGGTGCGGCTCCGTCGACGGGGAGAGAATCCGTATCCCGATGGTGTCCCGAAACAGGCCCGCGTCTACAAGCAGGGGAAGAACTGGTATGTCTCGGTAACCTATGAGATTGACGAGCCGGTGCGGGTGGACAACGGTGTCACTGCCGGGATTGACCGGAATACCAGTGGCATGATCGCTGTGGCCTACTCAGATGACACGCCGGATGAGGTGCTGCATCACCCCACCAACCCGGTCTATGAGACCAGGAGAAAGCGCAAGCAGCGGAAGCTGGCGGGGCAACTGGACCGGCAGAAGAAGGACGGACGCACAGAGAGATCGAACCGGGCAAAGAAGACGCAACAGCAGATTGCCAGTCTCAGCAGAAAAGAGGCGAACTGCCGGCACAACCGCAATCACCAGAACAGTGCCAGGATTGCGGAGAAGGCATCCACGGTGAAAGTGGAGAAGCTGTCCATCAAGGCAATGACCGGGTCTGCCGGGGGAACGATAGAGAAGCCGGGCAAAAATGTTCGGCAGAAAGCGGGGCTCAACCGGGTTTTGCTGGAAGGAGCCCCCGCCCAGCTGGTACAGATGCTGGGGTACAAGTGCGTTTTCGTTCTCTATGTGGTGGCAGCGTACACCAGCCAGACCTGCAGTCTGTGCGGACATATAGACAGGAACAGCCGGGCCACATTGCGCAAGTTTGTGTGTCTGGGTTGTGGCTATGAAGAACACGCGGATCTGAATGCAGCCGCGAACATCTTACGGGCCCCAGGGCATGGGGCATCTGGACGTGCGAGGGGCGTTCCCGGTGGGGACCCCGATGACCCGTCAAGTGTACGTGTACCGGTTCCATCTTAAGATGGGCCCTCACGTATATAAGCCCCTTATCTTCTCCAGTCAGTGGTGTAGGTCAGACGGGCACTAGCAATGCGGCCCAGTCTGGGAGCCCCAATGAATTCCCGGTGATTGCTGTCTGTGGCATTGTTGATGCCAATATCTGCCCGAAGTGCCGGACTGATGGCATAACCGGCACCAACATCCAGAATGAAATAGGACGGCAGGTCTCCATCGTAGGGCCCCGAAATCACCCGAAACCCTTTCACATGACGGCCAGAAGCGTTCACGCTGAACCCGCTTCTGTGGGTGTACTGCCCCCCTGCCTTGAACTTGAATCCAGGGGCATTCAGGGAGATCACCTTGTCCTCCAGTTCCTCCCCGAGTTCGGTATGATCAAAGTAGTCGTCGCTTACCCAGGACATGTTTCCAAACAGGGAAAGTGACCGGGAAACAATCACTTGCAGGGAGACATCTGCCCCAAAGTACTTGATGTTTCCAAAATTGGGATAGGACAGCATGATTTCCGGAACTTTGCCGACTCCTGGATTATTTTCGTTGGGCTGCACAATGGCAATCGGTGTGGTTGCACTGGGCAGGGAACTGCCTGCAACATCTACCAGAAGCTGGGCAGCCTGCTCCGGGCTAAGGTTGAAGAGGGTGAGCGCACCAGCTAGTGAAGTATTGTTGCTGATTCCCGTACTAATGTCCCGCACCAGATCCTGGGACAGGGTTGGCACCAGTACGAACGGCGTACGCACCTGAAGCGCACCTACAAAATTCCTCTTTGTCGCGTAGTAGGCATCCACTGCGAGCAGCACATTGTCATTCAGAACTCCCTTGTATCCAACCTCAAACGTTTGAGATATGGTCTGTTTCAGAGGCTCCACATTCTCCACATCTGTCAATCCCGTATCTATTCTGGATGTACTGAGATTCAATGCTCCCAGGACTCCCGGGCTAAATCCCTGCACGGTCGTTGACGCAGGGCTTAGAGCTGTCTTGAGGGCGGCAATCAATGGAATCGGTACATTGAGTCCGGCATTGGCAAGAAGTAGAGCAAGATCTTCATTCGGGATCGCTGCCAGTCCCTGGTACATCAGCCCATAGATTGCCCCGGTGCTGACTCCGGCCGGAACAGGAGCTCCTTCCATTCCCGGTAATAGACTTGACGCGACAAGATCGGTTGTAGCACCCAGTTTCAGGTACTCTGGATTTCGTGTATAGGTGAAGCCTGTAGCCGCTCCTCGTCCACGCACCTTGATACTTGTACCTGGCAGTGTGGCGGCAACCAGATCCAGCCAGTTGCTGCTCGCTGTGGGTGATGAAAAGCTGCGATTGTAGGTCACGCGAAAACTGGAGTTCGGAGCAGGCTTTACAACCAGACCAACACGTGGAGAGGCCTGCACCCTGTCCACCACATTGTTATAGTCCCCCCGCAGTGCGAGGGTCAATTCAATCTGGTTGGTAAATCTCGTGGTTGACTGTGCATAGACTCCGTACTCATCAATATTGTCATTCTCTTCATTGCGTCCCAGGACCGTTCCCCTTGTATCCGGGCGGGTGAGTTCCAGATCGGCTCCCAGGATCAATGACTGCCTGCGACCAAGTTGCGCATCATACTGTGCCTGCATGACATACTCTCGGGAATACTCAACAACAGGATCACCCCCGTACACATAAGACTTGCCAGAATTATTTGCATTTACAAAAAATTGTGCAAAAAAGCCTCCTCGGGACAGCCGTGCCTGCGCGAACGAATAGCGGTAGTTATCCGCCTGAATGGTTCCGATTCCGCTTAACAGCGTTCCCTTGATGGCAGAAATTCCAGCATTCAGAGACAGAGTTGTTCCAGACCCCAGACGAAAATCCAGATTACCGGCTACCGTATACTTGTTCATGTCTGTATCCCGCTCGCCATCCAGAGAAATCTGTATGGCATCATGCCGATCTGGACACTGGTCAAACTTGCCATCCTTCAGAAGAGATGCCTCACAGGACTGAAGGGCAAAGTCATTGGCAGCAGCATAGGATCCTGTCACCTTGACCCCGACGCGATTGACCAGCACACCAGCAACGCGAGCCTGCACATTCATGTTTGACCGCTCCCCTCCGCTGACAGCAATCGTAGCCCCTGGATGGGAAAACGCATCCTTGGTAATGTAATGGACCACGCCTGCATCAACCCCTGCCCCATAGAGTGCAGATCCGGGGCCGCGGACAACTTCTACCCGATCCAGATCAACCGCAAGATTCGGCATCAGGTTATGAAGATTGACATTCAGCGAGGGCGAACTGGCATTCCGGTAGTCCGTCAATACCAGCGTAGCCCCAGAAAATACATTGTTAAATCCCCGCAGAACCACCTCATTGCGATCTATCCCGGTCTGGGAAATATCCAGTCCTGTAACATTCCGCAAGGACATCACCGTTGTGGGCACAACCGTACGTACAAGGTCCTCCTCCAGTATGACATCAATGGATGCAGGTGCATCCAGAATTTTTTCCTGCCGGCGGCTGGCCGTAACCTGCACCTGATCCACCAGATCAATGCCACTCACCAGTTCCACATTCAGGACATGAGGCTGTGTATCGGAGAGATTCACTGTGACTTCAAGAGACTTGTATCCGATGTAAGATACCCGGATCAGGCCGGGACCATTCGGTAATCCGGTGAGTGCATACTGCCCATTCTCGTCAGTTGCTGTGCCCTGACCGGAAGAAACATGGACAATGTTTGCTCCAGACAACGGTATGCCGTCTTTGGAATCCGTGACAACCCCGGTTACCGAGCTTGACTGAGCATATCCCCAGCCGGGCAACATAAAGAAAAGTGTCACTGCAAGTGCACTTGGATAGATAGTTCTGATGTACATGGGTTTAACCTGTTCCGTAGCACGATCTGTCAATCATGAGCTGATCGCATGAAAAATCATTCCTTTATCTTATTGCATGTTGACCTGTTCAAAGCGTACAGGTGATTTTTTAATCTGTGGTATACGTAAGCCGGAGGCTTGCCACCCGGCCGAGCCGGGGAGCACCTACAAACTCGCGGTGATTGCTGTCAAGTGCATTGCTGACTCCCAAATCTATACGCACTCCCATTCGGCTGAGGGAATAGCCTGCACCAAGGTCAACAACTATGTAGCTCTCTACATCTCCGACATATTGCCCCGCTCTCGCAGGAAACCCGTCTATATACCTCCCTGATGCGGTGAAAGACACCCTGTTCGCAAGCTGGTACCGCCCGCCGAGCTTTGCCTTGAAGCTCGGCGCATTCAGTGCCAGTTCCCAGTCTTCCGACTCTTCGTTGAGTTCTTCGTGATCAAAATAGTTGTTGCTCACCCAGGATGAATTGGCAGAGAGCATGAAATCATTACTGACAGCCACCTGTGCTGCAAGGTCAATGCCAAAATACTGAATGTTGCCAAAAACAGGATAGGTCAGCATCAGTTCGGGAAAATTCCCCTTTCCCCTGTTATTCTCATTTACTTGTACGACTGCCACCGGAGTTTGCGCATCAGGAAGGTCGCCGCCAGCCAGATTCACGAGTGTCTCTGCGGCATACTTCGGCGTTAACCCAAATAAACCCAGCCCGGACACAAGTTGTGTGTTTTTATGGATCCCAGCTGCAATATCCCGAATCAGATCCTTTTGCAAGTCAGGGACAAGCACAAACGGAGTCACGATCTGAAGGTCGCCAAGGAAATTCTTGCGCTTGGAGAAGTAGCCATCAATGGCAATCAGGACCCGATCACTCAGGATTCCCTTGTATCCGATTTCCCATGAATGCGTAATCGTTGGTTTGATCGCACCAAAATTCTCAAGATCATTCAGTCGGGGGCTGGTGTCCAGCGTGCGTGTGCTCAGGTTGAGAAGCCCCAATACTCCCGGGCTAAACCCCTGGACCGGAGTCACCTCCGGGTTGAATGCATCAATGAGAAGGGGAACCAGGTTAGGCGGTATGGGGGCTCCTGCCTCCTCCAGCTGTCGTATCAAATCATCCACTGGAATTGCCTTCAGCCCCTCATAGATAAGCCCGTAGAGATACCCTGTATCAATTCCGACCGGAGTCGGGCTGCCCTCCATCCCCGGAAGCATACTGGAAGCAACCAGAGATGTCGGTGCGCCAAGTGCCAGATACTGATCATTCCGCGTATAGTGGAACCCTTCCGTTCTGCCACGCCCCCGCACATTGAGTGAACCAAGGGATGCGACCACCAAATCCAGAAAATAGCTGGTTGCCGGCGGCGTGGAGAAGCTGCGATTGTAGGTTGCTCGCAGACTGGATGACGGAGTTGGCTTCATGACAAGAGCAACCCTGGGAGACAGCTGGATATCGTCAACCACAGAGTGGTAATCTCCCCTGAGAGCCATGGTCAGTTCAAGCTTGCTGGAAATTTTGGTGACGGACTGCAAATACGTACCATACTGGTTGACATCATCCTTCTCCTCATTCCTCCCGAGCACGGTCCCCCGGGTGTCCGGGCGATCAAGAATCAAATCAACTCCCGCTATCAGCTTCTGCCAGGACCCGATCACCCCTGTATACTGGGCCTGCACGGTGTACTCTTCTGAATACTCGGAAACCGGATCACCGCCATAGATATATGACGTTCCAGAGTGGAACGAGTTCATGTACGCCTGCACGAAAAAGGGTCCACTGGACAGTCGAGCCTGGGCATACCTGTTGGCCATTCGACTGGCCCTGACCGTGCCAATCCCGCTGAGGACCGTCCCGTCCAGATGACTGATCCCTCCATGCAGGGAAAGAGTTGTCCGGCTCCCGGCTCGCCAGTCCACACTGCCAGAAACCAGCCACTTTTCATGCGCAGTATCGCGGGAACCGTCATCCACAGAGAGCTGGAGGGCATCCTCCGGGTCCGGGCATTCACTGAATCGTTCTGCCTCCACAAGTGCGGCATCACATTCCCGGAGAGCAAAGTCTTCCGCCGTCGCGTAGCTGCCAATCAGTTTTATACCAAGATTTTTCCCGATAACCGTGGCAATACGCCCCTGCGCATTCAGCATTGACTGCTGCCCTCCGCCAATGGATACGGTAGCCCCCGGGTAATTGAATGGATCTTTCGAGATGTAGTGGATCACTCCCGAATCTGTGCCCGGGCCATAAAGAGCAGATCCCGGTCCACGCACGATTTCAATCCGGTCCGTATCAATGGACAGGGCCGGCATGATGGTGTGCAGGTTGAGCCCGACGGAGGGTGTACCGGCATCCCGATAATCGGTAAGTATGTGGGTAGTTGTTGAAAAGAGCGTATTGAATCCGCGAAGGGCTATTTCCTGCCGGTCCACTCCGGTTTGTATCATGTCCAGTCCTGTGATATTGCGGAGTGATCTGGCCGCTGTCGGACTGATATCATACTGAAGATCTCGTGCAGTCACTACATCAATGGAAGAGGGGGCATCCAGTACTTTCTCGCTTCTGCGCCCGGCAGTCACTTGCACAGGGTCCAGATCTGTCCCGGGAACCAGTGCGATCTCCCATATATGGGTCTCTCCTGCAGTCAGGGTGACCACGGATTCCTGCGCGGCATACCCGATAAAGCTGACACGAAGGAGATGTATTCCCGGAAAAATAGAAATCTCAAAATCTCCCTCTGCATCCGTTGCGCTTCCGATTGCAGTTCCGTGAACCAGCACATTCGCTCCAGCCAGCGGCTCTCCTGTTTCGGAATCTGTGACAGTACCGATGATGGCAGCCGACTGCCCGAAAGCCTGCATGGAGAGAATACAGAGGACAGAACTGAGATACAATGCTCGAAGTACACGGGTATCTATTCTGTACGACATGAATTGAAATTTATTTTCTTTCCGTTTCATCATAACTGCCGTGAATAGTACACAAATTTACGAAATTTTGAAGGCATGAAACGGATCGTAGCACAGGCTCTTCACTCCGAAGTTCCAGAGACGAGTACCGTTCCCGTTCTGGAACGGAACTGCAGGCATCAAGATACATCGGCGGATTCGAACATACTGATTGTGGAAAAATATGTCAGTTTTGATGATGGTTCATCCTTGCGAAGGATGTCTCTTGTCATATGAACGGCAAGTAGAGAACCGTTGCCAGCATAAAAAATACCACAAGTCCAATAATATCATTGCTTGTTGTAATGAAGGGGCCCGTTGCCAGGGCCGGATCCACTCCAATCCGGTCAAACATCAGTGGAATCGTTACGCCAATTACCGACGCAAGTACAATCACACAAAAGAGTGCCCCCCCTGCTGTTGTCGCCAGCCGCCATGGCTCTGGAACATGCATGGCTGCCAGGGAAGGCCATGCGCCTGCCATCCACTCAAATACAAGAAAAACGACAATGACCATCGCTATGGCCAGGGCCAGTCCGTTTACAATCGCAATATAGACCTCCTTGCCAATTCGCCGAAGCATGTTGACAGACCACACCTCCCCGGAGGCCAGCCCCTGAACGATGATGGCCGAGCTCTGGATGCCTGCATTTCCTGCCATGGCCATCACAACAGGAATGAATACGGCAAGTACCGAAACACGCTGGATATTTTCTTCATACACTCCGATCACACTTCCAGCAAATACAGCCCCGATCATTCCCAGAAATAACCAGGGAAGTCGTCCCCGGGTAATGCGAAGTACCGAGTCTGTCGGATCTGCGTCTCCGGTAATCCCGCTCAGACGCTGATAATCTTCTTCAGCCTCTTCCCGAATTACATCAATGGCATCGTCAATCGTTACATGGCCCATCAAACGTCGCTCCGAATCTACAACTGCCAGAGAGACCAGATCATATCTTTCCATGACCTTGGCCACCTCTTCCTGATCAACTTCCGCAGTAACATAGCGAATATTTTTCCGCATCACATCTCCGATCACGGCATCCGACGGCGATAGCAAAAGACTGCGTATGCCCACGAATCCCTGCAGGTGACCCGACTGGTCGGTCACGAAAATCACATACAGATCCTGGGTATTTTCCGCATTCCTGCGGATCTCTTCCGTCGCCTGTGCAATCGTCCAGTCCGCCAGAACTGCAACGACTTCAGTGGCCATGATGCCGCCTGCGGTTTCTGGTCCGTATTCCAGAAGATCACTGACGGTTTCCCGATCCTCCAAGGCACGAAGAACTCTCTGGCGCAGGGTCTCGTCCAGATTCCCGAGGACATCCGCTGCATCGTCGGACTCCAGCTCATTCAGAAGGGAGGTAATGCGCTCCGTAGACACCTCCGAAAGCAGATCTGCACAGAACACTTCGTCCAGTTCCGCCAGTACATTGGCTCCAGTAATCGTCGGGAGGGCAAGTGTCAGGGAGGCAGCTTCATCACGTCCCAGTCCAGTAACCAGCCGGGCCACATCCGCAGGATGCAGCTGCTTCAGAAGATCCAGGGCCGATGCCGTATCCTCCCGCTCAAGCAGTGCCTGCACTTGTTGCACAATTGTCTCGTCAAGTTCCCGAGAGGCCAGATTTTCTGTGGACATGGCACTGGGGGTTATAAATCCGTGTTTTCGGAAGAGTCCCGGATTCCCTTCTGACGGTCCCGGAAATAACGTGCCAGCAGTACATAATCTGCGGGGGACAGTTCTTCGGCACGACACCGTCTCCAGTGATCGGGGATTTCCGCGGCCCACTGCCGGAGGCTGTTTCGGAGTACCTTGCGCCTCATGCTGAATGCTGCACGTACGACGGTATGCAGCAGTCCTGGATCAACATCTGGAGCCGCCACACCTCCAAAGTCAAGCCGGATGACGCTGCTGTCCACCGCAGGTTTCGGTTCAAATACATTACGGCTGACATTGAATAATACTCTGGGATGTGCATACAGCTGTGCAAGTACGCTGGGAATGCCATAGGCTTTGGTCCGAGGCTGGGCTACGATTCGCTCGGCCACCTCTTTTTGCACCATCAGGACAGCCTCAGCAATCACTTCATGCGCAGCCAGTAACCCGAAAAGAATTGGGCTGGAGATGTTGTAGGGCAAATTTCCGATGATATATAGCGGACTTCTTCCTGTACTCTTCCAGTCTATCTCCAATATATCCGCATGTCGCACATTCAGTCCAGGGTAAAATTTGCGCAGGTGATCCACTGCAGATGCATCTATTTCAATTGCTTCAAAGCTCGGATAGCGGTCCTGCAGCCGCTCGGTCAGTGCGCCGGTACCTGGGCCAATCTCCACAACATGTGCATCCACTGGCGCACGCAAGGCTCCAACAATACGAAGGATCGTATTGGGATCGGTCAAAAAATGCTGCCCCAGCCTCTTTTTGGGCAAAATCGGTGATTTCACGATACCTGATTTCTCTCAATGCAAGCGTTTGCGCCTGTTGCGCACATAATCCTCAAACAGAAATTCCCCCAGATTATCCAGATCTGCATAATACGCCCGTCCGTGGTTTGCATCCGTAAGCTGCCGGACGAAGCCCTGGAGATACGGATCCCGGGCAATCATAAATGTAGTAATGATGATTCTTTCGCGGCGACAGATTACCGCCTCATCCAGCACCTTGTTTACAATTTTGCGATCCAGTCCGAATACATTCTTGTACAGTCTTCCCTGATCAAAATGACAGCTTGGCTTGCCGTCTGTGATCATAAAAATCTGCTTGTTCCGATTCTTTCGCCGGCGCAGAATTTCGCGTGCCCGGCGCAGCCCTGCCTGTGTATTCGTGTGATACGGGCCCACTTGCAGGTACGGCAAATCCTTGATGGACACCTCCCATGCATCATCTCCGAATGCCACAATATCCAGTGTATCCTTGGCATAGCGGCGCAGGATCAATTCTGCCAGGGCCATTGCCGTTTTCCGGGCAGGCGTAATCCGGTCTTCTCCATACAGGATCATGGAATGGCTGAGATCAATCATCAGCACCGTAGACTGATTTGACTGATGATCCGTCTCGTGAACTGCATAATCCTCCTCCAGTAGCGACCAGTCATCAATTCCACCACGACGGTATGAGTTGGACAGGGTATCGGTCACATTGAGAAGGTGGGGATCATCCCCAAACCTCCAGGGTCTTGTTTCGGGCAATCTCTCGTCGCCCTTGCCATCAAAAGGTGTCTGATGCTGTCCTTTCCCTGCTTTTCGGAGCTGGCGAAAGATTTCCTCCAGGGAGCGACTCCGCAGACCGCGCTCCGTCTTGGCGGTAATATGCATGACTCCTCCTGGCTCCTCCTGGAGGTATCCCTGTGCCTTGAGCTCTTCTACGAAGTCTCCGATCCCTGACTGCGAGTCCGTAAGGTTGTAGCGTTGATCCAGTTGCGTAAGCCAGTTTAGTGCTTCTGTGGCATCTCCGGCTGTAAACTGCAAGAGCTGTTGAAAGAGATCAAACAGTTGCTCAAATGATGTGGGCTTTCCACCATGCCTCTCTTCATCCCACTGCAGGTACTTGTAAGGGATCATGTCTGTGTCTATGTGTTGTCTACATTTATGACTCGCGGGGCAATTATGCAAACGAAGTCTTTGTCTGGATAATTCTCCTTCTATTCCCCGGCAGGGACAGGGAGTTCTGCGCCAGACATGGGAAATCTGTAGGTCGCAATCGCGATGGACGATTCTTTGAGTTTTAGTACGAGTCTGATCTCTGGCTGGGACAGGAGCTTGTCCTGAAAGGAGAGTTTTTGCTGGCAGAAAACTTCGATATCTCTGCTGATGTTGGCCGGAGTCAGTTCGAGATGGTGGCACTTCTTTTTCTTTCCCAAAGCCCATGCCATAAGCATCTCATCTTCTCCAAAGCAAATATAAATTTGTGTGCCGAAGTTCCCCTTGTGCTCGAATCCGTTTAGCCAGTCTGGAAACGGCGTGCTGTCACAGTGGATCCCCAATTTTCGCTCATTCTCTTTATACAGAATGCCATGCAATAGCCATATCTCTTCCCCGCAGCCCTGGTTGGAAGCAATGGGAGAAGTCCAGCACGCGGCAAATCGGTGATCAGATGTGTTCTTCCACATGGAACAAAAGGGGCGCTGTGTTCAGTATGGGGCTTATATGCCCGAGTGTACACAATAAAACTTTGGCGCGCCTATACAAACAAACAAATACTCGGAAAGATCCGAGAGGCATCATGGCGAAACAGGAGGCAGGCAAGACCCGCCGCGGAGTCACCTTCCGACTGCTGTTGGGCAGCGAAGAACGGGAACATCTGCTCCATGGGATCTGCAGGGCATACCGGGAGGTCTGGAATTTCTTTCTGGGCAAGAATCAGAAGCAGTATGCGGAGTCGAAAGAAAAAGGTGCTCCTGCTCCGCCCAGGCATGGTGTACGCTCTTCAGAGAGTTCACAGAGCTGCGCAATAGCTCAGAGTATGCATGGCTGCGGGAGTACTCCTGTGCGTGTATCCACAATCCCCTGAAACAATTGTCGCAGGAATTGGCAAAAGGCAGGGCTAAACCCGGGGCCTTCTGAAAGGAAAACCCGCTCAGCTGGCACAGATGCTGAACTACAAGTGCCTATCCATCATCTGTGTGCTGACCGCCTGTACCAGTCACACCTGCAACAGGTGTGGACACAGGGACGCGAACAACCGGGCCTCCCTGCACAAGTTTGTATGCCTGGACTGTGGGCACGAAGAACACGCGGATCTCAATGCAGCCGCTCACATCTTGTTGGCCTCAGGGGTTGGGACATCTGGATGTACGAGGGGTGTTCCCATTCGGTACCTTGATGATCCGTCAATCCAACGTACACCTGGTCCAGGTTAATCTGGGAACTTAGATATACCAGTCCCTCAGTTGAGGCTGTGGGGACGAATACCGTTAGTGCGGTACTGCGCAGTCATATCATGTGGCTTCCTTGGAAAATTTCAGTCACAAGGTTCTGTGATCCTTTGCTCAGACTCACGCAATCCGGCCCATCACTGAGGGATCGTCACCCAATTGCTCCTGCCTTCACTGGAACTGATCCTGCCGAAAAAATACGGCATCAACCTGGAGTGTCTGTTCGGTCTCCGGGTCAATGAAGACAGGCTCCAGCATGACTGGATAGAATTTTCTGTGTTCCAGATTTGCGAGGAGTTTCGCATAACTCTGCCCTCCGTCAAATAGTGGAATCAGGGACAATTCAATTTGAATTCCAACCATCTCGTCAAGGGTATCTCCTGCTCCCTCAAGTACATGCCCTTCGTACCCCTGTGTGTCAATTTTCAGAAATATCTGTTTGCCTGGCGGAAATTCAACTCCATACAGATCCTTGAGTCTTTTCATTTCGACGGTAACTGACGACGAGGTTTTTGCTCCTGAATATACCCGTGTCTGACGTTCGAGCGGATTCAAAAGCGAGCTGCACTTGTCATCTCTGGCTACATTCATGGAAACCGTACCTGCCCTGTCCCCCAGAGCATACTGAAACACTTCCCACATGCTGTCCCGCTTCGCTTTTGATACCAGAGACTGGAAAGGAGATTCCAGTGGTTCAAAGGAAACAATCCGCCCGTTGTATCCGGCATCTCTGAGCTCTGAGGAAAATCCGCCGTCGCTTGCCCCTGCATCCAGAACAAGGTCTATGTTCGCACGCGACAGCATTCGCTGACGACGTGCTGTGAAAGACCCCGCCGCATTAAAACGATTTACCTCCAGTCCGAGGCGGCGAAGCTGCTGCTTCAGGAATGTTCTCAGTCTCATTTATAGTACCCTTATGGGCAGATCAAATACTGCCTTCATGGCTTTCCAGTAAAGGTGCTGTCTGTGCCTTTTGGCGTATCTGGAAGGTGCTTGACCATCTCGCAACCAGGATAAAGGTATCCAGCGAGCCATGTCTTGACG
The DNA here is from genome assembly GCA_965203305.1 of Rhodothermales bacterium. Lineage (GTDB taxonomy): Bacteria > Bacteroidota > Rhodothermia > Rhodothermales > Bin80 > Bin80. Next base: position 704,764 of record OZ241874.1, on the reverse strand, counting down.
AGAACATTCCAGCATTACGCCGTTGCCTCCGCGCTGGAAAACCACATCTGGATACCACTCCACGGTCTGATCATGTCTTGTATGCGACTGGGTGCGTTCCATGTCTCTCTGGAACGCACTCCTGCAAACAGAGTTGTACTTTCTCCGTAGTAGGCATCTGCACAGCTTAATCCTCAGAGTATATTGTAACAGTTTATAATTTCCAACCCGTGTTATGAGAAGCTATGAAGTAACAGGCATCTCTCTCTATCGGAAGCTCATGGAAGACTCCTCCCTGTATGAAAGATTCCTGTCATTCTCATGGAAGTAATTGCTTGTCGTTCAGGCTTTGCAAGTGAACTTGTGCGAGCTTCCACTATATATGCAAATTTCTAGAGATGCAACGACCCAGAAGAGACTCTCGCTCTGTCCAGGTGGGTTCCGTCCAGATTGGTGGACATGCGCCAATCGCGGTTCAGTCCATGACCGTAACCAAAACTCACAAGGTTGAAGAAACACTTCACGAGATTTCCACATTGGCAGAAGCTGGGGCTGACATTGTTCGTGTAGCTGTTCCACGTCCAGAAGATGCCGACGCACTGCCTGACATTGTGCAGGGAGCAAGCATCCCCATTGTGGCAGATATTCACTTTAACCATACCTATGCCCTGAAAGCCATTGATGCAGGGATTGCAAAAGTCAGAATTAATCCCGGCAATATTGGAAAAGAAGAGTGGGAACGTGAAGTTCTTCTGGCTGCGAAAGAAGCTGGGATTCCGATTCGGATCGGGGTAAACAGCGGGTCGCTCGAGCGGGATATTCTGGACAAGTACGGATACCCCCAACCGGAAGCACTGCTGGAAAGTGCCTTGCGGCATGTTGAGATCTGCTCTCGGCACGGATTTGAGGATATTGTGATCTCTGTCAAGCACTCTGATGTTTTCTTTATGATTCAGGCCTATCGGCTGCTGGCCGAGCGAACGGATTTTCCGCTCCATCTGGGCGTTACCGAGTCAGGATCATTCAAAGTTGGCACAATCAAAAGTTCTATCGGGATTGGAGCTCTCCTCGCCGATGGTATCGGAGATACGATTCGGGTTTCGCTGGCCACGGATTCTGTCAAGGAAGTAGAGACTGCACACAGTATTCTCAAGTCGCTTCGTATTGGTCGCCCGGGGGTAAACATCATTGCCTGTCCTACTTGCGGACGCTTGAACGGGGACCTGTTTTCTATTGTAGAGGAGGTTGAAGAAGCTGTGAACGCCCGCAAATTTGAGAAGGATGTGACCGTGGCACTCATGGGCTGCGCCGTCAATGGACCAGGGGAGGCGCAAGGGGCTGATCTCGGTATCTCACTGGGACGCGGACGCGCTCATCTGTTCAAGCAGGGGAAGGTAATTGGTACGGTAGAGGAGAATAAGATAGTAGATACTATTTTGGAAGCCATTGAAGCCTGGGAGCCTGAACCCGTTGCAGAAGGCTAGTCCATATACGGCAAAACACGCCCGAGAGCGGCCTCTGCATCATGGGCAAGTTTCCGGCAGTTGTCTGTCCAGATCACGATTGATCCAATCAGTGAGTTTATTGAAGGGACACATCTGCCAGCCCACATTGTCAAGTCATAAGCGCAGGGAGCTAGACGCAGATTTGCTACCCGTAATAGCTGGACTGTTTGGGCTTGAAGGGGAGTTGACCGCGCCAGTATAAAATCAAAATAAATCCCGCAGCCATGCCGCCAAGATGTGCCAAATTCGCAACTCCGGGCTGCAATCCTGAACTTACATAGAAAAGTTCCAGCAGTCCATATCCGATCACAAAATACTTTGCCTTGATCGGAATTGGCGGAAAAATCAGCATAATGCGCTGATTGGGAAACATCATCCCGAACGCGAGAAGAATTCCAAATACACCACCTGATGCTCCGATGGTTGGCCAGTTCCCGCCTGAAAGATATGTGGAAAGAAGCTGCACCAGGCCTGCGCCAATCACACATACGCCATAGTAAATCAAAAACCGCCGAGATCCCCATGTATTCTCAATCTGCCCGCCAAACATCCACAACGCGAACATATTGAAGAAGAGATGACCAAACCCTCCATGCAGAAAACCGTAGGATACAAGCTGATGAAGCTGGAAACCGTTTGACAGCGGCCACAGTGCAAACCATGTCATCAGCAGCTGATCTACCAGAAACTGACCGAGAAAAACCAGTACATTGATGATCAGAAGATTCTTGATCACAGGAGGAAAGACACCGAATCCTCCAAACCCACCAAACGAATAATTGGACATTCTCAAGAGTTTTTTACTGTCAGGTTATAGTACCTGTAATGCGTTTTGGTTGCGCAGATCGTATCTTTGCTGAAAAGCAGACACTCGGATTTTTTCTTTTGCGTGATCTTGATCGCTCTGCTACAAAGCATACTGTACGAAATCCCACAGAGAATCGTTATAGAAACAACACCTGAGGATGAACGAATTGGCTGAACCTCTTTCTGGCCACAGACCCTGAACGAAGAGAACTTGTACCATCGCAAGAGTGCTGGAAAATGCCCTCACAAAATCTCCTTCATTCTGCTCACGATTTTTCACAAGCGGCACTGTTAGCTTGAATTGATTTTTGCAGTCTCCTCCTCGAAATGAAGAGATCCCCCTGAAACTCAAAAAGATAATCCACTGATTACGAAATACAAAAAATTCCTGCTTCGCGTTTTTCGCAAGCCAGATGCTGCACATGCCGCATTTGTACTGAGCATTCCTGTGATACCACTGCTTTTCGGTGCACTGGCCCTGCTAGTTTACATGCTGATCCTTACGCGGGATACCCCCTCTCTGAAGCAAATCGAAAATCCCGAATGGTCTTACGCCAGTGTCGCATACACGGCGGATGGACAGGAGCTCGCCCGGTTTGGGCGCGAAAATCGCACTTGGGCTCCGTACGATTCCATTTCCCAGTCTACGCTGCAGGCACTGATTGCAACCGAAGATCATCGGTTCTATCGCCACTGGGGAGTCAGTCTTTTCCATACAACATCCGCAGTCACCCAGTCTATCCTCGGCAAACTCGGACTTCCCTTTGAACGCCGGGGGGGCTCCACAATCACACAGCAGCTGGCTCGCAATCTGTATAATGAACAGATTGGATTTGAAATCAGCGTTGAGCGAAAGCTGAAAGAGATGGTAACTGCGATACATCTGGAGCGTCGCTATGCAAAGAATGAGATTATTGAGATGTATCTGAATACAGTCCCGTTTCTGTACAATGCGTACGGAATTGAGGCGGCCGCACGAACCTATTTTGGCAAACCTGCGTCCAAACTGGACATCCTTGAGAGTGCAACCCTGATCGGACTCCTCAAGGGAACCTCCCGCTACGATCCTGTACGAAACCCTGAACGATCCAGAAATCGGAGAAATACGGTGTTGCAACGCATGATTACACAGGGATGGCTGGACCGGGACACCTATGATGCCATCAAAGACTCCACGACAGAAACAAGGCTTCATACTGCTGATGTGACACAGAGTCTCGCTCCCTATTTCGCGGAGCAGGTGCGTCAGGAAGTCACCCAATGGGGAAAGGAAAACAACATAGATGTGTACGGGAGATCACTCGGGATTGAAACCACGCTTGATTCCCGGATGCAGTCAATCGCTGAAGAGGCAGCTACGACAACCCTGAATGACTTGCAGGCAGTTGTGAACTGCGAGTGGAGTGCACCTGCCAATCCGTATCTACGACATAGAGGCGACATCAAGAAATACCAAGAAGATGACTGCCATACGGACCCTGCGAACCACTGGGCACATTTCTGGAAAACAAATGCCGCGCTCCTGAACAACTATGTCCGGGAATCCGCAAGATACCGGAGTCTGCTGAGTGAAGGAAAGAACGAAGCTGACGCATTGCAGGAACTGCGTGAAAACTCCACATTTATGGACTCGCTTAAGTCCGCTAAAAGTCGGCTGGAAGTCGGCCTTGTGGCCATGAATCCTGCAAACGGGCATATCAATGTATGGGTTGGCGGACGGGACCTTGCGACCGACTGGTATGACCATGTCGGGGTGGCACAAAGGCAGCCTGGTTCCACTTTCAAACCATTCACATATGCGTGGGCTGTTGAAAGCGGCTATTCCCCTGAGACCATGTATCTGGATTCTGTTTTTCAATATCTGGATGAAGCCACTGGCGAGATATGGAGCCCCCAGAATTTTGGAGATGTCTCCTCGGGGGATTCTTTGACCATGCGAGAGGGACTGGCACGATCAAAAAACACGATCAGTGCACAGATCATCCATAGTATTAATCCCCGGACTGTGGTTGACCTCGCGTACAGAATGGGGATCAAGAGTAAACTGGAGCCGGTCCCCTCCCTCGTCCTGGGAACCAGTGATGTTACCCTCCTGGAGTCTGTAAACGCGTACAGTACTTTTGCCAATATGGGAATACGATCAGATCCGGTAATCGTAACCAGAATCGTGGATGAGGCTGGCAAAGTTCTGGATGAGCATCAGCCCAAAAGAAAAGAAGTTCTGAGCGAGGAAACGGCTGCTGTCATCATTGACATGTTGAGAGATGTGATCAACCAGCCGTATGGAACCGGGATCCGCATTCGATCTGTTTACAATCTGTATGGATATGATTTCGCCGGAAAAACCGGTACAACACAGGAGGGAGCGGATGGCTGGTTTATCCTGATGCACCCAGAAATGGTAATCGGTGCATGGGTCGGATTTAATGACCGGCGCATGAGTTTTCGCTCCAGTTACTGGGGACAGGGGGCACACAATGCCCTGTTCGTTGTCGGTGAATTCCTGTCAGGGATGGCAGAAGACGAGGATCTCATGGTTGATGTACATCGTGCCTTCCCACCTCCCCCCAGTTCACCAGATAAACCTGAAACTGACACCCCTGGTACTGGTGAATGGTAGTTCAGCATGATTCCTGCCTTCATACGGTATCCGAAAAGTTCCCTTGTGTGTGATCGTACTGAAAATGCCAAACAATAATGGATCTATACCGCATGATTTCAGCTCACATGGACCCGGAAGGGGGCTGGCACCATGTGGAACACCCCCATGCCTCGGTCTCTTCAACTGCCCCCCGTGCATCCTCATAACGCTCAAATACGCCATATATTCCGGAACCCGAACCCGTGAGTGCGGCGAAGCCTGCTCCATGACGCAACAGGCAGGATTTGATTTTGCGTAACTGCGGCCAACATGCAAAGATTGGCTCCTCAAAATCATTGACGAGCTCCTGCTTCCAGCGATCCAAATCATTGGATTGGACAGCATCAACAGGATTTGGCCGATTCGTTCCAGAGGGGTCAATCTGCTGAAATGCCCACGCAGTTGAAATATGAACGGGCCATACAATCACGGCCAGACTGAATGGAAAAGAATAATCGCTCATGGGCGTGAGCTTCTCTCCTCTCCCCTCCGCATATGCAGTACTGTTTTGCAGAAAAAAAGGAACATCTGAACCAAGCTGCAGGGCAAGTGAATCAAGCGGGAGAGAAGCATGATCCAGTTTCCAGAGCGCACACAGGATGCGAAGTACAGCAGCTGCATCACTGGATCCGCCTCCCAGTCCCGCACCATGTGGTACAATCTTCTCCAGGTGAAGGGTGGCACCTTGACAGGTCCCCGCAGCTTCCCGCAAAAGTCTTGCTGCACACATGACCAGATTATTGTCTCCACATGAAAGGGAAGCGTCTGTGCATGTCATGCTGATTTGTTCTGCACGGCGCACCTCAATGCGATCAGCCCAGCCAATCGGATGAAATACCGTGGCCAGATCGTGATAGCCGTCGGGCCGCTTTCGCAGGATATGAAGCCCCAAATTGATTTTGGCCGGAGCGGACAGGGTCATTGTGAAACCGAACATGACCACCAGAAGATTGTATTTCGAGTTTCAGACATCCTGCGACCGAAAAACTCCCATGACATCAGCGAAATTCCATGATACGATTTTCCCGAAAAAATTACTGGAAACATGGTTTGCCTGCCAGCGTTAGAGCGTCCACTCTCATGGGTTTCATCACATATATCGCTGCACCGGCTACCCGTCGTCCCTCTGCTGTAAACTGCCTTCCGCCGATGCTTGGACTCGCAGCCCCCAAAGCTGTTGCTTTGCTGTTCCTGCTGTCCGTAGCCTCCGCAAGTGCACAGAGCCCTGCCAATAATGTCATCAGCTCCATCCCTGATGATCCCCAGGAGGAATTGCGCAAGGCTATGATTACGCAGATTGGGCAAACGGGGCTTTTGGCCTTGGAAGGCACAATTGATCCGAACGAATATATCGTCGGACCCGGAGATGTCTTTAATCTGATCATTGGGGGAATCATTCCCATGGAACTCCCCTTGACCGTTTCTGTCTCGGGTGAGCTTCCATTACCCGAAGTGGGATCAGTACAGGCTGGCGGACGATCTCTGGAAGAAGTCAAACAGGAAGCGGTGAATATGCTCAGATCCCGCTATGCAAATGCATCTGTCAGCATCTCCCTCGCACAGGCACGCAGTTTTTATGTCCATGTCACCGGTGCTGTCACCCGAACTGGACGTTACCTCATGCTTCCCCAGTCGCGTATCAGCGATGTGATTCATCAGGCTATTGCATCTGGAGTACTGAGAGCAAGAGAGACGGTCAGAGTTGACTATGCCATGTCTGAACATGGCTTCCGCCCCGAAATTAACGATATCTACAAACCTGCGCTCCGGAATATTCAAGTACAGCATGTTGACGGAACGGAAACACTGGTTGACTTTACCCGCTATCAGACAACAGGAAATACAGCTTATAACCCCGTCTTGCGAGATGGAGACAGAGTCAATGTTCCGGCCTATCATACTGTTCGGGAAGGAGTACGTGTATCTGGTGATGTAGCTTGGCCTGGATTATATGACTGGAGGCCAGATGACACCGTTTGGGATGTTCTGGATCTGGCAATGGGCGGGCGGACACTTGATGAGACGGTACAGTTTCGTGTCATGCGATGGGATGGCTACACATATTCTACTATACTTGACCAAAGCATTGGCAACTCCGGCACAGATTCCCTCTCTGCCGAAAACCTGATGTCTGGTGATCACATTACCGTTTATGAACGCAAAACGGCTATGGCCAGCATTGAAGGGTGGGTTGCATACCCTGGAGAGTACCGCATAGAAGGCGGGGTTACCACCTTAACACAACTTGTTGAACTGGCGGGCGGTACACGGGAAGGAGCCAACCTGGGCGCAGCCATACTTGAGCGCATGAGTGTAGACAGGCTGATAGATGCCCCCGAGATGCCTCGCTCTGCTGAGGAATCCGTCACACTGGGCAGCAATCTAGCAGCCCAGTTTACCAGAGGATTCCAGAAATCATTTTCTGGAGAGATTGGAAGCCATGTTGCCATTGATATTGCCGGAGCAATTGCGGGCAGTAGCGAAGATATTGTGCTCTACGATGGTGACAGGCTGGTTTTTCCGCGGGATGAAGGAACAATCCTGATCACAGGGCATGTCCCGCGACCGGGATATGTCACATTCGTTCCGGGCATGCCAGCCCGCTATTATATAGAGCTTGCGGGAGGGTTGGGCCCCGCTGCCAAAGATGTGTACATTTATCGGGGAAGCAGTGGCTCCGTACGACAGGGCCTGGAAGAGCCCGTTCTTTCCGGTGATACGATCTTCATTGACTGGCTGGAAGAGTTAACTATGAGACAGGAAGAGTTGACTATGAGAAAGCGTCAGTTTATCATTTCCAGTATATCTGCTGCCACCGGACTAGCTGTGACCGCTATTGTTTTATTCCGATGACGGACTCGAAAGTATCTGATCTTGTCTGGTCATCCATCAAGACATTGCAAAGTCGGCGGTGGGTGATCATTGGAATCACTGGACTGACAGGTATCGCATCCGTCATTATCAGCCTTCTTCTCTCAAACTGGTACTTAGCCGAAACACGTCTGCTGATTCCGGGGCAAACAGCTTCTGGACTTATCTCAAGCATTGTTGGCGGCCGGATCGGCGGTGCATCTTCGCTCCTTGGAGGATTCGTTAGCGATTACCAGCAGGAACTTTCCATCTTGAACAGTCGCACAATCAAGCAGAGTGTCGTTGAGGAGTTTGACCTTGTTGAAGTATATGATCTGGCAGACAGTGATGCTCCAGTTCATTTTGCCATGAAAGAGCTGGAAGGGAATATTGAATTCACCGTGGACAATGAATACAGCTATCTCTCCATTCGGGTCTATGACAAGGAACCGCAACGAGCGGCTGATATGGCCAATTTCTTTGTTTCCGAATTAAATCGCATCGGAATAGAGCTGTCAACAGAAACGGCCAGGGACTATCGCCTTGCCGTAGAAAAACGTTACACGGAAATTGAAGACAGTCTTAATGCAGTTCTGCAGTCTGTCCGGGAGCTTCAGCAACAAACTGGAATACTGGATATTCCGACACAGGGAGCAGCATTCACAGAGGGACTGACGCAATGGCGCTCTCAGATTTTCCTTGCAGAGCTGGAGTTTGACAAACTGCTCTCCCTCTATGGTCCAAATCATTCTCAGACTGTTGCAGCACAAAAAGCAATAGAGCGGGCAAAAAAATCTTATGACCAGGCATTGCAGGGACGAGAACGAATTATGCCGGTAGCCCAGGACAGTCTGCCAGAGATTGCATTCAAATTTGCAGAACTGCAGGTTCAATCCGTCATCCTCACTAGTCTGGTGGAGTATGCCAGGCCGCTGGTGGAAGATGCCCGATTGTCAGAGGAGCGCGATGCGAAATCCGTCCAGGTCCTTGATCCTGCGGTCCCGCCTGCGGAAAAGGCGCGCCCCTGGCGTGCCGCGATCTGTGTGGTCAGCACACTGTCCGGGTTTATGATCTCTGTGCTGTATGTACTGATCAGTGCCTGGTGGAAAAAGAATTATGCACGGGTTGCTTCAAATCTGAATGTAGCAGAAGCCGCATAGGAAACTGCACTCAGATCCCCCAGCAGGCTCATGCCATGGGACAGGTTGAACTTCAGCTTCCCGCTACACGGCTCTACCGGATTGGCAACACAACTCTAGTCATTGGGCTTGTCATCGGCATAGTCCTGATTCTTGGCCTTGCTTTTACCGGCTCTCCCCTTTATGGAATCGTACTCCCCGCAGCGATTCTGGGGATTATCGCAATGTGCTTTTTCTTTGCGAATCCTACGCTCAACCTTATCATTGCCATCCTGGGATTCGTATTCATGGCATCCAATGAGACGGGATTCCAAATCATTGAGATTGCCTACGCCGTCTACCTTTTCGCAGTTCTAGCGGTGTGGTTTCTTCGTCATGCGGTGTTTGGGGCGGAAAGGATTCTCACGGAAAAAGCAGACCTGTCTCTGGCTCTGTTTCTGGGGCTGCTGCCTGCGACATTACTGCTTACCCTGGTATTTCATGGAGATTTCAGAGTGGCTGCAAGCGAGTTAATCTCGCTCTCCATGCTGCTGGTCTATTTTCCTGTCAAACATACTGTAGCGCATCACAAGCAGGGACCAAAAATCATTCTCATCACAGTAGTTGTAATGAGTGCTGCGGTGGCTGTATTAAATGTATTTAACTATGCATCGGACTTGGCAGCAGCTACGACACTGCTGCATATAGCCGGATCAAGAGTAGTAGAGAATGACTGCCTGCTCATGGTTGGCGCAATGATGAGTATGGTCCTGCTGGTCTATGCCCGAGGTCCCGTCCCATTGCTGTTTTCCGCTGGTGCTCTGGCACTCACATTCTCTGGATTGATTATGACGCAGTCTCGTGGCTTCTGGCTTGCCTTTTTATTGGGTACGCTTGCGCTTGTTATCCTGGTTCGTACTCCAGAGCGAATTAAAATACTGGTCACAGGATCCATTGTAAGTCTCCTGATTCTTGGAGTGGGATATATTTTGCTGGGCCCCTTTCTAAACGTAATTCTTGAGGGAATCTTTGAGCGCTTCGGTACGATTTCCACGGCTTTTACACAGGATATTTCCCTGATCAACAGATTTCGGGAAACAAATACTGTATTGGAGAAGATTATCGTGAATCCTCTGATTGGCTATGGCCCGGGGGTCTCTTATCTGTTTTATGATATTGTCCATCAGGCAACGAATACAGATACATTCGTACACAACGGCTATGTGGGATTATGGTACAAGTATGGGCTTTGGGGGCTGGGACTGGTCTTGTATTTCTGGTATTCCACCATGAAACTGGGATTGCGGGCATTTCGGAGTGATATGACAGACTACTGGACATGGCTGGCTGGGCTGGCTGGTACTGTTCCTCTGATTGCACTCACCGTTTCTGCTTTGACCCAGAACCCGTTTTTCCTCAAAAACTATCTGTTTGTCATTGCCATAGCCGCGGGCCTGTCCACAGGTGCAGGACAACGGGTATCCATGCCGCCCGGAGTCCTAAATTCAGATGCCGACAAGGACAGGTGATCTCCGTTGAATGTGTACGCGAATCTTGTCCTGCCGTATCGCTCTGCCATGTGAATGGGAAATGTGATGCATTGGATATGCACGGGTAGAAAGATCTGATGGAGTTCCTGCATACCCACTGCATCATGTGCTCCACCACTGTGACCAGTGTGTGTATTTGATGGTGGTGTGGTTCAGTGGGCCCTCAAAGTAGTTGGCTAGTGTCCATATGACTACTTGGTAGGGAGATCGGAAAAGATTCGCAAAGCTGCACTGAGACAGGGATGGGTTAGGGGACGACAGAGAAGGTTCATGCGCCAGAAAACAAGAAGACTGAACCCAAGTCAAGCCTGAGCAACCGCTTCTTCCGTCTCGCCGCGAAGATATCCTCGGAAAAGGATCCGGAAAGCAAGCCTGGCAAGTCTCCAGTCATGGCAAAGCGCCCCCCAGTTCCCCCATCCCTAGTTCGGAAATAGCTGTTGCATTAGTCCTTTCTTGTAGGTTTTCAGGAGATCCACTTTCTGGGACTGTACAGAGATCAGCTCATCAAAGGAGGACAGACAGTCAGCGATCTTTTGCTGCTCTCTGGATTCCCTTGGAGGGAAAAAGATATTCTTTCTTTTGAGAGCTGAAAAGTGTCTCTTGTAACCCTCTGGTACTACTGGACTGAATTTCAGAAACTGATAGAGATAACAAGAATCTATTGCCTCGTTTGTTTTTAATATCTTTATCCCATCTGCCCCTTGGGCAAAAGGTTTTTCAACAATCTTCAAGGCGCATGTATGGTCTCCGAAAATAATCAAAGGTAAGGGGGTAGTTACTAATGCTTCAACATCATTGGTCCAACCGCAAATGAGATCTTGCGACTGGTCAATAACTGGATATCGGCCTTCTGTCAGGTAACTCCTAGAGGGTATTCTTTGGGGTGGCGTTACTGTTGATACCAATTCAGACAGTCTGCTAGCTTCCCACTCTCCCGCATCCCGAAACTCTGGAAATCGCAACCGAGGTGTAGTTTCCCCTTCTTTGGGAAATAGCTGTTGCATTAGCCCCTTCTTGTAGGTTTTCAGGAGATCCATTTTCTGAGACTGTATAGAGATCAGTTCATCAAAGGAAGACAGGCAGTCGGCAATCTTTTGCTGCTCTTTGAGGGAGGGAATTCCGAAGGTGGCTTGTGAAACCAAATTCCAGTCTGAACGGGGCATCCTAGTACCAGACTGAATATCTGCGACTTGGCTGAATGATGGTGATTGTACAATGTAGTAAAGAAATTGACTGGATATGGCTTGGGGGCGAATCACCCATATTTCGGAGGTACAAACTCCGTCAAATGTGGCCAGATAATACTTCCTGAGATAAGGACGCAACTTCCCGAAAAGCACATCTCCTTTTTGGAATTTTGTTTTTGCACTCCTCTTCCCAGCCGAGCTAACAGTCTTGAGCAACCGTCCTGTTCCAGACTCCAGACTCTCCAGTTCAATACATGCAAAATCCTCTCCGTCAATTGCTGATGTGTGACTATCGCTCACTTTCATGGCGACATCAAAGAACCGTTTTGCTTCCCACTCTGGATATTCTTTTCCCTCATCATCCTTAAATCTCAGTCTGGGCACCAACCTTCCTTTCTTGGATTTATTCATGAGAAGACAACCCTGATATTTCGCGTCCCTTGGACTGTATTTCCCTAAAATGTAAATGACGGATGAACTCAGTGCGAACCATGCCTCCTTTGAGATTTGCCACCTGCGGCGGTTCACATTCAAGGTTGTGGGACCCCATAAAAGCTATTGAGATTCTCCACAATAGCCCCAGACTTGTTGACACCTCTTCTCCTGGCAGACCCTTGCCGGAAAACAGCGTTGTGGCATCGCTGTGCACATCTTCCTGACATCAAGAGCAAGGACGCTATCGTAAGGCTTGGTACAGTTCAATGTTTGGATCCTCTTGCAGAAATAACAACGCATGACATTTGAAACATCTCTCAGTTTGCAGGTTCCACACGGATCAAAAGCCAACGCTTGAGATACTTTGGGCAGTTCCTGTCCTTGAAAATCGCCATAGATCTTCACTGTGTTTGTAATCGGAAGGAGATACCCTGTTTATTTCATGGATTACATTCACATGGCTCTCATGACGCACACCCTGCCGATTCGTGTTCACGGAACATCAAAGCATCTATTAGGTAGGACTCGCTCCATAGGGACCCAGGCAATGTTCAGGTGAACAGTCATCAGAACCATTTCTGCATACCAAGGCGGGTATTGGGGGAGTCCCGAAGTTCAGATTGCAGGTCATTTTCCTGGCTGTAAGCACAATTAATGGAGTTGCAATGAGATACATGGCCGATACTGGATTTAGGCTTGTCTGATCAGCCGCCCATCATTCCGATCTGAAGCCTGTTGAGTCGTCATGCGGGTGCTTGTCCACGATTTTGGGGCTTATGCGTTCCCCGTCACTCTGAGTCGCGCTCTTCAGGATCGTGGATATGAAGTTGGACACGCTTTTTGCAGCAGCCTTGTTACCACCCCCTGCAATGTGAGGAAAAATTCTTCTGGTGTTACTTTCCTCCCTGTCCAGACCGCACACCCGATCAATAAATACAACCTCGTGCATCGGTGGATGCAGGATCAAGAGTACGGGCGTTTGGCTACGCGTGTCATTCTGGATTTTAAACCGGATATTGTAATTTCCGCCAACGCTCCCCTGAAGGCACAGCAGCACATTCAGAAAGCGTGCAGACGTAAAGGGATCCCGTTTGTATTCTGGCTACAGGATCTGATTGGACTGGGGATATCCAGAGTTCTGAAGTCAAAACTTCCCCTGAGCCTCTTGCAGAACTCTAAAACGGAGGGGGTTGTCTCTCTGAGAATGCTGATCGGTGCCATAGGCCGAGGAGTCAGCACTATTCTGCAAGGAGCCCCCTTTTTTGCTTCCGCAATCGGATACTATTTTCAGAGAATTGAAGCTCAGATGCTCCAGAGAAGTGATGCGGTCATCTCCATCACAGAGGATTTTTCTGCTCCTCTTCAGAAATTTGGAATTGACCCTGATCGCTGCCATGTAATTGAAAACTGGGGAATTCTGGATCCCTTCAAGGGCAATTCATCCACATGGACGAAACAGCACCAGTTTCCAGAACAACCCATTCTGCTTTATGCTGGAACATTGAGCATGAAACACAATCCTGCTACACTGCTCCATCTGGCACAGGAGATCGGAGAGCAGGCTCAAATCGTGGTAGTTTCACAGGGAGCCGGAGCGGAATGGCTTGCTGAGGCAATTAGAGAACATCATCTTTCAAACCTGACTGTTCTTCCTTATCAGCCCCCGGAAGAGTTGCCTGCCATGTATGCTGCCGCAAAAATTCTCATGGTCTTGTTGACCGAAGATGCCGGGAAGTTCTCTGTACCATCAAAAGTACTGACATGTCTCTGCTCTGGAAAGCCTATTCTCGCCGCAATTCCTGAAGATAACCTGGCCGCACGTATCATCAAGCGCGCAAAGGCAGGCTTTGTTGTTGAACCAGACAATCATGAAGAATTCATCCAGAAAGCGCAGATGCTGCTGAATGATCCAGAATTGTGCAAGTCCATGGGGCAGAAGGCAGAACAATGGGCAAATCAAAATTTTGCAATCGGACAAATCACCGACCGGTTTGAGCATGTCCTCAAACAGGTATCCCGGTGAAAAATCCTGTTGCATATGTGGCACGATTCGTGCCAGAGTATCGACGCCCAGCTCTGGAAAAACTGAATGAACGACTGGATGGCAGACTTGTTGTATTTGCCGGCTCTGCGCGTGATTCCTCCTTCTCAGATCTTTCCAGCGGCCCTGCCCCGAGTTACAAACAGGTTCAGCTCCACAACAGATGGATTGGTGGACAAGAGGTGCTGACCCAGAATGTACGTCCCATTTTTGCATGCAATCCGATTGTAATACTGGCGGAGGAGTCTCCGCGTACGATTACGCTTCCCTGGCTGTTAGCACAAGCCAGAATGAAACGAACAGGCACACTGCTTTGGGGACACTTCTCGTCCAATCAACGTGCGTTTTCTGGGCGAAACTTGCTTGACCGCTATCGAATGGCCCTGGCAAAGAGGGCAGATGGCTGTATTTGCTATACCCACGAGATTTCCGATCTAATCTCCTCGTATGTACCCTCCGAATCCCGCTTCGTCGCTCCGAACACACTGGATACAGACAAGCTGTTCCTGCTGCGGAGTGTGCTCGCTGAGGCGGGAAAGAAATCTGTTCGCTCCCGTCTGGGTATTCCAGAGAGGGGAAATACAATAGTATTTATCGGACGGCTCATCCCAGAAAAACGGCCAGAAATTTTGCTTGACCTTCACAAGTCTTTGAACAAGACAGACAATACAACCCTGATCATCATTGGGGATGGCCCAGAGAGGGAGAAGCTCATCAGCCGCATTGAGAATGAGAATTTGAAGAATGTATTTCTCCCCGGTATATTTCCAAAATTTGAAGATTCAGCCCCCTGGCTCTATGCAGCAGATGTCATGGTATGTCCGGGGTATGTAGGTCTGAATGTGAACCATGCGTTTTGCCTGGGGCTTCCTGTTGTCACCTGTGCAAGCCCTGATCCTGAAATTCGTTACCATAGCCCAGAAATCGCATACCTGCAGCCTGGTATAAACGGCATGCAGGCAGAGTATGGCGATCTTAATTCGCTTGTGGACGCAGTTTCAGCCGTACTGGAGGACCAAGATCGCTTTTCCAGTCGTGCGTATGAGTATGCACAAGACCATCTTCAACTGGATGGAATGATTGATGGACTGATGCAGGCAGTTGAGTATGCCGAATCATGTGCAAGAGCACATCGGTCCGGGTGAGTGGCTCCGGAATTTGTTTGCTTTCTGTCTTCCCCCAACAAGCATCCCGATACATCATTTCGTACCGGGGTGCTCCGCCAAATTCTTACATAGTGTCTGTCCGAAAATTCACAGCAACCCCAAATATGGGGGATTCCATAGGCATTTTGCCCCACAGTGTCATGTATGGAGCGGTTCAGATGTTCGTTCGCTATGAGAGATTCGGGAAATCTTGCACGAAGATTGCGTATTTATGGACGCTGTTCGAGGATTTGATGCTCCAATCCGCCAAAGGGCTTCCATCTTCGTCAGGAAAAATACCCGAAAATATCTCCCCCCTCATACGCTCTCTAAACGTATCCGCCCTGACAGCTTACATGGAGGCTGTTCGGACGGATACAGGATTGGTTTCAATCATTGAAAATAACCTTGATGTGGCATCGCTGTAAAACAACCTCTGTCATTTCCTAATGTCGGAATTTCGCAGTACAATCTGATCCCCTGTGAAGACACCCGAGAGCAACACCATCCGAAAACATCAAGAAACCAGACTGTACAATCTCTCCACTCCTCTCATTTTCTAACATACCGGGGTAATTTTAGTCAGATACGAGTCGTCTGACTGTTCAGTTCTCTCTATGGGTAGTACTTCGCATTTCTTTATCTCTGCCTTTTCAGTACAGCGGACAGAGTCCACCTGCCGCAATTCTCTGTCCTGTATCCGCCAGAGAGCCTCAATTCGTTGTCAACGAAGACCAGACTCCCCCTTGTGACCTCAATCCTCCCACAGACTGTATCCTCTTCTATGACCGCATCTACTGGATTATTGGAAGTGAATACGCCAGTCTCGCTCACGGTACCCGTGTCCGCTGAAAACTCTTCCTCTACTCCGTCCGTGATGAAACTCCCCGAGATCGTCACCGTCTTTCCTGACTGTGTCACTTTCAGTGTGTAAAACTGTTTTACTTCATTCCCGGACAAAGTGCCACTTACAATCCTGATCGTTCCTGTACCTGTATAGGTCCCCGCGTAATTCTTCTCCTTAGGATCTGCACCTCCACTATCACATCCTGTGAGAAATAAGAATAGAGTAGGCAACAGTAATATGACTGCCATCGTGGAGAGCACTGCTTGAGGATTCTCTCCCACGTTAAACACTGGACTGATTCTAATCATTGAAAAGCATTTTTGAAATGGTTCTTGGCATCGCTGTGGGGATAGTGTCAAGAGTTAATTGGAACCTGCGAGACGCCCCAATCTCTTGTGAAGACACCTTGGGGTAGTTATCATGAAACATCAAGAAACTTGGCCCTACAGTCTCGCCGTTCCTGCCAGACGGAAAAGAGTGCTTGAAATATCAAGGAGCACCGAAGTCTGTGTATCTCTCTTCCAAAGCCTTCCTGTCTTTGTACCAGTCGGTCCCGCTTAAAGGCGGAAGCATGACGTTACAGGATCCTTGACGGAGGCTTTTCCACTGACCAGTCGAGGCATCAATAACAACAGCAATCAGACCACCCCCCAAAATATCCAATATGACCCACCCCGCCCCAACCTTGGAATTGAGTTGGCATATCACATCCTTGTATCCTTCCCGTCGGAAAACAACAGTGTGACTTTTGTGATTGTCAAGATCAAGCGAGAGTGGAGTAATGCCTCTCAGAGAACCATTAATCCATACCTCTGCACCCGCAGGGTTGGACGATAACGGAATAGTCTTGGAACTTCGATTGAACAGGGTTGCACAACCGGTAACAAATAAAACAGCAACTAGGACAAGAAGGCTGTAGTGGAATTTGGTTCGAACGAAATTTCGAACCAGATTAAATACATATAGTATATGTATGGGGGGGGGGATAATTCTTTTTGCTGATCATATGCATTTTGCTTATGTGAGTTGGATCTGTGAAATTCAATAACAAACCGAGTCCAACAAAATGCAGGATCACATTGTTCCCGCTAAAACTCTTATTCTTCTAGGTTGATATTTCCAAGCCGGATGGGAGAGGTGTAGAATGCTTAGATTAAAAGGCACTACTGACATTAAGAAAGAGGTAAATAAGACCCGGGGTGTCGTGGGATACTTGACAGATGCTACTGTCTCTGAGCCGTATTCGTTGATAATTTATACTCATGCCTATCAACTCGTGGACCGGAAAATAGGGGTACTGATTCCTAGCCTGATGATTCCAAAAGCCTGAGAGCACTCCGATTCTGGCCGCGCACGGAGGGTTCATTGCACCAGAGCCAGCGCAGCATATCCACGACCTCAGCAGCCTTGCTATCTTCCAGTCCGAGCATTTCCAGTACGGCATGGTCAATGCTTTTTCGCACTTCATCCACATGTGCTTGACAGGCTGGTCGCAAATCCAGCTTGGAGAGTTCATCAAATCTGGTAGTAGCGTGATCCAACCGGGCATCCGGCAGCTGATCCAGTCTGGGACAGGGAATTATTGCCAGGGCCTTCATTTGTGTTGTTGCACGACCGCTCTGAGTTCTCTGTCCCTGGGTCCAATGGACAAGGAAACCTAGTATCGAATTGGACCACAGTGCAAAACTTTTGCATACCCGTTCATCCTCGTGTTCAAGCGAAGCCCAAGACCGTCCGCCTATGCCCGGATGATTCGTTGTTGCGACTAGGAGTTTCTGCGAAGTCCAGCGCAGATTGCGTGCGTAAAACAGGGTACTGCGGAACTGCCGCATGGCATCCCGTTCCCTGTCTGATCCAACGCCTGCAGGGGCGGATCCCTTATGCGTCAGTGATATGACCAGTCGGGTTTGTGTCGTACTGTCCGCATGCCAGAGTGCACGATCCGGCCCAATCGCGTCTACATGATCAAACACCGGATTGAACTCAAAAGCTCCGATCTGGCTGGTTCCCCGAAGGTGTCCAATCAGGTGATGTGTCGGCCCAATTTCAAACAGGTCTTTGAGCATGCACATGGGGATGCCCAAGGGAATATCATGACCGTTAAAGAGAATTTTTCCCTCCAGCAGCGCATTGGCTGCCAGTGCAAGGTCTGCATGCAACACACCCAGAGGACTCCACGGAGCTCCCGGCGAGCGGACCGTGAAGGTGCATACCTGTCCAATTTCGTCCCGGCCAATGTGAATGGGCTGGCTTGTGGTTGAAGATTGCGTGCTTTTGATTGTACTCCGAATGGCATTTGCCACTTCCCCAGCTTCTCCAACCCGCAACACAGGTTCTCGAAGGGTGACGCAAGAGATCCGGTTTGTGGTGGGGGGATTCTGCTCGTCGTCAGTCCTTCTGGTGCCCACCAGAAGCATCTCTTCCATTTGTGTGTCTGCCGACAGTGCCTGCTTTCCCAACGCTTGCCCGCTTGCAATGGCAAGGACCAGAATGTCTTCGAAGTCCTCTTCCATCATGCAACGGGTGATGGACCAGGATTCTGCAAACGCGGCCGTCAGAGGGAGCACGAATCCAATCCGTCCGCCGGGCTTGCATTTCTGGCGTGCCAGTGCCAGAAATGAGGCAGCCATCCCCGCCTGATTGTTCACAGGCTGATGGTTCACCAGAGTTTTCCATCGTTTCTGGCAATCGTTCCGTTCCGAATCTGCGAGTCCGGCAACATCAAAGGCACTTTGCCCGCCGCGGGTTCGGGTATAGGGAGGATTCATCAGCATCCAGTCCACAGATGCATCCTTCACTGTAACCGAGTTTGCCTCTCCATTGCCATTACCGGTGGAAGTGCCACCTCCAATATTGAAGAGATCCACGATCTTCTCTGTGGCAAAGTATTCCAGAGATCCCGTCTGTCCCTTCTCTCCTCCAACATCTACCCATCCGATCTGCGTATCTCCGTAGGGATCTCCATATCCCAGTGCTGCCAGGGAAGACGTCGTCAGGTGCGCGGCAATGGGGCTGATGTCCGTGCCAATCAGTCCACCCTCCATAGCAGACTCATGCAGGGCACGCAGGCTTTGCAGATTCCCGCCATGCTGCTCGTGCAGCATGGCGATACGGCTGTACCCCGCGCGAAGAAGTGTCCCCGTTCCGCAGGCAAGGTCACTCAGGTGTCGCTTCCTGAACAGGTCGGAATCCCCCCACTCCGCCCCGGAGAGCATGGACGGGACAATGGTCAAGCCTGCCAGGAGCTGGGCTGTGGCAGGCTGTGTGTAGAAGGCCGCCGCCTGTTTCCTGTCTTCGCTCAATTTGGGAAAAAGCTCCGCTCCCACGCTGATGTGAAGTCCCAATTGTGCGGTTTCAATCTGCTGAACAGCACTGATGAGCTTGAAAAGCATCCAGGAGGTCTCGCGTGGATGAAATTGACTGGCCAGCTGAAGTACTTTGATGGCGGGTTCAAAGACCGAGTTCCAGTTGGACTCATTAATGATGCGCCAGATCTTCATCTGTTCGTTCACATCGGGAGGAGAATCACTCGTAAAATCAATGTGCGGAACCCCATCTGTATCCTGCGTTGCCAGACGCTGCTGCGTCAGAAGTGCATTGAGCCACAGGACCATCATCGTTCGCAGTCCTTTGAGGGGAGATCGCTGATGCAGGTTCTGCGCGATTTGGTGCTGCTGCCTGTCAGAAAGGGCGATTTCCAGTCCATGTGCGGCTTCTTCCACCAGTCGTGCCACCCTGTCTCCAATATCATCCACCTGTTCCTGCGGAAGCCCAATGGATGGCAATAAAGAGGCCAGATGAAATACACTCCCCTGGATGAATCCCCGCTTGGGCCATCGCCTGTGATTGCTCCCCGTAATGGAGGTTTGCCCCTGACGGTCTGTCAACTGGTGAATCGCGTACCGGAGCGGCTCGCCATCCAGCAGGATGTCCAGGATACGGAACTCCTGATCCTCGCGAAATCGTTCAGGAATGTGGAGGGCCACAGTCGTGCTGATTCTGTAACGCCCCCTTCTGGTTTCAAGTCCAAGCCGGGATATGGCATCCTGGTCTGCGTCAGAAGCCACAAACGAACATTCCACGATAACCGGTGGAAACATCCCGTCATGGATCAGAATATCGGCCCTTTTCGCTGCAGGCGCATGTAACAGGCTGGTTCTTTCCACATGAATGTGCTCTGTATTGTTTTTCCAGTATGCGCGGGTTTCGCGTAATGCTGCTCCAAGAGCCCCATTGAATACTGTCTCAATCGTTCGCCCGACTCTCATGACCCACGTGCCTGAACTGCGGCTGCCCTCCTCGTCAGATCTCCCTGTACAATCTCTGCAATCTCATACGGATGGCGGTCCTTCATGCGACCCCGCAAAATAAGATCCCCCAGAAATCCCGTACACATGAACTGCACCCCAACCATGATGAGCAGTACTCCCAGCAGGAGAGACGGACGGTCTCCAACCGGATTGTTATAAAAGATCTTGTCAATCGTAATCCACAGGCTGATCACAAAACCGCCCAGAAATGCCAGAAGCCCCATGGACCCAAAAAAATGCATGGGTCTGGATCCAAAACGGGTCAGAAAGCTCACCGTCAGCAAATCCAGACACCCCCGAATATAGCACTCAATCCCGAACTTGGATCTGCCATACTGCCGCTCCCGATGGTTCACCCGACACTCCCCAATACGGGTAAATCCCTCCCATTTTGCAAGCAGCGGAAGATAACGGTGCATCTCCCCATAAATCCTGACGGATCTGACTACCTCAAGCCGATAAGCCTTCAAGCCACAATTAAAATCGTGCAGCGCAATGCCGGACACGATCCGTGTAACCAGGTTGAAAAACCGGCTGGGAAGGGTCTTGGTCCAAGGATCTTTGCGAACCTGTTTCCAGCCACTGACCAGATCCTGTCCCTCATCAATGGCCGCCACAAGAGACGGAATCTCTCGGGGATCATCCTGCAGATCCGCATCCATCGTAATCACAATACGGGCATCCACATGCGCCAGCGAAGAACAAGACTGGCAGTTCCACTCCGAAATTCCCAAAGGTTCTATTCCCATTTCCCCGATATAGGGCTTGCAGAAGCCCCTCAGTCAACCTCTCCCATCAAACGCTTGACCAAGGGAAATACCAGAATTGCGACTCCCCCGGCAATTCCGATTGTCAGAGCAACATTGCCAAAGAGATCAGCTGGCGCAAGTGTCTCCAGTTGCCCCGCCACGAGTCCTGCAAACAGATTCCCCAGTGCCGTCCCGATAAACCATACCCCCATCATCTGCCCCACCCGCCCCGCAGGTGCCAACTTGGTAATGGACGACAGGCCCACAGGACTCAGACTTAACTCTCCTACCGTGTGAAGAAAATACATGACAACCAGCCATGCCGGAGAGACCAGAGAACCATCCTCTGCATTGGCCGCACCCCATGCAATCACAAAAAAGCCTCCCGCCAGCCCCAGAAGCCCAATCGCAAACTTGACCGGAATGGAAGGATTTCGCTGAAGCCGCGCCAGAGTGATCCAGAGAGACCCAAATACAGGTGCAAGAATAATGATGAAGGTGGCATTAACCGACTGAAGCCAGCTGGCTGGCAATTCCCAGCCTCCCAGCATCCTGTCAGTAGAATCACGGGCAAACAAGTTAAGAGAGGAACCAGCCTGTTCGAATCCCGACCAGAAAATGGCCGACAGGACAAACAGCCAGAAAATGACGATCATGCGCCTCTTTTCCAGTCCAGTGTGCTTGGTGAAAACAAGGAGATAGGCAAAAAACACCACTGCAATCACAATAACCGCATATCCGAGCCATGCAGCAAGTTTCTCCAGCGAGAGCATCTGTAAAAGTATTGTACCTGCTACCGCAGAAGCCACGAACGAAACAGCCAGCACGATGTAGGTCAAGCGTGTTTTCTGCCTCAGAATGTCTTCGGATTGTCCTGTCTTCAATAGTCCCGCATCCCCAAGATGCCTTGCACCCAGCCGGTATTGAATCAGCCCCAGAACCATGCCCAGACCTGCCAGCGAAAATCCGTAATGCCAGCTGTAGCCCTCTCCAAGCCACCCGGTGAGGAGCGGACCTGCAAACGCTCCCAGATTGATCCCCGTATAGAAGATGGAAAATCCTGCATCTCGCCTTGCTCCGCCCTCCGGGTACAGGTCTCCAACCATGGTGCTTACGTTTGGCTTGAGCAGCCCCGTTCCGATGGCAATGAACATCAACCCTGTAAAAAAGCTGAAATGTTCGTGTATGCCTATGAGTGGACCAGCCATCGTAAAATGTCCCAGAGCAATGATGCATCCCCCGACAAACACCGCCTTTCGCTGTCCCCAGATGTTGTCTGCAATCCATCCGCCCGGCAAGGCCAGAACGTATACAAAAAAGGTATACAAGCCATAGATCGCCCCCGCCTTTCCCTCACCGAAATCCAGCCCGGGATTTCCTTCCGCGGCCGCAGCTGTCATGAAGAGCACCAGAAGGGCCCGCATGCCATAATAGCTGAACCGTTCCCAGAGCTCCGTGAAGAACAGTGTAGACAGCCCTCGTGGATGACCGAACCACTGGGGCACTTGTGTAGATGCAGGACTGGTCATCATTGTTGTTTGGATCGTATAAACACACAAGATACGAGGTTTATGCCAGTATCTGTTTCTGCAATTCGCCTGCGTATACCCTTTTGCTGGTGCATTTGCCGATTGTCTAAGACAAGCAAAAATAAGAATATACGAGACGCAATGTCTGGTTCTTCTAAAAATATTACAAGCCATCATCCTGCTCGAACCCATACTTGCGGGGAACTCTCGGATGCGCACCTAGGCAAACAGGTTGTCCTTAAAGGCTGGGTGGACACGCGACGTGACCTAGGGGGAGTGATTTTTGTAGATCTCCGGGATCGCTACGGCCTGACACAGATTGTGTGTTCTCCCCAGGACAGCCCGGATGCACATAAACTCGCAGATCGCTTGCGCAGCGAGTATGTCATCTCTGTTAGAGGATCTGTAACGCTGCGTTCTGCCGAAACCGTTAATCCCAGAATTCCAACGGGAATGATTGAGGTTCGAGTGGAAAGTCTCCTCATTCTGGCTGAGTCGGATGCATTGCCGTTTGCGATCTCTGCCCATACACAGAAAACGAATTTAGCTTCCGAGGACCTGCGTCTGCGCCACAGATATCTGGACCTTAGAAGACCCGATCTGCAACAGAAGCTCCTGCTGCGCCACCAGGCATACCAGGTGATTCACCGATACTTTGATGCACAGGGGTTTCTGGAAGTGGAAACCCCGACCCTCATGAAATCAACCCCGGAAGGAGCACGTGACTATCTGGTTCCCAGCCGGGTGCATCCGGGATCCTTCTATGCACTTCCCCAAAGCCCCCAAACGTACAAGCAACTCCTGATGATTGGGGGACTGGACAAGTATGTGCAGATTGTCAAATGCTTTAGAGACGAAGATCTGCGTGCCGACCGGCAGCCGGAGTTTACCCAGATTGATGTGGAAATGGCTTTTGCCACCGAACATATGGTCTGCTCTCTGACGGAAGGCTTGATGGCCGCACTCTGGAATGAAATCCTCAATATTCAACTCACACTCCCCTTCCCCCGGCTGACGTACCGTGATGCCATGTGGACCTACGGCTCCGAAAAGCCGGACCTGCGCTTTGATCTTAAGATTTGTGATCTCAGTGACACCTTCAGGGATTCCGGCTTCCGCGTATTTGATCAGGCACTCTCCGCAGGCGGATCAGTCCTGGGGCTTGTCATCCCGAATTTTGGCGACAGAGGCCGAGGATACATGGACCGACTGGACAAGACCGTGGTACGCAAACAGATCGGAGCCGGCGGACTGATTCATGTGCGAATCCCACCTGACGGGACATCTCCAAACTGCTCTGTAAAATCTCATGTCCTTCCAGAGACATACATAACCCGTGCAATCAAAACCGCTGGTGCCCAGACAGGTGATCTCCTGCTTGTTCTCTGTGGCAGATGGCCCACCGTACAGGAGCAGATGGGAGCACTCCGGTTGCATATGGCACAGGAACTTGACTGCATAGACGATACCGCGTGGCAATTTGCATGGGTTACGGATTTTCCGCTCCTGCACTGGGATGAACAGAAAAAACGTTATTCGGCTATGCATCACCCGTTTACTTCTCCCAAAACAGAAGATATGTCAAGACTCGCAAGTCACCCGGAGCAGGTACATGCCCAGTCCTATGATATCGTACTGAACGGCATGGAAATTGGCGGCGGCTCCATCCGCATCCATGACCGTAAAATGCAAAAGCAGGTATTTGATATCCTGGGGATTCCCGAAGAAGAAAGCGAGGAGCGATTTGGATTTTTGCTGGAAGCTCTGCGTTACGGTGCCCCCCCGCATGGAGGGATTGCTCTGGGTCTGGACAGGATCGTCATGCTCCTGTCCAAATCCGCTTCTCTTCGTGAGGTAATTGCATTCCCCAAGACACAAAGTGCACAGGAGCCCATGTCTGGAACTCCTGCAACTGTGGAATCCGACAGGCTGGACGAGTTACACATTCAGTACACCCCAGAGCCCGAATGACCAATGCCTATGCCTCGCTCCTGCAAAACGAATTCCCGTGGTATCGCTGGGAGCAGCTGATTCTCACCGAAGGAATACTGCTGGACCGCCCACGGCATACCCCGCATCCCCGATATCCTGAGATTGTCTACCCAATGGATTACGGGTTTGTCTGCAACACCACAAGTTCTGACAATGCCGAAGTGGATGTATTCGTAGGGACGGGAGATGAACGTCTGGTCGGAATGATCGTCACGGATGACTATCGACAAGGAGACCAGGAAATCAAGCTCCTCTGGTGCTGTCTTCCTTCGGAAATTTATATGGCATACGGGTTCATCAATTTTGACCGTTCGAAGTTAAAGGGACGATTGATTCTGCGTTTTCCCATGGAAATACTCTGGAATATGCAGATGCAAGTCGGTGAGCATTCGGAAATTTTGCCGTAAATTGTCTCTGTTCTCTACATTCTGATCCCGTAGCTCAGTTGGAAGAGCATCTGACTTCAAGTCTATGGAGCCTCATGCAGGAAACTGTATGAGTGGAGGCTGCTGTATGCTGGGACCCCCTAAAGTCGTCGCTACGTCGTCACACGTAAAAATGCGCCGGATACTATGGGCAATCAGCAGGCAACCTTGAACCGGGCAGTTCCGTCGTACCCCTGTGGCCGTGCCGGGCTTTGGGGGAGCAGGGTTGCCCTTTTTTCGCAGAAAGCGAATTCAAGAGAGCCCTCAGAGGCCATACGCAGCCCACCCTACCCAAATCTGGAAGGGTGAAGAGATGGTCCAGACCACAACATTGATCAAGATGGCCGGTGAAAGCCGGTGTGGCAGGTTAATCAGAGGGTCCCAGGTTCGAGCCCTGGCGGGATCACAATCGGCCCGGGTGGCGGAACAGGTAGACGCGCTGTCTTGAGGGGGCAGTGCCCTTACGGGCGTGCTGGTTCGATTCCAGTCCCGGGCACCAGCGTTTTTTTTTTTGCGGCCTGTATTCCACAAGTCCGCCAAACATGACCGTATGGGGAATGCTTAGGCACGTTATGTCATCCAGTGGATACCGGGAAATCCCTGGATCGGACACAAGGCACAGGTCGCACTTGAAACTCGCTCAAAGTAAACCCGAATCCGCGATGGCATGCACGGTCTGCTCTTGTACCGAACCTGTCAGTGGGCATGCATATGACGGACAGCGGTGGGTGTGCCAAATCGTTTCCATGCCAGGCGAATACAACCCTCTGCCCGGCAAGCACTTGCAGGATGATTCGCTTCCTTCATTGCGCTTTCTGACAAACATACCCCCGGCAGAATATCCATCTTCCTGCAAACGCTTCCCTACATATCTGCCCTGATTCAGAACAGCCCCACCAGACTCAAATGTGCCAGTTCATATGGAATCCTCTCCCCCTTTTATCCCCGAGTACAACAAACCGGAAGCACCGGGAGTATGGATGAATTTTGACAACACCGTATCCATCTATATGGTCATAACTGGCAAGATGAATTTTCTGGAAGCAGCACAGAAAGCATTCCACATCCTTAAGGATGCACAGGAACGATTTCCTGACTGGCCCCGCAGCTTTTATCTGGACATAGAAAAACAGACTTGTCCGTCATTCACGGAGGACTGGATTGAATTTCAGCAGGAATTCTGGTTCTCCACGCTTGCACCATTTCTGACCAGTTTTGATCTTCCTCTGACCGGACCGCTCGTCAATCCAGAGCCGCAAAAGAACGATATTCCCGATTCACTTGCAATCAAATGATGTGGAAGTGGCACCCCGTCAGAGGGTACTCAGTATGCTCTGATCTTGTCCTGTATCATTCGCTCCTCAAGTTGGAATGGAGTCTCTTCTGTGTATTCCACCATACAATTTGTATCTTGGGAACTTGTACGAGGCTCTCTCCTCATACATCACGACATTCATTCCTGTGATTCCTTATGTTGCGGATACTCTTTAGCATACTGGCCATTGTTGCAGCGGCCATCACGTTTATTGCCCCTCCGACATTTGATCCTGAATGGGCGATTTATGTCCCGATGGCAGGGCTGGCATTCATTGCACTTCTTCTGTGGATTTTTGGATCTTCGGCCAGATCTGAAAACACAAAAAAAACTAAAGAGACCGAACCTGAAATTCTCTCCGAAAAGGAGTCCCTGGAACGAGATGGGATCATCTCCATCCGTCAGGCCCCCAAGCGCGAAACAAATACAGCCCAATCCTCTGATGAGGAAACTGCGGTGCCAGAGGAAAACTTGGAAAACGAAAGTGTCCAGTTGAGCATTATCCCCGAAGTGTCACAACCCGATGCCGAATCCATGCATAGCCCAGCCAAGTACAAAGACCCAATTGACAGGCATATTCTCGTTCCAATTCTGCAAGGATTCTGCACAGCACTCAATGCGCATGCCGTCGGAGTGATTCAGTCAGCCCCGAAAAACAATTATGATTACAGGGTCTTGGGTACAGTGGGACTGGACTGGGCAAAATCACGCGGGGAATCCTTTGTGCTCAACTACAACCTTTTTCAGGATTCTGAAACCACAGCAATCCACAAGGTTGGTGCCAAAGGCCTGCAATCAAACCACCTGACATACAGCCGCAAGCCCGCCAGCATCACCGCCCTCGGAATTACTGCTATTGGAGAAACCGACAATTTTCTGATTGTAGACACTATTGGCGAGGATGGTCTCTCGCACCCTCGTGCAAAACAGTTGCTGGAAACATTCGGAAAAGCCTTCAGCCTCCTGCTTTACCGGGAAGACCCGAATCGTCCACGATATGAAATTATCTCCGAAGAAATGGTGGAGGCACGACTGGAGAACCGCGAACTTTCACTGGCCCTCGTTGCCCCCCGGGAGGCAGACAAGCTGATTGATTCCTGGTCACAAAGGCTGGAAAAAATAGAAGAAAGTCTTCGGGATTGCCTGATGCAGGTTGACCCGGAAAGTCGCGTGGTGAAATTTGGAGACCTGCTCTACGGGGTGTTTACAGAGAAGAATCGGCGTTCGCTGGATGTATGGTGCAAGGAAGTTCAGGAGAAGGCCGCATCCAGCGGCGGATTTCTCTCGCAGGGAGAAGTGATCATCGGGATTGCCACCATGACAGACGAGCATAAAACCTCCGATGATCTGAAAAATGACGCACGGAATGCGCTGGAAAAAGCCTTCGAACTCGGCGAGCCTATTGTGATTGCCTAGTTGCATACAAGCGGAACGAACAGAAATTCCCCGTGCCTTTCAGATTCATAGGAGTCTGCCCCTGTGCGAATCACCTTGGTCATCTCCTGTCCATCTCTGCCCCCGACAGGCACAATCAGACGGCCTCCCTGCTTCTCGCCCTCCGGTGCACGGAGCTGATCCAGAAGTGTTTGCGGGATTTCAATGGCTCCCGCAGTGACGATAATTCCGGCAAAGGGAGCCAGACTTGGCCATCCTCTGGACCCGTCTCCCACACGCAACAGCACGCGGTACCCCAGCTCGTTCAGAACTGATTTTGCCCGCTCATGCAACTTCCGATGCCGTTCAATGGAGTATACACGAACCCCCATTGCACAGAGTACTGCAGCCTGATACCCGCTGCCTGTTCCAACTTCCAGGACAGAGTCCCCCGGCTCTGTATCCAGGAGCATAGTCTGGAATGCCACCGTAGACGGCTGGGAGATGGTCTGCTGCAAGCCTATGGGCAGGGGAGTGTCGTGATAGGCCCGATCCTGCAAGGCCTGATCAAGAAAGTACTCGCGCGGAACACATCCAACTGCGGAAAGAACCCGCTCGTCCGTCATGCCGGCATCTCTGATCTCCTGAACCAGCTGTGCTCTTCTGCGGAGAAATTTCCCTTCCGATTTTACCATTTTCTACTGTTCGGCTTGTCCAAATCTGTCAGTATTCACTTGAATCGTCAGGGCCTCCGACAAGAGACTCTTTAGCTCCTCTATCGTAAGTCCAGAAATCATGACACCCTGCTCTGCCACTGAAATTTTTCCTGTTTCCTCGGAAACTGCTATGACAAACGCATCTGTTTCCTCGGTGAGTCCCACCGCTGCCCGATGACGTGTTCCATACTGTCCTCCCAGACGCTTGCTGCGGGATACTGGCAATATGCAGCGTGCTGCTTCAATTCGATTTTCTGCGATGATCACTGCTCCGTCATGGAGAGGGCTGCTCGGATAAAAGATAGATACTAAAAGATTGCTGCTGATATTTGCCTGCAATGACTCCCCCGTTTCCATATAGCTTCGGAGTCCACTGGTACGCTTGACAGCAATTAATGCCCCCAGTCCCTGTTGGCAGATGGCATGGGTCGCTGCAGCAATTTCCGATACAATCTCTGTTTTCTTTACGGGAGTGAGCAGCCGCCGCAAAAATGGGGTCTGCCCCAGAAGAATCAGCACCCGTCGAATTTCCGGCTGAAAGACAACAATCGCTGCCAGCACATAGATATCACTGAGTGCCGAAAACATGGACTGCAACACCTTCATGCCCGTCAACTGGACCACAAACTGAATCAGCAGAAGTCCGATCAATCCGGCAAACAGCGAAACGGCGAGCGTCCCCCGCATCGTCATATAGAGACGATAAAACACAACTGCCACCAGAAGAATCTCAAAGAGATCTATCAGTCGCACCGGTATGATGTCAAACAGGTTCATGCGGAGGCGTTCAGAACGGCTTCCATCCCCAGAATCATCTCGCGAGTTTCACGAACATCGTGAGTTCGGACAATGTTCGCTCCCCGAAGTACCGCGGCTGCCGCCATTCCGAGTGATCCAAATAGCCTGTCCTGAACAGGCAGGGGGTTGTCATCCCGGCTCAGAACCTGCCCCACCGTGCTCTTGCGCGATATTCCCGTCAGTACGGGATACCCCAGTTGGGTCAGCACATCAAGGCGGTTGAGCAGGCGCAGGTTGTCCGCATGCACCTTCCCGAACCCAAATCCGGGATCAACAACGATACTCTTGACCCCTGCCGCACGAGCTCGCCCGGCAGACTCACCCAGCATATTTTGTACTTCATCAACAACATCAGTGTATGCTGTCGCATGAACCAGATGTCCCCGCTGACGGACAGAGTGCATCACAACATACGCAGCTCCGGCCTGCCCGGCATATTCCGCCGAGGTTGCCCCACTCTGCAAACCGGATATGTCATTGATCATGTGTACACCTGCATCAAGGGCTGCCCGTACAACTTCTGGGCTGTATGTATCTGCCGAAATAATTGCCTCAGGGAATGTACTCCGTATTGCCTTAATCACAGGGACGATACGCTCCTTCTCACACTTTTCCGTAACCGGTTCTGCACCTGCACCATACACACTTCCGCGCGGACGAGAAGATGCACCTCCAACATCAATGATACTGGCTCCTTCAGCAAGCATTTTTTCTGCGTGCTGGAGAGCTCTGGACTCGCGGAGGTACTTGCCTCCATCATAGAAGGAATCTGGAGTAATGTTCAATATTCCCATGACCACGGCACCCTTTGACAGGTCAAGCCAGTGTTCACGGCAGGTCAGTCCGGCTGGCAAGGGGTTCCATCTCCCGGCACCAGTATGTGGATCCTGCATTCTGATCAGCGTGTTTAACCCCAAGTTAACTAGAATGCGCGTGATCAGAGCCCAGCGCACCATACAGAAATAATTTCTTGCTGTCTGTTGCGACCTGCTGCCTCCCAGTATGCATACACGCGTACCTGTAAAAACACAAGCCCGCCTGCTTCGGAATCTGCTTCGTCGCGCGGCGAACACAGAGTGGGGACAGAGATTTGCATTCGCCCGAATTGCGCAGGAGCAGGATGTCGTGTCAGCCTATCAGGCCCGCGTTCCGATTCACACCTATGAAGATCTGGCAGCTTCTGTGGAGCGAATCCGGTCAGGAGAAGAAAATATATTGTGGCCGGGAAAAGTCAGCCATTTTGCCATCTCAAGCGGAACTGCCTCAGAGGGGAAGATCATCCCCCTGACGAACGATATGCTCCGGCTCAACCGAAGGTTTTCGGCCGGACTTGGATTCAACTATCTGATTCATACCGGCTCCGTAAAAACCTTTTTCGGCAAGCATCTGACACTTCCCGGACGTATTGAGGATGATCCAAACTACCCCGGTACCCTGATTGGGGAAGTAAGCGGACTGCAAGCCCTGTTTGCCCCCGGATTTTTCCGGATTTTCCTGCAGGCGATCCCCTCCTCTTTTGTCTTCTCCAGAAACTGGGACTCCAAGTTGCGATCCGTCGTTGATCAGACTCTGAACCAGGACCTTCGAATGGTTGCCATGGCACCCACCTGGGGACTGGTCCTGTTCGGGCTGCTGATTGACCAGTTCAATCAAGTGAATGGAACGGCAGTGCGAACGGTTGGTGAAGTATGGCCGAATCTTCAGCTGTATATTTCTGGCGGGGTTGCCCTGAGCTCCTATCGCTCCATTCTGGAAGAACAGATCGGATTGCCTGACCTGCACTTCATGGAAGCCTACGGTGCTTCAGAGGGATTCTTCTCGTATCAGACAGACCTTAGCGACCCGGCGATGCAGCTACATCTGAAGAACGGCATTTTCTATGAATTTGTACGACTGGAAGAGCTGGGAACAGACAGCCCGAGAAGATTCACCATTGCCAATGTAGAGACCGGCGTGAGGTATGCCCTCATTCTCACTACATGCAGTGGACTCTGGTCTTATGTTCTGGGGGATGTGATCCGATTTACAAGCATCTCTCCTCACAAGATTCTGATTGCCGGACGGACATCCGAAATGATTGACAAGTACGGGGAAGCTGTGTTTGGAGAAGATGCCCGTGCCGCCGTCAACAAAGCCTGTGAAATGACGAACAGCCTTGTACGGGAGTACCATGTTTCTGCCATCCCCCCTGAAAGCACACAGGTTCCAGCACACGAGTGGCTGCTGGAGTTCAGCCTTGCTCCTCATGACCGGGAAAAATTCGTCCATGTACTTGATTCTGAACTCTGCAGGATCAATCGGCATTACCAAATTCGCCGGGAGGCCAGAGCTTTCCGGCCCCCCGAGATTGTGATTGTACCGGACGGAACCTTCAACACATGGCTAAAGGCAAGCAGAGGGGAGATTCACAGCCAGACTAAAGTCCCGCGAATGAGCGAGCAGCGCGGCATTGCGGACGGGGTTTTGACCCATGCCGGACAAAACGCGTGTCGCATTCGTTTGGACGAGTCCGTGTGAGACACAGAACCGAATGGAACGCAGCCCGATGATCAGCAGGCACTGTCAAACAGCTGCCCTCCCTGCTATCCTGTCATTCTTCGGCAGCTGCCGGCATTGCCCAGTAGTCCAGGTGTGTCAGCGTCTCTTTGACTAGATCCGCAGGCCCTCCAAGCATCGGAAGCGGGGCGGGCTGGCCATCAAGAAGTGCAGAAAGAGTGCAGTCTGATCCGTCCAGGTAACGCAAAACCCCGCCATTTACCAGCAGCATCGCATATCCCGGGGCCAGATCCCATACCTTGTCATGTCCAATCAGAACGACATGCGCCCCGCCGGTTGCTACCAGACTTAAATGTGCAGAGGCCGTTCCCAAAGAAAGAACCCGCCCCGGAAAAGATTTCTGGAGTGTGTACCGCTGGTGTGGGCGGGCATGCGTCAACAGGATGGTATTCTCATGCAATGAACGGTCTGTCGTCAGATATCTGGACTGATCATTCCTGTATACATGCATCCCGATTGTGTGGAATATGTCCCCTGTTGCAGGCAAATGGATGAATCCGGCAACAGGGATCCCCTCTTCAATCAATCCTGCGGCAATTCCCCAACTCGGCATTCCCATCATGAACGGTACCGTGCCATCAATCGGATCAATCGTCCAGTAACGTGAGCCATGCACCGGATTCTTCAGGATTTCATTCTCCTCTGCAATGATTCCATCCTCTGGAAACTCTTCTGTGATTGCAGCAATCAGATATGCCTGCACATCTCTGTCTGCGGCAGTAACCAGAGAACCGTCCTGCTTGATCTCGAATGATGTGTTCAGGAAATAACGCATGGCGCGATGCCCTGCTTCCCTCAAAATTGAAGAGACAAATTTTTCCATTGACTCCATCTACTTGTGGTCATCCGATTTTGAACAATGGGGGCCTTGTGCGGGTTACTTTCGTATATCTTTAGAATAACGGATACAGCGTTTTGCCCAAGTTACGATGTCTCTGCGAATTAACCTATGTAGCGGTCCCCGGAATGTGTCTACAGCACTGATGTATGCATTTGCCCAGCGATCAGATACGCATGTGATTGATGAGCCGCTCTATGCCCACTATCTTCGAAAAACCGGAGCAAAACACCCGGGCCGCAGGGATATTCTGATGGCCATGGAGAAGGACGGAACACGAGTCATCAAAGAGACGCTCCTGGGACCATATGATCTCCCCGTACTTTTCGTCAAAAATATGGGACACCATCTCATTGATCTTGACTGGAAGTTCATGGATCAGATGACAACCGTGATCCTGATCCGGGATCCCGAACAGATGCTCCCCTCTCTTGTCAATCAGGTGCCACAGCCTGTGCTCTCGGATACGGCACTCAAGATGCAGCGAAAAGTGTTTGACTATTTGACAGCACGGGGGCACTCCCCGGGCGTTCTTGATGCACGGGAATTATTGCTTGCCCCGGAGAAGATTCTCCAGAAGTTGTGTGCAAGGCTTGCACTGAACTTTGATCCAGACATGCTGAAGTGGGAGGCAGGTCCCATTCCCGAGGATGGAGTCTGGGCTCCGCACTGGTATCACACAATTCACAAGTCTACGGGGTTTGCGCCGTACAAGCACAAGTCCGAACCCTTTCCAGAATTTCTGTACCCCTTGCTTCAGGAATGTACACCACACTACGATTATTTGTACCATCACGCCATCAAGGCCTGAACAGCTATGCATGTATCCCTGCCCGACGAGCGCAATGAAACGATTATGGTATGGGTCAAAGACCGTTTGCTTCCCCGATCCGAGGCGAAAGTTTCCGTATTTGACAGTGTCGTGCAAGGAGGGGATGCCGTCTGGGAAGGCATTCGCGTGTATGACGGGCGTGTCTTTGAACTGGATGCACATATGCAGCGTCTCATGGAATCCGCACACGCCATGGGATTCACAGACATTCCCTCACAAGAATTCATCGTGGATGCCCTGTTTGCCACGTTGAAAGCAAATAAAATGCGGGATGATACACATATACGGCTCACGCTGACCCGGGGAGAGAAAACGACATCAGGGATGGATCCCCGCCTCAACGTGCACGGCCCTGCCCTGATTGTACTGGCGGAATGGAAAAAGCCGGTATACGCCAAGAGCGGGATTCGCCTGATCACATCATCTGTACGCCGCAATACTCCCCAGTGCCTGGACTCCAAGATTCATCACAACAACCTCATCAATAACATTCTGGCAAAAATGCAGGCAAATCTGGCAGGGGTGGATGATGCAGTGATGCTGGATATCCACGGATATCTCTCCGAAACCAATGCGACCAACATATTTCTTGCCAAGAACTCTCGCCTGCTGACCCCGCATGCCGACAGCTGCCTTCCGGGAATCACCCGTGCACGAGTCCTCGCACTCGCACGGGAACTTTCCATTCCGTCCCATGAACGCAATCTCTCCACAACGGAAATGTACACTGCAGACGAGATGTTTACTACGGGCACAATGGGCGAATTGACTCCTGTGCTGGAGGTGGATGGACGAGTCATCGGAACTGGCAAACCGGGGGCGATCACCCTGCAGCTTCGGGATGCCTACTGGGAAAAGACCAAATCCGAAGGAACTCCCCTGCCATTCTGATCAGGGGATATCAAGAATCTTGTGAGTCTGAATGCTGAGTCTCCACTGGGGATGTTCCAGGCAATAGTTGAGGGCTGCTCTGGTATTTTCTGCAAGGCAGGGGCCATCCATTGGCTGCAAAAAGAAGTGAGCAAACTCCAGCCTCTCAAATTCTTCCGGCATGGCGTTCTCCTGCGGAAATACCAGTTTGAGTTCATCTCCATGCCTGAGTAGCAGCGATGCCCCGGCTTTCGGACTTACACAGATCCAGTCCAGCCCCTCTGGCGGGATTAGGGTACCGTTTGTTTCTACAGCCACCTCGAATCCCCTGGTCTGAAGTGTCTGAATCAGATCGCTGTCCAGTTGCAGGAGCGGCTCGCCCCCGGTACAAACTACATAAGGTTTTACCCGCTTTGAACAGGCATTCGGCCATGCTGTACATACCGCGTTGCTCAACTCTGCCGATGTCGCAAAACGCCCTCCCCCTTCTCCATCCATGCCCACAAAATCCGTATCACAGAATTGGCAGATTGCACTGGAACGATCATGCTCATGCCCACTCCACAGATTGCACCCCGCAAAACGCAAAAAAACTGCGGGGCGGCCCGTCATATGCCCTTCCCCCTGTAGCGTATAATAAATCTCTTTCACTGCGTAAGCCATGCAAGCCGATCCTCCAGTCCAGAGGTATTCGGGTCCCAGTCCAGAACCGCCAAAGTCAGGCGACTTGCCGTGACCTTTCGTCCGTGTTCATCTGCAATATTGATTTGCCAAACTTGGGTTTTTCGTCCAAGGTGAACAGGACTGGCCGTGCCGGTAACCCGGCCACTCCGTACCCCCCGAAGATGATTGGCATTGACTTCCAGCCCGACACAGTACTGCTTTCGAATGTCTACACAAAGTACGCCGGCAACGCTCCCGAGGGTTTCTGCCAATACGACCGAAGCCCCCCCATGCAGCAATCCGATGGGCTGATTGGTGCGATGATCTACAGGCATGGAACCGCACAGATAATCAGGACCTATCTCCGTAAACCTGATATCCAGATGATTCACCATTGTATGTTCGCCCCGCTTGTTCAGCTGCGCAATGGTCACATCGCTTTTCCAGATTTTCTCCATTGTATGCTGATTGCCTTGTACTACTGGTGAAACGCGTTTATACGCAGTTAAGCCTTCTTTAAGGATGATCTCGAAATGCCTTGTTCTGTGTGCCTGACATTGACTCCCGGGCGGACGCAGAGAACAGAGCGAGTGAAACTCGACAAGGGATTTTTTGACATCGTGCGGAGGGGCAGGATTCGAATCCCCATCAGGCAGTACCTGTAATGGGTTTTCTAGGGGACTTATCCAGCAAAATCCGCATTAACGCAGGGGGTTATCTCTCCATCCCCATGTCTGTGTCTTGATCCCTACCGGAAGGGTCTTTGCCCGATTCGGGTGTCGTGAGTTCTTCCCTCTCCTCTTTTTCGGGGGAGGGGCTGTCTGTTGTATGGTTTTCCGATTTCTTTTGGAAACCCTCCTTCTCGGTATCCACCTCTGGCGACGGTTTTGACCGGGCCTGTTCCTGGGCTACATGTTCCTTCTCTACCAGCCATTCCCGTACCATGTAGTCCCGGAGAGAGGGGATCGGAATGCTGTATCGCAACCCCTTCCTGTACAGAACACCTTTCGACAGGGACCGCTCAAATCCGCTTTTCCCAATCGCCCGCTTGATCTCTTCATCTGTCAGTCCAATCTCCAGCGAAACATGCTGAAACAATTCCGCCAGTCCCATGAACTCATTGTACGCCAAGTTTTTCGTCCGACCACGGTAATATTTCCTGCGGTTTACCCGTCCCTTCTCCATGACGATACGCAGCCCCTCCGCGGTCATCTCTCCCCCGCTTTGCTTGAGTACATGGGCAGCACTTGTTGAGTAGGAATGAATATGTCTGGGCCAGCAATGCGTCTCTTCCGCAATCGCATCTACCCACTCTTTCGTGTCTCCCTTCGCCTTTCCCTCTTTTTTGAGCCAGTCCTTGATCACCTGCCGTTCCTCCTCCTCTTCTAGTGGTTCCATATCAAATGTGCACTCCTCTGCCAACCGGGATAGCCCCAGTGCTTCCAATGCCTTGTCTGTCATCCCCAGCCCGCCAGCCAGAAGAATGACAGGCTTCCCTAGTCTGCTATTGTGAATCTGATCCAGGAGAGTACGTACTGATTTGCGGTGCTCTTCCGGGACTCCGCCGTCTTCTCCCAAATGCTGGGCCTCATCCAGGATAAGCAAAACAGGGGCTGTTTTGAGCTTGAGAATATCTGCGGGGGTGTCCAGAGGGGCATTAATCCTTGTCTCGGTTTTCCGGGAGAAGTTGAAGATTTTGTCCAGTCCCCACCCCGTTGTTTTCCCCACCCTTTGCGGGGGAATACCAAGCGTTTTCCGCAATTCGTCTGGATTCCACAAGTCTTCTGGATCAATCTCTGCTACTCCCCAACCCCGCTCTTCTGCCTCATCCCAGCATTTTGCCAATAGCGCAGTTTTGCCCACACCCGGAGGTCCTTGAATTAGAAATGTGGTTCCGCCTTTGGATTCCATAGACTCCGCAAGTGCCTTCTGGAACTCCAGCAGGATCGTTTTGCGTCCGTGAAAGTGTTTGGCCGCTCCTCTGTCTCGAAAGCCTTGAATCTTGTTCATCGTTTCATTTGGGATATGCCCCAAGGAACAAGTACGCCATTGAACAGGGTCTGTTCCACTTTCGCACCCTTGCGGATTTTGCGGGATAAGTCCTTTTTCTAGACCCCCCTGTTCAACCGCTCCGTACGCACATTAACGAACTGTGCGGGGAACTTGTTCAGGAACGTATCTGCCATCCAGCCAGGCTGGATGGGAATCGTATTCATGTCCGGGACACTTGGGAAGGAAGGGTTTGCCAGAACTCGCACAGACCAGATACTGATGCACATGGCACACCCGCTCCGATACGTCATTGCGTACCGGAATGCTCTGCCAAACTCCGAAACAGCCTTTCCGACTATTTCTTTAGTTACCCGTCCGAACAGCTCTGTCTCGCCCCTGCTTTCTTTCGCCAGTAGCGTGCAAGTCCATACCAGCTCTCTGCGGGCTGCCCCATGCAGGTGTAGGGTTCCTGTAGGGAGAGAGCCACCGTGGAGCGCATCTGCTCCATTTCGGATTCGTGAAATGCCTGTGCCCGCAAATCATCCGATTCAGAATCATCTTCCAGTGACCGCTGGACGGTATCTGCCCAGGTGTGTAATCGGGAGCGTACCCCGGACAAGTGTTCCTGGACATTCTCTATCACACCGAAATGCGTCAGAAACAATTTTTCAGGTTCTTCCTTTTCCAGCCGTTCAAGTGATGTCTCCCACAGGATCAGATCAATATCTGGCGGGGGAGCCACGGGAATAATATACCCTGCTCCCTCAATGCTCATTCCTGCGGCATCTCCTGTAAACGCCCACCCTGCCAGATCGTCCAGCCATGCAATATGGTGGGATGCATGCCCCGGGGTATGGCATGACCGTAATTTGCGCCCTCCCACATCCAGGATGGCATTGTCCTCCATTGCATGAACCTGGCTTTCCCGGATTGGCACTATCTCTCCCCATAGCGAATCCATCCGGTCTCCGTAGATACGATGTGCACTTTGAATCAGTTTTTCAGGATTCACCAGATGCCGTGCACCAATCGGGTGTACATAAATGTTGACATCCGGCAGCAGTGCTGCCAGTTGGCCCGCACAACCCGCATGATCCAGATGAATATGCGTCAAAACCACATTCCGTACCGCAGGAAACCCGCCCAATGACTGGAGTTCACGCTCTATTACAGGCAGAGTCGTGGAAGGACCCGGATCAATGAGTGTTAGTCCCTGATCAGTTTCAAGGACTGCGCAGGCGATCAGGCGTGACCGTCCACGGAATTGCGCATCCAGAAGCCATGCAGGATATTTCCTGTCAAGAAGCCGCATGGTCATAGCTGTTTCGCATGGAAGACTGCCTCATCCTGTGGCTCAAATATCCCTGTCCGTCAGGATAGGCAGATCCTCCTGAGCCGGTGGCATCAAGGGGCGTTTTTGCCTCCATCCGTCGTCCAGCTGCACAGATACCTCATCGTGATGGATCAGTACAGGACCATTGTAGCGAGCTTTCATTGGAGCGTTCTCCAGACGGAGTACCCCACGGGGACATACGGCGGCACACATGCCGCACCCAACACAGGAAGCACGGATAATGTTTTGTCCCCTTTGCGCATACCACCTCACATCAATCCCCATTTCGCAGTAAGTGGAACAGTTGCCGCAGGAGATGCACTGCCCGCCGTTTGTAGTGATCCGAAATCTGGAGAAATACTTCTGCAACAGCCCGAGAATGGCTGCCATTGGGCAGCCAAAGCGACACCATACACGGGATCCCATAATCGGATAGAACCCTACCCCAATCACACCGGCAAAAATCAGACCGATAAAAAAGCCATACCATCTGGAAAACTGCTGAGAGAGTCCCCCGAGCAGGTCCCCACTCAACCACTGGTTTGCCCAGAGAAGAAGTGTCGTCACAGCGATGAACACCAGAACACTGTGCACCATCCACCGCTCTACTTCCCATGCCTTCACAGACTTGTCAGAGAGATGCCGAAACGGATCTCCCGCCGTTTCGGCAAGTCCGCCGCAGCCACAGACCCACGAACAGTACCAGCGTTTTCCATAGAAGTATGTCAGAACCGGAGTGGCAATCACCGTCATTACGGCCGTCCAGAATAGCAGGAAAATACCCAGACCAGGGCCACCCAGGGAGCTAAAGGTAGCTGGCCACAGATAGTCATACTTGAGGGGCCAGAAATAGCTGAAATAAAATTCTGGCTGATTCAAGAGCACCATCAGCTGCGGAAGCAAAAATGCAAATCCCAACTGAAAGAACATCACTGAGACCGTACGAAAAATCTGATACCGGTTGTCCCGATACTTGATCAGCATCCGGGCTCCCATAATCAGTATGGCAAGCGTGTAGAAGAATCCGTACAAGAACCACTGGTCTGCGGGAGTGCCGCGAAGTCCCATGCTCAGCATATCCGTAGCCCGGACCAGCTCCTCAAGGTTGGCAGGGGCCCAGTACAGGATGATATAAAACCCGGTAAATACAATCCCGAGAATCCAGCCTGCCATCCCCCGTGCTGTGACTCCCGAAAACCATATTCCATGATTGTTGACACCGGGAGCGCGGCGAAGAAGCCCGGCAAAGAGAAATCCGCTTCCCGACAAAAAGCCTGCCAGCGAGATTCCGAATGTGATCACCGGGGAAAGTGCTCCCTTCCCCAGAAATGTCACCAGGAGAGCGAGTATACCGACTCCGATGCATGCCAGTCCCGTTTTCTGGCGTACAGAATAACCTGATCCCGGACTTGTAAGCTGCAGACTTTCCTGGTAATTCGTGAGCATCCTCAATTATGCTGTTGCCTGGCGATAGACTGCGTCCGAATAGAACTCGGTATCAAACCGAGCTTTTTTGAGAGAGCTGAGCACCTCCTCCACATGGGTACCACTGCGAATCCATGCTTCGCATTGATCCTGCCTGAGGCGCAGGTTCAAGGCATTAAACCCGAGTATCCTGCCTGTTTCCATGTCGCTGTTCACCCGCAGAAGTTTGCGCCCGCTTTCAAACAACTGTGATCGCACCTCTGGCCCGGGATGAGGCAAGATGTCTCCATAGGTCTGATACTCTATTGTAAAAAACTTTGCCGAATTGAAAAATATGCCATGACAATACGGAGTTCGCCGTCCGCACAGTGTCTGTGCAACCACTTTCCCATGTGCACGCCCCGTGTACCACAACTGTTCAATTCGACGATTTCCGATGCCATCGGCATTGAATTCTGCACAGTCACCCGCAGCATAGATGTCTGGAATGCTGGTTTCGAAGAACTCGTTCACAAGAATGCCCCGGTTCGTTTCAATCCCGGATGCCTTCGCCAGATCAGTATTCGGATGTACTCCTGCGGTAAGTCCCACAAACTGACACTCAATATGATCATTCGAGTCTGTCCTGACCCCCTCAACTGACTTT
Organism: Rhodothermales bacterium; assembly: GCA_965203305.1. Lineage (GTDB taxonomy): Bacteria > Bacteroidota > Rhodothermia > Rhodothermales > Bin80 > Bin80. The sequence continues at coordinate 664,296 of OZ241874.1, read as the reverse complement.
GCTCCCTGAATGGACTGGAGTTCTGTTCCAAGCCTCAGGTCAATCCCATGTTCAAGAATTTCCTGATTGATTAGCGCTGATTCTTCTCTGGGCAGCAGGTAGTCCATGTAACTCCTCTCCCGAACAAGGAAGGTGACCGGGATGTGTCGGGCGTGAAGCATTTCTGCCATTTCAATGCCAATCAGCCCACCTCCGACAACGACACCGCGGCGGATGTTTTGCGTACTGCGTTCCATAAGTGCAAGATCCTGCATCCCGTATAGCCCTTGTACGCCCTGCAAATCTTGCCCGGGCCAGCCAAATTTGTTCGTCTTTGACCCTGTCGCCAAAAGAAGTGCATCATAAGCAATATCGTTCCCGTCTGCAATCCGCACCACCTTTGCCTTTGTATCAATCCGGGATGCATAGCCTCGAACGAGATCTATTTTGTTCTGGTGCCAGAAGTGATCCTCGTACGGCTTGGTTTCCTGATAGCGCATATGTCCCATGTAGATATACATCAGGGCAGTTCGTGCGTAGAAGTGATCGGTTTCGCTGGAAATGACCGTTATGCGGTCAGCACTTAACTTGCGTACAAATCGGGCGGCGGTGATCCCCGTAATTCCATTGCCAACAATAACAATATGTCTAGCCATGACACAAGAAGTCCGAGAGAAAGTTACGCTATAATACTCAGCAGATCAATATCCTGATGATCAAAAAGTCATGGCAGAGGTAACTCTCGGAATCACTGGAAATACAGCAAAAGAGGAGTTGTGGCCGCTCATTCAGCGACTGAGGGAGCGGATGGATGCTGAAGCTATCCGTTATCAGCTTCACGCTCCCATTGCCCGTGGACTTGTAGAGAGATCCCTCCTGTCATCGGATGATGCCAGCAAAATTTCAACGGATACTCTTGCACAGACGAGTACCATCATTCTCTCTATTGGAGGAGACGGAACTCTTCTGCACACCGCCTTTGAAGTAGGAGCATCGGGAACGCCAATTCTCGGAATCAACACCGGACACCTTGGATTTCTGGCTGATGTTGAGTCTGCGCAGATCTCGTATGCACTGCAGTTGCTGAAAGCAGGAAAATACAAAACTGAACAACGCAACGCACTGAGCCTGTCAGGTGCACATACAGGCTGGGCACTCAATGATATTGTGATCACCCGGCAATCCGCAGGTGGACTGGCGGCTATAGATGTACTCGTGGATGATACGCGACTGAACCGCTACTGGGGAGATGGATTGATTGTGGCAACTCCCACCGGATCCACAGCGTATTCGCTGGCTGTTGGAGGACCGATTATCATGCCAGGAAGCAACGTCATCATTGTCAGCCCCGTTGCACCTCATAGCCTGACTGTCCGTCCGATTGTATTGCCTGCACAGTCAAATCTCACCGTACAACTGGCATCAAGTTCGGCCAACTGCACAATTGCTTTAGATGGAAGAGCTCTCCCAATTACGAACCAAGAGGCACCCTGCACAATACGCCGCGCAAATCATTCCATTCAGCTAATTCGATTAGAGGGGATAGACTACTTTGGTACTCTCAGGTCCAAGCTTTCCTGGGGAGTGGGTCCACAGACAATCACATAGCAACTTCCGTATTCGTACCTCGAGTCCGCTTCGTGACTTGGCAGCATGCGACATCATCGCCTTGTCAGCCAGCACTGGCAATGGTGCAACGCAGTGGAATTGACATAGAGCCGCGAACCTCGAGGGCGTATACTTTGCCATACTTAAAATCCAACAAGCATCTGGAAATGACAAGCTAACACTAACCTGAATAGAACCGAAATATCGCTCTGGGAGTACTGGCAAACATACAAGGTCGGGTATAGTCATATTTTTGCAGGAGCCTCTACCGCCAATGTATGGGACTTATCCAGCAAAATTCGCACGGCTGGAACAGGGGCGGCCGGACCTGCGCAAACCTGACCCAAAAACTAGGGAACCTGAGGTAGTGTCTGGGTGTCCTAGCATAAAAGTTCTGCCAGCCATCTCCCGTCTCCGCCATGTTCCGTACAAGGCTTCCTGATCAGGACGAACCACTTCCAGAAGAAGAAATTATTGACGACCGCGGTGAGACAAAATACTTCCACGGACGGGAAAACGAGAAGAAGTACTTCCTGCGGTTATTATCCCGGTCCTTGCCAAGAAAGAAGGGTTCCTGTTTCCTGGTGCAAGGGCCGCCAGGTGTGGGAAAATCCGCATTCCTGGCGGAGTGCAGAAAAAGGGCGGAGGAGGAAGGCTGGGGTACGGCCAAGATTCGTCCGGGGGCACTCTGGAACACAGACATCCTGCGGGAATGCTTGGGGGAGGCCAAACGCCGATTAACGGGACTCCCCGCAGAGATCGGGCTGGATGTTGCATCTCTGGGGGTGTCGTTTGATCTAGACAAGGACATATCTAGCCCCATACACGCCCTTCGGAGCAAAGATGCCCCGATTGTCCTGATACTTGATGAGGCACAGCGACTCAAAAACCCCAAACTCATCCCTGACGGGGAACGAGAATCCGTAACCTCACTCCTCGAATATATCCATATCGGAGACATAGGCAGACCTCTGGTGCTGCTCATAGGGGGCCTAGGCAATACTCAGGACGCATTCCAGGATCTGGATATATCACGGTTCAAAAAAACTGCTATTTCAATCTTGAGGCACTCTCCAGAGCGGAGGAACGAGGGGTGATCAAGGACTGGCTCACAGAGGAGGGGAAGGCGAAGGGGGACATCACTGCTTGGATGAATGCCATCACAGCAGAAATACACGGGTGGGGGCACCACATCGCGTCCTACCTGGACCCTTCCCTGGAGTACTTAAAGGAATCCGAGGGGGAGATGACGGAGGAAGGACTGATGTCCGCATTGGCCCAAGGCCGCAAAAATCGCAGAGACTACTATGAAGAACGGACGAAAGATTTGGATGACGACCACTTTGAAGGCTTGGCGGAATTGTTTCAGCATGTCCCCCTGAAAACAGGATTGCGAAAAAATAGGGGCTTATATGCCTAAGGGCCCATAGGAATGAACCATTGTATGGCCCGCAGGTTCACAGAGAACACTGACAGTCACCATGGCAAAGGCAGGCAAGACGTGCCGAAGGATCACCTACCGCATCCTGCCGGGATCGGGCACCAAAGCCCGGAAACTGGCACGGCTGGCAGGGGTCTGGAGGAAGATGTGGAACGAAGGTCTCGCCATCACCCTCCAGCGAAAACAGGAGGCCCGGCAGCGAGGGGAGAACGGACCGTCCACCACCTTCTTCGGTACCGGGAGCGAGTACATGCGGATCCTGAAGAAGAAGTATCCGTGGCTGAAACACTACCAGTATGCCACGGTCCGGTATGTGTTCAAGTTTCAGGCAGACGCATGGAAAAGGTACGACAAGGGACTTTCGGAGCCTCCCCGCTTTCACAGCAGAGACCGAACCAAGCCGTCCTTCACCATCCCGGACAAGACGGGGTACACGTTGCGGGGGAACCAGCTGACGATCAAGGGAAAGGAGATGTGCACGGTAACCCTCCGCAGGAAAGGGGGCAACCCGTACCTGGAGGGGATCACGAAAGACATCACGGTATACAGGAAAGGCGGGAAGTGGTGGGCAGCCATCACATACGAGATCGATGACCCGCTCATCGAAGATACCGGCGTGGTGGCGGGAATTGACCGGAACGCCAGTGGCATGATCGCCGTGGCCTACAGCGACGGCAGGGACTCCGAAGTGCTGGAGAGTGAGGCGGACAAGCGGGTGCGATTCCGGAAACGCAGGTATGAGCGGAAGCTGGCAAAGCAGATTGCCCGGCAGAAAGCAGACGGTCGGAAAAAGATGTCGAACCGGGCGAAGAAGACACAGGGCAAGATCCAGAAGTGCAGCACCTATCTGGCAAACTTCAGTCATAACCGCAATCACCAGAACAGTGCGAAAATCTCGAAGGAAGCCCCTGTAGTGGTGGTGGAGAACCTGAAGGTGAAAAGCATGACCGCCTCGGCTCGTGGGACGACAGAAAATCCTGGCAAGAATGTCAAAGCGAAAGCAGGGATGAACCGGGTTCTGCTGGAAGGTGCGCCGGGACAGCTGGTGCAGACGCTGGGGTACAAGTGCGCTCTCGTTCTCTCTGTGGTGGCCGCATACACGAGCCAGGACTGTAGCAGGTGCGGACACAGGGACGCGGGCAATCGCGCCTCCCTGCGCAAATTCAGGTGTATGTCCTGTGGACATGCGGAACACGCGGACATCTTGGCCGCCGGGGTTGGGGCAACTGGACGTGCGAGGGGTGAACCGTTGGGTTCCCTGATGACCCGTCAACGAGACTGGGACCAAGACAAATAGTCATGGGCACTCAGGTATATAAGCCCCAAAAAATACGATTATACAGGCAATTGGGCAAGCGGGGTTTGCACAGGCACTGGCCAGGGGGGTTCTGTACAAGAACACGGCAAAGCGGCGGTACAGTATCCCAATCCCCTCTCTCCGGGATTACATGGTACGGGAATGGATGGTGGAGAAGGAGCTCACAGCCCAGGAAAAGGCCCGGTCAAAACAGGTGTCTGGGAAGGATACGGGGAAAGAGGCTTCCCAAAAGGAAGCAGAAAACCATACAACAGACAGTCCCTCCCCTGAAAAAGAGGAGGGAAAAGCAGAGCAGGAACCTCCACAGAGCAAATACGACTTGGACAAGGGTCAAAACACAGATATGGGGATTGAGAGGTAAGGTTCCATCCCGTACCCAGTCAGAATTCGAAAGTCCCAAAATCTTTTTGCAAGAGGCTCACTAGACAGTTCACTTTGGGCACTCACGTATATGAGCCCCAAATAAATGCCTCCGAAATCCCCGTATGTGGGATTGCCGCAAATTTTCGGACAGACACTATGTACTGACCGCCTCGCCACCCTGCGCCTCTGCCGCCAAACACAGTATGCAAAATGAGCGTGATTGGATTGACCAACGCACTTACCCAGAGCAGCGCACAATATTCGTATCCTTTGACTCTCAAAGAGAGTCAAACAATGCACTCTGCGCGTTAATCTTGAACCCCAAACGAGCAGTTGTATTGATGCTTGACATGTACTCAATGTAGCGTAAAATTGAATCACATTGTCTGACGGCAGTCTGATCTCCACGGGGTACTTGACATGATCGCACGAACATCTCTCGCAGGGTTGTTCGGACTGACTACTAGAGTGTCTTTGTTCTTGTTTTTAGACCAAATACTTCTGACGAGGTTCTTCCTGAATCGTTTCCGTTTTTGGGACTGACAGTCTCATTTTGCGGGAGTAAGGTCAAGCATATCCGATCAATCTGGCTGTCAGTGGGTAGAAGCCTCCAAGAGCTTTAAATGCGTAAATCTCCCGGGCAAGATCGCGTTGCACGCCAGTCTGTCATAGCCGTTTTGGGCGTGGCATGAGAGTGTATATCCCGCTTGTCGTATTGATAATTGGAGGCTGTGCCAGTTCTCGGCCTCCGGCCGCGCTAATTGATTCGGAAAACATCGTCTACGAGATAGGCTCCGTCATGGACAGCATCCGGGCACACACTCTTCCAGCTTCGCTCAGGGCAGAGGGAAATCTGTCCATGAAAACACCACTGTATTCGGGCCCAACGATGAAAGCGGAGATTTCACACCGCAAAGGGGATTCCCTTCTGATCGTATTCCGCCTCTTTGGTGTTGAGGGAGGAAAGTTGCTGGTCACCGGGGACAGTTTATTTTTCTATGATCGACTCACAAAAACATTACATACAGGAGAAAGCAGTCATTCCGCTCTGCCGCCTGTGCTCAGAGTGGACCGTGCGATGGAACAGATGCTTGGTTTTGTTTACCCCGCCAGTCAAGCTGGTTTACAATTGAAGTCTACGAGAGACGGACTGACACTTGAAGACTCCCGTCTGCGCCGGACATATGTCATTGACCCTGAGTACTGGCGCATTGTGCATGTGACGCAAAAGGATGCCTCTGGAAACCTTGTAGAAGCATTTCATTACAGCAATTTTTTTTCTGTTGGTGAATTTTATGTCCCGCGTCAGGTTATCTATCGAAATTCGGCTCAAAACACAAGTGTTATCCTGACTTACCGCTCTGTCTCCGTCAATGAATCCGTTACTCCGATGTCTCTCCATCTGCCCAGTGATGTAAAGCGTGTTCCACTGCCAGAAGAATGAATCATCAAATCCGTACTTTCAGTAAAGCACTCTCTTACAACTCATTTTTCCATGCCAAACAATTTTGATGTTATTGTTGTCGGGACAGGTCCCGGAGGTTATGAAACTGCGATTCGGGCCACACAACTCGGCTTCAAAACTGCAGTCGTTGAAAAAAACAAACTGGGCGGGGTCTGCCTGAATGTGGGCTGTATTCCGACCAAAGCACTTCTGAAAAGTGCGGAGCTTGTGTCCTATGCCAATAATTTGAGTTCCTACGGTCTGAAGCTGGAAGGAAAGGTCAGTGCCGATTTTGCGCAGGTGATCCAAAGAAGCCGAAAGGTTGCCTCAAAAATGAACTCCGGTGTGCAGTACCTCATGAAGAAAAATAACATTGAGGTAGTCCTTGGACATGCAAAACTGACCGGAAAAGGATCGTTACATATCTCCCCTTCCGTTGACATGGATGACAAAAAAATAGGAACAGAACGGGAACTCGAGGCAAAGCATATTATCCTTGCAACAGGAGCGAGGGCACGAGAGATCCCATCTCTTCCAGTTGATAACAAAAAGATCATTGATTACAAGGGAGCCCTCCTTCAAGAAACGTGTCCAGACCGCTTGCTGATTGCCGGCGCGGGAGCGATTGGAGTTGAATTCGCGTACTTTTACCATTATATGGGAACTGAAGTCCATCTGGTGGAGCTCCAGGATCGTATCGTGCCGATTGAAGACGAAGATGTTTCAAAGCAACTGGCCAGATCATTCAAAAAAACAGGGATCAAGATCAGTACAGGCACTACCGTAGAACGCGTAGAAGAAAAGGGAAAGACACTCCAAGTACACTTAAAAAGTGGCAGCAAAAACGAGGTGATCGAGGTTGATCAGGTGCTCAGTTCGGTTGGAATTACGGGAAACATTGAAAACCTGGGACTGGAAGAGGTCGGGATTGAAACTGATCGCGGTGCAATCAAAACTGATGAATTTTCCCGTACTAGCGTGGAAGGGGTCTACGCCATTGGAGATGTTGCAGGAGCTCCATGGCTTGCCCACAAGGCCAGCCATGAAGGTATCCTCTGTATTGAAAAAATTGCTGGACGAAGAGTCCATGCACTTGACAAGAACAATGTACCTGGATGCACCTACTGTCAGCCCCAGATTGCTTCTGTAGGATACACAGAGATTGCCGCTCGCGAAAAGGGACTGGACATTAAAATCGGAAAGTTTCCCTTTTCTGCATCTGGCAAGGCTTCCGCCGCCGGACACAATGACGGCTTCGTGAAAATTATCTATGACGCAAAATATGGCGAACTCCTCGGTTGCCATGTGATCGGGCATGATGCCACAGAACTCATTGCAGAGGTGGTGGCCGTCCGCACCCTGGAAACGACATATCACGAAATTCTGGATGCCGTCCACCCGCATCCAACCCTTTCAGAGGCAATCATGGAAGCCACCCGTGACGCACTGGGACAGTCCATCAATATTTAGCCTGGGGGCAAGATGTGCCATTTCTGTGCTCTCATCTGGAAATATGAATGGTGGCAGAACCTGTGCGCCCAAAATGAACACTGCATATGAGAAGTGAATTCGGACTGGATCCATCCCTGTCGGGAATATGACGGACATGTCTGCATCCAATCAGGACATTGCCACTATGAGGATGCTCTCTCCCGAATGCTTACCCCCATCGCCGCCAGAGCGTCCCCCTCCCCCGACACCATCAGATGGCCGGTGTGAGTGAGGCAGGCCTTGCCATTTTTTCCGGGGGATCAGGGGCCGTCAGATAAAAATGAATCGTGATCACTGAGACACCCCAGAAAGTATCATGCATCAGCAATTTCAGATTTTTTTTCTGGAATTTATGCAGTTGGAATGTATCTTTTCGCATGAACGAACGGCTGAGTCTTCCAAAAGGGCGTATTCGCCTGGCAGCTGTGTTGCCGGCTGCCGGCGAAATCGTTTGCATTGACGATGTGGAACAGTCTCTTGATGTTAGCCGTGCCACCGCTTCCAACCTGCTTCAGAAACCTGTCGGTTCTCCGAAGATTTGGACTTTACGGTTATTGACCCGTCTCACCAGAATCACGACTTTCTAGTTGAAACATTCAGCGAGACAAGTGCCTGGCTCTACAGAAAACCGGGATTGAAATTCCACCCGTGGCTCCTGAATTTTGATATTTTCGCAGATTCACGGGAGACGGAATCTTGTCAAGGCAGACTTGGATATCAAGGCCCATCGGACCACGATCAGGATTTCGGTCTCTTCCACGCCTCAAAATTGACCTGACATTTGATGAGCTGGTGGTACTGCCATCAGCTGAATGCATAATCCGTCATGATTACAGCGATGAACCATCTGAAGGAATGTCTGTCAAATGCTATCCTTTGGAAAAAGAATTTACCGAAAAATCGTGCTCTTGGACAACGTACCAGTCCCGCGTGACCAGTATGATCTGATCAATCTTTTTCGTAACAATGAGGCACAACCCGACTGAAAAACCCTGAGCGATGTCCTCCAGAAAAAAATGCAAGTACCGCAACATTTCTGCTCCGGCATTTGCTGGTGCAGAAGCACACAGAAACGATCTTGAAGTCCACTGGGGTTATATGCTTGGGCATCAACTTCAAAAATTCACTCCATTAGAATCCTGTTTCCGGGCACTGCCTGAATTCTTCAACTGGCTTGAAACCGTCACTAGTTCCTCATATCCCGCTATTGACCGAACGGAATCTGGCGAAACAGTCCTCTGGAAACCTGCTGTGAAGCTGCCAATCCCGCATGATACAAAAGTATATTAGGAGGTTATCCGTTTTTCGGCGATCAATTACCTGTGTGTTGAGCCTAAATATGGGCAATCTGTCTGCCGTATTGAACCATACTCGTTACGCCGTACCCAAAAGGGTGCTATTTTACTGCATGCCATCCAAGTTTCTGACGGGGAGCATCAAGCCTATCAAATTCATGGGGCAGCACCACACCACAGAGCTTTACCCCCGCTACCTGGTGGAGTTATGGACCAGTATCCGACCGTCTTACTCTTAATCAAAGCGAGGAAACATTCCAGAATGCGTTATGTCCCGTATATCACCATTATAAAGCGTTTCATGCTCCTGTAAACTGATCCATGTCTGCAATTCTACACCACCCCCAGCGTATCCTTGTTACAGGAGGTGCCGGTTTTATTGGCGCAAATTTTCTGCATCTGGTTGTTCCGAAGCTCACGGCTTCCGTCATCGTCAATCTTGACAAGTTAACCTATGCAGGCAACCTGCAGAGCCTGCGTGAAATTGAAACTGCCCCCAACTACAAATTCATTCATGGCGATATCTGCGATCTGGAACTGCTGCAACGCCTGTTTACAGAGTATCAATTCACAACTGTCGTGCATTTTGCCGCGGAAAGCCATGTGGACCGGTCTATCCATTCTCCGATGGAGTTTGTCCAATCGAATGTAGCCGGAACAACCAGTCTCTTGCAAGCCGCCAGGCATGCCTGGGCCTGTGAACATTCAAACCTGCAGAAACATCGTTTTCTGCATGTCTCTACAGATGAGGTTTTCGGGGCTCTGGGATCCTCGGGGAAATTCTCAACCAGCACTCCTTATGCACCCCGATCCCCCTACGCTGCCTCAAAGGCTGCGGCAGATCACTTCGTCCGTGCCTATGGCGAAACCTACAACCTTCCCGTTATTATCTCGAATTGCTCCAATAACTATGGACCCTATCAATTCCCGGAGAAGCTCATTCCTCTGGCGATTGTACGAGCCTTGAACAGGGACAGCATCCCGGTGTACTCCAAAGGAGAAAACATACGCGACTGGCTTTATGTGGACGATCATTGTAAGGCATTGATGTGCATGCTGTACCACGGTGAATTGGGGGAAACCTATCTGGTTGGTGGAGCTGGAGAATGCTCAAACCTGGACTTGCTCAATATCCTGCTTACAATCGTGGATGAGGAACTGGGGCATTCCGCAGGAAGCAGCCAGAAGCTCATCACATTCGTCACAGATCGGCCGGGCCACGACTTCCGGTACGCGATTGATGCTAGAAAACTCACGACCGAACTGGGGTGGACTCCAAGCTATACTCTGACAGAAGGATTGCGCAAAACCGTTCAGTGGTATCTGGCGAATGAGTCATGGCTGCAGTCCGTTATGGATGAAAGCTACCGTACTTATCTGAAAACCCAGTATTCTGGCAGATGAAGCTCCTGCTGTTCGACATAGACGGAACACTGCTGAAACCCATTCTGTCCGGTCGCAGACATATTGAATACGTACTCGGTGAGCTGTGCGGACGGTCAATTTCAACACAGGGGGTGGCCTTTTCCGGCCGTACGGACCCGCAAATCTTCACGGATACTTTGCACATGTCTGGATTTTCCTCGGAAGAAATCAATAGGCTTCTGCCAGTTGCCCTCCAGCAATACAGCGACCATGCAACATACATGCCCGAAGAGGTTGAACCAGCCGATGGTGTAGTTGAACTTCTTGAGCACCTGGAACCGGATGAGCGTGTCCAGCTCGCCCTCCTGACCGGCAATGTCCGGGTCACTGCGTATCGAAAATTGGCTGCTGCCAAGCTGGATCTGCTGTTTCCATTCGGTAGCTTCGGATGTGATCATGCAGACCGGAGCAAGCTCCCCGCGATTGCTTCTGCTCGTGCACTTGAATACTGCGGAAGAACCTTCACAGGCGAGGACATCGTCATTATTGGCGATTCCATACACGATATAACCTGTGGCAGAGAAATCGGAGCTATGAGTGTTGCCGTCGCAACCGGATTTACAAGTTACCAGAATCTCAAATCGGCAAATCCGGGGGTTCTGTTGGAAGACTTAACGAACATTGACGAATTCTGCAGCCAAGCAGGAATCAGATAGGGCATGGTACAGATACAATAGCCCACGGCATTCCTTTGGGATTTATCCAGCAAAATTCGCAGGAGGCAAAAGTGGAACCGCCCCTGTTCTGGAGCGTACCTTTCCCCATGGTATATTCCAGATGAAACGATGAGCGAGATTAAAGGCTTTCTTGACAGAGGAGCAACCAAATACTTCCATGGACGCAAGACGATCCTGGCGGAGTTCCAGAAGTTGCTTGCGGATTCCGGAAAATCCAAAGGCAGAACCACATTCTTGGTCCAAGGACCGCATGGCATAGGTAAAACTGCACTCTTGGCAAAATGCTGGGACGAGGCAGAAGAGCAGGGATGGAAAGTAGCCGAGATTGACCCAAAAGACTTGTGGGATCCCGACAAGTTGCGAAAAACACTTGGAGTCAGTCCAGAAGTCAGGGTTACAGGTGGGGAAGACGAGGCAGGGGCAGGAAATTTTCTTGTTGCTCAGGGCACAGTGGAGATTGTGATCAATTACCTCTCTCGCACCCCCACCCCTTTGTACACCCTTCCTATTCCGTCCCTGTATGACTACCTGACAGAAAGGGCCTCACGAATTCGAGAGGCTACATTGCGCTACGAGAAGGTCAAGAAACAAAGACAGTCCAGTCGCCACCTTACAGGAGAGAGTTCTGAGCCAGAGCAGGCGGCCAAAGACCCGTCTGAGGCGAAGCAGTTGCCAGAGGCAAAACCAGGGAAGAAATGTGTAGCCATGGAGCGGTGAGTGCTATCACCACAGGAAAAAGTTGCCAGTCCTTGCAGGGTGGCCACGGAGGTATCGCAGGACGGAATAAAGCCAGGAGAGTACTGCAGGGGGCTTGACCTTGCCCGCATTGTGTGTACTACAAACTCTGTTCACATGCGTTTTCTGCCACCTTGGATACTCTGGAAAAAAGGGGCTTCTTCCAGTCCTCCCGTGGAATCATTCCCCCAAAAAAGTACTAGGTACAGAGATCGTGGCCCCGCGAAGCACTGGAATGGACGGAAAGAAATCCTGGATTACTTCCTAGAAGTGCTAAAAGAGACAGAGGAGGAAAAGGGTGGTCCCATCTTTCTGGTGCAGGGGTCGCCAGGAGTCGGGAAAACGGCCCTGCTGGATCAGTGCATGAAAATAGCAAAAGGATGGAAAACAGTCGTGATCAAACCGGAGTCCCTTTGGGACACCTCTGACATGGTGTTGCGTCTTGGGGCAGCAGAAAAAAGAAAAGTTACGGGGTTCTCCGCAGAGTTGGGAGGTGGGTACGAGAATGCTCATGGTACAGTCAAATTCGGGATAGACAGGGACACGAAAAAGATCAGCATGGATGAGGTGATTGAGAAGGAATCCACTCCGTTACTCCTAGTGCTGGATGAAGCACAGGCACTGGGACTGGATTATGTGGTTACTTCCGAGAGAAGGGGACCAGTGCGAGCTATCCTGGACAAGATCCACAATGGAGACTTTGAGAGACCTGTTCTGCTTCTGGCGGCAGGTTTGGGGATGACCGCCCGGGCACTCAAGTCCCTGAACATTTCTCGTCTGAAAGTGGAATCCAGATTCGAGATGGGAGCACTGGACAAGGAAGAAGAGAGAGCCGTGATTGTGGACTGGATGCGGAAAGAGGGCAACGCAAAGGGAAATCTCACGGAATGGATTGACAGAATCATGCAAGAGACGCATGGATGGCCCCAACATATTATTGCATACATGAAACCCGCGGTGAGACAAATAAGGAAGGATAACAGGAAACTGACTTCGGAGGGGCTGGACTCTGTGTTGAAGGTGGGGGAAGGGTTGCGCTTGAAGTACTACAAAGAACTGACGGAAGACTTGACGTACAATGAATTCAATGGACTGACGGAATTATTTCAGCATGTTTCGCTGGAGGTTGGACTGACAGATGAGGAGATCAAGCGGGCGGTTGGGGAAGGCGGATTTGAGCGGGCCCTCTCAAAGGGCGTTCTGTACAAAAAGGGGCTGCGATACAGTATCCCGATCCCCTCTCTCCGGGACTACATGGTGCGGGAATGGCTGATAGAAAAGGAACGTGTAGTCCAAGAACAGGTCCGGTCGAAACAGCTGCTACAGGTAAAACCAGAGAAGGAGGTTTCCCAAAAGGAACTGAAAAATCATGTAACAGACCGCTCCTTCCCAAGGAAAGAAGAGGAGGAGAAAAAACCATGACACCCAAATCCAGGAAAGGCAACCCCGATCAAGATACTCCACAGAGCAAAGACACTTCCAACAGGAAGCAGGACACAGACAGGGGAATGGAGAGGTAGCCCCGGTATCCGCGCGGATTTTGCTGGGTAATTCCCATTCTTTTACCCAAGCTTTGATGGAATAGATGGTGTATGAAATGAGTGCATCTCCTCCCTCCATTGATCTGCGTCCTGATCACTGGGACATTGTTCGTGAGACTCTTCAACGGCATGTGCCAGATCGCAGTGTACTTGCCTTTGGCTCCCGTGCCACTTGGACTGCGTGGGACTATTCTGATCTTGACATTGCCATTATGGGAGAAGTGCCTCTGCCCCAGAGTACACTCTGGAATTTGAAGGAGGAATTCGTTGAGTCAGAGCTTCCTTTCCGAGTTGATATCGTAGAATTTGCAAGACTGGAGGATAATTTCCGAGGCATCGTGCGTGCGCATGGTGTGCCCATACAAAGTCCCGAAGATGAAGAGTGGCGGAGCATGTCATTCCTTGAAGCGGTCGTCATAAATCCTGAAGTGCATCTTGAACGCGGAAGGGCATATCCATTTGTTAACATGGCCACGATTGATGCAGGTGTCCGGTCTGTGTGTGCGCTTGAACAACGTATCTACTCCGGTGGTGGCTCACGCTTTCAAAGTGGTGACACGCTCATGGCACGTATTACGCCATGTCTGGAAAATGGGAAAATTGCCCGCTACCAGTCGAATCAGAACCCTGTGGATGCATATGGATCTACTGAATTTATCGTCATTCGTGGGCGTACGGGTGTTACGAGTTCCGACTATGCCTACTATCTGACTAGATGGGACAGGGTACGGAACTATGCTGTAGATCAGATGACGGGCACTTCTGGAAGACAGCGTGTACCTGTGGATTCTCTGAAACATCTTTCAGTTCCGGTCCCATCCCTTCCAGAACAACGAACCATCGCACATATTCTAGGAACACTGGATGAAAAGATTGAGCTGAACCGGCGGATGAATCAGACGCTGGAGGCAATCGCGCGGACGATCTTCAAGGACTGGTTTGTGGATTTCGGGCCGGTGCGGGCAAAGATGGAAGGACGCGATCCCTACCTGCCTTCCGAAATATGGGAGTTGTTTCCAGATCGGTTTGTAGACTCTGAGCTTGGGGACATACCGAAAGGATGGGAGGTAAAGAAGCTGAAGGAATGCATAAACTTGACGATGGGACAATCTCCCCCCGGTAGTACCTACAATGACAGGAAAGATGGGTTACCCTTCTTTCAGGGAAGTTCAGAATTTGATTTTCGCTATGCAAAGAAGCGGAGATACTGTTCCTCTCCAACTCGTTTGGCAATGCCAGAGGATACTCTGGTAAGCGTTCGGGCACCTGTGGGAGATATCAACATGGCATGGGAACGATGTTGTATTGGACGCGGCTTGGCATCACTAAGGCATAAATCTGGGTCAGGTTCATTCACATATTATTTTACTTGGGCATTGCAGAGTAGACTGAGAGAATACAAATACGATGGAACAGTTTTCGGTGCGATCAACAAAAATCAGTTTGAGAACTTGGTGGTCGTTGAGCCAGATTCCCGTATTGTAGCGGAATTTGACTCTATAGCCGCTAACATGGACAAGCGAATCAGAGTGAATGTTTCGGAATCCCATAAATTGACAGCCTCAAGGGATGTATTACTTCCCAAATTGTTATCCGGTGATGTAAGAGTGCATACTCTGTCAAGACTATTCAAAGAGATCCACGAGAAAGACTGATTGTATATCCCCTACAGAACCATGGCATCTTAGGAAACTTTACCCAGATGGGATTCCTGCAAAAAGTATCTCCATACCTAACCTGATGTGCCTGCAAGAATTTTTGGAGATATATATCTCTGTCATCCAGAAATTTTGCAGGGAGGGGATTATTGATTTCCAGGTCTAAGAGACACTTTCAGATTTCCTGAATGATTACTCCAACTCAGTACAAGACTAGTTCGGGTATCAATGTCCACAGTACTTGATCCATACCACCAAACCTCCTTGGAACTGTAAGTGTTAATGCCATCTGGAGTCCCTTGAAGTTGTAGAACTAAATCCGACGGAGAACCACGGGTAAAGCTTCTCGCACCAGATATAGTTCTCCTTGGGCTAAGCGATGCCCTCAGATTTCCTGAATGATTACTCCAACTCAGTACAAGACTAGTTCGGGTATCAATGTCCACAGTACTTGATCCATACCACCAAACCTCCTTGGAACTGTAAGTGTTAATGCCATCTGGAGTCCCTTGAAGTTGTAGAACTAAATCCGACGGAGAACCACGGGTAAAGCTTCTCGCACCAGATATAGTTCTCCTTGGGCTAAGCGATGCCCTCAGATTTCCTGAATGATTACTCCAACTCAGTACAAGACTAGTTCGGGTATCAATGTCCACAGTACTTGATCCATACCACCAAACCTCCTTGGAACTGTAAGTGTTAATGCCATCTGGAGTCCCTTGGAGCCGCAGAACTAAATCCGAATGAGAGCCACGAGTGAAAACATTTCGATAATCAGCATTTGTGGAGCGACTTGATGACGTATTTTGTGAGTCCGCAATTACAGGACCGACAGCAATAAAAGCGAAAAAGAAGGATAGGAATAAGCCAATGTAACTGTGCATCATCACGTAGTTTTTTTCTCTGAAACCAAGACTTTGTTGTCCCCCCCCCCCCCTCAGAATTTTCATCTACAATACTCAGGATCTCTTAAACATCCAAAGAGACCCTCCACGCACTAAGCTGCAATGAACAGGCAAATGGTTAGCTTATTAAGAAGCCTCTCGCAAAAACAGCGGAAAATCGGATCCTTTTACCTATTTCTGAAAGTTCAGTTTCTCTTAATCGGTACCAAAGGCTGTTTACAACGGCGGAGTCTATCTCGGTCGGAACAGGGGGTAGCCCAAGTCTGGAATGCTGACTTCGGGGAAGAAGCTGAAGTGAGATGGTTTTCCAGTCCTTGGGAGTACATTCATGTTCTGATACCCGAAGCCCTCCGCTACATTCTCCCTGTCATTCCGGCTTCACATCCAGAGCTCTCTGATTTCTAATACAAAGTTCACATCTGCCCCGTCCACCCTTCGAAGAAAAACTCAGAGATCCTCACATTCCTGCATCAGGCGGCAAAAACCCGCCACCGTGTCCCAGACCCTATCCGGGATCTGCGGGACAGGATATTCAGTAGCAGATGCCCGACCTGATGTGCGGTGAATGGACGAGAACGGCAGGATCACTGCGCCCCTCAAAATGTCCGTGAAAGAACTCAGATAATATCAACTCCATGAAGAGAAGCATGCCCGAAATTCTCTCGTCCGGGAGAGGCATGGATTCTCGGACAAAACAGCAAATTTACTCAACTGCATGGTCCGTAATGTGCTCCAGAAGAGCATCACATGCTTGGCTCACAATGGTGTATACCTCCTCAAAAATTCCACTGTAGTAGGGATCTGGAACCTCGTCCCGAACAGACTTTTGGTCAAACGTTCGTAATAGCCTCACCTTTTCAGCATAACGGCCTTCATCATCAAGACTCAGTACATCTCTCAGATTGCTCCGGTCCATCACCAAGACAAGTTCGCAGGTTTCAAGGTCTTCTCTGGCAATTTTTTGCCCGCGAATATGCCGGAGTGTGAACCCATGTCTCTCGGCAACCTGACACATCCTCGGATCAGGAGGCTCACCAAGATGCCAGTCACTCGTCCCGGACGAGGATACTTCTATTTCGTGTTCCAGATCATGCTTTTTGAGCAGATGCTCAAAATAGCCATGCGCAAGCGGACTTCTGCAATAGTTGCCAAGACACACAAACATGATACGTCTGGGCTTGCCCTGGAAATTTCTCATGCCTCTTCAATTCCTGGAACTCTGATAAGTTTACGAATTACGTCGTAACTTGAAAACACAATCTCACTGACAATGACTGGAGATAACAGAGCAATTCCTGTGGGAAAATACATGTCCTCCTTGCGTGAGCATATCGGAGACTATGGATATGCCTGGGTGGAAGGGGAGCTTTCAGAACATACCGCCCGAAGAGGTCACTGGTACTTTACCATTGCAGATGAAACGAACTCTCTGAGGTGTGTGATGTGGCAAAGTCGCACACTAAAGGTTGCCTTCAAACCCGAACCTGGACAGTTGCTGCGAATCTATGGCAAACCCACTGTCTATCCCAAACTCTGCAAGCTGCAGTTTGATGTCCAAAAAATGGAACGCCGCCATACCACTGGCGAACTGCAGAAACGCTTCCTTGAACTCCAGGAAAAATTCACCCGGGAGGGACTCTTTGATCAGCATAAAAAGCTGTTCTTGCGCGGAATTCCCGGATGCATTGGAATCATAACCTCCCCGGAAGGAGCAGCATTGCAGGATATGCTTCGTATTCTGCGGGACAGGTTCCCTGTGGCCGAGGTAATTCTGGCATCTACCCGGGTACAGGGACCGGAGGCTGCCCCGGAAATTGCCGAAGCGATTAAGCAGTTTCACAGCCTCTCCCGCGAAAAACGTCCCGATCTGCTGATCGTAGGACGAGGAGGAGGTTCTCTGGAAGATCTATGGGCATTCAACGAAGAAGAAGTCGTACGTGCAATCTCCAATTCGGAAATTCCGATCATCACCGCGGTCGGCCACGAAACCGATACTACGCTTGCTGACCTTGTTGCAGATGTGCGTGCAGCAACTCCTACACACGCCGCCCAAACTGCTGTGCCAGAGCAGACCTCCATCATCCAGAATATTCTGGGAATTGAGGCGAAGATGTATCTTGGCATCACGGACCGGATCCATGCCATGCGGCAGCGAACTGTGCAGATTACCGGATCCTATTCCTTCAACACTCCAATCAACCGTGTACATGACGCGCAACAGAGCCTCACCAGCCACATAGATCTTTTGCACGAGGCATGCAGTGCCCGTCTCGTAACATACAAACATCAAGTGCAGTTACTCAAGGGGCAACTCACCGCACTGGACCCAAATCGGTTTCTGAAGCGCGGATATGCTCGTATAGAACAAGACGGCAAGGTTATACATTCAAGCGGGGAGTTGCATGCCGGTGATCGTGTATCCATCCACTTTTCTGATGGGCATCGGAAGGCAATTGTTCACGATCTATAGCACTTAATTTGCTGCGTTGCCGAGCTCCTGCAAAATCTGTCCTGACTCGTTCTCGGACGAGTATATGAGACTGCCTGCAAGATTATACCAGAATTAGTATTTTACTTCACGGGTGGAAGAGTTGCCCCTTATATATTCTATAATTCGCTACATCCATGTCTGACTCCGCCACATTTAAAAAATCCCCGTTAGCAACAACGCTACACTTGTCCGCTAGCTCACGGCTTGACATGC
The DNA here is from genome assembly GCA_965203305.1 of Rhodothermales bacterium. Taxonomy (GTDB): domain Bacteria; phylum Bacteroidota; class Rhodothermia; order Rhodothermales; family Bin80; genus Bin80. Next base: position 645,712 of record OZ241874.1, on the reverse strand, counting down.
AAAATGTCTCTCAGGCTCTGGCAAAAGTTGATCGTGACTCTTTTTCTTCCTTTCGCAACATAGCCGTTTCTTCACTGCATACGACAGCCGGCTTCCTGGAACAACCCCTCGCGGCCAAACTTCGCAACAGTCCCGAAGGGATTGGGCATCTTGTTCGTTCCATCAAGCGACTGTTTCCCGAGGGTGCTCCCTACTGGCATGACCGTATGGAACTACGGAACGAATTGACGGAAGAGCAGCGAAAGTCCGAACCACTGAATGCAGACTCACATCTGGCATTCATTTGCCTCGGGCTGTGCAATAGCGTTCTGTATACATTCGACCCGGAAGATCCAATCTATTTTATTGACCTTGATGGGGAGTCTCGCGGAACGTTCCGGTCCAGAAAGGTACTCGTTACAGGATATAACGACATGGAGTGTGTACATGAGGAGATCCTGTCAATAGCTGTGCCGGAACAGGATCGCTGTGCTCTGGATCTCAGCGAAAACCTGAGCAATCTTCAGGTACTTGCCAACAAGCACAAGATTCCCCAGGGACTGCTCACACTTGAGCTGGAGTCTGATGAGAAGCATGCCGGTATTACCGTCAATGAGTTTGAGTCCCTTCTGGTGGAACGAGATATTACCGATGTACTCATGAACCCTTTGAAGTACATGCTGAACAATGTATCCGAGTTTGCCCGTCGGCCCCTGATGCTTCCCCGAAAGGCAAAAAAGATGCTTGCCTATGAACTCCGTCTGGCGATCCGGGACGGTCTCAAATTGGCAGGTCGCAGCGTTTCTGCCATTGAGTATATCGCGGAACGATTACATATGCGCCTGCCTCTTCTGGAATACATAATTGACCGTATTGCGTCTCCCCTTGAAGCTCGGTGGATGAATCTGGGCAGTACAGCCCGTTTTCTCATCAATGCAGACAGTGACACAGCACATGGAAAGATCATGGTCGGCACCTACCAGAGTCCCATCCTGATCCAGTGGAGACGACCCGAATCAGATGTCCGCAGAGTACGCGCCCGCCTGTTCAGACTCACCTGAGATTCAGATCAAAGACCGTGACTGCCCGCCATCTACATTCAGGCAGGCTCCTGTAATCAGACTGGCTCTGTCAGAAAGCAGAAACGCTGCAACATCTGCAATCTCTTCCGCTGTACCAAACCGGCCCATAGGGAGGTTGTCTGCGATAAAGGCTTTCATTCCCTCTGGATCATTCATGACCCGCTTGTCCCAGGATCCACCGGGAAATCGAATAGAGCCTGGAGCAAGCGTGTTCACGCGAATCCCGTCCGGAGCCAGCTCTAGTGCCATGATCTTCGCAGCACTCATAAGTGCTGACTTCGTTGTATTATAGATGGATAATCCCGGGCCTCCTGCTTCCCGGCCAAAGATGGAACCAATAAACAGGATGGCCCCTCCCCCGCTCTCCCTCATATGCGGAATGGCCGCCCTGCTGGTACGCAAATGCATCTTCAGGTTCAGCGTCAGAATATCTTCCCAGTCCTGATCAGAAAGATCAGCAAACAGTCCGCGGCGATTCCCGCCGGCATTATTGATGAGCAGTTGAACTGTCCCGTATTCACTCACCGCTGTGCTGATCAGATTTTCTGCCTCTCCCTGGCATGTCAGATCAGCCGATCTTGCCAGAACAGGTATATCGTGCAGACTGGTGATCTCTTGTTGCGCAGCAATCAGTGCCTCTTCCCCCCGTGCACAGATCACAAGTTGACATCCCTCCGCAGCAAGCTGCATGGCCATGTATTTCCCCAGACCTCGGCTTGCACCCGTGACAACGGCTACCTTTCCCTTTAATCCTAAATCCATCCTTATATCAGCTTGATCGTATAATTTGTGTACTGGTTGTCAGTCATGCACCCTTGTACCCTTTCCATCTCCCTTGGATCTACATGAAAAACGAAACCCCTGAAACCAGTGTATCGCTTGATACGCTTATGGAGCGTCTTGAGTTGATTGCAAAAACGCTTTCGGAAGGATCTGAACCCCTGGAATCCACTCTGAAACAGTACGAAGAAGGCATTCATCTCGCCAGGGAGTGTCTGAAGCGGCTTGACGCAGCCGAACAACGTGTAACGGAGCTGCGTTATGTTCTGGAAGAAAATCCACATGATTCCAATTCAGAAACCGGCGAAATCTTCCCCTTGGACTGATGAGCCTGTCCCGTGAAGTTATTTTTCCAGACCTCTCGGATGATGCACATCTCTGGGTCATTGCCCTTGATGGGAAGCAGGCAGACTTGAGGAAACTCCTGTTGCAAACGCAGTTATTCCTTGAACAGTGGACTTCACACGGCCGACCCATCCAGGGTGCGGCAATGATCAAGTCAGATCGTTTTCTGCTGGTTGCTGGTGAAATCCCCGGCGGTACGATCAGCGGATGCGGGATTGACGCGCTCATGCACGCTGTAGAAGAGATTTCGGCAAACAAGGACTGTCCGATACTGTCCTCCATGCTCATCTTCTACAGGACAGAACACGGAGCGATTCACTTTGCTTCGCGGAGTCAATTCAGGGAACAGATCCGTCAGGGTCTGATCACGCCAGCAACACATGTATTCAATCTCGGGACTTGCACCCTGGGGGCACTGCGGACGGGAGAATTTGAACGCCCACTCTGCGATTCGGTGTATGCCCGACTGTTTCGGATTCCGGCAACCATTTCCTGAGGTACCGGAGCTATGTCTGCTGCTCGTCGCTGGCAATTACGAGACCGGACCCCGCAACGACTTGAGGTCCTCACCGGTATTCTCTTCCTGATTTTATGGACGATTGTTGGTACCTTGGGATACCGGTTCCTGGAAGGCTGGAGCTTCATGGACGGGCTTTATATGACATTCATTACGCTTACCACTATTGGGTATACCGAAGTGGATGAACTGTCGTATGCAGGACGCATTTTTACCATGATCTTCGGGCTCGTCGGGATTGGCTCTGTTGGGGTCGTAACCTACAGATGGGCACGAGTGCTTGTTGCAGGAACCATGATCCGGAACCGTCACCGGATACACAAAATCAGACTCATGACAGATCACTATATCATCTGCGGATACGGGCGTGTCGGGCGGGATGTCACCAGCATCCTTCTAAAAGCAGACAAGTCCCTCGTCGTACTGGACCGGAATGAACAGGTCACAGAGCACCTGAATGCAAACGGAATTCTGGCCGTTACGGGTGACGCTGTTCAGGACAGTGCATTGCTGGAAGCAGGGATCAAACATGCAAAGGGACTCATTATCCTGCTTCCTGATGATGCACAGAGCGTGTATGTCACGCTTGTAGCACGCGAAAATAACCCGGAACTATTTATTCTTGCGCGTGCGTCTGATGCAGCAAGCCGGCGGCGAATTCTTCAGGCAGGAGCCTCACAGGTAATCTCCCCTGTACAGGTTGGAGCAGAGCGAATGGCGCAGGTAATCCTGCGTCCCCATGTTGACCAGTTTATGTCTCAGATACTCCAGGCCGAAGATCTCGGACTGGGAATGGAACAGGTCGTAGTGGAAGCAGGCTCAGTGCTTGCTGGAAAAACACTCCGGCAAGCAGATTTTCGGGAGTCATGGGAAACAATTGTCATTGCAATCATCAAGAAATCGGACCAGCAAATGCATTTTTACCCGAGAGCAGACGATCTCATTGAAACAGGGGATACTCTGATCGTGCTTGGGAGTGTTGACATGATCAAACGACTGGTGACCGAAGGATGTGAGCCAAAAGGCAAAGATTCACGTTAAAGCCCGCAGTTCTTTTCTGCCCTTCCCATGCGCCTGTTCTGTCTGTTCTGGATGCTCGCTCTGGTAGCCCCCGCCGTCCATGCTCAGTCCGGGGGATTTATTGACCAGGATGCTGTTGCTGATCTGCTTGATCTGCGGTTTGAGAGTCTGGATCATGTTCCCGAAGTATTTTACCGATACCACATATTGCAAAATGAACGGAAAAACAGCGCACTGGCCCGAAATGATTTCTACCGCATGATCGGAGACGGAGATACAGAACTGGGGAATCAGCGGGCAATCCTCGTCGAAATGGTCAATCGCAGGCTGATGCAAACGTATGCCGTCGGAGATACAATCATTTTCCCGACACAATTCAACCTAGACTTCAGGGCCTACTCGCCTTTTCCGCGGTATTATCCCGGAGGGAGGGAGTTTGACAAGCTCTTCATTATGGACAAGACCATCCAGGCCTTCGCTGCCTATGAATACGGACAGCTGATGCGCTGGGGAATCATTAACACGGGAGACCCAGAAGCAACTCCCACACCAAATGGACGCTTTAATTTTAACTGGCGCGAAGAATATCGCGTATCATCGGAAAGCCCCGAAGATGAACCCTGGGAAATGTACTGGGTCATGAATTTTCATGTGGCCAAAGGCATGCATATCCACCAGTACGAAATGCCCACTGGCGGGCCAATGAGTCACGGGTGCGTCCGTCTGGTGGACGCGGATGCCAGATGGGTCTATGAATGGGGAGACATCTGGAAGACAACGAGTACCTCTGAGGGAATCGCATCCGTGGGAGCCAAAATTCTTGAGCAGGGAACCACAGTTCTGGTCATCGGCACCGAACCCGACGGGAAGCCGCAGCCATTCACCTTTGGGTACAGATACCCTGTCCTGAATCAGGTCACCCTCCCTGCACACCCTTACGATATTCCTCCCGGAACCGCCCAGCAAGTCAGATTTGACGAGTTCCGTGAATCCTGAGGGATCTGCCCTACTCAATCGCGCGAAACATCCGGTTGCCGCGAATCTGTCCTAACAGAAACGGACTTCCCTGGCTGTTCCATGAAAAGTAGACGGCAACAGCACGACCAACCACATGATCCATGGGAACGAACCCCCAGAAACGGCTGTCTTCGGAGTTGTCCCGATTATCTCCCATAACGAAGTAATAATCCTGCCGGAATGTATAGGTATCCCTGATCTGACCATTGATCAGGATGCCCTCTTCGCTCAACGAAGCGGTCTGCCCTTCATATTCCGTGATTACAGGGGCGTATGCCGGCCAGTTCTCCGCTGTCAGGTTTATGGTCTGATCTTTTCCGGGAATTACCACCGGCGAAAAGTTGTCCGTTGAATTTTCTGTCCCTCCAGGATAGAGCGAGAACCCCTGATTCGTGTTTTGTGATCCCCGGACAACCGGACGGACCGCAGTCACATACCCCCAGTCTGCAATTGCTGCCGCCGCCGCATTCGTCGCCTGAATTTGCTCAATGGCAGGGTTCATTGTCGGGACAGATCCCGATACGCCCAATTCCTCCAGTCGCGTACTTGGAAGCCGGACCCGCGGATCTTCCTTGTATACATACCACAGATGTTGCATCGTGTCCTTGAGGGGAGCTCTGGTGTCCTTGAAAAACAAAGTATCACTGTTGACATGAACAACCTTGTCAACAATAGAGAGTGTATCCCCCGGTATCCCGATAATTCGCTTGATGTAGTAGGTTTTCCGGTCAATTGGCTTGCCCTCGTCTGCCGGCCAGTTGAAGACCACTGTATCAAAGCGTTTGGGACTGGTAAAGCCCGGCAGTCTTCTCCATGGAAGCTCAAACCCGCGCACATAGATCTGGGTGAAGGGAATTCCCAGCGTAATCGGGGACCTCATACCATAATGAAGCTTTGAAACTGCAATATAGTCTCCCACCAGCAAACTCTTCTCCATGGATGGTGTAGGGATCCGGAACAGATCAAAGAAGACCGTCCGCAGAATCACCATGAAAATGATCGCGAATGTGATCGCATCCAGCCACTCGCGAATCGGGCCCTTTTTCTTTTTCTTCGGTGACGCATCTTTGCTCCCTGCCCGACGTTCTGCTCGTGCCGCGCGTCGTTTCTGCCGCGCTCGCTTTGGAGGTGGCGCGACTGAATAAAGGTTTTGTGTCTCACCTCGTTTCTGCCGCTCTTTTTTATCAGATGATTCAGACATCAGTCTCGTTAAGTCTTTGCTTCTGCGACAGGGGCTGGACTGGCCGTCCAAGCCTTAAATCCGGTCGCCGGATTTTGCGGGTGAAATATTCCGAGCCGTCATGCCCCGTCAGATACCATTCTTTTGTATCCGGGCTGTAATAGTAATCTGCGTAGGGAACAGGCTTTGTACTGCGCATGAACGCGGCGGTCAAAAGTGACTGCCGCATGCGGTAAAGAAACGAACGGAAACGATGATCTGTTACTACAATGATTCCGCGGTCAAACGGCCCGCCAACATCCATAATCACCATTGGAATGGAGTCATTGACAACGAGCCAGTACTCAAACTGACTGGTCTGGCCAGCTAAATTCCGATCCCCCTGCCAGACTTCTGCGGCTGTCTGTGTCGGAGGACCAAAATATGCTTCCAGATGCGCCCGGATTTCTGGGGTAGCCAGTGTATCCAGTGGGGTAAAGAAGTTGTTGCCGAGATAGGACCACTGTACATCTTCAAATTGCCTCTGCCAGTCTGCATGATCTTCCATGGAAGTGAGAGTCCACACATGAATATCCCCCTGAAATGGCTTGGGTTCTTGTTCCTGATCCCGCAATCCCATCGTTTCTGCAATCCAGTCCAGAAGAGAATCGCTGTCAACCGTGAATCTGGAAAATCCAAGAGGAGAAACATGTTCTCCATTCTCCTCAATATACGCCTGATACACCAGCTGAGACCTGGCATCTGCATACACCATCCCAAGTTGATCCCAAGTGATCCGGGGCTCTTGGGCGAAGGTCTGCATGGAACAGGCAAAGAGAGCCAGCATCGTGCAGAGGTTGCGCAGCATCCCGTTAGTTCTCCATGGAGAGTACGGCCAAAAACGCTTCCTGTGGCACCTCCACATTTCCTACATGCTTCATGCGTTTTTTTCCTTCTTTCTGCTTTTCCAGAAGCTTGCGCTTCCTCGTAATGTCTCCCCCGTAGCACTTTGCCGTGACATCTTTGCGGATTGCCTTGACCGTCGTACGCGCAATGACCCGGCTTCCAATGGCAGCCTGAATCGCAACTTCAAACATCTGGCGGGGGATCAGGTCCTTCAGTTTGGCCGTGAGCTTTCTGCCCATCTCATAGGCTTTGCTCCGGTGAACGATTGCACTGAGTGCGTCCACCGGATCCTTGTTGATCAGAACATCAAGCTTTACCAGATCACTGCGGTGATATCCGGAAAACTCGTAGTCAAAGGACGCATAGCCCCGAGAGATACTTTTGAGCTTGTCATAGAAGTCAAAAACGATCTCTGCCAGTGGCATCTGGTACTCCAGCATAGCCCGCTCCGTCCCCAGATAGGTCTGGTTCACAAATTCGCCTCTGCGTTCGGTGCACAGATTCATAATGTTGCCGATGTACTCCGCTGGAGAAATAATCTCTGCTTTTACAAACGGTTCCTTGATGTGATCTAGTCTGCCGGCCGATGGAACCTTGTTGGGATTTTCAATGATTTCCATGGTTCCATCACTGTTGGCAATTTCGTATTTCACGTTTGGCAGGGTCGTGATGATATCCAGGTCAAATTCTCTGTCCAGTCGTTCCTGTACGATTTCCATGTGAAGGAGTCCAAGAAACCCGACCCGAAATCCGAATCCGAGTGCGGCCGAGATTTCGGGTTCATACTCTATCGCAGAGTCGTTCAGCTGTAAACGTTCCAGGGAGGCACGAAGATCCTCAAAGTCTTCTGTACTTGTGGGATACACGCCGGAAAATACCATTGGCTTGACTTCTCTGAACCCTGCAATGGCAGTATCCGCGGGGTTCTGTGCATGCGTGATAGTATCCCCAACACGCGTGTCCCGAACATCTTTGATGGATCCGATGACATACCCGACATCTCCAGCCTTGATCTCCTCTGCTGGTTGCATCCCCAGTCTGAGCACACCGATCTCTTCGGCAAGGTACTCTTTCCCTGTTGCCATGAATCGAATGGGATCCCGTTTTCGGAGCGTCCCCTGGAAGATGCGTACATAGGCAACGGCCCCCCGGTACTGATTAAAGATGGAATCAAAAATCAGGGCCTGCAATGGACCATCAGACGTTTCTTCTGGTCCAGGGACACGCTGAATCACGGTTTCCAGGAGTTCTTGAACGCCTTCCCCGGTTTTTGCACTGATGCACAGTACATCTTCGGCCGGCTCGCCAATCAGGCTCTCAATGGACATGGCGATCACATCTGGATGTGCACCTGGCAAATCTACCTTGTTCAGTACGGGAATAATTTCCAGATCATTGTCCAGTGCCAGATACAGATTGCTGATGGTTTGCGCTTCAATCCCCTGGGCAGCATCCACGACAAGAATGGCACCTTCGCATGCGTTCAGTGCACGGGATACTTCATAGGTAAAGTCTACATGGCCTGGCGTATCAATCAGGTTCAGAGTATATGTCAATCCGTCCCTTGCCTGATACGTCATCTGGATCGCATGATTTTTGATTGTAATGCCACGTTCACGTTCCAGGTCCATGGAATCCAGCACCTGATCCTGCATGTCGCGTTTTGCGACCGTGCCTGTGATCTCAAGAAAACGATCCGCAAGGGTGCTTTTGCCGTGATCAATATGCGCAATAATGCAGAAATTGCGGATGCGACTTTTATGTGAAGTCATACTGCAGTTTCCCTTGCGCAACTTTGTAGCACCGCCCGGGAGGCAAAATGGGAAGTGGTGTCTGTACCAAACGTTTGAAGATGATTCAAACCCGTGCAGCTACTATAGGCTGCACGGGTTCCCGGTGCCTTGGAGAGGACTCGAACCTCCACGCCCGTATGGGCACAGCATCCTGAATGCTGCGCGTCTACCAGTTCCGCCACCAAGGCTGATGAGGCTTTTACTATTTTGCTGCCCAAAGTTTCCTATTTATCAGATGCCATCTGGAACACAGAATAACATGCAGGGTTAACAGGCTCATTCCTCGGTAGCTCAATGGTAGAGCATGCGGCTGTTAACCGCAGGGTTGTAGGTTCGAGTCCTACCCGGGGAGCTCCCTCGGATTGACCAGACTTCACGGGAGCAATCGCCCGAATCAATATGGAGCCCCACAGCCGAAATATGGAACTGCGGCGCAGCCTCTTGATCGCAGGGAGGAACGGCCCTCTCTGCAAACATTTTTGGGGAGGCGGGAATGGCACGCGGAGGAAATTTCTGGTTGGAATGTCTCTTGTTCCTTGTCAGCTTGCATCTCCGTGACAATATGTGAACCCGCCTCGGAAACCTTCCCCTGAAAAATTCCCAAAAAAATGCCTGCGAATTCATCATATATACTGCTTAATGTGTATAACGGGAGATTGTCCTGCCAATTGTGATCTGATCACATATCAAAAATTTTTATCAACGAACACATCAACACATACAAAGCAAGTGTGGACAAGAAAACTCGCCGATCTCTTTGGTTGGGGGAAGTCTAGTGGTGGTGGATGCGGAGAATACGACGGATTCGACCTTGCATGTGACGGAGCAGATCACGGTACAGAACGGGATGCTGCGGAAGGATGCGAATGATCCCGGGAGCCTCTCCACAGACAAAGCGAAAACTGCCATGGCGGGGAACCGCTACATCCTGAAGCATATTAGGCCGGGCAAGCGTACGGTGGTGATGGATACTTTGGAATGGTTTGATCCGCGGGATGTGCTCATGGAGCATGCGAAGGCGGAGGTTGCTGTGGCCACACGACATTTTGATCCTGCAAGCCAGGCCTGTCCGGTGAAATTGAGTGCCCCAGTGCCCCTAGGACAGTGCCATGGCTAGCAAGCGGGTTATCGTTATCGGGGGAGGAGCCGCAGGACTGAGTGCCGCCTACACGGCAAAGAAGCGCGGCCTTGCCCCCCTTTTGTTGGAGGCCAACGATCAGATTGGCGGGCGGATGGGCGGGGAGAGGATCGACGGCTTTTCGACGGACAAGGCTGCGGATTTTTTTCCGATTTCCTACGACACAACGTTCCGGCTATGCGAAGAACTGGGGGTGCCGCTGACTAACCTTAGTATGGACATTGGCTGGTATAGGCACGGACACTGGGTTGTCACGACACCGATTACCTCTCTGGGGTCCTTGTTCAGGAACATAGGGCCGTTCCGGACCATCGAACTTCTATCACTCCGGGGGATATGGCCAACTTTGAAGTTGGTCAGAGCCCTCAAGGCCGACGCGAAGCATCTGAACTACGCGAGTACGCACCGCATCGCGGACATGGATACGGACGAGACCTATGGGGAGTACCTCGATAGGCTCCGCGTGCCCGAACCAGTGCGGGTGACGTTGGAGGGATTTCTGGGTTTAACCATGGGAAATCCCGAAGAATTTGGGGCGACCTGGATTCGTGCGTTCCTGGCAGAAGTTCTGCTGAAGCCGGAAAAACTCTACACGCCGGTAGGCGGGTGCAGCCATCTGTCGGAAGTGCTGGGGAAGAAGCTGGGCAATGCTATTCGTGTCTCGACACCGGTGAAGCGGGTGGTCATTGAGAACGGAAAGGCGGTGGGTGTCGTTACCGACGACGGCTTCATGGAGGCCGACGCGGTCATTTCCAGTGTACCGGCGACGAAGGCACTGGAGATCATGCCTGACCTGCCGGAGAGGATTCGCGACGCGCTGGGCACGGTGCAGTATTCGTTCGGCATCCGTGTAGTGCTGGGCCTCAACCATCGGCCCCTTCCTCCTGGGTGGAGCGTGGCACTGTATCCCGAAGACGACACGCCATCGCTGTTGGACCGCACCGTCAACCTGCCTGAATGTGCGCCGCCCGGCAAGGCTCTGCTGGACCTTTGGATTGGGGAGAACCGCGCCAAAAACCTGCTGGAGTTCGACGACGAGCAGATTGCCCGTACGCTGCTGGCGGATGCTCGGGGCAAGGCACCTCCAGGCTCGGCACTTCCGCAGTACGAGGATGTGCTCTTTGCGCGTGTATACCGCTGGCACGAGGCGGTCTGTAAGGGACTGCCCGGCATGTTCACTGCGGTGAAGCAAATGAGGCAGGATTTGGTGGAAGATCTGCAAAACCTCCGCATCGCGGGCGATTTCATGCGGTCTCCGATTGTAAACGGTGCCATCACGAGCGGCATTGAAACGGCAAATGAAGTTGCTGATTTGCTGGAGACCCCAACCGCCTAGTTCCCTGTCAACAGTAAAGTGTCGGATAGAGTCTTTTGAATCTGCCCCGAACGTCGTCGGTGGTGAACTGCCAGTTGACCTTGGCCTCAAGACGATCACGCGAGGTCTGCCAGGCGGCGACCTCGCGGCGTAGAACCTCAATGCAGTTGATGCGGCAGTTCAGGCACTGACGGATCATGATGTTGAGATTGATTTCGGCGACATTCAGCCAACTGCCGTGTTTGGGGGTGTAGACGAACTCGAAGCAGTCCCACAAGGCCTTGGTCCGGTGCGGTGGAAAGGCCTCGTAGAGGGTACTGGGCCGATGAGCGGAGGGATTATCCATTACCAGGGTAATGGTTGTGACATCCTGATAGCACGCGGCTCTGAGACGATTCCAGGGGGAAGATATGCAACAGAACGAGGACTCTGCCCAGATGTACGGAAAATTGAACCACTACTGACAGTTACTGCTTTAGAATTTTTTTTTTGACAGACTCTTTTGTGCATCCCAGGGAGTCGTCACGGGCATGGATTTCAGACAATGCTTAACGCCCAAATGATATCCTGAACATCAGTTTCCACAGTTCTGTGTAACTTGTGGAAAATTGGACATTTGACAGGCCCCGGCCTGTATACCCGTGTAGAACTACCAAAAACATGAAACAGGACCCGCTTACTGAAATTATTGCACGGGGAGAGGGTGCCTCTATTGAGTTCAAACAATCTTTTTCACCTGATCTGGGAAAGGAACTCTGTGCATTTGCCAATTCTTCAGGGGGGAAGATTCTACTGGGCATCACAGACAATGGTGAGATTTTGGGGGTAGATGACAGCAATCGCCTGAAGTCCAGGATTCAAGATACTGCCCGATCAGCTGACCCCTCAATCACCATAGACATTGAGCAGATTGAATCGGTAATCTGCATTGTTGTCCCTCCTCAAAAGAGAAAGCCATACTCGTTTCGAGGAAAATTCTATCTCCGGGAAGGTGCAAATACGCAGCAAATGTCAAGAGATGAGATCAGAGATTTCTTTGACAGAGAGGGGTTGCTACATTTTGATGAAAGTGTCTGCCGCAATTTTTCCCTGGACGAAGATTTGGACGAGGTTAACTGGTCTCTATTCCGGGATCGTGCAAAAATCCCCTCTGGAATGGAACCAGTGATTGCCCTGCGCAATTTGCGGCTGATCAGCGAAGATTCCCGAATGAAGAATGCCGGAGCCTGGTTACTGGCCAAAGATATCCGCAAATTCAGAATCAGTGGAGATATCTCGTGTGGATTATTCATGGGAACCAGCAAAACACATATTCTTGATCGTCGTGACTTTCACGGAGACATCTGCTCCATGATCAATGACACGGTAGCATGGATTCTCTCCAAAATCAATGTAGAGTATATTATAAAGGAGGTACAACGCGAGGAGCGACCTGAACTCCCCGGGCAAGCAATCCGTGAAGCGGTTGTCAATGCATTCGCTCATCGTAACTATCGCTCTACTGCCAATATCCAGGTATACCTGTTTGCAGACCGGCTGGAAATCGTCAGCCCCGGCGGGCTTCCCGCTGGCATGACAGAGTCAGACATGGGGTCCAGTAGTGTTCCACGCAATTCTCTGTTATTTGGCCTTCTGCATCGAATGGATGCAGTGGAACATATCGGATCTGGCATCCGCCGCATTCGTGATCTTTGCCACGAGCATGGAGTAGCTGAACCAGTAATTCGTACATCGGATAACTGGGTTACCGTTACATTCCTGCGTTCGGGACGAGAGAATAAAACCCAGACAACCTTGGTAACACCTGAGAGCGGGACTAAGATAGATCAGAGCGGGACTAAGATAGATCAGAGCGGGACTAAGATAGATCAGAATGGGACTAAGATAGATCAGAATGGGACTAAGATAGATCAGAGCGGGACTAAGATAGATCAGAGCGGGACTAAGATAGACCTAAGCCAGGATCAAGTTGAAACTCTTCTCAAGTGCAAGAATGAAAAAAACGCCGAGGATCTGATGCAGGCAGTTGGCAGGAGTAACCGCAGCAAATTTCAAGGAAAGGTACTTAGACCTCTAATAAAAGCGGGACTCCTGGAAATGACGATCCCGGATAAACCACGAAGTGGAAATCAGAAATACCGACTAACTGAGGATGGAGAGGCGTTACTGCATAATCTGCAACCCATAGACTGAAATCGCTCACAAGGAATCCGTCCTGTTAAGACTTGCGCTGCAATTCCTGATGCCTCAAGAAAGATTGGCTGTACCGGCCGGTTGATGACTCCATTGCCAAAAGACATACCCTTGTCCAAGTCATCCGCAGGTACCGACACAGGATTTCGTATACAAAAACCTCGACGTGCAAATGCTGTTGCTGACTCCTGTGTTCACAATGTCCATAAGATGCTTCCGATGACACGCTCATTCTACTCACAGCCTGCATGATTCCAATCCTTATCCTTTTGCTTGGCATTGTCATTGTTGCAGGCATGATTGTAGGCCTGCGAATCAATGCTTTTATCGCATTGATTACCGCGGCAATTGTGATCAGCATCCTTTCGCCAGGAGACTGGTCTGTCAAGATTGCGCGGGTAGCAACCTCTTTCGGTACAACTGCAGGAAGCATTGGAATCGTGATTGCCATGGCGGCCGTGATCGGGGTTACCATGATGAGCAGTGGTGCCGCTGATCGTATCGTACAGTCTTTTATTCGCTTCCTGGGACAGGATAAGGGAAGCCCTGCACTGGCTGCCAGCGGCTTTGTCCTGTCAGTTCCTGTATTCTTTGATACAGTCTTCTACCTGTTGATTCCCCTGGCCCGCTCCATGTTCTCACAAACTGGACGGGACTACCTGAAATACGTAATTGCCATCGCAGCAGGTGCCGCCGCCACCCATGCACTTGTCCCTCCTACGCCGGGCCCGCTAGTAATTGCGGAAAACTTGCGTATTGATTTGGGCACTATGATTCTGATTGGAGCACTGGTGGCTCTGCCGGCAACAATTCTCGGAATACTGTATGCGGGATGGCTGAATCGAAAAATGCCTGTTCCGATGCGAGATGTGCCAGGAGCGGAGGTACATACAATCCAGCTCAGCTCACTTCCAGGGCTGGGAGTCTCTACCCTGCCCATTGTAATTCCGATCCTGCTCATTGCGGGTAAAACGATCTTTCTTCCCCTTGCGGGTGACGATACAGTACTTTCCCGATGGATTCTTGTGCTTGGTGATGCCAATATGGCCCTGTTGCTGGCCGCCGTGGTATCTACGATACTCTACATCCACATGCGCCGGCCTTCTCGCAAAAGTCTCAGCAAGGTCATTGAACAGTCACTCATGAGTGGAGGTCTCATTATTCTTATTACAGCTGCGGGTGGAACGTTTGGTGCAATGCTCAAGGAAGCGCAGATTGGCCCCGCAGTCAGTGATCTGTTCGCAGGGAGTTCTGGGACATCGGGAATAGGGATGCTCCTGCTCGGTTTTGGGATCGCCAGCTTGCTCAAATTTGCACAGGGATCATCCACAGTTGCAATGATTACAGCCTCGGCAATGCTGGCTGCAATGCTCACCCCCGAGAGTCTGGATTTCAATGTTGTTTACTTGGGGACCGCCATTGGCGGAGGCTCATTGGTAGGGTCCTGGATGAATGACAGCGGGTTCTGGATCTACTCTAGAATGAGCGGGCTCACCGAGATTGAAACCCTGAAATCCTGGTCCATATTGCTGGTCATCCTTGGAATCACCGCCGGAGTTATCTCTATTCTCCTGTCTATCTTTCTGCCACTCTCCTCCTGATCATCCATGAATCAGTACAGCAAACAGGTGACCCAAAATCCTCTTCAGGGCGGCGCGCTCGCTATGCTACATGCAATCGGACTGACGGAAGAAGACCTCAACAAGCCACAGGTAGGGATTGCCAGCATGGGCTGGGAAGGAAATCCATGCAACATGCACCTCAATGATCTGGCAAAAAAGATTAAGCTCAGCGTCCATGCACAGGATTTGATCGGACTGATCTATCATACGATTGGCGTGAGTGATGGAATGTCAATGGGATCTTCTGGAATGCGCTTTTCCCTCCCTTCCCGGGATCTCATTGCCGAATCCATTGAGACGGTTGCCTCTGCCCAGTGGTATGATGCTGTGATTGCCGTTGCTGGCTGTGACAAAAATATGCCCGGCTCCATTATGGCTCTGGCCAGACTCAACCGGCCTAGCCTCATGGTATATGGCGGAACGATCAAACCTGGATGCTGGCAGGGCAAGCCAATTGATATTGTGTCTGCCTTTGAAGCAGCGGGACAGCGTGCTGCTGGCGCAATTACTGATCAGGATTTTCGCGAGATTGCCCGTCATGCTTGTCCCGGTGCCGGTGCCTGCGGCGGAATGTATACCGCAAACACGATGGCCTCTGCGATTGAGGCCCTGGGGATGAGCCTCCCATTTGACTCCTCCTACCCTGCCGTCAGCCCAGAAAAACAACAGGAAACCACGCAGGTCGGCAGTGCTATTTACCGGCTTCTGGAAAAAGATATCAAACCCGAGGATATTCTTACTCGGGAAGCATTTGAGAATGCCCTGCGAGTCGTGATCATTCTGGGAGGATCCACCAATGCGGCCTTGCATCTGATTGCAATGGCCGCTGCCGCAAAGATCCCCCTTACACTGGATGATTTTCAGTCCATGAGCGAACGTACCCCTTTACTGGCTGACCTGAAACCCAGCGGGCGTTTCGTGATGGAAGACCTCTACAATGTAGGAGGTGTACCTGCCGTTATGAAAATGCTTCTCGAAAACGGTCTCCTGCATGGCGACTGCATAACCGTTACAGGACACAGTATCAGGGAAAATTTGTCGGGAGTCGCTGACCTGTCAGCAGACCAGGAAGTGATCCGACCACTGAATCACCCCATCAAGAGTACAGGTCACTTGCAAATTCTGTACGGTAACCTGGCACCTGAAGGCGCAGTCGCCAAAATCACCGGGAAAGAAGGGGAACGGTTTGCAGGAATTGCTCGCGTATTTGATAGCGAAGAAGAGGCAATGGATGCCATTCTGGGAGGCAGAATCAAAGCTGGAGATGTACTTGTCATCCGGTATTGCGGCCCTCGAGGAGGTCCGGGAATGCCAGAAATGCTTCGTCCCACCGGTGCAATTATGGGAGCAGGTCTGGGTACAAAAGTTGCTCTTATCACCGATGGCCGCTTTTCTGGGGGCACACACGGGTTCGTGGTTGGACATATCACACCCGAAGCACAGGTTGGTGGAATGATCGCCTTGGTGGAGGATGGTGACCCCATCACAATTGATGCCGAAAATCATACTCTCACACTAGCGGTCAATGACTCCAAACTAGGTACACGACGCAAAAACTGGACTGCTCCCCCACTGAAAGCTCAGTCAGGGGTTTTGTTGAGGTATGCACAGACCGTCTCCTCCGCTAGTCACGGGTGTGTCACGGATATCTTCCCCGTAATCTGACATACGAGTGCAGTCGATTCTGAGAACTCTACAAAATGTTTTACAGACGAAAATTGGTGTTGGCACTGTTTGAGAAAGTTGCGGGAAATCTTGAGGAAACAAGGCTTCAAAAGCTCCTGTTCTTGCTAACCCGGGAGCAGAGTAGTCCAGCCTATGATTTTGTGCCGTATAAATACGGATGCTATTCGTATTCCCTGAAAGCTGACCTGAGGGTAATGGTACAGAAAGGCTGGCTGAATCTATCGGAAGAGGGATATGGCTTGTCCACTGAGAGGAACTACTTGGGAACACTAAACTCTTCTGATCACTCAATCCTTTCGGATACCGTTGATTCCTATCGGAAAATGTCCATCAAAGACATTACCCGACATACATATCTGAATTCCCCCTATTATGCAATCAACAGCACAATTGCCAAATCCATACTCTCTGCGGAACACCTCAAGGAAGTTGAGAATGCCCGACCTTCAAGCTCTCAAACTGTACTGTATACAATTGGCTATGAAGGCATTTCCCTGGAAGCATATCTGAACAAACTCATCAGAAATGATGTGAAACTCCTGGTAGACGTAAGACGGAATCCTTTCAGCCGGAAATATGGCTTCAGCAAGCGGCTTTTGAGTGACTTTTGTGATAGACTTGGTATAGGGTATATCCACATTCCAGAGGTGGGCATTGATTCCAGCAAACGCCAGGAGCTGAATATCCAGGAAGATTATGATGCCCTTTTCAAAGAGTACAGAAATACCGTTTTACTGGAAACATCCAGTGCACAACAAAAAATTCTGGACTTGCTTGAAGAGCACAAGCGGATTGCACTGACTTGCTTTGAAGCGGACAAGTGCCAATGCCATAGATCATACTTAGCTGAAAAACTGCAAAAATCTCTTACATCCGGGTACTTGATTAGACATCTATAAAGTGTATGACAACGAAAAGGATACTGATTACGGTGAAGACCTACCCAACCATCTCACAGAAATACGGAGAATTAGTTTGTACGGCAGGCTTGTTAGAAGATGGCTCGTGGATTCGAATCTACCCGATTCCTTTTCGCAAACTGGATTATGAAAAACGATACAAAAAGTATGACTGGATAGAGATAGATTTGATAGAAAACAGAAGTGATTCCAGACCAGAAAGTTACAGGCCCTACTCCATTGACACTCCAATCAAACCCGTAGGCCATTTGAATACCACTGGCAATTGGAAGGAACGAAAAGATATAGTCCTTCAGAATGTACATTATGACCTCTCAAACTTAATTCAACAAGCTAAAGACAGAGGAATCTGTACATCACTTGCAACTTATAAACCGAAAGAAGTACTTGATTTTATTGCTAGACCAACCGAGCGTGAATGGGATGGCAACACGCTTAAAAAGTTCATTGCTTCACAGGCACAGGGAAATCTTTTTGAGGATATAGGAGACCGTTTTGAGGTAGTAGACAAGTTACCCCACCAATTCAAGTATCTATTCAAAGACTATGATGGGAAAGTACGTGAACTGATGATCTTAGACTGGGAAATTGGTGCACTGTACTGGAACGTACTCGCGAAGCATGAGGGTGACGAAGAAAGAGCGGTTGCTGATGTAAGGAAAAAGTATTTGGATGATTTTGCCAGGACCAAAGACTTGTTTTTCTTTTTAGGGACTACCAGATCGCATCATTATAGATCTCGTAATCCATTTCTAATCATAGGCACTTTCACGCCCAAGAAAGAGGAGCCAGGGCTTTTCTAGTGAGATGGAGGGGATCAATCATTGAATCCGTAGCCAATTTTGAAATCCAAATAAACCTAGTTCCTGACCTCCCATGGCGGAAACTCAGGAAGCCGCTTGCCCAGTTCACTGATGAGTTCCTGTTCGTATACACCCTGATACTCGTTTGCAAAGAACCGATCCAAGGCTTCCTTAAAGAGTCGTTCCCAAGATGATTCCTCCTCGCCTGGAAAGATTGGGTAAAAGCATGCGCCTGCACTCTTTGCCGCGCGATAATCACTGAAGGCATCCCCGACCATAAGCATATGACCATGGGCATACTGACTTGCTGAAGTCGAGGATAATTGATGAGACTTGGGGCCCATTTCCTGTCCCGCAATCATCTTCACATAGCCTGAAAGACCATGCTCACCCCATTCCCGCTGTAGCGCGTCTACTGGCGTACTGGAGGCAACGATCAAATCCGCATGGCAACTGGCTTTCGCCAGTGTGTCCTTTACATGTGGAAAAGGTGGCACCCCATGCACCATTTCAGCTACGGCACGATTCACATCTTCACTCCATTTCAATGTATCTGTCAGCTCCTGATTGCTCTTGGCTGCATCCGCAAGTGCTGGATTCCCCAGCTTGGGCTTGGAATGGATCCAAGTCCGCAATTCTTCCAGAATTGGAATGTTCACATTTCGACGCAGTACCTCAGGCCGCTTGCGCAGTTGATCCATCACCTCCACCAGTGCGGGAAATCGGTTCATGCCACGATGAACCGAATAGAGGTTTACAAACTCCCATGACTCTCTGACATATTTGCTGATTGCCTGCAAGCCATAATGACGAATGGTGACCGGGCAAAAGCATTCCTTGTGCTTGACTTCCATTGTGTCAAAGACACAACCATCGGAGTCAACTGCTATGAAAAAGCCCTTCTTCTTTTCCAATCCTGAGAGTTGGTGATTCATACGAAGTGATACCTGAATTCCCAAATCTTGACTAGGTCTGACGGGGAATGAACTGACGCAGATAAGTCGCACTTTGCCTCAGCGCAGCTTTCCTCAATTCAAGGGATCCCTCATAGGCACGGTCTTCCACTTCAACACAGACTGCCCCACTGTATCCCGTATCTGTGAGTACAGAGAAGAACTTCCCCCAGTTTACATCCCCCAGCCCAGGGAGCTTAGGGGTATGAAAAGAATTGGGAGTAGCCAAGATACCAATTTCGTTAAGCTGATCCTGATCAAGCCGGACATCTTTTGCATGAATATGAAAAAGACGATCTGCGAAGGTTCGAATCGGCTCTACCTCGTCCATATGTTGCCAGATCATATGTGACGGATCATAATTGAGTCCGATTGCTGTACTGTCCAAGTCTGCAAAGAGGCGGTGCCAAATTTTTGGCGTGTGTGCAATATTCTTCCCCGAGGGCCATTCATCATCCGTAAAATACATTGGGCAATTTTCGATTCCGATACGAATATTCTTCTCTTCTGCATAGGTCACGATTGGCTTCCATGTATTCAGTACCTGTGGCCAGTTATCGTCGACCGAGCGGTGCCAGTCACGACCAATAAATGTATTCACGGTATCCAGCCCAAGAAGTTCTGCCCCGTCAATCATACAGTAAATCTGTGCAATTGCCGTTGCTTTCTCTTCTGGGTCAGGAGATAGAGGATTCGGATAATACCCAAGTGCGCTGATGGAAACCCTGTGTTCCGTCGCCAATTTTTGGAGTTTTCGCGCTTCCTTGGCTTTCAGTGCTTGCACATCTATGTGTGTAACCCCGGCATAGCGGCGAGTAGCCTTTCCCTTTGGCCAGCACATAAGTTCAACACAATCATACGAGAATTCCGAAGCCAGAGAAAACACTTCCTCAACAGACAACTCAGGAACAATAGCACTGACAAATCCTAACTGCATGATTCTGCAAAATTTATACTTGATGACATGATAAAGCGGGAGGATCGTTCAAAATAACAGGCAAATCACTTCCTACCCGTTACTGCACAGAAATCTCCAAACCTCTCTCGGGTTATGGGTTCATTAAAGACAAGCCCGATAACACTTGACCAGCCACGCAAGAAACAGTGCCATCCATCGGCCACGATCAATGATCTTTCCTGCGACTGCCTTAGAGCCTGATGAAGAAATGGAAGCTCTCCACGATAATTGAGTTCCCATACCACACCGTGCATTGGAAAACATACGGCATCCGTAACCGGGGATCCTGGCAAGTCTTTGCCCATTCCTGTTGCGTTAATCACCATTGAACCGGGGGAAAGTTCAGAGACAAGTTGGTCACAGACTAGCGGGGCGTGAGAATGAATAAACTCCACATCTGTCCTGTCCGAATCTATACGCTTTGCAACACGGGCACCGTGTGCCAGATTATCTGCGCACTTTTCCACAATCTGCAGGAATGCGGGAGGATTTTCTGTTTGTTGCAGTATGTGTACAAGAATAGCAATACCCGCCCCTCCACCACCGAGAATGAGAATTCCTGACTTTTTATTCCGACTCCACCAGTCTGCGGGTATGATATCTGTCATGGCAAGTCCGCAGGTTTCGGGATCTGCGGCATGTCCCCACAGCTTCCCGTTGCGCTTGTACAGTGCCGAAACCTCTCCCGTCAGCTTTGCTGTATCAGTATACCGATCAATCAATTCACCAGCTGCACGGAAGATGGACAATTTATGAGATGTGATCAGAGCACCGCAGACATCAGGGTCATTTCTTATGCGCTGAATCGTCCTGCGATGCACTTCCAGTGTTCCATCAACGGGCAGATCTATACCTCGCAGACAAACCCCCTGGATACCAAGTACTTGCATCCAGGCAGGAAAGAGACGTAGCGACATGGATCCCTCTGTTCGTACGCCCAAAAACTCCATCACCTTTTGGCTTCTTCCTCTTGCCATTCAATAGCCCTGCTTGTACATGTTAATTCGTCATGCGGAAAATATGCTTCCCCATACTCCTGTTCCGCCCTGTTGCCCGCAGGTTTAGTGCTGGTCCATTTCCACAATGATTATGATATTGAATGTGGGCAGGATCGTACCAGCGAGGCTGAAGCATCCATTAGAACGCTCCCCGACACAAAGTGTACAAATTCGACGGAGGAAATCCAGACGGAATGGAACAGTAATTGAATCAGAGATTTTTGATGTCAGAAAATAGAAACCTGCATGTGGCGAGGAGAGCTGCAAAGGACGAGTTCTATACACAGCTCATTGATATTGAGAAGGAATTACGGCACTACAGGGAGCATTTCCGGGGGAAGGTAATTTATTGCAACTGTGATGATCCACGGGTGAGCAATTTTTTCAAATACTTCTCCCTCAACTTTGAGCATTTGGGGCTGAAACGGCTGATCACCACCTGCTACAAGAATCAGCAGAGGGACCTGTTTTCGCGGCATGATGCCGAGCAGGCAATCTGGCTGGAGTACACAGGGGACAAGGACGGAAACCGGATGCCGGATCCCCATGAGATTGATGTGCATCACTTGCAGGGAGATGGAGATTTTCGGAGTCAGGAATGCATTGAGTTACTGAAGGAAGCCGACATTGTGGTCACCAATCCTCCATTCTCATTATTTCGGGAGTATGTGGCCCAGTTGATGGAGTATGAGAAGAAGTTTCTGGTCATCGGCCATCAAAATGCGATTACGTACAAGGAGATTTTCCCTCTCATCAAGGCGAACAAGATATGGTTGGGTTATGGGTTTCAGGGCGGAGCGGCGCATTTTATGAGCAGGTATGAAGACTATGCCACCGCCTCGGACAGAAAAGAAGGAATGATTCGTGTGTCAGGTGTTCATTGGTTTACCAACCTAGAGCATAGAAAGCGTAACGAGGAATTGATATTGTACAGGGAGTACTCTTCGGAAGAATACCCGAAATATGATAACTATAATATTATTAATGTAGATAAGACGAAGGATATTCCCATGGATTGGGATGGGGTAATGGGAGTGCCAATTACTTTTCTGGACAAGTACAATCCAGAGCAGTTTGAGATACTTGGGATAGCGAACAATGCGCGTTGGATTGACTATGAATGCCTGACGAGAATTGGTAATAGAAAGGTGTATAACCGAATCCTGATTCGCAATAAAAAAGGGGAAGATAGCCCCTAGATACTTCCCTGAAAAATTCGCCGAGTAAAGGAAATTTTTCCCGAGTCCCTTGCAGTCAACTACAAACGGTACATCAACAGCACTGGATGAGGATATACGAGACCGGATTCAGTATCTGCCTTAAACTCAAGGCACAAGACATATATGTGGTGTCAGGGAGGATACTTTTGAGACATATGATCAGATAGACATGGACGATTGAGACCACCAGTCCGTATACCACATAGACTGGCTTATTTCTGTGATTCGGTCACAGAATCTGTAAGCCAGCATGTGAACATGCCAGTCCAGAAGATTATCCTTTACCCCGTCTCAAGCTAGTCGGCAATGAATGCCCTTAAGCAGGGAAACTGTCAGAATCTATGATCTAGACGACAACCAGAATTCCCCTCATCAAGGCATAGTGCCCCGGATAGGTGCAAATGAACAGATGCTCCCCTGGCTCCGAAGGAGCGGTGAAAGTTACACGGACGGTTTCCCCCGGTTGCGCCATGGGAGTCGCGGCAAAGATGGCTTCATCCTCGGGAAGATAACCCTGTGCCTCGCCAGCAGTAATTGCTGCCATACCAACCCGACTCGCATCTTCGTCACTGTTTGTCGTGAGTATAACAACATTGTGAACCATCGTTGGCATCGTAGCAGTGTTTTCCAGCACCAGAGTGACTTCCTGTCCCGCATTTACTGTGACCGTATCCACCGCATATTTCATTTCCTCTCCAAGAGGCCGAATGATGATTTCATTGCCAGATATTTTCTCTGTCTCTTCGGATGTTGTCGTATCGGAGCTTGAAGTGTCTGCACCTCCACACGCTGTAAATGTCGCCGCAAGGAAAAGAACCACCAGTGGGTATAAAAGGGATTTCATAATATCAGGTTTAAGTGAATATTTGAGAGTCGGTCAGATCACCAGCCTCTTGCCTGTACTGAGGGAGATGCAGAATCTACCCCATGCTGTGCTACAAGGTGAATAAATTTTCTATACGGTTTTGTACTCTTTCAAGGCTGAAAATCATAAAAACCCCTTTAACGTGAATATCCCTGACTTGATCCATGGATATGACTCTTCCAATCCGGGACAAGAGTGCGATCTTCACAAGCCTGATACAGAAACTCCATCTCAAAAAATGTGCTGATTCATGCACTCCTATTGCATCATACTCCGCATGCTTGCAGTTTCAGCCTGACGAAGCAGAACATTGCAGGGGCTGCGTTTCTGTACATACCTGTCCATTACACCGTACTTCTCCTGTCTCTTGAAAATTAATACCGAACAGTACCCCCAGACATTCAAAGAACAACCAGTTGTCGCGATGCCAAAGTATTTCTGCCTGTCCATGCTTCTTCTCATGGGCTGTGGAGATGGTCCCCCACCCCCTCCGAATGTAATCATCATGTTCGTGGATGATATGGGATACGGGGATATCGGTGTCTATGGGCTGGACACTTATGCTACTCCGAACCTTGACCGCATGGCGGAGGAAGGAGTCCGTTTTACAGACTTTTATGTAAGCCAGGCCGTCTGCTCTGCATCCCGTGCCTCACTTCTGACCGGCAACTATGCCAACCGGATCGGAATACACGGTGCACTGGGACCCATGAATTCCCATGGACTGCATGAGGATGAAGTAACTCTTGCGGAGCTGTTCAAAGCACAAGGATATGCTACTGCGGCATATGGAAAATGGCATCTTGGACATCATCCAGATTTTCTCCCCCTGAAACACGGGTTTGACGAATTTTACGGGATCCCTTACTCGAATGACATGTGGCCCTATCATCCCGAAAATCCAGAGGTCTGGGGAGATCTGCCCACAATTGAAGGAGATTCCATCGTTGGATACAATATGGATCAATCCCTCTTTACTGCGGACTTCACACTGCGCAGCACAGAGTTTATTCGATCTCAGGTGTCTGCTGACCGTCCGTTCTTTCTTTATATCGCTCACCCGATGCCACATGTACCACTATTTGTATCTGAAAAGCATAACGGTGCCAGTGGCGCAGGACTTTACGGAGATGTAATCCATGAAATTGACTGGTCCATGGGACAGATTCTGCAAACCTTACAGGCAACAGGTATTGACCGCAATACACTGGTTCTATTTGCAAGTGACAATGGTCCCTGGCTAAGCTATGGCAATCATGCCGGCAGTACTGGCCCTCTGCGGGAAGGAAAAGGAACTGCCTGGGAGGGCGGAGTACGAGTCCCGTTCATAGCTCGCTGGCCGAATATATTGCCTGAAGGACTGGTCGTAAATACCCCCGCCATGACCATTGACCTGTTTCCAACACTGGCACATCTCATTGGTGCACCACTGCCGGAGCATCCCATAGATGGGCAAAATATCTGGCCGCTCATGACTGGAGAAAGTGACCGGTCCCCTCAGAAGGCCTATTTCTTCTGGTACAAACAGAATGAACTTCATGCCGTGCGAAGCAATCAATGGAAACTCCACTTTCCTCATCAGTATCGGACCATGAATGGACAAGAGCCGGGGTTAGACGGAATCCCCGGAAAATACACACAGCAAAACGCAGGACTGGAACTCTACAACCTTGTGGCGGATATTGGAGAACTCCATGATGTGTCAGACACCCACCCTGGTGTAGTTCAAGAGCTTAATGTGTTGGCAGACAGTATGCGAGAAGTACTCGGAGACCGGCTTCGCGATATGGAAGGCTCTCAAATACGGGCTCCCGGGCAAGCTCAATGAAGATAGTTTATTCTCGGATATTTCTGATACCAATGTGTCCAGGTATTTCTGAGCCGGATCTTGCAACCTCCCTGTCCTGACCTGCTCCATACCAGTACACAAGCCTTCCAAGCCCATGAAGCCCGTTCCGTCGTCCGATATTGGTGTAATTGGGCTGGCTGTCATGGGACAGAATCTGGTCCTGAATATGAATGATCACGGATTCTCCGTGACTGTCCATAATCGTACAAGCTCCAAAATGGAGGACTTCCTTGCCGGGCCGGCTGCGAATACCTCTGTCAGGGGGGCTCATTCCCTTCGGGAACTCGTTGCTACGCTCAAGCGACCTCGCCGCATATTGCTTATGGTGAAAGCAGGCGATAGTGTTGATCAGATGATTTCCAGTCTTGTACCACTCCTGGATACCGGTGACATCATTATTGACGGCGGAAATTCTCATTATTACGATACGATTCGACGTACCAGAGAAGCAGAATCCAGGGGATTGCTATTCATTGGGACCGGGGTTTCCGGTGGAGAAGAGGGGGCGAGAACCGGACCGAGCATTATGCCGGGGGGCAGTGCAGACGCATGGCAGCATGTACGCTCAATTTTTCAGAGTATAGCTGCAAAAGTGGATCAATCCCCCTGCTGTGAGTGGCTTGGACCAGACGGAGCGGGACACTTTGTCAAGATGGTGCATAATGGAATTGAATATGGCGACATGCAGATCATTGCAGAGTCCTACCATATTATGAAAGTCCTCCTGGGACTCTCTAATCTGGACATGCAACAGGTTTACAAGGAATGGAATACAGGCAGGCTTGACTCATATCTGATTCAGATCACAAGCGACATCCTGGGCTACCAGGATGAAAACGAAGAATTCACGCTGGACACCATTCTTGATTGCGCCGGACAGAAAGGTACTGGAAAGTGGACCGTAGCAAGCGCACTGGATCAAGGAATTCCCCTCACACTGATCGGAGAGGCTGTCTTTTCCCGTTTTCTTTCTTCATTGACCGCGGAGCGCAGCCGTGCCTCAGAAATACTTCCCGGACCTCTCCCGGTCTATGACAAGTCCGAATCCAGTACACTATTGCGTGATCTGCATGATGCAGTATATGCGGCAAAAATCATGTCCTATGCGCAGGGATACATGCTTCTCCGTGCAGCAGCTCAGAAGTACAACTGGCCGCTGAACTATGGACGTATCGCTCTTATGTGGCGTGGGGGCTGTATCATTCGCTCGGTATTCCTGGGAAAGATCAGGGAAGCCTTTGACGAGTGCCCGGATATGGAGACCTTCCTGGCAGCTCCCTATTTTGCGAAAGCACTCTCGGATACACAGGGAGCATGGCGCAGAGTCGTGGCAACAGCAACAACCTGTGGCATTGCTGTTCCTGCACTTGGCAGTGCACTTGCCTTTTATGATGGATACAGGAGTGCACAGAGTCCGGCAAATCTCATTCAAGCACAAAGAGACTATTTTGGTGCACATACCTATGAACGAACGGATAAGAAACGAGGGAACTTCTTTCATACGAACTGGACAGGTTCCGGGGGAACTGTAACTGCTGGATCTTATGATGCCTGATTCTACACTCAATCGTGTCATTGTTGACACCGATGCGGGCCCTGATGATCTTCTGGCCCTTGGATATTTACTGCTTCATCCGACAATTCATGTGGAAGCCATTACGATCTCCTATGGCCTCGCCGACTCGGAATGTGCTGCAATAAATATTGCCCGAATCATTTCGGCATTCGCAAAAGGACATATTCCCGTCTACATCGGACATGCAAAGCCGTCCAGCGGCAACGCAGCTTATCCCAGGCACTGGCGCAACCTGTCCAATGATCTCCCGGGAGTCAGCCTGCCAGCAGCCTATATTCCCCCCGAGGAAGAACATGCAGTTTCTTTTCTGGAACGCAGGCTTTCACGTGCATCCCGCCCAGTCCGTGTACTGGCACTTGGCTCTCTCACCAATCTGGCGAACCTGACCCGTGCTGCCGCCCCGGCGATCCAGGAACTTGTCATCATGGGGGGAGCGGTTAATGTGCCCGGAAATGTCAATGACATGGAAGAATTTGTCTCTCCGACCAAAAAGGCAGAATGGAATTTCTTTGTAGATCCACTAGCAGCATCAAAGGTGTGCTCCTCGGACCTGCCTCTCACATTGATCCCTCTGGATGCCACGAATCAGGTCCCCGTGAAGATTCCTTTCATTGACCAGTTCACCAAAATAGCTCGCTGCCCCATTGGGCGCATGACAGCCCAGGTACTGGAGTCTGTCCGACCGCATGCCAGGCAGGGAGTGTTTTACGCATGGGATCCACTGGCGGCTGTATACCTTGTACATCCGGATGTAGTAAAGCTCTCCAGATTTCCTGTCAGAGTGCAAGCATGCGGGACGGATGCAGGAACCTCCCGAAAATCGGACAGCGGCTCGGAAATCGCGGTGGCAATGAACGCATACGGAGACTTGTTTATGCGGTACTTCACTGCTCCCTTTGAAACCGCTACCCGCGCATACGGCTAAGATCCAGCCTCTGACTTCCAATGAGTATTTCTCACAGGGATACATACCAGTGAAGCCACCCGGACAGATGCATCACCTTAAAAGAATTGCTCCTGCAACAATGGCAAAGGCTCTGGTTCCTCCTCGCTTTCCACAGTTTCCTCTATAAGTCCCCGGGACATACAGTCTGACGAAACCGGAATTTGTCAACCGGTACAACGCACACTGCGAATCATGCAGAAGTTGAAAGCGAGGCTTTGCAAGTCCTCATCTGCGCCAGAATGTCGCAACCATGAAAGCAATAAATGTTGTATACAGAGTATTTCCCACACACACAACCCATATCAAATCTCCAGTGCCCGTTCCTTCTTGCAAAAGCACAAAAAGAACTAGTAAAAGATTATGTGCCAGCGAAGTAATGAGAGAGAGTTCTATAACACGACGTACAGACCTTTCAAAAACCTGGCTGTTAATGGCATTCAGGAGGCCAATCAGAAATCCGACGAGTGTCTTCACGAACATGTTGACACCCCATAGGCCATAAATTGCGTCAAGGGCAAATCCCGCTACAAAGCCGGACAAGGCTCCCGCTGTCTGACCATAGCGTACAGCCACCAGAAGGATATAGAGCAGAACCACATCTGGAACAGCTCCCCATAATTCCAGTCTTCCAAAAAAAAGCCACTGGCTAAGAACAGCAACTGTTATCCCGACAAAGATGCGCGGCAAGTCAGGCATTATAACCCTGGAAACCTAAATGACATGAGCTGGTGCAAGCAACCCTGATCAATCTTGGCAAATGGCCCGTTCCAAAAAATACGCAAAATCGAAATCCAGGAGATACCGCACAGGAAAACGCTCCATGATTCTGTCAACCCATAACTATGTGTTGATTGCCATAGGAGTGCTGGCCATTGTTGTCGGGTATGCGGTCATGCGCCTGGAGAATGAAGTAGATGGATTCCTGTCGCTTTATGTCGCCCCATTGCTCATCCTCGGCGGATACCTTGAAATCATCTATGCCATCCTCTGGCGCGGCTCTATTCATACAGGTAATAGTTCTCGCTCCGCTGAATAAAATCATCCACACCATCCTGCCAGGATGCAGTGATCTCCTCTGGATCCATAGAGTCCAGCATGCTGACCAATTCTGCAGTACCAGAGAGTTTCCCCAGCCACTCAGGTCTGGTTAAAAACTCATCTGCGTCCTGTACTGCGTGATAGTACGCATGCAGAATGTGGATTCCCGTCTCCACTGGCTGATAGGCCTTGCGATCTGTAACCCTGATCCCCAGTCCCTGAATAACCTGTCCATTCAATTTTGGCGCGGAATCCATACTGGTCAGGGGCTTGGGTGTGAATTCAGCAACTTCGAACTGTACACCGGGCAATAATTTCCTGTTGAGTTTTGCGGCAATCTGCTCCCCGTCCACACCAACAGTTCCCACCTGCAGAAAGGGGTTGACCGTTCCTCTTCCCTCA
The DNA here is from genome assembly GCA_965203305.1 of Rhodothermales bacterium. Classification (GTDB taxonomy): domain Bacteria; phylum Bacteroidota; class Rhodothermia; order Rhodothermales; family Bin80; genus Bin80. The sequence goes on along the minus strand of OZ241874.1, from coordinate 616,632 downwards.
CTCGCAGAAGTCGCTTCAAAGAAGCATGTTCCGGGATACACCAGCGCAGTTTCAAACTTGGGGATGTTCGGGCTGGTAGGAACCCAGGGATGACCTGTTTCGGGCCATTGCATTGCGCGTGTCCAGTCTTCCATTGCAATGATCCGTAAATCCAGAGCCTCCAGACCCGGCAGCAATGCCTCTCCCTTGATCATTTTCGCCAGCTCCCCAACAGTTAAACCATGTGCAATCGGGATCGCAAACTGCCCTACAAACGATTGTTGTTCGGATTCCAGAACAAATCCTGACACATAGGTTCCAGAAAGAGGATTGGGGCGATCCAAAACCATAAACGGGATTCCCGCCTCCGCTGCTGACTGCATTGCCAGCCCCATCGTAGAGATGAATGTATAAAATCGGGCTCCCACGTCCTGAATGTCAAATACCAGGATATCCAGATCGGAGAGCATCTCCCGGGTCGGTCTTCGGGTTGCTCCATAGAGACTGTACACCGGTACACCAGTCATCTGATCAACCCCGTCCTTGACGGCTTCCCCATCCTCCGCCGTGCCACGCAACCCATGCTCCGGCCCAAAAATGGCACCAAGCGCAACATTGGGTGCAGCATGCACCAGGTTGATCAGGTGATCATCGCCAATCCGTGCCGTGTGATTTACAATCAGTCCCACCATACTGCCGGCCAGCTGATCAAAATTTGCCTCTGCCAGAACCTCTGCACCCGTCTGAACTCTTGTCTCCTGAGCAGAGACGATACTGGTACCAAACAGGGTGATTGCGAACAGAATCAGTTTCATTTGGCATCTGCGGGAATACCGGATTCACCAAAAAAATATGCGATTTCTTTCTGTGCATTTTCTGGCGAATCCGAACCATGAACAATGTTTTCCGCCCTGCTCTCTGCAAAAAGTCTGCGGATCGTTCCCTTGTCTGCCTCTTCTGGATCCGTCGCTCCGATAAAGGTTCGGAAGCTTGTTACGGCATCTTTCTTTTCCAGCACAATTGGTACACACGGACCGCTTGTCATGAAGTCCACCAAGTCATTGAAAAACGGAAGCTCTTGATGGACTGCATAGAATCCTTCTGCACGGGTGCGGGTCAGTTGTAACATTTGCAGCGCGCATATCTTGAATCCCGCAATCTCAATCCTGCGCAACACTTCTCCTGTCAAACACCTGCGAACACAGTCAGGCTTTAGTATCGCAAGTGTACGATCATTCGTCATTTGATGTATTGGGTTTATTGATTTGAATTCTGTCTTGACATTGCAAAACGGGGGCTGATCCAGAGCTGAAAATCTCCAATTTGCAGGCTTCAGTCCAAACCTCACGTACCCTTTCTACGGGAGCATACATACCTGAGTGTCCATGAGGATATCTGTCCCCTCTGTAGTCGGGAAAAATTTGACTTCACTCGTGACCAGGGTTATCCTCATATAAGCCGACAAGGGTCAGGGCAACACATACGGGAAGCCCGAAATCAGAATACTCCTTGATGGACCATGGCAGAACCCATAGATGTGTATCTGCTCCCCCGCACCCCCCCAGAGCATCCCACCCCAAGATTACACTGGCAACGAGCACAGCAGGGAGACCCGAGTAAACATTGTCAGTTGGGTGATGTTCAGTATCCTGAAGTATATGGGTCTGTGTTCTGGGAACAGGGATTCGCTGGCATTCTCCGTCATGCCGTGAGGTTCAGAATGGTTGTGTGTCATTGAACTGCAGGTCCCTCCGTTTACCCCTTCTCATCCTCGTGCAGGGCAACTCCCAACTTCTTGTAAGCACTGTCCATGCACAGTTCCAGCCGCTGCTTCTTTACTGCAATATCAATTTCTTCGGGTTTCAAGCTGTTATCCTCCTGCTTGCACAGACTCCTGTACTATGTTTCAATCTGATCCATCACGCCAGGCGATCTCTGCAGGACCTTGCCATTCTCTTTAAGAATCTTCTTGATTTTTTCTTTTTCATCTGAAAATTCTGTTATAAAATAGGAGACTAAAACCTGTCTTTTATTGCACCTGTGACGACAAATCCTATTTCCACTACAAGTACTGCCAGTGCGATTATGCCGGACGTGCCAAACACCCACCATGCCGTATCCGCGGCCGCGGCTTCCGAGGCAATCCAGGGAATATCCACCCAGCCCGAATCCAGGACAAACGCGCATATTGCCGAGACTATAGCCGTTCCCCCAGAAACAATCAGGAAAACATGGAGAATTATAAGGAGATTGAAGAACATGAATTCGCAGGTACGTGATATATATCCGCTTATATTGTACAAGGCACGCCAAGTTTCAAAAAATACTCATGGCAATCACGCATGTAAGCCCCTTCCTACGGGTCCTTTGGGATTCTGCAACAGGCTTTGCGTTTTCGTGATGGGCACCCGCTATTTTGGGACGGAAACCGGTACCAGATCATAGATACACGATTCACTCAGATCATGTGGAAGAAGACAATTCGCAGATGAATCCCCATACTGGTGAAGATGCTTTCATGCGCTTGACCTTGAGTTGACTGTTTTTGTATGGCGATGATACACACAGAACGAGGAGCAGACTCAGAATCAACAATGGGAACACGGGGACCGCTTCTCTTGCACACCGATCAAACAATAATGCTGGAATTTTCTTAGGTTTAAGCGTCAGGGCAAACTGTATCCACATGAAATTTTCAAGACTGATTCCGTTCTTCGTTCTTTTGATGGCAGGAGGATGTACGCAGGAATCTCTGCCACCGAATATTATTTTCATATTTACAGATGACCATACGGCAAGAGCACTGAGTGCCTATGGATCCGTTGTAAACGAAACTCCCAATCTGGACAGAATCGCCAACGAAGGGATGCGATTTACGCAGTGCCTGGTGACAAATTCGATCTGTGCCCCCAGTCGTGCCGTGATTCTGACGGGAAAACACAGCCACATCAATGGCCAGCTCACTAATGGAGAACGGTTTGATGGCGCACAGCAAACTTTCCCAAAATTGTTGCAGAATGCAGGATATCAAACCAGCATAATCGGAAAATGGCACCTGCAAAGTGATCCAACAGGGTTTGACCACTGGCAGGTACTGATCGGGCAGGGCCCCTACTATAACCCCCGCTTCCTGATTCCGGGAGATACCATTCAGATTGATGGCTATACGACAGACATTATTACAGACCTGGCACTCAATTGGCTGTCAACACAGCGCGACCCCTCCAGGCCTTTTATGCTTATGTACCAGCACAAGGCTCCCCACCGGGAATGGCATCCAGGACCAGGTCATTTTGAGCTTTATGCAGACGAGGATATTCCAGAGCCTCCAAACCTGTTTGATGACTACTCTAATCGGGCATCTCCCGCAGCCGAACAGGGAATGACCATCGCACGGCATATGAATGTGGAGGATCTAAAACTTACCGCTCCTCAAAGCATGAATGAAGAGCAGGCCGCCGCATGGGAAGACATCTATGGTCCACGGAATGAGGCATTTCTGGAGGCGAATCTTGACGGAGATGAACTGACCCGGTGGAAATATCAACGGTATGCAAAAGAGTACCTGCGAACAGTCGCTGGCGTGGATGACAATGTCGGACGATTACTCGATTATCTTGAAGACCAGAATCTTGCCGAGAATACTGTTGTGATTTACTCCTCTGACCAGGGATGGTATTTGGGAGAACACGGATGGTATGACAAGCGATGGATGTATGAAGAGTCACTGGTTACCCCACTGCTTGTTCGCTGGCCAGGCCATATCCAGGCCGGGAGCGTAAATCATGCCATGGTGTCAAACCTGGACTTTGCCGCAACCTTCCTTGATCTGGCAGGCATCCATGTACCCGAAGATATCCAGGGAAGAAGCCTCAAGCCACTGTTCCTGGGAGAAACCCCGGAAAACTGGCGCACCAGTCATTACTACCAGTACTATGAATATCCTGGCTATCACTGCGTTGAGCGTCATTATGGTGTCCGAACTGAACGCTACAAACTGATTCATTTCTATAATCGCGATGAATGGGAATTATTTGATCTTGAGTCTGATCCGATGGAAATGAACAGCGTGTACAGTGAAGATGCATACTCGGAGACCGTGCAGGAACTCAAAGAAGAACTTGTTCGCCTGCGTGAGCTTTATGCCGTCCCTGAAGACCAGCGTCCAAGCGGTCCCTGCATCCCGAACGAGCGCGGGGCACCCATCCCCCAGCAATGAATCCTTTGCTGTTCGTTCCGAGGTAACCAGTTCAAGGGATGCAGATGACCTTGTACCTCAACAGAGGCAGTCTCTCCAAGAATAGTGGTCCAAGGCTTTCCAGGGTGACGTTATCCTGTCCAAGGGAAATCAGTCAGACAGAATAGTGAGGGGCATTTCGGTGCCCGTGCTATACGTGACGCTCTGCGTGGTAGGAGCTGCGAACCAGCGGGCCACTTTCAACATGTTCAATCCCCTTCCCCTCACCGACTTTCTTGTACCGTTTGAACTGATCAGGATGAATAAATTCTTCCACCGCCAGATGCATGCGTGTTGGCTGCAAGTACTGTCCAATGGTCATCACATCAACTCCGACACGCACAAAATCGTCCATCAGTTCAAACACTTCTTCTTCAGTTTCGCCAAGGCCGACCATAATACCACTCTTTGTGCGCAGTCCCTGGTTCTTCGAAATTCTGAGGACCTCCAGTGAGCGTTCATAGTTTGCCTGCGGGCGAACGCGGCGATACAGTCTGGGAACACTCTCTACATTATGATTCAGAATTTCGGGCTTCTCATCCAGAACGATTTGCAGCGCACTCCATATGCCCCGGAAATCAGGAATTAGTACCTCTACGGTGCATCCTGGAATTTCTTCCCGAATTCGCCGAATCGTTTCCGCAAAAACAGGTGCCCCTCCATCCTTTCGCTCATCACGATTGACGGATGTAATGACCGCATGTCCCAGCCCCATGATACGGGCAGCTCTTGCCACACGGCGAGGCTCATCATAGTCCAGTCCAGGTTCCGGTCTTCCCGTTTGAACGGCACAGAATCCACAAGATCGTGTACACACATTCCCGAGAATCATGAATGTCGCTGTACCAGCCGTCCAGCATTCGCCCATATTGGGACAGCGAGCACTCTGGCAGACGGTATGCAAATCGTGCTCTTCCATCAGGTCCACCAGCTTTCTGTAGACCGGACCATAAGGCAGTTTTACACGGAGCCAGTCAGGGCGCCGAGCAGGTTGCACAGCTTCAATCACGGGCAACCCGACAAAGCTGCCCACTCCGTCCCCTCCGGCTGAACCGGACTGCTTCTTCCGAGTAAGTTCTCTAGGGAGAAGGGGACTTTTTGTGGTTTTGGAGCTCAAAAGCCAAGAAAGTTGGTTTCAGTGCTACGCATACCCTCAAATACAAGTATTGATCCGTCATCTGAACGGATAACAGCCTCAAATTCTATGCATATTCGCCCCGAACAAGTACCGGACATATTTGGCAAGTATATCAACTCAAAGGGGATGATGCCTCTTGTACTGGACATGCAGTCCAGCCAGGGGGCAAGGCTTGTTGATGAAGTAACCCGAAAGTCGTATCTGGATTTTTTTGGATTCTTTGCCAGCAGCATGCTGGGAATGAACCATCCAAAGCTGCATTCGGACAGCGAGTTTCTTCTCCGCCTCCAGGATGCGGCACTGAACAAGATTGCAAATTCAGATATCCAGACAACCCACATGGCAGGATTTCTGGAAAGATTTCACCGTGCTGCACAGTGCGAATCGCTACCGTATGCTTTTTTTATTTCCGGTGGTGCACTTGCTGTTGAGAATGCACTGAAAGCAGCATTTGACTGGAAGGTCCGAAAAAATCTTTCCAAAGGAATTTCCGAAGAACGCGGTCGTCAGGCCATGCATTTGCAAGAAGCCTTCCACGGGCGCAGTGGCTATACACTGTCTCTGACAAACACTTCTGATCCATGGAAGACGAAGTATTTTCCGAAATTTGACTGGCCCCGAATCCTGAATCCAAAGATTACATTTCCTCTTGCCGATCACCTGGAACAGGTAGAGCATCTGGAGACTCAGGCTCTGGACGAAGCAAAATCCTGCTTCCACAATCGCAAGCATGAAATTGCCTGTATCATTCTTGAAACCATCCAGGGGGAAGGGGGAGATCATCACTTCCGTCCCGAATTTTTACAAGCCCTCAAGGAACTGTGCCTGGAAAATGATGCACTTCTCATATTTGATGAAGTCCAGTGCGGGGCAGGAATTACAGGTACTTTCTGGGCATGGGAACAGATGGGAGTAGTGCCTGACCTGCTTGCCTTCGGAAAGAAGACACAAGTATGTGGAGTGATTGCGGGCCCTCGCCTTGATGAAGTAGGGGATCATGTATTTGTAAAACCGGGACGCATCAATTCTACCTGGGGTGGAAACCTGGCAGACATGGTTCGGGCTGACCGAATTCTGGAAGTTATGGAGCAGGAGAAGATTCTAGACCATGTCACCTCTGTTGGCAGCTACCTCCTGAGCCGGCTGCAAACCTTGTCGGAGCATTCGCCTCACCTCACAAATGCACGTGGCCGCGGGCTGATGTGTGCCATAGATGTATCATCCAGAGAACTGCGAGACGAACTCCTAAGGTGCTGCTATCAAAACGGACTCATCGTGATCGGATGCGGGCGGGCAGCCATCCGTTTTCGTCCAGCATTAACCATTACGAGGGAAGAAATTGATGAGGGGCTGAATATCCTTGAGCAGGTACTCCCGCCTGCGGCGGTGAGCGCGGCAGCGTAACGGAGATGATTACTGGGACACAGAATCGCTTCCCGCAATAATATTGGTGACAAGGCCAGGTTGATCTGGAGGTGCTCCGAGCAGAGGGGATTTGTTCTTGACTATGGCGTGCTGATCTGCCCTATTTGAGTCAAACAGGCGGCAGTACAGTATGCTGAAAAGTCTCTCAATCATTCTCTTTTCCCTAATCATCCCTGTTCGGAATTTTCCGGCCTTGTCATCCCTCCGTAATGCTTAGTTGAGAGAACATTCCGAGCGGCATTTTTGCAATCTTGAAATCCTCTCCCGATACCCACATAGCAAGTATGAGGCTCTGGCAAAAAGACCTCTACCCCCGATCCAATGTACCTGCCCGCACTCTTATAGCGATATTTCTCCGTCAGGCGGGATTTTTGCGAGAGGCTCGTATATCTGGAGCACAACATATGGAGTTGGCTATTCAAATTCTACTCTGCCCCCTCTATACCACGCTCAATGACTTTCAAAATCTTCTCAATGTAATACTTTTTCGAGATGACTCGACTGTCATATCCATACGCCACCTCAATCCTGACCTGGCACTGAAGAGCGTCTCCTGGACGAGTATCAATCTTTCGCTGTTGGAATTTCTTCAACCATTCTATATCCTCAATCGCTGCAGCGAGATTCTTTCCGTCATAATGGAACACCCATTGACTGTTTGCCAAATAATCCGGTTTACGAACAATTAGAATCATTCCCGGATCATGGTGGGGACGCGTCTCCCGCGTGGCTTCCTCCTTTAGTTTTTCAATGTCTGCTATGACAGACTGGTCAATTGTAACCTTGCTCTGATCAGGCAGCACTAATTCTGCTCTGTCCCCTGTGGCAAGAAGCTCCTTCACAGACTCATACTGCCGGATAATTTCAATGAGCGTTTCTAGAGAGATGGGCGCGGTTGGTGCAAGAGAATTCAGGTCAACCCCATTGGCTAATTGATGCAGATCAGACTGCATTGTCACAAGATATGGATGCTCTTCATCCTTGTTGGTTCTGCGCACTACCACCTTAATTCCTTCTACTAAAAAGGTGGACATGATCCTCCAAAAATCTCCGCTTTTTATGACTTCTTCTCCCTCCTCCCTCCAAAACACCTTGAATCTTGTCCTGATTGATCCTGTAACGACATTTTCCAGGACAATCACAGGTTCAATGGATACCCCTCCTATAGACCCAAGAAGAGCCCGACAGCAGGACTCGCAGGCTTCAATAAATCGGTACGTAGCCCCGAGAACTCGCCTAGCCGGACCTTCTTCTGTATCGTATTCTATGTCAAATCCAAAATCCGAAGGTGGTAAATCTTTCGGCTCTTCGGAGGCCTGTGTCGTTATTGCGACAGTCATTCTCAGCTGTTTCTTGCAGAAGAGGCTTTCAGGAAAAGTGTGCGGTACCATCATGTACCGTAAAACCCCCATGTAGTTCTCAACTAAAAACAGGTCAAACCTCTTGTAAAATCCCGGATGACGGAGAAGTATCACTCTACTGGGAGATTTCTCTGGTGGCAAGCTCCGAGTATGATATGATACTGATCACTTGTACAAGGTATGTGGACATTCAGCGTGCATGCCTCTGTGCACAGCAAAAACACAAGTATTGTGGTAGCATCAATTTCTCAGAAATCCAGTTCGCCCTGCTCAGGTTTCAGAACGCCTCCTTCCATGACTCTCGCAATCTTCTCCACATAGTGCTTCTTGGAAAGTACCTGACTGTCATATCCGTATGCCACTTCAATTCTGGCTCGGCACTGGAGGGCATCTCCCGGCCTGACATCCTCCTCTCTGCGGTGGAAGCGATCCAGCCACTCCAGATCTTCAATAACTGCGGAGAGATTCTTGTCATCAAAACGAAACAGCCACTGGCTGTCCGCCAGATAATCCGGTTTTCTCACAATCAGGATCATTGCCGGATCGGAATGGGAATGGGTTTCTCGCATGGCTTCTTCTCGCAGTCCCGAAATATTCACTCTGATTTCCCGATCAAACACAACCCTGCGATCATCCGAAAATACCAGCTCCGCCCTGTCTCCTGCAGCCAGAAGAGATTTTATGGAATCAAAGTCCCTGATGATTTCAATGAGCTCCAGATGGGAAACCGGTGAAACGAGTGCGAGAGGGTGTACTTCAGCCTCTTGGGCCAGTTGTTGCAGTTCAGTCTGTATCTTCTGGAGGTGGAGAGAACCGTCATCCACATTGATTCTGCTCACGATTACCCCGATTCCCTTTGCTGTGAGGCTGGCCAGTGCCTCTTTGACTTCCTTGCTGTATATCTCTCCCTTCTTTTCTTTCCAGAATATCCTGAACCTCGCCCTGGTTGATCCCTTGTCTACATTCTCCAGCACGATCACGGGCTCAACTGACATTCCTATGGAGCCAACCAGGGACTGAATGCAGGATTCACAGGCTTCAATAAATCGGTGCATGATCCCAAAAGCAGGCCTGACTGGCCCCCTGTCCTGACCGTAGTTTATCTCAAACCCGAAATCAAAGGATGGCATATCTTTCGGCTTCTCGGAGGTTTGCGTTGTGTTGGAGATAGTCATTGACTGCTATTCTTGTTGACGAGAAAGTATTGCAAAATTAGCCTGAACTCTATACTCATGGCAACAACGGCAAAGATATAATACTGCCTGCATGACCTGGACACTGACAGCAGGAATTTGCTGTTTTTGATCCCTGGGCAGTAAAATCTGGCATGTACAGTGGACGATCCAAATTGCGGAGAAGTTGGTAGAAGCACAGCGGATGAGACTTGTACACGCAAATTCCTTCCCATGTTTAATGACACCCGCTCAGTCGGACTATCTGTCGGCAATCAAACTTGCCTGATAGCGGACTCCCTCTGCATGTGAATAAAGCCAGGCAGTCTCATGCTAATCTGAAAGGGAGTATATTCAAGTTGGACATCATTACACAAGCACAGACGGCACTGAATATCTGTTACCCCCAAGGAAGTGGAGAGGTGAACATACAGACTGCTCTATGTCCACTCATGCGATCCTTTTCCCCAATTCACGATTTCTGCATATTTGCAGATTGCTAATCCCAGCTCTATGAATACACACCCAGCCCCCGAAGAGAACATATCCAGGGCCACCCCCCCGACTCAGAACGGAGACAGGAAGACACACACGATTATATCCGAAATACAGAAACTTCAGTCTGATCTGCCCAGAAAAAGAACACATGTCAAGTCCATTGTGCACAGGAAACAGTATCTGGTATCCCCGCTGATTCGCGCACTGGGGTATGATACCGGAGACCCGGATGTAGTAGAATCAGGTCAGGGACTCCGAAAAGGCGGAGGCGTACACTACTGCATACGGGAACACGGAGAAAGAGTACTGCTCATTGACTGTGTGGACATCAACCAGCAAATCTCCCTTCTGGAGGGACCAAACTGGAGCTGGGTGAAACGCGAATGCCCTCAAGTACCCTATGCGGTAACCGATGGCACAGCATGGCATATTTATCTGCCACAATCCCTTTCCACAGGGGGAGCCCAAAGAAAGGCCGTCAAGATACATCTCCTGGAAGACGACCCTGCCGTGATCACGGAAAAGTTTCTTGGATGCATGATGCGGCCCCAGGACCGGGAGCAAGCCTACATGGAAGCTCTCCTGTCGTGGTTCAGAAAGCAGCAGGAGTTTCCCTCGGAATCATTCACAGAATATCTGTGGGCAGAAATCATCGGCAGGAACAGTGATCAGGATATGGAGGGGTTCCGCATTGTGCTGGGAGATGCCCTGCAACACTTCCTGCACTTTCCCGAAGATCAGGGCGATCCAGAGACACTCCAGCCTTTCAAGCCACAGGAGCCACTCCCCCTGCTGTCAGGCTTGTCTGCAGACACTGCCCCCTCATCTACTTCCGAAAAGAAAACAAAAAGTGCGGACGGGGAATGGATTGGATTATCTGATTTTGATCCGAAGCAATACAAGGAAACTCCCTCAGGAGCTGTTCAGCGTTCATATGTGCCCGCATCTTCGCTTCTCTTTCGTCTCTGGGAGGGAGAGAGCATATCCGTGACCACATGGGAGGAACTGCTGATCAAAATCATTGAAGTACTTAATGAGAGGTACCGGGAAGATTTTGTATCAGGGTTGCCCTACCTTCCGCCTGGAGCCTCCGTGCCACTCATACAACAGGAGAAGAACCATACCTGGAAACGCGTCGCAAAGACGGACATTTACGTACGAAATATTGGACTGAATACGGAGACAACAATCCGTCATTGCAGGGAACTGCTGGAGAATTTTGAGAAGGACCCTGATACTGCGGTACAGCTAAAGCGGAAGAAGAAAAGGAGAGCTGCGGCAAGGTGAGAACATCTTCTGGTTGCTTGCAATAGACTCGCTACACAGGATACCCTTAGAAGACCATCTGCATTTCTGTCTCTGAATCGCATGCCACCCGCTGCACCCCGTCCGCACGAGTCAAGGGCTGTCCACATTATCGGACGATACCCTCCGCCCATAGATGGTCAGAGTCTGGCTACCCAAAATTTGGCAGACCTGCTTGAAGATGATTACGATGTCAGGCGATTCAATATGACGCTCCCCGACCGGGCTCTGTTGCCCTCGGGACTTTCAGGGACACATACTGTAAGACATTATCTTGGTCTTAAACCCCAGATACGAGAACGACTTTCTGACGGCAATCCGGTACTCTGGGCGAACATCTCCGCCCAGCCCTCAGGCCACTGGCGGGATATTCTGTCAGTACTCCCCTGCCTCCAGCCTGCTCAAACAATTGTTGCTGTGGTTCACTGGGGAAACTTTTCCAGACTTTTCAGGCACCCGGCAACTACCGTTACAGCAAAACGCATGATTCGCCGGCTGAACAGCATTGTCGCCCTGAGCCAGGATCTGGCAAATCAGATTGCTACATGGATTCCTGCGGAGAAACTTCACGTAATCCCCAATTATGTCCAGCCGACAGCTTCGGAAGATCAGCTGGATGCCAAACGCCGCGACTATGCTTGTTCAAAAACACTCAGGGTGCTGTTTCTGAGTCATATGATCCGGGAAAAAGGATGCTATGACCTGCTGGAAGGAATTGCCCTTGCGGTCAAGCAGGGACTTGCCGTAGAGGCACACTTCGCGGGACGCTGGAATAATTCTGCTGATGAGGGAGAATTTCACCACATCATCCAACAACATGGACTGACAGAATTCGTCACCGTCCACGGCCCGATTGGGGATCGGAGCACTGTGGCAAAACTCCACCAGACTGCACATGTATTTGCCCTGCCAAGTGTTCTGGTGCATGAAGCGCAGCCTCTGGCGATTATGGAAGCCCTCAGCGCAGGGACCCCAGCCATTATCACAAAGCGTCCAGTATTCGAGGCACTCGCCGGGACAGGACAGGGAGCTTTTCTGGTCCCGCCTGACGATCCAGAAGCAATCGCAGAGGCTCTGCACTCCCTCCGCAACAAGGACACCTGGCTGCGAAGTTCGCTGGCTGCGAGAAAACATTACGAGACCGCCTATAGTCCCGAATCGGTTTGCCAGTTATGGATCAACCTCATCCAGAACTTGTGAAAATCTTGTGTATCTTTCCCCATAGAGGTGCAGGTTCGCATGCACAGCCATAACTTGCCACAGGAAAAATCTGAATCATGACCAGAAGTCTTTATGTTGCACGAACAGCCCTGATCGTTGCCTTGGGCGGATTTCTTATGGGGTTTGATGCCTCTGTGATCTCCGGTGTTGTCGGCTTCATTGAGGTCGAATTTGATCTCAGCAGCCTGGAGCTTGGATGGGCCGTCAGCTCACTGACCCTGACCTCTTCCCTGGCCATGCTGCTCTCCGGGCCACTCAGCAACCGAATTGGCCGCAGAAATGTTCTCTACTGGGCTGCCATACTTTATGCCATCTCGGCGATTGGCTCTGCACTTGCACCTTCCTTTGTGCTTCTGGTCATTGCCCGCATGATTGGCGGACTGGGAGTCGGGGCATCACTGATCATTGCCCCAATGTACATCGCAGAAATCTCCCCGCCAAACCTCCGGGGACGGATGGTATCCTTTAACCAGCTCAATATCGTCATTGGGATTACGGCTGCCTTTTTCACGAACTACATTATTCTGAAACTCGGAGAGAGCCCCGCTGCCTGGGCAGAAACACTGCAGTTCGGTCCCCATAGCTGGCGATGGATGCTCGGACTGGAAACTCTTCCCGCTGTGGTCTATTTCGGTGCCCTGTTTGCGGTACCCGAAAGTCCCCGATGGCTTGTAATGAAAGGACGCACCTCCGAGGGACTGGCGATCATGACACGGGCAAGTGGAGCTGCGGAGGCAGAGAAGGATCTGCAGGCTGTGCAAGCCAGCCTTGCGGCAGATGCCACGAAAGAAAAAACCGGGCTGACTGCCCTGTTTGCCCCCGCACTGAAGCTGGCACTCCTTATCGGAATCGTGCTTGCCGTTGTGCAACAGATCACAGGAATCAATGCTGTGTTCTTCTATGCCCCCATGATCTTTGAACAGTCGGGGATTGGCACGGATGCTTCTTTCGTTCAGGCAATTCTTGTGGGACTGGCCAATCTCGTCTTTACCGTGGTCGCCATCGCACTCATTGACCGCCTGGGAAGAAAGCCTCTGCTCATTTTCGGACTCACGGGGATTACGGTTGCCATGGCCGTATTGGCGTACGGATTCTACAGTGCCTCGTACCTGCTTCCGGCTGATGCTGTGCTTCCCGCAGCCATCAATCCACAGGCTTTGCAGCCAATTCTGGATGTCACATTCACTTCTGATGTTGCCTTCAAGCAAGCATTGCAGGACGCATTAGGGCTTTCTGTTGCCCGGGAGTTCGAGTCCGACCTGATTGCGGCAGCAATCAGCATGAACCCCGCCCTGATCCTGACCGGAATCCTCGGATTTGTTGCCTCGTTTGCTGTCTCCCTTGGTCCAGTCATGTGGGTTCTGTTCTCGGAGCTTTTCCCGAACCGGATACGGGCACTGGCAATTTCGTTCGTTGGACTGATCAACTCTGCCGTGAGCTTTACCGTCCAGCTGGTATTCCCGTGGGAACTTGCAAATCTGGGCAGTGGCACCACCTTCCTGCTGTACGGAATCATGGCCGCTTTTGGACTCATTTTTGTTATCCTCGTTCTCCCAGAAACAAAAGGCAAATCCCTTGAGGCACTTGAATCTCTTCTTGCGCGAAAACCAGAGAATTTCCTGCAAAAAACCCCCAGATAACGGAGAAGTATCACCATGAGAGTGCTCACAGAAATATTGGGCAAGGTATACAGATGTTTTTGCGAGAGCCTCCAGACCCCACAGCACAATAGGATGTCTCCCAAAACTCTTTCCTGGCTGCTTGCCATATTCATTCTTGTCTCAATCACTGGCTGTGCCCAAGAACAGGGCCCGGCCAAGGTTGAAGTGCGTCAGACAGACGGAAAATATCATCTGTTCAAGGACGGGGCCCCGTTCTACATTCACGGGGCAGGACTGGAGTTTGGCGATGTGGAAGCCCTAGCCGCACATGGAGCAAATTCGTTCCGAACATGGCGTACAGACAACGGCCGGGATACAGGCATGGAAGTTTTGGACCGGGCACATGCCAATGGACTGATGGTCACAATGGGGCTGGAAATTGCCCGCGAACGACCGGGAACCGGGCGGGGTATCTTCAGCTTTGATTACAGTGATTCCGAAGCTGTTGCTGCCCAGCTGGAAAGGATTCGGGAAGAAGTCCTGCTGTACAAAGATCATCCCGCCCTTCTGATGTGGGGGATCGGCAATGAACTGAACCTGGGAGCATCCAATCCTCTGGTCTGGGATGCCATCAATGAGATCTCGGAAATGATCCATGAAGTGGATGGGAATCACCCCACGCTGACGATGATTGCCGGAATCAACCCTGACCTGATTCAGCAAATCAAAACCAGGGCCTCCGATCTGGATCTGCTGGGAATCCAGATGTATGCCGATATTGTCAACCTGCCCCGTTATCTGAAGGAATCTGGATGGGATGGGCCCTATGTGGTGACCGAGTGGGGAGCTACGGGGCACTGGGAAGTTGCTGCCACCCCTTGGGGGGCACCGATTGAAAACAATTCTACCGTCAAGGCAGACTGGTATGAGCGTCGCTACGAAATCGCAATCGCTTCCGATACCGTTCAGTGTATCGGGTCCTATGTATTCCTGTGGGGACAGAAACAGGAACGCACTGCGACCTGGTATGGCATGTTCATGCCAAATGGGGAAAAGACAGCTGCGGTGGATGTGATGGAATACAAGTGGACCGGAGACTGGCCTTCAAACTTGTCTCCCAGAATTGCATCATTTACTCTGAATGATCTGGAAGCCAGTAACAGTATTGAACTGTCCGCAGGAGCAGAGATTTCCAGTACCGTGATCGCAACAGATGCGGAAAGTGATTCGCTCCGCTATCACTGGAGTGTCCGGCCGGAAGCTGCCGAAGTTGGTCATGGCGGGGATGACGAGTCCGAACCTCCCCTGATTCCCAATCTGTTCCTGACCATGAATCATGAAGAGGTTACTTTGACAGCACCTTCCGAACCGGGTGCTTACCGACTATTTGTTGATATCACTGATGGGCAAGGAAGTGCTGCGCACGCCAACATCCCGTTCCTCGTCACCGAAGAGTGACTTTCAGGGCATATTCGCCGGATACAGCAAACTGTATCCGGCCTACGGCACATGTACCGGACAGATCATTGAGCGGTATGGCGAATCCTGGTACAGGATTGCGAATTATAACCAGTTGCCCCCCTTTCTGACTACGCTGGCAAGTTCGGGAGATCACTGGCTGTTTATTTCCAGTACGGGAGCATTGACGGCAGGTCGAAGGAATGCGGATCACGCACTGTTCCCGTATGTGACCGATGACAAGCTGCACGATTCCGCCCCATATACAGGAAGTACCACGCTGATACGTATTGATCGCTCCAATCGGACCATGCTCTGGGAACCATTCAGCCCAAGACAGAAGGGACTGTATCGGATTGAACGGAATCTGTACAAGAACGCGACAGGGAATAAACTGTTTTTTGAGGAATTCAATCGCGACCTTAGCCTCCGTTTTTCCTATAGCTGGCAATGTGTCCGTCATTTTGGCTTTGTTCGGCGTGCCCGGCTGGAAAGTGTCTGGCGTGTGCCAATGCGCATTAGCGTACTGGATGGCATCTCCAATATTCTCCCCTCTGGCATCAGCGCAGAGATCCAGCGATCTCGCAGCACGCTGGCAGACGGCTACAAAGTGAGTGAGCTGGAGAAACAGGTCGGGGTGTTTTCACTGAGCTCGGGGATTGTGGACCATCCTGTTCCCGAGGAGGCATTGCGGGCAACACTGGTCTGGCAGAGCGGGCCGCGCCCGGAGTCCATTCTGCTATCTACCAAACAGCTGGATGCATACAGGGCAGGACAGCAACTGAGTACGGAACATGCCATCCTCGGCCAGCGGGGAGCATACCTGGTGGAGCGTCATTTCCGTCTTACGGAAGACCGTGCAATTTCTTGGGACCTGGTTGCGGATATTGATCAGCATGTGGGGGATTTGACGAGACTGCATGACGATTTGGAAAATTCATCCACTCTCAATCGTACGTTGCGTCGCCAGGAAAAAGAGGATACGACAGAGTTGCAAAAACTCATGGCAGGGGCAGACGGACTGCAAAAAACTGCACAAAAAACCAGTGATCTGCGGCATTATAGCAATACACTCTTCAATGCCATGCGAGGGGGAATCCCCCTTCATGGATACACTGCAGACAGGCAAGATCTGATCCGTTTCGTGCATGTACGCAATCATACACTCGCATCGGACTCCTACCTGCAGGATCTGCCTGATACCGTGGACTGGATGCAACTGCCCGCCCCCGAAAACCTCCAGCTGCACAGGCTGATTGCGGAGTATCTGCCGCTTGCGTACAGCAGGCGACACGGAGATCCAAGCCGCCCCTGGAATACATTCGAAATTCGTACCCACAACGAACAGGGAGAGTTGTTACTGGACTACTCCGGGAACTGGCGTGACCTGTTTCAGAACTGGGAAGCCATGGGCAGGTCTTTTCCCTGCTACTACCCGGCAATGCTGACCTCATTCGTGAATGCCTCCACGGCAGACGGATACAATCCCTACTGCATTGGACGAAGCGGCGTGGACTGGGAAATTCCGGATGAATCTGATACGTGGGCTTCTATAGGATACTGGGGAGATCATCAGATCGTCTATCTGCTTTGCCTTCTAAAATGGGCGCATAAGCACGATCCTGAGCGGCTCGCCAGGCTCATGGATCTGCGAATCTTCAGCTATGTGCAGGTACCTTATCGGCTTGCGAAGTATGAAAGCATCCTGTCTGATCCCAAGCACTCCGTAGAATTTGACTGGGATCTGCATAAGAAAATTTCCGCGCGAATGCGGGAAATCGGAACGGACGGATGCCTGCTCCAGAATGCGGAGGGAGATCCTGTTCTGGTCACGCTGGCAGAAAAACTGCTTGTCCCTGCCCTGACCAAACTCTGTGCCATGATTCCCGGTGCTGGAATCTGGCTGAACACGCAACGCCCCGAATGGAATGATGCCAACAATGCCCTGGCGGGCTGGGGATGTTCTCTGGTTACGCTCTTCTACCTGCACCAGTACCTGCGATTCCTGGAGACTTTGTACCACGAGAGAGGCCCTGCAACCTGGCAAATATCTGCAGAAGTTGCCAACTGGATGGAGGAAGTCTGGCAGGCCCTGTCCGCAAGTAATGACATCGCTAGTCCTGGTGACCGATTCGAAGTGATGAATGCACTGGGACATGCAGCATGCCGATACCGCGCGAACCTCTATGCCCGGGGCCTTGCAAAGGAACCTGTAAGTCTGGAATCCTCGTCTCTGTCAGAATTCTGTTCTCTCGCCTGCGATGCGATCCGCCCAACTCTGGAAAAATCCAGGCGAGAAGATGGACTTGTGCACAGCTACAACATTTTTCACCCTCGGCCGGACAAGTCTGTTGATATTAAACCGCTTCAGTTAATGCTGGAGGGACAGGTAGCCGCTCTAGGGAGCGGCAGTCTGAGTACGCGAGAGGCCCTGAAACTGCTGGATGCGCTCAAGGACAGCCCGCTCTACAGCAATCAACATGGCAGTTACCTGCTCTATCCCGATCAAAAGCTGCCCAGATTCAGCCAGCGCAATCAGATTGCTCCGAATGATGTCGTGCGGATTTCCCTGGTTCGGAAGCTAGTCAAGAATGATGATCACCGCCTCATTGCCCGAAATACCAAAGGACAGTACTATTTCAATCCAGACCTTGTGAATGCAGCCAGCCTGGAAAATGTGCTGACCACCCTGCAAAAAGAGGGATACAAGGTTGCATCCTCTGATCGGGATCAACTGCTGGCCCTGTATGAAAAGACATTCCGACATACCTCCTTTACAGGACGCTCTGGACGATTTTTCAAGTATGAGGGACTTGGCTGTGTGTACTGGCACATGGTTTCCAAACTGCTTCTGGCTGTACAGAGCGCATTCTGGAAAGCAGTAGAAACGGGAGCTTCCGAGAGTTCTCGCAAGGCACTTGCCCGTCATTACTATGAAGTCCGTAACAGTCTGGGAGGGGCGCAGTCACCCGCCAGGTATGGTGCATTCCCGCAAGACGCATATTCGCATACTCCAGGCTGGGGAGGCGCACAACAGCCGGGGCTGACTGGTCAGGTCAAAGAAGATATTCTCTGTCGATGGGGAGAGTTGGGAATTCGAATCTTGAACGGATCTCTGAGCATTCATCCTGCGCTGCTTCGCAAGGGTGAATTCTGTCGCAAGCGTGAAGTATTCAACTGGTTCGATATCCGCGGTGAAAACCAGTCATTACAGATACATGCGAACAGTCTCGCCTTTACCTACTGCCAGGTGCTCTTTGTCTATCACCTTGCAGAAACCTCTCTTCTGAAAATTCATGGAAAAATTTCTTCCGAGAGATCGGAACTTACTCTTTCTCGCGAAGAAAGTGTGGCCCTCTTTGACCGCACGGGAAAAATTGCCAGGATTGACGCATATCTGACTCCAGGCTGCTGAGCCAACAAACCTGAGCACCCCCGATACGCTGTCGTACCGGGGGTGCTCTCGGTTTCACCTTGAGCCGCTTTGGGCGGCTATTCCCTTACTTCACCAGGGTCATGCGTCCGGTCTTCATGTGCCGACTTTCTGCTCCGGTCGCCATGATCCGATACAGGTAGGTTCCGCTTGCCAGACTGGTGGCATGCAGTTCAATGCTCCGGTTTGCCCCTGCCTCCATCTCCTGTGCTGGTAGCGTGATCACCTCCCGTCCCAGCATGTCTACAATCTGGACCTGCACCTGCGCATTCTCCGGCAGGTCAAACTGGATCTGTGTGCTCGGATTGAACGGGTTCGGATAGTTCCCGTGCAGGGCAAACTCCGTCGGAAGCTCAACTCCTTCTTCCTCAGTTCCTGTCACCACCATCGTCGGGACGACCATCCCGTTCCTGTCCACGCCCAGGATCGTCAGATCATTTCGCATCCCGGACAGGTTCAGCACCAGCGTCTGGTCTGCATACCCGTACAGGTCCAGTTCGTAGAACTCCTCTACCTCTCCATCTGTGGACTTCACCTGCATGACCTGCACCGACGGATCCAGCGAGACATATCTCCGCGTTGCTTCATCCAGCATCAGGTTCCCCGCCAGGGTGCTCACCGGCATCATGGGATCGGCCCGGTCCATCACCTGCACCTGCGCTGCTCCGAGATCCGCCGATCCGTGCACCAGCCGCACTTCTGCTTTGGTAGCCACCGACGAAGTCATTCGCATGTCCAGCAC
This sequence comes from Rhodothermales bacterium, assembly GCA_965203305.1. GTDB lineage: Bacteria > Bacteroidota > Rhodothermia > Rhodothermales > Bin80 > Bin80. Next base: position 597,062 of record OZ241874.1, on the reverse strand, counting down.
CTTCAGCTTTGGTTCTGCCAGACTCCCGTGGGCAATCACCACCGTATTCGTGTTCGGATTCAAGGACAGGGTGCTCGTGATCGCCTGCTCTGCTGGCACTCCCGCCGCCTGGATCTTCAGCACATGGCTGCCGGCCCCTACCGGACGATACGCCGTGGCACTGCGGAACTGCATTCCACTGCCAATTCGAATGTCCCCCAAATGCAGGTCTATCGGGCTTGTCAGTGGCAGGTTGTGGATGAACTGCAGGTTCGCCCGTCCTCCGCTCAGATCGGCCTGGTCAATCGGATTCTCAATCCCGTTCGCCGCAACCCCGAAGATCGCACAGCTCCCCAGGCCAATTCCTTCCTGCGTCAGGTTTACCACTCCGTTCAGATAGCCGTTCACGGCAAACGATTCTGCATCCGCCTGGGCAGGAACCCGTCCCGCCAGCCTGGGATTTTTCCAGGCACCATTATCATCATCACCACAATCCCACTGCACGATCCGCAGTCCGCTGACATCCACCACATTGCGGAGTCCTGCCGTTGCCAGCCGAAGATTCGCATTCGTCCCCAACTCTTTCTCCACATCTGGATTATCCTTGTCCGTCAGCGTAACCTTCCAGAACAGGTCTGCATGCGCATCCAGGGTCAGGCTGCCGCCCGCGGTTGGAACCGTGAGGTTCAGAGGCCTATCCTCGGAGTCGTCCATGAACGGAGACACGGTTGCCGCGATGGTTTCGGTCAGGTCGGAAGGCAGCTGCAGGATCAGCGGGAGATAGTGGAACAGGGTATCCTGATCCGTTTTATGCTCCATTCCCACCGGGAACAGATAGCCTCCGCTCGCAAAGCCTGCTCCTGCCGTCCCCTGTGCCAGGTGCCGCACCACCGGGCCGCCGACATAGGACTGGCGGGAGCCGCGCAGGATCGTGGCCTTGCATGCTTCATTGTTCTTGTCTCCACACTTGCTCCCTTCCTGTGCCGTACTCCGGCCGCGGAGCTCCTGTTCCACCTGCACATTCTGCACCGTCCACATAAACATGCTGTCCATCGGCATGCCGTGAATCCTCCCCTGCCGGAGCGTCAGTGTGGCCATCTTCTGCTGCATGACATGGCTTTGCAGCAGCAGTCCCTTGGCGTTGTTCACCGTGACACTGTGCAGGGCTGTCGTATCCCCGGTCATCACCTCCTGCGCCTCCTTGCCCGTAAACTCCACCTTCACATTCAGCTTCCCGTTCTTTGCAAAGTGGAAACCCCCGTGCACCATCAGACTCGGCATATTGCCCGATACCATTTCCCCTATGTATCGGGACGCATCCGCTGCCACCATCAGGCCCCCCATCACCGTCTTCGTCGTCATGGGATGCAGCTTCACTCCTGCCACTTGCCCGCTCACCATCCCCTTCGTTTGCGTGAAGTCCCCATGGATCATCACACTCCGCTTGTCACCGTCTTGATTGTGTTCCGTATTCAGCCCGCCGGTCCCGCTGATCATGAGATTCCCCATGAACTCTGTCGTTTCCGCGTACGGCCAGATCGTGGCCGAACTCAGGGTGACATCCTTGGTGATCACTGCCTTCTTGTTGTGGGTTTCCACCGCCCCCTGCATGGCCGACAGACTGTCTATCGTCAGCATCTTCCCGGCCGCCGTGGCACTCAGGATTCGCAGCAGTCCGTTATGATTGTTCGTTCCCGGGGTCATTGTGCCATCAAAGACGACCGTCTGCAGCATCTTGCTGTCGGCACTTGCATCAATCACCGTTTCCTTGCTCCCCTTCGGGACTTTGATCATCCCCGCCGTCAGACTCCCCGTCAGCGTCAGCTTGACATCCGGACGCGAATTGGCACCGCTCCCGTCTGTCCCCGTGTTGTATCCGTCCAGGTCGCGCAGGTTGTTGCGCTTCTTTGTATCCTCTGGCCCCAGCATCAATGTCCCGTCTCCCAGGTGGATCATGGCATCCTTCGCAATGCTCACCTGCGCCGTGTTGTGGGTATACGCTCCACTCGTCACCGTACCCAGTACATGCAGGTCCCCGCCGCCGGTCACGAGTTTGCTCTTGCCATTGACGGTCACCTTCCCGTTCACCACCACATCCTCTCCCTCCGTCTGCAGAGTCCCCATTTTCGTGGCACTGCCAAGCACAATGCTGCCAGCATTCAGGCTGTCTTCCATCATCAGCATCCCGCTTGACACTTCCAGTTTCCCGGACACCGAACGATCATCGTTCACCATGATCTCCGCCTTCGCATGATCCACGACCACATCCTGCGGAGCAAACCATTCCAGCGCATCCGTCACCGTGCGCTTGCCCGGCGTGATGTATTTCAGAAGATAGCGATTCCTGTCCGTGGAAATGCTCCCGGGATCATTGGCATCTTTCTCCAGCATCCCGTTCTGCACCGTAATATGCTCCGTCACATGCAGCGTGGAATCCGTCGTGCTCTCGGCATCTGCCAGCGAAAGCGTGCCACTGCACAGTCCCAGATTCTTTGTCTTGATTACCTCGTCCAGCCGGATCTCCCCACTGCCCACATGGATGGCAAGCGCATCCAGCATCGTATGCAGGGCGGCTTTCTTCACAACATCCGTATTCCGGTTGCCGTACGTCAGCCGTTTGATCGTGGAGGCTTCATCCAGTTCTCCGCTTAGTTCTCCCTGAAGAATCAACGATTCGGTCACCTTCACATCCTTGGTCGCCGTCAGTTCCGCGCGGGGCCCCACATGCAGGGTCTTCACACTGAGCGTACCCTTGCCGGGTTCCACCCGCAAATCCCCATGCGCCACCAAGGCAGCCAGCATGAGTCCGTTCGTGGCATCCCCGATGATCACACTCTCGCCAGCATCCGTCAGATCAATACGATTCCCGAACGTCAGCAAGATATCTTCCCCAGTGCACATTCCATCCACATTGGAAGTGGCCGGATACGCCATCCCGAGAGCCTGTCCCCCCACAGCAAGATCCAGACCCACCCGCAGGCTGTGGGCCGTTCGGCGAGTAGCACCACTGACCGTCTTTGCGTCCGAATCCAGATATACCCGCCCCTTGCCTCCGAAACTCACCGTATCCTCCACCACCAGGCTCCCGCCGACAGACGATACCAGAGGGAGATCCGCCTTGGCATCATCCTGGACCAGCGGGGCTATGAACACCACCCGCGGAGCACACCGTGAGGTGGCTTTGGTCGTCGCTGTGACCGTTTCTGTGAGCGTGCTGGAGTACACATTCAGATCTCCTGCAATCGTTGATGCGCCTTCAAACTGCACTCCGGGAATATGATAGGTTCCGATATCATAGTCCCAGTTATCTCTTCTTCTGGCATTTGAGTATTCGCAGATCCACTTGTTGTCAGAAAGCTCCCAGCCAGGTCGAACCCCGGAATCTGCGGCAATATTCGCCTCGCCATAGTCAGCCGTATTGGTGTAGGGAGTCCCGCCGTCCCGCAAAATCACATCCCCCTGGATGGTCACCGTCTTTTCAAACACAATCCGGGAATCGTTCCATTGTGCCACATCCCCATTTACGATCACATCCTCCCGAAAAATCAGGTCGGTCGTAGTCTTCACCTGGGTATGAACATCGTTCTGTATGCTTCCAGAGGCTGTGACCGGACCGACTCGCTTCAGCTCCACACAGAGATTGCTCGTGGCAATTGCGAAGATCCCGGACGGAATTGTCCCCTTGCCCCGAATCCGTTTGCAATCACTTGTATCAAAACCACCAGAACGAGGCCGATACAAAGTACTCCTGAGAAATGGACCATTCCTCCGGCTGCCGTCTCCAGTGCTACTAGTATTCAGAAACGCAATCCGAAGGGGGTGCCTTGTCCCTTTCGTCACATCTTCAATCGTTCCCTCCACAAGCATCTCCTTCCGGAGGTGCACCACCAGATCCACACCGTTAATACGCAAGGTGGCTCCGCTATGAACGGTCATTGTGATATCGTTTGTTGACCCTCCCACCCGGAACTCACTTGTCTTTCCTGCTTTCGTCCCTCCTTTCAGAGTAAAACTCTTGGAGACCACCAGTAGAGGAAGCCGAACGCTCTCTCCATCGGGAATGGTCAGGGTACCGGTCACCGCAATCCGCTCCTCCGATTTATCCTCAATCAAGACAAACGTTTCTGTCCTGCTCCCTGCGCTCAGTGTGACATCTGCAAACTGGACGCTTGCGTTCGGATCCAGTTGAAACTGCCCTTCCGGGGCAATCGTAAAGGTGCCTGTGAACTGGATTGTTCCCTTCACGCGAGTGGTATCCCCCTGCACATAGGTCCCGAAAATGAGTTCCAAGTTCAGAGCAGTCGTGGGGGCAGCCAGTGTGACGCTCTCACCTGCTCGGCGAACTCGGATCAGGAATACATCCCCACTAGCATTATCTGACATGGAAAAGGCATGTTCCAGTGTGCACGGTTCATTGACATCACTGCATCTCCCCGTCGTCTTTCCGTTGGCCGGGTCTATGTAAAGCGTCCTCTGTGCGAAGGCACCGGAGTTTGTAAAAAGAAGCGTCAGGAGGAGAACTCCTGCCCCCCCCCCAATTTTTGTAGATGTTTCATGGGTTTAGGTTGATTGATGATGATGAAACGTTGTGGAGATTGGTCTGTGATCCGGCCACAATTGGTCAGATCATCTCCTGCGTATAACACGTAAAGTAGTACATATGATCAATCCGCGGATTTTTTTAGAATTTTTGACAATTTCAAAGTGTACACGCTCCTCTTCCATGAAAATCTTGCAAAATGCCATGTGAAGGAAAAATCTTGCGAAGATCTTCTGGGTATTCAGTTGTTCTCGGCAATCACGCCATGAAAGTCTATGGAACAGGCAGCCTTCACATGCCGTCAAGTACTCCCTTGCATCAACTCTCCGATCCCACTTGCTCAAAAAAAATTGCTCCGAGATACCCGACTTGATATCTTTTCATGGAGAGGGTGCGACTGTGCCTTGATTGCGCAGATGCAACCACATGAATTGATGCGTTCCTGTCTCAAAATTGCCGACTACTGGGGCGGATTTTGTATCTTTGGAGTCTGACTAACCTACTTCGTCCCGTCTCGCGGCATGTCCATATTTGATGCTGCGCCAGCAGCCTATTGTTTCTCCTCGCCTCAGCCCAACGGTCAACTTCCAGAGGATTTCGCTGAGTACCTGATTACCCTGCGAAGGCATTTGCACCGCAACCCGGAAGTAGGATACCAGGAATTCGCTACCAGCCGTCTGATTCGAAGTCACCTGGAAAACCACGGGATTGAAGTTTCCGGCCCCCATGCCGAAACAGGGCTTTTCATAGATATTGACGGTACCCAACCCGGACCGCATATCGGATTTCGGTGCGACATGGATGCACTCAAGCTGCAGGATGCGAAAACAGTTGCATATGCCTCAAGAAACCCCGAAGCTGCACATGCCTGCGGACATGACGCACATACCACCATCGGAATCGGACTCGCACTCAACCTGCACCGACTGCGATCTCGCCTGAAAGGCCGTGTACGAATTTTCTTTCAGCCGAATGAAGAGGGCAACCCCAGCGGATCTGTCCCTATGATCAAGGCCGGCGTATGTGATCCCCTGGAAGCACTGTATTGCATGCATGTGGACCCAACCCTTGATCTTGGACAGTTCGGGGTTCCCGAAGGACAGGTCACAGCTTCTTCTGAACGGATTCGTGTACAGGTCCATGCTCGAAGTACAGGACATTCCGCCCGGCCGCACAAGGTCAAGGATACGATATGGATTGCCACGCAATTGCTAGGCCAATACTATCAGTACATCGGACGAATTACAGATGCACGCAACCCGTCCGTCTTTACAGCATGCATGATTGGAGGCGGCATGGCACATAATGTCATCCCCGCCGAAGCATGGTTTGAAGGCGCACTGCGCTGCCTGAATGATCAGGATCGCATCTTCCTGCTGGACTACATGGAGCGCACGGCAAAAAGTTTTGCAGAGATACACGGCGTGCACATTGAGTTTACTCGTGTGGAAGGACTCCCTGCCGTGATCAACAATCCCGCTCTTGGCAGAAATGTACGGGCCTGCATTCAGGATCTGTTTGATGAACATGCGGCCATCAGCATCTGTGTACCCAGTATGGGAGCGGAAGACTTTGCAAACTACCTGAAACATGTTCCAGGAATGCTCATCCGGATCGGGACGAGAAGCAGTAAAACTACCAGTTATCCCCTCCATGATGCTCATTTCGATATTGACGAGCAGGCACTGGCCTATTCCGTGGAGCTGATGACCCGGGTGATGATCCGTCATCTTGAAGAAAAAATTGTCGCCTGACTGGAACACACTGCTGCAATCGCAGTAAAGGTAGTGTCAACAGTCAAATTCAACTGACGATGAGCACACCTGCTTCCCCGGTTATGCTGAGTCCGCGTGCCTCCGAAGAGGTGCGGAAAATACTGGAAGACAAGACGATTCCCGAAGGATACGGATTAAGAGTTGGTGTTCGTGGAGGGGGATGCAGCGGGATGAGTTATGTTCTCGGATTTGACAAGTTGAGAGAGCATGACCTTACGTTCAATGCTGACGGCATCCTGATGTACATTGACAAGCGTCAGGGGCTATACCTTTTAGGAACAACCATTGACTATCACGCGGGCCTGGATGCACGCGGTTTTGTATTTGACAATCCAAATGCCACACAAACTTGTGGCTGCGGGTCAAGCTTCGCAGCCTAATCCAACCATCTATGGACGGTCACAGTAATTTTTCGAGTCGTGTACGAGATGTAATCTCCTATGCCCGCGACGAAGCCGTTCGGCTCGGGAATGATTATATGGGAGTCGAGCATCTGCTCTTGGGAGTTTTGCGGGAAGGAGAGGGAAATGCCATCAAAATTCTTCAAAAACATCACTGCAATCTCCAAAAATTGAAAAGAGTCGTTGAGGCAACTGTACGTGGAAGCAACACATCCATCACTGTTGGAAATCTGCCCTTCACAAAGCAGGCGCAAAAGATCCTCCGGATCACCTACCTGGAGGCAAAGCTCTACAAGTCGGCAGAGATTCGTACGGAGCATCTCCTGCTGAGCCTGCTCCGTGATGATGACAATATCGCAGCGCAAATCCTGCGTGATACATTTTCCGTCACATACGAGACCACACGGGTGGAACTGGACAAGATCCTGTCGGGGGATTCATCCTCCACACCCCCGCCCAGAGAGGCTGCCCCCAGAGGCAAAAGCCGAGGCGGTCGCTCCCGACAGAGGGCCCAGGAAAAGTCCAAAACCCCTGTGCTGGATAATTTTGGGCGTGACCTCACCCGCCTTGCTGACAAGGGGCAGCTGGATCCAGTGATTGGCCGTCACATGGAAATTGAACGAGTGGCACAGATTCTGAGCCGACGCAAAAAAAATAATCCTGTCCTGATTGGAGAACCAGGAGTTGGCAAAACAGCCATCGCAGAGGGACTGGCCATGCGGATTATGCAGCGAAAGGTATCCCGCGCGCTTCATGAAAAACGTATCGTTACGCTTGACCTTGCCGCGCTGGTCGCAGGTACCAAGTATCGGGGACAGTTTGAAGAACGCCTCAAGGCCGTGATGTCCGAACTGGAAAAATCCCCTGAGATCGTTCTGTTCATTGATGAAATTCACACGATTGTCGGAGCAGGGAGTGCCTCCGGCTCCCTTGACGCATCCAACATGTTCAAACCCGCACTCGCACGGGGGGAACTGCAATGCATCGGAGCAACCACACTGGATGAATACCGGCAGTATGTGGAGAGAGATGGAGCCCTGGACCGGCGATTCCAGAAGATTGTCGTAAACCCTGCGACTCCCGAGGAAACCGTTGAGATTCTGACTCAGCTCAAAGACCGGTACGAAGATCATCACAGCGTTATCTATGAAAAGGAGGCGATTGAACTTGCAGTAACTCTCTCCGAACGCTACATCACGGACCGGCATCTTCCCGACAAGGCGATTGATGTGATTGACGAGGCAGGAGCACGGGTGCACCTGGAAAATATTGATGTACCCGAAAGTATCATCAAACTCGAAACTGAAATCCAGAAGACACGCGAGAGCAAGATCGCTGTCGTTAAGGAACAGAACTTTGAGGAGGCTGCCCGACTGAGAGACATGGAGGAGGACTTGAAAGAGAAGCTGGCCAAAGAAAAAAGTGTCTGGGAAAGTTCGGGAGGAGACAGGCGGCATTCCGTCAATGTTGCAGACATCACGACGACTGTGTCCATGATGACGGGAATTCCTCTTGATCGGCTGTCCAGGCCGGAGCAGAAAAAGCTGCTTGAGATGGAAACCGCACTGCAAAAACGTGTCATTGGACAGGATGAGCCCATTGGAAAGCTGTCCAGAGCAATCCGCCGTACACGCGCCGGACTCAAGGATCCCAGCAAGCCGATCGGGTCCTTTATCTTCCTTGGCCCCACCGGTGTCGGGAAAACAGAACTGGCGAAAGTGCTGACCGAACATATGTTCGAAAGTCCCGATGCACTCATTCGTGTTGACATGAGTGAGTACATGGAAAAGTTTTCGGTGAGCCGCCTGGTTGGGGCACCTCCGGGATATGTCGGATATGACGAAGGCGGTCAGCTGACCGAAAAAGTTCGCCGGAAACCATTTTCCGTTATCCTTCTGGATGAGATTGAAAAGGCCCACCCGGATGTGTTCAATATCCTTTTGCAGGTGCTGGATGATGGAATTCTGACGGACGGAACGGGGCGGCGGGTTGATTTTCGGAATACGGTGATCATCATGACCAGCAATATCGGGGCACGGGGAATCCGCAATGCCAGTGGAGGACTCGGGTTCTCCCAGAGCGCGGAAACCTTTGACTACAAGGCCATGAAGTCCACCGTGGAAACAGAGCTGAAGAATGTGTTCAACCCCGAATTTCTGAACCGGGTTGATGATGTGATTGTCTTCCACTCTCTGGAAAAATCGCACATTCACCAGATCATAGACCTGCTTTCGGAAGAACTTCTGGAGCGGGCCAAAGAGCTGGGAATCAAGATTACTGTGCAGAAATCGGCAAAGAATTTCCTTGTTGAACACGGCTATGATGCCAAGTTTGGTGCCCGCCCGCTCAAGCGTGCATTACAGCAGTATCTGGAAGACCCGCTGGCAGAGACAATCCTGGAAAAGGAACTGGGAGAAGGAGACCGAATCGTGGTAAGCCATAAATCCAAGGCGAAACGACTTTATCTGAGGATATCCAAACAGAAGAAGGCAAGTGCTGCAAAGACAAAACAGCCTCAAAAGGAGGAAGCAGCCGGACAGGACTGACTTCCAGTTATGTCAGAGCACCCAGCAACATCCCGGCCAGAGAGAGGATGAGCCAGAATATCCAGATAAACAAGCAGGGGGAAGTTCATCTCATTCCGGATCCTGTGGACAACGGATCTGCCTGTCAGTTTACTTTTCGCAGTTGAATGGTTGAACGCGTTGCCGTCATTGGCATCGGCGTGATTGGCGGATCCCTTGCTCTGGCCTGGAGGGAGCGACTGCCTGGACTGCGCATCACAGGTTTTGACAAGCCCCAGATACTGGAAGTGGCAGTACATCGGGGAGTGATTGACCATGCAGCTGACTCACTCTCCGGTGCGGTGTGTGATGCGGATGCTGTATTCCTGTCGGTGCCACTGGATGTGACAGAATCAGTGATGCGCTCCATTGCCCCACACCTCAACCCTCGTACACTTGTGACGGATGTGGGATCGGTAAAGCATCCGGTCATTCAGATGGCAAAACGCCTTCTTCCTGATCATACCCGCTTCATTGGAGGTCATCCGATGACCGGATCGGAGCAGAGTGGACTGGACGGAGCGAATGCTTTTCTTTTTGAAAATGCACTCTACATTCTGTGCCCAGATGGCATGGAAAAACCAGCAGATTACGCAGCCCTCACGAGCCTGATTGAAGGCACTGGGGCACGCGTTCTGTCTATGGACAGCCTGGAGCATGACCGTATCGTCGCATACGTAAGCCACCTGCCACAATTGCTTGCGACCGCTCTCGTAAATGTCGCAGCAGATCAAAACGAAATCAGCCCCCTCACCCTGCAGCTGGCGGCCGGGGGGTTCAGAGATATGACGCGCATTGCATCCTCTCCGTTTGACATGTGGTCTCCCGTACTTGAAAGCAACCGGGCAGATGTGGATTTAGCCCTGGGGACTTTGACAGATTCGTTAAATTATATGCGTGAACAGCTTCAGCAAGGAGGAGATATTCAGGAACTGCGCCCTGTGTTTGAGAAGGCAGGTGCTGTGCGAGAGGCAATACCACGGGATTCCAAGGGGTTTTTGCGACCATTGAGTGATGTATTTGTGTATGCGAAAGACAAGCCGGGGTTTTTGGCGCATATCACCGGAGCACTCTTCAAACGGGGAATCAGCATCAAGGATATTGAGCTGCTCAAAATTCGTGAGGGCACAGGGGGGGCATTCCGAATCAGTCTGGAAGATGACCGCACTGCGGATGCTGCGGTGGTTGCACTGAAATCCCAAGGACACAGAGCTCACAGAATCCAGTAATGTCTTCTGCCATGCTTCTTCGAACTCCGCTGTACGAAACTCACACCGCTCTGGGAGCGCGAATGGTGAATTTTGCAGGGTACCACATGCCGATGCAGTACACGAGTATTCTTCAGGAGCATATGGCTGTCCGGAACTCTGCGGGACTCTTTGATGTGAGCCACATGGGAGAAGTGTTTGCCATGGGGGCGAATGCAGAAGCCTTCGTGCAGCAGCTGGTTACCAATGATGTATCCAGACTTGACATTGGGCAGGCACTTTATACGTTAATGTGCAATGAGGCAGGCGGCGTGATTGACGATCTTCTCGTATACAAAGTCAATGAAGAGGCCTTCATGCTCGTGGTCAATGCATCCAACACGGAAAAAGACTTTGCATGGATGCAGTCCCATAACCCCATGAACGCAGACTTGCACAATGTTTCCGAGCAAATGGGGCTTCTGGCCCTGCAGGGCCCCGAATCCCTGAACATAGCTGCCAGGCTAGCCGGAGAGCAGGTCTTCAGACTCAAAACCTACCACTTCCTGAAACCCGCCCCCGGCGAATTTATGGGATTCAGCAAGGTGATCATTTCCCGTACAGGCTATACGGGTAGTGCTGGACTTGAATTTTATATTGAGTCCGAGAATGCCCATGCACTCTGGGATGCCATCATAGAGGCTGGCAGGGACTACAACCTAGAGCCGGCAGGGCTTGGTGCCCGGGACACTCTCCGGATAGAAGCAGGGTTTTGCCTCTATGGGAACGAACTGTCCGAAACGACCAATCCGTACGAGGTAAATCTTGGCTGGGTAACCAAACTTGACAAGGGTTATTTTATTGGTCAGGATGCACTGCGAGAGATCAAAACCCGCGGCCCGAAACGCCGGCTGGTCGGACTCGTGATGAACGAGCGGGGAATTCCCCGCGCAGGCTATCCAGTTGTTGCTTCATCCGGCGACCAGATTGGCGAGGTAACCAGTGGCGCACAGTCTCCTGTACTCGGTTGTGGTGTCGCCCTTGCCCTTGTGGAAAATAAGCCTGCATTTACAACGCCTGGACACGAGGCGGGTATCCGTATTCGCTCCCGAACCTTATCTTCATCTGTACATCAACCACCTTTTCATCAGATTCGAAGAAAAGCACAAGAAGAATTCCCGGAATCCTGACCATCTCGCAATACCATGAAATACCCTGCAGGCTCTAATGGCGAACGTTAAAAAAAATCGGAGACGCACCCGAGAGACTTCGTCTGCGCCCCAGACAGAACCTCGTGGCAGTCGAAGACAGGAAATTCTCGGCACACTGATTCTGCTGCTGGGAGTACTCTTGGGAGCCAGTGTTGTCAGTTACTCGGCACCGGACGATGCTGTGATTGAGGGAAAAGCATTCTGGGAACTATTCCTGGGATTGGAATCACAAACGGTCAACAATGCAGTTGGGCCCGTCGGAGCATGGCTCTCCCATGCGATTTTCTCCTCTTTCTTCGGGTATACATCTCTCCTTCTGGTGCTTGCAATACTGCTGTATGGATATACCGTTCTGAGAAAACGACATCTGCAAATCCTGCTCGTCCCGACCATACATTTTATCTGGATCACAGGACTTGCAGGCATCCTGCTTGGCCGTCTCAATCTCTCAGATTCGAATCTTGGATTGGAAATATGGGCGGGACAGTACGGAATTGCAGCGGCGAACTGGCTGAACAGCACTCTGGGCTGGCTGGGATCCTGGATTGTTCTTGGCATTGTCCTTGTGGTCGGAATGATGCTGATCATTGACCGGGACATTCAACACTGGCTGGACCGCCTGGAACAGTTGTGGGGAGGTACCATCGCAGCAGTCAGGCAACAGAGACAAAAATCAAAGGAAGCCCCGCCTGCGGCACCCGGGGAGGATCCATTGGAAAAAACCTGGGATGACCTGGAAAAGAAGGACACTCCATTTCCAGATCATGCAAGCGACGACTCCCCTGTTACGTCCGCCGCACAACCAGAATCTTCTGAAACGAGTACCCCTGATCTGGAACTGAAAGTCACCGAACAAATCACCGAACAGACAGGCAGAAACTCCCGCTCCCGAAGTACGAAAATAGAGGGAGGACACAAATACAAATTCCCTCACCTGGACCTGCTGAATGCTCCCTCACAAAAAGAGCAGATAATTGATCATGCCGAACTGGAAGAGAATAAGACCAAGCTCGTTGAAAAGCTTGCCCGCTACAAGATTGAAATTATCGGAGTGAATGCCACAGTGGGACCTACGGTGACACTGTATGAGCTGACTCCCGCCCCGGGGGTCAAGGTCAGCCGAATCAAATCGCTGGAAGACGACCTGGCAATGGTCATGGCCGCACAGGGAATTCGGATGATTGTACCCATCCCTGGCAAGTCCGCAGTCGGAGTGGAAATTCCAAACAGCCGCCGAGAACTCGTGCGGGTCCAGTCCGTGCTCAACACAGCGAAATTTCAGGAATCAAAGATGGAACTGCCCGTTGTTCTGGGCAAGACGATTGAAGGAGAAGTATTCATGGAGGATCTGGCAAAGATGCCCCACCTCCTGATTGCTGGAGCAACCGGATCGGGAAAATCTGTCGGACTGAACACACTGATCACCGGTCTCTTGTATGCATGTGATCCGTCAAACCTGAAATTCGTTATGGTGGATCCCAAAAAGATTGAACTTCAGCAGTACCGAGAACTGGAGCAGCATTTTCTGGCGATGCCCGAAGATGGCAACGAGGCAATTATTACCGAAGTGGCGGATGCCCTGGATATTCTCCGGGCCTGTGAGCGGGAAATGAGTATCCGCTATAATCTTCTGAAAAAGGCCGGTGTTCGTGGAATCAGGGACTATAATTCCAAGTTCGCTGATGGCAGCCTTGCCCCAGACACTGGACACAAGCACCTTCCCTATGTAGTGATTATCATTGACGAACTGGCGGATCTTATGATGACGGCAGGCAAGGATGTAGAAGCTCCCATTGCACGACTCGCTCAAATGGCCCGTGCCGTCGGAATCCACCTGATCCTGGCGACACAGCGTCCCTCTGTAGATGTAATTACTGGCCTCATCAAAGCAAACTTCCCCGCACGTGTTGCTTTTCAGGTCGCCTCCAAGGTAGATGCCCGAACGATTCTTGATCAGAACGGGGCAGAACAGCTGGTAGGCAACGGAGACATGCTGTACATGAAGGGCAGCAAGATTCTGCGATTGCAGGGGCCGTTCGTTTCGGTGGACGAGATTGACCGTCTCATGGAGTTTATTCGAAAACAGCACGGAAGCGGCCCATACCGATTGCCCAAAGCAGAAAAGGAATCTGACGATAGCACAGTGTCGGAGCAGTCATCCTCAAATGGAGCGGTCGACGAACTCTTTGAAGAAGCCGCCAGAATCATCGTGCGCAATCAGCAGGGCTCTGTTTCGCTCATTCAGCGCAAACTGTCCATTGGCTATACGCGAGCAGCCCGCATTGTTGACCAGCTTGAGCAGGCCGGCATTGTTGGAGCCTTTGCTTCTGGAGGCAAAGCCCGTGAGGTGCTCGTCGCCGACGAAGTCATGCTGGAAAGAATTCTTGAAACCTAGCTTGTACCCAACTCTCATCCATTACAAATCCAATGTCATCAACAAAATCTCCACTGGTAGGAATCCTGATGGGAAGCGACTCTGATTTCCCGATCATGCGCAAGGCAGCCGACATTCTGAACTCTTTTGATGTCCCCTTTGAAATGCATGTAATGAGTGCTCATCGCACCCCTGATCGTGCGCATACATACGCCACCACGGCACATACTCGGGGAATCAAGATTTTGATCGCCGGGGCAGGGGTGGCCGCGCACCTTGGAGGTGTTCTCGCTGCCAATACGCCTCTGCCTGTAATCGGGGTTCCCATTAATTCGGGTGCACTGAAAGGACTTGATGCTCTTTTGGCCACAGTACAAATGCCAAGTGGCATTCCCGTGGCTACTGTCGCCATTGACGGTTCAAAAAATGCTGCACTTCTGGCAGTGCAAATACTTGCCACATCCGACTCTGCACTCCAGCAGCGGTTCCTGGACTACAAGGCGGCCATGCTGGATGAAGTGAGTGCCAAAGATGCACGGGTTCAGGAGCTGCTCCTCACCTAGACGCACTCCCGTGTACTTCCTCTCTGGAGGTATTCAGTTGCTGTGACCTGTTGAATAGGTGAGCCTGAGACTTGCCACACGGCCCAGTCTGGGAGCACCAACAAATTCACGGTGATTGCTGTCAAGCAGGTTGCTGATCCCCAAATCTGCACGGAGACCTGCCCTGCGGATAGCGTAGCCTGCTCCGATGTCTATGATCGTGTAGCTCGGAACATGGCCTACGTACTGCCCTGTGATCACAGGAAATCCGCTCGTGAAACGCCCGGAGACCGACAGGGAGATCCCGTTGCCGCGCTGGTACTGTCCTCCCATCTTGAACTTGAATCCTGGGGCGTTGAGTGCCAGTTCCGCATCCTCTGTCTCCTCCTTCAGTTCAGTCCGGTCAAAGTAATCATCACTTACCCACGATGCGTTGCCGAAAAACATCAGCCTGTCGCTGGCCATGACCTGTGCCGAAACATCCATCCCAAAGTACCGAATATTTCCAAAATTCGGATAGGTTAGCATCAGCTCAGGAAAATGCCCCTCTCCTTTATTATTCTCATTTGGCTGTACGATTGCAACTGGCATTTTGGGTCCGGGAAGATCATCGCCGGCAATCTTGATCAGCAATTCCGATGCCTCCCGGGGCGTTAATCCGAACAGTGCCAGTGTGTTGGCGATTTCTGCATTTCCTGCAAATCCATCTGCGATGTCACGCGTGAGGTGCTGCTTAAGATCAGGAACAAGCACCAGCGGAGTCCTGACCTGAAGCGGTCCGGTAAAATTTTTCCGCCTGGCAAAATATCCATCAACGGCAAATAAAATTCTCTTCTGTATGATTCCTCTGTATCCGATTTCCCATGACTGGGTGATTGCGGGCTGAATGGGCCCCGAATCCTGAAGATGATTCAACTTCGGATCCGTCGCAACTTCAAGTGTACTCAGATTGGGAAACCCCAAAACGCCTGGACTGAACCCTTCCACCTTCGTGACTTCGGGGCGAAGTCTGTCTCTCAGAACAGGCAGAAACTGGACAGGAACATTCAGCCCCTGTTCGGCAAGCAATCTTGACAGATCATCATCGGTAATCGCGGTCAGCCCTTCATAGATCAATCCATAAAAGGTGCCTGTATCCACCCCAACGGGGACCTTTGCCCCCTCCATTCCCGGAAGCATACTGGAAGCGACAAGAGATGTCGGAGCACCCAGGTTCAGATAGGCAGGGTTTCTGTCATAGGTAAATCCGGTAGCCCCGCCACGCGCCCGAACATTGAGCTGTCCAAGAGAAGCTGCCACCAGGTTCAGGAAATAATCCGTAGCAAGCGGGGAGGACAGACTCCGGTTGTAGGTCGCCCGCAAACTGGATGACGGGGATGGTTTCAGGACAAGAGCCACCCGAGGAGATACCTGGAGATCCGTCACTGCATTGTTGTAATCTCCCCGAAGCGCAAGAATCAGATCCAGCCTGTGTGACAGTTTCGTATTCGATTGCAGGTAGGCACCAAACTTGTCAATATGCTCAAAGGTCAGGTCTACACCTGTGATCAATTCCTGCCAAGACCTGATTGTATGGGTATACTGGGCTTGCACCGTATATTCCTCCGAAGATTCTTCAATCAGATCTCCACCATACACATACGAGTCCCTTGAATCAATTGCGTTCATGTATGCCTGGACAAATAGCGGACCACTTGCCATTCGAACCTGTACATACCCTGCGACCATTCCCTTCGCCTGAAGTGTGCCAATACTGCTGAGTACTGTCCCGTCAAGGTTGCTCATTCCCCCGCTGAGAGAAAGAGTAGTCTGGCTGCTCATGCGCCAGTCTGCACTACCGGACAGCACCAGTTTGCGCTGTCGGGTCTCGCGTTCTCCATCTACATACAACTGGACCGCATCTTCCGGGTCCGGACATCTGTCAAACTGCTCTGCCTTGAGAAGCACGGCATCACAACCATGGAGAGTAAAATCTTCAGCCGTTGCATAACTGCCAGTCAGCTTCAGCCCCAGGGTTTTCTCAATGACGGCCGCCGTGCGTCCCTGAATATTCAGCATTGACTGCTGGCCTCCACTGACGGAGAGTGTGGTTCCGGGATAGTTGAACGGGTCTTTGGAAATGTAGTGGATCACTCCAGAATCCACACCGGGGCCATACAGCGCAGACCCTGGACCACGCACCACTTCCACTCGTTCCGTATCTATCGCCAGGTTGGGCATGATGTTATGCAGGTTCACTCCAATGGATGCTGCCCCCGCTTTCCGATAGTCGGTGAGGATGTGGGTAGACCTCGAAAAGACATTGTTGAACCCCCGGAGAACGATTTCATAGCGATCCACTCCGGTTTGCACAATATCCAGCCCTGTCACGTTGCGAAGAGACCTGGCAGTAGTTGGGGTGACATCCATTTGAATATCTCGCGTGGTAACCACATCAATGGAGGAGGGAGCATCCAGCACCTTTTCATTCCGTCGCCCGGCGGTCACTTGCACAGGATCCAGATCTGTGCCCGAAACCAGCGCAACCTCCCATATATATGATTCTCCTGCCATCAGGGTAACTGCGGATTCCTGCGCTGTATACCCGATAAAGCTGGCACGCAGGATGTATGTCCCGGGATCAACAGAAATTACAAAACCTCCTTCTGTATCTGTTGCACTTCCCGTTGCCGTTCCGGTAACCAGCACATTCGCACCAATCAGTGGCTGTCCTGTTTCGGAATCCGTAACGGTCCCGACGACTGTAGCTGACTGTCCCATGGCAGTTGCAACAGGCAGACACAGCAGCAGGCAAATATACAGAGCGGGGAGGCCGCGGCAGGCTGCCCTGCACGAGAGGGAGCGTTCCTTGCCGCAATGGCACGAGTTGCCCCCTGTCTGGCTCGCCTGCGGAAACGACTGAGGATCCATTCTAGGGAGCAGAAATCGTGATCCCTGCACGTGAGAGGAGCAGATCAACCTGTTTCATATGATGCGCTGCACTGAAGATATCCTGGACTTCTTCCGCAGAAATATGAGTTATGATCTCTTCAGAATCCAGAACAAGCAACCGAAATTCTCTCCCTTCCTGCCAGCTCCTCATCGCAAGAGGCTGCACCAGATCATACGCCGCTTCGCGGGGCAGCCCATGATCAATCAGCTTGAGCATCAGCCGCTGGCTGTTGTACAAACCGTATGTTGCATCCAGATTCTTCTGCATGTGATCGGGGTAAACGACCAGATTTTGCAAGATACGTGTCAATCTGAGGAGTGCATAATGGGCAACCGTAGTGGCATCAGGAAGAATCACACGCTCTACACTGGAATGAGAAATATCCCGCTCATGCCAGAGGGCTATATTTTCCATTGCTGATACCATATACCCCCGCAATAATCGTGCACATCCCGTAATGTTTTCACTGCCAACGGGATTGCGCTTGTGGGGCATCGCACTGGAGCCTTTCTGCCCTTTTCCGAATGCCTCCTCCACCTCCCTGACTTCACTGCGCTGCAGATGGCGGATTTCTACAGCGATCTTTTCAAGACTCCCCCCGATAAGAGCAAGTACCCCCATATAATGTGCATGACGATCACGCTGAATCACCTGTGTCGCAATCGGCTCTGGCTTCAGTCCGAGAAGTTCACACGCAATTTGTTCAACCTCTGGCGGGGTGTGCGCAAATGTGCCAACTGCACCTGACAGCTTTCCGGTTCGCGTCTCCTCTGCCGCGGCTTTGAAGCGGATCAGGTTCCGATTCATTTCCGCATAATAGAGAGCAAGTTTTAGTCCGAAGGTTGTCGGTTCTGCATGAACCCCGTGTGTTCTCCCCATCATCAGGGTGTATCGGTGTTCCAGAGACCGATCATGCAGAACCTGGATCAGGGCCTCCATCGCCTCCCGAATGAGCTGGTTCGCTTCGGCGAGACGCACGGACCATGCTGTATCCACGACATCCGATGAGGTGAGACCATAGTGCACCCATTTCTTCTCCGGCCCAAGTCCTTCACTCACCGTACGCGTAAACGCGACTACATCGTGCCGTGTGGCTTTTTCAATCTCATGAATTCGCTGCACATCAAAAGATGCGTGTTTGCGGAGTGTCTGAACATCTTCCTCGGGAATGACTCCAATTCTGGACCATGCTTCACAGGCTGCCAGCTCTACCTGAAGCCATACTTCAAACTGATGCTTTTCACTCCACAGTTCCTGCATCGCAGGATGTGTATATCGTTGTATCATGTACTCGTGTGATCTATTTCTCTGAATCCGATTTTACGATATCCGCCCAAGAAGCGGATCGCTGAAGTTCCTTGTCTCCGATTGACCGGATTGCGTCTGAGCGTCCTACAGACCCCCAGATTGAAACCCAGTCAGAGGCTGGAAGACATCCTGCAGTGGTATTCCATTCAACACCATACCTGTTGACTCCGCTGTACCCGTATGGGAGTCCGAACATGTGAACGATGCATTCTCCCCGTTGCTTTTACCCAATCACAGCGAATCTCGCTTGTCTTTAAGACGCATGTATAACAGTCTCCTGGCCCGAAAAATATGTGCTTTTATCGTTCCGAGGGGGAGTCCCAGTTCCTGGGCAATTTCTTCATAGGATTTTTCCTGCTGATGCCGCATTATAATTACGCGGTTATACTTTGGAGGGAGAGAATCTATCGCTTCCTGAATAATGTTCGTACGCTGCCCGCCCTCAAGCTCCCGATCAGGGCGATAGGAAACATCCGGGACTTCCTGTCGAACCTCCCCATCACGAGTTGTAATTGGCTTGTCTAGTGAAGTTGTAGCCAGCCTCCGTTTGCGCTTGTAATCAATAGCATGATTGGAAGCGATCTTGTAAAGCCATGTCGAAAATGCGTAGCTCTCAGAGT
This sequence comes from Rhodothermales bacterium, assembly GCA_965203305.1. Classification (GTDB taxonomy): domain Bacteria; phylum Bacteroidota; class Rhodothermia; order Rhodothermales; family Bin80; genus Bin80. The sequence continues at coordinate 577,629 of OZ241874.1, read as the reverse complement.
ATGTGCTCAGTGCCTTGAATGCTTTGATGAATGCCTCCTGAACGAGATCTTCTACCCCCGCTTCATCCCCAATTGTGCGCTTGATATGCAGAAGCAGTCCTCTTTGATACTTTTGCACAAGTAACGCATACGCATGCTGATCTCCCTCCAGAGCTCGGGAAACCAGCTCGCGATCTTTCTGGCTGGACGCTGACCTCTTGGCCGCCGTCTGATCCTCAGACATAGAGTTCCTTGTTCATCCACTCACTGCGAAGATTTTGGCTTCTTTCTGGCAGGCTCGCTGTAAGGAGATATGGGAAGCTGACTCGTCTCTTTGTACGTACTCATCACAATGCTGCTGGTTGTGCCGGTTACCCCGGGCCAAGACTGAATGCTCGAGAGCAGAACCTCTAGCGATTCTGTGTTGTGCGATCTGACCTTGAGGATATGGGAGCCCTCCCCTGTGATGGAGTGTGCCTCAAGCACTTCACTGCAACCGCATACATGCTCAATCAGGGACTGATAGTTTGCAGATGTGTCTACGGATACACGGATAAATGCCGTGATGTCAAAACCCAGATCCCTGGGATTCACAACGGCGAAATAGCCTCTAATAAACCCGTCCCTCTCCAGTCTGCGCATGCGCTGACTCACCGTGGTCATGCTCAGCCCGACACGTGCCGCGATGTCCGTGCGTTTGATCCTTCCCGAAGACTGCAGAAGATTCAGGATTCTGGCATCTGTCTCGTCAATTTTTTTATGTTTCATGGTATCTGTGTGCAGGTGATGATCATTCTGTAATGCCGACAAGTCATGCTTCCCGGAAATTCAACAAACAAGCCCTCAAGCGTACCCATCCATCACTGGTAGCGGTTCCAAATTTTCTACTCCTTCGGATATTAAAATGTTAATAAATTGTTCTCCTGGAATTACGGTTGCCAAATCAGGCACGGATTGCTGTTCACCCCGGTTCAGGTCAGAGAAACTGTGCTGGTCCCCCGAGTGACCAGCCATCAAGACGCACAACTCTTGTACCGCAGTGTTTTTTCTGGTTAAAATACCCGCTCCCTGCACTCCTTACCCAGGAAATGACGAACATGTTCAATCAACCCGAGCCTGCATCTCACCCTGGAATCAAACCTTGAGTTCTCTCTGAAACGGCTTCAAGGCACCAGCGACGTGAAGCACTAGTGGACCCATTTTGCCTCGTTCGCGTTGACGGCATCTGATCAAATGCTGGACTTCTTCACGGCAAGGGCAGTTCAGAAAGCAGCAAGTTCCTTCGCATCCATGCGGGGCGTATCCAGCATAGCAAGGGCCCATAGCTCAGTCGGTTAGAGCAGCGGACTCATAATCCGTCGGTCGGGGGTTCAAGTCCCTCTGGGCCCACATATTCAGGAAAACCCCAGCAGCAGCCCGCCCTGATACACAAACAGTGCTGCCAGATAGGCAAGGGCAGTCATATAGAGCCACATCACGATTGGCCACCGCCAGGTGTTTGTTTCCCGGCGGGCAATGGCAAGCGTACTCATGCACTGCAGTGCGAATACAAAGAATACCAGCAGGCTGACGGTAACCAGCGGCGTAAAGACCGGGCGACCATCTGGATAGCGATCCGCTTTCAGTGCATCCCGCAGAGCCACTCCCTCTTCTGCGTCCTCCACGCTGTAAATAATGCTGAGCGTAGATATGATCACCTCGCGCGCAGCAAATGCACTGACAAGACCGGCACTGATTTTCCAGTCAAAGCCCAGTGGCTGCATGACAGGCTCCAGGATGCGCCCGAGATATCCTACAGCACTTCCTCTGATCTGAGCCGATTGCCGAAGAATTGCGATGCTGTCCATGGCAGACGTATACGCATGCTCTGCCTGTCTCACAATTTGCTGTGCTTCCATTAACTCGGAATCTGCCCCCAGGGCGGAGTCCGCCAGTGCAGACATGTCCATCCCTGGTACAGACAAGAGGGCCTGCGCTTCTGCAAATCCCGCTTCCCGCTGCTGCGCTGCCTGCATCTCTGCCTGCACTGTTTCCATGTCTGTGTCAGCCCGGGGATAACTCGCCAGAAACCACAGAATAACACTGCAAGCAAAAATAATTTTTCCTGCCCGAACAGCAAATACCTTTGAACGCTGAATCATGCGCCAAAGTACCTGCCGGAGCTGAGGACGGCGATACGGGGGCAACTCCATTACAAAATAGCCCTCTCCCCCCTTGAACACAAGCCGTTTCAGAACTGCTGCTGCCACGAACGCCATTGCCGTTCCCATCAAATACATGGAGAACATGGTCAAGCCCTGATAGCCAAATACCCCCATAAATGTCCCGGCAGGGATAAAGGCAGCAATAAAGAGCGTGTAAACCGGAAGCCTGGCCGAACAGCTCATGAGCGGAGCGATCATGATGGTAATCAGGCGGTCACGCTCATTGTCCAGTGTCCTAGCGGCCATAATTCCCGGAATTGCACAGGCATAGGAGCTCAACAGAGGCAGCACGGACCCGCCGCTCAGCCCTACCCGCTTCATAACCCGATCCATAATGAAAGCACTGCGGGCCATGTACCCTGTATCCTCCATGAGCCCCAAAAAGAAAAACAGAAGCAGGATCTGCGGAAAAAAGATCACCACATTGCCTACCCCGGTAATCACTCCATCAGCAAGAAGGTCTGTTGCCCATCCAGGCGGGAGTGCCGACTGAACCAGCCCTGTCAAGGCGGCAACACCCGTCTCAATCAAGTCCATCGCCGGCGTTGCCCACGAGAAGACCGCCTGGAAAATGCCAACAAGAATTGCCAGAAAGATCAGGGGACCAAAAATCTGATGAGCAAGCACGGCATCAATTCGGTCACTGAGCGTTGCAGGTTCCTGAACTCTCTGCACAGACTTGCTGACAATAGGTCCCAGCCATGCATACCGCCCGCTCACTTCTGCGTGTCTCCAGGCAATCCCTCGCTCGGCAAACTCTTCTCGCAGGTTTTTAATTCTGCCCACAAACTCTGGAGCTTGCGTACTCCATGCATCCAGTGCCTTGTCCTCTGCCAGTGCACACAAGACCTCCATTCTGATGTGCTCTGACCGCACCTGCGGGACCTCTTCATGCAACTGTTTGGACAGGTCCGGGATCTTTGCCTCTACAGCATCCATGAGTTTCCACCTGTATGACTGCGCCGGCCTGGGGGGTACAAGGATCTGCTGTTTTAACTCCTCAATCCCCTTTCCCCGGGAAGCAACGACAGGGATAACCGGTACCCCAAGTTCCTTTTCCAGTGCAGGTGCATCTACAGTCAAACCATTCTCTTCCGCCGCATCTATCATATTGAGCGCAAGAACCATGGGGAATCCCAGATCAATCACCTGACTGGCAACATAAAGATTGCGTTCCAGATTTCCTGCATCAACGACACAGACTACCAGATCTGGGGAAGTTTCCCTTTTCCCGACCAGAACCTCATAGGTAATCTGCTCGTCCAGTGATTTTGGGGTGAGACTGTATGTACCGGGGAGATCAACCACCTCAACATGTGGGGCACCTGTCAGGGTGCCTGCCTTTCGCTCTACCGTTACTCCTGGAAAATTGGCGACGCGCTGGCGCAGTCCGGTGAGCTGATTAAAGAGTGTCGTTTTCCCCACATTGGGATTCCCGACCAGAGCAACACGAACAGATACTGAAGTGGACACGTTACCTCCTGTGTCTTATGGCTCGCATTTGGATATGCGTACCTGTGCTGCTTCGGACTTCCGAATGGAAAGATGATATCCGCGAACCTTGATATCCATGGGATCACCAAAGGGAGCCAAACGAACAACCTGTACTTCGGAGCCAGGGAGCATCCCCATTTCCATCAGACGATCTGTGACCGCACTGCTTTCAAATCCCAGAATTGTCCCCGATTCCCCGGGACGCAGATCCTGAAGTGTCATGAAGTCATCGGAACGGCCAGGATGTCTGAAGCCATATCTCGGCGCAAGCCGATCCTGCAACCCTCAATACGGACAATCACGTTTTCCGAATTTTTGACCACTTCCACATGGGCTTCTTCTCGCAGTCCCATCTCTCGCAATCGCCCCTGTGCACCTCCGCACACGGAGTAGATCTTGAGAAGACATCCATCACAGAAAGCTGTCAGTGGAGCTGGAGACATGACTGACCTGAGAATCACAAGTAAATGCAAATATAGTTATTTATACTAAGTCCAAATAAATATTCTCCGTATAGTTCCATGAATGGGATCAATGCTTCAATTGTTACTCTATGATCCACGGATATGGAGGCTATCTGGCTCCCAATCCTTAAATTTGCAGAATTACACACACGAACCATGCGCCTGTCCAAATTCTTTGGTGAAACTCTGCGGGAAGCACCCTCTGAATCTGATTCGGCATCCAGCCAGATGCTCGTTCGGGCCGGGTATGTCCGACAGCTGGCCGCAGGCCTGTACTCCTATCTCCCCTTGGCCCACAAATCTCTGCGAAAAATTGAACAGATCCTCCGGGAAGAGATGGATGCGATTGGCGGGCAGGAAATGTGCATGCCAGTTGTGCATCCGGCTGAAATCTGGCAGGAGTCCGGGCGATGGTTTGAGATCGGAGATGAAATGGGACGCTTTCAGGACCGCAAGGGACGAGATCTGGTTCTGGCCATGACCCATGAAGAAGTCGTGACCAGCCTTTGCAAATCGGAAATCCGTTCCTATCGGCAGCTGCCGCAGATGGTCTATCACATGCAGACGAAATTCCGGGATGAGCCCCGAGCCAGAGGTGGCCTCATTCGTGTTCGCGAATTCGTCATGAAAGATTCCTATACACTGGACAAGGATTTTGACGGACTTCAGGCGCAGTATGAATCTCATTATGATGCCTATCATCGCATTGGTGCACGACTGGGACTGAACCTGGTTGCCGTACAGAGTGACCCCGGAATGATGGGGGGCAAAGTGGCACATGAATTTATGTATATCACCCCTGTGGGGGAAGACTCGCTGGCAATCTGCGAAGAGACCGGCTACGCATCCAATCTGGATGTGGCAAATTTTCAAAAGATTCCTGAACCTGCCGATGCGCAGGAACCTCTGACTCGTGTCCATACTCCTGGACAGTCTACCATTGCCAAGGTGGCAGAATTTTGCGGTGTCAGCACACGCCAGACCGGAAAAATGGTCTTCTACATGGGAGAATTTGGCCCGGATGAACCATCCCGGCTGGTTGCTGCCTGCGTTCGGGGAGACATGGAAATCAACGATCTCCAGCTCCGCTACGCCATCAAAGCACAGGCATTGCGCTCCGCAGAGCCCGAAGAAATTGCCAGCGCAGGATGCGTCCCTGGATATGCATCGCTGTGTGATATTGACCGAAACAAGGCCATTCTGGTCGTGGATGATCTGATTCCCGCATCAAAGAATCTGGTTGTCGGGGCAAATGAGAAAAACTGGCATTATACAGGCGCAAATTACGGGCGTGACTATACTGCAGATGTGATTGCCCCGATTGCACTGGCCTACGACGGGGCGCCGGATCCCATTGCAGGAAAACCCCTGCGACTGGTACGGGGCATTGAGGTCGGGAATATTTTTCAGCTTGGCACCCGATACAGCTCCAGTATGGGAGCAACCTATACCGATGAAACTGGCACAGAATTCCCCATTGTCATGGGATCCTACGGAATTGGCGTTGGACGTGCACTGGCCTGTGTGGCAGAAGAATACAGTGATGAGTATGGCATGGATCTGCCGATTTCTGTGGCACCATACCAGGTGATTCTAGTCTCTCTTGGACGATCCGGGGAAGTACAGGAAGCTGCTGAAACTCTCTACCATCAGATGCTGGAAGCCGGCATAGAGGTACTTTATGATGATCGCTCGGTGAGCCCTGGAGTAAAGTTTGCCGACGCTGACCTTCGTGGCATTCCCCTGCGCTGCACCGTTAGCTCGCGCTCGCTGGGTCGGGGAGGGGCGGAGTTTGGCCGGAGACGGAGCAAATACCTAGCTATTGTCCCTCTGGAAAATGCCACGGAATATATCCAGAAGGGGATTGCAGAGTGTTTCCGTGTACTGAATCAGCGACTGGAGGATCTGCCTGCCTGGGATTCCCGCCCCGAATCTGCCTGATTGTGAACCTGGTGGCAATCCCTGTACAAGTGCCTTTCTAGCCCCTCACATGATCTGATACGGGAGATCTCAGGTCGAATCACATCCCATATCCGGTGCTCGCTCCCCCTGAATGAAAGCAAGAAAGGCATCCAGTGTCATGTCGCCCAAGTCCTCCCTGGAGCGTGCCCGCACCGAGATGGTCTCCTCTTCCAGCTCACGGGCACCCAGCACAATCATGTATGGCACCTTGAAGAGTTCCGCCTGCCGAATCTTGTACCCGATCTTTTCGCTCCGCACATCCAGCACGGAACGCAGCCCCTCTTCCCGAAGCCTGGCATGAACCTCACTGGCATACTCTGTGAATCGCTCAGAAATGGACAGAACACGAATCTGCTCCGGGGCAAGCCAGAATGGAAATATACCCGCGCAGTGCTCAATCAAGACCCCGATAAATCGCTCCAGCGAGCCAAATGGTGCCCTGTGAATCATGGCCGGACGGTGCTGCTGATCATCTGCTCCCGTATACCAGAGGTCAAAACGCTCTGGCAGGTTATAATCCAGCTGGACGGTCCCGAGTTGCCATTGCCGTCCAAGTGCATCCCGAATCATGAAATCCACTTTCGGACCGTAAAAAGCCGCCTCCCCCTGCTCTTCGTGTACATCCAGGTTCATTCCATGTACAACTCTTCGCATGGATGCTTCGGCAGCATTCCAGTTCTCTTCCGAGCCGGTATACTTCTCGTGATTTTCTGGATCCCGAAGAGACAGTTGTACACTGAAATCCTTGAAATCCAATGCCTGAAGAACCCGAAGTGCCAAGTCCACCGCATCCCGAATCTCCTGCTCTACCTGATCATGCCGGCAGAATACGTGGGCATCATCCACGGTGAATCCACGCACACGTGTCAAGCCTCCCAGTTCTCCCGTCTGCTCATACCTGTAGACCTGACCAAACTCTGCCAGACGTACGGGCAAATCCCGGTAGCTGCGCCGCTTGTGTGCATAGATCTGGATATGATGCGGACAATTCATGGGTTTGAGCAGATAGCCGTCCATCCCGTGTGTGCTCATGGGCGGGAATTGACTCTCGCTGTAATAGGGGTAGTGCCCGCTGGTCCGGTACAGATCAAGGTGCCCAATATGCGGGGTGATCACCGGCTCATAGCCACGCCGAAGCTGCTCCTCGCGTAAAAAATCTACCAGCGTTTCGCGAAGGGTGGTCCCGGCAGGAAGCCAGAGCGGGAGCCCCGGTCCGACCTTTTCGCTGAACATAAACAGCTCCAGCTTCTTGCCCAGCACCCGATGATCTCTGGCTCTCGCCTGCTCCAGACGTTCCAGATATGCATCCAGCTGTGTCCGATTTTTCCATGCTGTCCCGTAAATTCGGGTAAGCTGCGCCCGCTTTGCATCCCCCCGCCAGTAGGCTCCAGCAATCGTTAAAAGTTTGATTCCATTGGGTTTGAGGTATCCTGTGTGAGGGACATGTGGTCCCTGACAGAGATCGGTAAAAGAATCATGCTGATATACCGTCAACGGTGCCTGCCCATTCCTGGCTGCCAGTTCCTCAATCAACTCAATCTTGTAGGGATTGTCCTTAAAGAGTCTCTGCGCCTGCTCCGCAGTTACCTCGCGAACCTCAAAGCGATGACGCTCTTTGATGATTGCCTTCATCCGCTGCTCGATCCAGTCCAGATCTTCTTCATGGGGAGGACTGGACATTTCAAAATCGTAGTAGAAACGATCCTCAATGGGCGGCCCAATCGTTGGTTTTGCGTCCGGGAACCGTTCCAGAACGGCCTGTGCCATAATGTGTGCGGCCGAATGACGTACTTTATACAGGGAAGGATCATATCCCTCCGGTATATGCGTTTCAGCGTGTTCCAGGAGCTCTGCACTCATGCTTGGATACAATTTGCAGGACAGCCCAGTAGTACGCATTCACAGGACAGACGTTCTCGTAACATGACCGCCAAAGACATTCAGGGCCTGCTGGCAGAGATGAGCGATCCTGTGCATGCAGAAAATTGCCAGCGATTCTTCAAGACTGGTAAAGGGGAATACGGTGAAAAGGACATGTTTCGCGGAGTCAGGGTCCCGGACTTGCGGGCACTGGCCCGACGCTGGAAAGAGGTTCCGTTTGACGAGATGCTCCAGTTACTGCAATCTCCCTACCACGAGGATCGCTTTACGGCCCTCTGTCTGCTTGTACATGTCTTTCAGAGCGGCAGGCAGGATGAGGTCTACAATGCCTACCTGGAGTTCATGCCTTTCGTGAACAGCTGGGATCTGGTAGATGCGAGCTGTCACAAGATTCTGGGAGCCTACCTGTTTGAGCGTCCACGCACCCTGTTGTATTCGCTTGCATGGAGCGATAATCTGTGGAAACAACGGATTGCCATAGTGGCCACCTACTATTTTGTCAAGCATGGTCAGTATATGGATACGCTTGCTCTCTCGGATATGCTTTCGTGCAGTCCATGGAATCTGGTCCATAAAGCCTGTGGCTGGATGCTTTGCGAAGTTGGCAAGCACGACATGTCTTTGCTCATGGATTTTCTGGATGAGCGGACCGTGATTCTGCCGAAAACTGCCCTCCGATATGCAGTCAAGAAATTTCCGTCCCTGGAGAGAGATAAGTATCTGAAGCAATGGAAAACGCTGTTTTCCATGCCACGCCGGATATCCCAGTATCGGGCCTACTGGTATGTTATGAGAGCTAAACAACATCTGAGAGGAGATGTGATCCAGACTCCTGTCATCAGATCAGAAATTCTTGGCAACCCCCGTGGAGCTGCTGTTTTTCTGAAACTTGAGAATGAGCAGCACAGCGGATCTTTCAAGTACAGAGGGGCACTGAACACGATCCTCTCATACAGAATATCTTCTCCCACATTCACCGCGGCATCCACAGGCAATCATGGCCTTGCCATCGCCATGATTCTGGAAAAGCTCAATCAGAAAATCACCATCTATGTGCCACATACAGCTGACCCGCACAAGATAGAGACTCTTCGCAAACACGGATGCAAGATCTTTTTCCACGGAGAAGATGGCGTTGAGGCCGAAGAGGAAGCACAAATTATCGCGAGGCTCCTGAAGAGAGAATATATTTCCCCTTACAATGACTGGCATGTCATCGCCGGGCAGGGAACCGTCGGGATTGAGTTGCTGGAACAGCTTGGGCAGCTTGACTATGTTTTTGCTTCCGTTGGCGGGGGTGGACTGATTAGCGGAATGGCACTTCCCCTGAAGGCTCATTTCCCAGACACCAGAATCATTGGATGCTCGCCTGAACGATCAAACATCATGCAGAAATCCGTGGAGGCTGGTCACATCGTCAAGCAGCCGATACTGCCCACGCTTTCTGATGGCACAGCAGGTGGCATTGAAGAGGATGCGGTCACTCTGGAGCTGTGCATGGATCTGGTGGACGACTGGATTACTGCTACCGAAGAGGAGATCGCAGATGCCATGCGCCTCATGTATCGGGAGCATGATATCAAAATGGAAGGGGCTGCAGCGGTTACGGTTGCGTGTTTTCGGAAGTACGGAGAAGACATAAGAGGCAAGCGAATTGCATTGATAATCTGCGGCGGAAATATATCCCCCGACAAGTTTGATGCCGTCATTGCCCAATCCGGGTGAGGCGGGAGTATCTCCCGAGTGTATCGCTTGAGTTTTATCCACTGGAATCAAGCGAAGTTCTTCACATTGCTATCCCTTGGGGACAAGAATTTTGGCTGTGACCCAGGGCATATCCAGAGGAGTGATACAATTCCGCCACTGTGCAAGTGATATGGAGCGGTCGGATGTATTCTTTCGGCGGCATTCAGCCTCATAACTCGAACTTGTATCCATAGAGATATTCCGCCCACAGTGAGGAGACATACAAGTGATCTCTGTACAAAAGAAAATCATGTGCAGGGATATTTCCTTCTTCCTCCGGGTCATTCGGAGGACGTAAAATCATTTTCCCTGCGAGTTGGTAGTCGCCTCCAGACAGATCAAAAATATAATTGTCTAGCTTGTTTACTCTTGCAATTAGATAGCGAGAGTTCAAAAACCTTGTCTTAATTATAAAATTGGATGTTAAAGGTTCAAGATTTCCCGCTGGGACTCCCTTTGGCAATCCTGTGGGTGTAAAATTTCGTACATCCTTTCCCTCAAACCGGATGGTCTTAAGGTGTACGAATTGATCATCATAAATAAAGATATAGGGCAGTCCCGGGTATCCCGCGGCAATTCGATTTCCATTGGGAGATATCGTTACAAAGAATCTGTTCTCCCCCGTGCGATCATCCAGTTCCAGAACAGGAAGAAATTGTCTGGACTCAAGCAGGGGAAAGGGGGGAGACGCACTGCGAGTACATATCAAAAACCCACTGTTTTCGAGACAATTCACGAGGATGTAGTCGGGAGAAACAGAAATCCCTCCTTGGTCAAGATGAGGATAAGGAAATGAACTGATATAGTTGAGCTGTTCCGTGAATACTTGGACGCGCCCTCGGTCCAACGCAAATACATGCAAACCGTTGTAATGTAACTCACTCAAATATGAAAATTCTCCCGGTGCTTTCCCGGCTACGCCAACTCTCCGGGAAATATAACCATCTGGTCCTATTGTAAAGATCGCCCCAGATTGAGGATCATCTGACACATAAATGCTGTCTCCAATGGCAATGAGACTGCCCGGTTTGCCAAGAATCAAGGTATCCCTGGGAAACCCTACCTCAATATCAGCAATCTACCTCTCTGCTTCAGTATCTGTATTGACCACAAAGTGGGGAGCGGAAGCCAGCAAACTGTCAATGAGCGGAGAGTTCTCAAATCTGGTTACAGTTGAGTTGTTGCTCTGACACGCTGAGAAGAAAAGTACCAGAAACAGAACACCCGAAAATTGCCGATTTTCGGGAACTGGCAGCAGGGGCGGGGCAGATCTCCTGTCATATTGGACGCAAAATGGACTGGAGTGGGGAGATTCTTCCCGTTTTGAGGGCGGATTTTGGGGGAATTGGTGTACATTTGTGCCTCCTTCGCAGGAATCGGACGTACCTCTGGCATTCACCTGAATTTGGCACCTCGTCAATCCGCAAGAAAGGGGGGATGCACGCCTATGCGGCGAGCTTTCGTCGTCGTTTCGCTTTCTTGATGATCTCCTGTTCCCGGAGCAGCCTCCCCAGTCGGTGGACATTGGCGGCCAGAATAGCGGTCGCTACGACTCGGGCAAAGCCTTCCCGGCTTGTTTCCCGCACCAGATTCCAGCCCCGATGATCCAGGTTGTTCAGCGCGGATTCCACGCCCGGATGGCGTTTCCTTGCGCGCTGGAAAGCAGGATCGCTTTGCCGCTCCTGCTCTTCCTTCGTCATCCTCCCTTTCTTCGGCATCGCATTCACATCCAGCATCTCATCCAACTTCTCCCGAACCTCCGGACTGTAAAAACCCCGATCATACGAACATTCACGCAGGGAAGGAAACTGCTCCTGCACGCTCCCCGTGAGCGAGAACGCCACGTCCTTGTCCGTCCCCGTCCACAGAATCTCATGCCCCAGAATAAACGGGTACTGATCTTCTATAATCGCCACCGGAACCCCCAACTCGCACAGCACCCCTTCTTTCCCTTTCACGATCCAGCGGGTAAACGGCTTGGTGATCGAAAATATCTTCTCCCGATGCGGAATCTTCTCTCCATGCAAGACCCGACGACGTACCTGATCGTGCAACACCGCCATATATCCCAGAAAAGAATAGATGCGCTGCATCGCACGGAGCACGGTGTGCAGCATCTTCTCTTCCGCCTTGGTGAGCGAACCCGTTGCCTGTTTCCGCTCCAGCTCTGTTTTCCTGTCATACAGGTTCCGCAGAAAGTCCACCACTTTTCTGCCCCGCTTCCGACACAGACGCAAGAAATAGCGAACCTTGCCCGGACGGGACTTGTACTTCCTGGCGATACATACCGGCTTGTGGGCCTTCTCTACCGTCTTCATCAGATGCTGTATCTGCTGCCAGCCCGGTACATCCAGCGCATCCGCAGTTTTGGCACATTCCCGAAGTCCCCCGCAGACGGAATCCCGAAGAAGGCGCAGATCAGAGGGAAACTCCACGTTGGTCTTGCACACCTTGGAATCGCACCGCCCCTGCAACACCTCCCCCTCCTGCTTTCCCGCCACCTTCTGTCCGCACTCTGCCACCATTTGAATGAATTCTGCCAGAATTTCGGAGGTCAGAAGGGAAAGATTGTCCTGCAAGGTCTGCGGACAGTAGACCGTATCGTCAAATTCGGAATGGAACAGAATCTGTCGCAAAACCTGCACTTCCGTGGCCAGCATGGCCAGTCTCTGATAGTCGCACCGAAGAACCTGCTTCAGCACCCCCAGCACGAAGATGCGCCATGCAAACATCCCCGGACGCCCCCGATCCGTCCGAACCCCCGCAGGAAAAATCTCCGCCAACCGGGAAAACAGACGCGCACGCAGCAAAACATCGTGGTAAAGATGCAAAATGGCCGTCATGCACAGATAGAAATCATCCCGATTGTGAAGGGGCAGCGTGATCTCTTCCAGAGGCTTCCATCCAATCTCAAGTTGAGGTTCAATGACTTTTCTCATCTCAGCAAAAGGAAAAAGATGAACGGGTTTCAAGGCTTATACGATCATATCCCCAAAAAAGTGGACTTCTTTAGAAAAGAAATATCCCCAAAAATGCGCACAGGAACCAGCGCAAACCCATATATCCCGTGTTTTCGGACAGACACTAGTTAGTATGAGTACGAAGAGTAGGATATACAAAAAAAATTGATATTGCAAATATCGGCAGGGGAAGGCAAAAGCGCACATCCTGATTTGGACTTTCGTTATGGGGCTTATATACGTGAGGGTCCATCTCAAGATGGAACCGGTATACGTACACTTGACGGGTCATCGGGGTCCCGAATGGGAACGCCCCTCGCACGTCCAGATGCCCCATGCCCTGGGGCCCGCAAGATGTTCGCGGCCGCATTCAGATCCGCGTGTTCTTCATAGCCACAGCCCAGGCACACAAACTTGCGCAAGGTGGCCCGGCTGTTCCTGTCTACATGTCCGCACAGACTGCAGGTCTGGCTGGTGTACGCTGCCACCACATAGAGAACGAGAACGCACTTGTACCCCAGCATCTGTACCAGCTGGGCGGGGGCTCCTTCCAGCAAAACCCGGTTCAGCCCCGTTTTCTGCCGAACATTTTTGCCCGGCTTCTCGTTCGTTCCCCCGGCAGATCTGGTCATCCCCTTGATGGACAGCTTCTCCACTTTCACCGTGAATGCCTTCTCCGCAATCCTGGCACTGTTCTGGTGATTGCGGTTGTGCCGGCAGTTCGCCTCTTTTCTGCTGAGACTGGCAATCTGCTCTTTCGTCTTCTTTGCCCGGTTCGACACCTCTGTGCGTCCCTCCTTCTCCTGCCGGTCCAGTTGCCCGGCCAGCTTCCGCTGCTTGCGCTTTTTTCTGGTCTCATAGACCGGGTTGGTGGGCTGATCCAGCACCTCGTCCGGCGTGTCATCCGAGTAGGCCACCGCGATCATGCCACTGGCGTTCCGGTCAATCCCCGCAGTGACTCCATTGTCTACCCGCACCGGCTCGTCAATCTCGTAGGTCACCGACACATACCAGTTCTTCCCCTGCTTGTAGACGCGGGCCTGTTTCGGGACTCCATCGGGATACGGATTCTCTCCCCGTCGACGGAGCCGCACCTTCCCGACTCTGGGGATGTGAATCTTCCCGGCCGTAATCCTGACGTTATCGGGAATTGTGAAGGAGGGAGTCGTTTTATGCTTGGCCTTAAACCGGGGCTTGCCGGCCCGTTCGTCAAAGTAGTTCTTAAATGCCTCCGAAAGCTGTTTCAGCGTGTGGCGAACACAGGCACAGGAGTATTCCTGCAGCCATGCATACTCTGGATCGTTGCGCAGCTGTGTGAACTCCGTAAAGAGGGGCCGCCAGTCGGTCGAAGGCATGGCAGTGCCTTGCTCTTTCGCGGTGGCAACCTGCGCCTGATTCTTTGCCAGGAAGAAATTCCAGACGAAGCGGCAGGCCCCGCACATCCCATGGAGCTGGTGTTCCTACTCCTCATCGGGAAGCATACGGTAGGTGATGCCGCGGTAGGTCTTGCCTGCCTTTGCCATGGTGGCGATGGAATTCCTCTGTGAACCCGCGGCCAATAAAATGGTTCACTCCTCATGGGCCCTCACGTATACAAGCCCCTTCGTTATACACTATGAAGAAGAGTGGGACAATGAAATTTACAAATCTTCGGAAGTCATTGCTCTGCCATCTGTAAATTCAACTCTGCCGGAAACAAGGCTATCATACGCCCCGAAAAACTATGAACGCGTTTACGATGGCTAGTAATCCAGTGGAGGCAGGTTCACAACGCGTTTCCCATCACGCGAGCCAAGGCGGCATCCGCATTGACTAAACGCCCTGTGATGGGGGTATCAGGAATATTCGTACCGGTCTCGTGCAGAATGGTGTACACCTGCTCTGCCGTGAGCTCAGCGTTCATGGAGCGCATAATCCCAATCAGACCCGCTACAATCGGAGCAGCCATGGAGGTACCGCTCATCGGCTTGTAGGACCCCTCCAGGAAGGAGGATTGAATGTTGACACCCGGTGCCGCAAGCGGGCGGGAAAGGCTGCCTACCGTATTGGAGAACTCGGCCTTTGCAAAATTCTGGTCAATCGCAGCGACGGCAATCACACCCGCAATGTTGGATGGAAAATGATCTGCCGCATCTTCACTGGAATTCCCGGCCGAAGCAACAACAATCACTCCCCGATCCAGCGCATAGCCTACAGCATTCTTCAATACACGCGGCTGTACCTCTGATTTGCTCCCCAGCGACATGGAAATGACATCCGCCTGCGCTCGTGTGGCATCAAGGACTGCCTGTGCAATCTGCTCCAGAGAACCCTGCCCCGTCTCGGAAAGGGCCCGAAATCCCAAAATTTCAACGAAGCGTCCCTCCCAGTTCAATGAGGCAATCCCCAGACCATTACTGGTTACGGCACCGGCAAGACCTGCACAATGCGTACCATGCCCATGGGCATCATCCTGAACCCCTTCAGCATAAGCGGCCTGCAGGTCTTCATGATCAGATTCTACTCCTGTATCCAGGATCGCGACACGTGCCTTGTGCACAGGATCTATTCCCTCCAGCATTGCGTGAGCTTCGTGCACATGAACCGCATCCAGTGCCCACTGCTCCCCCACATATGGATCATTCGCGAGCACAGCCCTAGAGGGAGCTTCCGGGAGATGGCCTGGCAAAGGAGGTGACAGACTTACACTGATATTGAGTTCTACATGGTCCACATTCTCTGAATCTGCCCGGAGAGCCTCCATTAATTCTTTTGAGTGTTGCTCGGAGACATGAACGAGATATACTTGGGCCAAATCAACATCTTCAGACAGCGTGATCGCAGGAAATGCTCGCTCCCATGTATCTGCAAAACGACTCAGAATTTCTTCCACTTCAAGAATGGAATCGTCAGGTCCCAGCTCAACCAGCACAGACTGCATCTTCCCAGGCCAGATTGACCCCCACAGATACCTTGCACCGAAGAGCAGTCCTGACAAGATCAGAGCGGCGATCCCCAGAATAACAAAAGGGCGTGCACTGTCGGCCAGCTTTCGGATTCCCATATATGCCGCAGCCAACAGCAGACTGATTCCAGTGTCACGAAGCAGCTCAATACCAGCCTGAATGAATCCATCTCCCGACCAGAGCCGGGCAATCACAGCAATGGCAGACAGAGCAAAGCCTGCGAGGATCACCCAGGAACTGTTTTTCGTCTTGTCCGCAATGCCAATCGCAATCAGGAGAAGTGCGATTGCGGTGATAATAGTCAGGATATCCATATCGTATGGGAGAACAGTTCAATAGAAACTACGCTTGGATGTGCACCGGGTTGCATTGAGTAGTATATTTGGGAAGCTTCACCTCTTTTGACATGTCATACATTCTTTCCCTTGACCAAGGAACAACCAGTTCCCGTGCGATCATCTTTGATCAGAAAGGATCTGTAGTTGGCGCGGCTCAACAGGAATTCCCACAAATCTATCCTGAGCCGGGCTGGGTTGAGCACGATCCGAATGATATCTGGGAGTCACAGCTGTCCGTAGCCCGTGAAGTCCTGCAAACATGCGGCCTGCTGTGCGATGATATCAGGGCAATCGGGATTGCGAACCAGAGAGAAACCACGGTAGTCTGGGATCGTGATACCGGAGAGCCAGTCCATCCCGCCATTGTCTGGCAGGATCGGCGCACGGCCGGGGACTGTGATCAAATGCGCTCTGCAGGATATGCAGACGTATTCCAGGAGCGGACAGGCCTGATGCTGGACCCTTACTTCTCTGGTACAAAAATCAAATGGATCCTGGACCATGTCCCTAATGCCCGCAACATGGCGGCAGCCGGACAACTGTACGCAGGGACGATAGATGCTTGGCTGATATGGAAACTGACCGATGGCAGGCAGCACTGTACAGATGCCTCCAATGCGAGTCGAACTCTGCTCTACAATATCCATACACATGAATGGGATGACGAGCTTTGTGCAATCATGGATGTTCCAGGAGAAATTCTGCCGTCCATCGTTCCCTCAAGCGGCATTCTAGGAGAGACCCGTCTTCTCGGAACATCCATCCCTGTTGCAGGAGTCGCCGGTGACCAGCAGGCAGCACTCTTCGGACAGGCATGCACACAGCCCGGTATGGTGAAAAATACATACGGTACGGGGTGTTTCTTGCTCATGAATATCGGTACAAATGCAGTAGCCTCAACGAACCGGCTGCTTACAACTGTCGGGCTGCAAATAGATGATGCAACACAGTATGCTCTGGAAGGAAGCGTTTTTGTCGGTGGTGCAGTCGTTCAGTGGCTCCGGGATGAACTGGGCATCATTCGCTCATCCTCAGAGGTTGAGACGCTAGCTTCCCAAGTGAAGGATAATGGCGGAGTAACCATTGTTCCGGCGTTCACTGGATTGGGAGCTCCTTACTGGGATCCATATGCACAGGGAACAATCACGGGACTGACGCGCGGAAGCAATGCTGCTCATCTTGCCCGTGCAGCACTGGAAAGCATTGCCTTGCAAAGTGCAGATGTGATCAAGGCGATGGAAGCGGATGCAGGAATAGACCTGAAAGAGGTGCGTGTGGACGGGGGAGCAACGGCAAACAACCTGCTCATGCAGTTTCAGGCGGATATTCTAGGAGTTCCCGTAGTTCGCCCTGTCATACGAGAAACTACCGCTCTGGGAGCTGCCTTCCTAGCGGGACTTGCCACAGAATACTGGTCAGATATGGAGGCACTTGACGACTTATGGCAAATTGACCGAATTTTTGAACCCCAAATGCCCCGATCTGCTGCCGCAGATCTGATGGGAAACTGGTCCGAAGCCGTTGAACGCGCAAAAAGCAGGAATCACAATCGTAACTGAACCTTGACAGACTTGAAGTATGAGTCCCTTTCTGGGTGAGTTTATTGGTACGACGATGCTACTCCTGCTCGGGAATAGTGTCGTTGCAAATGTGGTGCTTAAGCAGACCAAGGGACACGAATCCGGCTGGATCGCCATCACCGTGGGCTGGGGTGTTTCCGTCTTCGTTGCCGTATTCGTTGTTGCCAAGTACAGCGGTGCACACATCAATCCGGCGGTAACACTGGGGCTTGCCCTTGCCGGAAAGTTTGAGTGGGGCTCCGTTCCTGCATATCTGATTGCCCAATTTCTGGGGGCAGCAGTGGGAGCATTTCTGGTGTGGCTGCTTTATCGGGATCACTTTCTTGTGACCGAAGATGCAAATGCCAAACGGGCTGTTTTCTGTACGGCTCCTGCCATTCGCAACTGGAGATCCAATCTCCTGAACGAAATCATCGCCACTCTTGTGCTGGTATTCGCGGTACTCTACCTGGTTGAGCCCGATGTCGGCCTTGGCGCACTGGATGCCATCCCCGTAGGGCTCATTGTGCTGACTATCGGACTGACTCTGGGAGGAACTACCGGATATGCCATCAACCCTGCCCGTGACCTGAGCCCGCGTATTGTCCATGCACTGGTCCCAATTCGAAACAAGGAGGGCAGTGACTGGAGCTATGCCTGGATTCCCGTCTTGGGCCCCATTATTGGCGGATTGCTTGCGGGTACTCTCTATCTCCTGATTGGCAACTAGTCTCCTTCCTGTCTCTGCAAACTCCCCCTCTACCTTGTGCGAATAATCGCTTGGGCAGCCCGCTGACGATCTGTACTTAAAACAAGCCAGTAGAGCCCACTAGATGACAGATGTTCGCTGGAAGATATGGACATTGCGTGATGTCCAGATTGCCTGAACTCACTCTTGATCAGCATAGCTACACTGCGCCCGAGCGTATCATACACCTTTAGCGTCACGGTTTGGGCACTTGACAGCGAGTATTCAATCTGAATGTGATCACGAAATACCGTGGGGTATGTCGTAATGCTGATCTGATCCGGGAGACGTTCTTCCCCCAGTGCGGTAGACACCTGATTGCTGGCTTCACTTTCTATGGAATTGGAACTGACAGACTGCACGAAGTACCAATACTTGTCCGTATCAGAACCTGGATTATCTTCAAACTCCGTCTCTCCTGTGATGGCGATCAGATTGCGAGCATCCTGTGAAGCATGTACCGGATCTGGTGCCGAATCACTTTTGATACGATAGACAGCATAACGCCTGGAAATGAGATCAGGGGATTCCCAGTCCAGTGAAACGACATTCCCGTTCTTTGTAACTGTCAAATTCAGCGGAGAAGGAGGAGCCGCCATGTCTTTCCAGTCCATGGAGGGAGGGAGTGCAGGGTACTGATATAATCCGCTACGTATCGTCTGTGCAAAGCCAAGCCCGAAACCCGGAAGAAAATGCATTGTCCGAAAGAATACGCTTCCAGAAATATCGGGATGATTACGATTGAATGCAACCTGATTGGGAACCTCTGATGCACTAAATTCGGTACCCGCTCTGTACAGCGCATGCCCGATATATAAATGACGATCCCCGGACTGCACTGCCCACCATCTTGCCAGTTTCGCATAATCCTGCTCGCCTCCAAACCGCCAGTACAGCTGCGGAACCAGATAATCAATGGTCTTTTCCTGAAGCCAGTTGGTCGCATCGGCAAAGATTACATGATAGGCATTTAGCCCACTGACTCCACGCGGGATTCCGCTTTTCCAGATTCCAAAGGGACTGATTCCAAACTTTAATGCGGGATTGAAGGAACGCAGGCTGTCCGCAATCTCGGCAATCTGCAGGTTGATGTTATCCCTGCGCCAGTCCTCCATACTGGTGAATCCGCGATTTTCCCGCTGAAAAGTCGGGATATCCGGGCTATTGGAGAGGGTGAGATGATTGGGCGGGTAGGGGTAAAAATAATCATCCAGATGGATGCCATCTATCTCGTAATGGCGTGCTATATCCATGACAATCATGGAAACATACGAGCGCACATCTTGCCTTCCCGGATCAAGATAGGTGTAATTTCCGGCCGGATAGGTCCATTCTGGATGTGTCACTGTGATATGATTGTCTGCCACATTGAAGCGTTGTCCATTATGCACCCGATAGGGGTTGATCCAGGCATGCAGCTCCATACCACGCCGATGGGCCTCTCCTATGACAAATTTTAACGGATCATACGTCGAAGAGCGTGCCTGGTCTCCCGTAAGATAGTGTGACCATGGTTCATACCTGGATGCATACATGGCATCCCCGAGCGAACGAATCTGAAAAAATACGGCATTGATTCCTGCTTCCTCAAGGTAGTCCAGAAGGTTGATCATCTGATTCTTCTGATGGATCTCGCTAATGCTTCGTGGCCAGTCCAGTTTCGCGTACGTTGCAATCCATGCCCCCCGAAATTCATGCTTTGGGGGTGGTGTATCCTGAGCATGAGCATACCTCCCCAGAAGCATAGCCAGAACCGTCATCAGGACCGGAATACACAGATGCCTCCATGACAAGAGAGCGGATATTTCTGTCCTGTCTCCAGAATTGAATATTGAGGAAGGTAACTCGTGCATGAGCAAACCCATTCTATAACGATTCGTGATTCTCACTCCTCCCGATTGCCATGCACCCGCTCCTGACAGATTCAGCCAAAACTGCTCCTCCCCCGCAAAACGGATCCAGTACTTCTCCACCATGGGGGATGAATTGGTCAGTCAACTGCCACGCAAGTCCCGGGATCATCGCTGCGGCATATGCATGCATCCCGTACACTCCCTTCCGCACAGGAACTCCCTTGAAATCCCAACGTCCCGGGGCGAATGCTTCTTTGGCCTGTGCACCGCCCCCAGGGAGTGCATGTCCATTCACCTCGGCATTTTTGCCAAGATTTTCCGCCCCTGCATGGGTTAGTGGAAGAACTGCTTGCCCCATTTCTATTTTGCTAAAACCGTTCCCTGAAATATCATCTACCCGTTTCTAGACCTGTATATGATTCCTGCTTGGGTGAGAATATTGAATTTTCTGCTATAACTTCGGAAGAGGAAACAGACAACATAGTCCCAATTTGAATTGCTTCTTGAAACTCCGTCCGGTAAACTGCCATCTGTTTTGAGACTAATTCATATAACTGCGGCTCTTTCAATCATCACTGTACCTGACTGATATGCTTGCAAATACATTCCGGGCAACCATTTTCTGTCATCCAGAATTTTTTGCAAGGGTCGGGGCGAAATGCAATGTCTTCTTTCATCAGGTCTCACTTTTGCTCAGATGTGAAACGAGTATTCCAGTCATCTCATTCTTTGCTATCCGGCGCACCAATCCAACCCCATGCACGATGATTCAATCTTGGGATGCCGAAAGCATGTCGGAGACTGTGCCATCCGCCTCTTTCCAGTTTTCCTTCAGTCTGGACATGGCCTCCCGATGTGCATTCTCGTCTGATTCCATTTTTGCTGCCTCAGAGAGGCCAATGAATGAGAGTGAACGCCCCGGTGCCCTTCCCAGTGAGGCCCTGAACGCATCTATGGCAGGAGCACCCTCGTCTGCTTTCAGGTAGTATTCGCCAAGCAGTTCATGTGTTGGCTTTGCTGGCATTGGCGGACCATAGTCCAGCGGCCTTTCTGCGTCAGTCTGTGCTGCAGCCTCAAGCAACTCTATGGCACCATCCAGATTCCCCTCCAAAAGCAAAAGCTCTGCCTTCAGCTGATGCTGCAAAAGAATGCTGACACTCTCCTCGTCTTCCAAATCCATGAGGGATCTGACTATCTGTCTGGCACCTTCCACATTCCCGTCTGATAATGCTGCCTTGCCACGGATGAAGAGCATATTGGCCTTGCTGACAGGAGACATATCTTCAAGATCAACCTCAATGCTGGCATATTCCGAACCCCACTGTTCGGTCTCGGCAAGGTAATTGGCAAACATCATCACCGCATACGTTCTGGTAATCTTTGAGTTTTCGCTCTCTTCCACATCTTTCAGCATGTCCTGGACCAGCTTTTCCGCTTCTGCATAGCGACCCTGCTGGAGATAGGCATAGGCCAGCCAATGTCTTGCATGAAAATTTCGCGCGTTCACATCCAGTCCTTTTTGATGCATTCGCACATCACTGGCAGCAAATGATGCCTCATTGGCGGATGCCATTTCCGGCCACATTCCGAGTGCTGTGAAAATGTGTGATGGCATATGGAGTGCGTGAGATGCCTCGGGAGCAATATCTGCATATACTCGTGCTGCCCGCAGTCCAAGCGGCGCATGGATCGGATCGTCATAGGCATGAATCAGATAATGTGCCGCACCCGGATGCTGCGGATTCCGGGCGAAAATCTCCTCTGCAATCGCAGCCGCGCGCATGTAGAGCACAAAATCACGGCCATCGTGTGCCAGTCCCAGGAATGACAGCGCATGAAATGCCGCAGCTTCCATATCTTCGGGATACCTGGCAGACAGGGCAGACATCTGCTTTTCGTACAAAAAATCCCGTTCCTCTTTATCTCCTTCTCCAAAGTACAAAGCTTCTGCAGCACGCAAATAGGCTTTCTCTCGCTCTGTCGGTGCTTTTGCCAGTCGGCTATCCAGGTCCGGTCCAAGTTCAAGCAATGCTGCCCGCCCCTCCTCCGTATCCTGCCTCATCCAGATCGGATGGTTATGCGTCATGGCTTCCCCCCAGTATGCCATCGCAAATTCAGGGTCTGCCCTTCGTGCCGCTACGAAAGCCTCCCGGGCATCTTCGTACTCAAAACTGTGCAGGAGCAGGAGTCCTTTCGAAAACATCTCCTGTGCTTCCGGTGCACCTGAATTTTCAAATGTTGCATTCCCCAGTCCAGTGGACTGCGCCACAGCGGAAAATGCAGAGAAACAAAGAAGTACAGACAGTATGGTCAAATCACGACATTTCATTCTTGCTCCTGGTCAAATAGTTGCGCTAGTGTACTGCGTACGAGTCCTATTGGCATCTCCTGTCCCGTCCACCGCCTGTAGGAAGCCGCGGCCTGTTCCACAAGCATCCCAACTCCGTCTATCGTCATCGCCCCGCGAGATTTTGCCTCCCGAAGCAACCGGGTACAGGACGGGCGATAAACCAAGTCATACACAATCTGACCCGAGGAGAAGTACTCCTTCCTCTTCCATGGAGTTCCATCCATATCTGGATACATCCCCACAGGGGTGGAATTTACGATGAGACAGCTTTTCTGGATAATTTCCGATGCAGACACAAGATCGCATACTTCCAATTGACCATCAAACCCGGCAAAATCATGCACTATCTTTTCTGCCTGAGCTGTTCTGCGAGCAACCAGTGTGAGCGGGGAAGGATTAAATTCCCTCAGAAGACCGTATGCAGCGGCACGTGCAGCCCCGCCCGCACCAAGAATTGTCATCGGTGCGCCATAAATACTCAAACCTTTCAATGGAGCCAGAAACCCTTCAATATCTGTATTTTCTCCATAGAGCTGCTCATCTTTGCAGACAATTGTATTGACCGCTCCAGTCATCCTGGCCGCTTCCGAGAGTTGATCCATGTACGGCAGGACAGCTTCCTTGTAGGGGATCGTCACATTTGCACCAACAAAGCCTAGTGCTGACAGCCCGTGAACGGCAGCAGCCAACCTGTCCGGTTTCACTTCTACAGCCACATACACAAGATTCAAATTCTGCTTCCGAAACGCCGCGTTATGGATCACAGGGGAGCATGAATGGTGAACCGGAGAACCCAGGATGGCAATCATCCGTGTGTGTACATCAGGAAATCCCATATCTCAGAACATACAGTGTGAATGCTTCTCCACAGGCAGTGCCATCGCATCTACTCAAACGCGGGTACAAACTTGGTGGCACGGAGCGTTGCTCTCAACTCGTCCTCATCAGCTGCTCTCCGCCATGCAGGCAATAGCGAACGCCTGCTCAGACGGCCTGCCAGATGAGCCTGTACACGAAGGTGCTGGGCCGGATCATCCTCGGGAGTTACAAAGAACGCGAGTGCCTCAACAGGATCTCTCGCCTGTGGCAGTTCAAGCGGAACCCTGCATCGCACAAGAACCAGTTCACTGCGAGAAATCTTGCTCAGCCGTACATGGAGCAGCACCACGCCCGGTTTCAGCATGGAGGCTTCTTCCTGCATGCCTCCAGTTAATCCCTGGGCCAGACGATCCGCAGACTCCGGCAACCGCTGACTCAGCAGTTTGGCGGCACTGGACAGCATCTCTTCTGCATTTACTGGAACCGCATGATCCATAATAAATGCGTGATCAATCAGGTCATGGAAAATGGTCGTGTCTTCCATATCTTCGCCGACATGGAACGGAGGAAGCATCACAATTACCGTATCCCGTAACTGGGGAGTCAGAACATTCTCCTCCGCATGAATGAGCAGGCTGGATCCTCGAATAATGAACAGAAGAACCAGATCGTACCCGTACTTTGCCTCCAGAGCTTCGTACGAACCCGGTTCTGTAATTCCGAATGTCCGGATTTCGCCTCCAGCCTCAAAGCGGTGTTCCAGATCAGATGCAGTATAGACTGCCCCAAACAGTGGTCGTCCACGCATATGTGTGGGGACACGAATCAGAGAAGTTTCAGGGCGGAGCGGAGAGGCTGCCGGCTGAAATACTTCCCCGCTCCCGAATACCTCCTTGAACCGAAGTGCTGCCAGGGAATTCGTATCATCATTGGCAGTGAGTGCCATGAACCGTCTGATTCCGCTCAGGTCCAGTTCATCAAGCACCTGTTCCTCCAGTGCATTTGCCAAAACTGCTGGCAGCTCCCGCTCTTGTGCCTGTTCAATATTGCGCTCATTTGCATCCATCAAAAGCACGGAGATCCCCTGCTCCTGGATTGCTTTTGCAATACTCTGCACCCATGTCTTTGCCCCTAGGAACAGAATGCCCTGCGGATTGGAGTCGGCCATCCCAAACAGGCGGGCGACGGGCGGGAGTGTCAGCCCGTAAACGGTAACTGTCCCGATAATCACCATATATACGATAGGCACCAGTGGCCCCGCAGCATCCGCACCATACACGGTTTCAATACGAACCGAAAACAGGGAAGCGACGGCCGCAGCTACAATGCCACGAGGAGCAAGCCACGCAATAAATCCCTGTTCCTTCCAGGAAAGCTTCGTGCGAAGACTCGAGAGTACAACAGCAAGTGGACGAACAATGACAATTAAAATTCCCAGAAAGAGGAAGGCCCTAGCATCAAAGTAGGCCAGTGCGCCAAAATCCAGACGTGCACTCAGGAGGATAAAGAGGCACCCGATCAGGAGTGCCTGCAGATCTTCCTTGAATTTGGTGATGTTGCGAACATTCACATACGGCTGGTTCGCAAGAAAGACTCCCATGATGGTAACAGAAAATAGTCCAGATTCTTCATGCAATCCATTGGAAATGGCAAATACAAGAATGACCACCGTGAGCGCGAATGAGCTCTGCAAATAATCGGGTACCAGATGACGGCGTAGCAGAAAGAGCATAAGAACTCCTCCCAGAAAGCTGACTCCGATACTGACTGCCGCAGTCGTGAGAAGGGCTTCCAGAGAGGGCAGAATGGTGGTCAGCATACCCCCGCCAGTTCCCCCATTCACACCATATTCGTGCATTGCAATGACCGCCTCAAGAACCAGCACGGCAACAATTGCACCTACGGGATCAATCGTAATGCCTTCCCATTTTGCAATCGCATTGACACGTCCACTAGGGCGTACATACCGGATCAGGGGCAATACAACCGTTGGTCCTGTGACAGTCAGAATGGAACCAAGGACGACTGCGATCTCCCAAGGCATTTCCAGGACATAGTGTGCCGCGGTTGCAGCGAGGACAGCCGTAACGGCCACTCCGATGGTAACCAGATTAAACACTGCCCTCCCCACCCCTCTGAGTTCGGACAGCCGGAGATTCAGTCCTCCTTCAAACAGAATGATTCCTATTGCCAGCGAAACAAACGCAAACACCCACTCTCCCTGCAACTGTTCAGGGGGCAGGAGTCGCGTAGCCGGACCCGCCATAAATCCTACAACGAGAAGCAGAAGAATGGACGGAACACGAATCCGCCATGCCAGCCATTGCGTACCAATCGCCAGTGCAATGACCACCACAATGTACATCAATACTGCGCCACTCACGGAATCAGTTGACTTGTTCTATGAGATTTACGAAGTACCGCCATAGTATTCATGACAACCTGTTGCCGACCACTGACCACTGCATCCCAGTCTCTACAATCCACATACGTAAGATATCCGGTGTCCGTCTGGAAATCCATAATACCGCCAATATATGAGGGGTTGGGGGAGATGTGTTTCCTGACGAAGATGAAAATTCTTTGGCGGACTGGGGCATTCAATTTCCGAACAGGGTCCATAAATACGCAATCTTCGTACAGGATTTTCCGGAATCTCTCATAGCGAACGAACCCCTGAATCGCTCCATACATGAACGCTGTAAGACAAGACACCTCTGGAATCCCCCGTATTGGAGATTCCTGTGAATTTTCGGACAGGCACTATATACTCTCTCCCATGCAAAAGATACTGATAAATGAAGTTCCTGCAAAACTGGTGCTAAAAACAGCTGCACACTCCCCTGTGCAAGAACAATCTATGCTCTGGGTCCGTACCGGAGGGGTAATTGAGAGAGTACTGTTCCAGTATTCAGTCTCATTCCAGAAATTTCACCGCATTAATAGTCAGGAAATACCAGACTCCTGTGCGCGTAACATTTCACCATACAAGTCCCCGAAAGATATGTGCGCTGACCTGAACTCTCTGGTATTGAAGCTCATTCGTTTCATTGAGAATTTATCCGAATCTCCGGGTGCACCGGATTCGAGTTGTGCGTATAAATCGGGTTCGCATTGCCCCACCGCAGACCATTAAGTCCTGCGGATTATCCGTCGGTTCAACTTCAAAGTATCAGGTGTTAAAGACTTGGTTTGCAAAAAACCGGAAGCGCTTCCAAAACAACCATAAACTCCCGAATCAATGGCCAACACATCCTTCTTTGCTGAAGTCAACAAAATGTTTGACCGTGCAGCAACACACACGGAACATAGCCCGGGGCTGCTCGCACAGATAAAAGAATGTAACAGCGTCTATCATATGAGCTTTCCGGTCGTATGTGACGACGGAAGTATTGATGTAATCCACGCATACCGTGCCGAACACAGCCAGCACATGCAACCTACCAAAGGAGGGATCCGTTATGCTCCCTCCGTCAACGCAGACGAGGTTATGGCACTGGCAGCACTCATGTCCTACAAGTGTGCTATCGTGGATGTACCCTACGGAGGAGCAAAGGGAGGAATCTGTATTGATCGGAGAAAATACAGTCAGTCCGAGCTGGAGCGAATTACCCGCCGGTATACCTTCGAATTGGCAAAGAAAAATTTTATCGGCCCCGGCGTAGATGTCCCCGCCCCAGACTACGGTACGTCCAGTACCGAAATGAGCTGGATCTTTGATACGTACCGTTCCATCACGGATAACCCGCTGGATTCCCTTGCATGCGTTACAGGAAAACCAGTCGGAATGGGCGGGGTCCGTGGACGGACCGAAGCAACCGGTCGAGGAGTTTTCTTTGGAATCCGCGAGGCATGCAATATTGAAGAAGATATGCATGCCCTGGGGCTAAGCCCGGGAGTAGAAGGGAAAAGGGTGATTATTCAGGGACTGGGAAACGTTGGGTATCACGCCGCAATGTATCTTGAAGAGGCCGGAGCCATTATCGTCGGAATCGCAGAATACGATGGAGGGCTGTATAATCCGAAAGGACTCCGGCTGGAAGATGTGGTTACACACCGAAAGGAAACAAAATCTACCCTGAATTTTCCTGGGGCAACCAGCGTCGAAACCTCCGCACATGTTCTGGAAATGGACTGTGACATTCTCGTTCCGGCCGCCCTTGAAAAGCAGATTCGGAGTGACAATGTAAACCGAATTCGGGCGAAAATCGTGGCAGAGGCCGCCAATGGACCCATCACCTCTGATGCAGATCAAGTGATGGCAAAGCAGGGAGTGATGGTTATCCCTGATGTCTATCTGAATGCAGGAGGGGTTACCGTATCCTATTTTGAATGGCTCCGGAACCTGTCTCATGTACGACATGGTCGCATTAGCCGGCGGCGCGAGGCCCACAATGCCCTGAAAATTCTTGAAACTGTACAGGATCTGGTCGGAAAAACTTTCGACAAGAAGATCCTCACCGGGATTGAGACCAGTCTGGCATTCGGGGCAAGTGAGGCGGACCTCGTGGACTCAGGACTTGAGGATACAATGGTCAGCGCATACCACGAAATCCACGCCAAGGCCCGCAGCCACAATCTGGATCTCCGAACTGGTGCGCTGGTCAGCGCGATTGACAAAATTGCACAGGGATACGCCCGCGGGGGAATTTTTCCCTAAGCCCGATCAGGGCGAGCAGCGGTTGCCTTGTAAGGTTGATAGAATCGGTGCAGGGCAGCCATATCTTTCTCCCTATTTCCGGTCGGCGTAAACAGGGATCCGATTCCAACCTTGCGTCCAGGATAGTCAAAATAAACCGGCAGAATGCCAACCTCGGCTCCTGTCGCGATGTGATAGAAGCCTGTTTTCCAGTGCCCTACCCTGCTCCTTGTCCCCTCGGGGGTGATTGCAAGGACAAACTTCTCGTGCTCCTCAAACAGATCAACCGCCCGCTGTACCAGTCCCTGATGGTGTTTTCTGTTTACAGGCTTCCCCCCAAGTGCCCGAAGCAGAGCACGGAATGGCCAGCGGAAGATCGTATGCTTTGCAATCCAGGATATCTGAACACCCAAAGCAAATATGAATGTCATCGCGACAAGAAAATCCCAGTTTGATGTATGGTATGCCGCAATCACAACGAACTTCTTGTGATTGGGCAACATTCCTTCAGTGCTCCATCCCAGCTTCCCGAGCACCCAGCGGGCACACCGCATCATCCGGGGATTGTTCCTGCGAGCCACATTGGGGCCAAGATCTGGAAAGGCCATCCTCACGATGGCGTGATCATGCGAACGCGGATTACCCCGTCAATAGCTTTCAGACTTTTGAGTATTGAGTCGGGGAGCGCACCACTCACATCAATCACATTATAAGCTAGAGTCCCTCGCCCTTTATTCACAAGATTGTCAATGTTGTGGCCTGTGCCTGCCAGGATCGTGGCAAACTGGCTCAGCATTCGGGGCTCATTCCGGTTTACAATCTGAATCCGGTGTCTCTGGTGACGAAGCGATAGCTGAACGCGAGGAAAGTTCACGGAATTCTGGACATTTCCGTGCTCAAGATAATCCCGCAGCTGCTCCGCTGCCATGACGGCACAATTATCCTCGGCCTCAGGAGTGGATGCACCCAAATGTGGAACAGGAAGCACTTTGGGGTGCTGTGCCAACTCCGCATCCACAAAATCCGTGACATAACATGCACAGACACCACTGTCCAGAGCCTTGAGCAGGGCTTTCTCACTCACCAGCGGTCCACGGGCAAAGTTGAGAATTCGTACTCCAGACTTCATACGTGCAAAATGTTCTTCCCCAATCAGATCTCGCGTCTTGTCGTTCAGCGGCGCATGCACTGTGATGTAATCTGCCTTTTCGACAATCTCGTCCAGCCCCGTTGCGCGGGCAACCTCACGACTCAAGTCCCACGCATTGGAAACAGAAATAAACGGATCATATCCCAGCGTACGCATGCCGAGCGCATTTGCCGAATTGGCAACGGCAACCCCAATGGCTCCAAGTCCAATGATGCCAAGCGTCTTTCCCTTGATTTCGGGGCCCTTGAAATTTTTCTTCCCCTTTTCCACGGCAGCAGCGACATTTTCACCTGTCAGTGTGCGGGCCCAGTTGATCCCGTCAATAATTCGCCGGGAAGAGAGCAACAGTGCACAGATGACCAGTTCCTTCACGCTGTTTGCATTTGCCCCGGGGGTATTAAACACAACAACCCCCTGATCCGAGCAGGCATCTATGGGGATATTATTCACGCCCGCCCCACATCTGGCAACCGCCAGAACCGAATCAGGGAAGGTGACATCGTGAAGATTGTAGCTCCTTAAAAGAATGGCATCTGGATCCGAAATATCCTCGCCGACCGTGTAGCCTTGTTCGGTCAGTCTGGCAAGCCCTTTGGGAGAGACTGTGTTGAATGTTTTGACCTTGAACATGTAGAGAGCCTGCTAAGAATTTGTTGATCATATCCAGAAATGAATTGAACTCCTGAGTGCCGGTTATTTTCCAGAACGGACATCTTTTATTCATCTCAGATTTGCGGGGGTTGCCTGCTCCATGACCTGTTCATCGGATAGCAGAATTTCCTGTATCTGCGGTATCCCTGACACATACCCTGTAAACGGCTTCCTGTTGAATCCACAGCCGATCATTCAGAACGCCGACCAGCATCCAGTGCATTGACACGATCAATCTGAGTTACATTCCACTCGTCCGTACTGAGCGGAGTCTCGTACCACGCATCCAGAATTTCTTCCAGGATCGCAGGGCTGGTCATGCGCTGGCTTAAAGCCAGTACATTTGCATGATTCCAGGTTCTGGCACCTGCTGCTGTTTTGGCATCCATGCATAATGCAGCTCGAATACCCGGCATCTTGTTGGCGATGATTGAACAGCCTGTCCCGGTCCAGCACACCACAATTGCCTCCTCTACTTTTCCCTGAATGATCTGACTGATGGCTGCTTGCGTAACAATCGGCCAGTCCTGACTATCTTCTCCTTCCTGTGGACCAAAATACACCGGCTCATACCCCCGCTTGCGCAGAAGCGCAAGAAGGATTTCAACCAGTGGACCGTATTCGTCACAACTGACCGCTATCTTGTTTAATCCTGTACTCATCTGATCTTGAATTCATGTCCGAAAACACTGTTCATGCACACGATATTGCCCAAGTACTTGAGTCATGGGCTGACCCTGCCTTTGCCGAATCGTACGACAATACCGGGTGGCAGGTTGGCTCCGCCGATCATGGAGTTACCCGCGCATTGATCGCTCTTGATCTTACTCCCGGCGTGGTGGAGGAGGCCATCCAAACCAGTACTTCCATGATTGTGACGCATCATCCATTGCTGTTTCGTGCACCTTCGCGCATTGTGGAAGAGGATTTCATTGGACATCTTGTTCTTCGGCTTGCCCGCGAAAATATTACTCTGTACAGTATCCATACCAATCTGGATGCGGCATATGGCGGGGTATCCATGAGTCTGGGCGAGATTCTTGGTCTGCATACTATGGAATTCCTTCGTCCGGGTTCGGATGGCACATTCGGCATGGGAGCCATCGGACAGTTACCTGAACCGGAGGCCCTGCGGGCTTTTCTAGGCCGGGTTCATAGCAAGCTGTCCACCCCCATATTGCGCTATGCGGGTTCTCCTGACATGCAGGTCAGAAGCGTAGCACTTTGCGGAGGCTCGGGAGGCAGCCTGATTCCGACGGCACTGAATGCAGGAGCAGATGTGTATGTGACTGGCGATCTCAGCTACCATCGCTTCTTTGAAGTACTTGCTCCAGATGGATCATGTCAGATGGCTCTTGTTGATGCCGGACACTATGAAACAGAAAAACACACAGAGCAGCTTCTCTGTACATGGCTGAAAAAGCAGTTTCCATCTGTAGAGTTTGTCTGCACCAGTATCACAACAAGTCCAATAAACTACTCCGCGGTCTGAACATGCTATGATGCTATCTCGTTCAATTCTGCTACTCTTCAGATATTTGCTACCAACGAAATGAGTACCATAGAAACAAAGATCAGCAGTCAGTTGCGTGCACTCATCCGATTGCAGCATATTGACACGCTTATTTACCAGGTTGTGAAAGAGCGGGGAGATCTGCCCGAAGAGATCAGAGATCTTGAGGATGAGGCAGCCGGGCTGCAAACTCGCATGAACAACATCAAGACGGAGCAGGAAAAGACGGAGCAGACGCGCCGCCGCAGTGAGTTTGACATTGAAGATGCAGAAACACTGATCAAGAAATATGAAGAACAGCAGCTTCAAGTCCGCAATAACCGGGAGTATGATGCGCTCACCAAGGAGATTGAAGCACAGCATGAACGAATCTTTGAGGCGAAAGAACTGATCACAAGCACCGAAGGGACGCTTGAGGAGAGTGCCGCACAGATTGACGAAGCTCAGCAACGTTTTTCTGACCTGGAGGAGGTCTTGCGTGAGAAACGCACCCAGCTGGAAGAGGTCCTGTCCACAACCGAAAAGCAGATGGCCTCGCTGGAAGATCTGAGAAAAGAGGCGGAGTCTCAGGTAGATGAACGATACCTGCTGGCCTACCAAAGACTGCGGAAACGGTACAGGGATGGACGTGCCGTTGTCCGCCTGAACCGGGGTGCCGCCGGCGGCTTTGCTGTTCCCCCACAGCGTCAGATGGAGATTCGCCAGCGAAACCGAATCATTCCTTGTGAGCAGACCGGGCGGATTATTGTGGACAGCGAGTTCTACGAGCAAGCAACCAGTGATCTGACTCTGGATACATAAACAATACAACGTGTCGGCCGGATCATCGCCTTGCTGAAAAGCAGGGAGGAAAGTCCGAACTCCACAGGGTACCGTACTTCCTAACGGGAAGGCATCGCAATCGCGATGACGGCAAGTGCAACAGAAAGTATACCAGCCGATGGATTTTATACAAATCCAGGTGATGGGTGAAATGGTGCGGGTAAGAGCCCACCAGCGTCGCGGGAAATCGTGGCGGCTAGGCAAACCCTACGGGGAGCAAGGCCAAACAGCATCGCATGCGCAAGCAATAAGGTGTCCCGCCGAACAGCGGTGCGGGTAGGCTGCTTGAGTCCAGTGGTGACACTGGTCCCAGATAGATGATGATCCTTCCGGCTTCGCTGCACGGTGGCCGCAGCACCGGATTGACAGAATTCGGCTTACAGGCCAGCACGTACCACCGGGGGTGGCTTCCACTTGGGAGTCACCCCAGTTTGTTTGGGGCCTTCAACAAATTTAGTGGAGGCAACCTAAAACTGTCTGGTGGTTTCAATGAGTTTCGGATCCGTTGGTTGCTGTCTTTCGCCTGCCGGTTCTGTACGCATTTCTCTCCATTCAGACATCCATCACAGTCGTATGAAAGTAGACATCAAGCACATGAACAAGATCTGTGGAGTGGAAGCTCCGTGGACGATTTTTCGGATCATCTCCAGGGAGAGCGAGAAGGAGGTGGAGGTTCACGTAGCGTGTGCGGAGGAGGAGTCCTTGCCCTGCCCCACCTGTGGACAGTCGTGTCCCGTATATGATCGTCGTCCTCGTCGGTGGCGACATCTGGACATGATCAAGTACCGTGCGTATGTGGTGGCGGATGTTCCGCGTGTATCGTGTCCAGAGCATGGAGTGCGCACGGTGTCGGTTCCGTGGGCCTCCCGGAGTGCCCGGGTGACGCATGCGTTTGAGGTGCAGGTGATTGACTGGCTGCAGGAGACCACGATCTCTGCGGTGTCGCGCCGGCTTGGGATGAGCTGGACGGCTGTGGACGGGATCATGCAACGCGCGGTAGATCGCGGGCTTGCCCGAAGAGAGCAGAAGGTCGTGAAGCATATTGGGGTGGATGAGACCTCCTACAAGAAGCGACACAATTACATTACGGTAGTGATTGATGCGAAGACAGGCAAGGTGCTGTATGTGGGGGAAGGACGCACGAAAGAGGCACTTGGAGCCTGGTATGAGAGCCTTTGTCCAGAGCAACTGGAGGGGATAGAGAGCGTCAGCATGGACATGTGGCCTGCGTTTATCAAGACGACAGAGGAGTACTTGCCGGCGGCCAAAGAGAAGATCGCCTTTGACAAGTTCCATGTCGTGAAGTACATTGCCGATGGCGTAGATACGGTTCGCAAACAGGAACACAGGGCGTTGAGGAAGGAAGGGCGGGATGATCTGACAGGAACGAAGTATGACTGGCTGACCAATGAAGAGAATCTGTCGGAGAAGCAGAAAGCCCGGTTCGAGGGGCTACGCCAGAGTACGCTGAAAACAGCCGAAGCATGGGCGTTCAAGGAAGCCGCCAAATACCTGTGGCAACATTCAGACCGCACCCATGCCCGCAAGGACTGGGAACGCTGGCTGGCATGGGTGACGCGGTCTCAGCTGGAACCCATGAAAAAAGCCGCCAAAACGATTCGGGAGCACCTGTGGGGCATTATCAATGCGATCCTGCTACGAGTCACCAATGGTCCCTCCGAAAGCATGAACAGCCGCATCAAAACAATCAAAGTGCGAGCACGGGGATTCCGAAATCACGAACGCCTGAAAACCGCCATTTACTTCTATCTCGGAGGGCTGAATCTGTATCCCTGAAGCGTCCAAAAACAACCCCCTCCACTAAAAGTAATGAAGAGCCGTTTGTTTATTCTCCCTCTTCCAGTGGCGGAGGTGCAGTATCCGCTTCCTCCAGCGGCGGAGGCATCTCTTGCGGAGCAGGGACTGGCTGCTGTTGTGCTGGCTGCTGTGACTGCTGAAGTACGCTGCGACGGGAACTCCCGTCATCAATGGCAAAGTTTGTCAGAATGCAGAGCGCAATGAAAACTGTGGCCAAGATCCATGTCCCACGTTCCAGTACGTCTGGAGCCTGCCTGGCACCCAGAATCTGGGTAGTTGCCCCTCCCGATGCAATGCCAGCCAATCCTCCTCCTTTGCCGGCCTGAAGAAGAATCAGACCAGTCATGACGACTCCAATGAGAGTGATAATAACAATGAGCAGTGTAAACATGAAGAAAAATCCTGTTTGATTATGCTGTTACTTCTCCCCCCAGTCCGTGTTCCGTGCTACTCAGCAAGCATGATTGCAGCCGCACTGCAGATCGCTGCAGTTTCTGCTCGCAGACGGCGAGGTCCCAGTCGAACCAGTGTACCTCTATTCATTGTCGCAAGTCTGCGTTCATTCTCCGTAAAGCCCCCTTCCGGTCCGATCAGAACCACAATAGAATCATTGATCTGAGAGATCGCTTCGGGCAGAGAGATGTCTGCATCTGGATCGGCGACGAGAGGACTGGAAGCCAGCATTTGATCAAACGGAGTTGGGGGATGAAGCTCGGGAAGCCTGCTCCGGTTGCACTGCTTGAGTGCCGCAATCATGATTTGCATGGCACGATCCTCTCGCCAGCTCCTGGACTCCGTTCGCTCCGTTAGCAGGGGCACAATGCCTGTGACTCCCAGCTCCACCGCTTTTTCCAGAAAAAGATTGTATCTCCTCTGTTGATTTAATAGCGCGAGTCCTATGGTTAGTTCGCGAGCGGGCTCTCCCAAGTTTTCATGTACAGACAGAATCCGTCCACGAACCCCATCCCGATCTGCCTGCTCAATCTGCACCACTGCTCCCAGTCCCTCTCCATTTATCACAGTAACGGTACTTCCCGGATGCAACCGAAGCACCTTGACAGCATGTCTGGCTTCATCAGGCGGGAAAATAACATCGCCAGTTGGCAGGAAGGATTCGGGAGGAGCAAAAAAGAACCTGTCCATGATCAAATTCCAAGTGACAATCCAATATGGGCCCGCACTGCCGACAGGTCTTCCGCTGTGGAGGCAAGCGTAAAGTTAATCATTCCTGCGGCAGTACTGAGCTGAAAGCCCGCGCCAAACCCGGGATACCATCCCGTCGGAAATTGAGATCCCCCGGGATTGCTGATGTACCCCAGATCAAAAAATCCGAATCCGTATGTCACGCGATCCAGCAGATACCGAAACTCCACTAGAGTCCGCACGGCGAACGATGCACGGAATCTGTGCTCGTCATACCCGCGAAGACTTCGTGCTCCTCCGATCCGGAAGAGATCACTCTCGTCAAACTCTCTGCTGCGCATGAGCATGAGTTCACCACCCGTCGCCACAAGACTGCGCCGGCTGATAGGGATATATACCCGTCCCTGAGCCGTCAGCCGCGACTGCTGGAACCTGCGTTGCTGACGCGTTAAGTCTGTCACCAGAACAGCGCGATCCGCATTCTTGTAGCCTCGTTCTGCATGCATGGTCAGCCAGTATCCCCTCGTCGGACTCAGAGCATGATCTGCCTGACGAATCTGAATCCCCCCTCCAAAAAACAAAGCGTTGGAAATGGGAATCCGCTGCGTTCCTTCAATGAGTTCTGTACCTGCCAGTCCCGGATGTGTCACTTCGCGAGTCACGCTTGCAAAGATTTGCATGGATGGATCAATCCAGTACCCAGCCCGTGCTTCATACTGTCGTTTGCCGTATGTGGAATCCTGCTGCAATCCTTCAAAGGAACCGGAGAGACCAAGGGGTAACCCGAACATGAGGGGTGTTTCGGCATGCACTCTGACATACCCCAGCTGGCCCGGAGCACGATTCAGCTCCAGTTCCAGCGTTCGCGCTCCTCCAAACAGATTGCGCAGGGCCAGCCGGCCGCTGCCAACAAGTGCCCCGCCCCCTCCTTGGGCTCGCTCATATCCCAGTGCGAGATCAAATGCTCCCGGAGAGCTTTCCCTGACAGGCACATGAATGACCACGCTACTGTCCGTTGCACGATACAATACGGGAAGATCTACACGACTAAACATGCCTGTAGCTTCCAGTTTTCGCTGCATGTCTTCTGGACTGAAATTTTTCAGAACCTGCCCCGAGGCCAACCCGGACTTGTGGTACACATAATGTGATTGCGTCCGCCTGGCCCCCTGCAGATTCACGCGGTCAAGGTGTACCGGCATTCCTTCACGGATACGGATAAATACATCGTGATGCAGACTGTCACGGGGAATGATTGCTTCTATCGTTACTTCCGCCAATACGTATCCCTCCCCTGAATAGTACTCCAGAATGGACTCTGCTGCCTGTTCAAGAGAACTGGCTGTAATCCAGTCCCCCTTTTTTAGGGGAATCGGGATCATGGAAGAGTCAGCGACACGGACTCCCAGAAGATGGACATTTTCTGCTTTGGCCCGATAGCCACGGGAAACGAACATGGTTTGGGCCTGCACATCCACAGAATCAATCACGGCATGCAGGTATCCATCCTGATGGAAACTGCGGATTACCTTTTGCTCTATTGTCAGCGTGCTGTCTGCAAATGTATCCGGGGTCCATGACCTGACTTCCCCCTCTGCAATCAATTGCCACTGGGCATTCGCCGGAAATGCTGCCGTGCCCAACAGACAGCTGTACAGTACGAGGCAGCCTGCCTGCTTTCGCGAAGAGTCAGGCGAACAGCTCAGCTCCCAGTATCGTACCATCCAACACATCAGCCTCCGCACACACCTGAAGACGCAGCCCCCTACAATCAAGACAGGAGAGTTCTCAAAGACACTCCTTGCATGGTACGATGCCAACCAGCGTGACCTTCCATGGCGCGGTCGGACGAATCTGTATGAAATTTGGCTTTCGGAAGTCATGCTGCAGCAGACGCGTGTTGCATATGTCTGCAAGTACTATGAGCGATTTCTGGATGCTTTTCCGACACTTGAGGACCTGGCATCCGCTGACATAAACGATGTGCTTCTTGTCTGGGAGGGAATGGGGTACTATGCTCGTGCACACAATTTGCATGCAGCAGCCCAGCAGGTTGTTGCTTCCGGCACATACCCATCCAACTGCGACGAGTTGCGTACGCTCCCTGGAATCGGTCCATATACTAGCAGAGCCATTGCTTCCATTGCATTTGGACAGCCTGTAGCGGCAGTGGATGGAAACATTCGCCGCGTCATTTCCCGCCTGTTTGCCCACCCGGGAGATTCAGCCGGGGCAATTCAGGAACTTGCCGACTCCCTGCTTTGCGAGGCCCGGCCTGGGGATTACAACCAGGCAATGATGGAACTGGGATCCCAAATATGCCCATCTAAACGCCCTCAATGTCCTGTCTGTCCAGTTCAGAGCTACTGTCTGGCGGGGTCTGCTGGCACTCCAGAACTGTATCCGACTCCCAAGAAAAAAGAGTCCATTCCGCACTATGATGTTGCCGTTGCTGTCTTGCGCAATTCTTCGGGACAGATATTCATTCAGCAGC
Source organism: Rhodothermales bacterium (assembly GCA_965203305.1). GTDB lineage: Bacteria > Bacteroidota > Rhodothermia > Rhodothermales > Bin80 > Bin80. The sequence goes on along the minus strand of OZ241874.1, from coordinate 540,097 downwards.
GCGCATCCGGGGGACTTCTGGGCGGGCTCTGGGAATTGCCAGGAGGAAAGTCAGAACCCGGAGAATCTGGACTCGAAACCTGTGCACGTGAACTACGGGAAGAGCTTGGAGTACAGGTGGAAGTTGGGTGCCTGGTTGGTACGGTGAAGCACGCGTATTCTCATTTCAGGATCACATTGAGTGCATACGAATGTACAGTGACTGACGGAGAGCCTATTTCCACCGGAGGCCTGACAACAACCTGGGCAGAACCCCACGAACTGGACAAATTTGCATTCCCGAGAGCGAACCGGCGTATCCTGGATATTCTCACAAGTGGCGTGACTGATTCCTCATGAACGAAACTCTTCTCTACATTATTCTCGGTATCGTGTATCTCATTTTCACGGCACTTGGGAGAGCGAACAAGAAAAAGCAGAGGACAACGAACCAGGAAAGGGAGAAGGAGTGGTCTCTCGAGGACGCGTTGCGTGATCTGCAGGGATTGCCTGAGGAACAGCCTGAAATCACTTCGCCCCCCGCACCGACATCCTCATCTGACTGGTCCGGGGAATATACCGCATACAATCCTGAGGCTGGAAGCAGTTCTCCGAAGGCTCGCGAACAGAAGCATACAGCCCCCAAGCCGTCACCTGCTCCAAAAGCCGGGGCCGCCAGTCCGTCCAAGAAACAACCCCTTATACCAAAAACTTCTAAGACGATTGCCGAACAGTTAAGAAATCAGGACTCGGCGCGTACTGCAATTCTTCTGGGTGAGATACTGGGTAAGCCCAAAGGAATGGGAGGATTGCCCCGATCTTATTTTCAGCGCAGGGGATGATTTGGTAGCAGTTAGTACCAGGTTGGAGGGTGATTGAGGAATGGATCGTGTACCAGACAGCAAGGAGGATATTTCACAGTACTGCTCTTATCTGGTATTAGCAGGATGGCTGTGTTTTTGATTGCGGGCAGTCTAGTCATCCCGGATAGAAATGACGGACAGCATACCGTATCGAACGTGAAGGGTGGGAGATTCTATGTGCAAACAGCCCACAGTTAACCTGCTGACACGATGGACTTGGCTACTCGAAAGATTGACCGAGCCATTCATATCCCTTGACAGCTTCCTTCCAGTATCTCCAGTGGGCATTTGCTTCACTTTTTGCTACAGTCTTCTCCTGCAGATCTGACATGCTATCTAGTGTCTGTCCGAAAATTCACAGCAACCCCTAATACGGGGGATTCCAGAGGCATTTTGCCCCACAGTGTCATTTATGGAGCGATTCAGATGCTCGTTCGCTATGAGAGATTCGGGGAAATCTTGCACGAAGATTGCATGTTTATGGACGCTGTTCGGGGATTTCATGCTCCAATCCGCCAAAGAGCTTCCATCTTCGCCAGGAAAAATACCAAAAAATATCTCCAAAAACCCCTCATACGCTCTCTAAACGGCATATATTGGCGATATTCTGAATTTTCGGACAGACACTATCTAGCATCTCATCTGCCTTAGTCGCTCCCTTCGGATGTTCGAGTCTGCCTGCCAAATAGAACCATACATGTGACTTTTGAGTGTTGTCCTTCTCATAGTACTCCCCCAATTCAAACATAACCCTGCTCGCTTCATCCTGATCTTGCGCCTTTGCAAACCATTCCAGTGCCTGGCTGGTATTCGGTTTAACACCCACTCCCCTCACATAGGTTAAGCCCAAGTAAACACAAGTGTCAAACTCTATGCACAAGTCGGGTTCCTTTAGAAGCCATCTAACTCCTTCTTCCACATTGATTCTTGTGCCGATTCCGTTGAAATATCCCCAACCCGTATAGTGATAGGCCGGAGCATAATCCAGTTCTGCTGCCTTTTTGATTAATTCAAACGCGAGTTTGTTATCTGAAACAACACCTTCCGCAAATCTGTGTGCCAAACTCAGCAAAAACTGTGCACTGGCATGAGTGCGATCCCCAAACCTATTCTCTAGACTAACCATGGCGAACTCTCCATTCGGAGTGGCAACCTCTCCCAGATCGTACTCCATGGACAGATAGACAAGGTAGAACTGTGCCTCCGGGTGGTACTGGTCCGCCGCCAGTTTGAACCATTTCACGGCCTCGGACAAGTCTTCTCCTACACCGGAACCGGAGCGGTACATATGCCCAAGAATGACTTGTGCATCCGCATATCCCAGCTCTGCTGACTTCCTGATTAGTTCGGGAGCAAGCCTGCAACCTTCCCCGAAATTTGGGAGAACATCCTCCCCGAGTACATATGAAAGGCATGACAAGCCCAGATAAAACTGTGCTTCCGCATGATATGGATCTGCCGCGGCCATCTGGAACCACTTGAATGACTCCGAGAAGTTCTTTTCAACACCTGCGCCGGATCGATAGATGAGCCCAAGAGTGACCTGTGCATCTGCCCATCCCTGATCTGCTGACTGCCGCAACCACCGGATGGCATGTGCATATTGCGGTGAACCTTCTTCTCCTTTCAAGTACATCAATCCCAACAAGTACTGCGATCCGGGATTTCCCTCATAAGCACTCAGTCTAGTGGAGCGGATTTCGGCCTGCCGCATCTCCCTCTCATGCTGTTGCTGGAGAATATGGAGAAAAAAATTCTGTGCCAACATACTCTCATGAAGATACCTCTCGTGTGCCTGTTGTGCCCCGTGAGCCCATGCGCGGTAGAAGAAATTCGCTAAATCGTTGTTTTGACCACGCACATCTACTGGAGTACACAACGTCAGCATTGTTGCGCATAATGCGAACAAATAGGATGCCCGGTGTATGTGGATCATGGATAAGCTAGTTACTCGTTTGGAAATCACAAGAACGGACCCTCGCTGAACATCATGCTCAACAGACATTGAATGAGGGCAAAGAGAGTGCAGCACTCTCAGACGATTTCTGCCTCCTCTGCGCCCCGCTTGAATACTGCTGCACCGATGGCACCACCAATCAATCCCATCACAACTCCACTAACCACGGCAATTATCGGAATTCCCCAAGTGAGCATCATCCGGGTCATTGATTCCGCCTGCTCCGCACCAGGTGCATCAAACGCACCCGTCGCTCGCATCGCTTCCAGAGCCTCTTCAGGAGAGGGTAACACATTGAACGTGACCAGCAACCACCCCAGTGCCAGTGCAACCACGGCATACACAATCCCCGACAGGACACCGATACCAACTCCTTGGCCTCCACTAACCGTCAATTCGTTTTCCGAGGTATAGTGCCATACCGCAATAAGACCGCTACTTAACGCGGCCATGCATCCCAAAAGGCCAAATATGATCTGCAAGGCCATTTGAGGATTTGCAGGGTCGGACGCACCAGACATATTCTGGACGACCGAGAGAATGCTCCCAAGAACGGCGGCAACCAGACCACCAATAACGACAGATGATAATTTTGAAGGCATGATAGTTATTGATTGTCCCAAGAAATTCCTTTAACAATCCTGGATCAGCAAATGTTGTTTTCTTGAGAAGAGTTAAGAATGACCCGTCCAAGAGAACGGGGTTGGTTTTGTACAGATCTTTGTTGATTGGCAAAAGGCAAGACATCGGCGGACTATTATTTCTCCTTGACATCTCGCCTGCACAATGCTGTGCCAATTCCATTGACTGATGTAAATTCGTGCTCGTCAGAAAACTTGATTAAATCATATCTGTTACGAAAGAATTAGGGGAAGATAACGATGTTACGTACAGCTGGTTCTCCTGTGAAACCTGCCTCCCCATAATCCCCAGCATGAAGATGCCTCCAATATATTCTGTAATCCTGTCAGAAAAATCATCACTAAAGTGCAGACTTACCACATCGCGACTATGACGAGCAGAAACAGAAATTTTACACTCCGCTTCAGCTACTGCGCAATGGAAAACTCATGAGGTGTTCCGGTTAACTGTAAATTTTTTCTGCGATTCCTCCTATTTCACCAGAAGTAGTCGCCCTGGTTTTACGTACTGATGCTTTGTACCGGTAACAATCATCTGGTACAGGTACATCCCGCTTGCCAAGTCCGTCGCATTCAGTTCAATACTCCGGTTCGCCCCTGCCTCCATCTCCTGCGCCGGGATCTCCATTACCTCCCGTCCCAGCAGGTCTACAATCTGCACATGCACCTGTGCACGCTCCGGCAAGTCAAAATGGATCCGCGTGCTCGGATTAAACGGATTCGGATAGTTGCCATGCAACGCAAATTCTTTCGGAAGTTCGTTCCCTTCTGCCTCTGTCCCTGTCACGACCATCGTCGGGACGATCTTCCCGTTCCTGTCCACCCCCAGAATTGTCAGATCGTTCCGCATCCCTGACAGGTTTAGCACCAGTGTCTGCCCTCCGTACCCGCGCAGGTCCATTTCATACGCCTTCTCCACCTGCTGATCTGCAGACATGACCTGCATGAACTGCACCGACGGATCCAGCGAAATATACTTCCGGGTTGCCTCGTTCGGCATCAGGTTGTTTGCCAGTGTCATCACCGGAACCACGGGATTGATCGGGTCCATCACCTGCACCCGTACCGATCCCAAGTCCAGAGACCCGTGCACCAGCCGCACCTCTGCCTGGCTGGAGACTGACGATTCCATCCGCATATCCAGCACCTTCAGCTTCGGCTCTGCCAGACTCCCGTGCGCAATCACCACAGTATTCCTGCCAGGCATCAGGTTGAGCATGTCCTTTATTGCCTGCTCCTCGGGGGCACCCACCGGCTGGATTGTCATCGTATGACTTCCTGCCCCCACCGGATGATACCCCGTCGCTTGTCGGAACCTCAAATTGCTGCCGAGCCTCACATCTCCCAGATGGACTTCCACCGGAGGCGATCCAAACGCAGGCAGATTGTGGATGAACTGGACCATCGCCCGTCCCCCACTCAGATCTGCCCGGTGAATTGGGTTCTTGATCCCGTTCGCCGCAATCCCCAGGATTGCGCAACTGCCCAAGCCAATCCCCTCCTGGGTCAAGTTCACCACCCCGTTGAGATAACCATTCACCGCAAACGATCCTGCCTCCGTCTGTACGGGAAGCCGGCCGGCCAGTTTCGGATTCTTCCAATTGCAATCCCACTGCACGATTCGCAACCCTTGTGTGTCTGCTACATTCTGGATCCCTTCCGCTACAATCCGAATATTCGCATTCACTGGCAATTCGCCGTCCGACTCAATCTTCCAGAACATGTCCGCATGCACATCCAGGGTCAGGCTATTCCCGGTGGTCGGGACCACAATATCCTCCGCAGGCCATCCCGGTGTAATGTCATTGTTCTTCGCAAGTATTATCGGAGTCACGGTCGCCGCGGTCGTGTCATTCAGATCCGAGGACAGTTGCAGCATCAACGGGCGGTAGTACGATATGCTGTCCTGGTCTATTCCGACCGGGAAGAGATACCCTCCACTCTCTGCCCCCGTGCCCGCATTTCCCTGCAAAAGGTCACGTGCCACTGGAATGGAGGCATACGACCACCCAGAACCGCCCAGGATGCTCGCCTTGCAGGTCTGCTGGTTATTCAATCCACACTTCTTCCCTTCCCGTGCCGAGATCCGGCCCTCCAGATCCTCCTCAATTTGGGTATTCTGGACCATCCATCGGAAAGGACGCTTTGCCGTGTCCGCATGCGCACTGGTAATGAGCCCGTCAGAAAGCGTCAGCGTCGCATCCCTTCTCTGCGTAATGTCACTCACAAGGCGAATATCGGTCTTGCCCTTCACCGTCAAGTTCCCCAGATAGAGAGGCATTGCCCCCCACATTCCCAAGTCCCCGACCCCCAGGAAACTCAGGTAGGCATTCATCCCTCTTGTCCTGTCAAACCGGAATTTCCGGTAAAAATTCACACGGGTCTCCTTCTCGGTCACAAATGGGGCCGCATCTGCCGTCACCGTGAAGTCTCCCCGAACAGTAAGCGTATCCGCAGCTGCCAGCCTCATTCCCGCCCCTTCTGATGTAGCACCCATGGTCTGAGTAAAGTTCCCGTTGACGGTGATCTGTCTTCCCTGTACTGGGGGAGATGTCTGAAATCCGCCGCGTCCGCGAATCAAAAAATCACGAGTAAACTGCAGCTTGGTGCCATTGAATATCATGGTGGCGTTGCTGAGCTCAAAATCAGACTGGATGGTAACGCTGGAACCTGCGGATGCAACTGACCCGTTCTCCGCGATCAAACTGTCTACACTGCCTCCGGTCAGCACCAGGAAGCCGGATTGATTTGGTGTGCCTCCACTCTTTTTCGGAGTTCGCGTTCCGTCAAACTTCACCACTCCGAGACCTCCACTAATCAGGGTTTCTTTGCTTCCCTTCGGTACAATAATATCCGCTCTGAGTGTCCCGAGAAAGGACATGAGCACATCTGGCAGATCATCCCCCGTGAACTCATCTGACGGATCCATTAACTCTGGCCCCAGAATCAGTCTGCCGCCTCTCAGGTCAACAGTCCCGCGACCGGTCACTGATGCAGTTCCGTTCGCGTAATTCATGCCATCCAATCGCCCTGGGACCCACATATCCCCGCCCCCTGCTGTCAGAGTTCCGCCCGTCAATTGTACCTGGCCATGAACGATCACACTGTCTCCGCTCACATGCAGTACTCCTTTGCTACCCACGGTGATGCCATAATTGATGATGTATAACTGCACATCATCTCCACTGCGGTGCAGGGGAGAGGTTCCAGTGGCCAGAATGCCGTTCACAGTGAATCTCCCCTGCATAACGGTCAGCTTCCCAGGAATGTCGTGGTCACCCTCTACCGTGATCACTGCATTTCTGTGGTTCACAATCACATCCCGCGGATCAAACCACTCCAGCGCATTTTCCGGTATTGTGCGTACTCCTGCCCCGACATAACTCAGAATGTACCGATCATTTATGCTTGCTTCCTCCGCCATGTCGGTAGCGATGCTGCCAGGAGAATTGATGTCCCTTTTTAGCGTGCCGTTCCTGACCGTGATCTTGTCGTGGACATACAGGGTAGAGTCGCTGAGTTCTCCTGCTTCACGCAATACCAAATCCCCGCCGCAGATTCCGAGATTTTTCACCCTCATCACCTTGTCCAGCCTCAGCTCTCCTGCACCTCCCAGGATAGAGACTGCCTCTGCAGGTTGCTCAGCTGTCCCGATTCCTTTGAGAGAATCGGTTTCCCGGCTGGCATAAACAAGGTTTTTGATCACAGATGCGCTGGACAGTGACCCGATCAGCCCGCGGCCCTGGAGGATAAGATCTCCATCCACGGTCAGTCCTTTGCTCCCATCCTCTGAGACGATCTCCGCCGAAGGGCCAAGTTTCAACAGTTTGATTGTGGCGGGGCCGCTCTGAATACTCAGTTTCCCAAGAAGAACGACGGTATCCAGCGTGACAGAACCCGCAATGACATGCTCCTCTTCCTCCGCAAGAACAATGCGATTCCCAAATTTGAGCGCGAGATCAACCTCTGCATTTCCCTTGTCCAAGCCACACTGTCCAGAAATTTGCGAGATTGCGGGCTTCCTCATTCCAATGGTAAGTCCATTCGCTATAATGTCCCGCCCTACTCGCAGACTGTGGGCAGTAGAGCGGATGGCGGTATTGACCAGCCGACTGTCAGAATCCAGAAAGAGCCTGCCTTCGGACCCGAAGGTCTCGTCAGACTCAATGGTTACATCCCCGTCAATGCGAGACATGATTTCCACATCCGCCGTCAAAGTATTCTCCACAGGTGGGGCTATGAACAATACTCTGGGGGCGCATTTCGTATCTGACGGCTGGCTTCTGGCTGACTCATCCGAGAGTACCGAAGAGTTCACCATCAGACTTCCTTCAATGACCCCGACTGCCTCAAATTGAAGCCCGGGAATATGGACGGCACGTTCCTTTGTATCTACCCTCTGGGTAAGATATGCACAATAATACAACCCGAACCCTGCGGACTGCACTCCTTGACGGGCAGCTTGTGTACGCGATTGTCCGAAATCACTTGCAAAAGGATTCTCGCGATCATCCAGCTCTACATCCCCTGTAATGGTCACCGGCTTCTCAAAGACCATTCTCGCATCCCCCCAGAGCTTCACATCTCCGTCAATCTCTGCCTTTTCCCTGAAAATAAGATCCGTGGTAATCCGATCCTGCTCCATTCCTGTGGCGGTGTTTCGGGTGCCGCTTTCGACAATACTCCCGACTGCCACCACTGCACCCAGCTCATCCAGCTCAATGCAGAGGTTCCCTCTGGCTACTGCAATGAGGGTGGAAGAGATTTTGCCATCCCCAGTAATACGGATGCAGTCTTTGTAATCCACAAGCCCCTCGTCATCCGGGAGATACTCATCATACCGGTGAAAGAATTCGTCACTTGCACCGCCTCGCCCCTCCTCACTGTTTGGTCCAGCAATCCACAGAGTGTCAGCACCCATAATTGATCCATCCACAGAGAGGATCCCGGCCTTGTCTGTGTCCGTCGCCCCACGCTTCAGGGCAACCTGAATCCCTGTATCTTCCAGTGTCAGTGTGGCCCCTTGGTGGACTGTCAGTTCGTTCACGACCAGCCTGTGGTCTCCGTCAAGATTCAGATCCTCCGAGATGACCAACTTGTCCATCCTGGACAAGGGAGCATTCAGAGTCAGGGTCCCAGAAACGATAACCCTGCCCCCAGGCATGTCGTCGGCAATGAGGATAAAATCATTGGTTCTGCTCCCATCCTGCACGGTAATATCCTGGAACCGGAGACTGATCTTTTCATGAAGCTGTACCTGCCCGGCAGGAGCAATTTGAAATTCACCCGTGAACTCCAGGGTACCTGCTACCTCTGCTCCACTTCCTTTTACATAGGCACCAAAGATGATCTCGCTAGACAGGGGGCTGCCAGGAGATGCCAGCCGAACCTGCTCGCCTGTTCTTCGGATCCGGACCAGGAACTTGGTTCCGCTGGTATTTGAAGTCAGTCCATTGGCATAATCCAGCGTACACGGTGCGGCATGGCTAGTGCAGTTGCCAGTACTGGAACCAAAGTCCCTGTCTATGTAACGTGTCGGTGGCACTTGTGCAGACGCACTGGATGCCGTGAGCAGAAGAATCAGAATTGGCAACCCGCCCCATAGTATGTTTTTCATGAGTCTTGCAAACTTTCATTCGTTACAAATCTGCTTCATAATGCAACTTGTACAGGCAAAATACTGGAGGGCATGCCGTCATGTGCACTCCCTGTGTCCATTTGGTGCATCATCAAGTTCTCAGGGAACCCCTGTTCTATTGCTGCACAGTTCTATCAATGCCGAGAGTGCCACCATCTTTTCCAGTATATCACAGCCCAATGTACGAAACAGCATAGTCAGAAATCGGGGATGGTACCAGATTTAATTGCTTTGGCACCACGCCTGATACCTCCCCCAGCCAGCATATCCCAGTCAAGTCATTGAAGATCAGTGGCGCATCTCACATCGAATAGATGAAGTGCGAAAACGAGCAGGTTTGAATTCTCAAATATGCGAAACCCGCAGATAGACGAAAAGAGTAACCAGTGAAATTCTCCGTGCTTGCGGAACTATGAAGATGACAAAGGGAGCTGTTCATAGAGGCTGCACTGTGCGTTTGCGGTGTTTAGATATTATCGAATGATTACAAGGTGACCAGTATGTACTAGACTGCTTTCAGTGGATGTCGCTGTCAAACGATACAGGTATGTTCCTGAGGGAAGTGCCATGCCATTCAGTTCGATTTCATGTCTCCACCCTGGTGCAAAGCCTGCAGATGGCTTCGTGAATACATTCCTTCCCGTGATGTCAAGTACCTCGACCTGTACATGTGCAGACCGGGGAAGATCAAACACCAGATGTGTGGAACGCCGGAAAGGATTTGGGTAATTGGAGTGAACGACGAATTCTTTCGGTAAAACATCCGACTCAACTGCCACGGCACCACACACGAGGACCCGCAGAATTGGGATCGTACTCAGCCATGCCTGAAACTCATCTCCTTGCGGTACACACACGCTGTCGGGGAGGTGAAGCATAGCCAGTTTTTGCAGTTTCAGGAAGCTATGTGGAATCATGCCTGTCAACTGATTTTCTTCCAGGTTCAGTACGCTCAGGTTTGACAGGTTTCCAAGTTCCTGTGGGATTTCGCCCATAAATTGGTTATCCTGTAACCTCAGCCATATCAGGGTCTCAAGGTTGCCAAGGGCGGATGGGATTTGACCTGTCAGCTGGTTTCCTGCCAAGTTCATCTCCAGCAGGTTTGGCAGATTTCCAAGGGTTGCGGGAATTTCACCCGTCAGTTGATTGCCTTGCAACTCCAGAAATTCCAGTTGGGAAAGGTTGCCCAATTCAGGGGGAAGCATCCCCGTAAATTGATTGTCCTGCAGATCCAGTGTACTCAAGTTCAACAGGTTGCCGAGCTCGGAGGAGATCTCGCCCGCCAGCTGATTCCCTTGCAACTCCAGAAATTCCAGCTTGGACAGATTACCCAATTCAGCAGGAAGTACTCCCGTCAGTTGATTCCCTTGCAAATTCAGTGCGCGTAAGTTCAACAAATTGCCGAACTCTGCAGGAATCTCACCTGTAAGCTGATTCCCTTGCAACTCCATCCAACCCAATTTGACAAGATTACCCAATTCAGGAGGGAGTATGCCCGTCAGTTGATTCCCTTGCAACTCCAGTACACCCAGACCTGACAGGTTACCGAGTTCAGGGGGAATCTTCCCACTGAGGTTGGTAGAATCCAGTGCAATTTTGTACAAATCCCCGCCAAGCACCGTCAGCCCGTACCAGCTGCCAAAATCTTCCATACTCGCAGGGACTGTCCCCGTTGTGTCCCAGCCGTCATTATTGCTCCATTGATCCCCGTTCGTCGAATCATAGAGTGCAATCAATGCTTTGTACGTAGAGTCTATTTTGCCTGCCTGTCCCCAAGACACAGACACGGCAAGCAGGGAACAAGACCACAGTAGGAATAGGATTCTAAACATGATCAGAATTGTAAGACAGGATGATAGAAGGGTGCGAGCGGGTCCTCGCGTAACTCACCGGATCAAGTACTCGTATTGTCCTGAGAGGACCCAAGGCACAGGCATTTCATGTGTGCGACTCATTTTACAGGAGGCCAAGTGAAAATCAGTTCAGGTTTCAATGATTCCGGGTCGCTACCGAATTCGTACGAACTGCCCCAGATGCACGGAGCGACCCTCTGGGGAATCGGCCGTTAAACGATACAGGTATGCCCCTGAGGAGAGGGGCATCTCATGCAGCACGATCTCCTGCCCTGAACCTGCAGGCAAGATAATCGGTGGTTGCACGAAAACGCGCCGTCCCATCATGTCCAGAACTTCTATCCCCATCTGTGCAGGCCACGGAAGATCAAGCCGGATACTGGTTGTATGCCGAAACGGGTTCGGATAGCTGGAGTGAACGACAAACTTCTCAGGCAGGGATTCCTGCTCAGCGGAGACAGAAGAATACACCTCAATACTAAATTGCAGGCTGTCTCTGGAATTGTGCGCGTCGGTTGCCTTATAGGTATACATCACCGCCGGAGTGATTTCCGTTGGTGTTCCACTGATTATACGTGTTGAGCCATCAAAGCTGAGTCCCTGCGGCAACGCAGGGATCAGTGCATAGGTAATCGGGGGGACTCCTGCAGTAGCCTCGGGTAAAGTCAGTGGTGAAATAGTCTGTGCAAGCGGATAAGACTGGTTGTCAACTTGACCCGTAAACGAGATCCCTGTACACGCAGAAAAAGTCATGTCTGGAAATGTCGTACTTAGCCATGTCTGAAACTCGTCATCCTGCGGCGCACACACACCATCAGGGAGAAGAAGACTCTGGAGATTTCCCAACTGGAGGAAACTGCGAGGAATCTTGCCCGTCAACGGATTCTCATGCAGCCATAACCTCGCCAGATCTGATAGACTGCCAAGTTCAGGGGGAAGACTACCTGTCAATTGGTTGTCGGATAGATCCAGTCTCACTAGGCTTGACAATTTGCCAAATGCCGTTGGAATCTCACCTGTAAGCTGATTGCCTCCCAAGGAAAGACTTTTCAAGTTTGACAGGTTGCCAAGTGCCGTTGGAATCTCACCCGTCAGTTGATTATCTCCCAGTGATAGCGAGTCTATGGTTGACAGGTTACCCAGTTCTGTCGGAATCTTGCCCGTAAGCTGATTCTTGTGTAGGGAGAGTGAGTCTATGGTTGACAGATTGCCAAGTGCTCCTGGAATCTCGCCTGTGAGTTGATTTTCGTGTAGGTACAACCCTCGCAATTTCGGCAGGTTACCAAGTCTGGAAGGAATCTCCCCGGTCAACTGATTGCCATACAAAACCAGCTCTTGCAAGTCTAGCAAGTTACCGAGTTCAGAGGGAATCCCGCCCGTGAGTTGATTGCCATACAAGACCAGCTCTTGCAAGTTTGACAGGTTGCCCAGCTCAGAGGGAATCCCGCCCGTGAATTGATTGCCGTACAGAACCAGCACTTGCAAATTCAATAGATTGCCCAGCTCAGGAAAAATTTCGCCCGCGAGTTGATTATCCTGCAGGGTCAGCTGCTCCAAGCTCAGCAGGCTGTTCAATTCAGAAGGAAGCTCCCCAGTAAGTTGATTCTTGTGCAAATAAAGCCCCGTCAGGCTTGACAGATTGCCAAGCTCAGAAGGAAGCTCCCCGGTGAGCTGATTGTCATATAGAGCCAGTTGCGTCAGGCTTGACAGGTTGCCGAATTCAGAAGGAATCTCTCCGGTAAGTTGATTGTCGTAGAGAAACAACCCCTCCAGATATGACAGATTACCGAGTTCGGAAGGAAGCTCCCCACGCAGGTTATTGGATGCCAAAGCAATCGTAACTAGCTTCCCGCCATCAACCGTAATTCCGTGCCACTGGTTGAAATCTTCCATGCTCGCTGGCACTGTGCCTGTGTCCCAGCCGTCATTATGATTCCACCGAGCCCCGCCGGTTGCGGTGTAGAGTGCAACCAGTGCTGCATGCGTGGAACTTACCTCGTCGGCCTTCCCCCAGGACACAGACGCAGCAAAGGGGGGACTGAGCAGTAGCAACAAGACCGTTCCCGTTGTGAAGCATATTCGAGAGTTTGTCATGGCGAGTGAGAGAATTTCATTTTAGAGTCTCCGTCCACAGTAACCGTGGTGGAATCAAGCATAAAACACAGGATTCATGCAAAATCGGTCAGATGCCTGTGAATCATCATGGATGAAATTGAAAAACCACATCTGACACACTGATTCGCAACAGAACCGCCTGCCTCACCCAATATAAGAACTCGTAGCATAGGTTGTGACTGAAATTATCCATGGTATGGTAGGCCGGCTCCACCGACAGAGCTTCACAGGGCGACAATATGTATGTTTCGGGATCACATGAAGTGTGGCAGGTTTGACCTATGGAGAGGTGATCGGATGGCTTTGACGGCTACATCATTCTGATGTCGTACAAACATGGGAGTACAGGGAGTTTTTTGCGATGCGAAGTTGGCGAAGAGGTTCAATCATCAGCAATACATCACTATGTCCCGCGGGTACATCCGATTCACAAGCATCGGACACATGTATCGTTCAACCTTCCGTGGTCGGCGGAGATAGAAATAGAGGTTCTAGATCTGCTGGGAAGGCGTGTCTTTACCAAACAGGAGCATTCAAATTGATGGTGCCTCACTTTCTGCAGGGATTTACCTGTATCGTCTGACGGCCGATTCTCCCTTGGGTAACTCGGGGAAGACAGGAAATTTTGTGCACCTTTGATGAACGCATCCATATCCATTCGAAAATTCATAATACCGCCAGTGTATAGGGAGTAGGGACCATATGAGGGAACAACTTCATCTGTGATTTGTTGCGGCATAGAAAGCAATAATCTGCAAGATCCCCGCTTTCCCCGTACCGTACTGCATCTGCACGCCTTCACTGACCTCGCAGTCCAGTTCAATGAGCCTCCACTTCAGAGAACCTTATCTCCACATTCCGATTACTCCTGCGCCATGACATGGCACGGGCAACCAGAACGCCAGCAACCACACCAAAAATTGCCCCAGTGATCAGACGAGTTTCTGCCGTATTCTCCAGCACACCGAGGATATCCAACCCCCAGTCCAGTGCGAGTGGAACAATTGACGCAATCACCAGCATGCGCCCGTTTCTGCCGCTCCATACACGAAAAATCAGGGCAAAGACAGGCCCGGAGGCGAGACCAAGCAATATTCCATAACACCGGTGACATACGGCCAGTTGAACCCCGTGCACATGAGGAGAACGTTCGGCAATCTGATGACAGAGCGGATCAAACGCCTGCATCAGCACTAGCCGTAATGGTTCACTGAGCCACGGGGGAATGCTGGCGAGTGCTGGCAAAACTGCCATGAGCAGAAATGCTCCTGTCCATCCAATCCAGTGAATCCGGGCGGTCATGATGTCAACTTGTCTATTCTTTTGGAAATATAGCGGTTATTCTGACACATGCACCTGCCCATTTTGCCCTGATACGGTGTGGCACACTGTTTGCAACAGGGAATTGCCGTGTACATGATACATCCTGTCAAACATGCAAACCTGCGAAAGAAACAAACTGGCGGCATGCAAGTTAGCACTCCTCTCATGTGAGTGCTAACAAAACAGGTGTACGGTATACTCACAACCACCATAACCCAACTCTATTACCCCCATGAATATTCAACCTCTTAGTGATCGCGTGGTCGTGCAGGCACAGGATGCCGAAGAGCAAACCGCCAGCGGACTCTACATCCCCGACACCGCCAAGGAAAAACCCCAGCGAGGAGTCGTGCTAGCCGCCGGACCCGGACGCGTAGAGAACGGAACCAAGATTGACATGACCGTCAAAGCCGGCGATACCGTCCTCTATGGCAAGTACTCGGGAACCGAGGTCACCCTGGACAATCAGGACTACATGATCATGCGCGAAAGCGATATCCTCGGCATCCTCAAGTAAGTATCCCTTTTCATTCATCAACCAGACAATCGTACCCAACCAATGGCAAAACAAATCATTTTTGACGCAGACGCTCGCGGAGCCCTCAAACGGGGCGTGGACCAGCTCGCTAGTGCTGTCAAGGTTACCCTCGGTCCCAAAGGACGCAATGTGATCATTGAAAAGAAGTTCGGCTCCCCCACCATCACGAAAGATGGCGTGACCGTCGCCAAAGAAGTCGAACTGGAAGACAAGCTGGAAAATGTCGGCGCACAGATGGTCAAGGAAGTCGCGTCCAAAACCAATGATGTGGCCGGCGATGGCACCACTACGGCAACCGTGCTGGCACAGGCCATCATGACCGCAGGACTGAAAAATGTCACCGCCGGTGCCAACCCGATGGATCTCAAGCGCGGCATTGACAAGGCCGTCAGTCAGGTGATTGAACACCTCCGCTCCCAAAGCCGGGACATTGAAGGGCGCAGCGAGATTGCCCAGGTGGGCGCAATCAGTGCCAACAATGACGAAGCTATCGGAACCTTCATTGCCGATGCCTTTGACAAGGTCGGCAAAGACGGCGTGATCACCGTGGAAGAGGCACGGGGCACCGAAACCACACTGGAAGTGGTCGAGGGAATGCAGTTTGATCGCGGGTACCTGTCTCCCTACTTCGTCACCAACCCGGATGACATGGAGACCGTGCTGGAAGATGCGCACCTGCTCATCTTTGACAAGAAGATCTCCGCCATGAAAGACCTGCTTCCCATCCTGGAAAAGATTGCCCAGACCAGTGCACCGCTGCTGGTGATTGCCGAAGATGTGGAAGGCGAAGCTCTTGCCACAATGGTGGTCAACAAGCTGCGCGGAACCCTGCGCGTAGCTGCCGTCAAAGCCCCCGGCTTCGGAGATCGCCGAAAAGCCATGCTGGAAGACATTGCCGTCCTGACCGGCGGAACCGTCATCAGCGAAGAGAAAGGCTATCGCCTCGAAAACGCAACGCTGGACTATCTCGGCAAAGCCAAGCGGGTCGTGATTGACAAGGATACCACGGTCATCGTGGACGGCTCCGGCAGCAGTGATCAGATCAAGGCACGGATCAACCAGATCAAGCAGCAGATTGAGACGACCACCAGCGACTATGACCGCGAAAAGTTGCAGGAGCGGCTGGCAAAGCTGAGCGGAGGCGTGGCAGTGCTCAAGATCGGAGCAGCAACCGAGCCGGAGATGAAGGAGAAGAAAGCACGCTTTGAAGATGCCCTGAGTGCAACCCGTGCGGCCATGGAAGAGGGAATTGTTCCGGGCGGAGGGATTGCGCTGATCCGCTCCATCCGTGCGCTGGACAAGGTGGACACGGACAATGAAGACCAGAATGTCGGGGTGAACATTGTTCGCCGTGCACTGGAAGAGCCCCTGCGCCAGATTGTAGCCAATGCCGGCGTGGAAGGGTCTATCGTTGCCCAGAAAGTCAAGGAAGGCGAGGGGGACTTCGGGTATAACGCCCGAACCGAAACGTATGAAGCTCTCGTCAGTGCCGGAGTGATTGATCCCACAAAAGTGGTGCGGGCTGCGCTGGAGAATGCCTCGTCCGTCAGCGGACTGCTGCTGACAACAGAAGCAGTCGTGGCAGACCAGCCAGAGAAAGCAGCAGGAGGAGATATGCCTGACCCGAGCGGGGGCATGGGCGGAATGGGAGGCGGGATGGGCTTCTAGTCCGGGCTCTTCATTACTTTTAGTGGAGGGGGTTGTTTTTGGACGCTTCAGGGATACAGATTCAGCCCTCCGAGATAGAAGTAAATGGCGGTTTTCAGGCGTTCGTGATTTCGGAATCCCCGTGCTCGCACTTTGATTGTTTTGATGCGGCTGTTCATGCTTTCGGAGGGACCATTGGTGACTCGTAGCAGGATCGCATTGATAATGCCCCACAGGTGCTCCCGAATCGTTTTGGCGGCTTTTTTCATGGGTTCCAGCTGAGACCGCGTCACCCATGCCAGCCAGCGTTCCCAGTCCTTGCGGGCATGGGTGCGGTCTGAATGTTGCCACAGGTATTTGGCGGCTTCCTTGAACGCCCATGCTTCGGCTGTTTTCAGCGTACTCTGGCGTAGCCCCTCGAACCGGGCTTTCTGCTTCTCCGACAGATTCTCTTCATTGGTCAGCCAGTCATACTTCGTTCCTTTCAGATCATCCCGCCCTTCCTTCCTCAACGCCCTGTGCTCCTGTTTGCGAACCGTATCTACGCCATCGGCAATGTACTTCACGACATGGAACTTGTCAAAGGCAATCTTCTCTTTGGCCGCCGGCAAGTACTCCTCTGTCGTCTTGATAAACGCAGGCCACATGTCCATGCTGACACTCTCTATCCCCTCCAGTTGCTCCGGGCAAAGACTCTCATACCAGGCTCCAAGTGCCTCTTTCGTGCGTCCTTCCCCCACATACAGCACCTTGCCTGTCTTCGCATCAATCACTACCGTGATGTAATTGTGTCGCTTCTTGTAGGAGGTCTCATCCACCCCAATATGCTTCACGACCTTCTGCTCTCGCCGGGCAAGCCCGCGATCTACCGCGCGTTGCATGATCCCGTCCACAGCCGTCCAGCTCATCCCAAGCCGGCGCGACACCGCAGAGATCGTGGTCTCCTGCAGCCAGTCAATCACCTGCACCGCAAACGCATGCGTCACCCGGGCACTCCGGGAGGCCCACGGAACCGACACCGTGCGCACTCCATGCTCCGGACACGATACACGCGGAACATCCGCCACCACATACGCACGGTACTTGATCATGTCCAGATGTCGCCACCGACGAGGACGACGATCATACACGGGACACGACTGTCCACAGGTGGGGCAGGGCAGGGACTCCTCCTCCGCACACTCTACGTGAACCTCCACCTCCTTCTCGCTCTCCCTGGAGATGATCCGAAAAATCGTCCACGGAGCTTCCACTCCACAGATCTTGTTCATGTGCTTGATGTCTACTTTCATACGACTGTGATGGATGTCTGAATGGAGAGAAATGCGTACAGAACCGGCAGGCGAAAGACAGCAACCAACGGATCCGAAACTCATTGAAACCACCAGCCAGTTTTAGGTTGCCTCCACTAAATTTGTTGAAGGCCCCTAGTCCGAAGCCTTTCAGAAGAAACTCCCCAGAGGGGCAAAGTCATCCGGCTTTGCCCCTCTTCTTTTGGGAATTATCCAGCAAAATCCGCAAGGCGGGAACCGGGAGAGAGTATTATCTCTCCATCCCCATGTCCGGGGACTGCTCTTTTGGAGGGAAATTCCTGATGATGTACTCCCGCAGGGACGGGATCGGGACAGAATAAGATCCCAATGCTGTATTGAAGTGGAGAACCCCCTTGCGTACCGCACGGAAGAACAGCTCTTCAGCTTTTTCTGCCCCGTACTCTTTGCTCAGCTGTTCCACAGCCCCTGTCTGCTCTATAGCTCCCTCTTTCGAACTTGCTAACATGATCCCGGAAAGGCTCCTGCGCTCTTCCGCTATGAAGGGACTCAGACGGGCTTGATAGTATTCCATGCGATTTGCCCGTCCTTTCTCCATGACGAGACGCAGCAACTCCGGGGTCATCCGCCCACCGTTCGCCTTAAGTATCTGTGCGGCATTCCGTGCGTAGGAATCAACATGTCTCGGCCACTGGTATGTCTCTGTGGTGATCGTGTCTATCCAGTGTGTGACATCTTCTGTCGCTCCCCCCGCTTTCTTGAGCCAGTCTTCCACCACGGCTATCTCTTCCTCTTTCTCCAAGGGTTCCATATCGAATTTGCAGTCCTCTGCCATCCGGGATATCCCCAGTGCTACAAAAGCCTCTTCGGTCAGTCCCAGCCCGCCAGCCAGAAGAATGACAGGCCTTCCTAGTTTACCATTGTGAATCTGATCCAAGAGATATCGGACATCGTCTTTGTACTCCCCTGTTATTCTGCTGTCTTCGCCCAGATGCTGGGCCTCGTCAAGAATTAACAGGAGTGGTTTCTTTCCCTTTTGGATCAGTTCCAGAGGGGTAGCCACGGACGTATCCACCGTGGAAGATTTCGCGACTTTCCCTCCTACCTTCGCCCCCAAGAACTCAACTTTGCCCTCCCCTTCCAAAGTTTTTCCCGTGGTTCTTTTTTGGGGACGAATCCCAAGGCATTTTCGCATCTCATGCGGGTTCCACAGGGCAGGAAGAGGGAGGTTTCTCACGTTCCATCCCCGCTCTTCTGCCTCGTCCCAGCATTTTGCCAAGAGCGCAGTTTTGCCCACACCGGGAGGTCCTTGGACTAGAAATGTGGTTCCGCCTTTGGGTTTTCCAGAATCCGCCAGCAACTTTTGGAACTCCAACAGGATCTTCTCTCGTCCGTGGAAATATTTAGCTGCACCTCGGTCCCGAAGTCCTTCAATCTTGGCCATCGTTTCATCTGGAATATAGTCTTGGAGAGAACTACGCTATGAAACAGGGCCGGTTCCCGCCTTGCGGATTTTGCTGGATAATTCCCCTTCTTTTAGGGTTTATCCCGCAAAATCCGCACGAGAGGTTACCTCTCCATCCCCATGTCTGTGTCCCGATCACTGTCAAAAGGGTCTCTGCCCTGTGGGGGATCCTGCCCAAGATTGCCTTCCCCCGACTTGGGTGTCGTGGGTTCTTTCCTCTCCTCTTTTTCGGGCGAGGGACTGTCTGTTGTATGGTTTTCCGATTCCTTTTGGGAATCCTTTTTCTCTGGATCCACATCTGGCAACAGTTTCGACCGGGACTGTTCCTGGGCTGCATGTTCCTTCTCTACCAGCCATTCCTGTACCATATAGTCCCGAAGAGAGGGGATCGGAATGCTGTATCGTAGCCCCCTTTTGTACAGAACACCCTTCGAAAGAGCCCGCTCAAATCCACTTTCCCCAATCAACCGCTTGATCTGCTCATCTGTCAGTCCAATCTCCAGCGAAACATGCTGAAACAATTCCGCGAGTCCCATGAACTCATTATACGCCAAGTTTTTCGTCCGACCACGGTCATATTCTCTGCGGTTTACCCGTCCCTTCTCCATGACGATACGCAGCCCCTCCGCGGTCATCTCGCCCCCGCTTTGCTTGAGTACATGCGCAGCACTTGTTGAGTAGGAGTGAATATGTCTGGGCCAGCGATGCGTCTCTTGAGAGATCGTATCTACCCACTCTGCCGTATCTCCCTTCGCCTTCCCCTCTTTTCCCTGCCAGTCCTTGATCACCTGCCGTTCTTCCTCCTCTTCTAGTGGTTCCATATCAAATGTGCATTCCTCCGCCAACCGGGATAGTCCCAAGTTTTCAAATGCCCTGTCTGTCATCCCCAGCCCCGCCAGCCAGCAGGATGACAGCCCCTATATCTTTTATGAACTATTAAATGGGGTAGTTTCCAGGTGTGGATGCAGGGGGCAGGAGAGTCCGGCGAATGCTGCTGTTTTGTTGGCGTTGGAAGGGACGGTTGGATCGGTATCCAGAACTTCCGTACGTTTCACGTTCTCACAGCGGATGAACTCCCCGGGAGTAACTAGTAGCCCCCAGCATCTTGAATGCCCGGGGGGGAGATGTACCCCGGGGAGTTGCTGTGACCGACATCCTGTGAAGAGTATGTGCCACTTGAGCACCCATATAGGGGCAGATGACGGTCACCGCTGATCCGCATTCTTACTCACCTTCAGAACAAATATACGATGAATCCTGAAGGAAACCGCACTGCCTTTGCAGGCATTGACTGGGGGGACTCCTCCCATCAGGTCTGCGTTCTTGACTCCGAGGGCACCGTTCTTGGAGAGAAAGCCTTTGCCCACTCCGGGGAAGGGTTGCGTGACATGATCACTTGGCTTCTTGCTTGCGTCAGCTGTATCTCGGCCCAGATTGCTGTTGCCATTGAGCGTCCGCACGGTGCCGTGGTGGACACGCTGCTGCATCGGGGCTTCCAGGTCGGCGCCATCAATCCCAAGCAGTCGGATCGCTTTCGGGACCGGTTCTCCCCCGCAGGAGCCAAGGATGACCGCCGGGACGCACGCGTCCTCGCCAGTGCCATCCGAACCGACCCGCACTGTTTCCGAATGCTCTCCCCGCTGCCTGCCAAGCAGGTTGCTCTGCGCGAATGCTCCCGCATGACAGAGGATCTGACCGAGCAGAGAACCAAACTCACCAATCAGATCCGACAGCGACTCCATGAGTACTTCCCCCAATTCCTGGAACTGGGCGGAATGCTCTACACCCTGTGGCTGCTGGAACTCTGGAAACTCATCCCCACCCCAGAGCGGGCGAAGCGGGTACGGCTCAAAACAGTCGCCACATTGATGAAAAAGCACCGCATCCGTCGACTGACCCCGGAGCAGGTCCTGCAGATTTTACGGAGCCCGTCCGTCTATGTCGCTCCCGGTGTTCTGGATGCGTCCGTCCGGAATATCCGGCGCCTGTGTGCGCTGCTGCATGTGGTGAACGAACAGCTTCGCGAGGCAAAGCGTGAAACAGAAGCTCTCCTGGATGAGATGGATGCCGCCACACAGCCCGCCCCGGAAGAGGAATGCCCCGTGGCAGGGGAGACCAGCACAGATGAATCCAGAAGCGAAGAAACAGCCACAGAGTCCGAATACCGACACAGCATCATTGCGATTCTCCGATCCATGCCCGGGATTGGAACTACGGTCCTGGCAACCCTGCTCTCGGAAGCCGGCGAACTGATCAGCAAACAGGACTATAGGGCCTTGCGATGTCTGTGCGGGGTGGCTCCCGTTACCAGACGATCTGGAAAAGCCCGGACCGTCGTCCGACGACTGGCAATGCACAAGCGCCTCAATAATGCAATCTACCACTGGGCCATGGTGGCCATGCAGCATGACCCCATCTCCAAAGCCAAGTACAGGGCCCTGCGGGCACGAGGACACTCCCATGGACGCGCGCTGCGAACCGTGGGAGATCGCCTCCTCGGAGTCGCATGTGCCATGCTCCGAAATGGAACCCTGTTTGATCCAGAAAGAATAAGCAGAGGTGCGCAGGCATAGCCAGAAATCTTCCCCAAAACACACACAGAATCACACGCCGAAAGATCAGAACCTATGACTGCCAACCTCTCCTGTATTGTCCGATTTTTGCCTCCTGTAAATGGTGAAGAGTCCCCCCCCCAGTCTGCCATTGTGAATCTGATCCAGGAGATCTCGGACATCGTCTTTGTACTCTCCTGTTATTCTGCTGTCCTCGCCCAGATGCTGCGCCTCGTCGAGAATCAAAAGGAGGGGTTTCTTCCCCCTCTGGATGAGTTCCAGGGGGGGGGGGGAGCCACGGATGTATCCACCGCGGAAGATTTCGTGAACTTCCCCTCCACCGCCACCCCCGCTCCCCCAAGTTTGCCACCCGCCTCCATTCCCTTCCGCGTAGTTCTCTTTTTCGGACGAAGCCCGAGACATTTTCGCATCCGATCCGGGTTCCACAGAGCAGGAAGAGGGAGATTCCTTACGTCCCAACCCTTCTTTTTTGCTATATCCCAGCATTTTGCCAGCAATGCGGTTTTGCCCACGCCAGGAGGCCCCTGAACAAGTAGTATGGTTCCGCCTTTGGATTCTATGGACTCCGCAAGTGCCCCCTGGAACTCCTCCAGGATCGTTTTGCGTCCGTGAAAGTGTTTGGCCGCTCCTCTGTCTCGAAAGCCTGTAATCTCGGTCATTGTTTCAGTTGGACCATGCTTGGGAAAAGTACGCTCTGGGACAGGAATCTGTTCCAGGCTTGCAGATTTTACTGGATAATTCCCCTTCTTTTTGTCTGATTTAAAATCTTGTGGAAGTGAATCACAAAAGCCAATCAGGGATGGTGCCGAACAATACCTGCGCATACATCTTGTTGTACCTGTATTATCCTGTCAGGCAGACGGAGCGGATGTTCTGGGTGAAATTCCCGGATCCCGGATGCGGAAATCGGGGATTCCTGGAAGATCATGTTTGATGTGGACAATGTGTTTGATGTCACTCAGAGAGCACATATTGAGCAGGCCGCACGCCCTGGGGAATCTGACTCCGTCAACTTCTCCGATTGACTTGAACGGGATGGGTCTGTATCTGCGAATCACAGCAAAACTCTACTGAGATGTCTCCACTTCTGCGCAAAATCTCATCCGCAAAGCAGGGGCTGGTCTTTTTCTGAGGGGCTGCCGGGATATGCAAACGACCGCCTTCGGGAAGAGAAGAGATTCAGTCCCTGGCAGGGATGTCAAGAATATGATAGGTTGTGGAATACCCGGCAAAGACTCCGTGCCCACCCTCAACATTTGTATACAGGTTGACTGGCTCCCCAAACCCTTCCTCATCATCCTGCTCTTCAATTGAGCTCTGATATTCTATATACTCGGGACTCCGGGCATTCACAATGAGAATAATTCCGTCAGCCCGCCGATCACTGGAATCATCCTGCAACCTCGTATAGACCTCAAATTTCATTGTCTGCTCATCCGAAAATCGGTCTGACAGAATACCACTTGAGCAGAAAACGCCAGGATTGATGACCACTCCCAGAGGATTGAGTAGATGCGTATGGTCACAGTACCATTGCCGGCTGTCGTGATACATCCACAGATGGGAGAGATAATACCTGGGAGCACCGGGAAGGCCTCCACTGTCGAATCCCAGAAAGACACTGAAATCGTAGTAGTCCAATCCGGCGCGATTCTCAAGACTAAACCTGACCAGATAGTCTACTTGTCTGGGATCATCATCCGGCTCCGGCCGAACAACTTCCAGGTTTGAGACGACTGGTGGCGAAGGGGCCAAAGAAACAGCAGATACCGAACGGAATCCCTGCGCCTCCACAACCATGCGATAACGGGTGTTGGGTTGCGGGCGCAGGCGTTTTGATGAAACATACCAGCCTTCATCACTGCCATCATGAAGCAGTCGGTCAATCAAAACATCCCCCTCATAGACCATCACCTTTGCGTCCGTCATGAAGGCATCTGATCTGTCACGGAAGCTGTTAATCGGAAGAGTTTTGGTGACCCGCGCCGCCCAGACTGAATCTGGTGAAAATTTGCTGATGACATTCAGTTCGGAGTCATAGTCTGGAGGATCAATGTCAATGACGGTCTCACAGGCCGTCAGCATGCTCATCCCGATGATCAGCAGACCAATGGACCCAAAGGGGAACAGCCTGCAGCCCCGTCTGGGTTTACCTGTTGGGTACTTCATCCTGTTTTTGTTTGACCTTGCGAACTCTCCTGTTAAAATTGACATCCGTATCTGCGAAGAACAAAATGGGGAAAGGGCATCTGCATCTGTTCTGGCGCGAACCTAGAAGGATACCTGATAGCTGATAGAAGGGACAATCGGAATGAGCGAGAATTTCTTGAAGATGAACTTGTCGTTCTCGTCACGAGTCGCATAAATGCTCATGGCATTCTTACGGTTGTACGCATTGTGCACTCCAAACGAAAGGGTGCGCCGCAGACGGGGGCCCATTCTATGAATCCGCATGCCAAGATCCAGCCGATGATAGGCTGGCATCCGTACACCGTTGCGGGAACTCTGTACACGATACAGCTCCTGCTGTCCGTCCCTTGTCCACGGAAATGCAAAAGATCCCACCCGCTCCGAGAGAATAAATCCGACCGGCATCGTAACTGCCTGTCCTGTGCCGTAAATCCAGGACGCACTGAAATCAAGCAGCGGATTGAGCTTGTGCGTGATTACCAGAGCTGCATCATGACGGCGATCATATCGGTAGGGAAACCATTTTCCGCGATTAATCTCGTCAAACTTTCGCCGGCTCCAGGAAAGTGTATACCCGAGCCAGCCCGTTGTGCGTCCTGTCTTTTTCTGAAGAAACAGCTCCCCCCCATAGGCAACCCCGCGCCCGGAAACGACACGGTCTTCCCAGTCCCCAAAGGTGGCATCAAAATAGTCCGCCCCCTCTTCGTACTCAATCAGGTTGTCCATCTGTTTGTAATACCCTTCCAGCGACAGCTCAAACCCGCCATCCGACAGCGTCTGAACCACTCCTGTGGCTACCTGCCATGATTTCTGGGGACGGACCTTGGAGGTTGCAGGAACCCACAGATCCGTTGGCAAGGACAGACCGCTTGTGGTCGCCAGCAAATGAATGTATTGCTGCATGTAGACCAGGGAAGCCTTCAGGCTTGTGTTTGATCGGAGACGCAGCAGCGTCGCAATGCGCGGCTCAAGGGATATATAGGTTTTTCCGTCCATGCGGAACCCTGACGCGTGAACGCCAAGGTTCAGACGCACCCGGGAACTCAGCCGCCAGTCATCTTCCAGATATGCCTGAAACTCCTCTCCACGGGAGCGGCGATTCGGAGAGGCGGTGGAATCCTCAAGTGTCTCGCCAACTCGCGTGATGCTCTCATAAGCACCCGTAAGAAATCTGTGCTGTATTGCGCTCGCACCAAAGCGAATGCTGTGGGACGCATTGGGGATAAATTCCATGTCTGCCCGTGCATGCAGGTCGCGAATGCCGGAGTGATAGGAATCCCTGTACAGTTGATTTACCCCCTTTCTGGAACGGTACCGGAACTCATTGGTCACTCGCAGCGCATAATCTGTATATCCAACCACGACATTCGAAAACATTCGTGCTCCAAAGATGTGATTCCACCGCACCGTAGTCGTCAGATTTCTCCACCCCAGCCATCCCTCATCTGCTTCCGTCCCGTCGGGTTCATAGTTGTGCGCGAACAGACGGTCCCTCCCCGCATAACCGCTCAGATACAGCCGGTCCCTAGGACTGAGAATTACATTGGCCTTGGCATTGAAATCGTAGAAAAAGTACCCGGCATCCTCCTCCTCCCGATTCAGAAACGGACGGACGAGCAGATCCGCATAGGATCGGCGGGCAGTGACCAGAAAAGAAGACTGATCCCGCCTTATTGGCCCCTCCAGTGTGATCCGGGACGCAAGGAGTCCAACCGATCCCGTCCCCGAAAACTGCTTCATGTTCCCCTCTTTCATGGTCAAGTCAATCACGGACGATAGCCTCCCCCCGTACCGGGCAGGAAATCCCCCTTTGAGCACACGGACATCCTTGATTGCATCCGAATTGAATGTCCCCAGGAATCCAAACAGATGGCTGGGATTATAGACTTGCGTGCCATCCAGGAGATAGAGGTTCTGATCCGGGCCGCCGCCGCGTACATAGAGTCCAGAGGAGCCTTCTGCCCCAGACTGCACCCCGGGCATCAGTTGTATAATGCGCAGAACATCCGATTCCCCAAGAAGGGTTGGAAGGTTTTCCACATCCTGCACCGGGATGGTAACCCCGCTCATCTGTGTGGTCTGAAGGGCAGATTCAACCGGGGCAGTCACTTCCACCTCCCCCAGAGCCAGTGTAACCGGGTCTAGCGAGATGTCAAGCACAAGGTTTTCCTGAGAAGCGAACGTCAGCACCTGCGGACTGTAGGCAACATGACTGACAACCACGCGCACACTGTCTCCAGACAGCGTCAGGCTGTAATAGCCGTATTGATTGGTCGTTGCCCCAACTTCCTGGTTTACCTCGTACAGCGCAGCACCGACAATCAGTTCGCCGGTTTCCGAGTCGGTGACCGTCCCGCTGACGGTAATTGGACTCTCCTGTGCAGATGCGACCTGGAGACATATACAAGCGGCAATCAGGCTGATCATATAGCGCATGAATGATGAGGTTAGTGCCTGGAGAATAACAAATTTTTGTTCGCTGATCTGAACTCTCGCAAAAACGGTGCCACATACAGGAGGAAGCTCTTGCAAAAATATATTTATGCCTGATTCAATGCGACTGCAAGCACTCCCAGAGCGACTTTTCTCTGTCCTTCGGGATTTTTGCAAAAGGATCAAGGGGGGACACACAGACCCTTCAGAATCTCTGCGATTCAGGAAGCCGTTGAATCGGGGCTGGCGGGAGTCAGACTCAGTCCTGTGTTGATGTAAAGATCGGGAAGAGCAGACTGCAAGCGGGCAACCCCCTCCTCCGTAGTCCCGGTCTGCCAGATGTAGAGAGATTTGAGTGCAGGCAGGCTTTCCAGATGAACCAGCCCGGAATCCGTAATCGCGGTTCCATACAGATTCAGATACTCCAGATATTCCAGACCACTCAGATGAGAAAGGGCTGGATCTGTCACGGAAGTCTGTTGCAGATGCAGGCGCGTGATGTGCGGCAGGTCTGCAACCACCGATACCAGATCATTGCCTGCCGAAGAGCGTCCAAGATCAAGCCATGCAATATTCGGGGAGAGATTTAAAAGTGCTTCCTGCAGTCTTTCTGCATCCGTACATGCCTGCGGGTTCACACAGCGCACCTGCAGGTAGGGCTCATCTTCGGCTAAAGGAGTTACGGACAGTCCCAGACTGGCAAGTGCAACAATATCCATGGAGTCTGGCGGAGGTGTCTCCAGAGCAAAAATGCCCGTCTGGATTTCGCTCAGCCCCATATAGTCCACAATCGTCTGCGCCGCAGGGGACCATTCTGCATCCGGCAAGAGTTCTTCAAAGGATGCCCCGGCATCAATCCACCACCGCAGAAGCTCCGCCTCGGCAATCGAAAGCTGCGGGCTTTCTTCGGGAGGCATACGATCACTTGAGACCGCGGGCAGCCAGATGCGATAGATCAGTTCACTCTCCTGCGCATGTCCCGCCACAATCACGGGGCCACTGTCTCCTCCCTCTGTAATGAACTCGGGTTCATCCAGGCGCAACCCGCCCCGCTGAACCGATGCGTTATGACAGGCAACACACCTGGATTCCAGGATCGGAGCGACCAGTGCTGCATACACCGTGGTTTCGGCTGGATTCTCCAGTTGAAGCCGTCCGATATCGGCTTTTTTTGGCAATCCTGCAACCTGGCGGACCCCGTCAGGCAGATAGCGGGTCAGGTAGTCCGGTCCATGCGTCAGGACTCCTCCCAGATGCCCCGTAACCCCGACGGCCAGCAGCACAAGTCCCAGCGCAATCCCGTACACCCGACGCTCCCAGCGTTTGAACCAGTGCTCCGAAAGGCCGGGCCATGCCTTGTACAGATACGCCA
Source organism: Rhodothermales bacterium (assembly GCA_965203305.1). Classification (GTDB taxonomy): domain Bacteria; phylum Bacteroidota; class Rhodothermia; order Rhodothermales; family Bin80; genus Bin80. The sequence goes on along the minus strand of OZ241874.1, from coordinate 512,240 downwards.
GAGAGGCGAACAGCACCACCAGAACTCCCATGCGCTTGTGCCACATGAGCTCCTCTGCGGCATATCCCCCTCCCTGTGCCAGATACAGGCCGGCTGCCACCGCCAGAATGGAACTCCAGAACCCGATATACAACAGGGCAAGAATTCCTGTGTCATAGCGTCCCCTGAATGCGGGAATGCGAGACAGTCCCTCCAGAAGAACTGCTGCCAGCAGGATGCCAATCGGCAGATGAACCACCAGTGGATGGAACCGCCCCAGAAACAGGCTGAAATCACTTGGCTGCCCGTCCCCGGGGACCGCAATCAGCATGAATACCACAAACCCAAGTCCAATGCACAGCCAGAACAGGGATTGCTTCATGAACGGAGTTTTCATCAGGCCAGCACTTCCCGCACAACGTGACCATGCACATCCGTCAGACGGAAGTCCCGGCCCTGGAACGGATAGGTCAGCCGCAAATGGTCGAATCCCAGCAGATGCAGAATTGTGGCCTGAAGGTCATGGACATGTACACGGCCACTCACGGCACTGTAGCCGATCTCGTCTGTTTCGCCATGGGTAATCCCGCCCTGAACTCCGCCGCCTGCCATCCACATGGTATAGACATCACTGTGATGATCTCGTCCCACAAAGGGGTTGTCTGTACCCGTGCGATTCTCCAGCATCGGAGTGCGCCCGAACTCCCCGCCCCAGATCACCAGCGTTTCTTCCAGAAGCCCCCGCTGCTCCAGATCATGCAGGAGCGCAGCCACTGGCCGGTCCGTTTCCTGGCAGCGTCTCAGAAACCCGCCATTCAGTGCCTCGTTTTCGCCCGCTCCGTGCGAGTCCCAGCCCCAGTGAAACAACTGGACAAACCGAACTCCACGTTCCGCCAGCCTCCGCGCCAGGAGGCAGTTGTTGCTAAATGCTGTCTCTCCCGGCTCTGTGCCGTACATCTCATGGATATACTCCGGCTCTTTGCTGATATCCATTGCCTCCGGGACGGATGCCTGCATCCGGAATGCCATCTCGTATTGCGCAATGCGGGTCAGAATTTCTGGATCCCCAACCTCCTCATGCTGTTGCCTGTTTATGGCATTGATCGCATCAATGGACTTGCGCCGCAAACTGCGCGGGACTCCGTCCGGATTTCCCAGAAACAGAACCGGATCTCCCTTGGTCCTGCATTGCACTCCCTGATAGACCGTGGGAAGGAAGCCGCTTCCGTACACACTGGCTCCCGCATCCGGTGCAGCTCCGCCGGAGAGCAGCACGACAAAGGAGGGGAGATTCTCGTTTTCGCTGCCGAGCCCGTAGGTAACCCATGATCCCATACTGGGACGACCAAGCCGGGGGCTGCCGGAGTGCACCAGAAGCTGTGCCGGAGCGTGGTTGAACTCATCCGTATGCATGGCTTTCAGGAAGGCGATCTTGTCCACTACGCTCCCGAGGTGCGGCAGATGATCCGAAATCCATGCCCCTGACTCCCCGTGCTGCCGAAAAGTTGCCTGCGGACCAAGCATCTTCGGGACACCCCGAATAAACGCGAATCTCTTCCCCTCCAGAAGGGATTCTGGACAGTCCTGACCATCCAGTCGGGCCAGCTCCGGCTTGTAATCAAACAGCTCAAGCGGAGACGGCCCTCCCGCCATATGCAGGAAGATGACCCGTTTCGCGGCTGGAGTAAAGTGCGGACCAAAGGGAACAGACGAGGACGCAGCGGCCGCTCCAAGGGATGAGAATGCAATGGCCCCCAGCCCTGCACCTGCGGATTTTAGAAAATGCCGGCGCGTGATGTGCTCCAGATGCCTGTCCCGGGCTTCATTGATCAGACTCATGGCTGTACCGGTTCGCTAGAGTGAGCTGTATGCCTTAATCGGTAACAATTTATTCTTTTGTCAGAAACTGGTCCATATTCAGAATTGCACTGGCAACAACACTCAGTGCCGCCAGCTCGCTGGATTCGGAATCTCCGGTGAATCGGGCAGTGCCTTCGCTGTTTAATGTATAGTGAGCAAGTGCGTCTGTGTACAGCGGCATCAATATATCCAGAACCTCGGACTCTGGTGCCACTCCCATCGCGTACGCATATCCCGTGGCAATGGGATGCTCCGCGCGGAGCATCCGCTGTGCCAGAGCCCGCGCTGCTTCTACGAACACCGGGTCATTCAGCGAGACCAGTGCCTGCAGAGGAGTGTTCGTTCGAATTCTCCTGGACACGCAGAACTCTCGACTTGGGCTGTCAAATGTGGCCATGGACGGATACGGAATGGTCCGCCTCCAGTATGTGTATATCGCACGTCTGTAGCGATCTTGCCCTTCACTGGTCTGCCACTTCCGGCTGTCGTACGGATTCTTCCAGATTCCTTCCGGCTGGGGAGGCATGACACTTGGTCCGTACATTCGGGAGCTTAAAAGTCCGCTCACCTGCAACGCCTGGTCCCGGATCTGCTCCGCACTGAGCCGGAAGCGGGGGCCTCTCGCCAACATTCGATTATGGGGATCCAGTTGCCTGAGTTCATCCGTCACGCGGGAGGACTGGCGATAGGTTGCAGAACGAACAACGGATCCCAGGAAAGATTTGATGCTCCAGTTGTGGTCCTCTACAAAACTGACTGCCAGATAATCCAGCAGGTCCGGGTGTGAGCGTCCCAGCCCCTGCGTTCCAAAGTCTTCCAGGGATTCCACCAGCCCGGTTCCAAAAATTTGTTCCCAGAACCGATTCACAATGACCCGTGCCGTGAGCGGATTTTCACCGCTGACAAGCCATCTCGCCATCCCCAAACGGTTGCGGGGGGCATCATCTGGCATACCCGGCAATACATCCGGGGTATCCGGGTACACCCTGTCACCTCTCAGGAGAAAACTGCCCCGCTCCAGAACATGCGTTTGCCGCTGAAACGGCAACTCCCTCATAACTGGCGTATAGACCGGATTCAGTGCCTGCAGCTCCCGCTCTTTCTCCTCCTTCTCCGCCCGCAGACGCACAACGGCCGGATCATCTGTCAGATAGGCATACACATGATCCAGTGTCCATCGCTGTGCCTCTCCCCGATCTTCTTCGGGAATGGCAACGACCCGCTTCACTTCGTTCTGCAACATCAGCCGGACCCGTCCAATCACTTCCGGCTGATCCAGGGCAGTTTCCCAAGCGCGACGCACATCTGCCAGCGTATCAGACCGGACCCGGGCAATCATGGACTCCTCCAGCCCGGCAATCTCGCGGACCAGAGCATCTCCATTGGCAGCTGCCCCCGGCTCAAACAACGGAAGAGTCGGGTAGTCATTGTCAAGATCACGGTCAGCAGTACTGTTAAAGAAGGCAAAGAATTCGAAGTACTCTGCATGCACAAACGGATCGTACGGATGTCCGTGACACTGGACGCAGGCAAAGGAGGTCCCCTGCCAGACTTCCCAGGTCGTGTTGACGCGATCAATCACGGCGGCCACGCGGAACTCCTCGTCATCCGTCCCCCCTTCCGTGTTCGTCATCGTATTCCGATGAAATGCCGTCGCAATCAGCTGACTTTCCGTCGGATCCGGCAACAGGTCCCCCGCCAGCTGCTCAATCGTAAACCGGTCAAACGGCATGTCTTCATTGAATGCCCGGATCACCCAGTCCCGATACCGCCAAATGCTTCGTCCCACATCCTTCTCGTACCCCTTGGAGTCGGCATACCGTGCCAGATCCAGCCACATGGAGGCCCAGCGTTCCCCATACACGGGAGAGGCGAGCAGCGTATCCACATAGGTTTCATACTTCTGGCTCTTTTCCCCACAAACCCGTTCTACATCTGCGGGAGCAGGGGGCAGCCCGGTAAGATCCAGTGTGACCCGACGAACCAGTACGGGACAGTCTGCCTCTGGCTGTGGAGCCAGGCCAACCTGATCCAGTCGCGCAAGGACGAAGTGATCCATTGGCCTGCGAATCCAGTCGGGATCCGATACATCCGGCAATTCAGGGCGTTCGGGAAATACATACGCCCAGTGATCCTCCCACTCTGCCCCCTGCTCAATCCAGGTGCGGAGCGTCTGGATTTCTTCAGACGTAAGGGGCAGATCATCTTTCGGCATGCGATGGGCAGAATCCGCATGCATGACGCGGCGCAGAAGCTCGCTCTTTGCAGGTTCAAATGGTACAATCGCCCGTTCCCCGGATTCAGCAACCGCCAGGGCCTCGTGCCGAAACAGCAAGCTCAAATCCCCCTGTCGCCGGATTCCTCCGTGACAGTCCACACATCGCTCATTCAAGATCGGACGGATCTGTTCGTTAAAACTGATTTTCGGGGTACGGCCACATCCCCCCGACATCAGCGCAAGGATGATGAACCAGACAGGGCCGAAATAAAACCAGTTCATGCGATCAGCGGGGTTACAACTTTTCCGTGCACATCCGTCAGTCGAAAGCGGCGGCCCTGATACCTGAAGGCAAGCCGCTCATGGTCAATACCCAGAAGATACATCAGGGTTGCCTGAAAATCATGGACATGAACAGGATCCTCCGTAATATTGTATCCAAACTCATCCGTTGCCCCGTAGGTGAGTCCGGGCTTGGTACCTCCCCCCGCCATCCAGATGGTAAAGCATCGCGGATGATGATCGCGCCCATAGCTGGTTTCCGTGAGCGCACCCTGCGAATAGTTTGTGCGCCCGAACTCTCCGCCCCAGATGACCAGCGTGTCTTCCAGCAGCCCCCGCTGCTTCAGGTCTGTGACCAGGGCTGCGGACGGCTGATCGGTATCCTTGCACTGAAGTGCAATATCCTGTGGCAAGTTTCCGTGCTGGTCCCATCCCATGTGGTAGAGCTGGATGAAGCGTACATCACGCTCGGCCAGACGACGAGCCAGAAGGCAGTTGGCCGCATAGGTTCCCGGAATGCGGGCATCTTCCCCGTAGAGTTCAAATGTGGACTCCGGTTCATCTGACAGATCCGTGACCTCCGGCACCGAGGTTTGCATTCGGTAGGCCATTTCATACTGGGCAATCCTTGACTGAATGGCAGGATCTCCGCTTGTATGGAAATGCATCTCATTGAGGCGGGCCAGCTGTCTGAGCATGCTGCGGCGATCTTCGGCATCAATTCCAGGCGGGTTGTTGAGATACAGGACAGGCTCCCCGCCAGCACGAAACTTGACTCCCTGATGCAGCGCAGCCAGAAATCCATTTCCCCACAGGCGGGAGTAGATCGGCTGGGGACGCTGAAGTCCACGCGACAGGAGCACACAGAACGCTGGCAGGTCCTCGTTGGAACTGCCAAGTCCGTAACTCAGCCAGGCACCCATGCTCGGACGGCCCGGCAGCTGCGAACCTGTCTGAAAAAATGTGATGGCCGGATCGTGATTGATCGCTTCGGTATACATGGATCGTACAATGCAGAGTTCATCCGCAATTCTGGATGTGTATGGAAGCAGATCACTGATCCATGCGCCGCTGTCTCCATGTCGGGCGAATGAGTACACCGAGGGGGCCAGGGGCAGAGAACTCTGGTGCGCTGTCATGCCGGTCAGGCGTTGCCCCATGCGGACAGATTCTGGCAGATCCTCTCCCCGGCGCAAGTCCAGTGCGGGTTTGTAATCAAAGAGTTCCAGCTGCGACGGCCCGCCGCTCTGGAACAGGTAAATCACCCGTCGTGCCCTGGGAGCCACATGTGGGGAGCGCAGAATCCCCTGCAATGCAGCCGCCTGCTCATCCGGCATATGCACACATCCCATCAGAGAGGCAAGGGCCGCACTCCCGATTCCGAGACTGAGCTTCGAAAAGAAATGCCGGCGATTCATCCGACACCCAGCATCATACAAAGGATCACTCATCGGAACTGGGCTTCATCCAAGTTCATGACTGTACTGGTTACCACCGTCATGGCAGCCAGTTGCACAATATCGGAAGAATTCCTGAGTGGACTCACCCCGACGGAGATCAACTCCTGTGCACTGGCAGGGTCCTGTCCAAATTCGGCAACCTGTTCATGGTACAGTGCTGTCAGCCCGCCCAGCTCTGCTTCTTTCGGCATTCTGGATGTGAGCCAGCGAAACGCCAGTGCAATCTGCTTCTGATCTTCGGAGGATACAGACCTGACACGGGAGGCCAGCGCACGAGCGGCTTCCACATACTGCGGATCGTTCAAGAGTACCAGGGACTGGAGCGGGGTAGCGGTCGTCTGCCGCTCTACTGTACAAACAGATCGCTCAGGAGCGTCAAAGGTCAGCATGGACGGAGGAGGGATGGTCCGCTTCCAGTATGTGTAGAGACTGCGCCGGTGCATATCCGGGCCGGGGCGGTAGCGATTTTCCCCAATCTGATTTGCCAGTGCTTTCCAGAGTCCGGCAGGTTGATAGGGTCGTACAGGCTCGCCACCAAGTGCCGGATTGAGCAGTCCGCTCACGGCGAGTGCATTGTCCCGAATCATTTCGGCGGAGAGCCGTTTCCGGGGAGCACGGGCCAGCAGCACATTCTCTGGATCCCGCTGCTGAAGAGTCCGTGTGAGATGGCTGCTCTGACGGTATGTGGACGACAGGACGATGTGCTTGACCAGTGCCTTGATATCATATCCCGATTCGATAAAGGAAACTGCCAGATAATCAAGCAATTCCGGATGGGAAGGAAGTGCACCCTGGTTCCCAAAGTCCTCCGGGGTGCGGACCAGTCCCTCCCCGAAGAACATCTGCCAGAACCGGTTGACGGCAACGCGTGCCGTCAGGGGATTTTCTTCATGGGTCATCCACTGGGCCAGTCCCAGGCGATTGCGTGGAAAATTCTCAGGAAAGGGAAGAATTGCTGTCGGGGTAGAGGGCCCGACAGAATCCATCGGTGCATCATAGGCACCACGATCCAGAACATGTGTTGTGCGCGGGACCGGCATTTCTTCCATCACCATGACACTTGGGATCCGCCTGACACTGCGGCGGAGGCTGTCCAACGTTCTGCTGGCTTCCTGGAATGCAAAATCATGATGTGTCCGGTAATGTGTGTCTGCGTCTGGCCGGGATGAGATCCCCGCCAGACGGGCGATTTCCATATCCATGAGCTCCCGGGCGTATACCCGCAGATCATCCAGCGCGCCTCCCGTCATTCCCGCCATCTCGTCTGTCACGCGCCTGCGGGGAGTCCAGTGCCCTGCCAGCAGGTCATTCCCGTTCAGGATACTCTCTCGCTCAAGCGTATCTTCCAGCACACGAACCCCGCTTCGGGTCCCGCTGGCATACAAATGCACTCCTTCCCCCCGTCCGCTTCCGTCATAGGTGGCTGCGACATGCACCCAGGTACCTGCAGGGATGGATCGGGTCGACCCAACAGAAATCTGATGTTCTCCGTCATGAATTAATCGGAGCCGGAGCTTTCCTGCCCTTGTCCTTGCCAGATCATAGCCACTGCGTTTCTGTTCCCCATTGCGCTTGGAGAGCAGTGCGGTGTCTTTTCCCTGATCTTGTACGAAAACCCACACACTCAGAGAAAATCTGTGGTACCACTCAAAGTCTGCTTCCGGCCCGAGATTAAGAAAATTCTGTCCGTCAAATGCCAGTGCCTGATTCTGTTTTCCAGCAATGATCTTCGGCGGATCAAGCACTTTTTCGAGTCCGGTATTGGCTCTGCCATCTGCGCCTGTGTTCGCGGGAGTGACAAGATTTTGCAGGGTATCCAGAGGCTGGAAAACCAGAAGATCCTGTTCCAGCGTCGTGACGGGATTCGGCACCCATCCTGGAGGGGAAGAAGCCTGGGGCCAGGATGCAAGGACCTGTTCCAGGGAATCAATGTCCCTGTCCGTCCGCAGAATGGAGGCTTCCAGTTCTGGATCTTCCAGCGGGATGGAAGGCGCGGGGGCGAGATCAAAGTAACTGATCTGAGCCTGCTCGTCAATCCCGTTAAAAAAGGCAAACATGCTGTAGTACTCTTCCTGCAGAATCGGATCATACTTGTGGTCATGGCACCTTGCACATTCCATGGTGAGTCCCAGAAATGCTGTAGCGGTCGTATTCGTACGATCAGCAACATATTCCGTGAGATATTCTTCCGCAACCACGCCGCCTTCCTGCGTGATGGCATGATTCCGATTAAATCCGGTTGCCAGTCGTTGCGCGAATGTCGCATCCGGGAGCAGGTCGCCTGCGATTTGCCATGTTAGAAACGCATCATATGGAAGATTCTCGCTGAAGGCACGCACCACCCAGTCACGCCAGGGCCACATGGTTCGCGGACGGTCATCCTGATACCCATGCGTATCTGCATAGCGGGCCACATCCAGCCACATGGAGGCCATGCGCTCCCCGAATGCCGGGCGAGCAAGGAGTTCGTCTACCACTCGCTCATATGCATCCGTCCGTCCGTCTTTCAGGAAGGCATCCAGTTCCGACGGAGATGGAGGCAAGCCTGTCAAATCAAACGTTACCCGGCGAAGCAGCTTGGCGGGACTTGCTTCACTGGATGGAGAGAGTCCCGCAGATTCAATTTTTTGCAGTACAAAGGCATCAATCGGTCCCCGAACCCAGCTCTCATTGTGTACTTCGGGCAAAGGTGCCTTTGCAGGGGGAATGAAGGCCCAGTGCGGTTTCCAGACGGCTCCCTGATCTATCCAGCGTCGGACAAGTGCGATCTCCTGTTCGGACAGGGACAGGTTGCTTTCTGGCGGTGGCATGCGACGTTTCGGGTCATCGCTGGATATATGCTTTACCAGCAGGCTTGCACCGGCATCCCCCGGAACGATGATTCGCTGCGCAGAATCTTCTCTGCTTGTTCCGTAGGCCCCGTCCCTGATATCCAGTCGCAACCCTGCTTTCCGTGCTTGATCATCCGGTCCATGACACTTGTAGCAGCGGTCGGACAGGACGGGTTTGACATGCCAGTTGTAGTCTACCTGATCTGGCAAACCGGAGGTGTCCGTCAATGGTTGCGTGCAGGCGGACAGGAGCAGAAAGAAGGGAAACCAAAAAAACCGAGTGTTCAAAACGATGAAATTTCACGGAGCATTGACTTACTAAGCTACAACCTACAGCAAAAAGATAACAGTCCAGTGCGGTGTACCAGCACATGTGGAGGGGGATGGTGAGGGGGAATTTCCGCTTCTATGAAACATTTTTCTGGTTCTGTTCAGTGCCTTGTAAAACTGGATATTTTATGGGTAATTTTATGGAAAAATCTTGATATTTGATCCGATTTCCTTGGAAGTGTTCCCAGAGCGATATCCCTCTGTACATCCCAAAATTTGCCAGGAGATTAGTCATATTCCCTGTTTGGCGTGTATACTGAGGGTTGATCACGCCAATTGCAGTCGGATCATACATCAAAACCTTTTCATTTAATGAACACATCAACCTATGAAACCCACACAAAAAATTGGGGGGGGGGGGCAGGATTCGCTCTTCTCCTTCTGCTCTTTACCGCCTCTGATGCCTCTGCACAGGCAACCACCCGCTACATAGACCCGGAAAGCGGGTCCGGGACGACATGCACCCGCAGTGCCCCATGCCAGTTAGTGGAAGCCTACAAGTTGACCAATGCGGATGATACCAACTTCCTGATTCTGGTTCCCTTTACAGGGGGCACGGTGGAGGTGATTCCGCCCGGGTCGGCGAATAAACTGACCGAGAAAGTCCGTTTTGGCACGTATGTGCAAGGGAGTGATGCTGCGGTGGAGGGCACCATCCGGTTTGTCCGTCCCTCGGGCGAAGAAAGTCAACCGTTCCTGATTGCCTCCAGCGGGCAGGTTTGGCTGAACGCAAAGGCCTCAGTGGAATTTGGAGATGTCGCAGTGGATGCCCGGGGACTCAATGATGCTGATGATTTTTTTTTACACGGGCAACGGAGAGCAGAATCGGATCACGATTACCGGTACACTGACCTTGCACATGAGCGGAAACAATGCCGCAAGAATTGGCTATCTCGTGGTCTCCCGGGACATGACCATTCGGGCAGGGGACAGGAATGGTGCCTCTCTTCTCATTGCAGGCGGACTGACCGTGAAAGAAGGGGCAACCCTGACCCTGCGAAGGAAAAACAGGAATGGAAAAGGAGTAGTGCTTGAATTCTTTTTCAGGAAGGGAAGTACCTCGACGGCCCCTGAGGGACTGCTTACCGTGGACGGGACGATTAAGGGGCATAGCAAGGGCGATGCCCGCATCAGTACCACCTACCTCGGCAAAAATAATCGGGCGAGCATTAAACCCCGCATCCCGACCAGTGTCTATGACCCGTCCAACGGGGTGGATCATACTGATTGCGTCCGCATTGCCGGCAAGGGGACGATCCAGAATGTCCTTTTCCGCATGATTGCCCTCGGCAATGTCTGTGTGGACCTGAAACAGATGGATGATCTGCAGGTGTTCGGGAGCATTGTGGAACCGTCTGGAGTCACGGAAGACAGCATCAGCACGGATGGCATCTTCCGCAGTGATGTGATTGTGGAGGGCAATATTGAGCAGTGGGGAGATGCCCGGATGGTCTTTGAAAAGAAGGCGACGATCCAGGGGAATGTCAACCTGTATGATGGAACCTACCCGACGGACATACTTGCGGCAGACTTCGGGGAGCGGCGAGCCGGCAGTGTTCGCCGAGGGGTCCAGATCGGAGGAAAAGGGAAGTACAGTTGTGCCTATGCTCCCCGAGGTCCAGATGGCAAGGACAACAAGAAGCGGGGCATGCACATTCCGGGGATGCAGTTTGAAGATGCGGTGACGATTACGGGGAACTTGAAGGTGAACTACAGCAGCTTCACCGACGGGGCTGCCGCGGACACCAAACCCACGGCTCCGGCCTGCGCTCCGCGGGTCCTGTTCCTGGCCCCATTGAGTGGTGCAAATACCCGGGAGTCCGTGATCATGGGGACGCTGTCCATCAAAGATGTGGCGGACTTTGCAGACAAGGGACGGGTGCATCTGGATGCAGATACGACCGGTGCAAGCGTGGCGAAACGGCCCAAAACCGTGCACAATGTGCGGGTGGAAGGCGGGATCTCTGCCCAGGGAAACACTATCGGAATGGGATATGCGAGTACTTCCAATATGGACGGGATGTGTACGGGGAAGGATACCAGACTTACCTTCGGAAATCACATCGTCCTTGCAGGCAAGCAGACCATTTCCGGGCAGGGCTCGGGACTGACGCTGGGGGCGCTGGTGACGCACGGGGATGCAGATGTGGAGAGAGGTCCCCTGACGGTGAAAACCCTGCGTGTGGGGCCCCGTGCGGAACTGATGTCCACCAGGGATGTGAAGGTGACCGAGTCGCTGATTCTTCAGGGATAACTGAGCGGGGAGCTGGACGAAGCCTCCACGATCAGGAAGCTGACCTATGGCAGCCGAAACACCGATCTGGTCAAGAAGGCTGCCCTGGCCGACACGCTGGATGCCCTTGCCATCCACATAGGCAATGGGGAGCTCCGGCTGGATGAGGTGGTCAAGACCAAGAACCTGGGGCTGTGCAGTGGCACGCTGTCGCTGGCAGATGCCGAGAGCACAACCGATTCCACGCTGCATGTGACGGACCATATCACCGTCCAGAACGGGATGCTGGAGAAAGATGCCAATGATCCGGGGAGCATCTCCACGGACAAGGCAAAAATGGCCAATATCAATGATCGCTACATCCTGACCTATATCACGCCGGGCAAGCGCACGGTGACGGATGCACTGGAATGGTTTGATCCGCGGGATGTGATCGTGAATCATGCCAGTGCGGAGATCACGACGAGCGGAGACCGCTCGATTGTGGGCAAACTGATGATCACCAAAGGGAAGCTGATGGTGGACGGGATGCTGACGGTGGGCACCTCTACGCTGCATCGCACCAGTGCCGCGGAGGTAGGAAGGTATAGCGTGGAGGTGGCAGCAGGCGAACTGCATACGGAAGGATAGGATGTGAGGGTGCACGGGAAGGTGAGCGTGAATGGCAAGAGCAAGCTCATGACCGGAGGCGGGGACCTGCAGGTGCTGGGGCGGGTAAACAAGGGTGCCTATACCAGCGAAACGGCGCATCTCACCCTTGCCAAAGAGGCGATAATCAATTTGGGAGCCGGCACCCTGATGCTGGGACCGGCAGATACGGCCAAGCGGGATGGACGGGTTGATGACGATAAGTCTCTAGCACAAGTGGACATGGTCCTCCAGGGGCAGCTGATTGCAGATACCCTGTATGTGCCCGGAGGAAGCAAACGCACCCACATCATCTCCAAGATGTCGGCAACGGCCCACACGAATACGCTGGGGGTAGTTCTGTTTGATGGCAGCAAGACCCCAAATGACCGGCTTGCCAACAATGCGCATGGCAAACTGCTTTTCAACTGGATAAAAGCAAGTGGCACAGATACGGGGACAACGACCGTGCTGGACAGTATAGGAGGGAGTGAGGGAGGGAGGGCGCGTAGAGTTCTACGGGACCAGATTTGTGATCATGAAGGAAGTGCACATGCGGTCCGGGCGGATCAACACGAAACTGGAAACCCTGGAATTCAAAGATCATGTGCGGATCAGCGGGACCGGCAAACTGGATTTCAGTGGGACTGGCACTTCTCCCCGCGTGCTTGTTGCTGGCAACTATGTGCAAACCAATGACACGGGAATTGAAAGCTGGAGACATTTTCCGGGCACCGGCATGGGGGAGCAGATCACGAAGACGGTGATGGGAGACTTGGTGGTGGGAGAGAATACGCCGTATTCCGCCACAAGAAAATCGAATTTGATTTTGCATGGTGATCTCCACTTTGACTATACCTATGATTTTCGACGTTATGGGAGGAGGAACCAGCTGAATGCCGCTCTGGAGTTCAAGGGGACCGAGCCGCAGGAGGTGCGTCTGTCCTCTGATCCCAAGGTGGAGCTGGGGAATGTGACGGTGAACAATCCCAAGGGGATCGTGCTGGGAAGCCAGGTGCGGCAGCTTGCGGAGGCGACCCTGACGCTTCGGCAAGGAAAGATCCGCAGTATACCGGGAGACACCACCTACCAGTGGGTTATACGGAATGTGCAGGTGGAGCAGGAGCTCCGCGGGCGGAATTCGGCGCAGGAAGGAGAGAAGTGCGGGGCAGACAATGACGAGGAGTGCAAGGCGACGATCCTGCGTGGTTCCCGGCAGTCGTATGTCAACGGGGCGGTAGCCCGTCACCTGGCACAGGGGAATGCAGGAGCAGGCTTTGCGAGCGGGGGGTATCTGTTCCCGGTGGGAATGGAGAAGGGAGACATGTCCCACTACCGTCCGCTCATCCTGCAGCTGCCCTCCGACCTGACCGATACCACCGCGGCAACTGTGTCTCCAATGATGGTGCCAGAGGGAGCCATGCCGGCATGGCAGAACCTCACGGTTCCGACAGCGGGTGGCAGTCTGACACTGGATGTGCATGCGGACCTGTTCTGGAAGGTGGATCTGGGGACGGAGTCGTTGCCCACGAATACGAATCTTCGGATCGCGGCGGCAGGACTGCGGAATGTGGCAGATGCCAGCGGATTGCGGATCGTGCAGTGGGACTGCATGTGGAAGAATCCGAAGCTGGCAGGACGGCGTCCGGCACAGGTGGAGGCAGGCTCCTTTGCGGTGAACGGGTATCTCAACGGAGTGCTGCACCTGACGCAGGAGGGGATTGGGCTGGGCAGCTGTGCGATCTTCGGGATTGCGGCGAACGGGATTGAGAATCCGATTGACCAGGCCGATCTGAGCGGAGGACGGGCGAACCTGCAGTTCATCCATAATGTGCCCCTATTGGCCCCGATCAACCTGCATCTGGGAGACATCCAGATTGGCAGCGGAATGCAGTTCCGAACAGCGACGGCGTACCGCCCGGTGGGAGCAGGAAGCCATGACCTGAAAATCCAGCCTGCTGGCGCACCGGCCGAGCAGGCGATCACCCAGACGCTTTCCCTGGCGAATAACAAAAACTATGTGGTGATTGCTCATGGAAGTCTGGAACCCCCCATGCTGACCCCCATGCTGAAGGTGCTGGAAACCCGGATGACATCGCAGGTCGCAAACCAGGTGGATGTGCTGCTGGTGCACGGGGCGGCAGATCTGGGAGCAGCACGGGTAGAGGTGCTGGATCCGATAGATCCGATGACGGTGAAAACGACGCTGGCAGGGAACCTGATGCTGAACGATGTCACGCGGCGATACGCTTCGCTGAATCCCTCGCAGCAGATTTTCCGGGTGAAGTCCGTGGACGATGATGTCACACAGGCCTATGAGATGGATCTGTACGGGTATGCGAACCAGACGCTGGTGCTGAACCTGTCCGGGATGCGGAATGATCTGACGATCCTGGGAGTGGACAAGAACGGGATGGTCATTCCAACGGTGGTAGTGACAGGAGTGGAAGAGAGCGCAGAGCTTCCGGCAGAGTTTGCCCTGCACGGGAACTATCCGAACCCGTTCAATCCGTCCACACGGATCCAGTTTGACCTGCCGGAGCGTGCGCAGGTGCAGGTCCAGATTGTAGACATGCTGGGACGGGAGGTGATGGTATTGCCAGCGCAGGAGATGGGGGCAGGGGCGAACCGGAGCATCGAACTCCATGCCACCAGCCTGGCAAGCGGAACCTACCTGTACCGGCTGATCGCGACCGGAGCCGAACAGCAGCATGTGAAGACCGGACGCATGACACTCGTGAAGTAAGAAATAGCCGCCCAGAGCGGCTCAAGGTGAAACCGAGAGCACCCCGGTACGGCAGCGTATCCGGGGTGCTCTGCGCCGGGGGAAACAGGCTGAGCCTCTTGCAAAATTCTTGGATAACGGATAAATATCGCTCTGAGAGTGCTTACGGGCACATCAAGGCAGGGATAGAGGTGTTTTTGCAAGAACCTCAGGCTGAATCACTGGAAGCTCTCGCAAAAACAACGAAGAAATGTTGATCCAGGAGTGCTTGCAGGCAAATCAGATCAAGGACAGGGATATTTTTGCAAGAGCCTTTCCCGAACAAGATCATCCAAAATGAGGTTGGAAAAGCACTCTATGCCGGTTAGTTTTTGATGATCACCGCTGTTCAAGGCTATTTGACTGGTCATTTAGCATCACAGCATTCAAATACTTCAGCTTCATGCCAGATAACCGCAGATACCTCCGTACCCATCGGTGGATCAACTTTGATCATTGCCTGAACCGCACTGATTCACGCCACTGGTGGTTGCTCGGCGAAGCAGTTGCCCGGTGCAACCAGATAGCTCAGTCGGTCTTGCCCCCTGCTCATGCCCGTGAGCTGTACAAGATCTATCTGATCAAAGGGGCACAGGCTACCACAGCAATTGAAGGAAATACGCTCAGTGAAGAGCAGATTGCAGCCTGTCTGGAGGGACGACTGGATATTCCGCAATCCCGGGAATATCTGAAGCAGGAAGTGGCCAATGTTCTGGAAATCTTCAACCAAATACTTGAAGATATCATGGCGGGGAATCCCCCAGTACTGAACTTTGAATGGATCGCCGGAGCGAATGAACAACTGCTCACAGGTCTTGAAGGGCACATGGAAGAGGGGGTGGTTCCCGGGCAGATTCCGACATTTTCCGTTGGAGTTTTGGGGTACAGAGGTGCCCCAAGAGAAGACTGTGCCTTCCTGCTTGATCGGCTCTGCGAATGGCTTGAAGGAGAAGACTGGATGGTTCTCCCCGGCCGACCGGAAAATCAGATGGCATCTGCGATTCTGAAAGCCATCTTTGCTCATCTGTATCTCGCATGGATCCATGCCTTTGGGGACGGAAACGGGCGAACTGCCCGACTAGTTGAGTTCATGATTCTTCTGAGAGCGGGGATACCGTCGCCCTGTGCTCATCTTCTCAGTGATCATTATAACCTCACGCGATCCGAGTACTATCGGCAACTGAACCGCTCCAGCCGGGCCAACTCTGGTGACGGGGATCCACTCGGGTTTCTTCTCTACTCCCTGGAAGGATTCGTTGACGGACTGCGTGAGCAGAGCAGATTCATTGAGAAAATACAGATGAAGCTGGCCTGGGAGCACTTTGTGTACAATGAATTTCAGAAAGAAGGCTATTCTTCCAAAGCCATGCTCCGACGACGCACAGTGGCATTATCCCTGGGGCGCGTGACCACACCAGTCCGCAAACAGGCTATACCCGACCTGAGTCCTGATTTGGCCAGACTCTATGCAGAAAAAACCGCGAAAACATTGACCCGTGACATAAACTGGCTAGCAGAAAAAAATCTGCTGGAAAAAAGCGTAGCAGGCTACAGAGCGAAAACAGAACGAATGCGTGCGTTCCGTCCTTCACGAGCGTGAGATTGACTATTCTGTTTTTTTTTTAGACAGGAAAAGGCGCAGCAAACCCTCCTTACTGCTGAAATTCTCTGTCAGAATTTTCCCCGGATTCACTGTTTCCAATCTGGCCAGACAGGCGAACTTCCTTCGCCGGCATGATTGGCAACGCCTGCTCCTCCGCCAGTTTCCGAACACTCATCAGAATATCTTCCTGCGTCTGCATAAAGGCAGCAAAGTCCGATGTGACTGTGAAGGCCTGGACCAGCACTCCCAGACCGCTGGTGTCCAGTTTCGTAAGACGCACCAGACTCTGGTCTGGATGAATATCCGTTCGCTGCTCCAGCGAACTCTGAATGGAGGTCAGAAACTCTTCCAGCTGGGCCACGGTCGCCTCGTGGGTCAGTGTAACCTCAAAACGGATCCGGCGAGAATTTCGCCTCGAAAGGTTGCATATCTCGGAAGTCGTAAATGTCTGGTTCGGCAGAATGGAGAGCGTCTGGTCAAACTGGCGGATCCGTGTACTGCGAATGCCCACCTCCTCAACAACCCCCGAAACCCCCTTCACCTCTACAACATCTCCAATCTGAAAGGGACGCTCGCTAAAGATGAGAATTGACCCGAATATGTTCGCGAGCGTATCTTTCGCAGCGAAAGCAACTGCCAGCCCTCCTATGCTCAGACTTGCGATCAGACCAGTTGCCGAGTAGTCAAACTGATCCATGATGGCCGCAATCACCACTAGGGTGAGCAGGAGCTTCACCGTGTTGCTGACCGGGCTCACCAGTTGATCATCCAGCCGTGTCTCTGTCTTTTCCGCTGCACGGGCCGCAACTCCCGCAAACACGTCAATCACATGGAAGGCACAATAGCCAATCACAACGATCAGGGCAGTCATCCCGCCCCGGGTTACCCAGAGATTGATGTCCAGGGGCTCCTCTGGAAGCCCCAGAACTCCGATAGCCCCGTTCCAGAGAGCAACATTGATCAGAAAACTGAGCGGTCTGGTGAGAAGCCTGTTGACATCATCTACCAAATTCGCATCCCTGTGCCTGCCGAGGCGACTCACGATGCGGCGGAGTACCCGGCGAACAATAACCTGAGCCAGAAATCCCAGTAAAATCAGCCCGACGGCAATCACCAGCTGCCCGACGGCAACTCCCCAAAGTACCTCTTCGGCAAAGAAAGAAAAGTCCATTTGCTTATGTCATGTTTTGGCTTGCAGGCAAGATACGCGTGCCTGTACGAAGGAGCCCCGCACTCTCGGGGCCGTAATTAAAAATTAGATCCAGAGCTGTCATCCCAGAGACAAACCCTGCAAATGTCTGCCGGTACTCCGGCGGCGCAAAGTACAGCCGCTGTCCCGAATATGGTTCAGGGATTCCTGCCGGCGCCAGCAACTCGGTGCCGGGGTAATGTTTCAGGATCGCCTTCATGCTGGACGGAGCATCCTCAAGTTCGGTAGCAATCATCAACTTTGCTGGTCCCCCCAGCCACTCACAGACCAGCCGGCAGGTTACTGCATTCAACTCGCCAAGACAGGTCCAGTCTCGCCGGTACAAAGCACGGACCAGATCCCTGTAATGATCAAAATACGGTGACTGACTGTAATTGAACAGAATGGCTTTCCAGTGACGCTTCCGCCAGCCTGGCACCGGACGGATGCGGGTTCGGGACTGCGGCCGGCCGTGCTGCCCCGCCTTCAGCGGAACAGACACCCACTGCCATCCATCGGGATTGCGAATACGCATGCGATTCTGCAGGGACTGGCGGCTATACTGGAAGGTGTCCGCCAGGACAACAATATCCGCGGCATGCATCAGCGCAGCGGATGCCAGCCCCGGCCAGTATTCGGGAGGACGTATCACGATATTCTGCTTCATGCAGATTCAACCATTGCTTCCCGTGATTCGTTTACTGGAATGTCACTCTCCCTGTCCGCACAAGTTATGGACTATCCGCCAACATGGAAACCCGGACAGCCACTCGGTGTGGTGGCACCCGCAAGTGCCCCACGCACCCCGGAAATGCTGCAATGCGAACTGCATGCACTGGAAGCAGACGGCTACCCGATTCAGTGGGATCCCGGCCAGCTGTCCAAGCAAGAGTACCTGAGCGGCTCTGACTCAGAGCGGGCTGCGCAGTTTCATCAGGCCCTCGTGCATGCAAGACACCTCATTGCCGTACGTGGAGGATACGGGTGTTTGCGCATCCTGAACCGAGTTGACTATGCTGTCGCACAGAACAGGCCTGGAGTTCTGATCGGATACAGCGATATCACAGCACTGCAGCTCTCTCTCCATCTGCATGCAGGGTGGATGTCCATATCTGGTCCTGTTGTCATGGAATGGAGTGAGATCACGGCAACTATGAAAACAGAACTCCAGCAACTGTTGCAGGGACAGATCCCTCGTCCGATTGAGAGATTGCATACAGAGCGGGAAGGGAAATGCAGCGGTACCCTTCTGGGAGGAAACCTGTCCACGATTGTGCGAATGATTGGCTCCGGGCATCTGCCGGATCTGACGGGGAACCTTCTGTTCGTGGAAGATGTCAACGAGCCTCCCTACCGAATTGACGCTCTCTTTACACAATTGAAAAATGCGGGAATCCTTCGGGGACTTGGCGGTTTAATCCTAGGCATGTTTACAGAGAGTGGATCCGTGTCTGGCAGTGCTATCCATAAGACCATTCTTGATTGCGTGAAGGAGTATGACTGGCCGGTTGTCTCCGGGCTGGATTACGGGCACAAGCTGCCTCGCTGTGTGCTCCCGGTTGGTGTACTTGCCACGCTCACGGCAGATCTCGGCGGGGGATGCCTTGACATCCTGGAACCCATCACCAAATGATCAATCTCTCTCTGGATATGACCATCCCCGTATATTCCACCTCTCCAGTCCGTCCGGATTTGCCATGAGTTTCCGGGTTGCTGTATTTGCCTCTGGAGGGGGGTCGAATTTTCAGGCACTTGCAGAGCATGCCTGCTCGTACAGGGTATCCCTTCTGGTCAGTAACCGCAAGGATGCCGGCGCACTCCAGAGGGCGAAACGACTGGGGATTCCTGCACAGGTTCTATCCCCGGGCAGCTTTCAGGATGAGCGACTGTACGTTGAAGCAGTGACAGACCTCTTGCAAAAAGAAAAGATTGACATGATTGCGCTGGCCGGATACCTGGCAAAAATTCCCGCCCAAATGATCCGGCGGTTTCCGGGCCCGATCCTCAATATTCATCCCTCTCTTTTGCCGCGCTTCGGAGGAAAAGGGCTCTATGGGAAGCGTGTACATGAGGCTGTTCTCCAGGCACTGGAAAGCATCAGCGGCGCAACCGTGCACTTCGTAGACAAAGACTATGATACCGGTCCGATCCTGCTCCAGGAATCGGTTCCGGTCCTTGCAGACGACACGCCAGAATCTCTGGCTGCGCGTATCCTGAAAGTGGAGCACCGGCTATTCCCGAAAGCCGTTGATCTGATCGCCCGGGGGCTTGTGCGAAGGGAAGGACGGCACATCACAATTCACCAAAATATCCATGACCATTGAACCTCTGAATATTCCCGCACCGGATCTTGTGCGACCACGCCGCGCCCTGCTGTCGGTGTTTGACAAGGAGGGTCTTGTCCCGTTTGCCAAAGGACTCCAGGAGTATGGCATCCAGCTGATATCGTCTGGCGGAACAGCTGCGCACCTGCGAGCAGCCGGGCTGGAAGTGACAGATGTGGCAGATATTACGCAAGCCCCCGAGATGCTCGGGGGACGTGTAAAAACACTGCATCCAGCAGTCCATGGCGGTATTCTTGCCAGACGGGATGCCGAATCCGACATGAAAGACCTCTCTACACACGGAATAGAGCCGTTTGATCTTGTGGTTGTCAATCTGTACCCGTTCCGTGAGGCCATAAAGAATCCAGATGTGACCGATGCCATTGCTGCCGAGAATATTGACATCGGAGGTCCCGCCATGATCCGGGCAGCAGCAAAAAACTTTGCCTATGTCGCTGTGGTCCCCTCCCCAGATGAGTATGAGGTGGTTCTAGAGTATCTGGAGGATACCAACGGACACATTCCCCTTGTATTCAGGCGGCGGCTCGCCCAAATCGCGTTCAGGGAAACGGCAACCTATGACTACAGCATCTCCAGATACTTCAGTGAACACACAGATGAACCTCTGGCAGAACATTTTCATCTGTACCTGCCCTCCACAGAAATTCTCCGCTATGGAGAAAATCCGCACCAGTACGCAGCTTTCTATGGAAACTCCGAATCGTTCTATACAAAAATTCATGGAAAAGATCTTTCATACAACAACCTGATGGACCTGGATGCTGCGCTTGCTCTCATTGACGAATTTTTGGAGGAAGATCCAACTATTGCGATCCTTAAGCATACAAATCCCTGTGGTGTAGCCAGTGCGGATACCCTTGTCAGGGCTTGGCAGAAGGCCCTTGCAACGGATGCACAATCTCCCTTTGGAGGAATTGTGGTGATGAATCAGGAGTGTACATTTGAACTTGCAAACGAGATGGACTCCATCTTTCTGGAACTGGTCATTGCCCCTTGCTTTGATGCGAATGCACTGGACCTGCTCAAGAAAAAGAAAAACCGGAGACTGATTCTGTTCGAGCCCGGCATCGCCAGTACACATAATTTCCGGAATGCACTGGGCGGAATGCTCTGTCAGACTGCGGATTCACTGGCTGAAGAGGACCCCCTGGACCCTGTCACGGATCGCATGCCGACCAAAGCAGAAATCAGTGACCTTCTCTTTGCCTGGCGCGTGGCCAAACATGTCAAGAGCAATGCCATCGTATATGCAAAAGACCTGCAGACACTGGGAATCGGTGCCGGGCAGATGAGCCGGGTGGACGCTTCGGAAATTGCCGTATCCAAAGGGGCAAAATCGGGACTGGATTTTGCGGGTTGTGTGGTCGCATCCGATGCGTTTTTTCCGTTTCCAGACGGGCTGATTGCGGCAGCAGAGAGCGGTGCCGTCGCAGCCGTACAGCCGGGTGGATCCGTACGGGATCAGGAAGTCATTGATGCTGCGAACGAACGCGGGATGGCAATGGTATTTACCGGCAAAAGACACTTCCGACACTAAGCCTTGATGTCGTATCTTGGGCATATCTGTAAAACTGACTGATGTGGTTCAATCATTTTCATGTTGATGTCGCTGTGGACCTGGGGACGGCCAATACCCTCGTCTATGTCAAAGGCAAAGGAGTCATCATCAACGAGGCCAGTATCGTCGCGATTGATCGCAGAACGGACCGGATGCTTGAGATTGGGGATAAGGCACTGACCATGCATGAGAAGACGCATGAAAATATTAAAACTGTGCGTCCCCTGAAGGACGGGGTCATTGCCGACTTCGAATCGGCAGAGCATCTCATTCGCGGACTCATCCGAAAAGTACAGACCGGATGGCACAAGACCATTCGCCAGATGGTGATCTGTATTCCAAGCGGAATCACGGAAGTGGAGAAGAGGGCCGTCCGCGACAGTGCACAGCATGCAGGTGCACGAAAAGTCTATCTGGTCTCGGAGCCCATGGCAGCAGCGGTTGGCATTGACCTGAATGTAAGCGAACCAATCGGAAACATGGTTGTGGATATCGGAGGGGGAACCTCCGAGATCGCAGTGATCGCACTCAATGGCATCGTTGTAGATCAGTCGTTGCGAGTTGCCGGGAACAAGATTGATGAAGAGATCATGTCCCATTTCAAGCGCTTTCACAATTTTGTGATTGGACAGCGCACAGCAGAACGCATAAAGCAAACAATTGGGAGTGCAGCACAGATGGACCAGGAAATGGTCCTGTCCATCCGGGGCCAGGACTCCGGTAGCGGAATGCCCCGGGTACTTGAAATTACCTCCGAGGATGTGCGCAGTGCGATCTCCAAGGTCATCGGGGATATCTCATCGGCAGTAAGCACCTGTCTTGAAAGAACTCCTCCCGAACTGGGTTCGGACATCCTTGAACGGGGAATCATGCTCACAGGGGGAGGGGCACTCCTGCACGGAATAGACACGGTCATCCGCAACCGGATTGATGTTCCTGTCTTTATTGCAGATGATCCGCTGACTGCAGTTGTGCGCGGAACCGGCAAAATTCTGGAAGATGTTTCTGCCTATTCCGATATCCTCCTGTAACCGGACACCGCCAATCGCCGGGCACTACCCCCGGAACATGACCCGAATCGCATAACAGAATGATTGAGGTCTTCTATCGCCTGCGCCAAGTCATTCTCCTGCTGGGTCTGCTTGCGGTCTCTATTCTCGTGATGGCGAATGCGAACCACGACCTCATGTGGAATGTCCGTGCACAGACCCTGAAATTTGTAGGAGCTGTGGAATACCGGATGAGCTGGGCCACCCAAGTCATCCTTTCTGTACGCGAAAATGAGGAATTGCGAAACGCAAACCTGCAGTTGACCAGCGAACTGGCCCGCTTGCGAACCGCGGGGCAGGAAAACGAAGAATTGCGCCAGGCACTCGGATGGCAGCAGAATCAGAAACTGGAAACCGCTGCTGCCCGCATCATTGCCCGGGAGCCCTTCGGAGCAACCAATTTCCTGACACTTGATATTGGCCACGATCAGGGCGTAGATACAGACATGGCCGTGATCAGTCATCTGGGAATTGTAGGACGAGTAGTCCAGGTCAGCCGCAACTACAGTCATGTGCTGCCCTACCTGCATTCCCAGTTTCATGTGCCCGCCATGATTGACACTCTTGGGGCCATCGGCATCGTCTCCGGGCGGGACGGCACCCCGGATTTGCTGGCATTTGACAATGTGGTAAAAACAGAGAATGTCCAGATCGGACAGCGTGTGATCACGCATGAGGCCAGCAGGGTTTTTCCGCCAAACATCCCTGTCGGCACCATCGCAAGCCGCCAAACGATGCCAGGGAGCAATTTCTGGACGATCAAGATCACGCCAGCTGCCCCGCTGCATACGACACACTTTGCCTTCGTTGTTCTGGGCCGTTCCGATGTGAAACCCGAAACTGAATTCCCTCTGGATCTCTGACAATCCATGCCTGTATGCTCTCGCAGTTTCCTGATTCTGTGTCTGTTGCTTTCCAGCAACTTGTGCAAGGCACAGAGTGCCCTGGATGCAATTCTGGATGTCCGTCCTCACACATGGTGGGGGGCAATGGCAGCAGATATTTCTTCTGGAGACACGCTGTTCATGCGCAATACAGAGCGACTCTTCATGCCTGCCTCTGTCACCAAGCTGTATACAACTTCGGCCGTACTGGACCAGCTGGGCCCAGACTACCGGTATGTGACCAGACTCTATGCAGAGGGAACCCAGACTGAACATGTACTGAACGGGAATCTCATTGTACGGGGGGCGGGAGATCCTTCCACGGGAAAACCTGGCCCGGAACACCTGGACCTGTTTCACCTGTTTGCAGATTCCCTGCAGGCACTCGGCATCCATGAAATCCACGGAGATATCATTGGCGACGACAATGTATTTGATGATGTCGCACTGGGAGCGGACTGGAGCTGGGAAGATCTGATCTACGGGTATGCTGCACAGATTAGCGGACTTACCTTCCATCATGCGATTGCAGATCTGGTGGTATACCCAACACAGCCGGGAAAACGGGGCAGGCTGACCGTTGCACCGGAGCTGAGCAGCTATCTGACCATTGAGAATCAGTCCATCACCCGCCCGCAGGGACAGGACCTTGCAGAAGGGCATGTCCGCATCCCCGAATCAAACCGGATTACCGTATCCAGTCAAGTTCCTGTTGGCCGCTCTGACCCGGAAGAAATTGCGATCCATAATCCGACACTTTATTTCCTGCATGGACTGAACTCGGTTCTGGCTTCCCGCAATATCCGGGTTCACGGCCAGCTTCTGGATGTTGATGATCTGCCGGCAGAACTCGAATACGCAGATGCCCGCGTGCTTGCGAGCCACAGTTCCGCTCCCATGTCCGAACTGGTAAAGATCGTCAACAAAGAGAGTCAGAACCTCTATGCGGAGCATCTGCTGAAAACACTGGGAAGAGAGCATCCAAGCCTGAATGAAGATTCTGCTCCTGGCTCTGCCGCGATGGGAGTTGCCGCGTCCATGAGAACCTGGGAGAAGGCACAGATGGATCCAGAACAGATCCAGTTGATGGACGGATCCGGTCTTTCCCGCAAGAACCTGGTCAGCCCTGCCGCGACGATCCAGCTGCTTCGCTACATGGCCGCACACCCCGATCCTGAGGTTCGGGAATCTTTTCTCTCCTCGCTGGCAGTTGGCGGGCAGGATGGCACACTTGAGTACTGGTTTGTCGGAAACTCTCCCGGAAACGGAAGAGTTCTGGCAAAGACAGGCACCCTCGGGAATGTAAGCTCCCTGGCAGGGTATGTCACGGGAGACGATGGATCTCTGCTGGCGTTTGTACTCTTTTCCAATCATTTTCATGGAAAAATTGCAACGATTCGCACAATTCAGGAATTATTTGTACACGAATTGATCCAAATCTGGAGCAGGGGGAACGAGTAGGTACGCTGTGCGTAACATGATCCTGCCGGAGTTTTTTCTAGAGCTATTGTACGATTAATATTAAATGTCAGGATTTCCAAAAATTGGGGGGGGGGCAGGATTCACGGACCGAACATGTACTTATGAGCTTGGCACAATCCATAACCCACAACAGTACCACTACGCTTTAGTCATACATGCAAGAACCTACATTGCACAGTACAACGGTCATCGGCGTACGCCGCCACGAAAAAGTTGCCCTCGGATCCGACGGACAGGCAACCTTGGGAAATACCGTAATGAAACACAAGGCCCAGAAAGTTCGATGCTTGTACGAAGGAAAGGTCCTGGCAGGATTTGCCGGGTCAACGGCAGATGCGTTCACACTCTTTGAACGCTTTGAGGACAAGCTCAAGCAGTACGGAGGCAACCTCACGCGTGCCTCTGTGGAGCTTGCCAAGGACTGGCGTACAGACCGGTACTTGCGCAGGCTTGAGGCACTGCTGGTGGTTGCTACCGTTGAACGATTGCTGCTGCTGAGCGGGAGCGGCGATATTATTGAACCGGACGATGATATTGTATCCATCGGGAGCGGCGGATCATTTGCCCTGGCCGCAGCTCGTGCCATGATCCAGCATGCCGCTCACCTGAGTGCCAAAGAAATCGTGACCGATGCACTTCATGTAGCTGCAGATATCTGTGTGTATACCAATCATTCTCTAACCGTGCTGGAGATAGACGAGTCCCCGAAAAGCACACAATCAGAGGTCGCATGAACAGGAAATCTGACTCTCATAATCCTGGCAATTCCTCGGCATCCCATGCCTGCGTGTTTGTAGACTATGAAAACCTTTTCTGGTATGTCAAACAGAGCGCGACAAGGCCGATACGCCCCAAGTACGTGATCAATTCCCTCCTGGACGCAGCCGTCCAGTACATCACTCAGGAATTGCAGTTTGCTATTGCTTCTCCGATGGCCTATGCTGACTTTACACTCATGGATTCGGGAGGGAACGAGATTCAGCAAAGCCTTTATCTTGCCGGAATGGAGCCCCGGTTTGTCCCCGCCTCCCTGCAATCCAATGCCTCTGAAATTCAGATCTGCATTGATGTGCTTGAACTGCTGCAGAGCGAGACAAGTCCGCATGCCATCTTTCTGATCACCGGAGATCGCCTGTATCTTCCGCTGCTCAGCTTTTGCCAGCAGAAACAGGTACGCAGTCAGGTAATCACATTCCGGCCTCCGGGAATCACCCGTACGGGCGAGCATTCCGGGCTCTTTATTCACGCCGAAAAGTTCCTTGAGCAGCAACCGGTGCAGGCATACCCGGAGGGAAGCGAAGGGAGCATGGAAGATCCAGCTTCTCCCCGGCTGGCCGGACTGGCGATGCCTCCCCAAAGCGTTACCGAAATTACCGACGATATATCTCTTGTTGCACTGGAGATTATTGAACATTTCTTCGGTCAGTATGAAGAGATCTACCTTACCCCTCTTCTGCGCAAGCTCTCGGAAATGCTGGGCGGGCATGACGATCCCAAATTCCTGGTGACCAAACTCAAGGATGCCGGTGCCGTATGGCTTGAAAAGCGCAAAGGATATCCCTACAACTATACCGTGCTCCTGATCAATTACGATCATCCCAATGTCGCGGCACTGCAGGAATCTGCGGAAGAGGAAAGAGACCATGAAGAACATGAGGAGTATAACCATGTCAGGCAGGATGAGAACAGCCTGCATTATGATTGAGAAATACACCCTGAATACAAAACATTATTTGAATCAGACTGAAATTTATGCATGCAGAACTGACTCCACGTGCAATCGTGGCAGAGCTGGATAACTATATCATTGGGCAGTCAGAAGCCAAACGTACGGTAGCCATTGCGCTCCGTAACCGCTGGCGCAGGCAGCAGGTGTCCAGTGATCTGCAGGACGAAATTTTGCCCAGTAACATTATCCTGATGGGACCCACCGGGGTGGGGAAGACAGAAATCGCTCGAAGGCTGGCCAGACTGGTCTCTGCCCCCTTCATCAAGGTTGAGGCAACCAAGTTCACCGAAGTTGGATATGTTGGTCGTGATGTGGAGAGCATGATCCGGGATCTCACAGATCGTGCGATTCGGCTGGTACGACAGGAACATGAAGTACTCGTGCAGGAACGGGCCCGCGAACTGGCAACCGAACGTGTACTGGATGTGATCCTCCCTGCCCCGCCCTCCACTGGAATGGAACAGGGTGACGGGCAGGAAGGAGATTTCGTACCCGAAGAGTCCCCCACACGCGCAAAATTTCGGGAACGCCTCAAAGAAGGAAAATTTGCAGATCGCGAGATTGAGATTGAAGTCCAGAACGAGCAGCCCTCTTCTATGATGCAGGTCTTCGGTCCAATGGGGATGGAAGAGATGGGGATGAATCTGCAGGATGTACTGGGGAGCTTTGGTGGCAAACAACGCAAAAAGCGACGCGTCAAAGTGTCCGAAGCTGAAGAACTTTTGGCCAAGGAAGAAGCATCCAAGCTCATTGACATGGATCTGGTGACCCGGCAAGCCCTCAAGCGGGTCGAAAATTCGGGGATTGTGTTCATTGACGAGATTGACAAGGTTGCGAGCCGGACCAGCAAAAATGGCGGTGGACCCGATGTATCCCGGGAAGGAGTGCAGCGAGACCTGTTGCCCCTTGTGGAAGGAGCAACCGTTACCACCAAGCACGGGATGGTCCGAACCGATCATATCCTCTTTATAGCCAGCGGTGCGTTCCATGTCGCCAAGCCCAGTGATCTGATCCCGGAAATGCAGGGACGCTTTCCAATTCGGGTGGAGATGCACAGCCTGAGTGAAGAGGATTTCTACCTGATCCTTACCCAGCCCAGGAATGCCCTGCTCAAGCAGTATCGTGCACTTCTTGAAGCGGAGAAGGTAGTCCTTGAGTTTACCGATGATGCCGTCTCGCTCATTGCCCGCATGGCTGCCAAGGTCAATGACGAGGTTGAGAACATTGGGGCCCGCAGGCTCCATACGATCATGACCACGCTCCTGGAAGACCTGCTCTTTGAATCTGATGGAAGTTCCCCCAAAGAGATCACCATGGATGCGGACGAGGTAGAATCCCGTCTTGGTTCCATCGCAAACAATCGTGACCTGAGTCAGTACATCCTTTGACCACACCCAGGTGACATCTCCTGCACACCATCTGGAAGATCCCGAGGCTCGTACACGGTACCAGTCACTCTGGGAACAGACAGGGGGCGTTTTCACATCCCTTCGCTACGCCGAAGCTGCGGGGGAAGTTTTCGGATTGCAATTTCAGGTCTGGTTTCATGGTGATGAGGCAGCACTGCTTGTCCATCAGAAAGGTCCTCGTGGATTTTCCCGGATTGTCATTCCTCCATTCACACAATACACGGCCCTCCTCCTGCGCACTCCTCCTCCCGCCCATCTGATCCACAGACAAGAAAGTCCTCTGGATGAGCTTCTGAAGCATGCGGAACGGGGAAATGTCCGGGCGAATCTGCTGGTCCCCCTGAATGATCCCCGAACGGCGCAGTGGAGAGGATGGAGGGTAACCCCCCGCTTTACTTACCTGATCAACCTTCCTGCCAATCCTGATGAGTGGTCCAGCGGGGCACGCAGAACCTGGCGTTCCAACATATCCAGGTACGAAATCCTGGAGGATCAGCAAAAGGCTGGTCAGTCCATTGATCTGTGCCGGAGGAGCTACGAGCGACACGGCCGGAGTCTGCCAGCCCCGCCAGAGAAACTGGAAGCCATGACCCGGAAAATGCAGGACTGGACACGGGTATTTCTGGCTGTGCGCAACAATGTCCCCGAAGCCGGAATCGTCATCCTGCATGACGGACACACGGCCCACTACTGGATTGCCGGAAGTATCCCTGGACCTGCCATGACTGTACTGATCGGGGAAGTGCTCGCGCGCCTGTCACATTCAGGAATCTCTGTATTTGACTTTGTTGGAGCAAACACGCCTTCCATTGCGGAATTCAAGCGTTCATTTGCCCCGGTGCTAACACAATACTACCATCTGCGGTGGAAACCGCGGCTTCACCTGTAGGGATGATCATGCAGCCTCAACCCGGTCGGTGGCTCAAGTTGCCCGCAGGAACAGGCATGCGCCCGCCGCTCTACCTGCCTCTGCTGACATTCACTGCATATCTCTTCTGGCTTGGGTATGATTATGCGATCAGTGACCAGGACGAGATTCTGCCCTACCTCACGCACCTTCTGGATTCGAGCCTGTACCGGTCAGACTGGTTCGTAAATGCCCAGCTGGAGGCGTTTGGACCCAGAACCCTGTTCGTATGGATCGCCTGGTTACCGGCAAAGCTCTTGGGTCCGTATGTCACCGTGCTCGGCATTTATGTCGCGAGCTGGTTCGGAACCACTATGGCCCTGTATGCACTTGGACTACAGCTGACTCGGGAACGCCTGGCAGCGACCATCTGCGTCATTCTGGCCTTTTTGGTGCCCTATTTCACCCTGGGTGGAAATGATCTGTTGACCTGGATTCTTACCCCCAGTATGCCGGCATGGACACTCAGCCTGTGGGGTCTGGTATTTTTTGTGCGCGGGCAGTACTTGCGCGCTGCGCTCCTGATAGGACTGGGAACCTGGATGCAGGCATTGGTCGGTCTGCACATGGCGATAATCTGTGTTCTTTTGCTTTTTTGGAAGTACGGATGGTCGGTGCTCCGCCCCTGGTTATTCACGGGCTGGTTCACACTGTCCTCGTTGCCAGCCCTGGGTCCATTGATCTGGCTCCAGCTCACCCGTGCACACCCCGAGGGATCTTGGTCCTACTTCTATATTCTATTCGAATTCCGGGCTCCGCACCACTATATGCCCACTTCCTTTGCCGCGGAGTCCGTACTGGGATTCACGATCCTGCTGGGATTGGGGCTAGCTGCATTCTCTTGGCTCCCTGCGTTTCACCGCACGCTCGTTCGGAGAACCCTGATCATCATCGCTGGATTCTGTGTCCTGTCTCTGCTTTGTACGGAATTCTTGCGTATTGATACCATTGCCAAATTGCAGTTCTTCAAGCTCACGGTGCTGGTGAAGGTGTTTTGCGTCATCCTGATCTCAAACGCGACAGCACAACTGATTCTCCGATTTTTCCGGCGAACCCTGAAAGCCTATTTTGACCATGAACATTATGCCTCCGGGGCTACCGTACTCATCACGGCTATACTTCTGCTTGTTTCCCCAGATGCACTGGGGCTTCGACCGACCTCTGCGTCTATCCCTGCGGAGCAGGTCGCAGCCTGGGCGAAGGAATCTACCGATGTGGATGCAATTTTTGCCGTACCTCCCCAGTGGTCACACTTCAGATCCCAGGCACAACGCGCCATTGTTGTCAACTTCAAGGCAGTTCCCTTCCATCAGCCCTACATGACACAATGGTTTACACGACTGATGGACATTGCCCCGATCTCTCCTCCACAACGCGGCGGTACAGAGGTGATGGCTGTACTGGACAGTGCGTATTATGCTCTCCCGGCTCAGGAAATTCAGCAACTGGCTTCAAAGTATGGATTTGAATATGTCGTACGACAGGAAGGTGCTGCTCCTGAAGAGTTTGAATCCGTTTATCGGGCAGGCCCATGGAGTGTATGGCGAATCAAACCCCAGCCATGAAATCTCTCCTCCGTCGCCTATTTTCAACGGAGGGGCTAAGGGGTCCCGTACTGACCTTGCTTTCTAGCAGCGGGATTGTGATGGTGATCGGGTATCTGGCACTGGGCGTGATTACACGTCTGTATCTGCCCGCAGAGATAGGCATCGGAAAGTATTTTGTCACCATCATGAGTCTTGCAGGAGCGGTTGCTTCGCTTCGCTATGAGGACGCACTCATGCTCCCAAAGGAGGATCAGGATGCCGCGGTACTGATCTGGTTATCCACCGGGGTGATGCTGCTGAACGCATGCCTGCTAGCTGTTCTCTCTGTCTGGAGCACTGAGGCCGCTGCCCTCCTGGACTTTCCGGCAATTGCTCCGTATCTGCCGTTGATTCCGCTCGCACTGATCTGTATACGCTCCGGGAAAATTGCAGAGTTCTGGCTGGTACGAAAGCGGGCCTTCCGGCACATCAGCGCAAGCCATGTAAGTTTGACATTTGCCATGGTGACCGGACGGATTGGGGCAGGAGTTCCTCCGGTCAGTGCCAATGAAGCCGGGCATATTGGCGGGTTCATTTTTGGCAATATGATCTCCAGTGTGCTGTTGATCTGGTTTATGCTTCGCCGCAATGCTGCTGCAATCTGGGCCGCATTCGGGTGGCAGCGCATGATTCAGGCTGCGGTCCGGTATCGCCGTTTTGCCCTGTTCTCCACCCCCTCCGCCATGATTGGGATATTCATGGGACACCTGGTCGTCCTGCTGGTCCCCTTCTTTTTTGCAGCCTCAGTGGCGGAGGAGACACTTGGCTTTTACGGGATCGCCTTCGCTGCGATTGGCATTCCGATGTCCTATATCGCCCAGTCCGTGGCCCACCCCTTCTTTGTCAGTGCCGCCGAGGCGAAACTGTCCGGTAACCTCGCCTCTATCGCCTCGCTGGTGCATCGCCGCCTGATCATGATTGGTCTTTTTCCCGCTCTTGCTGTTATGCTGGCCGGACCGGACTTTTTTGAGCTCTGGCTTGGAGAATCGTTTCGGAAGTCGGGAATTTATGCGATCTACATTTCACTGTGGCTGGTTCTGGCTTCTACTGTATCTCCACTAACCCGAGTCTATGACGTAACCGAAAAGCAGCGTCTTGATTTTCTGATGGCCCTGCTCTATCTCGTATGTCTGTCAGGAGCCCTGGTACTGGGCGGACGGACAGGAAGTATTGACACCATGCTGATTGCCGGCGGAGTGACCGGAGCAGCAGTACGCGGGATACAGCTGGTGGTAATCCTGCGACTGGCAAAAGTCCCGTGGCGGAAAACAATCGCACCATACCTGGACTTTTCCCTCCTGTCTCTCCCTGGACTGTCTCTGATTGCTGTTGCCTTGCTGCTCTTTGAAGACAACTGGATTACAACCGGAGCACTGGGGCTCGGAGCTGTCTGCTACTATGGTCTCACAGTGTGGAAGGAGAAACTTTTCCAGAACTCCTGACTGTCGCATCAGAAACCTGCTTGCCCCTACTGACCGGAGATTTTTCCCGCGGTCACAGACATGGAAGCAGAAATATTTCGGCACCCTTCCTTGTGCTCTGGTGCAACTGGTCCTGTTCGGGCAAGGGATACATCCTGCCATTGATATTGCTGGACGGCTCTCCAAACCTGGAGCGCCCCGATACGCTGCCGTACCGGGGTGCTTGGTTTCACTGCAAACCGTTTCTTTTGACTACTTCACCAGGGTCATGCGTCCGGTCTTCACATGCCTCTTCTCCGCCCCGGCCGCCGTGATCCGGTACAGATAGGTTCCGCTTGCCAGACTGCCTGCATTCAGTTCTATGCTCCGGTTCGCCCCTGCCTCAAATTCCTGCGCTGGCAGCGTGATCACCTTCCGCCCCAGCATGTCTACAATCTGGATCTGCACCTGCGCATTCTCCGGCAGGTCAAACTGGATTCTTGTGCTCGGATTGAACGGATTCGGATAGTTTCCATGCAAGGTAAACTCCGTCGGAAGCTCGGCCATTTCGTTCTCTGTTCCCGTCACCACCAGCGTCGGGACAATCTCCCCGTTCCTGTCCACCCCCAGAATCGTCAGATCCCGTTTCGTCCCTGACAGGTTCATTACCAGCGTCTGCCCTCCGTACCCGTACAGATCCAGTTCGTAGAACTCTTCTACATCTCCATCTGCGGACTTCACCTGCATGACCTGCACCAGTGGATCCAGTGCGATGTATCTCCGGGTGGCCTCGTCCAGCATCAGGTTCCCCGCCAAAGTCATCACCGGCATTATGGGATCGGTCAGGTCCATGACCTGTATACTCGCTGGTCCCAGATCTGCCGATCCATGCACCAGCCGCACCTCTGCCTTGGTGGCTACCGACGAAGTCATCCGCATGTCCAGCACCATCAGCTTTGGATCCGCCAGGCTTCCGTGTACAATCACGGCATAATTTCTGCCGTGCGTCAACGATACCGTATCCGTGATTGCCTGTGTTGCCGGAGCTCCCAACGGCTGGATCGTCACATCCTGCGTTCCTGCTCCTACGGGACGATAGGTGGTCGCTGTCTGGAATCGCAGATTGTTACTGATGCGCACCTCCCCCAGATCTATTTCCATCGGAGCTGATCCGGGTGCAGGCACATTGTGAATGAACTGGACCATCGCCCGTCCTCCGCTCAGATCGGCCTGGTCAATCGGATTCTCACTCCCGTCCGCCGCAATCCCGAAGATCGCACAGCTCCCCAGCCCAATCCCTTCCTGCGTCAGGTTCACCACTCCATTGAGATATCCGTTTATCGCAAACGAACCTGCATCCGTCCGTATGGGAACCCGACCCGCCAGCTTCGGATGCTTCCAGTCACAGTCCCACTGCACGATCCGCAGCCCTGTGATGTCCGTCACATTCCAGATTCCGTCCGCAACCACCCGAAGATTCGTATTCGTTGGCAACTCCTCCCCCAGATCAATCTTCCAGAAGATCGGGGCATGCACATCCAGCGTCAGGCTGCCTCCGGCACGCGGAACCGTGAGGTTCTGCACAGGCCATTCCGGCATGGCTCCCTCTGGAACCATGATCGGAGACACCGTCACTGCAGTCGTGTCATTCAGGTCCGAAGGCAGCTGCAGAATCAGTGGACGATAGTACGACAGGGTATCCTGATCCGTTTTATGGTATCCGTCCGAACAGCCTCCATATAAGCTGTCAGGGGGGATACGTTGGTATGGTGGATTTGTGCCTTCCTGAGTCCACTCTGTGACCGAGGGGTGGTCGTGTTATCGGTCTGCGGGTTCTTCTGGCAGTCTGTTGTCTCTTCGTGATTCCATGCCGGGGATTTTTCCTGGAAGCTGGAGTAGCTGTATTGGAAGGGGATCTTGGGTGGGGATGGATTCACGAACAGTATTTATATTTATGTTGCATAAATTTGCACTTTTAGTATTTTATGTCGTATATTTCCAGCATGGAACGCATCGCTCCCATCCTGTCCGAGCACGCCCCGCCCCAGGAGATTCTGGAAGCTCTTCGGAAGAAGACCGCCGAGTGCGAGACCCTGCGAACAAAGTGCAAAGCCAGGGACCAGAAGATTGAGACCCTAGACCGGGAGTGCGAGACCCTGCGAACAAAGTGCAAAGCCAGGGACCAGAAGATTGAGACCCTAGACCGGGAGTGCGAGACCCTGCGAACGAAGTGCGAAGCCAGAGACCGGGAGATGGAGACCCTGGAAGCAAAGTGCGAGACCCAAGACCGGAAGAGCAAGACCCTGCGGGCAAAGTGCGAGACCCAAGAGAAAAAGATCCAAGACTTGCGCAAAGAAATCCGCGCCCTCAAACAGGAGCTTGCCTTCGTGAGAAGTCAGAAGTATCGACCGAAAAGCGAGCGGCATGACCGTAGCCAGTATGAGATGTTTCCAGATCAGGTCTCTGCTGCCGCTTGGCACGAGGTGGAGCGGAAAGAGAGGCGGAAGAAGACCGGGAAAAAGCGCGTCTATATGGGGAAAGAATTCTGGAAGAACGCAGGACTGCCCGTAGAAACGGTCCGCATGGATCCCCCGGATAACCTTCCCCCCGATGCCAAACTCGTCGGGTATGTGGAGAGAGAAAAGCTGGCCCGCAAACCGGGACAGTTGTATGTCAAGTGCGAACTGTATCCGGTCTTTGCGAGGGAAGACGGCACGAAACTGTGCGAGGCGCCGTTGCCCACCGACCGCGGACTGCGCAAGTGCCGGGCGGATGAGAGCCTGCTGACCCATCTGGTGCTCTCCAAGTATCTCTATCACCTCCCGATTGAGCGGATCGTGAAGCAGCTGCATCTGGAATCTGGCGTACAGATTTCCAAGTCCACGGCAACGGACTGGGTACACCTGGTGGCCTCCCGGCTGGATCGCCTGAACCATCCCCTGCGCATGGAAGTGCTGGCAGATGGCTATATTCAGGCAGACGAAACCCGCATTCTGGTGCAGGATCGGGCGAAAAGCAGGGCCGGTGGGACCTATCACAGGGGCTGGTACTTTTTCTATACCTGTCCCATCTCCAGACTGATCCTGGTGGATTACCAGCCGACGCGTTCCCGGGCAGGGCCGACGGAAATGCTGGAGGGGTTCCGGGGAGAGTTGCAGACCGACGGCTATGCGGTCTACCATCAGTTTGGAAAAATAGACGGGATTGAACTGTTTGCGTGCTGGGCGCATGCCCGGCGGAAATTCAAGAATGCTCTGCGTGCCGAGGGAGAGAACTCCCCCCAGGCGGAACAGGCTGTGGTGCTGATTCAGCATCTGTATGCGGTGGAGGACGAGCTTCGCGAGCAGGGGGCAGACGTTGCGGAGCGGGAGCGGGTGCGCCAGGAGCAGTCCGTCCCCATCCTGCAGGTGCTGGAAGCCCTCCTGCGAGAACACACCGGGGACAATGACACCTTCTGGTTCAGAGCCGTGCGCTACACCCTGAAGCTATGGGATCGCCTGAGCGGCTTCACCCGCAATGGACGCGTGGAGATTGACAACAATCTCGTGGAGAACCGGGTGCGTCCCATTGCACTGGGACGCAAGAACTACCTGTTTGCCGGCTCGCATGCGGCCGCCGCCAATGCAGCCACGATCTACTCTCTGCTCAGTACTTGCCAACTCCATGAAGTCCATCCGCAGGAGTGGCTGATGGATATCCTGAGGCGCGTGGAAACCACGCCTGACGAAGAGCTCCACACGCTGTTGCCTCATCACTGGAAGGCGACCCGGCAGGAAGAACAACAAGTGCCACTCGCCAAGGCAGCATAGCCTCCCCCGCTTCCCCGCGGGAACGACACGGGATCCAAAACCATCGCTTGGTTCCCGCCAGAAAAAGTAGGACGCACCCGGCAGACCCGCACAGAACAGGGGACGAGAATCACAAACGGAAACTCCCGGGAACACACAGAACCTCTCTGCCTTCGGAATCCCTGATCCCCTCACAGAATATGCCGCAGGAAGGCACCAACCCTAGACAGGGGCGTATGCCAAAATACAGGGGCAAGACAGGGCTGTTCGGACGCTTACGTTTTATGCTCCATTCCCACCGGGAACAGATACCCCCCGCCCGCGGCCCCTGTGCCGGCAGTCCCCTGTACCAAGTGACGCACCACAGGCGTGACCGCATACGACTGCCGAGAACCCCGCAAAATGCTTGCCTTGCAGGTCTGCCTGCTGTCCGATCCGCATACCTTGCCTTCCTGGGCCGACAGCCGACCCCGTAGTTCCTCTTCCACCTGCACATTCCGTACCACCCACTTGTACATGCTGTCCGCGGGCATACTGCGGATCTTCCCCCGAGAAAGCGTCAGCGTGGACTCCCTGCGCTGACGCACATCGCTTGCCAGCACAATCCCCTTGGGATTGTTCACTGTCACATTCCCCAGCTCTACCCTCGGATCAGAGGACAGACGCACTTCCTGCGACTCCGTCCCCTTCAACTCCAGGGCAGCATCCAATTGGCTCCTCGACCGATTGCGTTCAAAATCATAGGTATAGTCAAAAAGAAGATCGCCATGCACGATCAGATTCGAGGCGATGGAGGTATCATACCACGTATCCACTTCCACCACCAAGTCTCCCATTACCGTCTTCGTGATCCGAGATCCCATGCTGATACCCGGGAAGTCTCTCCGGTCGTCCTGTCCTGTGTCATTGGTCTGCAGGAAGTTACCCCCTACGAGCACACGGGCAGAATTGCCGGTCCCACTGAAGCTCATGCTGCCGGTCCCACTGAGCTGCACATGATTCTTGAATTCCAGGGTTTCCAGGCGCGTGGAAATCTGTCCAGACCGCAGATGAACCTCCCTCGTGATCTCTGCCTTCTTCCCGAAGATCTCTACGAGCCCTCCATTCATCACCGCCAGACTGTCCAACACCGTCGTCGTGCCCGTATCTGTACCACTCGCTTCCACCCAATTGAAAAAGAGCTTGCCATTCACATTGTTGGTGAGCCGGTCATTCGGGGTCTTCTTGCCATCAAATTGGACCACGCCAAACGTATTGGTGTGGGCTGTTGCCGACATCCCGGAAACGATGTGGGTACGTTTGCTCCCTTTGGGGATATACAGCGTGTCCGCATGCAGTTTCCCCTTAAGCATCAGATCCACCTGAGCCGTGGTTTGATCATTTTCCAGTCCATCCCGCTTGGCGGTGTCTGCCGGCCCCAACATCAGCGTGCCTGCTCCCAAGTCTATCATCGCCTCCCTCTCAATGATCAACCGGGCCGTGTTCCCGATATATTTGCCTTGACTCACCCGACCCAGTACATGCAGATCCCCCTCTCCGGTCACCAGTTTGCTCTTCCCACTCACGGTCACCTTCCCATGCACGATCACATCCTGTCCCTCCGTCTGCAATTCCCCTGCCGTCACCACCACGCTGTACTTGTCCACACTCGCGGCACTGGTGCGATCCAAAGAAGAGGTGCCCACTGTCAGGATTCCATCCACGGTCAATTTCCCCTTTGAGACCGTCAACTTTCCTGTAAGGGAGTGGTCCCCACTCGTCATGATCTCTGCCTTCGCATGATCTACAAGTACATCCCGAGGATCGAACCATTCCAGCGCATCCGTCACCGTGCGAGGCCCCGGCGTGATATATTTCAACACATACCGATCAGCGGAATTGGGCTTTGCCATTTTGTCCGTGGAGATACTCCCCGGATCATTGGAATCCTTCTTCAGCATCCCGGTCTCCACCGTGATCTGCTCGGTCACATGTAAGGTCGAATCCGTCGTGCTCTCCACATCCATCAGCGACAGCGTCCCACTGCACAGTCCCAGGTTCTTCGTCTGGATGATCTCGTCCAAGCGGAGCTCGCCAGTTCCGACAGAGATAGAGAGAGCTTCCAACATCGTGACCAAGGCAGCCTTCTTCACCAAGTCGGTGTTCCGGTTGCCATAGGTCAGCCTCTTGATCGTGGATGCCTCGTCCAGCTCCCCACTCAACTCTCCCTCGAGAATCAACGATTCGGTCACCTTCACATCCTTGTTCGCTGTCAGTTCCGCGCGAGGACCCACATGCAGAGTCGTCACCGTCAACGGTCCTTTCCCCGGTTCCACCCGCAGATCTCCAAGCGTCACCAAGGCATCCAGCATGAGCCCGTTTGTCGCATCCCCGATGATGACACTCTCGCCGGCATCCGTAAGTACAAGGTAGTTTCCAAAGGACAACGAAAGATCCTTCTCCGCGCACATCCCGTCTACTTGGGACATGGACGGGGATGCCATCCCGAGGGTCTTCCCCCCGGCGGCCAAGTCACCGCCTACGCGAAGGGTGTGGGTCGTCTTGCGCACAACAGTACCCGTCTTCAAAGAGTCTGTGTCCAGGTACACCCGCCCCTTGCCCCCGAAGCTCACCGTATCCTCGATCACCAGGTTTCCCCCAACCGAAGAGGTTAGGGAAATTTCCTTGTCCCCACTTGTTTTCGCAAGTGGAGCCATGAACAGGACCCGCGGAGCACACTGTGTGTCATCTTTGGTCGCGGCTGTGGTCGTTTCGGTGAGCGTGTTGGAATACACATTCAGATCCCCTGCAACCGTCACCGCACCTGCGAAGTGAACCCCCGGAATATGATCCGTCTTGACTCCTCCATCAACAGTGGCACCATCTCTTCTCACAGCATTTGAGTATTCACAGGTCCACTTGTTGTCACTCACTTTCCAGCCATGTCGAATTCCAGAATCTGCGTCCGTATTCGCCTCTCCATAGTCTGCCGTGTTGGTGTAGGGGGGCCCGCCATCCCGCAATATGATGTCCCCCCGGATTGTTGCCGTCTTCTCGAACATAATCCGGGAATCGTTCCATTGCGCCACATCCCCGTCTATCATCACATCTTCCCTGAAGATGAGATCCGTTGATATCCCTCCGCCACTTTTATCGTCTTGAATGCTTCCCGATACTGTGACTGGTCCCACCTGCTTCAGCTCCACACAGAGATTCCCCATGGCAATCGCATAGATCCCGGCAGGAATCGTTCCCTTGCCTCGAATACGGAGGCAATCATTATGGTCAAACCCTTGAACAAGAGGGTGATACAAATCCGACCGGATGAAGGGGCCAGACTTTCGCATACCGGGTCCCATGGCAACATTCCGGAACGCAATCCGAAGCGGGTGCTTGCTCCCTTTTGTCACATCTTCAATTGCCCCCTCCACAAGCATCTCCTTCTGGAGGTGAACCACAAGATCTACCCCGTCAATCCGCAGGGTGGCTCCGCTCTGGACCAGTAGCGGAGTCTCTATTGAATTACCTCCCGTGGCGGGGGGACCTCCCACTCGGAGCTCGCTGGTCTTTTCTGCCTTCATCCCTCCCTTCACGGTAAAACTCTTGGAGACCACCAGGGCAGGAAGCCGGACGCTCTCTCCCTTGGGAATGGTCAAGGTATCGGTGATGGCGATTCGCTCTTCTGACTTGTCCACAATCCAGAAAAACGGAAAGGCCCTGGTCCCTGCGTTCACGGTGACATTCTCAAACTGAACGCTCGCATTCGGATCCAGTCGGAACTCACCCGCCGCAGCAATCGTGAAGGTGCCCGTGAACTGGATCGTTCCCTTGACAGGAATAGTAGTCCCCTGTACATAGGTCCCGAATCGGAATTGCTTTTCCAAGGCAGCGGTGGGGGCTGCCAGCGTAACCCTGCCCCCTGCCCGACGAACCCGGATCAGGAATATATCCCCATTGACATTGTCCGACAAAGCAAAGGCACGATCCAGCGTACACGGCCCATTCGCATTTGCAGGATTTATATTAACGCAGTTCCCGCCCGTTTTGCCATTGACCGGGTCTATGTAAAGTGTCTTCTGTGCGAATGCACTGGAAGCCGTGAGGAAAAGAAACAGAAATACGAATCCTGCCCCCCCCCATTTTTTATATGTTTCATAGGTTTATGTTGATTTTGATGAAAAGTATTTAAATATGTGGTCAGACCATAGAAAAAGTGCCTACCTGCTTGTTATACACACTAAACGGAGACGATGATCAATCCCTTCGGAAAATTTTTTGCCGGGTACCCTCCCGTCATCCTTTTTGGAGGATGGTTTGCCTGTTGCTCAACAGGGATGAGCCACCAATAGAGTCTGCTCCGGGAACCAGTCAGTCTAGTGGTCTAGTTCTAGTGTCACCATCCTCCAACTGAATGCAGTCCGGTTCCTGAGAATCAGATACTCTATGACTTTGCCTCCAGAAAGAAGACTGGAGTTTTCCTTTCCATGTACTGATCTGGAAGATTTTCGGAGAAGTACAAAATCCCTGTGGTTTCTGTCCTGTTCAGAGGCATATCAGGTTCAGCCGCAGATATGTCCGTACTTGTCAGGCAGGCACACACGGAATCTTCGGCACTTGAAAATGAATGGGAAAGGATTGTAACAGGATGTGGCTTTCACAGACAAAATTCCTTGTGAACAACTGCAAGGATGTTCGTGCTGGTCATGTTACGAAGGCAATGAACACTAGGACAAGGGGCCGGCGAGCATCAGTTCACACGGATATATTCTCGCCAATTCAACCAAAAAGTTGCTGTATACCCCTGTACACTTTTAGCCACAACCACTGGAACTCCCGCATTGGGTACAGGCGTAGCAGGCACCATTTCGTTGCGTAATTGATCCACAGTCAGAGCAGAGCGGTGCATCGGGATCAGGCCTGTGTATCACTTCTCCCTTTTTTCCGGGCAGTCCATTTGTGCTACCTGGAGGTTCCATCTCTTCGGAGCCAGCCAGAACCCTTTCTGTTTCCGGCTGCCCTCCCTGTGTCTCTTTGGCCCCCAATTGATCCTGTGCATCTGATTCAATTTCCCGAATCTTGTCCTCCAGTTCATCCGATATCGCTGGCTTCTCTAAAAATTTGAGCGACAGGTACCGGAAAATATAATCCATGATGGACATCGCCATCGGGATATCCTTATTGTTGGTATACCCGCTTGGCTCAAAGCGCATATAGCTGAATTTTTTGCACAGATCCTCCAAGGGTACACCGTACTGCAGGGCAATGGAGATACTCGTGGCAAAGGCATCCATAAGACCAGAGATCGTAGATCCCTGTTTGGACATCGTGATAAAGATCTCCCCCGGGAGCCTTGTTTCCGGATAGAGTCCCACATGCAGGTATCCTTCATGTCCGCCCACCGAAAACTTGTGAGTACGGGATTCCCGCTCATCAGGAAGACGCTTGCGTATGGATTTGGGCGTGATGACAGGATTGACGATCTCCGGTTTTTCTGGCAGGGCATCTCCCGAAGGATTCGCTTCTTTCGTATTCCTTCCTGTGGACACGGGCTGACTTCGCTTGGAATTCTCGCGATAAATGGCCAAGGCTTTCAGTCCCAGCCGCCAGCCTTCTGTGTAGGCCTCGCCGATTTCCTCAGAGGAAACATTTTCTGGCATATTCACCGTCTTTGAGATCGCACCGGAGATGAAGGGCTGACAGGCCGCCATCATGCGAATATGGCCCATAGAGCTTACACTGCGGGATCCATTTTGGGGCTTGAATGCACAGTCAAAGATCGCCAGATCCTCATCCTTCAATTCTGGTGCTCCCTCAATTGTATCATGCTTGTCCACATATTTCGTGATGGCTTCAGTCTGCTTTTTACCGTATCCCAATCGGGCCAGTGCTTTGGGGACAGTGCGATTGACGATTTTAAGCATCCCGTCCCCCTTGCCTGCCAGCAGCTTGTATTTTACCAGTGCAATGTCCGGCTCAATCCCTGTCGTATCACAGTCCATCATGAAGGCAATCGTTCCTGTTGGTGCCAGGACAGTCACCTGTGAGTTGCGATACCCATGCTTCTCTCCCAGCGCAACCATGCGATCCAGGGATTCTTCTGCCGCATTTAGCAGATATTCCGGGCAGCTCCTGTCAATCCCCCCCCCGGCATCGCGGTGCATTCGCATGACATTCATCATGCTCTCGCGATTTTCTGCATAGCCTTCAAAGGGGCCTATTTGGGGGTTTGCCGCAATCTCGGCACTGCGGGCATAGGCTTCTGCATGCTCTATTGCCATAATGGAACCGGCAACCGCACGGCCTTCGTCACTGTCGTAAGGCAACCCCATCGACATCAGGAGTGCACCCAGATTGGCAAATCCAAGCCCGAGCGGGCGGAAAAGATGACTGTTCCTGGCAATGCTTTCGCTTGGATAGCCGGCATTGTCCACAATGATTTCCATGGCAGTAATATAAATCCGAACCGCTGCTCGGAAACGTTCCACATCCATGGAACCGTCTTCTTGCTGAAACTTGCAGAGATTCAGGCTGGCCAGATTGCAGGCCGAGTTGTCCAGAAACATGTACTCAGAGCAGGGATTGCTTGAGTTAATGGGGCCTGTTGTACTGCATGTGTGCCATTTCTGGATCATGTCTTCATACTGCACCCCCGGATCTCCACAGAGATGGGTTCCGCCCGCAATTTGATTCAGAAGCTCCTTGGCATCCACCTCTTTGATGACTTTCCCCGTGGTGACTTCCCGAAGCCCGAACATGGTCCTGGACTCCACCGCCTGCATGAATTCGTCATTGACCCGAACGGACTGGTTCACATTCTGGAATGCTACAGAGCCATAGGCAGGCCCGTTGAATGACCCATCATAGCCCTGCTCAATCAGGGCCCACGCCTTCCTTTCCTCTTCCCGTTTGGCATTGATAAACTCCTCCACGTCCGGGTGCCAGATCTTCAGGGTCTGCATGATCGCAGCCCGGCGCGTTTTGCCGCCGCTCTTGATCGTGCCACCAGTGGCATCCTGTACACGCATAAAGCTCACAGGCCCGCTGGGAGAGCCTCCACCAGACAGTTTTTCCTCCGTTGAGCGGAGTGTAGACCAGTCTGCACCAACTCCCGAACCATACTTGAACAGCCGGGCACTCTCCCCCATCAGCTTCCAGATATCATCAATGGAATCCTCCACAGAGATGATGAAACAGGCTGATCCCTGCGGATACTCATAGGGATCTACTCCCGCGATCTCTTTCTTTTCTGCATCCCATCCCCAGATGGTTCGTCCTCCAGAATCTCTGACTCCATACCGATCATGCAGACCGACATTGAACCATACGGGAGAATTAAAAGCCCCGTACTGGTTTACAGACAGCCAGGTCAGTTCGTCATAGAACCGCTCTGCATCTTTCTCGGTGGCAAAATAGCCCTGCTTGTGCCCCCAGTCGGTGATCGTACGTGTCACACGATGGATCAGCTGACGAAGGGAATGCTCCCGTCCACCCTCATCCGGATCCAGACCCACATTCGCCAGATCTCCATAGAAATACTTGGATGCCACCACATTTGTCGCCAGCGGACTCCAGCTCTTGGGAAATTCCACTCCTCTCTGCTCAAAGACCGCTTCCCCTTGAGGATTCTTGATCACCGCATTCCTCTGTTCCCATTCGACAGAATCAAGCGCATTTTCGCCCTCACTGGAGAAAATGCGTTCAATGGTAAGTCCATCCCGAATATCGGTGGTAGACTCGGGACGGGATTTTGCGGATGATGGCGGCTTCTTCATGGGGCAGACAGGTAAAGAGATTTTAGGGTTCAAGTTTTCAAGAAACAGGGATCGTTAATATACAAACTTCGAGAGAATTTATTCCCCTCCAAAGGCCATTAAATTTTTCTGCTTCCCTGTGCACAAAAATCTGGTTTCCGCGATACTTTTACGTGATACTCATGTAATTATATTGCATATAGCTCCTTCTGCAAATCAAGTGTCATTATTCCAACTACTTTTTCACAGGATTGATCAGGATTTCACAAGAAACCCACGATCCCCTGTGGATACAAAAATCGAACCCATTCCAGAGTACTCGGGTAAAAGCGTTTTTCGTTGACTGACACAATTAAAATGGCAGATTCAGGCGAACGGAGTGCATACCCCAAACCACTGGACTTTGAGGTGATGCGTCCAGAATATGAAGAAGATGAAGACGGTACGGTCGTAGCCAAGATCATCGTGTCTCCATTTGAGGTGACAGGTTCCAGCACCACAGAGCCGGGGGCACGCCGTGCGGCAATTCATGAAGCACACAAGACCTACAAGACTTACCATCCCAGCTACGAGGTTCCTAGCCCGTTTCCTGACGAATTCAAGGATCAGGAAGGGATTCTCTGGAAACGAATGAGCCCTATGGCTCGCGCAACACTTGGAGACTATTCCTTTACAGACCAGGACGGGGAGGAAGACTATACCAGTATTGAGCAGATGCTGAACTGGGATGTTCGTCCCACCAGCGCATCAGGCGAGTAGCCGTGCTTTTACCGCCTCCAGATGTTCCAGGGCGGCGTGGTGATCATCGGGAAGACTCCCCGTCATAATTTCCTGTTTCAGGGCATGCGCTACGCTGCGCTCGCTTCCATGCATTGACAGAATAACTTCCTCATAGAGCCTAGCCCTGCGCAGTGCATCTTCCTTGATCTGCATCATCAGGGCAAATGCGGCATCATGTTCATTGGGAATTTTGCCATCCAGGATTGCTTCCTTGACGGCCTCCTTGATAATTCCGACGGCGACACCAGCCTTGATTCCGACAACTTCCATAATTTCTTTTCCATCCAGAGGCGGCTGGAAATTTCGCAGGTGATCTTTAGCCTCCACCTCTTCAAACTTTTCGGCGACCGAATCGAATGCCCGCAAGTAACGACGTACTCGTTGCGGATTGCGCGAGGTGATATCTGCACGAACCAGAATCATCAGATCATCAATATCTTCTCCGGCATCAAACAGCAGTCTGCGAACCGCAGAATCCGTAACCTCATCATCTACAAGGGCAACCGGGCGGTGATGCAGGGCCACCAGCTTTCGGACATATGCCATGCGCTCGTCCAGCGGGAGGCGCAGTCTTCGAAAGATTTTGGGGATCATTCTGGCACCCCGATCCTCATGTCCATGAAAAGTCCAGCCAGTCCCCGGAAGAAAGCGTTTCGCTTTTGGCTTGCCAACATCATGAAGCAGCGCAGCCCAGCGGAGCCAGTAGCACTCTGGAGGAGATGACTCAACCACATTGTCCACAACTTGCAGGGTGTGGTAAAAGTTGTCCTTGTGACGCTGTCCTGCCACCGTATCCACACCTCGGAGTGCACTCAGTTCAGGAAAAAACTCACACAGGAGTGCACTCTCTTCCAGAATTTTCAGCCCTGTAGAAGGCATGGAGCATTCCATAATCTTGTGAAGTTCATCCGTGATTCTTTCCTGGCTCACTATCTCAATTCTCTTGGCTTCCCGTCGCATTT
This sequence comes from Rhodothermales bacterium, assembly GCA_965203305.1. Classification (GTDB taxonomy): domain Bacteria; phylum Bacteroidota; class Rhodothermia; order Rhodothermales; family Bin80; genus Bin80. The sequence continues at coordinate 467,255 of OZ241874.1, read as the reverse complement.
CCTTGCGGGTTTCTGACTCAATCCTGAAGCCTAATTGTGCTGCGAATCGGGCCGCCCGAATCATTCGCAACGGATCATCTGCAAATGTAATTCCAGGCGGCCTGGGAGTTTGCAACTTTCCGGCATCCAGATCAGCCAGCCCGCCAAGCGGGTCCAGAAGCTCTCCGAACGGCAATGATCCAGACAGGCTGAGTGCCATTGTATTTACGGTAAAATCACGGCGAAGCAGATCGTCCTGCAGTGTCCCATCTTCCACAATTGGCTTGCGAGAATCTTTTCTGTAGCTTTCCTTTCGTGCTGCTACAAACTCCAGAATGGCATCCCCGACTTGAACTGCGGCCGTTCCGAAATTTGGATAGACATGAGCGATGCCCCCTCTGAGACGTTTCCCTGTTGCACGGGCCAGTTGAATCCCGTTACCCTGTCCCAAGACCACAAAATCTATATCCGAGGTGGTGCGTCCCAGAATCGCATCCCGAACGAATCCGCCCACGGCATACACCTCCAGATTCAGGGTTCTGGCCTCATTTTCTACTGCTCTGAGCAACTCGTACTGGGGGATTGTACGCAGCAGTTCATGCAGGTTAGTCATACCCTTCCCGTATCTCACACGCAAATTTACTGTTTACCATGACCGAACTTGTCTCCTCCGCATTTTGCTGTCATTTGGGGATTCATCCAGCAAAATCCGCAAGAGGGGTTACCTCTCCATCCCCATGTCTGTGTCCCGATCACTGCTAGAAGGGTCTCTGCCCTGAGGAGGTTCCTGACCAGGATTGCCTTTCTCCGATTTGAGTATCGTGGATTCTTTTCTCTCCTCTTTTTCGGGGGAGGGACTGTCTGGAGTATGGTTTCCCGCTCCCTTTTGGGAACACTCCGCCTCAGACTGGTCTTTCAACTCCGGCTGTTGCTCGGAAACATCTCTTGTAAGGTGGCGACTTGCCTGTCTCTGTTTCTTGACCCGCCCGTAGCGCAATGTGGCCTCTTGAATTCGCGTGGCTCTTTCTGTCAGGCAGTCATACAGGGACGGAATAGGAAGGGTGTACAAGGGGTTGCTATAATAAAGAACACCCCTGGAGACCGCCTGCGCAAACCCAGGTTCGCCTAGCTCCGCCACAAGATCTTGCTTCCGAAACCCTTCCTCCACGGGAGTATCACGAAACATCTCCACCAAGCGGACAATATGATCATCGTCAAGCCCCTCCATTCTGCCTGTATAATATGCCCAGCGATTTGCCCGCCCCTGTTCCAGGACAGAAAGCAGCCCTTCTTTTGTCATCTCCCCGCCGTTTTCTCTGAGATGGGCTGCGGCTGGCACCGCGTACGCGATAATGTGCTGGGGCCACCTGTAGGTCTCTTTGGCAATCGCATCCACCCAATCTTTCATGTCTCCATTCGCCTCCCCCTCTTCTTTGAGCCACTCTCTGATCACCGTCCGCTCCTCCTCTTCTTCCAGTGGACCCAGGTCTGTGATGGATCTGAGGGAAGATCGTAATATCCCCAGATTGTTCAATGCCCTGGATGTCATGCCCAGTCCACCAGATAACAGGAGGACAGACTTCCCCAACCTCCCATTGTGAATCTGATCCAGAAGATCTCGGACATCGTCTTTGTACCCTCCCGTTATCCTGCTATCTTCCCCCAGATGCTGGGCCTCGTCAAGAATAAGCAGAAGGGGGGTATCCTCTGTCTTGAGTATGTCTATTGGCGTGCGGGGGAGGTGATCAATCGTGACTTCTGCTTTGCCCTTCGCAACACAAATCTTCTCTATCCCTGCTTCGCCTTCTCCCCCGACAACCCTGATCTCCGGGCTGACGGCAAGTGTTTTTCGCAGGCGGTCGGGGTCCCACAGGTCCCTTGGGGTGATCTGGGCCACATCCCACTCCTTCTTTTTTGCTTCTTCCCAACATTTCGCCAGCAGTGCCGTCTTCCCCACACCAGGCGGCCCCTGAACCAGAAGTATGGTTCCTCCCCTGGATCTCTCTGCAATTTCCATCCGATACGCAAACTTGCTGAGGATCCCCTTCCGTCCGTGGAAGTATTTGGCTGCTCCTCGGTCAAGAAAGCCTGTAATCGCACTCATCGCTTCTTCTGGAAGCGGTTCGTCCCGGTCGGGAAGTTTTGTACGGAACATGGCGAAGACAGGAGATCGGTGGCAGAACTTTTATGCTTGGACACCTAGACAGTACTTCAGGTTCCCTTGTTCAGGGAATTGTCCAGCAAAATCTGCAACGGCACGAACGCGGAACAGCCCCGTGTTTTAGTGTGTACTTATCCCAAGATGGATTTCTGCGCTAGTTTGCCATAGCGTAGTTCAACAGTCGGACAACAGCTCCCCTGTCCCCTTTTTTGGAATGATTTTTTCGTAGTCCACAGGTTCCAGCGACTTCGCAGGTCAGATCATGGCGGCTCTTCTCTTCGTTCTGCACCGTTTTTCCGGCAAAGTACGCCGAGAGTCTGCCTAGCGAATGGCGGTCTGGTTGCAGATTCCGCTTGATCTGGGCCATGGATTCCGTGGAATTTCCGCTCTCTTTCTGGGAGGAGCATCTGCTCCAAGCCTTTCCACGGGCAGCATATGTTTTCTGCAGGTCTGCGGGCTTTGGACCGATTGTACCGGTTCAAGCTCCAATGCCGATCTTTTATGCTCTTCTCACTAAACAGAGCATAATACCATGCCAACAAGGCGAGTATCCATGAGCAAGATCAGACAGATTCTGGAATTTCGATTCGACCATAAATTTGGGATTTATCCGGCAAAATCCGCAAGTGCGGGAACAGACTCTGCTCCGAAGGGTAGTCTTATTTTTGACTGATTACGACAGGAAATGAAGGACGATCCGCTACGAAAATCCACGGACAGGGGCCCCACCCCCTTCTTCCACGGTCGCAACCCCATCCTGGACAGCTTTGAGAAAAGGCTGGTGGATGACAAAGAAAAAAATGAAGGGACCATCTTTATCGTGCAAGGGCCGCCGGGGATCGGGAAAACGGCACTTCTGGCCGAATGCTGGAAGAAGGCACAGGCAAAGGAGTGGGAGGTCCGAGAACTTGCCATCTCCGCCCTCTGGAACCCGGACAGAATGGCGGAATGCCTGGGGCTGAAGAAAAAAGAAATCATCACAGAAAAAACCACCGGGGGTGGCGGGAAAGTGCAATTCGGGGAGGCATCCCTCGGAGGAAATGTGTCACGAACGACAAAAAAAACCCGCACGATGGACACTTCTCGAGGGGTGATTTTGAAAATAAAGAAGCCACTCCTGTTAATTCTGGACGAGGCCCAACGTATGGGAGAAAGCAAAAATATCAATGGACCGTACAAAGATGAGGTCAGCGATCTTCTGGATCAGATTCACAATGGCAAACTAGGAAGGCCAGTCATCCTGCTGGCTGGGGGACTGGGGATGACCGAAGAGGCATTTGTAGCACTGGGTATATCCCGGATGGCAGAGAACTGCATGTTTGATATGGAGCCACTGGAGAAAGAGGAAGAGCGGTTGATCATCCGGGACTGGCTCAAGAAAGTGGGGGAAGCGACAGGAGATGTCACACACTGGATAGACACGATCACCACAGAGACAGTCCAGTGGCCGAGACATGTTGATTCCTACGCACGGAATGCTGCCCGTCTAATCAAGGACAACCACGGGCGGATGACGGAGGACCTGTTGTGTTCCGTTATGGAAACAGGACGAGTAAACCGCAGAGAATACTACCGTGGCCGGACGAAAACCTTGTCGTATAATGAATTCAATGGACTGGCGGAATTGTTTCAGCATGTTTCGCTGGAGATTGGACTGACAGATGAGGAGATCAAGCGGGCGATTGGGAAAAGCGGATTTGAGCGGTCCCTGTCGAAAGGTGTTCTGTACAGAAAGGGGTTGCGATACAGCATTCCGATCCCCTCTCTCCAGGACTACATGGTACGGGAATGGCTGGTAGAGAAGGAACATGTAGCCCAGGAACAGGCCTGGTCAAAACCGTCGCCAGAGGTGGATACCGAGGCGGAGGGTCCCCAAAAGAAAGCGGGAAACCATACTCCAGACAGTCCCTCTCCTGAAAAAGAGGAGAGAAAAGACCCCACGATACACAAATCGGAGAAAGACAATTCTCGTCAGGAACCTCCACCGGGCAGAGACCCTTCCAACAGTGATCGGGACACAGACATGGGACTGGAGAGATAATACTCTCTCTCCCTGCATCCTGTGCGGACTTTACTGGATAACTCCCATAAATTTCCCATTCGGACGATTGCCGGCTATGTAGTGTCTGTCCGAAAATCCACAGCAACCCCCAATACGGGGGATTTCAGGGGGATTTTGCCCCACAGCGTCATGTATGGCACGATTCAGATGCTCGTTCGCTATGAGAGATTCGGGGAAATCTTGCACGAAGATTGCGTGTTTATGGACGCTGTTCGGGGATTTGATGCTCCAATCCGCCAAAGGGCTTCCATCTTCGCCAAGAAAAATACTCCAAAATATCTCCAAAAACTCCTCATACGCTCTCGAAACGGCATATATTGGCGATATTCTGAATTTTCGGACAGACACTACATACTTGAAAAGAAAGCTGCATTGTGTTGTCAGCCCCATGAGAGCATGTCTTGATCCGGTATTCAGTCGGTTATCTGGAAATTCGGAAGACTTCTCTGTGGAGGGCGAGCATAGTTCACCAAGGAAATAACCCCACCCAGTGTTCAGCACATTCTGGAATTGGGACCTGAGAGGCTATTGCAAAAATATCCCTGTACCCGATCTGATATGCCTGCACGCACTCCCGGAATGATATGTCTCCATCATGCGGAATTTTGTCAGGAAGCCAATCCGCAAGCCTGCTTCCCCAAACGCAAAGCACCCCGATACGCCTGTCGTACCGGGGTGCTCCGTTTCAGTCTGAACCGCTTCGCGTGACTATTTCACCAGGGTCATGCATCCGGTCTTCACATGCCTCTGCTCGGCTCCGGTCGCGATCAGCCGGTACAGGTAGGTTCCGCTTGCCAAACTGGTGGCATGCAGTTCCAGGCTCCGGTTCGCCCCTGCCTCTATTTCCTGCGCCGGCAGCGTGATCACTTCCCGTCCCAGCATGTCTACAATCTGCACTCGCACCTGCGCATTCTCGGGCAGGTCAAACTGGATCCGTGTGCCCGGATTGAACGGGTTCGGATAGTTGCCATGCAGCGCAAACTCTGTCGGAAGCTCAACTCCTTCTTCCTCCACTCCTGTCACTACCACTGTCGGAATGATCATCCCGTTCTTGTCTACGCCCAGCATCGTCAGATCATTCCGCATCCCGGACAGGTTCAGCACCAGCGTCTGGTTCGCATACCCGTACAGATCCATCTCATAGGCCTCCATGACCTCATCGTCCATGGACTTCACCCGAAAAATCTGCTGCGAGGGATTCAGCGAAGCGTATCGCCGCGTGGCATCGTCCAGCATCAGGTTTCCTGCCAGCGTCATGTTCACCGTCATGGGATCCACCGGATCCAGCACCTCTACGCGCGCCGCCCCCAGATCTGCCGACCCGTGCACCAGCAGCACATCCACCTGGTTTGCGACCTGCGATGTCATCCGGGTTTCCAGCACCTTGAGCATGGGTTCCGCCAGACTCCCGTGGGCGATCACCACATAGTTTTTATTATGCGCCAGGGGAAGCGTCTGGGTGATCGCCTGCTCGGCCGGTGCGCCAGCGGGCTGGATTTTCAGGTCATGACTTCCTGCCCCTACCGGACGGTAGGCTGTGGCATGTCGGAACTGGATTCCGCTACCAATCTGAATCTCTCCCAGATGCAGGTCGATCGGGCCCAATAGGGGCACATTATGGATGAACTGCAGGTTTGCCCGTCCTCCGCTCAGATCGGCCTGGTCAATCGGATTCTCAATCCCGTTCGCCGCAATCCCGAAGATCGCACAGCTCCCCAGCCCAATCCCCTCCTGCGTCAGGTTCACCACCCCGCTGAGATACCCGTTCACTGCAAAGGAGCCTGCCTCCACCTGCGCCGGACGCCGTCCCGCCAGCTTCGGATTCTTCCACATGCAGTCCCACTGCACGATCCGCAGTCCGCTGGCATCCGCCACATTCTGGAGCCCCGCCGCCGCGATCCGAAGGTTCGTATTCGTGGGCAGCGACTCCGTCCCCAGATCCACCTTCCAGAACAGATCCGCATGCACATCAAGGGTCAGGCTGCCCCCTGCGGTCGGAACCGTGAGGTTCTGCCATGCCGGCATGGCTCCGTCTGGCACCATCACTGGAGACACGGTCGCCGCCGTGGTATCAATCAGGTCGGAGGGCAGCTGCAGGATGAGCGGACGATAGTGGGACATGTCTCCCTTCTCCATTCCCACCGGGAACAGATAGCCTCCGCTGGCAAAGCCTGCTCCAGAAACCCCCTGCAGCAGGTGCCGCACCACCAGGGTGGCCGCATACGACTGACGGGAGCCGCGCAGGATCGTGGCCTTGCACTCCTCGTCATTGTCCGCCCCGCACTTCTCTCCTGTCTGTGCTGAACTCCGGCCGCGGAGCTCCTGCTCCACCTGCACATTCTGCACCGTCCACATAAACATGCTGTCCATTGGCATGCTGTGAATCTTCCCCTGCCGGAGCGTCAGGGTGGCCATCTTCTGCTGCTTGACATGGCTTTTCAGCAGCAGCCCCTTTGCGTTGTTCACCGTGACACTGTGCAACGCCGTCGTGTCCCCGGTCATTACTTCCTGCGCCTCCTTGCCTGTGAACTCCACTTTCACATTCAGATCTCCCTTCTTTGCAAAGTGGAAGCCCCCATGCACCATCAGACTCGGCATGTTGCCTGATGCCATTTCCCCCTCGTATCGGGACGCATCCGCTGCCACCATCAGGTCCCCCATCACCGTCTTCGTCGTCATGGGATGCAGCTTCACCCCCGCATTATTCGAACTGGTATAGCTCCCCTTCGTCTGCATAAAGTCTCCATGGATCATCACACTCCGCTTGTCACCATCGTCATTGTATTCCGTATTCAGCCCGCCGGTCCCGCTGATCATGAGGTCCCCCATGAACTCTGTCGTTTCCGCGTATGGCCAGATCTTGGCGGAACTCAGGGACACCGCATCCATGATGACCACTTTCTTGTTGCTGGTTTCTACCGATCCCTTCATGGCCGACAGGCTGTCCACGGTAAGCACCTTGCCGTCCCCGGTGGCACTCTTCAGGTAGAGCGTCCCGTCCCAGTTCCCGGTCCCCGGGGTCATCGTGCCGTCAAAGACGACTGTCTGCAGCATCTTGCTGTCGGCACTCGCATCAATGGTGGTCTGCTTGCTCCCCTTCGGCACTTTGATTATGTCCGCGGTCAGGCTCCCCGTCAGGGTCAGCAGCACATCGGGACGATCATTATCCTTCACATTGTTTCGCTTGCTTGTGTCTTCCGGCCCCAGCATCAGGGTCCCGTCTCCCAGGTGGATCATGGCATCTTTTTCCACGGTTACCTGGGCCGTGTTCCCAATATATTTGCCTTGACTCACCCGTCCCAGCACATGCAGGTCCCCGCCTCCGGTCATGAGCTTGCTCTTGCCATTCACGCTCACCTTCCCGTACACCCTCACATCCTGTCCCTCTGTGTGCAGTTCGCCTGCTGCCACAATTATGCTGTAATTGTCTACCTTCGTGGCATCGGCATCCGTGCGATGCAACGTAGAGGTGCCCACCGTCAGCATTCCATCCATCATCAGCTGCCCCTTGGTGATCGTCAGTTTGCCCACAATGGAGCGATTCCCGCTCGTGGTGATCTCCGCACTGGCATGATTCACGATCACATCCCGCGGATCAAACCATTCCAGCGCATCCGTCACCGTCCGCTTGCCCGGTGTGATATAGGTCAGAATATACCGGTCATTGATACTGGCCGTTTTTGCACGGTCCGTGGAGATACTCCCCGGATCATTGGTATCCTTTTCCAGTATCCCGTTCTGCACCGTGATGTGCTCCGTCACGTGCAGGGTGGAGTCGGTTGTGCTCTCGGCATCCACCAGCGACAGCGTGCCACTGCACAGCCCCAGGTTCTTTGTCTTGACCACCTCATCCAGCCGGAGCTCCCCGCTGCCCGCATGGATCGCGAGGGCATCCAGCATACTGGTCAGCGCAACCTTCTTCACCACATCCGTAGCCCCGCTCCCGTAGGTCAGCCGCTTGATCGTGGAAGCCTCGTCCAGCTCCCCGCTCAGCTCTCCCTGCAGAATGAGTGATTCCGTCACATTCACATTCTTGTTCGCTGTCAGTTCGGCGCGGGGACCTACATGCAGCGTCTTCACCGTCAATGTTCCGTCCTGAATCTCCAGATCTCCGAGTGTCACCAGTGCCCCCAGCGTAATCCCGTCTGTTGCATCACTGACCACAAGGCTTTTGGCCTCACCCGTGAGAACAATATGATTCCCAAAAGTCAGCGAAACATCGTTCCCCGTGCACATCCCGTCCAGACCGGAAGTCGCCGGGTACCCCATCCCGATCGTGTTCCCTTGCGCGACCAGACTACGACCCACACGCAGACTGTGCGCCGTCCGACGCATGACACTCCCCGTTTTCAACGAGTCCGAGTCCAGATACACCCGCCCCTTGTCTCCAAAATCCTCATCCGCCCGAACATCCAAATCCCCACCGACCGAAGATACCAGAGAGATGGCGGGGGGCCCCTGGTCCCGGGCCATCGGAACCAAGAACAGTACCCGCGGAGCGCAGGACGGAGCCGTAGGATTGGTGTCCGCCGCCGCCCCGTCGGTGAGATTGTTGGAGCGAACATCCAGATCGCCCGCAATCCTCGCCACCCCCGCAAACTGTACCCCCGGAATATGCATCGCACGCGGCTTGTCGTCCGTCCGCCGAGTCACATAATCACACATGTACTTGCCACTAGTACCCATCTGAACCCCCCGGCGAACACTGACCAACGTCCCGTTGTCACTTAAATCATCTGTCCGCGGGGTATGATGCGTGTCAAAACTTGTTTCCCCGTGGATTTGCAAATTACTGGTGTCACTCAAAATCACATCCCCCGCGATCGTCGCCTCCTTCTCAAACACGATCCGGGAATCATTCCACTGCTCCACATCACCATCCACCATGACCGCACGGCGGAATATGAGGTCCGTCGTAATGCTGTCCTGATCTGCCGCCAAGGTGAATGCGCCGCTTCTATTCGCCGGTTCATTAATACTTCCTGTAGCGGCAACGGATCCCATGTCCTGCAGGTCAATACAGACATTGCCCGCTGCCCCCACAACCATCTGGACCCGGATCCTCCCGCTGCCCGTCACGCGCAGGCAATCCGTGTGGTCCACCCCATCGCCCGGCATATACTCGTGGCTGTTGTGGAAGAACCTGTCGTCGGTTCCACCCCGCTCCGAGGGTTGCCCCGAGGTCTTTTTTTCATACCGAATCTGAAGCTTGCCGGCTCCTTCAATCACACCATCCACTATAAGCAATCCCTTCCGGTCCGTTGCACTGCTCCCCCGTCTCATGGGAACATGCAACTCCATGCCCTCGGCGATAGTCAGCGTGGCCCCGCGGTTCACGGTCAACTCCCTCACCCTCAAGGGAGACCGGATCCCCGCCAATTTGAAGCTCTCCGAGACCGTCAACCGCGCAAGCTCGGCATCGCTGTGGTCCACGGTCAGGGTCCCGGTAATCGTGATACTCTCTTTGTCGGAGACAAAAAAGTTCACAAGACTGCTGGCTCTAGGATTATGAGTCAAAAATGATCCAAACTTCCGCGTCTTCCTCCGGAGCGTAACATTCTCGAACTGCGCCCTGGCTTTCGCGTGGAGCTTGAACTGGCCGGCCCTAGTGATTTCAAACGCCTGCGATCCCGCAAATTTCAGCGTTCCCTCCACCGCCGCCGTCGCTCCCCGTTTATAGGCACCAAACGTGATCGGATGCTCCAGGGAGTCCGCCGGAGGAGACAGCGTAACTGTCCCTCCCGCATGCCGAACCTCAATCAGAAAAGTATCCCCGCTACCGGACTGCAACGCATAGGCGCGAGCCAGATTGCATGGTCCGTTCGCATTCGCCGGGTCCACACTGGTACAGGTGCCCGTCCATGTCCCGTTCGCCGGGTCAATGTAGCGGGTCGTTTGGGCAGACACACTGAAGGTTGTACAAAGAAGGGTCAAAAGAACGACTCCTGCCCCCCCCATTTTTTGAATGTGTTTCATAGGTGTGTTGGAGTTGTGCTCCGTTTAGTGAAAGGTTTTTAGTACAGGATCATGCCGTAATTTTTACGACCATCCCCCTTTATACACATTAAACAGCATATATGATGATTCCCATTGCAAATTTTTGCAGATCTTTTTCTGGGAAAGGTTCTTGCTCCCTGTTCGTGCTGCGATCAAACAGGGCGTACCGAAGAGAGACACGCAAAACACTCCGATCTGAAATTCCTGAGGGTTCCATCCCCCACTACCCCAACAGTAACTGCAGAGCTTCTTGTAAAATTCCTGGATGACAGAAAAATATCGCTCTGTGAGTGCTTGCATCAGGTCGGGTATAGAGGTATTTTGCAGGGAACCTCCTGACACTAATTGCCCGCAATGACCAGCGGCCTTGTGAAGGTATGAGGAGTCTGTGATCCTAGGAGTTGCAACCGCAGAACATACACTCCAGGTGCCAGATCTGGTACCAGCGCAATCTCGTGAATTCCAGCGGTATAGGACGCATCCCGGGACTCATACACCTTCCGCCCCAGTACATCATACAGGACAGCAGAAACGGATACCGTCTCGGTTGTGGAAAATGAAATATTCACCACCTCCGTAAACGGGTTTGGGTAAGTGGAAAGCAGTTCTGGTTCCATGAATTCCTGCGCCTCCTCCACACTGACAGCAGAAACTTTTCGGAATGTCATCCGGTTCAGATTTACTTCCCGGTCTGCAAACATCACCCGAAGAACTCGCTGATTGCCAGCTTTTAACTCGGGGGTTCGGGTTTTCCTGGTCACCCAGTTCTGCCACCCCCCGGTATTGCCAATCTCTGCTTCTCCAATACGATCACCATCCATCAGAAAGAGCACATCTGCCCCTTCCCGTGTGCCGCCGCTGTTGCTTGCCCCCCGAATATCAATTTCGTACACCCCATCTTCCAGAATATCAATGGTGTATTCCAGCCACTCAAAACGCTCGGTATACCCGACATTATAACCGAATCCCTCGGGATCGGTAGAGACCTCAATATCTACGCCGTCATTCCGATAGCTTCTGCCGCTGTTCCCTCCTCCGGGAGATCCAGATGTTGCCCAGTAATCCGTGTCTTCATATGCGATCCCCTGATTTCCCATATCATAGTCGGCAGCATTGACAATCCCCGGCACCTGGTGTTGCTTGAACGGCTTCTGCGTCGTTCCGTACTCCGCATCAAAGAGTGCGGCCAGAAGTCCACGATTCACGCGAGCAGAATCAAGCTCCAGATTCCGGGTCATTGCCAGAAGTGCCTGAGTCGCGGCATCAACAGCAGGTTTGGGACCATCGCGCCGCCAGTACTTGATTACATCCTCATAGCCCGGGGCAAATGGTGTACTGAGCGGGCTGGTCGTCGTTTCAATTTTCTTGTGCGTCCACCAGTTAATCCCGATCTCATGCTGATTAGCGAGCTTCGTCAGAGCATAAAACCATGCATTGGAATTCTCTCCTGTCTCTCCCAGATAAAGCGGAACCTGATCTTCGCTTCGGAGATCCAGCAAATACTGGATCGCTCCCTGATTCGCCCCTTTCCAATAATGGTGAAACGTATACACGATGTTTTTCCGGTGCTTGGGAATTGCCCGCAGATGCTCATCAAAAGAGGTTGCCCACCAGTTTCCTTCCAGAAAAAACAGATGATTGGGAGAGATTGGCTGCACCTCGTTGATGATCCGTGTATACAGCTTTGCCAGATCTGATGCCATTTCGTCTGGAACCGTCGGTTCGTTAATCAGATCATATCCTATAATGACAGGATCATCATTGTAGCGTCTGGCAATCTCTCGCCAGATCTTGATGGTCTGGTCCCAGTATTCCTCCGGTTCCGTCCAGAGTCTGGCTTCGCCGTCACTGTCTGAAATCCCGCCCTCATTTTGCCCGCCCGGAGCCGCATGCATATCAAGAAGAACCGCGAGCTCATGCGTTCGGCACCACTCCAGGAATGTATCCAGCAAATCAAATCCTTCCTCTTTCCACATCTCCATTTCGGAGTCATAAAACAGCTGGTAATGAAAGGGAAGACGGACATGGTCAAAGCCCCACTCCCTGATCAGAGCGATATCCTTTTCCTGCACATATTTCTCCTGGAAAATTTTGAAGAAAACATCCGTATTTGCCTCACCAATGAGATCAATCATCTGATTGCGGATTCCTGTGGGCCCGTCGGTCTGCCCTTCTTTCAGGATCGAGATGTGCAGCATATAGCCTTCTGGCAGCAGCCACCCGCCAAGCCCCATCCCCTTGAGGATCACAGGCTGTCCGTTCGAATCCAGGATTCTGGTTCCATCAATACGGAAATAGCCTTCAGATGGAATGGCAACCTCTTTCAGTTCAAAGCGAAAGGTACCCACTGGCTTGACCGCGCCATCCACTAAAAACGGAGATTCCTGTATACGGCGGATATTCTCTCTCGGGCTGGTCTCCTGATTCGGGGATGTGTAGTCGGAACCGCTGTCCGTTCCTGAGTCATATACGAACAGATCCACTTCAAGTGTGTCAATCCAGTTCCCGTCCTCATCCAGCAAATTCAACCCGGACACCCCAACAAACCAGTCTGGACTGGGAGCTAGCATGGAAGTGACTGTGACATGATTCCATGGAGGGCGAATTTTGAAGGTTGTCTTTCGAGTGCCGGGAGAATTCAATCCCGGTGCATCTATGATCGCATCTGCGCTAGATGCGTTCTTTGCACGGTTGATTTCATTTCGGAGTGCTCCCTTGGCCCCGAGTTCCGCCATTTGCTTGATGCCTTCACTCGCAGTTTCTCCGGTACTCCAGAACTTCACGGCATCATTGTGTGTACCTCCGATCATTCCAGAAAAATGGGGATTCGGAGGAAAGCCTGCAGGATGTGTTGCAGCACTCCAGGTTACCGTGAACGTAAGTTCATAGGTAGCTGTCCCCTGTGCCATCACCGTTGGTGCGAGCAAGAAGGCGACTGCTGCCAAGCAACCCAGATATGTTTTCAGGTATTTTACTGTCACTCTACACACCAATTTACGCGTTTAACGGCCAACGACAAAGTCAGGACTTCACAATATAATTATTTGACACAATTGTTTCATAAGAGTCCTGCCAAAAGATCAGATACGACAAGCCTGCTCTTCTCTTTTGACTGGCATTTTGCGGTCTTTTCCCGTAACCTCATGAGCTCTGTGCATGAACCGGGAGACTGACCTTCTGTTTGCAGGAAAAACTGCCGCAGGCGGAACATTTTTGGGATTTATCCCGCAAAATCCGCAAGAGAGGTTATCTCTCCATCCCCATGTCTGTATCCCGATCACTGTTGGAAGGGTCTCTGCCCGGTGGAGGTTCCTGACGAGAATTGTCCTTCTCCGATTTGCGTATCGTGGGTTCTTTTCCCTCCTCTTTTTCAGGAGAGGGACTGTCTAGAGTATGGTTTCCCGCTTCCTTTTGGGGACCCTCCGCCTCAGACTGGTCTTTTGACTCCGGCTGTTGCCCGGAAACATCTCTTGTAGGGTGGCGACTTGCCTGTCTCTGCTTCTTGACCCGCTCGTAGCGCAATGCGGCCTCTCGAATTCGCGTGGCTCTTTCTGTCAGGTAGTCATATAGGGACGGAATGGGGAGTGTGTACAAGGGGTTGCTATAATAAAGAACACCCCTGGAGACCGCCTGCACAAACCCTGGTTCGCCTAGCTCCGCTACAAGATCCTGCTTCTGGAACCCTTCCTCCACGGGAGTATCACGAAACATCTCCACAAGCCGGACAATATGGTCATCGTCAAGCCCCTCCGTTCTGCCTGTATAATATGCCCAGCGTTCTTCCCGCCCTTTCTCCATGACGATACGCAGCAACTCCGGGGTCATCCGCCCACCGTTCGCCTTAAGTATCTGTGCGGCATTCCGTGCGTAGGAATCAACATGTCTCGGCCACAAATACGTCTCTTGGGTGATCGCATTGATCCAGTCTGTGGTGTCCCCCTTTGCTTTCCCTGCCTTTTTGAGCCAGTTCTTGATCACCTGCCGTTCCTCCTCCTCTTCCAGTGGTTTCATATCAAACTTGCATTGCGCTGCCATCCGGGATATCCCCAGTGCTCTGAATGCGGCATGGGTCATCCCCAGCCCGCCCGCCAGCAGGATGACAGGCCTTCCCAGTTTGCCATTGTGAATCTGATTCAGGAGATCTCGGACATCGTCTTTGTACGCTCCTGTTATTCTGCTGTCTTCGCCCAGGTGCTGGGCCTCGTCCAAAATCAAAAGGAGCGGCTTCTTTATTTTCCGTATCAGATCCCGAGGAGTGGGCATCTCGGTATCAAACACGGAGGTTGCCTCCAACGATCCTCGCACCCCCAGCCCCAGCTCGGGCAAGCCAGCTCTTCCTTCCCCTCCCATGGTTTTCTCTACAGGTCTTGCTTCCGCATCCAGTTTCAGACATTTCCGCATTTCCTGCGGGTTCCACAGGGCGGAGATGACAAGTTCCCGGACCTCCCACTTCTTCGCCTTTGCCTTCTTCCAGCATTCGGCTAGAAGTGCCGTTTTACCGATGCCAGGAGGGCCTTGCACGAGGAAGATGGTGCCTTCCTCTTTTTCTTTGTCATCCACCAGCCTTTTCTCAAAACTGTCCAGGATGGGTTTCCGCCCGTGGAAGTAGGGGGTAGCTCCACGGTCTGTGGATTTTTGAAGCGGGTCCATGGTTTCTGTCGTAACTGGTCAAAAAAGACTACCCTTCGGGGCACAGTCTGTTCCCGCACGTGCGGATTTTGCTGGATAATTCCCCTGTTTTAGGGAATCCTTTTTCTTTCCTTTTTTTCTTGTACGGAGAATTTTCCCTTGCTCTCTCCTCCTCTCTCACCATGTAGTCCCGAAGAGATGGGATGGGGATAGTGTAGTACCTTCCTCTCTGAAACAGTACCCCCTTGGAGAGAGCCGCGGTAAACCCCTCTTCGCCGATTGCCTTGACAATGTCTGTACACAGAAATCCCTGGTCCAGAGAGACATCCTTGTACAATTTCACCAGCCCTGAAAAATGGTGATCTTTGAGAGCCTCTGTTCGTGCCTGATAATACTCATTGCAAAGCTGCTCCCCTTCTTGCATCATCTCTTGTCGCCCCGCCTCCGTCAACCATTCACCGCCTTTTGCAGCCTGATCTATGCATGCCCTGATATAGGATGTGATGTGGTGCGGCCACCCTTGCGTCTCCTTCAGGATTCCGTCAATCCAGGGGTCGCACCCTTCCTTGATCCTGAACTCTTTCTCAAACCAGTCTACAAACACAGCCCGCTCCTCCTCCCGCTTCATCCTGCCTAGCTCTACCAGCGACTTTCCATCAATCCTGGATGCACCCAGAGACTTGAATACCCTGGAGATCATCCCCAAGCCTGCCGCAAGGAAAATGAGCGGTCTGCCCACATCCCCGTTATGGATTTCCTTGAGCAGTCTCCTTACGTTCTGCCTGTCCTGTACAGGCAAGTCCAGGGCATCCGCCATGTCCTGTGCTTCATCCAGAATGAGCAACAGGGGAGACTCCCCCTCTCGTAGCATATCCAGTGGCGTGGAGGAAGAGCTATCCACGGCAATCGTCCGCCCTGTTGTGCCCACGAGATGCGACTCAACTCCTGCTTTATGTTCCCTGCCCGTAATCCTTTCCTCTAGTTTTCGTCCCAGAAGTTTCCGCAACTCGTTTGAATTCCACAAGGCAATTTCCGAGACCTTCAGGGTCTGCCACCTGTCTCTCTCGGCCAGTTTTTTGCACTCCTCCACCAAAGCGGTTTTCCCTGCCCCGGGTGGGGCCTGAATCAGAAAGATGGTTCCACTGTTTCGGGCTGTCGCATGCTCCAGTCTTTTCTGCAACTTCCGCAACTCCTCCTTTCGCCCGTGAAAATACTTCGCAGGCCCCCTGTCAAGCTCGTCAATCCACTGTCTTGTCTCTTTCTTCTTGCCCATTTGCCATCTTCGGACTCGTAAACCCTCTCCAAGTTCTCAGCGCCCCAAACTCTGCTTTATTTCCTGATCGTTGCCCATGCTGATCGTACAAACTGGACGATTTCCCCCTCCCTCCAGAGGCCCGCCAGCACAGAACCTGGTACAGCAGTACGATCCTCTTGCAAAAATCCCGTATGACAAAGAAATATCGCTATGAGAGTTCTTACAGGCACATTGGGCAAGATACACAGATGTTTTTGCAAGAGCCTCGTACGTTTCACCTGCAGAGCTTCACAGCTATTTCTCGTTCGGAGAATAATCCGCCCAGTCCGGTACTGGCGTGACGGTTTCTTCTGGAGTCGGGCCTGAGTCTGACCACCCCATCTCGTCAATCATCATCAACGGCTTGACTGTCATATCATCCTCAACAAGAATTTGACAGGCCAAGCGAACCTCGCCTAGCAACTTTGCATCGCTCAACTTATCCCTCTCTGCCCTGGAGATTACCGCGGGCTCCCCTGCAATGAATTCCACCCGACAGGTAGTACAGCGTGCATAACCACCACAACGATGACCAAGATCAACTCCCTGCTCTTTCAGGGCACGCACAAGCCGCTGTCCCTTCTCCACTTCAAATGTTCCGTATTTTGGAACCGTAAGTTTTGGCATGGTACTATTTTTGGATTACATTATAACAGAAATATACTGCCATTCTTCGGATAAACCACAAAAACAATGATTCGCTGGCTTTCCTGTATTCTTGTTCTGGGAGTTCTGATCCTGGGCGCATGTCAATCAACCAGAGAAACTGCCTCGCCTGCGCTGTCTGGCCGATCCCGTGTCACCCCGCTGCCTGGTGCCATTCCAGACGTTGAGTCCTCCAGGACTGCGCTGAATTTGCCAACTGTCATATACCCGAATGGTCTCCTGCGTATTGACTCTGTGATTGTAAACTCTATCAATGCACAGGCCTTTCCCGGAGCCGTAGTGGTTGTGGGAAAGGGGTCGGAAATCGTCAAGGTAGAAGAATATGGCACCTATACCTACGAGTCCCGGCGGCGCGTGCGGTCAGAGTCTGTCTTTGATATGGCATCACTAACGAAAGTGATTGCTACAACTACAGCTGCCATGATCCTCTATGAGCAAGGGCGGCTGGATCTGAATGCCCGCGTTTCTGACTATCTGGACGAGTTCAACACCCCCAATCGACGAGAAATTACCATTCACCATCTCATGACGCACACGGGGGGGCTCCCCGCATTTCGCCCCTTCCATAAGGATGGGATTGTCACACGCGAGGCAGTTCTGGATTCCATCTTCTCCGCTCCACTTCTCTCGGAACCCGGAGAGGAATATGTCTACAGCGATTTTGGCATGATCTCGTTCGCACTGGTCCTCGAGCAAATTACCGGAGAGCCTCTTGATGAGTGGTGCGCCCGCAACATTTTTGCCCCGCTGGAAATGAATTCTACCGGATTTCGCGGCACAGGAAACCCAGATCGCAATGTAGTTCCTACCGAGGTAGACGAAGACTTCCGGAATCGCCTGATCCAGGGAGAGGTGCATGACGAGACTGCATGGATACTGGGAGGAGTATCCGGCCATGCCGGACTGTTCTCCACAGCACAGGATCTCTCCCGATTTGCCCAGATGATGGTACAGCAAGGATCATACAAGGGGAACGAATTTTTGCAGCCTGCCACAATTCGGCTGTTCACAAGTGTTGTGGATACATCCCTCAGCACACGTGCGCTGGGATGGGATACACGAAACCTGGATGATGAACCTTCCTCAGCAGGGCAGTACTTTGGGGCACGAAGTTACGGACATACCGGATTCACGGGCACCTCCCTATGGATTGACCCTGACTCCAAAGCCTGGGTGATCCTGCTCACAAACCGGGTGTATCCTACAAGAGACCGATACGAACTTTTTCGGGGGGTTCGGGGGCTGGTTGCCGATGCTGTCTACGAAGCACTGTTCGGACCGCAACCCAGCCGAGAAATGGAACAATCGTCAGAATAAAACCTTTATGCAGGCTGTCTTTATTGCACTTCAACCCGCATGCCAACATACGACTACAGACGAGCCGACGGAACCGTCTTTGAAGTAGTTCAGCCCATTACCGCTGAACCGCTTGCAGAATGCCCGAACACTGGACAACCCGTCGAACGAATCATCAGCGGAGGGGGCGGATTTATTCTGAAAGGGAGCGGATTTTACAAGACGGATTACGCCCCGAAGCCAGCCGAAAAGAAATCCAAATCTGCCGAATCAGAAGACAAGCCGGCCAAAGAAACAGAGAAGGCAACGCCTGCAGAGGACAAGAAATCCGATCCCTCTCCGAAAAGTGCAGACTGACGGGTCCGATCTGAATAGCTGGCATCAGACCGCACCCGTGCCGCCTAATCTCCCCTGC
This sequence comes from Rhodothermales bacterium, assembly GCA_965203305.1. Taxonomy (GTDB): domain Bacteria; phylum Bacteroidota; class Rhodothermia; order Rhodothermales; family Bin80; genus Bin80. Next base: position 448,756 of record OZ241874.1, on the reverse strand, counting down.
TAACCTGCCAGGTCCTTTGCTGCCTGAATAATCTGGCCAAAGATGTCAGACTGCAGGCTGGCTCCGCCAATCAGTCCCCCGTCCACATCGCTCTGACTCAGAAGCTCCTTTGCGTTTGACGGCTTCATGCTCCCGCCATAAAGGATGTGCAGTCCGTCCGCAATCCTGTCCCCGAACTGTTTCCGAACAAGCATGCGAATGAATGTGTGCATTTGCTGGGCCTGCTCCGGTGTTGCCGTCTCCCCGGTACCAATTGCCCAGACCGGCTCATATGCGATCACGAGAGCCTTTGGAGTCTGAACCCGCAATCCTTCCAGAGCATGCTTGACTTGTGTCGCCACAACCTCCTGCTCTCTGCCAGCCCTGCGCTCGTTCAGCCGCTCCCCTACACATATGACGGGGATCAAACCGCTCTTGACTGCCTGCTGAACCTTGCTGCTTACCCCTGCATCCGTTTCCCCGAAATGCTGCCGCCGCTCCGAGTGCCCCAAAATTACATAATGGCATCCCACAGAGATCAGCATCTGTGCAGACACCTCGCCAGTAAAGGCACCACTGTCCGCCCAGTACATGTTCTGCGCTCCCAGATGCACCCGACTTCCGGCCAGGGCTGCACCGACAGTGCTCAGCAGCGGTCCTGGAGGACATACTGCGACCCTGACTCCCTTTGCATCCCGGCTCTGCTGAACAACCCCCTGTGCCAGCTCCACTGCGGAGAGGGCATCCGTATTCATTTTCCAGTTTCCTGCAATAAACATCTGACTGACAAGGATAGCGAACTGTTATTGTGGTTTATCAAGAAGCGTGGACATATACTCATGAAGTGCTGCCAGCGTGCCTCCGACATACTTGTTGACCAGAACTCCTTTGGGATCTATGAGGTATCGCGTTGGCAGCACATTGATATTGTAGGTCCTGGCGATATCCTGCCCTCCGTACACATGGCGACCAGGAACGATCCGTTCCTCAAAGAAAGCTTCATTGACCAGGGTATCTGGCTGCATGGAAATGGAGACAATCTCCACTCTCTCGCTGCCAAAAACTTCCAGAATATCATTGCGTCCGGGCAACTCTCGCTGGTACAGGTCATCTTCCGGCCTGTAGAACTCCAGGATCACATGTTTTCCGCTCAGATCCTGCAATCTCAGGGAATCTCCGCCAGCATCCCGCACCGCGAATGCGGGAGCCTGCATTCCGGGAAGCAGGTTCTGGATTTCGTATCCGGCCCGTTCGGCCCATGTGGCCCACTGCGTATCTTCAAACTCTTCCTGCATGGACTGGGTCAGTACGAGTGCACTCGCAAACTCCATGCTGTCCATGCGGGCAATCACACGCTCTGAGGCGATTTCTGCGCGTTGCGTTGGGGTTTCTGCCCGCTCTGCCAGATCATCCAGAAGTGCCAGTGCGGCGGCTTGACCAGCCAGCCGGGCCTCTGCCTGGCGGGCAGCCCGGGCTGCATTGCCATAGCGACTGTTTGAGGCGGAGAATTCCCGCATGCGGGCAACCACAATCGAATCCTGCCAGCCTGTCCCCAGCACGATTGCCTCCGCAGCCGCCAGCTCTGCTCCCATGGAATTTGGAAATGTCTGCTGCAAATCCCACAGAATCATGGTTGTCTGTGCGATACGGCTGCGTACCTGCTCCTCTTCGTATTCTCCTGACTGTACCAGCTCTACCAGTGCCTGCTCATGCTGCGCACGGATATTCTGGTACGCCTGTATGGATGCATTTTCTGGGGACCGGATGCGCAAGCTCCGGCCTCGCAGCGGGAATGCGGCAGCCATTGAAGCAGAATCTCCCTCGGCAATTGCAATCTGCCCCGATGCCTGGATCTGGTTCAGCCGGCTGATAATCAATCGGTAAATTCCGCGCTCGGGAGCGTTGACCCGCATGGAGAAGTAGCCTGTGCTGTCTGTAGCTGCATAGCCCAGGGTATCCGGTTCCCCTTTATTGTCACGGGCTACCAGAACCTCAAATCCACGGTAATCCATGGAAGGATCAACCTCTGCCCGAATGGTCAGCGTGCCCTCAAAAAAACTCTGTACCTGCTGGGGGGAGGCACTCTGCTCTGCCTGGGCGCATGCAAGCCCGGACACTGCAATCATGCCGTACAAGGCTGCCTGATGAATACGGACAAGGAACTGTTTCATGATTCTCGGCGACGGAGCTCTTCCTTGATCAGAGTTTGTACAAGTTTGGGATCAGGGGATCCCTCAAACTGGCGCATCACTTGCCCGATAAAAAATCCGACAATGGACTCCTTCCCCCGAAAGTATAATGCAGCCTGCTTCGGGTTTTCCTCCAGAACACGCTGTACCACCGGTTGCAGTGCGCTCTGGTCAGACACCTGGATCAGGTTTTGTTCTCTGGCAATGACATCTGGAGATCGTTCATCGGCAAGCAGGGACGCAAGCAGGGACTGCGCAGCACTGGAGCTGATCACAGCCTTCATGCGCAAATGGACCAGCTTTGCCAGACGCTCCGGCTGAACTGGAAAATCCTCCATGCCCGCCTCCCTTTCCTTGCAAGTCCTCCGTACATCCCCCATGATGAAATTTGAGACCGCTTTTGCCTGCTCTGCAAGCGTTCTATCCGTATCCAGCAACAGAAGTGCCTCTAGTGTCTGCTCAAAAAAATCTGCAACCGGACGCTCTTCTGTCAGAACTCCGGCATCGTACTCTGGCAACCGGAAGTTTTGAACATAGCTCTGATAACGCTCGGCGGGAAGTCTGGGCATGGCTTCCCTGATCAAGGCTTTGGCAGCTTCCGTCACCATAACAGGGGGCAGGTCGGGATCCGGAAAATAGCGATAGTCATGTGCTTCTTCCTTTGATCGCATGGAATGAGTCTTGCCCGACGCATCATCCCAGAGCCGGGTCTCGTGCGTAACTGCCTCTCCGCGCCTGAGCAGGGCAGTCTGCCGCTGCACCTCGTAATCTATCGCCCGCTCTACATGGCGAAACGAGTTCATGTTCTTGATCTCTGTCTTTGTGCCTAGAGGCTGCTCTCCTCTCGGACGAACGGAAACATTTGCATCGCATCGCAGAGAGCCCTCTTCCATATTTCCGTCACTGATCTTGAGGTATCGGACCAGTTGACGAATCTTCTGCATGTACCTGCGTGCCTCTTCGCCAGAACGCAAATCGGGCTCGGAGACGATTTCCAGGAGCGGGACCCCGCACCGGTTATAATCCAGCAGCGTGTAGTCCGGGTCCTGATCGTGCAGGGATTTGCCTGCATCTTCTTCAATATGAATTCGGGTAATGCCGATCCGTCGTCCTGCTTCAATATCCAGATGTCCTCCCACACAGATTGGATCTTCAAACTGGGAGATCTGATACCCTTTCGGGAGGTCTGGATAGAAGTAGTGTTTTCGCGCGAGAACACTCCGCTCGGCAATCTGACAGTCTGTAGCCAGCCCCATTCGTACGGCAAACTCAATCACTTTGGCATTCAGGACAGGCAAGGTGCCCGGGAGCCCCAGGCTCACTGGATCCACATGCCGGTTTGGGGCCGCTCCAAACGCTGCGGAATCCGGGCTGAATGCCTTGGAACCGGTCAGCAGCTGGCAATGAACTTCAAGACCAATCACGGACTCATAGCCTGCACTTGCCTCTCCCATGCAATCACTGCAATTCTGCAAACGCGTCAAGAATTTCCTGTCCGTGAATCTTTGTTTTTGGACGCTTGAAGATTTTCACAATCTTGCCAGACTCATCAATCAGGAATGTGGTTCGCTTGACTCCGAGAAATGTCTTCCCGTACATCTTCTTCTCCCCCCAGACCCCGTAGGCAGCCATGACTTTCCTGTCCACGTCTGACAGGAGAGAAAATGGCAGTTCACATTTGGCGGAGAATTTCTGATGAGACTTTTCACTGTCTCCAGAGACACCAATGACAACGATATCCTCTTCTTTGAATTCTGTCCAGTGATCCCGAATACTGCAGGCTTGCGCTGTACATCCGGGCGTGTTGTCTTTGGGATAGAAGTACAGAGCCACTTTTCGGCCTGCAAAATCGCGAAGACGCAGAGGTTCTCCCTCACCGGATGCTCCGGCAAAATCTGGTGCTTGATCTCCTTCCTGTAGCATGAATTGGAATGATCTGGTTTGTGAATGAAGAGCAATGACGGGTCTGCTGATCTGCAAAAGCAGTCGGTATATGAGCTAGTACGCTAAAAGGTGCACAAGTGCTTCCTTAAACCGCGCCTGTGCAGAAAAAATTTCTGTCTCCAGGTTCAGCGAAAACGGGATGGGCGTATCCAGTCCTGCCACCCGAACAGGCGGTGCATCCAGGTATTCAAATGCTTCCTCTCCGACTCTTGCTGCGATTTCTGCACCAAAACCGCCAGTCATGCTTGCTTCATGCAACACGAGAAGTCTCCCTGTCTTCTTCACGGATGTCAGAATGGTTTCCTGATCCAGAGGCACCAGCGTGCGCACATCAATAACCTCAATGGATACATCCTTCCGCTGCCGGGTGCGGGCTTCTTCCAAGGCCCAGTGAGTGCAGAGGCCGTAGGTAACAATCGTTGCATCTTCCCCGGCATGCACGCAGGCAGCCTTGCCCAGAGGAACATCATACGGGGCATCCGGCACGGGACCCCGCACATTGCGATACAGATACTTGTGTTCCAATAGCAGGACCGGGTTCGGGTCTGCCATGGAGGCAAGGAGCAGCCCCTTGGCATCATGGGGAACGGACGGAACCACAACCTTCAGTCCCGGGACATGACAGAACCAGGCTTCCCTGCACTGCGAGTGGAACGGTCCTGCGCCAATATGCCCGCCAAAAGGAGCACGAATGGTCACATTCACCGGCGCGCCCCACCTGTAGGTTGTTGTCGCGAGGTTATTGACAATCTGGTTGAACCCGCAGGAGATAAAATCAGCATACTGCATTTCCACGATGGGGCGAAAGCCTTCCAGGGCCAGCCCCAGAGCTGCGCCGAGTACTCCGCTCTCCATGATGGGCGTATTGCGCACGCGCTCTTTGCCGAACCGCTCCAGAAGTCCGGCAGAGGCCTTGAAGACTCCGCCATATTCGGCCACATCCTGCCCCATGAGCAGCACCTTCTCATCCTCCTCCATGGCCTGCATCATGGCCGCAGAGATCGCATCAATGAACCGGAGATCGGACTGCTTGCCTCCCGGTTCCCGGAGTGCTGCCTTGCCCGCTGCAAACACTGCAGCCCTTTCCCTCGCCGGAGTGCTCTGCACCAGAGGCTGTGCCAGTGCATACTCGGAGGCCGCCTCCACCTCCCTGGAAATCTCACTCCGCATCCGGTCAGCTTCCTCTGCAGAGATAATTTTCCGTTTGATCAGCCGGGCAGTGTACCGATCCACCGGATCCTTTTTGGCCCACTTGTTGATCAATTCTTTCGGTACATACTTGACTCCAGAGGCCTCTTCGTGGCCGCGCCGGCGAAATGTCTTCATTTCCAGCAGAGAGGGGCCTTTTCCCTGTCGTGCACGCTCCGCGGCACTGCGAACTGCAGTGACCACATCCAGAATGTCATTGCCATCAACCATGACCCCCGGAAATCCATACCCGGAAGCTGCATCCGCAAGGCTGGTGATCGGGAGTGCCTCTTCGGCGGGCGTAGAGAGTCCGTATCCGTTGTTTTCAACAACAAACAGGACCGGCAGCTTCCAGACTCCCGCCAGGCTGCATGCCTCGTGAAAATCCCCCTCTCTCGTTGCTCCCTCTCCGCAAAACACAGCGGCAATCTCCTGACTTCCCCTGAGCTGGGCAGCCTGGGCAATTCCACAAGCTACCGGGAGCATGGCTCCCAGATGGGAGATCATCCCTGTGATCCGCTTCTCTGGCAGCCCGAAATGAAAGGTACGGTCTCTCCCCCTGGTATACCCGCCTGCTTTCCCCATCAGCTGACAAAAGAGAGGCTGGAGGGGGACTCCCCGGGCTGTCCATACTCCAAGGTTTCGATGGAGGGGCAGAATCATGTCAGTTTCCTGCAGTGCCCAGGCAGTCCCTGCTGCAATCGCCTCCTGCCCGTAGCCACTGAACCATTTGGCAATGCGGTTATGGCGAATGAGCCGGAGCATCTGCTCTTCAATCACGCGCGGGACCAGAAGTGCATGGAGCAGCTCCCTCAGTTCTTTTTTGGAAAAGTCTTTGATCCGGCTCAATGTCCACCTCCAGACAGGACTGCCCGCAGGGTGCGGAACAGGATTTTCAGGTCCATTCGCAGGCTCATATTCTCAATATAATACAGATCATACTTCACTTTTTGCTGTACATCTTCCAGAGAGCTGTCATAGTGCCACATCACCTGTGCCCAGCCTGTGATTCCGGGCTTGATCCGGTGCCGACGATTATATAGGGGAATTTTTCCCGTCAGCTTTTCAACAAAGTACGGCCGCTCCGGGCGGGGGCCCACCAGGCTCATGTCCCCCCGAAGCACATTCAGGAGTTGTGGAATTTCATCCAGGCGTGTCTTTCGCAGCCAGCGTCCAACGGCTGTATAGCGCGGGTCATCCCTGGAGGCCCAGACCGGGCCTGTCTGTGCTTCGGCATCGTGGCGCATGGTCCGGAACTTGTAGATGGTGAATATGCGCCCCTTGCGTCCCACGCGTTCCTGCCTATATATTGCTTCTCCCTCCGATGTTGTCTTGATGGCGATGAAGATCCCGATCCAGAGCGGCAGACCCAGGACCAGTACAATCAGTGCCACGATCAGGTCAATAAACCGCTTTGTGTACTGCTCCCAGACGGGCATCGGGACGGGCAATACCTCAATCAGGGGCAGTCCATAAATATGCTCTGTCCGTGCCATCCCGCCGATCACGGAGTAAAAATCAGGGACGATCTTGAGTGTCACATTCTTTCCGTCGCACAGTTGCAGGACTTCCGAAAGTTCCTTGTGGTCCTGCGATCCCAGTGCAATCAGAACATCACGCACCTGCAGCTCGTCAATCAGGTCGGGGAGCTGTTCAATGGCATGTACATTCTCCTCGTCTCCTGCTCCATTCCCGTTCTCGTCTGCTTTCTGTCCCAGTCGTACGGCTCCGACAATCTGGATCCCGGCCGCCGGATACTTTGCCACATCCCGATACAGACGCTCCACCTGGTCTCTCCATCCGACCACCAGTGTCCGGTGCGTTCCGTACCCCCGCAGGATTAGTGATTTCTGTACAGAACGGACGAGAATCCGGCCAGCCGCAACCAGTCCCAGAACGGAGGCCCAGTAGGTAACAAAGATGGACAGACTTCCCCCTGTTTCCAGAATATCAATGAAAATGCTAAAGACAAGGATCAGGACACCGACGGTGATCACCTTGGCAAGGGATACGGTTTCGTCAATACGGCTGGAGGCATGTCGTTCCCTGTACATCCCGGCAGCGAGGAGCATGAGAACCCAGAAGAGTGCCAGGGCGACCGAGGCATACAGCGGATAGATCATCTGTCCTTCCGCCCCCGAGAATCCTGTCACGCGAAAATTCTCTGGAAACCTGATCCACAGGTACAGAAGGCAGGAGGCTGCCGCGGCAATCGTGTCGGTAACGATCAGTGCGACAAATTCAACGGTGCGGGACATTCATCAGGGGGGTTCCCTTTCCTTATACCTGCACAGTCCGCAATCCGTGCCTCATGGCGAATAACTGCGACCAGATCCCCGGTCAAGTGAGGGAGCTCCTGTGCCTGTGAGACGGATAGAATCCCGCCAGCCGAACCCTGTACCGCCCCTCAGGGAAATCCGGCGGCGGTGTCTCCAGAAGAAAGGTGGATTCCCCCACTGCCAACGAATGACTGAGGGAAAGAATCACGGGGAAATGGGAACTTTTTATTTTGATGTTTTGTTTGTGTTCATGCCGCTGCCGGAAATTTCCTTCATGTCCGAAGAAAAAATGGGAAGTGCTCCCCAAGCAAAAGCGGAAGAAGCGGTTTGCGAAGGGGATCAGAAAGAAGACGGTTGTTGGCATGCGGTTTTATTCTGTTGAACTGGGTCAGGTTGACCGCACTGCGGCAAAGAACAGATGAGATGTTCACGAAGCGGGGTGATCCAGGAGGCGAACGAGGCCGGGATCCCGATAGTGGGGACAAGCTGACGATGGATTCGGTTTCACAGAAATCAAGAAGTGAGCATATGATGCTGCCCAGGATCAAAAACCTGGCACATATGGATCAGGACAGTCCTTCCTGGACAGATTCTCTGGATCGGGGCCCTGCAAAGTATTTTCATGGGCGGAAGAAGGAACTCGGGAAATTTCAGGACAAAATGGAGGGAGCGATACAGGGGCAGGGAGGGACGATCTTTCTGGTACAGGCCCCTCCGGGTGCAGGAAAAACCGCCTTGCTTGAAGAGTACAAAAAACTGGCAGACAAGAGCGGGTGGCAAATCGTAAAAATCGCAGAAATTGCCCTGTGGAATGCGAGCGAATTGGGGAAACTTCTGGGACGAGAACCTGAGGAAAGGATTATTGGCAGGGAGCAAAAGGCAGGACTCGAGTCGCACTTGGTGGCTACGACGGAGCGCACGATTACGATAGACAGTTCCCCCCTTACCTCCCTGGACATGCTCCGGGAGGGGGAGTCTCCTCTGTTGCTCATTCTGGATGAAGCACAGGATATGACGGATGCCCCGGATCTGCCCGTGGAAGGCAGACAGAGTGTAAAGAGTCTGCTCAAGGAAATCCATAACGGGGGTGCGGGCAGACCGCTCATTTTCCTCGCGGCAGGACTGGGGATGACCTCCAGAGTATTCAAGTCTCTGGGGGTATCCAGGATAGGGGGTCGGTCACTGGTAGAGCTGGGGAGGCTGGATCACGGGGCGGAACGGGCGGTACTAGAGGACTGGTTCGGCAAGGATTTTCACATACACGACGGGGCAGACATTTGGATTAACGGGATACCAGAGGAGACATATGGGTGGCCACACCATATCATGTCCTATGTGAGGGCCTGTATAGTCTATATGAAAAAGCACGGACGCACCCTGACAGAAACGGGCAGACTGTCCATGATGGAAACGGGAAGGGAACTGCGCACCTCCTATTACGAGCAGAGAGCGGCAGGGCTCACAGTAAAATCTCGCAGGGTATTTACCAGGCTGATAGAAGGCCATCCAGGAGGAAAATCACTGGAAAAAGAGGACATCATGGAGGCCCTGCAGAAAGAGTATGCAGAAGAGAGGGCAAAGGAAGTGTTTGATATCGCACTTGGCAGCGGGGTGCTGTATGAGCACAAGGGGCAGTACACGATCCCTGTCCCCAGCATGGAAGACTGGTTCGTGAAGCACTACGGGCGGGGAGAGATGCCTCGGATACAGAGTCGGAACAGTAACTGACACCAGTTGCAACAGAATTGTCCTGCTGAATCATATTCGGATTGTTCTGCAGAAATCCCTCCACAGAGACAGTTATTGCTCTGGGAATGCTTACAGGCACATCGGATCAGATGTGAGAATGTTCTTGTGAGAGCCTCCATGGATCAACTGAATGAGTCTACCCTGAACTTGCATCCGTTTTTCTGTCACATACTGCTTTGCCTGTTTATTGGGTGCCTGTCTGTGCCTCCGCACATCAGTCCGGTTCAGGCACAGGGCACTCGTTTGTTACCCACTAGGGACTCCGCCTATGAATATATTGTCCGACTTCAGCAGCGAGGACATCTTCTTGACCTGAATCCGACCTCTCTGCCATATCAACGGGGGGAGGTATGGGATGCACTAGTTCAAATTGACACCACGCGGCTGAGCAGCGCGGAGGTTCACTGGGTGAACCTGCTTCGCGAGAAACTCCAGCCAGCTGCATCATCAGAGGACGGGGGAGGTGCGGGATTTGCATTTATGCCGGGGGGCGATGTCATCAACAGTGAACGGCTGGATGTGGTTCGTCCCATAGGAGATGTGCCGAATGTTTACTGGCATGGCACTGTCTCCGGCTATCTGGAAGCGGGACCTGCGGTGGCAGAGATGTCTTTTCTGCACAGCCAATACTATGACAGGGACCCGGATGGTCTGGATGCCGTCCTGCGCCTCAGGGTACGAAGCGAGCATTCCTATGCGGGCTGGTCTCGGCGGTGGGTATCTGCCTATCTTGGGCGATGGGACATTCACTGGGGCACGCCGGGAGATGCATCTACGATTCTCAGCGATAACGCTCGCAGTCGGGATCAAATCTTCTTTCGCATTGGCGGTCGTCGCGCATCTATAACCGCCGTCCTGAGCGAGCTTGACAGTGCAACAGACGGCAGATACTATACGGGACGGGCGGCAGATGATTCGGTCAAATTCGGCAGCGTGCGGAGATTTCATGCTGCGCATCGCTGGGATTACCGTCCGACCCGAACATTCATGATCAGCTTCATGGAATCTGCGATCTACACAGGTTCCGCAAGCTCCATCTCCCTGAAATACCTGAATCCCGTAAATCCGTTTGCTTTTGTCGTGGACAATGCCCCCAAAAATGACGATAATAATGGCTTTCTGGCAGGTCTCATCTGGGCACAGATCAAGCGGCTGACACTACAGGGGCAGTTCATGATTGATGACATCCGGCTGCAGTCCAATACCGGACCCGAAACTGTCACATTTGCGCTGACAGGCTCTGCCGTATATGCCCTGCCAGCAGCGGATCTGAAACTGACACTGGAAACCGTCACTTCAAGAGCCTACAATGCCCCGCAGGTTTCGGGCCAGTATATCTATCTTAATCGCGGACTAGCTACTCAGTTCAGTGACTATGTACATGCGTCGCTGTCTGCCGAGTTTTACATGGACCACCGGATTCCCGGGTTGCGGCTTGGGCCAAAGATTGATGTGCTGCTCCAGGGAGAGCGGGACATGCGGCAGGTATTTCCACCGGGTTCCGAGTCCATACGCAATCTCCTGGACGGAGATACCGCGCGTACTGTTCGCGGATCCTTGAGATTTACATACCAGCCAGGTCACTGGTGGTGGATTGCAGCGGACGGTGGATACAACATCAACAGGGATCGTGCCAATCAATTCATCGGGCTTGTCAGCGGAGGAGTCATGTTCACAATTGACAGATCCTTCAAACTCTGGGACTGGTGAAACGCATACTGTCCACACTGATTCTGAGCTTGACCGCCATTGCCGGCTTTGCCCAGGAGCCGTTCAGCACACTGGAGTTGCGCATTCAGAGAAGCCGAAACCTCAACCGGAACATCCTGCATGAGCACTGGCACCCTGCCAGCGGGGCAAAGCTGTCTGTATCTACGCCATTTTATGCGGGAGAGTGGGAGATGAATTTCGGGTTTCACCGTTTCAATGCTTCGGCGGATGTCCCGGGATTCGGGGCTCTCTGGATCAACTCGGGCTGGCGAGCCAAGATTCCTGTGCACGCCAAAGTCGCCCTGAAGCCGGCCATCAGTATCGGGAATTACCGGATGTCCTTTGATGATTCAGCGTTCACATATGCAGGAGAGAGCAGCGAGAGCGACTTTGCAGGCAGTATAGCGATGCTTGCCTCTCTTGATCTTTCCCGCCAATGGTTTGTGTTTGGCGAAGCCGAATATCTGCGCATTCAGACTTCTCCCAGGATGCACCTGTGGTTCACCTCCATTGGCTTCGGGTTCCGGGTGCAGGCCGGAAAACTCGCCAGAACTTTCCTGGAGTAATGCGGCTCCACTGGAAGAAATGCCTCTGCTCCATTGCCATACTTGGGGCGGGAATCCCTGCTGCCTCAGCCCAGATTCTGACCGCAGATGATCTTGTGCGGGCAGGAGTCACTCGGCTGAGCGATCTTCTGGAACTTGCGGATGACTGGACTGGAAGTTCTACAGAAGGCTATCACTGGAATACTGCCCCACTCGGAACATCGTGGGAGGCAACCCCGGACTGGAGTCTGTTTGTTGACGGACAGCGGATCAGTGTACGGGCATTCAACCGGCAAAGCCTGAACGATCTGCCGATGACGGTCACCGAGATCTGTGAAGTGCAGTTTCATGCGAATCCTGTGGTGATCCGTGGACATCTGGCACACGGAGGAGCCATTCAGATTGCCCGATGTGTGCCATCTGCCAGGGTTTCGGTCAGGGGGCAGTTCGCCGCTGGCAACGAAACCGGGGACCCCGGCCCATACAAGTATACAGATTCAGAAACAGCCAATGTGGATCGCACCGGACCTGTGGTCCATGCTGCGATATCAACTGGCTCTGAGAGAAGGTTTCTTCAGGTGACAGGAGCGACCGACGAACATCATGTGACCGATCCTCGCATCCGTCCAAGAGTATTGCAGCTCTATCAGGGAGAAAGGGATGCCCGAATCCGTTATCGTGCACTGAACCTGAATGCCAGGGCATTTGGCCACAGGATCAGCGCAGGAACCAGTCAGGTGGAGGACATGCTCTTCCTCCCGTTCATGGGAAGGGAGATCCCCCTGGACAAGGCGATTGCCTTCGCTTCTGCATCCTTCCATGGAAAGAGCTACGGATATTCACTGTCCGGCAACTCCATTGTACTGAACACGCGAACAAACCCGGAATCCGTATCTACTGACTTTTCCCAGGGACAGGTGCAGGCACATGGGTATGCTACCGCCTCCCTGCCGGGAACACTGTATTTTGAGTACGGGGGGACAGCTGCCTTCTCCGGGGTGCATCTCGAATCCGCCAGGTTGCGGGATCGTCTGGGGACATTTCGCGCATATGCTGTACTGAAACCCGATCTTTTGTTTGATATCCAGATGCAAGCCATGGCTGCACTGACTGTGGATGCCAGTGTCTTGGGCTATGAAGTGTTTTCCCATGTATGGCATGAGGGAAGCGGGATCAGCGCACGATGGATGCTACGGCACCGATCACCGGATTCCATGATGAATTTTTCCAGCTGGATCAGGCGAGGCTATCGCCCGAAGGATGTTGTGATCCGTTTGGATCCAAAAGGGCTGCCTGTGCGGGAATCCATCTATTCTGCCGACCTGAGCTGGACCACAGGAAACCGTATCAAGTGGCAGCTGAGTGGCGGATGGCGAAAATACATGAACTCTGTTCGCCCTTTTACAGAGATGAGTCTGGACTCCACCGGAACCCGCCCGCAAACTGTCACCAGCATTGTACCTGCAGGAGGACATGTTGCCCGCACAAGCCTGCGCATTGATGCTCCTCTCTCCGAAAAACTCACTGTCAAGCTCTCTGGCACCTATGCGTATCCATGGTCTCAGACGCATGCCTTCCGTGATGCGTGGCACCAGCGAATACAGATGGGAATGCGGGGAGAGTTTCAGCCCAGTGACCGGTTCAGCCTGGATCTGCGACTCCGCTACACAGGGCCGGCCCTGTGGGACGAGTTTACAGAAGCTGCCAGGGAGAATCCATCATTTTATGTCGCGCAATTGCCCGGCACAGTTCACCTCCACATGACTGTGCAGAAGAGATTCTGGGGCAATCGCCTTCGCATGAGTGCGACGATGCGCAATGTGCTGGATCATCTGCACCTTGCCCATCCTGCGGGTGGACGTACACGGTCGCTGTTTCAGGTCGCCCTGCGGTATGCGTTTGGAATTTGAGGGGGATTTCTGCCGATCCTTTTACCCGTGCCAGTCCAAAAGATCTATGCGAACTTCCTGCAAAAAAGGTTCTGCTACAACTCCGGTGTGAAAACGTATTTTTGGGGGATCCTTCCACGAGTATCCCCGTACTCCTCCGTATGTATCTTGCAGGCACCCCTAGGACACCGATGCTCCAGTTTGATGAATTTCTGCAGAAGGCGCAGTCTGACCACTTTGTGCCCGTGCATAGAGTCCTTCATAATACTCTGCCATCGCTTCCAGAGGTATCTCCGTCTCCCCCCGCACCCTTGGAGATATCCCCGCTCTGGCATTGCGCCAGGAGTCTTCCATGTGCACCAGGGTGCTCAAACAGTGCGGCGGCTGGTTCCCTTAGAAGTCAAGAACCACATTGATTGTATCCTTCCGGTTACTGTCCAGATTCTCTGGATTTTCTCCACGAATTTTGCTTAGAGTAAAGTAGTTCCAGTGTTTCTCATACAGAGCTGGGCAGAAAGGACCATTGATTCATGCGTGTATCTCTTCTTCAAACAGCGGTTCTTCATCCCAAACGAGAGACCCATGCCTGACAGTAGTAGACGAGTTTCTGAAGTTTCCATGTAGTACACGGCCTCTTTTTCTGAAGAATATATACCGCCACATCCAATACCGAAGCCATTGATCCCGTACAGACTGTTCGTAGATTATCAACGATTTGTATGTGTACCGAGAATAACAGGAAAATTATATACCGTATCATGGACATTGATTTTTCGCAGAGCAAGCTCCCAATGGATCAAAAAGGACGCGGCGTGGTCCCCAATGTCCTTCATGTACTGGGGCATGTCCGATGGATCAGATTGCATAAAACTGAGAAGATTTCTGATTTCTGCCTGTTAGACACAGCCAAACACGAAAACGTGACATTTGGACTGGAAAATTATGGAATTTATCCAGTAAAATCCGCACAGGATGCAGGGAGAGAGTATTATCTCTCCATCCCCATGTCTGTGTCCCGATCACTGTCGGAAGGGTCTCTGCCCTGTGGGGGATCCTGACCGGGATTGCCTTTCCCTGATTTGGGTGGCATGGTTTCTTTTCCTGACACCTGCTTCAACTGGAACTGCTCTTTGGCGGGAAGTTCTTTATGATGTACTCCCGCAGGGACGGGATCGGGGCGGAGTATAACTTCGTTGCTCCTTCAATATGGAAGACTCCCCGGCGAACCGCCCGGAAAAAGAGTTCTGCGCCTTTCCCCGCTCCGTACTCCTTGTCCAGTTGGTCCACGGCCACCTCCTGTTCTATCCCGCATTCCCCCGAACTTGCCAGCAGTATCCGTGCAAAACTCCTGCACTCTTTCGCCGTGAAATCATCCAGTCGGGCCTGATAGTATTCCATGCGATTTGCCCGTCCTTCTTCCATGACGGAACGCAACAGGTCCTCCGTCATCTGCCCATGGTTGTCCTTGATTAGACGGGCGGCATTCCGTGCGTAGGAATCAACATGTCTCGGCCACTGGACTGTCTCTGTGGTGATCGTGTCTGTCCAGTGCGTGACATCTCCTGTCGCTTTCCCCGCTTTCTTGAGCCAGTCCCGGATGATCAACCACTCTTCCTCTTTCTCCAGTGGTTCCATATCGAATTTGCATTTCTCTGCCATCCGGGATATCCCCAGTGCTCTGAATGCTGCATGGGTCATCCCCAGTCCCCCCGCCAGCAGGATCACGGGCTTGCCCAACTCTCCATTGTGAATCTGATTCAGGAAATCTCGGACATCGTCTTTGTACGCTCCTGTTATTCTGCTGTCTTCGCCCAGGTGCTGGGCCTCGTCCAGAATCAAAAGGAGCGGGTCTTTTATTTTCCGTATCAGATCCCGAGGAGTGGGCATCTCGGTATCAAACACGGAGGTTGCCTCCAACGATCCTCGCACCCCCAGCCCCAGATCGGGCAAGCCGGCTCTTCCTTCCCCTCCCATGGTTTTCTCTACAGGTCTTGCTTCCGCATCCAGTTTCAGACATTTTCGCATTTCCTGCGGGTTCCACAGGGCGGAAATGACAAGTTTTCGGACCTCCCACTTCTTTCTCTTTGCCTTCTTCCAGCATTCGGCCAGCAGGGCCGACTTGCCGATCCCCGGCGGCCCTTGCACGAGGAAGATGGTGCCCTCGTTGATTTTCTTGTAGTTAATCAGGCTTTTCTCGAAGCTTTTCAGTATAGGTTTGCGCCCGTGAAAGAAGGGGGTGAGTCCACGGTCGGATGGTTTGTGTAGCGGGTCCATGGTTTTTGTCGTAACTGGTCAAAAAAGACTACGCTTCGGGGCACGGACTGTTCCCGAGCTTGCGGATTTTACAGGATAACTCCCATTTTTTTTGTCGTCCCGCAGCCTGTTCTTGAAACTGTCCAGGATGGGTTTGCGCCCGTGGAAGTAGGGGGTGGCTCCACGGTCTGTGGATTTTCGAAGCGGGCCCATGGTTTCTGTCGTGGTTGGTCAAAAAAGACTACGCTTCGGGGCACAGTCTGTTCCCCTTGGGTGCACTCCTTGCGGATTTTGCTGGATAAACCCCAAAATTATTTGGATTTCTTTCGTTTGGGATTGGGAGTTTCCCAGAACGGCCGCTTTTTCCTTCGGAGGAAGCGAGTCCTTCCCCTTTTTCGTTCTTCATCCATCACCTGTCTCAGTACGGTCACCATTTTGAAGGTCTGACCAAGAAAGCTGCTCCACCCCTCAACCGTGAGGTTCAGAGCATACTGCGGGAATGTGGACTCTTTGCCGAAATATATGTCCCAGAGTTCGATCTGGGTGTTCGCGAGCAGAGTGTCATCCCAGGGACGTTCCCCCCATCGCACCTCCTTGAGTTCTGTCACAACATCCGGGGGCAGTTCCGTGCAGCAGGGGCATCTTTCCCTCCGGCGAATATAGCAGGAAATCTCTTTGGGAATTGCATAGGCAAACCACCCCAGAAACTGGTCCGTATGGTCAAATCTCTCATAGGGCCGGGTCCACAACCGCCGGACCAGAGGGATCGTGCGGAAGCTGAGACACCTGTTCACCCATGTCTCTCCCAGCAAGGTCCCCGTGGCAGTGTCGTGGACATTGACAAAACTTTCCTCGGAAAGTTTCAGTCCCTGTGCATTCATAGCCAACTCCCGCACCTCACAGACCACATCCGCGATCTGGTACGCCAGGTACTCCGATTCCATCGCTGGACTCATTCCACCCCCGACATGTATGACAATCTCTTCCATATGCCGGAATTTTCCTGAGGCATCCACAATGATCACAGCCCCCTCCCTCTCCCCTGCAGGAATTTCTACACGGGAATAGGCATTATCGGGGAGAGAGGACCGGAAGACGAACGGGTTCGTCACATCCCGACACTCGCAATAGGTCTGTTGTTCCTGCTCTTCTGTCGTGCTTCTGGTTTCAGGTTGTGGAAACATAGTCCGGTTATGTAAAATGGAAACTGATACTGTATGCCGAGTGTCTAGAGAAAGTTTTTTAGCCGTCCTGCGCCCCCAAGAATGCCGTCATCATTGCGCCGAACACAATCATCAGAATATTATACTTTCGCGTTCTGGGTGTCAATCTTCGCTCCTAACTGGACATTTGTGTTGATACTTGCCATGTCTTCAATGTAGAGTGAAAAGTTGAGCAGACTCATCCAGATCAAGCCCCATCTTCTGGAAAAACCTGCACATTGTGAGCCAGACAGAATTTGGCTCCTCCACTTTCTGTTCCAGCTCTTCCTTCTTCTTGCGTTTGGGCATAACCTGTTACATCTGTTCGACAAAGTTCATGAAGGAAAAGTTCCTCCGTTGGTTCTTTCCTGACGCAAATTCTTTTCCGTTTTCTTGTCTCATGCCCCAGATATACTGGCACCCTTCAGAAATTTATCCACTTGGTGATCCAGAAACTCAGCACCTTCTGACTGCGGTTCGCTATTGATCTCCTTCCGCACATTGCTGCATACCTTCAGAATGATGGGGCGATACAGACTGCTACTATAAATAAGAAAGATTCATTTTCCGCTCTTTGGACTGCAGGGTTTGCATCAGCAGGCGAGGACAAGTATGGGCAACCCGGAGTACCCGCGGTTCAATAATGGGATTCTGACCGCCACCTCCCGTACTTGCATTGCTGAAGTACTTCAGGCAATACTGAAGCGCGACAGAGCGAGGGATGGAGCTGTTCTCGTTATCAAACGTGATCTGCGGCATGCTCCTCACATCGTCTCCATGCTGTTCCGTTCCTTTTGCGATACGCAGGTCCTCCTCCTGAACAAAACGGATTCCTCACACATGCCCTATGATGGGCGACATACAGTCGGGGCGAATTCTACCGAGCTTGTTCTCCAGGTGCAATACAGGATTTCAGAACGGACAGCTTTAATTCTGATCCACATCATCCGATTGTGGCTGAGCAGGGATATAATCTGGACATTTTTCTCCCTGAACCCAGATTTTCCGTCCATCTGCTAGCTCTTCCTGCTTCCAGATGGGAACCTGTAGTTTTAGCTGATCAATCAGAAAACGACAGGCTTCAAATGCTTCTTGTCGATGAGGAGTGGTAACTCCCACAAGCACACTGGCTTCTGCAAGCGGAACTCTGCCGAGACGGTGCAACAGGCAGGCCCGTTTGACTGGCCAGCGTTGCATGGCAACATTCAGGATTCTGTGCATCTCCTTGACTGCCATAGGTTCGTAACTCTCATAAACGAGAGATTTTGTTTGCTGCCCATCCGTCCATTCTCTCGTAGTACCAACGAACACAGCAATTCCCCCTGCTTCCGGGGTCTGGAGGAACTGGGTGGCAGAAGCAATGTCAATCGCCTCCGTGGACAACTCTACCCGGTATTCGCTTGCGTCTTCAGCCACCGCTCACGGGGGTTATGATGGCGAGCTCATCTCCGTCCTGAATCAGACTTGAGTCCAGGGCATAGGCCTGATTCACGGCCATTCGCATCACACTTCGGTACGGTACCATGACTGGGTACTGCTCGCATGCCCGATCCAGAGCTTCACCGACCGTACTTCCCTCCTGGATGTCCAAATGAACGGACGGGGTCTGGAGTTTTGATTTCAGGATGCTGTACAGACGAATTTCGAAGGACAGCATGACAGGGGTTGGGTTACGATTCAAATTCCACCTCCCGCAGAGCATCTACAATTCGGTTTGTTTCCAGGCTCACCGTGATCACTTTGGCTAATAGCCGGAGTGGATAGGCAGGATCTTTCATAGTTTCTATGGCGAAGCGATTGGCATCATTGACAATCTGGCTGTTCCTGTCGGTTTTCACACGCTGTCGTTCCATAATCCATGCGATAGCGGGTTTGCCATTGACGACATAGTCATAGGCTTCCAGCGGAATGCCCTTGATCGTGATATGGTCATTGTACATGATGCAGGACTGATCCTTCTGCCTTGCTCTTCCGGGATGCTGCATGCTCCGATTCCCCACCCGGAACCAGTCTTCTGACGGTGTCCCATCTTTTGGCTCCCAGCCTCCCTTTGCAAATTTGATGGGATATTCACTGACCTCTTCGTACCCGCCATGCAAGTTCCCGAGCTCTCGTCCGGCTTCCGCCAGCATCCAGAACTGTGCGGCATCTTTGGGGAGTGGAATCCGGGGAAGTTCCTTGCGCAAGTTTGCCGCATACCTTATCCCATAGAATGGGACATGAAGAACGCCATAGATAAAATAGAATAAATCTTCTGGGGAGAGAGCTTCGATCCCTATCTTTCCCCGAAATGCCCGCAGTGCATCTTCTGTGATTGCACTCTCCTTCACATATCCATAAGAGTCTGTCTCACACTTATCTGTGAATATTTCGGACTTTCTATCCCCCCTGGCATAGACCCACAGGGGAAAGCATTGGCCTGATTTAATGAAGTGGAGATTGGGAGTCTCCTTTACCATGAGACAAGAGAAAGAATCTACCTCTCCTTTTCCCTGCACACAAATCAAAAAATTCTCGGCATCTGCATGTGGAAATATCTGGGGCATCTGATAGACTCTTTCATTCAGTTGCCGGCTAAAATACATCTGCGTTTTTGTGAAGGGTCTGTATTGAGCGATGGTAATCCGCCCCCCTTCTTTACTCAAATCTTTGTTCTTCCTCAGATCAGATTTCAGATTCGTAGTCCAGCTGATTTTCGTCGGATCGTTATCCACCCGGCGTGTGACTTCGGCCGGAGTCAGGCTGCTCCCCGTTGTATTCCCCTGTATAATCCGCTCCCGTTCCGCATGGTAGAACCGGATCATCCGACGGATATTCTCCCGCAGGGCAACCTCCGAATAATTGTAGCACCATGCATCCCGATTCGTCGCCACACCAAGCGAATAATTCTGGAAGATCACATCTGACTGATTCGCCTTGTCCCCCAATGCCATGAACTTCGCAAAGCCTGCCTCTCGCTGGTTCAGCCAGTCGTGATGGACATCTGGAATCAGCTCTTTCCACTCCCCCTCCAGTCCCTGAATCCCGCCAAACTCCTTCACTTTTTTGAGCTTTTCTTCCCGGCTCAGGTAATCCCCAATGTCGTGATACCGGATCGTGCACCCCCTCCGTTCCGGGTTCTTCACCAAAAGCAGCACCGACACCGGGGCCCGCGATCCCGACCCAAACACATTTCCCCCTTCTTTGCGTCTTCTCTCTCCCTGTGTGCGTGCTTGCCCCCGCAGGTTCAGCACATAGACCGACGTAAACTCCCGGGCCAGACACTTCCGCATCCCATCCATCGCAATCCCCTCCAGCCACCCAGCATTCGTCACAAACCCGATCACACCACGCTCCCCGATACGATCCGATGCCCACCGAATCGCCAAGATGTAACTGTCGTACAAACTGTTTAGACTAGTAGCGCGAGAGTGGTTGGTATAAGTGTTTTCAACTCTTTGACGCAACTTTGGATATATCTGATTTTTTGCATCATCATTCTCATCCCTCTGCCCCCTGCTCCACGGCGGATTGCCGACAATCGCCCAAATCTTCGCCTCCTTCTGCCTCTTCCGCTGCTCCGAGTTGTCCTGCATCAGTTCCGCAATCTCATCCTCCCGGTACTGCATGTCAAATGTATCTGTCAGCACAATCCCCGCAAACCGCTGGTACTCCTCCGGTTCCACCAGTACCTGGTAGGCCTCCTCAATATTCACCGCGGCAATGTAGTACGCCAGGAGCATAATCTCATTGGCATGAATCTCTGTGTGATACTTCTTCTGCAGCAGCTCCCGGGCAATCAGTCCGTTCTGGATCATGCGGGTGATAAAGGTCCCCGTCCCGGTGAAGGGATCCAGAATCCCGACTCCCTCCGAAGAGAGTGACTCCCCAAATTCATCCTGCAATAATGCGTCTACCGAGTACAGGATAAAGTCCACCAGCTCCACAGGCGTATACACAATCCCCAGCCGCTCTGCGGTCTTCGGAAAGGCATTCCGAAAGAACTTGTCATACAGCTCCGTAATGATCCGCTGTCGGGCTCCCCGAGTTCTCGCCGCCCTCGCCCGCCGGGCCACGCTGGCATAGAACTCTCCCAGACTCTCCGCCTCCACTTCAATGTTGGCCGGCTTCAGCACATCCAGCACCAGCTGCATCCCCCTGCTGATCGGGTTCTGATCCACAAACTTTGCATCCCCGTGCAACGCCTCAAAGACCGGCCGCGTCACCATGTGCTGTGCCAGCATTTCAATGGCATCCTCCTTGGTGATCCCGTCATTCAGATCATCCCGCAATTCTGCCAGAAATTCATCAAATACCTCCTGTGCTGCCTCATTCCGGTTCACCATGTCCGTAATGCGGACGATGTGCTTCCGGGCAATCTCGGCCACATCCACGGCCCATTCATCCCAGTACCTGCGATTCCCGCACTTCTCCACAATCTTGGCCCGAATGGCTTCTGGAAATAAAGTCGGGATGGGGATTGGAGGGGGCAGTGGAGGTGGATCAGGCCCCTCACCTGAGCTTCCGCTCGGCTTCCAGTCCGAGATGGCAATAATGCTCAGGCGGTCAATCGGCTTCCCTTCCTCAATCAGGTTCAGCATCGCCGCAAATCGCTCGTCATGGGAGCGGATCGCGTTCAGCACCTGCCAGACAACCTGAAAGGTCTTGTTGTCGTTCAGTGCTGCAGTCGCATCTTCGCCTGCCGGAATCACCACGGGCAGAACAACATACCCCATCTTCTTGCCTGCAAACTCGCGCATCACCCGTCCCACCGCCTGCACTACTTCAATCTGGCTCTTGCGCGGATGCATGAACAGAATGGCATCCAGGGAAGGGACATCTACCCCCTCCGACAGGCAGCGTACATTGGAGAGCACATGACAGACCCGATCCTGCGGCTCTACCGAGTCCAGCCATCGAAGCCGGTCAGCCCGCGCCACCGCCTGAAATGTCCCGTCCACATGATCCGAAGCAATCCCGTACTCCGTCCATGAATGATCCTGGGATTCCTGATATCCCCGGGCAACCTCGGGAAAAGCCTTGACGATCTGCTCTGATGCCTTGATGCTTCGGCAATAGGCAA
Source organism: Rhodothermales bacterium (assembly GCA_965203305.1). GTDB lineage: Bacteria > Bacteroidota > Rhodothermia > Rhodothermales > Bin80 > Bin80. Next base: position 426,767 of record OZ241874.1, on the reverse strand, counting down.
TCGCCCGCTGCATCGGCACTTCGTGATCCTCTCCAAACTCTTCCCTGTCTATTTTGGACAGTGCTCGCCAGCATCCGATAAGTTTGCCAGCATCATCCAGTGTGAGCTCGCTGTCCCCCAGCGTATCTCCCATCGTATAGGCAACCCCCTCTTCCGGCACGGTCAGCACGATCACCTTGTAGTCCGTTAACAGGCCCGCATCCACAGCCGTCCCGAAGCCGATCTCGTACAGCACCGGGCCATAGACTTCCCGGTTCCCCATGGAGTACAGCGTGGCATTTACCTTGCCCGCCTTGTTCCGTGCGGAGGGAGGGTACACTTTGGGCGTGGCCGTCATGTACAGCCGGCGGTGAGCACGGATATGCTCCTGGTCGTGAATCTGTATGAAGTGGCTGTCCTCTTCCCCCTCCACCCGCGCTCCTGCTGTGCGGTGGGCCTCATCACAGATCACCAGATCAAAGTCCGGCAATCCATGCTCCTGCTGCGCCACTCCAACCACCGGCAGCGAGTGATACGTAGCAAAAATAACAGTCATTTGCCCCGAAGCTTCCTTGGACACACGCTCTGCCAGTTTGCCTGCATCGGTCATCGCAGGAAAGGACAGGTCCAGCACATCCAGATCTATGCGGTCATCATTGCGGCGTTTTCTGCGACCAACCTGGGAGTCACTGCATACCGCATGGGAACGAAGAGGCAATCTTGTGTCTGCGGCCCATGCCTGTACCGTTTGCGACATGAGAGCCAGACTCGGCACAAGAACCAGAACATGCCCTCCTGCCCCAACGATATCTTCAGCAATCCGCAGAGAGGTGTAGGTCTTCCCGGTCCCGCAGGCCATGAGCAGCGTCCCGCGAGTGCCTGGCTCGGCAAGACCAGCGGTCACCTTCTGGATTGCCTCCTCCTGATGCGGACGAGGCATCTTGGGCGGCTCCTTCGGAAACGTGCGGCGCGTTTCAAGGTATCGGACCCAGTCAATGGAACTCTCCCGAAAATCCTTCAGCGTGATGCGGATAACCTCAGGATCCTGATTCCGGATGGTTTCCATCAACTGCGGACTCCAGTCCTTGCCCGTCGTGTCCATGATCAGCCGATGAGAGAAATACTTCCGGCTGGAGGCAGCCAGAAAGGAATCTATGTCGCCCTTTCGCATGGATCGCCCCCTAGTGTAGAACTTGCACTGTATCGCACACCATCCCTCCGCATTCCGCATCTTTGCCACAAGATCAATCCCGATATCCTGTGCGGGGAGACCCTCTCTGGATGCCCATTCTGCATAGGTCAGCGGCGGCTCGTACTGCATCCTCTGCACCTCGTCATGCGTGATGAACGCCTGACAGAACTGCTCAAACGCCAGCCCCTTGTGACGACTCCGGTTGAAGTCCGAAGCAGATGCCTCGGCATGCCAGGAATTCAGTATGTCTTCCAGAGCTGGAGATTGTACAGTCATTCAGAATGGACGGATGTTCTGTGTGAAATGAAATTTCGACTCCTGTCTGAACGATTACGCGGCAGGATCCTCAACATGAGATATGAACTCTGCAAAGACTTGGTGGACGAGGCGTTCCCCATTACAGACCAGGTCTGGTAGTCTTGCCCCCATGGACACCAGGTTCAGCACACCACTGTTCGCGGAGGATGGCAAGATTGTCCAGAACAGACTCCTCCACTCCCAGAAGGGATCCCAGCACCGCCTGATCCAGCGCGATGCGAACATCATCCCGGTACGCTTCATTTGCCGGCAGAGATCCCTTCCACGGAAGTCATCAAAAATCTTCTCGCTGTGCCTTAGTTGCTCTCTGGTGAGTACTCTGGCATCAATTGACAGCAGTTGCGGCAATCTTGTAATCGTCAGCCTGGACCGCCCCCGCTGCTGCCTGCTTCCAGCCCACCAGAAGGACATCAGTCCAAGCGTCGTATTTGCCCAGAGAACAAGTGGTATCTCCCACTGCATCCTGGTCAGAAAATTCGGCCACGCAGTTCCTCCCAGAGAGATTTGTTCGGTCAGACATGCCGCCAGCGGCTGTGACGAGAGCGTAAAGTCAAGGGTATAATGCAACCGGGATGCACCGTCATGCCACAGGTTTGCCGCCTGTTCCCGGTATCCCTGCCGATGTACCCCCTGCCGATCTGGAAGAACGACCAGTTGCCGCTCGCGTTCGGCAGTATGTGCCCACAGTATCGGATACTCTGGAGCTTGCGTCAGAGATGCAAGATGAAAGGGTCCACGCACCTTGCCAGTGCGCTTCTCCCGTCCGCTGATGTCTCTGTGCAGGAAACCTCGGCGACCAAGCTCACCAAGCTCGCAAACCGGTACAGGTACTCCCGTGCCCATCCGGGGCAACAGCAGATTTCCTCTCTGGAGTGCCTTCATGCAAATCACAAGAGAGGCCTCTCTGATGCCGAATCCAGTCCAGTCCTGTGACTGAAAGAAGCTCCCGGCAGGTTGCGCTTCGGTTAACCGGATCTCTCCTGTGTCCTGCGTTTGACCGTGCCGACACTGTTCGATCCTCCTGGCCGTTATCGCAGCTTCCAGTGGTGTCCGTGGTCTGCCGAATATATTGACCATGAACAGATTGCTGATGCCCTCATCCGGTTCCATCTTGCGCGTGGCGACCAGAAGAACCTCGGCCATATCCGTGTCGGCTGAGAACGCCTGATCCGTCCTTCCGTTGGTTGCAATCCCCACCAGGAGAATATCATGATAGTACCTGCGAATCAGGGTGCGTGCGTTCTTCCATGCCTGCCCTTGCACAAGAGCAGCTGGCAGAACTAGTGCAAGTACTCCCCCCGGACGGACCTTCGCATGGGCCAAATCTATAAAATTTGATGCAATCCCCGCATTCCCGTGACCAGCCGGAGTCCCCAATTCTTCCCTGATTTTTCTCAGCCGAACCGACATTTTCACCTGTTCTTCTTCTGTAGTTCCAAACCCGGCGAACGAGGGGACAGGGACACCGGTCACTCCATGATTGGTTGGCCGGGTAAACGGAGGATTCATAATCACGAGATCCTGTGATTCTTTCGGGACTTGAATTACTGCACCACTGCGCCCGTCCCGGATCATCCCTGTCCCCGAAACCGCTTCCCGGCCAGTTCTGTGGAGAATGGGCCGTATATCATCCAGAATCAGATCCAGAGACCCGATAGAGATATCACCTTCATATTCCCCGTAAGGCATGTTGCCGACCTGTGTCCCGGAAAAGGTCTTGTCCGGGTGCATTCCCGAAAGCGTGGATGCCGTCAGATGGACCGCAGACGGCAGGATATCGGCGGCGGTCAGTACAGTTTCCATCATCTTTGCATGCAATTGCCGTCATTTCCTCCTGTCCGCCGATAGCGAGAAGCCATTGCGTGATAGGCGGCCCCCCAGCAGGGCCCCAGTGCCACAGGCAAAATCTGCCACCTTCAAGGCAGTAATCTGCTCCCGCCTGCTCCAGTCAATCTGCAATCGGGGCATAGCCAGCTCAGCCAGCAGTGTGGAGGAAGCCGGCAAAGTGTAGAACGTCGCGAGAAACTTGCGATCTGTAATAAGCTGCTGGAACATCCGCCCCGACAGGTCCTGAATGTCAGCCGCTCCAAAGCTCTGCAATTCGGAGGACATCCTGTGTAATCGGAAAATGACCTCCTGCGCTTCTCGCTCCGGCAGAATACGCAGCAGATCCGAGGCCAGACTGAAAATGGGCCAGTAATTGATCTTGAGGATGGTCTGCCAAGAGTCAAGTACATCTGACTTTAGAAAGATTTCACGCTCGGTCTTGCAATCCGCAAGGTCTTGAATTTCTGGATGCAGGCGGGAAAGGCGCATATGAAAAATTACGGCATTCGCCAGGATGGCCATGGCCATTCTGGTGGTTTGCTCGCCTTCTTCCTGAAACAGCTCTCGTGCAAGTTTGCCGCGAATATGATCCGGCGCATGGATTTCCAGATATCCCGCTGCCTGGCTGACAGCCAGCTCCAGAACAGTGACTCCCCTAGCAACACGCCGCTCCGACAGAGCAACCGTCTCAACGCAGTTTGCCAGATCATCCAGATTGCCCTCAAGCCATCCTCTCCTCGGCCAGCGTTCAGTCTGGTCGTAGTGCCCCTCTTTGCCTCCGCAGGTGAAAACAGCAAAGAAATAGTGACTGGACTGAACTGCCCCGCCAAGGTGCTGCTGTTTAATGTCGCGCAGTAACCTCGGCAGCTTGATTGCAATACATTGCTCAATCCTCTCCCCGGTATGCCTGACCATCTGCCCCAGGCGCGACTGTGCGTCGGCTTCAACGTTGCCCGCAGGAGCAAACTCGGTCTCTACCACCACGGTGAGCTTGTCCGCATGAGAAATGACGATATCCGGCCGTTTCTGTCTCTCTGCAAACACATTCGTCTGCTCCGCCTGCACACTCCAGTTCGCGTGTTTGCCTCTGAGAAACTCAGCGAGCTTCGCATTTATGATCTTTTCAGAGTTTGCAGCAATCGGTCTTCCTGAATTTGATGCGGGCCCTCCGGCCACCGATCCTGGAGCATCCAAAGAGCAATCGGAACAGGCTCTGCAGAGCTCATGGATGTCTGAGCACACCTGCTAGCCATGTTGAAGTGGTCAAGCAGAATTTTGTTTCCACACAGAATACGCATGCAATGGCGAACTGCCTCGTGAACCGGACAGCTCAGGCGAAACAGAATGAAAACCCCTCATTCCTGCCCAACCAGCAATCAAACCTGAATAAATGCCTTTTCGCTGAAGGGATTCTGTGGGGGTGCGGTTTCCGCATTGTAGCCTGTGCTCTCTGAACGCTGGCAAAGATGGAACCCCAAGAAGGCTTATCCAGCAAAATCCGCAAGAGTGCAAAAGTGGAACAGACCCTGCTCCATAGCGTACTTGGGTCCGCAGGTATAGTCCAGATGAAACGATGAGCAAGATTCAGGGGATTCGAGACAGAGGAGCAGCCAAATACTTCCGCGAACGTGAGACGATCTTGTCGGAGTTCCAGAAGTTGCTTGCGGATTCCAGGAAATCCAAAGGTGGAACCACATTTCTGATCCAGGGGCCTCCCGGTGTGGGCAAAACCGCATTGCTGGCAAAATGCTGGGACCTGGCAGAAGAGCTGAAGTGGGAAGTAAGAAACCTCTCTCTCCCTGCCCTATGGAATGCGGATCGGATGCGAAAATGTCTGGGAGTTGGCCCAGAAAAAAGAACCACGGGAAAAGGAGTGGAGGTGGGTGGCAGAATTGGTGTGGGGGCGGGGATTGAGGTGGAAGGGAAAGTCGCGAAATCTTCCACGGTGGATACTTCCATGGCTACCCCCCCTGGATCTCATACAGAAGGGAAAGAAACCACTCCTTTTGATTCTGGACGAGGCCCAGCATCTGGGGGAAGACAGCAGGGTAACGGGGAAGTATAAAGATGATGTCCGGGATCTCCTGAATCAGATTCACAATGGGAATCTGGGGAAGCCTGTCATCCTGTTAGCAGGCGGGCTGGGCATGACATTTAAGGCATTGGAAGCACTCGGCATATCCCGGATAGCAAAGAAATGCAAGTTCAATATGGGACCACTGGAAGAGGGAGTGGCGCGGGGTGTGATTCAGGACTGGATCAAGGAGGAGGGCAAGGCGCAGGGAGACACGACAGCCTGGGTGGATGCGATTGCAAAGGAGACCTGCAGGTGGCCCCAGCACATTATCGCATACACGGAACCAGCCGCGGACCATCTCAAGGAAAAAGGCAGGAAGATGACAGGGGCGGGGCTTGCTACTGTCCTGGAGCAGGGGAGGGAAAATCGCAGAGAATACTATGAAGGACGGATGGCGGAATTTGTTTCGGAGGAAAGAACCAGTTTTGCTCAGATTATAAGCAGTGTCCCCCAAGACAGGCCGCTAAAAAAGACAGAGATTCTTGCGCATCTTGCAAAAGAGTATGGGGAAGAGAAGGCAAAGGATCTGTTCTTTCGGTCTGTGCAGAAGGGCGTATTTTACTACAGTGCGAAAGTGGTGGACTACTCTGTCCCGATCCCGTCCATGCGGGACTGGCTGCTAGAGAATTATCTTCCGAAAGAGATTTCGGAGCAGCAGCCGGAGTCTCAAGGCCAGTCTGAGCCGAAATAGTTGCCAGAGCCGGATCAGGAGGGTTCCCGGAAGGAACCGGAAAACGATAAAACAGATGGTACCTCTCCCGAAAAAGAGGAGGGAAAAGGACCCACGACACCCAAATCGGGGAAAGACAATCCCGGGCAGGATCCCCCACAGGGCAAAGACCCTTCCGACGGTGATCGGGACACAGATATGGGAATGGATAGGTAACCTCTCGTGCGGATTTTGCTGGATAACTCCTACCCCAAGCACAGGAAATCCGGAAATATCATTCCCTCCGGCATCAAGCCGATGTTCTCGCCAACTGGACACTGGATGCAGTACCAACCGCTCCTGACATTTGTTCTCGCGCTGGCAGTCACTCTGCTGACAGGGTGCAGTGCAATCAGACAGACCATGCAAAACCAGCCCTGCTCCCTGCATGCGTCACAACCGTACGATACCGTCCACATTAATCCCGCACGGCATGATGTCACGCTCCACTGGAAGAATCCTGCAACAGGCCAGCTCTTCAAGACCATATCAAATGTTGTAAAATGGCTGGAAGAAAGAGGAGACTCCGTCATTGCCGTGACCAATGCCGGCATCTTTGAACCGGGACTCATCCCCACGGGACTCCACGCAGAACATGGACAGGAGCTGCATCCGCTGAACCTTGCCGATGGATACGGAAATTTCTACCTGAAGCCCAACGGGGTATTTCTTGTTCACCGAGACCGATTCAGCATCCTGGAATCCGCGCGTTTTGCCACGGAAATGCCCCCATTCACTCATGCCCTGCAATCAGGGCCGCTACTTCTCCAGGATGGTCAAATCCATCCCTCTTTCACACCGGGATCCAGAAACTGCCGTCTGCGCAGCGGGATCGGTGTCTCTTCAGATGGTCATGCAGTCATCGCCATCAGTAACGGAGCAGTGAACTTCTTTGATTTTGCAATCTGGTTTCGGAATGTTGCGGGGGTAACGGATGCCCTCTATCTGGATGGAGCGATCAGCACACTTCACACCGGGAAAAATCCGGGAAATAGAAACGAGAAGTACGCCGGATTTCTGGCAGTGACCGCGAAAAAATAGTGTTGCCCCGCCAGGATTCGAACCTGGAACCTCCTGGTCCAGAGCCAGGCGCTCTGCCAATTGAGCTACAGGGCAGTGTCCCTGTTTATTCCGTGACGCTCAGATTGGTTCCAAATCTGAGTATTTGAGGTTCTATTCCGATTCCTGTTATTGTGCTATTTCCACAGGCTGCTATCCGCGAGTATTCCGATGCCTGGTACGAGTGCTCCACATGCTCTGATGACCGTATGAGGAGGTCCCCCAATCAGGGCAGGGATTGCTGTGGGAATGTTCACAGGCATGGAAAAGCGGATATGAAGAGATTTTGCCGAGCCTTCTCATGTCAAGATCAATCCACCGAAGTATGAAGTCTCGACAAAAGCCCGGATGTAGACCTCTGTAAGGCTCTTGCAAAGGGAGTTATCCAGCAGAATCCGCATGGGTGCGAAAGTGAAACAGACCCTGTTCCATAGCGTACCTCTCCCCCAGGATACATTCCAGATGAAACACGATGAATGAGATCCAAAGATTTCGAGACAGAGGAACAGCCAAACACTTTCACGGACGGAAAAAATCCTGGCGGAGTTCCAGAAATCCAAAGGCGGAACCACATTTCTGGTCCAGGGACCTCCGGGTGTGGGCAAAACTGCACTGCTGGCAAAATGCTGGGATGAGGCAAAAAAGGGGAATTATCCAGTAAAATCCGCACGTCTGGAACAGACTGTGCCCCGAAGTGCAGTCTTTTTTGACCAGTTACGACAGGAAATGAGCGGGATACAAGGACTTGATGATCGGGGAGCCACCCCCTACTTCCACGGTCGGAAACGAATCCTGAAAAGATTCGAAGACCTGCTGACCAAGTCAGAGGAGACCAGTGGGGAAAGCACATTCATCGTGCAGGGGCCGCCGGGGATCGGCAAAACAACACTTCTGGCCGAATGCTGGATGAAGGCGGCGGAAGCTGGATGGCATGTCGCAGAGATTGACCCGGATGACTTGTGGGATGCAGACAAACTGCAGGAAACGCTTGGTCTCCCGCCAGAAAAAAGAACCGTGCCGCACACCGTGGAAGGAGGGGGGGACGCTGGATTTAAACCTGGTCAAGGGGGGAGCAAAACGCAGAAAAACATCCGTGGTTGATACATCCAGGGCTACCCCCTGGGGCTGATAAAAAAGGGGCTTATCCCGCAAAATCCGCAGGTGCGGGAACAGACTGTGCCCCGAAGCGTAGTCTTTTTTGACCAATTACGACAGAAACCATGGACCCGCTTCGAAAATCCACAGACCGTGGAGCCACCCCCTACTTCCACGGGCGGAAACCCATCCTGGACAGCTTTGAGAAAAGGCTGGTGGATGACAAAGAAAAAAAGGAAGGCACCATCTTCCTCGTGCAAGGCCCTCCGGGCATCGGCAAGTCGGCCCTGCTGAACGAATGCAGGAAGAAGGCAAAGAGAAAGAAGTGGGAGGTCCGAAAACTTGTCGTCCCGGCCCTGTGGGATCCGGACTTAATGGCGGAATGCCTGGGGCTGAAGAAAAAAGAGAGCACCACAGAAAAAACTGTGGAAGGAGGTGGGGAAATTAGCACTGGTGTAGCCAAGTTCAAAGGGGCGGTATCAGGAACGACAAAGAAATCCACCCCGAAGGTCACCCCGCGAAGCCTGATACAGAAAATAAAGAACCCTCTTCTTTTGATTCTGGACGAGGCCCAGCATCTGGGCGAAGACGGAGGTCCACCAAAAGAACACCTCCACGCGGTCAAAGCCCTGCTGACAGAGATTCACAATGGAGAGTTGGGCAAGCCCGTGATCCTGCTGGCCGGTGGACTGGGGCTGACCGAAGATGCATTCAGAACACTGGGGATATCCCGGATAGCAGCGCAATGCAAGTTTGATATGAAACCACTGGAAGAGGAAGAGGAACGGCAGGTGATCAAGAACTGGCTCAAAAAGGCAGGGAAAGCAAAGGGGGACACCACAGAATGGACGGATGCGATCACCACAGAGACAGTCCAGTGGCCGAGACATGTTGATTCCTACGCACGGAATGCCGCCCGTCTAATTAAGGACAACCATGGGCAGATGACGGAGGACCTGTTGCGTTCCGTCATGGAAGAAGGACGGGAAGAACGCATGGAATATTACCGTGGTCGGACGGAAAACTTGACATATAACGAATTCTGTGGACTGGCGGAATTGTTTCAGCATGTTTCGCTGGAGATTGGACTGACAGATGAGCAGATCAAGCGGGCGATTGGGGAAGCCGGATTTGAGCGGTCCCTGTCAAGGGGTGTTCTGTACAAAAAGGGGTTGCGATACAGCATTCCGATCCCCTCTCTCCGGGACTACATGGTACGGGAATGGCTGGTGGAGAAGGAACATGTAGCCCAGGAACAGGCCTGGTCAAAACCGCCGCCAGAGGTGGATACCGAGAAAGAGGGTCCGCAAAAGGAAGCGGGGAACCATACTCCAGACAGTCCCTCTCCTGAAAAAGAGGAGGGAAAAGAACCCACGATACGCAAATCAGAGAAAGACAATTCTCGTCAGGAACCTCCCCCGGGCAGAGACCCTTCCAACAGTGATCGGGACACAGACATGGGGATGGAGAGATAATACTCTCTCTCGGTTCCCGCCTTGCGGATTTTGCTGGATAATCCCCTAAAAAAGCGGGGGAACCACTCCTACTGATTCTGGACGAGGCCCAGCATCTGGGCGAAGACAGCAGAATAACAGGAGAGTACAAAGACGACGTTCGATATCTCCTGAATCAGATTCACAATGGCAATCTAGGAAAGCCCGTCATCCTGTTAGCTGGCGGGCTGGACATGACTTCCAGAGCATTTGCCAACCTCGGGATCTCTCGCGGTGCCCGCGGATCCATCACGAACTTGGGCCCACTGGAAAAAGAGGAGGAGCGACCGATGATTAAAGAGTGGCTCAAAAAAAAGGGGAAGGCAAGGGGGGACACGACAGATTATGTGGATACGATTGCCAAAGAGACCTACGGGTGGCCCCAACACATTATCGCATACACGGAATCCAGCCGCGGACCACCTTAAGGAAACCGGCGGGAAGATGACCATGGAGGGACTGATGTCTGTCCTGGAGCAGGGCCTCGAAAACCGCAGACAATACTATGTAGGGCGGATGGTGGAATTTGTTTCTGAAGAAAGAACCAGTTTTGCTCAGATCATAGGAAGTGTCCCCAAAGACAGGCCGCTAAAAAAGACAGAGATTCTTGCACATCTTGCAAAAGAGTATGGGGAGGAGAAGGCAAGAGAGATGTTCTTTCTGTCTGTGCAGAAAGGCGTGTGTTACTATAGTGCGGAAATGGGGGATTACTCTATCCCGATCCCGTCCATGCGGGACTGGCTGTTAGAGAATTATCTTCCGAAGGAGATTTCGGAGCAACAGCCGGAGCCCAGAGACCAGTCTGAGACTGAACAGTTACCAGAGGCGGATCCCGAGAAGGAGGGGGCCCAAAAGGAAGCGGGAAACCATATTCCAGACAGTCCCCCGAAAAAGAAGAGGGGACAGAACCCACGACACCCCAATCCGGAAAAGTAACCCTGATCAGGATACTCCACAGAGCAGAGACACTTCCGGCAAGGAGCAGGATACAGACATGGGGCTAGAACGGTAACTTCAGCTATGAAGGGAGCTTGCGGATTTTACTGGAGAAGTCCCCTTGCAAGAACATCCCTGTACCCGATCCTGATATGCCTGCAAGCACTCATGGAGCAATATTTCTCAACGTACGGGATTTTTGCAAGAGGCTTCTCTATTCATACTAACCAGGATAAACCGGAAAACATGATCATATCTGCAGGGGCAGGCTGCATGACATTCAGATTTATTGCTGCTTCCTGCACAGATTTTTAGTGCTTTTCTGATAGCACATACAGAAAGCAAGAATCCCTGCTGCCCAATCTTGGTTGAATACAAGTTCATGACCTCCCCCATGCCATCTGATGAAGGAAAATCCTACAATTCTTGACCTGTTCGACTCCCCGGAATCCGAAAATACGGCTGCATCCCTGCAGAAATTGATTGATGCCGGAGCAGACGTGAACGAACCAAACGACAGAAAGGAAACCCCCTTGCACCTCTCTGCTGCGTACAGCATGAATCCCGTAATCCCCAGGATTCTGATTGAGGCAGGAGCAGACATACATGCCGCAGATGTAACTCATAAAACACCACTTCATGTGGCAGCAGGGGAAAGCGACTCTCCCGCAGTCATCCAGTTTCTGATAGACAGGGGAGCAAATATACTTGCGCAGGACAGAGAGGGGTGGACCCCGCTTTTCCATGCCGTCATATTCAATGATAACCCACAAGTTTTGAAGGCCCTCATGGATGCGTATCCAGACGCAAATACCCAGACTCTGAAAGGAACAGGGCTGCTGCATCTGGCACTGCTGAATAATCGCAGTCCAGGAATTGCAGAGGTGCTCATTGAAGCAGGAGTAGACATATATGCACGCAATATTGACCACATGACCGCACTGGACATAGCAACTTTCTATAATGATGTTCCCCCCAATACCATACAGGCTTTAATTGATGCAGGGGCAGACGTAAATGTGGTCGGGGAAGACGGGATGAACGCGATCCAGCGAGTAACGATGTACAGCGCAGACTCCGAGACTGTTCGGATTCTCATTGATGCTGGTGCAAATCTGAATGTGGGCTCAAAGGATTGGACTACTCCTCTGCACCTCGCCATGCTGAGTCAGGATGTCGGAACTATTCAGACTTTGATTGACGGAGGAGCAGATGTGAATTCACAGGACGACGAAGGAACAACTCCACTTCATGCAATCGCAGGACTCACGGTAAAATTCAACCTGTTTGATGCCATGAGTAGAATAGGAGAGGATATAAATCTGGATGACAGTGACGCAGTTCATAACCTGTTTAAAGAGTCCATAACGGAAAGCTCTGGACCAGAGACTGCATGCGAGATCATGCGCAAGCTGCTAGATGCCGGGGCACAGATAGACATGCAGACGGAGGAGGGCTCCACTCCGCTTCACAGAGCGGCAGGAAACAATCCGAACCCTGAGGTGATCCAGCTTCTGCTTGAAGCCGGGGCAAATATAGAAGCAAGAGACGGGGATGGTCTCACTCCGCTGCACGAAGCTGCCTCTGGAAATACAAATCCAGAAGTTCTTCAACTTCTGCTTGATGCCGGAGCTGATGTCAACATATCCGATGAGGGTGGACCGACACCGCTACACGCGGCTTCCTTGCAAAATAAATCTGCCAGAATAGTTCGGTTCCTGATTGACGCAGGAGCAGACATACATGCCGAGACTGGAGAAGGCTGGACACCACTACACTATGCCGTCACAGAAAAGGATAATCAGGAGAATGTCCAGATACTGATTGATGCCGGGGCTGATGTGAACAGACAAGATCTAGCAAGGTGCACTCCGCTCCATGTGGGGGCTGCAATGAGCAGTACTCCTGAGGTTATTCAGACACTGATTGATGGGGGAGCAGATATAAATGCCAAAGACGAGGATGGCAACAGAGCATTTGATTTGATTCCGCCTGACAGTGCGCTGAAAGGAACGAGCATCTACTGGAAATTGAAAGGCAGGTCCCAGAAAATAAGGAGAAGAAAGAGATACTGATTCAATCCGACAGTACGAGCAGAGGGGACCGAGGAATGTGACTGTTTCTGTCTGACGCAGGAAGCGGTGGCTTGATGTCAGGTTGCTGATGCACCCGTCATTCCATGCCCGTGCCGAATCGGATTGCAGACAGTCCATGTTTTGCGTTTAAATTTGATATGTACATCTCATTCTTCCGATGTCCACTGAATCAATGGAGCACTGGATGGAGCACTGCCTGCTCCTAGCTGCAAATGCGGACAGTGCCACCAGTCCGAATCCACGTGTAGGCTGTGTCATTCTGAGTCCCGAAGAGAAACTTCTTGGGGAGGGATGGCACAGGAAGATCGGGGAACCGCATGCGGAGACAGAGGCCATAAATCAGGTTCGCAAACGGCACGGGGCGGATGCGCTTCAGGGAGCTACTCTGATCGTGAACCTTGAGCCGTGCAATCATCAGGGACATACCCCGCCATGTACTCACGATATCCTGAAAGCCGGCATTTCTGTTGTTGTGACGGGAATGAAAGATCCGAACCCGGCAGCCACCGGAGGAATCAAAAGACTGCGGGACGCAAATGTTACTGTGATCACGGATGTCCTCAAATCAAAATGCTACCGATTCAATGAAGCCTTTGCACGCTGGCAGACCCGACAGATTCCGTTCGTTACCCTGAAGCTGGCCCAGACTCTGGACGGATGCATTGCAACGACAGAGGGGGAGAGCAAATGGATTACCGGCAAGCCTGCAAGAACACAGGTTCACATCTGGCGCAGAGAAAGTGATGCCGTCCTCTCGGGTTCAGAAACGGCACGAATAGACAATCCGAAGATGACGGTTCGGCATGTATCTGGAACACAGCCGTGGCGAGTCATCCTTGACGGGCAGGGAAGATTGCCTGATACGCTTGAGGTGTTTATGGATGAGTGGGCACACATGACCATCGTCGCAACTGCTGAAGAATGTACCCCCAAATACAGTAGACAGCTCTGCCGCAGAGGGGGGCTAGTGATCCATATCCCGTCTGAATCCAGTCATGTCAGTCTCTCCGCTCTCATCCGCACGCTAGGAGAAGATTTTCAGATACAGTCTCTTCTCGTAGAGGCAGGCCCCACGCTGGCCTCGGCACTCCTCAAACAGAACCTGGCAGACCGGCTGCGGCTCTTTGTTGCCCCTAAACTGATCGGCAATGGCTTGCACACCTTTGGCGATCTTGGTGTTACTAGCCTAGCGGAGAGTATGGAATTTGAGGAGCATGCCTGGGAAAACATTGGAGAAGACATGCTCTTTACCGGATACAAACATCCAGTTCCGGCATGAATTACATCCATTAAGAAGAGCATCCTGCAATGATTGTGACAGTACCGTATATCCCCCTGAAAATGCCACAACGCAAGTTCGCCATGATTCTTTAAAAATCCGATTTTCGCGGAAATTCTTCTCCATTTTGCCTTAGAAATTTCACTTATTTGTCTATTTTGGTTTCATTTCTTTCGTATTTGCCCTGTTTTCCCTTATTTATTACGGATTTGCTCTCCAGACCTCCGTTGTAGTATACCGTATTTTTTTCCGGGAACCTCCCCCCGGATATGCGGTTTAAAATTTGGGATAAACCACCCCGGCATGTTCCTCTTCCGAGCCCCTTACCGCCTCAAGACAGGAGAGAAAGGATTCCGATTCTATCTGTCCTACTGCAAACGGGTCAACGGCATCCCCAAACGAAAAACGCTGTTTTGCCTCGGCAAAGATGTGGATCTGTCTGAGGAAGAGATCAAAGCCTTTGGGGCTCATGTGAAGGCACACATGGACGGATCGCCTCGGCTGGACTTTGCGGAACAGCGTCCGTTTTTTCGGGATCTGGTTCAGCAGATTGCACAAAACCTGGTGGAGCGTGGCTGTGAGGTGGGAACCCCCCGCACGCCGGCAGAGCGTGTGGTGAGTTTCCTTCGGATTTCGCATCCCGGTTCCGGCACGGTTGGGGGCGAGCGTCTGCTCCTGTCCCTGTTTCACCGGATTGGCTTTGACTGCTTTTTGCTGGATCTGGGATGTACCGAAGAGCAGGTGAAGCTGATCTATGTGATGGTCATTGGCAAGATGCTGAGTCCGGGCAGCGAGCGGCACACCCATGACTGGCTCACCTCCACCTCTGCCATTCTGGAGCTTCTGCATCTTCCTGCCCCGAGTCTGAACACGCTGTACCGGACGGTGGATCTGCTGAACCGGCACCGGGACGAGATTCTCTCGTGGCTCTATGAGAGGGCACAGTCCACGCTTCCTTTCGGGGGAAAGATCATTCTGTATGATCTGACCAACACGCCGTATTACGGGAAGGAGAAGGGACAATACCTGCGGCACGGGCGGAGCAAGAACAAGCGGAATGATCTTCGGCAAACGTCTCTTTCGGTGTCCATGAGCGGGAACGGGATGCCCTGCGGGATGGAGATTTTGCCGGGGAATGTGAGCGAGCCGGGCACCCTGGCTGGGGTTCTGGAGAAGCTGGGGGACGAGGATTCGACTTTGGTCATGGATGCCGGGATCTGCACGGATGGGAATGTGGCTCTCATGCAGGAGAAGGGCTTTGACTGGGTCGGCATAGAGCGCAGCAGCACGCCGCCTGTTCCCACGGGACCTGCGGATGCCCGGTTTGAGACGGGGGGCGGAAGGCAGATCAAGGCGTGGGAGCTGTCCGAAGAGAATGGCGAACGACGCGTGTACATTTACAGTGAAGCAAAGGCAAAGACGGAGTTGCAGATCAAGCAGCGGCGGTGTGAGGCGTATGAGAAGGCACTGGACAAATTGCGGGAGGGACTGTCCCAACCCGGGTGTGTCAAGAAATTTGCTCCGGTGCAGAGACGGGTGACGCGTCTGGAACGCGATCATCCGCGCGTGGCACATCTCTACGATGTGGAGGTGATTCGCAACGAAGAGACCGACTATGCGGACACGATTCGGGTGACCCGTCTTCCGGCGCATGCGGCGTGGATGCAGGCCTGTGGCGGGTATGTGATCCGCACCAGTCATCGGGACTGGTCCCTCCGGGAGGTGGCCCAGACCTACTGGCGACAGTATGAGGTGGAGCATGTCTTCCGCTCCATGAAATCCGAGTTTGGACTGGGGCCCATTTATCACAGCAAGGACGAGCGGATTGAGGGGCATCTGTTTCTTGCGCTGCTGGGGGTCTGCTTTGCACAGATGATCCGAATCCCGCTCAAGGCCCAGGGCATCTCGTCCAGCTGGAGTACAATTCGGAAGCACCTCAACAAGATTCAGCGCATCATCACCAAATTCCACCAACTCCGACAGCGGTACCTGATCACGCGGATGGATCAGGATCTGACCCCGTTCGTGCAGCAGATCTTTCGGATTCTGGGGATCCTGTATGATCCCGAGAAGACGAAGGGAGAGGAGCGGGGGCGGGATGGTCCCGAAGAAAAATCACCAGCGAAAGAATGTACGCTGCTTCCCGAAGAGGAAAAGCCTCCTGATTCATGAAACAGGCAGGATTTTTGCCGAGAAAAAAACAGCACTCCGCAGGGAGCGGGGAGTGCTATGCCCATCCGCCATTCGCCAGGCAGACTCTCGGTGTGCTTTGCCGGAAAAACAGTGCAGAACGAAGAGAACAGCCCCCATGATCTGACCTGCGAAGTCGCTGGAACCTGTGGACTACGAAAAAATCATCCCAAAAAAGGGAACAGGGGAGCTGTGTCCGATTGTTGAACTACGCTGTGGCAAACTAGCGACAAGGTACCCCGATGATATCAGCTTCCATCCTGTTCCTGTACGGTGACAGTTTTTTTAGAGTCTGAATTTTATTCCATCATGTTTACAGGGCTGATAGAAGAAGTTGGACAGTTGCAAAGCGCCCGGGAAACTCCTCAGGGACGGGAGCTGACGATTCAGAGCAATCTGTCTGCAGAGCTTTCTATCGGACAAAGTATCTCCATCAACGGTGCCTGCCTAAGCGTGACAGACCATGCCTCTGATACCTTCACCGTCATGGCTGTACCCGAAACGATTGCCAAAACCACACTTGGTCAACTACAACCGAATAACTCTCTGAATCTTGAGCGATGCCTTGTCGTGGGCTCCCGACTGGATGGACATATCGTACAGGGACACATAGACACAACCAGTCTCATTACGCGGGTATCCGAAGATGACGGAACACATCTGTATGAACTTCTGATCCCCGAGGAGCATGCTGAACTCGTCGTTGCGCGCGGATCCGTTGCGATAGATGGTATCAGTTTGACCATTGCCCGTCTCTTTGAATCGCATATCACCGTTGCGATCATCCCACACACATGGCAACATACAAATGTCCGCTCATGGCAGCGGGGAACCCGTTGCAACCTCGAGTTTGACATACTCGCCAAATATGCAGTGCGCCTGATGAACCGGTATCAGAAATCCTGATGCCTTTGGGGGCCGTCTTGATTGAGATGACCTCGTCAGGCTCTTCTACAAAGTTCAGTGGAGAGCCAAATTATGGAGGAGCCTCTTGCAAAAATAGCAATTTAGGGAGTTTGTCCCGTTTCTGAGACTCAGGTTCCCTTGATTTTTGCCAGACTCGGGATTTTTCAGAATTGGGAGGCTTTTTCTCGGAGAGTGCGCTTCACTGCACAACGAACTTACGGAGGTGTGTACGCTTCTTTTAGATCGAATCAAACAGTGTACGCTTGCCTGTCAAGAGGAGATTTTCTCGGAGTTGGATGCGTCGCTTGGTCCCTTGCCCGGACGTTATCAACTCTTTGTGCTGGCCCTGGAGATGGTGCCTATGGGGGGCTTTCTGCTGTCCCAGTCGCGCGGCAGCCAAGGTCGTCCCCTAGTCCATCGTACTTCCATCGCGAAGGCATTTTAGCCAGGATGATCTCCCAGATTCCCACGACCACTGCCCTGCGAGAGCACACCTGCTGATGGATCGCATTCTTCGGTCTTTATGTGGGTGGTCCCGCGGGTGCGATGTGCCCAGCGAGTCTACCTCTTCACGGGTGTTCCAGGAATTTCCCGAGAGCGAACTGCCGCCCCGGATTCATGAGGCTCTGATCAGGAGTTGCTACGAGAATGAGGCTGTGGGGCATATTTCGCGGGATTCCACGGCAATTGAGGCACGGGAAGCGGCGGTGAAGAAGGAGAAAAACGAGGAGAAAGAAAAGGCTTCCAAAGGTTCCCCCATGCTGGAACGGCAACGAGAGATGGCGGGAGTCAACGAGATGGTGGATGCCCTCCCCAAGGAGTGCAATGTCGGATGCAAGCGGAGTGCCCGGGGGTGGCAGATGGAGAACTTTTCACGTCGGATGAGTGGTCACAAGAGGCCCGATTTGCTCGGGTCAATCCTGATATTTCACCGTGATACGCGAAGTGGAATCAATCACAGGAAACCATGACATCTAGCGTACCCTCGTATGTGCCCGGGGAAATCCCCGCAGGAATAGTTATCCAGCCGCCAAGCTGAAAGAACATCTCAGTGGCACCCGGAAGCGCACTCAAGCTACTAAGAAAGCCCAACCATTGGTTGTCATCTCGAGCGTTCGCGGCCCCCCATGAAGTTCTATAAGAGATTTTCCGGTTGCTACCGGTTGAACCTGATGGGGGACACGCTGAACATTCGAGTTCCAATGAGCCTTCTATAGGATGAATGGTAATTGCTCGCGGTGAGCAGGGATAGGTATAACAGATTTTAGGGGGGAATGATACACTCATTTTGCCAATGCTCCAATCCGTATTTTCAGGAAAGGCGAGAGAGTTTCCAGATTCATCCTCATAGACTGGGCGACCATTGAGATATGCGGGGTGGATTGTTGCAATTAACTCCCCAGAGGACGGGATTGACAGTGTACCGAAATGAAGGTCCTCTGAATCTGCCCCAATACTCACTTCGCAACTGGAAGCCGCACGCTGAGGATTGACCTTCACGGGCACGATATGGGTACAAATACTCCCGGGGCATGGGGTGTCTTGTGCGAAGCTGTCTGCAACGAAGAGCGTTACAAGTAGCACGAAGGTGAATACACGCCTCATCTCATGCATCCCGCCAGGATGATTTATTGCTCTTGGAGCGTGTCTGTCAAGAGGAGCACTGGAGAATGACCTTGATCTCTCCTCTTTGCGGCCCCGGATTGGCTTCGCTTGTGACCATTACACGTATGTTGCTCATAGTCCATAACAATCTGTTTGGCCCCTTGCTGAAAGTAAAGTGTCCCTGATTATCGGTTATAAATGATACCCCGGGACCGGGAAAATTTGTGACCACCACATCCGGTCTGGCGGAAAAACCACGATTACAGCCCTCATGAGTCGCGATCATCTCCACTTTTTGATGGGATGGCCACTCTCGTACCACAGCTTCCTCACCGGGGAGCGGAATCTCCACAATACCGAAATCAAGCTCTTGAGGACCCGAAGCGGAAAAGGTGCAGGCACAAGAAGAAGCATGGACAGTATAGCTGACGGGAATATCTAACTCCCAGTGAGTTCCAGGTCCGGTGACCGTGAGCGGAATCATGCCAGTATATGTGCCGGGGACTGCAGGGTCAATTCCCTCTGCGATCCCCCCAATCGCCCACTCCATGTGCTCCTCTGGCCGCTTGAGCACGGTCATACACTGTCCCCCGGGCGGGCTGGTACTCCGCCGCTTCCTGTCTGCGTCCTCTACCACACAATGCACAAAGGGAATCCACCAGGCATCTGGACCCGGCCCGTGCAGACGCACCATTGGCGGCACTTGCGCAACATACCGCGTCCCGAGTACGGGCCCCTGAGAATTCCACCACACTCGCCCACATGAATTTCCCATGTCCTCCGGGGTGCAAACCTCTGTGGTCTCGGGGGCATAAAGTTCGTATTCGGGAAAATCGTTCGGATGGTCATCCACCCGTACCCCCGAACCCAAAAACAAGGGAATATCCGCGGGTTCTTGGGCCTGAACTACAGACACGATCCCAAGAAATACAACAGCACACAAGGGCAGAGGCATGAACAGAATTTGGTATGTGGCCGCTATGCGAGAAACACACTTTAGTCGTTGAGAGCCTCTTGCAAAAATAGCAATCTGGGGAGTTTGACCCGTTTCTGAGGCTCAAGTTCCCTTGCTTCTTTCCAGGGTCCGCGTTTTTTTAGAACCGAAAAGCTTTTTTCTGCGGATGCGTTTCAAGGATCAACAAACTTATGGAGGTGTGCGTGCTTCTTTTAGATCGAATCAAACAGTTTTCCTTGGCCTGTCAAGAGGAGATTTTCTCGGAGCTGGATGCGTCGTTTGGTCCCTTGCCCAGACGCTACCAACTCTTGGCACCAGCCCTGGAGATGGTGCATCTGGAAACATTCTTTCTCGTCCTTCCAGAAACGGGCGGGGTGCCTCCTGCCCCATCGTATATTGATCGGAAAGGCATTCTTGTCCAGGATGATTTTCCCTGTTTCCACTATCACCGCCCTGCGGGAGCGATGGCATATGAACCGAGTGTTCTGATCTCTGCGTGGGGAACCCTCCTGCCATACCAGGGGCAGCTTCAGTTATAGAGCCTCCTGAAAATCCCGGACGACAGAGAAGAATTGCCCGGGGAGTGCTTACAGCACATCAGGCATGAAGATATGTTTGCAAGAACTTCGGAGCGCAGAAGTCCTGCCTGCAACTCTGCACCTGCGCGGGGGCAGAAGTCACACCTCGCCCGTCTCTGGAAAATTCAGTACCCTCCGGCTATTCATGCGGAGTCACCTTCAAATCACTTACATGCACATTGAGAGCATGATTGATGCGAAGCCCCGCGATCCCGTCCGTCATCACCTGATCACGAGGAACGCTGGCCACCTCCGTGCCATTGACAGAAAACGCCACCTCCTGTTCCCCAACATCAACCCGCAAGCGGTTCTCCACTGAACTTTCGGTGTCTGGTCCGAACATGTTGACTGCCTCACTAGCCGTCCAGTCCTGCAGGATGGATGTTTCGGATCCCGTACGACGCTTGATCAAGAATTCCCCCGAGTTGCGCAGGAGAAAATAGTCGTACACAATATCATCTCCCTCCATATCCTGCCCTCCCATGAACATGCCATAGGCTTCGCGACGCTCTCCAGGATCAAACAGATACATGGTTGACTCCAGAGTGTAGTTCTTCTTCGCCACCATATCGGGGTGATAAAAGATCGCAGCAGGCCCTGTTGTGATGTGCCAGCCGGGAGTCATGTTCACGAAAAAGATATCCGAAGAATCCGCCTCTGCGCCAATCACGATATCCAGATTGGGGCGGTCAAGACGCACCTTCCATGATTCGGGCACCATCAGATTCTCCCCGTCCGGTGTTGCAGGATCCGGCTGTGCCATCAGGGCAAGCGGGAGAAAGAGCAGCACGATTGTGCACAGATGTCGTTTCATTGGAATTCTGGCTTGTGAGAATGCCCCAATTTACTGCTTTGCAGTCAATGTGACAAGAGGCAGGGAGAACAAACTCGGGGACGAACGCGTTTCCTGCTGTTCCCATAACAGGAGGTTTTCCCGTGCAGAACAGTCTCCCCATACTTGAAAATCTGGATACAGCCCAGCTGCCTCGCGAAGAGTGCAAGGGACAATCCTCCGTATACCTGGAAACCTACGGATGTCAGATGAATGTGTCTGATTCCGAGATTGTCGCTTCCGTACTGCGCAGTGCCGGGTACGGGCTGACCCGTGACCCGCTCCTGGCAGATGTTGTTCTGCTGAATACATGCGCAATCCGGGAAAATGCGGAGCAGAGAGTCCGCAAGCGTCTGGAATTCTTTCGCGCTCGCAAGCGCAAGCACAATCACGACCTGCGGATCGGTGTCCTTGGCTGCATGGCCGAACGCCTTCGCCACAAGCTCCTGGAACAGGAGCATCTAGTGGATATTGTCATCGGACCTGACGCATACCGGGACCTGCCCCGACTGCTCCAGCAGGTAGAGGAAACCGGGCAGAGTGCCGTGAATGTAGAGCTGTCCAGAGAAGAAACCTATGCCGATATTGCACCCGTCAGATGCGATTTCAATGGAATCAGCGCGTTTGTTTCCATCATGCGAGGCTGCGACAATATGTGCGCGTTCTGCGTCGTCCCCTTTACAAGAGGGCGAGAACGCAGCCGGAATGCCGAAACCATCCTCCATGAATGCCAGGAACTTTTTGATGCTGGCTACCGGGAAGTAACACTCCTTGGTCAAAATGTAAACTCGTACCGGGACGAATCCACAGACTTTGCCACACTGGTCTACCGGATCAGCCTGCTTTCGCCTGACCTGCGGATCCGCTATTCTACCAGCCATCCCAAGGACTGCTCGGAAGCACTGCTGGAAGTGCATCGGGATCGTCCAAACGTATGCAATTTTATTCACCTGCCTGTGCAGCACGGCAATTCGGAAGTTTTGCATCGCATGCGCCGCGGCTACTCTTGTGATGAGTACCGTGCGCTCATTGAACAGACACGCCGGATCTGCCCGGATGTCTCTCTTTCCACAGATATCATTGCCGGGTTCTGCGGCGAAACCGAAGCAGAACACCAGGATACACTCTCGCTCATGGCCGAGATTGAGTACGACCATGCATTCATGTTTGCGTACTCGGAACGCCCGGATACGTATGCGGCCCGCAAGTATGCAGATGATATTCCTGAAAAGACCAAGAAACGACGGCTGAGCGAAATTATCACACTCCAGAATTCCATCTCCCGGAAAAAGAACGAACAGGAAATTGGACGGACCCATACCGTGCTGGTAGAGGGCCCCAGCAAACGCAGTGAGACACAATTCTGCGGCCGCACGGATACAAACAAGATGGTCATCTTTGATCAGGGGACACTCCATCCGGGAATGTATGCAAGGGTGTGCATTACCGGCTGTACCTCTGCTACACTGTTTGGCAATATCCTGTCCGACTGAACTGCAAGCCTCCGCTGCCCATGGATCGACAGACTGTGCAAGCCCGATTCGGAATCATTGGAGAATCTCCCGGAATTCACCATGTGATTGACCGCGTTCGTCTGGTTGCCAACACGGATATTTCTGTCCTGATTGAAGGAGAGAGTGGGGTCGGCAAGGAGCTCATTGCCC
Source organism: Rhodothermales bacterium (assembly GCA_965203305.1). Lineage (GTDB taxonomy): Bacteria > Bacteroidota > Rhodothermia > Rhodothermales > Bin80 > Bin80. The sequence continues at coordinate 403,977 of OZ241874.1, read as the reverse complement.
AGGCAATTCATGAGCTGTCCACGCGCCGGCACAAGGCACTCAAGGTTATCAACACCGGCGCTATCCCGGAGGGACTGATTGAATCGGAGCTCTTCGGTGCCGAAAAGGGTGCCTACACTGGTTCCACCGAACGCCGGCGCGGACTGTTTGAGGAAGCAAACGAGGGAACCGTTTTTCTGGACGAGATCGGCGAGATGCCCCAGTCGGCACAGGTCCGGCTGCTCCGTGTGCTGGAATCCGGCACGTTTAACCGCGTTGGATCAACGACCGTCCATCACACCGATGCACGTGTTGTCGCAGCAACCAACAAAAATTTGGGAAGCGAAGTAACTGAAGGCCGGTTCCGGGAAGACCTCTATTACCGGCTCAGTACGGTTATTATCCATATCCCTCCACTCCGTGAACGAAAAGAGGATATCCGGCTGCTCTTTGACTCGTTCCTGCATGCGTCCGGTCAGAAGTATCAGTCTCCCCGCCGAAGACTGACCCCCGCGGCGTATGGTCTGCTGGAATCTTACGCATGGCCAGGCAATGTGCGAGAGTTGCGCAATGTGGCGGATCAGGTCGTGGTATTGCACCGCAGCCCAGATGTGGACGCAGAGGACATCCGCCCTTTTCTGCGTGGTATCTCTGCCAATCCTCCCTCCACCTCGCTGATGCGCATTCAGGGGAGAAAAGAGTCAGCCGGGGAGTCCTCTCCCGAACTGACTGTGGTGTATCGGGCACTGCTGGAAATTCGCCAGAACATACAGGATTTGCGGGATGACCTGGGCACTGTTCTTCGCACAATTCTGCCAGATCACAAATCTGCCAGCCATTACCCGGAGGAGGTGCAGATTGACCGCCCAACAGCCGTGCCAATGCTGCCCACCCCGACCAGTGAACAGAGCCTGAACGAGGTGACGTATGAGATTGACGAAGAAAAAGAAGAGGTGCTCCCCACGCTGGAAGAGGTGGAACGAACGCTGATTCGGAAAGCCATGAAACAGTTCAGAGGAAATCGCAAAAAATCGGCAGATGCACTAGGGATCAGTCCGAGGACACTGTACCGCAAGCTCAAGGATATAGATGAAGATCTGGACTAGCCCGGTCCTGTTTGGACTTGCCCTTGTCCTGCAAAGCTGCTCCTACTACAGCTTTAGCGGGGTAAGTATTCCATCTCATCTGAGTACCATTGCCATTCCGCTCGCCGAAGACGAGAGTGCCGGCCCCCTCACACTTCTGGACGAGTCCCTAACCGAATTCATGGTGGAGCGATTTGTCCGGCAGACTCGACTCACTCTGACTGAGAATGAGTCAGAAGCCGATCTGCTCCTCACTGCCCGGATTACCCGATATGGAAATGCTCCAACTTCGGTGACCGGACAGGAGCGTGCCGAATACAACCGGGTATCCATCTCGGTTGCTGCCCGGTACATCAATCAGGTGGATGATGATGCACTAGAGCGAACATTCAGCGGTTTTGATGATTACGAGGCTCTGGAAGGAGGACTCGAAGCCGAAGAAGCGGCTGCACTGATTGCCCTGGAAAACATTGCCGACGATCTCTTCACCGCAGCCACTTCCAACTGGTAAGGGCCTGAATTCTTCATGATTGCCCTGTTGTATGCAGGTGCCATGATCATACTTGCCTTCTACGGTGCCAACCTCCTGTGGATGAGTATTGTCGTTGCCCGCCAGCCAAACATAAACCGCGATGCTTTCCAGCCAGCAAAGCATCGCGATGCCTGGCCCCGCGTGACCATTCAAATTCCGCTCTACAATGAAATCGCTGTGGCCAGACGAGTGATTGATGCCTGTGCAGCAATCCGGTATCCATCCAGCCGGATACAGATTCAGGTTCTGGATGACTCTAGTGACGAAACCACTGCAGTCACCCGACAGGCAGTTATGGAGTGGAAAGAACGGGGAGCAGACATCTCCTGGATCCACCGCCCCCACCGCGACGGATACAAGGCGGGAGCACTGGCAAACGGGCTGGACTCAGCAAGCGGAGAACTGATTGCCGTGTTTGATGCTGACTTTGTTCCTCCCGAAGATTTTCTGCTGAATCTGGTCCCGCTCATGGAAGAACCGGGACTGGGCATGATCCAGGTCCGGTGGGGACACCTGAATGCCGAATCCTCCCTGCTGACCCGAATGCAGGCATGGTCACTGGATACACATTTTGCCGTTGAGCATGTGGCAAGAGGCAGTTCCAGCTGTTTTATCAACTTTAACGGTACGGCAGGTCTCTGGAAACGGAACTGTATTGAAGATGCTGGAGGATGGCATGGAGATACTCTGGCAGAAGATCTAGACCTGAGCTACAGAGCACAGCTTCGGGGATGGAAATTTCGATATCTTCATGAACTGGAAGCTGAAGCTGAGCTTCCAGAAACACTCGGAGCCCTGCGAATCCAGCAAAACCGATGGACGAAAGGAACCGCGGAGACGGCCCGCAAACTGCTTCGCCCCCTGTGGAATGCTTCCATCCCTCTGAAAACCAAGGTGCAAGGCACCATTCATCTGACCTCGCATATTGTCTATCCATGCCTTCTTCTCGTCGCTCTGTTTCATCCACTGCTTCTGTTTCTGGAAGCACAGGAAATGGGGCCCGGAAAGGCATATTTTGGGATCATGGGATTCGGGCTGGTCGGATTGCTGGGATTTTTTCTGACACAGATGCTTGCCCAGCACCAGCTCTATCCAGACTGGTGGCACCGCATGCGATTCTTTCCCGTATGTATGGCAGCCTCCATGGGACTGGCAGTCAATAATTCAAAAGCCCTGTGGAGTGCATGGAGAAGATCCCGAACTCCCTTTGAGCGAACCCCCAAAGCGCATAGCCAGTACCGCGCAAAAACATCAGGGATCATTGTGACGCTTGAAATGGCAATGGCCGTATATTCCGTGGCCGGACTGTCATACCTTCTGTGGGAAGGCATCTGGGCAGGTGTGGGGTTTCAGGCAATATTCGCAGTTTCGTATATATTGGTAGCACGATATAACATTCTTGAACTTCGTCCGAAAGCACCATGAGCACGCTCACACTCTTTGATGCAGTAACCAGGATCAGAAAGGGACAGGCATCAAAAATTCTGGACCAGCTCCATGACATGCATCTTCATTCCCCCCAGGACATAAGGATCAGCTATGTCCTGGCACATGCACTGGATGTGTGCGGACAGAAAAATCGTGCGAAATCAGTCTGGGAGACCGTACGCTCTCTTCCGCCCGAGCAGGAGGTTCCAGAAAAGAAAAATATCCCGGATGGAGTGCCTGTATTCACATACACAGACAGTTTGCACGCGGATCTGAATCGCATTCTCAAGGAAGAGAATAAAGAGGACGAGATTCGAAACCTGATTGAGCAGCTTGATGCCAAGGAGCGAACGGATTTTGATGAGGCACTTCTGACGGGGGACACCTCTCTGGATGACCTCCCTGAAGAATCCTACGAGGATCCGGTGACAGAAACATTTGCTCGTATTCTGGTCACACAAAAAAAATACTCGGAAGCTGCCACAGTCTACAGATCTTTAGGCGAACAGAAACCGGAAGAGAGGGATCGCCTGCTTGGGGAAGCAGACAGACTGGAACTCTTGGCCAGTCAGCAGGCAGACTCGTGATCACGCCAAAGAATCATCGCTGTGTCGCCGGTGTCATGAGCGGCACATCCCTGGACGGGACTGATGTCGTTGTTGCACGACTGGAGGGGCATGGACGGGAGCTTCAGGTCGCAGACTGGTACGGAGCCACCTATTCCTTCCAGAGCAATCTGCGTGATGCCCTGAAACGAGCTGCCAATCAGGAACAGATTGGAGTTGCGGAGCTGAGTCAGCTGAATGTGCGCCTCGCCCACGAGTACGCACAGAAAGTGACATGTACGCTGGACACCCGAGGCGAAACGGCAGAGAATCTTGATCTGGTGGGATGTCATGGGCAAACCATTCGCCACCTCCCCAACATGCTGCCCTTTGCAGGAGAAGCCATCCACTCAACCCTGCAAATTGGAGACCCCTCCACACTGGCTCAGCTTCTGGGGGTGCCTGTGATTGGAGATTTCCGCATGGCAGACATGGCATGCGGAGGGCAGGGAGCCCCGCTGGTACCGTATTTTGACTATGTTGTATTTACGCATGACACGGAAACCCGCGGCTGCCTGAATATTGGTGGCGTAGCGAACCTGACCATCCTGCCCCCGAATGCACAGACAAGTGATGTGTACGGTTTTGATACGGGGCCGGGAAACATGATCATTGATGCGCTGTGCCGCCATTTTATGGATGTGCCATTTGACCGGGGAGGAAAGATTGCCAGATCCGGCACCGTGAATGAATCGCTACTGGCAGAACTGCTGGAGGATCCCTACTTGTCCGCAGTGCCTCCCAAGTCAACAGGAAGGGAATATCTCAGAGACGTATTTCAGCAGAGACTCATTGATCATTCCAGTCACGTCTCATCCCAGGATTTGATTGCCACGGCCACTGCGCTCACGGCTGCTTCCATATGGCAGGGCTACGAAGCATTTGTACAGCCAGACCATTCTCTGGACAGGCTGATCGTATCCGGGGGCGGGGCACACAATCAGGCTCTTCTGGATTTATTGCGAAGCTACTTTGCACGAAACAGTACCGATGTGGTCATTGAAACCTCTGACGCACATGATATCGGAGCAGACAGCAAAGAGGCCCTGTGCTTTGCAGTACTTGCGCATGAAACTGCAAACGGGATTCCCACCAGCATTCCCTCGGTCACCGGGGCTGATCGCCCCGCAATACTCGGAAAGCTCTGTATTCCGTAGATTCCATGATTCAGGAGAGTTTTCTGCGAGTCTTGTTACGAAGGGACCGCTATCGTCCTTCTCTGGCTGGAAAGCATGTCCGGCTAGCCTCTCCGAATTCTGTTTCCAGCATCCTGGTGTACACATAGTGTACCCGTTTCTGCAACTCTCCCCGAGACATATACCACATGTCCTCTATCAAAGAACTCGGAGAGTTTAACCTTATCCGTCATCTAGCCTCCATCAGTTCCCCGCAGATCCATCCCCCAGTGATTGCCGGAATTGGCGACGATGCGGCGGTGTATCGCCCTGCCCCCGGCATGGTGCAGGTGGTCACAACGGATGCCTTTATTGAAGGGCATCATTTTGATCTTGATTTCTACGAAATGTACGATGTCGGCTATAAGGCAATGGCGGTCAACCTGAGTGATATTGCAGCCATGAACGCCCGTCCCACCTTGGCAACTGTGGCATTGGGAGTCCCCAGCTCATGTTCAGCAGAAAACCTGAGCGATATTTACAAAGGTCTGGCACATGTCGCTTCCAGAAATGGAGTCCAGATTGTCGGAGGAGACACGACACGCTCCCCTGTTCTGATGCTTTCGATTACCGTCATTGCCGAGGCTCCCGAATCCGCTGTCGCATACCGAAGCGGGGCTAAACCCGGGCATAGTCTCTGCCTTAGCGGACATGTGGGAGGGGCAGCCATTGGCCTTGATCTTATGCGCAACAAGGTTGGGCCTGACACGGTCGGAGGCGGAGACTGGCGGCTGTTTGCATGCTTTCACCTGCGTCCAGCTCCCCGCCTGGATCTTGTGAGAGAGTGGGCAAGGAGCGGCGTATTTCCCTCCGCCATGATTGACGTATCCGATGGACTTTCCAGTGAAATACATCACATCTGCAGGGCATCCAATTGCGGAGCTGTTCTCTGGGAATCAAATATTCCCTTGCCACCGGACGACTACACTGGTTTCCCGGGGTTACGGGACACTTTGGATTATGCCCTGCATGGAGGAGACGACTACGAGCTGCTGTTTACCGCTCCTCAGGAACTGGTCAGCCATATGTATCCAGAAGCTTTTACCGAGATTGGCGTGATTACAGAAAAGGATGTTCTTATCCAGCGGGAAGATGGAACATTGGAACCCCTGAAAGCCGGGGGGCATGATCATTTCAGGCTGCCGTCCTGATCTCCCGAGAGGGTGACACCTCTACCCGAATAGCTCACCTTTCGGTGTCTGCGGAGGATCAGGCCTTCTCTCATTCCACAATTGAGCTCCACCCTTTCCAAGCTCCTGTCCTTCAGGAGAAATTGTGCTTCCATGGAACAGCCAGCAATCCTCTGATCTTCTCAGAGCTGCTTTTTTTATCTCATATTGATCCTTTCTCTCAGCGGAGTTGGAGCCATCTACATACAATATCCTGGTGGCCAAGCCAGTAGCCAGCCCTCCAATCACTGATTTTTCACCTGATTCCTCCGGTGCATGGGGACTCTGCGCCGTGATCATTACCAGATGATCGTCACTGATCGCCTGTCTGTACGATTTTTTGAAGCGCAATCGCAAATATCGGTTATGCAAGACCCAGATTGCATGTCCAGTATTCTCGCGCACCACTTGGACGATCCTTTCTGCCATTCTGAGATGACCCGCTGCAATGATGTTTTGTCCCTGGCTCACGAATTTTCCTGCGACCTTGCAAACTTTTTCTATCCTTCCGTCTGGATTTTTATCTGGTCCAATGATCGCAAGTCCGCCCGTATTCAGGAGAGCCTGATTGCCAGTTCCAAAGATCAGTGGAGGAGCTGAATTCCCCATCCTCTTGCGAATGATTTTCGGATAATTTTCATCACTGCGGGCAAGAACCCAGATTCCTTTCCGCTGCCACTCTTCCAGTCTGAACCCAAGATTGATTCGACGATCCAGAAGCCACCGAAGCCGATCCGGGCTGATGTATGAATCCCGGGCAATTTCTGCTACAGATTCTGTGAAGAGCAGGTCACCGGGACACCTGTCAGATTCGTGCAAAGATCTGGCGACCTGATTATACTCTTTGATGTTCAGCGGTTGATGTTCCGCCTCCCCTCCCTGAAACGCACACAGCAGGAGAATAGCGTTCGCATCATCGGTGAGTGCATTCTCCATTTTCCCTCCAATTGTTTCTCCTTGTCATTCAGCTCAGGATGCATCCTCTTTGGGAAAACCAGACATAAAAAGATTGTACTGCGGAATCCCTGCTCAGCCTATTTGATTGACGAGCTCCTCAATCTTGTCCACATCTTCGGTTTTTTGCAAATACTCCGAATATGCATCCCGGGCATTTTTTATGAGGGTATCATAGTACACAATACGACTTCCTGGCGAAATAAAATACATTGAGTACTTAATTCGATCTGGACTAGTATCTTCTTCTTCCAAACGCTTTCCAAGCACGAATACGACCTCAATGTTTGGGGACTGCTCTCCCTGTGCGCGCAAAATCTTTTCCAACTTGTCAGAGTAGGTTCGCCCCTGTCCCAGGATATCCATGATATCCATTTTACGACTAGGTCTTTTCAGCTCAACAATAATATGTTTCCCTGCGCTTGTTCGGTAGGCGATGTCCACACGGGCAAGTTTTTCTTTTTCTGTCATATCCTCTACGATCACTCCCTCTCTCATCAAGCGCGACTCAATAAATGTATCCGAATTTACCCTCTCCCAGGCAGGATCAAGAATCCAGAGGTGATTAAACAGATATTTCTGAAGGAGTCTCTCCAGCGCATCATTATCTACCAGATTCCAGAAAGCCTCAATCACTTCAAGACGGGACCGGAGTATCTCCCGATAAAGCGAGGCTTCCAGTGAATCCCTGTTTGCCAGAATTTCGAGAAGCTTTCCCGTATTGGAGATATTCTGGACTAATTTCTGTGTGGAACCGCTCAACTTCATCCGCTCAAATTCCCAGATGCCATGTTTGTACAAAAGTCTTCGGTCACTTTCGTCATCCAGAGGAAGAGCGGACAGGTTGGCAATCAATCTCTCTGCCTGTTTTCTGTAATCGTCCTTCAACGAGCTAAACCATCCAGTCAGACTTGGAAATCGCTGCTGAACCTTTTTCAATTCGTGCTCACTTCGCCATTCATTCCAGAAATTTTCGATTCTTCCGAGACTTGCTTTGAGAAACCCCAATAGTTCGTCATAGCGCGGATCGTCCTCCTGGATTCGCTGACGGTCACTGGTAGCAATATCGGGCTGATCATCCTCATCAAGAAAATCCGCCTCAATTTGCCCGGTCAGATACTTTGTGTAAAGCTTCCCCTCGTTGACATTCTCAAGAATATTCTCATGAAAAAGCCGTCCCCTGGCAAAGACTACAATGCTATTCAGATTACCAGCATCCTCGCTGTCCAGCTGTTGCGGCTTGTGAGCCGTCCCAATCCAGCCGCGAATACGCCATCCCTTGTTCCAGTGCTCCAGTCTGCCTGGGAGGGTTTCTCTCCTCACTTCTTGCGGCCCTGTGGGTATATCTGAATCTCCCAGTGCCCAGAGAAATTGAACAACTGACAAATCATCCCGATCAGCAACTGTGATCGGATCATCGTTGATGGTGATGGTGAAATTGTGCCTCGCGCCAATAATAGAAAAACGCCTTGCAAGCCTCTTTCGCAACGCAGCTGCTCCACGCTCCAGTCGCCGTCTTTTGACTTTCTCTAGAACAATTTTCGTTCCTCTTGTAACATCAATCTCAATCCTGCCCAGAGGCTTGGGATGGTAGCTTCCGTTTCCCCTCTCTATTGTCTCGCGAATTTCTTTGGTACTCATTCGAAACCCCTGAGCCACCCCGTCTTTCGCTGACTGAACCTTGATGACTTCCGCAATGGAAAACAGGGAGAGCTTGCCTACACCCTTGCGTCCCATAACTTTTCTCCCCTTTGCTGTATGCTTTCCATGCTCCCTGTCCTCCTCACGTCTGCGGTATCCAATCCGAAGATACTTCTCATTCATGTCGTCTACGGTCATTCCTGCCCCATCATCAATAATAACTATCCGTTTGTTCTCCTGATCAATGATGATTCTTACCTTTTCTGCATCTGCATCCCATGCATTGGCAACCACTTCGGATAGTACAGCAGCGACATTACTGTACAGGTTGATCCCCAGATGGTAAGCGTCCGAACAGCCCTGTCTTGCCCCTGTATTTTGGCATACGCCCCTGTCTAGGGTTGGTGCCTTCCTGCGGCATATTCTGTGAGGGGATCAGGGATTCCGAAGGCAGAGAGGTTCTGTGTGTTCCCGGGAGTTTCCGTTTGTGATTCTCGTCCCCTGTTCTGTGCGGGTCTGCCGGGTGCGTCCTACTTTTTCTGGCGGGAACCAAGCGATGGTTTTGGATCCCGTGTCGTTCCCGCGGGGAAGCGGGGGAGGCTATGCTGCCTTGGCGAGTGGCACTTGTTGTTCTTTCTGCCGGGTCGCCTTCCAGTGATGAGGCAGCAGCGTGTGGAGCTCTTCGTCAGGCGTGGTTTCCACGCGCCTCAGGATATCCATCAGCCACTCCTGCGGATGGACTTCATGGAGTTGGCAAGTACTGAGCAGAGAGTAGATCGTGGCGGCATTGGCGGCGGCCGCATGCGAGCCGGCAAACAGGTAGTTCTTGCGTCCCAGTGCAATGGGACGAACCCGGTTCTCCACGAGATTGTTGTCAATCTCCACGCGTCCATTGCGGGTGAAGCCGCTCAGGCGATCCCATAGCTTCAGGGTGTAGCGCACGGCTCTGAACCAGAAGGTGTCATTGTCCCCGGTGTGTTCTCGCAGGAGGGCTTCCAGCACCTGCAGGATGGGGACGGACTGCTCCTGGCGCACCCGCACCCGCTCCGCAGCGTCTGCCCCCTGCTCGCGGAGCTCGTCCTCCACTGCATACAGCTGCTGGATCAGCACCACAGCCTGTTCCGCCTGTGGGGAGTTCTCTCCCTCGGCACGCAGAGCATTCTTGAATTTCCGCCGGGCATGCGCCCAGCACGCGAACAGTTCAATCCCGTCTATTTTCCCAAACTGATGGTAGACCGCATAGCCGTCGGTCTGCAACTCTCCCCGGAACCCCTCCAGCATTTCCGTCGGCCCTGCCCGGGAACGCGTCGGCTGATAATCCACCAGGATCAGTCCAGAGATGGGACAGGTATAGAAAAAGTACCAGCCCCTGTGATAGGTCCCACCGGCCCTGCTTTTCGCCCGATCCTGCACCAGAATGCGGGTTTCGTCTGCCTGAATATAGCCATCTGCCAGCACTTCCATGCGCAGGGGATGGTTCAGGCGATCCAGCCGGGAGGCCACCAGGTGTACCCAGTCCGTTGCCGTGGACTTGGAAATCTGTACGCCAGATTCCAGATGCAGCTGCTTCACGATCCGCTCAATCGGGAGGTGATAGAGATACTTGGAGAGCACCAGATGGGTCAGCAGGCTCTCATCCGCCCGGCACTTGCGCAGTCCGCGGTCGGTGGGCAACGGCGCCTCGCACAGTTTCGTGCCGTCTTCCCTCGCAAAGACCGGATACAGTTCGCACTTGACATACAACTGTCCCGGTTTGCGGGCCAGCTTTTCTCTCTCCACATACCCGACGAGTTTGGCATCGGGGGGAAGGTTATCCGGGGGATCCATGCGGACCGTTTCTACGGGCAGTCCTGCGTTCTTCCAGAATTCTTTCCCCATATAGACGCGCTTTTTCCCGGTCTTCTTCCGCCTCTCTTTCCGCTCCACCTCGTGCCAAGCGGCAGCAGAGACCTGATCTGGAAACATCTCATACTGGCTACGGTCATGCCGCTCGCTTTTCGGTCGATACTTCTGACTTCTCACGAAGGCAAGCTCCTGTTTGAGGGCGCGGATTTCTTTGCGCAAGTCTTGGATCTTTTTCTCTTGGGTCTCGCACTTTGCCCGCAGAGTCTTGCTCTCCCGGTCTTGGGTCTCGCACTTTGCTTCCAGGGTCTCAATCTCCCGGTCTCTGGCTTCGCACTTCGTTCGCAGGGTCTCGCATTCCCGGTCTAGGGTCTCAATCTTCTGGTCTCTGGCTTCGCACTTCGTTCGCAGGGTCTCGCATTCCCGGTCTAGGGTCTCAATCTTCTGGTCTCTGGCTTCGCACTTCGTTCGCAGGGTCTCGCACTCGGCGGTCTTCTTCCGAAGAGCTTCCAGAATCTCCTGGGGCGGGGCGTGCTCGGACAGGATGGGAGCGATGCGTTCCATGCTGGAAATATACAACATAAAATACTAAAAGTGAAAATTTATGCAACATAAATATAAATACTGTTCCTGAATCCATCCCCACCCAAGATCCCCTTCCAATACAGCCACTCCAGCTTCCAGGAAAAATCCCCGGCATGGAATCACGAAGAGACAACAGACTGCCAGAAGAACCCGCAGACCGATAACACGACCACCCCTCGGTCACAGAGTGGACTCAGGAAGGCACAAATCCACCATACCAGCGTATCCCCCCTGACAGCTTATATGGAGGCTGTTCGGACGGATACCCCAGATGCTCAATCATATTCAGATCAACTGTCATCCTGTAGATCTTCCCAATACTCTCTTTCATCAAGTTCGGCGATTATTTGATATTAATTTCGCTGGCATCCATATGGCAGCAGTACTGACATTCCAGGGAGGTCTTATCACATCTGTTATGAGGAAGGGGGATAGCGAAAAATCACGTTTCCTGTGCCCCAATCCACGCTTCAACATGGCAGATGATACTCCTGCCAATGGCAGTTCCGAGATTCACGGGAACAGCATTACCAATCAGTCGGGCAATTGTTCTTCTGGAGATGGGAGTCCCTTCGGGCACAAATTCATACGTCCTCGGAAAACTCTGCAAAATCGCCCCTTCCCGCAAAGAGATGGCACGATCCTGTTCCGGGTGTCCAAAACGACCGTTACCAAATCCATAGAACTGTGTTGTCATCGTTGGTGAAGGCTTGTCCCACTCCATTCTTCCATACACGCTGCGATAGGAGCTGCCTGATGCTTTTCGATGACATTTTGCAATTAGACTCTCATCCCAGTCATGCCAGCTCCCCCCGGGCCTGGAGGCTCGGATGCGTTGCAAATTGATATCTGTCAGACTGCAGGCTTGATGCATTGGGTCCGATTCGTAACATTCCCCCGCCTCTATGGGAGCAAGATGTCCGATTGCCTCGTGAACAGTTATCTGCTCTTCTTCGGGTGCGGAGGGTTCCAGAAGCTTAATTGCTCCCAAACGTGAAGCAAGCAATACCAGCCTTTTCCGACGCTGAGGTACTCCAAAATCAGCACAATTGACGATTTTGTGTGCAACACTGAATCCTCTATTCTTCAGCATTTCGCGAAAGTCAGAGAACACATCCTCCCGCTCCAGTGGAGGCACATTTTCCATAGTGACCAGCTGGGGTTGCACCTCGTGGACAAGACGGGAGAAGTGCTCCAGAAGATTCCATCGTTTATCTGAAGAGTGGGACCATGTCCGGCTGTATGTTGAGAATGGCTGACAGGGTGCACAACCTGCCAGCAGCTTGAAAGGAGCATCACCAAAGGCTTCCATGATATCCGATGAGGTTACGCTCTCAACTGATTGGAGGAGGAAGGATGCTCTGTTATTTGCGGTGTAGGGATATTCACAATCCGGGTCCGTATCAATCCCGAGTCTGACATTGATTCCAGCCGATTCCAGTCCATTCGTCAACCCACCTGCACCGCAAAAAAGATCAACACATCGTATTGATTCACCGACTGCTTTCTTGACGAATCGTTCCTCTGACTGGTTCAGCATTCTATTATTGACCGTACCCACTGCGCAGACCAGTCTCCTCACCGGTCCAGTCTTTGACTCCCAAATCTCTGAGTTTTTTTCCCAGAGGGGAAATGGGATCACCAGGCAACAGGTGGCATACATCTGGACGCCTTTGCGCCGCGGTATGTGCCTCAAACCGATCATTCGAGTTTTTGGGGAACCCGTCAACATACAGGATACGGTCTGCAAATTCAACCGCCAGTGAAGTAACAATTGATTTTTCACTGGATTTCTTGGATATGTCCGGGTTCTGGGCCGTGAGGATCACTAAATGCTCATCACGGACGATTTGAGCATAATCCCCATCCAGATACCTCTTCAGAGCACTCTCTCTGTCAGACAAAACCCAGATTACTCTTCCTGAGCACTCATGCACTGCCTTCACAATCTTCTTTGCCATATTCATGTACCCTGCCACAATCACGGTTTTCCCCTGCTTCGCGGCAGAAAAAGCTTCTTTGCGGGCCTCTGCAGTCCTTTCTCGTGGAATTGCATCGGGGCCAATAATTGCCAACCCGCCCGGACACAGAAGACTCCATGAACCGATTCCGTGAATTGACAGCGGAGCATGATCCATGTTGGCCCGAATTATACCGGGATATCTCTTATCACTCCGAGTCAATGTCCAAGGCGTTAATGGCTGTGGCTTGTCAGAGACATTGCCAAACAATTCTTCCTGTACCATCTCCTCTCCTCCATTTTCAGGTATATTTTCCTGCTCATTTGACATGTCATCTTCTGTGTTTTCAAAGACATCTAACTCTTCTGGAACAGGAACAAATAACCCTGTCTCAATCGTATCCTGTGCATTGGTCCATATCTTTGCACCTTCCTGAACCAGCCCCTCTGCCACTGCTGTAAGATGTTCGGCTGACAGTACAAAACATTTTCTGTTCGGCAGAGCCCACCGTATGGCCATTTCCAGTCCATACTGGTCTGTGCTAAGTTCTGCACCATCTATATACACCACAGAATTGCAGAGTCCCATTAAGAATTTGCCGATTTCTGGTTCCTGTGGGATGGATCGCTGATCGGCGGGACTGCGAGTAGAGAGGATAAGACTTTTTCCTGCCCCTTTCGCATTCCGAAGCATTTTCCCATGTGGCTCCGCCAACATTGCCCCCTGTCGCAGCCAGATCACGCTTCCTCCGCCATCAATCGCGCTCCGTACCGCGGCGGTGGAAACTGCGTGTTTCCCCGCAACGATGATGGAATGATGATTCTGCGCACAGAGCATAGCAGTCTCCCTGGCATACTCACCAGACTGGAATACCTCTTGATCTGGCCCCAAAACGGCAACTCCTATCTGGTCAAGGAGCGTCATCTCACCAGTTCCAAACAAAACCGGAGGTGCCTGTGACTTCAAGCTCTTCTGAATTCGATCTGGGTAAGAAATATCTCTTTGACTGACTACCCAGAATCCTCTGCGCTCCCAAGCCTCTAAGTAAAATCCCAGCGTAATTCCCCGACTTAGCAGGGAGGCCAGACGATCATAATCCAGTCCTGCACCCCTAGATGCTCTCTCCGCTATATCCGAATGATCAATCAAATCACCCGGGCTGTAATGATTACGAATAAGCCATCTCTCAAGTTTGTTATATTCCTGGAGTGTCAATGGCTTCTGCTCCCCCTCTCCTCCAAACCAGGCATAGAGGAGAAGAATTGCAGTGGTGTCGTCAGAGAGTCGCCCCATTATCTCACTCGGACAGACTGCGTATGATCAACGTCGCAGGCATCACCTTGGGACAGCCATCATAGCGCAGAAGTGCCGCCACCGTCGCGAGAGTCCAGCCACTGACTGTCAAATCATCAATCAGAAGCGTCGGCTCTCTGCATGGCTGTTCAATTGCAAAAGCATCCGCAACATTGCGGGCACGCTGAACCTGGTTATTCCGCTCTCCCTGTGGTCCTCCAAAACCCGTTCTTGAGACCGCATGCACCAGCCGCAGCCCAAGACGGTCGGCAACGGCTTCTGCTAAAATTGGCACATGCTCCCTCTCCCCGCGCGGAGGTATGTAAGTCACACATCGGAGTTTCTTGACTCTATCTCTCAGCCCAGAGACGAATGCATCTACCGTGGACTCTGAATACTGCAGACTTGACTTCCGCTCTGCCAGAATTTGATCTCCCAGCCCTCGGTCGAATGCATAAAAAAGGGCAAATCCCCACAGTGCCTGATACCCTGATTTGATCTGAGTGGTCTCGTGAATGGGATGGTCAGATAACTCCGATATCGGCCACTCTCGCTGGACGGGAATAGACAAGGGGCGTTTCTTCAGATACTGCCTCGCCACATTAATCATTTCTGGCTTAGGCATATGAGACTTCCCCTTTCCATCCGAGCAATTCTGGCATTTTCCACATCTTTGCGCTGTCTTGTCATCCAGTGCCTTCTGCAAAAACTCCATCAGACACCCCTCATGATTCATGTATTCGCGCATCTGTACCTTCTCACGATCACGGCTTTTGCGCAACCTTTCAATCCGTTCCGGTGGAATTTGAAATCCATCTGCCTCTCCGGTTGCATACCATGCCCCACGCTCATAGATAACTGGTGCAGGAGACTCCAGCGAGGATAACTTTAGAATCTTTTCAATTCTGCTCTTTTTCAGATTGACCCGGAACATGATCTCAGTGAGTCTCAATCCCCCGTCCGTATCTTCCAATATACCAAGAACCTGATCAATCTCCTCCTGAGAGGGGAAGGCATTATCAAAGAACCAGTCAAGAATTTTTTCATCTTCTTCCCCCCACAGGAGAAATCCGTAAGCATTCAGAATTCCTCTGCCAGCCCGTCCAACCTGCTGATAATAATGCACAACTGATCCCGGCCGCTGATAATGGATAATGAACGACAAGTCCGGCTTGTCAAATCCCATCCCAAGAGCAATGGTGGCAACCAAAACTTTTAACTCATTATTCATGAGTGCCTGTTCCAACTTTTCCCGCTCGCCTGTATCCCCATAGTATGCACGGGCATCTATTCCCTTGGATTTCAGCCAGCCGGCGACCATATCTGCATCCTTGCGTGTGAGAACATAAATGATGCCACTTCCCGTCAAACGCTGATCCCGGATTGCCCAGACCATCCAGGCCAGTCTTGTTTCGGCATCAGGCATTCTGAAATTATACAGACGCAGACTGTCCCTGACCAGACTCCCACGAGTGACCTGAATATTCTCTCCCAGTTGTTTGCGCACATCTTCCACGACACGATCATTTGCTGTTGCCGTTGTTGCCACAATTGCAGCCCCCTTCGGGATCATTTTCTGGATTCTGCGAATGCGCAAATAATCTGGACGAAAATCGTGTCCCCAATCCGATATGCAATGCGCTTCATCTATGATCAGCATTCCAATTGCATCTGCCACTACCGGCAGTGTTCTCGTCAAAAACATGTCATTTGCCAGGCGTTCGGGGGTAATCATAAGAATGTCCACCTCATCTTCCTCCAGCTCCTCATGAATCTTGCCCCAGTCATCACGGTTATCTCCTGTCATTCTGCGCGCATTCAGCCCGAGAGTAAACGCTGCCTGCTCCTGATTGCGCATCAGTGCCACGAGCGGAGAAATCATGAGCGAGGGCCCGGCCCCTCTTTCACGTCTGAGCTTGGTTGCAATCGTATAGACCATGGTCTTCCCCCAGCCCGTACGCTGTACTACAAGTACGCGATTCCCATTGACCGCCTGCTCAATACTCTCCCACTGACCGTCTCGAAACTGTGCATCCGCACTGCTTACTGCATCACGCAGATAATGGAGTGCGACTTCCCTGAGATTAGCCGGATTCTTGGGAGATGGCATGGATACACCCGTCAGGGGAGACTTGTCCAGTTAGAAGAAATCTGCCATATTGCGACCTTGTCGGCAATACACGAACGATCTGATGTTCCAGCAACTTTCATCTGCAGGGTGATTCTGGTTTCCGGTTCAGGCGATACGATAGCAGTGATTTCTAGCATAATGAGGACCGGATATAAAGAAAGACTGTGGCAGGATGTGTTGCCATGTCCAAATTCCCTGATCAAGTTCATACTCTGCTCAGTGGCTGCACCAGTCCGTTGCCGTAGCGTTCAGAAATGCATGATGCGCATGGCGGCGTTCGCTGGAACCGATAGGAGATCCCGGGGGAATCACTGTGCGATCTCGTTGCTCCTCCTTATAGTCCCTGCGCAAGTATCTCTCAATCTCGTCCAGAATCATCCGACGATGGTAGCGAGTCCTGCGATCACTCCGAGGCACTGAAACCTCTGGAATCCATTCTGTAAATTCGCGGAGCCGTTCCAGAACCAGTACTCTCACTGGAGGAGCCGCCTCGCGGTTACTGGCCAGTCCGATCAGTTCATCAATCCATACTTGCTGGACTACCCGCTGCAATTCGGCCTCGTACGGATCGTCTGCTACGGGAATCCCCCAGACTTCATCACTGATACGCTCCATCACTTCGTGAAAATCAGGCAGCGTGACATCAGTATCTGTCTGATAAACCATGCGGGCAGCCCGCTCTGGATTGAGTATCTGGGCAAACACCATCGTAGCAACGGCTGCGGCAGGGGTATAGGGATCAAACGTCAATCCGGTATGACGCTGAAACAACTCCCGATGCATCGGAAATCCCGGCGGCCGAGGCGGAAGACGCAATCGTACACTTTCTGGAACGCGAAGCTCCTCTGAAGAAATCACTCGCAACAATGCATCCAGTGCATCCTCCTGAATGTTCCCCTCAACAGGTGCGATTGCTGGCTGACCGTCTTCACGCATAGCGTAGGTATAAGACACTCCTCCCAGCAGTTTTGCCGTGGCTTCCACCTGATACCGGTGTCGCAGATAGAGTGGAACCAGAACTTCTTCCATGGTGGCTAGTGGCCGCCCTTTGCGAATGACTTCCTCCCCGAAACGTGCCATGGCCACTGCGCGGATGTCCATTTCATGGTGAAGTGCCTGTACCATGTCATCTCCATTGTCCCACAAATTGGCAAGCGGGTGCGCCGCGCCCGCTGGACGGGCATCCGCATCGGTAATGTACCGTAGTCCCCGATCCCGTGCATTTTGGAGGATTGCTTCAAGCAGAGACTCCTCGCTCTCGTTGGACATCGGCTGTGCATACCCGTAAGCAATCGCAGCCTTGTCCCATTCCCCGATTCCGGCTGCATACGCGGCATTCAGGTCAATCTCGCCATCGTCAACCAGCACAGCGTACGGAGCGGGATAGTCCATCACAGATGAGCGCTGATCTGCCGAGGAGATAAAATTGTGACTGAGTCCCAGCGTATGACCAACTTCATGTGCGGATAATTGCCGAATCCGTGCCAGAGACATGGAGAGCATCGGATCATCCGCTGTCAGGGAGTCTCCATACGGAGCCAGAAGTCCTTCTGCAATCAAATAATCCTGTCGTACCCGAAGTGAACCAAGTGACACATGCCCCTTGATGATCTCGCCGGTTCGGGGATCAACGACGCTTGCCCCGTAACTCCAGCCCCGGGTTGCGCGGTGCACCCACTGAATCGTATTGTATCTGACATCCATCGGATCAGCCCCTTCCGGCAGCATCTCAATTCGAAATGCGTTGGAGAATCCGGCTGTTTCGAATGCTTCGGACCACCATTTCGCACCATCCAGGAGTGCTCCTCTGACCGGCTCTGGCGTACCTGAATCAAGATAGTATATGATGGGAGATACGGGATCACTGAGCACAGAATCTGGATTCTGCTTCACCAGCCGGTGTCGCCGGATATAACGCTTCATCATGTCTTCGCCAATCGGCACTGCATAATCCATGTAACTGACCGTACCGTATCCGGCCCCGGGATGAAATACTCTCGGTGTGTATGCATCATCAGGAAGCATCACAAATGAGTGTCGTACACTCAGAGTGACAGAGTATGGATCAGCGGCCACATCGCGCACATAATTGCCCGGATCCGTGGAGGTAAAGGTAATCCGTGCTTCCATCTCTGTGTTTTTCGGAAAAGACTTGAGTATGGAAGGAACTGGGGCACTGCGACTTTTATCCAGACTGAATTTTCCCTGCCCCGCCCTATGCAACCTGCGTACAACATCATTTGCATCTCTGACAACAAAATCGGTGGCATTCACGAGTACTCTTCCCGCATCTTCGGCCTCCACTGTAAATCCCCAGAGAATGGCTTCTGCAAACGCCTCATCTACAGATGCGCGCTCAGCATCTGATTCTGATTCAGCGCGATACCGCAAGTTTGGCATGACCAGCAGAATTTTGGGACCACTGCGCTCAAACCGGACCAGACGCGTACTGCCGAGCTGGCTTCGGTCCAGCCCGATATCATTTGATCCAAGTCCTGCAGGCATGGACGATACATAAATGAAGTCCTGCTCCATTGCAGGAATTTCCAGATATATCTCGCCTGTTGCTTCGCTCCAATACACTGGGAAAAACCCGTCCCTCTTCTCCATGCCCAAAGTTTTTTTGACAATAGACATTCTCTCTTGCCCGTATACGGACATGGCAACCAGCATGATCAGAGGTACTATGCCCAGAAAACGCATCGAAATCGTCATGACAGGTCAAAATAAGACTAGGAATCTAATACAAGGATGGGATGCCTGTTCCAGAGCTGGCCATCTCAAGTTAGAAATTTTCCTCTGACTGGGACAAAATCCCCTGCTCTGAATGAAGCTATTTTTTCTTAGCTCCGTTAAAGGGGCGATCTGAAATTACGCAAGTCCACAGTTATCGTGTATCCAAACTGAATTCATTGCTGACTCACACGATTGCATCATGTCTTGATCTCTCAGGATAGTCATGCCCGTTCAAGACTTGCCCAAATTTTCCATTCACTAAACCCGCTTAATCAAAATATGGCCTCAACTGGTCAAGTTGTACAGGTGGTTGGACCTGTCGTTGATGTTTCCTTCTCTGCTGGAGAGGTGCCGGATATTCTGGATGCACTGGAAATCACCCGTGAAAATCAGGATGCTCTCGTCCTTGAGGTACAGCAGCATCTGGGCGAAAACCGTGTTCGAGCCATCGCCATGGACTCGACAGACGGTCTGATCCGAGGCGAAAAAGTCACCAGCTCGGGAGGCCCCATTGCAATGCCTACTGGACCAGAGATTCGGGGGCGTCTCTTTAATGTGGTCGGCCGTGCAATTGATGGACTGCCACAGCCTGAATCTGAAGGCTCTTTGCCTATTCACCGTGAACCGCCTGCATTCAGCAACCTGTCCACCAGTGTGGAGATGCTGGAAACCGGGATCAAGGTCGTTGACCTCATTCAGCCATATGCGCGGGGCGGCAAGATTGGTCTCTTTGGCGGGGCAGGGGTTGGGAAGACTGTCCTTATCATGGAGCTGATTAATAATATCGCCAAGGCGCATGAGGGACTGTCGGTCTTTGCCGGCGTAGGTGAACGTACCCGTGAAGGCAATGACCTGCTTCGCGAGATGATTGAGAGCGGAGTTATGCAGTATGGCGAGGAGTTCCAGAAAGCACTGGAAGAAGGAGAATGGGACCTGTCCAAAGTAGACCTTGACAAGATCAAGGAAAGCAGCATCAGTCTGATCTTTGGACAGATGAACGAACCTCCTGGCGCACGTGCACGCGTGGCACTGAGCGGGCTGACCGTTGCAGAGTATTTCCGTGACTTGGGGGGAAAGGATGTGCTGCTGTTTGTAGACAATATTTTCCGGTTTACCCAGGCAGGCTCTGAGGTGAGTGCACTTCTTGGGCGGATGCCCAGTGCTGTGGGCTATCAGCCGACCCTGTCCACGGAAATGGGAGAGCTTCAGGAGCGAATTACCTCCACAAAGAGCGGATCAATTACATCAGTGCAGGCGATTTACGTACCTGCAGATGACCTTACCGACCCGGCACCGGCCACTGCCTTTGCACACCTGGATGCAACGACCGTACTCTCTCGTCGCATCTCCTCCCTGGGGCTGTATCCGGCAATTGACCCGCTTGACTCCAACTCAACGATTCTGACTCCCCGAGTAGTAGGAGATGAGCACTACACAACCGCTCAGGATGTGAAGCAGCTTCTGCAGCGATACAAGGAATTGCAGGATATTATTGCCATCCTCGGAATGGACGAACTCTCTGACGAGGACAAGCTCGTGGTTCAGCGTGCGCGCCGGGCGGAGCGATACATGAGCCAGCCCTTCTTTGTAGCTGAGCAGTTCACGGGATCCAAAGGCAAGTATGTCAAGATTGGAGATACAATCAAAGGGTTCCAGATGATTCTCTCTGGAGAGCTTGATCATCTGCCAGAATCTGCCTTTACCTACAAGGGGACGATTGACGAGGTTATTGAAGACGGAGAGCGCAAGCTCGCGGAAACCTCATGAGTGAAGGAAAACGACTACTCCGGGTTGATATCGTTGCTCCTGACAAGCGTGTGTTTCAGGGATATGCGGCTGGGCTCCGCGCTCCTGGTCCAGACGGCAACTTCCAGATTCTCTACAATCATGCACCAATGATTGCCTCTCTGAATGTAGGGCCTCTGGTTCTGACACTTGCCGGAGCGGAAAAAGTAATTTTTGCAACGAGCGGAGGTTTCGTTGAGGTCATCGGCAATATTGTAACGGTTCTTGCGGAAACAGCAGAACCCGCATCCGACATTGATACGGATCGCGCCAAAAAGGCAGAACAGCGTGCACTGGACAGGATTCAGCACGCCTCCAGCAGTGCGGATCGCCTCCGCGCCGAGCAGGCTCTGGAGCGAGCCCGTAATCGTCTGCGCATCAGTATGTCTGACTGAACCGGATCTCATGTACAGACTCACTCTGTTCCTGACATTTCTGGTATCTGCCACTCCCTGCTTTGCCCAGTCGGATTCAACCTGGACAACCGAGGCGAGAGGAACTGTATCCTTTTCCCAAGTCGGGTTCTATCGCTGGCATGACGGGGGTGTCAGTTCTCTCGCACTGGGGACTGGAATCAGTGCAAAAGCAACGAAAACATCTTCGGAAAGTCAGCAGGAGCATGAGATGCGTCTTGCATATGGGACTGTCAAGCAGGAGGGAGTTGAGATACGCAAGTCAGATGACCTGATCCATATCCGAAATGCATTCAAGTTCTCTGGAATCTCCCTCTTTGGGCAACTGAGTCCCACCATTACTCTGGATTTTCGGTCCCAGTTTGCAGATGGCTTCCAATATAATGACAAGGATCCAGCGAAAGACAAGGTACAAATCTCGGGGTTCTTCTCTCCTGCTATCGCAACCCAGTCTATCGGTCTGAACTATCCGGTCAAACGCTGGCTCGATGTGCGCCTGGGGATTGCTGCGAAGGAAACTATTGTGGCGATTCGCGGTCTGCGAAGCCGCTACAAGGTACCTCTGGATCAGGCATTTCGCTGGCAGGTGGGCTCCGCAGGGCTGGTAAACTTTGAGCGTACGATCTTCCCGAATGTCCATCTCAAGTCAACTCTGACTCTCTTTCTGGCATTTAACCAGCAGTCTCCTGACTCAACCTGGGAGACCTTCCTCACCATGAAAGTGAACGCATGGCTTCAGGTCAACGCGGAATATACAGCGTATCTGGACCGAGATCTGTCTCCCTATGTCCAGCAGAAACAGTCTCTAGCAGTGGGAATCTCGTTCCGGCTTCTGTAGGTTTGAGGGAGGTGTTCAGACTACCGGGCCATGAATGTATTTGCAGGATCGCAGAAGCTCTCAAAAGTACACTCACATAACATCCAGCTTGTCCCTATCCGCACCCTCAGGGTAAGGCATCGTCTCACTGATAAATTTGGTTCTATCCCGATAGTTATGGATAGATATTAAAATCTGGGCTTTATAGAGAGGGAGACTTGGAAGTACTATAGCACATTTTGCTACACCATGCTTGGCGCGGGGAGACTCTGACAAAATTCCCAAATATTCACCTTATCATGCCTGCAAGCATTCACAGAGCATGCTATCGCCTGTACCAAGCATCTGGTCACTCAGATTTGCAAGCCTGCAGAACTAACAAAGCCACACTAATTGGGATAGAACTATAAATTTTTGCAAGAAACTTCTACTAAATACAGGTGTTCTTTAATCAGGGGGAAAAGCGTCAGCGGCGTAACGCAAAATCACCGGTGGATGGAAAAACCCGGGAACGCATACATACCAAATTTTTTTTCAGGCGTTAACTGCCGCTAGTTACGGTGATTACATTTCGCACACCGCGCTGCACCCTTTGTTCCCAGCACTTCCCGCAAATTTCCCGAAAACACATGAATGAGAACAGCCCCAATAGCTATAGTCAAATCAGAGGTATAGTTCGAGATTTCATGGACAACTCAGAGGCTCGTCGTATTCTAGTACTGACGGGCCCGTTTGGGCAGTGTATGCGAGAGGTGGTGAAATCAGCCGTGCGAGAGGTGGGGGAACCAGTCGTGCAGGAGGCGATAGAGAGTGCCATCGCGGACATTTTTACGGTACTTTCGCCCACCTCACGTATAACATACTCAATCGGCTTGCAAAATCCCAGATTGCCTGAGGGTGCGAATTCAGGAGCAGAGACATTTTTGCGAGAAAATCAGCCTATCAAGATCAAAAGCAAGAGTGTATACGGAATGTTGTATGACAGAATACGACGATTTGATGAAAAGGAGAAGGTTTTCGTTTATGATCTGGTCAAAAATGAGGACAGCAAACATCAGTTATACATTATAGGTGATGCCCATTTGATTGGAAATTCCTACAGGGAAGCGGATGGTCAAAGATTTGGCAGTGGTTATCTGATGGATGATTTGATGAGTTTCGTTGACTTTTCTGGATCGCAGCGTCAAATGATCTTCATTGGTGATCCCTATCAGATTCAGTTATCGGGTTCATCTATCTTAAGGCTTCTCTCAAAGTTGCGTGAATTCTCAGAATCGGTGCAACATGAGCGGCTGGAGGACTTCAAATGCATTCAATACCCTGATCCGTTTTTAAAGAACCGAGAATCATTGGTAAAAGCGATTCACAAGCGGGAGACAAAACGCTTTCCACTTAGCCTGAATGCCAAACACTGTATCCAATTATCCAATCTGCCAGGAGATATTGACCAGTTGGTCAAGAATCAAGATGCCACAGTAGCGGCTCACACACATGAACAGGTGAACCAATACAATGAGGGAATCAGACACCGCGCATTCGGCAGGGGCCCAGAGCTGACAGAGGAGGATCTCATCGTGGCTTATAAAAGGTAAGCGTCCGAACAGCCCTGTCTTGCCCCTGTATTTTGGCATACGCCCCTGTCTAGGGTTGGTGCCTTCCTGCGGCATATTCTGTGAGGGGATCAGGGATTCCGAAGGCAGAGAGGTTCTGTGTGTTCCCGGGAGTTTCCGTTTGTGATTCTCGTCCCCTGTTCTGTGCGGGTCTGCCGGGTGCGTCCTACTTTTTCTGGCGGGAACCAAGCGATGGTTTTGGATCCCGTGTCGTTCCCGCGGGGAAGCGGGGGAGGCTATGCTGCCTTGGCGAGTGGCACTTGTTGTTCTTTCTGCCGGGTCGCCTTCCAGTGATGAGGCAGCAGCGTGTGGAGCTCTTCGTCAGGCGTGGTTTCCACGCGCCTCAGGATATCCATCAGCCACTCCTGCGGATGGACTTCATGGAGTTGGCAAGTACTGAGCAGAGAGTAGATCGTGGCGGCATTGGCGGCGGCCGCATGCGAGCCGGCAAACAGGTAGTTCTTGCGTCCCAGTGCAATGGGACGAACCCGGTTCTCCACGAGATTGTTGTCAATCTCCACGCGTCCATTGCGGGTGAAGCCGCTCAGGCGATCCCATAGCTTCAGGGTGTAGCGCACGGCTCTGAACCAGAAGGTGTCATTGTCCCCGGTGTGTTCTCGCAGGAGGGCTTCCAGCACCTGCAGGATGGGGACGGACTGCTCCTGGCGCACCCGCACCCGCTCCGCAGCGTCTGCCCCCTGCTCGCGGAGCTCGTCCTCCACTGCATACAGCTGCTGGATCAGCACCACAGCCTGTTCCGCCTGTGGGGAGTTCTCTCCCTCGGCACGCAGAGCATTCTTGAATTTCCGCCGGGCATGCGCCCAGCACGCGAACAGTTCAATCCCGTCTATTTTCCCAAACTGATGGTAGACCGCATAGCCGTCGGTCTGCAACTCTCCCCGGAACCCCTCCAGCATTTCCGTCGGCCCTGCCCGGGAACGCGTCGGCTGATAATCCACCAGGATCAGTCCAGAGATGGGACAGGTATAGAAAAAGTACCAGCCCCTGTGATAGGTGCCACCGGCCCTGCTTTTCGCCCGATCCTGCACCAGAATGCGGGTTTCGTCTGCCTGAATATAGCCATCTGCCAGCACTTCCATGCGCAGGGGATGGTTCAGGCGATCCAGCCGGGAGGCCACCAGGTGTACCCAGTCCGTTGCCGTGGATTTGGAAATCTGTACGCCAGATTCCAGATGCAGCTGCTTCACGATCCGCTCAATCGGGAGGTGATAGAGATACTTGGAGAGCACCAGATGGGTCAGCAGGCTCTCATCCGCCCGGCACTTGCGCAGTCCGCGGTCGGTGGGCAACGGCGCCTCGCACAGTTTCGTGCCGTCTTCCCTCGCAAAGACCGGATACAGTTCGCACTTGACATACAACTGTCCCGGTTTGCGAGCCAGCTTTTCTCTCTCCACATACCCGACGAGTTTGGCATCGGGGGGAAGGTTGTCCGGGGGATCCATGCGGACCGTTTCTACGGGCAGTCCTGCGTTCTTCCAGAATTCTTTCCCCATATAGACGCGCTTTTTCCCGGTCTTCTTCCGCCTCTCTTTCCGCTCCACCTCGTGCCAAGCGGCAGCAGAGACCTGATCTGGAAACATCTCATACTGGCTACGGTCATGCCGCTCGCTTTTCGGTCGATACTTCTGACTTCTCACGAAGGCAAGCTCCTGTTTGAGGGCGCGGATTTCTTTGCGCAAGTCTTGGATCTTTTTCTCTTGGGTCTCGCACTTTGCCCGCAGAGTCTTGCTCTCCCGGTCTTGGGTCTCGCACTTTGCTTCCAGGGTCTCAATCTCCCGGTCTCTGGCTTCGCACTTCGTTCGCAGGGTCTCGCATTCCCGGTCTAGGGTCTCAATCTTCTGGTCTCTGGCTTCGCACTTCGTTCGCAGGGTCTCGCATTCCCGGTCTAGGGTCTCAATCTTCTGGTCTCTGGCTTCGCACTTCGTTCGCAGGGTCTCGCATTCCCGGTCTAGGGTCTCAATCTTCTGGTCTCTGGCTTCGCACTTCGTTCGCAGGGTCTCGCACTCGGCGGTCTTCTTCCGAAGAGCTTCCAGAATCTCCTGGGGCGGGGCGTGCTCGGACAGGATGGGAGCGATGCGTTCCATGCTGGAAATATACAACATAAAATACTAAAAGTGAAAATTTATGTAACATAAATATAAATACTGTTCCTGAATCCATCCCCACCCAAGATCCCCTTCCAATACAGCCACTCCAGCTTCCAGGAAAAATCCCCGGCATGGAATCACGAAGAGACAACAGACTGCCAGAAGAACCCGCAGACCGATAACACGACCACCCCTCGGTCACAGAGTGGACTCAGGAAGGCACAAATCCACCATACCAGCGTATCCCCCCTGACAGCTTATATGGAGGCTGTTCGGACGGATACTATAAAAGCACTAGTTTCACTTGTGAAAAATGCTCCAAAAACTCTGATCAGAACAAAGATATTAATGTCCCAAACGGATCATTTGGAGTTGTTACAAAAATTTTAGGAACAGAGACCATTACGCAATCGCTAAGCGGAAGAAAAAGGCCGATCACGGCGAAATTCGTCAGGATTCGTATTCGCTGGAAGAAAATAGATTGTGACCACGACTCGGAATTCCTATGCTTTGAAGACTTCCTGTATGCAGAAAAACCCAAACTGGGTAGAGACATATCTTTGGCTGTCAGGGTGTACACTGAAAAATGGGCGAACATCCGCAAGTATGCCCAAGAGCAGATTAACCTTACCAGAGAGCACTGGAGATTAACTCTAGAATATGCAAAAATCCAAATTAGAGAGCTAGATAAGTGGACATTCATTCACAGATATGTTCAAGAACGAATAGATACTTCTGTGGGCGTAGAACCAATGACAACTCTCGGCAAAGATCAGTGGAAAATAATTCTAGAATGTGCAGAAAAGCCTGCTGAAAAACTTAAACAGTGGCAGTCCATTGTAGAACATGCTCATGAAAAGGTAAGGGACAGTTCTGCACATACGGGAGAGAACAGAGACAGGAAAGGAGCCATAATTTTTACCCGAGATCAGTGGGAAGCAATACTGGAATATGTTAAGATGGAAAGATCCGAACAGTGGGATGTGTTTCATGAATATACTCTGGAGCAAGTAAAACAACTTGATAGAGAGCAGTGGGCAGTGATTCTGGAATGTGCTAAGATTCAAATTGAAAACAGTCAGCTGTGGGTTGCCATACAGGAGTATGCTAAAGAACAAACAGAAAAGAAAGAAGGAAAAAAATCAAGCCTCACCAGAAATCAGTGGGAAACGCTGCTGAAATATGCAAAAAGTAAAATTGAAAAGAAAGAACAGTGGTCCAATATTCAAGAATATGTGCAAGAGCAAATAGATATTCCTGCTCACACGAAGGAAAACAGAGTCAGTGAGGAAATTAGTGCCAAATCAAACCTTACTAAGGATCAGTGGAGAGCAATACTAGCATGTGCAGAAATCCAGCTGATCAGTAAGGAAGATGACCATTGGCGTACGATTGAAAAACATGCCCAGGAACGGGTAGGTGCTTTATCACGCTCAAAAGACAAGAATAAAGGAGCAAATCATCAGCGAGAGTCAAATCTTACGGAATTTCAGTGGAAATTAATTCTGGAATATGCCAAGACTCAAGCAGATGCTCCACAAATTTTTAGTAGTAACGAAGGAGAGAGATGGCATGCTATTTTTAGATATGCCCAAAAACGGACAGCTATTTCCAAACAGGTGGGTGGTGAGGAGAAAACTGGACTTACCCAAGATCAGTGGACATTGATCATGGAGGATGCCAAGACTGTGCGAGGCAGGATAAAAAGGCATGTAGGTGGACCTTATTTGAACGCAGAAAAACTGCGTTTTGGTTATGCCATAACCCTGCACAGAGCCCAAGGTTGTCTGTTTGAAACGATCATTGCTGACCTGTCCAACAATACAGGGCTAGCAAACATAGACTATCATAGATATCGCTACACAGCCTTCTCCGTACCAACAGAAAGTATTTATCTGACCAAAGTACCCCGCAAAAATCCATTTAGAGGTGGGCCTGGCTATGACTTTGGTCAAAGTCGACTTATTGATGATGATTAGATGCAACCGTTCAGGTCGGTCCCCAGCTTTTCAGATACATTCCAGGAAGAGATTTATGACGCATTCTGCAATAAGCTGAACCCGCATAACATACAGATTATTAAAGTTGAACATCGCGATTTTCAAGAGATATACTTCCTTGAGGGAGACGAGGGTAAGGCCAAACTTCATGTCCATTACAACAAATTTGCTGCTGTCAAGAGAGTAATCCTGGAATGGCATACTTCGGAAAAGATCAGAGATCGTCTCAGATTGATCTTTGAACCATGAATCATCCCCCAGTCAAAATCCATATACTATCCGAAAAGATGATCGCAAAAACAGGTTTCTCGCGGCATTTCCTCAGGGTTAGATGGGAGAACAGAGAGTTTGTAATGGACGACATTTAGTCCTGTTATGCTGTCGTAACTCCGCTATCACGATAAATGTTGTGCCATGAGGACGAAGGTGATGATTCCCAAGAATTCGGATTGACCTGTCAAAAAAACAGATACGCTACGCGTTCATGAAAAAGGATTCGGATTTGTGGATGACATATTCGTGCCTCCAAATCTGGTAAAGAATATCGAAAATGGGACAAGGGTTACGGTTGTGGCCCTGAAAAAATCAAAGAAAAACGATCCGAAAACACTGAGCTGGGTTGCAGTGAGCATGGAAGATGCATCCAATCCACCCGACTCCAAATGACGCGATTAAAAATTTCTCTGGTCCCCGATTCCATCAGGATAACCCGCGAATCAGTCGTATATTTGGGACTTCACTGAAGGGCAGAAACACACCATGCGATGGAGCGAGCGTCCCGTAGAAAACCCGGCCACTGTTGAGCGGCTCAGTCAGGAACTGAATGCGCTCCCCGAGCCGCTGACCCGCTGTCTGGTACTGCGAGGGATTGAGTCCCTGGATGCAGCAAGAGAGTACTTTCGGGCAACAAAAGAGGACCTGCATGATCCCCATCTTCTGGCGGAAGTGGATCTGGCAGCCCAGCGGATTGCACAGGCAGTTACGGAAAAGGAAAAGGTGCTCGTATACGGAGACTTTGATGCAGACGGGGTTACTTCTACAGCTCTCATTCTGCAGTTTCTGCAGTCCCGTGGACTCGAAACCGAGTCCTGCATCCCTGACCGCCAAAAAGAAAATCATGGCTTTCATGCAAGTGGAGTTGACCTTGCCCACTCAAAGAACTGCTCGCTGATCATCGTCCTGGATTGTGGTACGGATAGCGAGGAAACTGCCGCGAAAGCAAAGGATGCCGGAATTGATCTCATCATCTGTGATCATCACCAAAATGAGGACAAGGATCCGGTCTGCCATGCACATGTGAATCCAAACCGGAAAGAGTGCACCTATCCGCACAAGGACATTTCTGCCTGTGCACTGGCCTATAAAATGGTTCAGGTTACACTGGAAGCTCTGGGAGAATCTCCTGAGAATGCAGACGAGTACCTGGGGCTTGTGGCAATCTCTACGGTGTGCGACATCATGCCTCTGACAGGAGAAAACCGAATCATGGTTCGGGAAGGGCTGAGTGTACTGCACAGGTCCGAGAATCCCGGAATTAAAGCCCTTGTCTCCGTCACACGCTGCACACAGAAATATCTGACAGCTGCCGATATCGGCATGCAGCTCGGGCCTCGCCTGAATGCCGCGGGACGGCTGGCGCATGCAGACGAAGCTCTGAAACTCCTCATGTCCGATTCTGAGGAGGAGGCCAGGGTATTGGCCATGCGCCTCAATGAACTCAACTCGTCCAGAAGGGAGTGGGAGAGAAAACTGCGCCCTGTCGCAAGCAAACTCGCACGAACCCAGCTGGCAGGTACCCACACAGACGCACTCGTATTGCATCACCCCGACTGGCATCCCGGCATTCTGGGGCCCGCGGCATCCCAGATGGTACAGGAGTTTGCAGTGCCAACGGTGATCCTGACCGATGTTCCCGGCTCAGAGGGGAAAGAAGTCTTCGGAAGTGCCCGAACATCAGGAAATATCCATATTCTGGATGCGGTTACAGCCTGCCAGGATCTGCTAGTCCGTTTT
Source organism: Rhodothermales bacterium (assembly GCA_965203305.1). Classification (GTDB taxonomy): domain Bacteria; phylum Bacteroidota; class Rhodothermia; order Rhodothermales; family Bin80; genus Bin80. Next base: position 374,115 of record OZ241874.1, on the reverse strand, counting down.
GGCGGCCATGCAAAGGCAGCAGGACTCACCCTGAAAACAGAAGACCTTCACCTCTTCAAATCCAAACTGAACACAGAGGTGCGCAAGCAGTCCACCCGGCATACACTTGGTCCACAATTGGAGTATGATGCCCGATTAAGCATGGAAATTATCCCCGGAAGGTTTGAAAAAGTTCTCATGCAGTGCCAGCCCTTCGGCAAAGCAAATGAAGCACCCCTGTTTCTCATGGAAAATCTTCGTCCGGTATCCGTCAGAGTGCTTAGCGGAGGACTGCACCTCAAAATGCAGCTGCAGGGGCCCAATTCTCCCACCTCCATGGATGCAATCGGATTTAATATGGGACAGCACTACATAACCGCAGAGGAAGCCCGCCTACAACAAACCGGACTGGATATTCTCTGCCATGTGGAAGAAAACAGATGGAAAGACAGGGAGATTATACAACTTCGCATAGAAGCACTTCGAGAACATACTCCATCATGATCCGACTCCTTGTCTGTCTTCTGTTACTGATTCCCGCAGCTGCAGGTGCGCAGCTGCAAAGCCCGGCAGAGTTTCTTGGCTATGAGCTGGGAGAAGACTTTACGCCTCATCACCGGGTCACAGATTATGTTCACCATGTTGCCGAGTCCTCCGAGAATGTGATTCGCGTCGAATATGGCCACACATATGAAGGTCGCGTACTGCAGTACCTGATTATCTCTTCTGATTCCAATCTTGCAAGACTGGAAGACATCCGCATCGCGAATCTTCGGAAAACCGGACTTGTGGAAGGAACCTCCACAGAAGATATTCCCGCCCTGGTTTGGCTCAGCTACAATGTTCACGGAAATGAATCCGTCGGAACGGAAGCCGCCATGAAAGTGCTGCATACACTGGCATCTGGAAACCGTGCGGACATCTCCGCATGGCTCGAAAATACCGTGGTCATCCTTGATCCATGCCTGAACCCGGACGGTCGTGACCGCTATGTCCATTTTTATCGTCAATCACGCGGGAATTATGCCAATGTCCTTGCGGAGGCACGGGAGCATTCGGAACCATGGCCGGGAGGACGCACCAACCATTACTACTTTGACTTGAACCGGGACTGGGCGTGGGGAACCCAGATGGAGACACGCCAGAGGCTCCCGCACTATAATCGGTGGATGCCCCATATCCATGTGGATTTCCACGAACAGGGAATAAACAGCCCCTATTTCTTTGCTCCTGCGGCAGTACCGTTTCACGAGTACATCACCCCCTGGCAGCGCGAGCTCCAGGATATTATCGGGACGAATCATGCCCGATACTTTGATGCCGAAGGATGGCTGTTCTTTACGGGACAGATTTTTGACCTGCTTTACCCGGGCTACGGAGACACATGGCCGACCTTCAACGGTGCCATCGGGATGACATACGAACAGGCGGGGTCTGGACGAGCCGGGCTGGGGGTTCTGACATCGGAAGGAGATACTCTCACGCTTGCGGAACGGATGGAACATCACTATACCACAAGTCTGTCTACGATTGAGGTAGCTGCAAACGAACGGGAACGCATTGTACGCGAGTTTGCCGAATACTTCAGAAATTCCGCCACCGGGCCAGCCGGAGAGCACGCTGCATACCTGATTCGACACAGAGGACAGCATGATCAGGTTCAAGCGATTGCGGAACATCTGGAACTGCTCGGGATCACATACGGGTTCACAACTGCGACAGGTTCGGAAAACGGATTTGCCTACCATACAGGAGACCGGGAAACGGTCAGAATTGAACCCGGAGACATGGTTGTCCCTGCCGTGCAGCCAAAGGGAGTATTAACCAGTGTCCTGTTTGAGCCGGAACCCGAACTGGAAGACTCGCTCACCTATGATATTACCGCCTGGGCCCTGCCCTATGTCTACGGCGTAGAGGCGTATGCACTTGATCATAAGATTGACTGGAGTCCTGCGGCACCTGCTCCCGAACCTTCTGCTCATCCCTCCAGGCCCGTTGCCTACATTGCGGAATGGAAGAGCTTTGAAGATGCACAGCTCCTTGCAGAACTGCTGAAAAGAGGTGTACATGTGCGATATGCCGAGACTCCCTTCAAAATTGAAGGAAAATCCTATGACGAGGGAACTCTGATCATGACGCGCGGGAAACAAAAAGCAGACTTTGATTCCCTTGTGATCCAGAGTGCCCGTCATACCCTGCAGCATGTGGATGCTGTCTCCACAACGCGTGTTGAAGAAGGGGCCGATTTTGGATCTGATGATGTTGTTTCCATCCGTGCGCCTCGCGTTGCCATCCTTGCAGGTCCCGAAATAACCTCCTATAGCGTCGGCCAGCTGTGGCATTTCTTTGACGAACAGCTTGACTACCCTGCCAGCCTGATTCCTACCGATGACTTCGCGAGGCTGCCGCTCGTGCGCTATGATGTGATCCTCCTGCCCTCCGGGAATTACAGTGATGTGCTTGCGGAGAAGCAGCTGGAAAAAATTCTGGACTGGATTCGGGAAGGAGGCCGATTGATTGCACTGGAAGGAGCAGCCGAATTCCTTGCAGACCAGGAAGGCTTTGAACTCAAGCTGAAACCAGACACAGATACCGACTCCCTGAACCTTCCTGTCCATGCCTATGCCGACCGGGATCGGCATGCAATCTCGCGAGACATTCCCGGAGCCATCTTCCGTACAGAACTGGATACAACACATCCGCTGGCCTTCGGCTATCCCAGGGATTACTTCACATTGAAAACAGACGAACGGGCATTTGCACAGCTGGAGGATGGATGGAATGTCGGGATACTCCGGGACCCCAGCCCCGTTGCCGGATTTGCGGGTGCAGATGCCCGGCAGCCACTGGAACAGTCTCTCATTCTGGGGATGGAGTCTGTCGGACGGGGGGAGATCACTTACTTTGTTGACAACCCCGTCTTTCGCGGCTTCTATTATCATGGCCGGCTCCTTCTGGCCAATGCTGTCTTCCTGGCAGGGCAGCGCAGTGTAGCCACTTTCTAGGCTGAGATGACCCGCGGGCGGATCTTCCCGGTCATGCTTCTGATTGCTGCATATGCTCACACTGCATACAGCCAGAGTGCACCAGTCAAAGGAGTTGTCTGGGATGCACCTGCCCCCCCTGTCGCTGCAGATCTTCTGAAAATTCATGAAGCAGGGGTGGAAGCTGTTCGGCTCCCCCTCCTTGCAGACCTGTCCCTGATCCGTGTTGCCGACTCGCTAGGCATGCAGCTTTTCCAGGACCTGCCTGTTCCGTTTCTGCCGGCACCATCACTTCGTGACACCCTTGCGTATGCCAAACGTCATCTGAGTCATGCACGCTACATCCATCGCATGTATCCGTCTGTACACCATTTCGGGATTGCTACAAAGAGTGACACCAGCGATCCGAGAGCCTGTGAATATTTCAGAGAGTTGTCCGCATGGGCCCCGGAGCTGACTTTGTACTATATCTCGGCCTTCGTAGCCCATGATCAATGCTCTTCTCATGTTGACATGGTTCTGGTTGACACGCGCAGAAAAGCAGATCCGGTTACTGTCATGGAAGGATGGACAAGTGCAACTCCTGTCGGCTTTGCCAGCCTCGGAAAAAGAGTAGATCCCGGGACATCTGGACTGTATCAGGAGGACTCCCCCGAGTCCCAGGCACGCTTTCTGGAAAATTATCTTCCAGAACTTCTTGCGCAAACGTATGAAGCCATTTTTGTGTACCGATGGCAAGATCCTGCGGATGCTCTGTCCGAATGGGGACTCATAGATGCAACAGGACAAGCCCGGCCTGCCCATGATGTTCTGCGCGGAATCTATACAGAACATCAATCTGTGTTTGCCTTCAGTCAGGGCGAACGCCTGCGTGAGGATCCGCCCTGGCCCCTGCTCATGGGCTGGGTGACCTGCCTGCTCATCATCTTCCTGAGCCTCTGGTACCGAAAGTTTCCCGAGGTGATGTGGAACTACATCATGAATATGTATCCTCACCGGGATACATTGTATCGCGAGAGCGCGCTTCTGGGAGGAGCTTCATTTTTTTATGTGATTGCACAGGGACTTTTGATTGCCGCAACTGTTCTGATTCTCATTGAAGCATATCGGGATATCGGCATGCTTGAGTCAGTCGCGATTCTGTTGCCTCCGTATGCGATTGAACGAATTCAGAACCTGACCTCCAATCCCTTTCTCCCGACCCTCGTAGTGATTGCCATCTACCTGACGGTCATCCTTGTTTCCTCCCTGCTTGGTGCATGGGATGCTCGGCAACCGGGCAGAGAGGTGCCTGTGGAACATTTTTTCGTGGTCAACGCCATGAACAATACACCTCTCTTGATGATGCTTCCACTCGTACTTGTAACCCCGGGCCTGCATGAACGCCAGTCCGATATCATGGCACTGATCCTGGCGGCTGCCTGGATCCTGCTGAGTGTCTACTGCACTTACAGACGTGCGCAAAATTTCCTGTCCCTGTCCCGGGGGAGTCTGGCCAAAAGTGCCACTTTCGGATTATCCATCCTCCCTCCGCTCCTCCTGTTTCTGGGGGTGATCCTGGTGCTTTCTGTCCCGCACACCAGGGAATATATTGTATTCTGGTGGAACCTGAGCTTCAAGACATAGCCTTGTCCGTCAACTCCGCCCACACGCGATCTGCAAAATCATGGAACGGCTGCTTGGCATGCAGCCAACTGAAGTGCAGCGCGAACGGCGTAACCTTGAGCCGATCACGCCTCCGGAGGATTCCCGAAATCAGCCGAATCCAGAACTGGCGGACACCAGGGTTTTTGATGCCCCGTATTTCGTACACAAGACGATCTGTGTAGTACTCACAGAATACCTCTTGAAAATCCTCGGTATGCTCGGTCATGCCGGGAATATAATCCAGTTGGGGGCTGTTTGCACCCTGATACCAGTTGTAGACCGGCAACCCCATCCTGCTCATGGCCATGGCAAGACTCCACTCACAGGATTCCTCCGTGCGCCCTTCCCGCAACCGTGTTCGGAAGTGCGTCTCCGACACACGCGAATGAAACTCCGTCGCCAGCTCGCATACAGATTGTGTGACTTCGGGATCGGAGGCATAGATCATGCCCGCCTGTACACGGGGAAGATGTGTCAGTCCAAAACGTGAGAGCGTACGATGACGGCGGTCACGCAAAAACTCCAGAATCACCTCAGCGTTCTTGGGACCTCCAAAATAAAAATCTGCCCTCTCAAGTCCAGTCGCAGTGAAGGGATACACGGAAAGCTGGACCCACAAGGGATCCGGGTCCCGACACCAGATGATGTCGCTGTCAATGTACAGACTCCGGTCCCACGGCTTGAACTTGTGCAGACAGTGCTTGAATCCTCTGATGGATCTGCTGCTGTCCGGGAGCTGCTCTACAAGATCAAACCTGTGATCCAGTCCTGTGCCCCGGAGAAGCTCTACCTGCGATGTCGTGCAGTAGAGTGCCACGGGACGGGAAGAATCGTAGCGGCGAAGGGTAACAAGCGACGCAACTGCATGCCGCAGATACGCTTCTTTGCCGTAGGTATGCAGGACGTATCCTTCTGTTGTCACGAGAATTTTGTACTTGATTCTACACTAAGATACGCCTGCCTGCTGTATTATCCGTTTCCGGTTGCATCAAGCCGTTTTCGCAGGCTCTGCATGAATGCGTCAAAACCACGCTTGCGCACATAGGTCTGGAAGGACACAGAATATCCTTCTACCGTCCCGACCCCATCAATCACAATGTCATAGAGCCACCAGCTGTCGTCTTTCCGGTGCAAATGATACACCACCTCAAGTTCGTCCCCGCGGATATCTGCGGTCGTGTTCACGGATGCCTGATCCTCGCGTACAGCCACGGACTGGACCGTTACCGGAGCCTCATAGACAGAAAGATCTGCAAGTGACTGGGATCGCACAATCCCGCCAAAGACCTCAACAAACTCCTGCTGCTCTCCCAGGGAAATCTCTTCATAATACTGCCCAAGTGACTGTCTGCCCATCTCTTCAAAATCAATCTGATCATTGATCAGCGAACGGGCAACTTCCCGCAGAGATGAGTCTGCCTCCATTCCGCGAACTGCAGCTTTGATTTCCTGGTCCCGTTGCGTGATAAATGCACGGACTTCACTCTCCATATCCTGCGCGGAAGCAAAGGCGGGATACAGCAATGCTGTACCTAAAAGAAACAGCGTCTTCAGATTCATTTTCCTGTTATTCAGTGAACAAATTCATTTCACGGACTAGCAGTCCGGCAGCCGCCAGGAGCTTCAGGACGGCCATGTTGTAGCGGCGAACCGCTTCATAGTACCCGGCCGCCATGACCAGATTCACCTGCACGGCATCTACCAGATTCTCGGTATCCCCCAGATCCAGATCAAAATTGATCTGCTCCACGCGAAGCCATTCCTTGCTGACAGCCAGTGAGCTGTCCTGTGCTGCCAGAGCTGCTTCCTGAATGATGACCTGTCTCCAGGCCTGCTCAAGCTCTGCCAGGACTGTCTGTTCTGCGCCAGCAGCCAGATGCTCTGCAGAGGCATGTCGCGCCCGTGCCTGTGCAACCCGCGCCCGGGTCTCCCTGAAATTCAGTGTCTGGCGAAGTCCGATCCCTGTCTGGATGCGAGACCGCCGGAAGGAATCGCTGATATACGGATTCGGTTGCCGGAACCGGTTGGAGGCCCCACTGGCACTCAGCGTCAGTCCAAACACAATCTGAGGATAATAGCCAGCTCTCGCCGCACGAATCAGTGCACGAGTTGCCGTCTGCCCTGCCTTGGCCTGATGGATTTCCGGGCGGTACATCAGCGCTGTTTGCTGATAAAATTCCAGACTCTCCAGAGCGAACTGAAGAGGTTCAAGGGCATCCCGCATCAGGACGATTCGGACAGAGTCGGCAGCCAGCAGCTGGCGACGAAGAGTAGCAGACGCAGTCTGGCGTTCCTGCCTGACCTCTACAATACGCCGCTGATATTCCTGCTGGGTAATGAGTACTTGATAACGATCTGCATCATCAACATCTGGATTTCCCTCCTTGAGAAGTCGGTCAATCTCCTCTATGGCCATGTTAACCACATCTCCGGCCCGATCCGTCAGGCGATGCAGCTCATTTGTCAATAAAACATTGTAGTACAGTTCTGCGGCTCGCAGTGCAGCCTCCAGTACCGTTTCTTCTGCCCGCGCATTCTCAAGCTCTGCCCCCGCGGCTGCCGCTGTGATGGCCCTGTTCGCACCCCATGTATGAATCGGCTGAATCAGAGAGATCTCCATCTGGGCATACGGGCGCAGATTTCCATAATCGTTCCGTACCATGGGATCCAGATACAGCTGGTCATGGGATGTTTGATTGGGGTTCTTGACTCCTGGAACTGCCGACAGTGCACTGGAGATGGTAGCATTGGGAAGAATCCGATAGCTTCGTGCCAGATCATATCTTGCTGCGGCCCAGTCTGCATCAGACCTGGCAGCCTGAACATCTGGACTGATCAGGATTGTTTCCTGCAAGACTGACTTAAGGTCAATGCGGAGGGTATCCGGGCCGGGCTGGGCAACCCCGCCTCCGGCGATCAAAGAACAGACTCCTGCGAGTAAAAATCCTTTCCTCATCTTGATGATCATGCCGTAAAAAAACGCCCCAAAGTAACGGGTTTCACAGATACATCTGCTCCCCCATCCCCGGGGGCCATACCAGACTGGCGAGGAGGGAAGTATTCCGTCTCGGATGTTCGTCCGGTTTTCCCGCAGCAGATCATACGCACAAGTCTCATCACTCGCCAGAGAGCATGGCATGAATCACTTCCTCTACCCTGCCGGGATACTCCTGATGAATCAAGTGGCCGGATTCCAGAACCATGTGTGTACCTGAAGGCATATTCTCCACCCAGGAAGCATGAAACTCGCGCCATGCCCGTTGCCCTTTCCGGGAATCCGCGAGCCATGTGGGAAACTCTGATGTACGGCTGGCCGTCAGTACCACAGTCGGCACAGATGGGGTTTCCGAAAGTTCTGCATCCAGCTCTCCGTCAATAATGCTGGCATAAACGCCAAACTCCTGTCCCATTCCGCCGGGCAAGGCAGACTGGAAATTCTTCATGCGACTCCAGTAGGAGTGCCATGCCTCTGCATCCAGTGTTTCCCATAATTTGCCCTGCTCTTCGTGATGGGGATGAATGAGTACCAGTCCACGCACCTTCTCTGCGTACATATCTGCAAACTGGCGGACAATCAGGGAACCCTCCGCATGGGCTACCAGCAGACAGGGGAACGGGGCATCAATCCTCTCAAGCAGACCGTGGAGTTCCATCGCCATTTGCAGGGGCGTGCGTGGCAACGCTGACTCCTCTGACAGTCCCAGACCAGGCCGATCATACGCAATCACCCGAAAATTCCGGGCCAGACGCTGCTGAAGCAACTCCCATGAGGAGAGATTCTCCCCCAGCCCGGCAATCAAAACCACCGCTGCCGGACCATCTCCTGCATCAACATAATTGATTGCTGTCCCGTCCAGCTCTATCATGCGTCCCTTTGGATAGGATTCTCCAAGCAGCCATTCCTCTGTTTCCGAATCTGCATAATCCATGCCTGCAATACTCCGGAATATTGACTGATCCAGAGTCAGTGTTTTTCTATCCGTCCCGGGGGGTACCATGATGATCCCTCCAATATCTCCTAATGGATCTTCGCATGCACCATGATAGATCCCATCAGGAAGGCGTACCAGTTTGCATAGCAGTTCGGAGGAAGGATCCCACGAAAAGAACAGGCTGTCTGGAGTAGCTCTGGTAATTTTGAACGGGAAGGAGCCCCGTGCACCAGCGTTGAGCATGATCTGCAGACCATCTCCTGCATTCCGAACCTGATAGGTCACATCCATGTATGTGCCGTTCTTGTAAATCACCTGCCCGATCCAGTCCCCTTCCCAAATAGTCTGGGAATGCACTTCGAGGGCGGAACTAGCGGTGATCATGGCAATCAATTGTACGATTCTCCACATAGCTGTCCTGATCCACAGACTCCAGCTCTTCCAGATAACTTTGCGCTGTCGAATGCTGGGGTTCTCTTTCCAGAAGCTCCGTCCACACCGCATGTGCCTCTTCAAATTCACCAGATTGTGCATATGCAACACCCAAATTCAGTCGGGCCGCGCTTAAATCAGGATCTGCGCGCAAAATTGCCTGCAACCGGCGCACAGCCTCTGTAAACTCCCCGCATTCCATATAGAGCGAGGCAAGGTTGGTTTGCAAAGCCAGATCAAGTTCCGGGGGGAGACTGGTCACCAGTCCATTCTTGTAGGCTTCAATGGCACGACCATATCTTCCTGACTCTCGCAGCCTGTTCCCGAGTTCAAACCAGTTGAATGGTGATCCCGGATCACTGTTGACGGCATTATGAGCTTCATTGACATGCTGCTGCAGCTGCTGTGCCTTTTCTGCTCTTGCAAAATAAATCTCCGCTTCCGCCTCCTGTCCCAGCCGCATGTAAGCCTGCCCGAGATTGAATTGCGCCCCATGATGCCAAGACCATTTTTTCGCCACGGGCTTCAGATATACAAGAGCTGCTTCCACAGAATCAAGCCTCAGATACTGTGTTCCGACAACATACTGATAGTCCAAATCATCCGGCCGTTGTCCCAGCCCATGCAGAGACATCTGGAGTGCTTCTTCCAGGTCTCCCGCCTCCTCCAGCAGCTGCCCCAGCCACATGTAGGTTGTCGTATGCTCTGGATCTATTGCAATGGCCATTGTATATGCGGCCCTTGCACTGTCCGGCTCTCCAAGTTTTGCATAGGTCCGTCCCAGCTCATGATAAAGTGCTGCTTTGGGGCCGACTTCAGATTCTTCTTCCAGATAATAGTTCACGGCATCCCGGAGCTTGCCTCCCCGAAAACTGTTTAATCCCAGTTCGAATCGGGCACCCGGGTACTTCCGGTCAATATCCAGAACAAGGTGATAGGCTGCCTGTGCCACATCCAGCCGGTTGAGCTGTGTATAGATTTTGCCGCGCAAAAAATGAAGATCTGCCAGATCGGGTACATAAATCTCAACACTGTCTGTGTAGGCTAGTGCCAGCTCATATATCCCGCGAATAAACGCCTTTTCTGCCTCCACCATGTATCTGGCAGGCTTCGGAGCAAGGGTCAGTCGTTGCTTTTCTGCAATTCCAGCCGGTTCACGACACCCCGACACCAAGATAGACAACAAAGTGACGGCTATGGAGATCTGACGGATGCTCCTAATTTTGCCTGCGTGATCTGCGGATTTCAGACACAGCCTGAACGAGTTCATCATAGAGCTTCCTGTTCCTCCACCAGTGTAATGATCCCGGACGGGATGTCTGCCCGCAGGTCCACAGCCCCATTCGGCCACTGGACTTCCAGTGAATCCACAAAATCGGTTATGCCCAGCCCAAACAGTGGCCACCGCTGGCTTTGGGAAAGATAGCTCGTCCCCGTTCGAACATATCGCTCCTGCCACTGTCCGTTCACCTTGATGCGGATGCGGCTTCCAACGGCATCCCGATTGCTTCTGGAACCAGTCAGTTTTACCGTCAGAGAATTTCCATGAGATGTGTCATTGCGCCATAAGTGCACTGGTCCTCCATTCTCTGTCAACAGCAAGTCTGGATCGCCATCCCTGTCATAATCTGCCCACGCCGTCCCTCTGGCTACCATGAACTCGGACAGGACCCCGACCGGTGCTGCTTCTGAGAATTTCCCGTTGCCCATATTGATGTACAACTGTGACCTCTGCCGGAATGTAACGCCCTCCTCCACCTCTCCGATCTCCTCCGTGATATGACCGTTTGCCGTCAGCAAGTCCAGATCCATGTCCAGATCAAAATCGGCAAGCAGAAGTCCAAAGGTGAGGGTAGGCAAGCTGGGACGGCCAATCTGGGATACAGCCCCCCGTTCAACAAATATGCCTTGGCCACTGTGCCGGTAAACACCTACCATTTCGCTGGAGAAGTGTCCGATGAATACTGTTTCCTCGCCCGTCTGATCCACCACACCGGCATCCAGTCCCATCCCTGCACGTGCACGACCGCGTTCATCAAATGCGATTCCGCTCGCAACCCCCTTTTCGACAAACGTCCCGTCCCCCTGATTTTCAAAGAGAAGATCCCTCTGGGTATCATTGGCCACAATCAGGTCTGGCCACCCGTCCCGATTATAATCTGTGCTTACGGAAGCGAGCGTCTTGCCGGGCAGCCCGGCGAAGTCTTCTGATCGCTCTTCAAATGTACCGTCCCCGCGATTTCTGTAAAACCGACTGGCAATTCCCTCATACTGCTCCGGGGTACAGTACGACTTTCGGTCTCCCACACGCGTGCAGTAGATGTCTTCTTCAGGGGTCCAGTGCACATAGTTTCCAATGTACAAATCCAGGAATCCGTCACGATCCGCATCCAGAAACACACTCGCTGTGCTCCACTCGCTGTATCTCCCCAGACCGGCTGACTGGCTGACTTCCCGAAATACTCCCCCCTCATTGCGAAGCAGCAGATTCTCGTACAATGCCGTTACAAACATATCGGAATCCCCGTCATTGTCATAGTCTGCAACACTGACTCCGAAGGCATAGCTTCGAAGGGACTCCATCCCTGCTTCCCGTGTCACATCTCTGAATTGTCCCTCCTCACTGCCCTGATACAGGCGAATTGCGGGTTGTGCAGGTTCCCTCTCTGACGCAAATATGCTGCCGGAGACCAGGACAATATCAAGAATTCCATCTCCGTCATAGTCCAGAAAACCGCCGCCGGCCCCCATCGTTTCTGGAAACCATTTTTCTCCAGATGCTCCGGTCTCATGCCGAAAATCCCCCAAACCCGCAGATTCGGTCACATCCGAAAACACAATCGGGACCTCTCGCCGCTCCGGTTCGGCCTCCTGCTGGTCGGAACCGGGCTGCGTGCACCCTGCCAGAAGTGCCGACAGCAGAACCACTGCCCCGAGAGCCTCAGCCTTGCGATTCATCTTCCAGAAGATGCAGTGTAGTGTTCACCGGCAGTTCATAATGCCGGGATTCATGTCCATTTGGCCAGCGTACATGCAGGCTGTCCGGCGGCTGATGAAGCCCGAAAAAAGCGACAGCCTCCGAGTGAGACAGATAACTGGACCCGGTACGAATACGTCGAACCTGCCTGTGCCCGTGACTCCACAGATGGAGCTGTGCACCGTATGCGTTCCGGTTGCTTTCGGTTCCTGTCAGCTGAACCCGGATCCATATTCCATGCCGTACATCGTTGCGCCACAGATGTGCAGGTCCGTTATTTTCAACCAGAAGTACATCCAGATCCCCGTCACGGTCATAATCTCCCGTAGCGAGCCCCCGACCAACATAGGATTCAGCCAGGACTCCATCCGGCAGCACTTGGGCAAACCGGCCCGTTCCGTCATTCAGAAATAATTGTGGACGCTGGCGGAATGTGACTCCGTCCACAATCTGGGCGATATGTGTCTGTACATGACCATTGGCGATCAGCAGGTCCAAGTCCGTATCCAGATCAAGATCAAAGAGCACCAGCCCAAAGGCTAGCGTTTTGTAACTGGGCTGGCCGATCCGCGAAGCTGCCGCACGGTCATCAAAGATGCCACCGCCTCTGTGCCGGTACACCCCAACCATCTCGTCTGAAAAATTTCCGACAAAGATGGATGGCTCGCCGGAGCTGTCCACAACCCCAACATCAATTCCCATTCCTGCCCGGGGATCCCCATTCTGATCATACGCAATCCCGCTAGACACTCCTTTTTCCACAAATGTGCCATTGCCCTGATTCATGAAGAGCATATCTCGCTCTGTATCATTGGCAACGACTACATCTGGCCAGCCATCCTGATTTGCATCCAGTTCGGCAACCCCCAGTGTCTTGTCCCGACGGGCTTCCACCCCCGACAGAAATCCCGCATCCTCCGTAGCATCCAGAAATGTCCCGTCCCCCTGGTTTTCGTAGTACCGACTCGCGACTCCCTCATACAACTGGGGAGTACAGTACACCTTTTGCCCGCCAAATCCGCAATAAATGTCATCCTTCGGAGTCCAGTGGACATACGTTCCGACATAGATATCCAGAAATGAATCCCGATTGGCATCAAAGAACATGGCACTCGTACTCCACTCATGAACCAGTCCCACTCCCGAGCTCTCTGCTATATCTTCAAATACGCCCCGGTTGTTCCGCAATAGCAGATCTTTTCCCAGTGTTGTCACATAGATATCCTGATCGCTGTCGTTGTCATAATCTCCAATGGTGACTCCCAGACTGTAGGCACGAAGAAGTGCCAGCCCGGCTGGCTGTGTCACTTCGCTGAATTGTCCATTTCCACGATTGCGGAAGAGGCGGAGTGCGGGATGTGCTCCCGGGGGAGGCTCTCCTTCAAAGGCACCCCCCGTAACCACGAGAATATCCTGCCACCCGTCCTGATCGTAATCAAAGAAGGCACCTCCAGCACCAACGATTTCTGGCGCAAGAGACTCGCCAAACCCGCCATTGTTGTGCGACACACCCCCCAGTCCTGCCTCTTCAGTCACATCTGTAAATAGAGCGGCTGTCCGGTCAGGGGGGCTGGATGATTCTCCGACGCACCCCGCAACTATGATGACAGCTGTGCAGACTGAAATTTTACCGTACATGAATCAGCGAACTTCCCCGTTCATCGGGCGCGATGTCCATCCTTCTTTCCCCTCCACGACATGAACCTCAACATTGACCGGAAGGTCATGCAGAAGCTGAGACTCTCCATTTGGCCAGTCTATGCGAATACTGTCCACAATTGCATAATCCAGCAAGCCAAATGCAGCAACAATTTCATTCTGGGACAGATAGCTGGAGCCGGAACGAATGCGGCGCTCCTGCATCTGCTCCCCGGTGTACAGGCGGATCCTTGTCCCAAAAGCATCCCGATTGCTGCTTGTACCCATGACGGTCACACGAAACCAGTTTCGACCATGCGTATCATTGCGCCACAAGTGTACGGGACCATTGTTCTCAACGATCAGCACATCAAGGTCTCCATCCCGGTCATAGTCCCCGTATGCTGCACCACGGGCAACCATCTCAATACCAAGCGGCGTGGTGGCTATGGAAGGGACTTCCGTGAACAGTCCGGTTCCGTCATTTTCGAATAGCTGCGCCCGCTGTTCAAAGGTAATCTTGTCCTGGCCCGCCAGCCGGTCCGGGTATACATGTCCGTTGGCAACAAACACATCCAGATCTGTGTCCAGGTCTGCATCCATGAGCATGAGCCCGAATGTCAGCGTATTCAGGCTGGGCTGACCAATCCGGGAGGCTGCGGCCCGGTCTGCAAACAGGCCATTGCCCTGATAGCGATACACGCCAATCATCTCTTCCGAGAAATTGCCCACAAACACCGATGGAAACCCGGCCGCATCCACAACTCCGATATCAATGCCCATTCCGGCACGAGCCTCCCCGTGTTCGCTGAATGCAAGTCCGCTCTGGACCCCTCGTTCCGAAAATGTCCCGTCACCATTGTTCATATAGAGAAGGTCTCCCTCTCCATCGTTTGCCACAACAAAATCCGGCCAGTCATCCTGATTAAAGTCCCACTCGGCCATGCCAAGTGCCTTTCCGAGCGAGTGATAAAGTCCCGCTTCCTGTGTTTGCTCCACGAATGACCCGTCTCCTGCCGCCTCATAATAGCGGCTGGATACTCCCTCATAATCCGCAGGAATGCAGTACAGCTTTTTGCGTCCTCCTTCGGGGCAGAACCTGTCTGTTTCCGGTGTCCAGTCAGCATAATTGCCCACATATACATCCAGCCAGCCGTCCCGGTTGGCATCCATCCAGAGGGCGGAGCTGCTCCATTCATCTTCCAGCCCGAGTCCTGCCCCGACTTCTCTCTGCTCAAATACACCGCCTTTATTTTCCAGGAGCATATTTTCGTTCAGGTTCGTGACGAGAATATCCTGATCTCCATCGTTATCGTAATCTGCCGCTGCAATCCCGAGGGTGAATGCGTGAAGATGCACCAAGCCTGCCTGCTCCGTTGCATCCCTGAATGTGCCATCTCCTGTATTCCGGTACAGCCACAGAGGTTTATACCACGGACGGGGAGGGCGATCCCAGTATCCGCCTCCGGCAATCAGGATATCCAGCCAGCCATCTCCGTCATAGTCAATAAAGCCGACACCTGATCCCATCTGCTCGGCATAATACTTCTTCCCGTCTGCTCCGTTATCATGCAGAAATGCATCAAGACCTGCCTGGGCAGTCACCTCCGTAAACTTGATGAAGTGTTCCTGCTCTGCCGGCTGCCTCTGGCAGCCCGATACACCTAGCGAGGCAAACAGGAGACACGCAACTCCAGCCGTACGATACACAAGATGCCTCATCCGCATAAAGAAGGCGAAAAACCGGGATCTCCCCGATTCTCCGCCTGTTGTCTGAATACCGGTGATCCAGAACGGATCCGATCCGCTCTTTACAGACCAATCTGAAGTCCAATCCGGTTGATGGCACCAAATACCCCGAATTCGGTGTACGCATAATCTGCGCCGACACGAAAACCTCCAAACTCATACCGGAGTCCTGCGCCGGCACTGAACCCCTGTTCCTCGCTAACCCCCAGCTGTTCAAATCCGCCGCGAAGGGAGACAATATCCATAAAGGTATATTCTATGCCGAATCGAACATGCTCGGAAAAATCCCTGGGACGCTGCGCATCCACATGCAACCGAATGCTGTGCATATCTGGATCAATCGTCGTAAGGTCCACAAGATTCATGGACATCCCGATCTGAAACGTCAGGGGCAATTCAAATCGTTCACGAACATATGTCTGCTCTCCGGCAAAATTGCGGGCACTCATCCCGATCACGAGGCTTTCAAAGCCGGTGGCGTACACAATCCCGAAGTCAAACGCTACCGCCTGCGCACTGTAGTCCTCCGTCGTTTCAATGGCCCCTGTATCAAAATTCTGAGAGGTGGCAAACCCGGTTCCGAAGTCCTGGAACACGAGCTTGATGTTTGCACCTGCAGAAAAGCGGTCCCCGAAGGATCTGGCATATCCCAGTCCAAGTGCCATGGAAGTCGGGCTGTACGTGCCATTCTGTACAAATCCGTCATCATTGTTTGCCCGAATGGTATGAATGAACTCGCCATAGTCAACGGATACCAGCGAGACTCCGACGACCCCGTAATTGGCCCCCAGACTGGGACGGAAGGCAATACTTGCCTGCGTGTACGCAATATCTGCAATAAATGACATGCTGGCAGCCGCTGCATGCATGCGACCATGCATGAAGCCCATGCCGGCAGGATTGTAGAACATGGAAGTGGATGAGCCTGTCAGTTCTGCGGTCATGGCAGATCCGATGGCCGAAGCCCGTGCATCCACCGATGTGCTCAGAAACTTCATGCCGGTCTGTCCAAGTTTTTCGGTTTCCACCTCTGTATCCGGTGTGAGACCCGCCTGTCCGTAAGACACTGGCACACCGATGAAAACAAGGGCGGCAATGATCACTGCCGAAAAGAATATGCGCTTTTTCATTTCACTGGTTCTGTTTGGGGAATGCATCCTTCCTGCTTTGCCACCAAGGCATCTTGTAAACTGCATCTACCGGATGACTGTAAATTTCTGGACTGCCTCTTCTCCGTTGGCATTATCCGTAATCACTGCGATATAGATCCCACTGACAAGAAGCTGCCGGGAGGATGTGGTCAGGTTCCAGAGCTCATCCCCGCTTCCGTCGGTATGCTCAATGGTATGCACCAGCTCTCCAATCTCAGTATAAATCCTGATCGTGCAGTTCCCTGGAATATTAAAAAATGCAACCCGATCTTCCTGGTCAAAGCGTATGGTGGCATCCGAGCCGAGGTTGACAGGATTTGGTACAATCCTCGCGTCTGCGACCGATCCTGTGGAGCCATACGGGGGACGTTTCAGGTTCACCGGCAGATAGGTCTGTGTCAGGTACCGGGAACTGCGAATCGGAACACCTCCAGGGGTTCCCGTGATCCCGTCTGGATCATCCGGCTGGGGACCTCCGATTGCCTGCAAGTAGTAGTAATAATCCGTTCCCCGGTTCAGGTCCGTATCGTCGTAGGACTGAGCTCCCGCGTCAAATGTCGCAATGAGTTCATAGTCACAATGCTGCTGATTCGTGGAGGCCGGATCCGCCGGATTCTGTGCATTTGAACCGTCAATAAACTGCCGGGAATCCAGATTCAGGCAGTTCTCATAAATGTTGTCTTCAAACCTGGAGGTCCGGTACAAATGCCACGCTGTACGGGTGGGTCCGCCGGCCGGATTCGTCCATCTGATTTCGACTTTGTCTGGACGGCCGGTGAGTGTAAATTCGGACGGTGCATGGGGAGCTTCTGGAACCGGATACGCACTCATCTGATTGCTGGCCGCGTACAGATTGATCGCTCGCTGCAGTGTCTGAAACATGGAATCCCGGGCAGTCACAACCCACTGATTCTTCGTCATCTCTTCCAGTCCATGACCAAATGTGTCAAACATCCCGTCGCCATCAACATCCAGTTGCCGGATACTGTAATCAAAGGTGCCTGTCTGAATCATTCCATCCCCGTTCGCATCGTAGCGGATCAGATCTGTATCCCGATCATCTCCCCCGAGTTTGAATGCTCTTCCGATCCGTACACTGGCATCAACAGACAGTCCACTGATTCCTTCAACGACAACAATCCGCACACTCTCTCCAGGGCCAAAATCATACGGCCCGTACCCGATTGTGGGGGCATGTCCGCCCTGCTTGCCCGTGGAGGCATCGCCGGTGGGCTCCCAGAAAAGGCCTTCCGGCTCGATCCGGTCTGCGTAGTGCGGAAACATGTGGGAAGAACCTCCATCAATACGGTCAGGGTTTTCCCGTGTACGGATCCCCCATTCATAGTAATCCTCGTGAGAGCTTCCATCCGATGTGAGGGCCTCATCCTGGTCCATGTATCCCATGGTTCTTGGCTGGCACGTATTGATCGTGGCCATTGTACAGCGAATGTAGGTGTCATCCGAGGAGGAATTATCCGCATGAATCGTAGCTCTCCCCTGGAAGGTAGCCCCCGCCAGTCGTCCAATCGTATCTCCGGCAGGTACCGTGGAGTGCGAATTGAATATTGCCGCGCCAAAGCGATCATAATCCCCCTGAGTCTCTGGATCAATGCCAATCCAGACATACTGGGACGTAAACGAGATGGGATACTCCGCATGCCCGTCTCCTACGACATCAATCATGTTGAATTTTCCCCAGACCTGCCCTCCACTGACAGCCCAAGCCCCCTGTTCCCTTCCTTTCCAGCGATGAATGCGGAAGAAATAGGTTCCTTTCAGGCTTTGATCCGGCAACTCAATATCCTCGTCTCCGTCGGTATTGCCCGTATTGGTGTAGGTGTACTCAATCACATTATAGTCGTCATGTGCCTGATTGACATACGCATATACCTTGCGGTCCACCGTAATCCCGATGTAGGTGTTGTGGATATTGTGAACCATGCGGTCAGCGGGAAGCGAGGCATCCACCTCGTCTATAATGGCAACATTGTCAAACGACAGGGCCCCGTCTACCTCCACAACGGTATCCTCGGTCTTGCTCTTCAGCAAGTTCTGAACTACAAAAGTAACATCTGCCCCGGCCGTCCTTGGACCAATCCGGGCGACAAAATATGGATGCCGTGTTCCATTCGGATCTGTCCAGTCCTTCGTGCCGAGCCAGAGTGCTCTCGCCTGAAAATGACTGGAGCTGCGCAACATAGCCGGCCACTCCATGCCGTTTGCGGCAGAACTGTTAACCTCGTCCTGTGCGCCTGACTCGGTCCATGTACTGTGCAATGTACCAATATCCAGCCATTGCGCGGTAAACTGTGCCATAGAAACAGCCGGAGCAAGAAGGATCAGCAAACATGCACCAGCCAGCAGCGATTTTGTATGGGAAACGATTTTCATGAACTTGCCATGTTGATTATGCAGGTCGGTCAGCAGACCGCCACTCCGCCAGGAAGTGACGGTCCTGACTGCGATCTTACAGAGTTACGCGAATCCCCAGCGTGATCCGTCGATTGTTCAGGAATGAATTGAACCGGAGATTCGGCATGTCAATGTATGCCTTGTCTTTCAGCACCTGATCCACCTCGCCTTTCGGGACCTCTTTAAAACTGGATCCATCCCAGCGGGAGTACATCTGCGTATCCGCCGCCCAGTACCATGCTGCCGTATTAGGGTCTGCAACCCCATCCAGCGACTTGGTTGCTTCAATCGGCTGATACTTTACCCCCGGCTTGCGAAATACACCCGGACGATCATTCCCCGGGACCCAGATGTACGGCAATCCTTCCTTTTCTGCATAGGGAAGATTCTCATCCACCGCATTCAGCTGATCAAAGATATTCGCCGGCAGGTGCAGGGACCACATATAGCGGTCAAAGTCACGTCCGTCTGGATGGAATCCAGATGCCGTGTACAGATGCCTGCGATTGAACACATTGGAGACATCCAGAAAAACCTGTGCTCCGCCGAGGCGGGTATGGATATGCTTGGTGAATCGGAGGTCAAAGTTCAGGTAGCTGCGATAGCGTACGTTTTCCTGCAATTCGGGTGGTGCCCCGCCTCCACCTGCCCAGCGCCACTGCTGTCCCTGCCTCCATTCTCCCAGAAGACTGACCCGCCAGTCGCCCAGCAGTGTACCGTTGAGCACAGAGGGCACGAAGATTTCCGGGGTCAGGAAGAGCAGGTTTACCCGGGCAAACGGCTCTGCCAGCGTTGATCCCTGACGATAGTCTGTGGATGTCCGAAGATAGTTGCGCTGCTGAAATGAATTTTCATGGAACACGCCGTACCCAAAGTTTCCTCCTTTCTTCTGAAGGAAGGTATAGTTTGCAAATCCACGAATCCATTTGCCCCGCAGCTTGGTCAGCGTGATTTCGGCACCGCGCATGTCTTCATAGTTCCATGGCTGCGGGATATTGTAATTCACAACACCCCCAAGGCCATTATAGGTAACTCCTCTCGGCTGATCACGAAGTAAGCGTCCGAACAGCCCTGTCTTGCCCCTGTATTTTGGCATACGCCCCTGTCTAGGGTTGGTGCCTTCCTGCGGCATATTCTGTGAGGGGATCAGGGATTCCGAAGGCAGAGAGGTTCTGTGTGTTCCCGGGAGTTTCCGTTTGTGATTCTCGTCCCCTGTTCTGTGCGGGTCTGCCGGGTGCGTCCTACTTTTTCTGGCGGGAACCAAGCGATGGTTTTGGATCCCGTGTCGTTCCCGCGGGGAAGCGGGGGAGGCTATGCTGCCTTGGCGAGTGGCACTTGTTGTTCTTTCTGCCGGGTCGCCTTCCAGTGATGAGGCAGCAGCGTGTGGAGCTCTTCGTCAGGCGTGGTTTCCACGCGCCTCAGGATATCCATCAGCCACTCCTGCGGATGGACTTCATGGAGTTGGCAAGTACTGAGCAGAGAGTAGATCGTGGCGGCATTGGCGGCGGCCGCATGCGAGCCGGCAAACAGGTAGTTCTTGCGTCCCAGTGCAATGGGACGAACCCGGTTCTCCACGAGATTGTTGTCAATCTCCACGCGTCCATTGCGGGTGAAGCCGCTCAGGCGATCCCATAGCTTCAGGGTGTAGCGCACGGCTCTGAACCAGAAGGTGTCATTGTCCCCGGTGTGTTCTCGCAGGAGGGCTTCCAGCACCTGCAGGATGGGGACGGACTGCTCCTGGCGCACCCGCACCCGCTCCGCAGCGTCTGCCCCCTGCTCGCGGAGCTCGTCCTCCACTGCATACAGCTGCTGGATCAGCACCACAGCCTGTTCCGCCTGTGGGGAGTTCTCTCCCTCGGCACGCAGAGCATTCTTGAATTTCCGCCGGGCATGCGCCCAGCACGCGAACAGTTCAATCCCGTCTATTTTCCCAAACTGATGGTAGACCGCATAGCCGTCGGTCTGCAACTCTCCCCGGAACCCCTCCAGCATTTCCGTCGGCCCTGCCCGGGAACGCGTCGGCTGATAATCCACCAGGATCAGTCCAGAGATGGGACAGGTATAGAAAAAGTACCAGCCCCTGTGATAGGTGCCACCGGCCCTGCTTTTCGCCCGATCCTGCACCAGAATGCGGGTTTCGTCTGCCTGAATATAGCCATCTGCCAGCACTTCCATGCGCAGGGGATGGTTCAGGCGATCCAGCCGGGAGGCCACCAGGTGTACCCAGTCCGTTGCCGTGGATTTGGAAATCTGTACGCCAGATTCCAGATGCAGCTGCTTCACGATCCGCTCAATCGGGAGGTGATAGAGATACTTGGAGAGCACCAGATGGGTCAGCAGGCTCTCATCCGCCCGGCACTTGCGCAGTCCGCGGTCGGTGGGCAACGGCGCCTCGCACAGTTTCGTGCCGTCTTCCCTCGCAAAGACCGGATACAGTTCGCACTTGACATACAACTGTCCCGGTTTGCGAGCCAGCTTTTCTCTCTCCACATACCCGACGAGTTTGGCATCGGGGGGAAGGTTGTCCGGGGGATCCATGCGGACCGTTTCTACGGGCAGTCCTGCGTTCTTCCAGAATTCTTTCCCCATATAGACGCGCTTTTTCCCGGTCTTCTTCCGCCTCTCTTTCCGCTCCACCTCGTGCCAAGCGGCAGCAGAGACCTGATCTGGAAACATCTCATACTGGCTACGGTCATGCCGCTCGCTTTTCGGTCGATACTTCTGACTTCTCACGAAGGCAAGCTCCTGTTTGAGGGCGCGGATTTCTTTGCGCAAGTCTTGGATCTTTTTCTCTTGGGTCTCGCACTTTGCCCGCAGAGTCTTGCTCTCCCGGTCTTGGGTCTCGCACTTTGCTTCCAGGGTCTCAATCTCCCGGTCTCTGGCTTCGCACTTCGTTCGCAGGGTCTCGCATTCCCGGTCTAGGGTCTCAATCTTCTGGTCTCTGGCTTCGCACTTCGTTCGCAGGGTCTCGCATTCCCGGTCTAGGGTCTCAATCTTCTGGTCTCTGGCTTCGCACTTCGTTCGCAGGGTCTCGCACTCGGCGGTCTTCTTCCGAAGAGCTTCCAGAATCTCCTGGGGCGGGGCGTGCTCGGACAGGATGGGAGCGATGCGTTCCATGCTGGAAATATACAACATAAAATACTAAAAGTGAAAATTTATGCAACATAAATATAAATACTGTTCCTGAATCCATCCCCACCCAAGATCCCCTTCCAATACAGCCACTCCAGCTTCCAGGAAAAATCCCCGGCATGGAATCACGAAGAGACAACAGACTGCCAGAAGAACCCGCAGACCGATAACACGACCACCCCTCGGTCACAGAGTGGACTCAGGAAGGCACAAATCCACCATACCAGCGTATCCCCCCTGACAGCTTATATGGAGGCTGTTCGGACGGATACATCACGAATATCCTTGTAAAACCCGCTGATTCGAAGCAGATACTGGTCAAACAGGTTCTGGTCAAAGCCCAGCTCATAGGCGACGGTCTGCATCATCGGGTGGCTGGGATTTCCCAGCACATCAATTCCCGAGTTCCGTGATTGCCGGATACCGAAGACATCAAACGGACGCAGCACCTGACGGAAGTGACCATAATTGAAATACAGTTTGCTGTTCTCCGTGATCGGGAAAGATATCCCGACCCGGGGACTGACATATACCTGCGCTGTCGGATCCTCCTTTGCCAGGTTTTCATCCAGGCCCTGCACCCGAAGCCGAAATGCCTGGTCATACGGGTTTTCGGCAACCCACCATGCGGTGTTTGCATCAAAGAAATCAAGCCTCACCCCGAGATTGGCAATCATCCCCTGAAATTCCAGTTTTCCCTGCGCGTAGGCTGCCCCCTGGATTGGCTGGCGCGAGAAGGGATAATCTTCTTCAGGTTCTGGTCCGATCAGGGCCAGGTTGACTCTCTTGTAGTTGAGGTTGAAATCGCTGATAATCAGTTCCGCCCCCGTCTTGATCTGAAGGACGCGAGTCACCTGGCTGGTCAGATCAAACCGGCCTGTGAAGACACTGACATCCGAGGTATCACGTGTTTTGACCCAGTGGCCGCCTGTCGTTTCTGCTCCCCCAAGAAGGTTTCCACCCTGCCCCAGAAATCCGAAGGGTTCATCTCCAACACAGTAGGGAGTGATGACTCCATCCCCGCTGATATCCGAGGCACCGCCAAAGCAGGTGATCTTGTCTCTGTTCTGCTCCCCCGCAGGCGTTAAGCGACCAAAATTGTTGGTGTAGGGAACCGGGAAAAATTGACCATCCCTGATATAGGATCCATCGCGAAGATTTGGGAAATGACTGCGATATTTCGACGAGAGATTTTGCAGGTTCACTTCATAGAATGTGCTCTGGCTCAGCGTATGTGTGAAGGTTGCTCCCAGCATCACATGATCTATGTTTGCCAGCGGGAATGCGCCATCAGAAAAGAGGATACGTCCTCGACGATTAATGTCATCCACCATCTGTGCACCTGTTCCCCACCACGGGTATGCCGGGATTTCGCCGCCATACACCTGAACATCTGGACTGTTCTGGTTTCTGTTCACTCCGCGTTCCGTGCCTTTCATTCCCTGGATGCTGAGTTTCATTCCGGGGGCAAAGTTCGAAATCAGTTTTCCCTGAAGCGTCCGGGACCGGAATGCGTCGCGAGTTTGCGGATAGAGGTATGCGGTCTGCGTGCCCCTGTAAGAAGCAGAAAAGCGCAGATCCCCAAGTTTGTTGCCCAGACCCGGAAGCAGAGGGCCTGCCACCGTAACATCCATCTCGTAGTCGGGTCTGGAAATGGCGTTGTCTTTGCGGTGCGTATGCTTGAAATACTCCTGCATATCCTGAGGAGTCACATCAAACTTCTCATCCTTCACGAGCCTGTCAGCCAGCACTTTCCATCCTTCAAAGGCATTGTACTGGTTCTGGGTATACGAATCCCATGCGCCATTGCCTGTCCCGTCCATTGCGACAGCTGGATCCAGAAATGGGCGAATGAACCAGCTGTCACAGTCTCCTGTCACTGGACCAGAATAGTTACACTTGCCCAGTCCTCCTCCGAGGCCCTCAAGCGATTTGGACTGTGCTGGCTGGTATCGGTACAGTGCATCCACAGTGTAGCGTGTCCGGGAAGGATCTTTGGTTGTAACATTCACAATTCCGCTTCGCACATTTCCATACTCTGCATTGAATCCACCGGTCTGCACCTGCACTTCTTCCAGTGCGGTGTAGCTGATGTTTGTAAATGGCTGTCCTGATCTTCCCGTCCGCAGGCTCATGCCATCCACCACAAAAGCAATTTGATCTCCACCACTGCCCCGTATGGTAAGCCCCGGCTCAATCCCCGCCTGGAGGTCAAGCACTTCGGATACCCCGGCAACGGGGAGGTCCTCAAACGCTTCCGAGTTCAGACTGGCAATATTTGCCGAAACATCCAGCTGCACAATGGGACGTTCGCTGGTCACCACAATCTCGTCCAGCCCAACAGCTTCTTCATTCAACTGGACATTTCTGGTTGATGTCAGTCCCGCGGACACCCGGACACCTTCAACGCGCTGCGTGACATATCCAACAAAGGAGACCACGAGTGTGTGGGTTCCGGGGCGAACATTATTGATGAAGAAATAGCCATCCACCTGTGTGGCTGCGCCCTGGGACGTTCCCTCAATGACAACACTGGCCCCGGGAACGGTCTCGCCTGTGGCGACATCTGTAACGACACCGTCAATCTTGCCCTGCTGGGCAAGTATTGCAGGTACAAGCAGTACCATTCCCAACAATGTTGCGAAACCTGACAGGCATTTGACGCTAGTTTGCCACAGCGTAGTTCAACAATCGGACACAGCTCCCCTGTTCCCTTTTTTGGGGATGATTTTTTCGTAGTCCACAGGTTCCAGCGACTTCGCAGGTCAGATCATGGTGGCTGTTCTCTTCGTTCTGTGCCGTTTTTCCGGCAAAGTACGCCGAGAGTCTGCCTGGCGAATGGCGGATGGGCATAGCACTCCCCGCTCCCTGCGGAGTGCTGTTTTTTTCTCGGCAAGAATCCTCCCTGTTTCATGAATCAGGAGGCTTTTCCTCTTCGGGGAGCAGCGTACGTTCTTTCGCTGGTGCTTTCTCTTCGGGACCATCCCGCCCCCGCTCCTCTCCCTTCGTCTTCTCGGGATCATACAGGATCCCCAGAATCCGAAAGATCTGCTGCACGAACGGGGTCAGATCCTGATCCATCCGTGTGATCAGGTACCGCTGTCGGAGTTGGTGGAATTTGGTGATGATGCGCTGAATCTTGTTGAGGTGCTTCCGAATCGTACTCCAGCTGGACGAGATGCCCTGGGCCTTGAGCGGGATTCGGATCATCTGTGCAAAGCAGACCCCCAGCAGCGCAAGAAACAGATGCCCCTCAATCCGCTCGTCCTTGCTGTGATAAATGGGCCCCAGTCCAAACTCGGATTTCATGGAGCGGAAGACATGCTCCACCTCATACTGTCGCCAGTAGGTCTGGGCCACCTCCCGGAGGGACCAGTCCAGATGACTGGTGCGGATCACATACCCGCCACAGGCCTGCATCCACGACGCATGCGCCGGAAGACGGGTCACCCGAATCGTGTCCGCATAGTCGGTCTCTTCGTTGCGAATCACCTCCACATCGTAGAGATGCGCCACGCGCGGATGATCGCGTTCCAGACGCGTCACCCGTCTCTGCACCGGAGCAAATTTCTTGACACACCCGGGTTGGGACAGTCCCTCCCGCAATTTGTCCAGTGCCTTCTCATACGCCTCACACCGCCGCTGCTTGATCTGCAACTCCGTCTTTGCCTTCGCCTCACTGTAAATGTACACGCGTCGTTCGCCATTCTCTTCGGACAGATCCCACGCCTTGATCTGCCTTCCGCCCCCCGTCTCAAACCGGGCATCCGCAGGTCCCGTGGGAACAGGCGGCGTGCTGCTGCGCTCTATGCCGACCCAGTCAAAGCCCTTCTCCTGCATGAGAGCCACATTCCCATCCGTGCAGATCCCGGCATCCATGACCAAAGTCGAATCCTCGTCCCCCAGCTTCTCCAGAACACCAGCCAAGGTGCCGGGCTCGCTCACATTCCCCGGCAGAATCTCCATCCCGCAGGGCATCCCGTTCCCGCTCATGGACACCGAAAGAGATGTTTGCCGAAGATCGCTCCGCTTGTTCTTGCTCCGCCCGTGCCGCAGGTATTGTCCCTTCTCCTTCCCATAATACTGCGTGTTGGTCAGATCATACAGAATGATCTTTCCCCCGAAAGGAAGCGTGGACTGTGCCCTCTCATAGAGCCACGTGAGAATCTCGTCCCGGTGCCGGTTCAGCAGATCCACCGTCCGGTACAGCGTGTTCAGGCTCGGGGCAGGAAGATTCAGAAGCTCCAGAATGGCAGAGGTGGAGGTGAGCCAGTCATGGGTGTGCCGCTCGCTGCCCGGACTCAGCATCTTGCCAATGACCATCACATAGATCAGCTTCACCTGCTCTTCGGTACATCCCAGATCCAGCAAAAAGCAATCAAAGCCAACCCGATGAAACAGGGACAGGAGCAGACGCTCGCCCCCAACCGTGCCGGAACCGGGATGCGAAAGCCGAAGGAAACTCACCACACGCTCTGCCGGCGTGCGAGGGGTTCCCACCTCACAGCCACGCTCCACCAGGTTTTGCGCAATCTGCTGCACCAGATCCCGAAAGAACGGACGCTGTTCCACAAAGTCCAGCCGAAGTGCTCCGTCCATGTGCGCCTTCACATGAGCCCCAAAGGCTTGGATCTCTTCCTCGGACAGATCCACATCCTTGCCGAGGCAAAACAGCGTTTTTCGTTTGGGGATGCCGTTGACCCGTTTGCAGTAGGACAGATAGAATCGGAATCCTTTCTCTCCTGTCTTGAGGCGGTAGGGGGCTCGGAAGAGGAACATGCCGTGGTGGTTGATCCCAAATTTAAACCGCATATCCGGGGGGAGGTTCCCGGAAAAAAATACGGTATACTACAACGGGGTTCTGGAGAGCAAACCCGTAATAAATAAGGGAAAACGGGGCAAATACGAAAGTAATGAAACCAAAACAGGCAAATAAGTGGAATTATTAAGGCAAAATGGAGAAGAATTTCCGCGAAAACCGGATTTTTAAAGAATCATGGCGAACTTGCGTTGAGTTTCATGCTTAAACCCTCCATATAGTGGTGTTCCAATCTGCGAATTCCCAGATTGCCGCACTGGGCGGTCTGGAAAATCGAACTTCTCTGCTGGAAGCGTTTTCAGTGTAAGAGCTTCCAGAAAATGTTTTCATCTTTTGCATCCAGATTTCCAATGCACCATAAGGTAAGAACAAATTAACTCTTTTGCAAATTTGGATAATCACACTGCCATAGCATGGGTGCATGGAGGCAGGCACTCACAGCATCCCCGTCCCGAGAGGAAAATACAGGAAACAAAATGCTTGTTTTCCAGCCTTCCTGCAAAACCTCAGATGAAGGAGAGTTACTGCTCTGCCAGGGAGTGATCACAGATTTGTCAAGTCGGGGGAGAACCAGGCACCAGCAAACAGGATGCAGTCTTGTCAGCACAGTCCGATATTGAGGGAGATCGTGCCCCGAGATTGCAAGCGAGGCTGGCTGAATAAATGGTGTTGATCCAGACAAGAAGACGAGGTACACTTACCAAAAGATTGTGTACAAGGCGGCTGTAATCGCCAGAATTACGAAGGACAGGATCGCAAAGAGCGGATCCATCTGCAGGATGTTGCGACCGAGGCGGATTGACTTGGGGCTGTCCTTCCCCTTTCCTTCCATGAGGGAGACACCAATGATCAGCACTGCAGAAATCACGAATACCCATCCCATCCGATCCAGAAATGGCATGCCGGGCAGGGCCCACTTCATCAGGGCAGACAGGGGGATGCTCAGCACCGCCGAGATCAGAGCTGCATTGGGGGTTGCTTTCTTCCAAAACAGGCCCAGAACAAAAATCGCCAGAACACCGGGACTCACAAAGCCGGTGTACTCCTGGATATACTGAAACACCTGATCCAGAGAAGCCAGCTGTGGTGCCAGAAGCACTGCAATGGTCATACTGGCGAGTGCAACAAGCCTCCCTGTGCGTACCAGATCCTGCTGACTTGCATTCGGACGGATATAGTTGCGATACAGATCCATTGTAAAGATTGTACTCGTGCTGTTCATCATGGAGGCCAAAGAGGATACGATAGCAGCAATCAGAGCGGCAAAGGTCAGTCCTTTCAGTCCCGGTCCCACATATGCGTTCAGAAGCCATGGATAAGCTTCGTCTGCCGTCCTGATCGGAGCTTCCAGTGCGTAGGCAACAATTCCGGGGACAACCACAATTAGCGGCAGAAGCAACTTGAGAAAGCCTGCGAAAGCAACTCCACGCTGTGCCTCTCGCAGGGAGGGTGCCGCCAGTGTCCTCTGAATAATATACTGGTTGCATCCCCAGTAGAACAGATTTGCAACCCACATCCCTCCAACGAGAACTCCAATGCCGGGGAGCAATTCCCATGCGTCCTGCTGAATTCCGTCATCATCCGTATACAGCAATTCTCCCTGTTGAAGGATCATATTGAAGCGTTCTGGAACTTCACTGAGAAGTCTGGAGAAGCCTACCCAAACTCCATCCCCGCCGCTGTAGGCATTCAGTGCCAGAACCGTTGTCAAAAGCCCTCCTCCAATCAGAAAACAGACCTGGACCACATCGGTCCAGGCAACTGCCTTGAGTCCTCCATACACACTGTAAACTGTAGCAAATAATGCCAGTGCCAGGACACCCTGCCAGAGCGAAATTCCCATGATCCCCTTCAGGGCAAGGGCACCTAGGTATACAACCGAGGTAAGGTTTACAAACACATATACCAAAAGCCAGAACACGGCCAAAAGAGTCCGCACCCGCGCATCATAGCGGGTCTCGAGAAACTGGGGCATCGTGTAGATGCCTTTCTTCAGGTAAATGGGAATGAACAGCCATGCAACCAGAAGCAATGTGATTGCCGCCATCCATTCATAGGTTGCAATGGCCAGCCCCAGCCGGAAACCCGATCCCGACATTCCAATGAACTGCTCCGCAGATATGTTGGACGCAATCAGCGATGCACCAATTGCCCACCACGGGAGAGACTTGCTGGCCAGAAAATAGTCTTCTGCATCTCTGATCTTCCCCTTCTTTTGCCGGGACACCCAGAGCCCCAGCGTGACGATCAGCAGGCAATAGGCCCCGAATATGACATAGTCAATCACCGCAAACTGCATTCCGTCAAGAGTTTAATGCAGGGCCTGTGCCGTGCGAATCCCTGGAGTACGATCTGTATGCAGTGGTTGCCAATGTTATTGAACACGTCGCCAGATTTCATCGTACCGCATGTCCCCTTGGCCGCCCTGGTGATGCCAGATTGAATCACCTTCCATGATACAATTGAAGGTGAACGACTGATCAATATTTTGCGGGATTGCACTGTACTCAACATGTTCCGTATATCTTCCAAGAGAGTCCAGTGTGTATCGGCCTCCCTGTGCATGGATAAAAGATTCGGCAGACTGGCGAACGAACATCCAGTGCGTCTCATTAACCACCTTCAGTGTTGGAGCCTCCTGATACTCGGGATCACTCTCAAACTCTCCGCTCAGAGCCTGGGCAGTTTCCCTGATTTCGACCAGTTCCCAAGAGCCAGCAACACTGGGACAGGAATCTGTCGCTGTTTGTTGAATGTCCATGCTCTTGATGGTCCCGGAGCTTCCTTCCTGCTCTGCCTCAATGCACCCGGCAAGGAGGAATACGGTCAGAGTCAAGCATCTTGAATAGATCATGAGTAAACCTGTAGTTTGCGGTATGTCCCCCTAATATAATTGCCTGTGGCATTATTTTGGGGTTTACATACCTGAGGGTCCATGTGAACTGTCCAAGGTTTGGGTCGTTCATGGGCTATAGAATACGGAATAAATGGGACAGAAAAGGCAGGGAGGGGGGTGATGTACCGGAGCAGTGAGTTCCGGCTCCTTCCCCGCAACGGCACGAAATCTCACAAGCTGTATTTAATGTGCGGGGCTTCTTCCCGCAAGGTCTGGAACGAGATTCTTGCCTTGGTGTTGTTCCTGTACGCAGAGGCGAAAGAGAAGGGGGAAAAGCCCCCTGGGGTAGACAGGAATACACTCTATAACCATTACCCTGCTCTGCGGGAACAATTCCCCTGGTTGGACGATTATCATGTCCACACGATTCGCTATGCGTTAAAGTAATTGGCGAACGCATGGAGCAGGTATTTTGCGGGGATCTCCGGGAAACCGGTTTTTCATGCCGAGCACCGGACCACTCCGTCCTTCACGATGCCGAATGGCTTCAAGATCAAGGGGAACCGGCTCCGTATACCAAAAATGGGATGGGTAAACTTGCGGCGGAGAGGGGGAAAGGTATACCCGGACCAGAAGGCCATCCGTGTGACCGTCAAGCTGGTAAAGGAGAAGCGGTATGCGGTGGTTTTGTATCGCCTAGAAGCACAGAAAGTGCGGGATAATGGTGTCGTATGCGGAGTAGACCGGAATGGACGGGGGATGATTGCGGTCGCATACTCGGATGATACGCCCCTGGAGGTGCGGGAAGCCCAGCAGATTGCCTACTACACTCGGAAACTGGTGTACTGGCAGAAGGTCTTTTCCAGGCTTCTGCGGTTTCACAAGAAGGAGGGGCGCACACATCTTTCTCGCAGAGCACGACAGGCATTGTTGCGAGTGCAGAAATGGCACAAGAAGCTGGCGGACATTCACAGAAACCAGAACCACCACAACAGCCGTCATATCGTCAATCCGGCCTCTACGGTGGTAGTGGAAGACTTGCACATAGAAACGATGACTAGCACCGCCAAAGGGACGGTGGAGAATCCGGGCAGGAATGTCCGGCAGAAAGCGGGGTTAAACCGGGTTTTCCGGCAGGAAGGTGCACCGGGGCAACTTAAAAAGCTGCTCTTGTACAAGGCGTATGCCGTTCTGTCTGTTTCTGCCAGAAATACAAGTTTGACCTGCAGTCAGTGCGGAGAGTATCGGAAGGACAACCGGCCCTCTCTGCGGAAGTTTCGATGCGTGTACTGTGGGTGTGCGGTGCACACAGATATCAATGCAGCAGTGAACATACTGGCCCGCGGGCTCGGGTCCGTGCCGGCGAGGGGTGGCTTGAACACCCGCACCGTGTAATGAAACCTCAGACCATGGCCTCGTGTCATGGGCACTTTGATATAAGCCCCATTATTTTGCAAGACCTGGTTGCATTCATCCAGCTAAAACTGCGGACAGTCAGGGAGTGATCTTTTTCTGTCTGCCCACTCAACGAATAGAGTCATGCAATCATCTGAGCACACTCTAGATTTGGATCAGACCATCTGTGTAGTGTAGATTTGCCCGATACCTGACTTCCTGTGCGGATTTTGCTGGATAAATCCCAAAAAATTGGGCCAAAGTAACATTCGCACGGGTCAGCTGTACACGCAGGGCATGAAACATGCACTATTGGGCGGGGAATTTTTCACATCGGGTGAGTGGGGCACAGGAAATCTGATTTACTGGAGCAATCCGTCAAGTACAGAAAGGAGGGTTGCCTCGTGAATGCGTGGGATGGTTTCCCGTGCGAGTCCCCTGCTTTTACTGGTCCCCCGGAGCCCGAATCCGATCTACCAGGGCATGGACGGAGGCCGGTGGAGACGGTGTAAATCGCGAAACCGCAACGGCTACAATAAAATTGATTGTCATCCCCAGAGTACCAATCCCCTCGGGAGAAATCCCGAAAAGCCAGTACTCCGAACTGTTGAGATCCGGGCGTACAAACTTGAAAAAGACGATATAGCATGCTGTGAATGCGATCCCCGTAATCATCCCGCTTACAGCTCCCTGCTTGTTCATCCACTTGGTAAATATTCCCAGAATGATCGCAGGGAAGAACGAGGCTGCGGCCAATCCGAAGGCAAAAGCAACCACTTGCGCAACAAAACCCGGGGGATCAATACCAAAGTATCCCGCAATCACGACAGCAACTCCTGCTGTAATCCGTGCTGTCATCAGTTCTCGCCTCTCTGAAATCTCAGGCATAAACCCCTTTTTCAGAAGGTCTCGTGCAACTGCGGTTGAGATAACCAGAAGAAGCCCTGCAGCGGTGGAAAGTGCGGCGGCAAGCCCGCCTGCCGCAACCAGACCAATCACCCAGTAGGGAAGATTGGCAATCTCGGGATTGGCCAAGACCATAATATCCCGGTCAATGATCAGTTCATTCTGCAAATCTGATGCTGGCCCGACATACTGAATCAATCCGTCTCCATTCTTGTCTTCAAACTCTATCAGTCCGGTCCGCTCCCAGTTCTTGAACCATCCAGGAACTTCGGAATAGGGGCGGTCCACGATTGTGGTCAAGAGATTGGTCCTGGCAAACGCGGCGACTGCCGGTGCACTCGTATACAAAAGGGCGATAAACACAAGTGCCCATCCTGCACTCGTACGGGCATCCCGCATGCGGGGTACCGTATAGAACCGCACGATCACATGCGGCAGCCCTGCAGTTCCAACCATCAGGGCTGCCGTGATTGCAAAAACATCTACCACACTCTTCTGCCCGTCTGTATAGGCAGCGAACCCCAAATCAGTGCTCAGACCGTCAAGCCTGTCCAGAAGATACCCCGAGCCATCCGCCAGCGTACCTCCAAACCCAACCTGAGGAATGACATTGCCTGTCATCAATAAAGAAATAAAGATCGCAGGCACCAGGTATGCAAAGATCAGGACACAATACTGTGCAACCTGGGTGTAGGTAATCCCCCGCATTCCTCCGAGTACTGCATAGAAAAACACGATACCCATCCCGATCAGCACCCCCGGGACGATATCAATTTCCAGGAAACGGGAAAACACAATCCCTACCCCCCGCATCTGTCCGGCAACATAGGTGAATGACACAAAAATTGCGCAGAGAACTGCTACAAAACGTGCGGTCTGTGAATAGTATCTGTCTCCCACAAAATCAGGAACGGTAAACTTCCCAAACTTCCGCAGATACGGTGCCAGAAGAAGTGCCAAAAGCACATAGCCCCCGGTCCATCCAAGAAGATATACGCTCCCGTCGCGTCCCATAAAGGCGATGAGCCCTGCCATGGAAATGAATGAAGCTGCACTCATCCAGTCTGCGGCGGTGGCCATTCCATTCAGCACGGGATGGACCCTCCCGCCTGCTACGTAAAACTCTTTGGTTGATCCCGCACGAGACCAGATAGCAACTCCGATATACAGTGCAAAGGAAAGCCCAACCAGCACAAAAGTCCACGCCTGTACATTCATGCGTCTTCGGTGATTGATTTTCTGTCAAGCCGATTCATCAAAATCACGTAGACAAAGATGATCAGGACAAATACATAGATTGCCCCCTGCTGTGCGAACCAGAATCCCAGCTTAAATCCGAATATGCGTACTTCATCCAGCAGGTCAACGAACAGGACACTGGCTCCAAATGAAACCAGGAACCAGACTCCGAGGAGGAGACCCAAGTAACGGAGATTGGCCTTCCAGTACTGATCAGGATTCATAATGGCATCGTATAGACGACATACAAGATATGAACTGGAAAAGACTTGTCGTCATTCATAAACATCAAGAAGTGATATGGCTCTGGCTTCTGATCCATGGGGGCTCCATCAAAAATACTTTAGTGGAGGACCCGGCACACTTGCAAGCACTTTCAGGTCAACGAATCTCCTCCGGTTGATATTTTTGCAAGAGACTCCCGAGACTATTCTGCTCTATCGGAATCAAGTATTCCCCGCTGCGATAAAAGAAGCCATAGTGTCACAGGAAAAAGGCATGGTGCAGTTTTTGGTTGCTTTTCATTTGCCTAAAACTGCGGATAGTTCGGGAGGGATCCCATTCTGTCTGCCTGCCAACAAATCGAAACATGTCATCATCTGTGCCCCCTCTGGAACTGGATCAGGCTTTTCGGGAGGCTGGCGAGACGGGGGAGCATCTTCGCTGGTCTCTGTTGCGTCATTTCAGCGAACTGATTCGGGATTTGACGCATGCGGTGGACTTGCCGGTCCCCGCCTTGCAGGATGCCCCTGATTTGGAACCGGACTCTGCCCCGCCCCCGGCGATGGAGGAGGAATCGTCTCCTGTTCCGCCATCTGGTGTACTTGCGCTGTCGGAATACGGGGATGAAGCTGCGCTGCACGAAGTGCGGCTGGAAGCTCTGCATGCGCTGGAGACGCGTTCTCTTGCCCGGGAGGAGATCGTGGCCCTGTGGCTGGATGTGGTGCCCTTCTGGGGGCATCCGCTGGCGTTGTGCATCGGGGTAACGGTGGAGGGCTATCGGCGCATTCTGGGCTTTGCGGAGGCAAACCTGCAAGAGAGGGATGCCATGCAGCACCTGATTCAGGATGTGCTGGATCGCGGGCTGTGTGTGAAGAAGGGACTGCTCTGGATCACGCCGGGACTGCCGGGACTGTCCCGTCTTCTCACGGAGTGTCTGGGAGCACAGGTGCGCCATCAGCACTGTCAGGTCTACAAGTGCGTCCAGGTCACCAGCATGCTGCCTGAAGAGGAGCAGAGGCGGATTCGGGGCGCGATCAAACGTGCCTATGCCCAGCCGGGTGCCCGGCAGGCCCATGCGGATCTGATGCAGATTCATGCCACGCTTGCCCGTCAGAATCGGTCGGCAGCGCAGTGTCTGCTGCAGGGGCTGGAGCACACGCTCACGGTGCACCAGAGCGGACTGGCAGGGCGGATCAGTCCCAGCCTGTACACGACCCGCTCCATTGCGCGGACGGGATGTCTTTTGCAACAGCGGGTGCGGGGCGTGCGTCGCTGGCTCCCTCCCCAGACCCGCCGGGCACAGATTGCCTTATTGCTTCTGGAACGAGAACTGCGGATGCGCCGCTTGGCGCACGCATCGGCTCTTTCGGTCCTGCGGACAGCTCTCTTTGCGAACTAGGAGACCGAACCGGAGTAATCTGCCCCTTCCCTCATAACTTTTCCTTTTTCTCTCATGAAACTGACCCCACGCAAACCCATCATCAACCTCCATGACGCGGTGGCCTCTGCGGAGCAGTCCCGTCTGCTGGAAGAGTGCATCCGGAATCGGGACTATGTCGCGAAAGCACAGGAGCATATCCAGGAATGTGGACTTCAGGTAGCCCTGGCATGGATTCTGGCGGAGATCGTCTCGTACTGTGGTGCCTACTGGAAGCATGACCATCCGAACGAGGGGAGGTACAGGCGCAACGGCAATCGTCCGGGTTCCATCTGGGTCGGGGGCGAGAAGAAACGCATCCTGATTCAGCGGATTCTGGACAGGAAGACCGGGAAGACCTTTCTTCCGAAGTGCTACAGTCTGCTGCGCAAGATGTCCCTCAAAGACCGGGAACGGTTGACTCTACGCATCTCTCGGGGGATTGTGATGCGGGACTACCGGCTGGTAGAGGATGCGATGGAGGGGGGCTTGGGGCTGAGTGCGTCTTCGGTCAGCCGGATTGTCCGGGAAGAGAGCAGGAAGGCCCTGGAACGGTTTGAGTCGCGGGATCTGTCCGCGCACAGATATGTGGCGATCACGCTGGATGGAACGTACCTGTACGGGTGCCAGATGATGGTGTGCCTGGGGTTCACGGACAAGGGGGAGGTGCATGTGCTGGGAATCACGGAGCTTTCGACGGAGAATGCGGATGCGGTGGAAGGGATGCTGCAGCGTCTGATTGCGCGGGGGCTGCGCTATGATCACGGGCTTCTGTTTGTCGTAGATGGGGCCAAGGGCATCCACAAGGGGATTCGCACGGTGTTCGGAAGATATGCGATGATCCAGCGATGCCACTGGCACAAGCGGGAAAATGTGGCAGGAAAGGTCCGGGGCAAGAAGGAGCAGAAAGCCGTCAAGGCAGCCATGACCGCCGCGTATGAGGAGGATACATATGCGGAGGCCAAGAAGGCTCTTCTGGCGATCTGTGCGGACTTGGAGAGCAAAGGGCACCACAGTGCAGCCAACAGCCTGCGAGAGGGACTGGAAGATACGCTGACGCTGCACCGATTACGGGTGGGAAAAGAGTTGCGCCAGCAACTGCGAACCACGAATCGTACGGAGCATGTGAACAGCCGAATCAAACATGATGTCCGCCGGATCAAGCGGTGGAACAACTCGAATCAGACCCAGCGGTGGACGGTGATGGCGGTGCTGGACGCAGAGCGAAGACTGAACAGAATCGTGTATCAGGATCAACTGGATGCCCT
Organism: Rhodothermales bacterium; assembly: GCA_965203305.1. Classification (GTDB taxonomy): domain Bacteria; phylum Bacteroidota; class Rhodothermia; order Rhodothermales; family Bin80; genus Bin80. The sequence continues at coordinate 337,980 of OZ241874.1, read as the reverse complement.
GAAACAAGCCCTCTGGGAACATGTATCCTCTTCACAGAATACAACCGAAACAGAACGAGAATATCTGACGAAAAGCAACCAAAACTAGCACCATGCCCAGGAAAAACGGTGCCAGTCTGCTTTCTGCACTTGGGTTCCGGTTGTAAGCATTCCGGTCCCAGCCTATGGAAAATATTTTACCCTGCCCCTCTCAAACGATGTCAGTGCTCTTGCCATTGACGGGGGTGCACTGTCTGAATGATTGTCCCAGTAGCTTGGGAGAAAAGGGGGATTTATGGCGAAATCCACACGATGTGGAGTTCCAAGAGGACACGTAATTGAGGAAAAACGGTGTTGCTTCATTCCACACCATTTAATCTTCCACTATTGAGTAGCTGGTATCTCTACCATCTCAAGAGAGTACACATCAGTTTCTGATTCGGTTGATTCCAGAGAATAAAGAGCACCATTTTCCTCAAAATCTACATGGGGGACTCCCCCCTCCTTTGCGATAAAATCTCCAGAGTATGAGTATGCTCCCAGCCTGAATTCTGACTGGAAAAAGGACAGTACAATCACTTGATCATCAAGCAGAAAAAAATTCAATTCAAATTCCAGTTCGGACATGATCTCGGCCAGTTTTTGGAAATCTGTTGAGGATGAATGCCTGGAAATATCTGCCGATTCATTCACCAGACTGAACGAAGAGAATACATCACTTTGTGTGTCGTATTGCCATATCCTGTGTGAGAATGGGAGAAGAAAGTAAAACTTGCCACCCCTGGATTGAAGTTTCAGTATTCGCCGTGGTGTTCTGACGGGCATCAGCAACAGGTCGGCATCCAGATCTTCTACCGTCAAGTCTAGAGGAGCAAGCTGCTCGGCGGAGTTAAAGCGATAGACTATGGACTCATCAGGAGAAGATGCACTGTTGTAATCCGTCTTTGCCAGATAAAAATCATCTCCGAATTTTCCAATCTGGGAAAATTGGGAAAGTTCGGATGAACTTGTTTCGGAGACACACTTGCCACTGCGGATGGAGTATCCGGTAATTCGTCCCAGATCGTTATCAAGTATGAAAAGGGTATCGCCAGCAACCGTGTAGGATGCAATCTCCTGGTGTTCACAGGCACCGCTGCCTTTCTGTCCAATGATCTTCTCCCGCTGGTCAGATATCAACAAGAAAATGGTATCCGTATTATCTATAACGATGGCAGAGTCAAGTCCGATCATGGAGTACCCAATCACAGCTGACATAGGCGGATCTCCATCATCGGTCAGGTACCGAACATCCGCATCCTGTGCCACTGTGGACATTTGCAGTAACAAATCTGGGACAGAAAACCCTGCTCACAAGAGCAGGCACAACCATAAGCCTGCACCTTGCTTGTCCGAGTCTGTGTACGAATGAACATGCTGAGTCTCTGTCTTTGTGTCCTAGACCACACATATTCCCAGTCATCTTCGGCTCCTTGTTTGGCATCAGCATAGTACGGAATGGCACCAAGTATTTCTATAGGGACGAACGCGGAAGAACCAGTAAAGTGACGAATCGTTCCATTATTAACAGGGCCTCCTGCAAAAATCCCAGGTGACGCAGAAGTATCGCTCTGGGTGGTTCTTCCAGGAACATCATAACAGGCATGGGAACATTTTTGCAAGAGCCTTGACAATTTGAGCTGAAGGAAGTTTGAAGAGAAGAGTTACGATTACCTGCCAGTGTCAGGTGTAAGGGACAGCCCCAGAGTAAGATATGGAAATGTGCGAACAATCTTCTACGCATGGGTTCACCATGTCGTAATTCAACAGTAAATACAGCTTTCCTGCTCCCCTTTTGGGGATGATTTTTTCATAGCCACAGATACTGGAAGATTCGCAGTTGGCTTCCCCTTTTCCTGAGCTTCCTTCAAAAGCCAGTCAAGGATTGCCTCCCGCTCTTCCGACTCGTGGAATGCCCCGAGCTCTCCAGCAGTCCGTGCCCCTTGCAAAATTCCAGATATCAAGGATAATACTGCCCTGAAAGTGCTTCGGGGCATAGTGTTTCAGGGATAGAAATATTTTTGCAGGAGACTCGCTCTGACCAATTCCAACATGCAACCGCACACCCGCTTGTGCGTAAGCGCGTTTCCTGACTTCACCTGATATGAATTACGATATCTGGTTTAATGGCAAACTTGTCCCGCACGAGGATGCCAAGGTGCATGTACTGACACATGCTATCCATTACGGGTCAAGTGTCTTTGAAGGCATTCGTGCATACCACACAAAAAAGGGCATTGCCGTTTTCCGCCTTCGCGAGCACATCCGCCGCTTGCTGGATTCCGCGAAAATATATCGTATGCAGTCCCCGTATGACCAGGAAACCCTTGAAAAGGCCACACTCCAGACTGTCTCCCGAAGCAAACTGGAAGCCAGCTATATTCGCCCTTTGCTGTTTCGAGGGGTTGGCCCCATGGGAGTGAATCCGCTGGATAACCCCGTGGAAACCGCGATTGCTGTCTTCGAATGGGGGCCGTATCTGGGAGAAGATTCGTTTGAACAGGGGGTTGATGTGCAGGTAGCTTCCTGGAATCGGTATGCGCCGAACACCGTGCCCGCACTTGCAAAGGCAGGAGGAAACTATCTCAATGCCAGTCTGGTCAAGATGGATGCTGTCCTGAACGGATACACAGAGGGGATCATGCTGACCACCAGCGGTTATCTTGCAGAGGGAAGCGGAGAGAACTTGTTCATTGTGCGTGATGGCGAACTCTATACTGCCCCTTCCAGCTTCTCCATTCTGCCGGGCATCACACGTTCAACCATAATGAAACTGGCAGAGATTGCGAACATTGCGGTCCACGAGGGAAGCATACCACGGGAAGCACTCTACCTGGCAGATGAATTGTTCTTTACAGGCACAGCGGCCGAGATCACCCCGATCCGCTCCGTTGACAAGTATGTGATCGGTGACGGAAAGCGCGGAGCAATCACGCAAAGGCTTCAGGAGGCATTTCTGGATATTGTCCATGAGGGAAACGACCCGTTCGGCTGGCTCACTCCTGTACCCTGAGCCCTGAAAAGAAACGCAATTTCGGCCATCTGGCAACCCAGGGGCTAGGCTTAGAAGTCTCACTTGCCCCCAGCCCCGAGAGAATTTCTGCCGGGAGCAGAGACGCTAAGCAACCCGGGAGACCGTACCAAAAGAGGGAATCTCTCAGTTTCCCGTGATCTCAAACATTCCCTCCTCCGAGAATTCCGAAGAAGCAAAGGTTTGGTCCAGAGCCTGAACGCTCCAGTAGTAGATGCCCGGTGACAGATTGTACAGTGTCCATGAGTTGTTATGGTCCACATTGCCTCTCCATGACACATATCTTCGCCCTGTAGAAGAGTCCGACAGAGGAGTCATTGTATCACCTCCTTGCGGACGGGTCCCCACACGCAGGTTATAGGTCAGCCCGGCCTCCGGTGTTGCTGTATCCGTTCCGTTCCCCCATGAAAGAACCACCGAGTTGTTCCGAGGACTTGCACTCAGATTTGCCGGAGCACTCGGAGCACTTAACCCGAAGGTGAGCTTTCTCTGCATCACAGTTACCTTTGCGGCACCTGCCCGCGGAGCATCCCCAATCACAAGTAAATCCAGATCAAGATCGGTGTCGTGATCAAACCAGACGGCAACACCCCGAACACCCCCGTCAAATTTTTCTGCCGAAGATTTTCTGAGCTGGTCTCCCCTGTAATTCTCATAAAGCTGTGTACTTTCGGTGGACAGATGCGACTCAAGTCCTGTAATTATCAAATCCGGGTATCCTGAATTATTCTGATCTCCCCAGCCAATGCTTCCGTCGTATCTTCCCTGCACCGGATCATTCGTAAACGCACCCACCAGCAAGTCCTCTTCTGTGAATGTCCCCGATTCGTTGCGATAGATTGTTACGACTCCTTCCAGCAGTGATGGTGTCATTCTGGCACCTGTCAGTGCTAGGTCCAGATCCCCGTCAACATCAAAATCTCCCCACGACACAGACGGCCACCCGTAGGAATTGAACTCATGGGAGGCCCGTGCAAACTGGCCTCTGCCAGCATTGTCATAAACAAGCGTCGCGAAGCCATCCTGGGCGGTTACGCCAGCGATCACCACATCCATGTCTCCATCCGTATCATAATCTCCGATTTCAAGATCACACTCAGCAACCCCTGTGAATGTGCTGGATGAAGGCTGAAAACGATTGACGGTTTGTCCGGTGTTTTCGTACTGAATGGTCTGCGGTTCACCCTGCTGATTGCGGCCGCATGCAACAAGGTCTGCATCTCCATCATTGTCCAGATCTCCCCAGCTCAAGTCACCGGCATAGAGTCCGACTAGTGAGTACACCAGTTCAAAGATGTTTGCTTCGTTCACATACCTGTAGACATATAACCTCGGGGTCTCCTTCTGATCCAGTCCGAGCGTTGCCAGGTCCAGCCTTCCGTCCTGATCATAGTCGTGTGCTGCAACTGCACTCTGCCACAGGCCAATGAGTTCCCGACCCTCTTCGGCTTCCGTGAGTGCCAGCGCATCTACCAGTTCCGCCTCTCCCTCTGCATTCGTGACTTCAATCTTTGTAATTCCGTTATTCCGGTAATAACCGGCAATCGGACCCGCCTCCCGTCCAGTAATGGGCGTGGGATCCCCTTCTGAATACCCGATAGCAACCAGATCCTGATCTCCGTCCTGATCAAAATCAGCCAGGGCTGCATCTCCGTAACGCACCCCTTCAGGGTCTGTTACAGGGAGTGCATCATATCTGCTTGACTGCTGGGCACTCGCGGCAGATGAACAAAACACTGTAACAACGGCAAGCGTAACGACTATTCTGTTCATTGACAACAGGAGAATTGAATTATCGGATCAGGGTTACAGGCTGCATGTGTTGCGCAGACCCGGTTTTCATGCGTACCAGATACAGTCCAGGGGCAACAGGCATTCCCCTCTCATCCACTCCTGCCCACTGTACCTGATGAGTTCCTGGGGCAAGAGGTGTGCTGATCAGCCGCTTGACAAGACTGCCAAGTGCGTTATAGACGGAAATCTCTACATGCGAGTTGCTTTCCAGTGTCAGCGGGACCGTAACTGCTCCATGAAAAGGATTGGGATACCCTCCCCCGAGTGCCGTAGTGGGAAGTGGCACATCCTCTACACTGGTCAGCTTTCCGCCCCCCGAAACACTGAAGCTCGCCTCTTCTGACCAAGATGATGCCACAAGGCTCTGATCAATTGCCTGCACACTCCAGAAATAATTCCCCGCCGGAAGGTTGCGCAACTTCCATGAGGCATGCAACCCTGCATTGCCCCGGTCCGGGAGCAGCCGGCGGCCGGTGGACGGATCACTGTAGGAAACCATGACATTGTCCTGGCCAGAAGCTGTTCCAATTCGCAGGTTGTAGCTCAGCGAAGCTGCCGGGGTCTCCCTGTCTGTTCCTGATTGCCATGTGAGGGTGACCACCCCATTACTTTCCCCGGCTCCAAGTCCTGTCGGGGCACTTGGGGGCATGTTCACAACAGGCGAATCATTCCGGTACATCCGTAGCAGCGGGTTGGTGTTTAGACTGCTCCCCGCGGTGATCATATCCAGATCATTGTCTCCATCATAATCTCCCCAGACTGTACTGGACGCAGCCAGTCCAGGTACGGAGATCCGGGGAACGAGATTCCCATTCTCATTGCGGTATACAAAACCGGAGCGTCCGCTCCCAAGGTCTGTTCTGCCAGCGACAGCAAGATCCAGCGCACCATCGCTGTCATAGTCCCCCCATGCTATATCCCCGTGCATTACGGAAGCCAGTTCCATGCCGGAGTGATTCAAGCGCCCACTGTCGTTCCGCCAGATTTGCACCACCGGTTCAAGGTATCTTGTGCCATGATACAGCCCGCCACTGAGGGCCAGGTCCAGATCACCATCGCCATCGTAATCTCCCCAGTCCATTGCGGAATATGCAAGCCCGGGAAGGTTTGATGCATGCTCTGTGAGAGTTCCGTTTCCGTCGTTCCGATAGAGCTTCGTCTGAAACTTCCCTGTACCTGTCACTCCAGAGAAAGCCAGATCCAAATCCCCGTCACGGTCAAGGTCAGCCCATTCAATGTCTCCCATAGCCAGTGCTTCAAAGGGAAATGTCTTTGACTCGTATCTGCCATTCATATTGAAGTACAGAGTGGCAACCACTTCATCCGGCCTGTGCAATCCCGCAATCAGCAAGTCCTCATCGCCGTCTCCATCAATATCGGCGGCACTGACTTTCCCCCCATAGACTCCCATGAAGCCTGAAGGGACGGTCGTAAATGAAGCCGAAGCACCTCCCCGGTGCAAATAGGCGGCTCCCTCCAGCGGGCGTGTTTCAAAGTTGGCACCATTATGAATCCGGCCGGAAACAACAATGTCCATAGTCCCGTCTCTGTCAAAATCGGTGATTGCCAGCGAACTCTGCCAGAGGCCTTGTCCCAGTGCACGCTCGGAAAACACCAGTCCCTCTCCACCAGCAGAAAAGAAATACGGTTCCCCGCTCAACGCTGCATAGGTCCGGGGGACAAATGGAGGCGTGTTCTCGGAATTGCCTGTCGCCAAAAGATCAAAATCCCCGTCGCGGTCAAGGTCGGCAAGGACAACCTCTCCATACTCCAGTTCATTCAGGAAAACGGGCCGGATGGAAGAAAATGTGAATGGCTGTGCACTCAGGGGCATCGCAAACGATGCAAGAGCACAGAGTATACAGGCGAAGTTTCGTAACGCACGGAGGTTTGATGGTACGGGCATGGATTCTGTCATCCTGTTCAGATTGATCTTCCTGAAAAAAAACAGCAATTCGGGGCGTTATAACCATTTCTCAGGCTCAGGTTTCCTTGATTCGTGCAAGTGTTGCCACGAACATTATGTACAGAGGTCTATATCCGAGCTTTACAGGGAGAAGGTGCATCAAGGCACTATCCAGCATGCTTCGGTGGATCAATCCTGGCATGGGAAGGCTGGGCCAAACACCCGCATATCCGCCTTGCCATGCCTGTACGAGGCATCTGGGCACGCAGGGGGCAGGCTTCTGGAAATACAGAATTGCAAGTATTGGGGCAGCACCAAAATATGTCAGCCTCCTGCTCGAAAAAAGATCAGGAAAGATCAGACATGGTTCTGACATGCCGGTACTTGTGCAAAAACCGAAATTCTCGTAAACTTGCTCCCTCTGGAAGTGCACCGTGTCTCTCTGGAAGCTCCACTCTCCACCTGCCTGCGGAATGTACATGTGAATGGAACGCTCGTCCTCATACACCGAAGCCTTGTTCACCGCCCGGTCCTCTCCAGGAACAAGTTCGGGTTAAATCAGATGTGAATTCGCAACTGCATAAAGTTTGGGTGTGCGCTGGGATCAAGCGATTCATGCCAATTGCAGCAGAACCCGTGGATTCTGATGCGAACACGGTCCCCTTCGCCCTTGTTTTGCGTCCCTGAATGATCTTCCGTCCTGTCTTCTACCCTGGCTGCGGGTTACTCATTCCATGCAATTTTCAAAACTCAAAGCCCCCAATACCCTGCTTCGTATCAGGGGCTCTGTTTCATTCCGAACCATCTTTTCCCCTACTTTATTAACGTCATGCGTCCCGTCCTCACATGCCGATTCTCCGCTCCACTTGCAATCAACCGGTATAAGTAGGTCCCGCTCGCCAGGCTGGTAGCATTCAGTTCCAGGCTCCGGTTCGTCCCTGCCTCCATCTCCTGCACTGGCGACATCATCACTTCCCGTCCCAAGAGATCCACCACCTGTACCTGCACCTGTGCAGGTTCCGGCAGATCAAACTGGATCCGTGTACTTGGGTTGAACGGATTCGGATAGTTGCCATGCAGCGCAAACTCTTCCGGGATCTCTGCGCTTTCGGTCTCTGCCCCGGTCAGCACCAGCGTCGGGACAATCTCCCCGTTCTTGTCTACTCCCAGGATCGTCAGATCCTCCCTTGTCCCCGACAGGTTCAACACCAGTGTCTGCCCTCCATATCCGAACAGGTCCATCTCGTACACCTCTTCCACCTGCTGGTCCGGAAACAGCACCTGGATGACCTGCATGGATGGATCCAGGGCAACATATCGCCGGGTCGCCTCGCCCGGCAGCAGGTCATCTGCCAGGGTCAGCACAGGAATCGCAGGGGCTGTCAGGTCCATCACCTGCACCCGAGCCTGTCCCAAATCCGCCAGCCCGTGCACCAGCCGCACCTCTGTCTTGGTGGCAACCGACGATTCCGTTCGCATGTCCAAGACCTTCAGCTGGGGATCCGCCAGACTTCCGTGCACAATCACCGCATAATTCTTGCCATACGCCAGGGACAAGATGTACGTGACCGCCTGCTCCTGTCCAGATGGAGCTGCCGGCCGGATCGTCAACTCCACGCTCCCTGCCCCCACCGCACGATACCCGGTCGCCTCTCGGAACGGGATCCCGCCCCCGATTCGGCGCTGCCCCAGTTGCAGATCCACCACGCCCGACCCCGGCAGGTTGTGGATGAACTGGATATTGGCCTGTCCTTCACTCAGATCTGCCTGGTCAATCGGGTTCTCCGAGGCGTTGGCTGCAATCCCCAGAATCGCGCAATTGCCCAGATCAATCCCTTCCTGCGTCAGGTTCAGCACTCCGCTGATGTAGCCATGTACCGCAAAAGAACCGGCATCTGTTTGCAGCCTAGCGCGTCCGGCCAGCTTCGGATTACTCCAGCTGCAGTCCCACTGCACGACCCGGAGCCCCTTCGCGTCTGCCACATTCCGGATCCCGTCCGCTACGATCCGCAGGTTTACATTCACCGGCAGTTCTTCCGCCAGCTCCACCTTCCAGAACAGGTCGGCATAGATGTCCAGAGTCAGGCTCCCCGTCGTCACCGGAACCGTAAAATTCCCCGCAGGCCACGCCGGAACCACCCCGTCCGGCACACTGATCGGAGACACCGTCGCCGCAGTGGTATCAGGCAAATCGGAGAGCAGCTGCAGGATCAGCGGGCGGTAGTGCGATCCTTCTCCCTGTTCCCGCCCCACCGGAAACAGATACCCTCCGCTCGCAAACCCTGTACCTGCATTTCCGTGCAACAGGTGACGCACCACCGGCACACTTGCCATATAGGACTGGACAGAGCCTTTCAGGATGCTCGCCTGGCACGCCTCGTCCCGGTTCGCTCCGCAGGTGCTCCCCTCCTGCGCCGACAGCCGACCTCGGAGCTCCTGTTCCGCCTGCACATTCTGCACTGTCCAGGTAAACATGCTGTCCTCTGGCATGCTGTGGAGCTTCCCCCGGCGGAGCGTCAGTGTTGCCATCCTATGCTGCATTACATCGCTTTCCAGCAGCAGTCCCTTCGCGTTGTTCACCGTGACACTGTGCAACGCTGTCTTTGCTCCCGTCACGACCTTCTGCGCGTTCTCTCCCGTAAACTCTACCATCGCATGCAGCGGACCTGCCTTGGCGAACTGGAAATCCCCATGCAGGATCAGCCTGGAGCCCGCCTCCGCCACATACCGCACCGTATCCGAATCCACCACATACATCCCCATCACCGTCTTCGTTGTCGTGGAATCCAGCTTCACCCCCGCCAGTTCTCCACGGGTCGTTCCTTTCCGCTGCCTGAAATCCCCGTGGATCAGCACCGAACGGGCCTTCGTATCCGTGTTCACATCGGCGTTCAGCCCGCCTGTCCCGCTCAGCATCAGCCCCTTCTTGAACTCCGTCGTTTCACTGTGTGACCAGATCGTCGCCGACTTCAGAGTGACATCCCTGTTGATCACCACTTTCGTTCCTTCCAGTTGCACCGAGCCCCGCATCGCCGACAGACTGTCAACCACGAGCTCCTTTCCTGCCGTATCCACCGTTTTCAGGGTCAGCATGCCATCCTCGTTCTCCGTCCCCGGGGTCATCGTGCCATCAAAGACAACCGTCCCCAGCATCTTGCTGTCGGCACTCGCATCAATGGTAGTTTGCTTGCTCCCCTTCGGAACTTTGATCCTGTCCGCGGTCAGGCTCCCCGTCAGGGTCAGCAGCACATCTGGTCGGTCATCTCCCTTCACACTGTCTCGTTCCTTCGTGTCTTCCGGGCCCAGCATCAGAGTCCCGTCTCCCAGATCCATCATCGCATCCTTTGCAATACTCACCTGGGCGGTACCGCTGGTATATTGTCCCTGCTGCACCCGTCCCAGCACATGTAGGTCGCCGCCCCCGGTCATGAGCTTGCTCGTCCCATTCACGGTCACCTTTCCATGCACCCTCATATCCTGCCCCTTCGTGTGCAATTCGCCTGCAGTCACCACCACGCTATACTTGTCTACATTCGCAGCACTGGTGCGGTCCATGGAAGAGGTGCCCACCGTCAGCTCCCCGTCCACCCGCAGGTTTCCTGCGGTGACCGTCAGTTTGCCGGCAATGGAGCGATTCCCGCTCGTGGTGATCTCCGCACTGGCATGATTCACGATCACATCCCGCGGAGCAAACCATTCCAGCGCATCCGTCACCGTGCGCGTGCCCGGCGTGATATAGGTCAATACATACCGGTCACTGGGATTGGGATTCGCCATCCTGTCCGTGGACAAGCTCCCTGGATCATTGGTATCTTTCTCCAGCATCCCGTTCTGAACCGTGATCTGTTCCGTCACATGCAGGGTGGAATCCGTCGTGCTCTCTGTATCCAGCAACGACAGGGTGCCACTGCACAATCCCAGGTTTTTTGTCTTGTGCACCTCGTCCAGACGAAGCTTGCCACGCCCGACATGGATGGCAAGTGCATCCAGCATCCCTGTTGTCTTCACAACATCGGTGTTTCCGCTGCCGTAGGTCAGCGTCCTGATCGTGGACGACTCGTCCAACTCTCCACTCAGTTCTCCCTGAAGGATCAGCGACTCCGTAACCTTCACATCCCTGTTCGCCGTCAGTTCGGCATCAGAGCCCACATGAAGCGTCTTGACCCTCAGCGGACCTTTTCCTGGTTCGACCCGCAAATCGCCAAACGTCACCAGTGCATCCAGCGTGACTCCACTGGTGGCATCACCGATCACGACACTTTCGCGGGCATCCGTGAGTTCAATATGATTCCCGAAGCGCAGACGAGTATCGTGTTCCGTGCACATCCCGTCCATCCTGGAGGCAGCCGGAAAATCCATCCCGATAGTGTTCCCCTTCGCAGCAATGTCACCTCCCACACGCACATTGTGTGCCGTGCGCCGCACCGCCGCTCCCGTTCCATGCACATCGGCATCTAGATGAATCCGCCCCTTGTCCTGGAAGTCCGCCGCATCCTCCACAACAATATCCCCGGCAATAGAAGACACCACCGCATGCCCGGCAGCGGGAGTCGCAGCCTCTGCCACCGGGGCCATGAACAGCACCCGGGGAGCGCACGCCGGAGCACCGGCTCCGTCCGAATTGGGAGTCCCTTCAGCAAGCGCACTGGCACGTACATGCACCTCTCCTTCAATCATCGCTGCCCCTGCAAATTGCACCCCGGGAATATGCGCCGCGGATGCCCCCGTAGTGTACGCACAGGTGTAGTCCCCTGTTCCCCCGATCTGCACCCCCTTGCGGACACTGGTCGCCCTGGGAGCCCCAAAGATATTATTCCATGACTTGCTATACGCATCGGTCCCGTCTTCCACGATCACATTCCCTTTGATCATCGCCGTCTTCTCAAACACAATCCGGGCATCATTCCATACCTCCACATGCCCGCTGTTCCTGTGCGGAGAATCAGCTCCGATTACCACATCCTCCCGGAAAATGATGTCCGTCGTAACCCGATCCTGCCCCTGTGCAGCATTCCTTGTCCCAAACTCTGTCACACTTCCAAAAGCCCTGATACGTGCCACTTGCGTCAGTTCATAACAAAGATTGCCCCCTGCAAGCACATACAGGGAAACCGTCATTTTCCCCATCCCGGTAATGCGGATGCAGTCACTGTAATCAATACTCCCGTCGGCAGCGGGCGTATATTCGTCATACGTATGGAAGAACCGGTCACCGGCTCCACCCCGGAGCTGAGCTGAACTGAAATTCAGATAGGCAATCAGGAGCGCATATGTGCCTGCAATCTCACCATGCACAGTGACTATCCCGCTCTTGTTATCCGTGTCACTGCTTCCTCGCCGTGCAACAAGGTACATACTAGTTGACAAGGTCAGGACAGCTTCACGATGGACGGTCAGCGTATTCACGAAAAGTGAAAATCCCTTGAGCGTAAAGCTTTCGGAAACATCCAGCTTGCCCAACGGAGCATTATAGTTCTGGAGATTGTTGGTCAGCGTCCCGGTAATTGCGATCCGTTCCTCGGACCCGCTCACGAAAAAGGGCACGGAACGTCCGAATTCTGTTGTCGTCAAATCCGTAAACCGAACGCGGGCTTTCGGATCCACAGCAAATTCGCCATAGATGCCACCACCTGCCACGCTGATCGTAAAGTTCCCTGTAAACCGGATGGTTCCCTCCACGGCAGCGGTCCCTCCCCGCACATAGGTCCCGAAGGTGATTTTCCTGGTCAGTGCTGCCGTGGGAGCGGCCAGCTCCACCGTGGTGCCTGACCGACGAATCTGGATCAGAAAGGTGGCATCCTGCGTCAGATTCCCGGAGGTAAAAGCGTGCGCCAGGGTACACGGCCCGTTCGTATTGGCAGGATCAGAACTGGTACAGGTACCGCTTTCTTCTCCGTTCTCCGGGTCAATGTAGCGTGTGACCTGTGCAAAAGCACCGGAAATCGTGAACAGAAGAGTCAGACAGGCAAGTCCTGTCCATGTGTGTACGTATTTCATAAGCTTTTGGGAGTTTTCCTTCAGATTGGTGGTAAAAATCGGTACTGCTACAGTATTCGGGATTTTGTATCTCCAGAGGTTTGCCCCTGTGTGTGCCCAGATGCCTCGTACAGGCGATCAGCATTGCTCCCATTGGGAGCAGTGATTGCTCTGAGGGTGCGTACAGGCCTGACAGGATGGGTAGGGGGGCTGTGGCTTCCCGCACCAAGATCAATCCACCGCAGCATGCTGGATAGTGCCTTAATGCACCCCTCTCTCTGCAAAGCCCGGATTTAGACCTCCATATATGATGCTCGTGGTAGTACCGGAATTTCTTTGGCAATTGATCCAACCACAGGTGGCATAATCATCTGCTGTCACATTTGGTTTGCTTGCCTGAATAATTCCCCACGGAGTCCCCCGACACAAGATTCACACCGGGGGACTCCGTCTGCCTTCAGACAGTTTCTGTGACTACTTTACCAATACCATGCGTCCCGTCTTCACATGCCTCTGCTCCGCACCGGTTGTGATCAGCCTGTACAGGTACGTTCCGCTCGCCAGGCTGGTGGCATTCAGTTTCAGGCTCCGGTTCGTCCCCGCCTCCATCTCCTGCGCCGGGATCGCCATCACTTCCCGTCCCAAAAGATCCATAATCTGCACTTGCACCTGTGAACGCTCCGGCAGATCAAACTGGATCCGCGTACTCGGATTGAACGGATTCGGATAGTTGCCATGCAACGCAAACTCCGTCGGAAGTGCGGTGTCCTCCACCCCCGTCGGCATCTGTACGGGGACGATTCCCCCATTCCGATCCACCCCCAGAATCGTCAGATCCTCCCTTGTCCCCGACAAATTCAGCACCAGCGTCTGCCCCGCATACCCGTTCAGATCCATCTCGTACTCCCTCTCTACCTGCTGATCCGCAGACCTCACCTGTACAAGCTGCACAGACGGGGCCAGTGGAACATAGTCTGGAATCGCTTCATCCAGCATCAGCTGATTTGCCAGGATCGTCACCACACCCGAAGGATCCATCGGAACCCGCACCTGCGCCGGCCCCAGATCCGCCGAACCGTGCACCAGAATCACCTCCACCCGGTTCGAAACCGACGACATCAGCCGGGTCTCCAGCACCTTCAGCTTTGGATCCGCCGCACTCCCGTGTATGATCAGCGCATAATTCTTGTTGTCCGCCAGGGACAATATGTAGGTGACAGCCTGCTCCTCGGACGCTCCCACCGGCTGGATCGTCAGTTCCAGGTTTCCTGCCCCCACCGGACGATACGCGGTTGCACTTCGGAAGGACAGCCCGCTGCCAACCCGGGTCTCCCCCAGATTCAGATCCACCACTTCCGATCCCGGCAGGTTGTGAATGAACTGCACCACGGCCTTTCCGCCGCCCTGGTCTCTCTGCCCAATCGGATTCTCCGCCTCGTTCGCCGCAATCCCCAGAATCGTACAGCTCCCCAGACCAATCCCGTCCTGCGTCAGGTGCAGCACCTCATTCAGATAATCGTTCACGGCGAATGATCCCGCATTCGTCTGCGAAACTTGCCCCGCCAGCTTCGGATTCTCCCACATGCAGTCCCACTGCACAATCCGCAGCCTTTGCACATCCCGCACGTTCTCAATCCCGTCGGCCGCAATCCGTATGTTCGTACTGACCGGCAACTCCTCGTCCAGCTCCACCTTCCAGAACAGGTCGGCATGCACATCCAGGGTCAGATCGGCGTTCGGAACCGGGATATTCTCCGCAGGCCATGCCGGGATCACCCCGTCTGGCACCATAATGGAAGACGCGGTCACGACAGTGGTGTCTGCCAGATCCTCAGGCAGCTGCAGGACCAGCGGACGGTAGTATGACAGGCTTTCCTGCTCCGTCCCCACCGGGAACAGATACCCTCCGCTCCCGGCGGCCGCCGTACCCGCATGGCTCCGGTACCGCCCAGCCCCGCTCTCTTCCCCTGTGCCCGGACTCCCGTGCAACAGGGCACGCGCCACCGGTACACGCACCATGTATGACTCTCTGGAGCCACCGAAGATGCCTGCCTTGCACGGCTGGTCACGGTTTGTTCCGCAGTTCGCCCCCTCCTGCACAGACATCCGACCGCGGAGATCCTCTTCCATCTGTACATTCTGCAAGGTCCACTCGTACATGCTATCCCCGGACATACGGCGGATTCTCCCCTGGCGAAGCGTCAGCGTGGAATGCACATGCTGCTTCACATCGCTCCCCAGCAGGAGCCCTTCCGGGTTGTTTACGATGACATTGCCGAGAGCGGATTTTGGATGCCTCGAAACGCTCACCGTCTGTGATGTCGTCCCCCGGAACTCCAGCGTCACCCAGAGATGCTCTTCTCTCTCATACCGGACATTGCCATGCACGATCAGATGCGCCAGTCCGGTTGTGGTGAGATACCGGGTATCCGCTCCCACCACTACATCTCCCATCACCGTCTTCGCCGTCATGTTCGCCAGCCGGGTACCTGGCCACTGGTACCAGCCTTCAATTCCCTCGTCATTGGTCTGCAGAAAATCCCCGCCAATCAGGATACTCCGCTTCATGCTATCGTCTCTAACATTCAGCTGACCTGTTCCGCTGAGCTTCAGGTCATCCCGGAACTCAAGGGCTTCTCCAACCACATAGATTTCCCCGGAATGCAGATGCACCTCTTTTGCGATCTCTGCCTTTTTCCCATGAATCTCTACATATCCGCCATGCATCACCGCCAGACTGTCCAGCACTATGGTCGTGCCCGTATCCGTGCCACCTATGGGGGGGACCAGTATTCTTTCCACCCAGTTGAAAAACAGCCTGCCATTCACATTGTCTGCGAGCTGGTCATTCGGGGTTTTCCCGCCATCAAACCGAACCACGCGAAACAGATTCGTGTGCGCTGCTGCCGACATCCCGGAGACGATGTGGGTACGTTTGCTCCCTTTGGGGATATGCAGGGTATCCGCATGCAGTTGCCCCCTCAGCACCAGATCCACTTGTGCTGTGGTTTGGTCATTTTTTAGCCCATCCCGTTTGGCGATATCTTCCGGTCCCAACATCAGTGTGCCTTTTCCCAGGTTGATCATCGCCTCTTCTGCCACCATCACCCGTGCAGTGCCGTCGGCATAGGCACCGTCACTCACCCGACCCAGCACCTGCAGATCTCCACCCCCGGTCACCAATTTGCTCTTCCCGCTCACCGTGACCTTGCCATGGACCACCATATCCTCTGTTTGCAGCTCGCCTGCCGTGACCATGACACTGTACTTGTCAACATCCGTGGCACTGGTGCGATACAAAGTGGAAGTGCCGACCGTCAGGTTGCCATCCACGGCCAACTTTCCTTTGGAGACGGTCAGCTTGCCCGGCAGCGAACGGTCACCTCGTACCGTGATTGCGGCATCCTCGTGATCCACGATCACATCCCGCGGAGCAAACCATTCCAGAGCATTCGCCGCCACCGCACGCTCGCCCGGCGTGATGTATTTCAAAACGTACCGATCCTTGACATCAGCTGTGCTCGCCTCGTCCGTAGAAATGCTCCCCGGGTTGCTCGAATCCTTCATAAGCCTGCCGTTCTGGACCGTGATCTGCTCCGTCACATGCAATGTCGAATCGGTGGTACTCTCCACATCCACCAGCGACAGCGTGCCGCTACACAGCCCCAAGTGCTTCGTCCGAACAGCAAAATCCAGGTCCAGATCGCCACCTCCGACATCAACCGAGAAAGCATGCAACAGCCCCGCAAACGATTCAGACAAGTCTCCGCCCAGCTCCCCCTGAAGGAGGAACGACTCGGTCACTTTCACATCCTGGTTCACGGTCAGCTCCGCACGGGGACCCACACGCAATGTTTTCACCGCCAGCGGACCTTTGCCCGGTTCCACCCGCAGATCCCCAAACGTCACGAGGGCATCCAGCATGAGCCCGCTTGTGGCATCGCCAGTCACAACGCTCGCGCGAGCATCCGTGAGCACCAAGTGGTTCCCGAAGGTCAGCGAGGGACTCTTCTCCGTGCACATACCATCCGTGCTGAAGGTAGCCGGATACGCCATCCCGATGGTGTTGCCCCCGGCAGCCAGATTGCCCCCTACCCGCAGGTTGTGCGCTGTCCGGCGGGTGGTGCCGCTGACAGTCTCGGCATGAGAGTCCAGATAGATCCTGCCCTTTCCGCCGAAACTCTCTGTATCCTCCACCACCATGCCCCCGCCAACCGAGGACAGTAACTGGATATCTGCTGTGGCATCATCCTGGACGAGCGGGGCCAGAAAGAGGACCCGCGGAGCACACTGCGTGGCCGCTGTGGTCGTTTCCGTGAGCGTGCTGGAGTACACATTCAAATTCCCTGCGATCATTGCCACGCCTTCAAACTGCACTCCGGGAATATGATGGGTTCCCATGTCATGGTCCCACCGATCTCTTCTCCTGGCATTTGAGTACGCACATGTATATGCGGTTCCATCCAGAGGCCAGCCCCGCCGAATCCCGGAATCGGAAGCGGTATTCGCCTCTCCATAGTCTGCCGTATTGGTGTAGGGAGTCCCGCCATCTCGCAAAATCACATCCCCCTGGATCTCCGCCGTCTTCTCAAACACAATCCGGGCATCGTTCCACTGCGCTACATCCCCCTCCACGATCACATCCTCCCGGAAAATCAGATCCGTCGTAATCTTTTCCCGGGTATAGACATCATTTTGAATGCTGCCAGAAACTGTGACCGGACCCACCCGCTTCAGCTCTACACACAGATTCCCCGTCGCGATTGCGAAGATCCCGGCACGAATGGTCCCCGTGCCCCGAATCCGTATGCAATCATATTCGTCAAACCCCTCAAAGCGGGGCCGATACGCAACGGAAGGCGAGTATAAGGTCGCCCCCCGACTGTCTTCTCCACCGTCAACATTCAGATATGCAATCCAGACAGACCGGCTTTTTTCTTTCGTGACATCTACAATCGTGCCGTCCACTGTGACTCCATCCCGCTTGGCATGAACCACTAGATCCACATCGTCCAGGCTCAAAGTGGCCCCGCTGTTGACGGTCAGTCCTCCCGCTGCAATTCGGAGGCTGCTCGCCTGCCCGCCCCCAATGCCTCCCCTCACAGTAAAGCTCTCGAAGACAGTGAGCCCATGAAGCAGTACAGACTCTCCATCGGGAATGGTCAGCGTTCCCGTGATCACAATGTTCTCAGATGCGTCGTTGTCCCCGAAAAGATCCGTGGTCCTGCTCCCGGATTCCAGCGTAATATCCGCAAACTGAGCCTTCGCCTTTCGTTCAAGCAGGAACTCTCCCCCTGGGGAAATCCTGAAGTTCCCCGTAAACTCCAAGGTCCCCTCTTCAGGCTCCAGCCCCACCGTATAGGGACCAAACATCATTTTTTTGGTCAGGGGAGTGGTCGGGGCCGGAACCTGTACCGTGTCCCCCTCCCCTGGAACCCTGATGAGAAACAGACTGCCATCAGACTGCTGCCCCCAGGCATAAGCAAATGTGCACGGGGAATGAATCTCACAGGGACCACTGTCCACACCACGGTCCAAATCCACATAGTAGGCGCGGGGCTGGGCAAATGCACCAGGAACAACTGCAAGAAGGAGAATCAGGAACATGAATCCTGCCCCCCCCCCATTTTTTTTGTATGTGTTTCATGTTGCTTGCTGAGGTTTTACTTCAGTTGGGTTAAGGTTTCCAGACGAAATCAGACCGCAGTTAACGCGGCCGGCCCCTAAATATAACGTTCGCTTTGCAAAAATTCCAAATGATGGAGAAGTATCGTCTTGGGAATGCTTACAGGCAGATCAGGTACGGAGATGTGTTTTAGCAAGAATTTCCAGCCATTCGCCGGAAGACATGACAAGCCGCCCCTTCTTCCGGGATGGCTCCAAGCTCTGGTTTGCGCAGGATCTGAACTGGTACAGGTGCCGTCTCCTTTGCCATGGACCGGGCCAGTGCAGGTATGGTTTTTTGTGTAGGCTCCCTCCAGACTGGGGAAAAGTTTTTGGCAGGGAATTCGACTACAGGTGGCAGAATCATCTCCAGAGGTTCCTGCAAAAGCATCTCCGTACCTGACTCAATGTGCCTGTATGCACACACTCTCCCAACGATGTTTCTTGATTATCCAGAATTTTTGCAAGAGGCTCGCCAGTCATATCCTGCCTGTTCCCTGAATACCCCGATACATGTGCTTCGTACTGGCGGGATCCATTTGCCTTCAGACAGTTCCTGTGACTACTTCACCAGCATCATGCGTCCCGTCCTCACATGCCTCTGCTCTGCACCGGTTGCGATCAGCCGGTACAGGTAGGTCCCGCTCGCCAGACTGGTCGCATTCAGTTCCAGGCTCCGGTTCGTCCCTGCCTCCATCTCCTGCACTGGCGACACCATCACTTCCCGTCCCAAGAGATCCACAACCTGTACCTGCACCTGCGCACGCTCCGGCAGGTCAAACTGGATTTTTGTGCTCGGATTGAATGGATTCGGATAGTTGCCATACAGCGCAAACTCTGTCGGGAGCTCTGCACTCTCCTCCACTCCCGTCACGACCAGCGTCTGGATGACCTCCCCGTTCTTGTCAATTCCCAGAATTGTCAGATCGTTCCGCACCCCTGACAGATTGAACACCAGCGTCTGCCCCGCATACCCGTACAGGTCCATCTCGTACACCTCTTCCACCTGCTGGTCCGGGAATTTCACCCGGATGACCTGGACAGTTGGATTCAGGGCAACATATCGCCGGGTGGCCTCGTCCGGCATAAGGTTATTTGCCAGGGTCGCCACGGGAATCGTAGGATCTGTCAGGTCCATCACCTGCACCTGTGCTGCCCCCAGATCCGCCGACCCGTGCACCACCCGCACCTCTGCCTTGCTGGCAACCGATGATTCCGTTCGCATGTCCAGTACCTTCAGCCTGGGATCCGTCAGACTCCCGTGTAAAATCACCGCGTAGTTCTTGCCATACGCCAGGGACAAGATGTACGTGACCGCTTGCTCAGCTTCGGACGGCTCCGCTGGCCGGATCGTCAGCTCCAGGCTCCCTGCCCCCACCGGATGATACGCGGTCGCTTTTCGGAACGAAAGTCCGCTGCTGATCCGGACACCCCCCAGATGCAAATCCACCACACCAGATCCCGGCAGGTTGTGGATGAACTGGATCATGGCCCGTCCTCCACTTAGATCTGCCTGATTAATCGGATTTTCAATCCCGTTGGCCGCAATCCCCAGAATCGCACAGCTACCCAGTCCGATCCCCTCCTGTGTCAGGTTCACCACGCTGTTGATATACCCGTTCACGGCAAACGAGTTGGCATCTGTTTGCAGGCGATAGCGTCCCGCCAGCTTCGGATTTTTCCAGCTGCAATCCCACTGCACAATTCGGAGCCCCTTTACATCGGCCACATTCTGGAGTCCTGGCGCAACCACCCGGATATTCGCATTCGTCGGCAGTTCCTCGTCCAGCTCCACTTTCCAGAACAGGTCAGCATGGACATCCAGTGTCAGGCTGCCTCCCGTCGTTGGAACCATAAAATTCCCCGCAGGCCACGCCGGAATCACCCCGTCCGGCACCATGACCGGAGTCACGGTCACTGCGGTCGTGTCATTCAGGTCCGAGGGCAGCTGCAGGATCAGTGGACGGTACCAGGACATCTCCCCCTCTTGTAGCCCCACCGGAAACAGATACCCCCCGCTCTCTGATCCGGTGCCAGCCGTCCCCTGCAACAGGTGACGCACCATCGGGATGGCCGCATACGACTGCCGGGATCCCCGCAGGATGCTCGCCTGGCATGTCTCATCCTGGTCCAGACCGCAGGCAGTCCCTTCCTGCGCCGACAGCCGACCTCGGAGTTCCTGCTCCACCTGTACATTCCGCACCGTCCAGGTAAACATGCTGTCCTCTGGCATGCTGTGAATCTTCCCCTGCCGGAGCGTCAGTGTTGCCATCCTATGCTGCATTACATCGCTTTCCAGCAGCAGTCCCTTTGCGTTGTTCACCGTGACACTGTGCAACGCTGTCTTTGCTCCCGTCACGACCTTCTGCGCGTTCTCTCCCGTAAACTCTACCATCGCATGCAGCGGACCTGCCTTGGCGAACTGGAAGTCCCCATGCAGGATCAGCTTGGAGCCCGCCTCCGCCACATACCGCACCGTATCCGAATCCACCACATACATCCCCATCACCGTCTTCGTTGTCGTGGAATCCAGCTTCACCCCCGCCAGTTCTCCACGGGTCGTTCCTTTCCGCTGCCTGAAATCCCCGTGGATCAGCACCGAACGGGCCTTCGTATCCGTGTTCACATCGGCGTTCAGCCCGCCTGTCCCGCTCAGCATCAGCCCCTTCTTGAACTCCGTCGTTTCACTGTGTGACCAGATCGTCGCCGACTTCAGAGTGACATCCCTGTTGATCACCACTTTCGTTCCTTCCAGTTGCACCGAGCCCCGCATCGCCGACAGACTGTCAACCACGAGCTCCTTTCCTGCCGTATCCACCGTTTTCAGGGTCAGCATGCCATCCTCGTTCTCCGTCCCCGGGGTCATCGTGCCATCAAAGACAACCGTCCCCAGCATCTTGCTGTCGGCACTCGCATCAATGGTAGTTTGCTTGCTCCCCTTCGGAACTTTGATCCTGTCCGCGGTCAGGCTCCCCGTCAGGGTCAGCAGCACATCTGGTCGGTCATCTCCCTTCACACTGTCTCGTTCCTTCGTGTCTTCCGGGCCCAGCATCAGAGTCCCGTCTCCCAGATCCATCATCGCATCCTTTGCAATACTCACCTGGGCGGTACCGCTGGTATACTGTCCCTGCTGCACCCGTCCCAGCACATGCAGGTCCCCGCCCCCGGTCACAAGCTTGCTTGTCCCATTCACGGTCACCTTTCCATGCACCCTCATATCCTGTCCCTCCGTATGCAACTCTCCCGCCGAAACCAGCACACTGTACTTGTCTACATTCGCAGCACTGGTGCGGTCCATGGAAGAGGTCCCCACCGTCAGCTCCCCGTCCACCCGCAGGTTTCCTGCGGTGACCGTCAGTTTGCCGGCAATGGAGCGATTCCCGCTCGTGGTGATCTCCGCACTGGCATGATTCACGATCACATCCCGCGGAGCAAACCATTCCAGCGCATCCGTCACCGTGCGCGTGCCCGGCGTGATATAGGTCAATACATACCGGTCACTGGGATTGGGATTCGCCATCCTGTCCGTGGACAAGCTCCCTGGATCATTGGTATCTTTCTCCAGCATCCCGTTCTGAACCGTGATCTGTTCCGTCACATGCAGGGTCGAATCAGTGGTACTTTCTGCATCCATCAGCGACAGGGTGCCACTGCACAGCCCCAGGTACTTTGTCTTGTGTACCTCGTCCATGCGGAGCTCCCCATTCCCGATCTGAATGGACAGAGCATCCAGCCCGTCCGCGTGCACAGCAGCGTTCTTCACCACATCTGTATTCCGATTGCCATACGTCAGCTTCTTGACTGTCGAGGCTTCATTCAGCTCCCCGTCCAGCTCCCCCTGAAGAAGGAGGGATTCGGTCACAGTCACATCCCTGCTCGCCGTCAGTTCGGCACGGGGACCCACATGCAAGGTCGCTACCGTCAGCGAACCTTTGCCCGGTTCGACCCGCAGATCTCCAAATGTTACCAGTGTCCCCAGCGTGAGTCCGTTCGCCGCATCGCCGACAATGACGCTTTCAGCCGCATCCGTCAGGACCAGGTGATTTCCGAAGGTGAGCCGGGGATCCTTTGTCATGCACATCCCGTCCAAATTGGACACGGCTGGGAATGCCATTCCGATGGTGTTCCCTTTCGCGGCCAGATCACCCCCTACCCGCAGGATATGGGTCGTCTTGCGCACGGTCGTGCCTTCTTTCAGCGAGTCCGTGTCCAGGTACACCCGCCCCTTGCCTCCGAAGTTTTCCGTGTTTTCAATGGCGAGATCTCCGCCAATACTGGACTCCAGCGGCACCTCCGTGGGACCGGATGCCTTGGCAACAGGAGCCATGAACAATACCCGCGGAGCGCATGCCGGGGCGTTCGTTGCGTCGGGAGTCCCGTCCGTCAGGGTACTGGAGCGCACATGCAGCTCCCCCTCAATCGTCGCCGCCCCTGCAAACTGTACCCCTGGAATATGAAGGGCCCGCAACTTCTTGTCGGTTCTCCGGGTCGCATAGGCACAGGTGTAGTCCCCGCTGGTGCCCATTTGTACCCCCGTGCGAACACTGGCGGTGCGGGCCGCCCCAAATGTGTCTGAAATAAAGAGGCCCGGCAGTGTCCCGTCCTCCAGAATCACATCTCCCTCAATCGTTGCCTTCTTTTCGAAGACCACTCGGGAGTCATTGTACTGCGTAATATCGCCCTTGACAACGACATCCTCCCGGAAGATCAGATCTGTCGTGATATTTTTTTTGTTCAGGGCTGTGGCTTGGGTCCCGCTCTCCACGGTACTTCCCGCTACATGGATGTTGCCAACCTCTTTCAGCTCCACGCAGAGGTTGCCATAGGAGGTCGTACGGATCTCGGCATGGATCACCCCGCTTCCCGTAACCCGCAAACAGTCGGCATGATCTACCCCGTTGGAAGGATCGTAGTCGCTACTTGCATGAAAGAAACTCCCGTCTCCCCTCCAGTCATCACCGCTCTTATTCTGGTGAGCCAGCCAGACTGGATTCGTCCTGCTTGCCTTGCCTTCTACAATCTTGCCATCCACCCTGAGAATTCCCTGCATGTCTGTGCTGCTGGTTCCCTTCTTCATGAAGAGCATCACCCCGCCATCGTAATCTGACGGCTCCGTTTTCAGGGTCAGCACTGCTCCACTCTTGACTTCCAGCGCATTCAGCCACAGAGAATGTGGACCGTCTATCGTCATATCTTTGGAAACAATGAGCCTGTCAATCTTTGCACTCACAGGATTGACCGTCAACGTTCCAGCAATGGTCACCCTCTTCTCCACCTCATTCTCATTCTTGAACACAGAGAATGCCGCCCCGCTAATCAATCTTCCTTCAGCCCCTCCCTTCTCAAGGATGATATTTTGAAATTCCGCCTCCGCCTTCGGGGCAAGAGCAATCTGGCCCGTTGTGGCCATCTTGAGAGTCCCCGTGAATTTGAGCACTCCCGCCACAGAAGAGGAACTTCCCGCCACATAGGCACCAAAGGTAATGCTCTTGGTCAGCGAGGTCGTGGGGGCTGCCAGCGTCACCGTACCGCCCGTCCGGCGAACCCGAACCAGAAAGGTCGTATTCGCGGTCTGATTGGACGAATGAAAGGCGCGAGCCAGCGTGCACGGCCCGTTCGTACCGGAAGGATCTGTGCTGGTGCAGGTCCCGTCCCCCTTGCCCTGGACCGGATCAATGTAGCGAGTTGTGGTTTGTGCGAAGGCACTGGAGATCGTGAACAAGAGGCAGGCAAGTCCTGTCCATGCTTGTGCGTATTTCATGGGTTTCCTTCCGATTGGTGAAAGTTTCTGGCAAATGACCCGGCCAAAGGCGACATGATCATCTCCTGCCATGTCTGGTTTGATTCCCCCGAGCCTTTCCCAGAGTCCACCGGCACAAACTTCGTACCGGGGGACTCTGTCTTCCTTCAAGCAGTCCCTGTGACTGCTTCACCAGCATCATGCGTCCCGTCTTCACATACCTTTGCTCCGCACCGGTTGCACTGAGCTGGTACAGGTAGGTTCCGCTCGCCAGGCTGGCGGCATCCAGTTCCAGGCTCCGGTTCGTCCCCGCCTCCATCTCCTGCGCCGGAACCACCATTCCTTCCCGGGAGATCCACAATCTGCACCTGCGAACACTCTGGCAGGTCAAACTGAATCCGCGTACTCGGATTGAACGGATTCGAATAGTTGCCATGCAACGCAAACTCCGTCGGAAGTGCTGTGCTCTCCTGTCGCCGCCTGTACGGGGACGATTCGCCCATTCCGGTTCACCCCCAGAATCGTCAGATCCTCCCTTGTCCCCGACAAATTCAGCACCAGCGTCTGCCCCGCATACCCGTTCAGGTCCATCTCGTACTCCCTATCTACCTGCTGATCCGCAGACCTCACCTGTACAAGCTGCACAGATGGGGCTAGTGGAACATAGTCCTGAATCGCTTCATCCAGCATCAGCTGATTCGCCAGGATCGTCACCACACCCGAAGGATCCATCGGAACCCGCACCTGCGCCGGCCCCAGATCCGCCGAACCGTGCACCAGAATCACCTCCACCCGGTTCGAAACCGACGACATCTGCACCAATCGTGCGCAAGAACCTGTATTCTGCCCCTGGTCTCCAGGTTGGGACCCAGTACAGAGACATACACTCCCTCATGAAGTTTGATGGAATGCGACTTGGCAACCATGCTCTCGGAAGCCGGCGAACTGATCAGCAAACAGGACTATAGGGCCTTGCGATGTCTGTGCGGGGTGGCTCCCGTTACCAAACGATCTGGAAAAGCCCGGACCGTCGTCCGACGACTGGCAATGCACAAACGCCTCAATAATGCAATCTACCACTGGGCCATGGTGGCCATGCAGCATGACCCCATCTCCAAAGCCAAGTACAGGGCCCTGCGGGCACGAGGACACTCCCATGGACGCGCGCTGCGAACCGTGGGAGATCGCCTCCTCGGAGTCGCATGTGCCATGCTCCGAAATGGAACCCTGTTTGATCCCGAAAGAATAAGCAGAAATGCACAGGCATAGCCAGAAATCTTCCCCAAAACACACACAGAACCACACGCCGAAAGATCAGAACCTATGACTGCCAACCTCTCCTATATTGTCCGATTTTTGCCTCCTGTAAATGGTGAAGAGTCCCCCCCCCCATTTTTTGTAGGTGTTTCATAGTGCTGATTGAATTTTGTTAGACGAAATCAGACCGCGGCCACTCGGTAGCGGATATACTTACTTTCGCGAAAAAATACAAAATACAAGCCCTTAGCAAAAATGGCAGTTCAGGGCATTTCTATGGCACAGGTTCCCTTGTATTCTTGCCAAGGCCTGGATTTTTCGGTTCTATCCCAATTAGTGTGGCTTTGTTATTTCCGCAGGCTTGCACATCTGAGTGACCAGATGCCTGGTACAGGCGATCAGCGTGCTTTGCTGGATTCTCTGTGGAGCTTTCCGCAGGCATCCCCAGTCGGGGCAGTGATTGCTCTGAGAATGCTTGCGGGCATGATAATGTAAATATGCGGGAATTTTTCCATAGCCTCCTCGTGCCAGGCATGGTGCATCAAAATGTGCTGTATAGTACTTCCAAGGTAAGCGTCCGAACAGCCCTGTCTTGCCCCTGTATTTTGGCATACGCCCCTGTCTAGGGTTGGTGCCTTCCTGCGGCATATTCTGTGAGGGGATCAGGGATTCCGAAGGCAGAGAGGTTCTGTGTGTTCCCGGGAGTTTCCGTTTGTGATTCTCGTCCCCTGTTCTGTGCGGGTCTGCCGGGTGCGTCCTACTTTTTCTGGCGGGAACCAAGCGATGGTTTTGGATCCCGTGTCGTTCCCGCGGGGAAGCGGGGGAGGCTATGCTGCCTTGGCGAGTGGCACTTGTTGTTCTTTCTGCCGGGTCGCCTTCCAGTGATGAGGCAGCAGCGTGTGGAGCTCTTCGTCAGGCGTGGTTTCCACGCGCCTCAGGATATCCATCAGCCACTCCTGCGGATGGACTTCATGGAGTTGGCAAGTACTGAGCAGAGAGTAGATCGTGGCGGCATTGGCGGCGGCCGCATGCGAGCCGGCAAACAGGTAGTTCTTGCGTCCCAGTGCAATGGGACGAACCCGGTTCTCCACGAGATTGTTGTCAATCTCCACGCGTCCATTGCGGGTGAAGCCGCTCAGGCGATCCCATAGCTTCAGGGTGTAGCGCACGGCTCTGAACCAGAAGGTGTCATTGTCCCCGGTGTGTTCTCGCAGGAGGGCTTCCAGCACCTGCAGGATGGGGACGGACTGCTCCTGGCGCACCCGCACCCGCTCCGCAGCGTCTGCCCCCTGCTCGCGGAGCTCGTCCTCCACTGCATACAGCTGCTGGATCAGCACCACAGCCTGTTCCGCCTGTGGGGAGTTCTCTCCCTCGGCACGCAGAGCATTCTTGAATTTCCGCCGGGCATGCGCCCAGCACGCGAACAGTTCAATCCCGTCTATTTTCCCAAACTGATGGTAGACCGCATAGCCGTCGGTCTGCAACTCTCCCCGGAACCCCTCCAGCATTTCCGTCGGCCCTGCCCGGGAACGCGTCGGCTGATAATCCACCAGGATCAGTCCAGAGATGGGACAGGTATAGAAAAAGTACCAGCCCCTGTGATAGGTGCCACCGGCCCTGCTTTTCGCCCGATCCTGCACCAGAATGCGGGTTTCGTCTGCCTGAATATAGCCATCTGCCAGCACTTCCATGCGCAGGGGATGGTTCAGGCGATCCAGCCGGGAGGCCACCAGGTGTACCCAGTCCGTTGCCGTGGATTTGGAAATCTGTACGCCAGATTCCAGATGCAGCTGCTTCACGATCCGCTCAATCGGGAGGTGATAGAGATACTTGGAGAGCACCAGATGGGTCAGCAGGCTCTCATCCGCCCGGCACTTGCGCAGTCCGCGGTCGGTGGGCAACGGCGCCTCGCACAGTTTCGTGCCGTCTTCCCTCGCAAAGACCGGATACAGTTCGCACTTGACATACAACTGTCCCGGTTTGCGAGCCAGCTTTTCTCTCTCCACATACCCGACGAGTTTGGCATCGGGGGGAAGGTTGTCCGGGGGATCCATGCGGACCGTTTCTACGGGCAGTCCTGCGTTCTTCCAGAATTCTTTCCCCATATAGACGCGCTTTTTCCCGGTCTTCTTCCGCCTCTCTTTCCGCTCCACCTCGTGCCAAGCGGCAGCAGAGACCTGATCTGGAAACATCTCATACTGGCTACGGTCATGCCGCTCGCTTTTCGGTCGATACTTCTGACTTCTCACGAAGGCAAGCTCCTGTTTGAGGGCGCGGATTTCTTTGCGCAAGTCTTGGATCTTTTTCTCTTGGGTCTCGCACTTTGCCCGCAGAGTCTTGCTCTCCCGGTCTTGGGTCTCGCACTTTGCTTCCAGGGTCTCAATCTCCCGGTCTCTGGCTTCGCACTTCGTTCGCAGGGTCTCGCATTCCCGGTCTAGGGTCTCAATCTTCTGGTCTCTGGCTTCGCACTTCGTTCGCAGGGTCTCGCATTCCCGGTCTAGGGTCTCAATCTTCTGGTCTCTGGCTTCGCACTTCGTTCGCAGGGTCTCGCATTCCCGGTCTAGGGTCTCAATCTTCTGGTCTCTGGCTTCGCACTTCGTTCGCAGGGTCTCGCACTCGGCGGTCTTCTTCCGAAGAGCTTCCAGAATCTCCTGGGGCGGGGCGTGCTCGGACAGGATGGGAGCGATGCGTTCCATGCTGGAAATATACAACATAAAATACTAAAAGTGAAAATTTATGTAACATAAATATAAATACTGTTCCTGAATCCATCCCCACCCAAGATCCCCTTCCAATACAGCCACTCCAGCTTCCAGGAAAAATCCCCGGCATGGAATCACGAAGAGACAACAGACTGCCAGAAGAACCCGCAGACCGATAACACGACCACCCCTCGGTCACAGAGTGGACTCAGGAAGGCACAAATCCACCATACCAGCGTATCCCCCCTGACAGCTTATATGGAGGCTGTTCGGACGGATACGGTGGCAGGATGCAGGACTCCTTGCGAACACCGAAGGCAGACTCCACCACATTACTGCAGGAGTTCTGGAACAGCTACTTCACGAAGGTGGCAGGGAACATTCCAGACTGGAACAGAATCCCTGTCGGGAAAGTGTGCCAAAGCAAAAAGGATGGTGCATTATGATGTCTCCCCAAGTAGTGTTGTCTGTCCCAGATACAGGAAATTTCAAAAGCATTTTGCCCCACAGCGTCCATGTTATGGGATAATTCGGGTATTCGTTAGATAGTGTCTGTCCGAAGATTCACAGCAACCCTCAATACGGGGGATTCCAGAGGCATTTTGCCCCACAGCGTCATGTATGGCGCGATTCAGATGCTCGTTGGCTATGAGCGATTCGGGGAAATCTTGCACGCAGATTGCGTGTTTATGGACGCTGTTCGGAGATTTCATGCTCCAATCCGTCAAGGGGCTTCCATCTTCGTCAGAAAAAACACCAAAAAGTATCTCCAAAAACCCCTCATACGCTCTCTAAATGGCATATATTGGCGATATTCTGAATTTTCGGACAGACACTAGATATGAAAGATTCGGGGAGTTTTGCATGAAGATTAAATGGTTATGACCTCCTTCATGCGGTCCCTAAGCCCCATATATTGGCGGTATTATGGGTTTTCGGACAGACACTAAATATGGACATCCTGTGGTACCGGACTACTTCGTGCCCAGACTCTGCCCGTCCCAGTGAACTGTCTTCTCCGTCTCAATGGAAGCATTGATCATGTGTGCACATGCGGCCGCATGATGCCCCACCTCTGCATCCTCTTTCGTATAGCTTCCGTTGCGGATCGCATCCAGCCACTCCTGAATATGTACCATGATGGACTCTCTTCCTTCCGAGTGGTACACTTCTTCACTGGGAACAGTCGCAGGCGGGCGGCTTGAGGGGATCTCTTCGTGACGAGTTGCCGGATCTGCAATATATGCATCTGCCAGATCCTCCGGCCAGCTTTCCGTAATCCAGCTATTGCTTTCATTCACGCGCTCGGGGATAAACCGCATTCCCCCACCAAATACCAGGGAGCCTTCCGTTCCAAGAATCCGCATCCCCCCTGAGTTTCCCCCCTGGTTATTGAAGGTCCCGCTCAGGCTCACCATAAACCCGCCGGGGTATTTCAGCGAAGCATTGATCGTGTCCGGCACATCCCGCGAGCGTGTCCAGCGGTACAGATCTCCCATTGCCATGACGCTCTCGGGGATAGCAGATCCCATCACATAATTGATTGTGGTACAGGTGTGAACATACAGATCCGTAGACAGCCCGCCGGAATAATCCTTGTAACAGCGCCAGCGAAAAAAGCGTTCCGGGCTGTAAGGGTGCCTGGGAGCCGACCCAAGAAACAGGTCCCAGTCTACCGTTTCCGGGGAGGCATCTGGAGGAATGGGATAAATCCACGCACCGGATGCGGTATTCCGGTTTGTGCTTGCGCGTATCATGGTGACCTGGCCCAGTTTCCCCTCCCGAATCATTTGGCGTGCCATCTGCGTGAGCACACTGTTCGGCCCCGGGCTTCCGACCTGCACCGCAAGACCGTTGCGCTTCTGAGCTTCTATGATCCCGGCTCCTTCTTCAATGGAGTATGTCAGAGGCTTCTCAATATATGCGTGTTTTCCTGCATCCAGTGAGTCCACGGAATGCCTGTAATGCCAGTGATCAGGACTGGAGATCACCACCGCATCAATGTCATCTCGAGCGATGATTTCCCTGTAATCCGCCATGGTGTCAACTCCGCTGCCTGCACGACTCTTCATCCGCTTGAGGCGGCCCGTATAGGCATCGCATGCCGCAACGATCTCCACTTCTGGAAACCCCTTGAGAGCCTCCACCAGTCCATGTGCCCTAGCACCTGCTCCAATCATTCCAATGGTAATGCGGTCACTTGGAGCTACGAACTCCGGGCGTGCTCCCATTGCAAGTCCGGCAGTGCCAATCGCACTGGAACGCAAAAAATCCCGGCGTGAAACTGTAAAGTGCTGAGCCATTTCTTCGAAAGCTAGAGGATTGGGGTTAATACAAGGTTTCGGTACTGAATGTATCCATGATCTCCCTGAAGGTAAATCGGACCCGGTGCGGCTTCATCTGCCGTCATGGCACCGCCTGTTACCCCGAGAACGGGCTGATTGTCAATAATTCTGGTCCCGTTCAGGATCACGGTAAGGTGACGCTGACAGAGTACAATGTCCAGCGACTGCCACTCCCCTGCCGGCTTTTCCGCATTGACTGACGGCTGGATCCGACTGTAAAGTGCACCCATATGATGCCGGTTCAGATCCCTCCCGTAGGTATCCGCAATCTGGACTTCGTAGATACCGCGAAGATACACCCCGCTGTTGCCGCCTTTGGGAACATTCACATCCAGCGTCAGGCGAAAATCCTCAAACACAGCATCCGTACGAAGATTTCCATAATGGACATGCTCCCCATGCTCGGGCTGAACCGGATCGTTAACCAGCAGACCGTCCTCAGCCCTGAATCCATTCACCCGATCATCGGTGAGGCTCCATCCGCTAAGATCTGTGCCATTGAACAGTGCAACCGGTTCCCCATAGAGGACCTGCGAAAGGTCTGGTGCAGGCGGAAGTTCAGGGATTCGGTTTGCCTCAAATTCAATGATGCTGGTTCCGATTCCCGAATGGTCAGGAAAATGAGCCGCACCTGTCAGGCGGTCTCCTTTGGGCCGCATCGTCAGTGTGCTGGTGAAGGTGAGATTCCGCTGACTGCCACCCTCCATATCTCTGCTGACCGCCTGTGTCCTTGTTACAGTCAGTACATCTCCGGTAATATTTGCACTGGCGACAGGAAGAACACTGCCTCCATACCATAGAAGTGACGCATCCACAAGTCCCTGATCATGGGTAACCTCAAGCCATCCGGCCCCGCCCGGCAGATGAAGTGCCCACCGGCCCTCAAAAAAGTCAACCCGATCCTGAGCCTGCGCCGAAAAAGAAGCACTCAGAACAAGAAAGATTGAACATGCAAATGGCCGCATTGGAGACATGGTTTCAGGGGTAAAAGGTGACGCAATATAGGCAATCGGGAGATTTATGTCCAGTTATTCAACCCGTCGTTCAATGGGTGTCTAGGGACCGGTGAGAATCATGCGCCCCCACGTGGCATCATCATCCCCGGTCCCGTAAATCATAAAGTGCCCGCCATACGGGCCGCCGTCTGGATCACAGTGCACGATTTCCAGGCTGTACACATCTCCTACCTGTGGCGATGTCCAGCGCGGGTCGCTCTTGCCCAGCGTGTCCGTCATTCTGATGCGTGCTTCCAGTACAAAGTCGGACTCTCCTGTTCCCCAGGGATTGAACTGAAATGCATACGAGACTGCCTCTGGCGGAATGGGTTCTTCCACGCGACTCTCCTCGTCCGTTCCGTGCCGCCACCATGCCGCATATTCGGGACGAGTTTCGTCTGCAACAAAGCAGAAAGCATTATTGCCCTGCCCGAAATACTCTGGAGCCTCATCCCATGGAGCTTCCACAAAGAAGCAGATGCTGTCCCGAAAATACCAGGCATGCGGCTCATTCCCCGGCGCATCCACATCGTTGACATTGTCCTTCACTTCTGCTCCGAAATACAGGTATTCCGAATCCCATGCCACATAGTAGCGGGCCTGCAGATCATCCTCGGGATGCGGCTCATTCCCGTGATCTGTGAGCCGATTGCGCCGTCCGTCATCATACCAGAATGTGTGGCGAAGACGATAGATGTCCCAGACTCCGTCCGTAAAGGCACGGTCTTTCCACTCAGACAGTTCTCCGTCTATTTCTGGGGGGACTTCCAGTTCAGGAACTAGAAGTTTGACCGTCTGCGTGGGACGGGGAGCATCCTGTCCGACTGCCACATAGGGGAAAACGGCCAGCAGAAAGAGAAGTGGAATACATTTTGTCATGACAGACGGGAAGTTTGTGGAATTCCAAAGTTAGCAGTTATTCCGATTGGATGTGCCGATGTCCATGAACTGAAATTGCAGATACAGGAACCTCTGTTCCCGGCTGTCCGTTTCGCAAGCAAGATCCCGCATTCACCTTCCCCTCGCAGATACGGAACCGATCAGAATGTACTGAATTTGCAGGTATCCGGGGCGCAGGGAATGAATCTCCCGTGAACTATTCACTGTGTATTTAGATAATGCTGGGCAGTTCCTGCAGGCAGACAGGAGATACTGCTCAAAGCCATACATAATATTATACGTCCTGCAACCATGCACATATTTTTCAAGACATCCATATTCCATAATCGCACCTGGGCCGGAATCGTCCTTGTACTTGCAGTGCTCTGCATGCAGTGTGCTTCCCGTCCCTCAGGGCCAGTCCAGCTCTTGACCGAGAATGACCGTATTGTGCTGATCGGCAACAATCTGTGCTCGCGCATGATGCATTTCGGACACTTCGAGACAGAAATGCACCAGCGATTCCCGGAGCACAGGCTGACGATCCGGAATATGTGTGATGGAGGGAATACTCCAGGATTTCGACCACATCCGGGTCGCGTTTCTCCCTGGGCGTTTCCGGGAGCGGACAGTTTCTATACGGAGCTGGCACAACCTTCCAACAGCCAGGGGCACTTTGAAACGCCGGACGAGTGGCTGACACGGCTGCAGGCAGATATCATTGTGGCTTTTTTTGGCTTTAACGAGTCATTTGCAGGACTGGAAGGTGTGGCTTCCTTCAAAAGGGAGATGGATGCCTTTGTTCAACACACACTGGCACAGGCCTATAATGGAGAGGGACCACCCGGACTGGTGCTGGTTTCCCCGATTGCCTTTGAGGACCTGTCCCATCTGAAGGACCTCCCCGATGGAAAACAGGAGAATGAGAATCTGTCCGCCTATACGGAGGCAATTCGGCAGGTAGCACAGCGGCATGGCCTGCCCTTTGCTGATGTCTTTTCCAGCTCCAGAACATCATACCGTCGCACCTTGGAAGCCCTTACAATTGACGGCTCCCAGCTGAACGATGAAGGATACCGCCTGCTGGCATCCAGTATTGTGGACCAGGCTTTCGGGGGCAGTCGTGCACTTGACGATCAGACACGGGCCCGTGTACTGGCTGCGGTAAACGACAAGAACTGGTATTGGCACAATGACTACAAGATTCCAAATGGCGTACATGTATACGGGCGCAGGTATGAACCTTTCGGGCCGGACAATTACCCGGCAGAGCTGGAAAAAATCCGTCAGCTGACTGCCATCCGGGATACGGCAATCTGGCACACAGGAGCGGGAACCGTTATGGATCTGGCGGCAGCGGATGCACGGACACGCGAGCTCCCCGAAGTGGAAACCAATTATATGCCCAGCGAAAAAAATGGAGAACTCATGTATCTCTATGGTGATGATGCCCTGGCGACCTTCAAAACTGCGCCTGGATACAAACTGGACCTGTTTGCGTCTGAAAAAGAATTCTCTGATCTGGCCAATCCGGTGCAGATATCCTTTGACAATCAGGGACGCTTGTGGGTGGCTGTCATGCCCAGCTATCCCCACTGGAAGCCCGGGGATCCGCGACCGAACGACAAGCTCCTGATCCTCGAGGATACTGATCTGGACGGGAAAGCGGATCGGCAAACCGTATGGGCAGACAGCTTGCACCTCCCGGTCGGGTTCGAGTTTGCCCCGGAAGGAGTATATGTCAGTCAGGGAACCAATCTTGTACTGCTTTCGGATACCGACGGGGATGATCGTGCGGACACCCGGCAAATTATCCTTGGCGGGTTTGATGATCACGATACACATCATGTGATCAGCGCATTCACAGCAGACCCGTCCGGTGCCATCTACATGGCGGAGGGGGTCTTTCTGCACTCCAATGTGGAGACACCGTACGGACCGGTTCGCGGGACGAATGGGGGATTTTTCCGCTATGATCCCAGTCAGCATCGTCTGGAGCGAACGGCACAGGTCTCCATCCCCAATCCATGGGGGATCGCGTTTGACAGGTGGGGACAGCCTTTTTTCGCAGAAACCTCTTCCCCGGATGTACGCTGGATGTCACCAGCAACGGTAAAACCACGCTACGGCGTGGCGACGCACAAGTCCTACGACCTGATCCAGTCGGAGCATCGCGTACGACCAACTTCGGGACTGGAGTTCGTGTCCAGCCGGCATTTTCCCGATGAAGTACAGGGGGATCTCCTGATCAACAATACGATTGGTTTTCTGGGGATGAAGCAACATACCATGGAGGATGACGGGACGGGATACACCAGCCGGCATCAACAGGATCTGGTGCAGGGCTCTGATGGAAACTTCCGTCCCGTGGACATGGAGTTCGCTCCAGATGGATCCCTGTACTTTATTGACTGGCATAACATCCTGATCGGGCATATGCAGCACAATGCCCGTGACCCTCTTCGCGACCATGTGCACGGCCGTGTGTACCGGATCACATACCCCGTAAGGCCTTTGGTGGAACCCGCTAGGGTTCACGGAGCCACCATTGACGAGTTATTTGAAAACCTGACTCTGCCAGAATACCGTACTCGTTACCGTACCCGCCGCGAACTCCGGGGCCGTACTCCTTCGGAGGTCCTTGCCGGACTGGATCAGTGGATCAGCGGACTGGACCCCGAGGGCGAGAATTATGAACACCATCTACTGGAAGGACTGTGGGTTTCCTGGGGAGTGAATCAGGTGGACGAGGACCTCCTGGAGCGGCTGCTGAGTGCAGAGAACTTCCGCGTCCGTGCTGCTGCCGTTCGGGTGCTGCGATACAACCCGCAACTGGAGACACAGGCTGAAATGCTTGCAGAAGCCGCAGCAGACCCTCATGGCCGGGTCCGTACTGAAGTGATGGCAGCGGCCTCATGGCTGCCTCCAGAGCAGGGAGTGCCGATTGTCAAAAAAGCCAGTGAGAGTGCATTGGACAAGTGGAACAGGAATGTATCCTTGACGGCTCTTGCTCACCTGTCTGGACAGTCCGTGCAAGCCTATGAATCCGAAGAAAATGTACTTGGCTGGGCGGCTCCAAACCTGCCCCTGTATACACTGGGCAAAGAGATTTATGCACGAGATGCCTACTGTGGCACCTGTCATGGATCTGACGGCAAGGGGATTCCGGCATCCGGTTTTCCTCCGCTTGCCGAAACGGACTGGGTTACGGGAGACCCCGAAAGGCTCATCAAAATTACATTGCATGGTCTGATCGGTCCCATCACGGTCCAGGGGCGGGAATATCCGGGACAGGTTCCGATGACTCCATTCCGCAACCTGCTTACGGATGAAGAGGTGGCTGCTGTACTCACCTATGTACGCAATTCATTCGGCAACCGCGCGTCGGCAATCCATCCATCCCAGGTAGAGACTGTTCGGGAGCGCACGATAGACAAGACAGGATACTATACCGTTGAGGAGTTGATGGAAAACTGACAGCTATTTGAGCCTGGAATCAGATACAGTTTCGGTTCCGCTGCCATAACTGTAAACATGGAGCACGCAGGAATCTTCGGAAATCTGCCTGCTTCTCCCTGCTGTTTTCTCTCCGCCCTCTGGATTCGTTCTGGGCAGCCTGTAGACCTCCCCCGGGTGAATCATGGGAGAGAAGTGCGGCAAAAAGCGAGCAAATCCGTATATTCCCCTTTTGTTATAAATTCTAAACAAAATTTTTCATCAAACTGAAATGAGGTTCTCACCACATGAAATCCATAAAAATGGGGGGGGGGCAGGATTCGTATTCCTGGCTCTTCTCTTGACTGTATCCGGTGCATTCGCACGGACAAAAACACTCTATGTAGACCCGATCCAGGGCAAAGCAAGTGACAGCGATTGTACCAGTCCGAATCCTTCGGACACGAATGGGCCGTGTACCCTAACCCGTGCGTTCACGATTGGTCAGGCCGATGGCAATACCTTTCTGATCCGGGTTCGCCGGTCCGGTGCTACGGTTACGCTTGCTCCTCCTGCCACGATTGCCCTGTTCAATCAGGTCACCTTTGGCACATATATCTCAGGAAGTTCATCTGCTGTGGAGGGGACGATTGAGTTTACAGGCACCTTCCTGATCGGGACAACAGGTCAGTTCATCCTTGACCCGAACGCCAGCGTCCAGTTCAAAAATATTACGCTGGGGCCGGGTAAGAGATTGTTATGGGCAAATGGGGAGCACCCAGAATTTTTCAAGGTTGAGAACGGCTCCGAGAAGCGGATGGCCATTACGGGCACACTGCAAGTGGGGTCAACTGCCGTATCCCTGAAAAAGCTGGTTGTCTCCAAAAGCTTTACGCTCGCGGGGAATGGGGTTCAGATTCAGAATGAATTGACTGTCAAACATGGAGCAACCCTGACCCTGGAAACCAATCTGTGGGTGAGTCTGAGGAAGGGCAAGGACAAGGAGGACACCCAGGGGATTCTCACTATAGATGGTGCCATCGTGGGAACTGACAAGAACCAGATTGACATACTCTTTATTGCTGGTGGAAACAACGCCTATGCAATAAACGGTCGGGGGACTTCTGCAGATGCCTTCTTTCATACCTACACCGAATATACGCCCGCTGCGGACGGTGCGATTGATCACACCGACTGTGTACGCATTACGGGGGACGGGGTAATCAGAAATATGGAGACGATAGTCAGAGCCTATGGGAATGTCTGTATTGAGCTGAAGGAAATCGGCAGCCTTCAGGCCACGGGAAGCATTCAGAACCCTGCTGATGAGCGTGATATTACATCCGATGTGATCTTCAAGAATGATGTGGTCGTGGGGGGATATCTGGAGATGTGGAATGATGCACGAGTGGTGTTTGAAAAGACGGCACTGGTCCGGGGAATTTTGATTCTGGCTGACGGAACGAATGCGATTTCGGTGAACCATGACTGGTACGGAACTGCAAGAACCACGAGTATCCGCAAGGGAGTGCAGACGGGAGGCAGCGGCAGCAAATACAGCTGTGCCTATGTGCCGGGGAAACCCGCCCTGCACATTCCGGGGGTGCAGTTTGAGGGGGCGGCCACAATCATGGGGGAGTTGCAGGTCCGCGCCAACAACCTGAGGGATGAGGCTCCTCACGCAACAACCGCCCCGGAGTGCGCTCCGAGGGTCCTGTTCCTGGCTCCAGAAGTCACGGATGATACCCCCGCAGAAGGGTTTGCATTTGGATCTTCTATCGTCGGGGATCTCTCCATTGAAGACACAGCGGACTTTTATAACAAGGGGCGGGTGTATCTGGATTCCAAAGTGAAGACACTCAGCAGTGGTGCCACACGCCGGACAGCACACAACGTGCGCCTGCGGAGTGACCTCTCTGCCAAAGGAAATGTGATCGGGATGGCGCATCCTGGCACCATGGGCATTGACGGGATGTGTACGGAGAAAGACACTGGACTCCCTATCGGCAACTACCTTACGCTTGCAAACCCCGACAAGCAGTTCCTTATCGGGGAAGGCTCGGAGCTCATGATAGATGCCCTGATCGCACTACGTGATGTAGAAGTGGATCGGGGGCCACTCACGGTCAAGACGCTTTATATTGATCCCAAAGCCACCTTGACGGCAAACAAGGATGTGAAGGTCATGGAGTCCCTGATTCTTCAGGGGGAGCTGGACGGGGAACTGCACGAGTCGTCCACGATCAAACGGCTGACGTACGGCAACCGGAACACCGATCTGGTGAAAAACGCAGCTCTGCATACGGATGGACTGGATGCGCTTGCCATCCATGTGGGCAGTGGCGAGCTCCGTCTGGACGAAGTATACAAGACGAAGAATCTGGGGCTGTGCAGTGGCACGCTGTCGCTGGTGGATGTGGAGAGCACGACGGATTCGACCCTGCATGTGACGGAGCAGATTACGGTGCAGAACGGGATGCTGGCGAAGGATACGAATGATCCGGGAAGCATCTCCACGGACAAGGCAAAGACCGCCAATATTCTTGACCGGTATGTGTTGACCTATATCACGCCGGGCAAGCGTACGGTGACCGATGCACTGGAATGGTTTGATCCGCGAGATGTGATCGTGAATCATGCAAGCGCGGAGATTACGGCGAGTGGAGATCGTTCAATCATCGGCAAACTGACGATCACCAAGGGGAAGCTGATCGTGGACGGGGAGTTGAAGGTGGGACTTCTACGCTGAATCGCCAGGGATATTCTGGCAATGTGAATGTGCAGAAGTACAGTGTGTTGCTTACCTCCGGCACACTGGAAACCAAAGGACAGGATGTGATGGTGCACGGGAGGGTGACCGTTGAAGGAAAAAGCAAACTCGTGACCGGAGGCGGGGATTTGCAGGTACTGGGTCGGGTGGAAGATGGGGAGTATGCGAACAACACGGCGCAAGTGTTACTTCTCAACAAGGATGCGCTGGTGGACTTGGGCGAGGGCACTCTGCTGCTGGGTCCGGCAGACACGAAAAAGCGGAACAACCTGCGGGATGAGAGTGGCTACAATAGGGGTGGGGGGAGCGGCGTGACCACGCGCCCGGATGTGTCACTGATGCTGACGGGGAGCCTGACGGCGGGGATGATCAAAATTCCGAAGGGGAGCAAGGAAACGATCATTGACATGAGAGAGAGTTCGGACGACAAGCTGCTGGAGACGGTTGTGTTTGATGGCACGAAGACCCCGGGAACGGGGAACATGGACGGGACGCTGTATCTGAGGGGTTCCACCACTGCCGGGAAGATGCTGACGGTAGACAGTCTGTCGGCGATGCAGGGTTCGGTGGAGACCAGCGAAAAGAAGGTGGTGATCACCAAAGCTGTTGCTGTGCGTTCGGCGACGCTCTTTTTGCACAGTGACCTGACGGAGTTCATGGGCGATGTGACGGTGAGCGGTACGGGCGGGCTGAAC
This sequence comes from Rhodothermales bacterium, assembly GCA_965203305.1. Classification (GTDB taxonomy): domain Bacteria; phylum Bacteroidota; class Rhodothermia; order Rhodothermales; family Bin80; genus Bin80. The sequence goes on along the minus strand of OZ241874.1, from coordinate 298,773 downwards.
GCGGATATGAACAAAGACACGAAGGTCCGTTCGGTGCTGATTCACGGAGCGTTTACGCAACGGAAGGGAACAACCAGTGGAGACCTGGCAGGGGTGAAGCTGGATTCCACGACGACGAAGACGGTGATGGGGAAGTATGTGGTGGATTCGGATAGTGTGCGGTATGTGGCGGAACCGGGCTCCAGGCTGATCCTGCACAGGGACTTCCACTTTGCAAAGAACGGGAAGCTGAACGCGACGGTGGAGTTCACGGGGGACAGTGTGCAGGTGTTGATGACGGGGGCAAAGACGGAATTGCACAGCGTCACGGTGAACAACGCAAAGGGATTGATGCTGGAAAGCCATGTCATGCAGCAGAGGATGGCGACGCTGACGCTCCGGCAGGGGAGAATTCACAGCATGCCAATGGACAGCATGTACACTTGGACGGTGCAGAATGTGCAGGTGGAGCAGGAGCTGCGTGGCCGGAGTTCGGCGCAGGAAGGGAGCAAGTGCGGGGCGGACAATGACGATCCATGCCAGGCGACGATCTTGCGTGGCTCCAGTCAGTCGTATGTCGGGGGTCCGGTAGTTCGTCACCTAGCACAGGGGACGACGGGAGCAGGCTTTGCGAGCGGGGGGTATCTGTTCCCGGTGGGAATGGAGCGGGGAGACATGTCTCACTATCGTCCGCTCATCCTGCAGCTGCCCTCCGACCTGAATGACACGACCGCTGTGACCGTGTCCCCGATCATGGTTCCAGAGGGAGCCATGCCGGATTGGGAGAATCTCACGGTTCCGACGGCGGGGGGCAGTCTGACGCTGGATGCGCATGCAGACCTGTTCTGGAAGGTGGATCTGGGGACGGAGTCGCTGCCGACGAATGCGAATCTTCGGATTGCTGCGGCGGGTCTCCATAATGTGGCGGATGCCAGCGGATTACGGATCGTGCAGTGGGACTGCATGTGGGAGAATCCGAAGCTGGCGGGGCGTATTCCTGCCCAGGCGGATGCGAGTTCATTTGCGATAAACGGGTATCTCAATGGAGTGGTGCACCTGACGCAGGAGGGGATTGGTCTGGGGAGCTGTGCGATCTTCGGGGTTGCGGCGAACGGGAGAGAGAATCCGATTGACCAGGCCGATCTGGGCGGGGGACAGGCGATGGTTCAGTTCATTCACAATGTGCCGCTACCCACCCAAGTGGAGGTGCATCTGGGGGACATCCGAATTGGCAGTGGAATGCAGTTCCGCAGTGCCACGGCCTATCGTCCCGTAGGGGCAGGCAGTCATGAACTGACGATCCAGGCGGCGGGAGTGCCAGCAGAGCAGGCGATCACGAGTACTCTGTCCCTGAATCCGAACACGAATACGGTGGTGATTGCCCATGGGAGTCTGGCGGAACCGAAGCTGAAGATGCTGGACATGCGAATGACCTCGTCGGTGGCCACCAAGGCAGAGGTGCGGCTGGTGCACGGATCGGCAGATCTCGGGGCAGCGCAGGTGCAGGTGATGGATCCGGCCGATCCCATGATGCCGGTAAGTACCCTGGCGGGGAACCTGATACTGGATGAGGAGACCCGGCGATACGCCTCGCTGGATCCGGGGGTGCAGGTCATGCGTGTGAAGTCCGCAGATGGAGAGGTACAGGAGTTCTACGAGCTGGACCTGTACGGGTATGGAGGGCAGACGCTGGTGCTGAACCTGTCTGGGATGCGGAACGATCTAACAATCCTGGGAGTGGACAGGAACGGGGAGATCGTCCCGGTACAGATGGTGACGGGGGTGGAGGAGAGCGCAGAGCTTCCGACGGAGTTTGCGCTGCATGGCAACTATCCGAACCCGTTCAATCCGAGCACGCGGATCCAGTTTGACCTGCCGGAGTCGGCCCAAGTGCAGGTGCAGATTGTGGACTTGCTGGGGCGGGAGGTGATGGCATTGCCAGCGCAGGAGCTGGAGGCAGGAGCAAACCGAGGCATTGAACTGCAGGCAACCAGTCTGGCGAGCGGGACCTACCTGTACCGGCTGATCGCAACCGGTGCAGAACAGAGGCATGTGAAGACCGGACGCATGACGCTGGTGAAGTAAGGGAAGGAAACTGTTCAGAGTGAAACAGAGCACCCCGGTACGCAATGACGTATCGGGGTGCTTTGGGTCAATGGGGTTGGGATCGCTTGCCCTGAACAAGCTGATTTGGCAAAAGCACAAGTGAGGAGGCTTTTTCTGTGATCGGGACTAGAAGCGAACCTAGCATGGCCCGTGCACGAAAAGCGGAATTACGATGTACAGAAATTGCCTCGGAACCGCAGTCCGGAGGTTTCGTAGTGACTCAGGTGGAGTACATGCACATACATCTGGAAAGTGCGTTTTAGTGATCCACGGGAACCGTAACGAGCTGTTGCTGTACATCACCGCATATGACTGCATGCAATGTCATGATCTGGACGCAAATCTGTGACCGTACTGTCTGGATCGTCCTTACAGGTGTGGTTTTCCTGCTTGGATGCTCCCCGCCCTACTCGGTGCAGGAACTGCCGGATCAGGTAGATTTTAACTACCACATACGGCCGATTCTCTCGAACTCCTGTTATGTGTGTCACGGTCCTGACATCAGCACGAGAGAAGCTGATCTGCGCCTTGACACCTATGCCGGGGCAACTGCCAGGCGTTCCGGGGACCCCGCAATTATCCCGGGCAATCCGCAGCGCAGCCTGCTGATCCAGCGCATCAGTGCACAGGATCCAAAGGAGCGGATGCCTCCCCCCGAAATGAACAAGGTACTCACGGAGTACGAGATCGCCCTGCTTGCCAAATGGATTGATCAGGGAGCGGAGTACAAGACCCACTGGTCCCTGATTGCACCTCAAAAGACATCGGAACCGCTTTCAATTGATGCGCTGCTGCAGGAAAGAATTTCTGCTGCGGAAATCACTCCCGCACCTCCGTCCTTCCGATCCAGTCTGATCCGGCGTGCTTCCTACGTACTGACCGGACTTCCCCCTTCCCCGGATGCGGTTCGAGCATTTGAACAGGATGAGTCTCCGGGCGCATATGAGCGGGCTGTAGACCGCCTTCTGGCCTCCGATGCGTATGGCGAACGCTGGGCGCGACACTGGATGGATCTTATGCGATATGCGGAATCAAAAGGACACGAATTTGACTTCACCATTCAGGGAGCATGGGAATACCGCGACTACCTGATCCGGGCATTCAATGAAGATGTTCCCTATGACCAGTTGATCCTGGAGCACCTTGCGGGAGATGTGCTGGAATCTCCCCGACTGCATCCCGAGGACGGATTCAATGAGTCTGCCATCGGCACCGCCTATTTTGCGCTCGGCGAAGGAAAACACAGCCCGGTAGATACACGCATTGATGAGGCGGATCGGATTGACAACATCATTGATGTGACCACGAAAACATTTCAGGGACTGACCGTAGCCTGCTCGCGATGTCATGATCACAAGTTTGACCCAATCCCGACTCGGGATTATTATTCAATGTATGGCATCATTGAGAGCGCACGGTTTGCTCCGAAACCAATCCTGTCCGAAGACTATCTCAAGGGAGTGCAGGAACTCATCCGTATCAACAACACATTCCGGCAGAATACAGCAAGCAGCTGGCAATCCTCTCTGGGAGAAATCCCGGTCCTCCCTGCACGCCATGCTGCGATACGCTCCAAACCTGTACGGGACACGACCGGATCCTGGGAGATTCTGGGGGATTTCCGGGATGGAACCCTGAGCGGATGGATTCCAGACGGCCCGGCGTTTGCAGTTCCTTCCTCCCAAGGCTTTCCTGTCATGGAAAGCGGTCGTGTGGTTCAACTCTCGGAACAGGTCGCCAGCAGCCGGCATATCGCAAAAGGCATTCCCGGTGCACTTCGCTCTCCTACCTTTATCATCACCCATGACACCATTACGGTGATGGCTAGAGGATACAGGTCTGCACTGCGGCTGGTGGTTGACAATTTTCAGCTCATTCGACATCCGATTCATGGAGAACTTGACCAGGAGCTGAATAGCGATGAATTGGCCCCGTACCGATTTGCTGTCGGGATGTGGAAAGGGCGCAAGGCCTATCTCGAGTTGCTGGTCGGGACCTATGACAAGAATCGGTACACAAATGATCAGCATTCGCTGGCTCTTGACGAGTCTTCCTACTTTGAAGTCGCATATGCGGTTGCCCACAATAATGCTCGTCCTGTTTTGACAGGCCGGGTGCATGAACCGTCTTCTCTTGGGCCATCCATCCATGCCTGGGCAGAGCGTCGCGCCACCCCGGCACAGATCTCAAGTATCAACCAGGCCTTGAAATCTGGAATGCTCCAGCACCCGCGGGCAGACGAAAAACTTCGGCAGAAACAGAATATAAAGCAGGGGATGCCCTCCGTCAGTTTCTTTACCGGTATGACGGAGGGGGACAGGGTGAACAGTGCCGTCTTTGGACGGGGAAACTATAAAACTCCGGTTGGCGAACCCGTCCCGCACGGATTCCTGAGTGCACTGGACTCCGTTTCCGCCCCCTTCACCCGGACTGCCAGCGGGCGACTGGAGTTTGCCGAGGCCATTGCAGATCCGTCCAATCCACTCACAGCACGCGTGATGGTCAACCGCCTGTGGCATCATGCATTCGGCCGGGGAATTGTGGAAACAGTGGACAATTTTGGTGCCCAGGGAGGTCTGCCGACTCACCCGGAGTTGCTGGACTATCTGGCACTGCGCCTCGTGGATTCCGACTGGTCCATCAAGTCCGTGTTGCGTGAAATCGTCCTTTCGGATGCGTTTCAGCGTTCTTCCCAGGCACCAGAGGGAATTCTTGAACGGGATCCCTCAAATCTGCTTCTGTCTCACTATCCTGTTCGCAGGCTGGAAGCAGAGGCAATCCGGGACGGCATTCTGGCGGTTTCCGGGCAACTGAACCCCGCCATGTACGGTCCCCCGGTCCCGATTCACCTGACAGAATTTATGAAAGGAAGGGGCCGGCCCGAGACCAGCGGGCCACTGGATGGAACCGGACGGCGCAGCATTTACATTGCCGTCCGTCGCAATTTCCTCTCGCCGATGATGCTCTCGTTTGATATGCCCATCCCATTCTCCACATTTGGCAATCGCAACTCCAGCAATGTCCCTGCACAGTCCCTCACGATGCTGAATGATGCGTTTGTTGCTGAGCATGCGACTCGCTGGGCAGAGGTGCTGACTGGACAGTCGCACCAGGATGTGGCGGATCGAATTGAAGAGATCTATCTGAAGGCCTTTTCAAGACTCCCAGAGCCGCATGAGCTGACCGAGGCTGAAGCCTTTATCCATGCCGAAGCCGAAAACCTGGGCGTGGAACTGGATGCGGTCATGAATGCTGTGGACATCTGGGCAGCATACTGCCATGTGATCTTTAATCAAAAAGAATTTATCTATCTGATCTGATGAGTACTCCGCACCGACTGAACTGTCGAATGACTCGACGGGAAATGCTGACCATCTGCCGCAATGGCTTCGGTGGTGTGGCTTTGATGGGACTGATGGGAAGCTCTGCCTTTGGCAACAAGATTACACAGGTCACCTCTCCGTCTGCGAATCCGTTGCATTCCAGACCGGGAGGACTGATCCCCAAAGCGCGGAGTATCATCTTCCTGTACATGGATGGCGGAGTGTCCCAGGTGGACAGCTTTGACCCAAAACCGCGTCTTGCCAGAGAGAATGGAGAGAACCCTCACGACAAGTTTGCGGTGGATGCCACCCAGTTCAACAGCATTGGCAAGATTTTGAAGAGTCCGTGGGATTTTCGACGGTACGGCGAGAGCGGGCTTGAGGTGAGTGATCTGTTTCCCCATGTTGGCCAGTGTGCGGATGATCTTGCGGTGGTCCGGTCCATGGTGGCAGATTTTCCCGAGCACACGAATGCGAATTATTTCCTTCACACGGGGATCGGGATTCAGGGCCGCCCTTCCATGGGAGCGTGGATAAACTACGGGCTTGGCAGTGAGAATCAGGACCTGCCGGGATATGTGGTTCTGGATGGGGGACTGATTCCTCCCGGGGGGCTGGACAATTTTAACAGTGGATTCCTTCCTGCTGCCTATCAGGGATCTGTATTCAAGTCAGGAGACACACCCCTGCCGAATATTGATCCGCAGGAACCAACTCTGAATCTGCAGCGCCGGAAGTTGAACCTGATGCGTCGCACCGACAAGCACATGCTTGGTCGCATAGGTCACTCGGATCAAGTAGAATCAGCCATCACCAATTATGAACTAGCCTACCGAATGCAGGCTTCTGTTCCCGAGCTGACCGACTTGTCAGGTGAAACGGAGGCAACGAAGAGGTTGTACGGGATGGATTCCAGTGATGCGAATACACGGATTTATGCTACGCAGTGTCTGATGGCACGGAGACTGGTAGAGCGGGGAGTTCGGTTTATTGAGCTTACCTGCCCCAATGTGGATGCCGACCGATGGGACCAGCATTCGAATCTCAAGGAGGGACATGAACTGAATGCCCATGCCGTGGATCAGCCTATCGCAGGGTTAATCCGGGATCTGAAAGGCCGCGGCCTGTTTGAGGATACGCTCGTTATCTGGGCAGGAGAGTTCGGGCGCACCCCGTTTGCCCAAGGTACAAACGGCAGAGATCATAATCCTTCCGCATTCAGTATCTGGCTGGCAGGAGCGGGAATCAAGGGAGGTACGGTGTACGGAATGACAGACGAGTACGGGTACCGGGTTGCAGATAAGCCCACCACGATTCACGACCTGCATGCCACCATGCTCTATCTCCTGGGACTGGAGCATGAGCATCTCACCTACCGGTTCAGCGGGCGGGATATTCGCCTGACAGATGTCGGGGGGAATGTGCTTCATGGCATTCTCTCATAAACTGATTCTCCCGAATACTTGCTGGAAGCTGTGCAATGGTCTTGTCGGGTTGCCGAACGGAGGCCCGGATTATTTCTGGAAGTGTATATGACAGTGAGGAGGGGGAGAATCCTGCAAGAGAGGAGATAATGTGCCGGCCTCAGACTGCTAAGGAAAGTCCTGAAAGAGTATATAGTGTCTGTCCGAAAATTCACAGCAACCCTCAATACGGGGGATTCCAGAGGCATTTTGCCCCACAGTATCATGTATGGCGCGATTCAGATGCTCGTTGGCTATGAGCGATTCGGGGAAATCTTGCACGAAGATTGCGTGTTTATGGACGCTGTTCAGGATTTGATGCTCCAATCCGCTAAAGGGCTTCCATCTTCGTCAGAAAAAACACAAAAAAACATCTTCCCAACCCCCTCATACGCTCTCTAAACGGCATATATTGGCGATATTCTGAATTTTCGGACAGACACTATAGATGAACGATAACAGGGAGCCTGACTGAGAGCCATCTTAATTCGACAGGAGTCCACTATGGAAATGGACTGAACAGTGAATTGTCGTTCTCATCAGCTTCTCTGGATTCATGGCGTGTCTGGATATTCTGTATCTTATTCTGTACGGGCCTTGTCTGAGTACAGACAGATGAGGTTCCTGCAAAAAACCATCTGCTGAATAGGGACCTTGTCATTGACGCGATACGGGCACATCCGGGCGAACACTCAAGTGAGTATTGTTCCATCAGACATCCCTCACACCAGCCCCGGAACCAGATCGCCAGATCCGCGTCCAACTGGAAATGTCTATGCTCCCTGCCCAATGTCCGCAACAAAGATGTACCCTCTACTGCCACCTGACGACCGGGGGGCTGCAAAATACTTTCACGGACGGAAGGGGATCCTCAACAAATTTGTGACCACGCTGGGGCGGGCGGATGCCATAAAAGGGGGGACTATCTTTGTAATTCAGGCGCCTCCCGGGGCAGGCAAGACTGCCCTGCTGGCGGAATGCCGCAAGCGGGCGGGGGCAGACGGGTGGGGGACCGCAGAGATTGAGCCGGAGGCACTCTGGTGGGAAGATGCCTTGCGGAAATGCCTGGAGAAGGGACGAAACTGGCGAGGGATGGGATTTGATATCGGCGGGGAGGGAGGGGAAACGGGGATGGTACCGGATTTTCAGAAAGATGCCATCTCCCCGCGGGAGATGCTTGAGGGTGGAAGCAGGCCGCTTTTGCTATTACTGGACGAAGCTCAGAGACTGGGAAGTACTGCTCGCCCGCCCGACAGTCAGCTGCCCTATGTGACCAGCCTCCTGCATGGTATTCATAACGGGAAGCTGGGGCGCCCGCTGGTGCTCGTGGTCGCGGGACTCGGGATGACCGTACAGGTACTGGAATCACTGGAGATATCCCGGATCACAGGGAAGGGACTGGTCGAATTGGAAGCACTCCGCGAAGAGGAAGAGCAGGGAGTCGTTCGGGACTGGCTTGTGAAGGAAGGAAAAGCCAGGGGAAATGTGCCGGAGTGGATCGGTGCCATCACCGCAGAGACATATGGCTGGCCCCAGCACATCATGTCGTACATGGACCCTGTGATACGCCATCTGGATGAAAACGGGAAGACATTGACCGCAGAAGGCCTCCAGAAGGTGCTCGGGGAGGGGCGAGAGCTCCGCGATGCATACTACGAGCGACGGGCGAATAATTTTGAGGAGGACGAGTGTCAGAGCCTGTCGAATTTGATAGCAGAGATCCCCCCTGATGGCGGTCTGGGTGCGAAAGAAATTCTGTCACGCATCCCGGAGGGACTGTTCCACCGAGCACTCCAGAAGGGAGTCCTGTACCGGCACCAGAGGGTCTACGGAGTTCCAATTCCGACGTTGCGTGGCTGGTTCGCAGAGCACTATCCGCCCGAGCGTGACAGAGAACGGGAACCTTGATCTGGCCGCTGATTTCCGGGCTCAGCAAGAAAAACAGTTATTCTCAGGGGAGCTGGAATCACACTTTTCTGCCTCCAGGGGGATCCTGGAGTATCCAGACCAGACATGCTCCGTTTAATTTTGGGGCTTATATACGTGAGGGCCCATCTCAAGATGAAACCGGTACACGTACACTTGACGGGTCAACGGGGTCCCCAGCGGGATCGCCCCTCGCACGTCCAGATGCCCCATGCCTGGTAGCAGGACGACTCCACCTGCAGAGCTTCACAGATCGGCATGTTCGTTTCGGGTTACATGAAGGATGTTAGGTTTGACCTGTGGGTGGGGAGGTAATCCTGCCTTCATGGAACAGGCAGCCCCAGAGTGCGGCAAAAAAACTGAGTGCGCATATTTCTTGGCTATACCTTCCATCAGGGGGCGGCTTGTACAGAAAACTAAAGGAAGTATGGAATTCGCCACTTAGCGGCCGTCCCCTTCATCTTCATGGGGATATCCTTCATGGTCAAGTTTCCATGTTTGCCAAAACCGGTTCGCAGATCCCATCTTTCTCTTCTCCAATGATCCTATTTTTTAGGTGTCGGAGATCAACGACCGCGCCGAACCCCAGAAATATACGCTCAAATCTGTCATATTCAGTCCCCCAGTACACCATAGCACAAGACATGGGAGCCCCCTTTCCACCCTCTTTTCCATTTTCGAGGAAACGCAACCTTGTATCATAAAGAAAGGACACGGCTGTTGCCACCCCGAACACATAACTCTTCCAGTGACGCGTGTTCGTAGCCACAGGCACCAATGCCAATACCTCCGAGCCATGCTGATCGTGGCTCTCCGCGCAACGGCGAAGCCAGTCGCGAATCGTTGTACCTCTGGCACGATCACGTCCATAAGGCGGATTGACGAAAATGGTTGGATAAGACCATGTTTCCACAAGACCATCTGCAAAGGGAAGTTCATACTCCACATCTGCATCAACAAGTGAATATGAGTTGGAGCATGGATCAAGAGAAACCGAACCTCCAAAAAACTCACGAATGACTCGCACATACTTGGGAGGTGTGCACCACTCTTGGCTCAATGACTGAACATTGCTCCTTCCTGCCGTCATCACGCAAATTCGGGTTTGGCTACCAGCTGCCTTAGCAAATTCCGTAGATTTGCAGTGGACGATGCCTCTGGAGAAATCACATTGAACCACTCCTCCACCATACGTTGATTGTCGCGGAACCACTGGCGAAGCAGTTGATCTGCATCATAATCCATACGTACTTTCGTGAACCTGTTCACACCTTTCTTCCCCGTATAGCTTGCACGGAAAGCATCTTTGACAGGATTGAATTCTTGATTCGGTTCCAGAAGAAGCTCGTGAATAAATTGGGACAGGCCTTCATCTGTCAAAAACAGAAGCCAGTCATAGGACTGAGAAAGAACGCGAAGCTCTTTATTTTGGTGTTCTGATGTGAACCAGTTTCCATGGTTGCCAACCACTCCAATTGTTAGAACGAGGCCCGGTGCTGTATGCTTTTCCTGAATTAATTCATAGAGAATCTTTGTGTATTCTCCAGACCTGAAACTGCCATCTTCATTCTCAAGAATCCCGTAGAAGCTCCCACTCCGCAACCGTACTTTCTGGAGAGATGATACTGAACGGGCAACATATGCCCCCTGCTTTGCCTTTTCTATTGTTTGCGGTCCCTTCCGCTGTCCCTTTTCCACCCCTACTCGCTTGCATTCAACAACAGCAGAAGGGGAAGGAACAAGTTGGCAGACAATGATCTCGCACCGGCTGTTTCCAATATTGGCTACGACCAGATTTTCGTCATTCTCAAGTAATACGGCTGCATTGCGTTTTACTGAATTTGTGCCAAGGATCTGAACCCGCTTCACTTCCGTGTCTTTCAGAAAAGGTATAATTTTCTGAACTTTGGCACCAGTGAAAGGCGTGGAGAGGAATGATGTGTCTGCTACATGGCGTGATCGGACAGAATGCAGAGAAAACTCAACATTGTGATGAATGTCTTGGTTGGCAAACTCGGCAATGCGTCGCTCAATCGCAATGTTGTCTGAAAGGTGCCAAGATTGTAGTGTATAGTATGTGATGATCTCTACCAGAGTCCCCAAAAGGCTCGCCCTGCTGCTTTCTTTTGATCACTCGCATAGGAGAAAACGGTCTCCGCCAAGATTTTCTGAAGTGCATCAATAGAGGGATACCCCATTTTATTTCTCTTGGAACACTACTTGAGACCTACAAGACAGAAGAAAATTTCGCACGAGTCTGGGCAGTTTTTCGTTTCCACAGATGTACAAAAGGCATTCGGGATGGTTCCGCCCGTCACTCCGACTTTTTTGAGCGTAGCCCAGAGCAATTGGCATCTACGGTGGTCTGTTGTCATCCCCCGCATGATGGTGACCCCGTCGCATCTGGCTGGTGCCCACCACATCGGTGCCACAGTCGGGGATTCCCTGCTCTGCTGAACGGATTCGCGTTACCCTTTGCGGGCTCCCAATCGCCCATATCCTTCCCTTAAAGCCTCTCCGTGCCGCATGCGAGGTCTTGCATTTTTTCCTCTGGAAACAATCTGTAATTCCCTCTCCCATACAGGGATGTATTTCAAGAGATCCGAGTAGTGGAAGCCATGTCATCTACTCATGCGTACCACTGAGCCAAGGTATACCTCCATGGTAAGCGTCCGAACAGCCCTGTCTTGCCCCTGTATTTTGGCATACGCCCCTGTCTAGGGTTGGTGCCTTCCTGCGGCATATTCTGTGAGGGGATCAGGGATTCCGAAGGCAGAGAGGTTCTGTGTGTTCCCGGGAGTTTCCGTTTGTGATTCTCGTCCCCTGTTCTGTGCGGGTCTGCCGGGTGCGTCCTACTTTTTCTGGCGGGAACCAAGCGATGGTTTTGGATCCCGTGTCGTTCCCGCGGGGAAGCGGGGGAGGCTATGCTGCCTTGGCGAGTGGCACTTGTTGTTCTTTCTGCCGGGTCGCCTTCCAGTGATGAGGCAGCAGCGTGTGGAGCTCTTCGTCAGGCGTGGTTTCCACGCGCCTCAGGATATCCATCAGCCACTCCTGCGGATGGACTTCATGGAGTTGGCAAGTACTGAGCAGAGAGTAGATCGTGGCGGCATTGGCGGCGGCCGCATGCGAGCCGGCAAACAGGTAGTTCTTGCGTCCCAGTGCAATGGGACGAACCCGGTTCTCCACGAGATTGTTGTCAATCTCCACGCGTCCATTGCGGGTGAAGCCGCTCAGGCGATCCCATAGCTTCAGGGTGTAGCGCACGGCTCTGAACCAGAAGGTGTCATTGTCCCCGGTGTGTTCTCGCAGGAGGGCTTCCAGCACCTGCAGGATGGGGACGGACTGCTCCTGGCGCACCCGCACCCGCTCCGCAGCGTCTGCCCCCTGCTCGCGGAGCTCGTCCTCCACTGCATACAGCTGCTGGATCAGCACCACAGCCTGTTCCGCCTGTGGGGAGTTCTCTCCCTCGGCACGCAGAGCATTCTTGAATTTCCGCCGGGCATGCGCCCAGCACGCGAACAGTTCAATCCCGTCTATTTTCCCAAACTGATGGTAGACCGCATAGCCGTCGGTCTGCAACTCTCCCCGGAACCCCTCCAGCATTTCCGTCGGCCCTGCCCGGGAACGCGTCGGCTGATAATCCACCAGGATCAGTCCAGAGATGGGACAGGTATAGAAAAAGTACCAGCCCCTGTGATAGGTGCCACCGGCCCTGCTTTTCGCCCGATCCTGCACCAGAATGCGGGTTTCGTCTGCCTGAATATAGCCATCTGCCAGCACTTCCATGCGCAGGGGATGGTTCAGGCGATCCAGCCGGGAGGCCACCAGGTGTACCCAGTCCGTTGCCGTGGATTTGGAAATCTGTACGCCAGATTCCAGATGCAGCTGCTTCACGATCCGCTCAATCGGGAGGTGATAGAGATACTTGGAGAGCACCAGATGGGTCAGCAGGCTCTCATCCGCCCGGCACTTGCGCAGTCCGCGGTCGGTGGGCAACGGCGCCTCGCACAGTTTCGTGCCGTCTTCCCTCGCAAAGACCGGATACAGTTCGCACTTGACATACAACTGTCCCGGTTTGCGAGCCAGCTTTTCTCTCTCCACATACCCGACGAGTTTGGCATCGGGGGGAAGGTTGTCCGGGGGATCCATGCGGACCGTTTCTACGGGCAGTCCTGCGTTCTTCCAGAATTCTTTCCCCATATAGACGCGCTTTTTCCCGGTCTTCTTCCGCCTCTCTTTCCGCTCCACCTCGTGCCAAGCGGCAGCAGAGACCTGATCTGGAAACATCTCATACTGGCTACGGTCATGCCGCTCGCTTTTCGGTCGATACTTCTGACTTCTCACGAAGGCAAGCTCCTGTTTGAGGGCGCGGATTTCTTTGCGCAAGTCTTGGATCTTTTTCTCTTGGGTCTCGCACTTTGCCCGCAGAGTCTTGCTCTCCCGGTCTTGGGTCTCGCACTTTGCTTCCAGGGTCTCAATCTCCCGGTCTCTGGCTTCGCACTTCGTTCGCAGGGTCTCGCATTCCCGGTCTAGGGTCTCAATCTTCTGGTCTCTGGCTTCGCACTTCGTTCGCAGGGTCTCGCATTCCCGGTCTAGGGTCTCAATCTTCTGGTCTCTGGCTTCGCACTTCGTTCGCAGGGTCTCGCATTCCCGGTCTAGGGTCTCAATCTTCTGGTCTCTGGCTTCGCACTTCGTTCGCAGGGTCTCGCACTCGGCGGTCTTCTTCCGAAGAGCTTCCAGAATCTCCTGGGGCGGGGCGTGCTCGGACAGGATGGGAGCGATGCGTTCCATGCTGGAAATATACAACATAAAATACTAAAAGTGAAAATTTATGCAACATAAATATAAATACTGTTCCTGAATCCATCCCCACCCAAGATCCCCTTCCAATACAGCCACTCCAGCTTCCAGGAAAAATCCCCGGCATGGAATCACGAAGAGACAACAGACTGCCAGAAGAACCCGCAGACCGATAACACGACCACCCCTCGGTCACAGAGTGGACTCAGGAAGGCACAAATCCACCATACCAGCGTATCCCCCCTGACAGCTTATATGGAGGCTGTTCGGACGGATACCCTCCATGATGAATCTGGACTCCTCTGTGAAATGAGCATGAACGAAAAACCTGACTTTCTTTCCGATTTGCGACCGCTGCAATGGTCACCGGGCGAGGCCTCCTATCTTAAACCGGCCAGTCTCTTCATTGGCAAGGGGACGCTGGCCATGGAGATTACAGTCTTTCATGCAACGAAGAAGCCGAGTGACGGGGAAATCAGAAAAGTATGGAAAGCCCGCAAGGGAAAACGGAGTGCACCTCTTGTTCAGGTGATTCTGTATCAAGACAGGGCGTGCCTGTGTGGTGCCGAAGGGGAAAACCCTCCCATCTATCCCGACATGAATATTGGGCAGGCAGAGCGGTTATGCCGTGAACTCCTTGCTCAGCCGGACCGGCACGCTGCACTTCGCCTGCTGGCGCAGACAGGGTCTTCCTTCCGAACCAGTTTACCTGGACTTCGGAATGAGGGCCTTCTGGCTCTGCATGAACTGGAGCATGGCGTTCCCCAGCGAAACGATCTGCAGAATGCCCGAAGAAAGGCACAGACTACCCTGGGACTTCAGGGAACCGATCTTTTGGAAGCTCTTGGCTTTTCCATTGAGACACTGGACAATCTGACAAGTGTTCTGCGAAGCCAAGACCGCAGAACGGCTCTTGCTGTCATGCTGCACGAGAATGAATCCATGGAGAACAAGGAGCGTCGCTTCAACGAACTCTCTCCCGTCAGCTACGCATTCCGAAAAGCGGAGTCTGAGGATCTGCCCTGGATCATCTTCACACAGGGCAACCGGATTCGCCTGTATGCAACAAAGATGGATGTAGGGGTAGGTCGACGCGGGAGCACAGAGACATACATTGAATGCCAGCCATGGCTCCTTTCCGACGAGCAACTCCACTATCTCTGGCTCCTGTATTCGGCCGAAGCCCTCACACCCGGTGGCAGTATGGAAGAGCTTCTGGAGGGTTCCGAACGTTTTGCAGGGGAACTTGCCAAGAGCCTGCGAGAGCGCATCTATAAGCTCGTTGTTCCTACTCTGGCTCAAGGTATTACCCGTGCCCGCGGCATGGAGGCACCGGAAGCAGAGGACCTGTCCCTAACTTATGAGATGGCCCTGACGGTACTGTTTCGCCTGCTGTTCATTGCCTATGCCGAAGACCGGGATTTGTTGCCCTATGAACAGAATGAGGCGTACAGAGTGCGTTCGCTGAAGGAGAAGGCAAAGCATCTGTCTGATCTCATAGCGGACGGGAAAGCCATTGCAGAAGGGGACAGCCATTGGGTGGAAACGAAAAAGCTTTGGGATCATGTGGCAAAGGGACATGCGCAATGGGGGCTTCCGGCGTATGGGGGAGCACTGTTTTCCAATGATCCAGAGGTTTCCAGTGCAGGGGCAGAACTGGACAAGATCATTCTTCTCAATGACTACTTTGAGGATGCCCTGCGCAATCTGCTTGTGATCCAGACTAGGGAACATATCCCCGGACCTGTTGACTTTCGCTCACTCGGGGTGCGCGAGTTTGGGACCATTTACGAAGGACTTCTGGAATCTGGACTGGCACGGGCGGACATGGACCTTGCCCTGAAAAAGCAGAAGAGCGGGGAAGTCTATGTTCCCGCCAAAGAGGGAGAAGAGCCTGTCGTTTTAGCGGGAGAAGTTTATTTGCACAACCAGTCCGGGGCAAGAAAATCCACAGGAAGCTACTACACCAAGTCCTTTGCTGTGGATCACCTGCTGGACCGGGCACTGCGTCCTGCTCTGGACGATCACTTTGCACGCCTGGATACCCTGGATTCGGTAGATGCCAGCGAGGCGTTCTTTGATTTTCGGGTTGCGGATATTGCGATGGGGTCGGGACATTTTCTGATCAGTGCGATTGATCTGATGGAGCAGAAGATGGCGGTCTATCTCGCTACCCGCCGCCTGTCAGGCGTGATGAACGAATTGCAGGAGTTGCGCTCAGTGGCAGGAAATCGACTGGGAGATGTCAGCGAACCCATTGAAGACCGACAGCTTCTTCGCCGTTTGATCGCCCGCAGATGCATCTATGGTGTGGACATTAACCCGCTTGCGGTCCAGCTGGCACGGCTTGCCGTCTGGATTCATACGTTCGTGCCCGGACTGCCACTGTCCTTTCTGGATCGCACACTGATTCACGGAAATTCATTGGTTGGTATGGGGAGCATTCCCGAGATATGGGGTGCCTTTGAGAAGTTTTCTGTGCCGGTGTTTAACCGGGACCGGGACACGCAGAGATTGCTGGGACCGGCAGAAAAGCCACTGCGACGGCTAGCGAACAGCAACGATACCTCTCTGGAAGATATTGCGGAGGCACGGACCGCACAGGAAGATGTGCGCGAGGCGATTCAAGGTACGAAGACGCTCTGCGACTTGCTTGCCTCTGCCCCGATTGGGGATGAATCCGTCATCAAGGAAGCTCTGGACGAATGGGAAGAGCTCTCGGATGCATTGCATGCGAATTCCCCCAAAATGCAGAAGGCAGTTGATGCCGCCCGGGAAGTCCTGCAGCCCCTCTCTGCGGTGCATTTTCCGATTGCCTTTCCAGAGGTGTTTCTTCGGAAGCGACCGGGGTTTGATGTGATTCTCGGAAACCCTCCGTGGGAAAAGGTGAAGGTGGAAGAACATGCCTTCTGGGCACGGCATTTTCCTGGATTCCGGGGCAAGTCGCAGCGTGAGCGAGAGATCGAAAAGGAGCGTCTGAGCCGGGATCGCCCTGACTTGGTGGCACTCTATGAGCGCGAATTTGACGAGACACATCATTTGCGGAGAGTGCTCGTCAGCGGAGTCTATCCTGGAATCGGATCTGGAGATCCCGACCTTTACAAGGCATTCTGCTGGCGGTTCTGGCGATTATCCAGTACAGATGGAGGCTATATCGGAGTTGTTCTGCCACGGAGTGCTCTTGCTGGCAAGGGATCGGAGAGGTTCCGTCAGACGATGTTTGCAGAAGCAGCAGGGGTAGATGTAGTCACAATGGTAAATCGGATGGGATGGGTGTTTGATGAAGTGACTCCGCAGTATACCATTGCCCTTCTATGTGCTCAACACGGTGAGCCAGAGGGAAAGCCTATTGCTTTGCGAGGACCGTATACGTCGCTGCCGGAGTTCAGGGCGAACCAGACACAAGAAGCAGCAACCTTTACCCTAGAAGAAGTCAAAAGCTGGAACGATACCGTTTCGCTTCCCCTTCTGCCAAGAGCAGATTCCGCCCAGGTATTCGCTCAGCTACGCAGATCTCCCCGACTTGATCTGATCGGAGAAGGGTGGCGAGCACGCCCGGATCGGGAACTAGATGCCACCGGGAACAAGAATCTGATGGATCTGGATAGCCGAGACTGCCCCGACGGATTCTGGCCTGTTTACAAAGGAGAATCCTTTGATCTCTGGACCCCAGATACAGGAATTTACTACGCATGGGCGGACCCAGAGCCCGTTCTGAAGTTTCGCCAGGAAAAGCGTCAAAGAGGAGGGAAGAATCGGCGCAGCGTACATGCTGAGTTCTCAACGGAGTATCTGCAGAATAGAGAAACCCTGCCCTGTAGCCACCCAAGAATCGCGTTTAGAGATATAGCCAGGAGTACTGATCGGAGGACTGTTGTTGCCTGTCTCGTGCCACCGAGGGTTTTCCTAACTCATCAGGTATCCTATTTTCTCTGGCCCCATGGAGATGAAAAAGATCAGGCATTCCTGCTTGGCATTCTCTCTTCTATCCCGCTGGACTGGTATGCGCGGCGTTTTGTGGAAACGCACCTCAGTTTTTTTGTGATTAACCCGTTTCCCATTCCCCGCCCCTCCCGTGAGAATGCACTGTGGCAACGTGTCGTTGAGCTTTCCGGGAGACTGGCCTGCCCGGATGATCGCTTTGCGGAGTGGGCGAAACAAGTGGGAGTAGCCTGCGGGGCCCTGGATGAGGATGAGAAAGAGGACAAGATCCACGAACTGGATGCCGTCGTTGCCCACTTGTATGGACTCAGCGAATCACAACTCGTTCACATCTTCGAAACATTCCGTAAAGACTGGGATTACTCCGCACGACTCGCCGGCGTGTTGCATCATTACCATCTCTGGAAGACAAGGCAATGAGACCGCTTGTCACCGTCAAACCCGAACTCCTGCAATGGGCATGCAGGCGTATCCCCGTAGATCCTGAGGTGTTACACGGAAGATTCCCGAAGTATGCTGAATGGGAGAAGGGTACTCTTAAGCCTGCACTCCAGCAGATGAAGGATTTCGCTCAATTCACGCGGGTGCCCATCGCAGCTCTTTTCGTGTCAGAACCCATGGAAGAGAGCATGCCCATTCGAGATTTGCGTACAGGCAATCAGAAATCTTCTCAGCCTAGTTCCAATCTGCTGGACGCGATCTATATGTGTCAACAGCGACAGGGCTGGTTCCAGAGATATACTGAAACCGAAGAACACGATCCAATTCCATTTGTAGGCTCTGCTACACTAGACGATGGTATCAAGTCCACCGCAGAAAAGATTCGAACACGTCTGGGATTTGATCCAGAGGAACACAGGCGACTGCCTGACTGGCCCCATGCGCTTCGGTATTTCACGGACCTGGCAGATGATGCAGGCGTACTTGTTATGACCAGCAGCATTGTGGACAATAACTCACACCACAGGCTTGATCCTGAGGAATTTCGTGGATTTGCTCTTTCAATTGATCATGTTACCATTTTGGATGCATTTGCAAAGAGCCTCAGAGGAGAGTAATCATGTATGTCCTGAATACCAGCTTCTCCGTTGATATCCATAGACATCATTGTGGCATCATCCAGAAATCCCGATTTCGGGAGATAACTGTTGATTTATGCCAGCAAAAAAACCAGAACTCATGAATTTGCCCGGACCTGGTGGATTGAAGCTCAACCAATGAATGCCTCGGTGTATCCCGTAAAAATTGGAACTGTTTGATGCAATTTTCTGACGCACCATACCATTACTACTTTGGGAGGACAAGTCAATGACTCCACGCGTTACCATAAAACCGGAACTCTTGCAATGGGCATGCAAACGTATCCCCGTAGATCCCAAAGCATTGAATAAAAAATTCCCGAAGTATGCTGAATGGGAAAAAGGTACAGTTGAACCCACGCTTAAGCAGATGGAAGACTTTGCCCGATTCACACGAGTACCCATCGCGACTCTTTTCATGCCAGAACCCATGGATGAAGAGATGCCCATTCAGGATTTTCGCACAATGGGCAATGAACAAATTTCTCAGCCTAGTGCAGACTTGTTGGATACGATCTATATGTGTCAGCAACGTCAAGACTGGTATCAGAGGTATGCTCTAGTCGAAAACCATGACCTGCTACCGTTTGTAGGATCTGCTACACCGGACAGCGATATTGAATCTACGGCAGAGGATATTCGAATGCACTTGGGTTTTGATCCAGAAAAACATAAACATTTGCCAAACTGGACACATGCACTCCGGTACTTCACTGATTTGGCTGATAATGCAGGCATACTCGTCATGATCAGCGGCGTTGTAGAGAATAACCCGCATCGCAAACTTGATCCCCAGGAGTTTCGTGGATTCGCTCTCGCGGACAGGCTTGCCCCTCTGATATTTGTTAACGGGGCGGATGCCAAGGCTGCACAGATATACACACTTGCACATGAACTGGCACACATCTGGCTAGGAGAATCCGGGGTCTCCAGTGTATCTCCCGATTTCTTCCCCTCACATTCCAAGGAACACTGGTGCAATCAGGTGGCCGCCGAGTTACTTGTACCGACCTCATCTCTGCACAACAGTTTTCGGAAAAGTGTTGACCTGTCCAGCGAGTTGCAGAGACTGGCGCGTCAATACAAAGTGAGTACACTAGTCGTGCTCCGTCGCCTGTATGATGTGGAAACAATCTCAAAAAGTACATTTGTAAAAAATTATCAGCATCAATTGAAACGACTGAAACCAAAGCGAGGGGGAGGAAATTTCTATGCAACACTCAAATCCCGGGTTGGCTACAGGTTTGCAGCTGCAATCATTGACAGTGCATTCTCCGGTCAGACCTCATATACAGCCGCATTCCAGCATTTGGGAATTAGTCATGTTTCCACACTGAATGCATTTGCAGAGAGCCTCAGAGAGAAGTAATCATGTATCTTTTGGATACCAGTGTCCTTATCTCTACGCATAGACACCATTATGACTTTGGGTCTCATTCCTGTTTCTGCAAGAGATCGTGTGGTACCAATAGAGAAGATGAGAATAAAACAAGAATTCATGAGTTTGACACCGAGGATACTCGCCTGCCTGAGATCAGGAAAATGTATCTCTCCCGCACCTACAGGATATCCCACAAGGGTTGGAACTGTTTGACCCAATTTTTCGACGTACCACACCATTACCAATTTTGGAGGCCAAGACAATGACTCTGCGTCTCACCGTCAAACCCGCACTTCTGCAATGGGCATGTGAACGTGCGCAGGTAGATACTGAAGTGCTGAACAAAAAATTCCCGAAGTATGCCGAATGGAAAAAGGGAACTCGGAAACCTACACTCAAACAGGTGGAGGACTTTGCCCGGTTCACACATGTGTCTGTTGGAACGCTACTGCTTTCGGAGCCTCTGGATGAGAAGATGCCCATTCAGGATTTTCGCACAATGGGCAATCAACAAATCTGCCGGCCCAGCGCAAATCTGTTAGACACAATCTATATGTGTCAACAACGGCAAGACTGGTACTGGAACTTTGCCATGGAGGAGGAAGAAGATTCTCTACCATTCGTGGGGTCAGCCACCTTGGAAAGTGATGTTGAGCAGACTACAAGTGATATTCGAATGCATCTGGGCTTTGATTCGGAGGAACATAAAAAATTGCCAGACTGGACATATGCACTCCGGTACTTCACTGGTCTGGCCGATACTGCAGGCATCCTTGTCATGATTAGTGGTGTTGTTGAGAATAACCCACACCGCAAACTTGATCCCAAGGAATTTCGCGGATTTGCCTTGGCAAATGAGCTGGCCCCTCTGATATTTATCAACGGTGCCGATACTAAAGTAGCCCAGATATTTACGTTCGCTCACGAGTTGGCACATATCTGGCTGGGAGAATCCGGTGTATCCAGCGTGTCTCCCGATTTCTTCCCCTCGCACTCCAAGGAGCATTGGTGCAACCAGGTGGCAGCCGAGTTGCTTGTGCCGATCTCGTCCCTGCATAAGAATTTTCGGGAAGACGCTGACTTGTGCAGTGAGTTGAAGAGACTGGCGCGCCAATACAAAGTGAGTATACTTGTCATGCTCCGTCGCCTGTACGATATGAGGGCAATCTCAAAAAGTGCGTTTGTAGAAAACTATCAGCATCAATTAAGGGAGCTTAAACCGAAGCGAGGAGGTGGAGGAGGCAATTTCTATGCATTGCTCAGGACCCGGGTTGGGCGGAGGTTTGCAGACGCAATTATCGAAAGTACATTCTCCGGCCAGACATCATTCACGGACGCATTCCATTATCTGGGAATCAATCATGTTTCTACTTTGGATGCATTTGCAGAGAGCTTCAAAGAGAAGTAATCATGTACCTTCTGGACACCAATGTCTTCATCTCTGCCCACAGGTACCATTATGGCTTTGAGTTTCATCCCGGCTTCTGGGAGTGGTTGATCCATGCAAATACGGAAGGGAAAGTTTTCAGTATTGGAAAGGTATTCCATGAGATATGCGAAAAGGAAGACATGCTTACGGGTTGGGCGCGTGAGCACCAGGACAACTTTTTTCTTGATTTGCCGACGGATATTGAGTTTCATTTGAATAGCATCTCCAAGTACATACACGAGGAGTACCAGTTTCCACATGTAAAAAAATTCCTCAAGGGAGCGGACAGTTACCTGATAGCCCTCGCTTGGTTTAAGAAATTCAAATTTGTGACGCACGAAGTACATAAATCGTCAAGGAAGAAAATCAGAATCCCCTCCGTGTGCAAAAATTTTGGAGTGGAATATATCTCGCCATTTGAAATGCTGCGAAGGGAAAAGGCCCGCTTCGTATGGGAACCAGAACCATGAATAAAGAATCCTCATTTATTGACAACCGGAACGGGAACACCCTGGCCTGTACACTGGCGGATACGCTGAAACCCTCTCCTGATTCTTCAGCATCCCCCGGTGAACTCTGCATAGCAACTGCATTTTTCAGTCCAGAAGGATTCAAACATATTGCGGAGCATCTGTCTGAAATCCCGAATGTGCGCCTGCTGCTCGGTGCTGATCCCAGCGGTCTTCCCATACCAGACCCAAAACGACTGGATGAGTCTGTGGATGACCGTGAACAGCGTCGTATCAAAAAGGCATGGGGCAATCAGGTAAAAACTCTCACACATGATCGGGATCAGCTTCCGTTCAACCAGACCAGCGGTGCTGCACTGGAAGCACTCAAGACCGCTCTTCGTCAGGGCAACATGCAGGTTCGAAGATATGTCAATGCTTTCCTGCATGCCAAAGCCTACATCCACGGATATTCCGAAGATGGAGGAGTTATTGCCGGTTCCTCAAATCTGACAAGTGCCGGACTCACGCAAAACCTTGAGCTGAATCTGGGCTGTTTTGAACCCGCCATCATTGGGGAAGCCAAACAGTGGTTTGATGAGCTCTGGGAGGAAGCAGAGCCATACGATCTCGCGGCGATCTATGATGTGATTTTTCGGAAACACGATCCCTGGAACATTTTCCTTCGGGTACTCTGGCAACTGTACGGCGGTGAAATTACAGAAGAAATTCAGGAGGGCAAGGGAAATCTTCAACTGACAACCTTCCAGAAACATGGCGTGGCCCGGGCACTCCGCCTGATCCATGAGAGAGGAGGAGCGATTGTGGCGGATGAGGTTGGCCTCGGAAAGACATTTATCGCAGGAGACATCCTGCAGATCTACAGTGCCCGCCGTCAGCGCGCCCTCCTGATCTGTCCGGCTGAACTGCGGGATACCACATGGAAACAGTTTCTGAGTGAATACAGTGTCTCAAGAGCGATAGAGTGTATTTCTTTTGATCAGTTAGCTGGTGACGAGCAGCTACGGGATCAGCTGCGCCCGAATGCAAAAAAGGCTCACTTGGACCGTCCCCTTGAAGAATACCAGCTCATCATTGTTGACGAGGCCCACAATTACCGCAATCCCAATACCAGGAACCGGGCAGCTGCATTGCGGCGACTGCTGTTCGGGCAAAAGCGCGACCTGCTTCTGCTCACAGCAACTCCTGTAAATAACTCTCTGTGGGATCTCTATCATCTCATTCATTTTTTCGTTCGGCAGGATGCCCATTTGGCGGACCGGGGAATCCTGTCTATCCGGCAACGCTTCAACGAGGCCATGCGGACAGATCCCGCAAACCTCAGCCCCGATGTACTATATCCAATCATTGATGCAACCACAGTCAAGCGAACCCGCGAGTTCGTCAAAAAGCACTATGACGGTGATACCATCAAAGCACCGGATGGAACATCACGGGAAATTGTATTCCCGAAACCGGAGGCAATTACGATTCGCTATGCAATGGAAGAGCAGTTGTCCGGGTTTTTTAATCAGCTGGAAGAGGCTCTGGATTCTGACCGGGACGAGCATATCCGATTCGCACGGTACATGCCTGACAATTACCGGATCGTGTCACTGGATTCCGAGGAGAGCGGTCGTGTACGTGCCATGATTGGACTGCTGCGATCAGGACTGCTGAAGCGATTTGAATCCTCCGGCTTTGCTTTCGGGAGAACTATTGAAAAGATGATCAGGCAGCATGATCTGTTTCTAAAAGCTCTGGAGGAGGGTTATGTGGTCACTACTGCCTTTTTGCAGGAAGTCTCCGGGGATGACGAGAGTCTGTTTGAAGAACTGCTGGAACAGGAATCTGACGAGAAGACCAGCGTGCGAGAATTTGATGTGGAAAGATTAAGAAGTGATGTGCTCAAAGATCGTGCTCGCTTGCAAAAACTGGCAGACTCTGCAAAATCCATCACCATGGAGAAGGACACCAAGCTCAAAGCTCTGTCCGATGCGCTCTGCAAAATTGCCAGACAGGCAGAAAAAGAAGCATCTGATGCCATTGATGAGTCCCAGAAACGAAAAGTGCTGATCTTCTCCTACTATGCAGATACGGTTAGTTGGATATGGGAGTTCCTGAAACTGGAACTGGGAAGAAATGGTGACCTTGAGCCTTATCAGGATCGGCTTGCCGCTGTGAGCGGGTCGCGGCAGGAATACGACAAAATCACCAAAGAAAAGGCTGTCTCCGGGTTTGCCCCCGTTTCCATGCAGGTGAGTGCCGGCAAGGATACGGACCGATTTGATATCCTGGTTACCACAGACATTCTGGCCGAGGGGGTAAACCTGCAGCAGTGCCGCCACATTATCAACTATGATGTGCCATGGAACCCCATGCGACTGGTACAGCGACATGGACGCATTGACCGAATTAATAGCGAGCACAAGCGAGTATTTCTGCGAACACTCTTTCCATCTGACCGGCTGGATGAACTTCTGAATCTTGAGAAACGAGTTCTGGAGAAGCTGGCAATGGCAGCGGCAAGTGTCGGAGTCGTAACTCCCTTGGAGAAGGGCGCACACGGAGAGCAGGTATTCACCGAAACACGCCGGGAAATCGAAAAGCTGCTACGAGAGGATCCTTCACTCTTTGAGCGTGGGGGAACTGAGGCAGCGACCCAGACGGGTGAGGAGTATCGGCAAACTCTGCGCAAGGCCTATGAAGATATGGGCAGGGATATTGCCAGTCTGCCCTGGAAATCCGGCTCTGGTATGCGCAAGGGAAACCAGAGGGGGCTGTTTTTCTGCGCGGTTGTGGGACATGACTCGGACCTGGAGCGAACCTATCTGCGGTTCATTCCGGCAACGGCGGACTGGGATCCCATTGACGGGAAGGATTCCATCATTCACGAACTCGGAACATGTCTGCGCATGATTGAATGTGACGAGAAGACACCAAGGTGGTATCCAGAGCAGTTCCCCGAGCGAGTATACGCTTTCTGGGATGTGGCCCAGTCCAATATCCTGGCGCACTGGACACACGAGACAGATCCGGCAAATCTGCAGCCAGAAGTGGCGGCTCTCAATCGTCGAGTGGCCGAATTTATTCGAAAACACTCTCCAAAGGAAACCGATTCGAAGAATATAGAAAAGGCTCTGAACATTCTGGAATCTCCATGGCCAAACCGGGAAAAGAAATTGTTGAGTGGCTGGTTCAAGTCTGGGGAAGACGAGGATCAGCCAAGAGGGCGAGATCTGGCATACAGGCTTGTAGAAAAAATCCTGAAAACAGGGCTGGAGCCCAGCAAACCTCCCCCTCCTCTGCCTTTGATTGAGAAGGACGAGATCAAGCTTCTCTGCTGGATGGCTATTGAATGTGAAGAGGATGAGGCTATATCAGTATAGTATGTACAAATAATGAGATTCCGGCCTTGCAAGATTTGAATTCGGTGGCTCTTTTCTTAGGATTTTCAACCAATTCCTCCAAAACCCGGACAAGATATCTAACTTCACGGATGCCAGTACAGGCACAGGTGAAACCCCGAATCATGTTTCTATTGGGACTTAGCCAGCAAAATCCGCGAGCCGGGAACAGAGATGGTATCCAAGTTACTCACATGTAGTATAGGGGAGTTATAAAGGAAACTGTAACAAACACGGGACAGAGCGTCTGGTTCGGGGGTTCCAAGTGCTTCCAGCAATACCGGAGGAATAGATGCCAGAAACACGGAACGGGAAGGCGTATTGTGGCGTGCGCTACAGGCTGATTCCTGTTACGCTGGACAATGCCATTTTCCTGTTTGCCATGTGTGGGGCGTGCAGAATGGTCTGGGATTTTTTCCTGGCAAAGAATCAGGCGCAGGTTGCAACCGCGAAAGAGAATGGCACTACCATGTCTTCGACCGACTGGCGGATCCTCTTTACGGAATTCACACAATTGCGAAATGATCCTGCGTATGCATGGCTGCAGGAATACTCTTTTGCCTGTGTTCGCCATACCCTGAAACAGCTGTCGCAGGCATTCGAGAACTTCTTTGCCGGACGGGCCCACCAGCCTCGGTTTAAGTCCAGAGATCGCACACGGCCCTCCTTTACGATTTCGCAGGATGTCAAGATCACAGACGGACATATCTAGTGTCTGTCCGAAAATTCACAGCAACCCCCAATACGGGGGATTCCAGAGGCATTTTGCCCCACAGCGTCATGTATGGCGCGATTCAGATGCTCGTTCGCTATGAGAGATTCGGGGAAATCTTGCACGAAGATTGCGTGTTTATGGACGCTGTTCAGGGATTTCATGCTCCAGTCCGCCAAGGGGCTTCCATCTTCGTCAGGAGAAATACCAAAAAATATCTCCAAAAACCCCTCATACGCTCTCTAAACGGCATATATTGGCGATATTCTGAATTTTCGGACAGACACTATCTAGTGTCTGTCCGAAAATTCACAGCAACCCCCAATACGGGGGATTTCAGGGGCATTTTGCCCCACAGCGTCATGTATGGCGCGATTCAGATGCTTGTTCGCTATGAGAGATTCGGGGAAATCTTGCACGAAGATTGCGTGTTTATGGACGCTGTTCGGAGATTTCATGCTCCAATCCGCTAAAGGGTTTCCATCTTCGTCAGGAAAAATACCAAAAAATATCTCCAAAAACCCCTCATACGCTCTCTAAACGGCATATATTGGCGATATTCTGAATTTTCGGACAGACACTATCTACATCCCGAAACGGGGATATATACCGATTCGCAGACGAGGAGGGAATCCCTATCCCGACGACCCGTCAAATGACAGAGAGGAGTCCGGCCGCATGGGGTTTGTGCGTACAGTTTCCTTTATAAGTCTCTTTATTCTTTCTTGAAACCTATGCGAACCCCTGCGTGTTTTGGATCACAGTTGCCGTACAATCAAAATATTTCGGGACACGCCCGCTTGACTGCCTCTCTGGCTCCCGTCATATCAAACTTGTAATACAATGTCCCTGATCTCTTTGCTTGAATGCCCATAGTAACAGTGGGGAACTCAAGGAGCTTCTTTGTACACCATTTCGCCACATTCATTAACCCGTAATCCGGTTCATTGATGTGCAGGATCATGTAGTGCGGATCGTCATCCGCAAGACCTGTTGCATCGAAACCTTGAGCCATCTGCGTGGATATAAAAGGTGTAGGATGACCTGCCATACATGGTGTAGTTTGGGCGGAACGAGTGCAGGATTGGCTTGTCTGAGATGTCTGCCAATGTAGTTACCCCTACGCGGGTGACGAACAATCGCATCTCGGGAGTGTGCATTGGGTACCCTGATACAGTGGTATCTCCTAAGGTAGAAGGCGATACCGCGACCTTGCCCGGCTCTCCCGTTCCATCTTTCAGAATATAGTTGTCTATTACTTCCCACATGAGTTCATTGAAATATGTGCGGACAAACCTCCCCAATCGCCTCCTTTGCTCCCGCCATGTTGAACATGAATATATGCATCCCGCAGGCTTTCGTTTTAAACGAAATATTCAACGGGGCAGGAAGCAGTGTCAGCAACTGTGTGAATTGTACTTGCCCCTCAGTAAAACGAGTGTGTGTTGAGGTACTCATCATCATAAAGGGTGCCTCAATCTTTGCCATGCCAAAAGCCCCCATAAACTTCTCGTCCACCGACAATACTGAGTGGTAAAAGAGGAATGGTGGGGATTCTGTGTGTGGGATCAGGTGATGAATTAAAGGCTTATTATTCGCAAAAAAGATATTGCTCAATCCCAAATCCCCAACCCCTATCCTTATACTAGGTCCGTCCCAAGTACGTCCTGTTAGGAAGTCTGGTTCGGCTACTGGAGAAAACGCAACCTTTCTCCCTGAAACATCCGCCACTTCCCACACCTCATCCCCGAATAAAATTTTTTGCAAGTCTGCCGATTTATGTACCCTCCCCGACTATTTTCTGTTCTACCACTTCAATTTCTCATTTTTTCCCTTGGATCATGGGGTGCTCAGAGCGAAACATCGTTGTTTGGGTCGTGTCTGTGTTGGACGAGAAAATACCGGGTTAGTTCCGAAGACTGATATGGCGGCTTTCTGAAGGATTGGATGAAGCAAAAGTGGCTGGGACGATAGGACCACATTTACGAGAGGGAAGGGAGGCAGGTACGAATAGAGAGAGAATTATCCAGTTAAATCCGCATGAATGCAGGGAGAGAGTGTTATCTCTCCATCCCCATGTCTGTATCTTGATCACTGCCAGAAGGGTCTTTGCCCTGTGGGGTATCCTGTCCAAGATGGTCTTTCCCCGATTTGGGTGTCGTGGATTCTTCCCCCTCCTCTTTTTCTGGGGAGAAACTGTCTGAAGCTCTTGCAAAAATATATTCATGTCTGATCTGATATGCCCGTAAGCATTCCCAGAGCAATGTTTCTTCGTTATCTGTGATTTTTGCAAGAGGCTCTATGGATACACAGCCGTAAAATCAGTGATTATACCTGTATACCGCTACCTTTATCCGGTATTTAACCCTTCAAAACTTTCTGAATTGGTATTATTACCAGTCATATAAAATCAGGTCCCGGTTGATTGTAAGGACACGATACCTGCATCGGATAGGCTAGAGGCATCCAAGCCTCAAAACAGTACTATGGGAAGACGCGAGAGAAAAGAAATTTATTCCAGGGAATATGACTAAATTCAGACAGATTCAAACAGATTTCGGCACGAGGTTATGATTAACTGGGGAATTATAGGGGCAAGTACAATTGCAAAAGAATGGATGATCAATGCCATTAATAGATGCTCGGGAAGTCGGGTAATTGCCATTTTGAGTCAATCCAGAGAGCGAGGACAAAATTTTCAGAAGCAGTTTGGTATTGAGCACTCCTACACAAAACTGGATGCATTTCTCGCAAATCTGGATATTGATGTCGTTTATGTGGGAACCAAGAATGAACTGCACAAGCCACAAACACTTGCCGTCGCCGCTGCAAAGAAGCATGTCCTTTGTGAGAAGCCTCTGGCACTTTCACTTGCTGGCGCAAAGCAGATGATACGCACCGTCTCAAAAGCCGGACTTGTTATGGGGACTAACCATCACCTTCGTAATGCGGTCACCCATCGCAAGCTCCGTGAACTGGTTCAGAACGGTGCCATTGGCTCTCCCATTGCGGCTAGGGTATTTCACGCCGTCCTTCTGCCTCCATATCTGCGAACATGGCGAATCAAGGATCATTCAGCCGGTGCCGGAGTCATTCTTGATGTCACAGTTCACGACACAGATACTCTGCGATTTATCCTGAACGACGAGGTTGAATCCGTAATGGCGGTCAGTTCCTCCCATGGTTTCGAAAAGCACGGAATTGAAGATACCGTTATGGGAGTCATGCGGTTGGACAGTGGTATACTTGCACAATTCCATGATTCGTTCGTGATTGGTCACGCTGGAACAGGACTCGAAATCCATGGCACAGAGGGATCCCTCATTGCCTCAGATGTTATGACACAGCGGCCCGTCGGACACATTACACTTCGTCGGGGAAATCAAAAGAAACCCGTTAAGCTTCCGCCCCATGTGAACCTTTACGAATATGCCGTTGACTGTTTTAATCGGGCCATTCAAGGCACAGAAAAACCGGCCGCGACAGCAGAAGACGGGCTCCGCTCTCTGGCAGTTGCCCTGGCAGTCAAAAAATCAGCACACACAGGAAAACATGTTCGAGTACACTATTCCTGATCCCGGAAGTCAATTGTATACATACAACCATAGACCTCACCGTAAATGGACGGGTACAGAAACCGGCAATATAGTGGCAAAAGTTACGTCAACACATCACCTGGAAACAATTTGTACACGGTGTCTTTATCCCAACCTTTCAACCTCTCGTCACCATGAGTGAGCATACATTTGACATCAACGAAATTGGAGCAACCGCCTTTGTAATTGCATCCATCCGGGCCATGGAATCTGAAAAAACGGAGCCACTCTTCCATGACCCCTATTCAGGATGGTTTTCCAATGAATGGGCCCAAGAAGCAGCTCGTAAAATGGACGCGGCTTTTCCGCCTGCAACGACCATGATCCGCTTCCGCACCTGCTACTTTGATCATATAGTTGAACACGGTATTGCGAACGGAATCAGACAGTTCGTACTACTTGGTGGAGGCTTTGACATACGGGCACACCGGTTCAGAGATTCAAGTGTTAATTTCTTTGAGGTAGACCAAAAAGCTGTCCTGGACTACAAATGCTCTATTTTTGAACGAAACGGATTTTCTCGGCAGCCTTCTGTCCCGGGCAATTACCTCGAAATTGATGTCCCCGCAGAGCTTGCCAGCCTTGGTCTGAAGCTTGACGCACCTACTTCAATTCTGTGGGAGGGAAACACGATGTACTTGCTACCTGAGAGTATTATCCGTTTTCTGAACCGGTTGGAAAGCAGGATGCCTGCATTCCAGATTGCCTTCGACTATTTCGCAATGGATCTGCAGAACAGAGAATTGAATAGCGGGGAAGACTTAAAAAGAATTGAGGGAGTAGAGAACGCGCTTGGTGTATCTTTCACGGCGGGGTTCCCGGACCTGTCAGTCTTTGAGGAAGAGACTCCGCTCCAAATTGTCGAATCCAACTCGGTCGTAGATCTTGCCGAGAAGTATGGACAAGGGCATGCGGTAGCAACCTATCCAGAAGACTGGCAAAAAACTCTTAGTCTGTATCGTTACTGCGTATTGAAGAGAAACTAGGGAGTGTCTGTAATATCCGACCATCTGGAAGCGAAACCCTGCGAGTATGAAAAAACCGATAAATGCTGGACATACAATGGCTCTTCAGCGAATGATTTTGAGTGATATGCGTGCTCTGAGAAGAGGGGGAATCAGCCCCTTCTCCGCCCTTGATTTGATGGTCATCTGGTGTGCCATTACCTCTGCGCTTGAAATGACCTTCAACATAGGAAACCAGTCTGTAGAGCCTCTTGCGAAAATCCCGGATGATAGAGAAATACTGCTCTGAGAGTGCTTAAAGGCACATCGGGGCAGGTGTACAGATGTTTTTGCAAGAGCCTCAGCATACGTTAAGAGACATGAATCCGAGAGTACGCCTCATTGTCCAAGCACCGCCCTCAGACTGTCCCCACACCTCATCATCCTAATAGTTTCTCTATACTCATGGAATCTGATCCTGTTACGCCTCAGTTTCTTGGGCTGGTGTTTGTTTCGTTTACCGCAGACTACAACAGGCTTGAACTGGAATCCTTGTGCTTCGCTTGAAAAGATGAACTTCTCAGCAACAGAAGCACCTGCCTGCAATTGCTGAATGACCTTACTTGCGTCCAATCCTCCACGCTTCAGTTCAATGATCACCACCCAGCCGCTCATATCCTTACTTTTCCCTCTAGTAACCAGAAGGTAGTCACAGCGCGTCATGTTTGTTGCCAATGGCGAGCCGGACCTGTCAAAATCAACAACAATACGATCAGATACGCCAGCCATCACCACTTTACATCCGTCCTTGTTCAGCCCGCCACTTACCAGACATGCCTCGTCAAACCTTTGGCTGATGTCATCCAATGATTCCATCACGAGTTGTTCTCAATGAGGCTTGTGATGTCAGCTGAATCGTTGTGCAGAGCATATGCAACATCATCAAAGCCAGAGGAATACAGGTTGGAATCATCAAGGTACACCTCTTTTACAACTGTACCCTCAAGGTACTTCTCCGGTTCAAACAGCCATACACCCACTTGACCAGTATCCAGGGCTATCTCGTCGCTACCGTTGTGCCGAACTTTGGGATGTGATCGACGCACTATGTTGGCTAATTCTTCCAGCAACCATTCGCTGTGCGTGGTGACGATTACCCGAACACCGATCTTGATGAGTGCGGCAATTTCACGTATGAATTTGACCTGCATTGCCGGATGCAGATGAGATTCTGGTTCCTCC
The DNA here is from genome assembly GCA_965203305.1 of Rhodothermales bacterium. GTDB lineage: Bacteria > Bacteroidota > Rhodothermia > Rhodothermales > Bin80 > Bin80. The sequence continues at coordinate 266,995 of OZ241874.1, read as the reverse complement.
ACAATCAAGACATTGCCTGGCTTAATCACATGACGGAGATACAATACCACGGGTGCGAGCTCCGAAACCATGGAAGACGCGTTTGCCAGCGTGAGATCTTCTTCCCAGCCGCGTGGCCGATACGTGAAATTCGGATAGTTGGCTGGTCGCGTGATGCGAATCGCTCCGTCAAGAATATTATCTTCGATGCTTCTGCCAAGATCCCGTTTGCCCTTCCGAATTGGCTCAAATCCAACTAACTGTTCGAGGAAATCTGCCAGCACCCCAGAAAGCATTGGCGTGTTAGCGGCAGGGATAATGCCCGCAGCCGATGCACTCGCAATCAAAGCGTTGACCACCACATTGTGCGCATGCATGACACCGGTCCGGTCTGCGGGCAGGTAATAGGCGGGCGAGTGCAGGGTGCCAAACAGCGATGGTATCAGTACATTGCCAAGCGATGACAAAAGATCTTGGATCACGAACAGGCGATATTCTATATCCTGATCCTCCCGGAAGAGATATAGCATGCGTTCAAGCCACTTTTCTTGCCTTCTGTCCCCGGCTCTGGAGTCAATCGGAATTGGTATCTTCTCCGGGATCATAGTTTCAAAAGCGGGGATCTCACTGAGCGAAACCGTGTGATGAACAGAATATGGAGGATCCCCGACAGATTGCCGCATCACGAGACACGACTCCCTCACCGCCTGGTTCCTGCGAACCAGTCTGTCAATTTCGTCAACCCCGAAGCATCTGACGATTTCATGGGATAATGTATCCATCTGTTGACTAAATCCAGAGCGAAGTCTGTCAGCGAATGGAGGGGGCAGGACAATGCTGCCTTGATTTGGCGGTGAAGAATTGATCTCAATAGCATTTATTGAGCCTGACAGGGTGTTAATTTCCTCTTCGGAGAAATCGCCGAAACCCCACTCCAGTCGGGACCGCCATCCTCCAAAAGAATGTCTCTTACCAGAGTATGTACCGCCGTTGAAAAAACGATGTAACGCATAGATCAGGATCGCCAGATAGGACTTCCCCGTATTGCTGGCCCCCACGAACACCATGAGTGGCCTCAGATCAACGTCTGCCTTGGCAATTGGTCCGAAATCCGTCACCTCAAGTTTCAGGTCTTTCTTTTCAGTCCGCTCATCAGTCTCTTCGTATTGGGCTGTCGCAGGCATGACATTAAGGTTGTTTCGGACTGTCGCTCGTGACAGGTCGCAAATTACTGTTTTGTACTTGCTTCAAGGCAGAGCCTGCAGATCAGGAAATTGATTCGTACTCCGAATCCGTTGAACTACTTGCAGAACTTTTCCTGCACCCCATACACAGCGTCTGTAAGCACCTTCCAGTCAGCAATTTCTTTGCATTTGTAAGTTCTGCAATAGGCTCTTTTCGTACTGATGTTGCACTCGTAAGGTGGCTGCCTGATTCATCAGAGAAAGTTTTTTGTACAGAGATTCCCCCGACAGACAGTGCAATGAGCAGATGCTTGCAAGAGACATCCACAACTTGTATGATGTCCCATGCTCATTCTTACAGAAGGTGCGTTCAGCAGGAAAGAATCTTTCAACATCCTGACTTCGACGGTTTTGGTTTGACATTTCGGTAGAAACTTGTATTTCCGTGCGTTACGGGCAGGGTTTTTCGATCTCTGAATTGTAGTGTTCAGTTTTCGTGAAAATCGCCCTCCAATGCCTCTGTGCGCAAATTAACCGTCGAAGTCAGGTCTGAGGGTGGGGATGGGATGGTGCCGATCATTTGGTCCGGTACAAGTTCATCCAGACTTACTGTTACTTTGCACGGTGAGGAGGCGAATAGAATCCATGTCATGTCCGGGTACAGGGCACGCAAGCTGTTTTGTGTGCTTCTTCTGTCAGATCACTGCGGCCAGAGCCAGGCAAATATGCCGGCAGTCAGCAAAGCATACAGCAGTCCCTCAAATACACGTATCCAGGTAAGTTTCCAGCTGAATCCATGCCAGATCGCATTGGGGAAGTGACCGAATGAATGGCCAAGAAAGGTGGCCGTACCCACTACCTGAAATACTTCCAGATATTCTGCTCCGGGAGAAAGGCTGGCTGAACCCATATAGCCTGCCATGACTGATATGGCGAAAATAAACAGTGCATGAAAGATGAAGTGGCGGGACATGGAAGTTCCCGGAGGCATAACGAACAGAAATCCGACAGGACCTTGATTTGTTTTCTCAATCCATTCAGGAGTGGTACACTCTTCTCTGCTTTCAGCCCCGGGGAACATGTACTGTCCCAGTTTCACATCCTGGGTACGCAGGGCATCTATGACCGCGTCCTCGTCCGGGAGTTTTGCGAAATGTTTGGAGTGGAACGGGAGCACCATGTACAATACGATGCCCGTGATATAGACCAGCACAGAGGCAATCAGAATTGGAAGCCAGAGAGAAATGAGTGTGACCATCTGGTTTGGAGGTATTATTGACGGATGTCAGTCAGGTTATATCATACAAAAAAAAACCTGGATTAAATGTCAATTCACCAGCCTCTGTTGAAATAGACGGCTCACCTCTGTGACTGCCAGAGTGCTCATTTCGTGACCAGAGGTTGGGTTTGCAGGTTTTGCAGCTATTGGGCAAAGTTCCACTGTTCAATGCCGGAGGGACTGCGTGATTGCATGAGAGTGAGTAGATTCCGGGCAATTTTGGGGTGAGCATCTGCAAGATCAGTCAATTCTGCAGGATCGCTGTCCAGATGATAGATCTGGACGGGAGCGGAGGGGTTGTCATGGCCTCCCAGCCGAACTCCCTTCCATGCACCAATTCTGGCTGCCTGTGCTCCACCCCATCCGCGGCCATGATATTCCCAGTACATTTCGCTTGGGACTGGAGGTTCCTGTCCCATTAACACAGAAAGAAACGAGATTCCATTTACCCGAGTTGAGAGATCAATTTGCACAAGGTCGGCAAGAGTGGGCATCACATCCCAAAATGCAGAGACATGATTCGTGGAGGTTCCGGGGGCAATAGTTCCCGGCCAGGCTGCAATCATGGGTACACGGATCCCGCCTTCATAGACTTCTCCTTTCCCGCCCCGCAATCCACCAGAGCCTTGAAATTGTTCTGTATCTACCCCTCCTGCATATGTGGGTCCGTTGTCACTGGAAAATATGATCAGGGTTTCCTTGTCAATCCCGAGTTCCTGCAGGACCTCAATAATACGTCCAATATGCCTGTCCATACGGGTGATCATGGCAGCATAGGCGGACTGGGGACGGATATGAGGAAGGTATCCGTTGCTTCCATCATAAGCAGATTCGGACAGAATACTGTCATAGAGTTCCAGCTCCTCGTCGGGCACCTGAAGAGCAAGATGAGGTACGGTATGCGCGAAGTACAGAAAGAAGGGTCCATCTGCATTCCGGCGGATGAAACTCTCGGCCTCTTGTGCCATCAGATCGGGGGCATAATCCACACCCTTGTAGCCACTGTAGGCGATGGGGTCATGCATATCCTCTCCCTGAAATCGCTGATGTGGATGGAAATAGCCATTCGCAAGCGTATCCCATTCGGTATTTCTCCAGAGATGGGACGGGTAATGATTGTGTGCCTGTTTCTGGTCCAGGTATCCGTAGAAGTAATCAAACCCCTGCTTGCCGGGAAGTCCGCTGGAATTTGGTCCGCCCAGTCCCCATTTTCCAATGATGGCGGTTGTGTATCCGGCATCTTGCATCATATGCCCGAGCGTATAGGTTCCCTCTTCCAGGGGAAGCTGTCCGCGTTCCGTGCTGTCCGCAAACCCCCCGAGTTCATAGTTGTCACGGATTTGGCAATGCCCGGTATGCAGGCCAGTAAGGAGCGTGCATCGGCTGGGCGCACAGACAGGACTCCCGCTATAATGCTGCGTAAACCGCATCCCGTGGCTTGCCAATCGGTCCAGATTGGGGGTTTTGATCAGGGCTTGCCCGTAGCTTCCAAGTTCGCCGTAGCCCAGATCATCTGCAAGATATAGATGACATTCGGGGGTTGCTGCTCTTCGGAGGCACATCCAGAGGCCACAGTGATCAGGATCAGGAGGAGCCGAGCTATCATACAAGGAATCAGTTGGTCATTGAATATTCAAGGTACCGAGGCTCTCGCTAAAACATCTGCATACCTTATCCAGTGTGCCTGCAAATACTCTCAGAGCGATATTTCTCCTGATTTCTGGCACTTGAAAACAGGAGAAGGACTCATGTATCACACTCCACTGTTCTGCTCGCTGGCCGCCAATCTCACCTCCCCAGGTCTATCCTTGAAGCCGGACCTGAAATCGCTTTCGGAGGAAAACTCTTCACCAGCCAGTCCCGCAGGGACGGAATAGGAACAGGATACGCTTCCGTCGCATTGTTGTAATAGAACAGTCCCTTCTGCAGAGCAAGAAAGAACAGCCTATGAGCTTCCTTGTCTCCATACTCTCTTGTGAGTGCTTTGACAATCTCGTCCTGCTCGATACTCCCCTCCACGATTCTGGCAAAGCTACGCCTTTCCTGTGCAATAAAGTTGACCATCCGACCTTCATAGTATTTTCTGCGGAGTTTCTCCCCCTGTTCCATGACAAACTCTAGTCCTTCTGAGGTTAGTTTCTTGCTGGTGTTCTCTAATTGGGAGATTGCGGGATCCACATAGGACATGATATGCTGGGGCCATCTGTGTGTTTTACAGGTGATTGCGTCAATCCATGAGGCAATGTCCCCCTGAGCCTCTGCTTCCTTCACAAGCCAGTCGGTGATCACTGCCTTCTCCTCCTCCTTGCGGAGTGCCTCCAGCTCTGCCTGGAACCTGTTCTTGAACCGAGATATCTCCAGTGTAGCTGAAGCTACCCACTGGTATAGTAGGACGGCTCCACCGGCAGAGTTTCACAGGGCGATATGTATGTTCAGGGGTTACATGAGGGATGTCAGGTTTGACCTGTGGAGAGGTGATCTGGCGGCTTCGACGGCTACATCAATCTGGTATTCGCGTGCTTGGTCCAAAGGACTATAACGCATGGTTTCGGTTCGTACGGAGCTGCCACTATCTTTTGACGCGCGCTCACCAGCCAGAGGCTGGCTTATCGCAAGGGGGGAACGTGGATCCTCCAACCGTGCCGATCACCTCTCCATACGTCACGTTATCATCGTTCGTGTCACGTTGTTTGAATCAGGGGATTCTTCAAGTGCAGAGCCTGCCAGAGGAACCCCACCAGTTCGCGGGCTACCGCGGTATTGGCGGTGCACCGCGACTTGGTTTCTGCCAGTGTACGAAAACGTTTGTACCGTCGGTGCTGTGCCTTCTGGGCAATCGCCACTACCTCTGCCGAGACTATACTTTGCCGTTCCCGAAGGGTTGCACTGCCCCGTGGGGGATACGCATATTTCCATGCGACAGAGACCAGAGCTTTCCGAACATGCCCGTTTCCCGTTTTGGTGATCCCACCCCGCCGGGTGTGTTCTCCCGAACTGTGTTCGCTGGGAACCAGCCCCAGATAGCCCATCAACTGGCGAGGATGGGCGAACCGGCGGAGGTCGCCCAACTCTGCCACCAGCGTGAACGCGGTCACCAGACCCATGCCACGGAACGCCATGAGGGTTCGAACCTGTGTACGGTACAGGTCTGTGTCCGCCATCTCTGCCAGCTTGGCTTCCAACTGGAGCACTTGCTGTTCCAGTTGGGCAAGATGAAACCAGGAACTGTTGAGGGTGATCTGGTCTACTTCACTCATCGGCAATCCACAGACCCACGTCCGAAATGTCTTGGTCCAGTGGGTTCCTGTTCCATAGGCAAAGCCCCGGAGTTGGAGAAACGCCAGGATCTGTTGTTTGAGGCGGGGGATGCTGTCCACATGGGAGGCCCGACAACGCACCAGAGCGCGAAGCTCTTCCTGCTCCTTGCCCGGAACACAGATCACCGTCAGAAGATCGCCCGCATACAGGGTCGCCAGTTTCCTGGCATCTCTGCGATCCGTCTTCACACGATCCCCCGAACGACGAGGAATGGACGACGGCGCAATCACTGCACACGAGATCCCTTCCTCTCCCTGCAAATCACGGTACAATCCGTAGCCGCAGGAAGAGGCTTCGTAACAGCACCGAAGCTCCGGCGAATGCTGCCGTATGCGATGAAGATGTTTCCGAACCTTCGGCAGATCGTGCGGCAACTCCCGCTCATCAAACAGAACCCGCCTGTTGGGATCGTACACGCAGACCGCAATGGTCCTCTTGTGCACATCCATGCCAACAAAAAAGGGAGACTTTGCGTGATAAGATTTCATTTGACTTGATAAGATGGTGAAAGGGTGAAGGAGCCAAGGGAAGCCCTGCCATCTTATACAGCCGCCCTGCTATAGAATCTTTTTCTTGGTGATCAGGCAACGCGAACGCTTCCTTTTTTTCTGCGTTATCCCCCACTGGAGGCTCTCTGAGGGCGATTTTTCTCTGTCTTTCGTCGAATCCTGGACAAATATGTCCCCAAGTTACTGCCCATGTATCTCGCCAAAATTCCGAACAGAAATTCCAACCCAACCTGGCTCATCCGGGAGACCCGGTGGATTGACGGAAAATCCGTCAAGTTCACCTCGCCAATGTCACCAAGCTCCCCCCAGACATTCGAGAAGACTTTCGCAAAGTCCTGAACGGGGAAACTCCCATTGCCGACATCAAAAACGCCTGTGAGATCAAAAGCAACAAGCCTCATGGACATGTGGCCGCCGTCCTGCATGTGATGCAGGACTTGGGGATTGCCGAACTCCTCGGACCGAAGAATACCCGGAACCGTCGGGTGCTACTTGGCGCGATTGCCGCACGGGTACTCAAACCCGGGAGCAAGCTGTCCACCCGTTCCTTTCTGGATGCCCAGACCACCTCCACCACCCTGAACGAAGAACTGCGGCTCAAGCGCGTGGATGCGGATGATCTCTACAAGGCCATGGATGAACTGGTGCAGCGCAAGCCGGACGTGGAATGTGCCCTGGCCAAACGGCACCTGGACGAAGGTGCCATGGTGCTCTATGATGTGACCAGCAGCTATGTGGAGGGCAAAAAGAACGAGTTGGCCGAGTATGGCTACAACCGGGACGGGAAGAAGAACAAGAAGCAGGTGGTCATCGGACTGATGACCGACCAGGAGGGCTGTCCGATCTCTCTGGAGGTCTTTCGCGGGAATACGAAGGATACCGCAACGCTGCGCACACAGATCACCAAGATTCGCGAGAGTTTCGGGATGCAGAAGGTCGTCATGGTGGGAGATCGGGGCATCCTGCAGAATGCCGAGCTGAACAAAGAGATCATCCCGGTGGGACTGGACTGGATCACTGGCATGCGCCGGAGCGAGATTCAGTCGGTCGTGGACCAGACGAATTTCCAGATGAGCCTGTTTGACGAGCAGGATCTGGTGGAGATTCACTGCGATCTATACCCGAAGGACAAGCTGGTTCTGTGCCGGAATCCCTTGCAGGCGGAGAAAAGCAAACGCCTGCGGGAGAAATTGATCGCCAAAACAGAGACCGCCCTGGATCGCATGGTTGCCGCGACCCAGCGGGAGTCCCGCCCCCTGACCGACGCGGCAAAGATCGGCGCACGGACCGAACGCGTGCTGCGAAAATACAAGATGCGAACATACTTCACGCTGACAATAGAAGAGGGACATTTTTCCTACACGCGCAACGAGGAAGCCATCCAGAAAGCCGCGCGGCTGGATGGCATCTATGCGATCCGCTCCAGTCTGCGAGAGCAGCCCAAAGAGGAACTGGTCTCCAATTACAAGCGACTGTCTCTGGTAGAGATCGCGTTCCGTACGCTCAAGACCTTCTCGCTGCGGATCCGCCCGATTCATCACCGCAAGAAGGAGCGGGTGGTGGCGCATGCGTTCCTGTGCATGCTGGCCTACTATGTAGAATATCACATGCGCAAGAAGCTGGCACCGATGTTGCTGGCAGAGGATGATTCCAAGGGGAAACAGACCCAGCGAAGCACCCCGGTAGTGCCGGCACAGCCCTCGCCCAGCAAGAAGAAAAAAGCCCGCACCAAAAAGACAGAAAACGGGCAGAACGCCATGAGCTTTGTGGATCTGATGGAACACTTGTCTGGACTGTGCCGGATCACTGCCGTGCCGAAAGTCCTCAAAGACAAGGGAAAAGAAGTGATCCTGATCGAAAATGTCAGTGCCACCCAAAAGGAAGCATTCCGGCTTCTGGGGACAGAACCACTGGTAAAATATTCCGATTCCTAGAGCCGGAATACCGTCTCAATTTTACAAAAAAAGACCTCCCATCCCCAGGAAATGCCGTACCTTGTCAAAACGAAGAAGGGGGTAACTTCAGTCATGAGGCGTATTCAGGCTCGCTGGAACCTGCATTGCACTGGTCCCACCCCGGCACATACCGCTGATCTGTGGAAACAGATATGATTCAACTACGATATCTTTCCCTCCTTGTGTGTACGCTATTGCCCATAGTCGTACTCCCCGGCACCATGCCCGGGGTATCTCGAGATACGGAGAAGTGGTGGACTGTTCAGGAGAGAAATTAGCCATGGACATGTGCTTCCGTTCTTTTCATGAAATTCAGGGAAATAGCAGCAAGTATAATTGAATATATAAAATAATATATATAAATCTTTGTACCCCGACCAAATTTGTTATGGTCCAGAAAAGGTTCGGGACGGCAGGGACAAACAGAGAGTGTCTTCTGTGCACAGACAGGCTGCCAACTTGAGCAATGACCTGATCCCGGATTCATCTAAAATCAACCCCTGACCGCAGAGAAAGGCAAGTGTGATGTATCCACTACTCAGGATGCCTTGCTACCACACCTCTCATCCCCGGGAGATCAGGACATTTGAGTCCTTTCAGGCTTCTGTTCAAGCCAGATCGGGACTGGATGGCTCAGGCAAAGGGAACAGCCTGCATGGATGCACAAGAACTCATGCAGGAGGATCCAGTCCATCTCGTCATTTTCCGTGTATGTTGCGTAAGGACAGGATCAGGTTTTTCGTACGAACACAGCACAGTCAGGGAAATGTGAATAACGAGAACATCATCTTCCCTTTCTCCTTCAGCCAGATAATCGCCCGTGCCAGCATGGAAATATCATCCCGGAACCTCCCCATGGAAGTATTACAACTTCCGCATAGCCACCCCCGGATATCTCCCGTCTCCTTGTCGTGATCAAGGTTAACATCATTCCCGGTTCCAACCGTAAATGTGACGAGGCAGACAGGACATGTGAACTGCTCCCCGATTTGCGGGCGAGGGTTTGACTTCGCAAACTCTTTTTTCTGCTTCAGGGTGTACTTTTTTCCCTCCCTCTTCTTTCGGCATTCCTTGCATTCGGATCTGCGATTTACCTTCCCTAGTGGGCTTCGCTGATTCTTCTCAAATTCGAGGATGCTTAATACGGATTGACATCCCTTGCATTCCCTTGTTCGGCGTTGACAATTTGTGCAAACCTCTTCCCCGGGCGATGCGTCTCGCTATCTGCACTCATCACATAACATGCTGAAGTCTTTTCTGGGCAATCTCCAAATACCTGGTGCTGATCTCGCTTCCGATCCAGTGGCGTTGATTCAGTGTAGCCATCTTTGCCGTTGTGCCACTCCCCATAAATGGATCGTACACGATATCCCCCTCATTAGACCAACTTTTGATATGGTCTTCTGCCAATTTTCGGGGAATATAGCTGGGTGTTCAAAAGCGACTATATCCTTGGTAGACTGGTTCTTGCCGATGCCGTATTGCCATACGTTCAGTCTCCGTCCCAGTTGGCCATACCCCTTCCGTGCAACATTTTGCCGTGTGCCGTTACAGAGACGTTTGGTGCCATTGTCCCCTGTCCTTGATTCCTTATTCTCTCTGTCTCGAATCAGGTTGATCGTTTTGGGGAGGCCCTTGGACAGCACAAACATATACTCAAATGATTGCCAGTAAGTCTGATTATTGCCTACGGCCCCTCTTGGAGGTTTCAGATAAATCATGGTGTCAAACAGGTTAAATCCTGCAATATCCCTGAAATACAGGGCATGTCGGAAGCTGGTGCCGGTCTCGTTTCCCTTGACGGTCTGATCTCCAATCACCCACACCAGAACCCCACCAGGCTTCAAAATCCTTGAATCCTGTTCCTGCATATTCCCGCATATCATCGTATGGGGGACTGGTAACAACCAGATCAATGCAATCACTCTCCATTCTCTGCATTGTATCCAGACAGTTTTCGCTGTGAATGATATGGAGGGCAGGGCCAGTCCAGCTATTGTCCTCCTTCATCCGCGAATTGTCCCGCAGAGGCAATACTGTGGGAGGAGTAGCTCCCTCCTCTTCTCCAAAGATGCTTGGCAGAGATAGATCTTGTGAAGGCACCTCGGAATGTCTGACTGCTGTTTCCATGCTTCTTTCCGGATGTGTATTGATTTTGGTATATGAGGGATGTCACTTCACTGTAACCATACCACTTGCTCACACTTTTCATTGATTTGCCTCTCATTGACCGCCACGGGATTCCGAAACACGATTCGCCCCTGTTCTACCTGTTTTGTCTTTTCCATATCAGCATACGCCTTTCGGTTTGATGCTTCCCGTTCTTCACTGGAACGGAATTGGAGATTTTCCAGATTCTCATTCATTTCTTGTTTTGTGTTTGCGGTTACCGGATAATCTGGCAACCGCAGTGTTAAAGTTCTACGTTGCTAATCCTTATGTCTGACAACCTGTTTTAGTTAGGGGCTTGTATACCTAGTGTCCATCCGAAAATTGCCGATTTTCGGGAGCTGGCAACAGGGGCGGGGCAGATCTCCTGTCATATTGGACGCAAAATGGACTGGAGTGGGGAGATTCTTCCCGTTTTGAGGGCGGATTTTGGGGGAATTGGTGTACACTTGTGCCTTATTCGCAGGAATCGGACGTACCTCTGACATTCACCTGAATTTGGCACCTCGTCAATCCGCAAGAAAGGGGGGATGCACGCCTATGCGGCGAGCTTTCGTCGTCGTTTCGCTTTCTTGATGATCTCCTGTTCCCGGAGCAGCCTCCCCAGTCGGTGGACATTGGCGGCCAGAATAGCGGTCGCCACGACTCGGGCAAAGCCTTCCCGGCTTGTTTCCCGCACCAGATTCCAGCCCCGATGATCCAGGTTGTTCAGCGCGGATTCCACGCCCGGATGGCGTTTCCTTGCGCGCTGGAAGGCAGGATCGCTTTGCCGCTCCTGCTCTTCCTTCGTCATCCTCCCTTTCTTCGGCATCGCATTCACATCCAGCATCTCATCCAACTTCTCCCGAACCTCCGGACTGTAAAAACCCCGATCATACGAACATTCACGCAGGGAAGGAAACTGCTCCTGCACGCTCCCCGTGAGCGAGACCGCCACATCCTTGTCCGTCCCCGTCCACAGAATCTCATGCCCCAGAATAAACGGGTACTGATCTTCTATAATCGCCACCGGAACCCCCAACTCGCACAGCACCCCTTCTTTCCCTTTCACGATCCAGCGGGTAAACGGCTTGGTGATCGAAAATATCTTCTCACGATGCGGAATCTTCTCTCCATGCAAGACCCGACGACGCACCTGATCGTGCAATACCGCCATATACCCCAGAAAAGAATAGATGCGCTGCATCGCACGGAGCACGGTGTGCAGCATCTTCTCTTCCGCCTTGGTGAGCGAACCCGTTGCCTGTTTCCGCTCCAGCTCTGTTTTCCTGTCATGCAGGTTCCGCAGAAAGTCCACTACTTTTCTGCCCCGCTTCCGACACAGACGCAAGAAATAGCGAACCTTGCCCGGACGGGATTTGTATTTCCTGGCGATACATACCGGCTTGTGGGCCTTCTCTACCGTCTTCATCAGATGCTGTATCTGCTGCCAGCCCGGTACATCCAGCGCATCCGCGGTTTTGGCACATTCCCGAAGTCCCCCGCAGACAGAATCCCGAAGAAGGCGCAGATCAGAGGGAAACTCCACATTGGTCTTGCACACCTTGGAATCGCACCGCCCCTGCAACACCTCCCCCTCCTGCTTTCCCGCCACCTTCTGTCCGCACTCTGCCACCATTTGAATGAATTCTGCCAGAATCTCGGAGGTCAGAAGAGAAAGATTGTCCTGCAAGGTCTGCGGACAGTAGACCGTATCGTCAAATTCGGAATGGAACAGAATCTGTCGCAAAACCTGCACTTCCGTGGCCAGCATGGCCAGTCTCTGATAGTCGCACCGAAGAACCTGCTTCAGCACCCCCAGCACGAAGATGCGCCATGCAAACATCCCCGGACGCCCCCGATCCGTCCGAACCCCCGCAGGAAAAATCTCCGCCAACCGGGAAAACAGACGCGCACGCAGCAAAACATCATGGTAAAGATGCAAAATGGCCGTCATGCACAGATAGAAATCATCCCGATTGTGAAGGGGCAGCGTGATCTCTTCCAGAGGCTTCCATCCAATCTCAAGTTGAGGTTCAATGACTTTTCTCATCTCAGCAAAAGGAAAAAGATGAACGGGTTTCAGGGCTTATACGATCATATCCCCCAAAAAGTGGACTTCTTTAGAAAAGAAATATCCCCAAAAATGCGCACAGGAACCAGCGCAAACCCATATATCCCGTGTTTTCGGACAGACACTACCTAAGGGCCAATGAGCATACACCACAAACCTTATACTACTCATTCTCTGTGAGGAAGATATGTTCCCGTATCTCATGAATCATAGTGATCAGACGGAACACACCATCTTTGGAGCATCCCTGCCACAATAGGGTGTTAGTACAGGATCTCTCCCATTTTGCTCAAACCGTAACAGACCGTGCCTTCCACAGGCCTCTATGTGGGGGTATCACAGGAAACATCAACCCGCAGGCTCATGCGCATATTGTTTCGCAAAATGTTTCCCTTGTCTCCGATCATTGTGACCGGAGCCCTAATGGTACTGTTTCCTGCTCTGACCGATGCCAGCGGTGTTGGTGGAGTCAAGGTGGCCACCTCTACGGTGTCAAAGATTGTCGGACTCCTGACCGGGGATCTGGCGACGGCTGCCTTTCTGCTGATCATTGTTCTTGGCGGGATGGCGTGGTGGATTACCCGGTCCAGCCGTGCAGGCGAAATCCTCGGCCGTACGGTGATGGGGGCTGTAATCATTTTTGGAGCGGCACAGATCAGTGAATTCTTTTCTTTCCAGGGTGCGGTTATTTGATGCCGGTATCTCGTGAAGGGCTGGAAACAGCCCCTGTCTATACATCGCTGCAGCGGCGGCCGACTATGGGCGGACTGCCTCAGGATGCATTCCTGCTTCTTGTCCTTATCATGGTCACCATGAGCATTGCCTCCCGTCTGGATCTCAAAGTTCTGGCAGGGTGCGGGGTCGCATACCTGATTCTGCTCCCACTGCTTCGGAAGGTATTCGAAAAGGATCCATTCTTCATGGTGACCGTGCCGCGGGCTCTGAGATATGCCTCTCGGTATTTCAGGCAGGAAAAAGAGGTGCCGAACTGCTGGCGCGACCGGGTTGCGGGAGCAAAATAATGGACCCGCTTGTGTTTGGGCTTGGTATCGCGACTGGTGCAGGTACGGTCTGGGGGACACGCCGTCTGCAGCGCAGACGCATGGCAAAAGAGGGGCTGGGAGACCTGTTGGGGTGGGCGTTCCTGATTGATGAAGGAGTGATTCTCATGAAAGACGGTTCCTTCCTGAGCGGGTTTGCGCTCGCTCCGCCAGACATGGAAACGGCCACAGCCGCCGGGGCTAACAGCGTGACGGATACCGTGCACGATATGCTGATGCTGCTTGGGGAAGGATATGGAATGGAGGTGAATGTGCGCAGAAGCCACAGCACAACCTGTCCAATTCCAGAGGAAAACGCCTTCCCGACTGCCTCCCTGCAGATGATGGAGAGAGAACGCCGGAAGCAATACGAAGAGATCGGCAGTCATTACACCCTTCGTCATACCGTTCTCTTCACCTGTACACCACCCCGTGATCTGTGGGCAAAATGGGCAACTCCCATGATTCAGGGAGTGCAGACGGGGTTTGATTATGAGCAGATTCTGTCCGAATTCAAGCGCACCCTGAATGAGATGCAGGCACTGCTGGCAGGCCGATTTCGTGCCACTCCGATGGATAGCACCGAGCTTCTGATGGACTGTCACTCCGCATTGACGGGACAGGATGAAGAGGTCACATCATTGCTGACCAGTTATCTCAGTCATACGCTTGCTTCGGATGACTTTCAGACAGGATTTTATCCAGTCATGGGCGGAAAGCACCTCTTTGTGATCACGATCTCCTCCCTCGGAGAGCAGACAACCGTGGGAGATGGCGAGTTTTTCAATCGTATTCAGGGGGAGGGGCGGTGGCATATGCGATTTGTTGGCATGGGCCGCCATGCTGCAGAAAAGCGCATCAAACGACTGCAGAGCAGCTGGTTTCACCAGCGCAGAGGGTTGCGAAAGCTCATCGCCCCGGGTGAAGATGGATTCGAAGATCAGGATGCCGTGGCAATGCAACACGAAACCTCCTCGGCACATGCCGAATCTGCCAGTGGACGAGTCCGGTTTGGATACTTTACCAATGCTTTCATCCTGCGTGATTCGCACATGCAGCGTGGCCTCACGCAGAGTCAGATGCTGATGCAGGCTCTGCGGGATCAGGGATATTCCTGCTCCCTAGAAACCATTAATGCAACGGATGCCTTCCTTGGAACGCTTCCGGGGCACGGGTATGCAAACCTTCGCCGTCCACTTGTGTCCAGTCGCAATGTCGCACATCTTTTCCCGGTTTCTGCGCCATGGCAGGGAAGCAGAACATGCCCCAGCCTGCTATTCCCGGATCGTAGCCCGGCCTTGGCCTGTGCACGAACCTCTGGCAACCTCCCCTTTCTGGTGAACTTGCATCAGGGAGATGTGGGGCATACGCTTGTCATCGGTGCCACCGGGGCAGGAAAGAGTGTACTTGTCGGCTGGCTGGCACTCAACTTTCTGCGGTATCCCGAGAGTCAGGTTCACATCTTTGACATCGGGCTGTCTCACCAAATTCCCTGTCTGGCTGCGGAAGGAACCCACTCTTTGTTTGGAGAGGCAGACACATATCCCCTGCAGCCTCTTCGTCATATTCACGAGGAGAACGAACGGTTATGGGCACTCACATGGCTGAAAATTCTCTATAATCTTGCCCATGGATATCTGGGGGCAAGTGATGAACTGGCACTTGCGAACACACTGAACCTTTTGAGCCAGTCACCGCCAAAGAATCGAACCCTGTCAACTTTTCATCTCCTTCTGCCACAGCCATTGCAGAGCACAGTCTTTCGCTATACGGAAGATGGTCCCTATGGGCAGTTATTTGACGGCGATGCAGAAGATGCTGCTTCCACGAGGATGCAGACATACGAACTGGGGCATGTGCTGGACTTGGGAGATGCCGCCATAGTCCCCCTGCTTCTGGCTCTGTTTCGGAAGATTGAACGCAGCTTGGATGGATCTCCGACACTCATTATCATTGAAGAGGCCTGGGCTGCACTCCTGCGCTCCCGCTTTGCAGAGCGGATCAAGGCATGGCTTCTCACACTTCGAAAACGCAATGCAGCGGTTGTGCTGGTCGCCCATTCGCCTGCACAGATTGCCACGCTTCCGAACGCACCCCTGATCACTGAATCGTGTCCAACAAAAATCATTCTCCCCAACCCGGAGGCACGGACCGAGGAAGGGATGGCAATGTACCGGGCACTGGGACTTCACAGCCGTGCGATCCATGCAATTGCATCCGCAAAACCCAAGTGTGATTATTTCTACAAAAGTCCAGCGGGGAATCGGCTGTTTGACCTGAACCTTGGCCCGACTGCACAGGCACTCCTCATGCCACTGCCAGGCATGAATGGAGAGACTTCTCGTGCATATATCCGGGAGATGATCCGCACATATGGACATGACTTTCTTCACCAGATCAAGAACCAATGAAACGAATCCTGCTCCTGTTTCTCATTGCCGGATATACGATGGACATCCGTGCACAAATTCCTGTTGTGGATGTGGCCGCCCTGACAGAAGCCATTGCCACAGTGACCGAGCTTCGACGGCAGGTGGACCTGATCCTCAGGGAAATTGCCCTGTCCACAGAGATCAGACAGAATACCCAAGATCATCTGGACAGGTATGAGCGTGCGCTGTCCAAGCGTGGCATCATTCCGTTCGAGGCACTGGGGACCTACGTTCGCAGGATACGTCAGGCACATCAGGCTTCGGGCGGTGTGAACTGGGAAAATCCCGAGGCTCTGCGGGAGACATTTCTGATGTACCAGAATTCACCAGATCCTCTGGGAGCACAGCAGAGTGCCCATGAACAAACCATGGCAACCCTCCAATCAACCCTTGCCTCTTTGCAGATTCACGGCAGTTCGGTAGATCAGGCACATGCAGAGCTGGAGCGCATGAAAACGGAAATTCTTCACGCCAAAGAGCCCCAGCAAATGCGGGATGTGCAGGCCAATCTGCAGATCATGCATGCCCGCGAACTGCTGCTTGCGAGGCAAGCCCTCATGACACTGACCAACATGGAGGCAGTACGGGCCGCGGATGCCGTCAGCCAGCAGGCCCAGCAGCGCATGCGCTACAATGCATTCGTAGGAAATCCGCAATGGCTGGGAAACCCCGCACGCTATGATGTGCAACGCTTCCTGAACATGCCGGGAAAACCATAACCGAATGTACCATCGGGGCAGCTATACAGAGGGGCGATGGACCTGCTGACGGAACCATTTATGGCAATGCACCAGCAGGCATTACAGAACTGCGCCCCGACAATGTTTTTCGACTGCGCGCAGGAGGTTTTCCGGATGACCACAGAGGCATGGCTAACTCGTGCTCTGGATGCGGCACAGATACTCTTTCTCAGCTTGGCACTTCTGGAGATCGTCGTGACGGGGTATATGGTCTGGTCCGGGCGCAAAAGCCGGGATATTGATCTGATCAGCCAGTTTGCCTTCAAAATCGGATTGCTGGCCTTCGTACTCGCACTCCTGTCCACATACCACAGGTGGCTCCCGATGATCGCACAGGGATTTGGAGAGACTGCCATATATATTGGCGGAAGCAGTGTAACGCATCTTTCACCAACCCATCTCCTCAATATCGGATTGAGCATGCTGCTGAACGTGATGCAGTCTGTGGGACTGACCTCGGATTTTATCACCTCTCTGGCGGTGGTTCCTGCTCTGATCATGTTACTGTGTTTCGTTGCGCTGGCAGCACACCTTCTTGTGACGATGATTGAAAGCTATGTGGTGGTCACAGGGGGGCTGTTCTTTGTTGGGTTCATGGCATTTCGCGGAACCGCTCCGTTGGGTGAAGGATACCTGAAATACGCCGTCTATGTGGGAGTGAAGCTGTTCTTCATTATCCTGATCGCAGGAGTTGCCGCCTCTATCGGGGATGACATGGTGTCAATCCTGCAGTCGTACGACAACCTGTGGCTGGCTGCGTTTGAGCAGCTTTTTGCCCAAAATTCCGGCGGTGTTACTGGAGCAGTATCCTCCCGGATGGGCTTTCTGTGGTCCATGGCGGCTGTCGCGATTCTTCTGGCTGGTCTGGGACTTCATATGCCCGGGCGAATTGCGTCGCAGCTCAGCAATGGTCTGGAGATTAATTTCAAGAGGACACTGCAGAACCTGTGACCATGTCAAAGGAAGGACATCCGTACCTGGACGGGAGGTATGCCTTTGAGCGACTCTTCGGCGATCTTGCCCGAGGCAGACATTCATGGCAGTCGGTGGCATTCGTTTCCCTGCTGATCAATCTCGTACTTGCTGCAGGGTATGTGCATCTGGCTTCACAGCACAAGGTAATTCCGTATGTGGTGGAGCTGGATGCACTGGGCGAGATGCGGGCAGCAGGAAAACTTTCCGTCCGTAATGTTCCCGAACAGGCAGTTACGGCGGCACTGCGCAGATTTGTGCATAACCTGCGAACGGTTCCTACCGATGCAAGACTTTTGAATATACGCTTGCAGGATGCTCGTGCACATGTGAACGGCCGTGCAGCAACCACGCTGATCGCAGATCTGGACCGGGATCGAAAAACCCTGGAACGCATGCTTGCACATGGAGACACCCGTTATGTGGCAGAAATCACCAGCGTTTTGAAAGTCCCCGGGGAAGGGATTCTGTACCGGGTATCCTGGCGTGAACTGGTTCGGACCGGGCAACAAGAGCACACATCGGCACACGAGGGGCATTTTCAGATTCGTGTGGAATCGCCAGACGAGGAAGAGGCCATGAGCACCAACCCGCTTGGCATCTATATCATGGATTACACGCTAACACAGGTTAGTACGCTGTAATCCTGCGCAAGCTCTTGTGTCCGGCATCGTGGATCAGTTCCGTCGGATGATCCTGTTCTACTGCCACCACTGGGGATCGTGATTCCGTTTCCCGTGCACGGGTGCCCGTTCTTTGCCGGTTTTGAAACCGTTCCCTGTGCTTTCATGCGGAGCAGGTTGTTGAGGACAAAGGATCATCGCCGCTTTCTGAGCCTGCCTCCCCAAACCTGAAGCACCCCGATACGCTGTCGTACCAGGGTGCGTCGTTTCACTCTGAACCGCTCTGTATGACTACTTCACAAGCGTCATGCGTCCGGTTTTTACATGCCGGGCTTTCGCCCCGCCTGCAATCAGCCGATACAGGTAAGTCCCGCTTGCCAAACGGATTGCATTCAGTTCGATGCTCCGGTTCGTCCCTGCCTCCATCTCCTGTGCCGGCAGCACCATCACCTCCCGTCCCAGCAGGTCTACGATCTGTACATATACCTGTGCCTGCTCCGGCAGGTCAAACTGGATTCTTGTGCTCGGATTGAACGGATTCGGATAGTTTCCATGCAAGGCAAACTCTTTCGGGATCTCCGCTGGTTCGGTTTCCACTCCGGTCACCGTCTGTACCGGGACAATTCCCCCGTTTCTGTCCACCCCCAAAATCGTCAGATCCCGCTTCGTCCCCGACAGGTTCCACACCAGCGTCTGCCCGGCATACTTGTACAAGTCCAGTTCATATACCTCCTTCACTTCCTGCTCCACAGATCTCACCTGTACGACCTGTACCGACGGATCCAGAGAGAAGTATCTCCGGGTGGCCTCATCCAGCATCAGGTTCCCCGCCAGGGTCATCACTGGCATCATGGGATTGTTCGAATCCATCACCTGCACCTGTGCTGCTCCCAGATCTGCCGATCCGTGCACCAGCCGCACATCTACCTTGTTCGAAATCGACGAGACCATCCGCATGTCCAGCTCTTTCAGCTTCGGATCTGCCAGACTCCCGTGTGCAATCACCACAAGATTCTCGTTGGGTGTCAAAGATACTGCGTAGGTGATCGCCTGCTCTGCCGGAGCTCCCACCGGCTGGATCTTCAGTTCATGGCTGCCTGTACTCACCGGACGATAGGCGGTTGCATCCCGGAACCGCAGGTTGTTGCTGATCCGTACCCTTCCCAGATGCAACTCCACCGGCGTTGTCAGCGGCAGGTTGTGGATGAACTGAAGGTTCGCCCGTCCCGCGCTCAGATCTGCCTGGTCAATCGGATTCTCAATCCCGCTCGCCGCAATCCCCAGAATCGCACAGCTTCCCAGACCAACCCCCTCCTGCGTCAGGTTCACCACCCCGTTGAGATAGCCGTTCACACCGAACGAACTCGCATCCGCCTGGGCGGGAAGTCCTCCCGCCAACTTCGGATTCTTCCACATGCAATCCCACTGCACGATCCGTAATCCTGTGACATTTGCCACATTCCGAATCCCCTCCGCTACAAGCCGAATGTTTGTGTTTGTCGGCAATTCTTCCGCTCCCAGATCAATCTTCCAGAACAAATTCGCATGTACATCCAGCGTCAGACTGCCTCCCGTCGCCGGAACTACAAGATTCTCCACAGGCCACGCCGGCATTACCCCGTCCGGCACCAGGATCGGCGACACGGTCACCGCCGTAGTGTCATTCAGGTCCGAGGGCAGTTGCAGGATCAACGGACGATAGTGCGACACCTCGCCTTCTTCCGTCCCCACCGGGAACAAATACCCCCCGCTCTCGAACCCTGCCCCTGCTGTCCCCTGTAACAGGTGACGAACTACCGGGACCCCGACATACGACTGGCTAGAGCCACGCAAGATCGTGCCCTGACACGGCTCGCCATTGTCCGCACCACACTTGTCCCCTTCCTGCGCCGACAGCCGACCACGAAGCTCCCGTTCCCCCTGCACATTCCGTACCGTCCATGTGTATATGCTGTCCATCGGCATACTGCGGATCTTCCCCCGACGAAGCGTCAAGGTGGCATCCCTTTGTTGCGTTACGTTGCTCTGGAGGGCAAGTCCTTTCGGATTGTCCACCACGATACTGTGCAACGCCGTCGTGTCCCCGATCATTACCTCCTGCACCTCTTTGCCCTGAAACTCCACCTTCGCATTCAGACGCAAACTGTCCTTTGCGAAGTGGAAATCTCCGTGCACCACCAGCGTTGGCATGGCACTCGTGGTCGTTTCCATCTCATACCGATACGCATCCGAAGACACCCGAACATCGCCCAGCACCGTCTTTGTCGTCATCGGATGCAACTTCACCCCCGAAAGCGTCAGGTTTGTACTGTCCCTTCTCCCCGGCTCCTGCGTGAAGTTCCCTTTGATCACCACATTCCGTTTTGCACTGTTGCTGTTGAATTCGGTATTCAGCCCGCCCGTGCCACGAAGCGTCAGATCGCCGCCAAACACAAGACTGTCACGGGTGTACGGAATGATCGTCGCCGACTCCAGCAACACATCTGCGTTGATGGTCACCTTCTTCCCGTTCGTGATCACACGCCCCTGCATTGCCGACAGACTGTCCATCACCAGCGTTTGACTTGTCTCCGAAGGAAGCAGGAACCGCAGGGTCCCGTAGGTATTTTCCGCGGGTCCACTCGCGTTCGGGGTCCGGGTCCCGTCAAAGGTCACCGTTCCCAACTGGCTGACGGAACTGATGTCTGTGTACTTGCTGCCTTTCGGCACATGAACATTTCCTTTCAGCGTCCCGGAAAGGGACAAGAAAACATCGAGACTCGCATTTAGTGTCAAACCATTGCGCTTCTTCGTATCTTCTGGACCCAGATGCAGCGTACCTGCTCCCAGGTCCATCACAGCATCCTTGTCCACTGTCACTTGGGCCGTCTTACTGACATACGCTCCACCACTCACCCGACCCAGTACATGCAGGTCGCCACCTCCGGTCATGAGCTTGCTCTTGTTACTCACCGTCACCTGACCATACACCACCACATCCTTCTCCCTTGTATGCAGTTCGCCCGCCGTAACCATGATACTGTACCTCTTCACCTGCTTGAGTGCATCTTGGGTATCATCGCTACTGTTTGCGGTACGATGCAGCGTAGAGGTCCCTACCGTCAGATCCCCGTCCACCATCAGCGTCCCTTCCGAAATCGTCAGGCTGCCGATGATCAAACGATCATCGTTCACCGTGATCTCCGCATCCTTGTGATCCACGATCACATCCCGCAGGTCGAACCATTCCAAGTCTTTCTCCGTCACCGTACGCTTCCCCGGGGTGATGTATTTCAGAAGGTAGCGATCATTGACATTGACAGTCTTCGCCTTATCCGTAGAAATGCTCCCGGGATTATTCGTATCTCTTTCCAGCATCCCGTTCTGTACCATAATCTGATCCGTGACATGTAACGTGGAGTCGGTCGTGCTCTCCACATCCACCAGCGACAGCGTGCCACTGCACAGCCCCAGATGCTTCGTCTTGTACACCTCGTCCAGACGTAACTCGCCATTCCCGACAGAGATGGACAGGGCCTCCAGCATCGTGACCAGGGCCGCCTTCTTCACAACATCCGTATTCCGACTGCCATAGGTCAGGGTCTTGATGGTAGATGCCTCGTCCAGTTCCCCGCTCAACTCCCCCTGAAGAATGAGCGATTCGGTCACCTTCACATCTTTGTTCGCCATCAGTTCAGCACCCGGACCCACATGCAGGGTCGTCACCGTCAGCGGACCTTTGCCCGGTTCCACCCGCAGATCCCCGAGCGTCACCAGCGCACCCAATGTAAGCCCGCTGGTCGCATCCCCGATCACGACGCTTTCGGCGGCATCCGTGAGCATGAGGTGATTCCCGAAGCTGAGCTTGATATCGTTCACCGTACACATCCCGTCCACGCTGGAGGTGGCCGGATACTCCATCCCGATGGTCTTCCCTCCGGTAGCCAGATCACCGCCCACACGAAGGCTGTGGGAGGTTCTGTGGGAAAACGTGATGACATTCGTAGTGGGATCCTGTGTCGAGGCACTGTCCGAATCCAGATACACTCTCCCCTTGCCTCCGAAACTCACCGTATCCTCCACTACCAGACTCCCTCCAACCGAAGAGATCAGTGCGATTTCCTTGTCCCCACTTGTTTTCGCAAGTGGAGCCATAAACAGCACCCGCGGAGCACACTGCGTCGCGTCTTTGGTCGCACCCGTGGTCGTTTCGGTGAGCGTGTTGGAGTACACATTCAGATCCCCTGCAATCGTCACTGCATCCGCAAAGTGGACTCCCGGAATATACTGCGTCCAGAGTGCTCCAAATCTACGGGCATAGGTTCTCCTTACAGCATTCGAGTATTCGCATGTATATTTGCTGTTACTCACTCGCCAGCCAACTCGAACCCCGGAATCTGCAGCGGTATTCGCCACTCCATAGTCTGCCGTATTCGTGTAGGGTGTCCCGCCATCTCGCAAGATCACATCTCCCCGGATCGTCGCCGTCTTCGCAAACAAAATCCGGGAATCATTCCACTGTACCACATCCCCGTCCACCACGACATCCTCCCGGAAAATGAGATCTGTCGTCACATCTGTATTGTCGAATATATCGTTTGCAAGACTTCCCGAGGCTGTGATCAGTCCCACCCGCTTCAACTCCACACAAAGATTGCCCATGGATATTGCGAAGATCCCGGCTGGAATCATTCCCGTGCCTCGAATGCGCAGGCAATCATTATGGTCAAAGCCTTGACGGAGAGGTTGGTAATTATCCTTGCCAACGAGTGAGGCAACTTCCCGGTTGCCGGGGCCAGTAGTAGAGTTCAGGAGCGCAATTCGGAGGGGGTGTTTGGCCCCTTTCGTCACATCTTCAATCACCCCCTCCACAAATATCTCCTTCTCGAGGTGAACCACCAGATCTACCCCGTCTATACGCAGGGTAGCCCCGCGATGGACAGTCAATGGAATCTCTACGGGGCCACCTCCCGTGCCGGGTGGACCTCCCACTCGAAACTCGCTCGTCTTTTTTTCTGCATTCGTCCCTCCCTTCACGGTAAAACCCTTGGAAACTACCAGTGCAGGAAGCCGAACGCGCTCTCCATCGGGAATGGTCAAGGTACCGGTGATTGCGATCCGCTCCTCTGACTTGTCCGCAACCCAGAAAAACGGGATGGTCCTGGCCCCTGCACTCAATGTGACATCCTCAAACTGCACGCTTGCGTTCGGATCCAGTCGAAATTCACCCGCCGCGGCAATCGTAAAAGTGCCCGTGAATTGGATCGTTCCCTTCACAGGAGTGGTATTCCCCTGTACATAGGCCCCGAATCGGAATTGCTTGTCCAAGGCAACGGTGGGGGCTGCCAGCGTAACGCCACCTCCTGCCCGGCGAACCCGGATCAGGAACACATCTCCATTACCGTTGCCTGACAAGGAAAAAGCATGATCCAGCGTGCACGGCTCATTGATATCAGTGCATCCACCTGTCGTCTTGCCATTGGCCGGATCTATGTACAGTTGTGCGAACGCACTACCAGATGTCGTGAGCAGGAGAAACAGAAAAAGGAATCCTGCCCCCCCCCCATTTTTTTCAGGTGTCTCATAGGTCAATTGGTGCCTCACTCCAGATTAGTTAAGGTTCACAGGTAATCAGACCGCAGTTGTTGAGGTCACACGAATATACACATAATTATAGCGAATATGACGAATTGCCTCTCTTTTCTTTGGGATTTGCTGGATAATCCCAACCTGAAGCACCCCGATACGCTGTCGTACCGGGGTGCTCCGTTTCACCTCCAACAGTTTCTTCCGAACTCTACTTCACCAGCATCATGCGTCCGGTTTGTACATGCCAGCTTTCCGCTCCCGTCACCACCAGCCGGTACAGGTACGTCCCGCTTGCCAGACTGCTCGCATGCAGTTCGATGCTCCGGTTCGCCCCTGCCTCCATCTCCTGTGCCGGCAGCACCATCACCTCCCGTCCCAGCAGGTCTACAATCTGGATCTGCACCTGTGCATGCTCTGGCAGATCAAACTGGATTCTTGTGCTCGGATTGAACGGATTCGGGTAGTTGCCATGCAAGACAAACTCCTTCGGAAGCTCGGTTCCTTCCTCCTCTGTCCCCGTCACCATCTGTACAGGGACGATCTTCCCGTCCCTGTCCACTCCCAAAATCGTCAGATCCTGCCTCGTTCCTGACAGGTTCAACACCAGGGTATGGTCTGCATATCCGTGCAGGTCCAGCTCATATACTGCCTCTACCTCCTCGTCTGTGGATCTCACCTGCATGACCTGTACGGACGGATCCAGCGAGACATATCGCCGGGTCGCCTCGTCCAGCATCAGGCGATTCGTCAGGGCCATCACAACTGCCGTGGGATCCATTGGATCCATGACCTGCACGCTGGCAGCCCCCAGATCCGGCGACCCGTGCACCAGAATCACATCTGCCTTGTTCGAGACCGACGAAACCGTCCGCATCTCCAGCACTTTCAACCTCGGATCCGCCGGATTCCCGTGCACAATCAATCCATAGCTCTTGTCATTCGCCAGGGATAATATGTAGGTGACTCCCTGCTCCTCGGGGGCTCCCACGGGCTGGATCGTCAACGTGAGGTTTCCTGTGCCCACCGGACGATACGCGGTTGCCCTTCGAAACGAAAGCCCGTTGCCAATCCGTGTCTCCCCCAGATGCAGATCCACCACTCCTGATCCCGGCAGATTGTGAATGAACTGGACCATCGCCCGTCCCCCGCTCAGATCTGCCAGATCAATCGGATTCTCTACCCCGTTGGCCGCAACCCCCAGGATGGCACAACTCCCCAGACCGATTCCTTCCTGCGTCAGGTTCAGCACCCCGTTGATATACCCGTTCACCGCAAACGAACTTGCCCCGGTCTGCGCCGGGAGTCGTCCCGCCAGCTTCGGGTTCTTCCATTCGCAATCCCACTGCACGATCCGCAGCCCCTTGACATCTGCTACATTCTGGATCCCGTCAGCGACCATCCGAATGTTCGCATTTGTTGGCAGCTCTTTCTTCACCTCCGGATCATCCTTGTCCGTCAACTGAATCTTCCAGAAGATATCGGCATGCACATCCAGGGTCAGACTGCCTCCCGTCGTCGGAATCACAATGTTCTCCGCCGGCCATGCCGGTATCTCCCCGTCTGGAACCAGGATTGGCGATATGGTCGCGACAGTCTTGTCATTCAGATCCGAGGGCAGTTGCAGGATCATCGGACGATAGTACGACTGATTTCCTTCCTCTCTCCCCACCGGGAACAGATACCCGCCACTCTCGGCCCCTGTCCCTGCATTTCCCTGCAACAGGTGACGTACTATCGGAGTGGCGACAGCATACGACTGCCCGGAGCCGCGGAGAATACTCGCCTTGCACTTCTGCTTGCTGTCCGATCCACATGCATTCCCTTCCTGCGCCGACAGCCGACCGCGGAGCTCCTCTTCCACCTGCGCATTCTGCAGGACCCACTTGTACATGCTGTCCGCAGGCATACTGCGAATCTTCCCCCGACGAAGTGTCAGGGTTGCCCCACTGTGTTGCCTTACATCGCTCCCAAGCAGGATCCCTTTCGGATTGTCCACGATGATATTGCCCAGAACGGACTTCGGATTTGCTGACATGGTCACCGTCTGCACCTCTTTCCCTTGAAATTCCAGTATCGGAATAGTCCAGGCTATTTTATCATACTGAACATCTCCATGCACGATCAGATTTGCCTGTGTTGATGAGATATAACGAATGTTGGGTCCGACAGTCAGGTCTCCCATCACCGTCATCGTCGTCAGATTCCCCCAGCTTGGACCCGGAAATTTATTTCGATCTTCCATTCCCGTGTCATTGGTCAGATGAAGGTCCCCGTGAATGCGAATATTCCGCTTGAGCGTCGTACTCCAGCGAACATCCAGTTTGCCCGTCCCGCTGAGCTTCAGATCATCCTTGAATTCAAAATCTCCCCCATCCAGCCAGATCTGGCCAGATCGCACATGAACCGCCTTCTTGATCTCCAACTTTTTCCCATGGAATCCCACATATCCTTCCCCTGTCATCGCCAGACTGTCCAGCACCGTTGTCGTACCAGTATCCGTACCACGGCCTGTGGCCACCCAATTGAAAAACAGATGGCCACTTGCATTGTTGGCGAGTTGGTCATTCGGAGTCTTCCCGCCATCAAACCGGACCACCCCAAACGTATGGGTATGGGCCTTGGATAACATCCCGGAGGCGATGTGCGTGCGTTTGCTTCCTTTGGGGATATACAGCGTGTCTGCCAGCAGTTTTCCCGTGAGCATCAGATCCACTGTGGGCATGGTTGTATTATCCGCCAGCCCATCCCGTTTGGCGGTGTCTGCCGGTCCCAGCATCAGCGTCCCTGCTCCCAAGTCCATCATGGCATCCTTTTCGACGGTTACCTGTGCGGTCTTCCCAACATAGTTGCCACCACTCACCCGACCCAGTACCTGCAGATCCCCGCCTCCGGTCATTAGTTTGCTTTTTCCACTCACGGTCACCTTTCCATGCACCGTCACATCCTGTCCCCTGGTGTGCAGTTCGCCTGCTGTCAACAGTACGCTGTACTTGTTCACCTGCGCGAGGGCATCCTGGGCATTTGTACTGCTCGCGGTACGATGCAGCGTAGAGGTCCCCACCGTCAGATCGCCATCCACCGTCAGCTTCCCGTTTGAGATCGTCAGTTTGCCCGCCAGCGAATGGTCCCCGGTCGCCGTGATCTCTGCCTTCGCATGATCCACGATTACATCCCGCGGATCAAACCATTCCAGCGCATCCATCGCTGTGCGGGGACCTGGCGTGATGTACTTCAAAATGTAGCGGTCATTCATGTTTGCATCTCCCGCCTTGTCCGTAGAAATACTCCCTGGATCATTGGTATCTTTCCCCAGCATCCCGTTCTGGACCGTGATCTGTTCCGTCACATGCAGGGTTGAGTCCGTCGTACTCTCCACATCCACCAGCGACAGCGTGCCACTGCACAATCCCAGGTTCTTTGTCTTGACCATCTCGTCCAGCCGGAGCTCGCCATTTCCGACAGAGATGGACAGGGCCTCCAGCATGTCAACCAAAGCCGCCTTCTTCACAAGATCCGTATTCCGGCTGCCATAGGTCAGGGTCTTGATCGTGGACGATTCCTCCAGCTCTCCGCTCAGCTCTCCCTGAAGAATCAGCGATTCGGTCACCTTCACATCCTTGGTGGACATCAACTCGGCATCCGGACCCACATGAAGCGTCGTCACGGTCAACGAACCTTTGCCCGGTTCCACCCGCAGATCTCCATAGGTCACCAGCGCATCCAGCGTGAGCCCACTGGTCGCATCCCCGATCACGACACTTTCGGCGGCATCCGTGAGCATGAGGTGATTCCCGAAGCTGAGCCTGGTATTGTTCTCCATGCACATCCCGTCCACACTGGACATGGACGGGTAGCCCATCCCAATGGTCTTGCCCCCGGCAGCCAGATCACCACCTATCCGCAGATTATGGGCTGTCTTGCGCACATCAGCACCTGTTTTCAACGAGTCCGTATCTAGGTACACCCGCCCCTTGTCTCCAAAATTCTTGATATCCTCCACCACCAGATCCCCCCCAACCGAAGAGCTCAGTGAGACTTCCTTGTCCCCGTCTGTTTTCGCAAGTGGAGCCATGAACAGCACCCGCGGCGCACACTGCGTCGCATCCGCTGTGGCACCTTCTGTCGTTTCGGCGAGCGTGATGGAGTACACATTCAGATCCCCTTCAATCGTCGCTTCACCTGCGAAGTGGATCCCCGGAATATGAACCGTATTGACTCCCCCATCTCTAGTGGCACTGTCTCTCCTTACGGCATTCGAGTATTCACATGTATATTTATTGTCACTCACTTTCCAGCCGTGTCGAATTCCAGAATCTGCGGCAGTATTTGCCTCTCCATAGTCATCCGTATTCGTGTAGGGAGTCCCGCCATCCCGCAAAATCACATCCCCCCGGATCGTCGCTGTCTTCTCAAACACAATCCGGGAATCATTCCACTGTGCCACATCTCCATCCACAATCACATCCTCCCGGAAAATGAGATCCGTCGTCACCTTGTGCCCGGTGAACACATCGTTTGCAAGGCTTCCCGAAACCGTGATCGGTCCCACCCGCTTCAGCTCCACACAAACATTGCCCATGGCAATCGCGAAAATTCCAGCAGAGATCGTTCCCTTGCCCCGAATCCGCTTGCAGTCATTTTGGTCAAAACCGTTCGAAAGAGGCAAATATAAATCCGACCGAAGAAATGTAGATATAACAGGTTTCCGACTGCCGGGGGGATTGGGATCACCCGCAGTATTCAGGAACGCAATCAGGATGGGGTGGCTTGCCCCTTTTGTTACATCTTCAATGACACCATCTACCGTGAATTCTTGCCTGACATGAACCATAAGGTCCACCCCGTCAATCCGCAGGGTCGCCCCACTCTGGACTGTCAAGGATTCATCTCCATCTCCCCGATCTCCAATTTGGAGCCGGCTCGCCTTTCCTGCTTTCGTACCCCCCTTGAGGGTGAAACTCCGGGAGACCACCAGACCTCCTTCAAATACGGCGGTCTCTCCATCCGGGATGGTCAGCGTGCCCGTGATCGAAATTTGTGCCTCGTCCCCAAGCTCCCGGAAAACAGCCTTACTCCTGGACCCAGACTCAAGTGTAATATCCTCAAACTGAGCCTTGGCTTTGGAATGAAGAATAAACTGCCCCGTCGAGGCAATCTTGAGGTTCCCTGTGAATTCCAATGTCCCTTCCACAGCATTCACATCTCCCTCCAGATAGGGAGCAAAGTTGATCTCTTTGCTCAGTGAAGTGGCTGGTGCCGGAACCTCAACCGTACCACCCGTCCTTCGAACTCGAATGAAAAATTGGTCCCCATTGGTCTGCTGAGCCCAGGCGCGAGACAAGGTGCATGGATCATTAAAGTTGCAGTCATCGGTATCCGCACCATTGACCAAGTCTACGTAACGTGCTTCCTGTGCAAACGCACTGGAAACTGTAAAAAGAAGAATCAGGAGAACCAGCCCTGCTGCCCCCCCCCCATTTTTTTTGCACATGTTTCATAGGTTGATTGGAGTTTTGCTCCAAGTTAGTTAAGGTTACAGGTAATCAGACCTCCGTTGTTGAGGTCGCCTATAATATACACAAAGTATAGCGAATATGACTAATTGCCCCGCTTTTCTTTGAGATTTGCTGGATAAATCACAAACCTGAAGCCCCCCGATACGCTGTCGTACCGGGGGGCTCTGTTTCACCTCTGAATCGCTCTGTATGACTACTTCACGAGTGTCATCCGTCCGGTCTTCACATGCCTCTGCTCCGCCCCGGTCGCCATGATCCGGTACAGGTAGGTCCCGCTTGCCAGACTGGCAGCATGCAGTTCCACGCTCCGGTTCGCCCCTGCCTCCAGCTCCTGCGCTGGCAATACCATCACCTCCCGCCCCAGCATGTCTACAATCTGGATCTGCACCTGCGCATTCTCTGGCAGATCAAACTGGATTCTTGTGCCCGGATTGAACGGGTTCGGATAGTTGCCATGCAGCGCAAACTCCTTCGGAAGCTCTGCGCTCTCTTCCACCCCGGTCACCGTCTGCACCCGGACGATCTCCCCATTCCGGTCCACTCCCAGGATCGTCAGATCCCGTTTCGTCCCTGACAGGTTCATCACCAGCGTCTGCCCTCCGTACCCGTACAGGTCCAGTTCGTAGAACTCCTCTACATCTCCATCCGTGGACTTCACCTGCATGACCTGCACCAGTGGATCCAGTGCGATATATCTTCGGGTGGCCTCGTCCAGCATCAGGTTCCCCGCCAGGGTCATCACGGGCATCATGGGATCTGCCCGGTCCATCATCTGCACCCGCGCTGCTCCCAGATCCGCCGATCCGTGCACCAGCCGCACCTCTGCTTTGGTGGCGACCGACGAAGTCATCCGCATGTCCAGCACCATCAGCTTTGGATCCGCCAGGCTTCCGTGTACAATCACGGCATAATTTCTGTCGGGCATCAGCGACACCGTATCCGTGATTGCCTGCGCTGCCGGAGCTCCCACCGGCTGGATCGTCACATCCTGTGTTTCTCCTGCTCCTACGGGACGATAGGCGGTCGCTGTCCGGAATCGCAGATTGTTACTGATGCGTACCTCCCCCAGATCTACCTCCATCGGAGCCGATCCAGGCGCAGGCACATTGTGAATGAACTGGACCATCGCCCGTCCCCCGCTCAGATCGGCCTGGTCAATCGGATTCTCAATCCCGTTCGCCGCAACCCCGAAGATCGCACAGTTTCCCAGACCAATCCCTTCCTGCGTCAGGTTCACCACTCCGTTCAGGTAGCCATTCACGGCAAACGATTCCGCATCTGCCTGGGCAGGAACCCGTCCCGCCAGCTTCGGATTCTCCCACATGCAGTCCCACTGCACGATCCGGAGTCCACTGGCATCTGCCACATTCCGCAGTCCTGCCGCGGCCAGCCGGATGTTCGTATTCGTGGGCAATGACTCAGCCCCCAGATCCACCTTCCAGAACAGATCCGCATGCACATCCAGCGTCAGACTGCCCCCCGCGGTTGGAACCGTAAGGTTCTCCCATTTTGGCATGTCTCCCTCTGGGAGCATGACTGGAGATACGGTCACGGCGGTCGTGTCATTCAGATCGGAGGGCAGCTGCAGGATCAAGGGACGATAGTACGACAGGGTATCCTGATCCGTTTTATGGTCCATTCCCACCGGGAACAGATACCCTCCGCTCTTGAAGCCGTCTCCTGCCGTTCCCTGTAACAGGTGCCGCGCGACCGGACCCCCAACATACGACTGCCGGGAACCTCGAAGAATCGTGCCCTTGCACTCCTCGTCACTGTCTGCCCCGCACTTGCTCCCTGTCTGCGCCGAACTCCGGCCGCGCAATTCCTGTTCTGCCTCTACATTCTGCACCGTCCACATAAACATGCTGTCCATCGGCATGCTGTGAATCGTCCCCTGCCGGAGCGTCAGCTTCGCCATCCTCTGCTGCATGACATGGCTTTTCAGCAGCAGTCCCTTGGCGTTGTTCACCACCACACTGTGCAACACGGTGGAGTCACTGGTCATCACTTCCCGGGACATTTCCCCCTTGAACTCCACTTTCGCGTTCAGATTCCCCTTTTTCGCAAAGTGGAAATTCCCGTGCACCACCAGAGCAGATCCCGCTCTCCCCTCATACCCGGACGCATCCGCAGATACCAGAAAATCCTTCTTCACCGTCTTCGTGGTGCCAGTATTCAGAATGACTGCGGGAGAGGTGCCCGGCAGAGTTCCCGCCGTTTGCAGAAAGTTCCCCTCAATGCGGATGTGGAGGTTGCCACTATTGCCGGTGGTGTACAACTGACCACCCCCGCTCACCTTTAGATCCCCTCCGAACACAAGGCTGTCATTGAGGTACGGAGAGATCACTGCCGAGCGCAGATGGACCTCCTTCGTGAACTCCACCTTCTTCCCGGTCGTCACCACAGCTCCCTGCATCGCTGACAGGCTGTCCACCATAAAGGTAATGGCACTGGTGGCCGTGCGCTGATTCCCACCCAGATACAGGGTCCCTGTACGATTTTGATTGGATGCTCCCTTGCCCGGGGTCCTGGTTCCGTCAAAAGTGACCGTACCGAGCTCGAAGGTGTGTGCTCCTGAAGCCCGGTTGGTGTAGAGATAGGTTCGTTTGCTGCCTTTCGGAATCCGAATCATTCCCGCCGTGAAGTCTCCCAGAAGAACCATATCTGCTATGGGACGTGAAGCAATCGTCGTCAGACCATCCTGCTTGGCCATGACTTCCGGTCCCAGCATGAGCGTTCCATCTCCCAGATGCAGAGACCCCGCATTGCCGGATACAGTAAGGAGGATGACCCTGGCCGAGTAGGTCCAATACCTGCCATCCCCATCCACACGCCCCAGCACATGCACATCTCCACCACCCGTTCTCATCGTGCCACCACCGTTGATTCGGAGCCGACCATGCACGACGACATTGTGCCCCTTGATGTGCAGCTCCCCCGCAGACTCTACCCGGAGACTGTACCGATCCGTAAGAGTATTTGGCGGGAAGGTCCCCGTGGTGTTGACTCGGTCCAGAGACGAAGTCCCGACCGACAGAACCCCGTCCATCGTCAGTGTCCCGCGTTTGATCTGCATCCTCCCCAGGAGCGAACGATCCCCATGCACCAGGACCTCTGCAGCAGGATGATCCACTTCCACATCTTTCGGAGCAAACCACTCCAGTGCGCCCTCCTCCACCTCCCGCCTGCCCGGCGTGATATACTTCAGCAGGTACCGGTCGCTCTTCGTTTCCCGGGTGGCATCCGCGATATCCGTGGACAAACTCCCCGGATCATTCAAATCTTTTGTCAGCATCCCGTTCTGTACCGTAATCTGATCCGTCACATGTAGCGTAGAGTCGGTCTTGCTCTCCACATCCACCAGCGACAGCGTGCCACTGCACAATCCCAGGTTCTTTACCATGTGCCCCTCCTCCAGACGCAATTCTCCACTCCCAACCTGAACAGACAGGGCCTCCAGCGTCGTATGCAGGGCAGCCTTCTTCACAACATCCGTATTTCGGTTGCCATAGGTCAGCCTCTTGATTGTGGAGGCTTCAGCCAGCTCCCCACTCAGTTCTCCCTGAAGGATCAGGGACTCTGTTACCTTCACATCCTTGTTCGCCATCAGTTCGGCGCGGGGCCCCACATGCAGTGTTTTCACCGTCAGCGTACCCTTACCCGGTTCCACCCGCAGATCCCCAAGCGTCACCAGCGCGTCCAGCGTGAGCCCATTCGTGGCATCCCCAACCACAACACTTTCGGCAGCATCTGTCAGCACAAGGTGATTCCCGAAGGTCAGCGAGGTGTCCTTCCCCGTGCACATCCCGTCCACATTGGAGGTGGCAGGATACTCCATCCCGATGGTCTTCCCTCCGGCAGCCAGATCACTGCCCACGCGAAGGCTGTGGGAGGTTCTGTGGGAAAACGTGATGACATTCGTAGTGGGATCCTGTGTGGAGGCACTGTCCGAATCCAGATACACCCGCCCCTTGCCTCCGAAACTCACTGTATCCTCCACCACCAGATTCCCCCCAATGGAAGAGGTCAGCGAGACTTCCTTGTCCCCGCCTGTTTTCGCAAGTGGAGCCATGAACAGCACCCGCGGGGCACACTTCGTATCGGCTTCTGCGGCCCCTGTGGTCGTTTCCGTGAGCGTGTTGGAGTACACATTCAGATCCCCCGTGATCATCGCCGCACCTGCGAAGTGAACCCCCGGAATATGATCCGTTGAGAGTCCTCCATCTTCATGCGCATCCACTCGTCTTAATCTGTTGGAGTATTCGCACGTATACTGATTGTTGTTCAGGACATCTTGCCAGCTAGTTCGAACCCCGGAATCTGCAGCGGTATTCGCCACTCCATAGTCTGCCGTATTCGTGTAGGGTGTCCCGCCATCCCGCAAGATCACATC
Source organism: Rhodothermales bacterium (assembly GCA_965203305.1). GTDB lineage: Bacteria > Bacteroidota > Rhodothermia > Rhodothermales > Bin80 > Bin80. The sequence goes on along the minus strand of OZ241874.1, from coordinate 233,265 downwards.
CCCACGGATCGTCGCCGTCTTCTCAAACAAAATCCGCGAATCATTCCACTGCACCACATCCCCGTCCACAATCACATCCTCCCGGAAAATCAGATCCGTTGTAACCTTTGAGTTCGTGCGGGCAGTATAGACATCGTTTTGAATGCTTCCCGAAACCGTAACTGGCCCCACCCGCTTCAGCTCCACACAGAGATTGCCCGTGGCTATTGCGAAGATCCCGGCCAGAATCGTTCCCGTGCCTCGAATGCGCAGGCAGTCTTTGTGGTTTAAACCTTCCACAAGAGGCGCATATGCACCACCCTCCCGAAATACAACAGTGTTTTTCCGGCTACCGTATCCAGTGGTAGAATTCCGGAACGCAATCCGCAGGGGGTGCCTTCCCCCTTTCGTCACATCTTCAATCGTGCCCTCCACAAAAAACTCATTCACAACATGAACCACAAGATCTACCCCGTTGATTCGCAGGGTGGCTCCGCTCTGGACTCTCAGGGAGTTCTTTATTGGACTGCCTCCACTGGATCCTGCACCTCCTACTCTCAGCTCGCTCGTCTTTCCTGCCTTTGTCCCTCCCTTCAGGGTAAAACTCCGGGAAACCACCAGTGCAGGAAGCCGAACGCTCTCTCCATCGGGAAGGGTCAGTGTATCGGTGATCGCGATCCGCTCCTCCGACTTGTCCGCAATCTTGAAAAACGGAACGGTCCGGGTCCCCGCATTCAGGGTGACATCCTCGAACTGAATGCTCGTGTTCGGAGCCAGCTTAACCTGCCCTTCCGCGGCAATCGTGAAGGTACCCGTAAACTCAATCGTTCCCTCTACGGGAGTGGTATTTCCCTGTACATAGACCCCGAACTGGGGCAATCTATCCAGGGCAACGGTGGGGGCTGCCAGCATAACGCTACCCCCCGCCCGACGAACCCGGATCAGGATATCCCCACCTCTTCTTGCTTTTGGCAAAGTAAAGGCGTGCTCCAGCGTACACGGCCCGTCCGCATTCGCAGGATCTATGTTATCGCAATCCCCTGTCGTCTTGCCATTGACTGGATCAATGTACAGTTTTTGTGCAAATGCACTGGAAGTCGTGAGGAAAAGAAACAGAAGGACAAATCCTCCCCCCCCCCCCCAATTTTTCTGTATAAATTTCATAGGTCTATTGATTGGTGAAAAATACTTAGTATGCGATCAGACCGCAACTCATGCGGTTCTTTCCTGACTATACACATCAGGCAGGCAATATGACTAATAGAGCCTCTTGCAAAAATAGCAATTTAGGGATTTGAACCGCTTGCAAGGCTCAGGTTCCCTTGATTCTTGCCAGGTTCAGGATTTTTCAGAACCGAGAGGCTTTTTCTCGGAAGGTGTATTTCATGGGACAGCGAACTTAAGAGGTGTGTATGCTTCTTTTAGATCGAATCAAACAGTTTACGCTTGCCTGTCAAGAGGAGATCTTCTCGGAGTTGGATGCGTCGTTTGGTCCCTTGCCCAAACGCTACCAAATCTTTATACTGGCCCTGGAGATGATGCCTATGGAGGACTTTCTGCCGTCCCAGTCGCGCGGTAGCCGAGGTCGTCCACTAGCCCATCGTACGTCCATCGCGAAGGCGTTTTTAGCCAAGATGATCTTCCAGATTCCCACGACCACTGCCCTGCGAGAGCGTCTGCTGATGGACCACACTCTTCGGTCTTTGTGTGGGTGGTCCGCGGGTGCGATGTGCCCAGCGAGTCTACCTTATCACGGGTTTTCCAGGAATTTCCCGAGAGCGAACTGCCGACCCGAATCCATGAGACCCTGATCAGGAGCTGCTACGAAGACCAGTTGTCGGGGCATATTTCCCGGCCACCTCTTGCAATCAATGTGTTGCCACTTCTGAAAATCTGCACTTCGACTGCCTGTCACTTGATGTATTGCTTCAACCTCTACCATACATCATCCTCGTCTTCCCCATGCTCCCTATCCGTCAATAATGTACCAATCCCGGACACCAGTAGTGAAGTTCCCCCTGTGAAGCACCCACGCCAGATGTGCGAAAAGCTCCCGAAGACACCATACACCTATTGAGATACTGGATTTTGCATGACTCCCCGGGCTAGCCAATAAACGGATTCACCTGCGCCCGCTCCGCAGTTAACGGGTCCTTGTAGTAGACAAACTTGTCTGCAGCCACCGGCTGACAGGGGCGCACGAGCAGCAGTTGCCGATCCGGGTGAAGCCGTCGCAGTTCATCAGGCTTGAGGAGCGGACGGCTGCTCTCCTCGTAACCTGCCCGCATCCGTCCAAGTTTATGCCGATCTCCCCGGTTCAGTCTGCGTTGCCAGATTGACATCTCGCCGAGAAGCTGCGCAATCTTCTGGCTTGTAAAGGGATCCTGTATGGCGAATGCCTGGATCACATCGCAGTTCGCCAGAAAACTCTCCCACTCGCTGTGATATTCCCGTTTCAGTTGTGCCAGATCCTGCAGAATTAACCACATTGTCAGACCATACCCTCCTCCCAGAGATACTGCCTCCTTGATGTTCTGCATGTATCCGAGATTGGCAAACTCATCCAGCATGAACACGATACGCTTGCTGGGACGAGGCTTGTTTGCAACATCATGCGTGGATGCATAATAGCAACTGCTGATGACAAGCCGCAGCCAGGGAGCGAAGGCACTCAGATATTCCCGGGGAAGGATAATGTACACGGTCATCTTCCCCTGAAGCAATCCCTCCAGGTCGCAGTTGGTGCTGGTGAGCACATGCTGCATCCGTGGACTGGTCAGAAAATGCGTGTAGCTCTGTGCCGTGGAAAAGACACCGCTACGTTCCCGATCTGCCTTCTGCCGAATCCGGCTGGCTCCCTCTTTCACCGGAACGAGACGACTCTCCTCCATGGCATCCAGGGTCTTCTCCATATCCTCGTCCTCCTGTGTCAGCAGACGGCGTACCGTGACCAGATGCCGTTCACCTTGAAATGCCTTACTCTCTGCAACGTGCAGGATAAAGCTGAACAGGATCCCTTTCGCTTCCAGCCGCCAGTGAGACTCTTCCACCTGATGTCCACGTCCGATCATCATGTCCGCCAGCATCATGGCAGTTTCCACATAGTCCTCTCCTTTGAGGTCTATAAAATCCATCGGATTCAGGGATGCTTCCTGACCATCGTCCTTTTTGGTGAGTTTGAATGGATCCAGTGCCACTATTTCCTGTCCCAGACCACTCCGTCGCCATGCGGCCGTCACCGCATAATTCTCTCCTTTGGGATCGGTGACCAGCATGCTTCCCTCGTAGTTCAGCAGATTGGGCATAACGGTTCCCACTCCTTTTCCACTGCGTGTTGCGGCTACCGTAATCAAATGACCGTCTCCATCGTATCGCAGATAGTCTGCTCCCATCTTTCCGAGAAGGAGGCCTTGGGTTGGCTTCTTGAGTGCATCTGCCTTTCCCCATTGTGTGGAGCCTTTCGCCAGAGACAGATTCTCTGTTGTTCTCATCAGGATTCCCCGGACGAGTAGTCCCCCGACGAATCCGCCGATGCCCAGTGCACCCAGCACAGTTCCCGCCAGATCCGGCTGACGCAGGGCCCGAGCAGTTGCCAGAAGGGCGTAGTGCAAGCCGTATACCGGCGTGGCACTGATCAGACACAGGATTGCGATCAGTGGAATAAGGAGCGGACGCAGGGAGGGCCGCAGTAGCCAGGGTGCGATCAGAATGACCAGACTCAGGCACACGCCCCGCGAGAGATCATGCGGAAAGAGAGGCGAGACAGCGGGTGCCCCCCAGACAAGGGTCATTATGACAAGAGCAATCTGCAGACTCACAACCGGAAACAGAATCAGCAGTGCCAGTGCACTTCGAACCCCGAGAGACCGCGGTGCAGCCCAGCCGTAGAGACGCTCTGGCATCCCCTATTCTGTGTATGCCTTTGCAAATGTCATGTCCCTGGATACATACACCAGAAATGGATACCCCGGGCGAAGGACAAGGGTTGGCTGGCGGCGTTGCCCCCGCCCCAGCTGGCCGGATGCCGTGCGAGACAGTTCCAGTGCAAGAGAGCCTCCTACCAGATTGCCTGCCGTAGAGGCGGTGGCAATAGAGGTGGCACTGCCGACCAGTGCCAGCATGACCGCACTCCCAAACCTCTGCATCCGGTGATGTTGTACCCTGTCCTGCAGGCCGCCTTCCCCGCTCTGTTCCAGTGCAGGAAGTCCGGGCAAATCTCTGGTTTCTCCGTTCGGGAAGATCATCCGGTTCCATACGAGGATGGCTCTGGGTTCTTCTCCGGCAAGTGTCCCTTCCATTGCACCAAGCAGCCGGGTTCCCGCCGGGATGAGCACATGCTCTAGCCGCCTGGAGTCCCGTACCGGCCGGACGATTCGGGCACGGACCGGCCCTGTCCGTCCCGTATGGATGCCTGTTTCCAGGGCTGCCTCCATTACGCTGCCCTCCAGAAGGATCAACTGTTCTTCTGTTTGCACATCTGTGGAAGAGCTGTCATCCGAACTGTCTGCTGTCATCTGACTGGATACATGCAGCACTCCGCGCGAGTGTCTCGCCTGATCATAGGTGGACTTCCGCTCATCGGTACGCTCCGGGCGTATTGCTTTTGCCTGCTCCCATGGACCGGGCTGTGAGGTGCGCGGTTCCAGAGGAGCCAGTGTCAGTACTTCTGATGCAGGGGGTGAGGCAAGCTCATACTCCGCAACCGGCTCCGTCTTTTGCCGACGGCTGCTGAAAAACAGTACAAGCAGCACCCCGGCCAGACTGAGTGCCAGAGCGAGGATATTGCGTCTGGACAGCCGGGCAACGGGGGCCGGGTCCACGAATTCGGACTCTTCGCCCTCATTTTTGTTTCCTCCCAGATTCCTGATCATCTGGATCTGGAGATATGCAGCGCACGCTGGGTGTGCCGTCTCTTTCGGAAAAGCTTTCTCTTCGCAATCCCGCCTGTGATCAGCCGGGCCTGCTCAAAAAGTCCGTCAACAATGAAGTATCCGTCGCGCACGACATAGTCAGTCACACGCTCTGCTCCCCGGACTCCAATGCTGAGCAATGGCTGATCTTCCGAATAGGCACGGGATGGAATCCGAATGTAGACCCGCTCTCCATCATCAAATACAGCCAGGGGAACCCACGGGAATCCCTTTTCTGCCCGCCATGTGTAGTTGTGATTGAGTGAGCTCAGCGAGAGTCCTTCGGGTCTGTCTGTCCGCTCATTCGGCTTTGTAAGCCCGAATCTGTGTTCGGCAGGATAGTAGAAGCGAATATGCCGCGTATACTGCCGTTGCGGATTGTACCTGTTTCCTTTTGCGGAATATGGCGGGCTGTCAAGTGTGACATGATACACCCGGCGATCCGTAGAGATGATCAGATTTGTTGTGATATTATGATCAATCGGCTTGACGGAGACAATGGGGGTTTCTGCTCCGGCTCCTGTGGCCGTATGGTCAATCAGCCACCGCTGGTCATCCCCTGCAATGATGCTGATGAGTGCCTCCCCGGATTGCAGCTCTACGATACATGCCCGAAGTACAGTGCAGGTTAATACGGGCTGGTAGACTCCGTATGGGTAGATGAGCACATCGGATTGCCGGAGCACCTCCGCTCGGCCTCCGGTATTAAAGTTGGACACCTGCTCGTCAATCGCTGACTGCACTGGGCCAGATACGGTAACAATCCGTTCTGGAGCAGGCTGCTGTGCTTGTACCACAACGGAAGAAAACAATATGCCGGCAAGAAGAATGAACTGCCACACGGATATGGTGCCGTTTGAGGATGGTCTGTCTTACGCGATTCCCTTGCGGATACTGGAAGCCTGCTGTTACAAAACGGGCAAGATCACTCTCTGGAAATCTTTTCAATCAGAGTTCGCTCGGCACCGGACAGCGAGGGCCAGGCCTCCATGATTCTGTTTCCCAGTGTGCAGGCGTGGTTTGTGTGCGTGATTCCGGGTTGCAGGAGTGCAAAGAGGAGTGCTCCCATGACAATTCCCCAGAGCATTGCTCCTGCCTTGCGCCAGGGTTCATGCTGGATGTGCAACAGGCGGCTTATCTGCTGTATGCAGGACTGGATTTCCGTCTGATTCTGGCGGACTGCCGCAAGAACCGGAGCCAGCTCTTTGCGGATATGATCCGTTGTGGCCTTTTCTGTGCGCTCGCGCAGGCTATTTGACTTAGAGTCCAAGGTCTTCCCTTTGCCTCTCGTCACTGGCAAGTGCCCGGAACGAATCATACACGGACTGCCCCAGTCTGGCTTGCAGATTGCATCCCTTCGCGTCCAGCCGCAGGAATTCCTGCACCACGGACCGCCGACCTCGAGAGGACATCCGCGCAATCTTCACTCCTGTGAGCTTCTGGATGCTCTGGTCCACCGAAATCTCTTCGGCACTGCGCCAGGATTCGCCAAATCGTGCTTCCAGCTTGCGAAGAGAGGCATTCCTGGCAACACTGCTGCATTTTGCATACTCGTGGCCATCTGTGACTACCAGCCCGCTCCTGCGGGGCTTGAGCTGCAGTCCGTGCTTCTCCAGGCGGGCATGCAAATTCTCCCAGCTGTCTGCCGCATCAAAATCTGTTTCGGCAGCATCCTGTACAATCAGCTGGAACGGGACTTCCCCATGGGACTGCGTTGCCTTGTGGGCTGATTTGGACAGCGACTCTCGGCGATCCGGGGGCGATTGCCCTGGAAGCTGGTAATGATGTCCCGGTGTTTCCCGAAAACTCATCTCCCGTTCTGCCTTGCGCAGTATTTCCTGGATATCCCGGTAAAAGAATCCCAGACTGGATGCCCTGCGTGTGATCGGATGCACCCGATTAACCATCGCATGCAGATGCGCATAGTGCTCGTCTCCGTGCGCCACCAGCATCGTCTGATGCTCCTGCAGGTGGAGCCTGCTCAGCACCCGGTCTGATACTTCCGTCATCTGCTCTCTGGACGGATCATCCTCCGGGGCCCACGAGATGGACAGGTGCAGTGCCGGACGGCGGGTATGGGGATTGCCGGACGCGACGAGTTTCATCTCCCGGGCAGCGGCTCCGAGATTGTCCTCCGAGATGACATTGCGCCCCTCCATCCAGGAAACCCGAATTTTCTCTTCCCGGTGTGCCTTGGGGGTTCCGAGGTAGCGGGCAATGCTTTGAAAGCTGTTGGAAAGCTGGCTGGCAGAGATCATCCGTTCTGGCAACTGTCTGTCTTGTCCGAGGTTGTGCGCTGGATCAGCTGTTTCAGCTGCTCCAGGACTTTCTGAAGCTTCGTGTTTCCCTTGTTGTCCGGCTGGAGTTTGCGGAGCTGAAGTGCCACGGCAACCCATTCACGGGCCAGAATCTCTTCGGCGGTGCGCTTGGGATCTCTGACCAGTCCCCGCACATACGCAGATATGGTCAGGCCGAGGGCCTGTGCCCGCTTCTCGAGGCTCTGCTTTTGCTGTGGTGTCAGCTTAGCCTGAACAGGGACCAGGGTTTTGCGCTCTTTCTTGTCCACGGTGGTATTTCGGATATTCTGTTCCCTGCTACGCCCGAGAGTTGCCAGCGAGGCATATGAAATGCTACGCTTTGGACAAGATGGGAAGTGCTGTCCCATGATTCCACTTGTGGATTCCGCAGAAGTAGAAAAAACGAATCCCTGACCATCTGCAGTTTCTTCGAACAGAAAGCGGGATTACTGTGGATAGAGGGAAGCGCCACCCCCTGGCCAGTCACTCAGACTATTCCTTTTTCAACTGAAATTGACACTATCCCATGAACCAGTTTGCGCAAATCAGAAAGATACAAATGGATGGCTGGCGGCATACTTCTTGGTCCACCGATCCCAGTTATCCGAGCCTGCATGTATGGCCATCCGCAATTCACTGTGTTTGTTCGCATCGGTGATTTCTTTGGTGCCGTGGGCAAATGAGGCCTTGCGAAGCCTTGTCTCTGCCTCCATCTCTGCACGAGTCAGGGCAAATGTAACTGCCCTCTCATCTGTAATGTGTGAACTACTTCATGCGTCTCAGAATACGAATGTATGTGATTGCCCTCAAATAGTCGTTGTCTCTGTGTACGTATACGCCTTCCACTTTCCTTTGCTAGGAACCCTGCCCCCTACCTCGTGTATATGCCCTGTACAAAGACGGAATCAGGACATAGGCAAACGCAAGAGCGAACTAGGGCGGTTGTTATAGCTTCCGTACCTAATGGAGCTGGACATGGAGAATCAACCGGTGCAGATGGTGTTATGGATGATGGGGCAGAAGCTGACCAACCAGATGCTTGCATGAGCAATCCGAAAAGAAGAACCCCTTGAAACAGAGTCGGGAACATTCCAAGAACGAATATTACTTCCCCTTCCCTTCTTCCTGGATTCTTTTGTAGGAACATGATATACTTCACACGTAAATTTTTGGGAATTATCCGGCAAAATCCGCAAGTGCGGGAACAGACTGTGCCCCGAAGTGTAGTCTTTTTTGACCAGTTACGACAGGAAATGAGCGGGATACAAGGACTTGATGATCGGGGAGCCACCGACTACTTCCACGGGCGGAAACCCATCCTGAAAAGCTTCGAAGACTTGCTGGCCAAGTCCGGGGAGATCGGTGGGGGAACCACATTTCTGATCCAAGGTCCGCCGGGGATCGGCAAAACAGCACTTCTGGCCGAATGCTGGAAGAAGGCGGCGGAAGCTGGATGGCACATCGCAGAGATTGACCCGGATGATTTGTGGGATGCAGACAAACTGCAGGAAACGCTTGGTCTCCCGCCAGAAAAAAGAACCGTGTCGCACACCGTGGAAGGAGGGGGGACGCTGGATTTAAACCTGGTCAAGGGGGGAGCAAAACGCAGAAAAACATCCGTGGTTGATACATACAGGGCTACCCCTCTGGGGCTGATAAAAAAAGCGGGGGAACCACTCCTCTTGATTCTGGACGAAGCCCAGCATCTGGGCGAAGACAGCAAAATAACAGGGGAGTACAAAGACGATGTCCGATATCTTCTGAAAAAGATTCACAATGGCGGGGTCGGGAAATCCGTCATCCTGCTGGCGGGCGGGCTGGGGATGACCCATGCAGCATTCAGAGCACTGGGGATATTCCGAATGAAAGAGGACAGCATGTTTGATATGGAACCCCTGGAGAAAGAGGAAGAGAGGGCGATCATCCGGAACTGGCTCGAGAAAGCGGGGGAAGCGACTGGAGACGTCACGCACTGGATAGACACGATCACCACAGAGACATACCAGTGGCCGAGACATGTTGATTCCTACGCACGGAATGCTGCTCGTCTAATCAGGGACAACCACGGGAAGATGACGGAGGACATGTTACGTTCCGTTATGGAGACAGGACGAAAAAAACGCATGGAATACTATCAAGCCCGACTGGATGACTTCACGGCGAAAGAGTGCAGGAGTTTTGCACGGATACTGCTGGCAAGTTCGGGGGAAGGCGGGATAGAACAGGAGGTGGCCGTGGACCAACTGGACAAGGAGTACGGAGCGGGGAAAGGCGCAGAACTCTTTTTCCGGGCGGTTCGCCGGGGAGTCTTCCATATTGAAGGAGCAACGAAGTTATACTCCGCCCCCATCCCGTCCCTGCGGGAGTACATCATCAGGAATTTCCCTCCCAAAGAGCAGTCCCCGGACATGGGACTGGAGAGATAATACTCTCTCCACTTTCCCGCCCTGCGGATTTTGCTGGATAACTCCCAAATTTTATGGAATCTTTCCCCAAAATAACCACAGCAAAAGGAATCTCCTATGTAGAGGAGTTGCTTGTATACTTGCGAGAATGCTCCCAAGTATCGGGCAGTGACGGGAAATGGCTTGAAGCCCTGACCGTCAACGTCGCCCCGCATATCGCGGAATGGGATGTATCCGAGTGCTGGCCCTGGGAGGCTTGGCCTGACAGAGAAGAACTCTTCTCGGGGACGAAGAAATCTGATGTCGGAATTGACTGTGTTGCCGTTCGGAAGAGTGATGGGGCCTTGATTGCAATCCAGTGCAAGTCCAGGTATCTGGACGGAAAGGTGCGTCAGATTCATAGTGGAGAACTGGACAAGTTTGGACGAGCAACGAGTAATTCAGTCTGGCGAGAACGCTGGGTGGTTACGAATGGGGCGAACCCGTTTAGTCGCCAGGAAGTCAATAAACAGCAAATTGCAAAGTGGAAGATTACCCATGTAGATCTTCAGCACGATCTGCTAGCCCAGAAGAGGCTGGAGCAGCATGCTCCGTCGAAAGCGGAGATCAGCCGCCAGGATATGCAGGATGAGTGCGTGAGGGTGTCTGCGGATAAACTCCGCGAACATGTGAAGGGAGCGTACGGCGGGATTCCAATAGGGGAAGCCAGGGGGAAGATTATCCTGCCATGCGGAACGGGAAAGACCAGAATATCTTTGCGGATGATGGAAAGTTTGGCAAGGGAGGGGGAGACTGCAGTGGTGCTCTGCCCGTCCATTGCGCTGGTATCCCAGATACGCAGAGAGTATCTGCAGAATGCAGACCAGGAAATCCGTATTCTCGCTGTCTGTTCAGATTCTACAGTTTCCCCCAAGAATGAATTGCCAAAAAAACGGGATAATGCACGGAATATCATCGCTGACTATAGCTACATGGGCGGGAAGGATATCAAGGGAGATGTGACCACAGATCCTGCTAAGATTGCAAAATTTATTTGTGAGGTGCAGGAAGAAGCACACGCAATCGGAGTTATCCTCGGAACCTATCAAAGCGGACACCGGATTGCAGAAGCCTTGCGGGGAGTGGGGGGAGCGACCGTGCTCATCTGTGACGAAGCCCACCGCACTGCAGGGATCCATCAGCAACGGGACGAGAGGGACAACCATGAACTGCGCAATTTCACAATCTGCCATGACCAGAAACTTTTTCCGGTAACGTACCGAATCTACCAGACCGCCACACCGAAAGTTTATGGAGAGAAACTCAGGGGAAAGAAAAATCAAAAATGGATCGTGCGAGATATGGATGATGTGCGTGTTTTCGGGGTGGAGTTGTTCCGCAAGAGTTATGTGGATGCCGTGCGTCACGGATGGCTTTCTGACTACCGTATTATTGCTTTGGGGATTAATGACGATAAGGCTTACGAACTTGCGAATAAAATGGCCCTTAGTGAAGACGGGAATAAAGTGTCAAGATTGTCGGCACGGAGTTATCTGAAAGGTTTGGCATTCGTCCTGGCAATGGGGAATGCTGTTCAGTACAGGGGCAGAGAGGCGGAGCGACCTCTGATTAAGTCCTGTATCGGATTTATGAACACGGTCGCAGGATCAAGAAAAATGGCAGAGATACTGCAATCAGAGCAGGTGCGGGACTGGTTGAACCTGTATATGGAAGCTCATGAGATGGACCGAGAACCTGCTGACTACAAACTCCAGCATCTGGATGCCAAATCTCGTGTGGAACAGAGAGAGTTGGAGAAAGAAAAGTTGAGTGAGGGGACACTGACGAATCCCCACGCAATCCTGAATGTAGGCATTTTCGGGGAGGGGACGGACAGTCCGTCCTTGAGTGCAGTGGCGTTCCTTGAGCCGAGACGGTCTCCGATTGATGTGGTCCAGGCAGTAGGGCGGGTTATGCGAATCAGCAAGGAGAAAGAATTTGGATATATCGTGGTTCCGGTAGAGATACCGAAACATGAAGACCCGGAACGCTGGCTCGCCACAACGCACACAAATGAGGGCTGGAAGGAACTCGGAGATATTCTGCAAGCACTGAAAGCGCATGACACGCGAATAGAATCAGAGATGAGCAATCTCATGCAGTTTTATCTTCCCACTCCGGTAGAAAAGGTTGCAACACTAGTCAGCATCGGGAAAGAGCCGGGGAGTCGGTTGCACAGTTATGTGCATGTCGGGAAGAAAGGCGCAGCCCAGAGAGCTGCGGAGCAGGTGGTAGAAAAAGGAGTGGCACCCAAGAATGTGGCTTTGATGCCTCTGGTGGAAGTAAAAAGGAGGGCAAAAAAACGGAAGATTGGTGAGAGATTGACGGGGGAGAATGTTGTACTGGATGATCTGCATGTCATGGAAACGACGCACAAGTTGGGTGATGGCACCGTCGAAACCCGACGGGACGGGACAGTACGAATGAAGAGCCCAGGGTCGAAACTGGACTTGGGACTGGATTTGCCAAAGACACAGAAGTGGGCGCGAAAGATGGTCAACGAAGGAGAGGGGGTGAAAGTCCCGCATACGCGGATAAAACCACCTCCACCGGACCATAAGGATCCTCTTCCAAAAATCCCTGAACTTCTGGAAAAGAGCAAGAATGCGATCACAATGAATTTGCTTGAACGTTCAGGATTGCAAGTCGGGAAGATAGAAAGTGACCTTAACATGCTGGAGGATTGCGTAGAAGAAGCAGGGAGGCAACTTCGGGAATCCGGGGTGGAAGCTGCACTTGCAAAACACTTGCAGATGGATAACCTTGCCGCGGGTTCTGAAGGAGATCCCTGTCATATCAGTGCATTACTCCTTTTGAATGCGGCAATGCTCCACCAAAGGATTGCTGAAGGAGACTGGATTCCGATTGTTCCATTGGGCGAACTCAAAAACCACCCGCGTATCGGATGCCATCTTATACGGGAGTGGGAAAAAATCATGAGGAAAGACTTCGAGGTCGTGTTAATTCCAGCAATTGATATCGTTGACACGATTCAGGAAACAGGGCTGGAGGATGGGTTAACCAGGGCACTCTGGGGAATCTGTACCGTGGCAGAGCGGATTGCTTATACCTATGCGGAGATGGGGACAGATCATGCAGGGAAGCTTTTCAACAAGTATATGGGGAACCAGCAGAGCGATGGGGCCTTCTTTACGCGGGCACCTGCGGCATCAATAGCAGCCAGGCTTTCGCTGGATGCGGTGGGAGATGTAGACTGGTCGGACCAGAATGTGTGGAGGCAATACAAGGTGGCCGATCTGGCTTGTGGAAGTGGAACGCTCCTGACAGCAATGCTCACAGAAATGAAACGGAGAGCTGGAGTTCAGGGAGCAAAGGATAATGAACTTGCAGATCTGCACAAGTTGGGGGTGGAGGATACCATCAAGGGGCTGGATGTGAATCCCATTTCTCTGCAATTGGCAGCGTCGCAACTACTGACAAGCACAGACAATATCAAGTTTCGTCGCATGGGACTCCATCGGATGCCATACGGCCCCCTGGAAGGGGATAGTACACGCGTGGCAGCAGGATCTTTGGAACTGCTGTTACAGAACAAGATTGTAAACAGGAAAGACTTGGGGCTAGATGACGAAAAACTCGCATTGCAGAACATCTGGACTGGTGGGCTTGAGAACATTGAGAGAGTAGTAGAGGGGGTGAAAGGAACACGGGTAGTGGTTATAAATCCCCCTTATTCGAATCGTGTTGAAATGGGAAAAAAATTCACAAAGCCTGTGCAACAACAATTACGGGAACGTGTGGATGCTCAAAACAGGATCTTGGAGCAGGCGGACCCTGGACTTGCGAAAATGACAGACAAGAACACCATTCGACCACTTTTTACGGGACTTGTTGACCACCTGTTGCCACGGGATGTCGGGGTCTTCACCATGATAAATCCAACTGTCGCCCTGACAGCACACTCCGGGGATAACGAGCGAAAGATGCTGGCGGATCGCTACCATATACACACAATACTGACATCACATCAGCCCGGAAACATCAATCTGAGTGAAAATACAGGGATTAATGAAAGCGTTATCGTGATGCGCCGCCATTCAGGCCTTGGACAGAAACCACCTACCCGATTCATCCAGCTGGACAAGTTTCCGAAGAATGAGAGAGAAGTGGGTGATCTCCACGCTCTATTGGGCAAAAAAATTGGGGGGGGCGAAATCGGAGAAGGATGGGGGGGGGTATCCTACCAAGACGCGGACCGTATGTGCGCAGGGGACTGGGCTTACGGTGTCTGGCGGGAGCCAGAACTAGCCGAAGCCGCCTACAGACTGGCTAATCATGCGAGTTTGTATTCCATTGGGGAATCTGGCCTGTCGGCGTGGGCGACAGGCCAGATGTTATCTGACTCATATGAACCGATAACATCTGGATCTGCCCGAGACACTTTCCCGGTGTTAAAAAGCAAGGGAGGTAAAGATGGCGGACCTGGACAGAAAACCATACAGGCCATTCCAGATGCGCACTATACATGGAAGCAGAATAAAAGTGAGTGTCCAGAGTTGTTAGACAAAAGACGGACTGCACCCATACTGGATAAATCCTCGTGGTTACTGATTACAGCGGGACAGGACACAAGCAGTGCCAGAGTAACCGCAGTCGCCTCAGACATGAAATATGTGGGGCAGGGTTGGCGTCCTATTACGGGTATATCACAAAAACAAGCCCTTGCGCTTGCTGTTTTCCTAAATTCAACTCCTGGCAGATTACAAATACTACGTCATCCCGGAAAGAAACTAAACTTTCCTAGCTACACCGCTGCTATTGCGGAAAAACTACGTATCCCAGACATCAAAGACAGCCGCATTATGGAGATACTGGCAGATTGCTGGGAGCGGACCAAAGACATGATTATCCCGCAATACCGCGAAGGGGAGTGCGAGGTGCGGAAACTCTGGGATGAGGCAGTTGCCGAAGCAATGGGATGGGATGCCGAAATTTTAGCTCGCCTACGAAATCTTCTGCACAGGGAACCGCATGTCCGAGGTTTGGGACACAATCAGTACGCGGAAGAAAAGGAGGAAGATTAGGCAACTAGCGTCTGTCCGAAAATTCACAGCAACCCCAGATACCAGGGGATTGCGGAGGTATTTTGTCCCACAACAATCATGTATAGGGCGATTCAGTTTTTCGTTAGCTGTGAGAGATTCGGGGGAATCTTGCATGAAGATTGCGTGTTTATGGACCCTGTATCGGGAATTTGATGTTCCAATCCGCCAAAGAGCTTCCATCTTCGTCAGGAAACAGATCTCCCAAACCCCCATAGATTGGCGGTATTCTGCATTTTCGGACAGACACTATACAGACTGAAAAATCGCATGAGTGCTGTTCAGGTTCCCCCACTCAAGATACAAGGCATCAAGACAAAGGCAATCCCGTTTATTCGTGACAGTGTTGAATGGGAAGGTCACGGCCGATGGATAGAGCCTTTTGTCGGCTCGGCAGTTGTGCCTATCAATATCAAGCCTGATCATGCTTTGCTTGGTGATGCAAACCCGCACCTGATTCGATTTTATGAGGCTATACAACAGGGAACCGTCACGAGTACCACAGTACGCACATTTCTGGAACGGGAAGGCACATGCCTTTTGCGTAACGGACAGGAGCACTATTATCAAGTACGGGATCGTTTCAACAGGAGTGGAGATCCACACGATTTTCTGTTTCTGAACCGGGCCTGCTTCAATGGCTTGGTTCGTTTCAATCGCAAAGGACATTTCAACACACCTTTCTGCCGCAAGCCGGAACGCTTCCGCCCTGCCTACATCACCAAAATTTGCAACCAGGTTCAGAGAGCGGCTGACGGTATGGCGGGCAAGGCTTGGGAGTTTGTATGTGCTGACTGGTCCGATATTTTACGTGAAGCCCGCAAGGGTGATTTTGTTTATTGCGATCCGCCCTATGCAGGACGCTTTACCGACTACTTCAACTCTTGGACGGATGATGATGCATCAGATCTGGAGCATGCTTTGAAAGGACTTCCATGTCCGTTCCTGTATTCCATGTGGTCGGAGAATAAATATCGAAAGAACGAACGATTGCACGATGTATTCTCCGGCTATGAGATTCGGACCTTCTCGCACTTTTATCATTTGGGAGCAACGGAAGACCTGCGAAATAAAATGGTAGAGGCACTGGTTGTCGGATGAGGGACTTCATATTAGGGGAGCTTGAAAAGGTCCAAAACGGCTACTCTCTTTGTGGCATTGTAGATCGCATGGAGCGGATTTATCCGCTGGGATCTGACACGAAGCTGATCAGCACCCTGTTTGAGATTGTGGTGCGCCAAGCGGTCGCATCCTACGCCAATAGTGTGGGGATGCAACTGGTTGAGCCAACGAAACAGAACCACTATCCAGACTTTACGCTGATGCGATCCGAGGGAGATCAGAAGAAAATTGCCCTCGACGTAAAGACGACATACCGGAAGGGAGTGCACTCCAAGTTTCATTATGCTTTGGGAAGTTTCACTAGTTATATCCACCCCGACAAGGAGAGCAAAAACATCGTTTTCCCCTACAGCCAATACGATCAGCACTGGATACTCGGGTTCGTTTATACGAGAACCAAAGGAAGGAGAGATACAGGTGGACAGGTGTATTCGTTTGACACACTGAGACAAATCCCTGTCTCTTTTGACAATGTGGAAGTTTTTATGCAGGAAAAATGGCGAATTGCAGGAGATAAGGCGGGGTCCGGCAACACAACCAATATCGGAAGTATCTCAGGGACCATAGATACATTCAGCGGGGGAAAAGGTATTTTTAATTCCGAGGCAGAGTTTCTTGAATACTGGCGGGGGTACAAGCGAACCCGCAAGGAGCGGCAATCATCCTATTCCAACATCCATGAGTTCCGCACATGGAAAAAAGAAAGCCGATTTTGAACTTGCATGAAAGTCACTGACGACTCTCTATTCATGGTTTGGACAAGAGAGGTTCCTGCAAAGCCATCTCTATACCTGATCTACCTGTATCTACCTGTGAGTGCTCTCAGAGCAGTATTTCTCTGACCGCTACCGTCTGTTGCTGGTTTGACCCGCAGCTTCCAACAGAATCCGAACAGATCTTTTTGCCCAGGGACGATCTCCTGGTCCAGATGAATCGTCCTTAGTTCTGCCCTCCCCGCCGTTACAGCTACAGGGTTTCGCCAGCACCTCCCTGCTTCCCTCCATCAGGAACACGAAATCACCCCCTCAATCGGGACCATCTGACCGGCATTTCTCTGGTTCAGCAGCTGTAAATCCTTGTCAGAATCGTCAATCATTGGCGATTTTCTGGGGGATGCAAGCTCATATAAACTGCATCCTGTAGAAATGAATGTCACCAAAATACATCTATTCTGGAGCAGGTGCGCTGGTGCTGCTGCTGGCACTGGGAATGGGATTCTGGATGCGATCTGGGAAACCTGTGACTGGAGAGTACTACCGGAGAGCCGCGCATGACTTGTCTGTCGTTGCCAGAGCGGTGGTAAGCGACAGTGCCGCCAGCCCGCTCGCCAGGCATCTGGTCAAGGATCTGCTGACGCGTGAGCTGCGCGTCCGTATTGAACAGACCGGACGATGTCAGGCAGTCATGGAGCACTATGATGCGGTGAACCTGCGCCTGCAGATGACCAAAGACCTTCTGGAACAGGCCTTCCTTGCCGCCCGCCCGGTACAGCTCTATACGGATGACCGGCAACAGTGCTTTGCCTATTCCATCATCTACCACATTCCGCTCCCCGAGCCGATGAACTGGCGCAACCATCTTTTGACCAAAGTCCCATTGCAGCTGACCATCATTCACCCAATGACGGACCTCCAGTACTTCCAGCGTGAGGAACATGAATAACATCTTCGCAGTCCTTCTTCTTGCATCTGGCTGTATTCCGGCAGCAGCCCAGGAGTTTGATCAGCTCACGCGTCCGGTGGCCACACTGTCCGACAGTACACAGATCCGGTCCATGCTGGATGCACTCCTGATCCCCGCCTTCGGACGCGTGGACCGTGCAGATGTCGTGGATGTGACCGCAAACGGATTCGGACCCAACGATCTGATTGTGCTCTATCCCTCCATGGAAACCTATGAGATCGGAAATGTTGTACCGCGGCCGCTGCAGGAATCCATGCAGTCATGGGAAATCGCCGCCGATTACCGGCTGGATGCCACACGGCAGGAAGGGAAGCGAATCTCCTCGGATGCCCATCTCAGCCAGGATGCCCGCGCCGCACTCACCGCAGATGTGCTCCGGGTCGTGTCTCACTACTACACCGGAGACGAGTTTGATCTGCGAATGTCCCAGGATTCCCAGGGGGTGCGTCTGGAAATCTGGAATTATGATCCCGATGCCCTGCAGTACAGCCTGCCTCTCGGTCCTGCACCAGGAGATACGCTCTGGCAGGCATTCCGGTTTGCAGCCCCTGCGGTTGTGATGTCCTTTCGGGATGCGTCTGACTGTATTGAGACCTATGTGGGGAAAGATCGTGTACATACACGCCCATGCGAATGAGTCTCCTTCTTTGCATGATGCTGGCGGCGCACTCCACAGATGCCCAGACCGCAAGTACCGATGTGCGGCTTGTGCTGACGATTCCTAGGGCTACCTGCACCCTCGTGCTGCAGGAGGATGTGGATTTCGGGGCAATGAGAAGTACAGAGCGGACCGCTCTTCTGTCTCCGAATGGCACATGGAAGAGAGGACAGACTCCCGGCCGCTTTGTCCTGACCGGAGAGCATGCCTCGGACTACATGATCAGCATTGACTTTCCAGGCCAGATCACGGGCCCTGGATCTCCACTTGCATATGAAGGACAGTGGGGGCATGCAAAGACGGATACCGCCCCGTTTGAAGTCATTGCAGGAAAAACTCTGCATCTGCCCGCACGGGGGGCTTTCACACGGCATTTTCGCGTGTGGGGCCGCATCCAGGGGCTATCCATACATACAACACCCGGACGATACGCCGGGAAAATTTCCATCTCTACAACCTGCACCTGATCCCCATGAAATCATTTCTCATACTCCTTCTGGCCAGTCTCTGGTGGGAACTTCCCGCATGTGCACAGTCCACTTCGGTGAATGCCACGATCTCGCTTGCGGCCCCCTCTCCGACCTGCTCCCTGACCGGAAGCTCTTCCCTCAATTATGGCACGGCAGAAAGACCCGGGAGTGGAAGCGGATCCGTTGCGATCAATTCTCTGACGGGAGCCAGAACGGCCAGCGGTGTCGTGGTCAGTGGTGGCAGGAGTGCAGGACAGGTGCGCTTGCGGGGAGAAAATGTAGCGAGCTACACGGTATCCCGAACATTTCCGGCAACATTGATCAATTCTGATCACAGTCTGTCGTATGCCGGCACATGGGCGCAGAGCACCAGCTCTGCCAGCGGGTATGCGACAATCAGTGCCTCCTCATATAGCGGAACCGCCAGCGGGGCAGGGACGACATTTACTCGCTATTTCCGGTTTGGCGGGACGGTCAGTGGCATTGATCTCAATGATGGCAATGGAACCTACACGGGGAGCATCACCGCAACCGCAACCTGCAACTAGATGATTCGAGTTGCACTCCCCTGTCTGCTGTTCTTCCACGCGGCAGCACATGCGCAGACCAGTGGCACGATGCAGATTGAACTGGAAGTTCTCCCCCGAGTGCTCACCGTGAGTGTACGCAGCAACCGGCTGGATTTTGCACAACAACGCGCGGATGCAGGGACAATTATCCTGGATCCTGCCACCGGACTTGCCAGTCGGAAAACCGGTGGAGCACATGCCATGGGAGAGGTCACTGTACTTGGACCTGCACAGGCAGGATTTCTGGTCAACATTGATCATGCCACTGCTCTCCGGCAGGCTGGCGGTGGTCATTCGGTCCGCTTTACGCCTTCCTGGGCACAGAGTACGGGCTGTCACCATCACGCATTCCTGCTCACTTCCGCAAGACAGGGAGCGACGGGAATGCTCGGCGAGGACGGATGTGCCATGCTTCGTTTTGGAGGAAGCATTCACCTTATGGGGGCTGCTGAGGGCCGCTATGCCGGCCAGCTTTCTGTTCGAATAGCTCCATTGTGACCATGATCCGAATCTTGTCCTTTCTGCTGCTTGCCAGTCTGTGGAGTGCCAGACAGGCACATGCACAGGCCGCCCTCAGTGTCACGCCGGCCTATGCCGTGGTGACAGATGAGAAACCCTACGGCTCTTTCGTTTTGTACAACCAGGGAACCGAAGGCGTGGAAATCACCATCCGTGCCATCCATGGCGTGATTGCCTCCACCGACTCCACGACGGCAGTTGTGCTGGGGGAGGCCGGACAATTGGGAGATCTGGGACAGCACCTGACCTTCTTCCCAGACCGATGCATCCTGCCTGCCGGGGGAGAGCAGACTGTCCGCTATCGTATCCGTGAAGCCCCGGAAGGGGCACACATCACGCTCATGCACTTTGCAATGCAGGAGCGGGGAGCGATTGTCAACGGGCAGATTCCCGAAGTTGCCAGCGGGCTCAGCATTGTCTATCATCTTGTGGCACCCCTGATTTATCTGCAAGGCACGGGGATTCCCGCTCTGTCTGCCAGACTCATGGGCAGTACACCGACAGAGCTGCACCTGTATCTGGAGAATCACAGCAAATGGCCGTTTTTGGGCAGAGTTCATGTGCTTCAGAATGATGCAAAACTTGGCAGTGCCGAGTCTGCGGTCTATACGACACGCACCGTACGCATTCCCGTGGCCGGGTTTTCATCGGAAACTCCTCTGCGACTGGAGTTTGATTCCGAATATACGGGGCTGCCCCGGGCGATACAGCGTCAGCTGGGCATCCCGCACCCCATTCACCTGGGCAGGGAATGATTCGGAAATTCTCTCCCCTGCTTTTATGTCTACTCCTCCATCCACCTATTGTGGAAGCCCAGGTACTCATGGAAGTGCCCCTTCTTCTGGAACTCCCGGGAAAAGAAAATCTCATCCGCGCATGGCATGATGGAGAAGAATTTTTTGTGGATGGCAAGGAATTGCTGGAGACACTGGGATTTTCTCTGCGGCTTGTGGAATCCCGACTGGAAGCCGTGGATGTACATCACCGTCACGAGTTCTCGTGTGTGGATGTGCCCCGGAATCAGTCCTGCAGGATTCCCATACCCGAGGTGCTGGATCGCTTTGGCAGTGCCGTGCATTTTGATGAGGAACGGTTGCACCTGCAGGCATCTTCAGCAGCTGCGACATTTGATGTGGATGCGTTGCGTGAGTGGCACTGGACAGAAGTTCCGGGACCTCCTCTCTTTGGCCGAACACGCAAATTGTGGGGCGGGATGATGGCAAACTGGAAACTGCGCCGGGATGTGCTTGGCATGCATCCGTCTCTTCGTGTCACAGGCAGCGCATTGCTGGGGACCGTGGAAGCTGAACTGGGGCGCAGGTCTTCCTGGATCTACCGGCATGACTTTCCCGGAAAACCCTGGCTGACGCAAATGGAAGCGGGGTACAATGCAGACAGGCCTGCAGGACTCTCTATTACGAACCTGCCTCTGGCCAGACAGCGTCTGCAACGAGTGCGCATGATCCGCGGGCAATCCACTCCCCATGCACTCGTTCAGGCGGTGATTGGCAGCGAGGTGGTGGATCAGGTGCAGGCGGATGCCGAAGGAAACTACCAGCTCCATGCCCCTGTCTGGTATGGAACTACAAGACTGGAAGTGCGCATCCGATCCATGGGAGGAGCGCAGATGGTGTCGGAGTTTCAGGATCTCTTCATTTCTTCTTCCCTTGTGCCTCCCGGCAAAGTATACTACCATATGCGCGTTGACAAGCGGGAGCAGGCCCTGCGCATGCAGTACGGAGTACAGAACAGACTGACCCTGCGAAGTGTGCTGCTGCGTGCAAACCGATACATGGCAATGACCGCAGGCTTTACCCTGAGCCCGGTCTTGTTCCTGTCCCTGGATGCAGAGATGAAGTTTCCATCTGCCAGCTGGCTGGCAAATCTGCAACTGTGGCGTTCACAGGTTCAGGTCATGGCCCGCATCCATGGTCGGCATCGCGAATTTTTGCATGCAAACATGACCGCATCTGCCGGCAAGGGGACATTCAGCATCCTGCTGCGGGGGAATTATTCCGCCACAACCGGGCAGGTTCGTCAGCATTCTCTGTCTCCCGAAGTTTGGCTTCACCACCCGGACGGACTATTCATGCAAGTTCGCTGGGGGCTTGACGGAGTGCGTGGATCATCCATGAACCACCGGGTTCATCATCGCTGGCGGCTTGCTGCTGGCGGGTCATTCGCACGGATACGCCTTCTGGCATTTGCGGATCAGAAGCCTGTGGAGAGGGTCTATGGCCTGGAAGGAATTTTCACAGTTCGCCACCAGTCACTGGCGTTCAGGATTGGATGGGATGCCGGACAGCAGAGCGTGATCGGCAGTCTGCGCGTTCAGCTCTCCTCGGCATTGGGAAGCCTCTTTGCCCGTGGGCAGCGGGATGCCTACGGCATGTCGCATTCGCAAGAGATCCAGGGAAGCATTCATCTGGGAAGAGGGATCCATCTCGCTCCCTCCGGTCATCAGGAAAGTGCGGTGGAGCTCCGAATCTTTGAAGACGGGAATGGGAACGGCATTCAGGATGTTGCAGAAAAAATTCTCCCGCACATTGAGGCCCAGCTCCATCAGGGCGGATGGCACCGGCTCCGAACAGGAGCTTTGTACGCATCACACCTGGAGCCGTGGCAGCACTACCAGATCCGCATCCTGGAAGAATCCATCCGTAATCCTTCACTGCACCCTGCTACTGGGCTGGAGTTCAGTTTTATCGCCGATCCCGGGCAGAGAAAAGTCATCCACATCCCGATGCAGCGGCGGATTCCGATTCAGGGACAGATTATCCACTTGGACCGGGCACCGCTTCGACTCAGGGTCCTCCTGAATCAGGGAAAGAGTGCCGATGTGTACCGCGATGGCACGTTTGTTTTTCATGTACGCCCGGGCGAATACACCCTCACCGTCATGGACATTCTCACCGAAGAGGTACTTGCAGAAAAGACCGTCAAGGTGAACATGGATCCGCACCAGGTCACCATAGACCTGGAAAAGGAATGATCTGGATTCGGCTATTCTTTTGGGTTCTGGATTGTGTGTCACAGTTTGATTTTGCGATGCCATTCATGGTGCACCGCTTTCCGCACTCTATTCCATTATTTACACATAAAATTTCATGAAAGCAGACATACAGGATACATCTCTGCCCTTGCAGGATATTCAGTCATTCTCCATTCTTGAGCTGTTCAGCCAGGCCGGAGGCTTTCAGTGGCCCATTCTGGCAGTGCTGATTGCCGGCCTGATCGTGCTGATGCTTCGTGTTGTGCGCCTTCTCCGTGATCATCTGTCCGCTCGTCCACTCATGCGATTGCGACTGGAGTCAACCACTATCCCTGTACTGATGGATGCCCGGCACCGGGTGGCCGACAGCCTGTATGCCCGATTTCTGTCGGGCATACTGCAACTGCGCCACAGTCCCGAGGCCATCGGCCACGAGGTGAGCGACATTGCGACGGCGGCGCACAGCGCATATGCACGGACACAGCGTATCGTCACCTACTGTTCCAGCACGGCTGGAGGGCTTGGATTACTGGGAACGCTCGCTGGAATTTATGCCCTGTTTTCTGCAGGCACAAGGGATCCGCAGACCATCTTTGCAGGGATTGCCATTGCAGTGGTTTCCACACTCTTGGGCATTGTCACGAGCATCCTGCTTGAGTTCTTCGAGACGGTCATGCACGGCTATGTGAGCCGCTACATTGAATCTGCTCAGACCTGGGCTCAGGAGGTGCGCAGTCATCTCCTTGCTCTTCCCCGGGAAGAACGATGAGAGGTGCTCTGATTTTGCGGCTGGTAGACATTACACTGCTGCTCCTTTTGAGTCTGATGGCAACCGCCAGTTTTACGACACCTGGACCGGAACCCCCAGTCACGCATGAACTTGAGGAGGAAGGGAGTCTTTTGCTTCCGATGCAGGTTGGAATTGCTTCGGACGGGAGCATTTATACAGGGGCGGGAGAGAGGATTACGCTGGACGAACTCAAACTTCTGGCGGAAGCATGGCCCGGCGAAATTGAATTTATTGCGGATGCTGAAGCTCCCGCAAGCCGGCTGCTTGTGATCCATGCTGTAATGAGCACTATGAAACGACAGGCGGCATTCCAGGTACGGCAAATACAGAGAGGATCACATTGAGACGCAGCAGTGGACACTTCCTTCGCTTCATTGACATGGGCCTGCTCCTCCTGCTTGCTTTCCTTTCTGTTGCAGAATTAAATCCTGTACTGCAGGTCCCTCTCCCAGACAAGCCCGGTACGCCGCAGAACATCCTTGCTGCTCGCATGGAATTTGATCAGCACTGGGCGTTCACCGTGACACATCTGGATCGCACAGAAATTCTCTGTCAGGCAACAGGAATAAAGGAGCTTGCCAAATGCATGGACCGGCAGCCATCCATGCGATTCCTCCTTGCTCCGCGGGGCGAAGCTACTGTACAGCAGGTCGTTACCCTGCTGGATGTTTGCAAAGCTTCTGGATATCCGTGCATGATTGCACCGAGCCGGCCATGAAGATGAAGGCGAGAGAGCGACTGCTGGCATGTACGATGGCAGGCATGCTTCTGCTTTTGCTGTGGTGGCTCGCAGCCTGGATAGAGGTGCACAGTCATACCTCCGAAATGCAGCAACTTTCGTTTGCGGAAAGCCGTGTACCGGCAGCGATAGACACATCAACTCCAGCAGTATCTCTGGAAATACGCCCAGAGGCGGTGTCAATCCCCCGAAGTCAGATCCCCGAGATCCAGGCATCCATGCAGAGAGAGAAATCCCTCCCGAACCCCAAGCAAAGGACACAGACAGGCAGCCTGCGACTGCAACCGCGAGAGATTGCGCCGCATCCTGTTCGCAGAATTGCGGAGAGATCCCCCGCAGCCGTGAAGGCAAGGTCCCGTCCAGGCTCTCCGAGACTCGCACTTCCAAGCGCATCGCATGCAGAACTGCCAGCGAACCGGCCTCTGTCTCCGCAGGCAAAAATCAAGGTGACAGAACGAGCAGAGCTCCATGATATTCCCCTGGAGATCAAAGGCAACAAGCCCAGGCGTACCAACCGTGTTCTGAAGGAGGAAGAAGCCAAAAAGATCGTTCAGTGGATGCAACTCTCCGAGTCGGAGCTTCCTGCCGGGATCAAACAGCATGTAGACTATCAGACAGGAAATCTGACCTCCACAGCACATCTTGAGTACGAAGGCGAAATATGGGACATCTACCTGATGGCCCGGATGCCATCCGAAGAATTGCACGTCGTGATTGCCCGGGGAAATGCCACCTACTATGTTGTGGATCCAAGTTTCCAGCGAGAGGGGCGGAGATTCCGGATCGGAACGGCCCGCCGAATTAACGGCGAGATTACAGGCATCACATCTGAGGAGCGTGCGGCTTCCAGTCAGGATGCCGTGCTCCATTATGATGTGTTCTTGGCGTGGTGGGATACCATGAGGCTCACGCTGGAATGAAGATCATTCTTCCTTGCGCTTCTGGTCCTGTTCCCTGACTGCAGCGCACCACAGATGATGGTACTGCTTCTGGAACCAGTACTTCCCTGTCTGCCTGATATGATGGATACTGTCCTCTTGCAGACGGCTTGGCAACTTGCCGAAACTTCCTTTGCATGAGATGCGAAAGAAGCTACCCGCTTGGCGGAAGAGAAAAGAACGCTGTCTGCGCTTGCGGACGGCGTTTTGAAGGAGATTAGGAAGGGACTTCTACGCGTGAGCAACCGCTACCTGCGGGCCATAGTTCTGGCTATTAGTCCAGCTCAAGTCCAGTATCTTGACTGTGCCCCAGAGAGAGAAGAGGCTGCTAAGGGGAGGGATTTTTGACCATCCATCCTCACATGGATGAAATGGGGCTTATACCGGGTATAGCAGGGAGTAACTTCAGACACAGACATATTCAATGGCAGTCTTTATATCTTTCCGATTGAGGGGTTTCCAGACAAAGGCAACTCGCGAACAAACAGGATTTTGGATTTGGGATCGTTGGATATCTCGGGTGCATGCACCCTTGAAGATCATCTTGGAGAGCCACTGAGATGGATGGAAGCCTTTGAAATTATCTCAGAGGATGAATTATTGGTGTTTCATTAGATGGGGTTTTTATTGATACGGGGAGACGATCCTGACCCAGTACTGACAGAGAGAAATCCGTAACGGAGATACTCTCCAGTAAAGCACGTTATGTGTTTTTATTGGAATTAATCTCCCATGAGAAACAATGGGACTGGAGGATTCCGCTCCCTGTATAAGATATTAGATCGTGAGGACTCAAAGAATTTCGTAAACTGTAAGGAGTATTGCTATCAAAATGCCTGGTTGAAGTCTCAATAGCATTGTTAATGAAATTGGGAGGTGTTCAAGAAAATGATGCAGAAAGAAGAACTCGTTGAAATCTATAAGCTCCATGCTGAACTGGCGGACAGGGTAAGCCAACGGCGGGAGGGAGCAAATTGGTTATTTGTAACCCTTCTTACTGGCCTCTTGGTAGCCATTGTAGCCATAGTCAGAACAGTAGACACTGCTGAATTAGCCTTCACTAACATTTTCACAATTTCTGGTTTTGTTGGGATGATATTGTCAGCCTCATGGTACATCATCATCAGATCATACCGGCAGTTGAATAAGGGTAAGTTTAAGGCACTGCACGAGATTGAAAAGAAACTGGAATACCCTTTCTTTACGCGAGAATGGGAACTCCTGAAAGAGGGTAAAGATTATCGTGCATATTGGGAATTGACTGTCGTAGAGACAATACTGCCAGCCACATTTTTTGCGCTGTCTGTCTTGTCACTCCTTGGAATACTGTATAGCTGACCAGCATTTTGTAAAATCAATTCTTGTGACCCAAGTCTGGGGGAGTTTCCAGTCAATTTAGAAGCATTTTGATCACAGAATCCCTAATATTGCCTCCCATTTTATGCTGGCATGGAAAATATACAAAATGACTGAAAAGAAAATCCTCTACCTACATGTCTGTCCGAAAATTCATAGCAATCCTGCATACGGGGGATTCTGGAGGCATTTTGCCACACACCATCCCCCATCAGTATGGGGTGATTTAGGTGTTCGTCAGATATCGGAGGTTCGGGGGAATCTTGCACAAAAATTGCGTATTTATAGGGGGCTTATATACGTGAGGGCCCATGAGGAGTGAACCATTTTATGGGCCCGCAGGTTCACAGGGAAATTCCATCGTCACCATGGCAAAGGCAGGCAAGACATATCGCGGCATCACCTACGGTATGCTTCCCGATGAGGAGCAGGAACGCCAGCTCCATGGGATGTGCGGGGCCTGCTGATTCGTATGGAATTTCTTCCTTGCCAGGAACCAGAAAGAATATGCGGAGTCGCAGGCGAACGGCACCCCGGCTCCGTCCACAGGGTATTCTGATCTCTCCAGCGAGTTTACGCAGTTGCGCAACGATCTGGAGTATGCATGGCTGCAGGAATACTCCTTTGCCTGTGTTCGCCACACTGTGCGGGAGCTGTCGCAGGCATTCAAGAACTGCTTTGCCGGACGGGCCCGCAAGCCCCGGTTTAAGTCCAAGCACAAAACCACTCCCTCCTGCACAATTCCCGATAAAGTCAGGATTAGGGACGGGAAGATTCATATCCCCAGAGTCGGGAAGGTGCGACTCCGTCAACGGGGAGAGAATCCGTATCCCGATGGAGTCCCGAAACAGGCCCGCGTCTACAAGCAGGGGAAGAACTGGTATGTCTCGGTGACCTACGAGATTGCCGAGCCGGTGCGGGCAGACAATGGAGTCACTGCGGGGATTGACCGGAACGCCAGTGGCATGATCGCGGTCGCCTACTCGGATGACACGCCCTCCGAGATCATGGATCACCCGACGAAGAATGTCTACGAGATCAAAGAGAAACGGTACCAGCACCAGTTCTCCAGACAGATGAAGCGTCAGGAGGAGGAGGGCCGTACAACGTTGAGCAAGCGGGCCCAGAAGACGCTTGGGAAGGTCAACCACTGCAAGCGGAAAAGAAGGAACTGCCGGCACAACCGGAATCATCAGAACAGTGCCCGGATTGCCGAAAAGGCATCCACGGTGAAAGTGGAGAAGCTGCCCATCAAGGGGATGACCGGATCTGCCAGTGGGACACTAGAAAATCCGGGCACGAATGTTCGGCAAAAAGCAGGGCTGAACCGGGTTTTGCTGGAAGGAGCCCCGCCCAGCTGGTCCAGATGCTGGGGTACAAGTGCTTTCTCATTCTCTATGTGGTGGCAGCGTACACCAGCCAGACCTGCAGTCTGTGCGGACATGTAGACAGGAACAGCCGGGCCACATTGCGCAAGTTTGTGTGTCTGGGTTGTGGCTATGAAGAACACGCGGATGTGAATGCGGCCGCGAACATCTTACGAGCCCCAGGGCATGGGGCATCTGGACGTGCGAGGGGCGTTCCCGCTGGGGACCCCGATGACCCGTCAAGTGTACGTATACCGGTTCCATCTTGAGACGGGCCCTCACGTATACAAGCCCCATTTATAGACCTTGTTCGGGGATTTAATTGCCCCAATTCGCCAAAGAGCCTTCATATTCGTCAGGAAAAATATCTCCAAAAACCCCTCATGCGCTCTCTAAACCCCATATATTGGCGGTATTATGAATTTTCGGACAGACACTGTACACAGCCAGGGTTAGTTGTCACTCCAGACGGCAAGCTCATTGCCGCTGGGATCCAGAAAATGAAATCTTCGACCCCCGGGAAACGAAAATACAGGTCGACAAATTTGTGCCCCCGCGGCAACGACACGCTCCAGTGTAGCTTCCAGGTCAGTTGCGTACAAAATCACCAGTGCAGCTCCTTTACTGCCATCAGAATTGAGTGAGGAACGATAGAAACCGCCATCAAGCCTCCCATCATTGAACGCACAGTAGTCCTCTCCATAGTCTTCAAATATCCACCCAAACACACTCCCATAGAATGATTTCGTGTTCGCAATATCTGCTGCAGGCAACTCAATGTAATTGATTCGGCTGTCTTCAAGCATTCGGTATCAAATTAGAAGATCATGTGTCAAGTCCGCAACAGAGTAGCTCCGCTGTCTGCAGTGATGTAGAGACATGTGGGCATTTCTAACCCTGCGAATGAAGATGTTCCAGTCTGCGATCAGGATGTTTTTCAAGGTCATCTTGCTCGGTGTCACAGTGATGTGCGAACCTGTTCCATCGGAACACAAGCAATTGCACTGTCAATCAGGCGTACCTCCCGAAAATATACTGCAACAGCAGCAATTACTTGTATACCTGGTGTAAACTGTTTAATCGGATGAAGTGAGTGTATGGCTACAATCTCTGCATACTGTAACTTTGCAAGCGGAGCAGACTGAATGACATCTTTCATCAAGGCTGTTACACTTGCTGGGCTTCCCTCCCCGCTCTGTATTCTGTTTTTTGCTATAGTCACAGCCCTTGAAAGAACTTCTGCCTGGATACGTTCTTCTGCACTCAAGTGTTCATTCCGTGAAGAACATGCTAGCCCGTTTGACTCACGGACTGTCGGGGCACCAATGATTTTGATACCAAGGGACAAGTCCTGAACCATTTTTTTCAGCAGTACATATTGCTGTATGTCCTTGAGTCCAAATACACTGATGTGGGGCTTGCACGCCGCGAACAGTTTCATTACAACTGTCAGAACTCCCTCAAAATGTCCAAGTCTGTACTTTCCGCACAGGTGTCTCGTCATTTCTGGACAGGTAAGCCATACTTCCTGTTGATCAATCCCCTCGGGATAAAGAGCTTCATCGCTCGGAGCAAACACGGCATCTACCCCTCCGATCTCTCTCAGCAATGTGTAGTCCCGATCAAAATTTCTGGGATACGTTTCAAAATCTTCACCGGGACTGAACTGAGTTGGATTAACAAAAATAGATACTATAACATGATCTGCTTCCTCTTTTGCATGTTCTACTAGCGACAGGTGTCCCTTGTGCAGCCCTCCCATGGTCGGAACTAGTCCTAATATGTCACCCTCGGCACGCTTCTCGTCGGTATATGCCTGCATGTGTGCAACCGTTTTGATGATCTCCATGCGACTGATAATATATTTTGGGACTGTTTGCTACAATAAGGGACCTAATTCGTTTATATTAGTGAACCCAGCTATTTATTCCGCTTCACCATGAGCAAATTTCGGATTGAAAAGGACTCCCTGGGGGAAGTACATGTACCAGTGAATGCCATATACGGGGCCCAGACCCAGCGGGCGGTTGATAATTTCCCCATCAGTGGACAGAGTATGCCCCGTGCATTCATCCGGGCACTTGGTCAGGTCAAGCAAGCCGCTGCAAAAACGAATGCCGATCTCGGCATGCTTGAGAGACCTGTCGCGGACGCAATTGCCAAGGCAGCACAGGGTGTCATTGCAGGTGATCTTGATGATCAGTTTCCTGTGGATGTATTCCAGACAGGAAGCGGGACATCCAGCAATATGAATGCCAATGAGGTGATTGCCAGACTGGCAACGGATCTGCTCGAAAATCAGAGTGTTCACCCCAATGATCAGGTGAACCTGTGTCAGTCTTCAAATGATGTGATCCCGACCTCTATTCAGATAGCGGCTGCATGCGAAATAGAAGACCATCTGATCCCGGCACTGATTCGACTGGAAGGGGCACTGCAGGAAAAAACTCATGACTTTGATGATGTGGTCAAGAGTGCACGTACGCACCTCATGGATGCCACTCCAATCACACTGGGACAGGAATTTGGCGGCTATGCCATGCAAGTTACCCGAAGCATTCACCGCATCCGTGTCGGACAGGCAGAGCTGCGTGAAGTTCCCTTGGGCGGAACAGCGACGGGTTCTGGCATCAATCGCCATCTGGACTTTCCGAAGCAAACTCTTGCCTATGTCAGCGAAGTAACCGGGGTAACATTCCGGGAAGCTGAAAATCACTTTGAAGCACAGTCCGCACGGGATGCCATTGTATCCGCCTCTGGTGCCCTGAATACAACTGCGGTTTCGCTCATGAAAATCGCAAATGATATCCGAATTCTTGCGAGCGGACCCACCAGCGGAATTTCCGAAATCACACTCAAGTCCCTCCAGCCTGGCTCCTCAATCATGCCCGGAAAAGTCAATCCCGTGCTATGCGAGGCCATGATGATGGTCTGTGCCCGCGTTATGGGCAATCACACGACCCTGACAATTTGCGGACAGCATGGGAATCTCGAATTGAATGTGATGATGCCGGTGATGGCCGTAGCACTTCTGGAAAGCATTCAGCTGCTTGCAGGTGCCAGTAATGCGTTTGTAGACAAATGTATCGCCGGCATGGATGCCAACCGTCCCAGGTGTCAGGGACTGCTGGAACTGAATCCGTCCCTTGCCACTGCACTCAACAGTGCCATTGGATATGACCTGGCAGCCAGGATTGCCAAAGAGGCAGTCTCATCTGGACGAACAGTTCGGGAGGTTGCCCTTGAAATGAATGTTTTGGACGAAAAGACACTGGACAGGCTGCTGGATGTGCGCAATATGACACGACCCGGTATTCCCGGAGGTCAATAATGCCCCAGAAATTCGTTTTGGTCCGTTGTTTGCAACACACACATTATCAATCATTAACATTTTTGAGTTCATGAACAAGATTCGCTTTTTTCCAACCATCCTCATTGTGGTCAGCGTCTTCATTGCGGGTGTGCTGTCAGCTACCCTGGGGGTGAACCTGTTTGATCAGGGACATAATGTTGGCACGGATACTCAGGCCGGCAATTCCACACTCCTGCAGGCTCCCTCGGAAAGCGCACGCCTGGAGTGGGAAGAGGCATTTATAAATGTTGCTGATGCGGTGAACCCTGCTGTGGTGCAGATTCGATCAGAAGAAAAGGTAGAGGTTGATGTGAACAGCAACATGTGGGAAGGGACACCCTGGCAGCAGCTTGTGCCGAATCTTTCCCCCAACATGCCTCCACAGGTTCGCCAGGGACTGGGATCGGGAGTTGTTATTCGTTCGGACGGGTACATCGTGACAAATGACCATGTGATAGATGGTGCAGACAAGTTGCAGGTTCTGCTCCATGATGGTCGCACCTTCACTGCTGAAGTGGTCGGGCGAGATCGCAACAGTGATCTGGCAGTCATTCGTATTGGTGAAACGGGGCTGCCCACGGTTACGCTTGCCCCGCCCTCCAATGTTCGGGTAGGGCAGTGGGTGATGGCGTTCGGATCACCACTGGATGAAGCACTGGACAATACTGCCACAGCCGGAATTGTGAGTGCAATCGGTCGAACGAGCAACCGGCTTGCCCGGCTTAACCTGTATTCTGCCTTTATTCAGACAGATGCAGCGATCAATCGGGGAAATTCAGGAGGACCACTCGTCAATATGAGCGGGCAACTGGTGGGCATAAATTCTGCGATTCTCTCTCCCACTGGGAATAATGCAGGAATTGGATTTGCTATTCCTGTTTCCATTGTAGGCAATGTTGCTACCCAGCTCATTGACAAGGGCCGGGTAGATCGCGGGTTTCTGGGGATACGCTTTGACCGGGTTTCGCAGTCTCTGGCAAGTGCGCTGGATGCACCCCCCGGTTCCGCACAGGTGAGTCAGGTTGAAAAGAACAGTGCTGCGGACAAGGCTGGCGTTGAGGTGGGTGATATTATCGCTGGAATTGACGGGGTTGAACTTGCAGATTATTTACTGCTGCGGACCACAATTGGCAATAAAGTTCCAGGGGATGAGGTTCTGCTTGACATCATTCGGGGAGAAGACCGGATTCAGATTGAAGTAACCCTGGGTGCACTGCCGGATCAGTTCGCTCGCAACAGCGAACCGAATGAGACAAGGCGTGAGGACGAGGGGAAACTGGATGAGCTTGGCCTGCTGCTGCGGGACTTGGACAGCGAAATCCTCCAGGAGCGTTTTCAGATATCTGAGGATGTGCAGGGCGTATGGATCCAGTCCATTGATGAAAGCAGTGAGGCGTTCAGTGAATCAGACCTGCGGACCGACGACGTTATCGTAGAGATTGATAACACGCCTGTATCAAGTATTGATGAGTTCAGGCGCGTATACAAAGATATAAGAAAGGGCAAAGCCTTCCTGGTCAGGGTGTTGCGCCTGCAAGTGATGAGCGAGGATTCGAATGAGTTTCTTCCCCTGATTACGGCACTCACAAAGCCTGAATAGTCCATTTTATCAGAGTCTTTCTTGGGGAGCTGCTGTCTGGCGGCTCCCCGGCTGTCTTTTGCCGCATGGACAAGGCTGTTGTACATGTCCAACTGGAGGGCGGGCGTTCCTGTCCGATCCGGTTTGCCTGCCTGCAGGAACTGCCACATCTGCTTGATAAAAGCAGACTTCGGAGGGGCCCCTGTATCATTGTAACGGATACAAATTTGGCTCCTCTTTATTTGGACTCGCTCAGAGCCATTCTCTCAGAGTCTGGGTGGGGACCAGTCACAGAAATTCTGATTCTCCCCGGCGAATCCTCAAAAACCCCTGACCAGCTTCAGCACATTTATGACGAGGTTTTGTCGGCCGGAATTGATCGGCAGACCCCTGTTTTTGCACTGGGGGGAGGAGTGATTGGAGACTTGGCAGGCTTTGCCGCGGCAACTCTGCTTCGGGGCCTGCCTCTTGTTCATTTGCCGACATCTCTGATTGCCCAGGTAGACAGTTCTATAGGAGGGAAAACCGGCATTAACCACAAGCTCGGGAAAAACCTGATTGGAGCATTTCATCAGCCAGCACTGGTATTGTCGGATCTAGACATGCTTCAAAGTCTTCCTGAACTGGAATGGAGGAGCGGGCTTTCGGAGGTTGTCAAGCACGGTCTGATTGCGGATGCGAATTTCGCAGACGAGCTGTCCGAGAATTGGGACAGGATTCTGCACAGGGAAAAAGCCTGCGTGCAACGCATGATTGTGCGGGCCGCAGAGATCAAAGCGGTTGTGGTCAGTGAAGATGAGCGGGAATCCTCCCGACGGGCAATTCTGAACTTTGGACATACCTTTGCCCATGCCATTGAATGTGTTGCCGGGTATGGAGGGTTTACCCATGGGGAAGCTGTTGCCTTGGGGATGAGAGCCGCCACCCGTGTATCTGCTATCCTGAATCCAGATTTGCCATACACTGTCATAGAATCACTCTTGCAACGGCTGCCTGTGAGAAACTCTATCTCTCATCTTGATCCCAAAGTATTGATACAGGCAATGTATTTTGACAAGAAGATTGAGGCAGGAAATCTCCGTCTTATTTTACTTCGGGAAATTGGGAATGCGTATATCACAGATCAGATTACCGAAGAACAGATACTGGAAGGCTGGAATCACCTGATGCACGGGTAGTTGTCGTATTTTGGCATATGCATCGAAAATTGATTGGTCAGACACATGCGGAAAGTCACTGTAATTCTCCTGCTATTTCTTTGGATTTTGCCTGCCACCGCACAGAGGCCAAATATTGTCCTCATTGTCGCCGATGATCTGGGATATGGAGATCTCTCGGTATACGGAGCTGAGGACCTGCATTCGCCCGTACTTGACAGCCTGGCTGCCACCGGGATTCAATTTACACAGTTCTATGCTAACTCCCCGGTTTGCTCGCCGACCAGAGCCTCTCTTCTCTCGTATCCGTCCGAACAGCCTCCATATAAGCTGTCAGGGGGGATACGCTGGTATGGTGGATTTGTGCCTTCCTGAGTCCACTCTGTGACCGAGGGGTGGTCGTGTTATCGGTCTGCGGGTTCTTCTGGCAGTCTGTTGTCTCTTCGTGATTCCATGCCGGGGATTTTTCCTGGAAGCTGGAGTGGCTGTATTGGAAGGGGATCTTGGGTGGGGATGGATTCAGGAACAGTATTTATATTTATGTTGCATAAATTTTCACTTTTAGTATTTTATGTTGTATATTTCCAGCATGGAACGCATCGCTCCCATCCTGTCCGAGCACGCCCCGCCCCAGGAGATTCTGGAAGCTCTTCGGAAGAAGACCGCCGAGTGCGAGACCCTGCGAACGAAGTGCGAAGCCAGAGACCAGAAGATTGAGACCCTAGACCGGGAATGCGAGACCCTGCGAACGAAGTGCGAAGCCAGAGACCAGAAGATTGAGACCCTAGACCGGGAATGCGAGACCCTGCGAACGAAGTGCGAAGCCAGAGACCAGAAGATTGAGACCCTAGACCGGGAATGCGAGACCCTGCGAACGAAGTGCGAAGCCAGAGACCGGGAGATTGAGACCCTGGAAGCAAAGTGCGAGACCCAAGACCGGGAGAGCAAGACTCTGCGGGCAAAGTGCGAGACCCAAGAGAAAAAGATCCAAGACTTGCGCAAAGAAATCCGCGCCCTCAAACAGGAGCTTGCCTTCGTGAGAAGTCAGAAGTATCGACCGAAAAGCGAGCGGCATGACCGTAGCCAGTATGAGATGTTTCCAGATCAGGTCTCTGCTGCCGCTTGGCACGAGGTGGAGCGGAAAGAGAGGCGGAAGAAGACCGGGAAAAAGCGCGTCTATATGGGGAAAGAATTCTGGAAGAACGCAGGACTGCCCGTAGAAACGGTCCGCATGGATCCCCCGGACAACCTTCCCCCCGATGCCAAACTCGTCGGGTATGTGGAGAGAGAAAAGCTGGCTCGCAAACCGGGACAGTTGTATGTCAAGTGCGAACTGTATCCGGTCTTTGCGAGGGAAGACGGCACGAAACTGTGCGAGGCGCCGTTGCCCACCGACCGCGGACTGCGCAAGTGCCGGGCGGATGAGAGCCTGCTGACCCATCTGGTGCTCTCCAAGTATCTCTATCACCTCCCGATTGAGCGGATCGTGAAGCAGCTGCATCTGGAATCTGGCGTACAGATTTCCAAATCCACGGCAACGGACTGGGTACACCTGGTGGCCTCCCGGCTGGATCGCCTGAACCATCCCCTGCGCATGGAAGTGCTGGCAGATGGCTATATTCAGGCAGACGAAACCCGCATTCTGGTGCAGGATCGGGCGAAAAGCAGGGCCGGTGGCACCTATCACAGGGGCTGGTACTTTTTCTATACCTGTCCCATCTCTGGACTGATCCTGGTGGATTATCAGCCGACGCGTTCCCGGGCAGGGCCGACGGAAATGCTGGAGGGGTTCCGGGGAGAGTTGCAGACCGACGGCTATGCGGTCTACCATCAGTTTGGGAAAATAGACGGGATTGAACTGTTCGCGTGCTGGGCGCATGCCCGGCGGAAATTCAAGAATGCTCTGCGTGCCGAGGGAGAGAACTCCCCACAGGCGGAACAGGCTGTGGTGCTGATCCAGCAGCTGTATGCAGTGGAGGACGAGCTCCGCGAGCAGGGGGCAGACGCTGCGGAGCGGGTGCGGGTGCGCCAGGAGCAGTCCGTCCCCATCCTGCAGGTGCTGGAAGCCCTCCTGCGAGAACACACCGGGGACAATGACACCTTCTGGTTCAGAGCCGTGCGCTACACCCTGAAGCTATGGGATCGCCTGAGCGGCTTCACCCGCAATGGACGCGTGGAGATTGACAACAATCTCGTGGAGAACCGGGTTCGTCCCATTGCACTGGGACGCAAGAACTACCTGTTTGCCGGCTCGCATGCGGCCGCCGCCAATGCCGCCACGATCTACTCTCTGCTCAGTACTTGCCAACTCCATGAAGTCCATCCGCAGGAGTGGCTGATGGATATCCTGAGGCGCGTGGAAACCACGCCTGACGAAGAGCTCCACACGCTGCTGCCTCATCACTGGAAGGCGACCCGGCAGAAAGAACAACAAGTGCCACTCGCCAAGGCAGCATAGCCTCCCCCGCTTCCCCGCGGGAACGACACGGGATCCAAAACCATCGCTTGGTTCCCGCCAGAAAAAGTAGGACGCACCCGGCAGACCCGCACAGAACAGGGGACGAGAATCACAAACGGAAACTCCCGGGAACACACAGAACCTCTCTGCCTTCGGAATCCCTGATCCCCTCACAGAATATGCCGCAGGAAGGCACCAACCCTAGACAGGGGCGTATGCCAAAATACAGGGGCAAGACAGGGCTGTTCGGACGCTTACCTTCTCTCTGGTCGCTATCCCCCGCTCGTAGGTGTTCCCGGTGTCATTCGTACACATGCCACAGACAGCTGGGGCAAACTCGCACCGGATGTCAACCTTTTGCCAGAGATGCTTCGCCAACATGGGTATCATACTGCAATGGTGGGCAAGTGGCATCTCGGATTGAATGCACCACAGCGGCCGGTTGACCGGGGATTTGAACACTTTGAGGGGTTCCTTGGGGACATGATGGATGACTATTACCACCATCAGCGTCACGGTCTGAATTATATGCGGCGCGGAGAGGATGTCATTCATCCAGAAGGACATGCAACAGATATATTCTCAGACTGGGCTGCAAGTTACATTGAGGGTCGCACATCCTCCTCTGCCCCCTTCTTTCTGCATCTGGCTTATAATGCACCCCACACCCCGATTCAGCCTCCAGATGAGTGGGTTGACCAGGTTCACAAGCGGCAACCCGGCATTGATTCAACCAGAGCCAAACTCGTGGCTCTGATTGAGCATATGGACTACGGAATTGGCAGGGTTCTGTCATCCCTGAAAGAACATGGTTTCCATGCGAACACACTTGTGATATTTGTCAGCGACAATGGTGGCCAGCTCAATGTGGGAGCACACAACGGCCCGTTACGAGAGGGGAAAGGGACCATGTACGAAGGGGGGCTTCGGGTTCCGGCAATTGCATCCTGGCCCGTACGCAGTGCAACGGGTATGATAAACAATGCTCTGTTGACCACCATGGATATTTATCCGACTCTCCTGGAAGCGGCCGGAATCAGAATTTCACATACAATTGACGGAGTGAGTTTCCTTGCTGCGTTTCAGGATAAATCGGACCTTGATTCTGACCGAACTCTTTTCTTCACCAGAAGGGAAGGAGGCTTGCACTACGGTGGAAAAACAATTGAAGCTGTTCGAAAGGGACCGTGGAAGTTACTGCAAAATACCCCCTACGCTCCGCTTGAACTGTACAATCTGGAACAGGACCCGCTGGAAACCACAGATTTGGCCTCGGCTGAGCCCGAAATATTTCGTGAACTTGCCACGATGCTGCGACAGTACATACAGGACAGCGGCCGTATACCGTGGC
Organism: Rhodothermales bacterium; assembly: GCA_965203305.1. Taxonomy (GTDB): domain Bacteria; phylum Bacteroidota; class Rhodothermia; order Rhodothermales; family Bin80; genus Bin80. The sequence continues at coordinate 195,472 of OZ241874.1, read as the reverse complement.
AGTAATCTGACTTTCTGCAGTGCAGGACATTTATTCATCGCTGCGTTCCACAGATCAAATCCTGAGCTGAAATCCAGACTGCCAGAACTGCCCGGGCAGATAGATTCGGGCAGTCTACATCTGAGCTTGATCGCCAGATGATGAATTTTGCATCTGAGACTGAAACAGACTCGGAAGTACAGACAAGATTATTTTGTTATGAGTTCAGCGCACTGTACGCACGAAGGGAGAAAACACTGCGATACCATGCAGGGTATAAGGTGATCTGTGGGAACTATCAATTGAAGCTAATTGTATTGTTTGGGAGTTATAAAAGGAACTGTGATAAACACGGAGTAGAGCGTCTGGTTCGGGGGATCCATGTGCTTCCAGCAACACCGGAGGAATAGATGCCAGAAACACGGAACGGGAAGGCGTATCGTGGCGTGCGCTACAGGCTGATTCCTGTTACGCTGGACAATGTCATTTTCCTGTTTGCCATGTGTGGGGCGTGCAGAATGGTCTGGGATTTTTTCCTGGCAAAGAATCAGGCGCAGGTGGCCGCCGCGAAAGAGCAAGGCACTGCCATGCTTTCGACCGACTGGCGGATCCTCTTTACGGAATTCACACAATTGCGAAATGATCCTGCGTACGCCTGGCTTCAGGAATGCTCCTGTGCATGTGTTCGCCACACACGGAAACAACTGTCGCAGGCATGGGGAAGCTACTTTGCGGGAAGGGCGCGCAAGCCCAAGTTTAAGTCCAGAGATCGCACACGCCCCTCCTGTACGATTCCACAGGATCCTCAAGATCACAGACAGACATATTTTCATCCCGAAACGGGGGTATATGCCGATTCGCAGACGAGGAGGGAATCCCTATCCCGAAGGAGAGCCAAAGTTTGCGACGATCTTCAAGGAAAGAGACAGGTGGTATGTTACGGTTCTGTATGAGATCGCTGCCCCTGTGATTCCAGACAACGGAGTGGTTGCCGGGATTGACCGGAAAGCCAGTGGCATGATCGCCGTGGTCTATTCGGATGATCGCCCAGGTGAGGTGATTGACAAGCCGACCAAAGGCATCTATGCCATCAAGAAAAAGCGCAAGCAGAGGAAGCTGGCCCGGCAACTAGCCCGGCAGAAGAAAGACGGGCGCAAACAGCTGTCAAACAGGGCAAAGAAGACGCAACGGCAGATTGCCAGGGTGAGCAGGAAGGAGGCGAACTGCCGGCATGACCGGAACCATCAGAACAGTCGCAAAATTGCGAATCAGTCATCTGTGGTCGTGGTGGCGAAATTGCCAGTTCGGGGAATGACGAAATCTGGCAGGGGCACGAAAGAGAAGCCGGGCAGGAATGTCCGGCAAGCGGAGCACGCGGACCTGAATGCTACCGCGAACATCTTGGCCTCGGGGACTGGGGCAACTGGACGCGCGAGGGGCGACCCACTAGGGATCCCGACGACCCGTCAAATGACAGAGAGGAGTCCGGCCGCATGAGGTTTATGCGTACAGTTTCCTTTACAAATCCCTATTATTTTATATTCTATTGGGTATCAAATAAATAATGATACCTATACGGATATATTCCAAATTAGCAGTCAGGTCATTTCAGCATTGCCATGAGAAGAGCGCGGGAGAATTTCGGGGCAACACTTCAATTCCAGTATGGACAGTGATGATTACGATGATTACCTTATGCATAGAGGTGCCTGAGGGTGATCTCCAAGAAATCGGAACACTGTAAATAAGAGCCTCTTGCAAAATTCTTGGGTGACGGATAAATATCGCTCTGAGAGTGCTTGCGGGCACATCAAGGCAGGGATAGAGGTGTTTTCGCCAGAACCTCACAAGAAGCAGACAGAAATTTCGTGCAAGATACCAAGGGGAAGATTTCTACAAAAGACGATCTGAACCCGTCAAAGTCAGAGTGAATCTGAAATCCGACATCTTCGGGAACCTTACACTAAAAACAATGTACCATTAAACATCTTTATTTTTTAAGATGTTTAATTAACTATCGTTATGAGTAACCAATCAGACCATATGGGTACTGCCATTAAAAGAGCAAGAAAGGTTGTCGGAATAAGTCAGCGAGACCTAAGTATTGCGTCTGGTGTACCTCAGGCACAAATATCAAAATTCGAAAACAGCAGGGTTGACTTACGTCTTTCAAGTTTGGTGGCTCTGTTCAGAGTACTGGACTTGGAGCTGGAACTCGTGCCAAAAAAAGCTCTACCCGCTGTTCAGGCAATCGCCCGAAGTACAATGTTGAAATCAACGATTGGCTCCAGTCAATTTGCCAGAGCTAAAAAAGCCTTTGATCGCATTCTGCAGGAGGCTGCCAAGTTGGATTCAAAGTCAGGAGAATTGGAACGCTTGCAGAAGCAGATGAATCTTCTTGAGATGGCGCGTGTTCCTGCTGCTGAGTCCAAAAATTTCATGCGCTGGACTAGATACATGGAACGCATGCTGAAAACGTCCCTTGATTCCGATAGGGTCGAAAGGCTGATAAAACGAACAGATCAACTTCTACATCAAATTGAAAGGACATACTCCTTGTCAATTCAGACCCGCCCACAGAGCCATACTTATTCTCTTGAAGAGGAGAGCGATGCCTGATGTTTCCGTTCTTGACATACTTCTCCACGGCAAGAAAATCGCAACGCTAACACATGTTGGCAGTGATCGTACTCTTTTCGCTTTCACGGAAGAATATATATACGATTCGAATCGCCCGCTTCTTGGATTATGGTTCAAAGATCCGTTTGGCGAACTGAAGACAGACTTTCATGGAAATAGGATGAAGATCCACCCATGGTTCTCCAATCTTTTGCCAGAAGGATATCTGCGCCGTTATTTGGCTGAACGGGCTGGTGTCAAGAGTGTGCGAGAATTTTTCCTCCTCTGGATGCTTGGTCAAGATTTGCCGGGTGCAGTGACAGCTCAGCCGGCGGACGGGGAGGAGTATCCTCCAGGGACGCGTAACAGATACGATCAGAAAGAAGATTCTCGCAAACAGATTTTGCGGTTTTCCTTGGCTGGAGTGCAATTAAAATTCTCGGCAATCAAGAACACTCGGGGTGGCCTTACGATCCCCGTGCAGGGAATCGGTGGGGACCGGATTCTAAAGCTGCCAACGCGGTATTTTCACGCCCTCCCCGAAAACGAATACAGCATGATGGAGCTGGCCCGCCTTGTTGGAATTGATGTTCCTCATGTAGAGTTAATCCATGTTGACTTGATTGAAAATCTGCCAGACGGTATAGAAGCCTTCGGGACTCATGCGTTTTTGATAGATCGGTTTGACCGACCCGCCAGTGGATCTCCCGTTCATATGGAAGATTTTGCACAAATTTTTGGGGTCTACCCCGATGACAAGTATGATAAGGCTTCTATCCGCAATATTGCAAGCATCATTCGCATGGAAGAAAAAAGCCAGGACATTGAAGAATTCATCCGGCGAATTGTGTTTAATGTGCTCATTGGCAATGCAGACATGCATTTGAAGAATTGGTCACTCGTGTATCCAGATCAACGAAATGCGTCCTTGGCCCCAGCGTATGATTTTGTTTCAACCATTCATTACATCCCGGATGACAAGTTTGCGCTCAAGTTCAGCCGTACGAAACGCTTCAAAGAGTTTTCGCTGGGCGAGCTCTCCCACTTGGCCGGAAAAGCACGCCTGCCGGAGAAACTTGTGCTGGATACAGCTAGGGAGACGGTGGCACTCTTCCGCGAAATATGGAGGTTAGAGAAGCACAACCTTGCTCTCTCACGCGATATGATTGATTCCATTGATCGGCATGCAAGCACTCTGCCGATTGCAAAATTGTAAGCTCTCTGCCGGGTTTTCATGGAAGAACTGGTGTTCAGAGTCTCCCCACTGCCCTGAGTTCGCCGGGCAATTGACACTGTATTAAGTTCCTCCCGAGTGCTTTGCAAATAGTCGGAGTTCAGCTTACAATGACCATGGCTCGCGCATTGCCCTCGTAACAAGGTTGTTCGCCTCCTCGTCATGGAATTCTTCCTTCGCGGGATCAAATTCCAGCGTACGTCCCAGACGCATGCAGATCTCACTCGTCAGACATGCCATAGAGGAGCTGTGACCAATTTCGACATCACATACGGGGAGAACGCGCGTCTTGATACAGTTCAGGAAGTTCCGGCGATGATCGTCGCTCTGGTACAGGCGTGTGTCACCAGCTTTCATTTCAAGGGCAAGCAGACGCTCATCGGAGGCCCAGATGTCACCGCGACTGACTCCAACCCACCCTTCTGTACCAAGAAACTGGATCATCCCGTCATGTGGCCCTTTCTTCTTGATGATTGGAGGATGATCTGCATACATGAGCATGAGTTCCTCTTCCTCGGAATCAGAAGCATGCACGATCTGCACCGGAGCAGATCGGTCAAGTCCCAGCCCCCAAAGAGAAATATCAAAATTGTGTGCTCCCCAGTCTGCTATATGGCCTGCAGAATACGGCCTCCAGGCCCGCCATGCCCCCTCTTCTGTGTTATATCCTCCGCTGACACGTTCCCGGTGGTATGGAGCGGATGGCGCATTGCCGAGCCACAACTCATAGAGGAAGTCATCCGGAACAGGTTCGGCCTCCATATGTGGGAATGGCCGCGAAATCCCGCCCACCTGTGCATAAACCTTCTGCACTTCACCAAGGTATCCGTTTCGGGCCAGTTCGCAGGCATGCCGAAAGCGATGATCCGAACGCTGCTGACTCCCTGTCTGGAAGATTGAGTTATATTTTCGTATAGCCTTGACCATGAATCTCCCTTCTTGAATCGTGCGAGCTAGCGGCTTTTCGCTGTACATATCTTTACCTGCCTTGGCTGCGGCTACCGCCATATAAGCATGCCAGTGATCCGGTAGGGAAAGACAGACAGCATCAATATCCTTCCGTTCCAGTATCTGCCAGAAAAATGCATAGGAGTCACAGCCGGCATAGGTGGTCATGCCGTTCCTTTCCGTATAGGCGGTCTCCACGAGTTCGCGGGCCGGTTCACGCCCTTTCAACCCGCTTCCGGCATAGTTATCTCCAGCCGGATTCACATCACAAACCGCTACAACCTGGACATCCGGTTTTTCAATGAACCCTCGAAGATTATGCATCCCCATACTTCCCATCCCAATAAAACCCATATTAATGCGTTCACTAGGAGCAGGCCTCTGACCTCGTCCAAGCGCAGATGCAGGGATGATGAGTGGGAGTGTCGCCGCACTCCCTAAATGTTTCAGAAAACTGCGACGGCTGACAATTTTGGGAACCATATATTCGTGTATTTGAGTTTCACAATATAACCAAGATTCAACATTATCACCAGCTCATGTTCATTTTCTGTTGTTATCTTTGATGTGGAGTGATGAGTCATTGCGATGAATCCCCGTCCTTATCGTAGATAGTTGATACTCTAAACTCATACGGTCATGCCCAATCCATGGACCGGAATTGGTAATCCATATACCCGCGCAGAGGTCTTGGAGCGACTACATGCGACTCTGGATCGTGGTGAACCCATTATTGTTGCCGGGGCCGGTGCGGGGATCAGTGCCAAGTTTATTGAAAAAGGCGGGGCTGATCTTCTGATCATCTACAATTCGGGGCGTTTTCGGATGTCTGGCCATGGCTCGACGGCAGGGCTTATGGCATACGGTGATGCGAATGCAGTTGCCATGGAAATCGGCGAATATGAGGTGCTTCCCGTGGTAGAAGAAATTCCTGTTATCTGCGGAGTCTACGCCTCGGATCCACGTCGACGGATCTGGCACCATCTTCTGAAAGTGAAGGACATGGGATTTAGCGGAATCAATAATTTCCCGACGCATACTATCGTGGATGGTCTCTTTCGGCAAGTGCTGGAAGAAACAGGAATGAGTGTGCAACATGAGACAGACATGGTCGCACTCGCACAGAAAAGAGGGATTGACCTGTTCACGATTGTTTATGTCAGCACGCCCGAAGAATCCCGCAAGATGGCCCAAGCCGGCGCAGATGTTATCATTGCTCACGCAGGATGCACCGTTGGTGGATCCATCGGAGTGACCGAAACTGCCTGCACGCTGCAAGAGGCTGCAGAGCAGACTCAGAGCATAATTGAAGCTGCTCGCAGTGTTCGCAAGGACATTATTTTTCTGAGCCATGGAGGGCCAATCTGTACTCCTTCTGATGCTTCTTATATCAATGAACACTCCGATGCAGTCGGGTTTGTAGGAGCCAGTAGCCTTGAGCGGATGGGCGTTGAGCAATCTCTGATCAATCTTACACACGAATTTAAACAGATCCCGTGCCCAGCCGCCCGCAGACGATAATGTTTGATCAGTTTTTTCTCCACAAGAATTCGCACTTCACAGAATTCGTGAATCAGGGAACCAACACCTGGATCAATTATCCTGATCCCGTCACGCCCGGACTCTTTTCCGCCAGGGCGGAGATCAACCCCGGCGACGGACATGACTTTCACCGACATCCCGGACGTGAAGAGTTGATTCTTGTACTGGAGGGAGCTGTCGAGCAATGGATTGAACAGTTTAGTCAGATTTTGACTGCCGGGGATGCAGCAGTAATCCCTGCAGGACTCCCTCACGCCTCCTTTAACACAGGAAAAATACCCGCTGTGCTCCTCGTCGTGTTTACCCCTGCCGACCTGTCCAAGCCTCTTTCTGAGGATTTGTCGAAGCAGGCACCGTGGAATACTCTCCGATCCAGCAAATCCTGAATTCAGATGAAGTCATATGCACTTTGTTTTCTTGTCCCCCTGATCCTTACTGGCTGCTCTGGAAAAGCCGCACTGCGATATTCGTCCGCAAGCAACAGTGTGTCCACACATCAGCTTCAGGCACCGCTTACCCCCGAAGAAACACTCACAAGGCTGGAGGTGCCCCCGGGATTTGATGTCCATGTGTTTGCCCATGAACCCGATATAGTGAATCCGATTGCTCTGGCTTGGGATGAGCGCGGGCGACTGTGGGTTGTGGAGTCAACGAATTATCCGCACGATCATGTCGGTGAGGAATCCGGTACAGACCGGATTACGATCTGTGAGGACACAGACGGAGATTACCGCGCAGACAGGTTTATACGATTTGCAGAAGATCTCCCCCTCACTACAGGGATCGCCCTGGTGAAAGGTGGAGCCATCGTTGGGCAAGCTCCAGATCTGGTCTTTCTGAAAGATACAAACGGGGATGACCAGGCGGACGAGAAGCATGTGATTCTTGACAATGCCTTTGGAACCTACGATACCCATGCGGTGATGAGCAATCTGAAAATCGGGCTGGACAATTTTCTATGGGGAGCTGTCGGATACAGTGGTCTCTATGAACCTGGACATGCACCTGACACGGATGCGCTCATTTTGAGTCGGGGGCTATTTCGGGTCCGAACCGATGGAACAGATCTGGATCCCGTTGCCGAATTCAATAACAATACTTGGGGACTGGGGATTGGAGAAGACAATACAATCTATGGATCAACAGCCAACAATAACCATGTGGTTGTAGTCGGAATCCCTCTACGATACCACATGTCAAAAAATGTGGCCAATGTTCAAAGCCATTATCTGGTCAAACACTCGGCAGAACGCCAACTTCAGCAGGTGGATTTTCGGGATGGTTACACAGCGGCCTCGGGAGCATTCCCTTATAATGGTCGCCGGTTTCCCTCCGAATACTGGGGAGCTCTTATGGTGGCTGAGCCTACAGCGCATGTTGTTCATGCAGCTAGGATGGAACCCGATGGAAGTATTGAAAAAGAATCTGACGGAGAGATTCTGAATATTCTGGCCAGCAGTGATGAATGGGTTGCTCCAGTTTTCGCTGACATTGGCCCGGATGAGAATCTGTGGGTTGCCGACTGGTATAATCCCGTAATCCAGCACAACCCGGATCAAAGAGGCATGGAGAACCAGATATGGAATGATCGTGCCGGTCCTGGAAATGCACACATGAACCCATTGCGTGATCGTGAGCATGGACGGGTCTATGTCATCACATTTGGTGATGCAGTTGCTCAAAGAAACCTCTCTCACGAAGATACTGCGGGACTTTTGGAAGCTCTGCAAAGCACAAATCAGTTCTGGCGCCTTACAGCGCAGAGGATGCTGATTGAACGCAATGTCAAAGAGCTAACGGAAGATTTAACTCAGCTGGTAACTCGCAAGAAGTTGGATGAAACAGGATTTGATCCAGGGGCTGTGCATGCGCTCTGGACACTGCATGGACTTGGAGAGAATGAGGCACTAAAAAGCGTTTCTGCCGAGGCTTTGACACATCCGTCTGCGGCTGTTCGAAAAGCAGGCATTCAAACGCTTCCTCGAACCAGGGAGAGTAGCGAACTTCTAATCCAGCATAATGTCTTTGCCGATGAAGATTTGGGTGTTCGCTTGACCGCGCTTCTGGCAGTCAAAGATTTTGGTGACCAGGCACACCCCCTCACGCTGAACAAGATACAGACTGCCTTACAGGATGCGGATGCCTGGATTCTTGCCGCTTATCATGCCATAGCTCCCATTGGTATTGTGAAAAGTGATCCTGATCCAGCCAAAATCAGGAAACCTCAAAAACTTCCTCCGGCACACCTCATGCTGAATGCACCAGAGGGATTCATGCGGTTTGAACCTCAGTCGTTACAAGCCTTTGCCGGACAGGAGATCACCATTGATCTTTCGAACTTGCACCCCGATCTTCATAATGCTGTATTCCTGAACCCGGGTGCGGATGTACAAGCATTCGGACAAGCCCTTGACACCTACATGACGAACCCAGCAAGTATAGACACGGACTACCTCCCACCCGCATGGATGGAACAGGTACTTGGCTCCACCGGCGTACTGTCCCAAGGCGAATCAACAAGTATCATGATCGGACCTCTGTCCAGGGGAGTCTATACATTTCTGTGTTCTGTGCCGGGGCATTGGGCATGGATGCAAGGTACACTGCAGGTATCTGATCCCCCAGACCTGCCTCGCAATGATGCAGGATGGACATGGACGGGATCCAACCCTGATCTTGCACCAATCGTGTACTTGGCAGGCAGTGCCAATCGCAGCTCGCAGTCTCATCATCACGCACTAGTGTTTGGATTTTCGGATGGACAGGTCCTGTTTGGCAGTGGTGACCGAACCTTTGTATATACAGAGGTATCCGACGAGAATTTTGAGTATCTCCTGAGGAATACCTCGTTGCTTGCACTCGCGAATAACAAACCTGTGCAGAGGGAGGAGAGTCGGCAGGCGATTATGCAACATGTAAAATCGGGTCGACCAGCCATGATTACGCATCCCGCCACTTGGTACAACTGGAATGACTGGCCAGCTTTCAATGAAGTTCTGGTTGGCGGCGGAGCCCGCAACCATGAGACTCTGCAAACTTTCTCCGTAGAAGTCCTGCAACCCAATCATCCGCTCATGCACGGACTCCCTGAAAAATTTGCAATCATGGACGAGCTATACCGGACGGAACTTTTACCTGACGCTCAGGCAAATATACTTGCGATTGGCCGCTCACATGACACAGACGCAGTCTATCCGGTAATTTGGACCCGTCGGGTTGGGAAGTCCACGATTCTTGTAAACACACTGGGACACGATGACCGTGCCCATAATCATGTTGCCTACAGGCGCGTGATTGCCAATGCCCGCAAGTGGTTGCTTCCTGATTAGTGCCCAACACTTTGGGAGCCTTTTGCAAAAAATCCCGAACGGCGGAAAAGTATCGCTTCGAGGGTTCCTACAGGCACATCAGGTCAGATATAGAGATGCCTTTTCAAGAACTTCTTTGTGGTCCTATATCCAGTCGGTCGCACCGGTCTGGAACTCTCCTTGTGCGATTCAGGGTGACTCCAGGAATGTCAGCAAAACGTCTCGCTCATTTTTAGAGAGATGTTTGAATCGGTTCTTTGAGGCTTCGGCCTCCCCCCTCCGTGCCTCAGAATTACTTCTGTGATGTTATGTGCCCTTCCATCATGCAACAAGTTGGTATGTTGACTGATCAGCTGTGTTAACCCTAAGCCCCATAGCGGCGGAGCACGCTATTCAGATCCGGTTGCCCGAAAGTCTCTCCGCCCGTCTGCAAGTGCCTCACCCATGTTATGCAGCAAAAGATCTGTACAGGCAAAAATGATCTGGTTAGAAACTTCAGGAAGATCAGACATCACGCTTTTCTCCAGTCGCAGAATATGACAACGGGAACACTGAGTCTGTATGAACAGATCATGCCCATGTGCTTCTTTGGCAGCAGGTACCGCCGGAGTTTGCGTGTAGAATGTGACCAGATCAACGATCTCGTCGGTAACCTCAAGAGCATCCCCTGTCATTGGACCTAATGCGCTCCGGTATTCAATTGACTCCCCTGGAATCAGTAGAGAGGTGATTCCCATATCACCATTGTGTGCGTCTGTTGCCGCACACTGGGCTCGCTGGCCTTTCATCCGAAGTTCCCTACGGTAAACTCCTTCTTGGCCCGATCCCATACATGGTTGACCAGCCCTGACACTTTTCCCCATTCTGCCTATTCTTGCACGGTATTTTGCAGGGTTACCTAGTGGCCGTCCGAAAATTCAGAATATCGCCAATATATGCCGTTTAGAGAGCGTATGAGGGGTTGTGGGAGATATTTTCGGGTATTTTTCCTGACGAAGATGGAAGCCCTTTGGCGGATTGGAGCATCAAATCCCCGAACAGCGTCCATAAACACGCAATCTTCATGCAAGATTTCCCCGAATCTCTCATAGCGAACGAGCATCTGAATCGCGCCATACATGACGCTGTGGGGCAAAATGCCTCTGGAATCCCCCGTATTTGGGGTTGCTGTAAATTTTCGGACAGACACTACCTATGAGATCGCTTCAAGGAAGCCAATGCCAATTACAGGTCTGTCCATTCTGGGGGGCATATCTCTACCCCAGAGGGCAATGGCTTGTATACATCGGTAATCATGTATGTTGGTCTTTGAAGCGAATACGTTTCTCCGTCTTCAAGTGGCCCCGGCTCTTCCACACAGGTCACCTGAATGGAACTATCAACAAGGAATCCAGGAATGGGTCGGTCCAGCCCGGAACTCACAACTGCGGAAGCGGCAACAAATTCCTGCTCAAAATCAATATCAAGATGCCTGGCCAGTCTGTTCCCTTTCAGATTTGACGAAGGATTCAGGAGTCGCGTGAAACAGGGTTGTCTCTCCCCATGCCATTGAGAAACCTGCTTCGGGAAGATCCGTGTCAGGGGCTGTCGCGTCACACCCAAAAAGCAAGAGCGAGCACCCGGACTGGTGTACTCTTGCATAACATGACCCTACTCATACAGATGGTGCATCCTCAATTGCAGCAGAAGCCTTTTCCAGCGACCCCTTGAGTGCGTGCGATTGCAGCTGTAATGGCTGCCTCAACTGCCGCCTTGCTGGCGGTAATCGCATCCCTAAAATCTCCCGGAATTGCGTTTATCGCATCAATCGCAGTGGTGATTTGGCCGTTAATTTCGGTGTCCAGATTTAGATCCAACTGCCTGACAATGTCCGTGGCATGGTGCTAGTTTGGGTTGCTTTTCGCCAAATGTTCCACGCCTGTGTGGGTTAAAGGTTTTGAGAGATGTACATGTTCCCAGAGGGCTTGTTTGAGGGCATCCAGCTGGTTCTGGTACGTGATCCTTTTCAGTCTTGGTTCAATGTCCAGCACAGACATGCCCGTCCACCGATGCATCTGACTGGAGTTGTTCCATCGTTTGATCCGCTTTACATCCTACTTGATCCGGCTGTTCATGTGCTCCATGTGGTTTGTTGTCCGCAGCTTTTTGCGCAGTTCTTTGCCTATCCCGAGCCTGTGCAGGGTTAGCGTTTCTTCCATCCCCTCTCGCAGGCTGTTGGCGGCCCGGTGGTATCCTTTGCTCTCCAGGTCGGTACAGATGTTCAGCAGGGCGCGGTTCGCCTCCGCATGGGTATCCTGATCATAGGCTTCTCGCAAGGCACGTCGGACCGCTTTCTGTTCCTGTTCATTCTCCACCTTCTGGAGTACATTTTCCTGCTTGTGCCAGGTACACCGCTGGATCACGGCGTATCTCCCGAACACATCCCGAATCGCCTTGTGAATGCCCTTGGCCCCGTCCACGACAAACAGGAGTCCGTTCTCATACCGCAATCCCCGCGCAATCAGGCGATGCAGCAGCCCTTCTACGGCCGCTGCATTCTCCGTGGACATCTCGGTCATCCCCAAAACATGCGCCTCGCCATGCTCGGTAAATCCCAGGCAGATCATCACGTGACATCCGTACATCTGGGTGCCGTCCAGGGATACTGCCACATACCGATCCTGCGACAGGTCTCTGGATGTAAACTCTTCCAGAATCTGTGCACTCTCCTCCCGTGCGATCCGGCTGATGGAAGAGGCACTCAGACCGGGACCACCCCCCAGCGGATCCTCTACCGCCCGGTAATCCCGCTCTATAATCCCGCGAAAGACCCGCCGGGTAATCCGCTCCCGGTCTATTCTTGCCATCTTGCGCAACGCCCGATAACACTTCGGAAAAAAGGTCTTCCCGGTCTTTTGGTTCTGGATCCGATGGATCCGTACCCGTTTCTTCTCGCCCCCGATCCAGATGGATCCCGCACGCGTCCCGTTCCGCTTGTACGTCCCGTGATGCGGACGGTCATGCTTCCAGCGCTCCCCGCAGTAGTACGCGATTTCTGCCAGAATCCATGCCAGTGCCATGGCCAGCCCGCACGCCTGGATAGGGGCCTGCGCCTTGGCAACATAATTCCGGTTTTTGATGCACTCCTGCACCATATGGTCATGCTTCATCGTGGAGAGCACGCTCTCCATGTTGATCAGATTTCCTGTATTCATAAGATGGAAAGAAGAAGGGTGGATGAATAAGATGTCTATGGCAAGTCTGCCACCGTCTCCCGGCTGGCAAAGAGAGCCGTTCGCAAGGCAGAAAGAACCGATGCATGTGCCAATCGGCGCATATACTGTTCGCGTTCCAAGAGGAGCAGGGCAATCTGTGCCTGTCGGCTCCGGGGCGGGAGCCAGCGGCGCACTCCCCGGCTCCGGTGCTGCAGATGCTGTCCCAGCCGGGCAATGCAGCGCGTAGTCCGCAAACTGGGACTCAGATGCGCCGTCAGTCCGCTCTGGTACACCGTCAGGGTCTGCCCCAGATCTTGCAGCAGCCACTGCGCTGCCGAACGATTGCGGCGAAGCAGATCCGTATGCAGCTGCCGCAGGGCATCCTGTGCCTGCCGGGGATTCGGATGGGCATAGGCACGCTGGATGGTGCCCCGAACCCCGCGCTGCTCCTCTTCCGGCAGCAGACTGGTCACGCGAACGCACTTGTGTACCTGACAGTGCTGATGGCGCATGCGTGTCCCCAGAACCTCTGCCAGAAGGGCGGACAGTCCGGCCGTTCCCGGCGTAATCCAGAGCAGTCCCTGCTCCGTACACAGCCCCCGATCCAGCAAATCCTGCAACAGGCGGTGGACAGCATCCCTCTCTTGCAGAGAAGCCTCTGCAAAGCCCAGAATGCGCCGATAGCCCTCCACATTGACCGCTACACACAAGAGCAGAGGATACCCCCAGAAGGGCACGACATCCAGCCACAGAGCAACCACATCCTCCTTCGCCAGCGAACGCGCAGTGAACTCCTGCAAGGCTTCCCTGCGCACCTCCTGCAGCGAAGCCTCATCTCCGTATTCCGACAGCGCAAGTACACCTGCGGGCGGGGTAGCGGGCGGAGCCTCCTCCAGAACCAGGTTCGGGACAGAGGCAGGGGAAGGTTCCTGCGAAAAAGAGGCAGAGCCAACCTCCACATTCTGTGTCAAATCCCGGATCAACTCGCCCAGATGACACAACAACGACCAGCGAAGATGCTGCCCAGCCTCCCCCGCCTCGCGAAGCGTCTGATCCAAATCCAGCCTGTCTTCCAGTGATTGCATGATTCGATTCTGTGTCTGTGTAGATGGAAAGCCTCATGACCCAGCCAGCTACAATTTTGTAGAATGAAAAGCAACCCAAAACTGCACCATGCCTGTCCGTTAAACCGAGTCCGGTGGGTTTATGGCTTTTAGAATAGATAGTGTCCGTAAAGTCGTTTTTGGAGTTGCCACTGAATCACGATTCTTCCCGAACGACTCCTTCATCTAATGGTTCCTGTATTTTCCCCGCGCCTACCTCATCCACGATTCCAACCGCCGCATCTGTGAGAGTCAGGATGGCAGTAGCCAGATAGGCGGATTCCCGGTCTGGGAAATCACGGATACTCTTGACTTCCCGCTCTCCAGAGAGCAAAATTTTAACCACATGAAACCCTTTCAAACCACTGTTTACATCCTGATTGGCGACATAACTAATGTTCAACACACGGGCATCCCCCATCCTTTTCCGTCCTCTGAATCGTCTCCTGCGCTTCCGCACAAAGGTACACCGGATTGTGACAGGTGATCAATCCAGAGCCATTCCAAGATAATCAACTGCCTCACATCTCAAACCTGAAGCACCCCGATACGTCATTGCGTACCGGGGTGCTCCATTTCACTCTGAACAGCATCCGTTCCTCTCTTACTTCACGAGGGTCATGCGTCCGGTTTTCACATGCCGTTGCTCTGCACCGGTCGCGATCAGCCGGTACAGGTAGGTTCCGCTTGCCAGACTGGTGGCATGCAGTTCGATGCTCCGGTTCGCCCCTGCTTCCATCTCCTGCGCTGGCAACACCATCACTTCCCGTCCCAGCATGTCCACAACCTGTACGCTTACCTGTGCGCTTTCCGGCAGGTCAAACTTGATCCGTGTTCCCGGATTGAACGGATTCGGGTAGTTGCCATGCAACGCAAACTCCGTCGGAAGCTCTGCGCTCTCTTCCACTCCTGTCACCACCATCGTCGGGACGACCATCCCGTTCTTGTCAATCCCCAGAATCGTCAGATCCTCCTTCATCCCCGACAGGTTCAGCACCAGCGTCTGGTCCGCATACCCGTACAGATCCATCTCATAGGCCTGTATCACCTCCTGATCTGTGGATTGTACCCGAAAAATCTGCTGCGAGGGAGCCAGTGAAGTGTAGCGCCGCGTGGCATCGCCCAGCATCAGGTTCCCTGCCAGCGTCGTTTTCACCGTCATCGGATCTATCGGATCCAGCACCTCTACCCGCGCTGCTCCCAGATCTGCCGACCCGTGCACCAGCAGCACATCCACATGGTTTGCGACCTGCGATGTCATCCGGGTTTCCAGCACCTTCAGCATGGGTTCTTCCAGACTTCCATGGGCGATCACCACATAGTTTTTGTTATGCGCTAGGGGAAGCGTCTGCGTGACCGCCTGCTCGGCCGGTGCGCCAACGGGCTGGATCTTCAGTTCATGACTGCCTGCCCCTACCGGACGATAGGCTGTCGCGTTGCGGAACTGCATTCCGCTACGAATCTGAATCTCTCCCAGATGCAGGTTGATCGGGGTCGGCAGGGGCACATTATGGATGAACTGCAGGTTTGCCCGTCCTCCGCTCAGATCGGCCTGGTCAATCGGATTCTCAATCCCGTTCGCCGCAATCCCGAAGATCGCACAGCTCCCCAGCCCGATCCCCTCCTGTGTCAGGTGCAGCACCCCGCTGATATACCCGTTCACCGCAAAGGAGCCTGCCTCCACCTGTGCTGGACGCCGGCCCGCCAGCTTCGGATTCTTCCACATGCAGTCCCACTGCACGATCCGCAGTCCGCTGGCATCCGCCACATTCTGGAGCCCCGCCGCCGCGATCCGAAGATTCGTATTCGTCGGCAGCGACTCCGTTCCCAGATCCACCTTCCAGAACAGATCCGCATGCACATCCAGGGTCAGGCTGCCCCCTGCCGTCGGAACCGTGAGGTTCTGCCATGCCGGCATGGCTCCGTCTGGCACCATCACTGGAGACACGGTCGCCGCCGTGGTATCAATCAGGTCGGAGGGCAGCTGCAGGATGAGCGGACGATAGTGGGACATGTCTCCCTTCTCCATTCCCACCGGGAACAGATACCCCCCGCTCGCAAAGCCTGCTCCTGCATTCCCCTGCAACAGGTGCCGAGCGACCGGGCCGCCGACATAGGACTGGCGGGAACCTCGAAGGATCGTGGCCTTGCATGCTTCATTGTTCTTGTCTCCACACTTGCTCCCTTCCTGTGCCGTACTCCGCCCGCGGAGCTCCTGCTCCACCTGCACATTCTGCACGGTCCACATAAACATGCTGTCCATCGGCATGCTGTGAATCTTCCCCTGCCGGAGCGTCAGTGTGGCCATCTTCTGCTGCATGACATGGCTTTTCAGCAGCAGTCCCTTTGCGTTGTTCACCGTAATACTGTGCAGGGCTGTCGTATCCCCGGTCATTACCTCCTGCGACATGTCCCCCTTGAACTCCACCTTCACATTCAGCTTCCCGTTCTTTGCAAAGTGGAAGCCCCCATGCACCATCAGACTCGGCATATTGCCGGATGCCATTTTCCCCTCGTACCGGGACGCATCCGCCGCCACCATCAGGTCCCCCATCACCGTCTTCGTCGTCATGGGATGCAGGAGCACCCCCGCATTATTCGAACTGGTGTAGGTCCCCTTCGTCTGCATAAAGTCTCCATGGATCATCACACTCCGCTTGTCACCGTCCTGATTGTGTTGTGTATTCAGCCCGCCGGTCCCGCTGATCATGAGGTCCCCTATGAACTCTGTCATTTCCGCGTACGGCCAGATCGTGGCCGAGCTCAGGGCGACATCCCTGGTGATCACTGCCTTCTTGTTGTGGGTCTCCACCGCCCCCTGCATGGCCGACAGAGTGTCTATCGTCAGCATCTTCCCGGCCGCCGTGGCACTCAGGATTCGCAGCAGTCCGTTATGATTGTTCGTTCCCGGGGTCTTCGTGCCATCAAAGACGACCGTCTGCAGCATCTTGCTGTCGGCACTTGCATCAATCACCGTTTCCTTGCTCCCCTTCGGGACTTTGATCATCCCCGCCGTCAGACTCCCCGTCAGGGTCAGCTTGACATCCGGGCGCGAATTTGCACCGCTCCCGTCTGTCCCCGTGTTGTATCCGGTCAGGTCGCGCAGGTTGTTGCGCTTCTTTGTGTCTTCCGGACCCAGCAGCAACGTCCCCTCTCCCAGGTGGATCATGGCATCCTTCGCAATGCTCACCAGGGCAGTGTTGTGGGTATACGCTCCTCCGATCACCCGTCCCAGGACCTGCAGGTCGCCGCCCCCGGTCATCAGTTTGCTCTTTCCATTGACGGTCACCTTCCCGTACACCATCACATCCTCTCCCTCCGTCTGCAATTCCCCCGCCGTCACCAGTACGCTGTACTGGTCCACCTTCGCGGCACTGGTGCGATCCAGCGTAGATGTCCCCACGGTCAGCATTCCGTCCACCATCAGCTTCCCCTTCGTGATCGTCAGTTTGCCGATGATCAAACGATCATCGTTCACCGTGATCTCTGCCTTCGCATGATTCACGATCACATCCCGCGGATCGAACCATTCCAAAGCATCCGTCACCGTGCGCGTGCCCGGCGTGATATAGGTCAACACATACCGGTCATTTTCATGGGCCCCCGCCATCTTGTCCGTGGAGACACTCCCCGGATCATTGGTATCTTTCGCCAGCATCCCGTTCTGCACCGTGATATGATCCGTCACCTGCAAGGTCGAATCGGTCGTACTCTCCACATCCACCAGCGAAAGCGTGCCACTGCACAGCCCCAGGTTCTTTGTCTTGTGCACCTCGTCCAGGCGGAGCTCCCCGCTCCCCACATGGATGGCAAGCGCATCCAGCATGTCGGTCAGCGCAGCCTTCTTCACAAGATCTGTATTCCGGCTTCCGTAGGTCAGTGTCTTGATCGTAGAGGCTTCGTCCAGCTCCCCGCTCAGCTCTCCCTCAAGAATCAGCGACTGCGTCACCTTCACATCCTTGGTTGCCGTCAGCTCGGCGCGGGGACCAATGTGTAATGTCTTGACCGTCAGGGGGCCCTTCTTGACATCTACATCCCCCAAGGCCACCAGCGCATCCAACATGATCTCCGTACCCTGTCCAAGGATATCCCGGCCCATAGCACCCGTGAACACAATATGATTCCCGAAGGTGAGCCCGGTGTCCTTTGCCGTACACATTCCGTCAATGCTGGACTTGGACGGATATGCCATCCCGATGGTGTTCCCCTTAGCAGAAATTATACCTCCTATACGCACACTGTGCGCCGTCCGGCGCATGACCGCACCGGTTTTCAACGAGTCCGAATCCAGATACACCCGTCCCTTGTCACTGAAGTCTTCGTCATCCCGAACGCTCAAGTTGCCCTTGATCTCAGAAACCCGTGCAATTTCCTGACTTCCCTTGTCCAGCGCAAGCGGGGCCAGGAAGAGCACCCGCGGGGCACATGCCGTACTGGACTGGGTGGCATGGGAGGCCGTTTCTGTGAGGCTGTTGGACGCTGCATCCAGATTTCCCGTAATCATTGCCGCACCTTCAAACTGCACCCCCGGAATGTGCGTTGCCCGTTGCTTCTTGTCCGTTCTTCGGGTTACATAGGCACACTTGTAGTCTCCGCTATTGCCATCCTGCACCCCCTTGCGGGCACTGGTGCTGCGGGGAGTTCCGGTGTAGCTGTTATACAGAGATGACTTCCTGCCATCCGTCAAAACCACATTCCCCCGGATGGTCGCTGTCTTTTCAAAGACAATCCGGGAATCCCCCCACTGCTCAATGTCTCCCTCTACAACGACATCATTGCGGAAAATCAGATCTGTACTGATGTTTTTTGCCTGCCGAGTTCCATCCCCTTCCTGAATACTTCCCGCCACATTGATCCCCCCAACTTTCTTCAGGTCCACACAGACGGTACCCATTGCGTCGTACACGGTAGGGACGGTAATCTCGCCGCTGCCCGTAATGCGGACACAATCCGTGTGTCCCACCCCGTCAGAAGGATCATACGAGCTAATCGGGATGAATTTGCTCCCATCCCCCCTGGTCCGATCTGGAAAGAGATTAAACAGAAACAGATAGCCGCCAGAAGCGGCTTCGTCGGATTCGACGATTGCGCCGTCCACGGTGAGAACACGCTTTGAGTCATTCTGAGTCCCCTCATTACGCAGGTCAATATAGACGGAACCCTCTATGGACAAGGTAGCCCCACGCTTGACGGTCATCCCATGGTTAATCATGAGGGTGGATCCACCATCCTCATCTTTTATTGTGAGATCCTTGGAGACGATCAGTTTATCCAGATAGACCTGAAGATTAGTCTTCTGAATGAAGTTCCCCGTAATGGAATATCTCTCCTCCGATTTTGCTGGCTCCCAGCCCAAAGGATACTGACTCCGGACCGTAATATCCTCGAATTCCACCATAACCTTCTCGTGAAACCTGAATTGACCACTTGACTGAACATTGAAATTACCCGTGAACACCACCGTCCCTTTCACCGCCTCCGCGTTCCCCTGTACATAGGTACCAAAGAGGACTCGCTTGTTCAGTGCGGCAGAAGGCGCACCGGTTACAACCGTCCCGCCTTCCTGGAGAACCTGGATCAGAAATGTATCACCATCGGACACCTCTGACTTACCAAAGGCACTATTCAGGTCACACGGTGAAGCCAGGGTGCAGGCACTACCGGATCCATGAATTGCAATGTACCAAGTTGACTGTGCAAATGCAGGGGAAGTAGTAAAGAGAAAGATCAGGAGAAGGAGTCCTGTCCCCCCCCCCCCCATTTTTTCATGTGTTTCATTCGATTGATTGGGGACTCACCCCAGATTAGTAAAAAGTTTTGGGTATGTGACCAGACCGCAACCGGCATGGTCATGCTCCAATATACACATAAAACAGTGAATATGACCAATCTCCCTGCAAATCCTTTTTTTCAATCTTCACCTATATAACTGAAGTTATCTCCTGTTAAGCTCTGCCGGTGGAGCCGTCCTACTATACCAGATCTATAAGTCCCATAAATTTCTACCCCTCTGCCTCAATCAAGAGAATACCACAGACAGTATTATCTCTCAATTATCAATTGTATTCCGAAGGTCACGCGACCCGTCTGTCTGCACAATAAATTCAAAGGTATAGTGCCGAGAGGGAGCTTCCGCATTGGGAGGGTTAGGGTTTCCCTTGTAATAACTCAGAATGCGCAAAACCGCATAATTGCCGGTTGCAGTTTTAAGGACGACAGACCGCCCGGAAATCGGACTGATCAGCCCTTGGTTATAGTTGTACCAGCCGTTGCCCGATCCTGTGCAAAGTGCAAGTTTGCTTCCGGGCACAGGCCCCGATGGTGTCTGTACGGTTGGGCATTCAGTATTTTCGCCGTCCTTGATATATCCGTTGACTGGTGCATCTTCAATCTCATCCATGGGTTGCTTGAGTACTTGGGCACTGGCTTCACCGGGGCCGCTCTCTCCCCCGTTAAAGATGATGGTTGTCCCCCTGAACCCTATATCCCAGACCGTGCCCGTAGAATCTGCCCGACGCTGTGCGGCATCTGTGACCGATGAAGATACCACGACCTTATTTTCATCAAGATCATACAGCGTGAACAGATTGTTCGAGATTGCACGCCCCGTCGCAGGATCCCTGCCAGAAGCAGGATCTGCCGGAATATCTTTTACCATCTTGGTCTCAAGGGGGACGGGCTCTTGCTTGTTGCTTGAACTGTCACATGCTCCAACAAGCAACATCGTGACAATTACGCCTGACCAGCTAATTCGGCACCTGAATGAAGGACCTTTAAACCGTAATATTTGATTCATTGCAGTTAAAAATTGAATTGAATTGAAAGGTGGCCCCCGCGCCCAGGAAGTGAGGGCACCAATGTGGGGTAGGTATGATTGAAGGCATTGTCCAGACCTGCCTGAACAATTGCTTCCAGTGTTTTCGTGACAGAAAAAGTTTTGGTGACAACCGCTCCCAGCACAGCATAATCCGGCACAAGTTCGTCTTCCCTGTTGGCTAGGCTGTTCCCATCCAGATCACGATATCCATAGCGACTGCGCCAGCGTCCATGAATACTCACGGTCAGATCCATACCTGTATTTATGTAAGCAGCACGAATGGAGGCGGAATGGGGGGAGCGTCCAAACATCCCCGTATAATCCCGCAACCCAAGCCGGTAGCCCCGTCCACTCGAGAGACGACCAAATACAGTTCCTTCTTTCAGGGCACGGACGATTGCGCGGTCCCTAGCCTGCAGAAACTGATATCCCAGCGTGACATCCAGTTTCCCCTGTGCACTCAGCTTCGGACTGATTCTGGTTTCAAGCTCAATCCCGCGTGTATAGATTCGGGCCAGATTAAAATAGCCGTACACGAAGGATCCGTTTGTTTTCTGGGCCACAGGTTGCGTTTCAATCAGATCCCGGACATTATTGTGGAACAGGTTCACCTGGGCAGTGAGCCAAGAGATCGGAGTGATGGATCCACCCACATTGAATGCAACGGAGTTTTCCGCCTTCAGCGCATCCAGTTTGGACAGATCAAACAGTCTTTGCTGAATTTGCCCGTCTGCTTCCAATTGCCGGATGCCTTCGTTCATGGGCACTGAACCGAAGACAGAATATCCTCCTGCAGGATTGGTGAAGGTGAGATAAAGCTGCCGAAATGCGGGTGCCTTGAAGCCACTTCCGATACTCGCACGAAGGCGTGCGCTATTCGAGGGGCGAATCAGGATCGAAAATTTTGGCGTAATCCGGGCAGCATAATCAGAGTGATTGTCGTACCGGACACTCGTATTGATATGGACAGTCCTGGAAGCCAGCCACTCGTGCTGAGCGAATACATAGGCTTGCGTTGAGGATGGATTTGGATCAGCCCCGGTTGATCCGTACCTGGTTCCACCGATTTGTTCACCGATCAGGCCTGTCCCAAAATTGGTGAGATGCCTTGTATTCCAGGGCATGTCCAGCTTTGCCTCCGCTTTGGTATATGTCTGATCAAACTTGTCTTCGTAACTGACGAAGCCATCCTTTTGGCGATGGTGATAGGTCTCTGTTCGGTATCCTGCACCGTAGAGGGTTGTAGATAGCCTGATCTGGTTGCCAAGCCGGAATTTGATTTCTGGATGCAGGCTCCATTCCTGCCGCTTGCCCTGATCTGTATAGCGATCCTGAGCGAGTTCTATGTTCCCGGAGGCAAATACACTTTCCTGATTTTCAATGGTCCCGCGAGCCCCCAGTTTGACATGGATGCGGCTTGATGGCTTTAGATGAGCCCGCAAATCTCCGGTCCAGTCATAAAACGATGGCGTGGTTGGACCGTAGATTCCCGGAGTCAGGTCGTAACCATCGGATGCATACCGATTCAATACAAGTCGGACTCCTCCCGTGTCACGGCCACTTTCCACCTGAAGTGTCATGTCAGATGTGGAGTAAGATCCGATCCGAAAACTCACAGACCCCTCCATGTTCTCTTTCGGCTGGGAAGTGATCAGGTTGATTACTCCTGCGAGTGCTTCGCTTCCATAAAGCGAGGAGGACGGCCCGCGTACGATTTCCAGATGACTCAGTCCTTTCACAGCAATTCGACCTACATCAAGTGTACCCGCGGTACGGCCAATTACGGGCTCACCGTCCAGTAAAATGAGGGTATAGTCCGATGCAAATCCCTGCACCTGTAATCCCGTGCCGTGGTCATCAAACAGAGCAATTCCCGTCTGATTGGCCAGCGCATCCCCGAGACGTAATGCTCCCTCTCGCTCCATAACATCTGCCGTAATAACGCTAGTGGGAACAGCAACATACTCAAGAAATTTTTCAGAGCGCGTAGCTGTGACGACCATGGGAGGCATTCGAACAGTACGTATTGAATCCACACGGCTGGAATCCGTGGGGACATCCTGTGCAGATGCCGTAACCGTGCCGAGAAGCAAAGACACGAGAAAAATCCAGATTGACTTCATTGAGGATCCACTAAAATGTCTGGCTCTCATTCATTTTTATTTAGATTTAGTCTAAATATACGGAAATTCAGACAGACTGTTCCATTTTGACTTTCCCAAAAGAGAAGAATTTGTTTGGAAACTCCCCGCGCACGCTTGCACGATCAGGTGTGCAGTAGCGTGATTTAGTGCACTTTCCCTGCACTGGTCAATGCTTCCAGTCCTATGCTCAGGCGGTCCAGTGCTTCCGTCAGTGCGGATCCGTGAAGTGCACCATAGGCAATACGCATGCAAGTTCGCTCGTTCATGCCAAATGTGTCTCCTGGAATCACGGCCACCCCATATTCCTGGATCAAGCGTCTTGTCAGTGTTTTGGCATCAAGCTCCGCAGTTACGGACAGCAGAAAATAGAATGCACCGTCCGAAGGTGAGATCTCAACAGGGGCCTGTATGTTTCGCAGTCGTTGCAATACCATTGCACGGGCATCAGACATTGACTTCAGGTGTTGCTTGCAGTAATTGACTCCCTCTTCCATTGCTGTAAGGGCTGCCACCTGGCTCAGCATCGCTGGACAAATCTGATTTGTATCCTGAATCTTCCGAATGTCGGCCAGAATGTGTGGAGGAACGGCCATGTATCCCAGCCGCCAGCCGGCCATCCCGTACGCCTTGCTCATGGAGAAAAGCGAGATTGTGTGCGCATGCGCTCCAGGAGAACTTCCCGGAGAATAATGTACAGCCTTGTTAAAGGTAAAGTACTCGTATGCTTCATCTGATATGTGGTAGATGCCATGCGCAGCACACAGTTGATTGATCGCCCTAAGGGTTTCTGGAGCATACACGATTCCCGTTGGATTATTCGGAGAAATCGTAACAATGGCACGAGTTCGGGATGTAACTGCTCTCTGGATGGCCTCAAGGTCTGGCATCCATAAATCACCGGTTTGAACCAGTACGGGCTTGCAGCCTGCAATGCGAGTGGCCATCTCATGATTAAAATAGTACGGCGTGAGCAGAATCACTTCATCACCGGGGCTGGCTACAGCGAGAAGCGAAGCAAAGAATGCCATGTTGCTTCCGGCTGTCACTGCGACCTTGTAGCCTGGATCCAGGTGATTTTCGGCGCTTAATTTTTTAGCAAAGGCATCTCTCAACTCCGGTTTTCCAAGCACATATCCGTAACGGTGGGTCTCTGGGGAGGTGACCGCCTGTGCAACTGCGTGAAGTGCCGACCCGGGCGGGCCATAATGCACAACGCCTTGTCCCAGAGAGATTGTTCCTGGATTTTCTCGCATGAGATCTGCGACAAATCCCATCACAGGCATTTGTACCGGCAGCATGCGATCTGATCTTGAAGGTACGCTCACAGCGGTATGATTCAATGATGGCAGGCAGTGTACAGGTATCCCTTGTACGATCTTGCCCGGGCAATGTATCGTTATTCGTCCCAGATCGTTGAACTGTTTTTGTTTACTTTCCAACGGTACTGTGCTGACCCTGAATTGTGACGCAATCCTGTTTGACCTTGATGGTGTCCTTATTGATTCTAATGCGGTCTACGAGG
This sequence comes from Rhodothermales bacterium, assembly GCA_965203305.1. GTDB lineage: Bacteria > Bacteroidota > Rhodothermia > Rhodothermales > Bin80 > Bin80. The sequence goes on along the minus strand of OZ241874.1, from coordinate 171,062 downwards.
CACAGTGGATTGAGTGGGCAGGGCAGCGGAATGTATCACGCGAGCATATTCTGGATGTCCATCATGGCCGTCCTGTGATTGAGACAATTCGGATAGTTGCTCCGCATCTGGATGCCGTCGCAGAAGCTGAATTCTATCGCGACAGTCTGCTGGCTGGCAATTTTCTGGAGCATGTACATTCTTTTCCCGGTGTTGGCTCCCTTCTCGCCGGTCTTCCACAAGATCGGTGGGCAATTGCCACGAGTGCTCCGCATGAATCCGCTCTCCGCATGCTTCATCATGCAGCCCTGCCGATTCCAAAGGTATTCGTCAGTGGCGACGATATTGATCGGGGGAAACCGGCTCCTGATCCATACTTGCAGGCCGCCCGGGAGTTACAGCGAAAAATTGAACACTGTGTCGTCATTGAAGATGCCCCTGCGGGGGTACAGTCTGGTCAGAGTGCCGGTGCATATGTCATTGCTGTACAGACGACCAATACAGAAGAATCCCTCAAAAAGGCTGACTTGATCGTGAATGCAATGAGCGACCTCTGGATTGAAGATATGGAAACCTGTCTGCAGATTTCCTGTGCTCCTGCAGGGCATGGAGATTAAGAGGCATGACTGGGTATATTCGTTCAAGGTGCCTGTAAGATGGACTTGTCAGGTCTGCTGGTCACACCAACAGGCCGAGGCGATACAGGATGCGTAGAGAGTGGCCCTGTAACAGAGAGCAGAAGGAACCTGTAGCAACAGAGGAGGTAAATACAGTAACCTTACGGAACATGGCGAGATTTGAGGACGGAATCAGACGGTTAGTATTGAGATATATGTATAGCAAACAGCAACGGAAGGCGAGGGAGCTCTTGCGCGAGGCAGAGCAAGTTGAACAGGAAGCCGAGAGTGTCTATAATCAGGCCCTGGATACGGGAAATGTTGGGAATGTACGGAAAGCGAAGGAAGCTCTGGACAAGGCCCGTGCAATGACCCAGAAGGCTAGGGGACTCGTAGACCGTGCAACACGCCTGGACGAGAGAGTAGGTTCAAACGGTCAGCACCTCAACGACATCTAGCGGTCAGGGTCATGGATGTTGATAATTTCGGTCATGTGGGGGATGCCCTTAGTGGATTTCTTTTGGCCCACAACAGGCATTCAGGGATCAAACGCACACATAATGTATATCCTGTCTCGGCTCGTGTTATCTTGTCATTTTCGGAGGCTTGCAGACCCTGAGTGTCCAGGTGCCTGGCACGGGTGATCAGTCTGCCCTTCTGCTCTGATAGATCGTATGTGGAGTTCTGCAAACCTTTCCCAATCGGGAGTAGTGATTGTTCTGAGGATGCTTCCTCGCACAGCTAGATGGGTATATAGCGTCTGTCCGAAAATTCACAACAACCCCACATAACAGGGGATTGCGGAGGCATTTTGCCCCGTAGCGTCATGTATGGAGTGATTCAGGGACGTTCGCTATAAGCGATTCGGGTAAATCCTGCATGAAGATTGCGTGTTTATGCCCACTGTTCGGGGATTTAATGTTCCAATCCGTAAAGGATCTTCCATCTTCGTCAGGAAGAATATCTCCCAAACTCCCTCCTACGCTCTCTAAACGGCATATATTGGCAATATTATGAATTTTCGGACGGACACTAATTAGAACAAGATGGTAGGATGCCATTTTAACTATTTTTGATTTTGTTGGTTATGAGCCAACCAAGAAAATACAGATTAAAATCACTACTTGATGATCTCCCGCAGGGATTCATTGCGGACACAGCATGGATCAAGGCACGGGGAATTGACTCCAAATCCATCCATAACTATGTTGAGCAGGGATGGCTGGAGAAGATCATTTGGGGAGTTTATCTCCGTCCATTGCCAACCAGTGCAGGGGAAAAGAAATTGCCATGGCAGATTGCACTCCTGTCTATGCAGCACCTCATGGGATACGATGTACACCTGGGAGGGGAAAATGCCTTGAATTTTCTCTCGAGGGGAAACTTCTCAGTACCGGGCGAGGAGCGTCAAGTTCACCTCTATGGCAACGTGCCTTCCTGGATCAAGAGGCTTCCAACAACAGGTGAATTCATCCTCCACAAGTCCACGCTATTTGGGGACAATTCGGCAGGAATTGCTGATCGCCACCAGATATCCTACAAGAGGGACCTGGCTGCGGATGTCTGGCAATGGCCTATGAGAATTTCTTTGCCAGAGCGTGCAGTTCTTGAAATGATCGCTGATTTGCAGGCAAACTCAGACTTTGCGTATGTGGGGCTCTATTTCCAGAGCCTGCGGCATCATCTGCGTCCAGAGCTTCTCATGAAGCTCTTGAAGGCCTGCCGCAGCATCAAGGTGCGCCGTTTGTTCTTTGCGTACGCAGATATCTATCAGTATAGCTGGCGAAAAGATCTAGATACCAGCCAGATTGATTTTGGGAGTGGCCCGCGGGTACTAGTTCCAGGCGGAAAGTTGCATCCCATCTATCAAATTTCCCTTCCGAGGAATTTCTCAGACTTTGTTACATCTGGAACTCTTTAACATCAAGAATCAAGGGAAAATTTTGATTTTGAGTGAATAAGATGGTACTTTAACATTCTTCTCAACGATTATAAAAGTGTCTCTTGCAAAATCCCAAGTATGGAGGATGATGTTTCATCGGGAGTGGTTGCTGACACACTGTTCTGAGTACAGAAGTATTTTTGTAAGAGGCTAAAAACACCGATTTCAGTTATTTTTGAATCTGTTGATATGAGCCGCTCAAGGACACCCAGATTAAAACCTCTTCTTGATGATCTCCCACAAGGATTCATCGTGGATACGGCATGGCTTAAGGCACGGGGAATTGGCTCAAAGTCTATCCATAACTATGTTAAGCAGGGATGGCTGGAGCGTATCATTCGAGGAGTTTATCGCCGTCCGTTGCCAACAGGTGCCAGAAGTAAAGAATTACCTTGGCAGGTAGTAATTCTGTCATTACAGCACCTTATGGGCTATGATGTGCACTTGGGTGGGAGAGATGCTCTAGACCTTGCTGGTCATGCTCACTTTTTAATGCTAGGTGAAGGACAGCTGGTTCATCTGTATGGTGATGTGCCTTCCTGGATCAAGCGGCTTCCATCAACAGGCAGATTCGTTTTACACAGGACCACATTATTTGGAGACGATCCAGTGGGGATTGAGAGTGATCATCCAGTTCAGGGGCAAAAAAAATGGATGGCAGGTATCTGGCGATGGCCCATCAGAGTCTCTTCTCCCGAACGTGCCATCCTGGAAATGATCGATGACCTGAAATCAAATCCAGATGTTGAGTATGTAGATATCTACTTCCAGACTTTGGAGTATTTGCGACCCGATCTTCTCATGAAGCTCCTGAAAGCCTGCCGCAGCATCAAGACCCGACGTCTGTTTTTTGTGTACGCAGCTATCTACCAATATGATTGGACACTAAAACTAGACGCGGACCAGATCAACTTGGGGAGCGGTCCGCGGGCCTTGATTCCGGGTGGGAAATTCCACCCCAAGTATCAAATTTCTCTTCCGAAGTCTTTCCTGGACACTTCCTATGAAGATGACTGTATCTTCTGAATATATCAAGCAGGCTCAACTCCTGATGGATGTGCTGCCTGATGTCAGTAGCGAATCTTCCTTTGCCCTCAAGGGAGGCACAGCCATCAACATGTTCTATCAGGACATGCCGAGAATATCTGTGGATATTGATCTCACATGGTTACCAGTGGCTGACCGTTCTGCCTCGCTCCAGGACATTGATGATGCGCTGAATCGCATCGTTGACTTGATCAATGCAACTACAACTCATTCTGAAGTCTCAGCCCGGCGTATACTCAGAGCAGGAACCGGCAACCCACAAGTCCGTGTTGAAAGAGATGAAACATGGATCAAGATAGAGACATCAACCATGGCGCGGGGGACCGTGCTTCCACACCGCAAAATGACGACATGCAGGAGCGCAGCAAAACAGTTCAGGTCAATGGAGATGAATGTGGTTTCCTTTGAGGATGTGTATGCTGGCAAGCTCTGCGCAGCACTTTCCCGGAAGCATCCCCGGGATCTGTTTGATGTCATGATACTCTATGAGGATGAGGGGGTAACAGATACCCTCTTTCGTGTCTTCATGGTATATGTCGCGTGTTCTAACCGTCCGATGCATGAACTGTTGGCACCAACGATCCCTGTACAAGAGTCGTGGTATGACCGTCGTTTCCTGGGGATGACCCCCAATAAAGTCCCCTTGGAAATACTGGCTAAGGCCGGAATCCAACTGAAGGAAGATGTCTCAGCACGGCTTACAGGTCCAATTGCCACCTTCCTGCTTTCGCTCCACGATGCAGAGCCAGACTTTGGACTGATTGGATTTCCAGATGCTGTAAACCTTCCTGCTGTTCAATGGAAACTGCTATATCTGGAAAAGCTGAAGCAGAGAAATCCTGCCAAGCATGCTACACAGCGCAAAGCAACAGAACAGCTGTTTCAGTGAAAAGGAGCAACGGGCAGGATATAGAAGATACTGGGCCGCAAGATCAATCCCCACCGAAATCATTTCGTTACACGTACTTTCCTGGGAATCCTGACTGAAAAACTGGATTCAGAAAGGTGGGACAGGCTTCTTGTTCACCAGAGCAGTACATGCAAAACGCGAAATCCACAGGCGATCAGCTATTCACTCTCCGAATCTTCATGCCTCCACTCCCTCCAGCCCCGCAGAGCAGGAAAATACAACCCTAGAGAGACAGGGCGAGAGTCCGTAGCCCGCATTGCCTGTGCATACAACTGCATCTTGGATTCATATCTCTTCTGCTCATTGTCCAGAAAATTCTCTACATCACTGCCAGCATGCGTACTCGTTTTGTAGTCAACAATCCAGCGTACACCATTGACTACGAATGTCCGATCCAGAATAAACCGTCGCACGCCGGATCCGGTCGCCGTGGTGATCTCGTATTCCCGCTCGTCATTCTCATGTTTTGAGAGAACCCAGAGCCCTCGCTTATCCTCCACAGTATTACTCAGAGCCTGCTGGACCTGTACCAGAGCATGTTCCAGGCTTTCGCCGTGAAGGCCTTCGTGATAAAGAGCACTGCGCAGAATGTGTTCACCAAAATACAGTCTGTCTGGAGCATGCATCTGTTGCAAGATCCGGTGGACTACAATTCCCACACGCCGCTGCGTATCCCCCACCCACTCAAAGATGACCTCGCGATCTTCCCTGTCATCTTCGGACCGCTCTCTTTTCGCTTTCCATATCAGTTCTTCATGAGGTTCCACAGGTGCCCACTCGGAAGTCAAGCGCAGCAGAGGCACACCGACTGCCCGGTCTCGTCCGGCATCCTCCCTTTGCTCAGCATCCTTCTGATGTTCCATCCATTCATCTGAAAATTCCGGCTGTGCAACATCCCATATTTTGGATAGAAGTGAGCGGGGTTTTGGCTCTTTTATCTCATCGGACACAGGATCTTGGGTGACATGTCCGATCAGATGCAAATTCTTTCGGGCTCTTGTTGCCGCCACATACAAGAGGCGTGTACTCTCATGATCCCGTCTCTTGCGTTCAATGGTTTGCAAATACTTGTAGACACGGTCCTCCTCGCCCCCGGTCTCTCGAATCGGGGCCAATAGCAGGCTGGACTGCAGCCCGTCATTGTATTCTCTCCACATCAGCAGGCGCGGATCATCCCGTCTTGTTCCATGCCCCAGTCCTGGCAGAATTACAGTGTCAAATTCCAGTCCTTTTGCCTTGTGAATGGTGAGCAACTGAAGTTCGTTTCCTGCCTCTGTATTGGAAGGTGCGAACAGGCGTTCCACATCTTCCATAAACTTCCTCTCGTCCCGCAGGTCGGAGCTGTCTACGGATTTTTCCAGCAGGTCCAGATAGGCCATGGCATCGTCCAGCTCCGCGCTCGTACCGAGACATGCCGGACCTCCCAGAGCCAGCCATACGCCTTCCACCCACCGTCGAACGGGAAGCCGCCCTCTCAGCATGCACGCATCGTCCAGGATCGGCAGAATCCGCTCCAGACGCTGTCTGCCATCCGCTGACAGGTACCCTATGCGAGTATGAAAAAGATCCTGAACGGCTGCATTAAAATCATCACCTGCCAGTGCATGAAGATCTGCCAGTGTCAGTCCACACCACGGAGCCCGAAGTATGGAAAGCCATGCAATCCGGTTTCCCGGGTGAAGGAGTGCCTGAGTCAACGCCATCAGGTCTCGAACTGCAGGACGATCCCCCAGCGGGTCAATTTCTACGGAACGAAATACAATCCCGTGTCTGTGAAGCAGTGCAATGATATGCAGCAGGTGTCTGCGTGCCTGAACCAGTACGGCAATGGTTCCCCCTGGTTGTTGCGACTGAGCTTCCTGAATAATGGTCACGACTCTCTCTGCCTGCCCTTTTGGATCATCAGAAAAGAATGGATGGATCCTGACTGCGCCGCCCCTGAGATCAATCCTGTGTGCTGTAGAGGGGCTATATTCTACTCCCCCTGTGACAGGATCCTCCTCTTTCGGAAAGGCACCGCTCATGGCCCTGTTCACCCAGTCTACAATCTCTGTACTGGAGCGAAAGTTTGTTTCCAGTACCAGTGAACGGGGACGCACCTTCCCCAGTCCGGCAGTGCGGGTACGAGAGAACAGTCCAACCTCCGCTTCTCGAAAGCCGTAGATAGACTGCATTGGATCACCAACGAGGAACAGGGTCCTTCCGTCATCCTGCCAGTCATGAATCAGTCTTCCCAATAGTTCATACTGGCTTTGGGAGGTGTCCTGAAACTCGTCTACCAGAAGGTGCTCAATAGCCATGTCCGGTACGGGGCCATAGGTACTGGAAGACACATGCGTCTTTATAGCTTCCTGAGTTGCCATGGCAATCTCTGTGAAGTCAACACATCCCTCTTCCTGAAATACCGTGCGAAGCTGAAGGACAGCTACTGGAAGCAGATGCATGAGTGCCTCCAGAACCTTCCACTGCCCCTCTTCATAGCAGACGGGAGGCAGTTCTCGCAGCGCATGCAGCTGTGCCAGAACTTCCTCCTCCAAATGGATACCCTGGATACGTTCCTTGGCATCCTTCTCCTCCCGTGGAAACCCCTGTCTGACCGTGTATGTCTTGCGACGCTTTCCTGACTTGATAAGCAGCAAGTCTGCGATTCCAAGCCATGCAGGCAATTCCTCAATGGACGCGCCGGGCAAACTATCAAGATCCTGACAGGCTTCAAGAAAATTCTCTCTGCCGGTATCCTGCAGATTTTTCGCGGCAAGGCGGGCCAACTCAGCCAATTCATCGGCATCCTCATCCGGAAATACTTCCACCATGCGCTCCAGAGTACGCTGAACTACATTGGACAATGCGGACTCCAGCTCGGCACGTACCGTGGCAAGCTCTGTTTCTCCGGTGTCTACATGACGGATCCATTGATCCCGACTGCCCAACATGGCCCCCAGCAGCGTTTCTATTTTTCCCAGATGATTGTCAAGGTGTCGCAAAAGAACAACAATGGATTCTGCCACCTCCGCCTTTCTGCCAGAGAACAGCAGCTCCAGTGTACGCCGCGCCGCCTTCCGATGCAGATGACCTGCATTCTCTTCCGGCTCCAGCAATGCTCCCATACGAGAAATCCATGGCATTCTGCGAACCAGCAGGGAGCACAGGGAGTCAATCGTCTGAATGCGCAGACGCAGTGGATTGTCCAGAAGATGCCACTCTTTCTGATCATTGTGCGCAAGTGCTTTTCGGGCCAGGTCCCATGTATGTTTTTCGTGTGGTGTCACCGGAGGTGCTGCCGTGGCTTTCTGAAGGGCACGGATGATGCGGTGACGCATTTCGGCCGCGGCTTTCCGGGTGAAGGTGATGGCAACGATGGCCTCTGGAATGTCTACCTGCGCCAGCAGGACAAGGAATCGCTGAATCAGGAGCTCTGTCTTGCCGGAACCTGCAGGGGCCTGCACAATGAACGAGCCCCGAGGATCCAGTGCCTCCCGACGCTGTGCGTGATCAGGGATTGCGTTCTTCATTCTGGTGCGTGCGGGTTCATGGCCTGACTTCCGACCCGGCAAAGTGTGGAAAGGCTGCAAAATTTGCATGTCTGGACGGGGTCCTTGGGATCCACAGAGGCACATCCAGATTTGAATTCCTGTCCCAATTGATGAAGGACTTCTCTCCACCGCCCGACAACCTCTGCCAGAGGTTCACGATGAGGCTTGATCCCGGGAATCAGCCCTTCCCGATCCGCAACTCCTGCAAATCCGACCTTTCCTGCCTTGAGGCGACCAAAGAAAATGCCGGCAATCGGACGGTCTGTGACAACCGCATAGATCGGGAGCTGGGGATCATCGGGACGTTCTCCTTCCCAGTCTGCAGGCTTGCACTCTCCCGTTTTGTAATCCAGGATGACCGTCTTTCCATCTTCCAGCACATCAACACGGTCTTCGCGGATGTCTATGTCAATCCCTCCAATCGTTATACGCTGCCGCTCTTCCTGTCCCAGGACCGTGAAGGGATGGCGTTTTTGTTCCAGAGCCAGCCACTCTCCGATCATTCGTTCCAAGCGGGACTGTTCCGCGTGCTGGAATCGTTCGTTTCGGAGGGCATGCCGATACGGCATCTCTCTGTCCAGTTCTTCCTGTACCATGCTTTGGACGAGATGTGTTTCTTCCTCCGCCGACATGGACTGCAGGGCAGACAGTGTTTCCAGCCGTGTCCAGATCTTGTCCAGTATACGATGTACCAGGAGTCCGCGATGTTTGGCACCGAGTCCCGGTTCCGGCAAAGAGGGGGATGCTGCTCCGAGGCGCAACTTCGCAAATGCCCGAAACGGACAGGCAGCCTGCAGCTTGAAAATTTCTGTCCCTCCTCCAGCTCTCCCGTCATCAAAAGGAGGTCCCTGATGGTCTTCAAGGAGTTCCAGACTTGAGGACCTCTGTATTCTCTCCCCGAGGCCCTGGTGCGTTGTAATTCCCAAACCTTCCGGGGAGATTGCGGGGAGATGAGCAAATAACGGGCTGATTCTCCGATCTGCATCGCCTTCACGCTCGGGATGACTGACAATCACATTCGGGGCACTTTTTAATAACTGATCAGCAAGCATTCGGGCATGTTCCAGCATGCCCTCTGGAGTGGATCGCCATAATCCTTTTTTCCGTTGTAGGCGGATCGGCACAAAAGGAGCGGGTTCGCAAGGAGGCGGCCAGGCATCATCGTGCATTCCCAGCATCCAGAGATGATCAAACGACAACCCTGTCGCCTCAGGAATCCCCATGATCTGCACGGGCGCAGGCTCGGACTCCGGTTGAAAAATTTTACTGGATGCCATTCGGCGCAGAATGGACACTGCTCTTTGGCGTGAGATCTTCTTGCAGACACCATCAAGCTCCACCAGCCCGGACAGTAGCTCCTCCCATACTGCGCATGTCTGATATTCAATACTGTCTGGAGGCCAGTATCCAGGCCATCCGGTACTTGCTAGCGTTCCGGTGTCATCCCTGGTCTGCCTTCCCGATTGCAGCAGTCCAGAAAAGGATTCTGCCCACAGACCGGGCCGCTGCTGTCCCTTCATATCTGCAAATTGTACCTGCCATGCGTCAAGAAGTGAACCGAGGGCAGGGGAATAGAATGGAGCATTTTTCTTCTTGGACAGATAAGAAACACTGGACAGAGCAACGTATTGCTCTCCGCGCTCCCGTAATTTTATATCAAGGAGTGCGCGCGCCGTACGCTCTCCATCAAACCCCGGCAAAAAGGGGGACAGGAGAAGCCGGCTGACATCCTCCATGGGCATATTGTGCATATCCAGTGAGAGAATCTGCAGTGCCGACTGAATGACCGGATACTCCGAAGCGGGGATCCCCAAAGAGATGTGGAACAGTCGCTGGGGGTCTCTGTCTGGGCGAAGCCAGGACCGGGGGTGAAATACCTCGGAAAACACACGCTCAAAATGACTTCGGAGTCTCCGAATGCCGGGAACAACGATCCCGATCCGAAAAGATGGCTCCGCTGATGCCGGATCGTTCTCAAGAATGCGGCGTGCCCATTCTGCGGCAGCACGAATCTCCATGTGGGGATCTACTGCTTGCAGGCGAACAATTTTTTTCATGCGGTCAGGAGGGGGAGCTTCCCGTATCCGCGTACCATGCTCCTGAAGCGTCTCCAGAAAGAGCTTCTGTGAAGGGGACATATCCAGAAACCCTGCGAGTTCAATCTCGTCAGGTACAGCCAGATGTCCGCCATGAATGAGTTCGGCCACATGTTTAAGGAGTTCATGGACAGAAACATATCCGTTCCTGTCGCAGCGGGTTTGGAATTTCAGGGCCCATTCCCGGAAGGCACGAGCATCTTCCGATGTATTCCATTCCGGGCCGTCCAGTGGCAAACGCCAGTCGCAGAGCAGCTTCCAGGAAGTGCGAGCTAGTTCGGCAGTGGAGGCAATATCAAGGGGGCGATGCCGGGTATCGGAGCGCAGAATTTGCTCCCAGATGATCTGTTCTTCGGCAGGGCGAAGAGGGCGGGGAAGGCGTGGCTGCAGATCGCCGTACATAGCCTCTTCCCAAAGCTCGGTTATCCACATGTTCAGCGTCTTTACTGGAGCGGTTGGCCAAGTACGAAGCCCCTTTGCTTCCTGCTTCCAGTCATACTCCTGGCGGCGTGTACGCGCCAGCCGGTCTGTTGCCGCAATCACCATGATGGCAGGTACAGGAAAAAGAGAGTACTTTGGCTAAAGGCAAGCATGCAGTGCTCCTTCAAATGCATCCAGTGTGTGCGCAATGGCCTCGGAATCGTGAGCTGTCGAAAGAAACCATGCTTCGTACTGGGAAGGTGCCAGATGAACCCCCCGGACCAGCATTGCCTGAAAGATTTTGGCAAAGAAATCAGCATGTGATGTGGAAGCGGTGTTCCAGTCTGTAACGGGTATATCTGTGAAAAAGCAGCTGAGCATCGTTCCCACCCCATGTACTTGAACAGGAACAGATTTTTGAGAGGCAATGGCAGTCAGCCCCTCTATCAGGGATGTCGCCGATGTAGCTGCCTGATCCCAGTCCCCAAGGCCTGCAGTGAGTGTAGCCAAGCCGGCCTGTACAGCCACCGGATTCCCCGAGAGCGTGCCCGCCTGATAGACCGGTCCTTCGGGAGCAATCATGGACATGATCTCTGTTCTTCCCCCGTAGGCCCCAATGGGGAGTCCTCCTCCAATTACCTTTCCCAGTGTTGTCAGATCTGGAGTGATTCCGTACAGGGACTGTGCACCCCCGGGATGGACCCGGAAGCCCGTCATCACCTCGTCGAAGATCAGCAGGGTTTCATGGGATTTTGTGAGTGTTCGCAAGTCTTCCAGATAGCCATCCGCAGGAGGAATCACCCCCATATTTCCGGCAACCGGTTCCACGATCATGGCTGCGACCTCCCCGGGACACTGTTCCAGTACCTGTTCTACTGCGGAGAGGCTGTTAAAGGGAACGACCAGCGTGTTTTCAGCGGTTTTTTGCGGAACTCCGGGGCAGTTCGGAAGCCCTAGAGTGGCCACTCCACTGCCTGCTTCCACCAGCAAACTGTCCGCATGTCCATGGTAATTGCCAATACACTTGATGATCTTGTCTCGTCCAGTGAATGCTCTTGCCAGACGAAGTGCACTCATCACGGCCTCCGTCCCCGAGTTGACCAGACGTAACCGTTCCATCCCGGGCATCACGGACTGTATTTTTTGTACGAGTCGTGCTTCATGCTCGGTGCAGGTTCCAAAACTGGTTCCTTTTGCAGCGGCATGTGCCACGGCGGCAACGACCTCCTTGTGCGCATGTCCGACGAGCAGCGGTCCGTACGACAGCACATAGTCAACATAACGATTTCCATCAACATCCTCTACCCATGCACCGAACCCCTTCTCTAAAAAGATCGGACATCCGCCAACGGCCTTGTAGGCGCGGACGGGAGAGCTTACACCACCTGGCATGCAGGCTTTGGCAATGTTGAAAAGCGTATCGGAGCGGGAACGGGCATGCATGTCCAGATCTGGGGAAAGTTGATTTTTTTGGGGCTTATATCCTGGTATAGCAGGACGGCTCCACCGGCAGAGCTTCACAGGGCGATATGTTTGCTTCCTTTGTACTCGCTGGGAGGGATTCTTGCCCGCTCCTGCTCAGAGGAAGGCAGAGTTCCGTAATCATGTGGAAGCTGCGCATGTCCTCATACTCGCAAACCAGCAGATGCGGAAAAGCATGATCATTTCTTTCTGGATGCATTGGCGAGTGCTGAAAAGCGAGGCTACTGCCATAGTTTTGGATGGTTTGGAACTTCGAATCGGCGTACCTTTACCCTCCCCACAGCCGAAAATCTCCTCGCGAGAAAGCCGCATACCCCCAGAGCCGCACTTCTGGAGTCAATATACAAGATTCGCCCAAGTATCTGGCAGATTCGGCCGCAAGAACTGGAACAATTGATGCACCGACCGGGAGAGACAATTCCGCGACTGAACATAATGATGAACAAAGCTGTTCACTCCGTCGTGCGACTCCGGCTAAAGGATCAGGATATAAGCCCCATGAGGCTCTTGCAAAAACATCTGTATACTTACCCAATGTGCCCGTAAGCACTCTCAGAGCGATATTTCTTCGTCATACGGGATTTTTGCAAGAGGCTCCCATTTTTAATCTGATGGATACACCTGTTTACAGCGAATGGTAACCTCAATGGATGAGAATACACACTTTCAGCGTTCCGCACTCAGGTTTTCCGAAGAACTTGTACTTCTCCTGCTTGACAAGGATACCGGATCACTTTTCCCGGTCCCAGAGCGATCCCTGCAGTGTGCTCTCGCTGGAGCTGTACTGATGGACCTGGCACTGGAGAATCGCATTGACACCGATCTTGATACCCTTCTGCTAGTGGACTCGAATCCAGTCGGAGATGATCTGCTTGATCCGTATCTGAAACGAATATCCCAGTCCGCCGATTCCCGGGATACGGCTTACTGGATTGACTGTTTGGCCAAGCCGGCGTATGCGGACCAGATATACCAGGATACGCTCGGCTGCCTCATCAAGCGAGGCATTGTAGAGCGGGAAGGTGAAGGGATGCTTTCGGTCTCGAACAGGGTCGTGCGCTCCCGCCGGTATCCACATCTGGACGGGGAGGCAGGACGGGAAGTTGAGTTGCGCATCATGTCTGCTCTCTTCTCGGAGGAGATTCCATCTCCCAGAGATGTGATGCTGATTGCTCTTGTGGATGCCTGCGGGATCTTTGAACGACTCCTGTCCCCCAGTGAAATGGTGGAGGTTCGGGATCGGCTCAAGCTGATCGGCAAGATGGATCTGATCGCCCGAACGGTGTTTGCAGCCATACGCAAGGCTGGTGTTCCAGATGCCCGATCCGTTCCAGGGGTTCAGTCAAATATAGCTTCCCAGGCGGCCCGTACGCGCGCGCTGGCTGCGATCCCCCTTGCTGACGGTGGCGGGCTGCCGATTGCCGGAAACGCATTTCGCATGATGGGGAAGAACCTGATTTACTATCTCGCCCAGCAATACCGGGAGCTGGGGCCTGTTTTCCGGCTCCGCGCTTTTCAGCGGAAACTCACCGTCCTTGCGGGTCCGGAAGCCAACCAGTTTTTGCAGCGCAAGGGCAGGTTGCACCTCCGCAGTCACGATCTCTTCGCCGGTACCGCCCATGCACTGGGTGCTCACCGAATTATTTCCAGTGTAGATGGTGCCGAGCATCTCCGATTCCGCAAGGTGTTCCGCAACGGATATTCGCGAAAGTATTTCCTTGACCGCATGGATGATGCGGTCGGGGTTGTGGCGCGGGAACTTGACACGCTGCCCCAGCGAACGCCGATGCCGGCCCTGCCAATTCTGCGGCGCATGATTGGCAAGCAAATCGGGCAGCTGTGTATCGGTTTCCAGGCAGATGAATATCTGGAGGGTCTTGTAGAATATCTCGGGCGGATCGTGGATGTTCTGTCAGTGGATCGCCCCAAATTCATGCTGCGAACCCCTCGCATGCGTCGTCTGTATGTTCGGCTGGAGACGCTATGCCAGCACATCGTGGAATTGCACGAAAATCCCCCCCCCCCCCCCCAAAAATCGGCGGGGAGAGGGGGATCTGATTGACGATATTCTGGCACTGCATCGGGCAGATCCGCAGTTTCTGCCCGAAACAGACCTGTTGGCTGCCGTGTGCAGTCCTTTCTTCGTGGGTCTGCATACGGCCGCGAATATTGCCACCTTTATGCTATACGCCCTGCTCAAGCACCCGGAGGTGATGGAGCGGATGCTCCCCGAGGTGGAGACTCTGTTCGCAAATGAAGGCCCGACGGTTCAGAAACTCCGCAGGATGGAGGTTACCCACCGTGTAGCGATGGAGACCATGCGGATGTACCGGATCTCACCGGTCAGTTTTCGTACCGTGGTCAATGCTTTTGAGTTTGCAGGACATGTGATTCCTGCAGGCACATCGGCCATGTTTGCGATCACGATGATGCATGTTATGCCAGAGTATTTTCCCGAACCGGAGCGGTTTGACATTGATCGCTATCTGCCGGAACGCGCCGAACATATGAAGTCGGGGGCATATGCACCGTTCGGTTTGGGTACACACCGCTGTCTGGGAAGTGGCTTCACGGAAGTCTGTCTTGCACTCACGCTTGCGACCATGCTTCATCATACAAAAATCACCATGCACCCATCAAACTATCAGGTAAAGATGAACTTTTCCACAGTTGCGGCTCCGAAGAACAGTTTCAAGATCGTCGTTTCTCCCCGCAACTGAACCGAGACTATGCCCGGGACTGGCAAATTTCAGCCGCATCTGTTCGCCCCCGCATCACTTCCGCTCTGGTGGCGCATGGTGCGAGAATATGGAGGAGTGCCCCCGCGCTACTGGGGCAGACTGGCGGGAGTGCTGGCGTTGAGTGCAGCGACCGCGCCCTTGCGGCTTGCCGAGAGGCTTCGGTATGGTCGTCGGATCGCACATACAGAAATCCGCCAGCCGCCGATCTTTATTCAGGGATTTGCCCGCTCTGGTACGACTCACCTTCATAACTTGATGGCACAGGATCCCGAACTGGGCTATGTGTCAACCATGCACGCATTTGCCTCCACATTCTTCCTGATCTCCCGCGGATGGATGGACCAGTTCATCGTCAGGCAACTTCCGTCAAAACGCCCGATGGACAACATGGCAGTTTCCCTGGATCTCCCCCAAGAGGAAGAAGTGCCTCTCGCGGCCATCACGAGGCTTTCGGGAGCACATCAGCTCTCATTTCCAGGCAGGGCCCAGAAGCTCATTGAAAAAATGGGAACCATGCAATTGACCGAAACCGAGATGCAGGAGTGGACGGACAGCTATTTGCATGTACTCCGCAAAGCCACACTGGCCTCGGATGGTCGCCGACTGGTGCTCAAGGCCCCGTCCAATCTGGGCCGGACTGCCCTGCTGCATTCATTATTTCCGGGCGCGAAGTTTATTTTTATCGTGCGGAATCCGTATATCGTGTTCTCTTCCACGATGAATCTCCACCGTACCATGATTCCCCTGTACCAGTTGCAGGACGCAAACTGGGACGATATGGAAGCCTCGGTATTGTACAATTATGCCGACATGACCAGGCAGTATATGAAGGACCGGACCATGCTTCCAGAGGGAAGCCTGATTGAAGTGCGTTTTGAGGACCTTGATTCGGACGCAATGGGGGTCCTGGAACGTATCTACACCGAGCTGGACCTGTCAGGCTGGAAGCAGGCGCAGCAGCCGATCCAAGACTATCTCGGAACCTTGTCCGGTTATCGCAAAAACCGCTATCATTTTGATCAGTCTCTGATTGACAGAGTCAATGAGGAGTGGGGATTCGCCGTGCGTGAATGGGGGTATCAGCCCCCAGATTGTGAGTGATCTGCTGTGGGGAGAGATGACTGGTCCCGGTCCCTGACACCGTCTTCTGGTGATATTTCGTGCTGGAGACGAATTTCTGAAAAGGTGCACACCGCGCCGCATCCCCTGAAGGTCAGCCCCTTTGAGATGTAAATATCATCTCTGAATGCTGCCTGTTCTGTGCCTTGCACATCATTGCCGGATCCTGGAACGGTGTCCGTTCAGGAATTGGACGGAACACAAGTTGTACAAGTACAGTTTCGGGGCAAACAGGGAAGATGGATACTGCTGCTGTTTCTGGGATACCACCATTCTTCGCCATGTACAAGGTTGGCTAGTCCTTGCGTTGCAAACGAATCATACAATACAGTTTGGGATCAAACATGGCAGTTGATCAGACGCAGCTTGAAGAAGATCTGATGTATCAGACAGACATCCTGCAGGATGTCTCCCGAACCTTTGCTCTGACGATTCCACAGCTGCCTGCTCCGCTACGAGCCGTAGTCGGGAATGCGTACCTGCTCTGCAGAATTGCAGATACCATAGAAGATGAGGAAGCACTTTCTGCACAGCAGAAACGAGAATTTTCTGACCAGTGGTTTGAGGTATTAAGGGGGAACCACGATGCGGAGGGCTTTGCACAGGAACTTGCGAAACTGCTCACGCTCTCGGCAACGGAACGAGAGAGAGAACTGATCACCAATACCCCCCGGATCGTAAGGGTTACAGAACGTTTTTCTGTCTCCCAGAAGAGTGCACTGCATCGCTGTGTAAACATTATGGCGGATGGCATGGCGGAGTTCCAGCAAAATGCCAGCCTGGAAGGATTAACAGATCTGGAACATCTGAATCGCTATTGCTATCATGTTGCAGGTGTTGTCGGGGAAATGCTGACCGAACTCTTCTGCGACTATTCCGATGAAATTGGAGCACGAAAAGAGGAACTCTTCTCTCTGTCATCTTCCTTCGGACAGGGCCTCCAGATGACAAATATCCTCAAAGATGTATGGGAAGATCAACATCGTGGTGCATGCTGGCTGCCGCGCAGCGTCTTCCTTGAAAGTGGATTTGAGCTTCGCTCTCTCTCCCGGGACACGACCGATCCAGGATTTACACAGGGAATGAACACTCTGATCTCCGTTGCCAGACAACATCTGCACGATGCACTCCGGTATACGCTGCTCATTCCGTCCCATGAAACCGGCATACGGCGATTCTGCCTTTGGGCACTCGGCATGGCAGTTCTCACCTTGCGAAAAACATACAGAAATCCAACATTCAAAAGTGGACAGGAAGTCAAGATCACACGGCGTACCGTGAAAGCTGTGGTCGTTTCAACTAGCGTACTGGCCCGCTGTGATTCTGTCCTGAAAGGGTTACATTTCTGGCTCAGCCAAGGGTTGCCCCGTGCTTGAGAAACAGACTGCCATATCCCGACTCTTGAACAGGTGTGAAGGTACCAGCTTAACCTTGTCTTGAATCATGCAGGCTCCGGTAATTTACTTGTGCAAATCAGGATGCGGAACGAAGTATATCCCGATTTTGATCACATGTATGGTCATGCTTGCATGGGGGTGTGTCACGACACATCCAGGGGTACATGTTACTTCCGGGGCACCCGAAGATACTGCTTCATCGGGGCCTTCTCAGGGAAAGCGGGCGTGGATATTCGTAGAAGGACTCCAGCGGGGGAGCACTCCTGCGACGGTTCGTATCCGAAGAGATTACGAGGTGACGAATGTTTCGCTGCATACAGGAAAGAATTTTAACGAAGTTCGTCGGTATGAACTTGAGCGAAGTGTAACCTCCAATCGGATCATGCAGGATTATACGTTTCAGGGGGCGTATGATGGTGGAACTCTCACATTCAACTCCACGGAACTAGCACGTGATAACAAGGGCCGCTTTATTGTCCCGTTCTATCAGGTTCCTGTTCAGGTCGTAGATCATGAGTATGATCTGGTATTGCTTGTGACCCAATAGAGTGCGTATCTCGCGAGTCTCCTGCAAAAATCCAAAGTGACGGAGAAGTATCGCTCTGGGGGATGTTTACAGGCATGGGGGACATTTTTGGGTACTTTGGACCATTCGATCCATTTCCAAGGCTCAGGTTCCCCTGATTCTTGCCAGGGCGGCTTGTGTTGGTTTTTCTTCTAGGGGTACCTATCATGGGACAACAAACCGACAATCCTGTCATTCAGTAGGAGCATGTGCTGCACCATATCAGAAAAGCTGGCTCATGTTCAAAATTATCATCGCCGATCCGAAGAATGAATGGAGATTTTTCCAGAAAATCGCCAGAACGATGTATCCTGGTGTCTTTCTGATTGTTTCGCACACAAGGATGCAGATTCAAGCCTCTGAAGTGCAGCAGGCAACTTGGGGCACAGTTTCCTGTCCTCCTCGTAAAACCTTGGCCGTGTTTCATGTTCTCCATTCTGCCTCTGTCCATATGCATTTTATCTTGCGGTAAGGAGCTGGGCAGCTCCCGATCATAAGGCACGGCAGACACCGCAATACATACCATGAAGAATCCGAAAATAGAGATTACACACAAGGCACTGGCGGCACTCTATGCCTCAACGGATGGAGACTACTGGGAGAAGAATGCCGGGTGGAATACAAAAACGGCTCCAGAGAATATGGACGATTTCAACTCGTGGCACGGGCTGACCGTGTCTGATGGAAAACTGGTGGAAATACGTCTGTCCATGAATGGTCTCTATGGAGAACTCCCCCCTGAGATCGGTGATCTGTCAGACCTGGAATTGCTGGATCTGAACACAAATCCATTTTTTGACATTCCTCCAGAAGTCGGCAGACTTTTCAATCTGAAAAAACTGGACATGAGTGATAACAAGCTCATGGACATCCCCCGTGAAATCGGTGATCTGTCAAATCTGGAATCGCTTGACTTGGGAATGAACCGGCTTACAAAGCTTCCCTCCGAGCTTGGCAGGCTGTCAAATCTGAAATCATTACGCTTGGGGTTCAATCAGCTTACGGGTACAGTTCCACTCCAGCTTGGCAAGCTGTCAAATCTGAAATTTCTGAGTCTGTCTGACAATAAACTCGTGGGAAGAATTCCGTCCAAGCTTGGCGAGATGCCAAACCTGCAAGAATTGGCACTGTACGATATTCAAGTAAGGGGAACGACATCACCTGAACTTGTGATCCCGCCAGATGCACAAGCACTGGGACTGCACGATACCCATTCCAAGAGAAGAGGGATCCCACCCGGAATTGGCAAACTGGCAGCACTGGAAGAACTTACTCTGCACGGGAATGATCTGACCGGCAGGATTCCGCCCGAACTCGGAAAGCTTTCGCAGTTGAATCGTCTGGATCTATCGGGGAATCCACTTACAGGCAGAATACCTCTGAAACTCAAGAGTCTGCTGAAACTGGAGAAATGCTACGGCTGGAACCTCTGATTTCTGATTGAGAATTTTTTTTTTCACAGTTTCCAGCATTGCGGTACCACCCAATTTCCCCTCCCTCAAAGTGGGGATGCCAAAGAGTGATGAGCTTTTGAGATCATTGCCCGCAAGGAATCTCAATCTCTTGCACTTTTTCTCCACCATCCCGAAACTTGTCTCTGGGCAGGCACTGGTTCTGTCATCAGTCATGCGGAACTCCACTGCCAGGCCTCGCACAGAATAAACGGAGCATTTTCCCGCCTTGCGAGTATAGTGCTTTCAGGAGTTGACTAGAAAATTCACTCTTGCCTGCAAAACAGACGCAAGCGAGCCATGCGCCTCTCTCTGATCTCTGTATGCCTTCTCATCTCCCTCGGCGGTTGCAGCAGCAGGAATGCGAATCCTCCATTTACTGTCAGCAAACTTTTCCGAACCGGGGCAGTCCTCCAGCGTGATGCGGCAGTTCCCGTCCAGGGAACTGCGCCGGCCGGCACGATGGTTACGCTCTCCCTGGATCAGGATACGCAATCCGTGCGTGCAGACAAGGATGGCAAGTGGGAAATTGTACTTGATCCCCGCCCCGCAGGCGGGCCACATCAACTTGCGGTCATAACCCGTACGGATACTTTGATTGCAGAAGATATTCTGTTCGGGGATGTCTGGATTGCATCCGGTCAGTCGAATATGGAATGGTCTGTAGCGAACTCAGCGAGGGCAGAACAGGAAATCGCATCAGCGAATGATCCACTCCTCCGTCACTACAAAGTGCCCCGCATCTGGTCCTATATCCCCGAAGATACTCTCGCCGGCGGTGAATGGCATGCTGCCGACCCGGAGCATGCAGGGGCATTTACCGCAGTTGGCTATTCTTTCGCCCGGGAGCTCCGCACGCATGCAGGTATCCCCATTGGAATTCTCAATACCTCCTGGGGTGGCAGTCGAATTGAAGCCTGGATGGATCCCAATGCACTTGAAATGGATGATGCCGAGATATTCCGCCTTCTGGAAGCTCCAAGAGCTCATACAGACAGTCTCACCCGTGTCCTCACCGAAGAGCACGGCGCATCTGCGGATATGGACCATGGATACGAAGCAGATGTACCCGTCTGGGCTGATCTGGATCTGGATGATTCAGGCTGGGGGGAGATTGCTGTTCCCGGGGCGTGGGAAGCGAATGGCATGGAGGGATTAGACGGGATTGCCTGGTATCGCACCAGCTTTGAACTTGATGCTGTTCCTGAGGGGGCCGTACTACACTTGGGGACTGTGGATGACCGTGACAAGACCTGGATCAATGGGAAACTTGTGGGAGAGACGGACCAGTATCTGGTGGAGCGAGCATACGGCATCAGTAAAGGTATCCTGCACGCCGGGGTGAACCAGCTAACCATCCGCGTACATGATACAGGAGGGAGCGGAGGATTGATCGTCGGAGATTCACAGCTTGCTCTCCGGTGGTCAGATGGTGAGGTGAGACTGGAAGGAACATGGAAATTTCGTGTTGGTCAATTTGAGATTCACCCGGCCGGGAATCCCAACCAGCTGCCCACACTGCTCTACAATGCGATGATTCATCCCATTCTGCACTACCCTGTCACAGGATTTATCTGGTATCAGGGAGAATCCAATGCGAATGATCCTGAAACCGCCACTGCGTATGCGGGGCAGTTTCAGTCCATGATCGCCAGATGGCGGGAGCTGTGGAACCATGAAGAGGCCCCATTCCTGTTTGTATCTCTAGCCAGTTTTCGTGCTCCTGTGGAAGATCCGGGAGAGAGTAACTGGGCAATTTTGCGGGAGTCCCAGGCGGCAGCACTCCGCCTGCCCAATACGGGACAGGCCATTACCCTGGATATCGGTGAGGCTGATGATATCCATCCACGAAACAAGCAGGATGTTGGGTATCGCCTTTCGCTTTGGGCAAGGAGCCTTGCCTATGGAGAGGATCTGGTCCCATCCGGTCCCATTTATCGCGACCATGTAATTGAAGATGCAGCAGTTTATATACAGTTTGATCATGCTGGCGGGGGACTTGTGACCCGGGGCGGCGGCCCCCTCAGAGGATTTGCCATTGCGGGGACAGAAGGCGAATTTGCCTGGGCTGATGCATACATACAGGGAGAATCTGTTGTAGTCTCTCACCCTGATATCCCGATGCCGGCCGCAGTGCGGTACGCCTGGGCGGATAATCCAGATACCGCAAATCTGGTCAATGCTGAAGGACTGCCTGCATCTCCTTTCCGAACCGGACGATAAGTCTATTCCGCAAAGGCAATCTTTCCCGTGGATCACGATTTACATCCTGAACCTCAGACCGCTTCCCGCCTGCAATGGGCTGGAGGAATTACACTTTTCCTGCTGGCGAGCGGATTTCTTGTGTATCTCGGACTTACGCATACGGAGGTAGGCCGCGATTACCTGCGACAGGAACTGGAAGCCTGGTTTGCAGAAACCTTTACTGGACGGGTTTCCATCGGAGTTGTATCCGGCAATCTCCAGCGCAGGATTCATCTGCAGGATGTGACATTTTATGATGAGCAGGAACAGGTTTGGCTTCACATAGACGAGGTCGCGGCACAGCCAAATTGGAAAGCCATAGTCGGGTGGCGATTTGAGCTTAGTACGCTCACGATTACCCGTCCCTCACTTTCCATGGAGTATCACGCGGACAGCACATGGAACCTGTCCTCTGTCCTTGTACGCAGACAAGACAGTGGTCTAACAACTTGGGAGTTTGAGTCCGCACATATCTCTGTCTCGGATGGATCGGTTGCTGTCTCCTATGGAGGGCATGCACCCGCCGCAATCCAGTCAGGATGGCTGTTCGACTTGTCCAGAGCAGACCTTTCTGGCATATCTCTGGAAGGAAAATTGAACCTGCAGCCGAATCGGAAACTCCTTGAGATTGAATCACTGACAGGAGCAGTGGACACGCTGAAGTTCACAGCCGATGGTGAACTTTTGCTTGAAGGTAACTCTCTGCATGTCAATGCCCTGAATGTTTCCAGTTCGGTGAATCAGGCGACTCTCGTCGGTATTATTTCCCATAACGCGAATTTTGCCGATCTCTCCCTGGAGAATAGCTATTTCAGGCCCGACTTTATCCAGTCCATTTTCCCTGGTGTGCTTCTTCCGGGCTCCCTGTCTCTGAGCGGACAGGTGCATCGCGAGGGTGCACAGTGGTCCCTGCGGGACTATGTAATATTTTCTGATCACTCGCGCATTGAAATTCCTTCTGCCGAACTTGACACCGGTGGAGACCAGTTCTCATTCGAAGCCTCCATTGCTCCCAGCATACTTGGCCCCGCGGACTTTCACGAAGTCATTGACCTGTCCACATGGAAGGGAGGAGATTTGCAGATTGAAGGACTGATTGCAGGAAAAGGCACATTGTCTGACCTTGTTCTGGAAGGAAGCCTGAACCTTGTGACAGAAATGGGAAGTCTGGCACAACTCAAAGGATCAGCCCGTCGAAACAGGCAATGGAACTACAATGCAGAACTCACGACAACAGGTATGAACCTGTACGAGCTTACGGGGGAACGGGTACTTGACGGAATGATCCGAGGAGATCTCTCCGTTTCGGGGGAAGGAATTCGCCTGCCGTCCCTCTCTGCCACACTTGCTCTCTCTTCATCCGTCATTGGGGAGCGATCACTGGACAGTCTCTGGATGGAAGGAACTCTGAGGGACAAGCAGTTAATTCTGAGCGGGCTTGCCGTTGAACAGGAATCCCGGGTTGCCGCGGAACTTTCTGCAGACTGGACAGGCAGCCTGCTTTCGTATGAATCCCGAGGCACCCTCATCCAGTTTGACCTTGGGACTTCGCTTCTGATTCCCGAACTTGAAACCAGTCTCAATGCGACCTGGGAGTTGCGGGGCACGGGAACAGATATGGATGATCTCTCCGCTTCCCTGAATATTGAAACTGATTCATCAAGAGTGACTTGGGAAGACCATGCGAGAACAGCTCCCCCGACCAGATGGTCCATTGCCTTTCAAGCTGCTGCCGTGTCCGCCCCGCGCATCAGAGTCCAGGGAGATGTTGTAGACCTTGAGGTGTCTGGAGGATTTGACCAGAGTTCGCTCAGGCAGGCTGGCACTGTCTGGTCTGGTGCTTTTTCGGAGATGTTTTCCCGATTTGCAGGTCATCGGAGACCGGATTCCCTCCTTGCAACAGATGACGGGGGACCTGATCCGCAAGACGAAGCTCGGAAAGAGGGGCAGAATCAGGTACCTGCTCAACTCACGCCGGTTGAGTTGAATCTCGACTGGAAGTTCCACGCACACCCGGCAATGGATGCACTCTTGCCCATGCTGCCTGTATTTTCGAGCAGCAGTCAGGGAAATACAGTGATTGTGGCGGATGAAGACAGCCTGCGCTTGCAATTTCAGTTGCAGGACGAGTCCTTTGTGATTGGCGACATTTCAGTTCACCAGATGGCATTGAACCTTGATGCCCGCCTGAATGAAGACATGGAGTCAGGCTGGAATATGGATATGGAGCTAACTGCCGACTCCCTGACGGACAACAGTATTCTGATTCGAACCCCTCGGATACTGGTAAACCAGAATGAAAAAACCGGAACACTGGAGATCCATACAAACAGAGACGAACCTTCTCTTCAAAACCATCTCTCGTCGGATGTTCAATTACTTTCGGATCGTGTGCGCCTGCGAATTCGGGAGATGCGCGTTCCGATTGGAGAAGACGCATGGAGCATCCTGAAACCTGGTCACATTGATCTTTTCGCTGATAGAGCGGTGATCTCTCCTCTGAGACTGGAGACGGTGAATCCCTTTCTTGAAGAAGCGCAGGCGATGACGGTTCAGGGAAGTCTCTCCAGCCTTCCAACAGATACCTTAAAGTTGAATCTGGATGGAGTAGACCTCACCCACTTGTCTGGAATCATGGAATTGAGGAGGCCATGGGGTGGACAGGTTGATGCAGATCTTCTATGGACAGGGCTTTGGCAACCCGAAATTACCGGGACACTGGAGGTGGACACCCTTACGTTTGGCAAGAATCTGATTGGTCACCTTCAGGCATCCAGTGTGCTTCTTCCAGGGAGTTCGGATCTGAGGCTTGCCGTAACGATTGATTCCATCAGGACGGCACCGGCAGGATATCTGTACGCGAATAACCGGATGACTGTAACCGGCAACATCACGGTTCCCGGCCCCGGGAGCCCGGGATATTTTGATCTGTCCATGGATGCAAAACACCTGGATGCAACATTCCTGCAGTTGATCTTGCGGGATTTTTCAGACTTTGAAGGTGGATTCACAGGTGAAGTGGATCTTCGAGGCCCCCTTGACAACCCGGCTCTTGGCGGATCACTGACTTGGGAAAACGGCGGGTTTCAAATCCCGAAATTCAATTCATCCTATGAGACTGCAGCATCTGTTCGCCTTCGGGGAGACAGGATTCTTGTAGATCAGTTGACAATACAGGACGCGGATGGCGGCATGGCCAGAATTGAAGGAGCTTTGAATCTGAATGAGTTTCAGTTTCTGTCCTTTGATGCCTCAGGAAACTTTGAGGCATTGCAGATCATGAATGTGCGGAGTCACACGCGAGATCTTGCCTTTTATGGTGACATCCGTGTGTCTGGAGATGCGACATTGACAGGGCCTGTCCATACATCTTTTCTGCGCTCAGACAACCTGACCATTACACCGCGGAGCGAAATATATATCCCGGTGCGAGAATCTGATGCTCCATATGATCCCGGATTCATCGTCTATGTAGACACTACGCAGTCTGTGGAGAGGCAGCTGACTTCGTTTCGACAGCGAGAGAATATTCTCGGAGAGCGTCCTGAAGGGGAGCGACTGTTCCGGGATGGGCTGGATATGGATCTCAATCTCGTCGGGCCTCCCGGATCCAGCATTCACCTGGTAATTGATCCGCTTCTGGGGGATATTATTAACGGGATCGGAACAGGTCGTGTACAGATTCAGCGAACCGGGGGAGATATGGCAACCTACGGCTTTTTTGAGCTCTCTTCAGGAGACTATCTCTTTACGGCAGGGGAGGTATTTGTGCGGCGCTTTTTGATTGATTCTGGCACGATCACCTGGAATGGGGAACCGCTCAATCCCACACTTGACATTCAGGGAGCATATCGCACCCGGGCATCACGTAACGGTCTGCCTGAGGATGTAGGAGGTGCCATCCAGACAAACCTTCCCCTGATTGTTAATCTGAATGTATCTGGAAGCCTGAACGCTGTTCTGATTGATCTTGCACTGGAAATTGATCAGCGACAGGAAGCCATCAGCGACAGTCCCCTTCTGGATTCCTATTTGAATCGCCCGGACCTGGCAACCGAACATGCGACAAGCGTCCTGCTCACCAACTCTTTCCTGCTCTCTGCCGATGGTGCGCGAAGTGGAATCTTGGCCAGTTCGGCTGTAAACAGCGTCTCCAGCCTTGTCGCAAGCCAGCTCAATCGTTACCTGAGTCAGATCATTCCACAGGCAGATTTCAGGCTGGGGGTTCAGAGTGATGAAACCGTTCAGGACATGGATGTATCTGCCGGGATTGCGCTGCGTCTCCTGAATGAGCGTCTGGTGATCCGGGGGCAGGGAGTGTACCGGGGGTGGAATACAGAGAGAGTTGCATCGCAGGGGCTGGAGGGAGAGTTTATTGTAGAAATCAGACTGAGCCCGTCTGTGGCAGTAGAATTTTTCTACCGGAGGGAAGGGGATGTGTTGAGTGAATCTCTGATTACCAGAGAGACTGGGATTGGACTCAATTACCGAACGGAGTTCTCGTCTTGGCGGCAGTTACTGGGAGGAAAATCTTCTGTGGAATCGGAAGAAAACAGTGAGTAGTTCTCGGGCTGCCTGAGTGTTGAATTAGAGAGCACTTCCTGCGGAGTAAAAGGAATTGTGCGAAGTTCTGTACATGATGTTGCAACATTGCAATAGCAGTTGACTGGTACTGCTCTTTCCTGTCTCTCTCAATTGCATAAGCCTCCGTTTTTCGGTCCCGAATGGTTCCAGAACCGTGTTTCCGTGAAGGTCATAGTGTTTCCGGCACATCACTATGCCTTCCCAGGTCAATCAGCACTTTCCCCCAACGCAGAGCACCCCGATACGCTGCCGTACCGGGGTGCTTTCGGTTTCACCTTGAGCCGCTCTGGACGGCTATTTCTTTACTTCACGAGCGTCATGCGTCCGGTCTTCACATGCCTGTGCTCTGCGCCGGTTGCAATCAGCCGGTACAGGTAGGTTCCGCTTGCCAGGCTGGTGGCATGCAGTTCCATGCTCCGGTTCGCCCCTGCCTCCATCTCCTGCGCCGGCAGCGTGATCACCTCCCGCCCCAGCATGTCTACAATCTGGACCTGCACCTGCGCATTTTCCGGCAGGTCAAACTGGATCTGTGTGCTCGGATTGAACGGGTTCGGATAGTTGCCGTGCAGGGCAAACTCGGTCGGAAGCTCTGCGCTCTCTTCCACTCCTGTCACTACCACCGTTGGAATGATCATCCCGTTCCTGTCCACGCCCAGAATCGTCAGATCATTCCGCATTCCGGACAGGTTCAGCACCAGCGTCTGGTTCGCATACCCGTACAGATCCATCTCATAAGCCTGTGTCACCTCCTGATCTGTGGATTGTACCCGGAAAATCTGTTGCGAGGGAGCCAGCGAAGCGTATCGCCGCGTAGCATCGTTCAGCATCAGGTTTCCTGCCAGCGTCATGTTCACCGTCATGGGATCCACCGGATCCAGCACCTCTACGCGCGCCGCCCCCAGATCTGCCGACCCGTGCACCAGCAGCACATCCACCTGGTTTGCGACCTGCGATGTCATCCGGGTTTCCAGCACCTTCAGCCTTGTGTCATTCGGGCTTCCATGGGCGATCACCACATAGTTTTTGTTATGCGCCAGCGACAGGGTGCTCGTGATCGCGTCCTCTGCCGGGGCCCCCACCTCCTGGATCTTCAGTTCATGGCTTCCTGCCCCCACGGGACGGTAGGCTGTGGCATGTCGGAACTGGATCCCGCTACCAATCTGGATGTCTCCCAGATGCAGGTCTACCGAGGTTGGCAGAGGCACATTGTGGATGAACTGCAGGTTCGCCCGTCCTCCGCTCAGATCGGCCTGGTCAATCGGATTCTCAATCCCGTTCGCTGCAATCCCGAAGATCGCACAGCTCCCCAGCCCAATTCCCTCCTGCGTCAGGTTCAATACCCCGCTGATATACCCGTTCACCGCAAAGGAGCCTGCCTCCATCTGTGCCGGACGCCGGCCTGCCGGCTTCGGATTCTTCCACATGCAGTCCCACTGCACGATCCGCAGTCCGCTGGCATCTGCCACATTCTGGATCCCCTCCGCAGCAATCCGAAGGTTCGTATTCGTGGGCAGCGACTCCGTCCCCAGATCCACCTTCCAGAACAGATCCGCATGCACATCCAGGGTCAGGCTGCCCCCCGCCGTCGGAACCGTGAGGTTCTGCCATGCCGGCATGGCTCCCTCTGGAACCATCATTGGAGACACGGTCGCCGCCGTGGTATCGGTCAGGTCGGAGGGCAGTTGCAGGATCAGCGGACGATAGTGGGACATGCCTCCCTTCTCCATTCCCACCGGGAACAGATACCCCCCGCTCGCAAAGCCTGCTCCTGCATTCCCCTGCAACAGGTGGCGAGCGACCGGGCCGCCGACATAGGACTGCCGGGAACCACGCAGGATCGTGGCCTTGCACGCCTCGTCATTGTCTGTCCCGCACTTCTCTCCTTCCTGTGCCGTACTCCGCCCGCGGAGTTCCTGCTCCACCTGCACATTCTGCACCGTCCACATAAACATGCTGTCCATCGGCATGCTGTGAATCTTTCCCTGCCGGAGCGTCAGTGTGGCCATCTTCTGCTGCATGACATCGCTTTTCAGCAGCAGTCCCTTTGCGTTGTTCACCGTGACACTGTGCAACGCCGTCGTGTCCCCGGTCATTACTTCCTGCGCCTCCTTGCCTGTGAACTCCACCGTCGCGTTCAGATCCCCCTTCTTTGCAAAGTGGAAGCCCCCATGCACCATCAGTACTGGCATTCCGTCTGTCACATAGCGCGACGCATCCGCTGCCACCATGAAGTCCCCCATCACCGTTTTCGTTGCCCCGGAATGCAGGCGCACCCCCGCGACATCCTCCATCACCGTCCCCTTCGTTTGCATAAAGTCTCCGTGAATCAGGATGGACCGCTTTGCCGCATTGTTATAGCGGGAATTCAGCCCGCCGGTCCCGCTGATCATGAGGTCCCCCATGAACTCTGTCGTTTCCGCGTACGGCCAGATCGTGGCCGAGCTCAGGGACACCGCATCCATGATGACCACTTTCTTGTTGCTGGTTTCCACCGATCCTTGCATGGCGGACAGGCTGTCCACGGTAAGCATCTTGCCGTCTGCAGTGGCACTCTTCAGGTACAGCGTCCCGTCCCAGTTCCCGGTCCCCGGGGTCATCGTGCCGTCAAAGACAACCGTCTGCAGCATCTTGCTGTCGGCACTCGCATCAATGGTGGTCTGCTTGCTTCCCTTCGGCACTTTGATCCTGTCCGCGGTCAGGCTTCCCGTCAGGGTCAGCAGCACATCCGGACGACTGTCTCCCTGCACGCTGCTTCTCTTCTGTGTGTCTTCCGGGCCTAGCATCAGGGTCCCGTCCCCCAGGTGGATCATGGCATCTTTTTCCACAGTTACCTGGGCCGTGTTCCCAATATATTTGCCTTGACTCACCCGTCCCAGCACATGCAGGTCCCCGCCTTCGGTCATGAGTTTGCTCTTGCCCTTGACCGTCACTTTCCCGTGCACCCTTACATCCTGCCCCTCCGTGTGCAGTTCGCCTGCTGCGACAAATACACTGTAATTGTCTACCTTAGCAGCACTGGTGCGATCCAGGGTGGAGATCCCTACGGTCAGCATTCCGTCCACCATCAGCTTCCCTTTGGTGATCGTCAGTTTGCCCACAATGGAACGATTCCCGCTCGTGGTGATCTCCGCACTGGCATGATTCACGATCACATCCCGCGGATCAAACCATTCCAGCGCATCCGTCACCGTCCGCTTGCCCGGCGTGATATAGGTCAGCACATACCGGTCATTGACATTGGCGGTTTTTGCCTTGTCCGTGGAGATGCTCCCCGGATCATTCGTATCCTTCTCCAGCATCCCGTTTTGCACCGTGATATGCTCCGTCACATGCAGGGTGGAGTCGGTTGTGCTCTCGGCATCTGCCAGCGACAGCGTGCCACTGCACAGTCCCAGGTTTTTTGTCTTGACTACCTCATCCAGCCGGATCTCCCCGCTGCCCACATGGATCGCAAGGGCATCCAGCATCGTGTTCAGGGCGGCCTTCTTCACCACATCCGTAGCCCCGCTCCCGTAGGTCAACCGCTTGATCATGGAGGCTTCATCCAGTTCCCCGCTCAGCTCTCCCTCAAGAATCAGGGATTCGGTCACCTTCACATTCTTGTTCGCTGTCAGTTCGGCGCGGGGACCAACATGCAGCGTCTTCACCGTCAATGTTCCGTTCTGGATCTCCAGATCTCCGAGGACTACCAGCGCATCCAGCATCACCCCCGCATTGTTGCCACCAACCAGCTGGTCCTTCGTCCCTGTGAGCACGATCCGGTTCCCGAAGGTGAGTTCGGTGTCCTTCCCTGTGCACATCCCGTCCGGGCTGGAGGTTGTCGGGGACGCCATCCCGATGGTGTTCCCGCTAGCGGACACATTTCCGCCCACCTGCACATTGTGCGCCGTCCGGCGCGTGACTGCACCGGTTTTCAGCATGTCTGAATCCAGATGCACCCGCCCCTTGTCACTAAAGTCTTCGGTGCTTCCCACACTCAAGTCTCCCTCAATGCTGGACATCAGGGAAATTCCTGTTGCTCCCGTAGATTTCGCCACCGGGGCCATGAACAGGACCCTCGGAGCACACGCCGGTGCACTGGCTTTGGCAGAGCTGGGAGCCCCGTTGGCGAGCGTACTGGCATGGACCTCCATATCCCCTTTGATCGTTACTGCACCTTCAAATTGCACTCCGGGAATGTGGTTTGCCGGCTTTCCCGTGGCATAGGCACAGGTGTAGTCTCCCGTTCCCCCGATCTGTACCCCCTTGCGGACGCTCTCTGTCCGCGCAGTCCCGAACCAGTTGTTCCAGTTGGAATCCCGTGGCTCCACTTCTGTCCCGTCGTTCACAACCACCCTCCCTTCAACCGTCGCCGCCTTCTCAAACACAACCCGGGCATCATTCCACACAAACACACTGCCTTTACTAAACCGCCAGTCATGACTGGCATATCCCCCTTCTGGACCTCCGATCACCACATCCTTGCGGAAGATGACATCCGCCGTAATCCGGTCCTGTCCCTTGGCAGCATTCCTTGCGCCACTCTCTACAATACTGCCATACAACTCCAGCCCGGCAAGCTGCGCCAGCTCATAACAGATGTTGCCATAGGCAAGCACCTGAAGCTGGCCCCGAATCACACCCGTGCCGGTAATGCGGATACAGTCGCTGTAGTCAATGCTCCCATTGTCTGCGGGCGTATACTCTTCGTGCGTGTGAAAAAACTGGTCACTGGCTCCCCCACGCTGGCTCGCAGCATTGCGTGATGCCAAAGCGATGGGATGCGTACCGTCAATGACCCCATCTATGGTAACCACCCCGCGCTTGTTGTCCGTAGCACTGGTTCCCCGTCTCGGATACACATACAGGGTCGCCTCCAGGCTCAGGGTGGCTCCACTGTGAACGGTCAGTGCATCCACATGAAGAGGGGATCCCTTTAGCTTAAAGCTCTTTGCAACATTCAGTTTGCCAAGCGTCTCGTTATAATTCTGCCGGTTATTGGTCAGTGTCCCGACCATGGAGATCCGTTCCTCGGATCCGCTCACGAAAAAGGGTACAGACCTCGACGCAGTGGTAATCGTAAGGTGATGGAACTGAGCGTGGGTGTTCGCGGACAGGTTAAATTCCCCTGCAGTGCCGCCTGCCACCCCAATCGTAAAAGTTCCGGCAAACCGGATCGTTCCCTCCACCGCAGAAGTCCCGCCCTGTACATAGGTCCCGAATGTAATTTTTTTTGTCAGCGCGGTCACGGGTGCCGTAATCGTCACGGCACCCCTTGCCTGCGGAACCCGGATCAGAAAGATGGCATCCTGCGTCAGATTGGCGGCAGTGAAGGCATGCGCCAGGGTACACGGCCCGTTCGCGTTCGCAGGATCCGTGCTGGTGCAGTTCCCGCTTACCTTGCCAGATGCCGGAACAATGTAGCGGGTCTGTGCGAAGGCACTAGAGATCGTGAGAAGAAGTGTCAGAAGGACAACTCCTGCCCCCCCCCCAAATTTTTTGTATGGTGTTCATGAGATTGATGGGTTTGTTGATGAAATGGTATGAAAACTGGTATGTAATCCGACCACAGTCAGCGGGATCATTTCCTGTTATACACATCAAGCAGCAACTATGATGAATCCGATGGCAAATTTTTTTTAGAATTTTTTTTCGGGAGAAGGGGTGGCTTCCTGTTCACGTACGATCAAACGAAGCGGGGGACCGCTGAAAAAACATGTCAATCTGAAATTTCTGCATGTTTTCTCCGCGAGTTCAACAGTGATCCCAGAAAAATCAAAAAGATTTTCGCACAGTCACAGCTGGCGAAGAAGGTCCCTTGTACCCCGGGTCCCGTGTAAGTGTAATTCCACGAACAGGGGGGACACACAGCATCTGCGGTGTGTCCCCCTGCCTGAACTGAAACCGACTCTTGATTCCGCTACGGCTATCCGATTACAGCTCCGTTCCGATGAGTATCAAAATAGTCATTCAAAACGGAAACCAGGGTAGTACGAACTTCTTCGGATTCAGCCTCCGTGGCATTACGGGCCAAGAAATCCTGCGCTCTGTCCCCGCCAATCGTTTGCAATAACGCTAGCGCAAGTTTGCGATTACCGGAGGATTTCGACTCCCGATAGACTTTGCGCAGGAGCGATCCCCGGTCTGCAAGATTAACCTTATCGCGATAAAGCGTCGCAATCACAATCGCGTTCTTGAGGGTCTGCTCCCGAACGGACTGGTATTCGGAGTCCAGAGAAGCTTCAATCTGTGCAACCGCCAAATTCCAGCGAATCTCTTCTTTCACAAGAACAGGTGCAACATCCTGTGCAAACAGGGGTACGGTCAAAATTGCGGTGAAACAAAGGGCAAGGAAGGTTTTCATGGTTTTGGGGAATAAGTTGGTGATGGTTGGTAGTTTGTGCTTCTATAGGTATCTACGGAAGCACTTCCAGACTGGTTACACTTGAAACAGATTTTTCTGAAAAATAATTTTGACATGCTTCCCTACGATGTTGACGAGGCCCTGCATACTCTCCAAGCCTCTGATCCGCAGATGGCCCGTTTGATTGCGAAAGTGGGGCCTCTGGAGCTGGTTCTGACAAGTGAGTGGAGTCCGTTTCAGGCACTGGTTCACTCTGTGATCTATCAGCAAATTTCGAAGCATGCCGGTCAGGCAATCCAGGCTCGCATGTTTGATTTCTTTGAGGGAGCTCCCGAGCCGGATGCTGTTCTGCAGACTCCGGCGGGAACTTTGCGAACCTTCGGACTCTCTCAGGCAAAGGAGAATACCGTGCGTGATCTGGCATCCAGTGCCCAGAATGGCACACTCCCAAACCGAACACTGATCAAGACATGGAGCGATGAGAAGATTATTGAGTCTCTGTCCAATCACCGTGGAATTGGGATCTGGACAGCTCAGATGATCCTCATTTTTAACCTGGGACGACCGGATGTTTGGCCGGTGACAGACCTCGCCATCAGGCGTGGATACAAGATTGTCTACGATCTGGAAGACCTCCCCAAACCGTCAGAGCTTCAGGCACTGGGAGAGGTCTGGCGACCATTCCGAAGTGTTGCCAGCTGGTATCTTTGGCGGGCAAACAGCCTCTGAGGTCTGGAAATTTCCCTGTTCAGTCCTTTGCAGTCCATTTTGAGGGTTTGTTGCAGATGGTCGGCTCTTGGCTGATTCGTGTTCTCCACTCTCTGATCATTTCTATATCAATCCCGGTCGTGGCGGCAGCGGCACAGTCAAGGCAGTCGCGCATTTCATCTTCCTCAGCCTCTTTCCATGGTTTGACAACCATGTGCCTGGTTTTCTCAAATGCCTGTGCAAGCTCACTCGTACTCTGCTTACTGAAGTCAGGGACAGGGAGCGTAGCAAGTTGAGCCTGTGAGAATGTCGGATTTGCCAAAGTTGACCCTCGCCTCATCAGGAACCCAAGCACCCCCACTGTACCATTAAACCACGCACACAGTGCTTTCGCTTCCTCTATGTCAGTTGTGTGAAACCGAATGGGCACCCACATAGATCCGAGAGAGGGGTTCCCGCTGAAAATTGAAAGCAATCGACCTGAACTGGTATTGAATTTCGCTGCAAGTAATATATATCCTGCCTGTTCCTTATAACGGGAGGCCAACGACGGCTTTTTATCCTCAACCAATTGTTCAGGTTCCGCCTCCATCGTAGTTCGCAGATCTTTACTCCGCCCCCAGAAGACTCTGTACCTGCTGGCAGGATCACGCCGGCCATCATCATCAATCTGACGGAAGGCATCCCGAATCCGTTGCCCTGCAGGTCCGAGTTTATATTGATCTTGCAACTGAATAAGTCCTTTCGCCTCTTCAATTTTTATTGAAGCATTGACCAGCTCTGGATCCAAGAATTGGCAAGGTCTCCAGTCTCCTGTCTGGATCAGCCTCTCTGGTTGTTTGTACACAGTGAACCACTTTCCGGGATGCCC
The DNA here is from genome assembly GCA_965203305.1 of Rhodothermales bacterium. GTDB lineage: Bacteria > Bacteroidota > Rhodothermia > Rhodothermales > Bin80 > Bin80. Next base: position 137,013 of record OZ241874.1, on the reverse strand, counting down.
CTGCTTAATCATTTTTGCGACATTAATCGCTTCCTCTGGTGTTTTGGGCATTCTTCGTAACGCAATAAAATGGCTGGGCCGGCTCAGCATGCCTTCGGTTCGACGACGGCAGATCAAAAGAGACTCATGTATACCTGTATTCTCGCTGAAGTTAGGTCGGCGTGGATCATGGCTAGTAACAATAGTCTCAATATGAAATCGTTCGGACAAGAATTTTCGACTTGTTGCTGCCCCTGCCCCTGTGCAAGCTGTGGTTGGAATTACCATAGCTAATACTCCCTTACTATCTCGGATAAACTGATCTGCAAGCGGATTAAAAAATGTGCCAATGCTGTTTGCTGTGATGCAAGAACCCGCTCCCGGATCCCTGAGCCCAAGCTGTTTCTTTATTGAAAGCTCACGAGCCTGCATTGCTTTCCGACCACCATCACCATATTTCTTGCTACGATTCTCATTTGCAGTAAACGGCGGGTTCATAATCACGGCATCAAGGTTATGCAAGGGAAAATGAATATCTGTTCCCTCATTCACTTGGTCAGCACCAAGCCCTTTAAGCGACCGTTCATTCGGGAAGAGAGATGCCAAGTCATCTTCATTGCGCGTGAGTATATCCAGTGATCCGGCCCGCGCTCCACCCTCTTCCTGTGGGCCATGCGGTAGAGTAGCCAGATTCATGCGGCTATAATCTACCGTTGGGGCACCCAGCGTCATGTTACACGCAGCCAGTTGGACCGCATGTGGATTGATGTCAAGTCCGCAGAATACATCCTCCACCAAGTATCTGTGAAGCTCATCTGGCTCCCAGACACTTCCTTCTTTAGTGTGCTCAGCGACCCTGTACTTAATAGTCTGAAGCACTGCCATGAGCAGCGTTCCACTCCCACACGCAGGGTCCATAATACGGAGACTGGCAACAGCCTCGGGGTCAGACCAGTCAATGAAATCATCTGTGAACGCCAGACGAGAAAGCATAACAGCAGACAGATTATTTGTATAGAAAGCTCCGTCACTTTTGGCCGATCCTAGTATGCGGTGATAAAGGGGTCCAGCATGATCATAGCCAAGATCACTCAGAGAATCTCCCACACCGTTGGCACACTCGGAGAGAGTACGGATGGAATCATCAATTGCCCGACTGGGGGGCAATACCTCAAGTACCGCGAGAGCTGGACGAAAAACCGGTTTGTAATCCCTTGAAAGAATTTCTTTCCATGCGGGTGCCAGAACCTCTCGAGGAGATTCGGCACCAGAGACCAGTCCAAGATCAGGAATATCCTGAATCACTTTTTCGCTGCGCAGGCGACGATGGAGCAGACAGGCATTACAAAGCATGAGCGCAGCAATTGTACTGATAGCCTTGCCTGCATCATCTGTCTCTGCGATTAAAAGTGCCTGGGCAAGCTGTTTCACATCTGCCTCTCTCTGAAGTACCCCGCCAATCCCCCGCACCACACTAACGATCTCATCAGCAACGGTCTGACCGGGTTTGCCAAGTCCAGATGCTGCCACGACATGTGCATAAATAGCCTGCTCACACTCCTGAAAATCAAGCTCGAGCTGAATTCCTCCGGGTTTCCCATTCCCATTGCCGGGAGGTTTCGGTTCTATCTCGTATGCCATAATAAAGTCTGTCGGGGATTCAGCAAGACGGGAGTCATGGGCTTGAAGTGCCCTCAGAACTCTTCCGATTGTATCGTAGCCCTCTGTACCAGACTCCAGTGCCTGTACAATATCCTGTCCCGGCGGGATGACCAGGGGAATGATAATATAACCAAAACGCTTGCCGTCAGCCTTTCGCATTACCCGTCCAACTGCTTGCACAACATCAACCTGGCTGTCTCTCGGGTCAAGAAATGCAACAGCATCCAGAGAGGGTACATCAACTCCTTCTGTAAAGAGACGAACATTGCCCAGAATCCGGCAGGCACCACTCTTCTCTGCCTTTGACAGCTCCCGGAGCTCACGATTACGCTCAAGAGCAGACGACCTGGCATCCAGATGCGTAGCGGTAACAGACATCGCTTTAGCATCATCTCCCATTCGCCTGGTTGTAGCACCAAGAACCTGTGGATTCTTAAGTGCATCCATGTACCACTCCGAACGAGCAATGGTGTTAGCAAATGCCAGCGTACGATATAACCTGCCGGGGCGTTCTAGGGCAGATCCCTCAGAAACACCATTCACTGCGAGCGAAACCCCCAGAACCCGAGCCATATCACTGATACTTGGGAGCATTGAGGTCTTATTCTCACTTTCTTTCAGCCATCGGAGAAGTCCGGGAGGCACACACTCATGATGAATTCCCAGGGCAATGACTCTGTAATCGGACAGTCTTTTCGCACTCACAGCCTTCTTGAATGACAGCCGATAGAACTCTCCACCATACACATCTCTGTCGTTCATGTCAATGATCTCCAGCCCCTTGCCCTTAGCCCGTTTCTTTGAGCCTTTGGTATACAAACGGGGAGTAGCCGTCATGTAGAGTCGCTTTTTTGCAGCGAGAAGATTATTGTCGTGAAAATCAATAAATCCGCTCTGTCTCTTCTCCCCCTTCTTGTTGATCCAGCCGGTCGTCTGATGAGCTTCATCAGCAATGGCAAGATCAAATGCAGGCAGTCCAAAATTGACCTGTGCAGAGATTATCTTGTCCAGCGACTGGTAAGTGCAAAAAACTACACAGGTAAAGGCAGTTTTCGCGAGAGAACGCGCTATTTCGACAGGATCCGTTGTTACAGGACACTCAAGCTCATAGGCTCCAATATCCTCGTTCTCCTCGTCTCGCCCCCCGGCTGTACGGTCGGAGCATACAACAACACATCTGAGTTTGCGCACTGTCTGGCGAAGCCATTCCCTGCGTGCCTGTGACACTAAGGCAATGGAGGGAGCAGTGAAGAGAATACTCCCCCCGTCTCTGACGATTTGCTCCGCAATTCGAAGAGAAACAAAGGTTTTCCCTGTTCCGCATGCCATAATGAGCTTGCCCCTGCCATGGTTTTTCAGTCCATGTACTACTCCATCTATCGCCTCGGACTGGAGATCATACGGCTCATACTTTTCAGGACTGGTCACCCGCTGTTCAACCCGTACATCAAGATACTTCCTGAAGTCAATTTGCCCGACCCGCGGATGCGCCCGTCTGATTGCGTTTACTGCATTCTGTGTCCAGTCACAGGTAGCCACAATCCATCGCACTCGGTAAATCGGGTTCTGTGAGCCACCAAGAAACTTGTCTATTCCCTCCCTCCTAAGCCTATGTCGCTCATCATGGCATTTGCACTGGATTGCGATCCAGTCTCCTGATGTATGCTGAGCCACGAGATCGATGCCGGGGTCACCTCCGTGGCGGCCATCCAGTTCTTCACGCATAGGCCAGTCTGCCCATCGCCAGATTTTATCAACTTCAAACTCCGGTTCCTGAAGTGCAACCTGCATGAACAATCGCTCAAACCACCGTCCCTTCTCCGTGGAATTCCGACTATTTTCCCGAATACGAGCAAGAACTTCACCCGCACTGGGCCTGTGCGAGAAATCAAGGGCATCCTGTACTTTAGTCATTTCGGAAATTTTTGAGAAGAGTGGTGTGCTCCATCCATGGTTGCAACGAATGCGTACTGGTTACATCTCGCTATCTTGCCAGCAAGCGTTACTCCACTAAATCTCCAGATATATACACAGCTGACAGATTCAGACCTCTTGATGGTGGAACATGCCATGTGGGAATCTTTATCCAGAGTATTGTCAATCTAGTTGTCTTTCGGATGTGTCATCCCATAGCCTGCAACATGGCAGCCCGTATATTGAGTTCAAGAAACGATCCCGTGTCTCGGAAGATAACGGTTTAGTGTTTAATTCCCATAATCCTGATAAATCCAATCTGGAATTTCAGTGAAAATGTACTCCAGATGATTCCTGGAAGCACTTCCAAGAATCGGGGAGCTCAGTCTCAACGCAGAATGGGATTTTCTGGACAGGGTGTTTAAAGGAAAGGGACTGGCAATGCAGGGCAATCTGATCGTGATCACCAAATGAGTGACTAGATCCATAGCGAGTGTCCCCCAGTACGGGAAATCCCCGATCACTGAACTGACATCGGATCTGGTGCGCCCGACCGGTGATCAACTCCACAGACACCAGAGTGGAAACTTTGTTGGACCAGAGAGAAGCCCACTTCAGGCTTGCGTATTTTCCGCTCTGCTCTTCCCGTGTCACATGGCTCCGCTCTGACTTTTTTGTCAGATAGTCTTCCATGGTTCCGTTTCCCTGCATCTCTCCTTCCACAAGAGCAAGATACTTCTTTGTCACACTTCGCTCGCGAAATGCCTGGGATAGACGGGAGGCGGCTTTTGATGTTCGTGCGAGTACCATTGCTCCTGATGTGAGACGGTCCAGTCGGTGAACCAGTCCGACATACACATTGCCCGGCTTGCTGTACTTCTCTTTGAGGTATGCTTTTGCCAGTGTCACGACATCCAGATTTTCCGTACTGTCCGCTTGGGAGAGTACCCCTGCCGGCTTGTTGAGCGTCAGCAAGTGATTGTCTTCATAAAGCCACATAACCAGGGAGTTCTCACGCAAAAACGACGAGAGCCATTAACGATGCTCTGACCAACTGGTGCACAAGACGTACAGGGACGAACAGGGGTATGGGTGGGGGAAGAAGGAGCGGAAAGAAAAATCTGTGCATTTGGGCATTCATACCAGCCGATGGGTAACCATGCACGGACTGGCTTTGAACGTGAATCCAGATTTAAGATATTTCCGCAGGATCACACCCCTGCGGAATTACAGACCGGGGAGTTACCTCCCTTGTTCAGGAACTGGAACACTCCTGCGACACGGAGGAGGCAGCCAGTTTTATTGTTCGTCATTTTGACGAGGTGTTCGGTGCTGCCTCCAAGGATTTTGAGCATGCCGAGGTGATTCTGTACGACCCTGAGTCCCAAACAACCATCTATCAGGCCTGCTACTCTGAGGAGGAAACCTTCGTGCTCTACAAAGTGGCTCAATGGGACGAGGATTCCGAAGGCACAATCATACCTCTTGTTGTTGATGAAGTGGCAACCTTCTCCATACTCGCTGACCTGTGTCGTGCGTTCATTCGCACAGCCCGGGAGGAACAACTGTTTCCTTAACTTGGGGTATTTCAGACGGATACGGATGAGAATTGAATTTCCAGCCTGGGAGAAGGAGCCTGCAGAAGTGCCCAAGGGGTTCGCATCAACTCCCTAAAACCGTAGAGATACAGGAGAATCCGATGATCTGGTAACACTCTCCTTCCTGATACTGCCCTACCCGCCTCTGAAGGATTCCTGATGGATGGTCGCAGATTCCGTTCCACACACCTCGGTTCTACGGCAGGGATCCCCCGTGAGCTATATCTGGACTTCTCTGCCCAGACATAGCCCACAGGGGTTCAATCCTTTACTTGACCAGAATCATGGATTTTGCACCAATCACCTTTCCGTTGGCCTCCATCCGGTAGATGTACTGTCCACTGCTTGCTGACGAGGCATTCCACTGTACCTGATGGGTTCCTCTTGTGTATTGCTGATCCGCAAGCGTCGCTACTTTACGCCCCAGCACATCAAAGACCGTGACCCGAACATGGCTGTTCTCTGCCACCCTGAAGGAAATATTTGTGGTCGGATTGAACGGATTGGGATAGTTCTTGCGGAGTTCAAAGGAGTTCGGCAATTCCGATGCCTCCTCTTCGGACGCAGTCTGTACTTCCGCAATATTCAGGGTCCAGACTCCCCGTCCATGTGTGGCCAGTATGATTTCGTCATCAATTATACGAAGCCGCCAGATGCTCACAGCCGGCAACCCATTGTCCGCATAGGCCCAGGTTTCCCCGTGATCACGGGATTCAAAGAGCCCCAAGTCGGTACCAGCCCAGATGATTTTCGGCTTGTCCGGGAAGACTTCCAGATCCCATACCTTGGCATTGGGAAATCCATTGCTGCTTTCGCAATTATCCTGATCGTCATCAAATCCCGAGAGGTTCTCCCAGGTCCTTCCCATATCTTCGGTCCTTGCCAGTTTGGGCAGACACGAAGCAGAAAACATCACATAGGCGGTGGCACGGGCAAACGGATGGGTTGCCAGGCCGGTAATGGTGGAAGTGGGGGCCCAACCCGGGACACTCACTCGGCGCATGCGCACCGGGTCAGATACTCGCTCGCCCGGGAGCGGGTTCAAAGCATTTTCGGATACATAGAGGGTTCGCATGTTATAGCCCCCCCAGAGAACCCGGGGGTCTGCCAAAGAGAGCCTTACTTTACCACTGTATCCGGAAACAGACTGCCAGCCGCGATGAATTACATGCCATGAGTTCCCGAAATCCGTCGAACGAAGCGGTCCAGCCGCCGGGGACAGGGAGAAGACAATTCTGCCCGACTTTGGTGTCCATGCAAGCGAGGTCAGGAACTGTCCAGACCAGTCACCAATATTTCCGGCTACACTCCAGCTGGTTCCCCCGTTAAGTGACCTCCGAATATTATTCCCCTGAATGGAACCCATAAGCGAGTCCGCACTGTTCCATATGACATCAAATCCGTCCCCTCCCAGCATATCCCGCCAGCCCCGTCTGTTGTTTGCCTTATTGTACGAGGCCCAGGTTCCATTGTCCTGCATACCCCCGAGATACATCTCAAAGCCAGGCCGCTTGGTGGCATCATAAAACTGGGATGTATTATAGCCCGCAGATGCATCTCCCTCCCGCCAGGTTTCCCCACCGTCACGCGAATAGGCAAAGCCGCCATCGTTTCCATTCAGGATATGAAATTCGTTATTGCCAGCAGGGACAGCGACAAGAGCATGATGGTCAACATGCACATTGCCATTTTCCCAAGTTTCCATATCGTACTGCTCTTTCAAAATTTCCACACTGGTAAAATCAATGTCTACGACTCCGGGAGAGGGAGCATTGGGATTCCACTCGGTAGCTTCGTCATCCTCGTTCAGGATCGGCCAGAAAAAATACATCAGACCTTTTCGGAGTCCCCCATTTGCAGCCAGATCAGGATGTGGAGCGGAATCCTTGTACACATATTTGGAAATAAGCACATACTCCCGACTGTGTGTCACGCCGGGACCAGCTGTGTTTCTGGCAATCAGGCTCCACCCCCCATCACGCGCCTGATCCCGGAAGGAGACCATCAACTGGCGATTGGCATCCGTATCCCAGACCTGAAAGGGGACCTCTACGTAATCCGCGTATACATACTCGGGAAGATTGATCCCCGCGCCTCCATCGCTTGCTGTTCCCCCATTCGGAGGCACTGTAAACCGGTGCGCTTTTTGCGTGAGCCCTGGACCAAACCGGATTTCCACAGACCTCATATCCGCAATCTCTATCTCCTGCACATCATCTGCTGCATCTGAGTTCAGGAATCCCAGGGAAAGCCGTCTCCCTGCCGCATTGCCCCCAGTAAACACAACAAAGTCCATAAAATCTGCAGTGTTATTAAAGCGGTTCACTGTACCAACAGACAGGGGGGTTGCTTCGCTATCTCCGTCCACCCACGCTTTGTAGCGTATGATACCGCCAAGGTATACAGTATCCGGGGAAAATGGATGGACCAGAATGGAATTGTCGTACCATCCCTGGCTCCCCAGGAAAGCGGAAAGTCCCACATTCGTATCCTCCGAGCGATCAATGAATCGCCAGGAATTCCCGCCATCTATGGAACGATAGAGATCTGCTATGGGCTGTGCATTAAAAATGCCAACAACCCTGCCTCCACCTGAACCCTCAGCTGATGCCCAGATTACATTCGGGTCAGACTGCGAAATTGCGATTTCAATACGCAGCGGGGGGTACGGAAATGCAGCCAGCGACTCTTTCCAGGTTTTCCCTCCATCCGTTGAGCGCAGAATTGCAACACTATTTACCGTAGCGAACTGGATATTGAAATTATTCGGATTTGCTCGCAAATCCTGCACCCGATCAGATGCATCATATACTTTTAAAAATGTTTGCCCTCCATCTTCGGTGCGAAAAATGGCCTCATTCGTAGCAACCACTACAATATCCGGGTTATCCGGGTGCACAGCCAACCGGTTAATGTACCGCCAGTCCGCATTGCCGGCAACGGATGTCCTGGGCAAATGTGTCCAGGTCTGTCCTCTGTCGGTTGTCTTGAACATTCCCTGCCCCCCGGAGGCATCAATATTCCCGAACCCCTCCCCGGTTCCGAGATACATGACATCCGGGTTATTGCGGGACATGTCCAGTGCCGTTGCAGCGAGACTGGGCAGATGGTCAGTGAGCGGAGTCCATTCAATCTTCTCCTGGTCAAACTCGTCAATGAAACGACGAGCTTTCCAAACCCCGCCTCCCACAGACGCGACATACCATGTATTTGACTGTGGATCCGTCGGGTCCATGACAACCGCACGAGTCCTTCCCCCCACAGTCCCCGGACCTCGCTCTACCCAATCCAGATCAACCGATCTGCCTCCGCTTCGCTTCTTCTGGAGTGCTTTTTGAAACTCCCGTATCTTGTGTCCGTGCGGATAAGGCTTGTATCCCACATCTAGCCCTTCGGCCGCCTCAAAGTACTCGATGAATTTGTCAGGGTATCCATATGGATCCTTGACATGTTTTGACTTTTCTGATCTTGGATCAGAATCCAACTGAGAAATTTCTGGAAGAACAAACAAGGCACCGATCACAGATGCAACCAAGAGTATACTCCCGATGCCCAAAAATGTAATTTCTCGGCGAGAGGCAGGTTTAAGATTCATTGCGACACAGGAAAATTTAATATTTTGACGTTTGACTTCACCAAAACGGAAGCATGTCTACCCCCCCCCTTTTTTTTGTTCCAAACAAGGCATGACCACCGGTTCAATACTCCATGAAACAAATGTAACCGTCCGAACAGCCCTGTCTTGCCCCTGTCTAGTGCTGGTGCCCTCCTGCGGCACATTCTGTGAGGGGATCCGGGGTTCCGAAGGCAGAGATGTTCTGTGCGGGTCTGCGGACTGCCGGGTGCCTCCTGCTTTTTCTGGCGGGAACCACGAGGCAGTTTCGTTCCCGCGGGGAAGCGGGGGAGGCTATGCTGCCTTGGCGAATGGCACTTGTTTCTTTTCCTGCCGGGTCGCCTTCCAGTGATAAGGCAGCAGCGTGTGGAGCTCTTCGTCAGGCGTGGTTTCCACGCTCTTCAGGATCTCCATCAGCCAGTCCTGTGGATTGATCTCATGGAGTTGGCAAATCCCGAGCAGAGAGTAGATCGTGGCTGCATTGGCAGCGGCCTCATGCGGACCGTTTCTACGGGCAGCCCTGCGTCCCTCCAGGATTGTTTCCCCATATAGACGCGGTTTTTCTGGTATTCTTCCGCCCCTCTTTTCTCTCCACCTCGTGCCAGACGGCGGCAGAGACCTGATCCGCAAACATCTCAAGCTGGCTGGAGTCATGCTGCTCGCTTTTCGGTCAATACTTCTGACTTCTCACGAAGGCAAGATCCTGTTTGAGGGTGCGGTTTTCTTTGCGCAAGGCATGGATCTCTTTTTTATGCAACATACATATAAATACTGTTCCTGAATTCATCCCCAGCCAAGATCACATTCCAATATAGCTACTCTATCCTCCAGGAAAGACCCCCGGCATGGAATCACGAAGAGGCAACAGACTGCCAGAAGAACCCGCAGACCGATAACACGACCACGCTCGGTCACAGAGTGGACTCAGGAAGGCACAAATCCACCATACCAACGTATCCCCCCTGACAGCTTATATGGAGGCTGTTCGGACGGATGCCACAAGACTGCCGCTCCGTGCGAAGTGTACGAGATTCCTCCACTCGCCGTGAACCGGTATCAGGATCTTGCTGAGACGGGACTTTCCGGTCTGTTTGCAGGTTACCGGACTCGCACGAAATGTCCGGTCTGTACGGATTGCTCTGCAGGGGAGTCAGCAATCAAACGATACAGATACAGTCCCGCAGGAAGAGAGCCGCCGTTCAACTCAATACTTTTCCCCCATCCGGCTTCCACAGTATGGCTTGGAACGGTTAAGATATGTCTCCCAATCACATCGGTCACTTCTACATGCACACGCGCCTGCCACGGAAGATCAAACGTCAGGCGAGTGGTTTCCCGAAAAGGATTCGGATAGTTGCCAAGAACTGTAAAGGTCTCGGGCAAGGCTCCGTACTCCGCAGAGATGGCGGTGGAAACTCCACATGTAGGACCATCGCTATCAAACATGGATTTCAGCCATGTCTGAAATTCATCATCCTTTGGAATACACAGATCCTGTCCCCCGAAGTAGAATGAAACAAGGTTTTTCAGGCCTAAAAAGCTCCTTGGGATCGTCCCTGTCAGAGAATTGCCTGACAAATCCAGGAGAGCCAGCTCCGAAAGCTGTCCAAGTTTCGGGGGAACAGGCCCCGTCAGAGAATTGCCTGACAAATCCAGGTGTTCCAGTTTTGAGAGTTGTCCCAATTTTGCGGGAATCTGTCCGCCGAGGGAATTGTTCGAGAGTCCCATTCCCAACAGGTTCGAGAGTTCTCCCAGCTCTGGAGGGATGGATCCGCTGAGAGAATTCTCTGCCAGATCCAGGTCCTTCAGGTTTGAGAGTTGCCCTAATTCTGCGGGAATCTGTCCACTGAGGGAATTGTCCGAGAGTCCCATCCGTAGCAGGTTTGAGAGTTCTCCCAGTTCTGGGGGAATGGATCCACGGAGAGAGTTTTCTGCCAGATCCAGGTCCTCCAGGTTTGAGAGTTGCCGCAGCTCCGAGGGAACCTTCCCACTGAGAGAATTCCTCTTCAGATCAAGAAGTTTCAATTCTGAAAGCTGGCCCAATTCCGCGGGGATGGGGCCCGTAATCGAATTTCCTGACAGGTCCAGAACAGATATTCCGTGCGCTTGCCCCAATTCTGGGGGAATGGATCCATTCAGGTTGTTTTCCGGCAGTTTCAGCTCGTTTACTTGACCCCGATGGGCAATCACTCCATACCAGCCTGCCATTTGCTCTACGGTGGGCAAAACGGTGACATCCCATCCTGAGTTATTGCTCCAGTTGTCCCCGCCTGTAGACAGATACAAGGCTTTGAATGCCGTGTACAGAAGGTCAATTCGCTGGTTGATTCCGAAAAACAGGAGTACATCCGCTACATCCGTAAACTTGCCATCACGAATACGAACATAGAATCTTGCTTCACGACTCGGAGGTACATCTGTACTCACCGAAAACTTGAATGTCACTTTTGCAGAATCTCCGCCCCCCAGAACCCCGACGGATTGCCCTGCCTCTACCAGTGTGATATACGGATAGGATTCGGCTTCCGCCAATTCTACCACCAACTGCTGGGCATCCGCCAGGTAATTGATCATGGTAGCGTTGATCGTAACCTGATCCCCCGGGTCAATCTCACGGTCTCCGTCATCATCCGTCCATGACCAGCGTTTCACGCGGACAGCCGGAAGGGTAGGCGGCTGCAAACTGGCTTTGGCATTTACGAATCCATTCCCCAAGTATCCCGCATATGACGGATTTTCTGCATCCATATTTTCACTTGACAGCCGCAACTGCTCCCGGAGTGAATCCGGTGATATTTCGGGGTATCGAGTCTTGATCAAAGCTGCAATACCACTGACCAGCGGGGCAGAAAATGAAGTGCCAGACCATGTGATATACTTATTATTGGGGGCTGCTACAGTAACATCTACCCCTGGCGCAAACACATCCACGGTCTTGCCGTACTGCGAAAAAGTGGCTCGTTTCCGTGTGTTTTTCTCCGTCGCGCCCACCGAAAGGACACGAGGATGTGCTTGGGGATATGCCAGTCCCACATCTGCGTTTGCATCGTCGTTGCCTGCGGATGCAATAACGAGGGATCCCATATCCGTCGCGAGATCCAGGGATTGGGTGATCATGCGGAGCTCCCTGTCTCCAGCAAGTTCTCCTCCACTTACGTTGATAATATCAGCACCGTTCGCAGCTGCATACATGATGGCCTTGTAGACATTGCACCACCCCTCCTCCTCCCCACAATACACACTGATATGCATGAGCTTGGCATTCCAGGCGGCACCAGCAATTCCGGTTGCATTATTGGTAACAGCTCCTGCAACGCTGGAGGTTGCCGTGCCGTGGATGTCCTCCGCTCGTGCTGTCGGATCATTGTTCGCGGGATCCTTGCTCCCGAAATTTGCCCCGTGCACATCATCAATCACCCCGTTCCCGTCATCATCAATCCCGTTGCCCGGGATTTCGCCTTTATTGGTCCATACATTGGCCAACAGATCCTCATGCCGCCAGTGTGCCCCGCCGTCTACTACCGCGATCACAACCGGGCTGGACGCGTCTCCAGATTTGGCAATATCCCATGCCTCTGGCAAACGTATGTGCCTCAGGTATGTCTGCTCCTGATATCTGGCATCATTTGGATCCATCTGCATCACAGATAATCCATGGGGACGATGAACCAGCACAGGCTCGGCATACACCACACCCGCGCTCAAGGCAAGCTCCCTGGAAACCTGTTCTGGATCTGCCGCAGCCCCATAGTGAACATAATATGTGTGACGAAGGGCGGCAAGGTTTTGGGCAATTCTCGGAGTTGGATTCACAGAATCCAGAAACGGAAACACCCGCTCCATCCTGTGCACATCATATTTCACCCCCGTATGATCAAACCTGGTGAGATTTGTCTTTGCTGCTCCCTCCCCAATCACTGTTCCTTCCTCAAATTGCACCACGACAACCCGGGGCTTGAATTGGGGTGTCAGTTTCTGGGCTGTGACCACATGTATCGGTATAAGGAAGCACAAGGCAAGCAAAAGAGACGGGAACAGTTTTCTGGTTTTCATCTGAAAATCAGGATTGACAGATAAAGAATGTTGTGACAGGGGAAGACCATACGCCGTAGTATTTAGAACATACAGGACGGGCGTTCTTTTGGGAGTTGCGGGGGAAACCATTCCAATGTAGAGGGCAGATATGTGGAGCTTCTTGGTAAAAATTCCGGATGACAGAGAAATATCGCTCTGAGAGTGCTTACAGGCAGACTAGGTAAGGTGCAGAGATATTTTCGCAAGAAATTCAAGTTAAAAGTACAGGAGTCTAGGCCCGATACTAGTTCAGGAGCAAAAAGTGTGCCCGTCCGTGATCCTCCTGACCCGCGAGTACATTAGAGATCGCTCACAGGTTCCTCACCCTTAAGGCATGTGCCAGAAGGGAAGGCACTCCCGGGGTGGTCAGAAAATGCTGGCGATACCAGCAGAGGGGGACCACCGCTTTCCTTCCATGTGATAGGCAAAATTCAAACGCATCAACCCCAGGATCCCGCTCAGTGAAATTCCTGCCTCATTGTGACGAACCCAGTGATTTCCGCCCGTGTGAGTTCCGCGAACAAATGCGTGCCCGCCAAAAATCAAAATGTTGTAGCCCTTGCGGGTCATGGAGTCCAGTCCGAGCAATTCAAACGGCAGCGTACGAAAATTATGCTCCCAGTACCCGAAAACAACCCCGTTCCCCTGATACGGCAATCCCCGAAGGGTGTGAAGAGACCCGCCCCAGTGAAAAAAGGTAGTCCCTCCTTCAACGATGAAGGAACGCTGTGGTGGTAATGTCCAACCTTCACCGGAGGCCAGCCCCGCAGAAAGACCAAAATCCAGCGTTGCCGGCAAAAATCTCCTCCGCAGAAATGTGTTGATGCGTCCCCCTGTACTCAAATAGTATCTGCGGAAGGTGTACTCTGACTGTGGCAGGGAGATTTCCATGTTATACAACAGGTACTTCTGGGGGCCTATAGGCAGGATGGAACTTTTCCCGATTCGAAACTCAAGGTTCACGGTCTGCATTTTTCCTTCCGGGATCCTCCTGTTCGGGCGTTGCAAGGGACTTTTTCCCAAAAGATCATAACTCACATTGCCGGTCAGCGAGGAGTGGATTTCATGGAGAACCGTAGCGGTGATGGTGGCAGACTGCCACTGCATCTTGTGTCCCACCGTGACGGATACTCCCTCCCGGCGGTAATAATCAAAATAATCTTCTCGCCCAAGGAGCATTAGCGCACTGTTCGTCAAGCGTCCCTTTGTACTGGACCGGTATGTAGATACATTTTCTGCACGATACCCCGCCTTCACGAACCAGTCTTTACCCAGATGAAACCCTCCCTTATACAAGGCACCGGCGCTCCCTCTCTGTCCTGTATTCAGACCTGCATGAACGTGAAGCCCCAGCATGTCTCCAATTTTCCTGTCAAACTCAAGCCCTCCGTAAAAAGCGTCTACCCGATTATACCACAGATGCGGCGTAATATCCAGACTGGACAGAAAAGAAACGGCCTCCCGTGCAGAGGAGCGTCTCTTTTCTGCTTCCTCCATTCTGTTGATCATGCGTCCCAGGAGTCCTTTTGGTGCGTAGGCCTCCTCCAGGGAATGCGTACTGTCTATAGATGCGTAGGCGATTCTTTCCCTCGGAGTCAGTGGAACGACAGATCCTTCCTGCTGGAAGGATCTGTCAGCGGCCACGGCCGAAGAATCAATTTGCATCTGGTCTCCATCTTCAAACAGACTGTCAGCAAGTGCCACATTCAGCTGGTAGTCGGTAAATCTGGACACCATGTCAATAAGAATGGGCGGGAGGCTGAACAGTGCTCCAGCAGAAATTTCTACGGTCGTACTTGAGTGCAGGTCTACGGGTAACCAGACCTCCCCGCCATAGCTGGAAAACTGCTGCAGGTACGCTGTCTCATATCTCTGAATCGGGAAAGGAAAGAGGAATGCAGGTCCAGGGCGCAGCCTGGCTTCCATAAGAGCAAATACGCCGTCCATGACCGACACACTGCCGGAAAACCCGCTCGTATATCTGTACTTTGGCTCCACTGCAATATCATACACAAGTGCATCATCCACCCTTCTTGTTCCTTCCAGCGTGAAGACATACTTGTCCAAGGCTTCCGGGTGAGTCACACCTGCAAGCGTGTGCCCGCTGATCTCAATATCGTCATTGTACAAATTCAGTACGGTTCGTGCAGCAGGGAGGGCGTCCTCAAAGGGCAGATTGCCCGTGGTACGCATTCCCGTGATCTTCTCGCGAAGTCCCCGATCATGATCCCACCAGGCTGTAGCCGCGGATTCTGAAATTGCAACAATCCCGGAATCATTGGAAAAGGTGTACCGGGTGTAGGCTTGTGCTTCAAATGTCTGGAGTTTCTTTTCCCACACCTGCTTGCGTTCAATGACCTGGCGCATAATCCGTACAGCCGGATCCTCGTCTGTCACGACCATTTGCTCCATTACCAGAGCAGCCGGCTCCAGTCGAAATTCCAGCGGAGTCAGGGAATATGCCGTGAGCGTGTCTGTTCGAAACCCGATATAGCGAACGACAAGGTCAACGGGCAGCTCATCCACGGCAATGGTGTATATGCCGTCATTGTTTGTGATCGTTCCCTGGAAGGTCCCCGCAATCTGCACAGTGGCAGCGGGCAGGGGCAGGTTCGTTGTTTGATCACTGACACGCCCCTGAAGAATCTGCGCATGGGGAGCTGGGGAGCAGGCAAGGCAGAGGAGCGCGATCAGACCTGACACCTTGCAGGTTTGCCGTTTATTCATTTGTCGCCTGTTCAAGAAATTCTTCAATCGCATCCGTTTGCTGCTTCCCGTCCTCATAGCCCAGCTCCAGTACCTGCCGAATAAACTCCGGGTCAAAAAGCATGACACTCAGCCAGTCTGGGCTCAGCGTATCTCCACTCCCCAGCCCCCGCGTAAGCATGCGCAACACCCCTTCCATCTTCATCTCAAACCCATGGGCCAGTTTCGCAATATCTCTGGACGGCTGAATCAGGAGGACATTCACAGGGCGTATTCCATCCCGCTCTGGCGGGGGAGTATGTCTGGCCAGTTTCGTCATTCGATTTGCCATTCGAACATCGTGATCAAATGCATCCAGAAATGTGGCATTCAGCATGATCCCCATAACCTGCGCCGCTGGTGGATATCCAGTGATCAGGGGCTGCGCCGCTTCCACCTGTGTACGCGAATATTTGGGAGAGATGCAAATGATATCCGTTGCTCCCAGATGCAGTGCCGGGGAAAGCGGAGCAATCAGACGAATCCCCCCGTCTCCATGCCACGCATTCCCAAGCCTGATTGCCGGAAATAACAGAGGCAAAGAGCAGGAAGCCATGACATGATCCAGCGTAATATCTCCCTGATGTGCCGTGCGATTTGGTCGCTCCCATTCCGCTATGTCACGCCCCTGTACCCAGCTCACGGACTGTCCGGTTGTGAAACTCGTTGAGGTAATGCAAACCGCTGCCAAAGTGCCATCGCCGAGATTCTTGTGGATCTGGGGCAGTGTACCATCCGAAGTCGCAGGCAGCTGTCTGGCCAGATACTGGCGGAGTGGACTCGTGTCCAGAATTGCCTCTCCTTCCCGAACCCGGATCACCATGTTCCGAAACGGCATGCTGACCCCCGGCAGGAGTCGACGGATCAGGCTCATGGATGATTCCGCCCTGTACACATTGTCCTGATCAATACACTCCCAGCACCGCATCAGGGCTTCTGTGCCATGCAGTCCCGGGTTACTCGCAAGAAATGCCGCATTGATCGCTCCTGCGGAAACCCCCGTAATAATCGGGAAAGAAACCTCGGGGGACAGTTCGCACATAAAATGTATGACACCGGCCTGGTAGGCAGCCCTGGCTCCGCCCCCACCCAGAACCAGAGCCAGTTCTCTTTTCTTCTCATGTGCACGGGATGTCCCCATCATCTCAAATGCGTGCGCTTGCGATTCATGTGTACGAAATGAATCAGCTGTCCCGATAACAACTGTCGGCAAGCATCCTGATCAAATCTTCTCAACATAATGGATGAGGCATGTTTGCTCTCTTCGGTGCACACCAGACGACATTCTCCAGCACAGGAAGCTCCCAGTTTGCCGAATGACGGTACGACATTGCAGAAACTTGCTACATCTCCCCGGATTCCGTGATTTCTCTGACAAGATTCTCTGCCTTGTACATATGTTGCAGTGCAGCAAGGATCGCACGGACATCTACGGAAATCGCCCGTGCAGTGCGGTCCGAGAACACATATACATTAGGAAGAGAGTCTATGTTGCCATCAAAGACTAGTCCTACGATTTCCAGGTCCTGATTCAGCAGCGGAGAGCCTGAGTTTCCGCCAGCAATATCATTCGTGCTTACCAGATTGAGCGGTGTGGAGAGGGCAAATTCATCCGGCGGATTCTGCCAGTGCTCTGGAATATCCCAGGATGTGCTTACATTCCGGTACGCATGAAAGTGGTCATACAACCCGTAAAAGGTTGTAAATGCCGGGGCATGCGTCCCGTTATAGGCATACCCGCCAACTTGGCCATCCGAGATTCGAAGCGAAAACGATGCGTCTGGGGGGACTTTCGTTCCGTAAAGTGCAAAACGCAGGGAGGCCAGTTCAGCCACTAGCAAATCTTCTCTGTTCTGGAGGCTTTCCGCCTGCTGCTGGGCAGTAAAATACAGGGGAGCCAGTGCACGGATGATGGAAACTGCGGGATCGTCACTGTCCAGAAATCCCTCCTCCAGAAGTGCATAGAATCCTGCAGAATCTGTCAGTGCGGTTGTTGCGACAAGATTGGCTGCCAGGCTGTCAATCGTGAGTTCTCCCAGTATGCTGCGGATGGTCGGGTCCTGTTCGCCCAGTGCTTCCATCAGTTCCCGAAGTCGAAGCACGATCATTGCCCGGTCTGCCTCTTCTGGAAAGTCTTTCAGTGCCAGGGCATCCCTGTGGATTTCATCCAGCACCTCTTGATCTGCATAGCCACGCCGCTGCATGGTTGCGTAGTAATACCCGTAGAGGGCACGAGTCAGGATACGGGATCCGAGGGGAGTTCCCAAAAAGGTAAATGCCTGCATCCGGCCAGCCTCTGCTCGTTTGGAGAGTTGCAACTCATCCAGTTTCTGAAATACTGTGCCATAGCGTGCTGACAGTGAATCCGATCTGAACATGTCTTCCATGATCTGAAGCTCCGCTGCGCCGCGTCGTGCGATCAGGGTGTCATTTTGCAGTCCGGCCAATTGTCCAGAGAGTGCCTTGAGGGTATTGCTGATACGGAACCACATATTGTCAAGCTCATCTGCACTTGCTTCGTCCATCCCTCTGAGCGGTCGCAACAGCTCTGCCCGTCGCTCCAGTGTTTCAATCTGCCGAACCAGTGAAATATCTCGCTCAAACATGAGCTGTGAAACACTGCCGAATCGGCTTGTAGAGCCTGGATTTCCCACAACAAATACAGGATCACCGCTGGCGGCTCCACTCTTGCTCCATGTATAGTGGTTCGGAGTTACTGCGGGCTTGCCGTTTTGATCATAGGCCCGGAAAAACGCCATGTCCAGCGTGTACCGGGGGAACGTAAAATTATCCTGCTCCTCGCCAAAGTATCCCAGCTGCTTTTCGGGGGCCATCACCAGGCGTACATCCTCAAATCTCCGATAGGTGTATGCTGCATATCGCTCCCCGCTGTACAGCTCAACTACCTCAACGCGAAGCGTGGAATCGCGCATCCGGGCAGCTTGTGTCATCTCTTTTTCAATCTCCGAGGCCTTGTTGCGGCGCACCATGATGCGCTCGTTATCTCCTCGTACCGCCCGGCCCGCGCGGTGTATCCGGTGGGTGACATCCGTGATTTCCTGGAGCTGCTCCACATGCAGGTCGGGAACTCTTCTCTCCTCCGATACTTCTTTTGCCAGAAATCCCGTTTCGGACAGATCCTCTCCCTCTCGGGATACATCCGTGATGCTTTCTCGTGCACAGTGATGGTTCGTCAGAATCAGTCCCTGCTCCGAGACAAGGCTGGCGGAGCACTGCGTTCCGAACCGCAATGCCCCCAGTCTGGCTTTTGCAAACCATGCGGAGTCGGCATTGATGCCATAGGCTTCAGCAAACCAGTCCGCTGGGGGACTGTCAAATGTCCACATCTTTCCTCGGTCAAATCTTCCGAGATCAACATCAAAACGATCCACGGAAAGGGCGGAAGCGGTATCCCGTCTGCTGACGGGCTCTGCAGAAGGCTGGGGCTCTTCCACAATCAGAGGCTCACGGATGACTCGTGTAACCTCTGTTGCAGCGGGTGCACAACCTGCCAGAAGGAACATGAATCCCCAGACTTGCCAGTCTATTCTGCTAGGATTCATCATCTCCTTCAAGTGACTCGTCGGCCAGTTCTTCGGCTATGCGGCTGGCATGAAAAGCTGTCGCGAGCAAGGAAAAGATTCCAGATGCAGACACTGCTACGCAGCGCACACTCTCCTTCACATATGCATCATCAAAAGCAATACCAAGGACTTCCATATCGGTGTTCAGGATAGCGGCTCCCGCCTGTGCACATTCGCCGGCAACGGAGAAATTCAGGGGAGCAGACAGATCGCTTTCCCCGATTCTGTCCCTCCACTCCGCCGATAATGCCCAGCTTCCGATCTTTCCGTGCGAATAATGCAGGTCCAGCATTCCATACAGTGTAGTGAAGGGGGGAGCAGTCGTGCCGTTATATTCGAACGTATCAGACAGCATTGCATGCGTGAACGGTTCATTCTGATGGAACGCGGTGGAAAAGAGTTTTTCGCGAGGATGCGGCGAGCGATCACTCCATGCAAAATAGCTCTCGGTATCCAGAGGATGCCCGTCCCCGTCATACACCCTGAACAGTGCAAAATCCATTGCATGCCTGGGATAAACCCCGTCTTCCTGTCCGAAATTGGCAATCTCCACAGGAGGAATCAAGACAAGCCGGTTATCATCATGGACACGCCAGGTATGCTCCCAGAAATAGCTACTGTCTCTAGAGGCAATTATATCCACATAGATATCAGTTTCTGGCTGGCTGTCCCTGTCATCCGGCGTGTCAATCTTTCGGATGTGTAGTAACTGACGCACCTCAAGCCCTGCCAGTCTGTGTTCCTGCGACAGCTCATCGGCTACAAACAGTGTGTCACCCGGGCGAATCCAGGTTTCCAGCGAGCGCAGACATGTGGCACTGGTTGCGGCCAGTCCGTCCGCACTGACCAGCGCGGCTGTACATCCGGGTAACTGAAGTGTCCCCAGACGGGCATGCTCCAGCCAGTCAGTCTCTGTCAGCGATCCAGAGTGCTCCGCATGTTTTACCACCTGGAGCGCATCGTCCAGATTTGAAAAGTTCACTTGCCTTGCCTCCGCAGATATTGACAACCATACAAGAGCGGCAATTCCGTACAGAAGGGAACAAATTCTCATAAATTTATATCCATACCCTGTTTGCATGCCGGAGTGGCGGAACTGGTAGACGCGCAGGTCTTAGGAACCTGTGTCCCTTGTGATGTGTGGGTTCGAGTCCCACCTCCGGCACCAGATCTGTAGTCAGGAACTGTCTTCACTGCTCGGGATGAATTTCATGGACAGTGAATTGACGCAGTGGCGGGTATTCTTGGAGGTAAACATCTCCCCCGTGAATACATGGCCCAGATGTCCGCCACAGTTTGCACAGACGATCTCCGTGCGGTGTCCGTCTGCATCGGGAATGCGCAAGACTTGGCCCGGAATTTCGTCATCAAAGCTGGGCCATCCGCATCCGGAGCGAAACTTGTCCTCGGACCGATACAGGGGGGCATCACACCGCCTGCAGGTATAGATCCCTGGGGCATAGTGCTCATAATACTTCCCCGTGAACGGACGCTCCGTCCCTTTTTCCACAATCACATGAGCCTCCTCGGGCGTGAGCTTATTCATATCTGTTCCGGTTTTATGCCTGCTACTGAAGCTGCGCAAAAATGTTGCCTCCATGATGGCGTAAAACTGGCCATAACGAGGCTACTGCAAAACTACCCCTGTCCCCGATCTGATTTGCTGGCAAGCACTCCCGGAGCGACTTTTCTCCGTCGTTTTTGCGAGAGCTCCAAGTGACCCAGCCTGCAGCCGATCCGCAAGCCTGCATCCCCCAACGCAAAGCACCCCGATACGCTGCCGTACCGGGGTGCTCTGTTTCAGTCTGAACCGCTTCGCGTGACTATTTCACCAGCGTCATGCGTCCGGTCTTCACATGCTGCTGCTCTGCACCGGTCGCGATCAGCCGGTACAGGTAGGTTCCGCTTGCCAGACTGGTGGCATGCAGTTCGATGCTCCGGTTTGCCCCTGCCTCCATTTCCTGCGCCGGCAACACCATCACCTTCCGTCCCAGCAGGTCCACAATCTGGACCTGCACCTGCGCATTCTCCGGCAGGTCAAACTGGATCTGTGTGCTCGGATTGAACGGGTTCGGATAGTTGCCATGCAGCGCAAATTCCGTCGGAAGCTCAACTCCTTCTTCCTCAGTTCCTGTCACCAATATCGTCGAGACGACCATCCCGTTCCTGTCTACGCCCAGGATCGTCAGATCGTTCCGCATCCCGGACAGGTTCAGCACCAGCGTCTGGTTCGCATACCCGTACAGATCCATCTCATAGGCCTCCGTGACCTCCTGATCTGTGGATTGTACCCGGAAAATCTGCTGCGAGGGAGCCAGTGAAGCGTATCGCCGCGTGGCATCGTCCAGCATCAGGTTCCCTGCCAGCGTCATGTTCACCGTCATCGGATCCACCGGATCCAGCACATCTACCCGCGCTGCTCCCAGATCTGCCGCCCCGTGCACCAGCAGCACATCCACCTGATTCGCAACCTGCGATGTCATCCGGGTTTCCAGCACCTTCAGCCTTGTGTCGTTCGGGCTTCCATGGGCGATCACCACATAGTTTTTGTTATGCGCCAGTGCTAGGGTGCTCGTGATCGCCTGCTCTGCCGGGGCCCCCACCTCCTGGATCTTCAGGTCATGGCTTCCTGCCCCCACGGGACGGTAGGCCGTGGCATGTCGGAACTGGATCCCGCTGCCAATCTGGATGTCTCCCAGATGCAGGTCTACCGAGGTTGGCAGAGGCACATTGTGGATGAACTGCAGGTTCGCCCGTCCTCCGCTCAGATCGGCCTGGTCAATCGGATTTTCAATCCCGTTCGCCGCAACCCCGAAGATCGCACAGTTTCCCAGCCCAATTCCCTCCTGCGTCAGGTGCAGCACCCCGCTGAGATACCCGTTCACTGGAAAGGAGCCTGCCTCCACCTGTGCCGGACGCCGTCCTGCCAGCTTCGGATTCTTCCACATGCAGTCCCACTGCACGATCCGCAGTCCGCTGGCATCTGCCACATTCTGGAGCCCCGCCGCCGCGATCCGAAGGTTCGTATTTGTGGGCAGCGACTCCGTCCCCAGATCCACCTTCCAGAACAGATCTGCATGCACATCCAGCGTCAGACTGCCCCCTGTCGTCGGAACCGTGAGGTTCTGCCATGCCGGCATGGCTCCGTCTGGCACCATCACTGGAGACACGGTCGCCGCCGTGGTATCAATCAGGTCGGAGGGCAGCTGCAGGATGAGCGGACGATAGTGGGACATGTCTCCCTTCTCCATTCCCACCGGGAACAGATACCCCCCACTCGCAAAGCCTGCTCCTGCATTCCCCTGTGCTAGGTGACGGGCTACCGGGCCGCCGATATACGACTGCCGGGAACCTCGAAGGATCGTGGCCTTGCACTCTTCGTCATTGTCCGCCCCGCACTTCTCTCCTTCCTGCGCCGTACTCCGGCCGCGGAGCTCCTGCTCCACCTGCACATTCTGCACGGTCCACATAAACATGCTGTCCATCGGCATGCTGTGAATCTTCCCCTGCCGGAGCGTCAGGGTGGCCATCTTCTGCTGCATGACATGGCTTTTCAGCAGTAGCCCCTTGGCGTTGTTCACCGTGACACTGTGCAGGGCCGTCGTGTCTCCAGTCATCACCTCCTGTGCCTCCTTGCCTGTGAACTCCACTTTCACATTCAGATCTCCCTTCTTTGCAAAGTGGAAGCCCCCATGCACCATCAGACTCGGCATGTTGCCTGATGCCATTTCCCCCTCGTACCGGGACGCATCCGCTGCCACCATCAGGTCCCCCATCACCGTCTTCGTCGTCATGGGATGCAGCTTCACCCCCGCAATGTCTCCCTTGGTTCCCTGCTGTTGTGTGAAGTCCCCGTGGATCACCACACTCCGCTTGTCATCATCGTCATTGTATTCCGTGTTCAGCCCGCCGGTCCCGCTGATCATGAGGTCCCCCATGAACTCTGTCGTTTCCGCGCGTGGCCAGATCGTCGCTGAGCTCAGAGCGACATCCTTGGTGATCACTACCTTCTTGCTGCCGTTGATAATTTCTACCGATCCCTTCATGGCGGACAGGCTGTCCACGGTGAGCATCTTGCCGTCCCCGGTGGCACCCTTCAGATAGAGCGTCCCGTCCCAGTTTCCGGTCCCCGGGGTCATCGTGCCGTCAAGGACGACCGTCTGCAGCATCTTGCTGTCGGCACTCGCATCAATGGTGGTCTGCTTGCTTCCCTTCGGCACTTTGATCCTGTCCGCGGTCAGGCTTCCCGTCAGGGTCAGCAGCACATCTGGACGACTGTCTCCCTGCACGCTGTTTCGCTTCTGTGTGTCTTCCGGCCCCAGCATCAGGGTCCCGTCTCCCAGATTGATCATGGCATCTTTTTCAATGCTCGCCTGGGCGGTATTGCTGGCATACTTGCCCTGCTGCACCCGTCCCAGCACATGCAGGTCCCCGCCTCTGGTCATGAGCTTGCTCTTGCCATTGACGCTCACCTTGCCGTGCACCCTCACATCCTGTCCCTCTGTGTGCAGTTCTCCTGCCGCCACAACTATGCTGTAATTGTCTACCTTCGTGGCATCTGCATCCTTGCGATGCAGCGTAGAGGTCCCCACCGTCAGCATCCCGTCCACCATCAGCTTCCCCTTGGTGATCGTCAGTTTGCCCACAATGGAGCGATTCCCGCTCGTGGTGATCTCCGCACTGGCATGATTCACGATCACATCCCGCGGATCAAACCATTCCAGCGCATCCGTCACCGTCCGCTTGCCCGGCGTGATATAGGTCAGAATATACCGGTCATTGATACTGGCCGTTTTTGCACGGTCCGTGGAGATACTCCCCGGATCATTGGTATCCTTTTCCAGCATCCCGTTCTGGACCGTGATATGCTCCGTCACGTGCAGGGTGGAGTCGGTTGTGCTCTCGGCATCTGCCAGCGACAGCGTGCCACTGCACAGACCCAGATTCTTCGTCTTGTACGCCTCGCCCAGACGCAACTCTCCACTACCCACATGGATGGCAAGCGCATCCAGCATATCGGTCAGCGCAGCCTTCTTCACCAGATCCGTATTCCGATTGCCATAAGTCAGCCTCTTGATCGTGGATGCTTCGTCCAGCTCCCCGCTCAGCTCTCCCTGCAGGATCAGCGACTCGGTCACCTTCACATCCTTCGTTGTCGTTAACTCTGCACGAGGTCCCACATGCAACGTCTTGACGGTCAACGTTCCGTCCTGGACATCCAGATCTCCAAGCGTTGCCAGGGCATCCAGCAGGAGTCCACTGGTGGCATCGGTAATCACGACGCTTTTGGCCGCGGCGGTGAGCGTGATATGGTTCCCGAAGGTCAACCCAGTATCTTTTGCCATGCACATTCCGTCCACATTGGACTTGGCCGGAAATGCCATGCTGATCGTGTTGCCTTTTGCAACGATGCCACCACCCACACGCAGGCTGTGTGCCGTCCGTCGCATGACATTGCTGGTTTCCAGATTGTCCGAATCCAGATGGATCCTGCCCGTATCATGGAAATCCGCCGTGTCTCTGATGGAAATACCTCCGCCAATGGAAGACACCAGAGAGGTTGTCGTAGTCCCCGCTTTCGGGGCTACGGGGGCCATGAACAACACCCGGGGAGCACACCGGGTCATCGCAGCATCCGAGGCATGAGAGGTCTTATCTACAATGTTCTTGGAGAGGACATCCAGATTCCCCGTGATCGTGGCTTGTCCCATGAACTGCACCCCCGGAATATGCAAGGCTCGCTGCTTGTCATCCGTCCTTCGGGTCAGATAGGCGCATGTGTAGTTCCCACTGGTGCCCATCTGCACCCCTTTGCGAACACTAATCCATGTAGAGCTGTGTTGTCGGCCACCTCCATGCCGCCCCTGTCCATCGCCTAAAAGTACCTTCCCACGGATCGTCGCCGCCTTCTCAAACACAATACGGGAGTCGCCCCACTGCTCCACATTGCCATCCACCAGAACCTCATTCCGAAAAATGAGATCCGAGGTCGTTCCGTCGTTTCTCGTCGAGCCTTCCAGATTTGGGTGTGGCTCACTGATACTTCCCATGACCACGACCTCATCCACTTCCTTCAAGTCCACACAGACATTCCCCAATGTTGCCAAGTACATCGGAGCACGGATCGCCCCCGTACCTGTCACGCGAATGCAGTCCTCATAAGTGATACTCCCGTCCGCTGCCGGCGTGTACTCGGTATACGCATGGAAGGCATTTGTTGTACGCGGCCGATCATTATGCTGGAACCGTAACTGTCCCGGCCCTGCAATGGCCCCGTTCACCGTGAGCATTCCCTTTTTGTCCGTATTGCTGTCCCCCTTTCTCATGGCAAGGTAGAGGATCGCACCACGATCCAGGGTCAGGGTCGCTCCACGATGAACAGTCAGCCAGTTGGTCACAAAAAGCTTATCCGTTCTACGTATCTGATTCACCGCTCCCTTTGCCACCTTGAGGGTAAAGCTCTTGGAAACAATCAGTTTTCCTATAGTGGCACCCCCTATATCCTCTGCCAGCTCCAGGGTCCCGGCAATCGCGATCCGCTCTTCTTCCCCATTGTCGGTCGGCCACACAGGAGTGTTGCTTCTGCCTGCCGTAAGGGTGATATCCGTGAACTCCACCTTCGCTTTCGCGTCCAGTTTGACCTGACCACTGCCGCCGATCTTGAACGGGAGTGCTCCCGTGAATTTGATCGTACCCTCTACAGGATCTTCTCCGGTCCGAGCATAGACCCCAAAGGTGACAGTGGAACTCAAGTTATGCCTGGAGGGAGCAAGCTCAACTGTACTTCCCGGAGATGGGACTGCGATCAGAAATTGGGCATTGGATGTCTGCTTGTTAAAAAAGGCCGCATCCAGACGACAAGGGGAAGCAAATGTGCAGGCTGCAGCGGCACCTGCATCCGGGTCTATGTAGACCTTGGTCTGTGCGGACGCACTAGGAACGGCAAGAAAGAGAAGAACCAGAGAGAGGACATCCCCCCCCCCCATTTTTTGGATGTTTTTCATGTGCTCATTGGAGCCTTGCTCCGTTTGGTGAACAATTTTGAGGTTGTGATCCGACCACTGTCGGCAGGATCTTCTCCCATTATACACATTAAGCAGCACATATGATGAATCTCCCAGCAATTTTTTCAGACTCGTGCAGAGATCAGTGGTTCGGTCTGCTAGGTCTGCACCGGGAAGTTCATGTCAGAGCTTGCGTCATCTGCCCTGTCTTTAAATCTCGTCCCGGATTTGTCCGGCAGATTTTTCTTGATTCAGGCCCAGTGCCTCCTCCCTTCACACGTCTTTTTCTGAGACTACTCAGCGCAACTCGTCAAACAGAATCCGGGCCTTCGCTGCTCCCTTGTCCAGTACTGCTCGGGCTTTTTCTTGCCCTTGGGCGGCCTCAATCGCTGTTGAAAGAGGCACCTTGCAGATCTCATAGCAGCCATGAGGAAGCTCCAGATGATCATCCCTTCGGAGTTCAACAAGCACTTCGTATCTGGACACATCTACCCCGACTGCTTCGTAAGGAGCAAGCCCCTGCGTTCCTTCTCGTCCCACAGGACCAGACAGTATCTCTTCTCCCTCCTCGTCCCAAGCCATAGAGCCGATTCCTTCGAACTCTACCGCACCTTCCATGATCTTCTCAGGCAACTCCTCCGGGTGGATATCAAAAAAATGGGGGGGGGGGGCATTTTCCTGATAATCCCAGGCGACTATGCCATTGTCCAGCACAAGAATGTTCACTTTTGCCTTGTCCATTTTGAGGATCGGGATATTCTCTGCGGATGTGCTCTTACAGAACTGGCTTTCCAGTTGTTCCAGTGAGATGGATTGAAAGGAATTTGTCCAGCAAAATAGGGGAATCATTTTCCTGGATATCCTTCTTGTGGTTCCCCATGCATTTGCCCAGTCTGATGCGCGCTATGTAGTGTCTGTCCGAAAATTCAGAATATCGCCAATATATGCCATTTAGAGAGCGTATGAGGGGTTTTTGGAGATATTTTGGAGTATTTTTCTTGACGAAGATGGAAGCCCCTTGGCGGATTGGAGCATGAAGTCTCCGAACAGCGTCCATAAACACGCAATCTTCGTGTAAGATTTCCCCGAATCTCTCATAGCGAACGAGCATCTGAATCGCGCCATACATGACGCTGTGGGGCAAAATGCCTCTGGAATCCCCCGTATTTGGGGTTGCTGTGAATTTTCGGACGGACACTATGTAGATCTGGTGAATGGTGCGGATAACGATGCCTGTGACTTTTTAATAATCCGTGCACCCTGTCTCGTGCCTGGGGGCAGCAGACAGATGGGACACATTTTACATTCGAGTTCGCCGGGCGGGAGGCACGGTACAGATTCCCGTACCGGCTACCTCCCTGACCAAAAATATTGACTTTGGTGCCTATGTGGGGGGAGGGGGAGATGCGATGGAAGGGACCCTGGAGTTCACGGGGAACCTCAAGGGCCTCTTGCAAAAATCACAGATAACGAAGAAACATTGCTCTGGGAGTGCTTACGGGCATATCAGATCGGGCATGAATATATGTTTGCAAGAGCTTCTTCAATGTGCACATCGGCGATATGTCGTTTTCTGAGTCTCGCTACGGAGCAGGAGCCAGAGGGTCAGGGTATGCAAAGGTATATCCCAGACGGGATTTTATCCTGTCATTCAGGACCACCTTATTCGGCTGTGATGTGCCAGAATCAATCTCGGGGGGGGCAATCCCCAGATTGCGCGCGGCCTGCGTATAGAACTCAGCTCTGGTTGGGTGCAGATCTGCACATACATTGAAGACCTCTCCCCAGCAGTTTTGCAGAATCACCTCCAGTGCCACTCCGACCGCATCATCCCGGTGGAGCATATTCACAGCATTTTCCGGATCACGCAGGGAACGGCCGGACCAGAATCTTCCG
Organism: Rhodothermales bacterium; assembly: GCA_965203305.1. GTDB lineage: Bacteria > Bacteroidota > Rhodothermia > Rhodothermales > Bin80 > Bin80. The sequence goes on along the minus strand of OZ241874.1, from coordinate 108,944 downwards.
GGCTTGCGTTCGTATCCGTAGAGACCTGCATACCGGAGTACGGTTGTCTCAAAACCGGATGAGTTTCTGAGCCGATCCTCTGCAGCCAGGAGTGCATCTCCTGATGCAGAGCCTAGCGGCTGTTTTCCTGCATCTTCCTCGTGGACATGTCCGCTGCTGTACACGCTTGTTGAGCCAATGAATAGCACTTTTTGTACGCTCCCCGCCTCCAGGTACGCAAGAAGTGATGTCATGGCACCTTGCATAAAATCTTTCAGGTCCCTGCGCCTGCGTCCGGGTGGAAAGTTGATCACCACCACATCTGAATCAAAGAAATCTCGTCTTCCATGACCTTCCAGGCTCGGGGTTAATTGCAACAGGTACGGTTCAATCCCGCCTGTCAGCAAACTTGCGAGTTTTGATTCGCTGGTCGTAGCTCCCCGGACACGCCAGTCCCTCTCCAGAAGGAGCTTGGCGAGCGGATACCCGACATACCCGCATCCCAGTATGCTGACCGTATTCAGTGCAGCCATATCATGTAACAAGTGGACAGCGTGTGCGTACTTGCCACTCGGATTTGAAAAAGTGCCATGAAAAGACTTGATCCGGCAATAAAAAGAGTGTGGAAAATAAAGGGATTGCTTGGATGGGGAATCTTGCTTCCGGGTTCTGCAACCGCTGATGTTGTTCTGTTCTTCTCAAATAATGACACATTTCCGCCAGGCTTGTGGACAGGGATACTTGTGGTTATATGTCTGCTTTGGGTTTTCATCATTCCAAACTTGCGGTATCGCTACTGGCGATATGAACTGCGGAAGGATGATCTCTATGCCGTGCGGGGAATCTGGAATCGCATACAGACTATTGTCCCCCTTCGCCGCATCCAGCATCTTGATGTTGAACAGGATCTGATTGAAGGAAACTACGATATTGCCCGTCTGGTGGTTCATACCGCAGGGACACGAAGTACCGATGTGGTTGTTCCCGGGCTGCCCTATGACGAGGCAGTCCATCTTCGGGATACTGTACGCAGTTCCATTGCAGCATATATAGACTGATGGAGGAGCCTTCAGGAGAATTTCTCCGATTGCATCCGCTCACGCTTGTGCACTATATGTTTCTGGCGACTGTCGTTGCCCTGCTGTCCTGGCTGTTTTCGCCGGAGTCGGAGGCCATGAAAAACAGTCTCCTGATCTTCGCGGGATCCTACGCAATCCTTGTAGCTCCCTATGTCATTGCAAGGTATATCCTGTTCCGCTATCATGCCACCAGTCATGAACTGGTCATCTATTCGGGAGTCTTCAAGCGTGTGCGACGCAGCATTCCTTCTGATCGAATCCAGAATGTTGCCATTGAGCGCAATATTCTCTCTCGTGTACTAGGAACGGCTGCTGTAAGGATCGAAACTGCGGGTACAGCAAGTGCAGAAGGGGTCTTGTCCTATGTTGGAATTCGGGAAGCAGAACGGCTGCGAAACCTGTTTAGAACTGCTCAGGCCATCCCGATACCCGAGGAGACTGTCCAAGGATTTCCAGGCTTTTCCATGTCGCTTCGCCGGGTGGTGCTTGCGAGCATCTACCAGTTTTCCTTTGGACTCATTGCCCTCCTGATCGGGCTGTTCTTTCAACTGGAATCCTTCGGGATTGTCAAAAGCCAGCAGGTGATGGGCTGGCTGATGGAACAAAGCATGTTCAGCGGAGAAATTGAGCGCACATGGCCGATGCTGGTTGCCGTACTCCTTCCGGTTACACTCGCACTTGGCTGGATACTGGGATTTATCCAGAATCTGGTTCGATTTTACCGGTTTCGGATGGAGCTTGGCCTGGAAAAAATTCACCGAAAGTTTGGACTGCTGACGATTCGTGAAGGGAGTCTGCCGTACAAGCGTGTCCAGTCGTTTTTAATTCGATCCAATCCGCTTATGCGGCTGCGTCGCTGGTATCGGCTGGAAATGCAAACGCTTGGACTGCAGAGCGGCGAGCGCGGATTCCAGCCTGCCATGCCTTTTGCCAAGTGGTCAGAAATTATGGAGATGGCTCCCCAGATACGACCATTCACGCTTCCAGACACCGACACACATGTTAGCCGGAAGACGATCCGGAGGCACTCTCTTCGCTACAGCATGCTGATTGCGATTGGGGTGGTTATCTTGTCTTTGACATGGTCAATGAGTGCCCTCTGGGGATTCGCTCTTCTGCCTGTTGCGTGGGGGTGTGCCCGTCTTCAGTATCTGTGTCATCGCTGGGCATTCCATGACGGGAGTCTTTTCATTCGAAGGCGTGTGTTCAGTCAGCAGTTCTGGATTGTGCCTGTGGAACGCTTTCAGGGGTTTGAAATCACGGCTTCATTCTTTCAGCGACGACTAGGGCTGTGTACGCTGATTGTGGATACTGCTGGAGCAGGAGACTTTCGCTACCCCCGAATTATTGACATGGATCGCGAGGATGCAAGGCAGCTTCTAAGCCGTCTTTACGAGGCATTTCAGGCAGAGACTGCGCACAGCAAAACAACGGTGTGATTCAGTCTGGTTCAGTATCCGGGGCTTCCGGGTGCAGATCTGTTTTTTCGGCATCCAGGCGCAGGCAGCTCAGTCCCAGGTAGAGCAAGATCGGCACCGTTTTTCGCCGGGCAGGTGCCTGGAGATGCAAGGCTGTTAGTCCAATAGAGATTGTCCATGCTCCGGGGATAATGGTATGCATCCACCACGGGACGCGGGCAAACAGAAAGGAAAAGAGCGAGGCAGCCAGTTTGGCTCCGATCAGGCGGGCAGTCCATCCAAACAAAACAGTCTTGATCAGTCCCTCTACAACGAGCGTACCGAATGCTTGCAACAATGCAGGTACGGCAAAAATACCCCCAGCTTTCTTCAGAAATGCAATGGCATGCTTCCGTTTCACTCCGAGAGACTCCAGAATCTCCTCCTGCTCGGTTTGGGTAAATTTCGAGAACACATTCACAGCATACTCCTGTGCCATCTGGATGAGCATATCCCTTTCCGTACCGCGGTCTGCGAGAGGCACTTTGAGGAATCTCGCTGTATCCCGAATAATATACCGAAAATCTGCTCCCGGTTCTGCACCAATAACTCGCCGGAATTGATAGGCAATATCGCTGCTTCCCAGATAGCGGATTTTCCGCTCCAGTTCTGCACAGAGAATTTCCTTCTGGCCGGGCGAATCTACATCTTCAAGATGCTTCCTGAGATTCACACAGCGGTCGAATGGTCCCCGGATGATCTGGATGAGATACGCATAATCCTCCCGGGAGAGTTCCAGTAATATGTCCTGCATTCGTCGTTCGGCAATATGTTGTTTGCACCTGTCGGATACGTACTTGGGTGGTACAAGGTTGAGTGAGGCATGATCAAACGCAGGTCTATCTCGCAGATTTTTCGGCGTGTTCCATCTACTGCTCACAGTACGATTGGGAATCTGTACTGCCTCATTGCTGGTAGATCTCAGATTCGGAGTATAACACAGCTCCGACTGTTTGCATCATACCCCATTTTGTCATGTCTACTCACAAGGCAGGACATTTTTGTTGCTGTTCTACTGGTTCTCAGCGGGATACTGCGCATCGGTGAGGTACACGGGGCAGGAGAGGTAAAACATTCCGCATATGGCGGGTACGAGATATGACTACGGTATTTGATATTGCGGCTTACATACTGGGCAAGCAAGGGGCATCCAGCACTTGAAAACTTCAGAAATTGGTGTATTACAGCCAGGCGTGGTCTCTGGTTTGGGACGGTACCCCCTCTGTTTGAAGAAGAGATCCAGGCATGGATCGGCGGGCCGGTGTGTCCTGACCTGTACAGTAAGCACAGGGGGCAATTTATGTTTATGGTTGATGATGTAGATTCTGGTGATGCAGATGCTCTAGCGGAGAATCAGAAAGAGACGATTGATGCCGTTCTGTCTTTCTATGGCCATAAGTCTCCTCAATGGCTCAGTGATCTCACTCACAGAGAAGTGCCATGGCAAGAGGCAAGAAAAGGATTGCTCCCCCGAGTTCGCGGGAACTCTGTGATTGCACTCGAATCCATGGCGGAGTACCGGGAGAGTCTGAGCGAATAGCTGTATGTCCGAAAGAGTGAAATTTCCCCCTGCCTGAGGAGAGACCGAAACATCTAGCGGGCATGCACTTCATTCCTGCATCGACAGTTGCAGGTGGTCATTGAAATTCTGGGGTTTCTGCATAATCCAGACAGGTCACCAGGGATAACAATCCATCCCGCATGGCACGAAATAAGCGAACAGCAGTTTTTAGTCCGTATCTTTGTGTTCATGACACGATCCAGTGGACTCCTGTTGCATGTGACTTCCCTGGCAACCCGTTTCGGAATCGGAGATATGGGGCCGGAAGCATACAGATTTGTAGACACTCTCGCCGCGGCCGGACAGACATGGTGGCAGGTGCTCCCGCTGTGTCCAGCGGGACTCGGAGACTCGCCTTATGCAAGCCCGGCATCGTTCGCCGGCAATCCGCTTCTCATCAGTCCTGAACTGATGGTACAGGATGGATGGGTTACCAGGGTTGACATTCCCACATCCTTTTCCTATACCGAAGGGCACGTGGACTATCCGAGTGTCCTGAATTACAAATCATCTCTGCTTCGTCAAGCATTCCAAAGATTTGCACAGCAACCCCGTTCAGAATCAGAAGAATTCATAACATTTGTTGACCGAGAGGAGGACTGGCTGATCCCGTATGCAGCCTTCCAGGCACGAAAGGCAAAATATCACAGCAGAAGATGGACCAGTTGGCCCGCAGAGGATCGCCGATCTCCCAGTGAGAATATGGATCTGGATCACCCAGAGATTCAGTTTTACCTGTTTGAACAGTATGTCTTTGATAGCCAGTGGCACCGGCTTCTTGAGTATTGCCGGCGGAAGGGCATACAGGTCATGGGAGATCTGCCGATCTATGTTGCACATGACAGTGTTGATGTGTGGGCACATCCCGAGCTGTTTCAACTGGATGAATCAGGCGAGCCCCTGGTGGTTGCGGGCGTTCCGCCGGATTTTTTCAGTGCAACAGGACAACGCTGGGGAAATCCGATCTACCGGTGGGATGTGATGGAAGAGCAGGGGTTTGACTGGTGGGTTCGCCGCATGAAACGGGCCTTCAGCCTGTGTGACAGTGTACGGCTGGATCATTTTCGCGGGTTTGCCGGATACTGGGAAATCCCCGCTTCCGAGGAGACTGCCGTTCACGGACGCTGGGTTACAGGACCGGGACAAAAACTGTTTGACAGGCTCACCGAAAACCTCGGTCCCCTGCCCCTGATTGCAGAAGATTTGGGGGTGATCACGCCAGATGTCACGGAACTGATCCGGAGGAATGCCTTTCCCGGAATGGCTGTCATCCAGTTTGGATTTGATGCAGGCATGGACAATCCACATCTGCCACATCATTACACATCCAATCAGTGCGTGTACACAGGCACACATGATAATGACACTCTTCTTGGCTGGTGGACAACTCTGAGTGACTATGAGCGCGGATTTGCAAAGGATTATCTGCAGATCAAATCTGACAAGGACATATGCCCGAATGCAATGGAGCGATGCCTGAGATCAGAGGCGGGACTCGTCATTCTTCCCGTCCAGGATATTCTGGGGCTGGGGAGCGAGGCCCGAATGAATTTCCCCGGAACCCCGACTGGGAACTGGCACTGGTCTCTGCGGCCTCAGCAGCATCTGCAACTGCGGGAGTCTGCCTGCCAGTGGTTACATGGACTGACTCTCGGAAGCGGGCGACTGGGCATGCAGGATTAGCACGGACTGTGAATCAACGGTGGCATGTCGGGAGTCTGCCAGCAAGGCACTTTCTCCCCAGCCCAGTCCCCAGCTCCATGTGTACTCGTCCGAGAGCCTGAACCGGACGGGGGTTCCTGCCGGATTAAAACAGATCAGCAGCATATCCGGTGCGGCGAGCCACATCCCGAATGCCTGCGTGTGTGCCCAGTCCCCGGCTTGCATCACGCGTCCATCCGGGTGCCACCAGATGGCATCCGGCAGCCCGTTCTTTCCTACCTGCCCAGTCAAAAACCGGTTACGTCGCAGGGAGGGATGAGACCGGCGGAAGGCAATCAGTTCACGTACAAAGTTGAGATGCTCCCTGTCCGAGGCAGCAGGCTTCCAGTCATACCATGAAATCTCATTGTCCTGGCAATAGGGATTATTGTTTCCTTTCTGTGTTCGTCCCAGCTCATCTCCTCCCAGGAGCATGGGAACTCCCTGAGATACAAACAAAGTTGTGAGCAGACTTCGTCTCAGCCGATTCCGGCACAGCAGGATATCCTGATTTTCGGAGTTGCCCTCCTCACCGCAATTTTGGCTATAGTTGGCACTTGTGCCGTCCTTGCCGTTTTCCTGATTGGCCTGATTGTGCCTTCTCTCGTACGAAACCATATCCATGAGGGTAAACCCGTCGTGCGAGGTCACATAGTTGATGGAGGCGGAGGGGCGGCGATGCTTTGAAAGAAATATGTCACTGGAACCTGCAATCCGTGTGGCAAATTCGCCTGTGATGCCGGTTTCTCCACGCCAGTACCGGCGGACAGTATCCCGATACCTGTCATTCCACTCTCTCCAGGGAGGGGGGTATGTCCCCAGTTGATACCCCGACTGGCCCAGATCCCACGGCTCTGCAATCAGTTTCACTCTGGAAAGAACGGGGTCCTGCTGTATCATGTGCAGCCACCCGCTTTGCGGATTGATTTTGCCGTGCTCACGGAGCAGAGTACTGGCCAGGTCAAACCGGAACCCGTCCACATTCATGACCTGTACCCAGTAGCGCAAACTGTCCATAATGAGGCGGCGCACGAAAACATGATCTGTGCGCAGAGTGTTTCCGCAACCCGTACTGTTGTACAGGAAGCGTGGCTGCCCCGGCTTTGCAACATAATAGGAGGCGTTGTCAATGCCGCGCCAGGACAATGTTGGTCCCAAATGATCTCCCTCCCCAGTATGATTGTAAACGACATCCAGGATGATCTCAAATCCGTAAGCATGCATTGCGTCCACCATGATACGGAACTCTTCAATGGCAGAAGCCGGGCCGCCGGATGAGAAGCGCGGGTCAGGAGCAAAGCAGGACAGAGGATTATATCCCCAATACTGGGACAGACCATTACGGATCAGTCGTTCATCCTGTACTGCGGCGAAGACAGGCAAGAGTTCAATGGTCGTTACCCCTAAATCCTTCAAGTGAGTCAGTACAGCCTCCGATGCTGCTCCCAGATAGGTTCCGCGGAGGTGCGCGGGGATATCTGGATTCTGGATGCTCAGTCCTTTGATGTGCGTCTCGTAAATCACGGTATCCGTCCAGGGGATGTCAGGCCCCGCATGGGCTTCCCCTGGAAACTCGGGGTCCGTTACCACGCCAATCGGTGCATAACTGGCACTGTCCAAGGTGTTCAATATCCGATCATCTTGCCCACGATCATATCCGAACAGACTCTCGTCCCATTCGGGCATTCGGCTAATCCCGCGTGCATACGGGTCCAAAAGCAGCTTTGCGCAGTTAAATCGGTGTCCGTCATCTGGAGCCCATTGACCATACACCCGATATGCGTACCGTTGCCCCGAACGGACTCCGGGCACATGGACATGCCACACATCTCCGGTGCGTCCGTCTACATCTATTGTCTGCTCTATGGAATGCTCCTTGGTAAGCAGAACCAGCTCAACCCGGTCTGCATTTGCGCTGAACAGGCAAAAATCTGCCCCGTGTTGCCTCAGAGAAGCTCCCAACTCTGCCGTTTGATTCATAAATTTGTATTTCGCGGGAAACAGCTATTCGTTTACGGGTTATGATCAACCGGCGGGCAGTGTACTGCTCGCCGGGCACTGAGAATAAGAATTTGTTTGCAACAACATGAAGTCTGCTTCTGATCGCTGGTCTCGTGTACTGATCACTTCCGTGTCTCCCCGTGTCAACGAGGGGGACTGGCACATCCGGCGAACCGTCGGAGAGCCTGTCAACGTAATTGCAGGCATAATTGTTGACGGACATGACCTGCTTCGTGCAGGACTCCATGTAACGCGTCTGGGAGGAGCCACCGAGGAGATTCCGATGGAGGCAACCTATAATGATGAATATACAGGCAGCTTTGCTGTAGATGCTCCCGGTGTCTATACCTACTATGTACGCGCGTGGATTGACAGGTATGGATCATGGCAAGAGCAGTACGCCCGTCGCCTCGAGGCAAAAACTCCAGAATCCGAACTGAAAGTAGAACTGCTGGATGGAGCAACTCTGCTGGAAGAATATGCCGTGAATGCTCCTCTGGATGCCCGGGAACAGCTCCTCTCCTTTGCCAAACGCTACACCGAAGGGAATATCCATGCCCCTCTGGAAGAAGAAATTTTGCAGCTCGCTCTGTCCAATGACCCCCAGAAAGGAGCAGTCCAGAGTGATGCCCTTACCGTAGAGGCAGATCGCAAACTGGCTGCGTTCGCTGCGTGGTATGAGTTTTTTCCCCGGTCCAGTGCAAGTGTACCCGGCATGCATGGAACACTGGATGATGCAGCCCTGCGTCTTGAGAAGATCAGGGATATGGGGTTTGACATTGTATATCTGCCTCCCATCCACCCTGTCGGCACAACCTTTCGAAAAGGCAAGGACAATCATCCCGAAGCAAAACCGGGGGAACCGGGAAGCCCGTGGGCAATCGGCAGCCCGGATGGAGGACACACCAGTGTCCACAAGGAACTCGGGGGACTGCCAGCCTTTGACCGATTTGTGCAAACAGCCCAAAAACTGGGGCTGGAGGTCGCCCTTGACATCGCATTCCAGTGCTCTCCCGATCATCCGTGGGTGAAAGAACACCCGGAGTGGTTTGCAACGCGTGCGGATGGCACAATTCGCTACGCGGAGAATCCCCCCAAAAAATACCAGGATGTCTACCCCCTGGATTTTGAATGCGCAGACTGGCGTACGCTTTGGGAAGCCCTTAAAAATGTGTTTGAGTTCTGGATTCAGCGGGGAGTCCGCGTATTCCGTGTTGACAATCCCCATACCAAGCCACTGGCATTCTGGACCTGGTGTCTGAGCCGGCTTCGTACAAAACATCCAGACCTGATTTTTCTCTCGGAGGCATTCACACGCCCCAAAATCATGTATACGCTTGCCAAACTGGGATTCAACAACTCCTATACGTACTTTACGTGGCGCAATACAAAGGCGGAACTGACCGAATATCTACAGGAGATCAGCTCCCCTGATATTGCTGAATATTTTCGTCCGAGCTTCTGGCCAAGCACTCCAGATATTCTGCATGAATATCTGGCGAGCGGAGGACGATCCGCACACATCATCCGATACATCCTTGCGGCAACACTCTCCCCGGTGTATGGCGTGTATGGCCCTCCCTACGAGCACATTGTTGCCAGCCAGCACCCCGACCGGGAAGAGTATGCCAACAACGAGAAGTACGAAATTCACAACTGGAACTGGAATGACCCCGACTCTCTCCAGAGTCTGTTTCAGTCGGTAAATCAGATCCGAAAAGACAATCCGGCACTGCAGGAATTCCGAAATCTTCAGTTCCTGGACATTCAGAACCCGCTAATGCTTGCCTACTGGAAACAATCGGGAGAGAACTCTATTGTCTGCATTGTGAGCCTGGACCCATTCCAGGTTCAGGAAGGAGAGCTTCATCTTCTCCTCAACGAAATGCAGCTCCCTGAATTCTCTCCTTTCCAGATGCTTGATCTTCTGGGCGGGGAGCGGTACATCTGGCAGGGACGAAGTCACAGTATTCGGGTAGATCCGCATGTGATGCCTGCAAGAATTTTTCAGGTTCTGCGCAAGGTGCGGACCGAAGCAGACTTTGACTATTTTATTTAAAGCTGATGCCGGACAAGTCCAGAAAAGAACGAAAACGGTGGCTCTCGGATGAAGATCTGTATTTCTGGGATCAGGGAGAACTGATCAGGAGCTACGACAGACTCGGTGGCCATCTGCAAAAGGGCGGGGCATGGTTTGCCGTCTGGGCCCCACATGCAGACATGGTCAGTGTGATCGGCGATTTTAATGGCTGGAACGCGGAACACCATCCCATGCAGCGAACGGGAAGCGGATGCTGGGAGTGCTTTGTTTCTGGTGCTTCAGAGGGGCAACGGTACAAATATCACATTCAGCGCGGGCCGTATGTTGCCGACAAGTGTGATCCTTATGCGGTTCAGATGGAACCCCCCATGGAGCAGGGGAGCAGTGTTCGGGGACTTTCGGCAGTCCTGAATCCCCTGAACTATGAATGGAACGATCAGGAATGGATGGATCAGCAGAATGGACCAGCAACGCTGGGAAAGCCAGTGTCCATCTACGAAGTACACCTTGGATCCTGGAGGCACAAGGAGTATGGCACCTCGCTTTCGTATCGGGAAATTGCCACAGAGCTCGCCGATCATGTCAGTGATCTGGGTTTCACCCATGTTGAATTTCTTCCTGTAGCGGAGCATGCGTTCTACGGCTCATGGGGATATCAGGTAGTCGGGTACTATTCCCCTACCTACAGGTACGGTACTCCAGAAGACCTGATGTTTCTGATTGACACACTCCATCAGCGGGAGATTGGAGTCATTGTGGACTGGGTACCTGCCCACTTCGCTACAGACCCGCAGGGGCTGGTCTTTTATGATGGATCCCCCCTGTTTGAATATGATGATCTCCAGATGCGCTGCCATCCAGACTGGGGGACATATGTTTTTGACTGCGGCAAAGCCGGGGTGCGCAATTTTTTGATCTCCAATGCGCTCTTCTGGATTGACAGGTATCATGTGGATGGTTTGCGAGTGGATGCGGTTGCATCCATGCTGTACCGGGACTATTCGCGGGATGAGTGGTCTCCGAACATGTATGGCGAGCGAGAGAACCTGGAAGCCATTGATCTTCTCAAGAAGACCAACGAGGCGGTATACTCGCATTTTCCGGGTGCCTTTACGATTGCGGAGGAGTCCACTGCCTTTCCGGGGGTTTCTGCACCGACCTATGACCAAGGACTGGGATTCATGTACAAGTGGAACATGGGCTGGATGAATGATGTGCTTGCCTACATGCGGGAGGATCCGGTGCACCGCAAGTACCATCACAATCTTCTGACTTTTTCGTTTGTGTACGCCTTTAGTGAGCACTATATCCTCCCTCTGTCTCACGACGAGGTTGTTCATGGCAAGGGGTCACTCTGGGAGCGCATGCCGGGAGACGACTGGCAAAAGGCCGCCAATTATCGACTCCTTCTTGGACATCTGTTCGGACATCCCGGCAAGAAAATGCTCTTTATGGGAAGCGAGTTTGCGCAGTCGCACGAGTGGAACCACGACCACCCACTCAGCTGGGGACTGGCAGATCATCCTCTGCATGGCGGAATTCTTCAGCTCCTGCGAGATCTGAATGCCCTGTACAGGGACTGTCCTGCTCTCTGGGATGATGGCCCAAACGGGTGGTCCTGGGTTGGGGAACATGTGGACGATTCCGTTCTGATTTACGAACGCAAACAGGGGGATAAGAGCATTGTGTTTGCCCTGAACATGACCCCGGTTCCGCGCTACAATTTCAGGATCGGGGCAGGAGAAGGCGGAAGGTGGAGGGAACGCCTGAACAGTGATGCAACTCTCTATGGCGGGAGCGGCGTGGGGAACATGGGGCGTGTGGAGAGCATGCCGGTTCCCTGTCATGGCCGCCCTTCAAGTATTGTCGTGGTTCTCCCTCCGCTTGCCTTTCTGGTGCTGGAACAGGAGCCCTGACACGGCAGTTTCCTGCATCATATCCTGTTCCGAGTCGTAGGACACACTGGAATCTCTTCACATTTGAAACTTTTCGCTTGACCAATGACCCATTTCGCCATGAAAATTTTTCCGTTTCTGCTGCTTCTTGTTCTGCCACATGCCGTCCATGCGCAGATGAATGCTCTGGGCCTCGCCACTGAGATTACACACAACTCCGTCCTTGTGTCCCATCCTGTACCCAGTGAAGAGGAACCGGGAGTAGTCTATGTCTACCGGAACCTGGATAACGAGGAGGGATGGCAGGTCGCGGACGAGCTCATGGCTTCTGACGGAACAGCAGGAGACGGGTTCGGATACCAGATTGTTGCACACGGGGATCACCTTGCCATTGGGGCACCGACTATTGAAGAAAATGATGGCGGTGCAGTATATGTCTTTGCCTACAATTCCGAGACCGATTCCTGGGAGGAAATAACCAAGCTGACCGGCTCCGAAGAAACCCCTGTCGGAGGCAGTATTGCCTTTTATGGAACCACTCTTGTCACGGGAGGCATGTCTGGGATAGACTCTATCCGTTCTGTCGCTGTGTATACCCGGAGTGAGGCCGGCTTTGAGTTGTCTGGAACCTTGACCCACGAAAGCATACAGAAAGAGGATTTGTTTGGCACCTCCATTGCCATTCACGATGATGGGGGGATATGCGTTGGCGCACCTGGTGCCAATGGAGGCGCGGGAGCCATCTACCACTTTGCCGATCATGGAGGGGCCTGGCATGGCGAACAGATCCTCAGCGGTGATCATGAACTTGTGAATGGACAGGGTCTCGGAACAACTCTGCAAATGGTTGCCGGCTCCTGGCTCTTGGCGGGAGCCCCCGGAATCGTTCCCAATATGCAGCCGACTGCACCTCCGCCCCCGGGGAAACTGGTCTGGGCAAGTATGGATGGAAATGGTGTTGAAATTCTCCAGGTCCTTGACGGCCAGTCAGGGGGCAACCCCGACATCTTTGGTTTGGGCTTCCGTGCCGGTGAGTCAAGAATGCTGGCAGGCATGCCCATTGCAGATGCGCAAAAAGGTGCTGTATGGGCCTACGAACTTGATATGGACTCCGGGCAATGGAGTAAAACAGATGAGATCCAGGCAGGCGAGGGCGATCAACTGTTCGGGCTGATGGTATCCTTCAAAGGCAATACAGGCATTGTAAGTGCACCTGGAACAAGCCTTGGAAAGGGGTCCGTGCGTGTGGTCACTGTGAATGAAGAAAATGGAGAGTGGACCGTGAGCGAATCTCTCAAAACCGGGAAAGAGCTTGTACTCCTTTCAAGCGGTGCTGTAGAATGTGCCGATGGCATTGCGGGACAGTTCGACTGTGGCAATGTAGACCTTCTGTCCTACATGACGGTAGAGGATCTCGGAGGATCTGACGGGGTCCAGGCAAATGATGTCTGGGGATGGGTGGATCCCGAAACGAACCGCGAGTATGCTCTGGTTGGACGCACCAACGGGACATCTTTTGTTGATATCACAGATCCTGCGAACCCGGTACTGAAGGGAGACCTCCCTCTTACGGAAGGTGCAAACCCGGCTCCCTGGCGAGACATCAAGGTCTACGCGAATCACGCGTTCATTGTAGCCGACAATGCGGGAGAGCATGGCATGCAGGTATTTGATCTGACACATCTGCGTCAGGAGAGCTACAGCCCCGTCACATATACCGAGGATGCACTGTATACAGGCATTGCCAGTGCGCACAATGTCGTGATCAACGAAGATACGGGGTTTGCCTATGCGGTGGGAAGCAGCGGCGGGGGCAAGACATGCGGCGGCGGACTGCACATGGTGAACATACAGAATCCGCTTTCTCCTGAGTTTGCCGGCTGCTTTGCCGATGTGAATACCGGGCGGCAGGGGACAGGATATTCACACGATGCACAGTGCGTGATCTATGAGGGACCAGACACCGAGCACCAGGGCAAGGAAATCTGCTTCAATTCCAACGAAACTGCGTTGAGTATCTCGGATGTGACCGACAAGGATAGTACGGTGGCTCTGTCCGTAGCAGAGTATCCGAATGTGGGATATGCGCACCAGGGATGGCTCACGGAAGATTTTGAGTACTTTTACATGAATGATGAGCTGGATGAATTGCAGGAAAAGGTGGTCGGAACGCGTACACTCATCTGGGATGTGAGCGATCTGGACGATCCGCAACTGGTCAGGGAGTTCATGTCCGAGAATCTGGCCAGTGATCACAATCTGTATATTCGGGGAGACATCATGTACCAGTCCAATTACAGCAGTGGGCTGCGCATCTTTGACATCAGTGATCGCGCGAATCCAGTGGAGATCGGTTTCTTTGACACGTATCCGGCCGGCCCGGACGAGCCGGGATTTGACGGTTCGTGGAGCAACTATCCCTATTTCCCAAGTGGCACTATTATTGTCACCGGGATCGGCGAAGGGCTCTTTGTTGTCCGAAAGCAAACGATTGATATCTAGACCCATGCGGAATGCCCGCTTGTTCTGTCTTGCAGTTCTGCTTCTGATCGCTCACGGGACTGTGCTGGCGCAGTCTGGACGGACTGCATTCAGCACAAATGTTCTGCCCGTGATCCAGGAAATATTCGCGCCGCTTCTGGAGCGCGAGGCGGGTCTCTCTCTGGATTCATGGGACGGGATCATGTCCGGGTCAGATCATGGGGAGGTTGTCATCCCGTATGATCCCGATGGCAGCTTGCTGATTCGCCTGGCAACGCATCTCTCCAGCGAAGATCCCCTGAGTGTTCACGCTGCACATGTATCTGAGGAAGATTTGGCACTGGTCCGATCATGGATTGAGCAGGGAGCTCCCGGTGATAACGGGCAGATTGCCCACTCGGATGCCTCCAGTTTGCTGTATGCCTGCATTCAGGGAGGTGCGAAGGTTGCGGTCATTGACATGGATGCGAACCTGGTCATTCGGATGATTGATCTGCAAAAGCTGGGGTTCACCGCCGATTCCAGACCGCATCATGTGGCCGTTGAACCCGACGGCTCCGCCTTCTATGTATCTCTGATCGGAGATGACCGGATATTGAAATTCAATCGGGAAAATGAATTGATTGCGCAGACTGCCTTTGAGCGACCGGGAATGCTGGTGGTTAGCCCTGCAGACAGCCTGCTGTTCGTGGGACGCTCCATGAAGGCCGTCAATCCGCCCCAGCGGATCGGGATTGTTAGACGCAATGGCATGGATGTGGAAGAGGTGGATGTGTTCTTCCCTCGTCCTCATGCACTTGCGATTGATCCGACAGGAGAATATGTGTATGTCGGAAGTCTTGCAGAAAACAGGATTGCCGTGGTTGATCATGCGGAAGAGAACGTGAATCTTCAGTTCATTGAGGACGAAAAAACACATACCCTGGTTCAGTTTGCTGTATCTCCAGACGGCCAGACGATGGTGGTTGGCGGACAGCTTACGGGAGAATTTTTCTTTTTTGACATGTCTGATCCCTCTTCCCCAAACCTGAACGGATCTGTCAGAGTTGGCATGGCACCGTGGCACCCCGTGTTCACCCCGGATGGAGAGCATGTCTGGTTCGGCAACAAGATGGGCAATCGTGCAACCATTGTGAATGTTGCAGATCGTGCAGTAGAATCCACCATTGAAGGGCTTTCCGAACCTCATGGAGCCGCCATATCTGCGGACGGACGAACGGTGTATATTTCCAATAATAACCTCAAGGGAGCCTATCGTGGACGGTACAAATGGCAGGACGGCCATCTTCCGGGTGCCATTGCGGTCATTGACACGAAAACTCGTGAAATCACAAGAATGCTTGAAGTGGGACCCAATCCCACGGGCCTCGGGACACGGTAAGTACTGGGCTGTCCCTGGACTGCTTCTCCTCCTACTGTCGGGGTGTACAGCAACACAGGGGTTTCGCAAGGGTCCTCCAGTTTTTCCGCCATCCTATATACAGCAGATCTACGGGATTGAGGTCATCGGGGCGGACGGGCAGCTGCTTGATCATCCATTCCATGGCGGATTTAATCTTCCGAGGCCGCAGTTGATTGATATTGACGGGGATCAGGACCTGGACCTGTTCATCCAGGAGCTCACCGGGCATATCAAGTACTTTGAAAACACCGGCAGTGCCACCTCCCCTTCTTTCATCTGGCGCAGTGACCGATACCGTAACTTGGACACAGGGGAGTGGTATCGGTTCGTAGATCTGGATCAGGATGGTGATTACGACCTGATCGGAGAAACCGTGTTCAGTTATCTGCGGCTCTACCGCAATGAAGGGACTCCCACCTCCCCGTCTTTTACCGCGCCGCTGGATTCATTGCCAGATGCCAGTGGTGCTCCGCTTTTTATGGACCGTCAGAATATCCCGGCTATCACAGATCTGGACTGCGATGGCCTGCTGGATCTCTTTATCGGACGTGTGAGCGGGACTGTGGTGCACTATGAATCCATTGGCTCGGATGAGTCCGGGCTTCCCCGATTTCAACTCGTGACCGAACGTTTTGAGGATATTGAGATTCTCGGCATGTTTGCCACTCTGCATGGTGCAAATGCGTTATCCTTCCACGATATTGATCAGGATGGAGATCAGGATCTCTTCTGGGGAGATTTTTTTGAGGCGGGGATATTGCTGATTTCCAATACGGGAACCTGTGCAGAGCCGAATCTTCGCAATGAGCCTGTTGCCTATCCTCCTGGCAATCCTGTCAAGACCAGTGGCTACAATTCCATGCTGTGGGCTGACCTGGATGGAGATAATACTTCGGAGCTGATCTTTGGTGTTCTTGGCGGAGCATTCAATCCGAGTACATCAGCGGTGGAGAACCTCTATTACATGGATCGCACTCCGAATGGGCTTGTACTGAAGACAAGGACGCTGCTGCCCGGAATGGATGTGGGGGCAGATTCCTATCCTGTGTTTGCTGACTTGGACGGAGATGGCGATCAGGATCTTCTGGTTGCTAACAAAATTTCGCCGGTAGACAATACGACGAGCACCATCCACTATTTTGAAAATACCTCCTCAAAGGCACAGCTCAGCTGGCAGGAGAGAGCCCCTCTTGATATTGGCGGACATTATAATCTTGCCCCCGCCATTGCCGATCTGGATGCGGACGGAGACCTGGACATGCTGGCGGGTACATGGAACAAGGGCATCCTGTACTACCGGAATGACGGAACTGCCAGGTCTCCCAATTTTGTGCTGGATGAAAGCAGGACCGTAACCTTGACCAGAGGCAGCAACAGTACGCCGGCTCTGGTGGATATTGATGCAGACGGGGATCTTGATCTGTTCATTGGTGAATCCTCGGGGGACCTGAACTTTTATCTTAATGATGGCACTCCTGGTGATCCGAAATTTGATCTTGTCAGTGACAAGTTTGAAGGGATTGATGTCGGGCGGAGGAGTGTCCCCCGCTTTGCTGATCTGGATGGAGATGGGGATCAGGACCTGATCATTGGGCGGGAATCTGACGGGGTTGTCGTCTACATGAACAGCGGTACAGCAGAGGTTCCTGTATTTGTTGAATCGGGGACACTGCCTGCGTCATTTCCGCTCCTTGCAGTTCCTGCGTTCGTGGACATTGACGCGGACGGAGACCTGGATGTTTTCAGTGGGGGACTGGGGGGAGGACTCCTATTCTTCCAGAATACTCAGTGGTAACTGTATCCGTCCGAACAGCCTCCATATAAGCTGTCAGGGGGGATACGCTGGTATGGTGGATTTGTGCCTTCCTGAGTCCACTCTGTGACCGAGGGGTGGTCGTGTTATCGGTCTGCGGGTTCTTCTGGCAGTCTGTTGTCTCTTCGTGATTCCATGCCGGGGATTTTTCCTGGAAGCTGGAGTGGCTGTATTGGAAGGGGATCTTGGGTGGGGATGGATTCAGGAACAGTATTTATATTTATGTTGCATAAATTTTCACTTTTAGTATTTTATGTTGTATATTTCCAGCATGGAACGCATCGCTCCCATCCTGTCCGAGCACGCCCCGCCCCAGGAGATTCTGGAAGCTCTTCGGAAGAAGACCGCCGAGTGCGAGACCCTGCGAACGAAGTGCGAAGCCAGAGACCAGAAGATTGAGACCCTAGACCGGGAATGCGAGACCCTGCGAACGAAGTGCGAAGCCAGAGACCAGAAGATTGAGACCCTAGACCGGGAATGCGAGACCCTGCGAACGAAGTGCGAAGCCAGAGACCAGAAGATTGAGACCCTAGACCGGGAATGCGAGACCCTGCGAACGAAGTGCGAAGCCAGAGACCGGGAGATTGAGACCCTGGAAGCAAAGTGCGAGACCCAAGACCGGGAGAGCAAGACTCTGCGGGCAAAGTGCGAGACCCAAGAGAAAAAGATCCAAGACTTGCGCAAAGAAATCCGCGCCCTCAAACAGGAGCTTGCCTTCGTGAGAAGTCAGAAGTATCGACCGAAAAGCGAGCGGCATGACCGTAGCCAGTATGAGATGTTTCCAGATCAGGTCTCTGCTGCCGCTTGGCACGAGGTGGAGCGGAAAGAGAGGCGGAAGAAGACCGGGAAAAAGCGCGTCTATATGGGGAAAGAATTCTGGAAGAACGCAGGACTGCCCGTAGAAACGGTCCGCATGGATCCCCCGGACAACCTTCCCCCCGATGCCAAACTCGTCGGGTATGTGGAGAGAGAAAAGCTGGCTCGCAAACCGGGACAGTTGTATGTCAAGTGCGAACTGTATCCGGTCTTTGCGAGGGAAGACGGCACGAAACTGTGCGAGGCGCCGTTGCCCACCGACCGCGGACTGCGCAAGTGCCGGGCGGATGAGAGCCTGCTGACCCATCTGGTGCTCTCCAAGTATCTCTATCACCTCCCGATTGAGCGGATCGTGAAGCAGCTGCATCTGGAATCTGGCGTACAGATTTCCAAATCCACGGCAACGGACTGGGTACACCTGGTGGCCTCCCGGCTGGATCGCCTGAACCATCCCCTGCGCATGGAAGTGCTGGCAGATGGCTATATTCAGGCAGACGAAACCCGCATTCTGGTGCAGGATCGGGCGAAAAGCAGGGCCGGTGGCACCTATCACAGGGGCTGGTACTTTTTCTATACCTGTCCCATCTCTGGACTGATCCTGGTGGATTATCAGCCGACGCGTTCCCGGGCAGGGCCGACGGAAATGCTGGAGGGGTTCCGGGGAGAGTTGCAGACCGACGGCTATGCGGTCTACCATCAGTTTGGGAAAATAGACGGGATTGAACTGTTCGCGTGCTGGGCGCATGCCCGGCGGAAATTCAAGAATGCTCTGCGTGCCGAGGGAGAGAACTCCCCACAGGCGGAACAGGCTGTGGTGCTGATCCAGCAGCTGTATGCAGTGGAGGACGAGCTCCGCGAGCAGGGGGCAGACGCTGCGGAGCGGGTGCGGGTGCGCCAGGAGCAGTCCGTCCCCATCCTGCAGGTGCTGGAAGCCCTCCTGCGAGAACACACCGGGGACAATGACACCTTCTGGTTCAGAGCCGTGCGCTACACCCTGAAGCTATGGGATCGCCTGAGCGGCTTCACCCGCAATGGACGCGTGGAGATTGACAACAATCTCGTGGAGAACCGGGTTCGTCCCATTGCACTGGGACGCAAGAACTACCTGTTTGCCGGCTCGCATGCGGCCGCCGCCAATGCCGCCACGATCTACTCTCTGCTCAGTACTTGCCAACTCCATGAAGTCCATCCGCAGGAGTGGCTGATGGATATCCTGAGGCGCGTGGAAACCACGCCTGACGAAGAGCTCCACACGCTGCTGCCTCATCACTGGAAGGCGACCCGGCAGAAAGAACAACAAGTGCCACTCGCCAAGGCAGCATAGCCTCCCCCGCTTCCCCGCGGGAACGACACGGGATCCAAAACCATCGCTTGGTTCCCGCCAGAAAAAGTAGGACGCACCCGGCAGACCCGCACAGAACAGGGGACGAGAATCACAAACGGAAACTCCCGGGAACACACAGAACCTCTCTGCCTTCGGAATCCCTGATCCCCTCACAGAATATGCCGCAGGAAGGCACCAACCCTAGACAGGGGCGTATGCCAAAATACAGGGGCAAGACAGGGCTGTTCGGACGCTTACCAATAGAGTAAGTTAAGTTCTCGTGTTTGCCCAAGATGCGAAGGATGTTGGTCAAGTTCTTCATCTTCAGGAAGTGCCTCCTGAAATGACAAGCGTAGATGACGCAATTTCTTCGTCATTCAGTCTATGATTGGGGGCTTATATACCTACTATACTAGGGGGTAACTTCAGCCATGTGCCCCATGCTCATCACTACTAGAGTAGTTTGCGACTTCTGAAGCCAGACCAGAAGGATTCTCCCGGTCAGCAAACATATACTTCTCAAACCACATCTCAACAACAGTCTTTCCGTATGAATGTACTCTTCTGGCCTCTTCTAGCAATGCTGGGCCGATAGAACTCAGCACCGGAGCCCATAAACCAGATAAATCAGAGTTTTGTATTATTTCCCGTTTTGCCCTCTCAAACTGTCCGACTATTGAGTGGGCAGAGTAGTATCTACCACCCCAAGCCATTTGTGGATCAATCGGACCCATCTGGCTTTGGTGGTCCATTATGATACGATCACATCCAAGCGCAATCATGGTGCCAGCGGACATTGCGTAAACTGGTATTGCGACATCAATACTTTTGAACTTGCTTCGCAAGTATTCAACAATGGTCTCAGCCGCCCCAGCCAGTCCACCCGGAGTATGAAGAATTAGTAAGAGCTCTCTGTCAGCATCGCATCCATCTACTCCACACATGAATCCATTTATATCCTCGTGGTCAATGCCCAACGAAAGCCCCGGAGCACTGGATTTTTGCAGGAATGCCGACGCATAGTACAGAACATTTTTGCCAGATTGCTCGGCAATATGCTTTATAGTCTGGATGGTCTGGGCAAATTGCTCAGAAAGAAATACCCTAGACTCCTCTTCGGAATATTTCCTGAATCTGTTGTATAGTTCGGACCAGCTAGACATATAAATCTGCAAAAGACCCAATAGTTGGGTAATTTTTTCTTGACTTCGTGATGACAAGTCCAATCGGTTTCTTCCATGAGTATTTTATCTCTTCCTCCTCTGAACCCTCGCGGAAATCAGGGAACTTACCTAACTTTGACAACCTCACATACTCTTCGTATTGCTTGTTGGCCTTTTCTAAGAGTTCGAAGACTTCAGCATCTCCTTTCGTAGACCTATTTTCACTTTTTCTATCTGCCATTGCCATTGCAGGTTTAGTTTCGATTTGATGCGGTAGAACATCACCAACATACAGCCCAATCGTAGTGTATAGCACACTTTGATTCAACAAGCGAAGGTTTTATTCTAAGACCGTCTTGGGATAGTACAAATAGTTCACAGGAAGAGTTCCTCTGTTAGTCTCTTGTGTCAACCAATAACTAAGGCATGATGTAATACCATGAATGCTACCCCCACCAGTTAAACATCGGACAATCAAGGCTGTATTTTCAGACCAAATCCATAGCACTGGATGGCATTTTGACGGCAGTTAGGAAAAACTGCGAAGACGGGCCTTGTGTTCAAGGTGCAAACTCCGAAACAGCATGTACGAAGTCTGGGCAGTCTCTCGCGTGAACCAGTAGTTGACTCCCGCCCCAACTGCCGCGCCGGCCAGTGGAATCATCTGCAGCAGTTTTCGACCAACCAGATTTTTTGCCAGCTCCCGGGGCAGATGCCTGGACTGGTCAGAAAGCACTCCCCGCACACGACCCTGATAGGTGCCTCCACCCGCATAGGAAGCTGCCGCAATTCCTACCTCATGCAGGGCCCCGCTACGTGCCTCTCGTGAGTTGGCCGCAGATGCATTGTAGATTGACAGGACAATGGAACTGTGCTCAGGCCCGGACATCGGAAATCCATACGCCGCCCCAATCCTCTGAATCAGATGCAGATTAATCGCAAAGAGCAGCGGAATATCTGCCGCAATCAGAACGACACCTCCCAGTCCTGTTCCACCACCGGTAAGTGCGGCCAGTACTGTGTTCTGATTGAAAAGTCCTTTTGCCAGTGAATCCAGTGTCTCCATCGGAGCTGTGCGCAAATCCTCAATCCCGTCAATCTCCAGTCCCTTGCCTCTGGCTTCCGATTCAATCCCGCTCAAGTCAACTGCCCACTTTGCTGCATCGTTGAGTCTGGACAGAAACTGACCGATTGCTTCACTCATCTGGTCCACCAGATCGGCGGGAACAGCCTGTTCCACCGCCCAGTCTACGGGGCGCATCACCCAGTCCATAGCCCGAGCAGCCAGTGAGGCATCTCCTCGCAGCCACGCATCTATCTCCCTCTGTGCAGATTTCTCGTATGATGTCAGCTTCATGGATGCCTGAGTTGTGTCTGATTCCGGGGCTAAAGGAAAAACAGTCCCAATACCCCGATTCCTACGCAGTAAAAGGCAAATGTATGCAAGCGGCCGCGGCGAACAAAGCCAAGAACCACATGGATTGCAAAAATGCCGGTTCCATATGCAATGACAGTACCTAGCAGGACCGGAATCCAGTCCACTGTCTCGCCAGATTCCACGAGTTCCAGTCCTTTAATCAGGGTTGCCCCCAGTATAACGGGCAATACCATAATGAAGGAAAAGTCAGCAGCGTCATCGGGTTTGATACCAGACAGCAGGCCTGTACTGATGGTGGCTCCCGATCTGGACATTCCAGGAAGAAGTGCTGCCGCTTGCGCAATTCCAATCAGAATGGATTTCGGTAAGGTAACTGTGCCATCCTGTACGCGTGTCAGGAGTATACTTGCAAGCAATGCACCTGTGACAATCAGCATCATACAGGCGAACCAAGGACGCGCATAGGTCCATTCCAGCTGTGCTTCAAGAAATACGTATGCCAGCCCTGCGGGCACGCTTGCCAGTACCACCTGCCATGCAATCCGTACATCTGGACTCGCCTGATACGCACGCACAGGATGAACCAGGCTGCGAATTCCGCCTGTCACAATGGCACCCAGCCGCTTCCTGTAGACTGTAATAATGCTAAACGCTGTTCCGGCATGAAGAAATACTTCAAACGTAACATCTGGCGTAAGCTGCAACCCAAGTACATGCTGCGCCAGCACCAGGTGTCCTGAAGAAGAAACAGGAAGGAATTCTGTGAGCCCCTGCAAAAGACCGAGGATCGCCGCCTGCCACCAGGTCATTCGTAGTCAGTCTGTGGATAGGATTGCATTACGGAAGTGCGGGTTCTACCATCACCACATCTTCCCGGCTTACGGCAACTTCACCCATCGGAGCTCCGCGTGCCTTGTGAACATATTTTTTGGGGGTCACAATGACCGGGGCAATGCTGCTGGTCCTGGCTTTGCTGTGCCAGGCTGCAATTGCTGCAGCCTGCTCAATCAGGTAGCTTCCAGGCTGGGCATCGCGTCCAGGAAGACGCAAGACCGCATGTGCCCCGCTCACCCCGCGTGCATGAAACCACAAGTCAAATGGACGCGCATGCCGAAGCGTCAGCACCTCGCTTTCCTTTGCATTGCGCCCGACCCACAATTCATAGGATGGTGCAAGAACATAGCGTCTGAAGGGATGCCCTGACTGCACAGTTTTCGTACGGGTCTTCTGAAATACTTTCAGGTCTTTACAGGTTTTGGCATTCTCAAGTGCCTCCAGCTCTGCCCGCAATGATGCCGTCCTGGTTTCTGCCTGCCTGATAAGTTCATCCAGATGTGCACGAGAGATGCGCGCTTTTCTTGCCTTCGCATAGTAGCGTTCCGCATTCTGCAGGGAATTTAATGACGGATCCAGCGAGATGGTCAACCGTGTTCCCGGATGAAAAGCATCTTCAAGTTCTACACTGGATTCTCCCGCAGAAAATGGCCGGGAGGCCATCAGAATATGGCCGATTCGCTCATACTCATCCGCATGTGAAGGGCGGGCATGCTCTATCTTCATCCGCTCCGCAGAGCGTTCCGCTTTATCCAGTCTGCGTACAATATCTTTTCGCAGAGGCTCATACTGCGCATGATAGGCTCTCTCTGAGAGTGTACGCTGCGCATAGGTGCGTATCCCCTCATCTACATCACTGCATTCCTCTGCATCGTCCTTCCTTTGGGAGAGAGGGATCAGGGAAATCACAGGAGGCTTCCAGTACAGATGCAAAGGACCGCGGGCTTTCAGCAACTGCATGTGCAATTTCTGCGCCGCTTCAAATATCTGTGGGACTGTTGCTACGGAATCGGGCTGCTGTTCATGCACTTTCAGTGCTTCTCTGGCCTGATCTCTGCTAAAACGCACATAGATGCGCTGTAACTTCTTGACAGGATCTCCCTGCAACTCATCCCACCGTGTTGTAAACTCTGCCAGAGTTTGAGGCTCTGGTGCACTTCGCGGTGGAGGGAGCTCGGCAGGTGCACCCTTCCGAAATGCTTCCTGAACCTGCCCGGCTTCACTGGCCAGAAGTACATTGGCACGGCTCCCGTACAAATGTGCCTGCAACTGAAGTCCCCCTGTAAATTTCAGTGTTAAAATCCGATCCCCCTCCGAAATACACACAGCTGTGACAGACTGCTGCCGCAGTGCACGAAACAGTGACTTGGCATTGTGTCGGGGACGACCAACCTCCCTGCGTCGAAATGCACCAATGACCGGAGCATGTGCCAGAAATGAGATCGCTGTCTCCGCACTCCTATGCTCCAGGGCAACCACCAATTCCCCCGGTGCGTGACACCATGCATCTGTAAATACAGCACCGGGAAGAGAGTCACTCCATGTGCGGGCAAGCAGGTGTAGCAGATAGTAGTTATTCATGCGTGCTCCAGGATCAACCAAAACACCAGGTTACCAAATCTTTCAGGAACCTCTTGCAACGAGACTGAGAGAATATGGAGACATCATTGACATTAAGCCTGTGATTCCAGCAGTTCATTGCACCAGCTAGGCTACTCCACCATATCCCAAAGCATGCAACTGTGATCATCCATTCCAGTAGCAGTACAGCCAAAACAGGGGGTGAAAAACTGTAATCCATGGATTTGTATATCAGTGCTGTGTACCTGCTGCTCACGGCCAACCTCGCGAGGTGGTTAACAGGTTGTAACAGTCCATGAGCAGATAACCCCCTCTGCTGGGGAGCTTGTAGCTTACAGCTCCCGAACCAGCTTATCGTACGGCAGGAAGTCTCCTGGAGCCGTCAAACTCTTTATATGCCCCCGAAAGAACACATAATGCCATAATGGCAAGCCACCATGGAGATACATCAGGCGAAGTAATACATATTGCAATCATCAGTGCACCACACGCCAGTCTGGCAAGCAGAAGATTCCTTCTGGATTTGATTCTATCCACCAGAAACGGAATGCCGAAAACCATGCCTGCGCAAAGAACTGCTAGTGCTATTTCAGCTATGCTCATCTGAATTGCAGAATTTTAATGTGATGCTGTCCCTTCGTAATAGGACCGGCAAATTTTGTTCCTGTCCTGGCAGCCGTTATCTGTTTTGGCCCGATTTTGGCATACTGAACTGGTGGTTGCTGTAATTCCAGGAGACAGCATGATGAGGCAGCCGAAAAATGCACACATGCCGCACGGGTCCATGCTCTGCTAAAAGGAACTTCCACGACAACTGAATGTATAAAACCTCTCACTCTCCGAGAATTGGAATGCATAGGCTTTGCTTCCTGATTCTAGCTGTTCTTTCTTTACCCCAGATGTCATGGGGGCAGTCAGTCCAGTCCGACATTACCAGCTCGCGCGTTCGCTGTGCGAATGGGGCAGCGGCCAGACATGCGTGCAACGGGATTGATCTCCTGTCCTATCTCCCCAAGGGCACTCTAGATGCGACCGCCAGATGGGTCAATGACATCTGGGGCTGGACCGATCCTAAAACAAAACGGGAATACGCTCTGGTAGGTACGAGCAAGTCCGTTGCATTCGTGGATGTGACAGATCCTGTGAATCCGATCTATCTCGGGAAACTCCCCGGTCACGCTTCCGAACGTAACAGGCTCTGGCGAGATATGAAAGTCTACAAGGATCACATGTTTGTTGTAGTTGACGGAGGTCGTAATGATGGGATGCAGGTGTTTGATCTTCGCCAGCTGCGGTCGCCTCCGAGTGTCCCCAAGGACTGGACCGCAACGGCACACTACGACGGAATCAGATCAGCACACAACATTGCGATCAATGAAGAAACCGGGTTTGCGTACGTCACAGCCTCCTGGATAAATACGGCATCGGAACAGGGACGGAAAGATACCTGCAATGGACCCGGACTGCATATTGTAAACATTCAGGATCCAGTCAAACCGGTCTACGCAGGCTGCCTCTGGGATACTGGAAATACCAGCGGACTTTGGAATAAGGGATATACCCATGACACCCAGTGCGTAATCTACCGCGGACCGGATGCAAAATATCGGGGACGGGAAATCTGCATTAACTCAAATGAGCAGCTTATCCAGATTGCCGACGTGACGGATAAAAAGAATCCTGTCACCGTGGGAACCGCCACATATCCGAATGTGGCATATGCACATCAGGGCTGGTTTACCGAAGATCAAAGGTACTTTCTGATGAATGATGAACTTGATGAAAAGCATTATCGGGTGGAAAATACCCGTATGATCATCTGGGACATGGAAGAGCTTGAGGATCCTGTCCATCACTCTTCCTTTTTCTTTCCAACAAAAAACACCGATCACAACCTGTATGTGCACGGAAACTATGTGTACGCCGCCAATTACACCACCGGCCTGCGCATCCTGGATATTTCGAACATCAACAAGCCCCGGGAGATTGCTTTTTTTGATACCCACCCGAGAACGGACGAAAAAGGATATGACGGAGCATGGAGTTCGTATCGTTTTCCAAGGAGCGGGACCACCATTGTCAGCAGTGACCCCGACGGGCTGTTTGTTCTGGACCCGACCACGGTAAATATTCCGCTTCATACGGAGACATCAGCGACAGTCCCTGAGAGATTTACGCTTTCGCCCGCGTATCCGAATCCATTCAACCCGATTACCTCCACCACACTGTCCCTGCCGAATCAGACGGCAGTCCGTGTTGAGGTTCTGGATGTGCTCGGACGATCTGTTCGTGTGCTCAGAGACGAGGTTCTCCCTGCTGGAAACCACACCCTGACCTTCGATGCCGGACAGCTTCCAAGTGGAAGCTACTACATCCAGGTTCAGACAGAGCAGCATACAGACGGAACCAGAGTCGTACTGCTCAAGTGACCAGCTTCAGTATGGCAAATCCTCCCGCAAGAAGGACAGTAAAGAGGATTGCCAGCCAGTTGAAGTAACGATCAATAAAGGTTCGGACCGGCTCTCCGAATCGCCAGATCAGCCCGCTCACGAGCATGAACCGTGCGGTCCGACTGGTGGCAGAAGCCAGCAGGAACAATGGGAATGAAGTTCCGAACGCTCCCGCACTCACGGTAAACAGTTTGTACGGCACTGGCGTGAACCCGGCCGTGAAGACAATCACAAAACCCCACTCCTCGAATCTTTGCCCCAAATCTGCATACACGGACTCGCTAAAGCCCGGAATGTGATGGAAGAAGAACTGCGCCAGTGGAGTAAATCCGTCTGAGGTCAGCCATGCATAATGGCCAAGCATGTATCCGATCACCCCCCCACACAGGGATCCGATACTGCAAATCAGACCAAAGTACAATGCCCGCTTTCGCCGCCCCAGAGCAAGTGCAATCAGGAGAACATCTGGCGGGATTGGGAAAAATATGGATTCAATGACCGCCAGCAGAAACAAGGCTGCTGTTCCGTAGGGGGTCTCCGCCCAGCCGAGCACCCAGTCATATAATCGCCGGATCCAGTGCAAAAGCTACCCGTCTGTGTCCAGATACTTCTGAAAGAGCGGATGATCACGAATCTCTTGGGGGCAGTGCTGCTGGAACAGCTTTTTGTTTGCGGGGTCCAGATCTATGGACATCTCAAGCGCATTCCTGGACAATTCAATCTCCCCGAGCAAGAACAGAACTCCTGAATAGTAATACCATGCCGACGGGCTGTGCGGTTTTAGCTCAATCGCAGATTCATAGGCTTTTCTGGCTCCTGCCGGATTTCGGTTCTGGGCAAGCATGTGTGCATACTCCATCCATGCATGATGATCTTCCGGCAGGATCTGGGTGATTTTTCTGAATGTATCCTGCGCTTTTTGCGTGTATCCTGCCCGTATCTCGGCATCTCCTTTGGCATGCCAGTATGCCGTGTTCTCTGGAAGGAGATCAGCCGCATGCCCGTAGGCTTTTGCAGCCATCCTGTACCGCTTCTGCCTCATGTACGCATGCCCCAGTTCGTTCCATGCCTCCGACATCTCTGGATCCAGTTTGATTGCTTTCTCATACAGGCGAATACTCTCCTGATACTTCCCCTGCACCGCCATGACAGTTCCCATACTTCGATACGCCAGTGCATCTTCTCCCTTGCGTGTAATCACTTCCTGATAGCAGAACAAGGCCTCGTCGTATCGGCTCATCCCGGAAAGAAGATTCCCGCGATTGTGATAGGCGGGAATGAAGTCTGGATCAATGTCCAGTGTGTAGTCATAGCACAGCAGGGCATCCTCCATCCGTCCCATTCTCGTCAGTACTATGGCTTTGTTGAACCAGGACTCGCACGAGTAGGGGTCCAGTTCAATCTGGCGATTGTTTGCATCCAGACATGCTTTATCCTCCTCAAGAACATCGTAACAGTGTGCAAGCTCAAACCATACATCTGGATGTTCTGGATTCAGTTCACTGCACATTTCCAGAGACTCTACCGCATCCTCATACAGTCCCCACTGCGCGTATATGTACCCGATAGAAAAGTGGGCATCTTCGTTCATCGGATCATAGCGGGAAGATTTGTACAGACAGTCCAGAGCCTCCTCCTGCAATCCCATCACGTCAAGCGTAACCCCCAGATTCAGCCAGACTTCGCTTTCGCGGGGGTTCAGCTTCAGGGACTCCTCAAACGCATGCCGGGCATCCTGCTGCCGGCCCAGACTTGCAAGCAGAATGCCTCGCTTGAACCATGAATACTCACAGGAAGGCTGGAAATCCAGAATCCTGTTGATCACTTTCAGGGACTCCTCCATCCGGCCACACTCAAAATAGTAGAATGCAATCTCCTCCAGAGACTCCACATCAAAGTAGGCTCCGGGCTTGCTGCGTTCAAAAGCACAAACCAGCTTCTCTATGTCGCGCTGACGGAATTCTCCCCCGTCTCCACAATCAAAACCAGTGATGCTCATTGGGCTAACTCAACAGGTCTGAACTTGTGTGCAAATTTACGGCAATTTTTTTGGAACTTCAAAGTTCCCGGAGATATTTTCCATTTCTTGCGGAAACTGGCTTTGACAGTGGGCATGCCCTAACTTGGGAACATTGTAACATGCAGGCCGTATGCGCTATTGAACAGACCACGATAAACTGGCCAGTCTCACAAGTTCTCAGCAAAAAGAGGTCCATGACCGCTTCCGGTCGTTCCTGAAACGTCGCGGTCTTCGGGAAACACAGGAGCGTATTCTCGTGCTTGATGCCATGTACGAGGTAGAGGGCCATATTGATGCGGATGCCCTGCATCTTCGCCTGCGACAGCAGAACCGCTCCATCAGCCGCGCCACAGTCTACAATACGCTGAACCTTCTGCTAGAATGTGAACTGGTGACACGGCACCAGTTCGGAAATTTACAGGCCAAGTACGAACCTTCCTACCTCTTTGGACAGCACGATCATCTGATTTGCCTGGACTGCCAGAAAGTTATGGAGTTTTGCGATCCGAGAATCCAGAATATTCAGGAAATGGTTGCAGACGTATATTCCTTCGAAATAAAACGTCACGCCCTGAATCTCTATGGGCATTGCCAGCAGGTGAACTGTGTCAACCGCAGCAGAACCTAGGCGGTGTCCTGACCGTGCTAGTCTGGAGTAGAAAGCCTGGAATATCTGCTGCTTTCCGGCAACCTTTTGTGGGGTGATTTCGGGCTGGACAGGAACAAACCCGAACACGGGCTGTGCAGAGGATTGCCACCTCAATGCGAACGGGAGAAGCTCAGGTTCTGCCAGAAATTGAGCCCTTGCGGGTCTGTTGCCCTGTTCATGCGACGAACTTCCGGAATGCCACCGAAGTATTGTGACCTCCAAATCCAAATGCATTGGATACTGCGACATTCACCGGACGATCCTGCGGTTGATTGAATGTATAGTTCAGGTCGCAGTCCGGGTCTGGATGAGCAAAATTGATCGTCGGGGGCACGCAATCATTGCATATTGACAGGATCGTTGCGATTGCCTCTACGGCCCCCGCAGCCCCAAGAAGATGCCCCGTCATGCTTTTGGTGGAAGACACATTCATCCTGTAGGCTTGCGCACCAAAGACATTCTTGATGGATCTGGTTTCGGCTGTGTCTCCCAGCGGGGTAGAAGTGCCGTGCATATTCAGATAGTCAACTTCTTCCGGGCGCAGACGGGCATCCGCCAGCATATTCCGCATGGCAAGCGTTGCGCCGCTCCCGTCTGGATCAGGGGCCGTAATGTGGCTGGCATCTCCACTCATGCCAATCCCGATAATCTCGGCATAAATGCGTGCCCCGCGGGCCTGTGCATGATCCAGAGACTCCACGACAAGAATTCCGGCCCCTTCTCCCAGCACGAACCCGTCGCGTGTCCTGTCAAAGGGCCGGCTGGCGGTCGCAGGATCATCATTGCGGGTGGAAAGAGCCCGCATGGCATTGAACCCGCCAATCCCCAGCTCGCTGACCGCAGCTTCTGCCCCTCCACACAATGCTGCATCAATCATGCCCAGCTGGATCATCATGTAGACATCCCCGATATTGTTGTTTCCTGTGGCACACGCACTGACCACACAGTAGTTCGGTCCCCGGAATTTGTACCGAATGGAGATATGACCGCCAATGATGTCTGGAATCAGTTTCGGAATAAAAAATGGCGAAATGCGGCGGGGGCCCTTTTCAATATGGGCTGCAGTCTGTTCGTGAAACACCTGAATGCCTCCGATCCCGCTCCCGACGATCACAGCAACACGATCCCGCTGATCCTGGGACATCCCTTCTGGATCAAGTCCTGAATCTTCAACAGCCTGGATAGCGGCCACCACCCCGTACTGGGCGAAGGGATCCATCTTCCGAACTTCCCGCCGATCAAAATAATCCTGAGGATCAAACCCCTTCAGCTCGCATGCAAACTTCGTTGCGAAGTTCTCTGCGTCAAAATGGGTGATTGGCGCAGCACCGCTCCTCCCCTCCATGAGTCCTTCCCAGAACTTGTCTGGAGAATGACCCAAGGGAGTCAGTGCCCCCATTCCGGTGACAACAACACGGCGCGGCCCGTTTTGAATCGCCATGCCTGACGGTTTCAGTGGGAAGAGCTACTTCAAACTCTTCTCGGTAAGATAGTCTATCGCATCTCCAACTGTGGCAATCTTTTCAGCATCCTCGTCTGGAATACTGACATCGAACTCCTTCTCAAATTCCATGATTAGCTCCACCGTATCCAGAGAGTCTGCTCCCAGATCATCGGAGAAGGAAGCATCGGGAGAAATGGCATCTTCCGCCACTCCAAGTTTATCCACCACAAGTGCCTTGACTTTATCTGCAAGTTCTGACATAATTTTAATTCCAATGAAGGCTAGTTTGAATAAAAACCGCAACGAGCACAATTTTTCGCGCGGACACCGGACAACAAAATTACGGCAAATTCATACAACTTGCGTCTGTGCGCATTTTGACATGCCGTAAATTCGCGCAGTTCAACCCGGCAGTGCACATATCGGTTTCGAAATCAATCCATTACATTCTGTAATTCATGCCTTACCTGTTTACATCCGAGTCCGTGTCCGAAGGGCACCCGGATAAAGTTTCTGACCAGATTTCCGACGCAATTCTGGATGAATACCTCAAAAAAGATGCGGACAGCCGCGTTGCAGTAGAGACACTGGTCACCTCGAACCATGTCATCCTGGCTGGTGAGGTGCGCTCTCCCATGGAGATAAAGATAGACCATGAGGCCGTCGTCCGGGAAGTGATTCGCAGCATTGGCTATACCTGTACTGATCTTGATTTTGGTGCAGATACCGTGAAGATAACGGACCTCATTCACGGCCAGAGTGAGAATATTTACGAGGAAGTGGACCGGAGAGAATCCGAGGGGAAGCTGGGGGCCGGAGATCAGGGAATGATGTTCGGATTTGCCTGCAAGGAGGAGCCCGAATCCCTGATGCCGTTGCCACTGATGTATGCCCACAGGCTGGTCCAGAAGCTGGCCAGCATTCGGAAGCACGAATCCATCATGCCCTACCTCCGGCCGGATTCCAAAAGCCAGGTGACGATAGAATATGATGCCTCGGGACAGGTCCCGCAAAGAATTGATACCATTGTGATTGCTACGCAACACGACTGCGGGATAGTGCAAGAACAGATTGAAAAAGATGTAAGGACTCATCTTTTGCCTCGTGTCATAGACATGAATCTGATGGATGGCGATACCAAGCTCATCGTGAACAGGGCCGGACCTTTTGTCACGGGCGGCCCGCATGCAGATGCCGGGCTGACCGGACGCAAGATCGTTGTAGATACCTACGGCGGACGGGCTGCCCACGGCGGCGGGGCGTTCAGCGGGAAAGATCCTTCCAAAGTGGATCGCTCTGCTGCCTATGCTGCCCGTTATGTGGCCAAGAACCTGGTCGCAGCCGGACTGGCGGACAGAATAGAAATCCAGATCGCCTATGTCATTGCCCATCATGAACCTGTCTCCATCTTTATTGACTCCTTTGGCACCGCCAGGCACGGATTCTGCGATCACGATCTGACCAGAATCGTACGGGACATCTTTGACCTGACTCCGACCGGCATTATCCAGCGACTGGACCTCCGAAGACCAATCTACCGGGAAACCGCAGCTTATGGTCATTTTGGTCGCAGCCATTTTCCCTGGGAGCGTCTGGATGCTGTAGAAGAGCTGCGCTCGCGCGCAGGCATGGATGGGGCCGCAGCCTAACCGGCACGATTCTTGGCAAGATCTACTTCATGCGTCGGTATCATAGCTCATAAAGTCATCCATTGTGGAGTGTTTCCATGCCATACCAGAAGATCACAACGGCACTGGCTACCTGTTTTCTTGTGATCACCACAGTATTGGCACAGGATCGGTCGGGGGCAATCCAGAAACTTCCACAAGCATCCCGTTCTGCAGTTGCTACAGAGAATTTCCGGGCATACCTTCCCACCGTTGATGTAGCAAACGGGCGACTGGATGAAGAGCTGGGGATTCTGCGGGCAGCCTACCGGCTAAACCCTGCGATGGCTCCAGAGGTGACACCCGAGGCCACGGTACGCGCTTGGCTGGTCCTGGACGGAGATGAGCTGGGGATTCATACGCCGGATGTACTGGAGTTAGTCCGTGAGACAGAAACCACTGGAGCACGCCATTTGACATTTCAGCAGACGCTGGCAGGTGTCAGGGTGTATGGGCGGTTCGTGCATGTGAATCTGGGACGGGACGGACTGCCTGTGATGGCTACCAACGGCTATGCGCCACATCTGGAAGGACTGGACACTTTTAATCCCGTTCCTGCAATCAGTGTGACACAGGCGGAATCCCTGGCACGACAGGCCGTATCTCCCGATGGGGCAACCTCCAGTCCCCCGGAGCTCCTGGTGGTTCCCGATACCCCGCCCCGACTGGTCTGGCGGGCCATCGTATGGCCCGATTCCTATCCTGGCGAATGGGAGGTACTTCTGGATGCTCATACAGGAGCCCTCATCCGGCTAATGGATCAGCGCATCTTCTCTCATCCGACCTCAAAAGGGAAACATGCTCCTTCAGGGCACACCCCTGATCCCCCAGACTCCCTTGCAAAAGCAGATGGAGAGGGATACATCTGGCTATTTGATCCGCTGACGGCATCCGGTCAATCCTACGGAGGAGATTATGTGGACAGCAATGATCAGGATAACGCAACCCTGAACAACCTGCGCAAAGCCGTTACCCTCCAGGATATTCGCCAAAACGCGAATGGTCAATACAGATTGCGGGGGCCGTGGGTGAACATCACCGGGACTGTCATTCCCGTGGAAACGAATCCTTCCCAATTCAAATACACGCGCAGTGATGATCGCTTTGAGGCGGTCATGGCGTACTACTACATCGACGAGAACCAGCGGTATATTCAGAGCCTGAACACAGGCCATCCTGTACCAGCAAAAGCAATCAGGGTAGACCCTCATGTGACAGATGATGATCAATCCTTCTTCATGCCCGCAAGAAACTTTCTTGGTTTTGGGGATGGCGGAGCGGATGACGCAGAAGATGCCGGGGTGATTCTTCACGAGTATGGTCATGCCGTGATGTACCATCATCTCGGCTATGACTATCTGAATTTTGGATTGAACGCAGAACAAAACGCTCTAAGTGAAGGATTCTCGGACTACTGGGCTGTCTCGTACCGAAGACATCTGATGGAGAGCGGGCAGGTTCCCAAAGGGGACTGGAGAGATGTATTTCCCTGGGATGGAATCGCATGGGGAGGGCGTCGAGCAGATGGCAATGAGAACTACGCTACGATTCGACGGGCCTGTTCCCGCAGTTGCAATTTCTACCACTATGGCACAACGTGGGCTGCCCTGATGATGGAATTATGGGGGAACATAGGACGGGAAAACACAGATCGCCTGCACCTGGCCGCATTTCCATACCTTGGACCCAACCATACGTTTCAGGACATGGCTGAAGCACTCCTGCAGGCAGATCGTGCACTCCATAGCGGGCAATATTCCGCAGATATCATATCCATCTTCCAACCGAAAGGGTTTTTGCCTTCTCAACTGGGAATTCCCGTGATTACGCATGTACCCATTCGTCGACAATTTGACCTCACCAGTCCGGTCAAATTTGAAGCAGACATCACCGTCTCAGGCCCTCCGATTACCCGTGCTGTCGTTAACTATCGTCTGGATTCGGGAAATTTTCAATCCATGGAACTGACGAACGACAGAGGGACAAGATGGAGTGCAGAGATCCTGCCCCCTCCATCCACAAGTCTTCTGGAATACTATCTTGAGGTGTCCACAAGTCTCATTTCTGTGACCTCGCCAAAATCAGCTCCTGATGACCTTTGGACATTGCAATTTGGTCCAGATACGCAGGCACCTGTCATCACCTATACTCCTGTCACACATGTGACGCAGCAGGATGCACTCCGTCCCTTTTCGGTTCATGTGACGGACAATGACATGGTTTCCCGGGTCACCCTGGAATACACGGTCACCTACCCCGGGAATCAAAATACGGACCAGGGCAAACTGCCTCTGTCAGATGCAGGCAATGGAAGGTACACCTTCAGTTTGCCTTTCCATACATCTGAAAACATATTGCATGGCACATGGATGGAATACCGGATCGTCGCTTATGACGCAGCCCGTCCGCCGAACACGACGACATTTCCTTCCACAGGGAAGCCCCTGCTGAGACTGGATGTGCTTCCCGGTGCCAATGAACTGGCAAGATGGCAGCCAGGAGAGTGGCCCGGGTTGCCAGCGGGAGAATGGGCAACAGACAGGGATGTGTTCGGATATGCGGGAAACGTATGGGTTACCGCCCCCGGAAAATCATACAGCGATCAGCCCGCGCTCAGTCTGCTGTCGTTCCCCGAAATCAATGTTGCGGGGTATCCCGATGCACAACTGGAGTTCTGGCACTGGTATGACTTTGAGCATGCTGATGTCCCCGGACCGGGAGATGCCGGAGGCACTGTGTATGATGGCGGGCAGATCCAGATTTCCATGGATGGCGGGCAATCCTGGACCGTAGCCATCCCCCAGTGGGGATACAATGGAACTGTTGATCAGACAACTTCCAATCCGCTGTCGGGAACTCCCGCTTTTGGGGGTTCAAGTCTCGGATGGCGCCGCGTACGTGTACCGCTCCCGGATGCTCCCCAAGATTCCTACAGGTTTGAAGTCCATACCCGACTGGCATTCGGTACAGGGACAGGCAACACGCATTCAACCACGGACAGGTTCGCAGGATGGGCAGTTCGGGACGCGAAGGTGTTTATTGATCCTCCCGTAAATACCACTAGCCCCGAGATTCAGCGAGGTCCAGCGGCACACCAGTTTGTCTTGTCGGAACAGTCAGATGTTTCTGTTCAAATTGTCGCCACGGATGATCCGGGAATTGAATCTGTCCGGCTTCATCTGTATGATGTACATGATGCCGAACTGACTCCTCTGGGAACCTACAGACTTGTGCCGCTCCGTACGGATCCGAATCGTTTTCTTTCTGCCATTCCAATCCCTGATTCTCCGCCTGGAAGCATCCTGGGCTATCACATCTCCGTCCGGGATTTTGATGCAAACATACAAACGCTTGGAGGGAAATCCGCTGGAGAGCTCCTGAAACTGTATGTTCCTTCTGAAGCTCCGAGAATCGCGCTGACCAATGCACGTTCCAGCGAGGGATGGACCAGGATGAACGGGGGATACATCACAGAAACAGATATGCCGGACCGGCAGTCTTCCATTGTACTGTCCCCCATCTATTTTTCCACTGTATCAGAGCGGACAATGCTTCGGCTCCGTCATGCCTACCGCTTCGGCAAGGGGAGTTCTGGACGGGTGAGCGTGACGGAGGATGGAGGAACTACATGGGAGATAGTGCCTTCTGTCCGTGAAAATTCTGATGAAGACCAGTCAGCAGATCAGGGCTTTTCTGGCGAAATGCCCGAAACCACGGACTCGTGGTTTGACCTTACTTCTCTGAAACAGCCCTTTCAGCTGCGGCTGGACATAGTACGCTCCCCACGGAGGGGAGAGAGTGATCGTGATTTCTGGCGCGTCTTTGGGGCGGAATACTACCGGCTGGCAAAGGATGCTGCCCCTGTCCCGGTTGCGACTGATCTGATCCTGTATCCCAACTTCCCGAACCCGTTCCGGGACGAGACGGTAATCAGCTATGTCCTTCCCGAATCCATGAATGTACGGATCACCCTCTTCAATGCACTTGGACAGACGGTACAAACTGTCACCAGTCGCAATCATGAGGCGGGAGGCTACGCCATTAATCTGAATTTGCAGAGACTGGCTGCCGGGACGTACTGGGTCAGGATGGAAGCTGGAAATACACAGCTGCAGCAGTCCATAACTCTCGTGCACTGAGCGAACAAGACAGTGGACTTGCGAGTTTGACGCGCCAGTTTGTGCAGACCAAAAATCAACTATCAATCAATGGACTACCTGGAAGGAAAATACAAAGTGCGTGATCTGGGACTGGCAGAAAAAGGCCGGATGCGGATTGAGTGGGCGGAAAGCCGAATGCCCGTTCTCACGCGTCTGCGTGAGCAGTATTCGGAATCAAAGCCCTTCAAGGGCTATAAAATCACTGGCTGTTTGCATGTCACCAAAGAGACAGCCGTACTGATTGAGACTCTGGCCGCCTGTGGAGCAGAAGTTTCCTGGAGCGGATGCAATCCGCTCTCTACCAATGATGAGGTCGCAGCTGCCCTTGCACTTGGGGGAATTGAAATCTATGCGTGGTACGGACAGAATGTGGAAGAATTTTACTGGAGCATTGACCGTACCATTGACAAGGCTCCCGATACCACACTGGATGACGGAGCGGACCTGATTTTTACGATTCACAAGCGATTCCCGCACCTGTCAGACCATATCATCGGGGGCAGTGAAGAAACAACGACCGGCGTGCAGCGGCTGCGTGCCATGGCAGAAGACGGAAAGCTTCTCTACCCCGTGTATGCCGTGAACGACACGGAAACCAAGTGGGACTTTGACAATGTCTATGGAACCGGGCAGTCCACTCTGGACGGGATACTGCGAGCCAGCAGCGTCCTTCTCGCTGGAAAAAACCTGGTCGTTGCTGGATATGGCCACTGTGGCAGAGGGGTTGCCATCCGCGGGCGTGGCATGGGAGCCAATGTAATCGTAACCGAAGTGCGTCCTGCGACAGCTCTCAAGGCAACCCTTGACGGCATGCGTGTTATGCCCATGGAAGATGCTGCCCGGATTGGAGATGTCTTCGTAACTGCGACTGGAATGAAGGATGTCATTCGCGGCCCTCACTTTGAATCCATGAAAGACGGAGCGATCGTGTGCAATACAGGTCACTATGATGTTGAATTAAATCTGGTTGAGCTGGCAGCACTGGCAACCCGGACACGAGATATCCGTCCCAATAACCGTGAGTATACACGGACGGATGGGACGAGGATCTATGTACTTGCAGACGGGCGACTTGTGAACCTTGCCGCAGCAGAAGGTCACCCTTCAGAAGTGATGGACATGAGCTTTGCCAACCAGTTCATGGCTCACTTGCACCTGATCCAGTCCAGAGAGCAGGACATCAGACTTCCACGGGCAGTGATTGATCTCCCCGACTCTGTGGATGAGGAGATCGCCCGTCTGAAACTGGAAACAATGGGGCTCAGGATTGATGCACTGACTCCCGAGCAGGAAGAATACGCAAGAGACTACTCTGCCGGGACCTAGGCATCCCACTCACGAATATCCTCTTCAGATTTTTCCCTTGTTTTCCACTCTTCAAAGTCTGGCAGCGGGTCATTCCTCTCCG
Source organism: Rhodothermales bacterium (assembly GCA_965203305.1). Classification (GTDB taxonomy): domain Bacteria; phylum Bacteroidota; class Rhodothermia; order Rhodothermales; family Bin80; genus Bin80. The sequence continues at coordinate 70,640 of OZ241874.1, read as the reverse complement.
TAATGTTCCGATCCTGCTCCTGCCATTTTTCCGCGAGGTGTGTATTCCATTCAATGTAATGCTCCCACTCCTCGGGCACCTCGTCATCTGGATAGATGGCTTCTACCGGACATACAGGAACACACGCATTGCAGTCAATGCATTCATCGGGGTGGATCACCAGAAAGTTGGGACCCTCATAAAAACAGTCTACAGGGCACACCTCTACACAGTCGGTATGCTTGCAATTAATACATGGTTCAGTAACGATGTACGGCATCTCTTTTGGGATGGTAATTGCGCAAATTTAACGACAGTACAACTAACAGTACGCAAACCCTGTTGTACACTACTGAACCCCTATTGATCCAGTACCATGGTTGATACCTTCCGGGCACTGTCAGATCTGTGTTCCCAGATGGAGTCATCTCCCTGCATTGCCCTGGATACCGAATTTATCTCTGGAAAACACCCAGATACAATCCTGGCTGTTGTGCAAGCAGCATGCACCACCGGAGAGGCCTTTCTCATTGATGCACTGGCTTTTGATGATCTGAGTGCACTCAGAAACGCATTAGAGAGCACCGATATTGTCAAGATCATGCATGATGCGGGCCAGGACCTTGGCCTGCTTGCGAATGCTTCTGGGGCCGTTCCCAAAAATATCTTTGATGTAAAACTTGCGGCAAGACTCTTGGGGATGGGGACGAATTATTCACTGTCTGAACTGGTTCAGACAATCTGTCGCGTGCGTCTCTCAAAGGGGCAGCAGCGATCCGACTGGCTGCGCCGCCCGCTCTCTTCCGCACAGATCCGTTATGCGGAGCGCGATGTTCTCTACCTGCATGAGATCAGAGAGGCCCTCCTGACAGAGGCAAAAAAGAAGGGGCGTACGACCTGGATCAGGGAAGAGATGCATGCATTTGATGACCCGCGCTCCTATACCCCCCCGCCAGCCGCAGAACGAATCCTGAGCTCTCCCGGAACACATTCCCTCAAACCTGGTCAATGCGCTGCGATTGCTGCGCTGGCAGACTGGAGAAAGCAGATATCTCAGGCAACTGGCATATTCCCAAAGAAACTCCTGGGAAATGCGGAAATTCTGCGACTCGCACGGAGGCGATGCGTCAAGCCCGGCGCAGTTCGAAACCTCTGTCCCTCATTGCCGCGCCGCTACGAAGCTAAAGTAGCCAGCCTGATTGCAGAGGCACTGAATACATCCCCTGATAAATGCCCGGTGCCACTTGCTCCGCGTCCGCTCACAAGTGCGGAAACCGCACAGCTTCAGCTTTTGCAGGCGGTCATATCCGGTCGTGCCCTGGAGCTTGGAATTCAGGCAGATCTGATCGGGACAACCTCTATGCTTACGGATTTCGTCTTGAATCCCGAGGATCCTGCCAGCCCGTTGCAGAATGGCTGGAGGCGGGATGCTGTCGGCAGGGATCTGTCAGATGTACTTCAGGGCAAATACTCGGTTGGGATGCATGATGGACTCCTCAAGGTCCGCCCCCTTTCCGTGCAGTGTTCTGTGGAGCAGTCAGTTGACTGAAAATACGGCAAATACAGAGGTTATGGAGAAAGAGTGAAGAGCAGAGCTATCACTGCTCGTGAACGTCAGTCGGGAATCCTGCCAGGCCCTTTCCACAGGCAGACCTCACATCCGTCAAAAAATCACGCAGAGGAGCGTATCCCAGCGTTTTCTCTGCCTGTTCGTAAGGAACCCAGAATACCTCCTCAATACTCTCTTCCACAGCAGGGACAAAATCTGCCATTTCAGACAGAAACGCGTACCAGTAGGTAGTTTTTATCTCAAAGAATCCCGAACGGCGATACCCGTGCACTGTGGTCCCCAGCAGTCTCCCCTGACACAGATCGCTGGCTCCGGTTTCTTCCTTCAACTCCCGCATTGCGCATTCGGCGACAGTTTCCCCGGGATCCTGTTTTCCTTTTGGAAGATCCAGAACTCCATGCCGCCGGATACAGAGAAGTTCACCTGTACCTCTGTGCCGAACGATTCCTCCCCCTGCAATCACAGTACGGGGTGGGGCATACGGATCAAGATTCAGGATTGCGTCTTGCGGGATATTGCCTGCATGATGATATACGGTGCCAACCCGCCTGAGATCACCAAGCGGGTTGCGATCAAGCACAAGGACCATCTCCGATTTCAGCCTCTGCGCATCCTCCAGACTGTGACACAATACCCTGTGTTCTGCGACACCGTGGAGTTCCTCAGGATTGCACGCAAAATATAAAAGCACGGGATCAAAAATATAACTGAAGAACAGGTAGAGAGACGAGCCTCTCATTGTCTACCCCAATACCACATATTGCCACAGCGGACTTGCCTGAATAGTGATATCCTTGCAGAAACTTTTTAGGTGGCATGGTGAATCAAAACTAATGAATTTCTTCTCAATCCTGGAACAGCACAGGCAGCCATTGCATCCATTCCTGGGGTGGCGGGAGATGGAATCTTCAGCTCAGGAATTTCAGGCTGGCATGTTCCCTGACCATCCGCGGTACAATCTCCGTTTGATCCTATGTGAACGAGAAGCCAAAACCTTTCCCAGAAAAAAAGATCTGAAAAATTGTAAAGAGCTTGATCATATATACTGTTTGATGTGTATAACGGGAGAATCTTATACGAATACTGGTCTGATCACATCATAAAACCTTTTCATAAACTAACACATAAACCTATGAAACATTTGCAAAAATGGGGGGGGGGGGGACTCTTCACCATTTATAGAAGGCAAAAATCGGACAATATAGGAGAGGTTGGCAGTCATAGGTTCTGATCTTTCGGCGTGTGGTTCTGTGTGTATTTTGGGGAAGATTTCTGGCTATGCCTGTGCATTTCTGCTTATTCTTTCGGGATCAAACAGGGTTCCATTTCGGAGCATGGCACATGCGACTCCGAGGAGGCGATCTCCCACGGTTCGCAGCGCGCGTCCATGGGAGTGTCCTCGTGCCCGCAGGGCCCTGTACTTGGCTTTGGAGATGGGGTCATGCTGCATGGCCACCATGGCCCAGTGGTAGATTGCATTATTGAGGCGTTTGTGCATTGCCAGTCGTCGGACGACGGTCCGGGCTTTTCCAGATCGTTTGGTAACGGGAGCCACCCCGCACAGACATCGCAAGGCCCTATAGTCCTGTTTGCTGATCAGTTCGCCGGCTTCCGAGAGCAGGGTTGCCAGGACCGTAGTTCCAATCCCGGGCATGGATCGGAGAATCGCAATGATGCTGTGTCGGTATTCGGACTCTGTGGCTGTTTCTTCGCTTCTGGATTCATCTGTGCTGGTCTCCCCTGCCACGGGGCATTCCTCTTCCGGGGCGGGCTGTGTGGCGGCATCCATCTCATCCAGGAGAGCTTCTGTTTCACGCTTTGCCTCGCGAAGCTGTTCGTTCACCACATGCAGCAGCGCACACAGGCGCCGGATATTCCGGACGGACGCATCCAGAACACCGGGAGCGACATAGACGGACGGGCTTCGTAAAATCTGCAGGACCTGCTCCGGAGTCAGTCGACGGATGCGGTGCTTTTTCATCAATGTGGCGACTGTTTTGAGCCGTACCCGCTTCGCCCGCTCTGGGGTGGGGATGAGTTTCCAGAGTTCCAGCAGCCACAGGGTGTAGAGCATTCCGCCCAGTTCCAGGAATTGGGGGAAGTACTCATGGAGTCGCTGTCGGATCTGATTGGTGAGTTTGGTTCTCTGCTCGGTCAGATCCTCTGTCATGCGGGAGCATTCGCGCAGAGCAACCTGCTTGGCAGGCAGCGGGGAGAGCATTCGGAAGCAGTGCGGGTCGGTTCGGATGGCACTGGCGAGGACGCGTGCGTCCCGGCGGTCATCCTTGGCTCCTGCGGGGGAGAACCGGTCCCGAAAGCGATCCGACTGCTTGGGATTGATGGCGCCGACCTGGAAGCCCCGATTCAGCAGCGTGTCCACCACGGCACCGTGCGGACGCTCAATAGCAACAGCAATCTGGGCCGAGATACAGCTGACGCAAGCAAGAAGCCAAGTGATCATGTCACGCAACCCTTCCCCGGAGTGGGCAAAGGCTTTCTCTCCAAGAACAGTGCCCTCGGAGTCAAGAACGCAGACCTGATGGGAGGAATCCCCCCAGTCAATGCCGGCAAAGGCAGTGCGGTTTACTTCAGGATTCATCGTATATTTGTTCTGAAGGTGAAAAGGAATGCGGATCAGCGGTGACCGTCATCTGCCCCTATATGGGTGCTCAAGTGGCACATACTCTTCACAGGATGTCGGTCACAGCAACTCCCCGGGGTACATCTCCCCCCCGGGCATTCAAGATGCTGGGGGCTACTAGTTACTCCCGGGGAGTTCATCCGCTGTGAGAAAGTGAAACGTACGGAAGTTCTGGATACCGATCCAACCGTCCCTTCCAACGCCAACAAAACAGCAGCATTCGCCGGACTCTCCTGCCCCCTGCATCCACACCTGGAAACTACCCCATTTAATAGTTCATAAAAGATATAGGGGGCATTTTTGTTTCTTCTCCTCACTGCTTCCGGTGCATTTGCACAGAATACCCACTACATAGACACGAAACATGGCCCTGCATTCCATAGAGGCGTTCTCCATTGGCATACGGAGGATCAAGGTAGAGGAAATCGTTGGGGTATGCTGCCAGTGTATCTTTGAAATCCGCGCAGGCAACATGAAGGTTCGGTGCATGGAAGTCTCGCAAACGCTGGATCGCCGTTTTCGTGAAACGAGGGTGCCCGGGCGACATCCCTCCAGACAATGTGATTCCTGAAAATGATGCACGATTCAGGACGAAAAAGACGGCTGCCCGCTCAAGATCGTCTTCCATCCCCGTAATCTGCTTTTGCAGGGAATAGAACTGTTCACGCTTTAACGGATAGTACATCGCAACCCTGTCTGAGAGAACATGGGGTTCATTCTTTGCGTATTCCCAAAAATTTATGAGGAGAGCAAAGGCATCCGCTGCATGTACAGCAATCCCATCTGCCGCACAGGACAATTCAAGACTTCCCCCGCCAAGAAACGGAGATACTAGTCGCTCTGTACCATCCGGTATATAGTCTCGCAGAACAGATACGGCCCGGCTCTTGCCCCCTGGATATCGGAGTGGGGATCTACTTGTATGGGATAAAACGGATACATCTGTGGCAGTCTCTCCCTGTACGCCTGACTGAATCATGGAGTCAGAGCAAAAATTCCAGGAGTGATTTCTGAAAATTCATGTCCGTTGGATCGGGGACGGAGCTCATCATGAGACAGTATTTTTTGACACATATATCACTCTGCCTCGCTTGGGCTCTTATCACATCGCTAAGAATCGGACATCCAAATCGGAACCAGACAGAAGAAGATAACTGCATAATGACTGATTCGTTCCGGTCTCTGGGTATCTCCCAAAAAGGCGATCAGACAGGCCCGCCCTGATATGCCTGCACGCACTCTCGGAGCGATTTTTCTCTGTGGTATGCCCCGTTTGATCATACACGAACAGGAAGACAAATCCTTCTTCCGAAAAAAAGATCTGAAAAATTGTAAAGAGATTGATCATATATACTGTTTGATGTGTATAACGGAAGAATCTTATACGAATACTGGTCTGATCACATCATAAAACCTTTTCATAAACTAACACATAAACCTATGAAACATTTGCAAAAATGGGGGGGGGGCCGTGCAAGCTGGATTACGCCTTCAGGACCAGGCAGTGGGATGGCAACACCTTTCTGATTCAGGTTCTCGCGTCAGGGGATACAGTTACGGTTGGTGCGCCTCCTACCGCACTGAACAAGCGGATCCTCTTTGGTACCTTTTTGGAGGGGGACGCAGCGGCGGTGAGAGGAACGATAGTGTTCACGGGGAATTTCAAGATTGGGGCCGGCGGTCGATTCAGCTTCCACGAGAAAGTCATGGTGGAATTTGCGGGGCTCACGGTCGCGAATCAGTATCCTCTGGGCTGGGAGCCAGCAAAATCAGAAGAGCGGTATTCCATCACGGATTTTCTGATTAAGGAGAACGCCACCCAGACCTATCTGGACAGACTGATCGTCTCCAAAGACTTCACGATCAAAAATACTCCAGCCGGTGGATCTGTCTTTGTCATTAACAATGGACTGACCGTCAAGCGCGGGGCGACCCTGACCATAGAGGCTGATATCTTTGCCGAATTGCGGAATCAGGGGGATGAAGATGGCACGGAGCGGGTTCTCACTGTGGATGGCACAATCGCCGGGACTGGCAATCTGTTTCTGACGAATCTCTTTGCAAGTGTATACCGGGGAGATGGAAGCAAGTTCATCCCGATTAGCTCGTATGATCCTTCTGACGGGGTGGGACACACCGATTGTCTCCGCATCACAGGTAGCGGGGAGATAACCGCCTCTACCTTGTACGACGCAATGGGAACTGTCTGTGTGGACCTGAAGAAGGTTGGAAGGATCAATGTGGCAGGAAGCATTGATGAGGGGGATGCCACGCGGCAGGCCAAAAACATCAGTACAGATCTGATTTTCCGCAATGATGTCATTGTGGAGGGAAACATTGAGCAATGGGGAGATGCCCGGATTGTCTTTGAAAAAACATCAACCATACGTGGGAATGTGATTTTGACGGACGGCAGAAAATCGGGTCTGTACAACGGCTACGCTGGAACTCCCCGCAGCACCAGTGCCCGCAAGGGGGTGCAGGATGGCAGTAGCGGAGACTACAAGTGTGCCTATGTAACCCGAAGAACAGACAAGAAGCCGCGGGCAGCACACATTCCAGGAGTGCAGTTTGAAGGTGCGGCCATGATTACGGGACATCTGGATGTAGCGTCCAACAGCCTCACGGAAACGGCCTCCCATGCCACCCAGTCCAGCACGGCGTGTGCTCCCCGGGTTCTGTTTATGGCCCCCGTCGCCCTGGACAGGGGAAGCGCAGAAATTGCACGGGTTTCGGAGATCAAGGGCAAACTGATCATTCACGATGACGAGGACTTCAGCGACAAGGGGCGGGTGCATCTGGATTCAGACATGCTGAAAACCGGTACAGACATGCGCCGAACGGCGCACAATGTACGTGTAGGAGGTATAATTTCTGCCAAAGGGAATACCATCGGAATGGGACATGCCGCCACCTCCAGCATTGGCGGGATGTGCCTGGGGAATGACACCCGGCTTACCTTCGGGAATCATGTGGAACTCACGGGAACCAGCCGCCAGGTCGTGACCGGGCGGGGATCCGCCTTGATGCTGGATGCCCTGGTGGTACTCGGGGATACGGATGTGGAAAGAGGCCCCCTCACGGTGAAGACCCTCCATGTGGGATCTGGTGCCGAACTGACGGTGAACAAGGATGTCAAGGTGACCGAATCTCTGCTCCTCCTGGGAGAGCTGAGCGGGGAGCTGGACGAAGCCTCCACAATCAAAAAACTGACCTATGGCAGCCGAAAGACTGATCTGGTCAAGAAGGCCGCCCTGGCAGATCTGCTGGATGCCCTTGCGATCCATGCGGGCAGCAGGGAGATCCGGCTGGACGAGGTGGTCAAGACCAAGAACCTGGGGCTGTGCAGTGGCACGCTGTCACTAGTGAATGCCGAGAGCACAACCGACTCCACCCTGCATGTGACGGAGCATATCACGGTGCAGAACGGGATGCTGGAAAAGGATACCAATGATCCGGGGAGCATCTCCACGGACAAGGCAAAAACCGCCAATACAAATGATCGCTACATCCTGACCTATATCACGCCGGGCAAGCGCACAGTGACCGATGCGCTGGAATGGTTTGACCCGCGGGATGTGATCGTGAATCATGCCAGTGCCGAGATCACCACGAGCGGAGACCGCTCCATTATGGGCAAACTGATGATCACCAAAGGGAAGCTGATGGTGGACGGAATGCTGACCGTAGGGACCTCTACGCTGCATCGCACGGATGCGGATGCCACGAAGGTAGACAATTACAGCATAGTTGTGGCAGCAGGAGAACTGCACACGGAGGGACAGGATGTGAGGGTGCACGGGAAGGTGAGCGTGAATGGCAAGAGCAAACTGATGACCGGAGGCGGCGACCTGCATGTGCTGGGACGGGTGAGTCAAGGCAAGTATATTGGGAACACGGCCCAGGTAACCGTGGAAAAAGATGCCATGATCAACCTGGGAGACGGGACCCTGATGCTGGGGCCGGAAGACACGCAGAAGCGAAACAATGTGCAGGGAGACACTCGTCCCGATGTGCTGCTGACCCTGACGGGAAGCCTGACCGCGGACAGGATCAAAGTCCCGAAGGGAAGCAAGCAGACCACCATTGATGCGAGTGCCGACAGCAAGATGCTGCAGACAGTCGTCCTTGACGGCACGATGACCCCGGGGACCGGGAACTGGGACGGGACGCTGTACCTGAAGGGTGCCACCGGGGACGGCAAGATGCTTACCGTGGACAGCCTGTTCGCCATGAAGGGATCGGTGGAAATCACAGACGGCAGCAAGAAGGCAGTCATCACCAAGGATGTCGCTCTGAGCTCGGCCACGATCTGGCCACGCGCGGAAATGACAGAGTTCATGGGAGATCTTATGCTCAGCGGGACTGGCGGGCTGAACGCCGATATGAACACGGATACGAAAGCTCGTTCGGTGCTGATCCACGGGGACTTCACACAACGGAAAGGAACCACCAGTGGAGATTTGGCGGGCGTGAAGCTGGATTCCACGACAACAAAGACGGTGATGGGGATGTATGTGGTGGATTCGGATACGGTGCGGTATGTGGCGGAAGCAGGTTCCAAACTGATCCTGCACGGGGGCTTCCACTTTGCAAAGAACGGGGATCTGAACGCGACGGTGGAGTTTACGGGCAAGGAGGCGCAGGAGGTGATGACGGGAGACACGACAGCCCTGCACAGTGTCACGGTGAACAACGCCAAGGGACTGCTGCTGAAAAGCCATGTCATGCAGCAGAAGATGGCCACACTGACGCTCCGGCAGGGGAAGATTCACAGCATGCCGATGGACAGCATGTTTATGTGGACGGTGCAGAATGTGCAGGTGGAGCAGGAGCTCCGCGGGCGGAGTACGGCACAGGAAGGGAGCAAGTGCGGAGACAAAAACAATGAAGCATGCAAGGCCACGATCCTGCGCGGTTCCCGGCAGTCGTATGCGGCCACCCCGGTGGTGCGGCATTTGGCACAGGGGACGGCAGGCGCAGGCTTTGCGAGCGGGGGGTATCTGTTCCCGGTGGGAATGGAGAAGGGAGACATGTCCCACTACCGTCCGCTGATCCTGCAGCTGCCCTCGGACCTGACCGATACCACGGCGGCGACCGTGTCTCCAGTGATGGTTCCAGAGGGAGCCATGCCGGCATGGCAGAACCTCACGGTTCCGATGGCGGGGGGCAGTCTGACGCTGGATGTGCATGCGGATCTGTTCTGGAAGGTGGATCTGGGGACGGAGTCGCTGCCCACGAATACGAACCTTCGAATCGCGGCGGAGGGGATCCAGAATGTGGCAGATGCCAGCGGACTGCGGATCGTGCAGTGGGACTGCATGTGGAAGAATCCGAAGCTGGCGGGCCGGCGTCCTGCCCAGATGGAGGCAGGTTCCTTTGCGGTGAACGGGTATCTCAGCGGGGTGCTGCACCTGACGCAGGAGGGGATTGGGCTGGGCAGCTGTGCGATCTTCGGGATTGCGGCGAACGGGATTGAGAATCCGATTGACCAGGCCGATCTGAGCGGAGGACGGGCGAACCTGCAGTTCATCCACAATGTACCCCTGCCGACCCCGATCAACCTGCATCTGGGAGACATCCAGATTGGCAGCGGAATGCAGTTCCGCAGTGCCACAGCCTACCGTCCGGTAGGGGCAGGAAGCCATGACCTGAAGATCCAGCCCGCTGGCGCACCGGCCGAGCAGGCGATCACCCAGACGCTTTCCCTGGCGCATAATAAAAACTATGTGGTGATCGCCCATGGAAGCCTGGAAGAACCCATGCTGAAGGTGCTGGAAACCCGGATGACATCGCGGGTTGCAAACCAGGTGGAGGTACTGCTGGTGCACGGGTCGGCAGATCTGGGGGCGGCGCGCGCAGATGTGATGGATCCGGTGGATCCCATGACCGTGGAACGGACGCTGGCAGGAAACCTGATGCTGGACGAGGCTACAAGATACACCTCGCTGAATCCGTCCCAGCAGGTCTTCCAGGTGAAATCCACGGATGGAGAGGTGACGGAGTTCTATGAGATGAACCTGTTTGGGTATAAGAACCAGACGCTGGTACTGAACCTGTCCGGGATGCGGAATGATCTGACGATCCTGGGCATAGACAGGAATGGAATGATGGTCCCGACGATGGGGGTGACAGGAGTGGAGGAGAGTGCAGAGCTTCCGACCGAGTTTGCCCTGCATGGCAACTATCCGAACCCGTTCAATCCGAGCACAAGAATCCAGTTTGACCTGCCGGAGAATGCGCAGGTGCAGATCCAGATTGTAGACATGCTGGGACGGAAGGTGATCACGCTGCCAGCGCAGGAGATGGAAGCAGGTGCGAACCGGAGCATCGAACTGAATGCCACCAGTCTGGCCAGCGGAACCTACCTGTACCGGCTGATCGCAACCGGAGCAGAGCAACGACATGTGAAGACCGGACGCATGACGCTGGTGAAATAAGAGATAGCCGCCCAGAGCGGCTCAAGGTGAAACCGAGAGCACCCCGGTACGGCAACGTATCCGGGGTGCTCTGCGTTGGGGAAAACAGGCGGCGGATCGGATGCAGGCTATATCACTTGAGCCTCCTGCAAACATTCCGTATGACGAAGAAAAGTCAATTCCAGAATGCTTGAAGGCACGCACATCAGATCGGGTATAGAGATATTTGGGGAAGAGCCTCATGTAAAAGAATCCTAACTGGTAGACACGAGGATTTCTTGTGCCCTGAAACGGATTCAGGGCATGGTCTGTCAATGAACAGGGACATATCAGGGGCAGCTGTATCACGTAGCTGGCAGAGCATTTCCCGACTGCATCCTGATTCCTGTTCAGTCGAAAGCAGTTCTTTCTACACAAGTCGGAGGACACCTCCCTGTGCTGCTGGAAGAGTTTGTTGTTGCTTGAAGCAAATTCCGGAATTTTTGCCAGAAAATTTGTCAGCACCGTATGATCTGACACCTCTACACTCGGAACGCGATTGCCAAACTGCAGTAAAGCTGTGTTCACCTGCATTGTCCCATGAATTTCAATCGCAGAGCAATTCAATCCACCGTGCATGCCACAGCCTGGCTCCTTGCTGTGCTCTTTGCCACTGAAGCATTCAGCCTGCAAGTCTACTCCATGTATGTCGCCAACGAGTCTGATGACACCGTCATGCTTGTTGAGTTTGACGGACAGGCATTTTCCATTCCTGACACTATTGTGGTCGGCACGATTCCCACCGAAATTGAAGGCCCTCATGGACTCACGATTGATGCCGGGGGCAAGCATCTGTTTGTATCCATTGCACACGGACAGCCAAACGGCAGGGTTGTGCGTTATTCAACTTTAGACCAGCACCCGACGGGTGCCGTGACATTGGGGCTGTTTCCGGCATCTATGGCGATCTCCTCCCACACAGGCCTTTTGTATGTGGCAAACTTCAACCTGCATGGCAACCGGGAACCGAGCTCTGTCTCTGTTGTTGATCCAGATGCAATGGTGGAGGTCGGCCGCATTGCCACTGGCATCATGCCGCACGGGTCTGCATTGGGGCCCGACGGCACGCGGCACTACTCTGTTGCCATGATGGATCACGAACTGTTTGAACTGGATGCGCTGAACCTGAAAATCCTGCGGCGAATTCCGCTCGGTACGGAAACTAGACCGACCTGGGTTGCCCTTCATCCAGATCAGCCTCTGGCATATGTCGCCGGGAATGGCTCTGACCAGATTGTGGTTGTGGACACAGAATCAGGGACAGTTTCCAAGAGAATTTCTGCCTCTGGGGCTCCCTATAATCTGGCTGTTTCCCAGGATGGAAACATGCTCCTTGCCACGCTAAAAGGGGCGCAGGCAGTAAGCCTGATAGATGTATCCTCGGGAGAGGAAAGAGCTCGCATCTCCACCTCCGAACCTGTACCTCATGGTGTCGTCATATCGCCGGATAACAGATATGCTTTTGTAACCTCAGAGGGAATCGGAGCGGACCCAGGGGCAGTAGATGCCATTCATCTGGCATCTGCAACTCTTGTGTCCTCTGTTCCGGCAGGACAGCAGACCGGAGGCATTGCCTTCTGGAAAATGACAGACTAGTCAGGTTCTATCCTGACAGCAGCTATGAAAACTGGACAAAATTTGGACAGTCCTGTACACGATCTGGCTCATGTTACAAAAATGGATACTCAAGAGTGAGTCAAGGAAAAGCCTCTTGATCCCCAAACTGCGATTTTCTGAATTTCGGAATACCAAGGAGTGGGAACCAAAACTTCTGAGTGATTGCCTTGACTGTATCCAGCCGGACAGATACCTGGTAGAGGGGACCATCCATGACAACGGCTACAAGACTCCTGTCCTGTCCACAGGCAGCACATTCATCCTGGGGTATACCAATGAATCTCATGGGGTATTTTCGGAAAACCTGCCCGTGATCCTTTTCGACGATCTTACCGCATCCATGAAGTTCGTGGACTTTCCATTTAAGCTAAAATCATCTGCCACGAAAATCCTGCAGGCCAGAGAAAATATCAACATCAAGTTTATTTATGACCTGATGCAGACGATAGAGCATGAGGAGGCTGGCGCATGGCAAAGACACTGGACCCCAATCTTCTTAAAGCTTAAGACTGCCGTACCAGAGCTAAAAGAACAACAAAAAATCGCCGACTGCCTCACCACCCTTGATGAACTTATTTCTTTGCAGTCCCAGAAAGCTGAATCCCTTAAAACCTATAAGATGGGGCTGATGCAATTGCTGTTCCCTGCAGAACGGGAAGTCATGCCCAAGCTGCGGTTTCCCGAGTTTCAAGATGCGGGGAAATGGACGAAGAAGAAGTTGGGAGAGGTTGCAGAAATCGTGAACGGAGGTACGCCTGCCCCCGGCAACAGTAACTATTGGGGTGGAGATATAAACTGGTTTACTCCGAAAGAGATAAATTCCAAATATTCCAGTACCAGTATTCGAAAGATCACAAAAAAAGGACTGGAAGAATCGTCTGCCACGCTATTGCCTGCGGGAACTATACTGTTTACCAGCAGAGAGACCATAGGCAAGGTAAGTATTGCCAGGGAAGAATGTTCAACAAACGAAGACTTTCAATCCATTAAAATAGAGAGCTCTTCGCTTGTGAATGAGTATGTCTACTATTGGATTCTCCAGAATCAAAACCTGTTTTTACGAAAGGCTGACGGGATAATGCTTCTGAGAATTGAAGGGCATGAGATGGAGAAAATCCCGTTATGTGTTCCACCACTGGAAGAGCAGCAAAAAATTGCTGACTGCCTCTCTTCCATTGATGAACTCATCACAATACAGTTCCAAAAACTCAAGACTTTGGAACTGTATAAGAAGGGACTGAGTCAACAAATATTTTTTAGCATACACGGGTGCCTATATGAGTAATCATCCATTGGAAATTTTTCCCGACTTGCGTAAAGTTGCCCACGATCTCCGCAACAAGCTGGAAAGCAAGGACTACATCTTTTTCTTTGCTCACAACAATGCTGGCAAAACGCGTCTTTCCATGGAGTTCAAGAGCAAAAGAGCAGCCAGGACACTCTTTATTTCAATGCTTTTACCGAAGACCTTTTTCGTTGGATTAACGATGATGCGAACAGTAATTATCTGCAAAATATATTTTCTGTAAGCAACAAGTCATATTTCTTTGACAACCCGAATGAGTTGTTGCCATTAGAATCTCATGTCCGTCAACTAATTGCCAGACATGTTGACTTTGACTTTGATATTGATTACAATAGCGGCAAAATCAGCTTTTTTAGAAAGAAGGACAGTCAGGATAACCCCATTGCGATCAGGATTTCTCGTGGGGAGGAGAACATCTTTGTCTGGTGCTTTTTTATTGCGGTTATTCGGTTGATTGTTGAAGAAAAGAACTCCTACCGCTGGGTAAAATATATTTGGATTGATGATCCGGTGTCATCACTAGATGACAATAACTCCATTGCATTTGCCTGTCAGCTGGCACAGTTACTGAAAAAGTCAGATAACAGGTTCAAGACGGTCGTATCATCTCATCATGCTCTGTTCTTCAATGTGATGCAGAATGAATTCAGGAAGGTAAAGGGTGCTTCGGAGTACTTTTTTGACCACACTGCTGATGGTGGGTATTCAATGCGTGACATGAAAAACAATCTTTTCTTTCATCATGTAGCATCACTGCGTCAACTGCACGAGGCTGTGAATAGTGGAAAATTATATAGTGTCCATCCGAAAATTGCCGATTTTCGGGAGCTGGCAACAGGGGCGGGGCAGATCTCCTGTCATATTGGACGCAAAATGGACTGGAGTGGGGAGATTCTTCCCGTTTTGAGGGCGGATTTTGGGGGAATTGGTGTACATTTGTGCCTCCTTCGCAGGAATCGGACGTACCTCTGGCATTCACCTGAATTTGGCACCTCGTCAATCCGCAAGAAAGGGGGGATGCACGCCTATGCGGCGAGCTTTCGTCGTCGTTTCGCTTTCTTGATGATCTCCTGTTCCCGGAGCAGCCTCCCCAGTCGGTGGACATTGGCGGCCAGAATAGCGGTCGCCACGACTCGGGCAAAGCCTTCCCGGCTTGTTTCCCGCACCAGATTCCAGCCCCGATGATCCAGGTTGTTCAGCGCGGATTCCACGCCCGGATGGCGTTTCCTTGCGCGCTGGAAGGCAGGATCGCTTTGCCGCTCCTGCTCTTCCTTCGTCATCCTCCCTTTCTTCGGCATCGCATTCACATCCAGCATCTCATCCAACTTCTCCCGAACCTCCGGACTGTAAAAACCCCGATCATACGAACATTCACGCAGGGAAGGAAACTGCTCCTGCACGCTCCCCGTGAGCGAGACCGCCACATCCTTGTCCGTCCCCGTCCACAGAATCTCATGCCCCAGAATAAACGGGTACTGATCTTCTATAATCGCCACCGGAACCCCCAACTCGCACAGCACCCCTTCTTTCCCTTTCACGATCCAGCGGGTAAACGGCTTGGTGATCGAAAATATCTTCTCACGATGCGGAATCTTCTCTCCATGCAAGACCCGACGACGCACCTGATCGTGCAATACCGCCATATACCCCAGAAAAGAATAGATTCGCTGCATCGCACGGAGCACGGTGTTCAGCATCTTCTCTTCCGCCTTGGTGAGCGAACCCGTTGCCTGTTTCCGCTCCAGCTCTGTTTTCCTGTCATGCAGGTTCCGCAGAAAGTCCACTACTTTTCTGCCCCGCTTCCGACACAGACGCAAGAAATAGCGAACCTTGCCCGGACGGGATTTGTATTTCCTGGCGATACATACCGGCTTGTGGGCCTTCTCTACCGTCTTCATCAGATGCTGTATCTGCTGCCAGCCCGGTACATCCAGCGCATCCGCGGTTTTGGCACATTCCCGAAGTCCCCCGCAGACAGAATCCCGAAGAAGGCGCAGATCAGAGGGAAACTCCACATTGGTCTTGCACACCTTGGAATCGCACCGCCCCTGCAACACCTCCCCCTCCTGCTTTCCCGCCACCTTCTGTCCGCACTCTGCCACCATTTGAATGAATTCTGCCAGAATCTCGGAGGTCAGAAGAGAAAGATTGTCCTGCAAGGTCTGCGGACAGTAGACCGTATCGTCAAATTCGGAATGGAACAGAATCTGTCGCAAAACCTGCACTTCCGTGGCCAGCATGGCCAGTCTCTGATAGTCGCACCGAAGAACCTGCTTCAGCACCCCCAGCACGAAGATGCGCCATGCAAACATCCCCGGACGCCCCCGATCCGTCCGAACCCCCGCAGGAAAAATCTCCGCCAACCGGGAAAACAGACGCGCACGCAGCAAAACATCATGGTAAAGATGCAAAATGGCCGTCATGCACAGATAGAAATCATCCCGATTGTGAAGGGGCAGCGTGATCTCTTCCAGAGGCTTCCATCCAATCTCAAGTTGAGGTTCAATGACTTTTCTCATCTCAGCAAAAGGAAAAAGATGAACGGGTTTCAGGGCTTATACGATCATATCCCCCAAAAAGTGGACTTCTTTAGAAAAGAAATATCCCCAAAAATGCGCACAGGAACCAGCGCAAACCCATATATCCCGTGTTTTCGGACAGACACTACGTATGAACGTCAATTGAAATTGCGTATGTGGTGCGATGAAGGATGAGAGGAAGTGGTCAGGATTTAGCCGCAGATACTGACCAGAAGTGTCATACTTGGGATATGATTGCAACGGCGAATCAAAAGACGCGGTCGAATCTGTTCCTCAGTATGGAGAGTTACGGGATAGAAAGGTGAACCCTGCCGTTCCAGACAACCAGAGGACACCTTGGGTAACCACAGGAAATCATCGGGCACGGAGGAAATACAGCAGATCGTTTCAGCCCGTTCATTTCCGTGAATACAAGAATTTCGCAGTCGTGCTGGAGTCAGAATCGCAGTGATCCATGAAGTGTTCTGCGAACCCGCGAGACATCTGGAAACAGGGGAGATAGTCTGCAAGCAGCCACATGCCTAGTCATTGTCCCGAAATTCTTATCTTGTGCAAACAGAGCAATCCCTGTACCCAAAGCGGGTGCTTGCAAATCATTTCCAGATCATGGCAGTCCGTGCTCCGAAGGATCTTGTGAGGCACTATATTCTCAGGGATCTTCAAAAAAAATCGGGGGGGGGGGTAAATTCCCTCTCTGTGCCTTCTTCCCCATGAAGGCGATCTGTGTGCGGACTGAAGAAGGTGGAACCAGCGCAGATGGAATTATCTCGTTACTCGCCTTCTTGGTGAAGCCTGAGGCAAGCAACTGGAGCAGAGTTCAGGAAGCAGATGTGGCATCGGATTCAGTTCCGTGTGAGCCTGTGGTGGTATTGGTCAGCGTGAGCATTCTGGTTGTGCATGCAACGACGAGCACAAGACCGGAAATCACAGTAGCACAGGTACAGGACAACCCCTCCTGCATTATAGCAGGACTCGGAGGTGATTCTGCCTTTGATACCCGCCTGCCTGAGGTGCTCCCCGAGGTCTTTTCCCAGCGGAGCTATCAGACTGGCGACCTGTCTGACGCTGACTTCCAGCTTGTTCGGTTCTGCGGATGCAAACGGCAGTACAGTGGTCAGCGATTTGCGACTGGTGCCATGCCGAAAAAGGAAGGGATAAGTTCATGCGTATCCTGACGATTCTGAACATGCTGCTGGGGATTTCAGAGATTGCGAGCGGGCAGGCGGCCCCATCATGTGACCCCAATACGGATGTATGTAACTTTTTCGCCACACTCAACATCGAAAATAACTGTCGTACCGAGGTGGTTGTAAGCAGCGATGCGTTGGATTTCGGGGTTTTGAACAAGCCCGAATCGGGTGTATCTGGATGGATGGAGCTTGACCCTGAAAGTGGCAATCGATATCGTAGCAGGATCACTTATGGTTCAGAAACATACCAATTTGGTAAATTCTCCGTCAAGGGGCCCGGTTGCAGAAGATGCTTTATAAGACGAGCGAGGCCGACGAGAACACTGGAACACGAGGATGGACCAGAGACCATTGAATTTGCGGGGAAAGTAGCTTACTCTGATGACGACATCAACTGGGAATCCACATCCATTTATGGTTTCGGTTGGATTAGTCCTCCAGGGTCAGATCAACGTCTGAGACACATCAGAGTCGGTGGGATAATCTCCGGCATCACATCGGACACCCGAAGTGGCACCTATACTGGCAAAATATTCTTCAATGTCCTCTGCGCCACGATTTGACCATTTTTCTTTGCCGGTAACTTAGATGTCTCCATACATAACAGCAAGGCAACCTGAAGCAATCCGAGCAGAAATGATCCCACCCACACAATGGCACTCTTTGCCGGTAATCCAGGGTACCCGCTCACAGTCCAACAAAGTTTAATGTGCGACCTTGTTTATCCCATGCGGACTTTAGCCTGTATTCCCCGGACAGGTATCGGTCTGGTCTGCGAAAACTGATTTTTGTATGATGGTCCGCTCTGTCCGTCTCTCCGTGTATTCTCTTCTCCTCTCTGCCCTATGCTTTCTATCCGGTGTTCAAGCCCAGGAACCCGAGGATACTCCCCTGTTCTTGGGTTCAGGGGTGCGTGTGGATCATCATCCGAACGATGTTCCCGAATACGAACTCTATGCTCCCAAGACTTCGGAAATCTGTGCACCGGAGGATATGGGGAATTCATGCGGGCGTGTGTGGTGGAATTCTCGTCAGCAGCCGGTACTCGGGAAGCGGTATATCACGCGGGTGCCTGCAATGGTCCGGTTGCGAGGGCCGGGGCGGGATGCCTGGTGGGTTCCGTTTGTGCACTGTATGGTGGAAGACGAGGACAGGAAACGGCGAAGTACCAGCCCGCCTGGGGTGCAGTGCGTGACCGTGCCCAAACGGCCAGAGGAACGTATGGAGTGGGCTGTCGGGGGGATCGCCGAAAGCATTGATCGGAATGTCCCTGGTACCTACACGGGCAACATCCCGCTCACGGTCAGCGGACCTGGAACTCGCTGGGAGCTGGATATCCCCGTCGTCTACACCGTCCATACGCGGCAGGCAGAATGCGGACTGAACTATAGAGAACCTCCCAATATTGATTTTGGTACGGCACCTGCAACATCCACGGAGATGACAGAAAATATAACCCTCTCAGTCTCCCGGTGTAACGAATCCCTGGTTGCAAAATGGGAGATTCGTGATCTCGGGCCGACTGAGTCGGGGCCGAGCTTCGAACTTGACATCAGCCCCAAGACGGGCATCAGGGAAGGCAGCAATACAGATGACAATTGCAATGTGGGTCAGCCAAGCAGCCGCGAAAACATCAAATTTACGGCTTCTGGATTCTCCGCCCTCCCGCCGGGAACCTATACGCGCAAACTGGAATTCCGTGTATGGTGCGAGTAATCATGCGGTGAAATTCTCTGCAGAACTCCCTTATACTTGTTTGACCTGATATACTTGCAGGAGCTGTACACAGGTTCACCATGTCTGTATTGCCTGGATACCAGAATACTTCATGATAGAGGGACAGTGCGGCTTTTTTCGGATGGTAAAGCCTTTGCCTGGCTCATCCTCCTGCGAACTATCTTGAACAAGGAAAGTACGGGGGTATAGATGAGAGGTCTATTTGAGATTCTGCAAGGTAGAGTACTCATGGAAGTGCTGCGGCTCTCTGGTTGACTTTTGCACATAAGAACGAGGATTCCAAAAAGGTATCCCTGTCCCCGAAATTGTGTGTCTGTGAGCGTTATCCGGGCAATCCTCCACACTTGAAATTTTGCAGGAGGCTCAAAATACAAGTCATGTCCCGGTCTGGCCGCTATCCGGTTTCAGCAAGCCGGACTCACTCCTCACTCAGGTCAAGATCTTCTCCCAGAGCGAGTCTGTCATCCCATTCGGCCCTGACCTTGTCCCACTCCTCATGGTTTTCAGCCCACCAATCCTGAGCTATTGTACACTTCTGATCGTCAACTTTTGTGTAGACATTGTGACCTTTTTCCTGAGCGAGTAATACATCTGGAACTCCGTCTTCACGGATGACCTTGTCATTATCCTGATCATGTATCCAGTGATCAGGATGGACAGTAATATGGTTTGTTCTTACAGTGACATTGTAATCGTTGCGAACGGTGTATTCTCTCCTTGGCAAGGGAGCGTCCGTCGTATTTTCCCAGGAGCTTTTGCTATCAACATGCACCCAGGTTGCCGATCCCTCGTAACGCGGACTGTCATTTACCTCCGTGACTCTTTGCGTCCACTGCCCCTTGACCTGCTCTGGGATGAGAGAGACATAGTTCCAGCGACTGTCATGGTTAAAGTGATACGCGTTCGTATTCTCAAATAACCATTCCTGTCGCCAGTGCTTGATCACCTGCTGTCCCTCCTGACCACCAACAATGAGCAGATGTTGCAAAGAAACTCTGTCGGCTTCGTCTTCCAAGAGCTCCACCCACTCCAGCGCGCCAAGATGCTTTGTCTCGGATGGCATATACAAAGAATCATCGGAATAACTGAATGTCTCAGCAAAATTAAAGGCCACATTATAGCATCCCTGCATGTTCTTGATTGCGGCCCTGTCCTGCTCAAGTTTTGAATCGGGGTCTGTCATTTCTGTGCTATGCTGCGCCTGTACATTGACGGAGAAAACAATCAATACGGCGGAGACTGGCATAGTAAAAAGGGAAGATTTCATTTTAGCTTGCTTGTTAAGGGAAAGATGTTATTTAGATTCAGTCTAAGAACAAGTATAATTACTATGATCAGGGAGTGTTCCCATTTTTCAAGAATATGTCCTCTCCTGCTCCTGTGTCACATCCTCTGTTCTATCAGGATGCTTGGCAGGAATCTGTGCATTACAATCAAATCGGCCGGTCAATCCGCTACAAGTTGACCACCTGCTCTGTGTATTTGGGGTGTTCTTCATGATCCTGCACGAGAAGGAGCATAAGGGATTGATCAATGCCACCTTGTACTCCGTGTTGCTCAGGCAGGGCATGGTGCTTGCAGGCTTCGGGGTCGCCCGAAGGGGGCGGGGGATCGTGAAGATGAACGGGTGGTCTCCCAGCGGTCTTGTCACAGAGTGTCTGTCTAAGATGCAGGAAGATTAGCATGATGTGTATGGGAATGATTTCAGGATACCGCAAGAAAACCCAGGGCATCCTGCCGTCTGTCCCGGATTCCAGGCGGGCTAGCACACGGGGATAGCTTCTGTCTCCTTTCGCGCTTCTGCGATCCTGGCACATAACACAGAGGCATCTCTCGTGAGTACAGAAAAATCCCCTTGACGGATTGCTTCCAGATCAATCAGAGCCGTGCCAAGCCCCACTGCCACAGCCCCTGCGCGAATCCACTCCCCGGCGTTTTCGGGAGTAACACCCCGGGTAGGAACCAGCTTTAGATGGGGTAACGGAGCCAGGAGTGCCTTCAGGTACTCTGTCCCCAACTGCCCGGCAGGAAAGATTTTCACCATGTCTGCCCCATACTCATGTGCTGTCTGGGCTTCCGTAGGTGTAAATGCCCCCGGCACAACCGGCACATCATGAGCATGCCCTGCCTCTATGACGGCTTTCTTCGTAATCGGACTGACGATAAAACTCGCGCCCGCCTGAACAGCATCCTGTACCTGCTCCCCGGCAGTGACCGATCCCGCTCCGATCAGCATCTCTGTTCCGAAGCACCGGTTCAGTGTCTCAATTGCAGACAGCGCATCTGGAGTTGTGAGCGTGACCTCGAGCACCCGGATGCCTCCACGTATCAGAGCATCTGCTACCGACCCTGTCGGCACTCTTCCCTTGAAGCGCAAGACAGCAATCGCACCTGCCTGAATGATCTTTTCAGCAACATTTTTTCGGTTCATGGAACTTGCCTGAGAAAGTGAAGCATTTTGTGTTTTTCTCCGTACGCGAGTGTATACAATCTGGTCTCATTCGCAGCCTGCAGATGTGCCTAATCAGATGGCATGCTCTCCAGAGCCCCTATCATTTTTCACCTCTTAAAATACTGTTTCCATGAGCAGTTTGTCCGTAGTTCCCAGAGAGAATACAAATGACCACCTCCGTGTTGCAGAAAATACTGCAAGCCGGGAACTTCTGGCGGACCTGGAGCACAAGTCCCGATCCCTGGAACCTGATCAGGAAGAACTGGGAGAACTTTTCATGAAAGTGGAGGACTATGCCAGACAGCATCTTGCAAACATATCGGATACTCCTGCCTATGTCAAATCAAAAGAGCGAAGCCTGGGGTTGTTGTCCTCTCCTGTCACGGAGACGGGCATTTCACTGGATGATGCGTTACAACTTCTGCACGATCATGTGGATCACGAAGGATTGAATTCCGGCTCTCCCCGCTATCTGGGCTACATCCCGTCTGGTGGACTGGTACATTCCGCATTTGGTGATTTCCTTGCTGCAATCGGAGGAAGATATGCCGGGGTGTTTCACTCCTCACCCGGAGCCGTCCGTATGGAGAATATGCTGGTTCGCTGGATGGCAGAAGTAGTGGGGTATCCAAAAGGGGCAGGTGGCTACTTGGCCTCCGGTGGAAGTATTGCCAACCTGTCTGCCGTCATTACGGCACGTGAGGCACACGGACTGCGCGGAGTTGACTATGATCGGGCAGTCATTTACATGACCGAACACACACATCATTGCGTGGACAAGGCACTCCGCATTGCCGGTATGGGAAGCTCCATACGACGAAGGGTCTCCGAAGACAAGCACGGCCGGATGTCTGCCGAGGCACTGGAAAAAACGGTTGTCTCTGACCGGGCATCTGGCTTGAATCCATGGCTGATCGTCGCCTCTGCCGGTACAACCAACATGGGAACCGTAGATCCACTAGTGGGGATCGCGTCCATTGCTCGCGCAAACAATCTCTGGCTTCATGTGGATGGTGCATACGGCGCATTCTTTGCCCTCTGCCCGGAAGGGCGGAAGGTTCTTTCCGGCATGGACCAGTCCAACTCTCTTGTACTGGATCCGCACAAGACACTTTTCCTGCCATTTGGCACAGGAGCTCTCCTTGTGCGAGATCAGGAATTTCTCGGGCCGGCACATGGTGGCCGGGGGGCATACATGCTGGACATGGAATCCGATGCCCATGAACTTTCTCCGGCATATCTGTCCCCTGAACTGACAAAACATTTTCGTGGACTCCGGATGTGGCTGCCTCTGAAAATTTTGGGGGTAGCTCCATTCCGTGCAGCCCTGTCAGAAAAAATACACCTGGCACGTTACGCATACAATCGACTGCAGAGTATGAATGGCTTTCAGGTAGGCCCATATCCAGATCTGTCCATCGTCACCTACAGGTATGTCCCGGAAAGCGGAGATGCGAATGAATTCAATCTCTCTCTAGTAAAGAATTTGCATGAGGATGGTCGGACTTTCATGACATCCACACGAATCCGCGGGACCGTGGTCTTGCGGATGGCAGTCGGTTCATTCCGGACACATCTCAAAGATATTGACCAGTCACTGGAAATCCTGGATGAGCATGTCCGGGCCCTGGAAAATATCTGAACAGAGGGGAATTCAGACATGGCAACACTCGCATGGATCATGACAGATGCTCAGATTCATTCTGTATACCTCTCCATGATACTCGGGACACAGACAGGCACCATGCTTCCGTTCAGCAGTATCCGGTGGTGCCTGCAATGCAACCGATATGTGGATCAAAAGTATTCTCTCAAAGTTGGTCATCATGGTGCAAGAGATTCCGTGTTCACTTCTCTGCACAAGTGAATGGCTTCTCTGGATTTGATTTGGTTCGCGTAATGACGATCAGAGATTGTGTGATGGGCCGTTCGGGCAAGTCCCGTCTAACTTGAGAGTCTGGAACATGCGTGTTTCCCGCCGAAAGGCATCCGCTTTCCTGACATGTATACTTGTGACTGGTGGGCTGTTTGCTCCCCTGTCACACCTTGTGTACATGGCTGCGAACGACATGTATGTTCCGATGCGCGGGACATCCCATCACGGGCATGAACACGAGAAATGTTACCAGGGTGTCCATCACGGGCATGAACACTGTCCATACCTGGCACTCTTTGCCGTGCCTCTTGTCGGGGATATGGCACGCCCCGTCACTTCTCCTGTGTATGATCCTGTTGCTGAACCTCTGCTCCATCCCTTTTCGGTTCAACAGCAGCCAAGCCCCCCTGAACTTCACCTTGCCCGCGGTCCTCCGCACGGATGATATCCTGCGACCTGGACCCTCGAGGTTGAGCAGGATACCCTCGCATGTGATCGCCTGACTGGAGAGTATCCTCCGTTCTTGGGCCCGCTGGTGCAGATTGCCGAGCCATATCGTCTTGGGAGTGCCTGTGCAGGTCACCTGATGTCATACTCTGCCCGAATTCCCTCCAGTCGGGGCGGCGGGCCTGATTGTACACACCTGAAAACAGACCTGAATCAATGAAATACCCAGCGAACTTTTTTATGATAGCAGCCCTCGTGCTGCTGCTTGCAGGATGTGACGCTTCCGTGATGGAAGCTGGAGACGCAGATGTTACCCTGAATGTGAATGCTCATGTCAATGGCAAGGCCTTTTCAACAAATGCCGGGACCAGCTATGACATAAACGGAGCAACTGTTTCCTTTGCATCCGCCCGGATGTACATCTCGGAAATCACACTCATCAACAGCGACGGGGAGCAGGTTACCCTTGAAAATGAACCTCTCTCCGTTCCCGCAAAAAATGATGCAGACAAGACAGTCACGCATACCGTAAAGGATCGTGTTCTTCTCGTCAAGCATGATGCGAACACAACGGCATATGACATTGGTACCTGGCCTGCTGGCGACTATACAGGAATTCGGTTCAAGGTTGGAGTTGCCGGAACGACAAACCGCATTGACCCGTCCCAGGTACCTGCCAAACACGCATTGGCCAAACAGACAGACTTTAACAATCACTGGAATTGGAAGGCCGGCTACCTGTTTCTTCGGATGGATGGCACCTTGGACACGGATAATCTGGCAGACACCAATGGTGATGATATACCGGACAATCAATGGGCAGTGCACTTGGGAACTGCGAAATTTCTCCGAGAAGTTGCGCTCACACACAGCTTTACTCTCAAGAACGAAACTCCGGCCACACTGGATATCAGCGTGGATTATGCTGAGTTCTTCAAAAATGTGGATCTGGAGAATCCTGATCAGCGGGTGTACCACACAATGAACAATATTCCGGTTGCAACAGCAGTGGCTAATCAAATCTCCTCTGCCTTCAAAATTGGTCGCAACTAGGGGACTGTACAACACGCATATCTGCCTGGGCAGCGATGATCATGCGGCAAGAGATGTGTTCATATATCCTCAGGCTTTTTTGCCTTGCCCTGGCCATGTCTGCCTGCGCACAGCCGGATTCCGTCTCGGAAAAAGAGATGAGTCTGGCTGTGCCAGCCGGGTTTGAACCTGTACCAGTTCCAGAACATAACCCCATGACCGAAGCAAAAGTCCTCCTGGGGCAGCAGCTGTTCTTTGATCCGATTCTTTCGCTGGACAGCACGGTCTCCTGTGCAACCTGCCACATGCCGAACCAGTTCTTCTCGGACGGGAAGGTGCTCAGTCAGGGGATCAAAGGACGTACCGGGACTCGAAATACCCCCTCTCTCATCAATGCAGCCTATCAAAAGCTGTTGTTCTGGGATGGAGGAAGCATTACACTGGAGCACCAGGTGTTCGGTCCACTTGAGAACCCGACCGAAATGGGACTGGAACTCTCCGCAGTTCTGAATCGCCTGGACTCCACAGAAACCTATCGGGAGGCCTTCCATCAGATATTTGACGAGCCTCCCAGTCTTCGAGGATTAACCCAGTCCATCGCGGCATATCAGCGCACCCTGATCAGCGGGGGGACACACTTTGACAGTTACAGGAATGGTGACGAGCAGGCTCTCAGCCTTGCCGAGCAGCAGGGACTCAAACTGTTTGAAGGGAAAGCCGGCTGCATTCACTGCCACAGCGGATTTCTTCTCACCGGTCTCAGGTTTGAGAATAACGGAATCTCCATCAGCATGGGAGATTCTGGTCGTGCCCGCATCACCGGTCTGCCCGAAGATTACGGAAAATTCAAGGTGCCCTCTCTGAGAAATGTGTCTCGAACTGCTCCCTACATGCATGACGGGCGAATGTCTGCATTATCCGAGGTCATTGAGCACTATAACAGTGGTGGCCGTGATGTGCGCGGGCAAAGCGATTGGATTCAGCCACTGCACCTGAGCATGTCCGAGCGGGCAGACCTGGAAGCATTTCTGCTCTCGCTTACAGACTCCAGCATTTATGCGGGGGTGCAATTGCCATGACCCGAATCCTTGCATTAGCAGTCCTCCTGATCGCAGGCTGTGCACCAGATATAACGGATACCGATTTCTTTCGGGAGCACCTGGCAGATACCAGTCTGGAAGAGCCCTCCATAGAACTTGGCGTAATTCAAGACGGAACCCTGACAATCAGAGTAACATCGCCTGATTCCCTTCGGGCGGGCAACAGTATTGTTCGGGCTGCAATCACCGTGAATGGCTTTCCTGCTTCCAATGCCAGTGTCACTGTTCTGCCACGATGGGTAACAGCAACGCGAACCGTCATCTCGCCGCAGGGCGCAATAAGCCTTGCAAAAGGAGATACACCGGACCAGCTGGAGGGAATTCCAACCTTTATCCCCCCGCATGAGCAGGAAGGAGTCTGGCAACTGGCAATCACCTATATCGCTGGCACAAAATCTGGCGAAGCTGTCCTGCCAGTTGAAGTAAGATCTTCTATCCGGGTGCAATACACAAATGGGTTTTACGTATTGTGGGCACAGCCCATACGTCCGATCACTGGACTGGATGTAATTGAGTTCGCACTGTACCGCCTGGTTGACGGGAAGTTTTTTCCTGTGGAAGATGCCAGAATTGACCTTTATCCGTGGATGGACATGGGGGCCGACCAAGGACACAGTACCCCATACGAAGCCCCCGTGCATGCGGGGCAGGGACTTTACAGGGGCACTGTGAATTTTATCATGTCAGGAGGATGGGACATGACCGTGCTTGTGCAGCGTCCAAATGCGCCGCAGGATACAGTCTACTTCAAGGGATTTACGGTCTACTGATGAGATACCTCCGAAACTTGCATGCCTGGATTGTTCTGTTTGCAATCACTGGGCTGTATCCTCTACGGTTGCACGCACAGAGCCTTGTTCATGGATATGTGGTGGATGCGTTGACAGGGGCAGGCATTGAATCTGCCTCTGTCATTGTGCTGCACAGTGAAAGAGGTACAACAACAGATGCCAGCGGTCACTTTGCGCTGACATTGCCAGAGGGAGAGTATGACCTGCGCATTTCCTTTGTCGGATACGAGTCTGTCGAAATTTCGGCCTCATCTGGGAACGATTCACACAATCACCTGAGGATTCTCCTCTTTCCTGCTGTCATTTCTGTGGACGAGGTTGTAGTCCAAGGTACAGCACCGCGAATTAACGACCCCGCGGTCGCATCCCGCCACCTGAAAGCGACCGAAGACTTGCTGGGGCGGGTACCGGGAGCTGATTTTGCCCAGCGTGCCAATTTTGCGTGGGAGCCTGTGATTCGGGGACTTCATGGAGGACAGATTGGACTGGTAATTGACGGAATGAAGGTTGTTGGTGCCTGTGTGGACAGGATGGATCCATCCTCTTCTTATGTTGAAGTGGAGAATCTGACCAAACTGGAGCTGACCAAAGGCGGCTTTGACCTGACCCAATCCTCCCAGATCGGCGGTACAATCAACCTGGTCACCCAGAAACCTCGCTTTGACCGTCCTCTGCATGTGGAAGCTGAACTGAATTACAGTTCGGCGGCAAGACTGCGTCAGGGACATATATCTGGCGGGGCCTCCCACAAAAATACCAGCTTCCGGGGAAGCTTCTCGTACAAGGATGCCGGCAATTTCAGCCCAGGTGGGAGAGATCCCATCGCAGGCTCCGGCTTCAAGAAAAACAATTACAAGCTCGCTGTGTCGCAGCGAATCGGGCGAGAGCATGAGCTTACAGTATCCTATCTGGGAGACAACGCGTGGGATGCAGGGTATCCTGTGCTTTTGATGGATGCCGCACTGGCAAAAGCTCAGATATACAGCCTGACACACACCTGGCAGCCTGATTTGGGAGTCATATCCCGATGGGAGACAAGGATATACTCCAACCGGGTGGATCACTGGATGAGTGATTTTGACCGGGATGTCATGGAGCGGCCCGTCATGCGAGCCATGCACATGCCAATGTTCGGGAAAACACGAACCGCTGGCGGGCTAAGTACGCTGGAGCTTTCCCACGGGGTTCACAGACTTGAGGTCACCCTGGATGCATATCAGACGAGGAGTTTCGGGGATATGTGGATGTTCAGCATATTTGACCACATCCCGGACATGTATCTCCTGAATCTGGGAGATATTCAGGTGCGTCATGGAGCGGTTGCACTGGACTTTACGACATCACTGCGCACAGGTCTTGTCATGCGCCTGGGGGCACGTCTGGATCACTCGCCGCGTGATGTACACAGGGAGGAAGCGGTGGCCGTACTTAAGGGGAGATGGAAAACTGGCAATCTCTCTCAATCCTACACATTTGCCAGTGCCAGTGCCAGTGTAACGAAGACGGTTGGCTCCGAGAATCTTCTGAGATTCTCTATGGCACATGTCGGACGGCTTCCCACACACATTGAAAATTACGGCCACTATGTGTACAACTATGTGGACGGCTATTTCTATACGGGAAACCCAAATCTGAACCCGGAGAGAAGTACACAGGCGGAACTGGGATTCGAAAGATGGTCATCCAGTCTGGGACTTCAGGCCAGTGTATTCGGGAATTACATCCGGCACTACATTGTTGGCAGCAATGATCAAGACCTGCTTGGCAACACAAGTCTGAGATTCCGCACCTATCAGAACGCCTCAGCAGCATTGCTGCTGGGCGGTGAAGTGAGTGCGGTACTTGACTACAGGAACTGGCTTGAAGTAACCGCGACTGCTTCGTACACATATGGACAAAACCTTGAGCTTGACGAACCGATGTATCTGATTCCTCCACTCACTGGCTGGTCCAGCCTCCGTCTCCTGCTGGATGGATGGTGGAGTGAACTGGAAGTTCGCATGGCGATGCCCCAGAATCGTGTGGCCCGAATCCTGGCAGAGGAGGATGCCACCGATGGCTATTTTGTTGTACATGTCCGCGGGGGCATGAAGCTCATGCCTGGCATTGATCTGAGTGCTGGCATAAACAACCTGTTTGATGTGTACTACCACAAGCACCTGAGCTATGGCAATCTTCCCAGCATGGGCCGTGATCTCTATCTGACACTTTCCTATTCCATTTAGCTGTTTGCCAGTGAATCGGGCCGGTTACGACAATTCCGGGGAAATGTACATGAAACTCGCGGGATTCGCACACTTGCGCTCGTGGAGCGGGCTTGATTTCTGTTTCCGCATCCAAGCATCTCCTGCATGATAATTTTCACAGCCCTCGTTCATTATTTGGGAATTATGCTAACAGGGCAGTTGCAGTGCTGGGGGAGATACTGTGATGCCTACGAACCTTCCGGCGGCTCCCCCTATGCAGTTTTCGTCTATGCAGGCATACTGGTGCCTGTCTGGGTTGGATTTTCGCTGTGGGAAAAGTATAAACAGGGGGGTAATTGAGGGTGGGACACAACTGTTGCGACCAGGAGAGGGAAAAGAATATCTGCTGGAATTTGACTCTGCCAGATGTCGTTAATAAAGGCGATATGAGATATCCAAGACTGAATATCATTGATATGGAATCGTAAACAGACTGTGTCTTTGGGTGGTCTGGATGGGATTGCTATCCAGCTCTCTCCGTTATCCCCGCGCAGAGCTGAATAAACATCCCCACGATGCTCTAGCAGTGGAGATCCTTTACCAGAGCGTCCCAGTCCACTCTCCCTTCTGGGGCAAAGTTCCATGACTGGAGAAAGTCCGTGATGGCAGAGGCGGCTTCTGCCTTATGTGTCACCAGCCCGTTCTTCGCATGATCCCCAATTACAGCAAGCAGCTCCATGTATGTGTCCTCCCACGTGGAAAGTTCCTGCCAGAATGCTGCTCCGACCAGTCGTTCATGGGTATCAATTTGGGGCTTATATACCTGAGTGCCCATAGACTATTTGTCTTGGTCCCAGTCTCGTTGACGGGTCATCGGGGAACCCAACGGTTCACCCCTCGCACGTCCAGTTGCCCCAACCCCGGCGGCCAAGATGTTCGCGGCAGCGTTGATGTCCGCGTGTTCCGCATGTCCACAGGACATACACCTGAATTTGCGCAGGGAGGCACGATTGCCCGCGTCCCTGTGTCCGCACCTGCTACAGTCCTGGCTCGTATACGCGGCCATCACACACAGAACCGCCAGACACTTGTAGCCGAACATCTGCACCAATTGACCCGGCGCGCCTTCCAGCAGCACCCGGTTCAGCCCCGCCTTCGCTTTGACATTCTTGCCCGGATTCTCTGCGGTTCCCCGGGCAGAGGCGGTCATGCTTTTCACCTTCAGGTTCTCCACCACCACTACAGGGGCTTCCTTCGCGATCTTCGCACTGTTCTGGTGATTGCGGTTATGACTGAAGTTTGCCAGATAGGCGTTGCACTTCTGTATCTTACCCTGGGTCTTCCTGGCCCGGTTCGACATCTC
The DNA here is from genome assembly GCA_965203305.1 of Rhodothermales bacterium. GTDB lineage: Bacteria > Bacteroidota > Rhodothermia > Rhodothermales > Bin80 > Bin80. The sequence continues at coordinate 40,355 of OZ241874.1, read as the reverse complement.
TTTCCGACCGTCTGCTTTCTGCCGGGCCTTCTGCTTTGCCAGTTTTCGCTCATACCTGCGTTTCCGCAACCGCACCCGCTTGTCCGCTTCGCTCTCCAGCACTTCGGGTTCCCTGCCGTCGCTGTAGGCCACTGCGATCATGCCACCGGCGTTCCGGTCAACTCCCGCCACCACGCCGGTATCTTCTATGACAGGGTCGTCTATCTCGTATGTGATGGTGGCCCACCACTTCCCGCCTTTCTTGTATACCGTGATGTCTTTCGTGATCCCATCCGGATACGGATTCCCTCCTTTCCTGCGAAGGGTTACCGTGCACATCCACTTCCCCTTGATGGTCAGCTGGTTTCCCCGCAATGTGTAGCTCTCCTTGTCCGGGATGGTGAAGGACGGCTTTGTCCGGTCTCTGCTGTGAAAGCGGGGAGGCTCCGAAAGTCCCTTGTCGTACCTGTTCCATGCGTCTGCCTGGTACTTGAACACATACCGGACCGTGCCATACTGGTAGTGTTTCAGCCACGAATACTTCTTCTTCAGGATACGCATGTACGGGCTCCCGGTACTGAAGAAGGTGGTGGACGGTTCTTTCTCCCCTCGCTGCCGTGCCTCCTGTTTTCGCTGGAGGGTGATGGCGAGTCCTTCGTTCCACATCTTCCTCCAGACCCCTGCCAGCCGTGCCAGTTTCCGGGCTTTGGTGCCCGACCCCGGCAGGATGCGGTAGGTGATCCTTCGGCACGTCTTCCCTTTCTTCTTTGCCATGTTCTTCTCTCGTATTACAATGTAGTACGCGTACATGGGCTTATCGTTCCCATGGGCACTCAGGTATATAAGCCCCATTAATTTTCTCCACCGAGGCTTTTCCATAGGATATGCCCTCAATGCAACGAACGGATATCCGTGCACCTTGCTTAACAACTCTCCGCGCCCTGACAAAGTCCTGTTTCAGCTGTTTCCTCTGGCTTACATTCCCCCAGTTCTTCCCTGACTTGACCTGCACAAGGACACGCTCCCCCGGCACATCCCACTCCAGGTCAATCCCTGCAGCAGACGACACTCTGGCAGATCGTCCATGCCTCCCGATGATTTCTGCGCATTGCTGGAACACACCCCCAAACTTGGTTTCTTCGCTCTTTGCGAACACGGAGGCAATGACGCTTTCTGCTAACAACTCAGGCGTGTCAACAGCCCGAATTCGGAGCAGAAACGGGTTTTTCCGCGCCAGTACCCGGCGGGACTGACTTGAATCTCTTCCAGCTTTCCCTGCACTTCCTGACTTCGACGGTTAATTTGCGCACAGAGGCACTGGAGGGCGATTTTCACGAAAACTGAACACTACATCTGCCAGAATTTCAGACAGATTCTTCGAAGATTGACCGCAAGGAGAGGGGGCGATCAGGCAAGTTTTCCCGGCTTGAACAATACCGTCTGTCTCTGCAAGGTCTCTCCCACCGCCCGGTAGAGCTTGATTCCCTCCGGGGTCGGTTTGGAGGGAATCAGGTATTCGGCTTCGGTTCCCCCGTCACGGATAATGGAGGCTTCCACATTGGCGAGTTCGGTCAGAATTCGTTCCTCGCTCACCCGCTCTTTGGTCCCAAACATCGTATTGTACCGGTAGCGCAGAATACGGAGTAACGCAAAAGCGACAAAGCAGATCGCAATGTGGACCTGTACCCGGCGTTCCACCCAGTGAAAGATCGGGCGTATGGCCATGGTATGCTTCCATACGCGGAAGCCCTCCTCAATCCGCCATAACTCCCCGTACTGGGCATATACCGAGGCGGCCTTCATGTCCGGCAAACTGGTCCACACCCCATGCAGACCGTCATACTGGGCATCCCGCGCAATTGCCTCCTCATGCAGGCTGACTCCCGATGGATCTACGTTCAGGAAACGCCCGCCACGCCCTTTTCCCTTCACTCCGCTTGTCAGTTCTTTCTTTACCTTTTCTATCGCCTCCTCCCGCTTGTGGACATCTCGTTTGGCCTTCTCCGGGCAGTAGCGCAGAATGAGCCGTCGCCCGCCCAGCACATGCTCGGTGATCTTCTTGCCCGTGCGCAGTCGCTTCCAGGACTGCTTCCCCGTAATGATTGTGGTCTGTGCTTTATTCAGAGACCGCAGACGCGCGGCAACCACATAGTCACACCCAAGACTGCGCAACATGACCAGATTCTTCTCGCTCAACAGTCCCGCATCCGCCACGACAATGACACGGTCCAGGGCAAACCGTTCCTTAAGGTGCTCCAGAACGGGTTCCAGCGTCTTCACATCCGTCGTATTTCCCGGAAACAGTTCATAGGTGACCGGCAGTCCCTCTTGGGTCTGCACCAGTGCCAATACCACCTGAACCCGGTGCGGCTTCCCGTCTTTGCTGAATCCCTTCCGACGAAGCTCATCTTCCACCTCGCTGGCAAAACTAAGAGAGGTTACAGCAAAAAACAGCACATTCATGCTCCCACCAAGCATCCCCACGGTCTCCTCACACACCATCTGCTTGATTCTGGCAATCTCCTTCTCGCTTACGGCATCCATCATCCGGTAAAACTTTTCCACCGGCACCTCCACTCCCTCCTCTTTGGACAGCAGCCGGGAATAGCCCAGTTTGCTGCCCCCGGGCGATGCCAGACGCAACAGCACGGCCTGCTTGAAGAGCCGCCGTGCCATCTTCCGCCGAGAATCCATGATTCTGTCAAATCCCATCTGGTCATACAAGATACCGAACGCCTCATGGAATCCCATACAGATTCGGGAGACTTCTTCCAGCTTCCGGGCATCGGCAATGGGCAAAGCCTCACTTCCCTGCGGAGCTTTTCTTGCCTGGACAATGCGTTTGGCACGGGATTCATTCGGGTAGAGAGAGGGGCGTTTCTTCTCCTGCAGGCGGACAATCTCCCGTTCCGCCAGTCGAACCAGATTTTGCACCATAGGTCCGGGAGGGACACTTCCCACGGTTCGGACGACGCGCTGTCGGGAGTTTCCTTTCCTGTCGCGGTAATTCTGGATGATCTGGACACACACATTCCTGGTGGTCTTTCGGACGAGCTTTCGAACCCACATGATGGAAACAGAGCGGAGGATGAACAGAAAACACAATCTACGAAAAAAATTTCAAGAAACCAAAAAATCACCAGAACTGAACACTACAATTCAGAGATCGAAAAATCCTGCCCGTAACGCACGGAAATACAGGTTTCTACCGAAATGTCAAACCAAAACCGTCGAAGTCAGGTCTTCCAGCTTTCCCTGCACTTCTTTGGTGAAGTCATGCAGAACCGTACGGACCTCCACGAGTGCCTCTTCCCACCAGTCAGGTTTGCTCATTACACAGTCTTTTTTCTGTCAGGCTGCAGTATTCTTCCAGAGTATCTATCCCCACGGACCTGCGCCCCAGCCTGTATGAAGCGAGAAGTGTGGTTCCTGATCCTGCAAACGGGTCCAACACCAAGTCTCCTTCATTAGTAAACAGCTTGACAAACCAGGTGGGGAGTGCCAAAGGAAAAGTAGCAGGATGCCCCTGGTATCCGCATTCCGTCGCCAAATGGAGGACATTTGTGGGGTACGCCTTGTCACGCCCCACCCAGCTGGCCACCCGCTTCCCGAATCCATTCTCTGCCTGGGACAGGTCTCTCTTCTTGTCTGAATCTGAAAGAGATCGCAGTCTGGTCTCCGCCCATTCTCCCATTTCCACCATCACCGCCTCCTGGTTCATGACGAATTCTTTGGAGAGAGTGAAATGTAGCAGTCTCTCCCAGCTGTCACGGAAACGATTCGGCCATTTGCCTGGGTAGCAATTCTTCTTGTGCCAGATGTACTCGTCTACCAGCCTCCATCCCTGTTGCCTAAGGGCAAGGACGAGGTGGTAGACATAGGGATGGCGCTCCCCATTGACAGCTTTTTCCTTGATGTTCAACACAAAACTCCCTGTGGGAGACAGGGCATACATAAACTGTTTCGCTCGGGGAAGAAACCATTCCACATACTTGTCCGGGTGCACTCCCCCATAATTATTCATGCGCTGGTCAGCATACGGAGGAGAGGTGAAGATGAGTCCTGCCGAATTCTTTTGCAGTTTCGCGGGGATCACATCCAGGCAGTCCCCACAGTGCATTTTCCAGATTTTCTTGCACCTGTTGTCGGGGGCGAGGGGGCCATGTCTGTCTGGATGTGGCACGGTGGCGACCACTGTTTGCATTCTCTTCACTACCAGGTACAGAATTTTCAACCCTGGAGAGCATGCTTTGATCCCCGCAGATACTCAATAGAGGTACCTGCAAGCACTCCCAGAGTGATACTTCTCTGTCATCCGGGATTTTTGCGGGAGGTTTGACTTATTTTCCACCTCGTAATACAGAATGCACGATACGTGTGATCTTTGCCCCCAGCGCAGCTGACTCCGTCTCCTCTGCCAATCCTTCAATCAGAATGATCAGGACATAAGACGGCGCGTTGGGGGGATAAACGATTGCCGCGTCATGATGGATTTCCGTGATTTGCCCGGTCTTGTGGGCAACTCGTACATCTGAGGGGAGCCCGGCAGGAATCATTTCATTGAATTGCTGGTCCAGAAGGACATCAACCATGCTACTGTCCGCAACAGGGTGTACGGCTCTTCCCTGACGAATGGCCTCCATGAGCGTTGCCAGGGCACGAACTGTTGTGGAGTTGCTGAGCCCGCGCTCGTACGCTTTTATATCTTCCACTCCCCGAAGCACCCGCATACCCGGAGCTCCCAGTGAGTCTACGGTCTCCTGGACAGACTCGGCTCCCAGAAAATCAATCAGAAGATTCGTTGCAAGATTGGATGAAACCGTAATCATCTGATAAACCAGTTCCGAGACTTTCATGTGCTCTCCCAGCCGTTTATAAATCGCGTCGTCCGAATCATCTTCAATACTGTACAGAGAGCTATCCACAATCGAACGAAAAGAATTCTGGACTTCAAGAGTTGAATCCCGGTCCAGTCTTCCCGCCTGGACTCGCCGCCACACTTCAATCTGTACTGGCACCTTCATCGTGCTGGCAGCATGAAACGAACGATCCGGCAGAATATCCAGAGTAGTCCGGGTGCTCTCATCCCGAATAGCTACGGCAACTGTAGCTTCGGGGTATTCACGGATAATGGCTTCTATTCTCCCCTGTAATGTGACGGATTCATTGCACGAGATGGAGGTCCCGCAAATCAGAGCCAGCATCGTCAGTCTGTAACCTAAGCGAAACACGATCCTATATTCTACAGGTACGGATGTCCGTGATCAAAATTCCAGTAGCACCAGCCTTTTCCAGTTCATCCATGATCCTGTTGGTTTCTTCACGCTTGGCCAAAGCCTTGACTGCGATCCAGTCCGGCTTGCTCAAGGGTGCGATGGTAGGAGACTCTATGCCGGGAGTGATCATGGAAACCTGTTTCAGGACGGAGCGAGGACAGCCGTATTCAATCATCACATAGGTTCTGGCCATGAGTATTCCCCGAATACGACGGATGAAAAGGTTTGCAGACTGACTGACATTCACGGTCTCGGAACGGCCAGCCAGTACAGCCTCGGTATACAAAATAGGATCACCAATCACAGACAATCCGGCATCTTCCAGCGTTCGTCCGGTTTGGACAAGGTCCGCAATAAGATCTGCAACCCCCAGCTGAATGGAGACTTCTACCGCTCCGTCAAGGGATACAATCTCCGCCTGCCCCCCCCTTCGCTTCAGATCATCCGAGACCAGATGCGTAAATGATGTGGCAATCCTTAGCCCTGCAAGCCTGTCCAGATCAAACTCTTGATCACGCGGGCCTGCATAGCACAGCTTTGCTGAGCCAAATCCCAGAGAAAGAATTTCTTCCAGTCCCGCCTGTTGTTCCATCAGAAAATCTCTCCCGATGACCCCCAGATCAAGAATGCCGCTGCCCACATAGGTCGCAATATCCCGGGGACGAAGGAAATAAAACAGAACCTGATTTTCCGTATCCCGAATACGCAACTCACGCCCTGAGCACTGACATCTGTAGCCTGCCGCCCGAATCAATTCTACGGCATCTGCGGCAAGTGCTCCCTTATTCGGAAGGGCTATCTGCAGCATGTGAGCAAATCGGCTTAGAGATGACGATACACATCTTCCAGAGACAAGTCACGGGCCAGCATCATCACCTGGATGTGATAGATCAGTTGGGAAATTTCCTCGGCAGTCCGTTCTGGAGTTTCATGGTTGGCTGCCATCCAGACTTCCCCAGCTTCTTCCAGAATTTTCTTTCCGATCTCGTGCGGGCCTGCCTGCACTGCTTTCACGGTGCCTGACACCGGATCCTGCTGCTTCACTTTGTCCTGCAGCTCCTGAAAGAGTTCTTCAAATCGTTTCATGGCCATAACAGACAGTCAGAAACCTGCTTGTTCTGAAATCGGGAAAATGCAAAGAGAGGAGGACGAGCGCCGAATCGAATCTTGTGACAGCAAAACTCAACGCGGAATGTACTCCTGACAGCAAATATACGGGAAAGATCCCGATTCAAGAATGCCTGCGGGCCTCGGAAGATGATTTTGGAACCGATTCCCGCTGATCAAAGAGGCTTACGCACTCGCTGCTTCCGAAAACAGGCGATTCAGATGCGGCGCAGAGTGCTTGCTGCCTCCCACCAGAATATCATCAAAGAACGTAATGAAGGCAGAGCGTTCCGACGGGTCGGACTCAAACTTTTCCAGTGTGAACAGGAACCGCTTCCAGACAGATTCCTCAATCTGGCCAGCCAGATAACGTGCAAAAAGTCGCCCCATAGGATTCGAGTATGTCATCTTCTTGATATGAATTTATTCCCAAGGATAAAGACTATGAACATTCTTCCTGTCTATATGGCAAAAATCGGGCCAAAGTTACATTCATGCAGATGGATTGTGCATACGGGATACAAACAGGTTCTGTCCTGATTCGTGGTAACTTGCCATTTCCAGAGGTTTGTGTCTCTGAGTGTCCAGATGCCTGGTACTGGTGATCGGCATGCTATGAATCGTATGCAGGGGTTCCCACATATCCTCCCCGATTGGGGCAGGGTTGCTCTGCAAATGCTTGCAGGGCACGACAGAACGAATATGTGAGGACTTCGCCAGAGCCTCTTTATGCCAGGATTCCCCCACCAAAATATGCCGTATCATGCTTTTCCCAATCCCCCTCTCTTTGCGATCCCCAGTCTTGGACCTGCATCCATAATGATCAGGATAGAACCGGCAAAAAGAACAAGAACTGATGGATCAAGATCATGGAAAAATCCCGCGCATACCCTCCTCCGGTTCCGTTTTCTGTTCTCACCTGATCAGCGCAGTTCCCGCCATTTGGGAAATCAGGATAGCACAATCTCCCGTCTCAGACGGGCAACCGGCATCCCCAGCTGTACGCGATACTTGGATACGGTCCGCCTTGCAATCCGGTATCCCTGCTCTTTCAGTCTGGCCGTGATTGCGTGATCGGTCAGCGGATCCGTCTTGTCCTCCCCGTCAATCATTCCCGCAATGATGGACTTGACCTCCTTATTGGATACCGTGATCCCTGCGTCCGTTTCAACCCCCTCCGAGAAGAAGTATTTCAGTTCATACACTCCGTAATCACACTGCACATACTTCCCGCTCACAACACGGCTGATCGTCGAAATATCCATCTTGATCCGTGTCGCAATATCCTTGAGGATCAGCGGACGCAAATGCCCCTCTCCATAGATGAAGAATGCTTCCTGAAAGGAAACAATCTCGCGCATTACCGCGAGCATGGTCTGCCGACGCTTCTGTACGGCATCAATAAACCATTTTGCAGACTCAAGTTTGGATCGAAGGAATTGTCTCGTCTCTGTATTTTTCGTACTGGCAGAACCAGATTTCTTCTCCGCAGACAGATGCGCAATCATTTCCCGATAGGACTTGGAGATCGTCAGTGTCGGAAAGTTGCCCGAATTCAGCTGAATCACGAATACTCCGTCCTCATTGCGAATGAGGTAATCCGGGATTACATAGTTTTCCTGCGGCGTGATCGCTCCTTCCCCGGGCTTCGGATTGCAGGACTGGATCAGATCTATGGCAGACTTGAGGGCAGCATCATCAACATTCAGACGGTCCTTGATCCGCTCGTACCGCCTGCGGGAAAATTCCAGAAACAGCTTTTTGATCACCTGAACGGCAACGGCAAGTCCAGGGGTGTCTTCCGGCATCAGCTCCAGTTGAATCAGCAGGCACTCCTGAACACTGCGGGCGGCAATTCCTGGCGGGTCCAGGTGCTGAATCCGCCGCAACACGCGCAATACATCTCTCTCCGACAGCTCCTCGCGATAGTTGAATGCAACATCATCCACAATGGAGTCAATCTCTCTTCGCAGATAGCCATCCTCGTCAATGGATCCAATGATCTGCTCTGCAATCATGGTGTCCCGCCTGTCCAGACTCAAAAATCCCTTCTGGCTGCGCAGATAGTCCGTCATGGATTCTGTGGTGGCAATCGGCATTTCCCATTCCTCCTCCTGACCATCAACTCGAGCCTTGTATCCATACAGGTCATCTGCATCTGGAAGCAGGTCCTCAAGATCAAACTCCTCTTCATTGCTGTTTTCGGCAGCCTCTTCTTCGCCTGCCGAACCAAATCCGTCCTCTCCTTCTTCCAGTACCGGATTCATTTCAAGCTCCTGCTGAATGCGCTGCTCCAGAGCAAGCGTTGGCAACTGCAACAGTTTGATATACTGGATCTGCTGAGGGGACAGCTTCTGCTGCAGCCTTAATTCCTGAGTCAGATTCAGCATGTTTCGGAAATGTATGCCGTATGTTTAGGCGCAATCATCATTTGAAACGAAGCAGGTGCCTGCGGGGTTTGCATTCCGCACGGAGTATGCTGTACTGCATACAACAGTAGAATTTCCTATATATACATATACGATGACGGAGCGTCAAGGTACCGTTACCCCGAAAACACAGGATCAGGACTTTCAGCGGCGGCTTCGTCCAAAAAAGCTGAAAGACTTCATCGGGCAGGATAAAATCAAGAGCAACCTGCGCATATTCATGCAGGCTGCCCTGGAGCGCGGGGAATCCCTTGATCATGTGCTCCTCTCCGGGCCACCCGGACTTGGCAAGTGCGTAACCGCAGATACCCGGATCCAGACTCCAGAAGGCGATATCCCCATGGGACAATTGCTCCCGCCAAACTTGCATCCCGGAGAATACAAAGAACATGTCGTAACCGTCATCGGGACATGCGGAGCGGAGCAGACCTCACATGTCTATGCAAGCGGACACGGCCCCACAATTTGCGTCTTTACGAGTTGCGGGCAGTCTATAGAAGGAACTCCGAAACATCCGATCCTCGCAGAAATTCACGGTTCCCTGGCCTGGAAGCCCCTGACATCGGTCCGGGCAGGAGACCGTATTCTGGTTTCCCCGAAGAAGTCTGTACCCCATCCGTCTGCACATCTGCAGGGACTGGGGCTGACCCAGAGAGAGATGAATGCCCTGGAAACACACAGTGCGAACAGGCCAAAGGCAACCGAAGGATTTGACTGGAGCACGGTTGCCCGGGTTGAGGCATCCGAGGCAGAAACTTTTGATTTTGTTCTTCCAGGTTCCCATTCATTTGTCGGAAATGGATTCTACAATCACAATACCACACTCGGGCATATTATTGCGGAAGAAATGGGAGCATCCATCACGACCTCTTCTGGTCCGGTCCTGGACAGGCCGGCAGATCTGGCGGGAATCCTGACAAAGCTGAAGGAAGGAGATGTCCTGTTCATTGACGAGATGCACCGCCTCTCTCCCCTGGTGGAAGAGTATCTCTACTCGGCCATGGAAGATTATTATATTGACATTGTCATTGACAGTGGACCAAATGCCCGGAGCGTAAAGATTCCACTCCCCCGATTCACAATGGTCGGAGCAACGACTCGCAAGGGACTGCTGACCGCACCGCTGCGCAGCCGGTTTGGGATAGACTTTCGGTACGACTACTACAGCACAGAACTGCTCCAGACCATTCTGACACGCTCTGCCGGGATTCTGAATGTCAAGATTGAAGAAAAAGGTGCACTGGAAATCGCCCGGCGGAGCCGGGGAACTCCGCGCATTGCGAACCGTCTGCTACGGCGGGCACGGGATTTTGCCCAGGTTGAGGGAGATGGTTCTATCAGCATGGAAACAGCCGACCGTGCGCTCACTGCACTGGATGTAGATGCAGAGGGGCTGGACGAGATGGATACACGCATTCTCCTCAGCCTGATTGACAAGTTCAATGGAGGCCCCGCCGGACTTTCGACGCTGTCCGTCTCCGTGGGAGAAGAGTCAGGAACCATAGAAGAGGTGTACGAGCCTTACCTGATTCAGGAAGGATACATGCAGCGGACCTCCCGGGGACGTGTTGCAACAAAGCGAGCCTACAAGCACTTCAATCGAAAAATTCCGGGCGAAACCCTGACACTCTTTGAAGATCAAAACAGTGACGCTTCCGAATGAAACAGCTTCTGCCTCTTTCCCTGCTGATTGTCACGGCCTGTACCACTCCGCAATTGCCCGAGATGGCCTGCGCAGAAAATAATGACGGGCTCATCCTGCCGGACGGGTTCTGTGCCATCGTCGTCGCAGATTCACTTGGCAGGGCCCGGCACCTCACGGTCCGGGACAATGGAGATATCTATGTCGCGCTCCGGGAGCCGAATGATCGTGGAGGGATCGCAGCACTGCGGGATGAAGACGGGGACGGAACAGCAGACCTGACGGAGTATTTTGGAGAACTGGGCGGTACTGGAATCCACTGGCGCGGCGACTGGATCTACTTCGGAGCAGATACCCTGATCGTGCGCTATGCGCTGCATGCAACCGAGTTTACACCGTCTTCTGCGCCTCAAGTAGTGGCAAGCGGCTTCCATGACCAGAACAGCCATGCAGCCAAGCCTTTTGAGTTTGATGAAGCAGGCAACCTGTATGTCAATATCGGGGGACCCTCCAACGCATGCCAGAAAATGCGCCGTACCCCTGGATCAGAAGGCCTTGATCCATGCCCGCAACTGGAGCACTATGGCGGTGTCTGGCGCATGCCCGCAAGCGAAGAGGAGCAGCATGTATATGAAGATGGAAGCCTGTATGCCACAGGAATCCGTCACGGCGTAGCGAACACCTGGCATGAGGGAAACTTCTATGTCGTACAACACGGCAGAGATGATCTGCACAGGTTGTGGCCAGACCTGTTTACGGAAGCCCAGAACAATGACTTGCCTGCAGAAGAATTTCTGCTTGTTGAAGAGGGAGCAGATTACGGCTGGCCATACTGCTATTATGACCATCTGAAAGGAGCAAAAAAACTGGCCCCGGAATATGGCGGAGACGGAGAGATCGCGGGACGATGTGCGGATGCAGCACTGCCCCTGTATGGATTCCCTGCGCACTGGGCACCGAACGACCTGATCTTTTATACAGGCACCCAATATCCTGAAAAGTACCGAAACGGGGCATTCATCGCATTCCATGGAAGCTGGAACCGGACACCGGTTCAAAGGGGGTTTCAGGTGCTGTTTCTTCCTGTCCAGAACGGAGATGTGACCGGAGATCCCGAGATGTTTGCTGGAGGGTTTGCGGGCCCCGACTCCCCGTCTGCCCCCGGCCTTGCCAGGGCGAGACCAACCGGGCTGGCAATGGGACCGGACGGCTCCGTCTATGTGTCGGATTCCGTCAAGGGCAGGATATGGAGAATCATCTACACCGGTCACCGCAACTGATGCCACACAAGGATCTGGCATTTGCCGATTTTTTCCACGCACTTGAGAGAGAGTGCCAGGGAGAGGTTCGAACAGACGATTACAGTCGTGTGCTCTACAGTACCGATGCCAGCATTTACAGCGTGATACCTCACGGGGTTTTTTTTCCGGCCTCAAGGGATGATGTACATGCGGCGGTCACATTTGCCAGCAAGTTCGGAGTTCCGATCCTCCCCCGTACCGGGGGCAGCAGCCTTGCCGGACAGGCGGTGGCTGAAGCACTGGTCATGGATTTTACCCGGCACCTGAACCGAATCCTGGAAGTGAACGAGGCGGAGGGCTGGGTACGGGCCGAGCCGGGGCTTGTGCTGGACCAGATGAACCACAATCTCCTGCCTGCCGGGCTGCAGTTCGGACCAGACCCGGCCAGCAGCAACCGTGCAGCTTTAGGGGGAATCGTCAGCAACAACTCCACGGGGAGTCACTCCATTTGCTATGGCATGGCCGCGGATCATGTTCTAGGGATGAATGCAGTCCTGAGCGATGGCTCGGAGGTGTGCATGGGGCCGCTGGAAACAGACGAACTCGAAAAGAAATCACAACGCACCGGAACCGAGGGCAGGCTCTATCGCGACATGTCAGAGCTCGTGTGCACACCCGAACATCGCAAGACCATCCTGGAGGAAACTCCCCGGCACTGGCGGCGATGCGGGGGCTATAACCTTGACAGGCTGGTTGGCAAGGGACCCTCCTTTCAAGTTCGCCAGGACGTACGGTTTAACCTTGCCAGACTGGTGTGCGGCTCGGAAGGGACGCTGGCGGTGATCCAGGATGTGACGCTCAATCTGGTTCCTGTCCCGGATGCCAAAGGACTGGCGATTGTGCAGTTCGGGTCCACCGCAGAGGCTCTCCGGCAAATTCCGGCGATCCTGAGTGCCAGCCCCAGTGCCATTGAGCTCATGGATCACCTGGGACTGCGACTGTGCCGGGATATGTCCGAATATGCGCGGCTCCTTCGGACCTTTATTGAAGGAGAACCGGACTGTATCCTGATCACAGAATTTTATGGAAGCGGCACATCGGAACTGCAGGCAAAGGTGGAGTCCCTGCGCAAAATTCTTGCTTCAGAGGGGATCAGGGACTGCGTATTCCCTGTACTGGAACCTGATCGCCAAAAAAATGTGTGGGAGGTTCGGAAAGCCGGATTGGGGCTGCTGATGAGCATCAAGGGAGATCACAAGCCCATCCCCTTCATTGAAGATGCCGCAGTTCCCACCGAGCACCTGGCAGAGTATGTGCAAAAAATTGGCGACTTCTGCGAAGAGCGAGATACGCGGGTTGCCTACTATGCCCATGCAAGCGCAGGTTGCGTGCACATCCGCCCGATCATCAATACTAAAGAGGCGGCAGAAATTGCCAAGATCCCCGAAATTCTTGAGTTTGCCATTGACCTGCTGCATGGCTACGGAGGGGCACTGTCCAGTGAACATGGAGACGGACGGTCACGGAGCTGGATGAATGAGCGGTTCTTTGGACCGGAATTGTACCGGCTGTACCAGAGTGTAAAACAAGTCTGGGATCCCCGCGGATTGCTGAATCCGGGGATTGTTACAGATGCATGTCCCGGCACAGAAAATTTGCGATACGGCCCTGATTACAAGGTCGTGCCCCTGGAACTGAATCTTGACTTCAGCGCGGAGCATGGATTGGATCGTGCGGTGGAGATGTGCAACGGGGCCGGAATCTGCCGCAAGGAAACCACGGGCGTAATGTGTCCCAGTTTCATGGCTACTCATGAAGAGGAACACTCAACGCGTGGGCGTGCCAATGCACTGCGAGCTGCGCTTTCCGGCGTATTGCCCCGCGAGGAACTGACCAGCAAGCGGATGTACGAGGTGATGGACCTGTGTATTGAATGCAAGGCCTGCAAGTCCGAGTGTCCCTCGTCGGTGGATATGGCCAAGATCAAATTCGAGTTTCTGGCACAGTATCACAAGAGGCATGGCATTCCGCTCCGCACACGCCTGTTTGGCGATATTGCAAAAATCAGCCAGCTGTCCAGCGGGCCAATGGCACCTGCTGTGAACGGAATCATGAGGAGTCTGCCTGTTCGGTTTCTGCTGGATCGTGCGGCGGGGATTTCCATGCAGCGCAGGATGCCCGTCTTTGCCCGCACCCCCTTCACGGCATGGTTCAGAAAGCGTCCGCAGAATGGACAGAAAAGAGAGCGTGTGGTGCTCTTTCACGACACCTTCAATACCTTCAATGACCCGCATGTATCCATTGCTGCCGTTGAAGTGCTGGAGGCGGCCGGGTTTGAGGTGATCCTGCCGGGGCATGGCTGCTGCGGGAGGCCGGCCATCTCCAAGGGACTGGTAAAGAAAGCGCGTGCAGCGGCCCGGGACACAGTACGGAAACTGCTCCCCTACGCAAAAGAAGGCTTGCCTGTTATTGGACTGGAACCGAGCTGTCTGCTGTCCATGCGCGACGAGTACCTGTATCTGCTGCCCGAGCGGGAAGAGGCGCACATCGTTGCCGAAAAGGCTGTATTATTTGACGAATTTATTGTCCGTCTTGCAGAAGAGGGACAACTTTCTGTGACCTTCACAGACGCATCCAGAGACATCCTGCTGCATGGACATTGCCACCAGCGGGCACTTGCTGGGACAGAGTCTACCCGGAAAATGCTGGCTCTGCCGGAAAGCTACCATGTACGAGAGGTTGACACAAGCTGCTGCGGCATGGCTGGCGCCTTTGGGTACGAGAAGGAGCATTACGAGATCTCCCGCAAGATGGCGGAGCGGCGACTGGTTCCCGAAATGCAGAATGCCGGCAAAGACACTCTGATCGTCGCCCCGGGGACCAGCTGCCGCCACCAGCTGGAGCACTGCGGTATTGAGCAGGTCCTGCACCCGGCAGAGGTTCTGCGGGATGCGATCACTCAGTCAGGTGCCTGACCTTTTTCAGGGTCATCGCTTCCTGGCTGCCAAGTTTCTCCGCCCGGTACCCGCCAGCCCGAAGATCCCTGAAAAGCAGAATTCCGAAGACAATGATCAGGATGATTCCGAACGGAGCCAGTGTACGAAACGAGCGTCTGCCTCCTGCATTGTCTGCAGGATTCAACTCACCCTGCGCCTGGCTTACGACCTCTGCTTCCACCCCGGATCCGCTAACGGCTCTGAGTGCCTGCATGGTTGCTCCGCGTGGCAACTCCCCCGTGTTTTGATATTCTGTCATTACCTCTGCGACAGAAGCATTGACGGTCATGATATCTTCTGCTTGCGCTCCTGCATTCTCTGCAATCTCGGGGAAGACAGCATTCACATCTTCGAATATTTCCACGATCACTGCCTCATTCAGAACATCGTGCCCCTGATCATCTGCAATGCTTCCCAGCCACGGGGTTACAAAGAACGAGGCCAGCATTCCGACTGCTCCCATAACCCCCAGCCCCAGAGCTCCACTCTTGGGGTTTCGCTCAGATATGTATCCCAGCATCGTTGGCCAGAAATATGCGATACCAACCGCCCAGATCGCAGCGGTGGCAAATGCCATCAGCGTGGATTCGGCCATGCTGAACAGGAAGAGTCCGAGTGTTGCCAGAATTGCACCTCCGAACAGAATCCCGGTCGGTGTAAGAACGCGAACTACGGGGCCCGCAAGCAGCCGAAGGGTCCCCATGATGCCGAATACGAATCCAAACACCAGTAATCCGTCAATTCCTCCAGCCTTGAGAACGGAGGGAACCCAGCTGGAGGGCGGGAGCTCCATAGAGGCCGTGAGAAGCATCATTGGCATCATCACAAGCATGATTGGAGCAAAGAGTGCCTTGAACGACTGCCCGACAGACACACCAGCCCTGACTCCTTCTGTTTGCGGGAAAGGAGCTGTAAACATCATGAGGCCATACCCCAGCGCAGGGACCAGTACCAGCAACAGCTGCGCACGCCATCCGCCGCCAAGCTGCGAGAAAACGAGCGTCAGCAGAATGGCTGCGATGAGGTTTCCGTAGGGAAACCACATGTGAAAATGGTTCAGCTTGGATGTCTTGTTGTCCGGGTAGAGCGCGGCAACCAGGGGATTGCATCCGGCTTCCACCAGACCGGCTCCGAGTCCCGCACAAAGCGAGCCGGCAACTGCAGGAACATACCCCTGAGCGGACATAATCAGGATTGCCCCGGCCACATGCGTAACAAACGCTCCCCGCACAATCCACCGCATTCCAATGATGTCACAAAGCGGAGAGAAGATCGCCTGGCTGATCGTGAAGCCGATAAAGAACACTCCGGTAAAGATACCGAGTTGTGCGTTCGTAAGCACGAACTCCGACTTGACAGAAAAAGCGATTCCAGAAATCACCGTAAATGCAAATGCCGTGGTCAATAAAGCGAGGCAGCTACCGTAAAAAAGACGATTGCGACTGATCATGTAATGATATATTGGAAGATGAATATCTGGGAAATATAAACAAATCGCTACCCACTTGCAGGGAATCTTGCATTTTTCACGCGGGTCTGGTCTCAAGATTCCGTCATTCTTCTGCTGGTCTCCATACCCCTGAAATTCCATCGGCATCCTTGCGCACCGTACGAACAGATCATCGCAGGAACAGAAGTACCCTTGGAGATGTTTACCTGTTAATCAATTTTTATCAGCCATGCACCGACCAAACACTGCAATTTTTCTGCTTCCCCTGCTCCTGTTCGGAGTGAGCGATACGCTGGCACAGCGGCAGGCTTCTCCACGAGGCGAGGCCTCAACACAAGTCGGAGAGTCATGGATTTTTGTTGACTATGGCCGTCCAATCCTTCGTGGTCGCACGAATATCTTCGGTTCCGGGGAAGATTATGGTACGATGGTGACCGGGCCTGCACCGGTCTGGCGGGCTGGTGCGAACAAGTCAACACGGTTCCACACAGAGATTTCGCTCATGATCGGAGACACAGAAGTTGCCCCTGGAGAGTACAGCATCTTCGTTGATTTAAGCCAGAATGGCTGGACCTTCATTCTTTCCTCCCATGATGCCAAAGATTCTGGCAGAGCTCCGGGGGATGGCATCTGGGGTGCATATGGATACTCCTCTGACAAGGATGTCGTGCGCGTTCCCATGACAGCCAGCGAGATGGCACACAGTGTTGATCAATTTACAATTGGATTTTTCGACATGACAGAGGCGGGCGGTGTGCTTTCCATGATGTGGGAGAATACAATGGCTAGCATCCCGTTCACGATTGTCAAGTAGCCCGCGAATCAGGACAGCGAATCTGCCCTGATTCGCGTTCGTCGCAATGAAGTGCTGTAGGTGCGAAAGCCGCTCTTGGCTGCCGAGGGGTCCCGGCAGCTAGCTGATCGCAGGGAAAACTCTGCAGGCAGGTCTTGTGAGGCTTGGACAAGAATCTCGGTGGCTATCGGTCCTGTTCCATTGGCTCTGTTTTGGCAAAAATGGGGGCTTGTACGTGAAGAGGCTCTTGCAAAACTGTCTCTGTACGTGATCTGATTTGCCGTCAAACCCCCACAGATGCAGGGAACCAGTTTCTCGAAAATCACTCTCCATGGCGCACAAGTTACCGCGGAGGTCAAGACTGGATCAGCGGGCAAGGCATGGTGCAGGAATGTATCTGGACAATCGGATTTGCGGTCACAGTTTTTTCGGGATGTGCGGGTCGGAACAGGTGATCGCAATCAGCACAGTTCTGCACACGAACTCATAGATTGACCTCTCTCCCCAACTGAATTCTCTTGGGTCACTGCCAATCCGGCTGCACTCGGAAATTCTTGATCTCGGCTTCCGAAAGCTAGTGGAGTGTGGCGGTATGCGTGCTGATGCTTTGCCACCACATTTCACAGATGTATCATGTCCAGACCATTATTGCCTGTATGTCTATGGTTCTGGTAATTCCTGATCATTCATTACACATGACGGATACTTTCCAGCGATGATCATAGTCGCCCGGGGGCAGGCTCCACATATCAGAAGCATCAAAAAGAATTTTAACATCTTGCCATGCAGGACTGCTTGTCCCAGAAGATGGATCGGGAGTGCCTTCCAGCGCGAAGGTTGGGCCGAGGGTGGTTGGCCCGAGGGTCATGACACTGACTTCCCATGAGCTGTAGGGTGCTTCTGCCTGGACCTGAAAGAATACACTTTCGTGCCTCGTGCTTCTAAATCCTCGTCGGACACGGTCAAAAGAAAACCTTCTTTGCCCCGGGTCCACAATACGCAGCCCGCATTCTTGCTGTCTCCTGTGGACAGTATAGGCAACCGGAATATCCAGTTTCCAGCGTGCCACTAGAGGCCCGGTAACCGTGAGCGGGATGATACCGGTGTATGTATCTGGAATGGCGTAATCAATGCCCTCAACAATCCCCCCAATCGCCCACTCCATGCGCTCTTCTGGCTGCTTGTGTACCGTCACGCACTGCACTCCGGGCGAGCTGGTACTCTGCAACTTCTGCTCCGCATCCTTTACCATGCAGTGTACAAAGGGGGACCACCAGACATCTTTTCCTCGTCCTCGCAGACGGACCACTGCCGGTACCTGCGTCACATATTTCTTCCCGACCACTGGCTGCTGATGCGAGTTCCACCACACTCGCCCGCATGAATTTCCCATATCCCCGGGGGTGCAGACCTCTGATGCCTTGGGAGCGTAGCGTTTGTATTCGGGAAAATTGTTCGGATGGTACTCTACCCGGACACCTGAGCCTAAGTACAGGGGCGTATCCTCCGGCTCCTGCGCCTGGACACCTGACAGAGTGCCAAGCAATGCGATAACAGACAAGAAGATGCGCATGGAGCGGGAAAGATATCGCAGCTAAATCACATCCGTTTCCACATGCCAGCGGTATGTACCGAGGTGGGATCGGGAAAATACAGGTTCCAGTGAGACTGAATATACCTCATATTTAATCTGGAATTCTCGGAACGGGTGAACGACAAGCCGCCCATGCCATGCAGGATGAATGGCATCCCCCGCTACATCGTTGCCCGCCTGCTCGCAGCCGGGAAGAGGTGGAGAACATCCATATGAACTGAGTCATTTCCGCACAGGCTGTAAAATTGCCAAGCATGCCAGCGAGGAGGGTTGGAATGATCAATTGCACCATAATGAAACGGATATCGCGCCGGTATAGGTACCCTCTGGGGAATCTGAGGTGATGCCGGATATCGTGCCGCCGAGTCTATATCTCACCCAGGGCGAAGGATCACTGGGGGTGGGGGATACCCCCCAATGTGAATTCAGATACTCCATGCCCCACCACCAACCCCGCCAGGAGCGGTATTCAGCCATTTTGATTGCAAAAAGAATTCGTGCCCCCGGCTCGCTCTCGTGCTCCAGTGTTCGCGTGCGATTTTGTCTATCCACTACCTCTACCGCGCATCTTATGCAACCAGGAGGATCTACTTGCAACATTCCAAACGCAGGCGATCTCCCTTGAGCGGGGGTGACACCCGTACGCTGAATGCTTCCATCCACGGGATTGAGCGTCATCTCTCCAGATGAACCTGATCCCGGCTTTTGCAGGCTTCCGAAATCCACCGAAGAGGCACCAGAATAGACGCTTATCTCCGGCGCGCAGTCCGTTTCATAGACTTCAAGCGTGGCTACTCCCGTTTCGGACGCGCAGGCTGGATTATCATCTGAACATACTTCCTGTCCACTGATGATCTTTGGGGTCCCTGCCAGGATGAAACAGAGTATCAGGGAGCGCATGTTTCGGTTCTGCTACGATAGTTGTGGATGGAGTCGTTTTTGACTCGCCCCCCCCCCCCATTTTTTGCAAGTATTCCATAGGTTGACTTTTTTTGTTGATGAAAAAATTGATATGTGATCTGACCACAGCCGTCGCGGTCACTTCTGCAAATATACACATCAAACAGGGAATGTGACAAACCTCCTTGCAAATTATGTTTTGCATGGCAGGCCGAGCGGGATGTCTTGCCTGAAGCATCATACGGAGGTTCTTGCAAACACCTCTGTCCCCGCCCTGATGTTCCTGCGCGCACTCTCGGAGCGGTCGTTCTCTGTTCTCCAGGAATTTTGCAGAAGACACATTCTGCTCTGCCACGGGCATTCCCGGGACAGCGGGGGATGGAGCCCTCCGGGATTTCAGACCGGCATGTGTCGTGTCTCTCTGTGGCACGCCCCGTTTGATCGCAGCACGAACAGAAAGCAAAAAATCTTCTCCTGAAAAAATTTGCCATGAGATTAGTCATATTCCCTGGCTGATGTGTATATTGGGAGCTGATCCGCCAGTGATAGTCGGATCACAACGCAAAAATTTTTCATTAATTCATACATCAACCAATGAAATTCCTACAAAAATGGGGGGGGGCAGGATTCGCTCTTCTCCTTCTTCTCTTTACCGTTTCTGGTGCCTTTGCCCAGGCAAACCGCTACATTGACCCCGAGAAGGGGTCTGGGTCAACCTGCACCCGCAGTGCGCCGTGCCAGCTGGTGGAAGCCTACAAGTTGACGAATGCGGACAACACCAACTTCCTGATCCGCGTTCCCTTTGCCGGGGGCACGGTGGAAGTGATCCCGCCCGGAGAGGCGAATAAACTGACCGAGAAAGTCCGCTTTGGCACCTATGTGCAGGAGAAGGATGGGGCGGTGGAGGGCACGATCCGGTTTGTCCGTCCCTCGGACGGAGCTTATCGAGCGTTCTGGATTGCCTCCGGTGGGCAATTTCGACTGGATGCAAAGTCCACGGTGGAATTTGGGGATATAGAAGTGGATGACAGAGCAATCGGTGGAACCAGTGGGGACATTTTTTATACGCCTGGCGGAGAGCAGAACCGGATCACGGTTACCGGCACGCTGACCCTGTATCAGAAATCAAGGCTGAACTTTTTTGTGGTCTCCCAAGACATGACCATCAAGGCGGGAAACACGAATGGGGTAGCCCTTTTAATTGTAGGCGGGCTGACCGTGAAGGAAGGGGCGATCCTGAACCTGGAACGAAATGACGACGGTGGATCTGGAATTTCTCTTAACTTCCTCTTCAGGAAAGGGCGCAACCCTACCGACCCGAGGGGGCTGCTCACCGTGGACGGGACGATCCAAAGAGGTGCCGGGCTGGCAGATCACTACCTCGTAACCACCTACCTCGGCAAGGATAATCGGGCGGCTTTTAAACCTCGCATCCCGACCAGTGCCTACGATCCTTCCAATGGGGTGAACCACGAAGATTGCATCCGTATTGCCGGCAAGGGAACGCTCCATCATATTGAGCTCCGTCTGGTTGCCCTCGGTAATGTCTGTGTGGACCTGAAGAGGGTAGGTAATCTTCTGATTTTCGGGAGTATTGTGGAACCGTCAGGAGTCACGGAAAAGAACATCAGCACGGATGTGATTTTCCGCCAGGATGTGATTGTGGATGGCGATATTCACCAGTGGGGAGATGCCCGGACTGTGTTTGAGAAGACGGCGACCATCCAGGGGAACATCAAGTTGTATGACGGGACCTACCCGACGGAGGTTCTTGCGAATACTGACGGGGTGCGGCGGTCCGGCAGTGTTCGGAGAGGGGTGCAAACCGGAGGAAAGGGGAAGTTCAGCTGTGCGTACATGTCCAAGGGACCGGACAGCAAGGACAACAAGAAACGGGGGATGCACATTCCGGGGATGCAGTTTGAAGGTGCGGTGACGATTGCGGGGGACCTGAAAGTGAACTACAGCAGCTTCACCGACGGGGCTGCCGCGGATACCAAATCTAATGCGCCGGCCTGCGCTCCCCGCGTGCTGTTCCTGGCTCCACTGAGCGGCGCAAATACCCGGGAGTCCGTGATCAAGGGGACGCTGACTGTGGAAGACGCGGCGGACTTTGAAGACAAGGGACGGGTGCATCTGGATGCAGACACGACCGGCGCAAGTGTGGCGAAACGGCCCAAAACGGTGCACAATGTGCGAATAGAAGGCGGGATCTCTGCCCAGGGGAACACCATCGGAATGTCCGATCCGGCCGAGTCCAATGTGGACGGGATGTGCACCGCAAAAGACACCGGACTTACCTTCGGGAATCATATTCTATTCGGGGGCACAGACAAGCAGTCCGTGACCGGGCGGGGCTCGGAGGTGATGCTGGATGCCGTGATGGCCCTGGATGAACTGGAGGTCTCCAGCGGAACATTGACGGTCAAGACCCTGCATGTGGGGCCTCGCGCCGAGTTGATGTCCACCAAGAATGTGAAGGTGACCGAATCCCTGATTCTTCAGGGAGAGCTGAGCGGGGAGCTGGATGAAGCCTCCACGATCAAGCGGCTGACCTATGGCAACCGGAATACGGATGTTGTGAAGAAGGCCGCCCTGCATACGATGCTGGATGCGCTCTCTATCTCGGTCGGGAATGGCGAGCTCCGGCTGGACGAGGTGATCAAGACGAAGAACCTGGGGCTGTGCAGTGGCACGCTTTCGCTGGTGGATGCGGAGAGTACAACCGACTCCACCCTGCATGTGACGGAGCACATTACCGTGCAGAACGGGATGCTGGAAAAGGATGCCAATGATCCGGGGAGCATCTCTACGGACAAGATGGCAAAGCCCAATGTGGCGGATCGCTACATCCTGACCTATATCACGCCGGGCAAGCGCACGGTGACGGATGCGCTGGAATGGTTTGACCCGCGGGATGTGATCGTGAATCATGCCAGTGCGGAGATCACCACGAGCGGAGACCGCTCCATTATGGGCAAACTGATGATCACCAAAGGAAAGCTGATGGTGGACGGAATGCTGACCGTGGGGACCTCCACCCTGGACCGCACCAGTGCTACGAAGGTAGACAATTATAGTGTAGTCATCGCAGCAGGCGAACTGCATACGGAAGGACAGGATGTGAGGGTGCACGGGAAGGTGAGCGTGAATGGCAAGAGCAAGCTCATGACCAGAGGCGGGGACCTGCATGTGCTGGGACGGGTGCAGCAGGGCAAGTATGCCAGCAATACCGCCCAGGCGAGCATTGAAAAAGATGCCATGATCAACCTGGGAGACGGGACCCTGATGCTGGGGCCGGAAGACACACAGAAGCGAACCAATGTGAAGGACAATGATCGTCCCGATGTGCTGCTGACCCTGACGGGGAGCCTGACCGCGGACAGGATCAAAGTGCCGAAGGGGAGCAAGCAAACCACCATTGATGCGAGTGCCGACAGCAAGATGCTGCAGACGGTTGTCTTTGACGGCACGATGACCCCGGGGACCGGGAACTGGGACGGGACGCTGTACCTGAAGAGTGCCACTGCAGACGGCAAGATGCTTACCGTGGACAGCCTGTCCGCCATGCAAGGATCGGTGGAAACCAGCAACAAGAAAGTGGTCATCATGGATGCGGTGTCCCTGAGCTCGGCCACGATCTGGCCGTACGCGGAAACGACAGAGTTCATGGGGGACCTCATGATCAGCGGGACCGGCGGGCTGAATTCCCGCTATAACAATGCGGCAAAGCGGTCCATCCTGATTCACGGAGACTTTATGCAAACGAAGGGGACGGTGATGGAGGATGTCGCGGGGGTGCGCCTGCATTCCGGGGCAACGAAAACGGTGATGGGAGACTTCATGGTGGCAGCGGATGCGTCGCGCTATGTGACAGACGGAATGCCAGTACTGATGGTGCATGGGGGCTTCCACTTTGCAAAGAACGGGAAGCTGAATGTGAAGGTGGAGTTCACAGGCAAGGAGGCGCAGGAAGTAATGACCGGGGATACGACAGCCCTGCACAGTGTCACGGTGAACAACGCAAAGGGACTGCTGCTGAAAAGCCATGTCATGCAGCAGAAGGCGGCCACACTGACGCTCCGGCAGGGGAAGATTCACAGCATGCCAATGGACAGCATGTTTATGTGGACGGTGCAGAATGTGCAGGTGGAGCAGGAGCTCCGTGGTCGGAGTACGGCGCAGGAAGGGAGCAAATGTGGAGACAAGAACAATGAAGCATGCAAGGCCACGATCCTGCGTGGTTCCCGGCAGTCGTATATCGGCGGTCCGGTCGCTCGGCACCTGTTACAGGGAACGGCAGGAGCAGGCTTTGCCAGCGGAGGGTATCTGTTCCCGGTGGGAATGGAGAAGGGAGACATGTCCCACTACCGTCCGCTCATCCTGCAGCTGCCCTCCGACCTGATTGATACCACGGCGGCGACCGTGTCTCCAGTGATGGTGCCAGACGGAGCCATGCCGGCATGGCAGAACCTCACGGTTCCGACGGCAGGGGGCAGCCTGACCCTAGATGTGCATGCAGACCTGTTCTGGAAGGTGGATCTGGGGACGGAGTCGCTGCCCACGAATACGAACCTTCGGATCGCGGCGGAGGGGCTCCAGAATGTGGCGGATGCCAGCGGACTGCGGATCGTGCAGTGGGACTGCATGTGGAAGAATCCGAAGCTGGCGGGACAGCGTCCGGCACAGGCAGATGCGAGTTCATTTGCGATAAACGGATATCTCAATGGAGTGGTGCACCTGACGCAGGAAGGGATTGGGCTGGGCAGCTGTGCGATCTTCGGGATTGCAGCGAACGGGATTGAGAACCCGATTGACCAGGCCGATCTGAGCGGAGGACGGGCGAATCTGCAGTTCATCCATAATGTGCCCCTGCCGACCCCAATCAACCTGCATCTGGGAGACATCCAGATTGGTAGCGGAATGCAGTTCCGCAGTGCCACAGCCTACCGTCCGGTAGGGGCAGGAAGCCATGACCTGAAAATCCAGCCCGTTGGCGCACCGGCCGAGCAGGCGGTCACCCAGACGCTTCCCCTGGCGCATAATAAAAACTATGTGGTGATTGCCCACGGGAGTCTAGCGGAACCCATGCTCAAGGTGCTGGAAACCCGGATGACATCGCAGGTTGCGAACCAGGTGGATGTGCTGCTGGTGCACGGCTCGGCAGATCTGGGAGCAGCGCGGGTAGAAGTGCTGGATCCGGTGGATTCCATGACGGTGAACACGACGCTGGCAGGAAACCTGATGCTGGACGATGCCACGCGGCGCTACGCCACGCTGGCTCCCTCGCAGCAGATTTTTCGGGTACAATCCACAGATCAGGAGGTCACAGAGGCCTACGAACTGGACCTGTACGGATATGGAGGGCAGACGCTGGTGCTGAACCTGTCGGGGACGAAGCGGGATCTGACGATCCTGGGCGTAGACAGGAACGGGATGGTCATTCCGACAGTGGTAGTGACAGGAGTGGAGGAAGAAGGAGTTGAGCTTCCGACAGAGTTTGCGCTGCATGGCAACTACCCGAACCCGTTCAATCCGAGCACACGGATCCAGTTTGACCTGCCGGAACATGCGCAGGTGCGAGTCCAGATTGTAGACATGCTGGGACGAGAAGTGATCACGCTGCCAGCGCAGGAGATGGAAGCAGGGGCGAACCGGAGCATCGAACTGCATGCCACCAGCCTGGCGAGCGGAACCTACCTGTACCGGATCATGGCGACCGGAGCCGAGCACAGGCATGTGAAGACCGGACGCATGACCCTGGTGAAGTAAAGAAATAGCCGCCCAGAGCGGCTCAAGGCGAAACCGAGAGCACCCCGGTACGGCAGCGTATCGGGGTGCTCTTCATTGGGGGAAATAGCCTTACAGATCAGATGCAGGCTATGTCACTTGCGCCCTCTTGCAAACATTCCGCATGACGAAGAACTGTCGCCGGGGAGTGCTTGCAGGCAGATCAGGACATAAGGCTATGTTTGCGGGAGCCTCTTAAACATGACACTTTTCCGACGCTAGATTGTGTACCCAATGTGAGGTGGTCTTCCATATAACTCTCCATTCGGAACAAGCCCCTGTTTGGTCCTCGATTAACTCCTCCGGTTGACACTCTAAATCCTGGCTTCCATCAAAACAGGAATCAGTCTCTGCCCATTATTGTGCCTGTTGCATCCGGTGATGACAACAGCCAGTGTCAGAACAACTGAAAATATCGTTTGTATTTCACGGGTGTTTGAGACAGAAACTCTTCTCTGGAAAGTATGTCAAACTGCATCATACCCCCGAACTCCCGTTTTTTCTGAAAATTTTGACCCGGCGCATAGCCAGACATTCAATTCTCCCCTGTACGCTGGGACATTTCACGATCCAGAAGGAAGAGGGCAGCCCCCGATTCTCCAGCCAGTCGCAAGTTGTCAATGATCTCCCGTGCCGATTCCTCTTCCTCCAGCTGCTCTTCTATGAACCAGTGCAGGAGAGTCTGTGAACCATAGTCTCCTTCCTCCAGAGCCAATGCATACAATCCATTAATTCTAGCCGTAATGTACTGTTCATGCTTGAGTACCTGCGTGAAAATATCCAAAATTGTCTGACCAGAATCAATACTCGGCTTTTCCAGTGCATGAAGTTCTACTTCCGCATCACGCTGAAGAAGAAAATCATACAGTTTCAGTCCATGCGCCAATTCTTCCTCCCACTGGATACGCAACCAGTGAGCGAATCCTTTGAGACCCCGAGACTCCATTTCAGATGCAAGTCCCAAGTAGAGGTAGGCTGACTCCAGCTCTGCTTTAATCTGCTCATTCAGCGCGTCCTTCATTCGGTTAGACAAACTTTTTTCTGCCATCGTTTTATGTAGTCTGGTAAGATGTCTGTAACCAGCTTGATCGCACCCTGTTGCAAACGGACTGAACCCGATGACCTGCCTGCAGTATACTTGCCTGCTCAACCATATCTGCACTGCATCTGAACCCACGGCTACGACTCACTAAATCCTTCCAAGTTGATGTCAAAGGCCGGCCATATCCTCTGGGCAGATGACGAAATTGATCTGCTCCGCTCCCATGTTCTCTTCCTCGAAAATCGGGGATATCAAGTTACCAGCGTAACGAACGGAGTTGATGCTGTTGAAGTGGTCCTCCAGAACGATCTAGTAGATGTAGTTCTTCTGGATGAGCAGATGCCAGGGATGGGGGGGCTGGAAACGCTCGCCGCCATCAAACAGAAGCGGCCCGATATCCCTGTGATCATGGTGACCAAGAGTGAGGAAGAACATCTCATGGATGAAGCCTTGGGGGGACAGATCAGTGACTATCTGACGAAGCCTGTAAACCCTAGTCAAATTCTTCTCACATGTAAGCGGCTCCTTGAGGGAATACAGCTGCAGAATGCACGTGTGTCCAAAGACTACATGCACAGGTTCAATGCCATTTCGTCAACATTGCACGATTGTAATTCTATTGAGGAGTGGATCAGCCTCTACCAGGAGCTGGTCCACTATGATCGCCAATTGCAGAGTGACGAAGGAGCACATCAAGTTCTGAAGGATCAGTACCGAGAGGCGAACCGGGCATTTGGCCGATATGTGGAAGATGTCTATTCTGACTGGATTTCGGCATACATGTCTCGGTCCAAGATGGACCGACCGGTCCTGTCCCATGAGGTTGTTTCACGCTGGGTTGTTCCAGAGCTGAGTACAGATCGCCCTGTGATCTTCTTTGTCATTGACTGCATGCGATATGATCAGTGGCTGGAGTTTGAGTCTCTGCTCATGCCTTTCTTTTCTATTGAGACTGACTTCCATCTCGGGATTCTCCCAACAGCTACACCCTATGCCCGCAACGCGATTTTTAGTGGCCTTCTGCCATCTGAAATCGCCCGCCGTCACCCCGACCTGTGGCAGGGCGAGAAGGGGGATGAGCACAGCCTGAACCGACATGAGAAAGCCTTGCTGAAAGCCTGCCTCGGTCGGTTAAATCTCAACCACATATCCATGTGCTACAAGAAGCTGATAGGCAAAAAGGATGGCCGTGCATTTGCACGGGATGTGAATCACTGTTTGCGGGCTGATCTGAATTCTGTCGTCATAAATTTTGTAGACATTCTGGCCCACAGCAGAGCCGACTCAGAGGTGATCCGGGAGTTGGCTCCCGATGAGCAAGCCTATCGGGCCCTGACTCGAACCTGGTTTGAGCACTCCTGGCTGTATCAGTCCTTTCTGACATTATCCAAAAGGGACTGTACAATTATCATTACGACAGACCATGGGGCAATCCGGAGCCTGCGTGGAGCAAAAGTACGCGGAGATCGAAATACCTCCACCGCTCTGCGGTACAAATTCGGAAAAAATATACAGGCAGACTCCCGTCACGCAATGATTGTAGAAGACCCAAAATCCTATGGATTACCCGCCGGGGGCCCGGGGAACTCCTTCATCATTGCCAAGGAAGACTATTATTTCGTCTATCCGACGAACTTCAACCATTACAGGAATCGCTTTAATGATTCCATGCAGCACGGAGGGGCTTCTATGGAAGAGATGATCCTTCCTGTAATTACCCTGCGGCCACGGAAAGCGTAATGCAGCCCAGGTATGCTGAGCAGCTTTTAAGCCTGCCACGCTACTCAGAGCTTGGCAATGCTGCCATGAAGCCCGGGCTGCGCGGAGTCGCCCGTCTTCTTGAAGAGATGGGCAATCCAGAGTGCAAATTTGACAGCGTACACATTGCTGGCACAAATGGCAAGGGGTCTGTTGCCAGCATGATTGCGGCCATTGGCCAAGTTGCTGGATATCGCATTGGACTCTATACCTCCCCTCACCTGCTGCATCTGTCCGAGCGAATCCGGCTGAATGGCACCCCG
Organism: Rhodothermales bacterium; assembly: GCA_965203305.1. GTDB lineage: Bacteria > Bacteroidota > Rhodothermia > Rhodothermales > Bin80 > Bin80. The sequence goes on along the minus strand of OZ241874.1, from coordinate 12,095 downwards.
GTATCAAAAGCCTGGATGCAGGGAGCACTGGATCGGTACGGCTCTCTTTTCCGTCGCTTGCAGCCAAGCTTCTTTGAAGCCGTGACCGCACTGGCATTCTTGTTCTTCGCAGAGTCCTCTGTAGACCTTGCAGTAGTTGAAACGGGTCTCGGAGGACGATTGGATGCAACCAACATTCTGAACCCCAAACTGTCCGTGATTACGCAGATTGACTTGGATCATACCAAAACACTGGGAAATACGCTGGCTGCAATCACACAGGAAAAGGCAGGAATCATCAAGAAAAACACTCCGGTGATTGCAGCGACAGGCCGAGCTGCCACACAGGAAATCGTGCGGAATACTGCTTGCATTGTGGGGGCCCCGTGGATTGAGGTGGGACGGGTCACGGGAACCCGTTTGCGCACGCCTTCCGATGTATATAAGCTTCCCTCGCAGAATTGCCAGACTGCGCCTCACCAAGTTCGCAATGCCCTTCTGGCAGTGCGAAGTGCTGAGATACTGTTTCCAGAGACGGAGCTTGGCTCCCAAATAATTCAGAGAGGACTCTCACAGGTTCAGGAGCTTGCCGGACTGCGGGCTCGCCTGGAAATCATCCAACAAAACCCGTTAACGATTCTGGATGTCGCTCATAACCCGGCAGGAATTGCCGCGTCCCTGGACTATGTACCACATAGTGGTACCTTGCACCTGATACTATCTCTCATGAAGGACAAGGACATTTCTGGAATCGCAAAAATGCTGAAAGCACGGAAATCGCTCCGCATATACGCGTGTGACCTTGACCTTCGTCGTGCTTGCTCTGCTACGAAATTAGCAAGTGTACTTCGAGAAAATACTCTTGGGGTGGCTGAAACAGGCTCCGTCTCTGATATGTGGAAATTTGCGCAGGAACGAGCATCAGACGAGGACACAATTCTCATTTGCGGCTCACATTTTCTCGCCGAAGCCTTCCTCCGTGAGTACGAGTGAATGAATTCAGTTAATTCTACCATCCTGAATAAAGTGTCATCTCCTCAACGAATTTCCGAGTATAGCAAAGGAATGGACACTGGGGCTCATGGCAGGAACCTCACTTGTCGTATTTTTTTGTTAACTTGGTTCCGTTCAGGCAACCAATTATGTCTTTTGTCGTATCAGGTACCTGATCCCGTTGTGTGACACGCCCAAACTTTACCCGTTTGCGTGTCAGTCTAGTTGTTTTCCCTGTTTCCAGTCTACCGAGTCTCACCTTACTTGTGATGCCCCGCTGCCTGCGGAGGCTATTCTTTCCCTGCCATGCTGAAGACATTTCTTTGCTGGCCACCTTCCCCTCTCAATTTTCATGAATCAACTGGAACTAAGTGCCAAGAAACTGCCAGAGCTCAAGGAAATAGCTCAGCAAACCGGTGCGAAAGGATGGAGCACTCTTCGGAAACAGGACTTGATCCGCTTTATCCTTGATCATCAAGACCCCCAAACTGCTCCCAGGAGCGGAAGCCTTTTTCCTGAATCCCGGAAAAATCAAACCCCTGGGACGAAAGACAGAAGCCTGCCAGATCCCGAAAATTCTGAGCCTCGTCAAACTCAGACAGATACGCCACTGAACTCAGCTCCACAAACCTCATCTGTTCCTGCAACAGCACCCCGACACCATCCCTCTCATAGAGGTTCGGCAGGAAGAGATGGCGGAACTGGAAGACGAAAGAACACAAGACCCTCGGACAATCCCTATTCCACGAAACAGAATATGTCACATCCACATCACGAATCTGACAAGAGATCACCCAGAGGAGGACGGCCGGGAGGCCGTTCCAAAAAACAAAGCTCGGGGCGACACGGCGGACGAAGAGACCCGCGCGCACACACAAGGGATGATCGGCGGCGAGTCCATGATCACAAACTGCCCTATATGGGGAAGTTTGACCCGCGAAAGATAGACCCGGATACGATGATTGACAAGACGGGAGTTCTGGAAATTCTCCCTGATGGATATGGGTTTTTGCGCTCCCCTGACTATAATTACCTGCCCGGTCCTGAGGATATTTATGTATCTCCCAGTCAGATCAAACGCTTCAGTCTTCGGATTGGAGATACCGTTGATGGCGAAATTCGCCCGCCCAAAGACGGGGAGCGGTACTTTGCACTGATTCATGTCAAGAAAATTAACGCACATGAACCTGGAGCACTGGTGGAGCGACCGAGTTTTGACTACCTGACCCCTCTCTACCCCGACGAGCATCTCCGGCTGGAAACAAGAGCGCACGGGATGTCCATGCGGGTTCTGGATCTTTTTGCTCCAATCGGCAAGGGGCAGCGAGGCCTTATTGTCGCCCAGCCGAAAACCGGCAAAACCATTCTCCTGCAAAAAATTGCAAACTCCATCAGTGCAAATCATCCTGAAGCACACCTGCTCATCCTGCTGGTGGATGAACGACCAGAAGAAGTCACGGATATGGAGAGACATGTTAAAGGGGAAGTAATCGCATCTACATTTGACCAAGAGCCGTCACGACATGTGGAAGTAGCAGACATTGTTCTGGAAAAGGCAAAACGCCTAGTGGAAGCAAAGCAGGATGTGGTGATTCTTCTGGATTCCATTACCCGACTGGCACGTGCACACAATTCCGTGTGCCCAGATTCGGGACGTACCATTTCCGGGGGGCTGGATGCAACTGCACTGAGAGGCCCGAAGCGTTTTTTTGGAGCTGCCCGCAATGTGGAAGAGGGAGGATCTTTGACGATCATCGGAACGGCACTGATTGATACAGGGAGCCGCATGGATGAGGTAATCTTCGAAGAATTCAAGGGCACCGGAAATATGGAGCTGGTGCTGAACCGGGAAATGGCTGATCGGCGTATATTCCCTGCGATCAATGTAGTCATGAGCGGAACACGACGGGAAGAACTGCTGATTCAGAGCGCACGTCTGGCACGAATCTGGATTCTTCGGAAGCTTCTCGCAGATATGGACCCGATTCAGGCGATGAATTTTCTGCTTGACCGAATGCGTTCGACCAAAAATAACGATGAGTTTCTGGCGACCATGAACTCCTAGCAGGTATCTGTCTTCTCTCAGAATGCCTTTTGCGCATTACCTTGATGTCAGCCTCGCCTCTAATTCCTGTGATCCTGTTTGATATGGATGGTGTGCTGGTAGATGTGTCTGGATCCTACCGACGTGCCATTGAAGAAACGGTATATCACTTTACCGGGCGGGCGGTCAGTCCAAAAACAATTCAGCGATACAAAGACCGTGGGGGATTCAACGATGACTGGGCACTCACGCATGCGCTTATTGGAGACTCTGGAATGGAAGTAACCATGACCCGTGTCGTGGGTGAATTTCAGCGTCGATACCGGGGTGAAAACTGGGACGGATTTATCACAGAGGAGCAATCGCTCATTCAAACCAGTATACTGCAGGAACTGCACCGGAGAGGACATGTGCTTGGAATTGTGACGGGGCGCCCCCGGGCAGAAGCAAACTGGGCATTGGACCGATTCGGGTGGCATCGAATTTTCTCCCTGCTGGTTCCCCGAGAAAAACAGGATGATCGCAGGAAACCTGACCCCTTTCCTCTCTTGTATGCACTGGGAATTCTTCACGCCGCGGGATTGCAGGTCCAAGCAGAAGTAACCGTCTACATAGGAGATTCTGTTGACGATATGGTGGCAGCTCGCGCAGCAGGTATGCTTGCGATTGGCTTTGTCCCCCCATATCTGAACCCGGATACGCACGGAATGCTGCTGCGCCAGCATGGAGCACATCTGATCGTAACGGATCCGAAAGCACTCCTGGAGAATATCAGTGATCCCAGTAACTGGATACCCGCAGAAAAGTAGCGGACTATTGGTTATATTGCCCGTATAGAACGAAAAAGGCATCGCAAACACCTGGGAATGTTGTGCGATGCCTAGTGCTCCCACTCACCGGAAGACTGTATTCCTTACGGAGTATTTTTCCAAAAGGTTACATGTACCTTCTGCTTTTTCGGCCAGCATGACTGCCGGAAAATATCTTGGCCGTCTTTTCATGTCCATGCGGAGCACTAGCTTCCCCGGCTTTGATCATGCACCCGCAGCAAAACGAAAGCTACACAAACTGCATGCTCTTTGTAACGCAATCAATGCCCTTTTGGCATCGTACAAGGGCGATTTTGGTGTCCAGACATTACAATAATGCTTTCCAGTGCAAACTCTGCACGAGCGACGACTTTTAGCTGTCTCCCGTTTCTGATATGAGTATCACCGGTCACCAGCGTTCCGGGATGTGGACTTACTCCTTTTTCGCTAAATCGCGATGATGCGGTTGCCCTTTATCTTTGCCCGTGGTTTCGTCGCTGCAGAAACCCTTGCTGGTGCGATCCCCGTGATTGGGCAACTCAAGGACCGGGGGCTTCTCACAACGGTTGACCTGCTCGGGGAACACATAACCCGTAGAAAACTTGCCCTAAAAGGGCTGGAGTCCTACATCCAGCTACTCCATGCGCTTGCCTCCAAGCCTGATCTGGAGCGTAATATCTCCGTCAAACTCTCCATGATCGGACAGGTAATTGATGAAGATTTCTGTGTTGAAAATCTTCGTCTCCTGCTGGAAAATGCCCGAGAGCTGAACGCGTTTGTTCGGCTGGATATGGAAAGCAGTTCGCTCCTGGACTCAACCCTCCGCATTTTTGAATCCGTCTTTCCCGATTATCAGGCTCATGTAGGACCTGTACTGCAAGCCTATCTGAAACGTACCATGAGAGATGTGGAGCGCATGTGCGAGCTGGGAGCGAGAGTTCGGCTTTGCAAAGGTGCCTATCGGGAATCTGCCACAATTGCCCTGCGGCGCATGCCAGAAATACGCGCCCAGTTTCTCTCCTGTGCCAGAGAGCTGCTTCTGCATGGCAATTATCCCGCCATCGCTACGCACGATGATTCTCTGATCAGCGCGACGAAGTCCTTTGCTCAGGAGAAGGAAATCCCCCCCGCCAAGTTTGAATTTCAGATGTTGTATGGTTTGCGTCCGAAAACACAGCAGACCCTTGTGCACGACGGATATAATATGCGCGTCTATGTGCCTTACGGAAGGTTATGGCTCCCGTACTATGTGCGCAGACTCCGCGAGCGCCCAGAGAATGTTGCATTTCTGTTACGCAACATCCTGAGATCCTGATGCCAAAAATCGTTCGGCATCTATTGCAGCCATGCATCCGGTTCCGGCAGCCGTGACGGCTTGCCTGTAAACATGATCCTGTGCATCTCCGCAGGCGAATACACCCGGAATATTTGTACGGGTTGATCCCGGCAATGTCTTGATATATCCCTGATCATCCACATCCAGCCATGATGTGAAGAGTCCTGTATTCGGGGTATGCCCAATCGCGACAAAGAACCCGCCAACTGACAGATTCCTCTCGCCATGATCCTTCACATGTTTGAGCCGGACACCCGTGACCCCATCCGCGCCAAGCACATCTGTGACGATAGTGTTCCAGATTATTTCGATTTTGGGATGATCCATGACACGCTGCTGCATAATCTTTGAGGCACGGAGTTCGTCCCGGCGATGGATCAGCCAGACTTTTGACGCGAACCGCGTCAGGAACAACGATTCTTCCATTGCCGTATCCCCACCGCCGACAATAGCCAGGGGCTGATCCCGAAAAAAGGCCCCGTCACAGGTTGCACATGCAGAGACTCCGCGTCCCAGCAGACGTTTTTCATTTTTCAGTCCCAGATAGCGGGCTGAAGCCCCTGTAGCAACGATCACAGTATCCGAAAGGAGACCCGTATCTTCATCAACCACCAGTTTGAACGGGCGTTCGGACAGTTCCAGACCTGTAACGGTACCATAGCGGACCTTTGCTCCGAAGCGTACTGCCTGTGCCTTGAAGTCTTCCATCATGACAGGGCCCAGTATCCCGTCCACATACCCTGGATAGTTTTCTACATCCGTTGTCGTTGTAAGCTGGCCGCCAGGTTCAAGCCCCTCATAAACAACTGGAGCAAGGTTTGCACGAGCCGCATAGAGCGCAGCAGTATAGCCTGCCGGACCAGAACCAATAATTACAACTCTGTGATGCTCTGCCCCCTTGAACAGATTCTCGGGAAAAATGGATGTAGTGGACATCTTTCAAATGCTTCCAAGGTAAGGTTTTTCCAGACAGCACAAGGCATTCATGCCCAAGGCTAAGCCGAAATCTCCTCGCGAAACGGTCCAGTTCTTTCTGGAAATTCTTCCAGCTACACAGATGCTCCGATAAGCTCGTCAAGTTTCCTCTGAAATTCCCGCTTGCTTCTGGCACCTAGCATTTGATGACACACTTCTCCGTCAACAAAAAAGAGCAGTGTTGGAATGGAACGCACATGATATTTCATGGAGACCTCTGGATTCATATCCACATCTACTTTTCCCACTTTTGCCCTGCCGGCATACTCCGCAGCCAGCTCTGATATAACTGGAGCAATCGCACGGCATGGCCCACACCATTCAGCCCAAAAATCAACAAGTACCGGAACATCAGATTCTAGTACCTCGGCCTGAAAGTTTGCATCAGTCAATTTGATAGCTGCCATAAGATCTGTGTTGTTGTGGATTGTGATGGATAACTTCGTTATACGCAAAAATCTGAGGTTGGTTGGGCTGCTCTTATGCGACAGCTCCCTCCATGTACTTTGGAATACTTCCGAAATACACGGACTTCATTGCACTCGGCATACACTGAACGACCTGCTGACCATTCACAGTGACCGAAAATTCCAGCTTCTCCTGTACTGCTCCCAGTCTGGTCACCTGTACACCGGAATGACCGGCAAGGATATCGTCTACCCTTTCCGTATCTGATGGAGCTGTGGAGAACACGATTCGAGACTGCGCCTCTCCAAAAAGCAGAGCGTCCAGGCGGAGGGTACCATGAAGATTCAGATGTATGTCGGCACCTGCGTGCTCCATAAAAAGAACACTCTCTGCCAGTGCAATCAATAATCCCCCATCAGAAATGTCATGGGCACTTGCAATCACGCCTTCCTGAATCAATGCAAGCATGACCGCCTGCACTGCCTGCTCTTCTGCCAAGTCCAGATATGGAGCATCTCCACAAACCAGCCCGTGGCAGCTACTCAAATACTCGCTGCCTCCGATGGATTCCTTCTCTGCACGAAAATTCCATGTTTCCGGACTGAGCAAATAAATTATATCTCCTGCCCGACGAAACCCTGCCTGTGTCGCATGGGATTCCACATCCTCCACCAGCCCCAACATGCCAATGGTCGGAGTTGGAAATACCGCCCCTTCCGGGTTCTCATTATAAAACGAAACATTCCCTCCCGTCACCGGCGTATTGAGAATCCGGCATGCATCGCTCATCCCTCTTACGGCTTCCTTGAAAGTCCAGTAGACTTCCGGCTTGTATGGATTGCCAAAATTGAGACAGTTGGTGATTGCCAGAGGTCTCCCTCCGGCACAGACAACATTTCTGGCGGCTTCAGCAACGGCAATCTGCCCACCCTTACGTGGATTCAGGTAGACATATCTTCCGTTGCAATCGGTCTTGACAGCTAATCCTTTCTTTGATCCCTTGATCCGTACCACAGCTGCATCACTGCGCCCTGGGCCTGTGACGGTCCCTGTACGTACCATAGTGTCATATTGCTGGTACACCCATTGTTTGGACGCAATGTTGGGAGATCCCAGGAGACTCATCATTCTATCGTCCACTTCGTGCACCTGAACATCCTCCAGATCTGGCAATGCAGCGGTTGTATCCAGATATTCGGGGCGGCTGGTTTCACGGTAATAAACCGGAGCTCCGCCTCCCAGAACCAGATGATCTGCTTCCACATCAGCAACTTGTTGCCCGTGATGCTGCACCTGCACCCGCCCGGTGTCTGTAACCTCTCCGATACAGACGGCATGCAGATCCCATTTCTGGAAGATGTCCTGCAGTGTTTCTTCTTGCCCGGGTACGCAAACCAGGAGCATCCGCTCCTGGCTTTCAGACAGCATAATTTCGTAGGCAGTCATGTCTGGTTCGCGGACCGGCACATGGTCCAGATTCAGTCGCATTCCTGCTTCCCCCTTCGCACTCATTTCGCAGGAAGAGCAGGTAATTCCTGCGGCTCCCATATCCTGAATTCCAATCACGACACCGGCGGCAAGTGCTTCCAGCGTTGCCTCAAGAAGCAGTTTTTCTGTAAAGGGATCTCCGACCTGAACGCTTGGACGCTTCTTCTCGCTCTCTTCCGAAAGCTCTTCAGAAGCAAATGTTGCCCCGTGAATTCCATCCCGGCCCGTTGCAGAACCTACGATATATACCTTATTGCCGACACCTTCTGCAATAGCCGATGCTGTGGCATCTGTTTTGACGATTCCGACACTCATCGCATTCACCAGCGGATTCCCTTCATATGCCGGATCAAAATATACTTCCCCGGCCACAGTGGGCACTCCGAAAGAATTTCCATAGTCTCCAATACCACGGACAACGCCATCAAACAGATACCGAACTCTGTTCTGTTCAAGCGAACCGAAGCGCAACGAGTTTAGGGAACAGATTGGACGCGCCCCCATGGTAAAGATATCCCGGTGGATTCCCCCAACACCTGTGGCTGCTCCCTGGTACGGCTCAACAGCCGAGGGGTGATTGTGGCTTTCTATCTTGAACGCAACAGCCAGACCATCCCCTATGTCCACCAGTCCGGCATTCTCGTCTCCCGCTCCCACCAGAAGTGCTTTCCCCTCACGAGGCAATGTCTTGAGTACTGCGATGGAGTTTTTGTAGGAGCAGTGTTCGCTCCACATGACGGAATAGATCCCAAGTTCCGTAATCGTTGGAGTTCTTCCCATCCGTTCCAGAATCCACCCGTACTCCTGTTCAGTGAGGCCGTGCTCGGCAGCAAGTTTTTCGTCTATGATGATTTCGGAGGGCATGCGACTCTCTTTTCAATCTCGTAGCCCTTGTACGATCTCCTGTGACAATTTACCCCTCCATAGACTCTCTCTGAGCGAAGAAGTTTCTTTTTTAGAACCTAAGCTCTTCGTGCCAACAAGCGACCCTATACCAAGGGAAACATTATTCAGTATGCCATCTCCCAGCCTCGGATATCCTCTGTAACATTCCGTTGATACGGTCCATCACGGTGAATCAGTTTCCCGACTTATTGATGTGCATCCCGTTCAGGTCTATGGTCAGACTTGATTTGATCCAAGTTGTCTCTTGATCCTCCAAAGGAAAGTAACATCCTCCATTACCCAGAGCGCCGGATGGATCTCCGGTTGCCCACTTGAGTCTCTTGCAAAAATAACTCTATACCCGACCTAATACGCCCGCAAGCACTCTCAGAGCGATATTTTTTTCATTACCTGGAAATTTTGCAAGAAGCTCACTTGTCTGTTCAGACACTAGAATGCGGGGCCCTCATAAACAGGGAGGTCGAGTTGGATACACTTCTGTATATCCTCCTTCTCTAAAAGAAATCAGCATCTTCTTGCCCCGAGAGCGACGAGCACGATTCGAATTGTCTTTTGCGTGTTCCCGAATTGTGATAATAGGTCCGCTCTGGCTAGGTACTTTGATACCCATGCTCATTAACCTGTCTTTGATCTCATCGGCAATTCTCTTGAATTCCATTCGGGGATCACTCTCACACTTCCTTCTTTGCAATCTCTTTGTACAACCTCTCAAATTTGCCCATTACCCTCTGCGATTAATCACGGTGAATGCTATTGAAATTGATTGCGATACCTGCCCAAATGATACTGATGTCTTTACCCAAATTTGCCGCGATCAGAGGCTTCTCATTCAACCTAAGCAGATATCTCCTTATCGTCCCTATCGTCTTTTTCTATAAGAAAACATTGACTTCTCTGCCGAGAACGGAGAGGTTCCACATCCCCTAAGTTGCCCTCCAACTTGTCAGCAATTCCTTTGAGTCCATCTTCGGTCTATCCTCACGATTATTCGTGATGCCATTACATTTCTGGTCAATTTTATTTATCGGTACCCCTCCTCTATTTGTTGTAGCGAATAGATTTAAAGAAATATGTGCACCCAAGTCACTCGTAAGACCAATTAGGAGGGAGTGTGAGATAGGAGAGCCATTGCACGCCGGTACATATCCGATTTCATTCAACCCACATAATCTTCCGAATATCCCAGCCATCCACCATGCCACTGCATCATGTGCCAACAAGGAGATCACTCACAAGCTGGAACTGGGAAATATTGGTGCATGCCCTTCAATTTCACCGCAAACATACCGCCTTCATTCAACGTAGATAGATTTTCTGGAATCCTCTTTCACCGGCATAAATCAATACTTTCTTGCGATTTTGTCTGTCGCCTGTGTGCTCCTTGATTGTAGTAATGGGCCCACTTTGGCTGGGCACCTCAATGCCCATACTCCTCAACTTATCCTCAAATCCGTCAATAATTCTGGCTCTTCCACAAATTTAGTGAGGAGCAACTTAAAACCTGCTGATGTCTTTAATGGGTTTCGGGTCATAATGTTGCGCGAATCAGCGTGCTGATCTGTCGCAATCCTTTATCATTTCACCATACAAATCAGCAGGATGAACATAGAAATCAAGCAGGTTGCAAAGATCGTAAAGAAGCTGGGGCAGTGGGTAATTTCCCGCATTGCGGAGGATGATTCGGGGAATCTGGAGATTCATGTAGCGTGCGAGGATGTGTCGGAGTTTGCATGTCCCAAGTGCGGGGAGGCATGTCCGGTGTATGATCGCCGTCCACGCCGGTGGCGGCATCTGGACGCATGGAAGTACCGCACGTATCTGACGACAGATCTTCCCCGTGTATCGTGTCCAGCGCATGGAGTGCGGACGATAGCCATTCCGTGGGCGGACCGGAGTGCGCGGGTAACCTATGAACTGGAGGCACTGGTGATTGACTGGCTGCTGGAAACGACGGTCTCTGCGGTTTCCCGCAAACTTGGGCTCAGCTGGACGGCCGTGGACGGGATCATGCAGCGGGCAGTAGAGCGTGGGAAGTCCCGGAAAAAGAAGGAGACCGTCAAGGATATTGGCGTGGATGAGACCTCCATTAAACGGGGGCACAATTATATCACGGTGGTCATTGACGCAAAGAAGGGGGTAGTGGAGTATGTGGGAGAAGGGCGCAAGAGAGAGTCCCTGGGAGCGTATTACAAGGGGCTGAGCCCCGAGCAGCGAAACGGAATTGAAAGTGTCAGCATGGACATGTGGCCGGCGTACATTCGCGAGACGGACGACTGGTTCCCGAATGCAAAAGAGATCACCGCCTTTGACAAGTTTCACGTTGTGAAGTACATCGGGGAAGGCGTGGACACGGTTCGCAAACAGGAGCACCGGGCACTGAAAAAGGAAGGGCGGGAGGATCTGACCGGAACCAAATATATCTGGCTGACCAATGAGAAGAATCTGTCAGACAAGCAGCGGGAACGGTTCGAGTCCCTGCGGGACAGCCAACTGGAAACGGGCAGAGCATGGGCGATCAAAGAAACCGCGAAACACCTGTGGAACTACTCAGATCGCGACTATGCCCGCAAGGAATGGGAACTCTGGCTGGAATGGGTCAGGGAGTCTGGACTGGAACCCATGATCAAGGCCGCCGATACGATCCGAAAACATCTGTGGGGAATCATCAATGCCATCCTGCTGCGGGTAACCAACGGCCCCTCCGAAGGCATGAACAGCCGGATCAAAATGATCAAAGTCCGGGCACGGGGATTCCGAAATACACAGCGATTCATCAACGCCATTTACTTCTATCTCGGAGGTCTGAATCTGTATCCCTGAAGCGTCCAAAAACAACCCCTTCCACTAAAAATAATGAAGAGCCATAATTCTTTTAAACTTTACCAAGGGATTGCTCTCATACTTTTCCGCAATTTCCTTGTACAGCTTCTCAAAGTTGTTCATAATCTCTTCGATTTTTCACAGTGAACGCTCTTGAAGTTGATCACAAGATCTGCCCAGTAATGCTGACATGTATTCCTCAAGGTTGCCGCAAGTGAAATATCTCATTCAACGCAGGTAGATTTCTCCTTGTCGTCTTACTCCAAAAGAAGGCGATGCCTTCTCTTGCCGAGAACGACGAACCGTATCAGGGTCCCTCCTCATTTGTTCAGAAATT